>OW818641.1:0-2253192 GCA_942492925.1 uncultured beta proteobacterium | reverse complement strand
ATCAGCTGACCCGCTGATTAAGTAATACTCTCTACTTCTTCCAAGATTGCGTTGTTTGCAGCACCACGCAAACAACCTACAAGTTATGCCTGATGACCATAGAGAGTTGGTACCACCCCTTCCCATCCCGAACAGGACCGTGAAACGACTTCTCGCCGATGATAGTGCTGATTACCAGTGTGAAAGTAGGTTATCGTCAGGCTCTTACAACGAAAAAGCCCTAGCTAATGCAGCTAGGGCTTTTTTTTTACCCCAACAAAATCAGCAAATCTCGATGACACTCCGCGGAGCTCGTGTCTGATACGTCCAGAAATCAGTTGCGCTTGCTTTCATACACTGAAAGATGAAAAAGCCACCGGTAAAACGGTGGTTTTTGTTTTTGTTGTGCTTGGGGGGGCTTTTAATCGGCAAACTTCTCGAAAGTTGGCATCATGTCTCCCCTTGAATCATGAAATCTGGGCTTCGTATGGCGCTACATATGAGAAAAGTGCGTGATTGCCAAGTTTCCTTCACCGCACCCCCCCTTAAGCGCTCAACTTGAGGGGTTTTACATTTGTGTTCAACGATTTGATTTGTCACGTGACGACGGTACACTTAGGAAACTAGAGTAAAAGCGTTTTCTGCCGAAAACTATATTAGGTATGTCCTTCCGGGGATTTACCAGCAACACATATTCATAAAATTAACGCAGGGGCGTAGCCACACATAACGCGGTCGAATGAAATGTTGAGGTCAATAATGAAAAATATGAGCGATTTAAATGTTGGCGCAAAGTTAACTGTTTTTATCTTCGTGCTTGTGACTATTGTATTTGGGGTCTTTTCGGGTGTGATCTGGTATTCAAACGCGAGTGTGGTCGAGCAGGGAGCATATTTTGCACTAGGCGGAATAATAAGCGTTGTCTTCATTTGCGTTGTTATATATAACGTGATTCAGACGATGGTTTCTGGTCCGCTACGACATGCGACTGAACTAGCCGAGCGAATCGCGAGTGGAGACCTTTCTCTTCGTGAAGAAACAACACGCAATGATGAAATCGGCAAATTGCAGAAAGCCATCGGCAGCATCACTTTGGGTTTGGCCAACGTGGTGTGGAATGTACGTAACGGGACTGGAACGATCGCCAATGCTTCGAAAGAAATTGCTTCGGGCAATCAGGATTTATCCTCTCGCACAGAAGAACAAGCGAGCTCACTGGAGGAGACGGCATCTTCAATGGAAGAGCTGACAGCTACCGTGCGCCAAAATGCAGAGAATGCCCGTCAAGCCAATCAATTGGCAGGCAGCGCGTCTGATATCGCGGTCAAAGGCGGAGAGGTCGTAGCTGAGGTGGTTGAGACGATGCGGGCTATTCACGATTCATCGCGGAAAATTGCGGACATTATCAATGTGATCGATGGCATTGCGTTTCAGACCAATATTCTGGCGCTCAACGCAGCTGTTGAGGCAGCTCGCGCAGGAGAGCAAGGGCGCGGCTTCGCTGTGGTAGCAACAGAGGTGCGCAGCCTAGCTCAACGCAGTGCAACGGCTGCTCGCGAAATCAAGGGGTTGATCGATGATTCCGTTGGCAAGGTCGATGTTGGCAATAAGCTCGTGGATCAGGCGGGTGCAACGATGCAGGAAATCGTCACGAGCGTAAGACGCGTCACCGACATCATGACGGAGATTGCGGAGGCCAGCAACGAGCAAAGTCAGGGGATTGAGCAGGTCAATCAGGCGATCACGCAAATGGATCAGGTGACGCAACAAAATGCAGCGCTGGTTGAAGAGTCCGCTGCGGCCGCAGAATCCTTGCAAGGTCAGACGGCAGAATTGGTCAAACAAGTCCAGTTGTTCAAGCTGAGAACAACCGAGATGGGAACTGCGGATGAGGCGGTTGAACTCGTGAAGCGGGCCCTCGCATCGCTGCAAGAGCAAGGTAGAGAAAAGACTTTTTCCGATGCGAACAACCCCTTCGGAGGTTATACGGACAGAGATCTCTATGTGGTCGTCTATGACATGAATGGTAAAAATCTGGCGCATGGAGCCAATCCGGGCAACATCGGTAAGGACATGATTGACGGTAAGGATGGCGCCGGAAAGCTGTTTATTCGCGAGCGTGTCGAAATTATCAAATCAAAGGGCGGCGGATGGCAGGATTACACGTTCTTGAATCCTGTATCCAAACAAATGGAGCCAAAATCAATGTATTTGCAGAAATTTGAAGACCTCATTGTTGGTTGCGGTATTTACAAGAAATAAGCTTTCTCAGCTCCGCCAGAAACCTTTGCGCCTCAAGCCTCCGGAAAAGGAGAATTGAGGCGCAAATTTTATTAATAGCACCCTTCGGCTGCCTATTTTGCTTAACTGAGAATAACGGTGTGGTTATATTGTGCTCCCCATTATTTTGAGAAAATCGCGCTTTTGTCTCATTGTGTGCCCATATGTGTGTCGGGTTGACACGGAGTGAATAAGGGGCGATAATCCGAGGTTCCTTGCGGAGGGGTGGCCGAGTGGTTAATGGCAGCAGACTGTAAATCTGCCCTCTTACGAGTACGCTGGTTCGAATCCAGCCCCCTCCACCAAAGGTTAGTTGTGCGGCTGAAGCGGTCGCCCCTGGCGGGTGTAGCTCAATGGTAGAGCTGAAGCCTTCCAAGCTTATGACGAGGGTTCGATTCCCTTCACCCGCTCCAGTTTTTGTGTGCGCCGCAGTGGGCGCATACGTGAAAGGCCCTTGTAGCTCAGTGGTAGAGCACTCCCTTGGTAAGGGAGAGGCCACGTGTTCAATCCACGTCAAGGGCACCAGGTTGAGAAGTATTGGTTGGCGGAAGGCAAGCAATATAAAAAGAGGGTCGGGCGCGTGCCTGGGCATACTCATCAAAACGTTAGGAGTCAAAAATGGCAAAGAGCAAGTTTGAGCGGACGAAGCCGCACGTGAACGTAGGCACGATTGGTCACGTTGACCATGGCAAGACCACCCTGACCGCAGCGATTGCGACGGTATTGTCGAAGAAGTTTGGTGGTGAGGCGAAGGCTTACGATCAGATTGATGCTGCGCCGGAAGAAAAGGCACGCGGCATTACGATTAACACCGCGCACGTTGAATACGAGACGGCGAATCGCCACTACGCGCACGTAGACTGCCCGGGCCACGCCGACTATATCAAGAACATGATTACCGGCGCAGCCCAAATGGACGGCGCGATTCTGGTCTGTTCCGCAGCAGACGGCCCGATGCCGCAAACGCGCGAACACATCCTGCTGGCCCGTCAGGTCGGTGTGCCGTACATCATCGTCTACCTGAACAAGTGCGACATGGTGGATGACGCAGAATTGCTCGAGCTGGTTGAAATGGAAGTGCGTGAGCTCCTTTCCCGTTATGAGTTCCCTGGCGACGATCTGCCGATCATCAAAGGCTCTGCCAAGATGGCCCTCGAAGGCGATGCTGGCGAGCTGGGCGAACAATCGATCATGAAGCTCGCTGAAGCTCTGGACAGCTACATTCCGACCCCGGAACGTGCCGTTGACGGCGCCTTCTTGATGCCGGTCGAAGACGTGTTCTCGATCTCTGGTCGTGGCACGGTTGTAACCGGCCGTGTTGAGCGCGGTATCGTGAAGGTCGGCGACGAACTCGAAATCGTTGGTATTAAGGACACCCTCAAGACCACCTGTACGGGCGTTGAAATGTTCCGCAAACTGCTCGACCAAGGTCAAGCGGGCGACAACGTTGGCGTGCTGTTGCGTGGTACGAAGCGTGAAGAAGTCGAGCGTGGTCAAGTGTTGGCCAAGCCGGGCTCCATCAAGCCGCACAGCAACTTCACTGGCGAGATTTACGTATTGTCCAAAGAAGAAGGTGGCCGTCATACCCCATTCTTTAACAACTACCGTCCGCAGTTCTACTTCCGTACCACGGACGTAACTGGCTCGATCGAGTTGCCGAAGGACAAGGAAATGGTGATGCCTGGCGACAACGTGTCGATCACGGTCAAGCTGATTTGCCCGATCGCGATGGAAGAAGGTCTGCGCTTTGCGATTCGCGAAGGTGGCCGTACCGTCGGCGCCGGCGTTGTTGCCAAAATTATTGAGTAATATTGAGGGCTTTATGCCGGATGTCCCGGCATAAGGTGATACCAGCAGGTTTTTGCATTGGAATCTAGGGGTGTAGCTCAATTGGCAGAGCGTCGGTCTCCAAAACCGAAGGTTGGGGGTTCGATGCCCTCCGCCCCTGCCAACCCAATGCGTGCAGGACACAGAAAGTAAATCTGTATGTCTAATCAATCCGTACAAACCGTCGGCAATTCTGGCGACAAAATCAAGGTAGTGCTGGCATGCGTTGCGGCGTTTGCAGGCATTGTGGGTTTTTACTTTTTGTCAGGTAAATCCACGGCCGTGCGTGCGGCGGTATTGGTTGTCGGGCTCGTGGTCGCTGCGGGGTTGGCATGGACATCCACGGCGGGCAAGAATTTCATCATTTTTGCGCAAGAATCCATTCGTGAGGCGAGAAGGGTTGTATGGCCTACTCGCAACGAATCCTTGCGGGTGACGGCGGTCGTGTTTGGCTTCGTTTTGATCATGGCGCTGTTTTTATGGGGTGCTGACAAAGTGCTCGAATTCGTGCTGTATGACGTGATCCTGGGCTGGAAAAAATAATGAGCGAAAAGGCGCAAGAAAACTTGCAGGTCGAATCGCAAGGCAACGCATCCACTACGCCAGGCAATAAGCGCTGGTACGTCGTGCATGCGTATTCCGGCATGGAAAAGAGCGTGCGTCGCGCGCTGCTGGAGCGCATTGATCGCGCTGGCATGCAAGACAAGTTCGGAGAAATTCTGGTGCCGACCGAAGAAGTGGTCGAGGTCAAGGGTGGTCAGAAGTCTGTCAGTGAACGGCGCTTCTTTCCGGGCTACATTCTGGTCGAGATGGAAATGACCGATGAAACTTGGCACTTGGTGAAAAATACCAACAAGGTGACCGGTTTTATTGGCGGAAAACTGAACAGGCCGACGCCGGTTCCTGCCAGAGACATCGACAAGATTTTGCAGCAAATGCAAGACGGGGTGGACAAGCCGCGCCCGAAAATTTTGTACGAGGTCGGCGAGCTCGTCCGTATCAAAGATGGCCCGTTTGCAGATTTCAATGGCAACGTTGAAGAAGTGAACTACGAAAAATCACGTGTGCGTGTTTCAGTTACGATTTTCGGTCGTGCCACGCCGGTGGAGCTGGAATTCGGGCAGGTCGAGAAAACTTAAAGATTTTGAAGTAAACGCCAGTCCAGGGCGTGATCCCAATGATCAAATCTGGCAGAGGAGCCGATTCTCTTCGATCTGAAAAGACGGCGTTATGACTCATTTACTTAGGAAACATCATGGCAAAGAAAATTGTAGGCTTTATCAAGCTGCAAGTTCCAGCTGGGAAAGCCAACCCATCCCCGCCAATTGGCCCGGCATTGGGTCAGCGCGGTTTGAACATCATGGAATTCTGCAAGGCTTTCAATGCGCAGACGCAAAGCTTGGAAGCAGGTATGCCGATTCCCGTCGTCATCACCGCATTCGCGGACAAGTCTTTCACGTTTGAGATGAAGACGCCGCCGGCGACCTTCTTGATCAAGAAAGCAGCGGGCATTCAAAAAGGATCTGCCAAGCCGCACGTAGACAAGGTTGGCAAGATCACGCGCGCACAAGCTGAAGAGATCGCCAAGATCAAAATGAAGGATCTGACGGCAGCCGACATGGATGCTGCGGTGAGCACGATCGCGGGCTCTGCGCGTTCGATCGGTATTACGGTGGAGGGTTAATCATGGCGAAATTATCGAAACGTGCCAAGGCGATCAAGGCAAAAGTGGATCGCAACCAAGTTTATCCGTTTGAAAATGCCATCGCGATTGTTCGCGAATGTGCCACAGCAAAATTCAACGAGTCGATTGACGTTGCGGTGCAATTGGGCGTCGATCCGCGCAAATCTGATCAAGTGGTTCGTGGTTCAGTCGTCATGCCTGAGGGTACTGGCAAAACCGTACGCGTCGCCGTCTTTGCAACGGGCGACAAGGCTGAACAAGCCAAAGCTGCAGGCGCTGATATCGTTGGCATGGAAGATCTGGCTGAGCGTATCAAGGGCGGCGACATGCCATTCGATATCGTGATCGCATCCCCGGACACGATGCGCGTCGTCGGTACCTTGGGCCAAATTCTCGGCCCGCGCGGCCTGATGCCGAATCCGCGTGTTGGTACGGTAACGCCGGACGTGGCCACCGCTGTCAAGAATGCCAAGGCTGGTCAAGTGCAGTATCGTACTGATCGCGCCGGTATCATTCACGCGACGATTGGCCGCAAGTCATTTACCGACGAAGCGCTGAAGACGAATCTGATGGCCTTGATTGATGCATTGACCAAGGCCAAGCCGACGAGCAGCAAGGGTCAGTATTTGCGCAAGGTCTCGCTTTCCTCGACGATGGGGGCGGGTGTGCGTGTGGATCAGGCGACGTTGTCGGCTTGATGTAAAGAATGAAGTCCTCGCACTGAGATAGTGCGAGGCAAGACTTTGGGCTGAACCAGAATCAAAGTATCGAGGAAGGTTCAGGCAGTCAAAGACCGTTGGGCAGCATCTGAGCAGTCGGCGGATGGTGTTAATTACAGAGGTCTGTACCCAGCGCAGATGGTGCGCCCAAACAGTTTCGCAGTTTTGAGCTGGTTCGCCAGAGCTGAACTCCTAACGTTGGACACCGTGTTTGAACCGATGCAAGGTGGTGGTTAAACCAAGCATCATTTTTGGAGGTTGACCGTGGGTCTCAATCTGAATGACAAAAAGGCCGTCGTTGCTGAAATTTCCGCCAAGGTGGCTTCAGCGCAAACGATCGTATTGGCCGAATACCGTGGCATCCAGGTCGGTCACTTGACACAACTTCGTGCCAAAGCTCGTGCTGAGGGTGTGTACATGCGCGTATTGAAAAATACGCTTGCACGTCGCGCTGTAGAAGGTACAGCATTTGCAAGCCTCGCTTCTGAAATGACCGGTCCGTTGATCTATTCGATCTCGGAAGACGCCGTAGCAGCGGCAAAAGTCGTCAGCGACTTTGCTAGAACGAACGATGCGTTGGTCATTAAGGCAGGCAATTTCGCCGGCAAGTCGCTCGATAAAGCAGGCGTAGTTGCGTTGGCCAGTATTCCAAGCAAAGAAGTATTGCTGGCACAGTTGTTGGGTGTCATGCAAGCGCCGGTTTCGGCCTTTGCACGTGGACTGGCTGCGTTGGCAGCGAAGAAAGAAGCCGAAGCTGCATAAGCTTGGCACTTTCTGTGCAAGTAACGATCAGATGGTTTAATCGAATCAAATTTAGGAGTTTCAAATGGCAATGAGCAAAGAAGACATTCTGAATGCTGTTGGCGCGATGAGCGTCATGGAGCTGAATGAGCTGGTAAAAGCTTTCGAAGAAAAATTTGGCGTATCTGCTGCAGCTATGGCTGTTGCCGGTCCGGCTGGTGGTGGTGCTGCAGCGGCAGCTGCAGAAGAGCAAACCGAATTCACCGTTCACCTGGCAGAAATCGGCGCAAACAAGGTTGGCGTGATCAAGGCGGTTCGCGAGATCACCGGTTTGGGTCTGAAGGAAGCCAAGGACTTGGTGGATTCTGCACCGAAGCCAGTCAAGGAAGCTTTGCCGAAGGCAGATGCAGAAGCAGCAAAGAAGAAACTGGAAGAAGCTGGCGCCAAGGCCGAAATCAAGTAATTCCGGCCCGCGAGTGTTTCTTTTTAAAAGTGAAGTCAAAGAGCGGGACCTTCCATATGGGAGGTGCCGCCTTGACTCATTTGGCGTTCCAGCAGAATTATTTCCGCTGAACTTTCTGAACCGTGTATTTGAAGTATACGAAATAAGCGAGGGTTGAAAACTGAATTTTCGTTGGCGGTAGGTTTTTGCAGCGAAGTTTCAATTTTCCATCTTTCCTGTCCTTAACGGAGTGTCCATGCACTACTCATTTACTGAGAAGAAGCGCATTCGCAAATCCTTTGCCAAGCGCGCAAACGTTCACCACGTTCCGTTCCTGCTGGCTACCCAGCTCGAGTCCTATCACAACTTTTTGCAGCAAGACAAAATTCCGTCGCAGCGCAAGAGCGAAGGCTTGCAGTCGGCCTTCTCGTCTATCTTTCCCATTGTCTCGCACAATGGTTTTGCGCGACTTGAGTTTCTCTCCTATGTGCTTGGCGATCCGCCGTTTGACGTCAAAGAATGTCAGCAGCGCGGCTTGACCTATGCGTCGCCGTTGCGCGCAAAGGTGCGCCTTGTCATTCTGGATAAGGAGTCGCCGACCAAGCCCGTGGTCAAGGAAATGAAAGAACAAGAAGTGTACATGGGCGAATTGCCGTTGATGACGTCGACGGGGTCGTTCGTGATCAATGGCACGGAACGAGTGATCGTGTCCCAGTTGCATCGCTCGCCCGGCGTGTTCTTTGAACACGATCGCGGCAAGACGCATTCGTCCGGCAAGCTGCTGTTCTCGGCGCGTATTATTCCGTATCGTGGTTCCTGGTTGGATTTCGAATTCGATCCGAAAGACGTGCTCTTTTTCCGTGTTGACCGTCGCCGCAAGATGCCGGTAACGATTCTGCTCAAGGCGATTGGTATGACCAACGAGCAGATTCTCGAGCATTTCTTTGTCTTCGACAATTTTGAGTTGCGCGCCGAAGGTGGGGAAATGGAATTTGTGCCGGAGCGCTTGCGCGGTGAAGTGGCACGTTTCGACATCACGGACAAGTCCGGCAAAGTGCTGGTCACGAAAGACAAGCGTATCAATGCGCGCAATGTGCGCGAGATCGAAGCGGCTGGCATCAAACGCATTTCTGTGCCAGAAGAATATTTGCTGGGTCGCGTATTGGCCAAAAATATCGTTGATGGCGATACCGGCGAAATCATCGCAAAAGCGAATGACGAGTTGACGGAAGATTTGCTGGCGAAGTTGCGTGCAGCGAACGTCAAGGAAATTCTGACGCTGTACACCAACGAACTGGATCAAGGCGCGTATATTTCTCAAACGCTGCGAGCAGACGAAACGGCTGATCAAATGGCCGCGAAGATTGCCATTTATCGCATGATGCGTCCTGGCGAGCCGCCGACCGAAGATTCCGTCGAAGCCTTGTTCAACGGCCTGTTTTACAACGCGGATCGTTATGATCTTTCTGCAGTTGGCCGCATGAAATTCAATCGTCGCATCGGCCTGGATCAACTGGATGGCGCGATGACGCTCTCCGATGACGACGTTTTGGCCGTCATCAAGATTCTGGTGGAGCTGCGCAATGGTCGGGGCGAAGTGGACGACATCGATCATCTCGGTAACCGTCGCGTGCGTTGCGTCGGCGAACTGGCGGAAAACCAGTTCCGCGCCGGCTTGGTGCGTGTTGAACGTGCCGTGAAAGAGCGTCTTGGTCAAGCCGAAGCGGACAATTTGATGCCGCACGACCTGATCAATTCCAAGCCGATTTCTGCAGCGATCCGGGAATTTTTCGGTTCGTCGCAGTTGTCGCAGTTCATGGACCAAACCAATCCGCTGTCAGAGATTACGCACAAGCGCCGCGTATCTGCGCTGGGCCCGGGCGGCTTGACGCGCGAACGCGCAGGCTTCGAGGTGCGCGACGTGCATCCGACGCATTATGGCCGCGTGTGCCCGATCGAAACGCCAGAAGGTCCAAACATCGGCCTGATCAATTCGCTGGCGCTTTACGCACGGCTGAATGAATATGGTTTCCTCGAAACGCCGTATCGCAAGGTGGTGGATCGCAAGGTGACCGATCAAATCGATTACCTGTCCGCGATTGAAGAAGGCCGTTACATCATCGCGCAGGCGAATGCAACCATCGACAACGATGGCAAGCTGTGTGACGAACTGGTTTCTGCGCGTGAAGCCGGCGAAACCATTCTGGTCTCCCCAGAGCGCATTCAGTACATGGACGTGGCACCGGGCCAGATTGTTTCCGTCGCAGCGTCGCTGATTCCGTTCCTGGAGCACGACGACGCCAACCGCGCCTTGATGGGCGCGAATATGCAGCGTCAGGCCGTGCCTTGCTTGCGTCCGCAAAAAGCGCTGGTGGGTACCGGCGTGGAGCGCACGGTGGCGGTGGACTCCGGTACGACAGTGCAAGCCGTGCGGGGTGGCGTGGTGGATTACATCGACGCCGGTCGTGTCGTGATTCGTGTTAATGACGACGAAGCGGCGGCAGGCGAAGTCGGTGTGGATATCTACAATCTGATTAAATACACACGTTCCAATCAAAACACCAACATCAACCAGCGCCCGATCGTGAAAGTGGGCGATCGCGTTGAACGAGGCGACGTGATTGCTGACGGTGCTTCCACCGACTTTGGTGAATTGGCGCTCGGACAGAATATGCTCGTGGCCTTCATGCCGTGGAACGGTTTGAACTTCGAAGACTCGATTCTGATTTCAGAGAAAGTCGTCGAAGAAGATCGCTACACCTCGATTCACATTGAAGAGCTCTCGGTGGTGGCCCGCGACACCAAGCTGGGCGCGGAAGAAATTACGCGCGACATTTCCAATTTGGCGGAAAACCAGCTGGCGCGCTTGGACGAATCCGGTATTGTGTACATTGGTGCGGAAGTCGAAGCCGGTGACGTGCTGGTCGGTAAAGTGACGCCGCGCGGCGAAACACAATTGACGCCGGAAGAAAAACTGCTGCGCGCGATCTTCGGCGAAAAAGCTTCTGACGTGAAAGATACCTCGCTGCGCGTACCATCCGGCATGGTCGGTACCGTCATCGACGTACAAGTGTTCACTCGCGAAGGCTTGGTGCGTGACAAGCGTGCACAGCAGATTATCGACGACGAGTTGAAGCGCTATCGTCTCGATTTGAACGACCAGTTGCGAATCGTGGAAGGCGACGCCTTCAATCGTCTGGAAAGACTGCTTGTCGGCAAGGCTGTCAACGGTGGTCCGAAAAAGCTGGGCAAGGGCGAGAAGATCACGAAGGAATATTTGTCCGATCTGGAGAAATATCACTGGTTTGATATTCGCCCTTCTGATGAAGAAGCCGCGACTGCGCTGGAAGCGATCAAAGAATCGATCAACGAAAAACGTCATCAATTCGATATGGCGTTCGAAGAAAAGCGCAAGAAACTCACGCAAGGCGACGAGCTGCAACCAGGCGTGCAAAAGATGGTCAAGGTGTATCTGGCCGTCAAGCGTCGTTTGCAATCGGGCGACAAGATGGCTGGCCGTCACGGCAACAAGGGCGTGGTCTCGCGCATCGTGCCGGTGGAGGACATGCCGTTCATGGCAGACGGTACGCCGGCCGACATCGTGTTGAACCCGCTGGGCGTTCCATCCCGGATGAACGTGGGCCAGATTCTGGAAACGCATCTGGGTTGGGCAGCAAAAGGCTTGGGTTTGCGTATCGGCGAAATGCTCAAGGAACACCAGCAAATTTCCGAAGTTCGGAAGTTCCTGAATACCATTTACCAAGAGTCTGGCAAGCAGGAAGAGCTTGAGCAACTTTCGGATGCCGAGATTCTGGAGTTGGCTAACAACCTCAGAGATGGCGTGCCGTTTGCGACCCCGGTGTTTGACGGTGCAGAGGAAGAAGAAATTCGGCGCATGCTCGATCTCGCGTACCCGGATGATGTTGCGAAGCGCTTGGGGATGACGGCGTCGAAGAATCAGGTCACGATGTTTGACGGCCGTTCTGGTGAAGCGTTCGAGCGTTCGGTGACGGTGGGTTACATGCACATGCTCAAGCTGCACCATCTGGTCGATGACAAGATGCATGCGCGCTCGACGGGCCCATACTCGCTCGTGACGCAGCAACCGCTGGGCGGCAAGGCGCAGTTTGGCGGACAACGTTTCGGCGAAATGGAAGTCTGGGCGTTGGAAGCTTACGGTGCGTCGTATGTGCTGCAAGAAATGTTGACGGTCAAATCCGACGACGTGAGCGGCCGTACCAAAGTGTATGAAAACCTTGTCAAGGGTGACCACGTGATTGATGCCGGCATGCCGGAATCCTTCAACGTGCTTGTGAAGGAAATACGCTCACTGGGCATCGATATCGATTTGGAACGTAATTAAGGATATGCCACAGACGAGCATCGGTTTGCGCGGCAAGTGCGCGTAAACGATGCTCCCCAAGGTCAATGGTTGTCACCCTTAAATCGGAGTGAAAAATGAAAGCACTGCTCGATCTATTCAAGCAAGTTCAGCAAAATGAACAATTTGATGCCATCAAGATTGGTTTGGCGTCGCCGGAAAAAATCCGTTCGTGGTCGTACGGGGAAGTCAAGAAGCCCGAGACGATTAACTATCGCACCTTCAAGCCGGAACGCGAAGGCTTGTTCTGCGCCAAAATTTTTGGCCCGATCAAAGATTACGAGTGCTTGTGCGGTAAGTACAAGCGCCTGAAGCACCGTGGCGTCATCTGCGAAAAATGCGGCGTGGAAGTCACGCTGGCCAAAGTGCGACGCGAGCGCATGGGTCATATTGAATTGGCTTCGCCGGCTGCGCACATCTGGTTCCTGAAATCTCTGCCGTCCCGTTTGGGTATGGTGTTGGACATGACCTTGCGCGATATCGAGCGCGTGCTGTATTTCGAAGCATACGTCGTGACCGATCCAGGCATGACGCCGCTGAAGAAATGCCAGATCATGTCGGAAGACGATTATCAGGCCAAATACGATGAATTCGGCGACGACTTTACCGCGTTCATGGGTGCCGAAGGCATTCGCGAATTGCTCAAGTCGATCGATATCAATCGCGAAGCGGATCAGTTGCGCGGCGAACTACGTGACTCCAAGTCCGAAGCCAAGATCAAGAAATATGCGAAACGCCTGAAGGTGTTGGAAGCGTTCCAGCGTTCCGGTATCAAGCCGGAATGGATGATTATGGAAGTGTTGCCGGTGCTGCCGCCGGAACTGCGTCCGCTGGTACCGCTGGACGGTGGTCGTTTTGCGACTTCCGATTTGAATGATTTGTATCGCCGCGTGATCAACCGCAACAACCGCCTGAAGCGCTTGCTGGAACTGCGCGCGCCGGAAATCATCACGCGCAACGAAAAACGCATGCTGCAGGAAGCGGTCGATTCGTTGCTGGATAACGGTCGTCGCGGCAAGGCCATGACCGGCGCGAACAAGCGTCCGCTGAAGTCGCTGGCTGAAATGATCAAGGGCAAGGGCGGTCGTTTCCGTCAAAATCTGTTGGGCAAACGCGTGGACTATTCTGGCCGTTCGGTCATTGTGGTTGGTCCGCAGCTCAAGTTGCATCAATGTGGTTTGCCGAAATTGATGGCACTGGAATTGTTCAAGCCGTTTATTTTCAACAAGCTGGAATTGATGGGCTTGGCGACGACGATCAAGTCCGCGAAGAAACTGGTTGAGCAACAAGAGGCGATCGTCTGGGATATTCTGGAAGAAGTCATTCGCGAACATCCGGTCATGCTGAACCGTGCGCCGACCTTGCATCGTTTGGGTATCCAGGCATTCGAGCCGGTACTGATCGAAGGCAAGGCTATTCAATTGCACCCGCTGGTTTGCGCGGCGTTCAACGCCGACTTTGACGGCGACCAGATGGCGGTTCACGTGCCGCTGTCCATTGAGGCGCAGATGGAAGCGCGCACTCTGATGCTCGCGTCGAACAATGTGCTGTTCCCGTCGAACGGTGAACCATCGATCGTGCCGTCGCAGGACATCGTGCTGGGGCTGTACTACGCGACCCGCGAAAAAATCAACGGCAAGGGCGAGGGCATGATGTTCCCGGACGTTTCCGAAGTGACGCGCGCCTACGACAACAAGGAAGTCGAGCTGGCGAGCCGCGTGACCGTGCGCATTCCGGAATATCTGAAGGATCCGCAGAGCGGTGAATTTGTCAAAACGATCAAGCGTTATGAAACCACGGTCGGCCGTGCTCTGTTGTCCGAAATTCTGCCGCAAGGCTTGCCGTTCAGCGTGCTGAACACAGCCCTGAAGAAGAAAGAAATTTCCAAACTGATCAATACGTCCTTCCGTCGCTGCGGCTTGCGCGCGACGGTAGTGTTTGCGGACCAGTTGATGCAATCGGGCTTCCGACTCGCAACGCGCGCCGGCATTTCGATTTGTATTGACGATATGCTGGTGCCGCAAGTGAAGACCAAGTTGATTTCGGAAGCCGAACAGGAAATCAAGCAGATCGAACAACAGTATGCTTCGGGTCTGGTGACCGCCGGCGAGCGCTACAATAAAGTGGTCGATATCTGGGGCAAGACCGGTGACGATGTTGGCAAGGCCATGATGGACCAATTGAAGGTTGAACCCGTGACCAAGCGTGATGGTTCGCAGGGGACGCAGGAATCCTTCAATGCGATTTACATGATGGCGGACTCCGGTGCGCGCGGTTCGGCAGCACAGATCCGCCAGTTGGCCGGTATGCGCGGCTTGATGGCCAAACCGGACGGTTCGATTATCGAAACGCCGATTACCGCAAACTTCCGCGAAGGTTTGAACGTTTTACAGTACTTCATTTCGACGCACGGTGCGCGTAAAGGCTTGGCCGATACCGCGCTCAAGACGGCGAACTCCGGCTATCTGACGCGCCGTCTGGTGGACGTCACGCAAGACCTCGTGATTATCGAGGACGATTGCGGCACCACGAACGGTGCTGTGATGAAAGCCTTGGTCGAAGGCGGCGAAATTATCGAGCCGCTGCGCGATCGCATTCTCGGTCGGGTGACGGCAAACGACGTCGTTGATCCGGAAACCCAGGAAACCCTGATTGAAGCTGGCACGTTGTTGAACGAGGATATGGTCGAAGAGATCGAACGCCTCGGCATCGACGAAGTTAAGATTCGCACACCGCTCACCTGTGAAACTCGCTACGGCATGTGCGCCAAGTGCTATGGCCGCGATCTGGGTCGTGGTTCACTGGTCAATGTTGGCGAAGCGGTGGGCGTGATTGCCGCGCAATCGATTGGTGAACCGGGCACCCAGCTGACGATGCGGACTTTCCACATCGGCGGTGCAGCGTCGCGTTCGGCTGTGGCGTCCAACGTCGAAGCCAAGTCCAACGGTACGGTGCGCTTTGCCGCAACGATGCGCTACGTTACTAACGAGAAGGGCGATCAGATCGTGATTTCCCGCTCTGGCGAAGTGTTGATCACGGATGACAACGGTCGTGAGCGTGAGCGTCACAAGGTGCCCTATGGTGCGACGCTGACTGTGCGCGATGGCTTGGTCATGAAAGCGGGCATGCCGCTGGCGACATGGGATCCGTTGACACGTCCGATCATCAGCGAATACGCTGGTACGGCGAAGTTCGAGAACGTCGAAGAAGGCGTGACGGTTGCGCGTCAGATTGACGAAGTAACCGGTTTGTCTACGCTGGTTGTGATTGATCCGAAACGTCGTGGCCCTGCAACCAAGTCTGTGCGTCCGCAAGTCAAGCTGCTCAATGACAAGGGCGAAGAGGTCAAGATTGCCGGAACCGAGCATTCGGTAACCATCGGCTTCCAGATCGGCGCATTGCTGATGGTGCGCGATGGTCAGAAAGTTTCGGTTGGCGAAGTGCTCGCACGTATCCCGACCGAATCGCAAAAGACCCGCGATATTACCGGTGGTTTGCCGCGTGTGGCCGAATTGTTCGAGGCGCGTTCGCCGAAAGATGCCGGTATGCTGGCAGAGGTCACCGGTACAGTGGCGTTCGGTAAAGAAACCAAGGGCAAGCAGCGCCTGGAAATCACAGATCTCGATACCGAGAAACACGAGTTCCTGATTACCAAGGACAAGCAAGTGCTGGTTCATGACGGTCAAGTCGTCAACAAGGGCGAAATGATTGTGGACGGTCCGGCGGACCCGCAGGACATTCTGCGTCTCCTCGGTATCGAAGCGCTCGCACGCTACATTGTCGACGAAGTGCAGGACGTCTATCGTCTGCAAGGCGTGAAGATCAACGACAAGCACATTGAAGTGATTGTTCGTCAGATGTTGCGTCGCGTGCAGGTGGTCGATCCGGGTGACACCAGCTACATCACGGGCGAGCAGGTCGAGCGTTCCGAATTGATGGATGAAAACGATCGCGTGATCGCGCAAGGTAAGCGTCCGGCAACGTACGACAATGTCTTGCTGGGTATTACCAAGGCATCGCTGTCGACCGATTCTTTCATCTCTGCAGCGTCGTTCCAGGAAACCACCCGTGTGCTGACCGAAGCCGCGATCATGGGCAAACGCGACAGCTTGCGTGGCCTGAAAGAAAACGTGATTGTCGGTCGCTTGATCCCGGCCGGTACGGGTCTCGCCATGCACCGCGCGCGCAAGCAGAAGGGCGCTTGGGAGCTGGAAGAACGTGCGGCTATGTTGGAAGCAGAGAAGCAAGCGCAGATCGCTTTGATGCAATCCGAACTGCAAGCCATCGAGCCGACGGAGCCGACGTCCAATCCTGAAGCCTGATTCAAAAAGCCTTGAAACGAAAACGGCACCTTGGGAAACCGGGTGCCGTTTTTTTGTCAGGAGCGAGCATGTTCAAGGTGCCGGTACCAATTGCCATCCGACTCGGCAATAAGATTGATAGGGATAGTAGCCCGCGGGGTCGGGGCAGTAGTACAAATAGGTTGGCGCTACGCCTTCGGGATAAATGACCGCCGAGGGATAATAGGGGTTCGGGTAAGGATAAATGGGCGCCGCGTAGTAATACCAGGACAGCCCGACAATCCACCACCATCCTGTTCGCCCATCGTGGGTTCCGTGATGCCACTTGCCGCCGCGCCAGCGGGAATAATCGCGCGAGTGAAATTGCCGGATGTCGCCATGCCAGTGCGCACGCTGATCGCCGGCGCGCACATGCTGGGATCTTTGCTGGTGCGGGTGTGTTTGCGCCGGGACGAGGGTGGGGAGCAGCAAGACGGCCAGGCAGATGAGTGAAAGGCGCAGGGGTTTTTGCATGGGATTCCTCCTGAAGGTGGCGGGGCCCAGCACGGGCTGGAGAGCGAATCTTTAACATAGGACGAGTACGCGCCAGACGTTTTGTCGCATGTCAAACCGACGTCAGCCTTTTGTTTTATTGAAGTGGCGTGAAATCGGCGTGCTTGACGAGGGGGAATGACTGCGCAAGCGTCGCGACAAAATAGGCCGCGAGGCTTGCGTGTTTGCCGAATGATGCGTTTGGAATAAAAAATGCGGCTCCGGCGTACAGCACGCCGGTCAGCAGGGGCTATTTCTGCGCCAGCGGCTTGCCGCGATCGATCACTTCCTTGCAATCGCCTTGGAAGTCGGCGTTGTCGTAATTCGTCCAGCCGTAACTATCCACGTAACGACGGTAACGACGGAATTTGCTGTTGACGAAACTGCGATCCAGTTTTTCATCGGAGTACTGGACATTCGCCATGTCGAGCAAGGTGTGGAAAACGTTTTCGGTTGAAAGTTTCGCCTTTCGGTGGTGGTGCAGTTGTGCGACTTTTTCGGGGTTTGCCGCTTTGAATGCGTCGGAGTACCAGACAAGGGCCGGGATATGGAACTCGTACTTGGTGTTATGGCCGTGGAAGGCGAGTTCACATTTGCCGTCATACAAGACTTGTCCATGGTCCCCGACGAAGAACATGGAGCTCATGACCCCAGCGTTTTTCAGTTTATCGATGACTCGCGAAAGAAACCAGTCGGTGTAGAGAACCGAGTTGTCATAACTGTTGTGCAGCTGCGGCTTGAGCGCCGTATCCGTGTACTCCGGTTTGTCGATGCCGAAGAGGGAGGGCTGCCATTTGTCGAACTCTTTGGGATGCCGCTGACTGTAGTTCCAATGATTGCCAAGCGTGTGCAACACGATGAGTTTCTTGGGGGAAGGATCCTTGATCGCGTTTTGCATGGGTTCGATCAAGATATCGTCAAAGTTTGAGCCATCGGTATAGCCGCCGAGGTTCATAAATTGGACGACATCTGCTTCTTTTGCGAAGGCGGAAACGGGCGTGTCGAACTGGCCGAACGAAATCTGATTGGAGATCCAGTAAGTTTTGTAGCCGGCCTCCTTGAACGCCGTCAGCAAAGATTTTTCGTTAAAGCCGGACGTCAGGCTTTGTCGCGCAGGCTTTCTGGAGATGATGATCGGCACGGACAGTCGCGTTGCGGAGACAGGCGTGATCAAATCTTGCAGGCTGACAAGGTTGGTTTCTTTTTTGAGTAACGGGTTCGTGTCACGCTTGTAGCCGTTGAGGCTCCAACGGTCAAAACGGGTGGATTCGCCGATGATCAGCACGACGACTTGGGGGTGTTCCGTTCCGAACGCCTGTTTTGCCCCGAAAGCAAAGTTATGGTTTTTACTGTTGAGCTCAGACAAATATTGGCGTTCCGCCCAGAAATCGTAAAAGTGGAGGGCCAGGCCGAAAGGCCAGGTGTCGCCCAGAGTGTCTCGCTCGACCGGTACGGCCATCCAATTTGGTAATTTTGGCAAGTTGAGCCAGTTCGCGCTGGCGTCGTCGGCTGCGAGGGCTTCATCGCCCTCCTCCGCATCTTCCTCTTCTTCGGCCTCATCTGTGGCGTTGGCCAAGGCGCTACCATCCGTTTGTGCGGTGTCGGTTTTGGGGGCGGGTTCAACGCCAAAGGTGTGACTATAGGTTCCCAAACCGATAGCGACGACCATCACCCCCACCATGAGCCAGCGTGAAGGGGGGTGATGCCAATCCAGGTCACGGGTTTTTCGGGCTAGTCGCCAAACACCCCACCACCATGCCGAAACAGCGATCATGACAATAAGCAGCCACCAAATTTTCCCCCCAAGAAACTCTACGGTTTCAGCGGGGTTGGTTTCGGCGATGATGCCAAGATGGTGCGGCGTGACACCCTGGCCATAATAAATATTCAGATAAATATTCGTTGGAATGGCCAGAAAAGCCGGGATGAGCAGCCAGTGAAAGCGGGCCGGACGCTTGAAAATGGCCCAGACCGACAGCCAGGCAAAAATCTCCGCGCCGAGAATGTGGGCGGGATTGGCAATGGATTTGCCAAAAATATAAGGAAAAAACGGGGCGGCCGAGAGGAAGAGATAACTGGCCAAAATCAACGAGTTGTTGACGGAAAATAAAGAAGACATCGAAGGAAAGCGAGATGTGATGCGATTTAGCAATGAGGCAATTTTGTGGGCCGTCATGATAAAAACATTCCTGAGTGGCCGCAGACGTTGACCGGAAAGGCTGGTTGACGACCCAATGAATAGAAGTTAAAATCTACGGTTCTCGATATTGGGCTTGGTGTTTCAAGCATATTACACGTTTTCTGCAAAAGCGCAGCGAGGGTGTGATTCTACAGCAAGGGCTGAACGCCTGCCGACTGTCGAAATAGGTTTTTGTCCAAGGTTTTTGCCTGGGCTTTTTTATCAACGTCGTATTTTTGTTGGATTTAGATCGATGCCAACCATCAATCAATTGATTCGCCGTCCGCGGACCTCTGTTACTGTAAAGAGCAAGTCCCCGGCGCTGAATAACAGCCCCCAAAAGCGTGGGGTTTGTACGCGTGTGTATACCACCACGCCGAAGAAGCCGAACTCGGCACTTCGTAAGGTTGCCAAAGTACGTTTGACCAATGGTTTTGAAGTCATTTCGTACATCGGCGGTGAAGGCCACAACCTGCAAGAACATAGCGTCGTGCTGTTGCGCGGCGGTCGTGTGAAAGACTTGCCGGGTGTGCGTTATCACATGGTGCGTGGTTCGCTGGATACGCAAGGCGTGAAGGACCGCAAGCAAGCGCGTTCGAAGTACGGTGCCAAGCGTGCTAAGCCGGGCGCTGCAGCCAAGAAGTAATTTTAAATGTTCATCCGGCTTGCCGGGTGATGGTGTCGGCCGAATGGCCGAGTAAGTGGACGCCATGATGGCGTGCCGCGAGCCTGCGAAAGCGGCTCAACTGAAGAGAGAAAGGAAGTAAAGATGCCTCGTCGTCGCGAAGTCCCCAAACGTGAAATTCTGCCCGATCCGAAATTCGGCAGTGTTGATGTCGCAAAGTTTGTCAATGTGTTGATGTTGTCCGGCAAGAAGTCGGTCGCAGAAAACATCATCTATGATGCATTCGAGCAAATCCAGTCCAAATCCGGCAAGGATCCGATGGAAGTGTTCATGGCGGCGGTAAATAACGCCAAGCCAATGGTTGAAGTAAAGTCCCGTCGCGTGGGCGGCGCGAACTATCAAGTGCCTGTTGAAGTGCGTCCAGTGCGCCGTCAGGCGCTGGCGATGCGCTGGTTGCGTGAAGCGGCCATCAAGCGCAGTGAAAAATCGATGTCACAGCGTTTGGCGGGTGAGTTGATTGAAGCCGCAGAAAGCCGTGGCGGCGCAATGAAGAAGCGCGATGAAGTTCATCGCATGGCAGATGCGAACAAGGCGTTCTCGCATTTCCGCTTCTGATGAATTGGGTGGCTGTAATTGATCACAGCAGCCTTTAAATAGATTGTGTCAAAGCCGGGCGCATTGCAAAAATGTTAGCTCGGTTTTGTACGTTATAAAGATTTAGGACTGAATATGGCTCGCACTACTCCGATTGACCGATATCGCAACATTGGTATTTCTGCGCACATTGATGCCGGCAAAACCACGACCACTGAACGCATCCTGTTTTACACAGGCGTGAACCACAAGATTGGTGAAGTTCACGATGGCGCAGCAACCATGGACTGGATGGAGCAAGAACAAGAGCGCGGCATCACGATTACGTCGGCTGCGACGACCTGCTTCTGGAAAGGCATGGCCAGCAATTTCGATGAACATCACATCAATATCATCGACACCCCGGGCCACGTCGACTTCACGATTGAAGTGGAACGTTCGATGCGCGTGCTCGACGGCGCTTGCATGGTGTACTGCGCCGTGGGTGGCGTGCAGCCGCAATCCGAAACGGTTTGGCGCCAAGCCAACAAGTACAAGGTGCCGCGCCTGGCATTCGTCAACAAGATGGATCGCGTCGGTGCGAACTTCTTCAAGGTCCTTGACCAGATGAAGGCGCGCCTGAAGGCGAACCCGGTCGCGTTGCAAATTCCGATTGGCGCTGAAGACAGCTTCGAAGGCGTTGTTGACCTCGTCAAGATGAAGGCCATTTACTGGGATGACGCATCGCAGGGCGTGAAATTTGAATACCGTGACATTCCGGCGAACCTGAAAGCGCAAGCTGATGAGTGGCGCGAGAAGATGGTGGAGTCTGCGGCTGAAGCCAACGAAGATCTGATGAATCGGTATCTCGAAAATGGCGACTTGTCCGAGGAAGACATCAAGCAAGGTCTGCGTCTGCGTACGATTGCGAGTGAAATCGTGCCGATGATGTGCGGTACCGCGTTCAAGAACAAGGGTGTGCAAGCGATGCTGGACGGCGTGATCGAGTATCTCCCGTCCCCGATCGATATCCCGCCGGTCGGGGGGCTGGGCGAAGATGATCAACCGGTGCAACGCAAAGCCGACGATAGCGAAAAATTCTCGGCGCTGGCATTCAAGATTATGACCGACCCGTTCGTTGGCCAGTTGATTTTCTTCCGCGTGTATTCCGGCACGATCAAGTCGGGCGATACCGTTTACAACCCGGTCAAGGGCAAGCGCGAACGTTTGGGCCGAATTCTGCAAATGCATGCGAACCAGCGCGAAGAAATCAAAGAAGTGAATGCAGGCGACATTGCTGCAGCTGTTGGTCTGCGTGAAGCGACCACCGGCGACACGCTGTGCGATCCGAGCTCGATCATTACGCTGGAGCGCATGGTGTTCCCGGAGCCGGTGATTTCGCAAGCAGTTGAGCCGAAGACCAAACAAGACCAGGAAAAAATGGGTATTGCGTTGAATCGTTTGGCGCAGGAAGATCCGTCCTTCCGCGTGAAGACCGACGAAGAATCCGGTCAAACCATTATTTCCGGTATGGGCGAATTGCATCTGGAAATTCTGGTGGATCGCATGAAGCGCGAATTCAATGTGGAAGCCACCGTTGGCAAGCCGCAGGTCGCGTACCGCGAAACCATTCGCAAGACTTGCGAAGAGATGGAAGGCAAGTTCGTCAAGCAGTCCGGCGGTCGTGGTCAGTACGGTCACGTTGTGATCAAGCTCGAGCCGCAAGAGCCGGGCAAGGGTTTCGAATTCGTTGACGCGATCAAAGGCGGTGTGGTGCCGCGCGAATACATTCCGGCAGTTGAAAAGGGTATCCGTGAAACCCTGACTGCGGGCGTGATGGCGGGCTATCCGGTGGTGGACGTGAAGGCGACACTGTTCTTCGGTTCCTACCATGACGTGGACTCGAACGAAAACGCGTTCCGCATGGCTGCATCGATGGCATTCAAGGATGCTTGCCGCAAGGCCGACCCGGTCATTCTGGAGCCGATGATGGCGGTGGAAGTGGAAACGCCGGAAGACTATGCCGGTAACGTGATGGGTGACTTGTCTTCCCGTCGCGGCATGGTGCAAGGCATGGATGAAATCGCTGGTGGTGGTGGCAAGATCATCAAAGCCGAAGTGCCGCTGTCCGAAATGTTCGGTTACTCGACCACGCTGCGCTCGATGAGTCAGGGTCGCGCAACGTATACGATGGAATTCAAGCACTATGCAGAAGCGCCGAGGAATGTCATTGACGCGATCGTCAGTTCCAAGGCGAAGTAATTACGAAGCAATAAAAACTGGTTGGATTTTTCAATTAATCGTTCTTTTTGAAGGAAAACTAAAATGGCAAAGAGCAAGTTTGAGCGGACGAAGCCGCACGTGAACGTAGGCACGATTGGTCACGTTGACCATGGCAAGACCACCCTGACCGCAGCGATTGCGACGGTATTGTCGAAGAAGTTTGGTGGTGAGGCGAAGGCTTACGATCAGATTGACGCAGCGCCGGAAGAAAAGGCACGCGGCATTACGATTAACACCGCGCACGTTGAATACGAGACGGCGAATCGCCACTACGCGCACGTAGACTGCCCGGGCCACGCCGACTATATCAAGAACATGATTACCGGCGCAGCCCAAATGGACGGCGCGATTCTGGTCTGTTCCGCAGCAGACGGCCCGATGCCGCAAACGCGCGAACACATCCTGCTGGCCCGTCAGGTCGGTGTGCCGTACATCATCGTCTACCTGAACAAGTGCGACATGGTGGATGACGCAGAATTGCTCGAGCTGGTTGAAATGGAAGTGCGCGAGCTTCTCTCCCGTTACGAATTCCCCGGCGACGATCTCCCGATCATCAAAGGCTCCGCCAAAATGGCCCTCGAAGGCGACACTGGCGAGCTCGGCGAAAAATCGATCATGGCCCTCGCAGAAGCTCTGGACAGCTACATCCCGACCCCGGAACGTGCCATTGACGGCGCCTTCTTGATGCCGGTCGAAGACGTCTTCTCGATCTCTGGTCGCGGTACCGTTGTGACCGGTCGTGTCGAGCGCGGCATTGTCAAAGTTGGCGACGAACTCGAAATCGTTGGTATCAAAGACACCCTCAAGACCACCTGTACGGGCGTTGAAATGTTCCGCAAACTGCTCGACCAAGGTCAAGCGGGCGACAACGTTGGCGTGCTGTTGCGTGGTACGAAGCGTGAAGAAGTCGAGCGTGGTCAAGTGTTGGCCAAGCCGGGCTCCATCAAGCCGCACAGCAACTTCACTGGCGAGATTTACGTATTGTCCAAAGAAGAAGGTGGTCGTCACACGCCATTCTTCAACAACTACCGTCCCCAGTTTTACTTCCGTACCACGGACGTAACGGGCTCGATCGAGTTGCCGAAGGATAAAGAAATGGTGATGCCTGGCGACAACGTATCGATCGTGGTCAAGCTGATCAACCCGATCGCGATGGAAGAAGGTCTGCGCTTTGCGATTCGCGAAGGTGGCCGTACCGTCGGCGCCGGCGTTGTTGCCAAAATTATTGAGTAATAGTTTGTTGGTTAATTAATATTGCCGCGGGCGAATCCCGCTCGCGGCCTGTTCTTTAAGAAAGTCATCATGCAAAACCAAAAAATTCGCATTCGCCTCAAGGCGTTTGACTACAAGTTGATTGACCAGTCTGCCCTGGAAATCATCGACACGGCCAAGCGCACGGGTGCAGTGGTCAAAGGCCCGGTTCCGTTGCCGACACGCATTCAACGTTTCGACGTATTGCGTTCCCCGCACGTGAACAAGACTTCGCGTGACCAGTTCGAAATTCGCACGCACCAACGTTTGATGGATATCATCAACCCGACCGACAAAACGGTAGATGCTTTGATGAAGCTGGATTTGCCGGCTGGCGTAGATGTCGAAATCAAACTGCAGTAAATCCACTTCCAGGCCACCGTTTTTGCGGATGGCCTGAAGTGAAATGTTTGCATGATTCTTGTTATAGGTTGTGCAAACAGGTTTTCCGGGATATAATCTCGGGCTTACGTGACGATGGGCTTGAACCCATTGCATATTATTAAGAATCAATTAACAGCCCCGCCCAATCGAAGGTGGGAATGGAGATAAAAATGAGCCTAGGCCTTATTGGCCGCAAGGTTGGTATGATGCGCATCTTTACGGATGATGGGGATTCGATTCCTGTAACCGTAGTGGACGTGTCCAACAACCGAGTGGCACAAGTCAAGACGTCTGACACGGATGGTTATTCCGCCGTGCAGGTTGCGTTCGGTCAACGTCGCGCCTCAAGAGTGAACAAGGCAACTGCCGGTCACTTTGCCAAAGCGGGCGTGGAAGCCGGAACCATTCTGAAAGAATTCCGCATAGACGCAAACAAAGCCACCGAAATGAAGGCGGGCGATGTTGTGCCTGTCAGCCTCTTCGAGGTGGGTCAGAAAATCGACGTGCAGGGCGTGTCTATCGGTAAGGGTTACGCCGGTACGATCAAGCGTCACAATTTCAAGTCCGGCCGTGCGACGCACGGTAATTCGCGTTCTCACAATGTTCCGGGTTCCATTGGTATGAACCAGGATCCGGGTCGCGTTTTTCCGGGCAAGAAGATGACCGGTCATATGGGTGATGTGACCTGTACGGTGCAAAACCTCGAAATCGCACGCATTGATGCTGAGCGTCAGTTGCTGCTGGTGAAGGGCGCTGTGCCGGGTGCCAAGAATGGCCAGGTCATCGTCAGCCCGGCCGTTAGATTTGTTGCAAAGAAAGGAGCCTAAGCCATGGAACTCAAGCTCCTGAATGAGGCGGGTCAATCCACCGCGAACGTGGCTGCGCCGGATACCGTATTTGGTCGCGATTACAATGAAGCGCTGATCCACCAGGTGGTGGTTGCGTATCAAGCGAATGCGCGTAGCGGTAATCGCAAGCAAAAAGATCGCGACGAGGTCAAGCACAGCACCAAGAAGCCGTGGCGTCAAAAAGGCACGGGTCGTGCTCGCGCCGGTTCGTCTGCTTCGCCGTTGTGGCGTGGAGGTGGTCGGACTTTCCCGAATACGCCGGACGAGAATTTCTCGCACAAGGTCAACAAAAAGATGTATCGCGCAGGTGTTTGCTCGATCCTTTCTCAGTTGGCTCGCGAAGGTCGTTTGAATGTTATCGAGGATTTCGCGCTCGACGCACCCAAGACCAAATTGCTTTCCCAAAAGCTGAAGAGCATGGGCAAGGAATCTGTTTTGTTGATCACCGATGACTTCAATGAAAACCTGTACCTGGCGGCGCGCAATCTGGCGAACGTTATGGTCGTGTTGCCGCGCGAAGCCGATCCGGTCTCTCTGGTTAACTTCAAAGATATCTTGATCACCAAGGCAGCGTTGGCAAAGATTGAGGAGATGCTGGCATGAATGCGACTGTAAAACATAGCGAAGAACGCTTGATGAAAGTGCTGCTGGCGCCGGTCATTTCCGAAAAGGCGACCATGGTTGCCGAAAAAAATGAACAAGTGGTTTTCCGTGTGTTGCCTGATGCAACTAAACCGGAAATCAAGGCAGCGGTGGAATTGCTGTTCAAGGTGGAAGTCGAGTCCGTGCAGGTGTCTAACCGCATGGGCAAGAGCAAGCGGACGGCTCGTGGTGTGGGGCGACGTAACCATACCAGGCGTGCTTTCGTTTGCTTGAAGCCAGGGCAGGAAATCAACTTCACCGAGGAGGCTAAATAATGGCACTCGTTAAGATGAAACCGACGTCTCCCGGACGTCGTGGCATGGTCAAGGTGGTGAATCCTGACCTGTACAAAGGTCGTCCGTTTGACGGGTTGACGGAGAAAAAGTCGAAGAGCGCGGGCCGAAACAATAACGGTCACATCACGACCCGTCATATCGGCGGCGGTCACAAACAGCACTATCGTGTGGTTGACTTCCTTCGTAATAAGGATGGCATCCCGGCCAAGGTGGAGCGCATTGAATACGATCCGAATCGTACTGCGCATATCGCGCTGTTGTGCTATGCAGATGGCGAGCGGAAATACATCATTTCGCCGAAGGGCGTGGCGGTGGGTGACAAGTTGATGAGCGGCGCGGAAGCAGCGATCAAGGCTGGCAATTGTCTGCCGATTCGCAACATTCCGGTCGGAACGACGATTCACTGTGTCGAAATGCTGCCAGGCAAAGGCGCGCAAATGGCACGTACTGCCGGTGCGGCGGTGGTGCTGATGGCGCGTGAAGGTTCCTACGCTCAGGTCCGTCTGCGCTCCGGCGAAGTGCGCCGTGTGCACATCGAGTGCCGTGCAACCATTGGTGAAGTCGGTAATGGCGAACACAACCTGCGCAAGATTGGTAAAGCCGGTGCAATGCGCTGGCGCGGTGTGCGTCCGACGGTTCGCGGTGTCGTCATGAATCCGGTCGATCACCCGCATGGTGGCGGCGAAGGCCGTACATCTGGTGGCCGTCATCCGGTAACGCCGTGGGGTCAGAAGACCAAGGGCAAGAAGACGCGCAGCAACAAGCGCACGACTTCGATGATTGTCTCGCGCCGTGGCAAGAAATAAGGGGTAACACATGACACGTTCATTGAAAAAAGGGCCGTTCTGTGACGCCCACCTGCTTAGCAAAGTCGAAACTGCCCTGGCAGCAAAAGACAAGCGGCCAATCAAGACATGGTCTCGCCGTTCGACCATTCTGCCGGACTTTATCGGTTTGACGATTGCCGTACACAATGGCAAGCAACATGTGCCGGTGTATGTTTCCGAGAACATGGTTGGTCACAAGCTCGGCGAGTTTGCGCTGACCCGTACGTTCAAGGGTCATACCGCTGACAAGAAAGCCAAGAAATAAGGTCTGATCATGGAAACTAAAGCTATTCTCAAAGGAGTGCGTCTGTCAGCCCAAAAGGGCCGGCTGGTTGCCGATATGGTTCGTGGCAAACCGGTTGATCAGGCACTCAATATTCTGGCGTTCAGCCCCAAAAAAGGTGCTGGCATCATCAAGCGTGTTCTGGAGTCGGCTATTGCCAACGCCGAGCACAATGACGGTGCTGACATCGATGAGCTGAAAGTGTCGTCGATCATGGTGGAGCAAGGCATGACGCTCAAGCGTTCGTCCAGCCGTGCAAAAGGCCGTGGCGATCGTATTTCCAAACCTACCTGTCACATTTACGTGACTGTCGGCAATTAAGGAGTCACGATGGGACAGAAAATACATCCTACCGGTTTCCGCCTTGCAGTTGCGCGCAACTGGGCGTCTCGCTGGTATGCGAATAACAATAACTTCGCTTCGATGCTCAATGAGGATCTGAAAGCGCGGGCTTATCTGAAAAAGAAGCTGAAGAATGCTTCTGTCGGTCACGTCACCATTGAGCGTCCGGCCAAGAATGCACGCTTCACCATTTTCAGTTCGCGTCCTGGTGTCGTCATTGGCAAGAAGGGCGAAGACATTGAAGTGCTGAAGACGGATTTGTCCAAGATCATGGGTGTGCCAGTGCACGTCAATATCGAGGAAATCCGCAAGCCGGAAATCGATGCGCAACTGATTGCAGACTCGATCACGCAACAGCTCGAAAAGCGGATCATGTTCCGCCGTGCGATGCGTCGTGCGATGCAAAACGCCATGCGTCTGGGCGCACAGGGCATCAAGATCATGTCGTCCGGTCGTTTGAACGGTATCGAAATTGCCCGCACTGAGTGGTATCGCGAGGGCCGTGTGCCGCTGCATACCTTGCGTGCAGACATTCATTACGGCTTCAGCGAAGCACAAACCACCTACGGCATCATTGGCGTCAAGGTTTGGGTTTACAAAGGCGATCGTCTGGCCGATGGGGAAGCACCGAAGGTGGAAGCTCCGGTGGATGAAGAGAAAAAACGTCGTGCCCCGCGTCGCGAAGACGCCAAGCCGGCAAATCGTACCCGTCCGAAGCGTACTGAAGCACAGCCGGGAGCGGCTGCGACGGCTGCGACGGCTGCGACGGCTGCGACGGCTGCGCCTGCCTCGGTGGCCAAGCGCGTGCGTACTAGGAAGACCGCCGTTGCTGCTGAAGGCGCAGCGGCTGCGACCGACAAGGCAGGAGAATAATCATGCTGCAACCATCACGCAGAAAATATCGCAAAGAGCAAAAAGGCCGCAACAAGGGCATTTCCCACGAGCGTGGCACAGCGGTGTCCTTCGGGGACTTTGGTCTGAAGGCGACCGGTCGGGGCCGGATCACGGCTCGCCAAATTGAAGCGGCGCGTCGTGCCATGACGCGTCACATCAAACGCGGTGGCCGCATTTGGATTCGTATTTTCCCGGACAAGCCGATTTCGCAAAAACCCGCAGAAGTGCGTATGGGTAATGGTAAAGGCAATCCGGAGTACTACGTAGCGGAAATCCAGCCTGGCAAAATGCTGTACGAAATGGACGGTGTCAATGAGGCGCTGGCAAGAGAGGCGTTCCGCCTGGCTGCTGCCAAGCTGCCGTTGCCGACGACTTTCGTTTCACGCCAAGTCGGCCAATAAGGAGGAACTATGAAAGCATCTGAACTCCGCGGCAAAGATGAAGCCGCACTGGCAAAAGAGTTGAGCGAGTTGTTGAAAGCGCAATTTAATCTGCGCATGCAAGTTGCGACGCAACAATTGACGAATACTTCACAATTGAAGAAGGTTCGGCGGGATATTGCCAGAGTTAAAACGGTAATGAATTCGAAGGGTGTAGCACAATGAACGCTCAAGATAAACAGTCACTGAAACGCACGCTGGTTGGCAAAGTCGTTTCCGACAAGATGAACAAGACGGTCACCGTGTTGATTGAGCGTCATGTTAAGCATCCGCTGTACGGCAAAATCATCACGCGCTCGAACAAGTATCATGCGCACGACGAAAACAACGAAGCCAAGATGGGCGATACGGTCGAGATCCAGGAGGGTCGTCCGATCTCCAAGACCAAGGTTTGGCGTGTGACCAAGGTTGTCCAGGTCGCGCAGATTGTATAAAAACCTGGTTGCAAAGCCGCCATTTTAATGTCATAATCGATGGCTTGGTTGTAGTTGCACCATTCCTGCGGCGGCGCGACAGTTTAAAGCGCGCAGCCGACAGGTTTTTGAAAACACCTACCCAATCAGTGGCTTCTGGCTGCTGACGGGACCAAAACTGATCGCCAACCTCGCCTAGCGGGCAATGTGGTCAAGTTGGGAAAGACAAATACTATGATTCAGACAGAAAGCCGTCTAAAAGTAGCCGATAACACTGGCGCAAGAGAGGTTTTGTGCATCAAGGTGTTAGGCGGTTCAAAGCGCCGCTATGCGGCCATTGGTGATGTCATCAAGGTGACAGTCAAACAGGCTGCGCCGCGTGGCAGAGTGAAAAAAGGCGAGATTTATAACGCTGTGGTCGTTCGTACGGCTAAAGGTGTTCGTCGTCAGGATGGTTCCTTGGTGAAGTTCGATGGCAACGCTGCCGTTTTGCTGAATGCCAAGCTTGAGCCGATCGGCACGCGCATTTTTGGGCCGGTGACGCGCGAGTTGCGTACCGAGCGATTCATGAAGATCGTCTCGCTGGCGCCGGAAGTGCTGTAGGAGAAAGTCATGAATAAGATTCGTAAAAATGACGATGTCATCGTCCTGGCTGGCAAAGACAAGGGTAAGCGTGGTGTGGTGAAGGAATGTGTTGATAGCGATTATGTCGTTGTTGACGGCGTGAACATCGCCAAGAAAACGACCAAGCCTAACCCGATGACGGGTGATGCGGGTGGTATTGTGGATAAGGCGATGCCAATTCACGTATCAAATATCGCGCTGTTCAACCGGGAGGCTGGCAAAGCCGATCGCGTTGGTTTCAAGATGGTGGATGGCAAGAAAGTCCGCGTCTACAAATCCAGCGGTGAAGTGGTGAAGGGATAAGAACATGGCACGTCTTCAGGATTTTTATAAAGAGAAAATCGTTCCGGACTTGATGTCGAAGTTTTCGTACAAGTCGACGATGGAGGTCCCGCGCATTACCAAGATCACCCTGAATATGGGTTTGGGTGAGGCGGTTGCGGATAAGAAAATCATCGACAACGCAGTCGGCGATTTGACAAAAATTGCGGGGCAGAAGCCAGTCACCACGGTTGCGCGTAAGTCGATCGCGGGCTTCAAGATTCGCGAGGGTTATCCGATCGGTTGCATGGTCACGCTACGTGGCGCGCAAATGTATGAATTCCTCGATCGTTTTATTACGATCGCGTTGCCGCGGGTCCGCGATTTCCGTGGCATCTCCGGCCGGTCGTTTGATGGTCGTGGTAATTACAACATCGGTGTTCGGGAGCAAATCATTTTCCCGGAAGTCGAGTACGACAAGATTGATGCGTTGCGTGGTCTGAATGTCAGCATCACGACGACCGCGAAGACCGACGAAGAGTCCAAAGCGCTCCTCGCCGCATTTAAGTTTCCGTTTAGAAATTGAGGACGACATGGCAAAACTGTCGCTGATAAATCGTGAGAAAAAGCGCGCTGCGTTGGTTAAGAAGTACACCAACAAGCGCAACGAGTTGAAGGCCATCATTGATGACCAAAGCAAGTCCGTGGAAGAGCGTTATGACGCTCGCCTGAAGTTGCAGGCGCTGCCGCGAAATGCAAATCCGACTCGTCAGCGCAATCGTTGCGCAATAACTGGTCGTCCGCGCGGCACCTACCGCAAGTTCGGGTTGGGCCGTACCAAACTTCGTGAATTCGCCATGAATGGTGAAATTCCCGGAATCGTTAAAGCTAGCTGGTAATAGGAGTAGAGTCACATGAGTATGAGCGATCCTATAGCCGATATGCTGACCCGCATCCGCAATGCGCAGGGTGTACAAAAGAACACCGTGGCCATGCCGTCTTCGAACGTCAAAGTCGCGATTGCAAAGGTTCTCAAGGAAGAAGGTTACATCGAGGACTTTGCTGTTTCTTCTGAGGGCGGGAAGGCTGAATTGAAGATTGGCTTGAAGTATTACGACAGGCGTCCTGTCATCGAGCGTCTGGAGCGCGTTTCGCGTCCTGGTCTGCGCGTATACAAGGGCAGAGATGAGTTACCTAACGTCATGAACGGCTTGGGTGTGGCGATTGTGTCCACGCCGAAGGGTGTCATGACTGATCGCAAAGCGCGCGCAACCGGTGTCGGTGGCGAAGTTATTTGCTACGTAGCTTGAGGAGCCGAGCATGTCACGAGTAGGAAAATCACCGATTGTTCTGGCCGATGGTGCGCAAGCGACTATTACGGCAGACCAAATCACCGTCAAAGGACCGCTGGGTACGCTGTCGCAGCCGATGTGCGAGCGCGTCAAAGTGGAAAACGAAAACGGCACCTTGAAGTTCTCCGTTGCAGACGAAAGCCGCGAAGCGAATGCCATGTCTGGCACGATGCGCGCGCTGGTCAACAACATGGTCAAAGGGGTGACCAAGGGTTTCGAGCGGCGTTTGAATCTGGTTGGCGTGGGTTATCGCGCTCAGGCGCAAGGCGACAAGCTGAACCTGACGCTGGGTTTCTCGCATCCAGTTGTGCATCCAATGCCAGCTGGTGTGAAATGTGAAACCCCGTCCCAGACGGAAATTGTAATTAAGGGTATCGACAAGCAGAAGGTTGGCCAAGTCGCTGCCGAGGTCCGTGCTTACCGCAGTCCTGAGCCGTATAAGGGCAAGGGCGTCCGTTATTCGGATGAAGTGGTGAAGCTTAAAGAAACCAAGAAGAAGTAATAGGGGCTGACGATGGACAAGAAAGAATCAAGATTGCGCCGCGGACGTCGGACCCGTGCGAAGATCGCCGAATTGAAGGTAACTCGCTTGAGCGTACATCGCACGAATACGCACATTTACGCAAACATCATTGCACCGGATGCGCGTGTTCTGGCATCGTGTTCGACGCTGGAAGCAGGCATTCGCCAGGAACTTGCTGGACAGTCCGGCAAGGGCGGCAATGTCAACGCGGCCACGCTGGTTGGCAAGCGTGTTGCAGAGAAGGCGTTGAAGGCAGGGATTACCGAGGTCGCATTCGATCGTTCGGGTTTCCGTTATCACGGTCGTGTGAAAGCGCTGGCAGAAGCTGCGCGCGAAGCCGGCTTGAAGTTTTAAGGAAGACTCAATATGGCAAAGACGCAACAAAAGATGCAGAGCGAGAAACCTGACGACGGTTTGCGCGAGAAGATGATCGCGATTAACCGCGTGACCAAAGTGGTCAAGGGTGGTCGGATCATGGGATTTGCTGCATTGACCGTGGTAGGTGACGGCGATGGTCGTATCGGCATGGGCAAAGGTAAATCGAAAGAGGTACCGGTTGCTGTGCAAAAGGCGATGGAAGAAGCGCGTCGCAATATGATCAAAGTGCCGCTGAAGAACGGTACGATTCATCACACGATTACGGGTAAGCATGGCGCATCCAAAGTGCTGATGAATCCGGCGAAGGATGGTACGGGTGTGATTGCCGGCGGTGCGATGCGCGCGATTTTCGATGTGATGGGCGTACACAATGTGGTCGCTAAATCCTTCGGTTCCAACAATCCGTACAACCTGGTTCGCGCGACCTTGGACGCTTTCAAATCGATGAATGCGCCTTCCGAGATTGCTGCCAAGCGCGGCAAGACCGTTGAAGAAATTCTGGGATAAAGGTGAACACTATGTCAGAGACAAAAACGGTAAAAGTGAAATTGGTAAAAAGTCTGATCGGTACCCGTGAAACGCACCGTGCGACGGTACGTGGCCTGGGCTTGCGTCGACTGAATTCCGTTGCCGAATTGCAGGATACCCCCGCAGTACGCGGCATGATTAACAAAGTTTCGTATCTGGTGAAAGTCGTTTCGTAATTAACGAACTTTCCGACAGGACAAATTATGAAATTGAATACCATACAACCAGCAGCAGGTTCCAAGCGCCCCCGTCTTCGCGTCGGTCGTGGCATTGGTTCCGGTATCGGCAAGACGGCAGGTCGTGGCCACAAAGGTCAAAAGGCGCGTGCCGGCGGTTTCCACAAAGTCGGTTTCGAAGGCGGTCAGATGCCTTTGCATCGTCGTTTGCCCAAGCGCGGCTTCAAGTCTTTGGCAGCCACGACGAAAGCAGAAGTGCGTTTGTCCGATCTGGAAAAGATGCCGGTAACCGATATTGATGTGGTGTCGCTGAAACAGGCTGGCTTCGTTTCCGTATTGGCGACGGACGTGCGTGTTATCAAGTCTGGCGAGATCAAGAAGGCCGTCAAGTTGACGGGCGTGACCGTGACCCAGGGTGCCAAGGCTGCTATTGAAGCGGCTGGCGGTTCAATCGCCTAACATCAGCAGGATCGGAGCGATAATTGGCCACTTCAACGCAAGCAGCAAAAAGTAATGCCGTAGGGTTCCCGTGGGGGCGCTTGTGGTTTTTGCTGGGCGCACTGTTCGTTTACCGGATCGGCGCGCACATTCCGGTGCCGGGCATTGATCCGGTGCAGTTGGCACAGTTGTTCAAGCAAAACCAGGGCGGTTTTCTGGGCATGTTCAACATGTTCTCTGGCGGCGCTCTCTCTCGCGCTTCCGTGTTTGCGTTGGGGATCATGCCGTACATCTCGGCGTCGATCATCATGCAGATGCTGGCTGTGGTGATGCCGCAGCTGGAAGCGATGAAAAAGGAAGGTGAGTCCGGTCGTCGCAAGATTACGCAATATACGCGTTATGGCACGGTGTTTCTGGCAGCGTTTCAGGCCATTGCGATTGCAGTAGGTCTGGAGTCCATGGGGGCAGGCTTGGTGATTGAGCCGGGCATGGCTTTCCGCTTCACTGCCGCGGTGTCGCTGGTGACCGGGACGATGTTCCTGATGTGGCTGGGTGAGCAAATGACCGAGCGCGGTTTGGGTAACGGTATTTCGCTGATTATTTTTGCCGGTATTGCAGCCGGTCTGCCGAATGCCATTGCTGGGCTGCTGGAACTGGTCAGAACCGGCTCGATGAGTACCCTGGTGGCGATTGTCATTTGCGTGATTGTGGCGGCAGTAACGTATCTGGTGGTGTTTATCGAAAGCGGTCAGCGCAAGATTTTGGTTAACTATGCCAAGCGTCAGATTGGTAACAAAGTTTACGGTGGTCAGTCGTCGCACTTGCCGTTGAAGTTGAACATGTCGGGCGTGATCCCGCCGATCTTTGCATCGTCGATCATCATGTTCCCGGCGCAGATTGCGGGCTGGTTCACGGCCGGGGCGGATTCGTCAAACGCGTTTATTCGTTTCATGAAGGATTTGGCTGCCTCGCTGGCCTCCGGTGAACCGATGCATGCTCTGTTGTATGCGGCAGCGATTATCTTCTTCTGCTTTTTTTACACCGCACTGGTGTTCAATAGCAGAGAGACGTCGGACAATTTGAAGAAGAGCGGCGCATTCCTGCCGGGCATTCGTCCGGGCGAACAGACGGCGCGCCACATTGATCGGATTTTGATGCGTCTGACGCTGGTTGGTGCTGTTTATATAACGCTGGTGTGTTTGTTGCCGGAGTTTTTGATTGCGAAGTGGAAGGTGCCGTTTTATTTCGGCGGTACATCGCTGCTGATTCTGGTGGTGGTGACGATGGACTTCCTCGCACAGATCAACAATTACGTGATGTCGCAACAGTACGATTCACTGTTGAAGAAATCAAATTTCACGGGTTTTAACAACCTGCCCCGGTAAGGACAGGTTAAGGTCGATACAGAAGGACGAATGGCAAAAGACGACGTTATCCAGATGCAGGGTGAGATTGTTGAAAATCTCCCGAATGCAACCTTTAGAGTCAAGTTGGAAAATGGGCATGTGGTGTTAGGGCACATTTCCGGAAAAATGCGCATGAATTACATCCGCATTCTGCCCGGCGACAAGGTGACTGTCGAATTGACACCATACGATTTAAGCAGAGCGCGTATCGTGTTCCGCACCAAGTGAAGTAAAGATTAAAGTAGCACTAGCAAAAGAGGGCAAATATGAAAGTACAAGCATCCGTCAAGCGGATCTGCCGCAACTGCAAAATCGTCAAGCGCAAGGGCGTTGTTCGTGTCATCTGCACCGAACTGCGCCATAAACAGCGCCAAGGTTAATTAACGTTATCGATTGAGGAATAACGAATGGCACGTATCGCAGGGGTAAATATCCCAAATCATCAGCACATCGTCATCGGTTTGACCGCCATTTTTGGTATTGGTCGTTCGCGCTCACAGCAAATTTGTGACGACACCGGTGTGCAAGCTTCCAAGAAAGTCAAAGATCTCGATGACAACGAACTTGAGAAGCTTCGCGACGCAATCTCGAAATACATGATCGAAGGCGATCTTCGCCGTGAAGTATCGATCAGCATCAAACGCCTGATGGATTTGGGTTGTTATCGCGGTTTGCGTCATCGTCGTGGCTTGCCGGTTCGCGGGCAGCGCACGCGAACCAATGCGCGCACTCGCAAAGGCCCGCGCAAGGCTGCTCAGGCACTCAAGAAATAATCGATGGTCTGACGACCGATTGTCGAAATCAAGGAAATTATTATGGCAAAAGCACAATCCAATGCATCGGCCCGTGTCCGCAAGAAGGTCAAGAAAAATGTGGCCGAGGGTATTGCACATATTCACGCATCGTTCAATAACACGATCATTACGATCACTGATCGCCAAGGCAACACTTTGTCCTGGGCAACGTCCGGTGGTGCAGGGTTCAAGGGTTCGCGTAAATCGACCCCCTTTGCGGCGCAAGTTGCTGCAGAATCTGCAGGCCGCGCAGCGGTTGAATGCGGCATGAAAAACGTCGAAGTGCGCATCAAGGGCCCGGGCCCGGGTCGCGAATCCGCCGTGCGTGCACTGAATGCATTGGGCATTCGCATCACGCAGATTCAGGACATCACGCCGGTGCCGCACAATGGTTGCCGCCCGCCGAAGCGCCGTCGCATCTAAGAATTTTGCAGGATTCTGCCGCGAAAGCGGCAGGTTTTTTTGAAGACCACCGTTCGGCAATCATGTCGGACTAGCGCCTGATGAGAGTTGTATTCATTCGGGGCGTCATTAAACAGAAAAGGAAATCAACGTGGCACGTTATATTGGACCCAAAGCAAAGCTTTCCCGTCGCGAAGGCACCGATCTCTTCCTCAAGAGCGCCCGCCGCTCGCTGGATTCCAAGTGCAAGCTGGATGTTAAACCCGGCCAGCACGGCCTGAAGTCCGGTGCACGCACCTCCGATTTCGGCAACCAATTGCGCGAAAAACAAAAAGTGAAGCGTATGTATGGCGTGCTGGAGCGTCAGTTCCGCCGCTACTTTGCCGAAGCTGAGAGCCGCAAAGGCAACACGGGTGACAACTTGTTGCAATTGCTTGAAAGCCGTCTGGACAATGTTGCCTATCGCATGGGCTTTGGCTCGACGCGCGCGGAAGCGCGCCAGCTCGTTGGCCACAAAGCGCTGACAGTGAATGGCGAAGTCGTGAACATCCCGTCGTACAAGGTCAAAGCCAACGACGTGGTGGCTGTTCGCGAGAAATCCAAAAAACAAACGCGTATTGTCGAATCGCTGTCGCTGGCCGAACAAGTCGGCATGGCAGCCTGGGTGTCGGTCGATTCCAAGAAAATGGAAGGCACGTTCAAGCGCCTGCCGGATCGTACTGAATTCGCAAACGACGTAAACGAATCACTGATTATCGAATTGTATTCGCGCTAATCTCTGTTCCGTCTAAAACGGCCTGTGACTTTGTCGACTCGTCTTGCCGTACTAATCGTACTGTCTGCGGCTTGTCTTCGCGCCACAGACCGTTTGAAAATGGAACCATGCTTTTTCAGCAGTTTTAGTTTTACTGGTTTTTTATTTCCATCAGCCTTATTGGTGTAACGAGCCGAGGGTATTGAAGAGGACATATCATGAATAATTTTTTGAAGCCGCGCATCATCAACGTTGAAAACCTTGGCCCGGGTCATTCCCGCGTCGAAATGGAACCGTTTGAGCGTGGTTACGGACACACGTTGGGTAATGCCTTGCGTCGTGTGTTGCTGTCGTCGATGACCGGTTATGCGCCGACCGAAGTGATGATCGGCGGTGTGGTACATGAGTATTCCACGCTGGATGGCGTGCAGGAAGACGTGGTTGATTTGCTGCTGAATCTGAAAGGTGTCGTGTTCAAGCTGCACAACCGCGACGTTGTGAATCTTACGCTGAAAAAAGAAGGCGCGGGTCCGGTTCTGGCATCCGATATCGAATTACCGCATGACGTCGAACTGATCAATCCGGATCACGTGATTGCGCATCTGACGGAAAGCGGCAAGCTGGATATGCAGATCAAGGTGGAGCGCGGTCGCGGCTATGTGCCGGGCAATGTGCGTCGCCTGACCGAAGACGCCAACAAGACCATCGGCCGCATCATTCTGGATGCATCTTTCTCGCCGGTCCGTCGTGTATCTTACTCGGTCGAGTCGGCCCGTGTTGAACAGCGCACGGACCTGGACAAGCTGATTCTGGATATCGAAACCAATGGTGTGATTACTGCAGAAGAAGCGATCCGCCAATCGGCGCGCGTCCTGGTTGACCAGCTGAGCGTGTTTGCTTCGCTCGAAGGTACCGAAACCGCTTCCGAAGCGCCTGCGCATGCACCGGCAGTCGATCCGATTCTGCTGCGTCCGGTCGACGATCTGGAACTCACGGTTCGTTCCGCAAACTGTCTGAAAGCCGAAAACATTTACTACATCGGCGATCTGATTCAGCGCAGCGAAAACGAACTGCTCAAGACCCCGAATTTGGGTCGCAAGTCTCTTAACGAAATCAAGGAAGTGCTGGCTTCGCGCGGCTTAACGCTGGGCATGAAGCTGGACAATTGGCCACCTCATGGACTGGATAAATAATTTACGGCAGATCTTTCGCCAAGCTGAAGAAAAGATTAAGGGCATCATTTTTTAATTTACACATACCGGCCCGCGTTTCATGAAAATGAAAACGATAGAAGAGCTGGAATAAGACACCGAGAAAAGGAACTACCATGCGCCATCGTAATGGATTAAGAAAATTGAACCGCACCTCGTCGCACCGTCTGGCGATGTTGCGCAACATGTCTGTTTCGTTGCTCAAGCACGAAGCGATCAAGACCACGCTGCCGAAAGCCAAAGAGCTGCGTCGCGTGGTTGAGCCGCTGATCACGCTGGGCAAGACCGACAACCTCTCCAACAAGCGTCTCGCATTCAACCGTCTGCGCGATCGTGATGTGGTCGTCAAGCTCTTCGCCGAGATCGGCCCGCGCTACGCGAACCGTAACGGCGGCTATCTTCGCATTCTGAAGATGGGCTTCCGTCAAGGCGACAATGCACCGATGGCATACATCGAGCTGATGGATCGTCCGGAGCCAACCGAAGCAGAATAAGCCGTACTCAGCCTCATCCAAAGCCGACATCTTGTCGGCTTTTGTCATTTCAGGGCGCGGCATCTGCTATGCTTTTCCAATCGCCGAGGAAGGAGAGCCTTATGCCAGAAGAAATGATCATGGTCGTCAGCAACATGCCGAATGTTGATGTCGCGCAAAAGATCGCGCGCCAATTGGTGGAAACGCAGTTGGCGGCTTGCGTCAATATTCTCCCCGGCGTGCATTCCGTCTATCGCTGGGAAGGCGCTGTCGAAGAAGCCGATGAAGTCACGGTGCTCATCAAGACGCGCCGTATCCGCTACGCCATGGTGGAAGCTGCGATACAGGCGCTGCATCCATATGACGTGCCCGAGATTCTGGCATTGCCGATTGCCAGTGGGTTGCCCGCGTACCTGAACTGGATGTTGGCGTGTACGCAGCAGAAGGAATGAGCTTCACGTTGCGCTCTCCGTTTGCTTGTTTAAGCGGCCGTATCCCAAGGTGGTGCAACGTCGGCCAGGGCGGAGTGGCTTGATATAAGGAAAACGGATGGCAGGAAGGTAGCCTGAAAAACCCCGCTTGTCGTTACAATAGTACTGAATACACGCGCCAGCCTCATGGGTGAAGGCGGCCCCAAATGGAATAACCTTATTTCAATATAAGGAATGACATGAATGCAACACTTTGGGTGTGGTTGCAGTTTGGTGTGTGTGCTGCATTGATTCTGTTCGCTGGGACACGTCTTTCACGCTATGGTGATGTGATTGCGGATAAAACGGGCATGTCTGGCAGTTGGGTAGGCTTGATCCTGCTGGCCACTGTCAGTTCCCTGCCCGAGCTGGTAACGGGGGTGAGTTCCGTCACCTTGGCCGATGCGCCGAACATTGCCGTGGGCGATATTCTCGGAAGCTGCGTGTTCAACCTCGCGATTTTGGCCGTCGTGGATTTTTTGACGCCCGAAGAATCGATCTATCATCGCGCAAGCCAAGGACATATTCTGTCGGCGGGTTTTGGCGTGCTGCTGATCGGGTTCGCCGGATTTTGTGTGTTGCTTGGCGGACGCTTTCCTCAACTGTCGATAGGACATGTCGGTCTCTACACACCGATTATCATCGTGATCTATTTCATTGCCGTGCGCGGCGTTTTCTTCTACGAGAAAAAACAGATCAAGGAGTTTCTGGAGGCAGATGGAGATCGCTACCCGGGGATGACATTAAAGCAGGCCATCGCGCGTTATGTGCTGGCTGCGGTGGTCGTGGTCGGCGCGGGCATCTGGTTGCCGTTCATTGGCACGCAATTATCAGCGGTGATGGGATGGGACAACACTTTTGTCGGCACGATGTTTATCGCGGCCGCGACCTCGCTCCCCGAACTAGCCGTGACCATTGGCGCCTTGCGACTCGGCGCACCGGATATGGCGGTGGCGAATCTGCTCGGCAGCAATCTCTTCAACATCTTCATCCTGGCGCTGGATGACATCTTTTATCTCAAAGGCCCCTTGCTGGCCAACGTCTCCGGGAGTCATGCGCTATCGGCGATGTCGGCGACGATGATGACGGGCATCGTCGTTGTGGGATTGTTGTATCGCACGAACTCGCGCATTTTCAAAACCTTCGACTGGATCAGCATCGGATTATTCATCCTGTATGTTCTCAATTTCACGATGATCTATTTGCATGGCTAAGACCCCATCATCATCAGCAAAAACTCCAGAGGCCGTCTGGCATACGCAAGAGGCCAGCGTCCTCATGGCGCAGCTCGACGTTGATGCGGCGCAGGGCTTGTCGGCAGCGGAAAGCGCGGAGCGATTGGTAGCGCATGGCGAAAACGTGATTCGCGAGCGCCCTCCGCGCTCTGTCTGGCGGATGTTCCTGGAGCAGTTCAACGATTTCATGATTCTGATTTTGATTGTGGCAGCCGTGATCTCCGGGATCGTTGGTTCACCGAAAGATGCCATTGCGATTGTGGTGATCGTTGTGCTGAATGCCGTGATTGGCTTCGTTCAGGAAATCCGCGCAGAGCAGGCGATGGCCGCCCTGAAAAAAATGGCGGCCAGCAGCGCAACCGTCATGCGCGGCGGCGAGCGCATGCCATTGCCTGCAAGCGAGCTGGTGCCGGGCGATATTGTGCTGCTGGAAGCGGGCAATGTGGTGCCAGCCGATTTGCGGCTGATCGATGTGGCGCAACTCAAGATTGACGAATCCTTGCTGACCGGCGAAGCCATGACGGTTGAAAAACGACGCGACACACTCGTGCATGACGATTTGCCGCTGGGGGATCGCGTCAACATGGCCTTCAAAGGCACGACCGCCACCTACGGACGCGGTGTCGGGCTTGTCGTGGCAACGGGCATGACCACCGAGCTTGGCAAGATTGCCTCGCTGCTGGATACGGATGGCGCGCTCAAGACGCCGTTGCAGCAACGTCTGGCGACGTTCGGCAAGCATCTCGGTTTCGCGGTCCTGGCGATTTGCTTGATTCTTTTTGTCGTCGGCATCTTGCGCGGCGAAAAACTGGTGCTGATGTTTCTCACCTCGGTCAGCCTGGCGGTGGCCGCCATTCCGGAAGCATTGCCCGCGGTAGTAACGGTCTCGCTGGCAATGGGCGCACGCAAAATGGTGCGACAGCATGCCTTGATTCGGCGCTTACCAGCGGTGGAAACCTTGGGGTCTGTCACTTACATCTGTTCCGATAAAACCGGTACGCTGACGCAAAATCGGATGCAAGTCGTCGCATTGTATGCGGATGATGCCGCGAGGCGAACCGGTGAGAAGGTGCCGACGCAACAGCCGTGGACGAATCTGTTTTCGGCCTTAGCGTTGTCGAACGACGCCAGCGAAAGTCAAAGCGGCGAGGTGAGTGGCGACCCGACAGAAATTGCGCTATACAAAGTGGCCGCCCAAGCGGGATACCAAAAGAAAACGCTGGAAGCCAACGCGCCGCGTGTTTTTGAATTGCCGTTCGATTCCGACCGCAAGCGGATGAGCACCTTCCATCGCTGGGAGGAAAGCTTCATCGCTTACACCAAAGGTGCGCCCGAAACCGTGGTGCCGCAATGCGTGCGCGCCTTGACCGCGCAAGGTGAACAGACGTTGGATAGCGAAACGGTGCTGGCCGCTGCCGAAAGCATGGCTGCAGAAGGATTGCGCGTGCTGGCGGTGGCGCAACGCATGTGGCCATCGACACCATCACCGAATCAGAACGTGGAAAGCGTCGAATCGGAATTGGTTTTTATCGGGTTGGTGGGCATGATCGATCCGCCGCGCCCCGAAGCGCAAGGTGCTGTGGCCGAGTGTATGTCGGCGGGGATTACACCGGTCATGATCACCGGCGACCATGCCGTGACGGCTGGTGTGATTGCGCGCCAGCTCGGCATGCTCACGGATGGCGATGGTGTACTGACTGGTGCGCAACTGGCCGGCATGAGTGACGAAGCATTGCAAAAACGCATCGCGGAAATCCGTGCTTATGCGCGCGTTGACCCGGCACAAAAGATTCGTATTGTCGAAGCGCTGCAGGCGAGAGGGGAATTCGTCGCGATGACCGGCGACGGCGTGAATGATGCACCGGCACTGAAGCGGGCCGACATCGGCATTGCGATGGGCAAGGGCGGCACGGATGTGGCGCGCGAAGCGTCGAGTCTGGTGCTGCTGGACGATAATTTTGCAACGATCATTGGTGCGGTGCGAGAAGGGCGACGCATCTTCGACAATATCCGCAAGTTCATCAAATACACAATGACCAGCAATTCCGCCGAAATTTGGACAATTTTTCTTGCGCCGTTTTTGGGCTTGCCGATCCCGCTGCTCCCCATTCACATCTTGTGGGTGAATTTGCTAACAGACGGTTTGCCCGGCTTGGCGCTGGCTGCCGAACCGGCAGAAAAAGGTGTCATGCAACGCCCGCCACGACCGCCGAAAGAAAGCATTTTTGCGCACGGCATGTGGCAACACATTATCTGGGGCGGACTGGCAATTGCGGGCGTCTCCCTGTTTGCGCAAGCGTGGGCGATTCGTGTCGGTTCAGTGCATTGGCAGACGATGGTGTTTACCGTGCTGACGTTTTCGCAGATGTGCCTGGTGCTCGCACTGCGGTCCGAAAGAGAATCGTTTTTTACGCAAGGCTTGCGAAGCAATATGTCGCTGATCGGAGCCGTGCTGCTGACGTTTGCGCTGCAACTGGCCACGATCTACGTGCCGTGGATGAATCAGATATTTAATACGGAACCGCTTTCCTTGAGCGAGTTGGGCATGTGTTTGTTGCTGTCTCCCGTGGCCTTTATTTTGGTCGAGTTTGAAAAATGGATGCGTCGCAAGGGATGGATTTTCCGCGAAGTGCAAAATCATGTTGCTGTAAAAAATGCTGCCAACGATAGAGATCGCTGACGCTGCTTCGCGGAGAATGCCAAAATAACGTCACACTGTTATGCAGCGATCCATTTTTGAACATCCGCTTGGGTGGGAATACGCCCGCTGCTCACCAGTTTTTCATTGACCACCAATCCTGGGGTCGCCAGTAAATTGTAAGACATGATTTCCTTCATGTCCGTGACCTTGACGAATTCTGCCTCCATACCGGCTTTAGCAACTGCTTCGCGGGCAACCGATTCCAGTTTTTTGCAATTGGCACAGCCTGAGCCGAGAATTTTAATGGTTAACATGCGTCATCTCCTGTTGTGTGAGGGTTCAAGAAGTTTGAATCTGTTTTTTCAGATGCTGACGATGGATCCAGGTAATGGCCATCATGATTAAACTGACGAAAACAATCAATCCCGTGCCAAGCCAGAGGGGGGATGCGCCATCAATATAGGCACCATAAACTAAGCCCGCTATGACACTGAATATGGCGACAAGGCCGACATAAGCGAACGTCTTGGCCCAGCCGATGACTGCCGCCACCATCAACATGCTCTGCAAACTCAACTCCGGATCGGACATCAAATACGCCAGCAGCGGCCCGCGATGCATCCCAAGCGACAGGAACATATGTGCGATAGGCACTTCAACGAGCGTAGGAAAATACATGAATACGCCAAAGATTACCGCCACAACATTCGCTACGACGGTGTTCTCTCCAGCCAACAGTTGTATCCATTCTGGTTTGATCAACGGACGGATGACCCCGACCAGAAAAACGCCACCCAGCAGCAATAAAAAAATTTGTTTGACGAACCGCCAGGACTCCCATAGCCAGGATCGGCAATCATCTTCAGCCAGTTTCCTGCCGTAATAAAAGACTGCCCCAAGCGCTAGCCCAACGGCGAAGATGCGTCCGGTCACCACGATTTCAAGTGAGCCGTGGCGAGGAATCAGCTGCAAGGAGGCGACCAACAGCGTGGTCGCCGTTAAGCAAAGGGTCACCCAGGTCCACGTATTGGCTTCCTCAATGATGTTCTCCATGCCTTTCCATGCCACTGCTGCAATAGACAACAACAGCAGGATCAACAAGGCACCCTGCACACTCACCCCCTCTTCACCCTTGGCGGCATCAAACGGCACCCACTGTAAAAGCACGGATTGCCAATATTCTGCCGAGGCAATCGGTAAGTGAAGGGAGAGAATGGGGGCTGAAAGAAACGCAAGCTTGATGGTGCCGGCGATTAGGACGCCAACAAGCGCAAGAAATAACCCCTTGGTAGCCGATGAAACTGTCGATTGATCTGCAAATAAATCATCAGTCTGCAAGTCGTGATCCCTATCATCGCGCCAAAACAGTAGCGCCATGATTAAGCCGATGCCTATCCCGAAAATGAGGCACAAGATGAATCGTGCAAAAGCGAATTCAGTGCCTAAAATGCTTCCGGTATAGACGAGTGCGAGAATGTTTCCTGCTGGCGCAAAAAACAGGAAGGTGATAGCGGGGCCAATTCCCGCGCCTTTGCGGAAAATCCCGGCAAATAATGGCACGATCGTGCAGGAGCAAACAGCGAGCAAGGAACCGGCAAGCGCACCCGCCGGATAAGAGACATGCTGCGGCGTGCTCCGTCCCAGCCAGCGCGTAATGCTGGATTTTGGAATAAGTGCTGTCATCGCACCGGCGATAAAAAATGCCGGAACCAGGCAGAGCAAAACATGGGCGGCAAGATAGGCGGCAAGATTGCCTGCACCACTAGTCAATAAGCGAAAGACATATTCCATGATGACTCCTGAAAATCATGAAACCATCATCGTTTCACCAAGCCGTATACCCATTGAGAGAAATCAACAAAATCGGCTTGTCTTTATAACAAAGGGCTTAAATCAAGTTGGATATCTAAAGAAGACGAATAAAAACGAAAAAAGACGCAATAATTTTTTAAAATTTTTACCAGTTTAAAAATTCACGTAAGCAATGTTGCACATTGATGTTTTTTAACGAAAAAGAACCAATGAGTTGAAAAGCCTCCAAATTTGCATGCTAGCATTTTGCCACGCACGATTTTCATCCCACAATCGCATCAACATTATCCTATGACAAAGCTCATTCGACTTATTTCCTCGGTACTGCTTCTCCTCCTGTTTACTGCCACCTCAGCCTCGCCGACCAACCCCACAGACGGCATTGAATACCAAACGCTTGGGACGCCACAACCCACTGTGTCAGGAAAGAAGGTTGAAGTCATCGAATTCTTCGGCTATTTCTGTAATCATTGCCATGCGCTGGAACGGCCGCTTTCAAAGTGGGTTAAAAAACAAGGCAGCAAGATTGCATTCAAGCGCATCCCGGTTACGCCGCGCGAAGCCAGAGTCTATTTTTCGCTGGAAGCCATGGGGCAGGTTGAGCAACTGCATGAAAAGCTTTTCCATGCTGTTCAAAAAGAGCGCCTGCGCATGAACAACGAACCCGCCGTACTGGACTTCTTTGTACGCAATGGCGTAAACAAGGAAATGTTCACGCAGCACTACCACTCTTTTGCGGTGCAGCAAAAAGTACAGGCGCTGCAAAAAATGAATCAAGACTACAAAGTCGAAGACGTACCAATGCTGGTGATCAATGGCGAGTACGTGACCTCCCCTGCCATTGTCAGTAAAAGTCCGAGCATTGATTTTTCCGAGGCATCATTGCATGATGCCACTTTCAAGGTAATGGACTGGCTCGTAGAGCACACACGCAAGAAACAAAGGAAATAAAGATGGCCAAGAATAACCGCTCGATATTTCGGCGCTTCATCGTAACAGCATGGTTTTCTCTGACGGCGCTTTGCATCACGAGTACAGCCCTCGCCCAAGTCTCCCAAATTCACCCTGTTAACATGCCATCCGTTGTGGACTTGGGGGCGACCAGCTGCATCCCCTGCAAAATGATGGCGCCCATTCTTGAAGAATTACGCGGCGAGTACAAGGGAAGAGCCGCCATCATTTTTGTCGATGTGTGGAAGCAAAAGGAATACGGCCAGCACTACAGGATTCGCGTGATTCCGACTCAAATTTTCTTCAATAAACATGGTCAGGAAGTAGGGCGTCACGAAGGTTACCTCGATAAAAAATCGATCGCAGGGGTGCTGGACAAACTGCTACTGGAAAAATGATGCTCAATTATCTGTTCATCACGATCAACGAATGGATGAGCTATAGCGCAGGCATTGCACTCTTGGGCAGTTTTCTGTGGGGATTGGTCAGTGTCCTGTTCAGCCCCTGTCACCTGGCTTCCATTCCGCTGATCATCGGCTATGTTGGTGGCCAGAATAAACCTGTTGAAGGGCGTGAAGGCGTAAGCTATGCACTCCTTTTTTGCGCCGGATTATTTGTCAGCATTACGCTGGTGGGCGTCATCTGCGCCATGCTGGGCCGGATGCTGGGAGACATCGGCTCCTACTGGATTATCGCGGTGGGTGCTGCACTCATCTGGATTGCCTTGAACATGCTGGGAGTGGCGCATTGCAAATTGCCGGGAAACATGATGAGCCGGTTTCAAATTCAGGGGCGGATCGGTGCCTTGATCATTGGACTGGCCTATGGCATTTTGTCAGGCTCTTGCACCTTCGGCTTCATCGCGCCCCTATTGGCCATTATCACCGTACAAGGGGATATCCTGTACGGCAGCATCCTGATTCTGCTATTCGCCCTGGGACATTGCCTGCCTATCGCAATTGCCGGAAGTTCAACGGCTTTTGCCAAAAGAATGTTGGCAAGCCAAACCATGCAAAATTCGAGTGTGTGGTTTCAGCGCGGCGCAGCCCTCATCATTGCTGGTTTGGGGATTTACTTCATTGCGCAACCGTTCATCTAGCCAGAGCGCCACGCAACCGCTTCAGAAAAATTTGCTTTAGCGCAAAGCGAAAAATTCCGCGTGCTTCAATATGACGCTGTAACAGTATGCCGCTGTGGCAGTTTATCTCTCTGAGAGACATTCACCCATGTCGCCCCCGGATACCCCGCATGCCCCCAGCCCCGAACGCATCCCCGAAATGCGGATGATGCACGCACGCGCATATTTCAGGTGTCCGCTCAAAATACGCTATGCAATAGCTTTTCTGTTGATCCTTGCCTGCAGCTTCGCGCATGCCCAGGAAAAATCACGGCCCGTTGATGCTGTGAACATCCATGTGTTCTGGTCGAACGGCTGCCCGCATTGCAAAAAAGCCCTTCGATTTCTGGATGAAATGGAATCCGTGCAACCGGATATTCGTGTTATTCGGCACGAAGTCACCGGCAAAAAAGAGGATATGGCATTGTTTCTCGCTGCAGCCAAGCACTTCGACGTTGCACAACCAGGCGTACCGCTCATTGTGATTGGCTCGCAACATTTTCTAGGTTATGGGGACGATCCGACAACGGGACAGGCGCTACGCGCAACAGCCATGCAATGCCGCGTGAGAGGGTGTGAAGAAATATCGCTCTTTAAAGCAAATGAATCGCATGCTTTATCGCCAAGTGGCGAAATCCCACAAAAGCCAAAAAATGAAGACGTTCATCCCGCAGGAAAATCGTCAAAAGAAAGTGCCCTTAAAACAATCAGTCTGCCTATCGTCGGCGAGATTGATGTGCGCAATCTTTCTCTGCCGTTGCTGACCATTGTGCTTGCCGCAGCAGATGGTTTCAACCCCTGCGCCATGTGGGTGCTTATTTTCCTGTTGGGTTTGCTGGTCGGTGTGGAAAATCGGTTGCGCCGTTTTGTATTGGGTGGCGCCTTCGTGGCGGCTTCCGGTATCGTTTATTACCTGATCATGGCCGCCTGGCTGAATACGCTTCTCTTCTTCGGGATGGTGATCTGGATACGCATCGCCATCGGTGTGGTCGCGATGTGTGTAGGAGGATGGTCGTTGCGAGAGTTTTTCGTGAACCCCGACAGTGCCTGCACCGTCACTGCCGCACCAGCACGTCGCGCCGTGCTGGATCGCCTCAAGGCGTTTGCCCTGTCGCCCAGCCTGATGCTGGCACTGATGGGGATTATCCTGCTTGCCTTTGCCGTGAACATCGTCGAACTGTTGTGCTCCGCAGGCATTCCCGCCGCCTACACGCAAGTGCTGGCACTCAACCATCTACCGTCGTGGCAATACCATGCTTACATTGGCTTGTATGTGCTGGTGTTCATGCTGGATGATTTGCTGATTTTTACGGGTGCGATGCTGGCAATGGAAGTCACCGGGCTGGGCGCGCACTATTCACGCTGGGCCAATCTTTTCGGGGGCGTGATCCTGCTGGTAGTTGGCGTGTTGATCATCGCCAAGCCGGAGTGGTTGATGTAAGCAGCGCGTGGTCGTCGTACTATTTTTGTTGGCGCACGATGAGCAAGGTCACCGAGGAAACCAGAAAGCCGGCAAAGGCGAGGAATGACCACACGGCAATCGACAAGCCAAGGATAAGCAGATCGTCATCTTCGCAAAGCCCGCCCGCCATGAAGAGGGTAGGTATCCAATCGCTCAGCATTTCGACAAAACGTTCGATCCAGCCTTGCTGGCCGACGCCACAGCCGAGAGACGACAGGGGCTGCCACTGCAGCCACACTTGGTAGCCGGCTGCAATCAGTCCTGTCACAGAGAACGCGACGGTTTGGATGAGTGAGATGAGCGGTATCAGTTTTCCGTTCCATGATGCCCAGGCCGCAAGCAATGCCGCACCGACTGCCAGGTGCAGCACACGTTGGAAAATGCAGAGATGGCAGGGTAGCAGTGCCAGCCAATGGGTCAGGACAACCGCGACCAGCACCAACGCAAAAGCGCCAATGGCGAGCAGGAGCGCGAGTGATTTGGCGTGACGTCGCAATAAATACATGATGGGCATGAAGGATTTTGCTGTGCTGTTAATGAGATTGTAAAACAGATTTCGCGCGGCGCCGTCGCTGCGTGACACGAGAATGCGACATTGCAGCGAAAATAACGCATTCAGAAAATACGGTTAGGAAGCGCCCCCATGGCGCGGCACGAATCCGCTCACCCGTCCTTGCGCATCGTATTCAACACGACACGCCTGCGTGAGGTGTTCACGTAATCGCTTGCGCGCGCGTTGCACCCGTGACTTGGCGCCGGGCAGGGACAAGCCTTTCAGTTTGGCGAAATCTTCCTGTTTCATGCCTTGAAGATCGCACAGGGTAATGGCTTCGCGATCCTCTTCGGGCAATTCTGGCAGGGCATGCGTCAGGCAGGTGGCCATGATGTCAATTGTGTCCGGCCCATCTTGTTCTGCAACGAGATCGTCTGGCAAGACGGCTTGTTCACGCTTTGTGCGGAGATGATCGATGGCGGCGTTGCGCGCAACCTCAAAAAGCCAGGCGCGAGCATTGTCCAGGCTGCAAAACCGTTTTCCTTGATGCATCGCCTTGATAAAGACTTCCTGAAGGATGTCTTCTGCAAAATACGCATCGGCCAATCGGTTCGCCAGGAAGCGGCGCAACTCGGTTTCGTGCGCGCGCCAGGCGAGGGTGACGCAGGTGAAGTTCGTTTGTTCATCAGTCATGCGATCGCCTTCCTTTCCCCATTTTATGGCGTAGGGGCCGTTCAAGAGTTGTCTGCGTTTTCAAGAAGGATGTTTGCCGCCAGCCCAGCCGCGACGCCCGTAAATCGTGCGCAATGCGCTCGCCGCCCTTCCTTGGTAAAAGCCTTATCAATGTCTTCGGGGTTGGCGTTTGGGTCAAACCCCACCAGCTTGTGGCAATCCACCCCGCCGAATATTTCACCGAATTCACGCACCAATCGCTGCGTTGCACGAGCAGCGGGTTGCGCAGCGTCGGCGGCCGAAGCGCGGCCCAGCGCTAGGCCAAGTCCCATTATCGCGCCAGTGAGTGCGCCACATGGCCCCCCGGTTCGCGCCATGCCGCCGCAAAATCCGGAGGCCACGGCAGGCAGGCAAGGAGACGTGACGCCGATGCCTTGTGCGATGGCAAGTAGCGCGCTTTCCGAGCAGCACAAGCCACCGGTATAGAGGGTTTCGGCGCTTTCGTGGATTTTTTTGGGATTGAGGGGATTCATGGGCAGAGGCCGATATCCGAGCGGCGCATTGATTGCGATATCCCCATGGTGGAGCAAAGTCAGGGAAGGGTCAAGCCTGATGCCAGCGTCTTGCGGCAGGGTGTTGTATGGGTATTCTTGGCGCGGGGCCGTGATGGGGACTGGCGAGAGCGCTGTCATGGTTGGCGGGGGAGAGGCGCAATCGTATCGTTCTCCTTTGCCTGGGGCAGACATATTCTCGTGTGCGCAAGGGTCATGGCGGTGCGACAGCAAACGGCGGCGAAGATTTTACGACTTTGGCCGCAAAATCTTCATCCCCCGTTTGTCACGATTTTTCTCGAGTCTTATTGCTGCCACGTATGGCGCATGACGCGGGTCAGCGGAATCAGGTCGCGGCACGCGTTTTGTCGAAAAGCTTTTCAAAGTCCTCAGCCGCCACGGGCATGGAGAAGAGGCGGCCCTGGCCGTAGTTGCAGCCGGCTGCGGCAAGGAGATCACGCTGCAAGGTTGTTTCAACACCTTCCGCGATGACTTTGATGCCAAGCTTGTGCGCCATCACGATGATGGCTTCGCAAAGTGCAAGGTCGCTCGATTCGGGAGCAAGATGGCGAACGAACGACTGATCGATCTTCAGGTAATCGATGTCAAATTTCTTGATGTAAGAAAGTGAGGAATAGCCAGTGCCGAAATCGTCGAGCGCGACCTCCATCCCAGCATCACGGAATTCGAGCAATTGCGAAGTGATTGCCTCGGTCGCATCCATCAACAAGCCTTCGGTGATTTCGATGACGATGCCTTGTCCGGGGATGCCCAGCGTCTTCAGATAATGCCCCCAGGTCTTGTGGCTGATGCCGGCGTTGCGGAACTGCACCGGCGACATGTTGACGCTGATTTGAAAATCTGGGTGATGACTGGTGCGCCAGTGGGCCGCCTGTTGGGCGGCTTCGCGGAACATCCAGTTGCCGATGTCGACAATGACTTCAATTTCTTCCGCCAAGGTAATAAATTGTGCGGGGCTGATCATGCCGCGAATCGGGTGATTCCAGCGAATCAAGGACTCGGCCTTGTGAATGTCGCCGGTTTGCAAATCAACGATCGGCTGGTACATCGCCATGAACTGATGCTCGGCCAGTGCGACGCGCAAATCATTCATGAGTCGCAACTTGAATTGCGCGGATTCCTGCATGGCTGGCATGTAGTAATTACGTCGGTTGCGGCCATCTTTTTTTGCAGCGTACATGGCTTGATCTGCATTCTTGAGCAGATCGTCACTGTTCGCGGCATCATCCGGATACATGGCCACGCCCAGGCTGGCCGAAACATGCACGCTTTCTTTGCCGAGCAGGAAAGGTTCGGACAGGCGATGCAGGATGTGCTGCGCTACGCGTTCGACGCGACCAATGTCCTCGATGGCGCTGAGAATCACGGTGAATTCATCGCCGCCCAGGCGCGAGACGGTGTCCGTTTCGCGCACACAGCTCTTGAGACGCTCGGAGGCATCTTTCAACAAAGTGTCGCCCATTTCGTGGCCGAGCGTATCGTTCACGTCCTTGAAATGATCCAGATCGAGGATCATCAGCGCGAGCGGCAGCCCCAGATTTTTGGCGGTATCGATTTCATGGTCCAGACGTTGCAGGAACATGTGACGGTTGGGCAGCCCGGTCAGGGAATCGAAGTTGGCTTGCTGGAAGATGAGATCTTCCGCTTTCTTCTTGTTGGTCATGTCGGAGCATAGCTCGACGTAGCGCTCAATGGTGCCATCGGGAGTGCGGATGGCGTTAATGGTGTTCCAGGCGGGATAAATATCCCCGTTCTTGCGCTTGTTCCAGATTTCGCCTTCCCAGTGTCCGGATGTGTTCAGCGCGTGCCACATGGCTTGATAGAAGGCGCGATCCTGACGGCCAGAACTCAGCACGCTCGGATTCTTGCCGAGGACTTCGGACTCGGTGTAACCGGTAATGCGTTCGAAGCCCGGATTGACGGCAATGATGCGTCCCTCCGCGTCGGTGACCATGATGGCCTGGCTGGTGTGCTCGGAAACCAGCGCGGCGAGTTTCAGTCTTTCCTCGGCCTGTTTGCGATCTGTAATGTCCCGCCCTACACCGAGCACGCCGATGAGCTGGCCGTCAGGTGTGCGAATGGGCACCTTGATAACCTCGAACAAGCCCTTGTGCCCGTCTCTGGCGTAGGTGAGCCATTCTTCGAAAACCACAGGTCGATCAGCTTCGAGGGCGGCCATGTCGTCGCTATGCAACGCTGTGGCCAGTTCCTTGTCCAGGAATTCTTCCGCCTTGTGGCCGATTAGCTCCTCTATCTTCTTGCCGAGCAAGTTGGCGAAGGCGCTGTTCACCGCGATGTAAGTGCCATCGACGCTTTTCACACGGATCAGGTCGGGGATGGTTTCAAATAGCGTGAGCAAGCGGGTTTCACGTTCAGCCAGCGTCTCGTTGGCTTCCGTCAGATCGCGCGTGCGTTCACTGACCATCTGCTCAAGGTGGTCGCGCATGCCTTCTTCGACCAGTTGCGCATGGACGAGGCGCCAGACGCCGAAAAAGAAAAGCCCCAGAATGACGATGCCGGCTCCGGCGATCTGAAGGACAAATGCCGTTATGCCGCTGTTATACACGGCCATCGGCATCAGATAAACCGCTTTCCAGACATATTTGCGGCTGTCCAGTTGCGCTTTGCTGGCGGCCAGGATGTCGGTGCTGCCGGAGCTGGTTTTGTGACTTTCAACCAGCGGACTCACCGTGCTGAACGTCCACAAGCCTTCCGGCGTCAGAAAATGGCCAGCGTCTGTCTCCTTGATTTTTTTCCAGGCTTCCGGGTGGCGGGTGACCATGGAGGTTTCAGTTTTCCCAAACATGAAGGCGTATTCATCATCCGGATGATCGCTCTTGAGCCAGTAGCCATCCTTGTTCAGCAGCCACCCGGAATATTTGTTTTGCCGAAAAGATTTCTCGAATATCGAGAGCATGTCGGTGGCTAGATAGTTGATGAGCAAGATGCCGCGCTTGTTGCCCTTGCCGTCGAAGACCGGCATCCCCAGCCGGATGGTGGGCTTGTAGGGCACTTCGATTTCGTTATTCTCGACATTCAGGTCCAGCGGCGAGACGAAAATTTCACCGGCATTGAGTTTGAAAACATCGGCAAAGAAATAGCGCTTGGATTTGTCCTGAAGTTCTGTGACCGGAACCCGGATGGGCTTGTTCGGGGTGTAGTTAATCCGCAGGCGTTCGACGCCGTGTTCATCGATCCAGCGGATCTTGTCGTACATTTGCTTGTTGAGCGAGAAGGAAATCCAGTCCGTCGCCAGATCGCTCATGTTTTTTTCGTTCGGGTTGTCCAGCACTCGTTGCATGCCGGTGTCGTCCGAGAGATAACGCAAATCGCGCGTGATGTCCTGGATCGTGCGTCCGATGGATTCGGTGCTGATGGCCACCACTTCGTGCGCATCACGCACGTTCGCCGAGTGGCGCCGGTCCAGCTCGATTTTGAAGATGATGAACAAGGAAAGGCCGATCAGCAAGATGATCGGCGTCAACAGGATCAGCAAGCGGCGCGGGTGCTGGAGCGGGGAGTATTGTGGGCCGTTTGTCGTGAGGTTCATGGGCATCGTCTGGGTGAGTGGCGGGTTATGGTTTCCTCAAGGCATACTGTGCTGTCCGGTGCGGCTTTGTTCTGTAAGTGTAACGCATTCATTTCCTGCGATGGCATTTTCTCCAGATGCTGTGGCAATCTGGCCCACATTGCTTGACGAACCCTTCAGGTCCGGCAAGGTTTGCAAGAGGGTGTTCAGGCGTGCGTCTTCTTCTGAGAGTTTTTCATTCGCTTTTGTCAAGGCATGGGTGCGCATCTCGACGATTTTCTCCAGTTTTTCGCGGGTATCTTTTTCGATGAGCTGAGCCCGAACCAGGCGCCAGATGCCAATGAAAAAAAGCAACAGAAGCACAAGTGACCCGACGACCAGCTTTACCGCAAAACTGGTCAGGCCAGCGTTGTACATTGCCATCGGCATCAAATAAACCGTTTTCCAGGCGTATTTCCGGCCATCCAGACGTGCCTGGCTGGCGGAGAGAATGTCAGCACTGCCACTGCTGGTTTTTTGGCCTTCAACGAGTGGGCTGACCGTGTTGAAGGTCCAGAATCCTTCTTGGGTCACGAAATGTCCGGACTCTGCCGCCTGGATTTGTTTCCAGGCTTCAGGGTAACGCGCAGCCATGGAGGCTTCCGTACGACCGAACATGAATGCGAACGCATCTTCCCGGATGCCGCCCGTGAGCCAGTAGCCATCCTTGTTCAGCAGCCAGCCGGGTCGCTTGTTCAATTGAAAGGATTTTTCAAACGTGGAAAGCAAATCGATGGCAAGGTAGTTGATGAGGAGAATCCCGCGTTTACGCCCGTCTCTATCGAATACCGGCATGCCCAAACGGATGGTGGGCTTGTGCGGTATTTCGATTTCATTGTTGTCCACGTTTAAATCCAGGGGGGAGACAAAAATTTCTCCTGCGTTCAACTTGAATGTGTCATAAAAAAAATAACGCTTCGACTTGTTTTCCAATTCCGAGGTCGGCACCCGGATACTTCTGGGGCTGCCGTAGTTAATGCGGAGTCGTTCCATGCCGGTTTCATCGATCCATCTAATTTTGTCGTAGATTTGCTTGTTCCGGGAAAACGACATCCAGTCTGCCGCAAGGTTGTCCATATTTTTTGGGTTGGGATGATCCAGCACTTGCTGCATGGCGGTTTCATCCGAGAGATAGCGCAAGTCACGCGTAATGGTTTGCATGGTGCGGCCGATTGCGCGGATGCTCAACGTGACGGTTTCGTGAGCGTCTTGCGCATGCTTGGCGTGTTCGTGTTCGCGTTCGATCCAGTAGATGATGCACGCGCTGACGGTAATGAACAGCACAATCGGCAAAAACAGGGCAAGCAGTTGTCCGGGATGTTTGAGTGGCGAACAGGGATCGTTTTTTGAAATGTGCATGGGATAGCCATTTACAGAACAGTTTCGCCGAAGCCGCCGGGCACGCGCCAATGCGAAAGACAACCGTCATGATTCAATGGATGGAAGAAGCTGAAGCTTCGCTCCTGTGCATCATTATCCGCAAGCGAAGCAGGTCATGCTTGAGGTTTGGCAATAAAGCAGAATAAATCCTGCGCAAACAGCGGCTGTTGCGATGTCACGCACGCTCAATAGACACCGCCATTTTTTGATGATCGCTTGGGTATGTATTGAATACAACAAACTGTTTTTGTCCGTGTTGCACAGCGATGCATGGGTTGATATTTGTCAGGAAAAAACAGGGGAGTCGCTGAAACAATAATTGAAACTCTGATACCCTCAAAAAAATAGGTTGTTTGGCAAAATGTGTTTCTTTTGAGGCTGACAAGCGGAGCGTGGTTTGCATAACTTGAAAAGTTTGGCGCGCGCAGCTCAGCTCATTTGCTCGGGAATGAATAGGCGTGACAAAAAATAACCGGGAGACATCGCCGTTCCGCTTGCGGATCAAGGCCTTGAGCTATGCGTTGATCTATGTGGCGCTCGCGGGGCTATGGATTCTGCTGTCAGGTGTCGCCATAGACATGTTTGCCGGCCATGCGGCCATACGCGGCGATCTGGAAATGCTCAAGGGGATCCTGTTTGTCCTGCTGACGGGCTGGGCGTTATATGCGTTACTGCGCGCTTGGCAGAGCGAAATTCCGGAAGTGCAGGATACACTGATCGAAGAAGAAAAACGGCGCATCGGCGGCGTGACGATCCGCCTTCCGGTCATTTATCTGCTGGGCTTTTTACTGATTATTGCGTGTGGCAGCTATGTCGTTTTTGAGCATCTCAAACGATCCGAACTCAAAAAGATTGAACAAAATCTCGCCGCTGTCGCGACCTTGAAGGCTGAGCAGATAAACAGCTGGTTGAAACACAACCTCAATTTTGCCGTGGCGGCCGGGAACCATTCCTATCTGGCCAGTAGCGTTGAAGAATGGGCGCGGCGCGGAACCTTGCCCTCGCAGCGGATGGCGTGGGTGCAACGGCGACTTGAGACGCTTCAGCAAAGTCAGGGTTATGGGGATTTGAGCCTGTATGATTTGCAGGGGAAACAGTTTTTGGGAAGCAAGGAAAGTGTTGCGGGCGATGCCGGGCAGATCGCTGAATTGCTGCAGCGCGCCATAAAAGCCAGAGCCCCCGTGATCGGGATCATGCACTGGCATCAAAGACCCGATGGCACGAAATACGTCAGTCTGCCGATGGCTGCACCCTTGATGCCCGCCGGAGCAAAGGGTCCGGTGGTTGGTGGGTTGATATTCGAGCTGAGTCCTCAGGCACACATACTGCCTTTGATCGAAACCTGGCCAACGCCCAGCAAGACGGCAGAGACGATCGTCTTCATGCGCGACGGGGATAGCGTGGTGTATCTCAATGCGTTGCGTCATCGGGAAGCCTCTTTGCTGTCCAAGTCGAGCATCCTTGCCAACCCCAATTTGCTGGAGACGCAGATCGTGGGTGGTGCATCAGGATTCATTGAGGGGACGGATTATCGTGGTGAGCCAGTGGTCGGATATGCCGTGAATATCCCCAACACCGACTGGTTCATGTTGACGGAGGCAGACAAGGAAGAAGTCGAGCAGCCAATAAGAAAGATGGCCGCCAATGTTGCAGCGGCGGCACTTTTGTTGGCACTGGTCGGTAGCCTGTCACTTTACTTCTGGTGGCGACAGCGGCGTGCAAAATACGAGACGGAACGGGTGAAAGCAGCGCTTCAGCAGGAGGCGCTCGGCAAGCAGGTGGATTTCCTGAGTAAATACGCCAATGACGCCATGTTCTTGACGAACGAGGTTGGCATTATTGTCGATGCGAACGACCGGGCCGAGACCATGTACGGTTACCCGCGCGCAGTCTTGCTGGGGATGAACGTCAAGGCATTGCGCGCACAGGGTGAGGCGTTTGACATTGATCGCCTTCGCCAAAAGATTCTGGAGCAAAAAAACATGCTGGTCGAATCGGTCCACCGGCGTAGCGATGGCTCTGTTTTTCCTGTCGAAGTGAGCATGGGCTTGATTCAGGCCGAGCATGGCTTTTTTGCGCAGGGGATTGTGCGTGACATCAGCGAGCGCAAGCAATCTGAGATGGCACTGCGCGCGAGTGAAACGCGTATGTCTCTGTTATTTAATAACATGACCAATGGATTCGCCCTGCATGAAGTGATACGAAATGCGCAAGGAAAGGCGGTGGATTTCCGGTATCTGGAAGCCAATCCTGCCTTTGAAAAAATTGTGCACATGCATCGGGGTGTGATCGTCGGCAAAACCATCAAGGAATTGTTCCCATCCACCGAGGCGTGCTGGATCGAAAGTTTGGGTGAAGTGGCGACGACAAACGAGCCGCGGCATATGGAGGGGTACGTCTCCGCCTGGGATGGCTGGTTTTCCGTCTATGCCTTTGCGCCTGCACCGGGACAGGTGGCATCGCTGGTTGAAGATGTCACCACGCGCAAGATGGCGGAACAGCGGGCGCAGCGATTGGTGAATCTGTATCGTGCATTGAGCGAAACAAACGATGCGATTGTGCGTCTGGAGGATCAATCTGCACTTTTTCCGATGGCTTGCCGGATTGCCGTTGAGCTAGGGGGGATGCGGTTTGCCTGGGTTGGCGTTGCCGACACGGCATCCGGGCGGATCGTGCCGATAGCAAGTCATGGGGATATTGCCGGGTATCTCGATGGGATCAAGATCGCCCTATCACCGGACGAACCCGAGGGGCTGGGGCCGACGTCGATTACTCTGCGGGATTCGCGTGTGGTGGTAATCAACGACTTTGATGCCGATCATCAGACAGCCCCATGGCATGATCGTGCCAAACGACACGGGGTTCGCTCTTCCGCAACGCTTCCCATCATCCGCAATGGCAAGCCCTACGCGGTTTTTTCGGTGTACAGCGATCAAAGCCAGGCGTTCGACGAAGAATTTGTTGGTTTGCTGGGCGAAATTTCGGCAAACCTCGGTTTTGCGCTCGAGAATTTCGATCGCGAAACCTTGCGCCGGCAAACGGAAGTGGCGTTGCGTCAAAGTGAGGCGCGCTTGCGGCGTGTTGCCGAAGAGGCGCCGTATCCGATGATGGTGTTTGGAGAAGATGGGGGAGTATTCCAGATTAACCGCGCGTGGATGGAACTTTCCGGCTATACCCTGACCGACATTCCTACGATAAGCGTGTGGGCGGAAAGGGCTTTTGGCAGTAAGGCCAGAGAAGCAGAGATGCGCATTCGCGGTGTATTCGCCGCTGAGCAACGTTTCGACAGTGGCGAGCAGATGATTCGTTGTAAGAACGGTCAGTTTCGGACGTGGCATATTGTGTCTTCACCGCTCGGTCGGTTGCCGGATGAGCGACGCTACGCCATCACCATGGCAACGGATATTACCGAAAGCAAGCAGTCAGAAGAAGGGCTCCGGTTGGCTGCGACGGTGTTTGAAAGCAATCACAGTGCCATCGTCATTACGGATGACAAGGCAAACATCGTCACCGTGAACCCTGCTTTTACCAGAATCACCGGTTACACGGAAGCTGAAGTGTTGGGGCGCAATCCAAGCCTCTTGCAGTCAGGGCGACAAACCAGCGAGTTTTACCAGGCATTCTGGAACACCTTGTTGCAGGAAGATGGCTGGCAGGGAGAAGTCTGGAATTGCCGCAAGAATGGGGAAGAATATGCGGCCTGGCTTTCGGTCAGCGCCATGCGTGATGAGAACGGTGTGACGCGGCATTACATCGGCATTGCCGACGACATTACCGAAAACAAGGAAATTCAAAAACGCATTGAATACCTTGCTTACCATGATTTCCTGACGGGGCTGCCCAATCGCATGCTGGCCAACGATCGTCTGGAACAGGCGATTGCGCATGCGCATCGGGTGAAATCCCGTGTGGCAGTCATGTTCCTGGATCTGGACGACTTCAAGGTTATTAACGATACGCTCGGTCATGCGGTTGGCGACAGCATTCTGAAAGTCGTGGCAGAACGGTTGCTGGAATGCGTGCGCGAGTCGGATACAGTCAGCCGCCTCGGTGGTGACGAGTTTCTCGTGATGCTGAATGATGTGACCGAAATAGAAGACATTAACCGTGTCGCGCTTAACATCCTGGAGAGCGTCAACCAAACCTACCCTATTGCCGAGCATAACTTGATCATTTCAACATCGATTGGCATAGCCCTGTATCCGGAGGATGGCCAGGATCGCGGCACCTTGCTCAAAAATGCCGACATGGCGATGTATAACGCCAAGCAATCGGGTCGCAATACGCATCGCTTCTTTGCCGAAGAGATGAACGATTATGTGCTCGAGCATTTGCTCATTCGGAACGGGTTGTCGCGTGCGCTAGAAAACAGGGAGTTCCAGCTCCATTTTCAGCCCTTGCTCGAACTGTCGACGGGGCGCTTGATGGGGGCTGAAGCGCTGATACGCTGGCGTCACCCGGAGCTGGGGATGATTCCTCCCAATCGTTTTATTCAGGTTGCCGAAGACAGCGGGATGATTATCCCCATCGGCAACTGGGTCTTGCAGGAGGCATGCCAGCAGGCGGTGAGATGGCATCAGGCGGGGTGGCCGGAGCTAGTGGTCGCGGTCAATATCTCGGCCCTGCAATTTCGTCGAGGGGATATTGAGGAAACGGTTTCCTTGGCGCTGGCGCAATCCGGGCTGGCATCCAGGTTCTTGGAACTGGAGCTCACGGAATCCATTCTTATTCAAGATTTTGAGAAAACACTGGATGTCCTCGAACGACTGGGGCAACTCGGCGTGCATCTCTCTATTGATGATTTTGGTACGGGGTATTCAAGCCTGGGCTATTTGCGACGATTGCCTGTCGATAAACTCAAAATCGATCAATCGTTTGTCAGGGAAATCACAACGCGGGAGGATGATGCCGCGATCACATTGTCCATTATCACACTGGCCCACTCCCTCAAAAAACGGGTGGTGGCCGAAGGCGTGGAAACCGTTGAGCAGCTTCGCTTCCTCCAAGAAAATCGCTGTGACGAAATGCAAGGCTATTTGTTCAGCCGCCCCTTGCCCAGCGACGCTTTCTGCGACTTCCTGAGGAAGGGCGGTCGCCCCGATTTTCTACAGGAGCTGGGGTAGCGTCCATTTCAGGCTGGCATCGGCTAGACTAGCGTTTTCAACTTGTATGGCAGGCTGACGGATGTCCTTATCCCCTTTGGCAGAACGTTTGCGCCCCACCGCCCTGGATGAAGTCATTGGGCAGCGTCATTTGCTGGACGCAGGCAAACCTCTGCGCGTCGCGTTTGAGTCCGGTGAGCCGCACTCGATGATTTTATGGGGGCCGCCGGGGGTGGGTAAAACCACCTTGGCGCGCTTGATGGCTGACGGATTTCAAGCCGAATTTATTGCTTTGTCGGCCGTACTCTCTGGCGTGAAAGATATCCGCGAAGCGGTGGAGCAGGCACAGGTCATCCGCGCGAATTCCGGCCGACGCACCATTCTATTCGTCGATGAAGTGCATCGTTTCAACAAAAATCAGCAAGACGCGTTTTTGCCGCATGTCGAAAGTGGACTGTTTACCTTCATTGGCGCGACTACGGAAAACCCTTCTTTTGAGGTGAATAGCGCACTGTTGTCGCGTGCATCGGTGTACGTGCTGAAACCGCTGGAAGACGAGGAACTTGACGCCTTGATCACGCGAGCGTGCGCGCGGGAACTGAACAACTTGCAAATTGGCGAGGAAGCGCGTGGCATGTTGATCGGCAGCGCGGATGGCGATGCACGGCGTTTGCTCAATAACCTCGAAATTGCAGCACGCGCGGCCGATGCCAAGGAAGCCAAGGCGCTGGATGTTGATCTGTTGAAGGAATGTTTAGGTGATGCCTTGCGGCGTTTTGACAAAGGCGGGGACAGTTTCTACGATCAGATTTCCGCACTCCATAAATCCGTGCGCGGTTCCAATCCGGACGGCGCACTTTACTGGTTTGTGCGCATGTTGGACGGCGGTGCCGATCCGCGGTATCTTGCGCGACGCATCGTGCGCATGGCTACGGAAGACATTGGCTTGGCCGATCCTCGCGCCTTGCGCCTGGCCCTGGATGCGGCGGAGACCTACGAACGGCTGGGATCGCCCGAAGGGGAACTGGCTTTGGCGGAGGCGGTGATTTTTCTGGCTTGTGCCGCCAAGTCGAATGCCGTGTATATGGCCTACAATGCCGCCCGCGCTTTCGTAGCCAAAGACAAAACCCGGCCAGTACCTGAGCATTTGCGCAACGCGCCGACCAAACTGATGAAGGAACTGGGCTACGGCAAGCTGTATCGCTATGCGCATGACGAGCCGGAAGCCTATGCGGCTGGAGAAACCTATCTGCCCGACGGGATACGCGAACCGCACTGGTATGAGCCGACGCCACGGGGCATGGAAGGCAAAATTGCCGAAAAACTCGCCCATTTGCGGGAGTTGGACCGCAAGGCGAAGGGGAGGAAGTAGGGGGTGGTGAGTCGGGAGTGGGGTGGGGCGCCCTCAGTTTTTGGCGGTGGCGCCTGGTTGTCCACCTACGCGCTACTTCCCACGCGCCACGCGCCAATTGGTACAATGACGTTTTATCGCACTAAACAAAGCAGGTTTTCCCATGATTGATCTTCAACTGCTCCGCAAGGATGTCGCTGCAGTCGCAGCCCGTCTGGCCACGCGCAAATTCGAGCTGGATATGGCCGAGTTCAACGCGCTGGAGGGTGAGCGCAAGCGCATCCAGACCCGCACCGAAGAAATGCAGGCCAAGCGTAATGCGCTGTCCAAGCAAATTGGCATGCTGAAGGGTAAAGGGCAAGACACCTCCGGTGTAATGGCCGAAGTGGCGGGCATTGGCGATGGATTGAAAGATAACGAAACGCAGTTGGGCGCAGTACAAACGCGCATGAATGATTTCTTGCAAAATATCCCGAACCTGCCGCATGAATCCGTGCCGGCTGGTATGGATGAAACAGCGAATGTCGAGGTGCGAAAAATCGGCACGCCGCGTGCGTTCGATTTTGACGTCAAGGATCACGTCGATATTGGCGAAAAGCTCGGCCTGGATTTTGAATCGGCGGTGAAGCTGACCGGCGCACGGTTTTGTGTGATGAAGGGGGGCATGGCGCGCTTGCATCGCGCGCTGGCGCAATTCATGCTGGATGTGCAAGTCGAGCATGGTTACACGGAATGCTATACGCCTTATATCGTTAATGGCGATACGCTCTTGTGTACGGGGCAGTTGCCGAAGTTTGAGGCCGATCTGTTCGCGGTGAAAAAAGGCGGGCAGGAAGGCGAGGAAGAATCGCTCTATTTGATCCCGACGGCCGAGGTCACGCTGACAAACATGGTGCGCGATCAAATCGTTGCGGCGGACGCGTTACCGATCAGATTTACCGCGCATACCCCCTGTTTCCGCTCCGAGGCGGGCAGCTATGGACGCGATACGCGCGGCATGATTCGCCAGCATCAGTTCGACAAAGTCGAGATGGTGCAAATCGTGCACCCGGAAAAATCCTACGAAGCGCTGGAAGAAATGGTTGGTCATGCGGGCGATGTCTTGTCGAGGCTGGGCTTGCCATATCGCGTGATGGCGCTGTGCACGGGCGACATGGGATTTGGCGCGGCGAAAACTTACGACCTGGAAGTGTGGCTGCCTGCGCAAAACGCGTATCGCGAAATTTCATCGGTGTCGAATTGCGAAGCCTTCCAGGCGCGTCGGATGCAGGCACGTTTCCGCAATGCGCAAGGCCGTACCGAATTGCTGCACACTTTGAATGGTTCGGGTTTGGCGATTGGCCGCACGCTGGTGGCGATTCTGGAGAATTACCAGCAGGCTGACGGCAGTGTGGACATTCCGCCCGCGTTGCGTCCCTACATGGGTGGCCTGACCCGACTGGTCCCCTGATATTTCAGTAGTTCGCCCAGAACAGACACCGGTTACCGTCCGATTTCGGGAAAATACCTGTCTTGGTCAGTACATAAGAAAACAGCGCTTCGCAGAGCGCTGTCTTCAAGCCCGGTTTAGCCGTATTTCCCGCTCCCACCTTCGTATTCATCAAGTTCTTCATATCTTCTCCATATCATATGGGTTATTAATTTCGTCTTTTTGTGTGAGCGTAGTATCGCGCAGAAAAATGACAGGATCATGACAGGCCAATGTCTGCTATGTGAGAAACACGCAGTTTGTCAAAAATCATGGCGATGATGAGAGGAACGTCACGCCTTTTATGATTGGTGTAGAGTAGGCACATCGGTCGCGACATTGGAGAATCCGATGGCCATGCCTTCTTCACCCACCCCCTCACCCCGGCCTTCCCCAACCAAAATTCCCCGAAGCGTCTGGGCTTTGGGTTTTGTCAGCTTGCTCATGGATGTCTCCTCCGAGCTGGTGCATAGCCTGCTGCCTTTGTTCCTGGTCGCTTCGCTGGGCGCCAGCGTGTTTGTGGTGGGTGTCATCGAGGGCGTCGCACAGGCCACGGCGCTGATCGTCAAAGTTTTTTCCGGCGTACTCAGCGATGTTCTCAAGAAGCGCAAAACGCTCGCGCTGATTGGCTATGGACTCGCCGCCGTCACCAAACCGGTTTTTGCATTGGCATCCAATGTGGGAATCGTTTTTACGGCGCGCATTGTTGATCGCATTGGAAAAGGCATACGCGGTGCACCGCGCGATGCATTGGTGGCGGATGTCACGCCGCCGGAAATTCGCGGCGCTGCTTACGGGCTGCGTCAAGCGCTGGATGCGGGCGGCGCGTTCATCGGACCTTTGCTGGCGATGGGGCTGATGCTGCTCTGGGCGAACGATTTCCGCACCGTGTTTTGGTTTGCCGTATTGCCGGCATTTTTATCGGTTGCGTTCTTGTTGTTCGGTGTGCAAGAGCCCGAACGCAAGGAACAGGCGCATCATGAAAACCCGATTCAGTGGACAAGCTTGGAGCGCATGGGACGCGCTTATTGGTGCGTGGTGGTTATTGGGGCGATTTTTACGCTGGCGCGATTCAGTCAGGCGTTTGTGCTCTTGCGCGCGCAACAAGGTGGATTGATGCTGGCACTGGTGCCGTTGGTGATGGTGATGACGAACGTTGTGTTTTCTCTGGCAGCTTATCCGGTCGGAAAAATGGCCGACACCATGGGTCACGGCAAACTGCTGGCGACGGGGGTGCTCGCACTGATTGGCGCAGATATTGTGCTGGCGAGCGGCAATGCATGGCCGTTCATTTTCATCGGCGCGGCATTGTGGGGCGTGCATCTCGGCATGACGGAAGGCTTGCTTGCTGCGATGGTGGCGGACACCGCGCCGGAAGATTTGCGCGGTACGGGATTCGGTTTTTTCAATCTGGCAATCGGTCTGGCTCTGCTGGTGGCGAGTCCGCTGGCGGGATGGTTATGGGATCGTTGGGGGGCCGAATTTGCGTTTGGCGCGGGCGTTGTGTTTTGCGGTTTGGCCCTGCTTGCGATACGATTCCGTTGTCAGCCTTGCGCTCAACAAATGATGATCGATAAAGAACAAAAATGAAAAGCATCTGCGTTTACTGCGGTTCCCGAAAAGGAGAGTCGGAAAAATACACCGAAATGGCGAAACTCTTGGCAGCTGATCTAGTCAAAAACGATATTGCGCTTGTTTATGGTGGCGGCGATATCGGTTTGATGGGAGTGATTGCCGATGAAGTTTTGCGGCTGGGCGGCGAAGTCACCGGGGTTATTCCGAAAGATTTGCTCGATCTTGAGGTGGGTCACCAAGGCCTCACGCGTTTGCATATCGTGAAGGACATGCATGAGCGCAAGGCGATGATGATGGACCTCTCCGACGGATTCATCGCCTTGCCCGGCGGACTGGGTACGCTGGAAGAATTGTTTGAAGTGCTGACCTGGTCCCAGCTGCGCTATCACGCCAAGCCGGTTGGGCTGCTCAATGTGCACGGTTTTTTCGACAAGTTGCTGGCGTATTTGCAATACACGGTGGACGAAGGATTCGTCCGGCCGATCCATTCAGATTTGCTGATGGTGGAAGCGGAACCAGCGGCATTGTTGCGCCGATTCCGCGAGTTCAAGGCAAAAAGCTGATTACAGTTTTGTCAGCGCCTGTTCGAGATCCGCAATCAAATCTTGCGTATCTTCCAGACCGATATGGAAGCGCACGAGTTCGCCTTCGCCTTTCCAGAACTGGCGAACACCCTTGAGCCGATACGGCACGCTCAGGCTGTGTGATCCACCCCAGCTATAACCGATCTTGAAATGCTGCAGGCTGTCCACGAAACGATCCGTTTGTGCTTCGGTATAACGCGGATCGAACAGCACCGAAAATAATCCGCTCGCGCCGGTGAAGTCGCGTTTCCAGAATTCATGGCCAGGGCAATCCGGAAACGCCGGATGCAACACCTTGCTGATTTCGGGGCGCGCCTTGAGCCAGGTGGCCACTTCTCTCGCGGCTTTGTCGTGCGCTTCCAGTCGCACTTTCATCGATGGCAGGTTGCGCAACACCAGATAGACATCATCCGGCCCCACACCCATGCCGAGTCGTCCATGCGCCGTGCTCAGCTTGTTGTAAAGCGCATCGTCGTTGGTGATGATGGAACCCATCAGCACATCCGATCCGCCGGATTGATATTTGGTGAGCGCTTGCAGGGAGATGTCGGCACCCAGATCGAAACTGCGACAGTAAACGCCCGCTGACCAAGTGTTATCGAGCACGACGACGACGCCTTTTTCATGCGCAGCCTTGCAGATCGCGGGAATATCCGGCACTTCCATGGAAACGGAGCCGGGCGTTTCCGTCCAGATCAATTTCGTGTTTGGTTGGATCAGATCCGCAATGCCCGCGCCGATCATCGGATCGTAAAAACGCGCGCTGATGCCAAGGTCGCGACTCAGCCAGTTGCCCATGTCGCGGTTGGGGCCATAAACGTTATCTGGTATCAGCACATCGTCGCCGGTGCGCAGTAGGCCGAAATTCACGATAGTGATGGCGGCCAGCCCGCTCGGCGCGAGGATGCAGTGCTTGCCGCCTTCAATTTCGGCGAGCCGTGCCTCGAGCGTGAAGGTCGTGGGCGTGCCATGCAAGCCGTAAGTGTAGGCAGACTTGTCCTGCCACGCTGACGTGCGCATCGCTGCCACGTTTTTGAACAGCACGGTCGATGCGTGATGAATTGGCGCCGGAAAAGCTTCGAAGCCTTCCAATGGTTTGTAATCGCTGTGATTGAGCAGCGTGCCCAGTTTCTTTTTGTTTTCCATGCGAGCCTTGCAAACAAGAGCAAAATCAGGATTGAACCTCGCCCCACAAATCGTGGGTGTCGGCGTCAGTAATCATAACATCGACAAAGCTGCCGACGCTGAGCGCCCGACGACGGTTGGCAGGCCGGGCGATATGCACAACGCCGTCAATGTCGGGCGCATCAGCCGCCGATCGTCCGATGGCATGGCCTGTGCGATCAACGTCATCGATCAGCACGCGCAGCGTTTGGCTAATTTTCGCTTGGAGGCGTTTCGCCGAAATGTCTTCCTGCAACAGCATCAGGCGCGCGCGACGTTCTTCGCGTACTGCCTCCGGCACCGGATTGGGCATCGCATTGGCGGCAGCGCCTTCGACCGGGGAATACGGGAAGCAACCGAGCCGATCGATCTGTGCTTCGCGGATGAAGTCCAGCAGGTACTCAAATTCCGCTTCGGTTTCACCAGGAAAACCCGTGATGAAGGTGGAGCGGATCGTGATGTCCGGGCACAGCTTGCGCCAGGCCTGAATGCGCTCAATGTTGCGCTCGCCGCTGGCCGGACGCTTCATGCGGCGCAGCACGTCCGGATGCGCGTGCTGCAAGGGGACATCCAGATACGGCAGGATCAGGCCTTCGGCCATCAGCGGAATGATCTGATCAATGTGCGGATACGGATACACATAATGCAGGCGCACCCAGGCATCGTGTTGTCGCGCCAGTTGCCCCAGCGCGGTGACCAGCTGCGTCATGTGTGTTTTCAACGGCTTGCCGCCCCAGAAATCCATGCGCGATTTCACATCGATGCCGTAGGCGCCCGTGTCTTGCGAAATCACCAGCAATTCTTTTACGCCTGCCTTGAACAGACGTTCGGCTTCCTGCATGACTTCGCCAATCGGACGCGAGACCAAGTCCCCGCGCAGTGACGGGATGATGCAAAACGTGCAGGCATGATTGCAGCCCTCGGAAATTTTCAGATAAGCGTAATGACGTGGTGTGAGCTTGATGCCTTGCGGTGGCACGAGATCGATAAACGGCTCATGCGGACGTGGCAAGTGTTCATGCACGGCATCCATCACTTCCTTGAGTGAATCGGGGCCGGTCACGGCCAGAATGTTCGGCAAGGCGGCCTGTACAAAAAACGTCCCATCGGCTTCGCGTTTGGCGCCGAGACAGCCGGTGACGATCACCTTGCCGTTTTCATCCAACGCTTCGGCAATGGCTTCCAGCGATTCTTCGATCGCTTCATCGATGAAGCCGCAAGTGTTGACGATGACGAGATCGGCATCCTGATACGACGCAGCGGTTTCGTAGCCTTCTGCGCGCAATTGCGTGAGGATGTGTTCGGCATCCACCGTCGCTTTGGGACAGCCGAGGGAGACAAAGCCGATTTTGGGAGGAGATTTTTTCGTGCGAGCCATGAGTATTGATTCCTTGGATCCCGATATTGTAGGGCTTAAACAAAATTGATGACGGAGAGGCGAAGGCGGCCGGTTCGGGTATGGGGCGAGCTTTTCTTGCAGGTGACAGCGAAGCGGGGGCAAGAGCGTTTTTTTTGGGCAACGGCTGACGGTTTCTTTTGACGCATCTCGGCCCCTTGCCTTGTTTCCTCATCCGCAGATATGTTAGCATTTCCTGACGGCAACACTGACGTGTGTGGGAGGGGGAATCAATGCCTTATCAGATCATTTGGGAAGGTGAGGGTTTCTATTTAGCTTATTGCGGTGTCACTAACGACGAAGACTTGATTGCGCAGTCCCAGGAATGCAGTCGCGATCCTCGGTTTGAGGTGGCGCGGTATGCTATTGGCGATTTTCTGGGGTGCGAAAATGTGTCGTTTTCCCTATCCCTCGCAGCAAAACTGACGGCCATTCGCCATAAATCTCCGAACGTCAATAGCCAGTTAAAAATCGCCGTGGTCGCCGATATTCCAGACGTCATCGCCTTGGCAAGTGCTTCTCTGCCATTGCGCCAGACCGATTATGAGATACGCGTGTTCCAGGTGCTGGCGGATGCGCGTGCGTGGTGCCAAAGCTAAATCTGTTTTTCAGATACGGTTTTCCCGTTTTGCCCAAGCGGTATTCAAACCCGTATCGAAAAACAGTTGCTTCAACCAAATCATCTCAACCAAATGACTGAGGCCATGCGCCCGGTCACGTCATCTCGCCGGAAAGAATAAAAACGCTTTTTATCCTGCACGGTGCACCAGCCGCCCCCCGCAATGCGCGTGACGCCTACCTTGTTCAGCACGATGCGCGCGAGCTGGTACATGTTGCCGAGGTATTTGCTAGGCTGTCCGACAAGGGGAGTAAAGCCCGCGCGGGTGTCGGGCACACGTGACGTGAAAGCGTCAATCACATCTTCCCCCACTTCAAAACTTTGCGGGCCAATGGCGGGCCCCATCCATGCGAGGATATCTTGCGCACCCTGGTCGCGCAGGGTTTTGACCGTGGCTTCCAGAACGCCGTCGGCGAGTCCGCGCCAGCCCGCGTGCGCGGCGGCGACGATCGTTCCCTTTGTGTCGCAGAACAGCACCGGCAAACAGTCGGCCGTCATCGCGACGCAGACCACGCCACGCGTAGTGGCGAAGCTGGCATCGCCTTCCGGCGCGCCGGTCACCGTCGCGGCATCGTGCACGATGATGCTGTGGGTTTGCGTGAGCCAGGCGGGTTCGGCGGGTAATGCCGTGCGCAGCAAGGCGCGGTTTTGTTTGACGTGTTCCGGATGATCACCCACGTGCGAAGCGAGGTTGAATCCGTTTTGGCCGGTGATGCCGTCGTCATACGGCGCGAGGCTGACGCCGCCGGTGCGCAAGGTGGTGAAAGCGCCAATGTTTTTCGGGGCGTCGGGCCAGTCGGGGATGAGCAGATCCATTGTGCGCATGGCGTGCTTACTCCCAATCCTGGATACCCGCACGTTCTAGCAGCGCGGCAAAATCGTCCGGTACGGGCGCTTCCCATTCGCATGCCTGGCCGGTGTGCGGATGCGCGAGGCCGAGGCGAAAGGCGTGCAACGCCTGACGGTGAAAATAGGGTGCGAGATGTTGTTTGCCATACGTGGTGTCGCCCACGAGTGGAAAACCGATCGATTGCAGGTGCACTCGGATTTGATGCGTGCGGCCCGTTTCCAGTTCGCAGCGCACCAGGCTGACCCGGTGGCGATCAATGATGCCTTCGGCCACGCGTTCGTAATGGGTGATGGCGGGTTTGGCGCTGGCATTTTCCAGTACCGCCATTTTCAAACGATCGCGCGGATGCCGTCCGATAGCCGCATCGACCCGGCCGCGCACGCGCGCGGCACCCCACACCAGCGCCAGATATTCGCGGTGGACGGTGCGCTCCTGTAATTGGCGAACGAGGGAGGTGTGGGCTTCCAGTGTTTTGGCAACGACGAGCAAGCCGCTGGTGTCCTTGTCCAGGCGGTGCACAATACCGGCGCGCGGCACGCCCACGATCGGCGGATGGTGATGCAACAAGCCATTGAGCAAAGTGCCGGACCAGTTGCCGGCCGCCGGGTGCACGACGAGTCCAGCCGGTTTGTTGATGACGAGGAGGTGATCGTCTTCATATACGATAGGCAAGGTCATCGGTTCAGGTGTGAACGCGGTGTCTTGCGGGGCCGATTGGGGGTGCAGGAGAATCTCTTCATCGCCGAGCATGGCGGCTTTGGCGGACAGGGTTTTGCCGTTGACGGAAACGTGACCGGATTCGATCCATTGCTGCAGACGGCTGCGCGAGTATTGGGGCAAGTGCTTGGCCAGCGTTTTGTCGAGCCGCTCGCCGCAATCTTCTGCTGACAGTTTCAGGTGGAGCGGCGCGCCGCCAGGCGCGTGCGGGGACAGTTCGTCCAGTTCATCCAGTTCGGCATCGAAAGCGGCGGGATCAGGCGTGTCGGGAAAAGTCCGGGAGGGTTTGCGAGGGGCTGCGGCCATCATGTTTCTTTCATTCTATATAGGCTATAATCGTGCGGTTTCCCAGTCTACCGCCATATTCATTTTTTACCAGCGTCTGCGCAATTCTCATGCAAAAGAAACTATCGACCCTTGTGTTGCTTGCCATTTTGGCGCTGTCGTCGGGCTGTGGGTTGCTGCCGGATCAAATCGACGAAACCACTTCGTGGTCTGCATCGAAATTATATACAGAGGCGCGCAGTGAGATGGAAGAAGGTCGCTATGACCAGGCCGTCAAGTATTTCGAAAAACTGGAGACGCGCTACCCCTTTGGCGTGTTTGCGCAGCAGGCTCAAATGGAAATTGCCTATGCCAATTACCGGGCAGGGGAACCCGCGCTGGCCCTCGCGGCCATTGATCGGTTCATCAAGTTGCACCCCAATCATCCGAATGTGGATTACATGTATTACTTGAAGGGGCTGGTCAACTTCAATGACAAAATCGGATTGTTGCAACATTTTTCCAGAGAAGATGTGGCGGAACGGGATCCGAAAGCGGCGCAAGATGCATTTGATTCCTTTAAATTGCTGGTGACCCGTTTCCCGAACAGCAAATATGCGCCGGATGCGACCATCCGGATGAAGTATTTGATCAACACCTTGGCTCAGCATGAAGTGCTGGTCGCGCGATACTACTATCGGCGGGGCGCTTATCTGGCAGCGGCCAATCGTGCGCAGGATGCCGTGAAGAAGTATACCGATGCCCCTGCCGTGGAAGAGGCGCTGTTCATACTGGTGAACGCATACGAGCAATTGGGGTTGACCGATTTGCGCGATGCCGCGGATCGGGTGTTCAAGAAAAATTTCCCGAAGAGCGCGTATTTGAACCCCGGCGCGAAAGAGGCGTTGCGCCGACGATAAATTGGGCGCGCGTTTTGGCAAAACCTTGTCAAAACGGTTTGACGCATATCCGATGAAACCTTTGCTTTTATGATTCAAGCCATTACCCGACCGCGAGGCAGCCTGTTCATGATTGTTGCGCCCTCAGGCGCAGGCAAGTCCACGCTCGTCAATGCGGTATTGGCGCGCGATACCGCGCTCAAGTTGTCGATTTCATGCACGACCCGGCCACCGCGTCCTGGCGAAATGGATGGCCGCGAGTATCATTTTTTGCATGTCGAGGATTTTTTGGCCAGAAAGGCAAGAGGCGAGTTTCTGGAATGGGCCGAAATTTACGGCAATTACTACGGCACCTCTGCAAAAATGATTGCGGATCACATCCAGTCTGGTGCTGATGTTATATTGGAAATAGATTGGCAGGGAGCGCAGCAGGTTAAGAAGATTTTTCCGCAGGCGATAGGCATTTTTGTGTTGCCGCCATCGATTGCCGCACTGGAGGAGCGCTTGACGAAGCGGGCGCTGGATGATCCAGCCGTCATCCAGCGACGCATTCAAGCGGCCAGCAGCGAGATTGCGCATGCACCAGAGTGCGAATATGTTATTATAAATCAAAGCTTTGCAACCGCTTTGGCTGAATTGACCGCTATCATTTCGGCCGCGCGTTGCAGATTCGCTCAGCAGGCCGCTAAAAACGGGGCGATGTTTGAGGAACTGGGCATCAGCCCTAAAGCAAGTTGAATATTTTATTAGGAGTAGCGTATGGCCCGTATTACGATCGAAGATTGTCTCAAAGAAATTCCCGAACCGCTTTCAACTGACGCTGTGCGCAACGTACCGTGCGCGTCAGCTGTTGCAAGGACACACTCAGAAAGTCGATGCGAAAGACAAGATGCCGGTTGTGGCCTTGCGCGAAATTGCCGCAGGCAAAGTTGGCGTGGAAATGCTCAAGAAGGTTCCCGGCTGATCTGACCTCCCCCCAATGACTGACAAATTTCCTCCATGGACATCATGCTTGCCAACAAAGCGCAAACGGGGAGGTATGGAGGAATGGCGTCAGCCGAACAACCATCCCAGTCGGATGTAAACCAGTCCACAGCGAAAAGTGGCGTCGCTTCTTTTTCGCAACTCACTGAAGAGCTTGCCACCTATCTTTCCCCCGCTGATCTGGGCAAGATAAGGGAAGCGTTTCGCTTTGCCGATGAAATGCATCTCGGCCAGATACGCATGTCTGGCGAGCCCTACATTTCGCACCCGCTTGCCGTTGCGGAAACCTGCGCAAAATGGAAACTGGATGCGCAAGCCATCATGGCGGCCTTGCTGCATGACGTGATGGAAGATCAAGGCGTGCGCAAGGAAGAGTTGATCGAGCGCTTCGGGGCACCGGTGGCCGAACTGGTGGATGGCGTTTCCAAACTCGACAAGATTGAGTTCCAGACGCACGTCGAAGCGCAGGCCGAAAATTTCCGCAAGATGCTGCTGGCGATGGCCAGCGATATTCGCGTGATGCTGATCAAACTGGCGGATCGCTTGCACAACATGCGCACGCTGGGGGTAATGCGTCCAGACAAGCGCAGGCGCATTGCGCATGAAACGATGGAAGTTTATGTGCCGATTGCGCATCGGCTCGGCATGAACAGTTTGTATCGTGAATTGCAGGATTTGTCGTTTGCCAACGTGAACCCGATGCGGCACCGTGCGCTGGCGAAAGCGCTCAAGGACGCGCGCGGCAATCGCAAGGAAATTCTCAGTCCCGTGCAGGCGGCGGTCAAGAGCGCGCTGGCGAAAGCGGGTATTCAGGCCGAAGTCTATGGCCGGGAAAAAACGCTTTTCAGCATTTATCGCAAGATGCGCACCAAGCATCTGTCGTTTTCCCAAATATTGGATGTGTACGGTTTTCGGGTGGTCGTGAAATCGCTGTCGGAGTGTTATCAGGCGCTGGGTGTCCTGCATGGCATTTACAAGCCGATTCCGGGAAAAGTGCAGGATTACATCGCCATCCCCAAGATGAATAAATACCAGTCGCTGCACACCACGGTGATTGGGCCCCTCAAAACACCGCTGGAATTTTTGATTCGCACGCACGAAATGCACCACGTCGCTGAATCCGGCGTGGCATCGCACTGGATGTTCAAGGAAGACGATGAAGCGGCACCGATGGACATTCAGCAGCAGAGCATCGCATGGTTACAATCATTGCTCGATATCCAGCAGCAAACCGGTAACTCTGCCGAATTTCTGGAACACGTCAAATTCGATCTTTTCCCCGATTCCGTTTACGTTTTCACCCCCAAGGCGAAGATCATTTCCTTGCCGCGCAATGCCACGGCACTGGATTTTGCCTACAGCATTCACTCGGATCTCGGCGATCAAACCATTGCCGTCAAGATCAACAACGAGCCTGCGTCGCTGCGCACGGAACTGCAGAACGGCGACATCGTGGAAGTCATCACGTCGCCGACGTCACGCCCCAACCCTGCCTGGTTGACCTTCGTGCGAACGGGTAAAGCGCGCTCATCGATCCGAAGTTATTTGCGCACGGCCAGTTATGCCGAATCGGTGGAACTGGGCCAGCATTTGCTGGGACAGGCGCTGACAACCTTGAATCTCGATCCGGATATTGCGCCGCAGATTGGCGAGCGACTCGTCGCGGAATCGGGTGTGAAGTCGCTGGATGATTTATACGTCGATATCGGCACTGGCAAACGCTTGGCGATGATGGTCGCGCACCGCGTGATGAGCCTAGTGCGCAGCAAGTCAAGAAACAAAACCAAATCGGAAACAGCCAAAGAAGACGCACCGACCAAGATGGAGCCGATTCTCATTTATGGCAGCGAAGGCATGACGGTGCAATTGGCGGAGTGCTGTCGTCCGATCCCCGGTGACAATATTGTTGGGCAGTTAAATTTCGACCGCGGGCTGGTCGTGCATGTGTCCGATTGCGAACAGGCTAAGCGGCTGATTTTCAAAGAGCAGGAGAAGTGGATTCCCGTGGCATGGGCAGAGGATTTGACGCGGCGCTTTGACTGCAAGTTGGCCGTGTATGCCGAGGATCAAAAAGGCTTGTTGGCCCGGGTGACGTCGGAAATCAGCGAAGGGGATGCCAATATCACTTCGGTGGGGATGGATGATGGCATGGGCGACACTTTCACCAAATTGCGTTTCATCGTTCAGGTTGAAAATCGCGATCACCTTGCAAGCTTGATGCGTCGCCTGCGGCATGTCTCGGGGGTCACCAAAATCGCACGGGAATGAGTGCCACAATAAAACAAGAAAGCCCCTCGGCCTGAGAAGACGAGGGGCTTTTGTTTAGCTGCGCAAAGCAGTGCGGGTTGCCTGCACCGCTTCATAACGGATGATTTTATTTACCCATTAGCGCGCGGACGTGAGCGGCGCAACCGGTGGCCAGACCGTCGAGGCTGTAACCGCCTTCCAGAATCGATACCACACGCCCTTCTGCGGTTTCATCGGCAATCTTCATCAGCTCTTTGGTGAACCAGTAATAATCATCGTCGGTGAAGCTCAGGCCGCCAAGCGGATCCTTGTAGTGCGCATCGAAACCGGCTGAAATGATCAAGAGGTTTGGTGCGAAGGTGCGCAGCGCCGGGAGCATTTCAGCGGAGATGCGTGCACGCAAGGTGGCGGAATCGCAGCCGCGATTCAGTGGGACGTTGACCACGTTGTGATCGATGCCGGTTTCATATTTGGCGCCCGAGCCGGGATAGAACGGCGACTGGTGGCAGGAAGCGTAAAAGAGATCCTTGTGGTTGTAAAAGGAATTTTGCGTGCCGTTTCCGTGGTGAACGTCAAAATCGACGACCGCGACTTTTTTCATTTTGCGCACGTCGCGTGCGTAGAAAGCGGCAACGGCAGCCTGATTGAAAATGCAAAATCCCATCGCGCGGTCGGCTTCGGCGTGGTGGCCACACGGGCGGGTGGCGCAAAAGACGTTGTCGACTTCCTTGTTGACGACCGCGTCGACACCCGCGACGGCCGCGCCGACGCAGCGCATGACGGCCTCCAGCGAGCCCGGTGACATGATGGTGTCGCCACCATCAAGCGGACGGTAGCCGTCAAGAGGAGCAACTTTTTCGACACGTTCAACATACGATTTGGTATGCACCATGAAGAGATGTTCGCGCTTGCCCATGGGTGCGTCGCGCCAGAGCAAATCATCAAACTCTTTGGCCCGCAAAGCTTTGAGCACAGCGGGCTGCCGTTCCGGGCTTTCCGGATGATGGGGGCCGGGGCGGTGTTCCATGCAGGCGGCATGGGAATAGATAAGAGTCGTCATAGTGTTGTGTTGTGCAGTCGGAGACGGCACTTCTCCATAATCAAGAGGGTTAAGCGCGCTATGTCCTCGCCCCGAGCGGGGGTTGGCCGCATTATACGGTACAGTGTCTTGTCGCAGCAGTATCATCGACTGCTGGCAGTTCAATATCTTTGGAGGAATTTATCACATGATCGTTTCTGTTGCAGGTTCGGACCGGGACGCGCATTTGCGCGAGACCCGTATTGAAGGTGAGGTGGTGTATGCGGGCAGTTTCTTTCAGGTGCAGCGCGATCAGGTGCGCCAGCCAGATGGTCGAATGGCTTCAAGAGAATTCATTCGCCATCCTGGCGCAGTGGTTGTTTTGCCGTTGTTTGATGATGGAACGGTTTTGCTTGAGCGCCAGTTTCGTTACCCCGTCGATCGTATCTTCGTCGAATTCCCTGCCGGGAAAATCGATCCGGGCGAATCAACATTGGCCTGCGCACAAAGAGAGTTGCAGGAAGAAACCGGTTATTCGGCGACTGACTGGCAGTTTGTATGCACGGTGCACAATGCGCTGGGCTATTCGGACGAGCACCTGGATTTTTTTATTGCGCGTGGTTTGACCGAAGGGGTGAGTCAACCAGAGGAAGGCGAGTTGATCGAGACCTTCCGGTTGACGTTGACAGAGTTGCTGGAGTGGGTGCGGACGGGGCGTGTGACCGACGTGAAAACGATCATCGGTGCTTTTTGGTTGGAAAAGATTATCAACAAGGAATGGGGTGCGCCTTCTGCCATCGGATGATCGGAGTGGCGCCAATCTTTGGGGCGGCCGCTGATCTGGAGGCAGGATTTATGGGGGGGGGCCGTATCTTGTAAGCAGGCCGATTTGATAAAAATCAAAAAAATTTTATTGTCCCGAAGGAATTTCTGCGCGCAATTTGAAATTTGCAGAGATTTCTATGTTAGTATCAAAATTGCATTGTGGGTAATAGTAGTACGGAAGGTGGTTTTCAGTCTTGCTTGCTTCATGCGCTCAATGGGTAACGTTCTAATATATAACTGTAATAGGAATTCAAATGGCAACTGGTATCGTAAAATGGTTTAACGACGCTAAAGGTTTTGGCTTTATTACGCCGGATGAAGGTGGTGAAGATTTGTTTGCACACTTCTCAGCAATTCAGTCAAAGGGTTTCAAATCACTCAAAGAGAACCAGCGCGTTTCTTTTGAAGTGACGACGGGTCCGAAGGGCAAGCAAGCTTCAAATATTCAGCCCCTGTAATTCGGCGCCGTGAGGCGTCTCTCAAGGCCAAGAACAAGTACGGAAAAGCCCCGGCTAGTAGGGGCTTTTTCTTTTAAAACGTCACATCAGCGCCGCTTGACGGATGTTTTGGTTTTTTCTGCCTGGCGGATCAGAAATTCCGTGAGCAGGGGAACCGGCCGTCCGGTCGCGCCTTTGGACGCGCCACTGCGCCAAGCCGTTCCCGCAATATCCAGATGCGCCCACGTGTATTTTCGGGTGTAACGCTCCAGAAAACAGGCGGCCGTGATGCTGCCGCCAGGCGGGCCGCCGATGTTGGCCATGTCGGCGAAATTCGATTTCAGTTGCTCCTGGTAGGCGTCTTCGATCGGCAAGCGCCAGGCTGTGTCGCCCGTGGCTTTGCCGGCGGTGAGTAATGCCTCGGCGAGCTGATTGTGCGCGTCATCATGACGCGCAAAAAGACCAGAATTGTGATGGCCCAGCGCGGTGACGCAAGCTCCGGTGAGCGTCGCAATATCAATGACTGCTGCCGGTTTGAAACGCTCCGTGTAAGTGAGCGCGTCACACAGGATCAAGCGGCCTTCCGCATCGGTGTTGAGGATTTCGATCGTTTGTCCCGACATGGACGTGACGATATCCCCGGGTTTATTGGCACGGCCGGAAGGCATGTTCTCGCAAGCAGGGATAACGCCGATTACATTCAATTTCAGTTTGAGTTCGGCTGCAGCCTGCAATGTACCCAGTACTGAAGCTGCGCCGCACATGTCGTACTTCATTTCATCCATGGCGGCGCCAGGCTTGAGCGAAATGCCGCCGGAATCGAACGTCAGCCCTTTGCCAACCAACACGATGGGTGCAGTTTGGGTGCTGGCACCGGTGTATCGGAGCACGATGAGCTTGGGTGGCTCATCGCTGCCTTTGGCCACGGCCAGAAAACTGCCCATTTTCAATGCCTGGATTTGCCTGCGATCCAGAACTTGCACCTTCAGTTTGTGCGAGCGCGCCAAGTTTTTGGCGGTGGCGGCGAGATAAGTGGGAGTGCAGACATTGGGCGGGAGGTTACCCAAATTTCTCGCCAGTTGGACGCCACGTGCAACGGCGAGGCCTTGTCCCAGCGCGATACGCGCATCGGAAGATTCGGGTGAGGGAATGGCCAAGCTGAATTTTCGGACGCCTCTCAATGTCGAGTCCTTCTTGCTTTTCATCGCATCGGCGCGATAGGCATGGTCAAAGACGGTCGCAACGAATTGGCGGATGCTCCAGGCGGCATCGCGATCCTTGATCCAAGCAAAAGGCAATGCAATGAGCGCATCTTTGGCAGCGGAGACAGCTAAAGCCGAAACGACAGCTTTGGTTGTTGCCGTAAAATTTTTGTCGGTGAGTGTGTCGGCTTTTCCCAAGCCGACCAACAGAACACGCTCTGCCGCGAAGCCCTTGATTTTTCGCAGCATGAGGGTACTGCCAGGCGCGCCGCTGATGTCGCCGGCTTTTAGAGCAGCGGCGATCTCTCCACCCTGATCCAGTTGGCTTGCAATCTGCGATAATGCTTGGTTTTCGAAGACGCCAAGGACGAGACAACTTGCCTTGGCGGAGGCGAGTTCCTGGGGTCGACTGACTGCTTTTATGCTAAAGTCCATCCGTTTCTCCTTGATTGAATTGCCTGTCATTATAATCTTTCGATGATTTTCCATCGCGCGCTAAGACGAGAATTGGTCGGTACGGGTGGTGCCGTGTTCATGACGCTGTTCTCGATCACGATCACCGTTATGTTGATCCGGATTTTGGGGATGGCCGCCGGCGGCAAAATTGCGTCCGAAGATGTTGTCGCATTCATTGGTTTCGCTGCCCTGAATTATTTGCCGGTTATCCTGATTCTAACTGGGTTCATTTCCGTATTGTTGGTGATTACGCGCAGTTATCAGGACTCGGAAATGGTGGTCTGGTTTGCTTCTGGGCAGAGTTTGTCGCAGTGGATACGTCCGGTGTTGCTGTTTGGGTTGCCGATCGTCTTCCTGACCAGTGCCTTGAGTTTTACCGTCACGCCGTGGGCCAACCGGCAGAGTGCGGAATTTCGCGAGCGTTTTGAAAAACGCAACGACGTGTCGAAAGTCTCGCCTGGCACTTTTCAGGAGTCGGCGGCTGCCAATCGCGTGTTTTTTGTCGAGGGCATTTCCGGCGATTTGTCGCAGATGAAAAATGTATTTGTCCACTCGGTCAAAAACGATCTCACGTCGGTGGTGGTTGCGAAGCAAGGCACCATCGAAACGGATGCCGGAGGAGATAAATATTTGATCCTGGAAGATGGGATGCGCTACGAAACGCGATTCGGTCAGGAAGATATGCAGTTCACCCATTTCGAGCGATACATGGCTTTTATTACCGCAAATGTGTATGCGATTCAGGGCGACAAGACGGCACGGGCTAAACCCTTGCTGGATTTGATCAAGGACCCGACGCGAAGCCATCTGGGCGAGCTGCTCTGGCGCATCGCTTTACCATTGATGAGTTTGTTGTTGATGTTGCTCGCGATCCCGCTGGGCTTTGTGAACCCCCGAGCTGGGCGCTCGGCCAATTTGCTGATTGCTCTCTTGCTGTATGTTGCGTATAGCAACATGGTTAGCTATTTTCAGGCGGCCGTTTCAAGAGGCAAAATGAAATTTGTGATGGCGTGGTGGCCCTTGCATGTGGTGATTGCTTTGATCGTGTTGGCGCTTTTTCTAATGCGTTTAAACGTGAACAGTCGTTTCCACCCGGCGGTGATTTGGTCGTCGATCCGGCATCGCAAGTTGAAGGCCAAGCCTTCTTCTGAGGGGGCGCCGACATGAGAATGCGCGTCTTGCAGCGGTATTTTGCAGCTGAAATTTTGACGGCGGTGTCATTCGTGCTAGCGGCTTTCCTGGCACTGTTCGCTTTTTTCGATTTGATTAGTGAACTCAAATTTGTCGGCCGCACCGGGTACAAATGGCAGCATGCGTTCATGTATGTGGTGATGAGTTTGCCAAGCTACGCTTATGAACTGATGCCGATTGCCGTATTGATTGGCACGATTTACACCTTGGCACGTTTCGCCTCGAGCTCGGAATACACCGTTATGCGTGCCGCCTCCATGTCCACGAAGTTTGCCTGCGGCATGCTGGCCAAGATTTGTCTGGTGTTTGTGGTGGCTACCCTCTTGCTTGGGGAGTTGGTGACGCCAATGACAGCGAAAATGGCGGAACAGATGAAGCGCGATGCCAAAGGGACGTCCATCAAGCAGGAATTTCGTAGTGGCATGTGGAGCAAGGACCAGATTCGCGACACGGTGAATGGTGAGGTCAAAGGCTCGCGCTTCCTGAATGTGGGCGAGCTTCGTCCCAATGGCGAGTTGCGCAAGTTGCGAATTTACGAACTCGATACCGATATGAATTTGCAAGCCATGATTCGTGCGGAGACGGCCGAATATGCGGGTAATCACGTTTGGCGTCTGAATGGGGTGACGGAGACCATCATGGAAAAACAGCGTGCCGAAACCAAGATGCCCCATGATCGTTTTCCGGGTGCGGTGACGGTGAAAACTTCAGAGACGCGCGACATGCTGTCAGACATTACGCCCAATATTCTGGCGGTGTTGTTCGTCAAACCGGATCGCATGTCGGCTTACCATTTATACCTGTACAAACGCCATCTTGAGGAAAACAGTCAGGAGAGTGCGCGTTATCAAATCGCCTTTTGGAAAAAAATTATTTACCCGCTTTCCATGTTTGTCATGATGGCGATGGCGCTGCCGTTTGCGTACGTGCATTTCCGATCCGGAGGGCTGAGCGTCAAAATCTTTTCCGGCATCATGATCGGCGTGGGGTTTGTCCTGGTGAACAATTTGTTCTCGCATGTCGGCTTGCTTAATACGTGGCCTCCTTTCTTGACTGCAGCGCTGCCAAGCGTCATTTTTCTAGGATGCTCTCTTTGGGCAATATGGTGGGTTGAAAGACACTGAAGGTGTCCCCATTTACTCAAGAGCGCCTTGCCGACAAGGGTGTCATGCTGTTATGCCAGAGCCAAGCATCCAGCTGGTATGGCGTTTTCAAGTGAAACAACACTATGTGAGGCGATTTTCGTCTATCATGGTGCGCTTTGGCTGGTTCGGCTGCGATTTGGCGGGATCAGCGTGTAATTAACCATAGCCAACATACTTTACAACTATGAAAACAGACGAGAATCCCATCATTCAAGAGCCTGTTGCCGCACCAAGAAGCGGGTTGCCGAGGGAAGAAGTGCTGGCGTTATTGCGCGAACGGGTGATGAATGCTGGTCATCCGACCGTCAAACAGGAATACGGCACGCCGCAACGTGGTGTGGAGACGGGGCTGGATGAAGCCTTTATTGTTGATCGCGCCACCTATGAAGCACTGATTAAATCAGACCCCAAATCGGAAGTTATCCTCAAGCCGTTTGCCCAAGCGAGCGCAATTGATCGCTGGCGTGCCGAGCCCCATGAAACCTGGCTCATTAACACGGTTCCGGGCGCAGTTAATCTTGAGGACTATCCGGCCATCCGCGATCACTTGAAGCCCTTCCATGATCGCTTGCAAAAGCGCGGCAGTGGACAACAGTGGTTCGAGCTGGAACAAGCCAAGCATTTGGAACCGAAAAATATCGCCGATCTCAAGGTTGTTTATCGCGAAAGTGTTAACTGGCCCGGGGGATTCACTCTGGACAAGAGTGGAGCGTATTATGCTTCATCGGGATACCACTTGCGTAATGGCGACTATTACATCGCCGGGCTGTTGAACTCAAAATTTTATTGGTTCTTGCTTAGTGAATTGTCGCCTGCCAACAAGGAGGGTGCGATTCAGGTGCGTCCAGAGCATTTGGAGGCCTTACCCGTTCCGCGCATGGTCGATGTTGAGTTTCTTTCCATGGTGGGAATGTTCTCGGATTACTGCCATCGCATTGCCGAGGAACGACAAGCTTTTTACAATGATGTTCTTCAAGAGATTGCCACGCACGTGACACCGGGGCGGACCACTTCGGAACTGAGTGCGGCTTTGCGAAACTGGCATGTGCTCACCGTTGACGTATTGCGGGAAGAATCGAAGCGGCTGTTTGGCAAGGATTTGGCTGAGGGCGCGATCCAGATGTGGGAGAACTTTCTGGATGATGCAAAATATCAGCTAAATAAAATCAATATCGATATCACGGATGCTGAACGCAAGCTTAATATGACTGTTTATGCGATGTTTGAGCTGACGGAAGAGGAAATGGAGTATCTCGACAAACTCTGACGTTGCAGCTTTTCGAGCGGCCATCCTGTTAAAAAATTAACAGGATGGCCGTTTTTATTTGTGGCATCCAGCCACAATTTTGATTAAATTCGTGGGGTAAGCTTTTCTTTCCTTTATGAATATTTGCTTTTTTGGTAGACTTCCGTGTGGGTCACTATCGGGGTTTGGAGTTGCTGATGTTGAAAAGAACATTCGGGATTGTTTTTCTGCTTTTTTCCATGTTGTTTTCTGCGCACGTTGCGCAGGCGATAACGCCCGCGCAAGGCGATGAGACTGCCCGTGGTCAAGCCGACAAGAAAAAATCTGTTGGCGTTGTCAAGAAAAAAAGTAAGGCGCAACGTCGTCAGGCCAAACGCAGCGCAAAACCACGGACCCGGATGGTGCGTAAGGTGGTTTATGTGCGCGGCAAGCGCAAGGTTATCTACGTTGCGCAACGTCCTGAGCGGCCCGTTGCCAGTGTCGGTGATAAGGCCGGGCTGAACAGGACACGTGATCCGCTGGCGTTGAAATCTAACGCGGCCTACATCGTTGATCAAGCCAGCGCAGAAGTGCTGCTGGAAAAAAATGCCAACGTGGCTTTGCCTGTGGCATCTATCACAAAATTGATGACATCCTTGGTTGTGCTGGAGGCGCATCAGAATCTCAACGAAGTGCTTGATATTACAAGCGATGATATTGATCGTGAAAAACATTCCGGCTCACGCCTGCGTGTTGGATCGCGGGTCAAACGTACTGATTTGTTGCACATTGCCTTAATGAGTTCTGAGAACCGCGCAGCCTCTGCATTGGGTCGAAATTATCCTGGCGGTACGCCTGCTTTCGTGGCGGCCATGAATGCCAAAGCGAGGGAGCTCGGCATGAACGACACTCACTTTGCTGACTCCAGCGGGCTTTCCAGTCGCAATGTGTCGAGCGCAAGAGACTTGGCCAAGCTTGTGATTGTGACTTCCAAGGTGCCCTTGATCCGTGATTATTCGACTGATACGCGTACCGTGATCGATACGGGTCGGCACATGCAGCAGTATGCCAACACCAATCAATTGGTGAAAAATCCGGAATGGAAAATTGGTGTACAAAAAACCGGTTATATCAATGAGGCCGGGCGCTGCCTTGTGATGCAAGCCAAGATCAAAGGCCGCGAAATCGTGATGATTTTCCTGGATTCTAAGGGCAAGATGTCTCGTATCGGCGATGCAAGTCGTGTACGCAACTGGCTCGTCGATTACAAATTTGACGAGGCGCCGGAAAAACAGAACGTGCCGGTGACTTCCGTAGAGCACACTTCTCCCGTTGCACAGCAAATCCTGCTGGAAACGCCGATCAGCATTCCGGAAAGCTGATCGCTTACTCCTCCTATCGGATGAAGGTCTGATGGCACGCGCAGAATGCGGCGCGCCATTCCGGGAATTTGTCCTGTCAGACAATTTCGCAGCGGACAGTACGGTTCACAGGTGGCTTTCCTTGCGAAATGCGATAATGCGGCGTGTTTCCTCCAAAGAATCCTTTTAGATTATGAGCGACAAGCAATCGTCCGTCAGCGAATTCAAAAGTAAAAGCGGCGTCAAGCGCATTTTCATGGCGCTTTTTTACTCGATCGACGGGCTGAGGACGGCTTGGCGGAGCGAGCATGCCTTTCGGCAGGAATTGGCGCTGCTGGTGTTCGGCGTGGTGCTGGCATTTCTTTTACCAGTGTCCGGGCGTGATCGCCTTGCATTGATCGGCGCTCTGGTGCTGGTGTTGATAGTCGAGTTGCTGAATTCTGCGATTGAGGCGGTCGTCGACCGTATTTCGCTGGAGCGTCATCCACTTTCAAAAAACGCGAAAGATTTTGGCAGCGCAGCTGTGCTGCTGGCCATGTTGCTTGCGGGAGCCGTTTGGGCTGTCATTCTGTGGCCTTTGGTGGGTTAAGCATCAGGAACGTATTGAGATAATGAGAGGAAACCATGCTGGCAGCGATTGATTTGGGTTCCAACAGTTTTCGTTTGCATGTCGGGCGGCATGTCGGCAACACGATCGAGGTGGTGCGCAGTGCGCGCGAACCGACACGCATGGCGTCCGGGCTGGACGAAAACAATGTATTGAGCGACGCCGTGATTCGCCGCAGTATCGATGGGCTATACAAACTGGGGGACGTGCTGCAGGCATACCGTCCCATTGCAGTACGTGCGGTGGCCACCAATACGCTGCGTGTTGCGAAGAATGCTTCGGCTTTTTTGCTGGCTGCTGAAAAGGCGCTCGGTTGTCCGATCGATGTGATCTCTGGCGAGGAAGAAGCGCGACTGATTTATCTGGGTATTGCGCATCAAATGCCGAGAGCCGGAGAGCATCGTCTTGTCATCGATATTGGTGGGGGATCCACTGAGGTGATCGTGGGAAGCGGGCAGGAAATTGAGCGCGCCGAATCGATTGGCATTGGCACCGTTTGGCAAACTCAGCAATTTTTTCGAGGCGGCAAACTGGACGAGGCGGCTTTTGACGCGGCCGTGCGCTACGCGCGCAGCCGGTTTGACGCGCTTTTCCCCAAGCAAACGGCGCCGGACTGGAAAAACGTCTACGGCTCTTCTGGCACATTGCGCGCTATCGGCGAAATCATCACCCGCAACAATTTGGGCGATGAGGGGATTACGCCGCAAAGCCTCGACAATTTGAAACGACGTTTGCTTGATTTCGGACGTATCGACAAAATCGCGCTGGAGAAAGTGCGTCCTGAGCGAGCCGACTCGATTGTGGGCGGGCTTGCCATTCTGATGGGGGTCATGCAGGAGTTGAGCATCCATAAACTGCGCCCCGTCGAAGGCGGGTTGCGTCTGGGGGTGCTGTGGGAGTTGTATCTGCATGGGGCGAAGTAACTTTTTAGTGGTGCTTTCCCCCGCCTGTCGCACTATCCCGGTCCCAAATCCAGTTCATTTTCTTTTTCTTCCATTTCCGGCGCCAGCGCCAGGCTGACGGCGTGTGCGACACTCAGGCGGCTAATCCCGAGGTTGGGGTCGGACGGCACGATGGCGTGTTGCAGGACTTCGTAGACGTCATCCTTCACCCGGGCCAGCACGAGACGCTTGCCGAGACTGGCAGTGTAAATTGCCAAGTCACGCAGGGCTTCCAGTGCAACGCTATCCAGATTCGTGGTTTGTTCCAGACTGAGTACGACCGCATGCACCGAGGGGGCGGCGGCGACGATGGTTTCTCGAAGCTTGCCCATGATGCGGTCGGCGTTGGCGAAAAAGATGGCTTGATCCGGCCGCAGGATGATCACGCCAGGCACCAGCGTCGCTTTCGGGAAAGTTTGCAAGTTGACGAAATCGTGCTCACGGCGCCCATGTCGGCCCAGTTGGACGATGGTGGCGGCGGACATTTGTCGCAGCAACAGGAAGAGGCTGATGCCGACGGCAACCAGCAAGCCTTCCATCACCCCTAGCGCGACGACGGCCAAGACAGACGCGACGATCACGATATGGTCACGACGCCAGGCGAAGTAAGGACGGAAGGTAGCGATAGTAAGCGTGTGGCTGACCGCGTGAATCACGATGGCCGCGAGAACGGGTTTGGGGATGAACGCGATGATCGGCAGCAGCAAGAGAACAATCGGCAAGATGATGAGCGCTGCAAAAAAACCGGAGAGTCGAGAGCTGGCACCGTGTTTTTCGTTGGCGGCCGTAGCGGAATAGCCAGCGCCGACCGGCATGCCGTGCAGGATGCCGGAGGCGAGGTTGCACAGGCCCAATGACATCAGATCACGGTTGGGGAGCACCGGATCGCCGTGCTTGATGGCAAAGCTGCGAATGGACCCATAGGATTCCGCGTACAGAATGAAAGCCAGACCAAGCCCGACTTCCGCCAATTGCATCCATTCGGCGTTGGAGATTTTTGGCAGCGACGGGGCCGTCAGTTCGAGGTTGATGATGCCGATCAAATGCACGTCATGATCCGCGAGATGCAGAAATTTGGCGCCGACGATACCCAGCACGATTACGGTGAGGCCGCCTGGCAACCATCGGTAGCGCTCGAGAAAAAAGAGGATGCCTAACGCGGCTGCTGCCGTGACGATGCTGGCCTGATTCCAGTTGTCGAATTGATCCGCGAGCGCGAGGATTAACTCAAACACGTTGCTTTGCGGGATGGGCACACCGACCACTTCCGTGAATTGCTTGAGAACGATGACGATTGCGAGGCCGAATGTGAATCCGCGCAGGACCGGCTTCGCGATGAAATCGGTGACATTGCCCATTTTGAGCATGCCGGCCATCAGGAAAATCACGCCGGTGATCATCACGAGGCCTGCCGCCATGGTTATTTGCATGGCTGGATCGGGAACCGACATGGACGCGATCGCGGCGGCGAGAACGATCGCTGAAGATGACGTTGCCGAAACGATGGCAAAGCGGCTCATGCCAAATAAACCGTAGCAAATCAGTCCGGCGAAGAGCGCCATGATGCCGGCTTGGGGGGGCATGTTGGCGATGCTGGAATAGGCGAGCGCTTGCGGCAGCAGGAGTCCGGCGACGGACAGACCGGCCGCAGAATCGTGCCACAGTTCTCGTGCTGAGAGTGGAAAACGCCGCGGGGGAGGCGATGAGTTGGGTTGGGTTGACATCCGTTCCTTGCAAACCAAAGGCGCGCCATGACACATCACGGCGTCGTCATCAATAAAGTGCCACGCATAGGTCAATGATACTGAAATACGGACGCTTTGGCGCTATTGAATCGATGGCTGTTGTTTGTGACGCATTGAAGGAAATAATCTTTCACGTCACTTGGCGCATCTCCGTCAAATTGGGAACGATCAGCTCTGGGGTGATGACGGCGCGCAGATAATTGGATTGGTCTGCGGGCGTTTCTTTTCTTTGGGCGATCCACCAAACGTTGCCGCGCCCGACACGCCAGTCCTGGCGTATGCCTGAAATGAGCATCGCAGCAATTTGTCCCAAGGCAGGTTGATGTCCCACAATCAGGACGGTCTCTTTGGCGAGAGGCCAGTTGGCTGCGGCCAGAATGTTTTCGGGCGTTGCGCTGGGCCCCAGATCCGGGTGAATGCGAAATTTCCGATCGAGCGTTTCGGCCGTTTGAATCGTGCGGGTCGCGGGGCTGACCAGGATGCGGCAATTTTCCGGAAGGTTTGCGTTTAACCACGCGGCGGTTCGCGATGCCTGTTTGCGCCCCTTTGTGCTGAGCGTGCGTTCTTCATCCGAGTCGCCAAGCTTGGCTTCTGCGTGTCGCCACAAAATGAGTTCCATGACTACCTCCCGTCGGTGCCGGGTGCTGTCAGCGTGAGCAAAAGATGTTGTTGCGCACCGTATGACGCTTGCTTGCCATGTGGTGTGCAACGACGGTAGTCGCCCTGCGCGTCCAGTTCCCAAGCATTGAGGTTGTCCTTCAGGTAAGGCTCCAATCCTTCTTCGATAATACGCTGTTTCAGATTTTTATCCAATATCGGGAAAGCGACTTCAATGCGTCGAAACAGATTGCGTCCCATCCAGTCGCCACTGGAAAGATAAACCTCGTGCGCCGCGTCATTGTGAAAATAATAAATGCGGCTATGTTCGAGAAAACGCCCGACGACGGAAACGACGCGAATATTGTCCGACAAGCCGCGCACGCCAGGTTTGAGCGCGCAGGCGCCGCGCACAATCAAATCGATTTTCACGCCAGCGCAGGAGGCATCGTAGAGCGCACGAATGGTGGACTCATCTTCCAGCGCATTCATCTTGGCGATGAGGTAGGCGGGACGCCCCGAACGGGCCATTTTTATTTCATTGCGAATGGCCTTGACGATTTCATTGTGCAATGAAAACGGAGCCAGCCACAGATGGTTGAGTTTTTTCGGGCGCGTGAGACTGGTGAGATGGATGAAGACTTCGTTGACTTCCATGGCCAGTTCTGTGTGTGCTGTCAGCAGACCGAAGTCCGTGTACTGTCGCGCCGTGGCGGGGTGGTAATTTCCGGTGCCGAGATGCGCGTAATAACGCAATGCGTTTTGCTCGCGCCGAATCACCAGGGCGAGTTTGGCGTGCGTTTTCAGCCCCATCACACCATAAATGACCTGTGCGCCAGCCTCTTCCAGTCGCTCCGCCCAGTTAATGTTTTGTTCTTCATCGAAACGTGCCTTGAGTTCGACAATGACCGTGACTTCCTTGCCCATGCGTGCCGCCGCGATGAGGGTTTCCATCAGTTCGGAATCCATGCCAACGCGGTAGATCGATTGCTTGATGACGATGACGTTGGGGTCGTGGGCTGCGGCATCGATGAAATCGACCACTGTCTGGAAGGACTGGAAAGGATGGTGCAAGAGAATGTCGCGTTGACGCAGTGTCTCGAAAAGGTTGGCTTGCCGGACGTCCGTTGTCTGTGCCGGAAAAAAAGGCGGGAAATAAAGTGTCGGATCGTGAATGTGATCCCGCAATTCGCCAAGCCGTACCATGTTGACCGGGCCGTTGACGCGATACAGGCAGTGCTTGTCGAGCGCAAACTGATTCAGCAAAAATTGCGCGAGATCCTCCGGACAGTTTCGCGCAATTTCCAGTCGCACCGCTGCGCCGTATTGCCGATTGGGGAGTTCACCCCGCAGCGCTTGCCGCAAATTCATCACTTCGTCCTCATCGATCCACAAGTCACTGTCGCGCGTCACGCGAAACTGGGAATAGGCGATGACCTTTCGCTGCGGGAAGAGATCCGGTATGTGAGCCTGAATCACGGATGAAAGCAGGCAAAAACACGCTCCGTTCGGGGAAAGTTCATCGGGCAGTCGAAAAACGCGGGGCAAGACGCGCGGCGCGCGAACGATGGCGATGGTGCTGCCGCGTCCGAAAGCGTCCTTGCCGGAAAGCGAGATGATGAAATTCAGGCTTTTGTTGGGCACTTGCGGGAAAGGGTGCGCAGGGTCCAGGACAATCGGCGTCAGGATAGGGCGAATGTGATTGTCGAACAGCGATTTCACCCATGCCCGTTGCGCCGCATTGCGATCTTTTTGGTGAAGCAGGCGATAACCATGTTTGGTCAGAAGCGGTATAACGTGTCCGTTGAGGAGCGCATATTGACGCTCAACGAGCTGATGGCACGCTTCGCTGACGTGTTCCAGCGAGGCCGTGATGACAGCCTGTTCATGTTCATGTGCATCTGCCCTCCGGGCCATCAGACTCGCAATGCGGACCTCAAAAAACTCGTCGAGGTTATTGCTGACGATGCACAAAAAACGGAGGCGCTCAAGAATGGGAATGTGCGGGTCCTCGGCTTGCGCCAGCACGCGGCGATTGAAGGCGATAACGGAGCATTCCCGATCCAGAAAAATGTTCGGGGTCAGTAGTTCGGAAGTCTTCTTGAGGGACTTCTTTTGCATGGATCTCCCGAGGGCATATCGTGCGCAGGGCAGTCTGAGAAAAAAGGGATCGACTGCGCGTTCGCCGCTGCGGCAAGGGCAGCGACCCCTTCCTCGTGCACCTTCAGCTAATGCTCAGTTGTTTGCTGCTTTTGCCTGGTTTCTTCGGCAGTGTCAGTTCCAGCACGCCATCCGTGTACTTGGCTTCTGCTTTGGTGTCGTCAACATCTTGGCCCAGCGTGAAACTTCGGTATTGCCGTCCGTAGTAACGCTCGGAACGGATGAGATTGCCTTCTTTCTTTTCTTCTTTCTCTTTTTTTACCTCGACATTGATGGCGACTTGGTTGCCTTCAACGGTGACTTTGATATCTTCCTTGCTGACACCAGGGATGTCGGCTTTGACCGTGTAGTTTGTGTCGGTTTCCGTGACATCCATTTTGATTCGCGGCTCGCCTTCCATGGCCCCCAAGGTTGGTGCGAGACGAAAATCTTTGAACATTTCTTCCAGATTTTTCCACGGCTCAAAACGGGTGAGATCGCTAAATGGATTAAAACGCATCAAGTTGTTTGCCATGACGCTACCTCCTTAGAGTGAGTGAAGTCATTCAAATGAATTAAATGGCTGGGGTGTTGGGTGGCCCCGCTGGGCGAAAGACAACCCCTCACTCCACCGTTGACGTTTGCGTTGTCTTGGCGGCGGAGACGTTGGGCAGACCTTTCAGAAGATAGCCATCTTGCCCATCAGTATATTCTTGGCAAAAGTTGCGGTTTTGAGAGGGGTCAATAAGCATGCTTTTCTGAGAAATGGGGTCGGAGTCAATTTTTTGGTAGAATGGCCTGTCGCTTCATTACCTTTACGCTCATGGCCAGAACTTCCAGAATTGTCGTTCCCAATTTGCCCCATCACATCATTCAGCAGGGAAATGACCGGCAGCCGATTTTTCGTGATGACGAGGATTGTCAGTTGTTTCTGGGCTGGATGCGGGAGGCGTCTCGACAGTTCAAAGTGGCGATTCATGCCTATGCGTTGATGGGCAATCATTTGCATTTGCTGGCCACACCGTCTGACGCGCAAGGCTTGGCCCGCATGATGCAATTGCTGGGGCGGTTTTACGTGCCTTACTTTAACCGCAAGTATGACAGGACGGGCACCCTGTGGCAGGGGCGGTTCAAGACCTCGGTCATTGAGTCTGACCAGTTTTTCCTGGCGTGCACTCGGTATATTGAAATGAACCCGGTCCGGGCAGGGTTGGTGGCGCACCCTGCAGAGTACAAATGGACCAGCTACGCCCACCATGTCGGGGATAAGCCCGATTCCTTGATTGCTGATCACCCGCTTTACTGGGCATTGGGCAATACGCCGTTTGAGCGGGAAGCGGCTTACAAGCACTTCATGCAACAACCGGCTGCGCAAGAAGAAATCGAGAGTTTGCGGCAGGCGGTGATGAAAGGCCGGGCGCTGGGTTCCGAACAGTTTCAAATACAGCTGGAAAAGCGGATGAACCGGCGTGTCAGGCCGGGAAAGCGCGGCCGCCCGGCAAAATCATTGGTTGACGAAAACGCTTAGCCTGCGATGGGTGGGCATTCTGGTCAATTGAAATAATCAATCAAAACAAATGCTTGGTGATTTCGCATGCTTGCACGACGGGCTTGCCTTGGTCACAAAAGAAAATACTGGGTGAGTGCTCAGCCCCTTATTAACTGTGTCCCTATTTAACAAAAATCATCCATATCGCCAAAATAAACTTACTCCGACCCCATTTTTTCTCCTTGAACTTTCAAGATTGCCGTCCTATCCTTTAAAGCTCGCATGAATGAGTAAGGGAGAATGGATATGGATGCACAAGGTTTGTATAACCCGGCCAATGAGCATGACGCTTGTGGGGTCGGGTTCATCGCGCACATCAAGGGTAAAAAAAGTCATTCGATCATCGAGCAGGGGTTGTTGATCCTGAAAAACCTCGATCATCGTGGCGCTGTTGGCGCGGACAAGCTGATGGGCGACGGTGCCGGCATTCTGATCCAAATCCCGGATCAATTCTTCCGCGAAGAGATGGCCAAGCAGGGCGTGACTTTGCCGCCGCCGGGAGAATATGGCGTGGGCATGGTATTTTTACCGAAAGAGCATGCTTCCCGTATCGCCTGCGAACAGGAAATCGAACGAGCTGTCCGCATCGAGCGTCAGGTGGTGCTGGGTTGGCGTGACGTGTCGGTGGACAAGGACATGCCGATGTCACCGACGGTGCGCACGAAAGAGCCGGTGATTCGCCAAATTTTCATCGGACGTGGTCCGGACGTGATGGTGACCGATGCGCTGGAACGCAAGCTTTATGTGATCCGCAAGTCCTCCGGTCATGCGATTCAAGCGCTCAATCTCAAACATGGCAATGAATTTTTCGTGCCGTCGATGTCGGCGCGTACTATTGTTTATAAAGGCTTGCTGCTCGCCGATCAAGTCGATGTGTATTACAAGGATTTGCAGGACCCGCGTTGTGTGTCGGCACTGGCGATGGTGCATCAGCGTTTCTCGACCAACACTTTCCCCGAGTGGCCGCTTTCTCACCCGTATCGGCTGATCGCACACAATGGCGAAATCAATACGGTCAAAGGCAACTACAACTGGATGCGCGCGCGCGAAGGGGTGATGCAATCCGCTGTACTCGGCGACGATTTGCAAAAGCTGTATCCGCTGATTTATGAAGGACAGTCCGATACGGCGTGTTTCGATAATGCGCTGGAATTGCTGGTGATGTCGGGCTACCCGATTGCACAAGCGATGATGATGATGATTCCCGAGGCGTGGGAAAACCACAATCTGATGGATGAAAATCGTCGCGCCTTCTATGAATATCACGCGGCAATGATGGAACCGTGGGACGGCCCGGCCGCCATGGCATTTACAGACGGACGTCATATCGGCGGCACACTGGACCGTAACGGCTTACGCCCGTCGCGTTATATTGTGACCGATGATGATTTGGTCCTGATGGCATCCGAAGCGGGCACGTTGCCGATTCCGGAATCCAGCATCATCAAGAAATGGCGTCTGCAACCGGGCAAGATGTTTTTGATCGATCTCGAAGGTGGTCGCATCATCGATGACGCAGAAATTAAGGCCACCTACGCGAATGCGAAGCCGTATAAGGCTTGGATCGATTCGGTGCGCATTCGCCTCGACGAAATTCGCAAGGACGCGACGCCCGAGCCTTCCACCATTCCCCTGCTCGATCGACAGCAAGCGTTCGGTTACACGCAAGAAGACCTCAAGCTGTTGTTGCCGCCGATGGCCATGAACGGCGAAGAATCCATTGGTTCCATGGGGAACGACGCGCCGCTTGCGGTCACATCCAGCAAGCTCAAGCCGTTGTACAACTATTTCCACCAATTGTTTGCGCAGGTGACGAACCCGCCGATCGATCCGATCCGCGAAGAAATGGTGATGTCGCTGGTGTCCTTCGTTGGGCCGAAGCCGAATCTCCTGGACACCAACAACATCAATCCGCCGATGCGTCTGGTGGTGTCGCAGCCGGTCCTCGATATTGCCGATATGGCGACGATCCGCAACATCAGTGCTTACACAGGCAACAAATTCAAGTCTTATACATTGGACATCTGCTATCCGGTCGTCTGGGGCAAAGAAGGCATTGAGGCGCGTCTGGCTTCCCTCTGTGCGGAAGCGGTGGATGCGGTGACGTCCGGTCACAACATTCTCATCGTCTCCGACAAAGGCGTGAACGCGGACAAGGTGGCTATGCCGGCACTGCTGGCAACGTCTGCGGTGCATCAGCATCTCGTCTCAAAAGGCTTGCGTGCCTCGACCGGTCTCGTGGTTGAAACGGGTTCGGCGCGTGAAACGCATCATTTTGCGTTGCTCGCCGGTTACGGTGCCGAAGCGGTGCATCCATACCTTGCATTTGAAACGCTGGCAGGCATGGCGGCCGAAATCGGGCCAGACATGACGGCTGAAAAAGCGCAAGCCAATTTCATCAAAGCCATTGGCAAAGGCTTGTTGAAGATTATGTCCAAGATGGGCATTTCAACTTACATGTCTTACTGCGGCGCGCAAATTTTCGAAGCCGTCGGTTTGAATAGCGAATTGGTGAACAAATACTTTAAAGGAACCGCCACCAATATCGAAGGGATCGGCGTTTTCGAAGTGGCCGAAGAAGCGGTGCGCTTGCACCAGCTGGCATTTGGCGACGACATGTTGTACGAAGATTCGCTGGATGCCGGCGGCGATTATGCGTTTCGCGTGCGCGGCGAGGAGCACATGTACACGCCGGATGCGATTGCGAAATTGCAGCATTCCACGCGCGCCAATAATTTTAACACCTATAAGGAATTTGCCCTGATCATCAACGATCAATCGCGTCGCCAGATGTCCTTGCGTGGCCTGTTTGAGTTCAAGATTGATCCGGTCAAAGCGATTCCGCTCGATGAAGTCGAAACGGCGAAAGAAATCGTCAAGCGTTTTACGACGGGGGCGATGTCCTTGGGCTCGATCAGCACCGAAGCGCACAGCACGCTGGCGGTCGCGATGAACCGTATCGGTGGTAAGTCGAACACGGGCGAAGGCGGTGAAGACCCGAAGCGTTACATGGATGAGCAGCGGGGTGTGCGAATTGGCACAGGTCAGACGTTGGCCGATGTGCTCGGTTCCGATCGCGTTATGGCGGACATTCCGTTGCAAGAAGGCGATTCCTTGCGCTCGAAGATCAAGCAGGTGGCGTCCGGTCGTTTTGGCGTGACGGCACAATACCTGAATTCTGCTGATCAAATTCAGATCAAGATGGCGCAGGGCGCGAAGCCAGGCGAAGGCGGTCAGCTGCCGGGTGAGAAAGTGTCGGAATACATTGCGCATCTGCGCTTTTCGGTGCCGGGAGTCGGCTTGATTTCGCCGCCGCCGCACCATGACATTTATTCGATCGAAGATTTGGCACAGTTGATTCATGATCTTAAAAACGTCAATCCCAAGGCGTCGATCTCCGTCAAGCTGGTGTCCGAAGTCGGTGTGGGGACGGTGGCGGCAGGCGTGTCCAAGGCGAAAGCCGATCACGTCGTGATCTCCGGTTACGACGGTGGCACGGGCGCGTCGCCGCTTTCCTCGATCAAGCACGCGGGCACGCCGTGGGAACTGGGCTTGTCCGAAACGCAGCAGACGCTGGTGCTCAACAATTTGCGCGGTCGCATTCGCGTGCAAGTAGACGGTCAGGTCAAGACGGGCCGCGACGTGGCGATTGCGGCGATTCTCGGCGCCGATGAAGTGGGGTTCGCAACCGCGCCGCTGGTAGTGAATGGCTGCATCATGATGCGCAAATGCCATCTGAATACGTGCCCGGTGGGGGTGGCGACGCAGGATCCGGTACTCCGTGCAAAATTCAACGGCAAACCGGAGCACATCGTCAACTACTTTTTCTTCGTCGCCGAAGAGTTGCGGCAGATCATGGCGCAGCTCGGGATTCGCACGTATCAGGAGTTGATCGGCCGCGTTGATTTGCTCGACAAGACCAAGGCGCTTCTGCACTGGAAAAATCAGGGGCTGGACTTCGGTAAAATTTTCCACGACCCCGTTGTTCCTGAAGGTGTGCTCAAGAAACACTTGGAAGAGCAGGATCACGGTTTGGAAAAAGCGCTGGATCACAAACTGATTGCACAGGCGAAGATCGCGCTTGATAAAAGCGAGCGAATTTCCTTCATCTCGCCGATTCGTAACGTGAATCGCACGGTAGGCGCGATGCTGTCAGGCGAAGTCGCCAAGCGTTACGGCCATGTCGGTTTGCCGGAAGATACGATTCATATCCAGCTGGAAGGGACCGCCGGGCAGTCGGTCGGTGCATTCCTCGCGCATGGCGTGACGCTGGATTTGGTGGGAGAAGGTAACGATTACGTTGGGAAAGGGCTGTCGGGTGGCCGCATTATCGTGCGCCCCAACACCGAATTCCGGGGGCAAGCGTCGGAGAATATCATCGCGGGCAACACGGTGCTCTATGGCGCCATTGCCGGCGAGGCGTTTTTCAGTGGTGTGGCCGGCGAGCGCTTTGCGGTACGCAACTCTGGTGCCAGTGCGGTTGTGGAAGGCACTGGCGATCATTGTTGCGAATACATGACCGGCGGCACGGTCGTCGTGCTGGGGGCCACAGGGCGTAATTTCGCTGCTGGGATGTCTGGCGGTGTCGCGTATGTGCTCGATCCTGAAGAGGTGTTCGAGAAGTACTGCAATCCAGCCATGGTGACGCTCGAATCCGTGTTGCCGAGCGCGCAGCAGGAGAAATCAGTCGATCCGGCGGTTTGGCACAGTCTGGTACGTGGCGAAAAAGCTGAAACTGACGAAGTGATATTGCGTCGGTTGATTGAGCGCCATTTCAGATTCACCGGCAGTCAGCGTGCGCGAAAATTGCTCGACGATTGGTCGAACAGCCGGGCTCGCTTCGTCAAAGTATTCCCGAACGAATATCGTCGCGCCTTGCGCATTTTGCACGAGCAGCAAAAGGAAGCCGCATAAAACGCGGCATGAAAGCATGTTTACAAACGAACCCGCAGGGTGCGGGTTAAATGGTCAGAGGTAAGTATGGGTAAGGTTACAGGCTTCATGGAGTATCAGCGTCAGGCGGAAACGTATGAACATCCGCAGGAACGGATCAAGCATTACAACGAATTTACGTTGCGTTTGACAGATGCGGACGCCAAAATTCAGGGGGCGCGTTGCATGGATTGTGGCGTACCTTTTTGCACCAATGGCTGCCCGATCAATAACATTATCCCTGACTGGAACGATCTGGTTTACAAGGGCAAGCTACAAAGATCGCTCGATGTTCTGCACTTGACCAACAATTTCCCCGAGTTCACCGGTCGCGTCTGTCCTGCGCCGTGCGAGGCCGCTTGCACGCTCGGTATCAATGCGGATCCGGTGGGGATCAAATCGATCGAACACTTCATCATCGACAAAGGGTGGGAAAACGGCTGGGTGTTGCCGCGTCCGGCTGAAAAAAAGACTGGCAAGAAAGTCGCGATTGTCGGTTCTGGCCCGGCTGGGTTGGCGGCTGCACAGCAACTCGCCCGGGTGGGGCACGATGTGACGGTGTTCGAGAAAAATGAGCGCTTGGGCGGCTTGTTGCGTTACGGTATTCCGGATTTCAAGCTGGAGAAGCGCCATATTGATCGGCGTGTCGAGCAGATGCGTGCAGAAGGCGTGACCTTCCGCACGCGCGTTCTGGTCGGCAAAAGCTTTCCAGAGAAGCTTGTTAACTATGCCAAGGAAGTGGTGTCGCCGGAGACATTAATTGCGGAGTACGATGCGGTGATTTTGGCGGGGGGTGCGGAACAGCCGCGCGATTTGCCGGTGCCAGGACGGGATTTGAAAGGCGTGCATTTTGCGATGGAATTTTTGCATCAGCAAAATAAAATCAACGCAGGCGACAAGGTGAAAAATCAAATTATGGCAACCGGCAAGCACGTTGTCATCATCGGTGGCGGGGATACCGGATCAGACTGTGTCGGCACCTCGCTGCGGCAAGGGGCCGCCAGCATTACGCAGATTGAGGTGAATCCGCGTCCGCCGGTGACTGAAAACAAACCCTTGGTCTGGCCGTATTGGCCGCAAAAGCTGCGCACGTCGTCGTCCCTGGAAGAGGGGGGTGAACGCGAATGGGCTGTGGCGACCAAGCGTTTCGAGGGCAAGGGGGGCAAGGTTGAAAAACTGATCGCGACCCGGGTCGAATGGAAGGATGGCAAATTCGATGAATTGCCAGATACGGAAATGGCATTGAAGGCGGATTTGGTCTTGGTGGCCATTGGATTCGCCTCGCCGGTGGCACAAGTGCTGGAGACGTTTGGGCTGGAGCGCGACGCTCGTGGTAATGCCAAGGCGGCAACGGACGGGGACAGGCGTTATCAGACGTCCGTCAATAAGGTGTTTGCCGCAGGCGATATGCGACGGGGACAGTCGCTGGTTGTCTGGGCGATTCGCGAGGGGCGAGAATGTGCTCGGGCGGTGGATGAGTACCTGATGGGGGCATCCAGCTTGCCGAAATAACGATTGGCAGTTATGGGAGGGCGTCTCTCCCGCGTCATTGCTTTATGTCACCACGCACTGAGGAAGGATTTTTCCTGGCGGAGGCCCCATTCGGGCTTCCCATCCGCTACAATTTGTTTTTTCTAACTTCTTATCCCATACCACCATGATCAAGGGCAGCATTCCAGCAATTGTGACCCCCATGCATCCAGATGGCAGCCTGGATTTGCCGTGCCTGCGCAAGTTGATTGATTGGCATGTTGAGCAAGGTACGGACGGCATCGTTATTGTAGGCACCACCGGCGAGTCGCCGACCGTTTCTGTTGAAGAACATTGCGAGCTGATTCGTGTCGCGGTCGAGCATGCGAACAAGCGGATTCCGGTGATTGCCGGAACGGGCGGTAATTCCACGACCGAAGCGATTGAGCTGACGCATTACGCCCGCAAAGTGGGGGCTGATGCGTCCTTACTCGTTGTGCCGTATTACAACCGGCCGACGCAGGAAGGCATGTATCAGCATTTCAAGAAAATCGCTGAGGCAGTCGACTTGCCGCACATCCTTTACAACGTGCCGGGGCGGACGGTTGCGGATATGTCCAACGAAACCATTTTGCGTCTTGCACAGATTCCAAGAATTGTCGGTGTGAAGGATGCAACCGGCAATATTGCGCGCGGCAGCGATTTGATCCGCTTGGCCCCTGCCAACTTCTCGGTTTATTCCGGCGACGATGCCACTGCCATGTCTTTGATGTTCTGTGGCGGCAAAGGGAATATTTCCGTGGTGGCCAACGTGGCGCCGAAAGCGATGCATGAATTGTGTGTGGCGGCGATGGCTGGGAACGTCAAAAAAGCGGTCGAAATCAACAATCGCATGTTGCCGTTGCATCTCAAACTGTTTGTTGAACCGAATCCGGTACCCGTGAAATGGGCAATGAACGAAATGGGATTGATTCCTTCTGGCATTCGTTTGCCGCTGGCGCCGCTGGCTGCGGAATACCATGCAACGGTGCGTGCTGCAATGCGCGAGTCCGGTGTGTTCAGCACAGCAAAATAATTCACAACTATTTGTGGGAAAGTTTCATGGGTCAACGAAATAGAGGTTGTTGCGGCTTGCTTTGCGCACTGGTGTTGACGGGGGTGGCGGGGTGCAGTTCGGTCAATTCGGTGTTGGAGGCCGACAGGATCGACTACAAAACCGCCACAGAAAAAAAAGCGTCATCGAAACTCGATGTTCCGCCAGACTTGACGCAAATTAGGCGCGATAATCGTTACGCGATGCCAACGGGCAGTGTAACGGCAACGGATTACCAGCAAAAGCAGGCCCAGGCGACGAACCCTTCCGAAACGCCGACTGTTGCACCGGGTGCCATCGGCGGCGATGTACGCATCGAGCGTTCAGGAAACCAGCGCTGGCTGGTGGTAAAGAAGTCCCCGGAAGTGCTGTGGCCGCAGATCAAGACCTTCTGGCAAGACGCAGGTTTCTTGATCAATATCGAGCAACCTGACGCAGGCATCATGGAAACCGAGTGGGCGGAAAATCGCGCGAAAATTCCCCAAGACATCATCCGCAGGACCATTGGCAAAATGGCCGATTCGCTTTACTCGACTGGCGAGCTCGATAAATTCCGTACGCGTGTCGAACGCGGGGCCGATGGCTCGACTGAAATTTTCATCACTCATCGTGGCGCACAAGAGGTGTTCACTGGCCAGGACAAGATAACAACTGTCTGGACGCCGCGCCCCTCCGATCCGGAGCTGGAAGCGGAACTGCTCGCCCGCCTGATGGTTCGCTTGGGGGTCGAAGCCGAGCGTGTCAAGGTGGCGATGGCGGCGAAACCGGCAGGACTCCAGCAACGTGCCAAGCTGCAGAAGGGCGATGACAAAGTACAAGGGTATGTCGAAGTCGACGAAGGTTTCGACCGTGCCTGGCGCCGCGTGGGCCTAGCCCTGGATCGGGTTGGTTTCACGGTAGAAGATCGGGACCGTTCCAAGGGGATTTACTTTGTTCGTTATGTCGAACAGGACAAGGTCAAAAAACCCGAAAAAGGCTGGTTCTCGGGCTGGTTCTCGTCCAGCGATGACAAGAGCAAGACCGCGCAAAAATATCGTGTTTTGGTCAAAGGCGAAGGGTCATCCAGCCAGATATCCGTACAGGATGACAATGGCAAGCCAGAACGCTCTGCTACGGGCACCAAGATTCTGACGCTGCTGCATGATCAGCTGAAGTGATCCGGTCGCCTGTCCGGCTTTGAGGATGTTTCTTGAAATTCGCTAGTTTGGGAAGCGGCAGCGCTGGGAACGCGCTGCTGGTTTCCGCTTCATCAGGCACCACGACAACAACGCTCATGCTGGATTGCGGTTTCGGCATACGCCAAACGGAATCTCGTTTAGCTAGGCTGGGAATGACACCTGCAGCCTTGTCCGCCATTGTGGTGACGCACGAACATCAGGATCACGTTGGCGGGGTGTTTAATTTTGCTCGTCGCCACCGCATCCCTGTGTGGATGAGTTATGGCACCTCCCAGGCGGTGATGGGGCACAGTCATGAGGTGGATCTCCATATCTGTCGTGACGTGCAAACTTTCTCTGTTGGGGATCTGGAATTAATGCCTTATACGGTTCCGCACGATGCACGGGAGCCTTTGCAATATTGCCTGAGCGATGGCCAATTCAAATTAGGTGTGCTGACGGATACCGGGCAATCTACCGCGCACATGCTTGATGCGTTGACCGGGTGTGATGGGCTTGTTCTGGAGTGCAATCACGACAGCGATTTGTTGGCCCATTCAGCGTACCCTGCTTTTTTGAAGCGCCGCATCAAAGGGACCTTGGGCCATCTTTCAAACGAGGAATCCTCCGAAATTTTGTCGCACCTAGATCAAACGCGTCTCAAGAAAGTTGTGGGAGCACATCTGAGCGCTGCCAATAACACATCCGACTTGGCCCGAAACGCGCTTCGAAGAGGGCTTCGGAGCGACTCGGTAGAAATACGCATCGCTTGCCAGGAAGAAGGGGTGGGGTGGATCAATCTCGCGGGCTAAAATTTTATGCAGTCCGGAAAGAAAAATGCCGACCCGAGGGTCGGCATTTTTGCAAAGCGAAGTCGCTGATTACTTCTTAGCCGGAGCAACCGGAGCAGCAGCCGGAGCGGATGCCGGTTTAGCAGCAGCGGCAGCAGCGGAAGCAGGCTTAGCAGCGGATGCAGCAGCAGCTGCAGCAGATGCCGGCTTAGCAGCAGCAGCGGAAGCAGCCGGAGCTGCTGCAGATGCGGATGCGGATGCGGATGCCTTCGGTTTTTCGCCAACTTTACATGCGGTCAGAGCCAGAGCCAGCAGACCAACGATCACCAATGATTTTTTCATTTGTTTTCCTTCAAGAAATTAAGCAATTAATAATTACCGGTAATTACTACTAAATAGGATGTTCTGGGCGACCTCCACGCTGTGAAGCGCTTCCGATAAAGCAAAGAACTTCCTAATCACTCGATTATATCGAGTTTTTTTGGGGCGTAATAGATGACTTTTGAGTTTTTTTGTTGATTTGCATTCCCGCAACAATGGGGATGACGACAAAAATCCTAGGAAAGCGCTCCTTTTTTAGTGGGGCAAAAGGGACGTTGGCTGGGTATAATCCACAATCGAAATGGTTCAGGAAATTAGGATGATTATTGCAAAAAATACTGTCGTGACAGTGCATTACACGCTTTTTGATGCACAAAACAATTTGCTGGAAGAAGAGGGGGAGCCGATTGCGTATTTACACGGGGGCTACGAAAACACCTTGAACGCGATTGAAGAAGCCTTGGAGGGGAAGCAGGTTGGTGATGCCACTACGATCCAGGTAGAGCCGGAGGATGCATTTGGGGAGTACGATGCCGATCTCATCAAAATTGAAGCGCGTGATCGCTTTCCGTCGCCACTGGAGGTGGGGATGCATTTTGAGGGGGTGCCCGAAGAGGCGAGCGATGAGGAAGCCATTATTTACGTGGTGACCGATATTGCCGATGACAAGGTTGTGCTGGATGGCAATCACCCCTTGGCCGGCATGGCCTTGCGTTTCGCCCTGCGCGTGACGGGTGTCAGAGTGGCGACGGCGGAAGAAATCGAAAACCAGCACCCCAGCGATGAAGACCCTGGGGACGAAGACGGTGCTTATCGCGCGGTTCCCATACAGTAACGCCCTTGGTTTGACCGGCCTGTGCGTACCGCGTTATAATGAAAGATTGTCATAAATTGAGCTGACATGCGTCGCAAACTATTGATTGGTAACTGGAAAATGAACAGCAGCTTGGCTGCCAATACCATTTTGCTCAATGGCATTAAAACGGGTATTGGCAAGGCGAATTGCGAGGTGGCTGTTTGTGTTCCTGCACCTTATTTTGGGCAATGCCAATCAGAATTGACGGGCACTAACATTGCTTGGGGCGCGCAAGACGTCTCCACGCATGACGTGGGGCCTTATACGGGGGAAATTTCCGTAGCCATGCTTCGGGATTTTGGTTGCCGCTACGTGATCGTTGGGCACTCCGAGCGCCGGATCAATCACGGCGAGACGGACCAGGTTGTGGCAGAAAAGGCGCGGCGTGCCATCACCAATGGCGTCACGCCGATCATTTGCGTGGGCGAAACGCTGGTGCAGCGAGAGGCGGGGCAGACGGCAGAGGTCGTGAGTCGACAGCTGGAAGCGGCATTGGCTTCCATTGAGGCAGACGATTTGTGGGGCATTGTCGTGGCTTACGAACCGGTTTGGGCGATTGGCACGGGCAAGACGGCCACGCCGCAAATGGCGCAAGAGGTACATGCCTTACTGCGATCCAAGTTATCAGCCAGAAACTCTGTTGCCGCGAGCAGCATCCCCATTTTGTATGGGGGCAGTATTCGGCCTGACAATGCCAGAGAAGTTTTGCAGATGCACGATATTGACGGTTGTCTGGTTGGCGGGGCTTCGCTGAATGCCAACGACTTCCTGACAATTGCCAGCGCCGCATGAGAGATATCAAAAACGGATTAATTCAGAATTAGGAAACATCACATGAGTAGCATGTCCACCATTATCGTTATTGTTCAAGTCGTGTCCGCGTTAGCCATCATCGGCCTTGTGTTGGTTCAGCATGGCAAGGGCGCCGATATGGGTGCCGCATTCGGGTCGGGGTCCTCCGGCAGTTTGTTTGGCGCTTCTGGCTCGTCCAATTTTCTGTCGCGGTCTACCGCAATTGCAGCGGTGATTTTCTTTGCCGCGACCTTGGCGTTGGCAATGATTGGTAACCGTGGCGCGTCTACGGCCGGTGCCGGTGTGATGGAAAATCTGCCTGTTGCGGCAGAAAAGGCCAAGGCATCTGCCGCGTCAGCCCCAAAAGCTGACGCCCCGGTTCCGGCATCGCCGACGTCTGGCCAAGCTGGGCAAATTCCCAAGTAATCCTATTGCTACTCGCTTGCGGGGTGGGCAAGCTGTGGGTGTCGCCCCAAGGTGCTTGAACTTATTGGGCGAAACAGCGATAATGTGAGGTTCCCGGCCGACGTGGTGAAATTGGTAGACACGCTATCTTGAGGGGGTAGTGGCGAAAGCTGTGCGAGTTCGAGTCTCGCCGTCGGCACCAAAGCAATAAAAGTAACGCAGACGCGTTGCTTTCATTCCAACAAAAGGCCACTCTCTGGCCCTCTTTCAAACAAAAAATTCTCGCGCAATGTGACGTGGTGTTTCGCCGCCTCTGTCAGGGTAAAACCACGGGTTCTTTACATTAAAACCGCAGGACTTGATAGAATGCGAGCTTGCATTTGACTGCTACGGTAGCGCGAAATTTCCATTGAAATTTTCGGCGCGGCTTACTGATACAAACCTGACCGGCACGACCGACGTGAATCTGGAAAACTATTTCCCCATTCTGCTTTTTATACTGGTAGGCATCAGTTTTGGTGTCATTACCCAGGTCATGGGGCGCGTGCTGGGCCCTTTCCGGCCGGATGCGGAGAAACAGACTTCGTACGAATGCGGCTTCGATGCATTCGACGATGCGCGCATCAAGTTTGACGTGCGTTACTACCTGGTCGCAATCCTTTTCATTCTTTTCGATCTTGAAGCAGCGTTCTTCTTTCCGTGGGGCGTCGCCTTGCGCGACATCGGCTGGCCGGGCTTCGTGGTAATGATGGTGTTTGTTGCGGAATTTGTAGTCGGCTTCTGGTACGTGTGGAAAAAAGGCGCCTTGAATTGGGAGTAAGCGATGTCGATTGAAGGGTTGCTTGAAAAAGGAGTTATCACCACCTCCGCGGATGCGGCCATCAACTGGGCACGCACCGGTTCGATGTGGCCGATGACGTTTGGTCTGGCATGCTGCGCTGTCGAAATGATGCACGCCGCAGCGTCGCGTTACGATCTCGATCGTTTCGGCACGATGTTCAGGCCGACGCCGCGCCAGTCCGATTTGATGATTGTTGCTGGCACACTCACCAACAAAATGGCGCCTGCGCTGCGTCGGGTTTACGATCAAATGGCGGAGCCGCGCTGGGTGATTTCGATGGGATCCTGCGCCAACGGCGGCGGATACTATCACCATTCTTACTCGGTCGTGCGCGGCTGTGACCGCATCGTGCCTGTCGATATCTACGTGCCTGGTTGTCCGCCGACAGCCGAAGCCCTGCAATACGGACTGCTGCAGTTGTATAACAAGATCAAGCGTACCAATACGATTGCGCGTCCTTCCACCGGAAAGCCCAACAAATGACGGTCCGTTCAAACAAGCTGACCACGCTCGAGGGCGCGCTGCGCAATGCACTGGGGTCAGCCATTCGTGAATTGACCATTGCACTTGGAGAAATCACGCTGGTGGTTGATCCGGCGGATTACCTGGAAACGATGCAAACCTTGCGCGACGATCCGGGGCTCGCTTTTGCGCAACTGGTCGATTTGTGCGGCGTCGATTATTCGCAATATGGCGAGGGTAGTGATCTTGTCTGGCAAGGTCGTCGATACGCTATCGTCTCGCATCTGCTGTCCATCACGCACAACTGGCGCGTGCGTGTTCGGGTGTTTGCAGTCGAGGACGAAACTGAGGATGCGCCGCCCATCGTGGCGTCGGTGGTGAACGTCTGGCCATCTGCAAACTGGTATGAACGTGAAGCCTTCGATTTGTTTGGCATTCTGTTTGACGGGCATCCCGATCTGCGTCGTATTCTGACGGATTACGGTTTCGTCGGTCATCCGTTCCGCAAGGATTTTCCGGTATCCGGTTATGTCGAAATGCGTTACGACGAAGAACAAAAGCGTGTCGTGTATCAACCCGTCACCATCGAGCAGCGCGAAATTACACCGCGTGTGATTCGTGAGCCGAATTTTGGGGTGGAGTGATGGCGTTAACTAAAAATCACACGCTCAATTTTGGTTCCGGCGTAACGCGCGCGCGCGCCTTCACTGAAATTTCCACGCTGAATTTTGGCTCCGGCCGCTTGCGAAGCTCGCTTGACCTTGCTGCGCAAGGTCAGCCTTCACCGAAGTTTAGTGTGTGCGGAGGTTGCAGATGAGTGAGATCCGCAACTACACACTAAACTTTGGTCCACAGCATCCTGCTGCGCACGGGGTGATGCGCCTCATTCTGGAGCTGGACGGCGAAGTGATTCAACATGCTGATCCGCATATCGGCCTGTTACATCGCGCGACGGAAAAACTCGCTGAAGAAAAAACTTACCTGCAAAATCTGCCGTACATGGATCGGCTCGACTACATCTCGATGATGTGCAACGAGCATGCGTATGTGCTGGCGGTCGAAAAACTGCTAGATGTCGAAGTGCCATTGCGCGCGCAGTACATCCGCGTGATGTTTGATGAAATCACGCGCATCATGAATCATTTGTTCTGGCTCGGGGCGCAGGCGATTGACGTGGGCGCGATGGCGCTGATGCTCTACTCCTTCCGCGACCGTGAAGATTTGATGGACTGCTATGAGGCGGTCAGTGGCGCGCGCATGCATGCAGCTTACTATCGTCCGGGTGGCGTGTATCGCGATTTGCCGGAGGCAATGCCCCAGTATCAGGCCGAAGGCATCCGCACGGCGAAAAAAGCGAACCGCCTGAACGAGAAGCGTCAGGGTTCGCTGCTGGATTTTATTGAAGATTTTACGAACCGCTTTCCGAAACATGTCGACGAATATGAAACGCTGTTGACAGACAACCGTATCTGGAAGCAGCGTCTGGTTGGCGTGGGCGTGGTGTCGCCGGAGCGTGCGAAGGCGCTTGGTTTTGCCGGACCGATGTTGCGCGGTTCCGGTGTCGAATGGGATTTGCGCAAAAAACAGCCGTATGAAGTGTACGACTTGCTGGACTTCGACATTCCAGTGGGCGTGAATGGCGACAGCTATGATCGTTATCTTGTGCGCGTGGAAGAAATGCGCCAGTCGAATCGCATCATTCGTCAGTGCATTGACTGGTTGCGTAAAAATCCCGGCCCGGTGATGACGCCGAATCTCAAGGTCGGACCGCCGCCGCGTGATGACTTGAAGACCAAGATGGAAAGCATGATTCACCATTTCAAGCTTTTCACGGAAGGTTTTCATGTGCCGGCTGGCGAAGCCTACGCCGCCATCGAAGGCACGAAAGGCGAATTCGGCGTGTACCTCATTTCGGACGGCGCCAACAAGCCTTATCGCATGAAGCTTCGGGCGCCCGCTTTTGCACACTTGCAGGCGTTGGGGGAAATGGCGCAAGGCATGCTGATTGCCGACGCAGTGACCATTATTGGTTCGCTCGATATCGTGTTTGGGGAGATTGATCGATGACTGCGAATCTTTCCATGCAGCTTTCTGAACAAGCAAAGCAAAAAATTGATCGCGAACTGAAAAAGTTCCCTTCCGATCAGAAGCAGTCCGCCGTGATGGCCGCGCTGGCGATGACGCAGCGAGAACACGGTTGGCTGTCGCCAGAGGTCATGCAGGCGGTGGCGGATTATCTCGGCATGCCCGCGATAGCCGTGCAGGAAGTCGCCAGCTTCTACAACATGTACAACATCAAGCCTGTGGGCAAACACAAGATCACGGTGTGCACCAATTTGCCGTGTGGTCTTTCGGGCGGCAATCGTGCCGCGGAATATTTACAGCAAAAACTCGGCATTGGGTTGGGTGAAACCACTTCAGACGGACTTTTCACGTTGATCCCCGGCGAATGCATGGGGGCCTGTGGCGATGCGCCTGTGCTGCTGGTGAACAATCATCGCATGTGCAGTTGCATGAGCGATGAAAAAATCGATTCGTTGCTGGATGAGTTAAAAATGGAGGGGGCAAAGCCATGACCTGCCTCCACAACCGCCACCTCACCCCTGTGCTGCTTGCCGGACTTAACGGCAGCAACTGGCGTTTGAAGGATTACGTCGCGCGTGGTGGCTACGAAGCGCTGAAGCGCATCCTGCGCGATAAGGTTTCGCCGGATCGCGTGATCGATGAGGTGAAGGCTTCCGGTTTGCGTGGGCGTGGCGGCGCAGGTTTCCCGACCGGACTCAAGTGGAGTTTCATGCCGCGCAACCACACCGGTCAGAAATACGTGATTTGTAACAGCGATGAAGGCGAGCCGGGCACCTTCAAGGATCGCGACATCCTGCGTTACAACCCGCATGCAGTGATCGAAGGCATGGCGATTGCTGCGTATGCGATGGGCGTGACGGTTGGCTACAACTACATCCACGGCGAAATCTGGGCAGAGTACGAACGTTTCGAAGAAGCGATAGAAGAAGCGCACGCCGCCGGATTCCTCGGCGAGCGTATTCAGGGTTCCGATTTCAGTTTTGAACTACACGCTTTTCACGGTTACGGCGTCTACATCTGCGGCGAAGAAACCGCACTGCTTGAATCTATTGAAGGCAAAAAAGGTCAGCCGCGCTTCAAGCCGCCTTTCCCGGCAAACGTTGGTTTGTACGGCAAGCCCACCACAATCAACAATACCGAGACTTTTGCGTCTGTGCCGTTCGTGATAAACATGGGCGGCGCAAAATATGCCGCGCTCGGTAAGCCGAACAATGGCGGCACCAAGATATTTTCAATTTCCGGCGACGTGACTTTCCCCGGCAATTATGAAGTGCCGATGGGCACGCCGTTTGCAAAATTGCTGGAACTGGCGGGGGGCGTGCGCGGCGGCAAAAAACTCAAAGCTGTGATTCCCGGTGGCTCGTCGTCGCCGGTGGTGCCGGGCGAGATCATGATGCAAACGGATCTGGATTACGACTCGATTGCGAAAGCAGGTTCCATGCTCGGCTCCGGCGCGGTGATCGTGCTAGATGAAACGCGTTGCATGGTGAAGTCACTGCTGCGCCTCGCGTATTTCTATTACGAAGAATCCTGCGGTCAGTGTACGCCGTGCCGCGAAGGCACAGGCTGGATGTGGCGCGTGATCCAGCGCATTGAAAATGGTGAAGGCAAACCCGACGATCTGGATTTGCTGCTGTCCGTTGCCGACAATATTCAGGGCCGCACGATTTGCGCATTGGGTGACGCGGCGGCGATGCCGGTGCGTTCCTTCGTGCAGGCCTTCCGTAGTGAATTTGAACACCACATCAAACATAAGAAGTGTTTGGTGCCGTCTTATGTGTGAGGCGGATGAATAATATGAGCATGATCGAAATCGACATTGACGGCAAAAAGCTAAACGTTCCCTCGGGCACTTCGGTGATCGAGGCGGCGAATCGTGTCGGTGTCGATATCCCGCATTTTTGTTATCACAAGAAGCTGTCGCTCACGGCCAGCTGCCGCATGTGTCTGGTGGAAGTCGAGGGCATGCCCAAGCCCGTGCCTGCATGCGCCACGCCTGCTGCGGCAGGCATGAAGGTGCACACGCACAGTCACAAGGCTGTGCAAGCGCAAAAAGCCGTGATGGAGTTTTTGCTGATCAACCATCCGCTGGATTGCCCGATTTGCGATCAGGGTGGCGAATGCCGCTTGCAGGATATCGCGATGGGTTACGGTCAAGTTGAAACGCGCTTCACGGAAGAAAAGCGCGTCGTCTTCCGCAAGAATGCCGGCCCGCTGATTGCGATGGAAGAAATGAGCCGCTGCATTCACTGCACGCGTTGCGTACGCTTTGGGCAGGAAGTGGCGGGCATCATGGAGCTGGGCATGCTGCATCGTGGCGAGCATGCCGAAATCACATCCTTCCTGGGCAAGACCGTCGATTCCGAATTGTCCGGCAACATGATCGATCTGTGTCCGGTCGGCGCGCTGACCTCGAAGCCGTTCCGGTACACGGCGCGTGGATGGGAGTTGAATCGCAGCCGGTCTATCAGCCCGCATGATGGCCTGGGCGCGAACCTGGTCATTGAATCGAAAAACCAGAAAGTGATGCGCGTGCTGCCCCTCGAAAATGAGGCGGTGAACGAATGCTGGATTTCGGACAAGGATCGCTTCTCTTACGAAGCGTTGAATAGTGCGGATCGTTTGACCAAGCCGATGATCAAGCAGGGCAACCAGTGGCATGAAACCGACTGGCAAACGGCGCTGGAATATATCGCGCACGGTCTGGTTGATGTTCGCAAGGATTTCGGCGCCGAAGCGATTGCCGCGCTGGCCTCGCCGCATGCGACGCTGGAAGAGCTGGCCTTGCTGAACAAGCTGATGCGCGGCATCGGCTCAAATGCGATGAACGCTCGTCCGCGACAATCCGATTTCACATTGGAAGGTGAAATCACGCCTTGGCTCGGCACGTCGATTGCCGTATTCGGTCAGCTTGAAGAAGTGTTAATCGTCGGCTCTTTCCTGCGCAAGGATCATCCGCTGCTGGTGGCGCGGCTGCGTCAGGCTGCAAATAAAGGCACGCGTGTCAGCATGTTGCATGCTGTCGATGACGATGCGTTGATGCCAATTTCAAATCGGATGGTGCGCAAGCCATCCGCATGGCTGGCGGCACTCGCAGAAATTGCGACAGCCGTGGCGAAGATGATGGATATCGCGCCGCCCGCCGGTTGTGAAACGCTCGCGCCGTCGACAGAAGCACAACAGATTGCCAACAGCCTGATGTCGGGCAGACGTCACGGCATTTTCCTCGGCAATGCCGTGACCCAGCATCTTCAGGCTTCGAAATTGCACGCTATGGCGGAATGGATTGCGCAGCACACGGGCGCCTGCTTCGGTTATCTGACCGAGGCGGCGAATACCGTTGGCGTGGCGCTGGCGGGTTCGCCCTCGAAGGATATTTTTGCAGCACCTGCCAAAGCCTACGTGCTGCTGCACGCTGAACCAGAACTGGATTGCGGCAACCCGCTTGCCGCGCGCATGGCACTGGGCCAGGCGAAGATGGTGGTCGTGATGTCGCCCTTTAGACACAGCACGGATGTGGCCGATGTATTGCTGCCCATCGCGCCGTTTACCGAAACCTCCGGCACGTTCGTCAACGCCGAAGGTCGCGCACAAAGTTTTAATGCGGCCGTGCGTCCGCTGGGCGAAACACGTCCGGGCTGGAAAGTGCTGCGCGTACTCGGCAATGTGCTGAAGCTCGACGGCTTTGAAGAAGAGTCTTCCGAACAAGTGCGCGATGCCGTTACGCAGGGTGCAACGGATTTGTCTGCGCGCCTGAACAATGCCTCGCGTATCACAGCTCAGTTCTCTGCGCAGTACAAACCTGTAGCCACACAAGGTCTGGAACGCATCAGTGATGTGCCGATTTATGCTGCCGATCCGATGGTGCGTCGTGCGCGTTCCTTGCAGCAAACGGCGGATGCTAAACCACCGCAGGCGCGCATGAATTCCGTGCTGATGCAGCAAGTGGGTGTGGAAAACGGCGCAAGCGTGCGTGTCACGCAGGCTGGTCAGCAGATTGTGCTGGCAGCATTCGCGGATGATCGCGTCGCAGACGGTGTCGTGCGGATTGGCGCTGCAGACTGGACAACGGCCACACTGGGCGATCTGTTCGGTGAAATCACAGTGGAGAAACCATGATGGTCGATCTCCTCCAATTCATTCATGCAAAAGGCCAGTACTGGTTTGGCGACTGGTGGTTTTTTGTGTGGACGATGATTAAGATCACGATCGTGATGAACGTTGTGCTCGGCATGTTGTCTTATTTGACGCTGTGGGAACGCAAGTTGCTGGGTTGGATGCATGTGCGGCTGGGCGCGAACCGGGTCGGCCCTTTCGGTCTTTTGCAACCGATCGCCGACGGCATCAAGGCCGTGTTCAAGGAAATCACGGTGCCAGCCAAGGCAGACAAGGTGATGTTCTTCCTCGCGCCGATTCTCTCGATCGCGCCCGCGTTGGTGGCGTGGGCGGTCATGCCCTTCGGACCGGAACTGGTGCTGGCCGATGTCAACGCCGGTTTATTGTTTGTGATGGCAATCACGTCCTTCAGCGTGTACGGCATCATCGTTGCGGGCTGGGCGTCCAACTCGCGTTACGCTTTTCTCGGTGCGATGCGTGCGACGGCGCAAATGGTGTCATTTGGCATCGCGATTGGCTTCGTGCTCGTGACGGTGGCGATGATTTCCGGTAGCCTGAATCTGTCAGACATCGTGCGCAGTCAGGAAAAAGGTTATTTCGCCAATCTGGGTGTGAATTTTCTGTCGTGGAACTGGCTGCCGCTACTGCCGCTATATGCGGTGTACATCATCGCGAGCATGGCGGAAACGGCACGTCATCCGTTCGACGTGATCGAGGGCGAATCTGAAATCGTCAACGGCCACATGGTCGAATATTCAGGCATGTCTTTCGCGCTGTTCTTCATGGCCGAATACGGCAACATGATTTTGTTCTCGGCGATGGCCTCGATCATGTTCTTGGGCGGATGGGTGTCGCCATTTAATTTTGTCCCGTTTAACTGGGTGCCGGGTTGGATGTGGCTGGGCGCGAAAACCTTCATGGTCGTCTCGACCTTCGTGTGGGTGCGCGCGACCTTCCCGCGTTATCGTTACGATCAGATCATGCGTCTGGGCTGGAAAGTGTTCATTCCGTTGACGCTGGCGTATCTGGTCTTTGTTGCGGCGTGGATGCAAACGCCGTGGAATATCTGGGGTTGAGGATGAAACGATGAGCGCCATCAAAGATTTCCTCCGCAGCTTCACGCTCTTTGAGCTGATGAAAGGATTTGCGTTGACGGGGCGTTACCTGTTCAAGCGCAAGATCACGATTGAGTATCCGGATGAGAAGACGCCACAGTCGCCGCGCTTCCGCGGGATGCATGCCCTTCGCCGCTATCCAAGCGGCGAAGAACGCTGCATTGCGTGCAAATTGTGCGAATCGGTTTGCCCGGCATTGGCGATCACGATTGAATCGGAGCAGCGCGCCGATGGCACGCGGCGCACTGTGCGTTACGACATCGATCAGAACAAATGCATCTTTTGCGGCTTTTGCGAAGAAGCCTGTCCGGTCGATGCCATCGTTGAGACGCAACTCTACGAGTATCATGGCGAAAGTCGGAGCGATTTGTATTTCACGAAAGAAATGCTGCTGGCTGTCGGTGATCGGTATCAGAAGGAAATTGCTGCGGCCAAGCAAGCGGATGCAAAGTATAAATAAATGAGTCGTTAAACATGGAATTCAAGACCATCCTCTTTTACGCCTTCTCCACCATTCTGGTGGTGTCGGCGCTTTGCGTGGTCACGGTGCGCAATCCGGTGCGCGCTGCGCTGTTCCTCGTGCTGTCGTTTTTCACGTCCGCTGCGATCTGGATGCTGCTCAAGGCCGAGTTCCTCGCGATTGTGCTCGTGCTGGTGTATGTCGGCGCGGTGATGGTGCTCTTCCTTTTCGTTGTGATGATGGTCGACATCGATCTAGACAATTTGCGCAAGGGTTTCAAGGGCAGCCTGGGCGTGGCGATTCCCGTCGGATTGCTGATCGTGTTTGAAATGGCGGCAGTGATGATGCGCGGCTTCTGGGCACCGGATTCTGCGCCGCCGGCAGCGGCTGCCAACATCGGCACGACGAAAGAATTGGGCAAGCTGCTCTACACACAATATGTCTACGCTTTTGAAATTGCAGCGGCGGTGTTGCTGGTGGCGATTATCGCAGCTGTGGCGCTCACGCTGCGCCGACGCACCGACGCCCGTTATACCGATCCGGCTGCGGCCATGAAGGTCAAGCGCGAAGACCGGATACGCATCGTTTCCATGAAAGCGGAATCAGAGCGAGCCGAAACGATGCGCAATGCGAGACAGGAAGGAGAAACGTCATGACCCTGACGCTGGCTCATTTCCTGATTCTCGGTGCCATTCTGTTTTCGGTTGCGATCATCGGCATTTTCCTGAACCGGAAAAACCTGATCGTTCTGCTGATGGCGATTGAACTGATGCTGCTCGCGGTGAACATGAATTTCATCGCCTTCTCGCATTATCTCGGCGATGCGGATGGACAAATTTTCGTTTTCTTCATTCTGACGGTCGCGGCAGCGGAATCGGCCATCGGGCTGGCGATACTCGTGGTGCTCTTCCGGAACATGCGCACCATCAATGTTGAAGACTTGGACCGGTTGAAGGGATAACACATGGCCGCCCAACTCAACCCCACTTTGCTGCTGTTGATACCGCTGGCGCCGCTGGCGGGAGCGGCGATTGCTGGGTTGCTCGGCACGCGTTTCCTCGGCAATGTGGTGGGGCGCAAAGTCTCGCACACGGCCGCCATTCTGGGGGTGGCCATTGCATTTGCGTTGTCGGTGCAGGCCTGGATGGCCGTGCTGGATGGCGCGCGTTATGATGGCGCCGTCTATACCTGGAACGCGGTCGCTGGGCTGAAGATGGAAATCGGTTTCCTGATCGACAGCCTGACGGTCACCATGATGTGCGTGGTGACCTTCGTGTCGCTGATGGTGCACCTCTACACGGTCGGGTACATGGCAGAAGACGAAAGCTACAACCGCTTCTTTGCCTACATTTCGCTCTTCACTTTCATGATGCTGATGCTGGTGATGAGCAACAACATGGTGCAACTCTTCTTTGGCTGGGAAGGCGTCGGCCTGATGTCCTACCTGCTGATTGGCTTCTGGTACGACAAACCGACCGCGACGGCGGCGAGCATGAAAGCTTTCATCGTTAATCGCATCGGCGACTTTGGTTTCATTCTCGGCATTGGTTTACTGTTCGCTTATGGCGGTTCGATGCATTATGGCGACATTTTTGCGCAACGCCAGCATCTCGCTGGATTGACGCTGCCTGGTACGGACTGGATGTTACTCGATGTCGCCTGTATTTTGCTCTTCATCGGCGCGATGGCGAAATCCGCGCAATTCCCGCTGCATGTCTGGTTGCCGGATTCGATGGAAGGCCCCACGCCGATTTCCGCGCTGATCCACGCCGCGACGATGGTCACCGCTGGCATTTTCATGGTCACGCGTATGTCGCCGCTGTTTGAACTGTCGGAAACGGCGTTATCCTTCATCATGGTGATCGGCGCAATCACGGCATTGTTCATGGGTTTTATCGCGATGATGCAAAACGACATCAAACGCATCATTGCCTATTCCACGCTGTCGCAACTCGGTTACATGACGGTGTCGCTGGCGGCTTCCGCTTATTCCGCCGCGATTCTCCATCTGACGACGCATGCCTTTTTCAAGGCGCTGCTGTTCCTGGCCGCAGGCGCGGTCATTCTTGGCATGCATCACGATCAGGACATCCGTAACATGGGCGGCTTGCGCAAGCACATGCCGGTGACGTGGATCACCGCGCTGGTGGGCACGCTCGCGCTGGTCGGGGCGCCATTCTTTTCCGGCTTCTATTCCAAGGACAGTATCATTCTGGCGGTGCGTCATTCGCAGATCGCTGGTTCTGGCTTTGCCAGTTTTGCGGTGATGGCGGGCGTATTTGTTACGGCGTTCTATTCTTTCCGCCTATTATTGGTGGTCTTCCATGGCGAAGAGCGTTTCGGCAAACCGGACAGCGTGCATCATGGCGATCCGGAAGTCGGCTTGCATGAAGGCGACACACCACACGAAGCGCCCTGGGTTATGACTGTGCCACTGATATTGCTGGCCATTCCATCTGTCGTCATCGGTTATCTGATCATCGAACCCATGCTTTTCGGCGGATTTTTTGGTGAGGCGATTGTCGTTAGTGACACGCATCAGGCGATGGCCATGCTTCCCGTACATTTTCACCATCCCTTTTCTATGGCGGTGGCTGGTCTGATGCATCTCCCATTCTGGCTGCTTTTGCTGGGTGCGGCGACGGCCTGGTATTGCTACAAGGTGAACACGCGCATGACGGCCGCGCTCAAGGAACGCACATCGTGGATATACCGCTTGCTGGACAACAGCTACTATCTGGACAGGTTGAACGAATTCATTTTTGTGCGTGGTGCGCGCTTTGCAGGACGCTTTCTCTGGACGGTGGGCGACAAGGTGTTGATCGATGAAATGGTGGTCAACGGCAGCGCGAAGTGCGCGCGGAAGATCGGTCGGGTATTGTGGGGAAGCGATCGGATTGTGATTGACGAGTTAATTATCAATGGTAGTACGCGACTGATTGCCTGGTTTGCCGCCCTCATTCGCCAAGGGCAATCGGGCCATGTTTACCATTACGCGTTGATGATGATTCTGGGTGTGTTGGCCCTGTTGCTGATTTTCTTGCCGTTTCCTTTTATAAAATAAATTAAATTAAGCTGATGAATTGACTATGCTGTCTAACTTGCCCTTGTTGAGTATTGCCATCTGGTGCCCGATCGTATGCGGCATCCTGCTGTTTGCATTGGGGCGGGATAAACGGCAGACGTTGGTGCGCTGGGGGGCGCTGGCTGGCGCGAGTCTCAGCTTTCTGGTCACGCTGCCGATCGTCGCGTGCTTCGACAAGGCCAAGCATGGCATGCAGCTCGTCGAAAAATTTGCGTGGATTGAGCGTTTTAATATTAATTACCATTTCGGGATCGATGGCATTTCGCTTTGGTTCATTGTGCTGACGGCGTTTATCACGCTGATCGTCGTGATTGCGGGATGGGAGGTCGTTCGCGTTCGCGTGGCGCAATACATGGGCGCGATGCTGGTGTTGTCCGGCATGATGATCGCGGTGTTTTGCGCGCTTGATGGGCTGCTGTTTTACGTGTTCTTTGAATCCACCCTGATACCGATGTTCATCATCATCGGTATCTGGGGCGGCAGCAATCGCGTGTACGCGGCATTCAAGTTCTTCCTTTACACCTTCCTCGGCTCATTGCTGATGCTGGTGGCGATCCTGTACCTGTACTTCCAGTCCGGCGGCAGCTTCGATGTGCAGACATGGCACGCGTTGCCCATGACCTTGAACGTGCAGATTTTCGTTTTCCTCGCTTTCATGGCGGCGTTCGCGGTCAAGGTGCCGATGTGGCCCGTGCATACCTGGTTGCCGGATGCGCACGTGGAAGCGCCCACTGGCGGATCGGTCGTGCTGGCTGCGATCATGCTGAAACTCGGCGCGTACGGTTTTCTGCGCTTTTCGCTGCCGATTGCGCCGGACGCCAGCCACTATTTGTCTGGGATGATGATTGTACTGTCGCTGATCGCGGTCATTTACATCGGTCTCGTCACGCTGGTACAAAAAGACATGAAGAAGCTGATTGCGTATTCGTCAATTGCGCACATGGGCTTTGTGACCCTTGGGTTCTTCCTGTTCAATCCGGTTTCCGTGCAAGGCGGCATTGTGCAAATGATTTCGCACGGCTTTGTGTCTGCCGCCATGTTCCTGTGCATTGGCGTGCTGTACGACAGGATGCACACGCGCGAGATCGCGGAATACGGCGGTGTCGTGCATACGATGCCGAAGTTTGCAGTGTTCTTCGTGCTCTTTTCGATGGCGAACTGCGGCTTGCCCGGCACCTCGGGCTTCGTTGGCGAATCGATGGTGATCTGGGGCGGCGTGAAAATCAATTTCTTCGTTGGCGCGCTGGCAGCGCTGGCCTTGATTCTGGCAGCGTCGTATTCGCTGTGGCTGGTCAAGCGCGTGATCTTTGGCGCAGTGCCAAATGAACAGGTGGCGGCGCTACAGGATATCAACAAGCATGAATTCCTGATGCTAGCGATCATGGCGATTGCGGTGATCGCAGTGGGCGTATATCCCGCGCCACTCACGGAAGCCATGCGAGTTTCAGTTGGCGATCTGTTGCAGCATGTCGCCCAGACAAAAGTATTCTGAACGAAAGTGTGCCAAGCATGACCAACAACATGAACCTGCTGATCGCGCTTCCCGAAGTCATCTTGATGACCTCGGCGTCGGTGATTTTGCTTGTTGACATGTTCTTGCGTGGGCCGAGACGGCTCGTCACCTATGTGTTGTCCATGCTTGCCTTGCTGGCTTGCGTTGTATCCAGCGCATATTTGTATAGCGGCTCTGATACATCGATTTACACTTTCCACAATCTGTTCGTGATCGATCCGATGTCGAATTTGCTAAAACTCTTTTCGGCCATCGCTGTTGCCTTCACCCTGGTGTATTCCCGACGTTATGTTGCCGAGCGAGGGATGACGGGCGCAGCAGACACTACGGATGACCGTCAACCGTCAAGCGGTTTGGGCGGCGAGTTTTACGTACTCGCCTTGTTTGGCTTGCTCGGTCAGTTTGTCATGATCTCGGGCGCCAACCTGTTGATCATCTATCTCGGGCTGGAATTGCTCTCCTTGTCGCTGTATGCGCTGGTGGCCTTGCGCCGCGACGATTCGGTTTCGACCGAAGCGGCGATGAAATTTTTTATTCTCGGCGCACTCGCTTCCGGCTTTCTGTTGTACGGCATGTCGATGCTTTACGGCGCAACCGGCACGCTGGACTTGGCCGAGATGGCGAAAGCCATTGCATCGGGCAACATTGATCGCACCGCGCTGGTTTTTGGTGTGGTCTTTCTTGTTTCAGGTCTGGCGTTCAAGTTGGGTGCTGCGCCTTTCCACATGTGGGTGCCGGACGTGTATCACGGCGCACCCACGCCCGTCACCCTGCTGATCGGCGGTGCGCCGAAGCTGGCCGCGTTTGCGATTTGCTTGCGCTTGCTGGTGGAAGGTCTGTCGCCATTGGCGCTGGAATGGCAGCAAATGCTGATGGTATTGGCGATCCTGTCGATGGCGGTCGGCAATATCACGGCGCTGGTGCAAACCAATATCAAGCGCATGCTGGCGTATTCTTCCGTTGCGCACATGGGCTTCATGCTGCTGGGGCTGCTCTCGGGCATCGTGGATAGCGACCTCTCTTCCGTGGCCAATGCCTACAGCTCTGCGATGTTTTACGTGATCACGTACGTGCTGGCCACGCTGGGTGCATTCGGCATCGTCTTGCTGATGTCGCGTGCCGGTTTCGAAGCTGACAGACTCGATGACTTCAAGGGGCTGAACCAGCGCAGTCCATGGTTCGCGTTTCTGATGATGCTGGTGATGTTCTCGCTGGCAGGCATTCCCCCACTCGTCGGCTTTTACGCCAAGCTCGCGGTCCTGCAAGCGTTGCTTGCCGTCAATCATATCTGGCTTGCGCTGATAGCCGTTCTACTCTCGCTGGTCGGCGCTTTTTATTATCTGCGCGTGATCAAGCTGATGTATTTCGACGAGCCGATCAGCAATGAGAAGATCGAAGCGGGCATGGATTTGCGCGTGGCGCTCGGCATCAACGGTTTGATGGTGCTCGCGCTTGGCCTGATGCCGGGATCACTCTTCACGGCCTGCGCAAAGGCGATTGTTTCGACCTTGGCTTCGTGAAGTTATCTGCTTATTTATTTGTCTGATGATTGGCCGAAGCGGACCGTCAAGTCGATGCTGCTGACCGGCAGGAACCGGCCAGCAGCATCCATCAAGAATGCAATTTGGCGTATATGCCACCGACCTTAGCTTGCATCATTCCTCGAATAGCTTCTTCATCTCCCCCCATCGGACGCACCGGCACCAAATCCAGCACCTTTTCGGGCTTCAAGTCAAAACCGAACATGGTATCGACCGCGCCATGCAGCATGCCCGCTATAGCGGCACGAGCAGCTTGCGCATCCATGCCCCACGCTTCGGTCATTTTCCGAAGCTCTTCGAATTGAAACCAGAAATAGGTAGGCCCCATCGCGCTCACGACCGCGTACGTCTCAATCATCGCGTCATCGACTTCCGGGCAGGCGCCAAGCGGTTTGAGTAATTGCAGGAATTCGGCGCGATCCTTTTCAGGCAATTTCTGGCCAAACGAAACCGGGTTGTAGCCCGAACCGACTATGCTTGGTGCATTTGGATTCATACGAGCGATGCGTGCAAAACCTCCCAGCAATTGCTGCAATGCCGGAAGCCGAATCATCGGCGCCAACGAGCAGAAAAAAGCGTCGCTGCGCAGATGCCTACCGATTTCCACCAAAGCCTCTTTCATCGCGGGTGGATGCAATGCGCCGAATACTAGCGTTTGTGATGACGCCTCCGCCAGGCTTGCTGCTCGCACGAACGGAAAATCGCGCTGCAAGGCTGCTATGGCGTCTGGCGATTGATCGTAAGCATAAACCTCTGGAAGTTGCGTGTCGGCCAGTTGCCAGCCTCCAAGCATGATGTGCGCAATGCGACCTGCGCCGATGAATCCGATACTGTTGTACATGTGGTTCTCCTTCTGATTGTTGTGTGAACATGATGTTTAAAACCAGCTTTCATTTTTTTCTCCATGTGGGTAATCCGCCGGCATGCACAACCTTGCCGTCAATGACCACTGCAGGAGCGACATCACGCTCAGCGCCACCAGTACTTCCAAAAACGGAATAAGCGGCTCATACAAGACCGACCTGACCACGACAGCGAGGACGAGAAACGCCTAGGATTGCCGCTGGTAAAATTTTCGGGGATAGGTCGTGCTCAAGACATGATTGCTTCCTTGCGTCAGGCAAAACGCCGTCTCTGCTCAGAAGACGAATCAGGTGAAAAAAGGATGCGGGCTGTTTGCAAAAACGTCAGGGAAGTGGGGAGCGGGTATAGGGTTGAGACGTTTCAGGCATAACCCCTCTAGTCCATTGAATCAGAAATATCTTCTTTGAAACCAGAAAGCAACGTTGACCAGACCGATCATCACCGGCACTTCCACCAAGGGACCAATAACGGCGGCAAAGGCTGCGCCGGAATTCAGCCCGAATACGGCAATGGCAACGGCAATCGCCAGCTCGAAGTTGTTGCTCGCGGCGGTGAATGCCAAGGTCGTCGTTTTACTGTAATCGGCACCGACTTGCTTGCCCATGACAAAGGACACCAGAAACATGATGACGAAATACACCAGCAGCGGAATCGCGATGCGCACCACATCCATCGGAATTTGCACGATCAGATCGCCCTTTAAGCTGAACATCAACACGATGGTGAAAAGTAGCGCGATCAGGGTCATTGGACTGATTTTGGGCACCACAACTTCATGATAACGTTCCCGTCCCATCATTTTCACGCCGATGAAGCGTGTGAGCGCGCCCGCAATAAACGGAATGCCGAGGTAAATAAATACACTCTCTGCAATTTGACCAATGGTGATATTCACGCTGGCGCCAGTCAGCCCGAACAGCGGCGGCAATACCGTGATGAAGAACCAGGCATAAACGCTGAAAAAAATCACCTGAAAGATACTGTTGAAGGCCACGAGCCCTGCGGCGTATTCCGTATCGCCATTCGCCAGTTCGTTCCACACGATCACCATTGCGATGCAGCGCGCCAGACCGATCATGATCAGGCCGATCATGTATTCCGGTTTGTCCGGCAAAAAGATAACGGCGATGAAGAACATCAGTAGTGGGCCAATGATCCAGTTTTGCACCAGCGAAAGTGCGAGCACGCGCATATTGCGGAACACGTCTGGCATTTCTTCGTAGCGCACCTTCGCAAACGGCGGGTACATCATGAGAACCAAGCCAATCGCAATCGGGATGTTGGTGGTGCCAACGGTGAAGCGATTGATGATGTTTTTGACATTGGGCGATATCCAGCCGATCAAAACACCCAATGCCATCGCACCGAAGATCCACCAAGTCAGATGACGGTCAAGGAATGAAAGTTTTTTACTGGCGCCGGGTGGCGTCAGTACGGAGGCACAACAGTTATTACGGTTCACGGCCTTGCTCCATTTACGATTATGGTTTGATGGCTTCAATGGTTGCCGATACAACATATTCTTCCGCCCGGCTGCCGGACGCCCATTCACGAATAAACTCGCGGCTCGCTTCATTCTGGGAAACATGAATATTCACAAATCCCGCAGCCTTAAGAGCAGCTTCCACTTCAGTGGTCTGGGCGGCGCCAGGAACGCAACAGGCATGCAAGGCCATGTTTTGTTTGATGGCTTCCGGAATCGGTGCTGTGGCAACTACGTCTGAAATGGCGAGTCGTCCGCCGGGCTTGAGTACACGAAAGGCTTCCGCAAATACGCGCAGCTTGTCCGGCGAAAGATTGATGACGCAATTGGAAAGAATCACATCTGCAGTGTTGTCAGCAACAGGAAGGTTTTCGATTTCGCCGAGACGAAATTCCACATTGGCATAACCGCCATTGGCCGCATTGGCGCGGGCCTTGCTGATCATTTCCGGTGTCATGTCTACACCAATTACACGACCGCTCTCGCCAATCTGACGTGCCGCGAGAAAACAGTCGAAGCCACCGCCGCTCCCCAAATCGACAACGACTTCACCTGGCTTGAGTACGGCAATGGCTTGCGGATTGCCACAGCCCAGTCCCATATTCGCGCCTTCCGGAACGGAAGCGGCATCTTCAGTCGAATAGCCAATGGCCTCTGCCGGGATAGATGCAATCGCCGCCGTCGGCCGGGTGCTGCAGCAACTTGTGTTGCATCCGCATGCAGAAGATGCTTGCGCGACCTGGCTGTAGGTTTTTCGCACCGCTGCGCGAACTTCATCGTCACGTTTGTTTTTCATGGAGGCTTCCTACTTTAGGGGTTGTCTTGCTTACTGCTTGCCAGTTGCAACAACTTTTCGACCCCCACCGGATCTTCCCTGAGCAATGGGACAAGGGCGTAACGTTGCGCGTGGCGGGTTGCCACGGCATCGATTTCGCGCAGTTCATTGTGCGCACGTTGACGCAGCAAGGGTGATTTCGGCGCTGCTGCAGCGATGCTATTGTTGATCACCCATGCCCACGGCTCGATCCCCGCTCGTCGCAAGTCGTCTTGCAAGTTGGCTGCTTCCAGCACGGGTGTGGTTTCAGCCAGCGTGACCAGCAGTACCTTGGTCTGTTTTGGATCTTGCAGCTGCATCATCGGTGTGGTGAAGTGTTTGTAACCGGCGCCACTCAATTGGCGAGCGATGTCACGATGATAGGCACCGGTTGCATCGAGCAATAAGAGCGTATGTCCGGTTGGTGCGGTATCCATCACAACGAACATCTTTCCGGCTTCGCGAATGATGCGTGAGAATGCCTGGAACACTGCAATTTCCTCGGTGCAAGGCGAGCGCAAGTCTTCCTTCAACATCGCCAACCCTTGCGCATCAAGTTGTGCGCCCTTGGTTTCCAGCACGTGGTTGCGATAGCGTTCGGTTTCAGCGTGAGGGTCAATGCGACTGATCGTCAGATTAGCCAGCGATCCGCTGAGCGTTTCGGACAAGTGTGCCGCCGGGTCAGACGTGGTCAGATGCACTGGAAACCCGCGATGCGCCAGCTCGACAGCGACCGCTGCTGCCAGCGTCGTTTTGCCTACACCGCCTTTTCCCATCAACATCACTAGCCCGTGGCCATCCAGCGCGATGTCGTTAATCAGTTTGGACAAGCTCGGGGCATTGGGTGCGCTGAATGCCTGCTCCGCATCTGTTGGCGCCGGAAGCGGAACATCACTCAGCAATTGACGCAGTGCTGCCACGCCAACCAAATTGAAAGGTTTAAGCGGTAAAAGATCGCGTGGCAATGCCCACAGCAAGGCGGGAAGATTGACCAATTCAGCCTGTTCACGCTGATGGATTGTTGCAGCAAGTTCATCCAGTTTTGCTTCCTGTTCTGGAAGCACGCCGTTAATCACCAAGTATTGCCGCTGAATGCCAATATCGGCCAATTCTTCATGGGTACGTTCCGCCTCACGCAACGCGCCTTTTTGCGCGCGTGCGACCAAAATCATGCGCGTGCGCGCCTGGTCGCTCAAGGCATTAACCGCATCCTTGTATTGCTCTCGCTGTTTTTCCAGCCCGGCCAATGGGCCGAGACAGGACGCATCGCCAGTGCCGGTTTCCAGAAAGCCGCTCCAGGCGCCTGGCAGTTGCAACAGACGGATGGTATGGCCAGTGGGCGCAGTGTCGAAAATGATATGGTCAAATTTTTCAAGCAGCGCGTTGTCGGTCAATAGCGCAGTAAATTCGTCAAAAGCGGCGATTTCGGTGGTGCATGCCCCTGACAATTGTTCTTCGATGCCCTTGACGACATCGTCTGGCAGTACACCGCGCACCGGGCCAACGAGTCGTTCGCGATATTGTTGCGCTGCAGCTTGCGGATCGATTTCAAGTGCGGACAGTCTCGGAACGACAGGGATGATCGTGATCTGATTGCCGATCGTGACCCCGAAGACTTGTCCGACATTGGAAGCCGGATCAGTGCTGACCAACAATACTTTTCGCCCCGCATCCGCCAGTTGAATGGCCGTGGCGCAGGCGATGGATGTTTTACCGACACCGCCCTTGCCGGTAAAAAACAGAAAGCGCGGTGGGCGTTCGAGAAATTTCATGATTGGCCCCTCAGCTTGTCAGCCGCAGCAATTGCCGCCGCTACAGCAGGACTCGATAGGCATAACCAGCGGAGAAACGCCTGCCATGCGCCCCAGCTCCGTGCGCGTCGGATAACGGCCTGCCATCGCGATTTCACCATCCACGAGTATCAAGGGGAGTGCTTCTTGCCCGGAACGTTCCAGAAAGCTTTTGACAATCGGGTTCTGGGCAAATGCCATCGGCTGCTGGGCCAGATTGAAACGCTCGATCGGTCTCCCTTTTGATTTGAGCCACTCCACATCGGCAGCAAAATTCACCAAGGCCTGATCAACAGTCACACCGCAGACGCCGCTGCTGCAACACAGTGCAGGATCGAATACCTGAATTTTTTTCATGTCATTTCTCCTGAATATTTTGGTGAGTTATTTGGCGTTGGATTCAACGATGATACGCGCAGCGATTTCCGTCGCTTTGCCGGTGATCATGGCGCAGCGTTCACGGCGCCCTTCGGCTGCGAAAACTTTATGACTGCTCGGATCTTTCGGATCGAACTTGAGCAGCACATGGCAGTCCTTGGCGCCAAATGCTTGCTCGAATTCCTTCACCAGACGTTGTGTGGCATCCCTTCCCGTATTAATCGGATCGTTGGGCTTCATTCGCCCGAATGCCAAACCCAAGCCCATCACGGCGCCCGTCAACGCGCCACATGGGCCGCCGGTGATGGCCATGCCACCGCCGAAGCAAGTGGCAATGCCAGGCATGATGGGCGATTCCTTGCTTTGCATTTTTGCTAGCGCCATCAAGGCACTTTCGGCGCAATTCAGGCCGGAACCGAATAAATCTTCTGCGGTTTGTTTCGCGACTTGCGTTTTGTCGAGAGGCATGAATTCTTCTCCTGATGGTCAAACTGTAATGTTGCCGATGCGATCCAGTTCTGTCTTGAGTTTGACGGGATCATTTTTCAATTGTTCCAGCTGTAGCGCAAAAAAAGCGCTGATGCGCGCGCGCAAGATGCGGTAAGCCTGCATGAAGACGGCATCAATCTCGGCATCGGTGCCGGTGGTCTTGGCTGGATCGTCCACCCCCCAGTGGGTGCGCAGTACAGGGCCAAGATAAGCAGGGCAGGTCTCGCCAGCTGCAGAAGCGCACACCGTGATCACGATATCCGGCGTCATCGGCAAGTTATCCCAGGATTTGCTGTGCAAGCCTTCGGTGGAAATGCCTTCACGCGCTAATAGAGCGAGAGATCGTGGATGCACATATCCAGCGGGTTGACTGCCTGCGCTCATCGCCTTCCATCCCGGCGGAGCGAGGTGGTTGAATGTAGCTTCGGCCAGAATGGAGCGGCAGGAATTGCCGGTACAAAGTATCAGGATGTTCATATTTTCTTTCCTTTTGGCGCGGAGACAGGCGGAAGCATACTAGTCGAACAAGGTGAGGCGGCGCGAAGGCTTGCACATTGCTCCGGTTCGTTAGCGCAGCATTCCTCAGTCAGATAAGCGATTAGTTCCAGCATCAGCGGAATATTGGCGCGATAGCGCTGAAAACGGCCTTCTTGTTCGACGGAAAGCAAACTAGCGTTGGTCATCGCTTTGAGGTGAAACGACAGATTCGTGGGCGGAATATCCAGTTGCGCGCCGATCTGGCCGGCAACCAGCCCCTCCATGCCGTATCGGACCAGAAGCCGGTATATGTCGAGGCGGATGCCAGACGATAGCGACTCAAAAACTTTGGTGGCAGTGGGTTTGTCCATTGTTAACAGTTCAAAGATATTTGAAACATTGAAATATTTAACCAGAATGCTCCTGCATTTGTCAACCACCACAAAAATATTCAGTTCACATTATTCGGAACGACTGCTATTTGGCCGAAAACCGAAACTCCCGGTTTATATGAGTAACTTCCGCTTTGGCCGGTGATCTGTTGATAAGGCATTTACGCTGACCGTAGATCGGTCGAAGCGGAAGTTTAATGCTCTGCCCTAAAATGTCTGGTTTATGCAGTAGAGCGCTACTTTAAGGATCTACCAACTGGCTAGAAAATTCGGTCCTTGCCAGGCGCCTGTCCAAATATTGTTGCAGATTTTTCAGATTAATAGCTGGAGTTGCTCGGCTTTAGCTTCGAAATGATATTTCATTCCAATACAACAACTCAAATGTCCCGTCCACATGCTCCACGATGGCCGAGCAACTTTCTTGCCAGTCACCGGGGTTCATGTAGCAGATGCCATTCTCTTGCCGGATGATGGGATAGTGAATGTGCCCGCAGATGACGCCGTCATACTGCTTTGACTCGCAATAATTGAGCAATATGGCTTCGTATTTCCTGACGAAATCGACGGCCTTTTTTACGTTTTGTTTTACTCGCTGGCTCAGGCTGTAATGCCGCATTCTGAAAAAGCGGCGGATTCTGTTGACGATTCTGTTCAGAAATATCAGTGCATCGTAAGCAGAGTCGCCGACATGCGTCATCCATTTGGAGACGTTCAGCGCGGTGTCGAACACATCACCGTGAATGAGTAAATATTTTTTACCGTCCACGCCAACATGCGTGGCTTCATTGCATAGCGTAACACCTTCCAGCATGATTTCAGACGTCCAATGTCTGAGGAAGCCGTCGTGGTTTCCAAGTACGTACACAATATTCGCACGATGCCGTTGCTTGTTGATGAATTGCCGGATGACGTGGCTGTGGGATTCTGGCCAGTAAAAACTCTTTTTGATGCGCCAACCGTCGATGATGTCGCCGAGCAGGTAGAGGTTTTCGCAGGAATGGGTTTTCAGGAAGTTATTGAGAAGTTCTGCCTGACAAGCTTTCGATCCCAAGTGCACATCGCTGATAAAAATACTTCGGAAGTGAGTTTTGGGTGTTTTGGTAATTTTTTCACGCATAAAGCACCGTTCAAGTTATTGGGATGGATTCCCCACCCGTAAAAATTCGCCATGTTGTGCCATCGCCACACCTTTCGATGTTCAGGCTTTTCAATCGGGTTTCCTTTTCCGTGTCACATGTTTGTAGCAATGCGGCCATATGCTTGAAACAAGGCTGCAGTAAGCCAAAAACGAAACCAAAGCTCAACAATTCATGGAACAGGAGACTATGTATAAAAGCAATAAACGACTGATCATTTTTGATGCGGACGGAACGACGATTGATGCATATCCGGCGATAGAAGAAGCTTTTTCCCAGCACGGGTTGTCGCTCGGCGATGAAGAGAGTTTTCAGAAGCGGCATCATTTGTTCAAATATCTGGGTGGGTTGAAGGAATTTCCGTCCTTCATCAAGCAAAACATCAGCAAGAAGAGCCGAAAGAAAATCGTTGATTCGCTGACGGAGGTATATCGATGGGAAGCTGGGCTGTATCCGGGGGTGGCAGAGCTGATTCGCACCTTGATCGATGCGCCCGATGTTATCGTGGGGCTGGTGACGCGCAATATCACCAATGAGCCACTGGAGACGCTAAGCCAGCTTTTCATGCGCCACGACATTGACGTGGATATGCTGGACTTTTTCGTGCACGTTCCACTAAGCGATACCAAGACTGCGCAATTTCGGCAGATTCGGGAGCGGTTTGGCGTGAACCCGGCGCTGTCATATATGTGCGGGGATGAGTACAAGGACTTTTTATCCGCCATCCAGACTGGCATGCATCCGTTCATGGTGTCGTATGGCTTTGAAAATTACGAACGATTGACGACGAAGTATGAAATCCCAGGAGATCTGATTGCTCGTACGCCTGCCGAGCTTTGCCAGCGCATACGTCACGCTTTTCAATTGAATGCGCCACGCGTTCAAGTAAAAGCGGCTTCGCTTGTGGAGCCAGAAGCGGCGCACGTCTGTTAAGTCTAGGCATCTTTAGTCGTTGCATCGTTTGATTCGTTTGCATGGTTTATGTGCGCCGCGAATTTCAGCGCGGATTAGTACGAATACCAAAACAGCAGCGCACTTAACACCGAAAAAATCCAGTATTCAATCGGTGCGCCGCAAACCCAATTCTTGTGCCAGGAGACATACTCCTTGCGAAAACGCTGCCATCCAAAGGCGGGGTTTAAAACAAACCACAGAAAATCTTCTGCTATCCAGAAGAGCATGATGGAGGCGACAACGCGCGCTTCCAGTTGCCATGACCACTGCGCCATGAAAAAGAGCGGGAAGTGGAAGAAGATCGACATGAAGAGAAATATCCAAGCGTGGTAGCCGGTCATTGGGCGTCCGCCCCAAAAAATATCCAGCACCCAGTGATCTTCAATGCGCCAGGTAGGTAAATTCTCCGCCCAGCCCGCATCGCCTTCTATGTGTATTTCAGCCTGTGCAAAGAAAAAGGCCAGTACGATGACGCTGCTTATTGTTAAAACCAGTTGCAAAGCTTGGTGGGAATCCATGTGTTGCCTTATGTCTCTTTCATGATGATGTCGATGACGGCATGTGCAGCGGTAGGACGTCCTAATATTTTGGCTTGAGCGCGCATGTCTGCCAGTTTTTCAGGGTGGGTCAGCAGGTGATGAACACGGTATTTCAGAGCCTCGAAATCCAGTGCTTTGAGGGCAGCGCCGTGTTCCAGAACGTAATTGGCATTGCGCTCTTCTTGTCCCGGCACCGAAGACATGACGATCATGGGCAAACCCATCGCGAGACATTCCGAAACCGTCAAGCCGCCGGATTTAGTGATTATCAGATCCGCGCAAGCCATCAGGCGCTCGACCTGTGGTGTGAAGCCGATGGGCTTAAGTCGTCCGTTGTATTCTTTCGCAAGCGCTTGCAATTCACTCAGTAAGGATTGATTGTTGCCAGCCAAAACGACGATTTGCAAATCCGTCTGGAGTTCCAGCAAGTGTTTTGCCACAACGCTTAATTGTCCAATGCCAGTGCCGCCGCCCATTAGTAACAATGTGGTGATCTGCGGATCGATATGCCAACTCTGCGCGCAGCTTGCGCGTTCCAGCGGTATCGCGAAGGCTGGCATGATGGGAATGCCCGTAACATGAACCGTATTCATTGCCATGCCTTCTTGTTGCATGAGAAGCGCAACCTCTTCGTTTGCCACGAAATAACCGGCCATGTGTTTTTGTATCCAGATGCGGTGTAAATCAAAGTCCGTCACTTGTACCCAGACCGGGCATGTCAGGCGATCAGTGACGATCAGGTGCGACAGGATTTCGGCAGGCAGAAAATGCGTGCAGACAATGACGTGCGGATCGAATGCCAAAATGGCATTGATGAAGCGCTTGCAGCTTTGTTGCTTGAGCCAGCGTTGCAATCGACTGAGCAGATTGTCTGTCTGGATGTTATTAGTGAGGCGGTAAATATGGCCCCAAAGACCTGGTGCCGTCTTGATCAGAAAAATATATAAATCGACGTAAATCCAGCGCATGTACCACGGAACGAATTGCATGACATCGTGATGAATAGCGTTGACATTAGGATGAGTTCCAATAACGCAGGAACGGAGTGCTTCGGCGGCGCGTACATGTCCCGAACCTGCGGATACGCTCAGAAACAAAATCCGTTTATTTGTCATGCCATGTCATCAATCAATTTGACGGAATTCTATTTGGCAATCATGACAAAACGATGACAGGCTAAACGGTAATACATTTTGTTGCAACGAATGACGTCTTGAAGTGCAGGGGCGATTTGTGGATAAGTTTTGACGAAGAGAGCCTTTCCGTGCGCAATGCCTTTATTGCATGGCCGGATAAAAGTTTGCTGGTAGGCAGTGTTACTTCATTATGAAGCACTCACGATTAAGTGCTGTCATAAAACTGTCATATAGCGCGGGTAAAGTGCTCGTATCCATACTGGATGAAAAGGAGAACCGCATGAAACTTCATAAATTGTTTGCAACAGCAGTACTGGTTACATCAGCAATGACATCTACCGTAATGGCCGCGGATATCACGGGCGCGGGTGCGACTTTCCCGTATCCGATTTATTCCAAGTGGGCACAGGCCTACAAGAATGTGTCGGGCAATAACATGAACTATCAATCCATCGGTTCCGGTGGGGGTATCAAGCAGATCAAGGCGAAGACCGTCGATTTCGGTGCATCCGACATGCCGCTGAAAGCAGAAGATTTGAAAGCATCTGGACTGGTTCAATTCCCGGCCATCATGGGTGGGGTTGTGCCGGTTGTGAATATCCAAGGTATTCAGCCGGGCCAATTGAAGATGACAGGCAAAGTGCTGGCAGATATTTATCTCGGCAAGATCACGCAGTGGAACGATGCGAAAATCGTAGCACTCAATCCTGGCGTGACGCTGCCTGATCAAGCCATTACCGTTGTACATCGCGCGGATGGTTCCGGTACGTCTTTCCTCTGGACGAACTACCTGTCCCAAATCAGCCCGGAATTCAAGAAAACGGTTGGCGCAGGTACGGCCGTGAAGTGGCCTGCCGGTGTGGGCGGCAAGGGCAATGAAGGCGTTGCGGCCAACGTGCAGCGCATCAAAGGGTCCATCGGTTACGTCGAATATGCGTATGCGAAGAAGAATCGCATTCCGCACACGCAATTGCAAAACAAGAGCGGTAACTTCGTGCAGCCGGAAGATGCAACGTTCAAAGCGGCAGCCGCTGGCGCACAGTGGGCTAAGACGCCGGGTTTTGGCGTGGTGCTGACGAATCAGGCTGGCGCGCAGAGCTGGCCGATTGCTGGCGCATCCTTCATCCTGATGCACAAAAAATCGGCGGATGCTGGAAGAGCCAAAGAAGCATTGAACTTTTTTGATTGGTCGTTCAAGAACGGTGGTGCAATGGCTACCGAACTGGATTATGTGGCCATGCCGCCCGCAGTCGTTAAGCTGATCCAGGTGGAATGGAAGAAACAAATCAAAGACCAAGCTGGTAAATCTGTTTGGTAATACGTGACGGTCGTCGCCCTGCCATGTGGGGCGACGATTTTTTTCGTCTTTTAGATGATGAGTTGATTGGGTGTTGTTGCAGACAGTTGGAAGTCCAGTCAAATCACAAAAGTATTTTCACCTACCCAGACATTCCATGTTGTTGGGATTCAGGGGGAGTTTATGAACACACATGTCGTGACGCATGCCATGCAAAGTGTAGCAGCAGAGAAAATTGAATCAGACGCAAACTCGGACGTAAAAAAACTCAAGGCGACAGTCCGCTGGCAGCGTTGGGCGGATTTTATTTTTCACAAGGTGACATTAGGGTTTGCGCTGAGTGTGTTTGTGGTGCTGGCGGGGATCATCGTGGCGCTGGTGTACGGGGCCTGGCCCGCGTTCAAGGAGTTTGGGCCGGGGTTCATCACGACGGTGGAATGGGACCCGGTCAATGACAAATACGGTGCGATGATTGCGATCGTGGGGACGTTGGTGACCTCCCTTATTGCGCTGTTGATCGCGTTTCCGATCAGTTTCGGAATTGCGCTCTTTTTGACGGAAATCTGCCCGACGTGGTTGCGCCGCCCGATGGGCGCGGCAGTCGAATTGCTCGCCGGGATTCCCAGCATCATCTACGGCATGTGGGGCTTGTTCGTGTTTGCCCCGATTTTTGCCGATTACGTGCAACCGGCCTTGATGAAGACGCTCGGACAACTGCCATATTTAGGTCAACTGTTCCAAGGCCCCATGATGGGCATCGGCATTCTGACGGCAGGCGTCATTTTATCGATCATGATTATTCCGTTCATTGCCTCGGTGATGCGCGACGTGTTCGAGACGGTCCCCACGGTACTCAAAGAATCGGCCTACGCGCTGGGCTGCACCAAATGGGAAGTGGTACGCAAGGTCGTGTTGCCCTACACCCGCACCGGCGTGGTCGGCGGCGTGATGCTCGGTTTAGGCAGAGCGCTGGGCGAGACCATGGCGATCACGTTTGTGATCGGCAATGCCCATAAGCTGGACTGGTCCTTGTTTGCGGCTGGTAACAGCATTGCCTCGGCACTGGCCAACGAATTTGCCGAAGCGGACTCCAAATTGCATGTCGCCTCGCTCTTTGGGCTGGGTCTGATTCTCTTTGTGATTACCTTCATCGTGCTTACCGCCGCCAAACTCATGCTCATGCGCCTATCCAAAAAGGAGGGGCTGAAATGAAGCCGCACACCATTCTCCAGCACGCCGCTCATCCGCACGCCCAGGCGTCCAGCAACGCGGTCTACAAACGGCGTCTGTGGTGGCACCGGATGGGCCTGGCCTTTTCCTTCGGGGCCATGGCCATCGGGATGCTGTTTCTTGCCTGGATATTGGGCACCCTCCTCTTCAAAGGATTTGGCGCACTCAATCTGGCGATGTTCACCCAAAGTACCCCGCCTCCCGGCGAAGAAGGTGGCGGCCTGGCCAATGCGATTGTCGGCAGTGTGATGATGGTCGGCCTGTCCACCCTGATCAGCACGCCCATTGGCATCATGGCCGGGATATATCTGGCCGAATACGGGGACCGAAGCCGCTTTGCCCAAGTGACCCGGTTTGTAGTCGATATCATGCTCTCGGCACCTTCGATTGTGATTGGCCTGTTTGTTTACGCGCTGTATGTGATGCACACCAAACACTTCTCCGGCTGGGCGGGCAGTTTTGCGATTTCCCTGATTGCCGTACCTGTTGTGGTACGCACCACGGACAACATGCTCGCCATGGTGCCGGTGAGCTTGAGAGAAGCGGCTTACGCATTAGGCGCACCGCGCTGGAAAGTCGCTACGGCGATTCGCTTAAGAGCCGTGCGCGCCGGGATTCTGACCGGTGTCTTGCTGGCGGTGGCCCGGATATCCGGCGAGACCGCGCCCTTGCTCTTTACCGCGCTCAATAACCAGTTCTTCAGCACCAACATGAACCAGCCCATGGCCAATCTGCCGGTCGTAATCTTCCAGTTTGCGATGAGCCCGTACGACAACTGGCGCGCGCTGGCCTGGGGCGGTTCCCTGTTGATTGCAGTCGGCGTGCTGGGTCTCAATATTCTCTCTCGCACCCTGTTTAGCCAAAAGAAAGAAAGCTAAGTGAAAGACAAATCATGAAGATGCAGGACATCCCGAACAGCACCGCCAGCACGTCAGATACCCCTGACACGCTCACCCAGACTTCAATCGATATCCGGGGACTGGACTTTTACTACGGCGACTTCCAGGGGCTCAAAGACATCAATCTGACCATCGCGCACAAGAAAGTCACCGCCTTCATCGGCCCGTCCGGTTGCGGCAAGTCGACCTTGTTGCGCACCCTGAACCGCATGTACGACCTGTATCCCGGCCATCGGGCCGAAGGGCAAATCCTGTTTCAGGGCCGCGATATTCTGGGACCCGACGAAGACGTCAACATGCTGCGCGCCAGAATCGGCATGGTGTTTCAAAAGCCGACGCCGTTCCCCATGTCGATCTACGAAAACATCGCCTTTGGGGTGCGGCTGTACGAACGGCTCTCGCGCGGCGAGATGGATGAGCGGGTCGAATGGGCCTTGAAACAGGCGGCTCTGTGGGACGAAGTGAAAGACAAACTCGGCCAAAGTGGTTTGAGTCTGTCGGGTGGTCAGCAGCAGCGCTTGTGCATCGCGCGCTGCGTGGCGGTCAAGCCGGAAGTGTTGCTGCTGGACGAACCCACTTCAGCGCTCGATCCGATCTCGACGGCCAAGATCGAAGAATTGATCACGGAATTGAAAGAAGATTATACGATTGCGATTGTGACGCACAATATGCAGCAGGCGGCGCGCTGCTCCGATTGCACGGCGTATCTGTACTTGGGCGAACTGGTCGAATTCGGCAAGACGGATCAAATCTTCTTGCGGCCCAGCAAGAAAGAAACGCAAGATTACATCACCGGACGATTTGGATAATTCAACGAGGACAAAGCATATGGCTCAGGAACATTTATCGAAACGATACGACCGGGATCTGGAAACCATCCGATCTCGCGTCCTCCAGATGGGTGGACTCGTCGAGGCACAGTTCCGCGATGCAATGGCATCGCTGCACGAAGGGGATGTGACACTGGCGGAAAAAGTTTTGATATCCGATGTGGAAATCAATCAACTGGAAATCAGTCTGGACAATGCTTGCACGCAGCTGATCGTGCGGCGTCAACCGGCTGCCAACGATTTGCGCATGATCATGGCCACGACAAAAGTCCTTACCGATCTGGAACGTATTGGCGACGAAGCCATCAAAATCGCCCGTTCGGCCAAGAATTTGCAAAACCGTAATGTGGTTATGCTGAATAATTATCGGACGGTGCGTTCGTTGGCAGAAACTGCGTTGGGTATGTTGCACGATGCGCTGGATGCGTTTGCGCGGCTGGACAAGGAGTTGGCGATTTGCCTGATCAGTCGGGACGATGTGATCGATCATGATTTCCACACGATGATGCGTAATCTGATTACCTACATGATGGAAGAACCCAAAACAATTTCCGCATCTTTGGATTTGTTGTGGATAGCAAAGGCAATTGAAAGAATCGGTGACCACTCAACCAATCTGGGAGAGCAAGTCGTATACATTGTCGAAGGCCAAGATATCAGACACTCAGACTATGTCGCAAATTTCCTTGAGCAAGAAAAGCAGTAATCGTTTTGCGGGATTGGCTGCAGCAGAGCAAAGCACCGTGCTGGTTGTCGAAGACGAGTGGGCTATTGCCGAGCTGTTGAACTTCACTATAAAAGCGGCTGGCTGGAACGTGGAACGTGCCATGGACGCGACGCAAGCCTGGGAGTCGCTCAAGAAGCGCAAGCCGGATCTCATCCTCCTGGATTGGATGTTGCCAGATCAAAGCGGTTTGCAGTTGTTGTCGCGGATCCGTTCCGATTTCAATTTTCGGACATTGCCGGTCATTATGGTGACGGCAAAAGGTATGGAAGAAGATAAAATCAGAGGACTGGAGAAAGGCGCTGATGACTATATTACTAAGCCTTTTTCCCCTAGAGAGTTGACGGCGAGAGTCGGTGCCCTGCTAAAAAGAAGTAATCCCGAAGCGTGGGCTGAAAAGCTGCAAGTCGGTCCGGTCACGATGGATGTGTCGAAGTTTTCCGTTTGTGTGAGCGGACATAAAGTCGATATAGGCTTGGCTGAATTTCGCTTACTTCGCTTTCTGATGGCGAACCCGGATAAAGTTTTTAACCGAGGTCAATTGCTCGATAGGGTATGGGGAACGCAAGTCGAGATTGAAGAGCGGACGGTAGATGTTTACATCCTTCGTTTGAGAAAAGCTTTGAAGGAAGCTGAGTCGATTGTTCAAACCATTCGAGGCGTCGGTTACATGCTGTCAGAAAAGTGAGAGTTTGCAAACCAGTGAATCGCCCGAATTGTCATGAGGCTGCGGCGGTTTTTGATTGGCGAGAATCGAGGCTCTTGCCGTTGCAGCGATTTCCCGCCGGCTTTCTCCCGTTAATCCCAGCGGCGGAATGCTGACCAGTTTGGCGGTGAGTGATTTGCTGGAAAGTATCGCCATTACGGATTGACACAAGCTGATGTTTCCGTCGTAACGTGGCGCTAGGCTTTTTTGACCGTCGGGTTCCCAATATGAAAGGGCTACCGGTACAACGGGCTTGCCAACATCCAGCGCTGGTTGAATCAAGGCAGGATGAAAGTCCAAGACGGAGTTGCCATCCGTTGTTGTTCCTTCCGGAAAAATCGTGACATGCCGATCTTGTTCCAGCAGATCGGCCACGATTTTATTGGTTTCGCTCGCGTTCCTGGGATTTCGCCGCTTCATGAAAATCGTTTCGTTTTTCATGGCCAGCCAGCCGAAAAGCGGCCAGTTTTCAAGTTCATCTTTAGCCACAAAAGTAGACGGGACGATTGCGTTGATGACAAAGGCATCTATCCATGAAATGTGGTTGGCGACGAGCAGGCAGCCTGGCGCAATGTGTTTCAGATCGGCATCGATCTTCAGCCCCATTGCGCGTATCAAAGCGGCAGACCATTTTTTTCGCAACTGTCGTCGCGTGCCTTCCTTGCAGACCGGGAAAATACATAAGGTGGTGAGGGTTCCGCCAGCCAGCAAGGTCGCCATGGCGAAGAAGCGGGCTGTGCGGACAAGAGCATTCGCGTGATTCACTCGGACGACCCTAAATAGTGATTCGCATATCGGCTCGACACCTTGTTCATCGGCAGCAAGATGTGCAAGTCGGCTGTGTGGAAATCCGGATCCCATGCTGGTTCGCCGCAAATCCAGGCCCCAGCACGCAGATAGCCTTTGATCAGCGGGGGGATTTCTGCTTGCAAGTTCTGATTGAGCGCGTGGATGGGTAAAGGACAATGCGGGATCACGCTATATTCCGGGGGGCATGCATATTGTTGCGACAATTGCTTGTACAAACTGGCTGCGATATGGCCGCCATCCGCCATGCTGATTGACGCGCATCCCATCAAATAGTTATAGCGATTTTTCTTCATGTACTGCGCTAACCCTGACCAGAGCATCATGATGGTTGCGCCGGTACGGTAATCCGGGTGAACACAGGAGCGACCGATTTCAACTAGGCTGGGGCGCAACATGCGAAGACGGGAAATATTAAATTCGTTCTCTGTGTAGTATCCCACCATGTTGGCATTTTCTGGTGACAGGATGCGGTAGGTGCCGACGATTTCATGTGTCTCCGTATCGCGCACGATAAGATGTTCGCAAAATGGGTCAAACATGTCGTGATCCACGCCTGGTGTCCTGCTTGGCAAATGTGCGCCCATTTCCTCTGCAAAGATGCGATAGCGTAGCCGCTGCGCTTCCAGAACGTCTTTCTCTCTCGTTGCAAAGCTGACTGCCAGGCCTTGCAATTTTTTGGGGCGCTTGGTTGTGGTCTCGATTTGAATCAGTTCCATACCTTCTCCTGGAGTGGGGACGGGCGCCAGTTTGTCTGAATTCCGTGACATGACTGTGACAAATCTGGTGTGTTGTGGAAATGCAAGTGTGTACAGAAATTTTGAGCACTGTTGTGTTGTGCAAGCGATGCAGAATGGCGTCGTTGTCATATGGCTGTCACATTCGCTTTATAAAATTCACAGCACTCCTTAATGGGTTGTGGAAATTAATCTCTTATCGGTATACCGGAGCTGGCGGTATAAAAAATCCAGCACCAATTCAAACGTCAGCGAACGTACGCTGACAGGTATTCAGTAAAACTCAGAGAAACAAGGCACATGCCGGTTTTCTCCGGGGATGCAAAGGGAGTCTGACTGACGCAATCTTATGCTTGTAGAAAACAATAATCGCTCAAGTCTCTTTCTCGACCGTGAACTGTCCATGCTTGCCTTTAACTGGCGAGTCTTGATGCAAGCCGACAATCTCGAGATCCCGATTCTTGAGCGGCTCCGCTTTCTGTGTATCGTCAGTAGCAACCTTGACGAGTTTTTTGAAGTGCGGATCGCAGGTTTGATGGCACAAAGCGTCGATGACCCGAATTACGACCAATCCGCTCTATATGAGTCCTTGCAGCGCATTAACGCTGAGTGTCACCGGATTGTTGATCAGCAGTATGAATTCCTCAACACCAAGGTCTTGCCGCAGTTGGGGGAAGCAGGTATTCATCTGGTTCGCCACAAAGATCGCACCGATGCACAGCGAGCATGGGTCCAGAATTTTTTTGAAACGGAAATCAAGCCTGTTCTGACGCCGATTGTGCTAGATCCCGCTCATCCGTTTCCGCAGGTATCCAATAAGAGTCTCAATTTTATTGCGCACCTCGGCGGGAAGGATGCCTTCGGGCGTGGCAGCGCCATCGCGATTTTAAGAGTCCCACGTGTTATTCCACGCGTGATTCGCTTGCCAAATCATTTAAGTCAGCATGGCGTTTCATTTTGTTTGCTGACTTCCATTATCCAGGCACACATTGCCGATCTTTTTCCGCAACGGGACGTGATTGCCTCTTCGCAGTTTCGCGTGACCCGCGACAGCGATTTGTGGGTGGATGAAGAGGAGGTGAAAAATCTGCGTCAGGCGCTGCAAGGGGAGCTTCAATATCGGCAGTATGGCGCGGCTGTACGGCTTGAAGTGAGTCGCAGTTGCCCGGATCATCTCGTTGATTTTTTATTGAATCAATTCTCGCTGAATAAAAATCATTTGTATCGCGTGGATGGACCGGTGAATATGGTCAGGCTGGGGGAAATCCTGAATCACGTCAAGTCGCCTAAATTGTATTTTCCCGCCTTTATACCCAAGCCTATATCCAATGCGGCGCACCATGATATTTTTGCGGTATTGAAAGCCGGAGATATGCTGCTTCATCATCCGTTTGAAACGTTTCAGACGGTCATCGATTTTGTTCGCCAAGCGGCCTACGATCCACATGTTGCCGTGATTAAGCAGACCATTTATCGAGTAGGCGGCGATTCCGATCTGATGGAATCCCTGATCGCGGCAGCAAAAATGGGGAAAGAAGTGACCGTGATTGTTGAACTCAAGGCACGTTTTGATGAAGAACAGAATATTAATTGGGCGGAACGACTGGAGCGTGCCGGTGCGCAAGTCATCTACGGTGTGATGGGGTTGAAGACACACGCCAAACTGGCGCTGGTCATACGGCGCGAGAACAATGAGTTGAATTACTATGCTCACCTAGGGACGGGTAATTATCATCCGAATACCGCCAGACTCTACACGGATTTTGGTTTGCTGACGTCCAATCCGGAGCTGGCGTCGGAAGTGAACGATATCTTTGTACACCTTACCAGTTTGACCAAACCGAAAAAACTGAAGCATCTCTGGCTCGGGCCGTTCTCCCTGCATGGCGAAATCGTAAAAGCTATACGAAACGAAATCCGCATTGCCAAATCGGGTGGGCAAGGGCGCATCATTGCCAAGATGAATGCACTGGTCGAGGAATCCATTATTCTCGAATTGTACGAAGCATCTCAAGCCGGCGTAAAAATCGATTTGATTGTGCGTGGTGCCTGTACATTAAGGCCAGGCGTCCCTGGCTTGTCTGAAAATATTCGCATCCGCTCCATTATCGGCAGATTTCTGGAGCACAGTCGGATTTACTATTTCCGAAATGAACTCAAGCATGATGTATATCTTTCCAGCAGTGACTGGATGGGGCGGAATTTGTTTCGTCGCATCGAAGTGGCTTTCCCTGTGTTGACGCGTTCGCTAAAGAAGCGTGTGATAGCCGAAGGCTTGCGTCCATACATGAAAGACAATACAAATGCCTGGGAGTTGGAGCCGGACGGTACTTATCATCTGGCAAAATCACGACGAAAACATCAGCCGTTTGGGGCACAGCAATTTCTGATGCAGTCTTTCACTTCTGGCGAGGGGTGAATATGGAACTCATCTTGTGGCGCCATGCAGAAGCAAAATCCGGTGACACAGATGAGGCGCGTGCTTTGAGTGCGCGAGGAAAGCGGGAGGCGATGAAGATGGCAGGATGGCTTGATGTCAATCTGCCTGAGCGCTGCCGCGTGCTGGTCAGTCCATCGCTTCGAACGATTCAAACGGCCGAAGCCCTAGGCCGTAAATTTCGTGTTCATCCTGACCTCGGGCCTGAATCTGATGCTTTTGCGGTTTTGTCAGCCGTTAACTGGCCGGATGCCAAAGAGCCGGTGGTGGTTGTCGGGCACCAACCTGCGCTCGGTCAAATTGCCGCTTTGCTGATGTCGGGCGTACAACAGGATTGGAAAATTCGGAGGGGGGATATTTGGTGGCTGTCTCAGAAAGAGCGAAAGAAGTCGGGAGAAAAAGGCATTTTCTTGAGAGTTGTGATGTCGCCGGAAATGGTTGGGAGTCAACAGCGATAAATTTGGTAGTCGATAGCTCACGTTTTTGCAATTAGCAAAAACATCTAATCAGCTTTTTCCTTGAAAGCAAACTCAATGCCGATCTCGCTCCAGAAAAGCTGTTCGCGTTCTATCCAGTAGATCAAGGTTGGATGTTCTAGGGTTATATTTGGATGTAATTCCAGTTCAATTCGGCTTTTGAGTTTGAGACGAAGTGAGTTGAAGTCGGCATTAACATGGGCCTGCATGAACATAACCGCCAGACGTAAGGCGATAATGGACTTCATTAGATCAAGATTATCCGTGACGCCTGATATCTTTCGCAGGTTCCCTTTCTGACCAATAATCAGCTTTCCCATGATACGCTGTTCGCGTGGCGTGAATCCTGATAGGTCGGCATTCTCGACGATGTAAGCGCCATGTTTGTGATAATTTGTCGGCGATACGGACAAGCCAATTTCATGTAGCAGCGCGCTCCAGCGCAACAGTTTGCCATGCGCGGCGCTTGATGGTTTGAGTTGCGTGTACAGCGCTGTCGTGTATTCGGCAACCTTGGCGGCACGTTTTTCATCACATGAAAAACGAAGCATGAATTCTTTTACGGAAAGCTCGCGACGATCGTGCTCGTTGGCACGCAGGTGCATGTCCCACATGATGCCCAGACGTAAACCACCTTCTATCGTAGTAAGAGCATCGATTTTCAGTTCTTCCATCAAGCCAATCATGATGGCTAGGCCACCAACAATTGACTCCTTGCGTTCTGCCGGCAATTTAATGAGATGGATATTGTCGATATGCTTGCACGCAGCAAAGGTGTCCCTTAGTTTATAAATATTTTTCAGCGACAGATCATTGCCCAGGCCATTTTTGGTGATGATCTCGCTAATGGCACGCATAGTTCCAGATGAGCCATACACATAATCCCATGGCGGGCGCGAATCCGGTCGGTGAAAATTTTCGAAACGGCTGCGGCCGTACAGAATGGCTTCTTTAAACGAGGTCTGGCTGATATGACCATCTGGGAAAAACATTTTCTTGATTTTTACTGTACCAATCCCGATAGATTCAGCCCGTTCGATATCTTGTCCTTTTCCCACGATTAATTCAGTTGACCCGCCGCCGATATCGAGGATCAGACGATTTTCTCCTGGGATAGAAAGTTGATTGGCAATACCAAGATAAATCAACCGCGCTTCTTCTTCTCCGGAGACGACTTCAATGGGGTAACCAATAGCTTTTTCTGCGCGCGACAGAAAATCAAGACTGTTGCAGGCCGTGCGCAGGGTGTTCGTGCCGACGATGCGCACTTCATTTAGTGAGAATTCGTCCAAGACTTCGCGAAGACGCTTGATCGCTTGCAATCCTTGCTCAATGGATGTGCCACTGAGTTCGCTGGACTGATTCAGTCCAGCAGCCAAGCGATTGGGGACGCGTGCCGTTCGAATGACATTAATTGCCATGCCATCATGGTAACCAATATGCAATCGAAAGCTGTTTGAGCCTAGGTCAACAGCGGCAAGGATGTGTGGTGAGGACGCTGCATCAGTCTGTGCTTTGTTTTTATAATTGGTTGAGTGAAAATAGTTCATGTGATGTAGCTGTTTGGCTATGCAAAAAACTGCTGACGCCTTGCCGGAATCGAAGCGAAATAGGTTTGTTCACGGCAGCGATTTTTTCATGATATTAATTTACTGAAATCGCTGGAAGCATGGCAAAAATGAGAACAATCGCTGCAATCGCGCCAAATATTGTCAACGCCGCCTGATATGAAACATTGGATATGGCTCGATTCCTCATCATGCCCTCTTCGATGAAAGTTTTTAATGTATCTCCCTAGAATGTTGACAGCCTATTGTTTCAAGCATATGACAAGTGGGAGTGCTTGAGTCTGTCTTCATGGATAGACACTCCCTTGAGCTCGCTGAGCTGCTGGTGATGCACATGAGCTAAGTGACACTTCGCGCGCAAATGGAATTCCTCCATGAAAACAGCGTCAGAGTTGTAAAAATCGTTTGGATTACATGTGGATATGACGTCCGAGTAAGATGGGCGAAAAATAAACATAGAGCCCGGTTTTTTGTTGTTAGCCACGTGTCACATTCCTGAAAAAATCCATTGCTATTCTTCATGATAATCGGCGTCAGGTTGCTGTCTGCTTGATGAGAGGCTTGTACGCTGCAATCCTGAGATGAAGAATAAAAATGATGAAAATATCAAATTTGAAAATCGGCAGTCGCCTCGGCCTGGGGTTTGTTGTCGTCGTGGTGCTCTTGGTGGTGGTGGCGCTTGTTGGTTTGTCACAGATTGTGCTGGTCAATCGCGCAGCGAACATCGTGGTGAAGGAGCGCGTGCCGCAGGTTTTGATGGCGCAGAAAATCAACAATAACCTGAATGTCATTTCCAGCGCTAGCCGCTCGGCCATTCTGATGGCGGAAGAAAGCCTGATTAAAACCGAAATCATGGTGATTAATGAAGCTAACAATGGCATTACCGAGGCGCTGAACAATTTGGAGAAACTGATCAACTCCGAAGAAGAACGGGCGCTCTTCAAAGAAGTGGTCGATGCACGCGCTGCATTTACCGAAGCCACAGATCGTCTGGTGAAGCTGGCGATGGAAAAAAGAAAAGAAGAAGCGATCATGGTGCTCTCTGGCGAAGTCAGCACCGCGCAGTTTGCCTACACGCAATCGCTGGGCAAATTTACGGAATATCTGAGTGCATCGGTTGAAAAGGCGGACAAGACGGCTAGCAACACTTTTGCCATGGCTGGTGTGCTGATGCTGGCGTTTGGCATCAGCGCTGTGGTGGTGGCGGTGCTGATTTCTTATCTGGCGACCCGCTCGATTACGCGACCGCTGAATGAAGCATTGGGCATTGCCGAAACCGTGGCCAGTGGCGATCTCACCAGCCGGATTGACGTGCATGCCAAAGATGAAACGGGGCGGATGATGCAGGCACTTCAAGTCTTGAACAACAGCTTAACGACGATAGTCTATAAAGTGCGTAACAATACTGAAGCGATTGCAACGGCATCCTCGCAAATTGCTACCGGAAATCAGGATCTCTCCGCGCGTACGGAAAGACAGGCGGGCACGCTGGAAGAGACGGCCGCCTCCATGGAAGAATTGACCTCAACCGTACGCAGGAACTCAGATAATGCGCACAGTGCCAATCAACTGGCTGTCAATGCAGCGGAAGTGGCTGTCAAAGGCGGAGAGGCTGTGATGGAGGTTGTGCAGCGGATGCGCGAGATTCACTCATCTTCCAAAAAAATTGAAGATATCATTGCCGTCATCGACGGGATCGCGTTTCAGACTAATATTCTTTCGCTTAATGCTGCTGTCGAAGCAGCGCGCGCAGGGGAACAAGGTCGCGAATTTGCCGTGGTCGCTTCGGAAGTGCGCGCATTAGCACAGCGCAGTGCGCTTGCTGCAAAGGAAATTAAAACCTTGATTCACGAATCAGTCGAGAAGGTCGGTGCTGGCAACGTGCTGGCTGAGCAGGCTGGCACGACAATGGAGGACGTGGTGGCCAGCATTAAGCGTGTCAATGAAATCATGAGCGAGATTGCACAGGCCAGCCGGGAGCAAAGCGAGGGGATTGAACAGGTCAATCAAGCCATGGTGCAAATGGACCAGGTCACCCAGCAGAATGCGGCGCTGGTGGAAGAGTCTGTGGCAGCGGTGGGCTGCCTGCACGAGCAGACGTTGAATCTGCTTGAAACAGTAAGCGTGTTCAAGACAGGTGATGCGGTCATGAGTGAATTGTTGGCAGATATTGAGGTGGCAGATCATAAAGCTGCCGAATCTGCGGAAATTCACGAGCTTACAGCGATAAAATCTTATCATCAAAGCCTGTCGAACCGGTTTGGTCAAAATTCAGCTATTCCGATTTCCGCTCCTTCAACGGTTGCAGCGGCATAGATGTGGCAAGGACCTACTTTTCTAGGCAGTTGATAACTTCTTAAAGTACGGATCTACAACACAAACCGGACACTTTCGGTAAGAACATGAAGCGTTCGCTTTGGCCGAACTACGGTCAACATGGCAGGTTAATAGGCAGTTCGTCGGCCTTACCCGACGCTCGGCTAATTGTTGGTGGGTGGCTTGAATTGCATCAATTTCCACGTCATCAAAATGTCACAATTTTGCTTGCAATTCTTCTGTCCCGCCCTTACATTGAAGGCATGTACCACTCAACCACAAGGAGGGGCACATTCAACGTAATCCATTAAAAGCAAGTTAAGTTTTTACAACTTACGCAGTTAGTACATTACGTGACTCGCAGAAGCTTCAGGCTTCTAGGAAAGATGGAAAGAACAAAATCGCAGCATGCGCTAGCGTGGGACGGCGGGCAAATTGCCCGCCGTTTTTCTTTTTTACAGCCATAGCACAATAGGCCTAACTTCGGCCAAACCGGCAGTGTAAATATCCCCCATTTTCTCGACGCTCCGGAATAAAGCTTCCAGTAAGGCGTGTCTGCTTTAGTGCAGATAAAAGACATTTACAGCAGTACCATTGGACTTCCGCTTTGGCCGAAAAGCAGCTAGGAATTTATGTGATGGGTCGTAGAAATCGTTACAAAATGCACGACGCTTGACCCGCGCCGTCTCCCCCCTCGATAATGGAACTGCTGCCTGTCGTTCAACACAGATCAAGGGGGATCACATGATGTATAGAGCGTCATCCGTTCGAATGGTCATCGCGGCGTTGCTGCTCGGGATAGTGGGGAGCGTCAGCGCCCTCGAACTGATGCCCACGTCGCCACGTATTGGTACGCCTCCTCCGGGGTTACGTCCCCCCTTGTTGCGGATCAGTGATAAAGCTGCCGAGCCGGTGCGGCTGGTTGCGGTCAACGTGGAGGCACAGGTGGTTGGGCATCTCGCACGCACCACGGTGGAGCTGACTTTCCGCAATCCGAACAATCGCATCCTCGAAGGCGAATTGCAGTTTCCGCTGCTCTCGGGCCAGCAGGTGACGGCCTTTGCGCTGGACTTCGACGGCAAATGGCGTTCTGCCGTGCCAGTGGAAAAAGCCAAGGGACAGGAAGTGTTTGAAGAAGTTACCCGCGCGCGCATCGATCCGGCTTTACTGGAAGCGACGAAGGGCAACAACTTCAAGCTGCGCATTTATCCGATTCCCGCGCAAGGCCAGCGCAAGGTGTCGCTCACGATCACCGAACGCCTCCCGATGGGTAACCGGACGGCGAAGGGTAGTGCAGCGCTGTATCGCTTGCCGATACCAGCGAACGAAAAGCTGGAAACGTTTGCGTTTCGTTTGCGCGCGCCGGAACTGGAGAAAGGGCTGACGCGCGTGCAGCGTGGCTTGACCGGTGCCGAGTGGTGGCATCGAGAAGGCGAAGCCAAGCTGGAATTTGTGCAGAAAGATTACAAACCGGCGCCGCAAATTGAGATTGTGCTGATGCAGCCGGAACGCGAACAGCCCGTCATCGAAGAAATGGATGGCGTCCGCTATTTTTATGCCGAGGTGCCGGGATTCAAACTAACCCGCGCTCAACGGCCCCTGCCGAAACAGCTGGCGCTGATCTGGGATGCGTCCGGCTCCGGCGCGGAGCGCGATCACAATCGCGAATGGGCGTTGCTTGATGCCTGGTTTAAGACGGTGCGGCATGCCACCGTGCATTTGCGGATCGCGCGCGATCGCGTGGAAGATGGTGGCACGTTCACCGTTCGCAATGGCGACTGGAAAGCATTGCGAACGGTCTTGCAGAAAGTGGCGTATGACGGCGCGACGAATCCGGCCGCCTTCGTGCCAACAGAGGCGGTGGACATGGTCCTGCTTTTCTCTGACGGTCTGACGAATTACGGCGAGACGACGTTTCCGCGTTATGCCGTGCCTCTGCTTGCCGTGAGTGCGGCCCGCTCGGCCGATACCGATCGTCTGCGGCATGCGGCGGAACAAAGCGGTGGCGCGTTTGTCGATTTGACGCGCACATCCACTGTGGCGGCCGTCAGAGCCATGCTGGAGGCGCCGATGCGTTTGGTGAATGTGCATGCGAGCGGTGCCAAAGACATCGTCGTGTCGCCGCGCGATGCGCAAACGGGACGCGTGGCCGTTGCTGGTGTATTGACCGCGCCGGACGCGCTGGTTGAACTGGAATGGCAAAACTCGGCCAATACCGTGAAGCGGCGCATCAAGGTGAGCGACAAAGCAAAGCCGCAAGCGGGGGGCGGTTTCGTTACGCAGACATGGGCGCGCATGAAGCTGGCCACGCTGGAGCCGGAATACCATTTGCATCGTGCCGAAATTCAACGTCTGGGTAAGGCGTTTTCGCTGGTGACGCGTGGCACGTCTTTGATTGTGCTGGACCGCGTGGAAGATTATGCGCGTTACGAGATCGTGCCGCCTGCCGAACTGCGCGCCGAGTATGATCGCTTGCGTGGCCAAGTGCAACAGGCGAAGGAGAAAGATCGTGCTGCGCATCTGGAAGCGGTGGTGAAGCATTTCGAAGACAAGATCAGCTGGTGGAAGAAAGATTTTCCCAAAGACGATAAACCGCAAGCCAAAACAGAAGCGCAACCTGTTGGGGCGGCCACGGGAGCCATGGCTGCGCCAGGCGACCGGATGGAACGCGCCAGAAAAAGCGCCCCTCGCCTGGCTGCACAAAACGATGGCATGACGTCGCCGCGCATGATGGAGCGCATGGCGGCGGATCGTGCTGCACCTCCTGCCGCGGCGCCAGAAGCGGCAACCTCACAACCGGGCGCAAGCGGAGCGACGGCGTCGATCAAACTGAAAAAGTGGACGCCGGATGCGCCCTATCTGGATCGTTTGCGCAAGGCTGAGGCGAAGGATTTGTATGCGATCTATCTGGATGAGCGACCGACTTATACGCAAAGCACCGCGTTTTTCCTGGACGTCGCCGATCTTTTCCTGGAGCGCAAGGAACCGCATCTCGCGCAGCGTGTGTTGTCAAATTTAGCTGAGATGAATCTGGAAAATCGTCACATCTTGCGTATTCTCGGTTATCGCCTGATGCAGGCGAAAGCGCCCGCCGACGCGATTGCCGTTTTCGAGCAAGTGCTGGAACTTGCGCCGAGCGAACCGCAATCGTGGCGCGATCTCGGCTTGGCGTATGCCGCGAATGGGCAAAATCAGAAAGCCGTCGACCATCTTTACGAAGTGGCGCGCCGTCCGTGGCATGATCGCTTTCCGGATATTGAACTGATCGCGCTGGCTGAACTGAATGCGATTGTGGCGACGGCGTCTGAGAAGATTGACACTTCTGCCATTGATGCGCGTCTGTTACGCAACTTGCCGCTGGATTTGCGAGTGGTGCTGTCGTGGGATGCGGACAATACCGATATCGATCTATGGGTGATCGATCCCAATGGCGAGAAAGCGTTTTACGGCCATCGGTTGACGTATCAGGGCGGTGCCATGTCGCGCGACTTTACTGGCGGGTATGGGCCGGAAGAATTTTCGCTCAAGCGCGCGAAGCCGGGCAAGTATCTGGTGCAGGCGCAATTCTACGGACATCGTCAGCAAGTCGTGTCGGGTGCAACGACGCTCCAATTAAAATTCACAACGGGCTTTGGGACGAAGCAGCAAAACGAAAGTGCGATAACCCTTCGACTGAAAGGCAACAAGGAAGTGGTGACGGTTGGCGAGTTTGAGGTGGGCGGGACTGGCGAAAAATAGTGGCCCCCGCTTTAGCCCTGCAGTAAAACAAAAGCCCCACACATGACATGCGGGGCTTTTGTTTGTTGCTGGAGGAGAGTGAACTACTCTGTCAGGCGCGCATGAGTGGTACCCATTCGCGTTTGCAACATGCGGCGAATTTCCGTTTCATCTTCTGCCAGCGGACGCACCGGCACCAGATCGAGCACCAGATCGGTGGGCAAATTGCTCGCGAAGAGCATGTCCACCGTGCCGCGCAACATTGCGCGCATGGCTTCGCATGCTGCGTCGTGCGAGAGGCCGAACGATTTTGCGATCTTCATCACCTCTGCAAACTGGAAGCCGAAATAGGTTGGCCCCATCGCGCTGACGACTGCATAAGTTTCCATCTGGCTCTCATCGACTTCGGGTATTTCGCCGAGCGGTGCGAAGAGCCGCAGCAACTTGTCACGCACAGAAACGGGCAAGTCGGACGTAAAGGCAATCGGGTTGTAGCCCTTCCCGACGATGCCGGGCGAATTCGGGTTCAATCGAACGAGGCGTGAAAAACCCTTGAGCTTGATTTGAATTTCCTGAAATCGAACAATGGGTGCAAGAGAGCAGAAAACGGCGTGCGGCCTCAGTTTTCCTGCAATCGCTTTCAGCATTTCCGGCATGGCGGGTGGATGAAGCGCGCCAAAGACGAGGTCGCATGCGGCACACGCTCTGATGCTGGCGGCTTGGATGGTGGGGAAATCTTGCTGCAGGGCAGTGATGGCTTCGGGGTTGATGTCATAGGCCATGATGTTGGCGGGAAGGGCATTTGCTCGTTGCCAGCCGCCGAGCATGATACGCGCCACGCGTCCCGCACCAATGAAGCTGATGCTTTTAAACATGATCCTCTCCTTGTTTTTGTGTGATGGCGGCAAAGAGAACGCGCTGAACGTGATTCTTTCGATGCGTGCTCTGAATAGATGCTGTCGCACATGTCAAAGCATTACGCAAATGCATGGCAGATACAAGAGGAATTTGGCGTTTTATGCGGCGAATAATAATTAATGTGGCCTGCTCGCATTGAAAAATGTTTGCCACTCAGAAAAAATGAATTGGAGCAATTTTCTGTGCGGAATTTTTCCACTGAGAAAGTGATTGGTGGAAAGACGATTGATCAAACGGGTTTGATCCGTGTGAAAAAGCACGGTGGCTGGCGGTTTCGTAATCGGTTACCGTGATTGCTTTGCGATGGGGCGCGTGATTCAGCGCGAGATGAAAGGAGGTACTTGTTTACGGCGTCAGGGTTTCGTTCAAGACTTGCGCCAGCCGCAATCCTGCACGTGTGATTTGCATGCGGACGATAGGGCGCGCTTGCTTCATGTAACTGCGCGGCAGTGCGATGGGGCCCGTGTAAGTGATCCCGCAGCGAAAGCCGGGAAGCGGATCATAGACGTACTTGCGTGAGAGATCGCGCGTTTCCAGCATCCATTGCACGATGGCGTCCGGCGGCAGCTTGGCAGAACGCTCCGGTTTCGGTGCGGGGATACTTTTGCTGAGCGCATAGGCGACAAAATCGTGATCCCATAAAGAATGCAGCGAAGAATGGGCCCTGACCTTGGTACCCTGGATGGTGGCCGGGAAGTGACCGGTCTTGTCCTTGTTGCTGCCGGAATGCAGCGGCACGTGCAGATCGCCGACCAGATGCACGACAAACTTGAGTGCTTCATTGCGATCGCGTTGCAACGCGCGTTTGTTCTTCAGCACGGCGATGTAATGCGCGAGTTTTTGATCGACGCAGGCGCCTGACGGGCAAGGCCCCAGCGTTTGGGAACATACGGAATTTTCCCGTGAATGCCATCCCCCGATACGTGCTCTTTGATGCGGTATCGCGGATCTCGTCTGCCCACGAAGCGACATCGGCGAGCATCGCTCTCCCCGATGGCTTGCCATATTTATCCAGATCGCCTTTCAGCAGGGACCGTACCGCTGTTCGGGTCGTGGGCGTCAAGTTGGTTTCGGCAATGTTGGCGATGGCAGCATGGGCTTTCCGTCCCCAGGCGACGGCAGGTTGGGATACCGTCAAGAGCAAGAGCAGGAAGAGGGAGAGGAGGCGCGAAAGGCGTGTCATCTAAGACCCATGAAAAGGATAGCTGACAGGATAACAGTCTCTTCTCTCTTGCGGCGAGATAAATAACGAAGTCTTGTGGTGCAACGCCAAAATATTCGAGATGCCAGCACACCCCGGTTTTGTGCAAGTGATTTGTAGTGGTGAGGCAGTATGCAAAAAGAGAATCGTTGCCGCTTCTTCAAGGCCATTGTTTGAGGGTGTCGACGTGCGTTGTTCGTATGTTATGAACACGTCCCATTTCTGCGGTTGTCTCTATTGCCATGTTGCCGCAAGTTGTTTGCGTGGCTACAGTCCCGTGCTTTTCATATTTTGCGGAGAGGATAATTTTTCTTGCAGGTCCTCTCGAAGTTGTGTGAGATGCGTGGCCGAGACGAAGTTCAGGTAAACCGTGGTATCCGGCCAGCCACGCCCCACTTGAATGATGAAGTTTCCGCCCTTATCCCAAAGCGCGCGATATTCGCCTTGCTCTATTTTCCCTTGCGTGGCGGAGGGTTTCCCATAGCGAGATTCCATCAGTTGGGCGACTTGGGCGACAAGACGAGGGTCGCCTTTTCCGGGGAAAACAAATTGCATCGTCGCTAGCGCCCCGCTTCGTGTCGTGGTGACTTCGATTTTTTCTGCGCCAGGAAAAATTTTGCTGGCGTCTGCCACGGATTCAAAATCATTGCGCGGAACGAGCGGTGTTTTGAGGGTTTGATAAAAAAGTGTTTCCAGCTCTGGGCGGGCGACGGTGCGCAAATCCACACCGAAAAAATCAACCGGATTCACTTCCTTGACTGATGGCGTCGAAGTGGTGGGGGGAGCGGAAGACGCCGTCTGGTTTGATTTGTCGCAGCCGGTGACGGATAGCAGCAGCACTGCCAGCCATATAAAAGTCGTTAACCTTTTGATCATGATGTGGCGGGTTTTGAAATCGGTCGGGTATGAAGTAAATGTTTCAATCGTCATTTCCAATGCGCTCAGCGCAGTGGGATCATTTGCTTTGCAGCGCAGCCTTCAGATAGCGTCCTGTTACGCTCGCCGAATTTTTCGCAATGTTTTCTGGCGTGCCGGTAGCGATGATTTTCCCGCCGCCATCGCCGCCTTCGGGGCCGAGGTCCACAATCCAGTCTGCCGTTTTGATCACGTCAAGGTTGTGCTCAATGATGACGATAGTGTTTCCCTGATCGCGCAGACGGTGAATCACTTTGAGTAGCATGTCGATGTCGTGGAAGTGCAGTCCGGTTGTCGGTTCATCCAGAATGTAGAGCGTGCGCCCGGTATCGCGCTTGGAAAGTTCTAGCGAGAGCTTCACGCGCTGCGCTTCCCCTCCGGAGAGTGTGGTCGCGCTTTGTCCGAGGCGGATGTAGCCGAGGCCCACGTCCAGCAGTGTTTGCAAACGACGCGCAATGACGGGAACGGGCTTGAAGAATTCAAACGCCTCTTCCACCGTCATATTCAGCACGTCGGAAATATTCTTGTCGCGGTAACGAATTTCCAGCGTTTCGCGGTTGTAGCGCTTTCCATGGCAGACATCGCAGGGTACATAGACGTCCGGCAGGAAGTGCATTTCCACTTTCAGCATGCCATCGCCCTGGCAGGCTTCGCAGCGGCCACCTTTCACGTTGAAGGAGAAACGTCCCGGCGAGTAGCCGCGCTCGCGCGATGTCGGCACATTGGAAAACAAATCGCGGATGGGCGTAAACAGGCCGGTGTACGTCGCCGGGTTCGAACGGGGTGTGCGACCGATGGGCGCCTGATCGACAGAGATGACCTTGTCAAAATGTTCCAGCCCCTCGATGGCAACATGCGGCGCCGGTTCTGCTTGCGAATCGTAGAGATGGCGTGCAGCGGCCAGATACAGCGTGTCGTTGATCAGCGTGGATTTGCCGGAACCCGAGACGCCGGTGACGCAAGTGAGCAATCCCACCGGCAGGTTGAGCGTCACGCGCTTGAGGTTGTTGCCGCTGGCGCCTTCAATCACCAATTGCTTGTCCGGGTCGAAGACGGTGCGCGTTTCCGGAATGGCGATGGACAGTTTTCCGCTCAGGTATTGCGCGGTCAGCGATTCCTTACTTTTCATAATATCAGCTAGCGACCCTTGCGCGACCACGCGCCCGCCATGCACGCCTGCGCCGATCCCCATGTCCAGAATGTGATCGGATGCGCGAATGGCTTCTTCATCGTGTTCCACCACCAGCACGCTGTTACCCAGATCGCGCAAGTGTTTGAGCGTGGCAATCAACCGGTCGTTATCGCGTTGATGCAAACCGATGGACGGTTCGTCCAGCACGTACATCACGCCAGTCAAGCCGCTGCCGATTTGCGAGGCAAGCCGAATGCGCTGCGCTTCGCCGCCAGAAAGCGTATCAGCGCTGCGATCCAGCGACAGATAATCCAGTCCGACGTTGTTCAGGAAGTGCAGCCGTGCGACGATTTCCTTGATCACGCGTGCCGCGATGTCTTTTTTCGCGCCAGTGAGTTTCAGATTTTCAAAGTAGGCGAGTGTCTCACGCAGGGGCATCGCGGCGATTTCGTAAATAGCCCGCTCGTGTTTTCCGTGCCCCACTTTCACAAAACGCGCCTCCACACGCAGGCGCGCGCCGTGACAGGAGGGGCAGGATTTTTCGTTGATGTACTTGGACAATTCTTCGCGCACAGCCATCGAATCGGTGTCGCGATAACGCCTTTCGAGATTATTGATAATGCCTTCAAACGTGTGATTTTTCACCGATGCGCGTCCGCGTTCGTTGATGTAAGTGAACGGAATTGTCTGCCGGCCCGATCCGTAAAGAATCAGTTGTTGCGCGGGCGTGGGCAATTCGCTGAACGGCGTGTCGATATCGAAACCGTAGTGTGCCGCGAGACTGGTGAGCATGCTGAAGTAAAACTGGTTGCGATGATCCCACCCCTTGATCGCGCCGCTGGCGAGGGAAAGATTTGGGTGCACGATGATCCGCTTCGGATCGAAGAATTCAATGTGACCCAAGCCATCGCATTCCTGGCATGCGCCCATAGGATTGTTGAATGAAAACAGACGCGGTTCCAGCTCTTGCAGCGAGTAACCGCAGATGGGACACGCGAAGCGATTGGAAAAAATGTGCTCGCGGTTACCATCCATTTCCAGAACCAGTGCGCGGCCATCGGCCAGACGCAGTGCGGTTTCAAAACTTTCCGCGAGGCGTTGCTTGATTTCAGGATTGACGCGCACGCGATCGATGATGATGTCGATGGTGTGCTTCTCCGTTTTTTTCAGCTTCGGCAGCTCATCCGCTTCAACGATCTTGGCCTTGCCCGTGCCGCTTTGCACACGGAAGCGCACGAAACCTTGCGCCTGCATTTCGGAAAAGAGATCGACGTGCTCGCCCTTGCGGTTGGCGACCACGGGTGCGGCAATCATCAGGCGCGTGCCTTCCGGCATCGCGAGCACGGCATCCACCATTTGCGAAACGGATTGCGCGGCCAAGGGCTTGTCCGGATGATCAGGACAATGCGGCGTGCCCACGCGTGCAAACAGCAGGCGCAGATAATCGTGAATTTCGGTGACGGTGCCCACGGTGGAGCGCGGGTTGTGCGAGGTGGCTTTTTGTTCGATCGAGATCGCGGGGGACAAGCCCTCGATCAAATCCACGTCCGGTTTTTCCATCAACTGCAAAAATTGGCGCGCATAGGCCGAGAGCGATTCCACATAGCGACGCTGGCCTTCCGCATACAGCGTATCGAAGGCCAGCGAGGATTTGCCCGAACCGGAGAGACCGGTAATCACGATCAGCTTGTTGCGTGGCAAGTCGAGACTGATGTTTTTCAGGTTATGGGTGCGCGCGCCGCGGATGCGGATAACATCGTTCGCGCCTTCACCAACGGCGGGCTTGCGATCTTGTTTCATTGACAGCTTTCTGGAGTGGCTTGGATATTGAAGCCGGGAAACAGATAACTATAGCGGATTCGGAGTTTTCGGGCAGAGGGTGGGAAAGGGCTGCGCCATGTTGTATTGCTTAAAAAATAAACAACTTGGTGCGTGGGTTTCGCATATAATCAGGACTTCATCAATTCTGTCGCGTCCTTTATGCCGAAAACGCGACGGCCACACAAGAGGAGGTACTCCTATGGCATCTATCAATAAAGTCATCATTGTCGGCAACCTCGGCCGCGATCCCGAAACCCGCTACACCACCAATGGCGAAGCCATGTGCAATATCGCTGTAGCCACGTCCGACCGCTGGAAGGACAAGAATTCCGGCGAACAGCGCGAAGCAACCGAATGGCACCGCATCACCTTCTTCGGCAAGCTCGCGGAAATCGCCGGGCAATACCTGAAGAAAGGCTCGCAGGTCTACATCGAAGGCAAGCTGCGCACGCGCAAATATACGGACAAAGATGGCGTCGAAAAATACGCGACCGATATCATCGCCGACCAAATGCAAATGCTCGGCAGCCGTCAAGGCAGTGGCGAGCCCTCCGATGATTACGGCAGTAGTCGTGCGCCCGCCCAGCGCAGTGGTGGCGGTGGCGTCGCCAAACCGGCAGCCCGATCCGGCGGTGCGAACCTGTCGAACATGGATGACGACATTCCATTTTAGGATATACCACAGGTTATTTTGTTGCATAAAAAGTTTAAGCCCATGATTTTCATGGGCTTTTTGTTTTTCAGAAGTGGTGCGTCATTTAAGAAAATGGCGCCCACAAACTGGGTCAGCGGCATCGCGTTCAATCTGACCTCATATGGGCGCCAATTTTTGCCACGTTTTTTCAAACCGGGGACTAAATCTTTCCGTTGAGCATTATTTAGGCTTTACAATTGGAAAGGTTCAGAAATTTGGTTGCACTTAAACGTAACCACTGCATCATGGAAAGGCAATGCAAGATCGGTAAAAGAACACGCTGTGCGTAGCAATTGTCAGGCTGCGCATTTTGTCATCGCATGACCAGACAACAGGAGGCGCATCCATGTCCAAGGTGTTAGATGCAGCAATCACCACTTTCTTGAATGAACTCGAAGAGTTGCGAGAAAAAAATCCTGTTGATGAAGTGGGCAAGGCGCTCGAAGACATGTTCGATGCGCAAAGTGCGGTGGATGGCAAGGCTTTGAATGAGCAGTCCGCCGAATTTAAAAAGGCTATTGACGCTTTGGCGAGTGCGACGCAAGCGGTCAAAAATGCCAAGGACGATCCGTCGAAAACAGCCGATGCAGTGAACCAGTCCAATGCGGCAGTGAAAGCCGTGCTGGGTACCTTGTAAATTGGACGGTGTTGGAGCAGGTTGGTTGTGACGATGGCGTTTAATTTTTTTCGGAGAAAATCGATGCGTAAAGTTTTGTTCGCGTGTGTATCTGTTTTCGCGTTGATCGTTTTGCCAACCGCGCAGGCGCGCAACCCCGGCGTGAGTGCGGAGCGTTGCGTTTCGATGCAGCGTCAGGGGAATAAAGGCGTCTTTAAAAACAATTGCGGCGAGAAAGTTTTCATCATCTGGTGCGGTGATCTGGCTTACTCCAAGAAGCGTTGTGGCGATGGTCCGAAGGGTGGGTACTACACGCACTCTGCCAATATTGCAGCAGGCAAAAGTCATACCGTGAGCGGCTTGAAAGGGAAAATGAACTGGGGCGCGTGCAAGGGCGGCATCGGTTTTGGCAATGCCGAGTATTCGGATACGCGTTCCGGCGGCTACGTTTGCAAGAAGCGCTAAACGATTTTCAGCCCATTGCAAATTACAAAAATCCCCGTCAGTGCGCGCTGACGGGGATTTTTTATGCGTTCGGCGATGTCTTGCTGTAGGTGCGGAGGAACGACGAAAGCGTCGGGGTCTTAATGTTCCGGGTCTTTCACCCGACGCGCGCCGTTGTACCGTTTTTTCCAGTAAGCCATCGACATGCTTTCAATGCGCACGCGTCCGCCGGGAGAAGGCGAGTGGATGAATTTGTTGTTGCCGATGTAAATCCCGACGTGTGAAAACTTCCGGCGGCGTGTGTTGTAAAACACGAGATCGCCTTTTTCCAGGTCGCGCGCTTTGAGCGGCGCGCTGATTTTGCTTTGCTCAAGCGATGTTCTCGGGAGGTTAACGTCCCAAGCTTGCGCGAATACGAAGCGCACGAATCCGCTGCAATCCATGCCAGAGCCGGGATGAATGCCGCCCCGTTTGTAATTGGTATCCAGCAATGACATCGCCTGCATGACGACCTCACTTCTGCGATCGGGGCGGCTATGGTATTGGGGCGTGACGTACTCTGGCGGGTGGGTGCCGACGACGACGATCGGTTTTTCAGGGGGCTTTTTCTCCGGCGTACTGCCGCAACCGCTGAGGCTCAGGAGCGCGGCGGCGCAGAGACTCATCAGGAAAGCGGTCAGTGATTGGCGCGGGAAATATCTCATCTGGTATTTTTGAGGGTGGGCGGGAAAGCAGCGTGCTTGATGCAGTGATAACACGGCGCATTTTTGCACGCACGGATAGTACAGCGCTGCTTTCGATAACACAACCTTTCCGAATTGACATGTTCGCTTGCAACCCTGTTAATGTTTGCGTTACGTCAGCCACTTAGCGATAAAATGCGCGAATATGAGCAAAGCATTCATAAAAGAAACCGACGCGGACGATGATGAAGATTTCGCGATGCCCGCCATTCCGGCGGGCGCGAAGAACTACATCACGCCCGAAGGCCATCAACGCTTGAAGGATGAGTTGTTGCAACTCATCGATCGCGAGCGCCCGGAAGTCGTGCGCGTGGTGTCGTGGGCGGCTTCCAACGGCGACCGCTCTGAAAACGGCGACTATATTTACGGCAAGCGTCGCTTGCGGGAAATCGATCGCCGCATTCGCTTTTTAATCAAGCGATTGGATGTGGCGGAAGTGTTCGATCCGAGCGCCCATCATGGCTCCGATCAAATTTTTTTCGGCGCCACGGTGACGGTCGAGCGGGAATCGGGCGAACAACAAACTGTGACGATTGTCGGCATTGACGAATTCGATCCGCTGCAAGGCAAAATCAGCTGGATCTCGCCGATGGCGCGTGCGCTGACCAAAGCGCATGAAGGCGAAACCGTGATGTTGAAAACGCCCAATGGCGTGGAAGAACTGAGCATTTTGGCGGTGCGCTATCCGGCGCGGGTGACGCAGTAAAGGGCCTGCCGGAAACCGGAGAGCGTGCCAAGGAGAGACGCTGACCGGAGGGAGGGCATCATGGAACACACGAAGAACGTGGTGAAGCGCTGGTTATTGCCGGTGGTGCTGGTTGGCGCGCTGGGTGGCTGCGCGGTGCAACAGACGACGCCGATCGCGAGTGGCTATTACATCGTCAATCCGGACGGCAGCCGGACATTTGTTCAGGGAAGTTATGCCTGTCCGCGGGGATATACCTGTTACTCGGACGCGTCTCCGGTTTACTCGCCGTCTTATACGACCACTTACGTGGAGCCGTCGCCCTACATCTGGACGCCGATTTTCTTCAGTCTCGGGTATTTCTTCGGCTACCATTCCCACGGCCCGCGTTATCACGGCGGCCCGCCGCATCATGGTGGTCCGTACGGCCCACGGCGTTGAACGCACGCCACGAAAGGCCCCGGTTTTTGGCCGGGGCGTTTTTTTATCAGGGTGCCTGAAAATGTGACGTGTCGGTCGGCTGACACGGGGGCTCAGTGAGCAAGGACTCTCTGGAGAAAGGCCGAAAAATATTCGCCCAACAAATCGAGTCGCTTGGCCAGGCGATGATCGTCTTCGATCAAGTGCACGGTGCAGTCGTGTTCTTTCCCGAAACGAATCGAGTGTTCAACGGGAATGATGCTGTCGCGCCAGCCGTGCACAATTTCGATGTTGCTGCCGTCGCATCCGACGCCATGCATCGGGTAATCCGGCATGTAAAACGCCGGTGCCATCAGAAAGAGGCCGCGTACCTTAACAAACTGTGTGGCATTGGTAGCGACCCAGCCACCCATGCTGGAGCCGACGAGAATGTCAGGCGCACGATCCTGACAGGCCTCGGACAGTTTTTCGGAACGCGAAAGGGGACATTCGATGCCGGAATAGTCGAGACTTTCGATGTCAAAGCCCTGCGCTTTGGCGATGGCAGAGAGGTGCGTGATTTTTCGGCCCCAGGGGCCACTTTCCTTGCCGTGTACGAAGTGAATAAGCGGGCGCATAATGTTTTACAAGAAGTGATTTTTGCTGCCATCATAGGGCATGCAATACCTTGAGTAAATCTCTCATGTATAAACTTTCACTCATCGATTCATATTGGAGAATGCCATGACGCTGAAACTGCTGACGCCGGTCAAAATAGGCGCGGTGACTTTGCCGAATCGCGTGGTGATGGCACCGCTGACGCGCTCGCGTGCGGGGAAACCCGGCGATGTGCCGACCGACTTGAATGCGGAATATTACGCGCAGCGTGCCAGCGCGGGCTTGATTGTGTCGGAAGGCACGGTGATCTCCTCGCGTGCCCAAGGATATGCCTGGACGCCGGGCATTTTCACGGCGGCGCAGGAAGCGGGCTGGCAGAAAGTGGTCGATGCCGTGCGAGCGAGGGGCGGACATATGTCGGCCCAGTTATGGCATGTGGGGCGGGTCTCCCATTCCTTGCTGCAGCCTAACGGTGAACCGCCGGTGGCGCCTTCCGCGATTATCGCGGGCACCACGAAATGCTTTCCGGTGCTGCCGGATGGCACGGCTTCTTTCGAATTGTGCGGGCAACCCCGCGCGCTGAAGACGGAAGAGATGCCGGGCATCGTCGCGGAATACCGGCAGGCGGCGGAATGCGCCAAGCGGGCGGGTTTTGATTTTGCCGAAGTACATGCGGCCAACGGCTATCTGCTGCATCAATTTTTGGCAGTCAATGCCAATCAGCGAACCGACCAGTATGGCGGGTCGATGCAAAATCGGGCCCGACTGACCCTGGAAGTGGTGGATGCCGTGGCCAAAGTCATGGGACCGGATCGGGTGGGCATTCGGCTGTCACCGCATTTCACCATCAATGACATCGACGACACGGACATGGAGCCGACGACGCGCTATCTCTGTCGGGAATTAACGGCTAGAAATATTGCTTATTTGCATATAGCCGAGGCGGGCTGGGTGGGAGGCCAGCCCTCCAGCCTGGCATTCCGGCAGCAAATTCGGGAGGCTTATCGGGGGGCGATTATCCTCTGCGGCGAGCAGACGGCGGAAAGTGGTGAGCAATTACTTACTCAGGGGCTGGCGGATGCCATCGCTTTCGGCCGCCCTTATATTGCCAACCCGGACTTGGTCGAGCGTTTCCGCCAGGGGGCATCGCTGAATCAGCCGGATCGCCATACGTTTTATGGAGGCGGCGCGAAGGGGTACACCGATTATCCGACCCTGGCCTGATGTTTTACGATGCCCTCAAAAATTTTGATAATTTATTTCAAAATTGTGTCAACCGGCTTTCCGGACGACCGTTAATGACAGTGATTCTTCGGAATCATCGTTTTTACCAATTAACATGTTAATTTAGGGACTACAAATGAAAAAACTGATCGCCGTTCTGGTATCCGCTCTGTTCGCAACCGCTGCATTCGCACAAGCTCCGGCTGCTTCCGCTTCCGCTAAGGCAGAAGCTTCCAAGCCGGCTGCTTCCGCTTCCAAGAAAGTAGCTAAGAAGAAAGCAGCTAAGAAGCCTGCAGCTTCCAAGAAAGTAGCTAAGAAGAAAGCAGCTAAGAAAGCATCCGCTTCCGCAGCAGCTTCCGCAGCACCGGCAGCTTCCAAGTAATTTGGAATCAGCTTCAGCAAAAAAGGCAGGGTACCCTGCCTTTTTTGTTTTTAAATAATTGTTAATGTGACCACATTTCCATGAATAAAGTCATTTCCATACTTTTGGCTGGGGTCTTTTCCATCGTGGCGTGTATCCAGCTTGCCTTGGCACAGACCGCATCTTCTCAGCCGATGTCCAAACTGCCGACCGTGGCTTTGAGCGCTGGGATGTATGTGATCCAGGCAGAAGTGGCATCCACTGAGGGGCAGCAGAAGCAGGGGCTGATGTATCGCCGTTCTATGGGGGCAAACGAGGGGATGCTGTTTGTGTACGAAGAGCCTGTCGGACTGTGCATGTGGATGAAGAATACCTATATTCCCTTATCGGTGGCCTTCATCGATGCGGCCGGGCGCATTATCAATATTGAAGATATGAAGCCGCACACGACGCAAAATCATTGTGGCAAAGGGCCCGTGCGTTTCGCGCTGGAGATGAACCGGGGATGGTTCAAGGCCAAGAACATTGGTCCGGGCAGCGTTATTTCGGGTCTGGAGAAATGGCGTAAATAAAAAGGGCAGAAGACACGCCTCCGCCCTTAACAAGCTACAGAATACGTCACGAGGATGGTCAGATGCAAGGCGCACGGAGCGCAGGAACCGGACAATAGCCGCAAAGCGGCTCATTGCGGCGTAGGGTAACTCGCCGAAGGCGATGTTATGCCGGAGCCAATGTACATAGCGTACATGAGGGTTCCGAGCACCGCGCAACGCAGCAAATGACCCACCGCAGTAGTATTCAGCAGCTTGTTAATGCTGAGATGCTTCAGGGTTTATACCCCGGCAGGCATCCGGATCTCATGTTTCTCGGTTTGTTTCGTGGTGCTGACATGGAGTGATTGAACGTTCCAGATTGTGTCGGCGTATTCCTGGATCGAGCGATCCGACGAAAAATTTCCCATGCACGAAACATTGTGAATCGCGGTGCGTGTCCAACGAACCGGTTGTCGATAAAGCGTATCGACCTCTTCCTGTTTGTCGAGGTAGCTGGCATAGTCCGCTAGCAACTGGAACCGATCTCCATAATTGACCAGCGAATCGTATACGGAGAGGAAGCGTCCCGGTTCACCCGGCGAGAAGAACCCGTCACGAATTTGGTCAAGCGCTTGTCGCAGTTCTTCATTTTGTTCATAGATGGTGCGCGGTTGATAGCCAGCTATCCGGATTTGTTCGACTTGCTCCGCAGTGTTGCCGAAAATGAAGATGTTGTCGAATCCCACCGCTTCGCCGATTTCGATGTTGGCGCCGTCGAGTGTGCCGATGGTGAGCGCCCCGTTGCACGCAAACTTCATGTTGCCGGTACCGGAAGCCTCGGTACCTGCCGTGGAAATTTGTTGCGACAAATCGGCTGCCGGGATGATCATCTCCGCCATGCTCACGCCGTAATTCGGAATGAAGACGACTTTCAGTTTGTCGCCGACCGCCGGGTCGTTGTTGATTTTGGTGGCCACGTCATTGATCAGTTTAATGATCGTTTTCGCCATTTGGTAAGCCGATGCGGCTTTGCCGGCGAAGATCACGGTGCGCGGCACCCAGTTGACATCGGGATTTTGGAGAATGCGGTTATAGCGGGTAATGACGTGCAAGACGTTGAGCAACTGTCGCTTGTATTCGTGAATGCGCTTGATTTGCACGTCGAACATCGAATCCAGGTTCAGTCGGATATTCAGATTGTTGTTGACCCAGCGGGCTAGGCGCGCCTTGTTTTGACGCTTGGCTGAACGGAACTGGTTGATGAACATTTGATCGCTGGAAAACTGCGACAGGCCGCTCAACAAGCTGAGGTCTTTTCGCCAATTGGGACCGATCTTGTCGTCGAGCATATCGGACAAAAGTTCGTTGGCTTGCGATATCCAGCGTCGTGGCGTGATGCCGTTGGTGACGTTGGTGAAACGGTCCGGAAAGACTTTGGCGAAATCGGCAAAGATTGACTGCACCATCAAATCCGAGTGGAGCTTGGACACGCCGTTGATTTTGTGGCTGGCCACGACGGCCAAGTAAGCCATCCGAACACGACGGCCGCCGCGTTCGTCAATCAAGGAGAGGCGTTCCATGAGGTTGGGGTCGTTGCCAAACTGGGTTGCTGTTTGCGAAAGAAATTCGTTATTGATGTCGAAAATGATCATCAAGTGTCGCGGCAGAACACGACCCATCAAATCCACTGACCACGTTTCGAGCGCTTCGCTCATCAAGGTATGGTTGGTGTACGAGAAAATCTTTTGCGCGAGTCCCCAGGCTTCGCGCCACTTCATGCCGTGCTCGTCAATCAGAATGCGCAGCAGTTCGGGAACGGCGAGCACCGGATGCGTGTCATTCAAGTGAATGGAAATACTGTCGGAGAGATTTTCAAAATCGGGGTGATTGAGCAAATGGCGGCGCACCAGATCCTGCATGCTGGCGGAGACGAAGAAGAATTCCTGACGCAGGCGCAATTCGCGTCCGGATTCCGTTGAATCGTCCGGATACAGCACACGCGTGATATTTTCGGACATGGTCTTGGCCTCGACCGCGCCGGTGTATTCGCCGCGATTGAAGGCGGAGAGATTCATTTCCGCCACGGCTTTTGCCGACCACAGGCGCAACGTGCTGGTAGCTTCGACCTGGAAGCCGGGGATGATGGTGTCATACGCCATCGCGAGTACGCTATGGGTATCGACCCAGCGGACACGCCCGCCCTCGTTCACCACACGGCCACCGAAGCGCACCTGATACTGCACTTCGGGACGGGGGAATTCCCAGGGGTTGCCGCGCGTGAGCAACCAGTAGTCAGGCGTTTCGACTTGGTAACCGTCAACGATTTGTTGCTTGAACATACCGTATTCGTAGCGCAGACCGTATCCCATGCTGGGCAACTGGAGTGTTGCCATCGAATCGAGGAAACAAGCTGCCAGTCGGCCCAAGCCACCATTGCCTAGCGCCGCATCGGGTTCGCCGCCGGCAATTTCGTCGAAATCCACGGACAGGTCGGAGAGTGCTTCCTTGACCTCGCCCGCAATGTCGAGTGCCTGAATGGCATTGGTAAAGGTGCGGCCGATCAGGAATTCCATCGACATGTAGTAAATGTTTTTCGCCGGTTGCGTGTAGAACGCTTCGGCGGTGCTCATCCAGCGTTCGACGAGACGGTTGCGCACGGCCAGTTCGGTGGCCAGCAACCAGTCGTGTCGATTGGCGTTGAGGGGGTTTCTGCCCGTGCGGTAACGCAAGTTGTTGGCAATCGAGCGCTTGAGCGCATCAACGTCGTTGGGCAAAAAGCCGATCTGTTTGGGTGCAGGTTGGTTCATGGCAAATTCAAAATCAGAGGATTAATGAAAAATGCGCAAAAATAGTGGCAGATGCGCCCCGGAGACCTCCATAGGGTACAACAAATCCCTTCAATTATCTATCGCGCGTTGTAATTGTGGCGTCAAGCAATTGAGGCAGCATGATTTGCTCGTAGAGAGGCAAGAAATGCTGTGCGGCTGCGTCCCAGGTAAATTGCTGGCGCATGGCGTTTTGCTGAATTTTCCGCCAAAGCTTTTTTTGCGCAAACAGGTCGAATGCACGATGCATCGCGCCCATGAAGGCGTCGTAGTAAAAGCCGTCAAAGGTAAAGCCAGTAGCCGTGTCGGCTTTGATGTTTTCATCGGAGCTGTTGACGACGGTGTCGGCAAGTCCTCCCACGCGATGCACCAGAGGCAAGGTGCCATAGCGCAAACCGTAGAGTTGGGTGAGGCCGCAGGGTTCATAACGCGAGGGGAGCAGAATGATGTCGCTGCCGGCCATGACACGGTGCGACTTCAGTTCATCGTGGCCGATCTGGATGGACACCGATTTCGGATACGCATAGGCAATGTTGCGGAAGGCGGATTCCACTGAGACATCGCCGGTGCCCAGGACGATGAGCTGCCCCCCGCGGCGCAGGATTTCTGGCAAGCCGTCGAGCACGAGGTCCAGCCCTTTCTGTACGGCCAGGCGGCTGATGACGCAAAAGAGCGGGGCGTCATTTTGCACCAGCAGACCGGCTTCTTCCTGCAGTGCGGTTTTGCATTTGTTTTTTCTGGAAATCGTTTTCGGACCGTAAGGGGCGATTACGGCCGTATCGGTCGCCGGATTCCACACGTCGCTATCAACGCCGTTGAGGATGCCATGCAGATCGTGTGCGCGTTTTTGCAAGATGCCATTCAAGCCAAACGAACTTTCCGGACGCAGGATTTCTTTGGCATAGGTTGGGCTGACGGTGGTGATTTTGTCGGCGTACACGAGGCCTGCCTTGATGAAAGACAATTGGCCGTGAAATTCCACGCCATCGACGCCGAAAAAATGAGACGGCAAATCGATTTCGCCAAATGTGTGGCCGGGGAAGTTGCCTTGATACGCGAGATTATGGACCGTGAAAACACAGCCGGGCAATTTGCGCTTTTGCCAGTATTCGGAGGCTTTCAGATAAGCTGGTGTCAGGCCAGCGTGCCAGTCGTGTGCGTGCACGACCTCTGGCGTCCAGGCCGGATCCAGGCCTTCGGCAAGGCGTACCGCGATCCATCCGAGCAAAGCGAAGCGGCGGTAATTGTCCAGGTAATCCTGATTGGCAGCGTTGGTGTAGGGGTTGCCGGGACGGTCGAACAAGCCAGGCGCATCGATGAAATAAATCGGCAGACCGTTGGTGGGCAGTTTGCCGATGAAAACGCGGATAGCGTAAGCACCGAAGCGCGGCGGCAATTCAAAAACGGGTTGTTGATCAATCAAACGTTCCTGAAACGAGGGAAAGCCTGGAACAAGGATGCGGCAGTCGCAGCCCAGCTTGGACAAAGCGACGGGCAAAGCACTCGTAACATCGGCCAGTCCGCCTGTTTTCAGGATAGGAAAAACTTCCGTGCAGACATGTAATACGCGCATGATCGAACCTGTTTGGGATCTCGTTTTTGAAAATCTTGTGCTGTTAAAAAAGGCCGCAATAGACCACGCCCCGTTTTCAGGGCGTGGTGCACATTATGACCGATTCGATGGGCAGAATGAATTATTCAGCGTCTGGATGAAAATCTGTCTGGTAGAGCCGGGACAGCATTTCCTGCGTGACCAGTACCACGCCATTTTCTGACCGATAGAAGCGTCGTGCATCCAGTGCCGGATCTTCGCCGATCACCAGGCCGTCTCGTATCGTGCATCCCCGATCGATAACCACTTTTCGCAAGCGACAGTGCATGCCGATTTCGCAGGAAGGCAAGATGACGGCTTGATCGATATTGCAGAAGGAATGGATGCGCACTTTCGAAAATATAATCGTGTTCGAAAGCTGCGAGCCGGACACGATGCATCCGCCCGAGATCATGGTGTTGGCGGCGATGCCGTGCATGCCATTGTGATCGGGGACGAATTTCGCCGGGGGGCGTTGTTCTTGATAGGTCCAGATCGGCCAATCCTCGTCATAGATATTGAGCTGAGGCATGTTGGAGGTCAAATCCAGATTCGCCGCCCAGAATGAATCGAGCGTGCCGACGTCGCGCCAGTAAGGCGGGATGACCGTGGACGACGGGACGCAGGACATGTGGAACAGGTGCGCCTTGGCATGCCCCTCTTTCACCACGCGGGGAATGATGTCGCGGCCGAAATCGTGTTGCGACGTATCGTTGTCCTTATCTTCTTCCAGCAACTGGTAGAGATAATCCGCATTGAAAACGTAAATGCCCATGCTGGCCAACGCCGTATGCGGGTTGTTGGGCATCGGCGGCGGATCTGCGGGTTTTTCAACAAAGTCGGTGATGTTGCGATCGTTATCGATGGCCATGACGCCAAGGCCTCTGGCTTCATGGCGAGGCACTTCGACGCAGGCGACCGTGCAGCGCGATTTCATTTCGACGTGATCGAGGAGCATCATCGAATAATCCATCTTGTAGACGTGATCGCCCGCCAGCACCAAAACAAATTCGGGGCGATAAGAACGGATAACGCCCAGATTTTGGAAAACCGCGTCGGCGGTACCGCGATACCAGGTGGTTTCATCCAATTGCTGTTGCGCAGGCATCAAATCGATGAACTCATTGTGCTCGCCGCGCAAGAAACTCCAGCCGCGCTGGAGATGACGCAACAGGGAGTGCGCGCGGTATTGCGTCATGACGCCGATCCGGCGAATGCCGGAATTGATGCAATTGGAAAGGGCGAAATCGATGATGCGGAATTTCCCGCCGAAAAAGACGGCCGGTTTCGCACGCGTTTCAGTCAGGTGCATCAGACGCGAGCCGCGCCCGCCCGCCAGGACAATGGCCATGGTGCGTTTGGGCAGGTGGCTTGCAAGAAATAGCTTGTCTGCGATCTCTCTCATGAATGTTTCCCATCAATGCTGATTCAGCGGTTTGTTTTTTCAAGTAATGACGGTGGGGTGTGACATCCCGGTGTGTTTGGTGATTTCTGCGACGTCGTCGGCGATCGCGATAAGATCGGCCAGCGCCGTCTGTGTCGGCAAACGGTGTTTGGCCGGATCGGCTTCGTATTTTTCCAGATAGACGCGCAGGGTCGCGCCTGTCGTGCCCGTGCCGGAAAGCCGGAAGACGATGCGCGCGTCGTCCGCAAAAACCAGTCGGACGCCTTGATGCGAGGAGATGGAACCATCCACCGGATCGGCATAGCTGAAATCATCCGCTAGCTGGACGACATGCGCCCCGAGCGTTTTCCCTTTAAGGCTGTCCAGTTTGCGGCGCAATTGTTCCATCAACGCATTAGCCTTTGTCGTATCAATGCCTTCGTAATCGTGACGCGAATAGAAGGTGCGACCAAAACGCGACCAGTGTTCGGTGACGAGCGTATTGACCGATTTGCCGGTGGCCGCCATCAAATTCAGCCAGAAGAGGACGGCCCACAGGCCATCCTTTTCGCGGATGTGGCTGGAGCTGGTGCCGTAACTTTCTTCGCCGCAAAGCGTAATCCGGTTGGTATCAAGCAAGTTGCCGAAAAATTTCCATCCCGTCGGCGTTTCGTAACACGGCACGCCGAGCGCTTTCGCCACGCGGTCGGCTGCGGTGGAGGTGGGCATGGATCGCGCAATGCCCGCGATGCCTTTCTTGTAGCCCGGTGCCACCGTGGCATGGGCGGCCAAAATGGCCAAGCTGTCCGACGGTGTGACGGGCAGGTTCGGGCCGACGATCATGTTGCGATCGGCGTCGCCGTCGGATGCCGCGCCGAAATGCGGCGCGTTTTGACCGTTCATGATCGCGATGAGTTCGGTCGCGTTCACCGGATTCGGATCGGGATGGTGACCGCCAAAATCTTCCAGCGGTTCACCGTGAATCACGGTGCCTTGGGGTGCACCGAGCAGACCTTCAAGAATCTGATGGGCGTACGGACCGCAGACAGCGCTCATTGCATCGAAGCACATGGTGAAACCGCCCGCAAACATTTTTTGGATGGCGGGGAAATCGAACAGTTGCTGCATTTGCTCGGCGTAATCCGCGACGGGATCGATGACGTCGACCTGCATGGCTTCCAGCTTGAACGAGCCGAGTTGGTCGAGGTTGATATCGGGCGCGTCGCTGATCTTGTACTGCGTGAGAGCACGACTGCGGGCGAAAATAGCTTCGGTGATTTTTTCCGGTGCGGGGCCGCCGTTGCTGATGTTGTACTTGATGCCGAAGTCGCCATCGGGACCGCCGGGATTGTGGCTGGCGGACAGCACAATGCCGCCGAATGCGTGATGCTTGCGGATGACACAACTCACTGCAGGCGTCGAGAGAATACCGCGTTGGCCCACGAGTACTTTGCCGATGCCATTGGCGGCGGCTATCTTCAGAATGGTTTGAATGGCGACCCGGTTGTAAAAGCGGCCATCGCCGCCCAGCACGATGGCCTGGCCGCTGCAGCCGTCGATCACATCGAAAATGGATTGCACGAAGTTTTCGAGATAGCCCGGCTGCTGAAAAACACTGACTTTTTTGCGCAAGCCGGACGTGCCGGGCTGCTGATCAGAAAAAGGACGCGTGGGGATAGTTTTGATGGACACATCCGCTCCAATGAGAATTATCTTCTTGTTTTTTTCGGACACACGACTAGCCCTGTCGATGATAAGACCATTCCGCACGGGCGTCCATTCAATAATTTGATTTAAGGCAACTATTGCGAAAAAACAGGGTTTGGTTATTCGATCGGTGCCATGGCATCCCACGTGAGCGGGACCAGCAGGCTGATCGTGTGAGGAGAGAGCACCAGGTTTTCCGAGACTTCGTGAGACGGTTCGTCAGGATGGGCGCTATTCAAAAGCGTGCGCCAACGTCCGGTGGGCAAAACGAAAGGAATGGATTGTGCGCAGGCATTCAGCAAAACGAGGCAGGGCGTTTCGTGTTCGCTGCCGCGCACCATGATGCCCATGCACACTTTGCCGCGAAAATGCCACGCCGATTCGCGCACTGGCCCGCCTTCTGGCGATAGCCAGGCGATGTCGGTGTAGCCGAACGGCAAGCCCTCGCCTGTGAACCAGCGCACGTGCCGCAGCGCCGGGTAGCGCAAGCGCAAGGTGATGAGCCGTTTGACATACGCCAGCAATTTCGTGTTGGCCTTGCTCCAGTCGAGCCAGCTGATGTCATTGTCCTGACAATACGCGTTGTTGTTGCCTTTTTGCGTGTGGCCGATTTCATCACCGGCAAGCAGCATGGGAGTGCCTTGCGAAAAGAAGAGTGTGGTCAGCAAGGCGCGACTGAGTTGTTCGCGCAGATGGCGAATACCGGGATCCACCGTTTCGCCTTCAATGCCACAATTCCAGCTGTGATTATGCGCATTGCCATCCCGGTTTTCTTCACCGTTGGCCTGATTGTGCTTGTGGTTGTAACTGACCAAATCGTGCAGCGTGAAGCCGTCGTGTGCGGCAATGAAATTGACGCTCGCGGAAGCGCTGCGGTGACTGTGCCGGAACAGATCGCTGGAGCCGGCGAAGCGCAAGGCGAATTCGCCCAGCGTCGGCCACTGGTGTAGCCAGAACGCGCGCATGGTGTCGCGGTATTTGTCGTTCCATTCAAACCATCCGGCAGGAAACGCGCCCAATTGATAGCCGCCTGTTCCGACATCCCATGGCTCGGCAACGAGTTTGACTTTGGCCAGCACCGGGTCTTGCCGGACGGCTGAGAAGAAAGCGGCATTCGATGAAAATACGCCGTTCGCTTCGCGTGCCAGCACAGTGGCGAGATCGAAGCGGAAACCGTCTACGTGCATTTCCTGCACCCAGTAACGCAGCGAATCCATCACCATTTGCAAGACGCGCGGATGACTCAGGTTCAGCGCATTGCCGCACCCGCTCCAGTTTTCGTATTGCGCCGGATTATTGGGAAGATGCTTGTAGTAAAGCAGATTGTCAATGCCGCGAAAGCTCAGCGTCGGACCATCGGCACCCATTTCGGCGGTGTGGTTGTAGACGACATCTAGCAAGACTTCGATGCCACGACTGTGCAAGGCCTTCACCATGTCGCGGAATTCCGAAATCGGCGTGGTGCCGGGACGACCGGACCAGTAGCGGGTTTCCGGCGCGAAGAATCCGATGGTCGAATAGCCCCAGTAATTCGACAAGCCCATTTTTTGCAGGCGTCCTTCATCGGCCCGACAGTGGATGGGCAGCAGGTTCAGCGTGGTCACGCCCAGTTGCTTCAGATAATCCAGTATGGCGGGCTGGGCGAGTCCGGCGTAGGTGCCGCGCAAGGATTCGTCTACCAGCGTGTTGAGTTGGGTGAAACCCTTGACGTGCAGTTCGTAAATAATCGTTTCGGAAGTGGGCACGCGCGGCGGCGCATCTTGGCCCCAATCGTACGGTTCGTGCACCACTCGGCTTTTCAGGGCAATGGCAGCGGTGTCGGTGGGGTTATCCACGGCGAAATCCAGTTGACCGCGATACTGTCCGACGATCTGCCGTGCGTAAGGATCCAGCAAGACTTTGTTGGGGTTGAAGCGGTGACCTTGATTGGGTGCGTAAGTGCCGAATACGCGGTAGCCATATACCAGTCCGGGGGCAGCGCCTTCCAGATAACCGTGCCAGACACCCGCTTCCGATTCCGGCATGGGCAGACGGACGACTTCGGTGTGACCGTCGTCATCAAACAGACACAGCACGACGGAGAGTGCATGCGGCGCGACCAGCGCGAAATTCACGCCATGCCCATCCCAGTGCGCGCCAAGCGGATAGGGGGTGCCAGGTTTCAGTGAATTGCCGATGGGTTGCATTCACTACTCCTATTCTTCTTTCTTCAGTGCCAGCATGACAGTAGCTAGCGGCGGCACGGTCAGCGTCACCGACCACCGGTGTCCGTGACGCTCAATGCGGCGCGCGCGCAAGGCGCCGTTATGCATGCCGCTGCCAGCGTAAATCTCGGCATCGGTGTTGAGGATTTCAACATAGGTGCCGGACTGCGGCACGCCGATGTGGTAATTATTGCGCGGGATGGGCGTGAAATTGCTGACCACGATCACAAAATTCTCATTCTCATCTTTGCGCAGGAAAGCGAAGACGGAGTTGTTGAAATCATCATGCACGATCCATTCGAATCCGCGGTAGTCGAAATCCAGGCGATAGAGGGCCGGATGGTGTCGGTAAACCTGGTTCAAATCCCGGATCAGGCGTTGCACGCCGAGATGCACCGGATATTGCAGCAGATGCCAGTCGAGGCTGCCGTTTGCGTGCCATTCGTTGTATTGACCGATTTCGCCGCCCATGAACAACAATTTTTTGCCGGGGTAGCCCCACATGAAGCCGTAATACGCGCGCAGATTCGCAAAACGCTGCCATTCATCGCCAGGCATCCGGCTCAGGATGGAGCCTTTGCAATGCACCACTTCATCGTGCGAGAGCGGCAGCACGAAGTTTTCGCTGTATGCATACATGATGCCGAAGCGCATTTTGTCGTGGTGGTACTTGCGGTGAAGCGGATCTTCTTTCATGTAGGCAAGTGTGTCGTGCATCCAGCCGAGATTCCACTTGAAATGAAATCCCAGTCCGCCGTGATACGTCGGGCGCGACACGCCGGGGAAGGAAGTCGATTCCTCCGCCATGGTGATGGCTTCCGGGCGTTCGATGCCGATGACTTCGTTCATGCGTCGGATAAAAGAGATGGCTTCCAGATTTTCGCGCCCGCCGTACTGGTTCGGGATCCATTCGCCCGGCTCGCGGCTGTAATCGCGATAGAGCATGGATGCGACGGCATCCACGCGCAAGCCATCGATCCCGAAGCGTTCAATCCAGTAGAGCGCATTGCCGACAAGGAAGTTGCGCACTTCGCGCCCGCCGTAGTTGTAGATCAGCACATTCCAGTCCGGATGAAATCCTTCGCGCGGATCGGCATGTTCGTACAGGCAAGTGCCATCGAATTTTTCCATGCCGTGTGGGTCAATCGGAAAATGGCCGGGCACCCAGTCGAGGATCACGCCGATGCCATTGTCGTGCGCGGTCTCGACGAAATAGCGCAAATCATCCGGCGTGCCGTAGCGCGAAGTGGGCGCATACAATCCGACGGGTTGATAACCCCAAGATTCGTCGAGTGGGTGTTCATGCAAGGGCAGCAGTTCGATGTGCGTGAAACCGAGTTCTTTCACGTACGGGATCAGTTGGTGCGCGAGGTCGCGGTAGGTGAACCAGGGCTTGTTATCCTGCATTGGGATGCGCCAGGAGCCGAGGTGGACTTCGTAAATGCTGATCGGCGCATCCAGTGCATTGGCTTGCTTGCGCGCTTCTGTTGAGGGAGAAACGGATTGCATGCCGTGCACGATCGACGCGGAATTCGGGCGCAGCTCGGCACGGAAGGCGTAAGGGTCGGATTTGAGCAGGACGACGGCATCTTGCGTCATGACCTCGAATTTGTAGAGATCCCCAATGGCCAGATGTGGGACAAAGATTTCCCATACGCCGCATTCGGGTCGCAGGCGCATCATGTGGCGACGACCGTCCCAGTTGTTGAAGTCGCCAACGACCGAGACGCGTCGCGCGTTGGGTGCCCAGACGGCAAACGTGACGCCGGATACGCCCTCAATGGTGGCGAGATGCGCCCCCATTTTTTCGTAGGGGCGGTAATGTGTGCCCTCCGCCAGCAGCCAGACATCGATGTCGCCGAGGATTTTTGAAAAACGGTAAGCGTCTTCCAATTCTTGCTGGTGCGTACCCCAGTCAATAAGTAGTCGGTAGGGAAACGGGTTGACGCGGCGCGGGATGGCGCCGGAAAAAATGTCCGTATCGGGAACGCGTGGCAAAACGACCAGTTTGCGCTGGGTCTTGCTATCGAGGACGGTGACGCTGATGGCGCCTGGCAGGAGCGCCCGCACAAACAACTGCTTTTTGACTCGGTGCATTCCCAGAACCGAAAAGGGGTCCCCATGGTCGCCTGCCATCAGTCGGCGGTATGCATCGGAAAGCGTTTCCTGACCCAGCATCAATATTCCCCGTCAAGGTACAACTTGCGTACATTGGGTAACCGGCAGGTTGAACTGCCTTGCGCGTGCTTCAGAGACGGGCCCATGTTGCTCGGCCTCGAAACTTTTTTCCTGAAGCGAAAAAAGTTTGCTCAACACGGCACTCATCTCAGGAGATCGTCGGGATTCTAGCATCTACATGGGGTGGGACTGAAAAATTCCCGACCGAACCCCGTTTCTTGACGACGCGGTGCGGTGCGGCAGGTGAATCCTGGGCCGAAAAGCAGGATAATGTTTCAAAGTGGTGGCGCAGCCGTTGGGCCGCTGGAATGCAGTCAGAATTTTGGGAGGCGCAATGTCAGATGGGACGAACGCAGGCGCAAGAGGGGGCGTCATCGCCAAGTGGCTATTGTGGGGCGTTCTCAGCGGGATCCTCGTCACCGCCCACGCGCAGCGGCTTCCGGTCGAAGTCCAAAAAGAATTGCGCCGCGCTGGCATTCCCCAAAATGCCACGGCGGTGATTGTGCAAGAAGTGGGCCGTCGTTCTCCCCGGATTGCGTTGAATGCAACCAAGCCTTTCAACCCGGCTTCGACCATGAAGTTGCTGACGACAGGCGCTGCCCTTGATTTGCTCGGCCCGGCCTTTACCTGGAAGACGACGGTATACATCTCGGGCGAATTGCGCGGCGATGTGCTGCATGGCGATGTGATCTTCAAGGGTGGTGGCGATCCGAAGTTTGTATCGGAAAATCTCTGGCATTTCTTGCGACAAATTCGCGCGAAAGGCATACGCGACATTCGCGGCGATGTGCTGCTGGATCGCGGGGCGATCGCGATGCGGCCCTTTGATGCAGCGGCGTTTGATGGCGCACCCGAAAAAGCTTACAACGCCGGGCCGGATGCGCTGCTGCTGAATTTTAAGGCGCTCAAACTGCATTTCTCGCCGGATGGAACGATTGGCAAGGCGCGCGTGGCGGTGGATCCGCCGCTGGAAGACTTTTCCGTCGACATGCCGAAGCTGTCCAACGAGGAATGCAATGGCTGGCAGAAAAAACTCGATCTGGGCGTGAATGGTTCCAGCGTGGGGTTTAACGGGACGTATGACACGACGTGCGGCGAACAATCCTGGTTTGTGCATGCGTACTGGCTATCCAGTGATCAGTATTTCGGCGCAGCTTTCAGACAAATCTGGCGCGATGCTGGCGGGGTGTTCCGGGGCGATGTGAAGGCGGGTAGTGTGCCGACGGAGGCGAAAGTGTTTGCAGAGTGGACATCGCCGCCGCTGGTCGAGGTGGTTCGGGATATCAACAAGTTCAGCAACAACGTGATGGCGCGGCAATTGCTGGTCACGCTGGCCATGGATCCGCAAGGGCAACCTGCCACGACCCAACAGGGAGCGAACGTGATTAAAGGATGGCTGGCCGAAAAGCGCATCGACGCCTCGGAGTTGGTGATTGAAAACGGTTCCGGCTTGTCGCGCATTGAGCGCATGTCGGCTGCGACGATGAGCAAGTTGTTGCTGGCGATGTGGCGTTCGCCCCGCATGCCGGAGTTTATGTCCTCCTTGCCGATCAGCGCGCACGATGGTTCGATGCGCCAGCGGCTGAACGAAACGAATGTGGCTGGTTACGCCCACATCAAGACGGGCGGATTGCGAGAAGTGCGGACCATCGCAGGGTATGTGCTGGCGGCTTCCGGTAAGCGCTACATCGTCGTGTGCTTTATCAACCATCCGAATGCGCGCGATGGCGGCGACGCGCAAGATGCACTGCTGCAATGGGTTTATGAAAATGGCTAGCGGACGGATTTGCGTAGTTTCTTGTCATCGAACATGCGCACGTCCGCGATCTTCAGCAAGGTTTCCATATTCTTCCCATCTTCGGGAAAGATGGCCCATCCGATAGAAATACCGATGTGGATGTCATGGCCGTCGACGGGGATCGCGGCTTCGACGATTCCGCGAATTTTATTCTCCGTCAGCTTGATCGTGTCCAGATTTTTCATGTCGTTCAGCAAGACAACGAACTCATCTCCGCCGTAGCGCGCAACGATATCTGACGTGCGCGTCGCAGCTTTGAGTCGCGCCGCGATTTCGATCAGTACGATGTCGCCGACATCATGACCATGAATGTCGTTGATGTTTTTGAAATTGTCGAGGTCAATGAAAAAGAGGGCAAAGTGTGGCTGAGTGGAGTGTGGAGCTTGGGAAAGCTCGCGCAAATGACGGATTTGGGTTGACAGATATTCGCGGTTGAAAGCACCGGTCAGCCTGTCTGTGCGCAGATTGTGTTCCATTTCGCGGAAGGTTTGCGCAAGCTGGCCAAGCTCATCTTTGCGATCGATATGAAGCGGCGGAAAGCTTTCTCCAAGTCCGATTTTCCTGGCGGCGTTGTTTAGGGTGTAAATGTCGCGCAAGACGCGATCCAGAATCAGTAAACCGAACAAAAGCACACCAAGTACACACAGTCCGGCAATGAGCAAGCTACGATTAAAGCTGCTGGTGATGTCACCCGTGAAATCCGAGCGCGGTGCCACAACAACCGTCATCCAGTTAACGCCCAGTTTTTCCCCAGCAGGCGCGGCGGCAATATTCAGAATGCCATTTTTACTGGCCAGTTCTATCGACAGGGGTTCGTCAGCGGGATTGGCGCTGTTTCTCCGTTCGAGAATGGCTTGGTAAGCGGCGCGAATCAGCGGGTTGTCGATTTCGGGCGCATGCAGCAATGCCGTTTTGAGCGCGTGTTCGGTGGCCTGTTGTGTCTGGTCGGACGATGCGAGGATACGTCCCTTCTGGTCTACGACGAAAGCAATGCCATTACGGCTGATGGCCAGACTCATGAGTTTTTCGGTCAGACTCCACAACTCCACATCGGCTGCCGCCACGCCCAAGATTTCATTGTCCTTGCTTCGGATGGATTTTGCGACGGTGATGGTTAATCTGCCGGAAGTGAAGTCGTTATAGACGGGCGACCACACGGGCTGTGTTTGCTGCACGGCCGTGGCGTACCAGGGGCGGTTTCTGGGGTCGTAATGATCGGCTCGCAGCAGGGCTGGGCGATCACCCTGCTGTTTTATGGCGTAGATATGGCGCTTGGGAGAGTCGGGATGGCGCAGGTAGAGTTCAAGAAGATAATCGTTGATGCGATACAAGCCGACGAAACGGCCATCCGTGCCGCCGAAGTAAACATAGTTGCCGGGGTTCGGGATCGACTTGGTGATGGACCATGCACGCTGTTCCAAAGCGACCATGTCAGTGGAAAAAGAAGAGGCAGGGGGCGTGTCGCTTGACTCGGGGACAAACGAATGAAGGGCGTTGAGTGCCGCAGTAAGATGCTGCTCCGTTGAGGCATTGGCCTGCTGGACGACATCCAGCAAGACGCGGCGCGCCAGGGTATTGACGGCGGTCGTTCCCGAGTCATACAGCATCCAGCCGATGCCGGCCGGGACGAGCAGCATGATCAAAACAAACGGCAAAACCAGTTTGTACCGCAGTGAATACTTTTTCATGGCGCGAGGGAAAGGTGTGCCAAATGTGTCAGCGTAAGGCGGGAACTGGTGTGCGACAAATTTGCACAGAGAGTATACGGGGGTTCATGCTTTCTTTTCAACAACTTCTGCGAATCAATTGAGGCGCAGGGTGTTGCTCAAAGACTAATAAACCATGCTGATCACGGCTGAGGTTGGCTGCTGCGAGGGGGGGGCTTTGATAATTTTCCGTGTGACCTCATTGAAAAGAGCGGTTGTCCCTGAATTTCTTGTGTGAGGGCGACTTTAACGAAGCAAGAAAAACTGTGCGATAATACGAACCGGGAGAAATGGCACGAAAGCAGAAGAGCACCCATCCGGTGCGTTTCGCCGCTAGCAGAACGAAAAGCATCCATCCAATGCTTTTCACAATAGACCGTACGGAAAGCATTCATCCAGTGCTTTTCACACACAATATGAAGTTGCGTTATACTTTCGCTGTCCTAAAGGCAGTGGTAGTGTCCGCTCCCTTCCCGGTTGTACGATCCGATAATGCACTCATAGGGTGAAAAACATGAATAAGATGAGCGATTTTCGTTCGGCTGTGTCTATTGCAAAATCCGCAGCAGCTGAACCATGGCGTGGTTTTAAGGGCGATAACTGGCGCACTAGCGTTGCCGTCCGCGATTTCATTTCCCAAAACTATACCGAATACAAAGGCAAGGAAGATTTTCTTGCCGGTCCTACCGCGCGTACCCAAAAACAGATGGCAATTGTCGATGCCCTCTTGAAAAAAGAGCGTGACGCTGGCGGTGTGCTGGCTGTGTCGAGCGACGTCGGTTCCAGCATTACTTCGCACGGCCCTGGCTACATTGATAAGGACACGGAAATCGTTGTTGGTCTGCAGACGGATGCACCGCTGAAGCGTGGTATTTACCCGAATGGCGGTCTGCGCATGATCGAAATGGGCTTGGAAGAATATGGCTTCCCGCCGGTCGATCCGAAGATTTCCGAGATCTACAACAAGTATCGCAAGACGCACAACCAGGGTGTTTTCGATGCTTACGACCCTGAAATCATGGCTTGCCGTCGCAGTGGCGTGATTACCGGTTTGCCGGATGCCTATGGCCGCGGCCGTATCATTGGCGACTATCGCCGTGTGGCACTCTATGGCGCGGACTTCCTGATCAAGGACAAGCAGCGCGAAAAAGCGGAAATGGACGGTAAGCCGTTTACCGAAGAAGCGATTCGTCTTCGCGAAGAACTGTCCGAACAAACTCGTGCGCTCCAGGAACTCAAGGAAATGGCGCTGAGCTATGGCATCGATATCTCCGGCCCGGCTTCGACGGGTCTGGAAGCAGCGCAATGGCTGTACTTCGGTTTCCTGGGTTCCGCCAAGGAAGCAAACGGTGCCGCAACCGGTATCGGCCGTATCACGGCCTTCCTCGACGTTTATCTCGAGCGTGACCTGCAAGAAGGCCGCATCACCGAATCCGAAGCGCAAGAAATCATCGATCAGCTGGTGATTAAATGCCGCATGCTGCGCTATCTGCGCACCAAGGATTTCGATGCACTCTTCTCCGGCGATCCGACCTGGGTGACCATTTCCTTTGCCGGCATGAATGCAGACGGCCGTTCCTGGATCACGAAGACCGACTTCCGTATCATGCATACGTTGACGAACCTCGGTACTTCCCCGGAACCGAACCTGACGGTTTTCTGGTCGAAGAACCTGCCGGAAGGCTTCAAGCACTACGCGGCCAAGATGTCGGCTGAAACGTCAGCGATTCAGTTTGAAAGCGATGATCTGATGAGCGGGCATTGGGGCGATGACTGCTGCATCGGCTGCTGCGTATCGCCGCAGCGTTCGGGCAAACAAATGCAGTATTTCGGTGCCCGCGCGAATCTCGCGAAAGCGCTGCTTTACGCGATCAACGGTGGTGTCGACGAACTCTCTGGCGAAAAAGTGGCCAATGGCTTCGAGCCAATCACCAGCGAATATCTCAATTACGACGAAGTAATGGAGAAGTTCGAGAAGATGCAAGACTGGCTGTGCAACACTTACGTGCGTGCGATGAATGCGATTCACTACATGCACGACAAATACGCTTACGAGCGTCTGATGATGGCATTCCATGATCGTGACGTGGTTCGTACGATGGCGTTCGGCATGGCGGGTCTTTCGATTGTTGCAGACAGCCTGTCTGCCATCAAGTTTGCGAAAGTCAAACCGATTCGTAACGAAAAGGGCATTGCGATCGATTTCGAAATCGAAGGCGATTTCCCGAAATATGGTAACAATGACGACCGTGTGGATAACATGGCTGCATGGGCAACCGAAAACTTCATGAACAAGCTGAAGGCACAACGTTGCTATCGTGATTCGATCCCGACGCAGTCCGTTTTGACCATTACCAGTAACGTGGTTTATGGCCAGAAGACGGGTAACACGCCGGATGGACGCAAGGAAGGCGAACCGTTTGCGCCGGGTGCGAATCCGCAGCATGGCCGTGATACCTGCGGCTTCGTGGCGGCAGGTTGCTCGCTGGCGAAGATTCCGTACAGCGCCAGCCAGGACGGCATTTCGTGGACGGCAAGCTTTGCACCGAAGAGCCTCGGCAAGACGTCGTCGGAACAATCCATCAACCTGTCCAGCTTCCTGGACGGTTACATGAGCCAGGGCGGTTATCACATCAACGTGAACGTGCTGGATCGTGACATGCTGCTGGATGCGATGAAGAACCCGGAAAAATATCCGAGCCTGACGATTCGCGTCAGCGGTTATGCCGTGAACTTCATCAAACTCACGCCTCAGCAACAGATGGATGTCATTACCCGGACGTTCCACCAGGCTGCATAAATCTTATCGGAGAAGGGGACGGTCATTCTGACTCAATCCGATCAAGGAAATAAAACCGACCAGGCCAAAAGCCTGGTCGGTTTTATTCATTCCACTCATTCAGGCGGGACAGTTGACGGTCCGGGCCTGCGTTTCGTGTTATTCATGTCGGGCTGCCAGATGCGCTGCCTGTATTGTCACAATCCGGATTCCTGGGATATCAAACGCGGCAAACCCCAAACAGTGGATGAAGTCGTCCGCGATATTGGGCGTTACGGGCCATTCTTGAAAGCCTCAGGAGGGGTGACCATCACCGGTGGCGAGCCGCTGATGCAGCCGGAATTTGTGCATGAAGTGCTGCGGCGCTGCAAGGAAGAGTTGGGCTTGCACACGGCGCTGGATACCAATGGCTTGCTCGCTCACCGTTTGTCGGACGAGTGGTTTGACGTGGTCGATTTGGTGCTGCTCGACATCAAGCACATTGATCCGGACAAACACAAGCGCCTTACTTCCACACCCAATCAGCCGGTGCTCGACTTCGCCCAACGATTGGCTCGCATGGGCAAGCCGACCTGGGTGCGTTATGTACTGGTGCCGGGTTATAGCGACGATGTGCATGACGTCGATCATCTGGCCGAATTCGTGTCCACGCTCAAGAATGTGCAGCGTGTGGAAGTCTTGCCTTTCCACCAGATGGGTGCCTACAAATGGCAAGAGCTGGGACTGACTTACCAACTGACTGAGACGCCGACGCCGACAGAGGCGCTGGTCGAACGCGTCAAAAAGCAGTTTGAAGCCAAAGGCTTGATGGCGATATAAGCCGTTCCTCGTTATAGAACAACAGGCTGGTTCGGCAACTGATTGGCATGTGGCTTGCCTGCCGGATAGTGTGTTTGCAGCAGCGCGTTCAGTTGATTTAGTGCGGCAACGGTGCTGTCGCGGAAATTTCCCTGCGCGAATCCCGAAGTCATCGTGTCGCACACGGCGCGCCATTCGTCGCGCGTGATCAAGCGCATGACGGCACGATCCGGCACGATTTCGACGACGCGATCCGCCATGTTGACGTATACCAGCACGCCGCAATTTTCTTCGGTGTCCCAGATGCGATAACGGCCAAACAGCTCAACGGCGCGCTGACGCGGGCGCAGACGGGTGAGTACCGCACCCATCGGCAGACAATGTTCAACAATGAGCCGCACTTCGGCGCGATGTGTTTTCTCGCCTTCCGCAATCGCGGCTTCAACGGCTTTCAGCGTTTCCGGCGGAAACGCACGCTTCGTTGCAGATTTGGTTGTGAGCCAATGTTTGAACAGTCGCGGAAAAATTTTCATTACCAGTCTCCCGAAGCCCCGCCGCCGCCAAAATCGCCGCCGCCACCGCCAAAATCACTGCCGCTGCTCCAGCTGTCGCTGCTTCCGCTCCCCCAGCTGCCACCACCGATGAAAATGCCCGAAGAATGATGTCCCCAATCATTGCTACCAAAGCGACGAGCGCGCCTGATGGCCGTGATGATGGCCAAAACCGGGATGAGAAGGAACAGCAAGGAAAAAAGCCCTGGCGAGCTATCGTTGCGAGAAGAACGGGCGGATTTCTTGGGAGGCGGAAAAGCTTCCTTGTTCAGCAGCGTGTGAATGGTGGTGACCCCGTCATTGAGCCCGCCATAAAAATCATTTTGACGAAAGCGTGGGGAAATCACGTCCTGCACGATCCGCTTGGCATACGCATCGGGAATGACGCCCTCCGCGCCACGACCGACTTCCAGACGCAGTTTGCGTGTGTCTTTGGCGACGATCAGGATGACACCATCGTCAATGCCTTTGCGCCCGATTTTCCAGGTCTCGGCAACACGAATGCCATATTGTTCAATGGCTTCTGCACCGGTGTTGTTGACGATCAGAATGGCGACCTGGTTGCCGGTTTGGGTTTCGTGTTCCTGCAGTTTATTCTCAAGCGCCGCACGTTGATTGGGTTTTAGCATGCCGGCCACATCGGTGACGCGCGCTTTCAGTGGGGGGATGGGTGCGATATCCTGCGCTGCCGCCGTGGCGAGCAGCAGCGCAGTGCACAGCGTAAGCAGAATGCGCGAGGGTTTCACAGCAAGTGCCGTGCGTCGCGTTTACTTCTTGCTGAAATCAACCTTGGGCGCCGTCGAAATGGCTTTCTCATTCTCGACGGTGAAACTTGGCTTCAGCTTGTAACCAAACACCATGGCCGTCAGATTGCTCGGGAATTCGCGGGTCAGTACGTTGTAATTTTCAATGGACTTGATGTAACGCTGACGTGCGACTGTGATGCGGTTTTCCGTACCTTCCAGTTGCGCCTGCAAATCGCGGAAATTCTGATTGGCTTTGAGGTCGGGGTAGCGTTCCGAGACGACCATCAAGCGTGACAGAGCCGAGGAGAGTTCGCCTTGCACTTGCTGGAATTTCTGGAAAGATTCCGGATTGCTCAGGGTTTGCGGCGTAATCTGGAAACTGGTTGCCGAGGCGCGTGCTTTGGTCACAGCTTCCAGCGTTTCTTTTTCATGTGCGGCATAGCCTTTGACGACTTCGACCAGATTCGGAATGAGGTCGGCACGGCGTTGATACTGGTTCACGACCTCCGACCAGGCGGCCTTCGAGGCTTCATCACTGCGCTGAAAATCGTTGTAGCCGCAACCGGTGAGCGACGTCGCAATGAGCGCGACAGCCAGCCATTTCACAATCTTGTTCATTTTTGCACCCTCGTTGAATGATGACAGGACAATTTATTGCTTATTATGCACTTGTTTTGGGTTTGTACAAAACCGTTGCCAGCGAGACGAGGATCAAGACCATGGCTGCATAGTCTTGCCAGTGCGGCGTTTCTCCCAACATCCACGCACCGGAAAACACGCCGACGACCGGGATCATCATCACGGACAACCCGGAAGCCACCGGCGGCAAGGCGCGCGCCAGTCGGAACCAGACGACAAAGGCAAATCCAAACACGAGGATGGCGTTATAAACGATGGCGAACCATTCGGGCATGTTCGGCATGCGCCAGTCCGCGCTCTCGAAAATAATCGTGTAGATCGCCAGAACGATGGACGCCAGCAGCACCATCCAGAAAGTCAGGACAATGGTGGGCATGGGGAGCGTGGCGCGTTTCATGCGCACGGTGCCGTAGCCCCATGAGGCGGCGGCGAGCAACATCAGGATGCTGCCCAAGGGTTTGCCGGACAGTTTCCCGAATTCACTGGAGAGCAGCAAGAGCGTGCCGACAAAGGCGCAGGCAATGCCAAACCAGGCCAGGCGGTTGGGATGCTCGCGGTACAAGATGATGCTGAAAACGAGCGCCCAGACGGGCATGGTGTATCCCAGAATGGCGGAACGGCCCGAAGACAGCATGGTGATGCCGGCGATCATGAAAAAATTCCAGAGCAACACATTGGGGATGGCCAATCGCACCACCGTCATGAACTGACCTTGCGGAATACGCAAGGAAACCTGTTGCATACGGGCGGCGAGCCACAAAACCGGCAACGCGCCGATGGTGCCCATGACGCGGAAGGTCAGCGGCGGAAAATTGGTGACGCCAATTTTCATGATCGGCCAGTTGAAACCCCAGATCAGCGTGAGCAGTGCCAGTAGGATCAGGTCATTGCGGGAGAAAGAAACGGTGTTTTTATTCATGGAGTAAAGATAGCACGACAAGGTAAAATACGAAAATCTTGCCCTTCTCGCGCTTGCGAGAGAGGGGGCGCAGACAAAACGACTAGGACTTATCTTGACCTTCATCGAAAAACTTTCAGCCGCCTGGCAGGCAAACAACTCGCTTTTATGCGTGGGCCTGGATCCGGACATCAATCGTTTCCCCAAACATCTGCAAGGAAAGCCTGACGCAGTGTTTGAGTTTTGCAAAGCCATCATCGATGCGACGGCTGATGTGGCATGCGCGTTCAAGCCGCAGATTGCCTACTTCGCCGCACTGCGCGCGGAAGATCAGCTCGAAGCCATCTGCCGGTATTTGCGCGAAAAACATCCGTCTGTCCCGCTCGTGCTGGATGCCAAGCGCGGCGACATTGGCGCGACCGCCGAACAATATGCACGCGAAGCGTTTGAACGCTACAACGCCGATGCGGTGACCTTGAATCCGTACATGGGGTTCGATTCCATTGCGCCGTTTCTGGAATGGAAAGATCGTGGTTCAATTTTGCTCTGCCGCACCTCGAATCCAGGCGGTTCGGATCTGCAATTTCTGATGGTGGGCGGGCAGGCCAAACCCTTGCCGCTGTATCAGCATGTGGCCCAACTCGCGGCCAACGAATGGAACAAGAATGGACAGATCGCACTGGTGGTTGGCGCCACCTTCCCGCAAGAGATTTCCGAAGTGCGCGCGTTGATTGGCGACATGCCGTTGCTGGTGCCAGGCATTGGCGCGCAAGGCGGCGACATTCAAGCAACGGTCAGTGCAGGCAAAACGGCCAACGGAACCGGCATGATGATCAATTCGTCTCGCGCTATTCTGTACGCCAAGCCGAATGCTAATGAAGATTTCGCGCAAGCCGCGCGGCGGGTGGCGATTGAAACTTGCGATGCGATCAACAGCTTTCGGAATTGATGTCAGATGGGCTCAGCAATCGAAGGCGTCAACATATTCCAGCGCGTCCGCGAGGCGCATACGCTCGTCGGCAATCTTGCCGATGAACTGGTTCGAATGGAAGCAGAGGACGCGGAAAATTTCTGGCAAGGCAGCGATTTTTTCGATCTCACCTGGAGTTTTCTCGCATCGCTCAAGGTGATGGGATTCGAGATTGAAGCGGAATCACTGGGGCGTCAACTCGTCGAGGCGATGGAACAGGAAGATATGTTTCGCATGTCGCGCTACCGGTTTGAAATCACGAGCAATGTCAAAAAGCTGATGGGGGGCAAACGCTCCGGCTATATGTTCTTTTTGTTCTGGCCAGCTTTGCACACGGCGTTGAATACAGAAACCGAGTAGGGCCGTAGCGTTATAGCTGCCTATGGTTGGCTGAGCGCACTCGACAACAACTTCGCCGTGATATCCACAATCGGGATCACGCGTTCGTAGGCCATGCGGGTGGGGCCGATAACGCCCAGTGTGCCGACGATGCGATTGTCCACTTTATAAGGCGCAGTGATGACGCTCATGTCATCCATTGGCACGAGCTGCGATTCGCCACCGATGAAAATCTGGACGCCGGAAGCTTTGCTGGAAACGTCCAGCAATTTCAGCAGTCCCGTTTTTTGTTCGAACATGTCGAACATTTTTCGCATGGAGGCCATGTCGTGTGCGAGATCCGTTACGGAAAGCAGATTGCGTTCGCCGGAAATCACGACTTCGTCCGAGTGCTCCGTCAAGGCTTCGCTGCCCGCTTCGATGGCGGCTTGCATCAGGCGCGTCATGTCATCACGGAGTTGTCGCAGTTCGTGCTGCACTTTCTGGCGTACATGGTCAAAACTTTGGCCACCATAGTGCTGATTGATATAGTTGGCCGCTTGCACCAGTTGCGAAGGAGAGTAGTCGATATCGGTCAGCAGCAAGCGGTTGTGGACATTGCCAGCCGGATCGACGACGACGAGCAAGATGCGCTTTTCCGACAATCGCAAAAATTCGATTTGTTTGAACACAGACTCGTGCTTCGGCGTGAGTACCACACCAGCAAATTGCGACAGTGAAGAGAGCATTTGCGCGGCATTCTGGATGATGCGGCTGGGCTGTTCTTTTTTCGAGCGGGGTTGCAAAGCCGATTCGACCGTTTGCACGTCAATGGTTTGCACGGTCATCAGCGTATCGACAAAGATGCGATAGCCGCGCGGCGTCGGAATGCGTCCGGCGGAAGTGTGGGGGCTGGCAATCAAGCCCATCTCTTCCAAATCCGACATGATGTTGCGGATGGTCGCCGGGGAGAGATCCAGCCCGGAAATCTTGGACAAGGCGCGCGAGCCAATCGGCTGACCTTCGGCAACATACCGCTCGATCAGCGTTTTCAGCAGGGTTTGCGCACGGGGTTCAAGTTGCATGGCGTTAGCGGGGGGAAACCGTATGTGATTCGTCCCGTTATTATGCCCTTTTCAGAGGGAGCTGCGCCAGTTGTCTGAAACCCTGTGGAACCAGGGCGGGTTTTATGGTGTAATGTTTCTTTCTAACGGGGCCTTTTTCCGGTTTCTACTCACCCATCATGCAACCCAACAAAAAGCAACAGACGTTTGCGCTGATCAGTCGGCGTCATAATCCCAGTGTTATACAGTCGCTGGCGACGATTGCCGACTTTTTGCATGGGGCGGGTCAGATTGCGATTTATGAAGAAGAAACGGCACGCAATCTGGGCATACCGGGGATTACCGGCGTGCCCCTGGACGAATTGGGCCAGACGATTGCTGCGGCGATTGTCGTCGGGGGTGATGGCACGATGCTGGGGATTGGTCGCCGTCTGGCACCCTACAATGTCCCGTTGATTGGCATTAACCACGGTCGCCTGGGGTTTATGGCAGATATTCCGCTGGACAGGATGATCCCCGTACTGTCGGACATGCTCGAAGGGCAGTTTGTGACCGAACGCCGCACGCTGCTGGATGGCGCGATTTTGCGCGAGGAGCAAACCATCCATCGGGCACTGGCTTTTAACGATATTGTCATTTCACGCGGCGCCGGTTCCGGCATGATTGAGTTGAGCGTGGAGATGGATGGCCACTTCATGTACAGCCAGCGTTCAGACGGCCTCATCATTTCCACGCCGACCGGATCAACGGCGTATGCACTCTCGGCAGGTGGTCCGTTGTTGCACCCCAGCCTGCGCGGGATTGAGATGTCGGCGATTGCGCCGCATGCCTTGTCGAATCGCCCCATTGTGGTGCCGGATTCCAGCGAAATTCTGGTCGAAATTGTGGATGCGCGTTTCCCGACGATCAACTTCGACTCGCAATCCTTTGCCAGTGTGCATAACGGCGATTGTCTTCTGGTGCGCCGCGCCAAGTGCGAAGTGACCTTTATCCATCCGAAAGGTTGGAGCTACTACGATACGTTGCGCGACAAACTGGGATGGAATGAAAGCGGGCAAGCGAATTCACTGGGTTCCGATGGCTGACGGCGGTACTATCTGATCATGCTGCGCACGCTTTCCATTCGTGACTTTGTCATTGTCGATACGCTCGATCTGGATTTTGATCGGGGGTTTTCGGTACTCACCGGCGAAACGGGCGCCGGCAAATCCATTCTGATTGATGCGTTGGCGCTCGCTCTGGGCGGACGCGGCGAAGCGACGGTGATCCGCGAAGGGTCGTCGCGTGCCGACATCAGCGCGGAATTTCAATCGAATGAAGCCATCGACGCCTGGCTCAAGACCAACGATTTGCCGAGAGAAGAGGGCGTGTTGTTGCGTCGGGTGATCGACAACACGGGGCGTTCGCGCGCGTTCATCAACGGCATCGCGGCCACGGTGACGCAATTGCGCGAACTGGGTGAAATGCTGGTGGATATTCACGGGCAACATGCGCATCAGTCGCTGATGAAGGCAGAAAGTCAGCGCGAACTGCTCGATAATCACGCCGGGTTAAGCGCCGACGCGCAAAAGGTGGCGGAGGCTTATCGGGTCTGGCAAGCACTGCTTAGGCAGTGCGCGGAATTTGAAGCCAATGAAAAATCCGCACAGGCCGAGCGCGAACGAGTGGAATGGCAAGTCGCTGAACTGGACAAGCTCGCGCCGAAGGAGGGCGAGTGGACGGCCATTACACAAGAGCACACGCGCCTGTCGCATGCCGCCAGTTTGACGACCGGCGCACAGGAAGCCATTGCGATTCTGGCGGAATCCGATCAGCCACTGATTTCTCAGCTTTTTTTGCTGCAACAACGCTTGTCCAAGCTGGCACAAGTCGACGAGCGCTTGACGCCGCTGATGGAACTGGTGGAGTCGGCGCGCATCCAGTTGCAGGAATCGGCCTCCACGCTGAACACCTACCTCACCAAGGTGGAACTCGATCCGAAGCGGCTGGAGGCAGTCGAAGCGCGTATGGATGCCTTGCACACGACCGCGCGCAAGTTTCGCGTGCCGCCGGAAGCGTTGCATCTGACCCACGCCGAGTTGTCGGAGCGCCTCGCGCAACTCGCCGAATCCGGCAACCTGGGAGCGCTGCGGGAACGCAAGGCGCAGGCTGAAGACGCCTTCCGCAAGCTGGCACAGGCGCTTTCCAAACAGCGCGCCAAAGCAGCCAAAGAACTGGGCGCAGCGGTGACTGCAGCGATGCAAGACTTGAGCATGGTCGGCGGTAGTTTTGCCGTGGCTTTGCATCAGTGCGAACCGGCCAGTTACGGACTGGATCAAATCGAATTTCTGGTCGCGGGTCATGCAGGCACATCGCTGAGGCCACTGGCCAAAGTGGCCTCAGGCGGTGAGCTGGCCCGTATTGCGCTGGCGATATCTGTCATTACTTCCAGCGCCACCGTGACGCCCACCCTTATTTTTGACGAGGTCGACAGCGGCATTGGTGGCGGCGTGGCGGAAGTGGTCGGGCGCTTGCTCAAGCGACTGGGCGAAGCGCGTCAGGTCTTGTGCGTGACGCATTTGCCGCAAGTGGCCAGCCAGGCGGCGCAGCACTTCCAGGTTTCCAAACTGGAAAAAAGCGGTAAACCGGTTTCACACATCGATTTGCTGGAGGCGACAGAACGCGTCGAAGAAATTGCGCGCATGCTGGGCGGGCTGGAAATCACGGCCACCACACGCAAACATGCGAAGGAAATGTTGGCGACTTAAAAACTGTTGCACATTTTTTGCGCGGAAACCGCATTCTTTTACGGAAGAATGTCCTTGTTTCGCTGACTTATTTGCCTTGCTTCACGGAACTAGGCACAATCCTTAAATTGCTTCACGGTACGAATTTTCATGTCCAGCCATCCCGATTCGTCTTCAGTCCTCCACGACTTTCCCAAGATTGCACTTGTCTTGATCAATATTGGTGCCCCTGATGCGCCAACGATCAGGGGGGTGCGGCGCTTTCTCAAGCAATTCTTGAAGGACCCGCGCATTCTCGAAATTTCTCGATGGAAGCGCGGCCTGTCTCGGAATACGTTTTCCTTGTTGTACCGATCGATCAAATTGGCGAAGCGATACGCGGCAATTTGGAAGCGCAATGGCGTTCCTCTGCTGGCGAACAGCGAGAAGCAGGCCAAGCAACTCGCACGTCGTCTGGAATCCCGTCAGCATGACGTGAAAGTGGTGCACGCCATGTGCTATGGGAATCCCCCGATCAAGCAAACCTTGACTCGCTTAAAGGATGAGGGGTACGAGCGCATCCTGATTTTGCCCGCTTACCCGCAGTATTGCGATGCGACGACCGGCGCGGTGTTTGACGCTGTGCTGTCACATTACAAGGGTGAGCGAAACATGCCGGAGTTGCGTTTCGTCAGGGATTTTCACGACCACGAGGGTTATGTCGGCGCATTGGTAGAGTTGGTGCGTACTTACTGGGAAACCCATGGAAGGCCTGATAAATTGTTGATGAGTTTTCGCGGCATCCAGAAGGATCGGGGTGAGCGCGGGGAGGTTTACGTCAGCCGTTGCCAGCGTACAGCAAAGATGCTGGTGGAGCGTCTTGGGCTGGTGGAAGGCCAATATGACGTGGCTTTTCAATCCTGTTTGGGGCCGGGTGAGTGGGTGGAGCCGCATACGGCGGCAACGCTGGAAAAACTGGGCAAAGCGGGTGCTGCCAGGGTGGACGTGGTATTCCCCGGCTTTATCGTGGATTGCGTCGAGACGCTTGAAGAAATCGATATCGTCGCCCGACAGAACTTTTTAAGCGCAGGAGGGAAAGACTTGCGCGTTATCCCGTGTCTGAATGACACGGAACCGTGGTTGCTCGCTCTGGCAGAAATTGCCGAGCAGCACCTGCTGGGCTGGCCAACCATGCAAAAAAGTTCAGAAGTCGGCCAACCCAGCAGTAGCAGGCGTCCTACTTGGCGATAGCGCCTGCGTAACTGATCCAGGCACTCGCGAGCAACACATAAGCGACGATGCCGACCGTTGCAAGTTGTAGTTTAAGTGTCATGATTTCCTCCATCAGAGAGAAGGTCATGACTTAATGCTATGACGCTTTTTCAAAAAATACACCCTTCATTTTGTAAGGCATGTAACAAAAAATATCAGGAACATAAAAGCCTGAAAGGATGTCCTATTCGCTTGAAATTGGGGAAACCATCCCCATGTACACTCAATTGACGGGTAATTTGGAGAAATTTGATGCAAGAGCAGGGAAAACAGGCCGATCAGTTTGAAAGCCAACAAGATATCCAGACCGAATCGCCATCGGAAGTGCTGGCGCTGGCTGAAAAACTGGCACAAGCCGAAGTCAAAATGGCGGAATTGCAGGATGCTTTCTTGAGGGCAAAAGCGGAAACTGAGAATACGCGCCGCCGTGCGCAGGACGATATCACCAAGGCGCACAAGTTTGCCGTGGAAAGTTTTGCCGGAGCAATGCTGGGCGTCAAGGATAGCCTGGAGATGGCGCTGAAGGTGGAAGTACCCTCGGTGGAGTCGCTGAAAGAAGGGGTTGAGATGACACTCAAGCAACTGTCTTCAGTCTTTGAGAAAAACCGGCTGACGGAAGTGTCTCCTCAGCGCGGCGAGCCGCTGGATCCGATGAAACATCAGGCGATTTCGATGGTGCCGGCGGAACAAGACCCCAACACGATTGTTGAGGTGCTGCAAAAGGGTTACATGATTGCGGATCGCTTGCTGCGCCCGGCGATTGTGACGGTGGCTGCCCCGAAATAGCAAAGAATCTTGAAAATAAAGAATTAAACGCAATATAGAAAACAATCGGTCCAGGAAAGCGCTGGGTCAAATCAAATGCAGGCATTGAAAGGAAACGACATGGCAAAAATTATCGGTATCGATCTGGGCACGACTAACTCCTGTGTCTCGATTATTGAGAACGGGCAGCCCAAGGTGATCGAAAATTCCGAAGGCGCGCGCACCACACCCTCGATCATTGCATATCAGGACAATGGCGAAATTCTGGTTGGCGCGCCGGCGAAGCGTCAGGCCGTGACCAACCCAAAAAATACACTCTACGCCGTCAAGCGCCTGATCGGACGCAAGTTCGACGAGAAAACCGTGCAAAAGGATATCGATCTGATGCCGTTCTCCATTGTGAAGGCTGACAACGGTGATGCATGGGTGTCTGCGCTCGACAAAAAACTGGCACCGCCGCAAATTTCTGCGGAAGTCTTGCGCAAGATGAAGAAGACGGCAGAAGATTATCTCGGCGAAGAAGTGACGGAAGCGGTGATTACCGTTCCGGCTTACTTCAACGACGCGCAACGTCAGGCCACCAAGGATGCCGGGCGCATCGCGGGTCTGGATGTCAAGCGCATTATCAATGAACCGACCGCGGCGGCGCTCGCGTTCGGTCTGGATAAGACCGACAAGCGCGACCGCAAGATTGCGGTGTACGACTTGGGTGGCGGCACCTTCGACGTATCGATCATCGAAATTGCGGACGTGGATGGCGAGAAGCAATTTGAAGTGCTCTCCACCAACGGCGACACTTTCCTTGGCGGCGAAGACTTCGATCAGCGCTTGATCGATCACATTATCGAGGAATTCAAGAAAATCAACGGCCTTGATCTGAAGAAAGATCCGATTGCGTTGCAACGCATCAAGGCATCCGCAGAGCGTGCGAAGATCGAACTCTCTTCTGCGCAGCAAACCGAGGTCAACGAACCGTACATCGCGATGGCGAACGGCGCCCCGGTGCACTTGAACCTGCGCATTACCCGTGCGAAGTTCGAGTCGTTGGTTGAAGAGTTGATCGACAAGACCATTGCGCCGTGCCGCACCGCAATCAGCGATGCCGGTGTGAAAGTGTCCGACATCGACGACATCATTCTTGTCGGCGGCATGACGCGCATGCCGAAGGTGCAGGAAAAGGTCAAAGCATTCTTTGGCAAGGAGCCGCGCAAGGACGTGAACCCGGACGAGGCCGTGGCCGTGGGCGCCGCGATTCAGGGTTCGGTCTTGTCTGGTGATCGCAAGGACTTGCTGCTGCTCGACGTGACCCCGTTGTCGCTCGGCATTGAAACGCTCGGTGGCGTAATGACCAAGATGATTCAAAAGAACACCACGATCCCGACCAAGTTCAGCCAAGTGTTTTCGACGGCTGATGACAATCAGCCTGCCGTGACGATCAAGGTTTATCAGGGCGAACGCGAAATGGCGCACGGCAACAAGGGATTGGGCGAGTTCAACCTCGAAGGCATTCCGCCGGCACCGCGTGGCTTGCCGCAAATTGAAGTGACGTTTGACATTGATGCAAACGGTATCCTGAATGTCAGTGCGAAAGACAAGGCAACCGGCAAAGAAAACAAGATCACCATCAAGGCGAACTCCGGCTTGACGGAAGAAGAAATTCAACGGATGGTGAAAGACGCCGAGCTGAATGCGGCAGAAGATCATCGTCTGAAGGAACTGGCCGACGCACGCAATCATGGTGATGCACTGGTGCATAGCACGAGGAAATCGCTCGGTGAATATGGCGATAAACTCGAAGCTGCCGAGAAAGACGCCATCGAATCCGCCATCAAGGATCTGGAAGCGGTACTGAAGGACGATACGGCGGACAAGGCGGCGGTTGATGCTAAAGCCGAAGCGCTGGCCAATGCATCGCAGAAGCTGGGCGAGAAGATGTATGCCGACATGCAGGCGAAGCAGCAGGCTGCTGAGGCTGCGGCACCGGAAGGCGGCCCGTCGGCATCCGAAGCCAAGCCGCAGGATGAGAATGTGGTGGATGCAGAGTTCAAGGAAGTGAAAGACAAGTAATTCCAGCGCGCTTTATCGCCGGTAACATCGTTGCGTGGCCTTGCCGTACGATCCGTACTGCCTTCGGCCACGCGCCTTGTTCTCGGCGCAAAGCGAACTGGAATAAAACGAACTGAATGGTCATGGCCATGAAAATCAGCCGGGGGATAATCGCGATGCGGTTGCCACCCGGTTTTGCACGTCGTTAAACAGGTACAAAAAAATGGCAACAAAGCGCGATTATTACGAAACGCTGGGCGTGGCAAAAAACGCTTCTGAGGATGAAATCAAAAAGGCCTATCGTAAGATGGCCATGAAGCACCATCCCGATCGTAATCCGGATAGCAAGACGGCGGAAGCCAAATTCAAGGAAGCGAAAGAAGCTTACGAAATGCTGTCCGACAAGGACAAGCGCGAGGCTTACGATCGCTACGGCCATGCGGGCGTCGATCCGAACATGAACATGGGCGGCGGCGCGGGGGGGGGTTACCCCGGTGGTTTTGCGGATGCGTTCGGCGATATCTTCGGCGATATCTTCGGCGGTGGCCGCAGTCGCGGCGGCGGTCCGCAAATGTATCGCGGCGCGGACTTGCGCTACAACCTTGAAATTTCGCTGGAGCAGGCCGCGAACGGTTTCGATACGACAATACGCGTGCCGTCATGGGATAGTTGTGACACTTGCGGTGGGTCGGGTGCCAAGCCGGGTACGTCGCCGACGACGTGCGCGACGTGCGGCGGTCATGGTCAGGTGCGCATGCAGCAGGGTTTCTTCAGCATTCAGCAAACCTGTCCGAAGTGCCAAGGCAAAGGCAAAACGATTGACGATCCCTGTACGGCGTGTCATGGTGTGGGCCGTATCAAGCGCAACAAGACGCTGGAAGTGAAGATTCCGGCGGGGATTGACGACGGCATGCGCATTCGTTCTTCCGGCAACGGCGAACCGGGACAAAATGGCGGGCCACCGGGCGACTTGTATGTCGAAGTGCATATCAAGCCGCATCCGGTCTTTCAGCGCGAAGGCGACGATTTACATTGCGAAATGCCGCTCTCGTTTGCCAAAGCGGCGCTGGGCGGCGATGTCGAAGTGCAGACATTGGGCGGCAAAGTGTCGTTTACAGTGCCGGAAGGCACGCAAACCGGCAAGATCTTCCGCGTGCGCGGCAAGGGCATCAAGGGCGTGCGTTCCGGACATATGGGCGATTTGTTCTGCCATGTCGTCGTGCAAACGCCAGTGAAATTGACAGACAAGCAGAAAGAGTTGCTGGATGAACTGGACAAGTCGCTCATTGCAGGCGGCGACCGCCACAATCCGAAAAGCGAAGGGAAATCCTGGACCAGTCGCATGAAAGAGTTTTTCGAGTAAACACCGTCAGCGAGTCACCATGCGCAGAGCCACCGTTCCCCAAGAACGGTGGCTTTTTAACAAGTCAAATTTTGGCGAATGAAAACAAAATAGGATAAGATTCGCCTGATAAATCGACGACAAACAGCATCAAAAAATATGGGGGGCAAGTTGAGCGAAGATTACGATCCCAACGATATCGGTCTGGAGCATCTTTTCAAACGCAATCGCGAATGGGCCGAAGAGATGGTGGCCCAGGATCCTGATTACTTCAAGCGGCTGGTCAGCCAGCAATTGCCACAATATTTCTGGATCGGCTGTTCGGACAGTCGCGTACCTTCCACCCAGATTACCAATTTGTTGCCGGGTGATATTTTCGTGCATCGCAATGTCGCCAACGTCGTGTCGCATTCTGATCTCAGTCTGCTCTCTGTCATGCAATTCGCTGTCGATGTGCTGCGCGTACGGCACATTATCGTGTCTGGTCACTACAACTGTTCGGGCGTGCATGTCGCACTGATGAAACAGCGGATTGGGCTGGCCGACAATTGGTTGCGGCATATTCAGGATACGCACGCGAAGCATGAAAAATATTTGGGCGAGGTCCTGTCGCCACAAACTCGTTACGATCGGTTATGCGAGCTGAACGTGATTGAATCGGCGGTCAATGTTTGTCGTTCGACGATTGTGCAGGATGCATGGATGCGCGGACAGGAGTTGACCGTTCACGGCTGGCTGTATGGCGTGCACGATGGCCTGCTGCGCGACTTGGGCATGACGGTCAGTTCCAGCGACGAAATTGCGCCGAAACTGGCAGCCAGTCTCGCGCGGTACGGAGACGCTGATGAATTCGCGCTGGCTGGCATGGAGAAAAAATAGCGTCAGCCGCGATTGCACGCTTTACCCATTGCGTGATAAAGACCGTGCGGTGTCAATTCACCACGATGCAATTTCGCCCTTGATGCTTGGCGTAATACAGCCCTTTATCGGCACGTGGCAGCAGGTCATAAATGTTTTTATCATCATTGGAAAGTTCTGCAACGCCGAAGCTGGCGGTGCAGACGATTTCCTGATGGTCGCCAAATGTGACGGGCATGGTGGACAAGGCTTGTCGCAGTCTTTCTGCAATGACGGCAGCGTCCGCACGGGCAGTTTCCGGCATCAGGACGGCAAATTCTTCGCCGCCAATGCGGCAGACGATATCCTGACTACGGACTTTATTGACCAGCAGTTGCCCCAGTGTGCTGATTACGGCATCGCCGCATTGATGCCCATGCGTGTCGTTGATGTGCTTGAAGTGATCCACATCCAGCATGATGATCGATAGCGGGCGGCTGTAGCGACGTGCCCGATCGATTTCCCGCGACGCTGCTTCAACAAAGTGGCGGCGGTTGCCCGTGCCGCTAAGCACATCGGTCGAGGCGAGTATTTCGAGTTCTTCCTGATGCGATTCAAGTTCTTCGCTCAGACGCTGGCTTGTCATCATCAGCAGCAGGAAGGCGAGGATGAGCGGGATGATGATGCCTTCGATAAACGCCAGCTTGTGTATGGCGCCAGCCTTCAGCAAATCTTCCAGGGGAGCTGATTTCACGGTTTCCACGAAGCGTGCCGCCGTGAACCCTATGTGGATCAGACAAACCCATCCACCCGCGAGAAAGAGTCCCGATTTTTTTCGAGAAGGTTCGCGACGGAATAGTTCGCGTGCACACAGCGCGGTGGTCGCGGCATTGAAGATGCAGAAAACCACTACTCTGGCAGAGACGCTGGGATCAACATAAATGAAATAGGAATCAAGACAAATGATGATGAGCAGCGTGGCAGCCATCCGCGTGCCGTTGGACGGCTTGTCTGCGAATCGCCGCATCCCGATCCACAGGGCAAGCCAGAATGCCTGAATCAGGACGTTCGGCACGAGGATGGAGAGCCATGCGGGGAGGTATGGCCGCAATCCGATGAGAATGATCCCCGTCGCGCCCATGACAAATCCGGCTCCCCAGAAGGCGACGCCAGCCTGCTTCTTTTGAATGCGCCAGTTCAGTAGCATCATGATGGCCACCGCAATGCCGATGAGCATTCCCATGAAAGCAATGGTGGTGATATGAAGCGCACTGAACATGTGACACGTACCTTTTGCTACTGACCTGCGAGAAATGCCATTCGGAATGATTCCTGGCATGCATGTGTCGATGCCAAGAGGAGGGGGAGCGCCAGCCGACATGTGCCCAACGGGTGTGTCGGCCAAAGTCCGACAGTCTACCGTAAATATTACCGGAAGTTGCTTTTATGCACGGAAAAAATTTTATTAACCAAATGACATTTCCAGCTTGTCATTCAGTGCCCTCCTAGCCCAAAGGGCAGGCGAGATGTCTGGAAGGGTGTGTCAGAAGCAGTGTTCTGCTGTCGGGAAAGTCTTGTTTTTCACCGCAGCGACATATGCCTTGAATGCTTCTTCGATGCTGCCCGCACCTTCCATGAAATTTTTCACGAAGCGCGCTTTGCGACCCGGGAAAACATTCAGCATGTCGTGCATCACCAGCACCTGCCCCGAGCAATCCGGACCTGCGCCGATGCCGATTGTCGGGATGGCGAGCATGTCCGTGACTTCTTTGCCCAGCGCAGCGGGAATAGTCTCCAGCACGAGTGCAGATGCGCCAGCCTGTTGTAACGCGCGCGCGTCGGCCTTCAACTGATTGGCGGCTTCCGATGTTTTGCCTTGTACTTTGTAACCGCCGAACATGTGTACCGATTGTGGCGTCAAGCCCAGATGGGCACACACCGGCACGGCACGTTCTGTTAAAAAGCGCACGGTGTCTGTTAGCCAGCTGCCCCCTTCAATCTTGACCATCTGCGCCCCAGCACGCATCAGCGTGACAGCGTTTTCAAATGCAGACTCGGGCGTGCCGAAACTGCCAAACGGCATGTCGGCCACAATCAAAGCGGTTTGATTGCCGCGTGCCACGCAGGCGGTGTGATAGGCAACATCGGCAACGGTGACCGGGAGTGTGGAATCATGTCCCTGGCTGACCATGCCCAAGGAGTCGCCGATTAACAGGCATTCCACGCCGGTCTGATCCATCAATGACGCAAAGCTCGCGTCGTAGCAAGTGAGCATTGTGATTTTTTCGCCGTTCTTGCGCAGCGTCATCAATCCTGGAACGGTAACGGCTTTACGTTCTTGCAGGTAGGTTGCCATGACAAATTCTCCAAATCAGAAAAACTGTGAATTATTGCGAACGGAAAATGAAATAGACCGCCCCCATTAAGCACAGTGCTGCCCACACATAATCCAGTTTGAAAGGTTCCTTCATGTAAAACATGGCGAACGGCACGAATAGTGTTAGCGTGATCGCCTCTTGCAGGATTTTCAGTTGGGCCAAACTGTAGTGATTGTAACCGATGCGGTTGGCCGGAACTTGCAGGAGATATTCAAACAGCGCGATCCCCCAGCTGATGACGGCGGCGACCCACCAGGCTTTGCTCGACAAGTTTTTGAGATGGCCGTACCAGGCGATCGTCATGAAAATGTTGGACAGAATGAGCAAGCCAGCGGTTTGGACAATGACGGGGATTTGCATGGCAACCTCCTGCGTGAAAACTATTCGACGATTTTATTGATGGATTGATCGGAAACGGCTGATACGAATGCGTGGGCTGGCCCGGCTCCCGGAATGGTAAGGAATGGATCCAGTTGCAGCAGCGGAATGAGCGCGAACGCGCGCTGCGTGAGGCGGGGATGCGGAATGACCAGATCGGTCGAGGCAATGCGCTGTGTACCGTAGAGCAGAATATCCAGATCCAGCGTGCGCGGAGCATTCGTGAAGGGGCGTTCACGACCAAAATCATTTTCGATGCCTTGTAGTGCGTGGAGCAATTCAGCAGGAGGCAAACGCGTCTGTAACATGGCGACGGCGTTGACGAAATATTCTCCCGTGGCATCGATGGGCGCGGTGCGGAACAGTGAAGACTGGCGCTCAAGCGTGGTCTCAGGGAGCGTGCTCAAAACTGACAAGGCGCGTTTGACGTGCGCGATCGGATTGCCCAGGTTCGATCCGATGCCGATGTAAACGGTGACAGTTTGATTCGGTCTTGTCATGCCGATGTTGTGTCTGCGCTGTTAGACGCGTCGCCATCCGTCTTTTTGCGACTGCGCCGTCCGCGCCGGGGCCGTTTTTTTGCTGCGTCGGCGGCATTGCCGGGCTTGGGTTTTTGTGTCAGCAGGATTTCGCGTTCAGCATCGTCAGAGGTGAGGAAGGCTGCCCACCAGTCGCCGATTTCGCTGTCGAGTTCGCCGGATTCGCAGCGCAGTTGCAGAAAATCATAAGCCGCACGGAAGCGCGGGTGTTCCAGCAGTTTGTAGGGGGTTCGACCGGCACGTCGTTCAAAGCGCGGTTGCAGCGCCCAGAGTTCGCGCATGTCCGAGGTGATTTTGCGTTGCAGCGCCAGTTTTTCGGTTTGCATGCTCAGCACATCGTCTGCTGCCAGATGCAATGCTGGAATCGGGTATTCGCCGCTGGCGCGATAGGCGCCCCACTTTTCCAGTACTTCGTGCCACAGCAAGGCTGCGAACAGGAAACTGGGCGATACGGACTTGCCTTTTTTAACGCGCTCGTCCGTTTGTGCGAGGGCAATCGTGACAAATTTTTCGCCAAGCGGTTGTTCGAGTACGACATCGAGCAAGGGCAGCAAACCGTGGTGCAAGCCTTCCTTGCGCAATTGCACCAGACACGCCATTGCATCGCCGCCCAGCAACAGCTTCAGCATTTCATCAAAGACGCGGGCTGCGGGCACGTTGTCGATGAGCGGTGCCATGAGGCTGATAGGAGCGCTTGATGCCGGATCGATTGCAAAACTGAGCTTTGCTGCAAAACGCACCACGCGTAACATACGGATCGGGTCTTCGCGGTAGCGTAGCTCAGGCACACCGATGATCCGCAAAACTTTTTTGCGCAAGTCTTCAATGCCGCCGTGATAATCCAGCACGGTTTGCGTGGCAGGATCGTAATACATGGCATTGATGGTGAAGTCGCGACGTACGGCATCTTCGTGTTGCTCGCCGAAGGTGTTGTCGCGCAGCACACGGCCATGCTCGTCTTTTTTGTCACTGTCGTTCGATGCCCCACGGAAGGTGGTGACCTCAATGACATCCTGACCGAACATCACGTGCACGATTTGAAAACGTCGGCCGATGATGAAGGCGCGTCGAAAGAGGCGTTTGACCTGTTCCGGTGTGGCATTGGTGGCGATATCGAAATCTTTTGGTTTGATGCCCAGCAGTAGATCGCGTACGGCACCGCCCACGATGAATGCCTTGAACCCGGCGTCCTGCAGGGTTTTTGTGACCCGCAAGGCGTTGTTCGATACCAGCGAAGGGTCAATGCGATGATCCTGGGCGCCGATTACCGTGGGCTCAGTGACTGCGATGGAACGTTTCCCCGTCGATTTTACCGACGTTTTCCCTGCGTTCTTGCTTGAACCGGGTTTCATCAGTTTGCGAAAAAATCCAGTGATCATTTACTTCTCTTCAAATAATTTCAAAAGTGGCCATCCTTTTGCTTTGGCATGCGCTTCGAGTTTCGCATTGGGGTTGGTCGCCACCGGATGCGTGACGATGGAGAGCAAGGGGATGTCGTTTTGCGAATCGCTGTAAAAATGGCTCTTTTGAAAGCTGTCGAGGGAGCGCCCCATTTCCGATAGCCACTCGTGTGTGCGCGTGACTTTGCCGTGGCCAAACGTGGGGTTGCCCGTTAGCTTGCCGGTGATTTCGCCCTCGGACGTTGTTTCGGGTTGCGGTGCCAGCAGATGCGGTACGCCAAATTCGCGGGCAATCGGTTCTGTCACAAAACGGTTGGTGGCGGTGATGATCGCCAATAAATCGTTGGCGTCTTGATGACGTTTGACCAGATCGCGCGCAACGGGTGTGATGGCTGGACGGATGACTTCTTCCATGAATTGCGCATGCCAGGTATCCAGTTGCTTGCGCGGGAAACGTGCAAGTGTTCCCAAGGCAAACTCAAGGTATTCGATGGGGTTGAGTGTGCCCGCCTGATATTGCGCGAAGAAGACTTCGTTACGTTGCGCAAATTCTTGTGGGTCCACCGCGCCGACGCGGGTGAGGAACTGTCCCCACTCGTAATCGGAATCGAGGGGCAGCAAGGTGTGGTCGAGATCAAATAAAGCCAGGTTTTTCATGATGCATCCTGTTGCAGCAGATCACGCAAGAGCGGCACGGTGATGGCCCGCTTGGTTTCCAGTGAATAGCGATCCAGTGCGTCAAGCATGGTTGCCAGTGATCGCATATCCCGATGGTAATGCGTAATGAGATAGGGTAACACGCCAGGAGAGAGAATCAAGCCCCGCGCTTGCGCCGACTGCGTCAGCGCGGTGATTTTTTCTTCGTCGCTCAGCCGATGAACCTGATAAATCAGTCCCCACCCCATGCGGCTGCGCAAGTCTTCGCGCACGGCCAGTGTGGCGGGTGCCGCGTTACCGGTGGAAATCATGAAGCCGCCATGATCGCGCACCTGGTTGAAAAGCGTAAAGGCCGCAATTTGCGATTCGGGTGGCAGCTTGTCGCAATCGTCCAGCAGATAGCAATCGATGTCTGGCGAATAGGCAAACGCGTCAAGCGACGCAACGGCTGACAGATAACGTGTGGCAGGATGCGCGGCGAGTGCGTGCAGCAGATGCGTTTTGCCGGACGCGGGTTCACCCCACAGATAAGCAAAGTGCTCGGCAGACCTCCGTTCGGCAAACTGACGGAGTTGATGCATCAACTCCAGATTTTTGCCGGTCACGAAGGATTCGAGAGTTTGCGGCTGCTGCGTGCCTAGATCCAGCAACAGTTGTCGCATGATTCAATACTCATGTTGTGTAAAACTTACTCTTGAGATAGTGCGCGCGGATGTGGCGGAACGCAACCGACAGGACAGCGGAAGAAGGCAAGGCCAGCAATACGCCAATAAAACCGAAAACCTTGCCGAAGGCGAACAATGCAAAAATCACCATCAGCGGATGCAACCCAATGCGTTCGCCGACCAGCTTGGGCGTCAGGTAAAAGCCTTCAATCATCTGACCGCCACCATAGATGAGGGCGATATAGATCATCCCCTGAAAACCGTCGAACTGTAGCAAGCCTGCAATGAACGCAAGAACCAGGCCAATACCAAACCCGACATACGGGATGAAAATCAGCATGCCGGTAATGATGCCGACAGGCAGGGCGACTTCGAATCCGGCTATCGACAGGCAGACGGCATAGTAAATGGCAAGAATCAGCATGACCAGCAATTGACCACGCAGGTATTGCGCGAGCAGTTCGTCGATTTCGCTTACCAGGTTTGCCGTTTTTTTCATCCAGCGGCGCGGCACGGCGTTCATCATCACGCCCGTCACTTTGCGCCAATCCAATAGCAGATAGAACAGTACGACAGGGGTCAGGAACAGCGTGACCACCCAGCTTAACAAAGTCGAACCGCCCACGCGGGCCGAGGCGATTACGGATTTCCACAGCCACGAGCGGCTTGCGGAAAACTGTTCCGCCACCGCCTTTTTCAGACTTGCCCCATCAAGGCTGGTATCAAAACCGAGCTCATGCATCAATGGCCCAAACGCATGGTTCAGTTTGGCGAGCAGATCGGGAATTTTGTCGTACAACTGGGGTGCTTCTTTTTGCAGAATGGGCACCACCAGCAAAAAGAGGGCAAAAAAGATCAGGATTAGCAGCATCATCACGATTACGACGGCGATCAGGCGGGGAACACGAACCGGGCCAAGGCGCCAGGCGCAAATGCGTTCCACAGCTGGCGCCAGTGCATAAGCCAAAATGGCCCCGGCGACGAAGGGCGTCATGATCGGCCCCAGCAAAACCAGGAAGACGACCAGCAACAGCCACAATCCGACCCAGAGAAAGGCTTGTTTTTGGCTGGTCGTGAAGGATTTGAACATGGGTTTTTGGAGCAGTTTGATAAAATGGCGTTTTTACGCCTTGCCAACAACCCTATTTTAACCGCCCTGAGCGGAAAGACACCATGAGTAATTCATCCAAAGTATCCCTTTCTTACCGCGATGCCGGGGTCGATATCGATGCAGGCGATGCGCTTGTCGAAGCCATCAAGCCTTTTGCCAAACGGACCATGCGCGAAGGCGTGCTGGCCGGGATTGGCGGATTTGGTGCCTTGTTCGAAATTGGCAAAAAGTACAAAGAACCCGTGCTGGTTTCGGGCACCGATGGCGTCGGCACCAAATTGCGTCTGGCGTTTGATCTCAATCGGCACGACACCGTCGGGATCGATCTGGTTGCCATGAGCGTCAACGACATTCTCGTGCAAGGCGCGGAACCCCTGTTTTTCCTCGATTACTTTGCCTGCGGCAAACTCGATGTGGCCACCGCCACCGATGTGATCAAAGGCGTTGCCCAAGGCTGCGAACAAGCAGGTTGTGCGCTGATCGGCGGGGAAACGGCCGAAATGCCCAGCATGTATCCGGATGGCGAATATGACTTGGCCGGTTTTGCGGTGGGCGCAGTCGAAAAATCCAAAATCATCGACGGCAGCAAGATCAAACCGGGTGACGTGGTGCTGGGGTTGGCTTCCAGCGGCGTGCATTCCAACGGTTACTCATTGGTGCGCAAAATCATTGAAGTCTCCAAGCCCGATCTCAATGCCGATTTTCACGGCCGCAAACTCGCTGATGCGTTGATCGCGCCTACGCGTATTTACGTGAAGCCGTTGCTCGCGTTGATGGCCGCGATGGAAGTCAAAGGCATGGCGCACATCACCGGCGGCGGTTTGGTGGACAATGTGCCGCGCGTGCTGCGCGATAATTTGACTGCGGTATTGCAGCGCGATAGCTGGACGCTGCCGCCGCTGTTCCAGTGGTTGCAGCAACACGGCGGCGTCGCGGATACCGAAATGCACCGCGTGTTCAACTGCGGCATCGGCATGGTTGTGATCATCGCCAAAGAAAATGCGGATGCTGCGATGGCGCAATTGAAAGCGGCAGGCGAGACGGTTTATCGCATTGGCGAGATCCGCGCGCGCCAAGGCGATGAGGCGCAGACAATCGTTGTGTGATGGTTTTTAACCCCCTCTTCCCTTGGGTGGGACAATGTTCGCGTAGCGATACGTTGCGGCGCAAACTAACATGAGCGCCGCGAATGTTAAGCGAAGCGGTCGGAATCAAAGGTGAGGTGGGGGGCGGTGCTCGGTACTCGGTACAAAGACAGACATCGCAGCCATCTGACCGCGCAGTTGCTTAATCAGAGTTTCTTCCAGTCAAGTTGGCACCCTTCCTGTGCACAATATATAGTCTTTATTGAAAGATAAACCACTATATGTAGTGGTTTTTTTGTTGACCCTCTTGGTCAAAATCAATAGACTGTAGGCGTTGAAGGCTCCCTTTAGAGGGATGAAAAGGGAATCCGGTGACGTGCCGCTAATTAAATAAGCATGAAAGCCGGAGCTGCCCCCGCAACTGTCATTGGTTAGCCAATCGTTCTGCATGCCACTGGATGATGCCATCCGGGAAGGCCGACGAAATGCTGTGATCCAAGAGCCAGGAGACCTGCCTTAAACAACACTTTTTCAATTAGGGACGGGGTGTCCTTGCGAAAGGTGGTCAATTTTTCAGTGACCCTTTTCCTCCAACGGCTTTGCCGCCGGACACTCCGCAAAATATAGAGAACAGGGGAAACTTGATATGCACGGGGCGATCCTCATTCAAAAACCGGAAGTGACGAGAGAAGGGGTTTCTTTCGCGAATGCTTTGCCCACCATGGCTGACGGTGCGGCTGCACAACTGCCGCACTTCATTCTCAAGCGCGACGGCGCGGTCGCGACTTTCGATATCCTGAAAGTGGTCATCGCTTGCCAGAAAGCAGCGGCGGCGGCCAAAGCCGCCAATCCCAGCGCGGTTGCTTTGACGGTCGCGGCAGAAGTGGAAGAAAAATGCCGGCAGCATTACGGCACCATGCTCGACATTCCGACGATCCAAAAATACGTTGAGCATGCGCTGATGCGGCTCTACCCGGAAGTCGCGCGTATTTACATCGAATATCGTCATGACCGCGATAGCATTCGTGTGCGAGGCTCGGTACTGCACGCGCAGCTCATGGGGCTGGTCGACAAGACCGATGAAGAAGCCGTGACCGAAAACGCGAACAAGGACGCCAATGTTTTCCCCGTGATGCGCGATCTGATGGCAGGTATCGTTTCCAAACAGTTTGCGAGCAACTTTCTTTCCAAAGAAATTTTGCAGGCGCATGAAAGTGGCGATTTGCATTTTCACGATCTGGATTACTCGCCTTTCCTGCCATTTACGAATTGCTGTCTGGTGGATTTGCAAGGCATGCTGGAGCAAGGTTTTCATCTCGGGAATGCCGGGATTGAAAGCCCCAAGTCGGTCGGCGTAGCGTGCGCCATCACCGCGCAAATCATTGCGCAGGTGGCGAGCCATCAGTATGGTGGCACCACCATTCCGAACGTTGATCAGATACTGGAACCCTACGTTCAAAAAACCTACGAAAAAAATCTAGAGATTGCGCGTCGTTATGAAATTAAAGATGCCGAACAGTTTGCGCGTGAACGCACGGAAAAAGAAACCTACGACGGCATTCAAGCCTGCGAATACGAAATCAACACGCTGTTCAGCTCGAATGGACAACAACCGTTCGTGACCTTCTCATTCGGCATGGGCACGAGCTGGCAGGCGCGCGCGGTGCAAAAAGCGATTCTGCAAGTGCGCATCAAGGGCATGGGCAAGGAAGGCGTGACGCCGGTTTTCCCGAAGCTGGTGTTCTTCATGGAGGAAGGCATCAACCTCAGGCCCAGCGATCCGAATTACGACATCAAGCAACTCGCGCTGGAGTGCGCCTCCAAGCGCATGTATCCGGACATTATCTCGACGAAGATCAATCGCGCACTGACCGGATCGTCTGTGCCTGTTTCGCCGATGGGCTGCCGCAGTTTTCTGCCGGGCTGGCGTGATGAATCCGGTCAGGAAGTGCTGGCCGGACGCAACAACCTCGGCGTCGTCAGTTTGAATTTGCCGCGCATTGCTATCGAAGCCAATCAGGATCGCACGCGTTTTTTCAGCCTGCTCGATGACAAACTAACGTTGGCTTATCAGGCGTTGTTGATTCGAATCGACCGGCTCAAAGGCGTGAAAGCCAACATCGCGCCGATTCTCTACACCGAAGGCGCATTCGGCGTGCGCCTGAAACCGGAAGACGACATTCTCGATCTGTTCCGAAGCGGGCGGGCATCGGTGTCGCTCGGTTATATCGGCTTGCATGAAGTCGCGCTGCTGATGTTCGGTGAGCATCCGTTCGACAATCCGGAAGCGCGTACATTTTTGCTGGAGGTGGTGACGCAACTTGCCGACGCCACCAAACGCTGGAAAGAAGAATCCGGCTGGGGATTTTCGCTCTATTCCACGCCGAGCGAATCGCTGTGCCACCGTTTCTGCAAGCTCGACACGCAACGCTTCGGAAATTTGCCAGGCGTAACGGACAAGGGCTACTACACCAACTCTTTCCATCTCGATGTCGCGCGCAAAGTGACACCGTTCGAAAAAATCGATTTCGAAACAGGCTTCGCCGAACTCGCTTCCGGCGGACACATCACCTACGTCGAACTGCCGAACGTGCGTCACAACCTCAAGGCGCTGGAACGCATCTGGGATTACGCAATGGAGCGCGTGCCCTACTTCGGCACCAACACGCCGGTGGATTCCTGCGGCAAGTGCGGCTTCATGGGCGAAGCGAAAGCCACCGCAGAAGGTTTCACCTGTCCGCAATGCGGCAACCGCGACAGTAGCAGTCTCTCCGTCACGCGGCGCGTCTGCGGGTATCTCGGCAGCCCGAATGCGCGACCGTTCAACGCAGGCAAACAGAAAGAAGTGATACGGCGCGTGAAGCACCTGCAATCCGAAGTTTGACGGCAATGAACTATGATCGCTATTACGCGTGCGACGTCCTGAACGGCGAAGGCTTGCGCGTCGCCCTGTTCGTGACGGGCTGTCATCACGCTTGCCCCGGCTGCTACAACGCATCGATCTGGAACCCGCACGCAGGACAAGCCTTCACGCCCGACGTGCGCGACACCATTCTGGATCTGTGCGCCAATCATGATGGATTAAGTTTGAGCGGCGGCGACCCGCTGCATCCCGGCAATCGCGACGCGATTGCCGATCTCTGCCGACGCTTCAAGGAACGCTATCCGGAAAAGGATATCTGGCTGTGGACGGGCTATCTGTATGAAGACATTCAGCATCTGCCTCTGTTGCAGGATGTGGATGTGCTGATTGACGGGCGGTACGCACAAGATCAACCCAACACGCTGCCTTGGCGCGGGTCGGACAATCAGCGCTTGTTTCGGTTGGGGGAAGCGAAAGGCAAGTAGTTTTTATATGCGTTGACGTTGGTGGCTGGTTGTCGGCCAAAGCGGTCTCTCAGCTGATTGCTAGTGTGTGTCTGAAGTGAGGCACATACCCGCCTCTCCTTGTGGGTAGCTATGCTTGGCGCACCAAAAAGTAAATTGAAGCTGACCTCTATGGACTCCTATAGTGCTTGGATTTTCATGTTATTACGCAGCGCCGATGTTATTATGCAGTTTTGCGATCTATAACAAGTTAGGCATAGAGGTCGTTTTAATGAGAACTGAAGACCTAGAAGAACTGTCATCCTTCTTTACCGAGCTCCAGCAGGAAACAGATCGCGGTTTGCCATTGGTTTCAGCGGCTTTACTCGACGAAAAATTGCTTGAATCTCTTCAGTCGTTCTTCTGCGCCGGAAAGGCATCCGAAAGATTGCTCCTTGAGCCTAATGCGCCGCTTGGCACGTTCGCCGCCCGAATCGATGCTTGTTTCGCTCTTGGATTAATAGATGAACACGAGTATCAAGAGATTTCGCTCATTCGAAGGATCAGAAATCTGTTTGCACATTCGCGTCATGGGCTTTCATTTTCTGATGAGAAGGTCACAGGCCTTTGTGCTAGCCTAGCCTCTCCGTTACCGCCGGATGGAATCCTAAAAGTCAGCGCAAGGTATAGATTTATTAATGCTACCGTGTCGTTAATCGTTCGCCTGTACTACCGCAGCAAGTGGGTAGCACTTGAGCGGAGGAGCGTAAAGGTATGGGTTAAGCCCGAAGAGACAGGGTGGCGCTCGTACAAAAATGATAAACCACCGGAGGGCGCGCCGTACATAGCCATCAACTCGTCTCAAGGTGCGTGGGTTGTGAAAGATAAAAAATAGCATGTATATGACACGCCTAACATCTCAGCTAACCCGGACGCGCTAAAGCGCGCCGGTTACTTTAACCGTTAGCTTTTAAAGGAGAGCCTGAAAGCATGATGGAAAAATTGACGGGGCTAGCTGATTACTTTCGGAAAATTCCAGCAGCGTTTTTAGTGGCAATAGTGACGGTTCTCGGGCTGATATTATTCCTGCCTGAAAGCTACGCGAAAATGGTTGCAGTAGATGGGTTCCGAAACGAGTATCGGGTTTATCTTGGCCCTGTTTTTTTACTGACATTGTCATTCTGTGTTGCAAGAGTTTTCATGTTCATCATGCAGTGGCATTCACAGCGAAAGACCATAAAGAGGAAACAGCAATCCTTGCACAAGCTGACTCCAGAGGAAAAAGGTTACTTGGTTCTGTACATTGAGGGTCAACAGAATAGCGTATATGTGGGCATGGAGGACGGCGTGATGTCTGGGCTTAGGGTAAAAGGCATCACCTACTTGGCAGCTAATATTGGAGACGTGCTTAACGGTTTTGCCTTTAATCTTCAGCCCTGGGCGCGAGAATATCTAGAAGACAATCCTAATCTTCTTGATGGGTACGTGGGCCAACCAATGACACCTCAACAGAAGTTGCATTCCAGATGGTGAAGCTAACAAGTCTCTCGTGTGGAATTCTGTGCCGCTGCGCGTCACGCGCCCCACTGCTTGAGTGTTGGGCGTCATAGGAGGCGAGCCATGGATAAAGATGAACAGTTTAAGCTGGCAGTAAATACAAGACAGTTTGAAATCCAAATGTTCTGGCAGCGTTCAAACTACTTCATGATTCTTAATACTGCGATAGCCGTGGGTTTTTTCTCTCTTAAGAACGAATTTTATGCGCCTGTCTTGGCAGGGCTCGGTGCTGCAGTTTCTATGCTGTGGTTTTTAGTGAACCTTGGTGGAAAATATTGGCAATCCCGTTGGGAAGAGGCTGCCTCACGCCTTGAGAATGAGTGCGCGCCAAATGCGAAGCTATTTGCTGCCACAAAAGAAGAGGTTCATCAGGAAGTTATCCGTAGCCTCGAAAAGGGAGGGCACAAAGGATTTCAGGAATGGCTCGATAAGCAAATATTGAAGAAGCCCTCAGTCAGCTACCAGATGACGTTTCTATCATTTTTCTTCGTACTCTTTTGGGCAGCTGTGCTCTGTGTGTTTATTCTCAGTGCTCATCCAAGACAAACTCAGCAAGACATTCAAGCGGGATGCCCGGACAATGCACTTTTAAAGGTTCCTAGAGCTGCGGTGGTCGTGCCTTCAGCTAGTGTCCGTGTTCGGGGCGCACCTTAGTTCGACGTTATGCATATAGGATCAACGCATGAAACCAGCTTGGGAAATTAATGAAGCCACGCTTGCACGCTGGCACGGCTTTGTCGAAGAAAACTCCACGAATCAAATGGTTCGTAACCGGTACAGACGAAACATCAAACGAGAAAACATTGATCTTTCAAAGTCTAATATTTGGAAGGTGTTCGTTGGCTGCCAGATAACGACACAGCAACGATCAGGCCCGAATACACCGGTCAGTCGTTTCCTTGATTCAGATAGCCCTGCACTCGACTATACTGCCTGCAAAAATGCAATGTCAATTCAGAATCTGCTTAGGCGTGAGTTATCTGGTGCAGGACTGAGGCGCGCGCCTACGATGGCAGACAACCTCTCTAAAATTCACAACCTGCTTGAGGCTGGAGAGTGGAAGACTTTACTGCAACACCTAAATACCTTGGAAAGTAACACTACTAAGGGAAAGGAGTTGAAAGTCGTCCAGTATCTTCAATCGAAGAAATATCCTGGCCTAGGCCCCAAGCAAGCAAGGAACTTTATTCAATGGATGGGGCTGTCTCGCTATGAGGTGCCGTTAGACAGCCGCGTGTTGAAGAAACTTAAAGAACTTGGTTGCAAATTCGTTCCCAGTGCTACTGCACTGGGCGACGAAACTGTATATCGTTTCGTGCAGGATGGAGTGCAGCAGATTGCAGCATCGCTTGAAATCTATCCCTGCATATTAGATGCTTGCATCTTTTCCAGCTTCGATGAGGCTGATGCATAACAATTCGTTCCAGCAGACTGTCAAAAGCTGCGCTTTTGCCACCCGTTGAATTCAAACGTTAATTATCTGTATTGGGTCGGTATTCGCATTCTTCGCATTGAGAAGCTGCCGTTCGGAAGGATGGCTTGTCGAGGGGCCGCTACATGCCGAATTTCAGCCCCCTACTACCAATCAGCCGAGTGTCGTGTAAGGCCGACGATCTGCCGATCAGCCTGCCGTGTTGACCGTAGCTCGGCCAAAGCGGTCATTGCCGCTGACAGAATTCATCGACGGCTATCAGTCAGAAGCAGACCTTGATTTGTCTAGACTGGATACTTCAACGGTAGACGTACCTCAAAACAAGCACCACCACCTTCGCGTGGCAAACAGACGACATCCCCACCATGTAAGCGTGCGATGCGCCGCACCAACGCCAAACCATAACCGGCACCTTCGCCAGTTTCAGCCTTGCCTTGGAGTCGATAGAAAGGTTCGAATATTTTTTCGCGCTCAGACTCTGGTACTCCTGGGCCTCGATCGAGCACACGAAGAGTCAAGTCTTGTTCATCGTGGCCGAGTTCGATTTCAACGACTGAACCTGTTGCGTGCCGTCGCGAGTTTTCTAACAAGTTGCGCAATAAATGGCGTAATAGGTGCGCGTCTGCCTGAATTTCTATAGGATCGCCGGAAAGACTCGCGCCAACCCGGCGAGCTTCTTCTGCAGCAAGCCCTAGTAGATCAATGCTTCCCAATTTCAATTGCGGCGTATCACTGGAGAGGCGACTTGCAAGCAGCAGGTCGCCGATTAGTGTATCGAGTTCGGCAATGTCACGCGCAATCTGGGCCTGCAGTTCCGGACGTTCGTCGCCAATCAGGCTGGTTGCCATGCGAATTCGTGCAAGTGGTGAACGTAATTCGTGCGAAGCGGAGGCAAGCATTACGCGCTGAGTATTTACCAGTGCTTCGATTCGTTCGGCAGCTTGGTTGAAACGAAGTGCAATCTGGGCAATTTCGTCTTTTCCATACACTTCGGCGCGCGCAGAAAGATCACCCGCCACAAGCGCATCGGCATGCTGGCGCAATGAATTGAGGCGTCGGGTCAAGTAACGTACCAACGGCCAACTTCCTAATGCAGCAAGCGTTGCCATCAATAGCAATCCAAAATACGGGAAAGGGTGACTGATTCGCAAATGCCAATCAAAAATCACCACGCGGCCATCTTTCATTAGAGAGGTATAGCGAGGGTCACGCTCAATAAATTGCTGACGCATGACCGGAGTAATTCCAGCGGAGCTAGCGATCGGATTTCCGTCTGGAGCAAAAATAGCTACAGGGCCACAACTTATTGCCTCCAGATCCACTAGAGCTTTTTGGAGATCAGCAGGAGCAGCATCCGCAGGCAGTAATCGCTCGACTAATGCATCAATATTAGGACCCGAATCAAGCATCTCGCGTTCGAGATATGACCATAGCAATGAACCACTGAGCACAAAGAAAATGAATAACACCAGCAAAAAACAGGCGTATATCTGGATGTGGAAAAGATGCCGTTGTGGCTGGAATGTCAGGCTCTGCGGCAACTTCATGCGTTGCCTCCTTCATCTTGCCGCTGTGCGAATACGTAACCTGCACCTCGCACAGTGATGATACGACGTGGGTCTTTGGGATCGTCCTCAATTGCTGCGCGGATGCGTGAGATATGCACGTCGATTGAACGGTCAAAGTTATCCAGTGCATCTCCGCGTGCCAGTTCCAGCAGTGTTTCTCGCGAAAGCACGCGCCCGGCATGACTTGCCAATGCCCACAGTAACGCAAACTGATGTGCTGTCAGTATCGCCGGTTCACCATCAAGACGCGCTTCAAGCGCACCTTTGTCAATCTCTAGGCGACCGAAGTAAAGCACCTCACCAGCCGGCTTTGTACCCATCTGCGAGCGACGTAGCAATGCACGCAGTCTTGCTAGTAGTTCGCGAGGATTGAACGGTTTGGGCAAATAATCGTCAGCACCGAGTTCAAGCCCGATGATGCGATCCACCTCCTCGCCCCTTGCGGTAAGCATCAGGATCGGCAGCATACTCTTCTTGCGTAACCGTTGACATAAATCGAAACCGTCACCATCTGGAAGCATCGCATCCAGGATCAGTGCGTCATATTTGCCAGAACGAAGAAAAGACTCCCCCTCTGCAATCGTCCCGGCGACGGTAATAGTCAATCCACGCCCACCGAGGAATTCGGCAAGCATCGCTGCCAGAACAGTATCATCATCAATGACAAGAATTCGTTCACTCATGCTTTTCTCCAACCGCCTGTTTGCGTTTCAACAAGCGCAAGAACCATAGCCGTGCATCGTCAACATAAGTAAACAATACAGGAATCACTACCAGACTAAGGAAGGTCGAAGTAATCAAGCCGCCAATTACGACAATGGCCATTGGCGCTCTGAAACTCGGATCTGTTCCTAAACCAAGGGCAATAGGCATCATGCCTGCTCCCATTGCGATAGTCGTCATAATGATAGGGCGGGTACGCTTATGGGCGGCATCGAGCAGTGCCTCGAAACGCCCCATCCCTCCCTCGGCGCGCGCCGTAATGGCATACTCTACCAGCAGGATGGAGTTCTTGGTTGCGACACCCATTAACATAATCATACCGATCATTGCTGGCATCGATAGTGCCGACCTCGTTATGAAGAGTGCCAAGATTGCGCCAGGTACAGACAAAATCAGGGCTGCAAGAATGGTAACTGGCTGCGTAAAGTCTTTAAACAGCAGTACTAAAACAATGTATATGCATAGCACACCTGTGCCCATGGCAAGGCTGAATCCTTCAAACAACTCATCCATTGACTCGGCATCACCAATTGCAGCTTTATGCAAGCCAGCGGGCAAGTTCTTCAAGCTGGGCAATTCGTTCGCCATTGCTTGTACGTCGCCAAGTGGCGCACCATTGAGTTCAACCTCAATGTTGACGGTACGACTTCTGTCATAACGGTCGATCTGCGCAGGGCCGCCTGAAACCTCGACATTGGCGAAATTAGCAAGCATCACCGGGCCGCGCGCGCCGGGGACAGTCAAACGCGAGATAAGGCCCAGGTCCTTGCGCGCCGCATCATTCAGCTTGACCACGATTGGGATCTGGCGTTGCGATAGATTCAGTTTCGCCAGCGACTGGTCATAGTCACCGGTAGTGGCCACGCGCAACGTATCGGCGATTGCTGCTGATGTGACGCCCAAGTCGGCTGCTCGCGCAAAATCCGGACGAATCACGAGTTCCGGGCGAACCAGGCTCGAGCTGGAAGTGACATTGCCAACGCCAGGAATACCGCGCAACTCACGCTCGACTTTACGTGCATGTTCAATCAGTGCCTGCCCATCGTCGCCGGTAAGCGCAATTTGATACTTCTCTGATCCACCGCTCATACCGACCTTGATTCGTACGCCGGGCAAAGACTCCAGTTCGTTGCGCAATTCCGCTTCGATGGTTTGTTTGCTAATGCCGCTGCGCTCTTTGCGTGGGGTCAGGTTAATGGTCAGTGTTGCTTTGCCTGGATTTGTAGCACCTTGCGTTTCAAACGCGTTGCCTCCAGACGAACCACCGCCAATGGTGGTGTAAATTGTTTTCACCTGAGAGTGTTTGCCAACGATGGCTTCAGCCTGCTTTACCAGCTTTTCGGACTGGCTGAATGTACTGCCAGGTGGCAATGTCAGCGAAACCTGCGTTTGCGACAAATCATCTGGCGGGAAGAAACCGGTTGGCAAGAAAGGCGTTACGCCAAAAAGAACACCAAAGAAAAAGACGGCAGTTGCCACCATGGTTTTGGTGCGATGCGTCAAGCTCCAGTTGGCAAGCTGCTGGTACCATTTCTCCCAGCCCGCTTCCTTGTGCGCCTGTACTATTGGCTTGAGTAGATAGGCTGCCATCATCGGCGTAAGCAGCCGCGCTACAACCAGCGAGAAGAACACGGCAATCGCTGCCGTCCAACCAAATTGGACGAAAAACTTCCCCACAATACCGGTCATGAAGGCTGTCGGTAGAAACACTGCGATTAGCGCGAATGTCGTGGCGACCACGGCAAGCCCGATTTCATCAGCCGCCTCCATGGCTGCCTGATACGGTGTCTTGCCCATAGCCAGATGACGCATGATGTTCTCGATTTCAACGATGGCATCATCGACAAGAATCCCGACCACCAGCGACAGCGACAAAAGCGTCACGACGTTAAGTGTGAATCCAAACAGGTACATTGCGGCAAAGGTCGGAATAATTGACAGCGGTAGCGCCATTGCTGAAACGAAGGTCGCGCGCCAATCGCGTAGGAAGAGCCATACCACCAGTACCGCAAGCACCGCACCTTCGTAGAGTAGATGCATCGAGCTGTCATAATTTTCTACGACGGGATCGACAAAATTGAATGCCTCCGTCACGGTAATGTCAGGATGCTTTTGCTTCATCTGCTCCAATTCTGCACGGACCTTGTGCATGATATCGACTTCGCCAGCCCCATTTGTGCGTACTATTTCAAATGCCACAACAGGCTTGCCACTCAAGTAGGCTGCGCTACGCTTTTCTGCTGCCGTGTCACTCACCGTCGCGACTTGATCCAGCCGTACGTGACGGCCATTGGAAAGTACGATGTCCATCTGCGCAAGCTCAGCCGCAGTTTTTACCGTTGCAATGGTGCGCACAGATTGTTCGAGGCTGCCCAGGTCGGTTTTGCCGCCTGATGCTTCTTGTTGCGTCTGCCTTAGCTGGCGCGAGATATCTGCGGCAGTGGCATTCAATGCCAGCATTTTTTCCGGATCGAGTTCGACCTTGACTTGCCGCGTAATGCCGCCAATTCTGGAAACAGCGCCGACGCCCTTCACGCTCAACATCGCCTTGGTCATGTCGTTATCGACGAACCATGACAATGCTTCTTCGTCCATGCGTGTCGATGCAACGGTGTAAGTCAGAATGGGCGAGCCGGCAATGTTCGATTTGCTAATCACGGGATCGCGCATGTCGCTTGGCAAATCCGAGCGGACGCGCGATACGGCATCGCGCACCTCGTCAAGCGCTTCCTGGATGGGTTTTTCCAGGCGAAATTCGATGGTGATTGTTGCGGTACCGTCCTGCAATGTTGTCGTAATGTGCTTCACGCCCTGCAAGGAGGCAATCGAGTTTTCAATCTTGCGAGCGATCTCAGTTTCCATTTGCGATGGTGCCGCGCCAGGCAACGATGCCGATACAACGATCATTGGCAAATCCATGTCCGGCATGTTCTGTATCTTCATCGCACGAAAAGTGAATAGTCCGAAAATCGTCAACAACATGAAAAGCAGAATCGCAGGGATAGGGTTGCGGATTGACCAGGATGAGATGTTCATGATCGTCTCCTCACTGAGCCTTAGCCGGTACAATCCGGACTACATCGCCATCGGCAAGGAATGCCACGCCATCCGCCACGACCTGTGCGCTACCATTTAGCCCGGATATGATTGCCACGAGCTCGCCAATACGCTGGCCTACTTTTACTTTCGTTTGAGTTACACGCCCGTTTGGGTCAACCAGGAACACGTAACTAAACCCATCGCGTAACAACACGGAAGTTTGCGGCAACACCAGCATTTCAGCCTTGCCAGTTTCAATCTCACCGCGCGCAAACATTCCGGCGCGCGCTTCAGTTGTTTCATCTAGATCCACGTAAATCAACCCATTGCGGGTTTGCTGCTCAACCGTTGGTGCGGCAATACGTACCTTTCCGCGAATCTTGTTATTTCCATTTGCGGAAAGCGTGACAGTCTGTCCTGGCTTTACTTGAGCAAGCTCAGCTGCGGGAAGCTCAGCGCGCCACTCAAGCCGATCGCGGCGATTTAGCCGGAACAGCTCATTTCCAGGTGAAACGACGGCGCCCAGCGTGGCGCTTCTGGCAGTGATGGTGCCATCATCTGGAGCGACAATGCGCGACTGTGCCAGTTTTATTTCTGCACTTTTGACTTGTGCTTTAAACGATGCGACTCTAGCTACAGCGGTTTGTTCGGCGGTCAGGTATTGCGCGACCTGCTGCGCGCTGAGTGCGCCAGATTTTTGTATTTGACGTGCGCGTTCCGCATTCGCTTTCGCTTCGAATTGAACAGCTCGCGCTTCTACCAACCCAGCTTTTGCCTGCCCCAGCTCCGCAATGACAATGTCACTTTGTAGCAGCGCCAAAACCTGTCCTTTGCGTACGCGATCACCAACGTTTGCACGAATATCGACAATACTTCGTCCGCTGGCCTCTGTACCGATAATGGCTTCCTGCCAGGCAGCAACGTTGCCATTGGCCACATATGAGATCGGCCACTCGACTTTATTTGGCGTTGTAATGCTGACAGTAAGTGCAGCTTTCGGTTGTTTTTTTTCTGACGGCTTCTCTTGCTCACGAACGAAAAGCATTAGCGAGGCTACACCTAATACAAGTGCGGCGATTCCAGAAACAATAATTATTTTCTTGCTAGGCATCTTTATTTTCGGCATTGTTATTTTTGGCATTTTCATTTATCAGCCTCTTTCTGTTTCATTCTTTTTCCCAACCGCCGCCAACAGCGCGATATAGTACGATCCAAGCTGACACAGCTTCTTGTTGTACGGTCAGATGTTGCATTCGCGAGTTCACTTGCAAACGGCGAAATTCTTCGAGTTCCAATTGCGATGCAAACCCTACACGCCAACGCTCTTCTGCTGCACGGAATGCAACAGCTTTGCCCTCTGCTGCACGCCGCGTTTCAATTTCACGCCGGTTAGCGCTGTCGAGCCGTACTAACGCTTCTTCTACCTCGCGTACCGCTTGGCGAACCTGCATCTTGTAATTTGCGAGGGCACTTTCGTATCGTGCTTTTGCAGCATCAACATTTGCGAGGCGCCTTCCTGCATCGAAGATCGGTAAATCCAGATTCGGGCCGAAACTCCAGTAGTTCCCGTTGGCGACCATGCCCGCGGCACGTATGTATTGCACGCCGACTGAACCGTTCAAGGATAGGCGCGGGTAGAGTGCTGCTTTAGCGCTACCGATTTCTGCGCTCGTTGCGGCAAGTTCTCGCTCGGCGACGGCCAAATCTGGTCGGTGGCTCAGCAATCTCGCCGGCAGTTTGTCGACCGCTAGTGCGGATGGCCGCGGCAGTTGTCCAAAGCGCGTCTGCAAACGCTCGCGTAGTGCAGATTCTTCCTGTCCGGTTAGCGCTACCAGCGCCTTGATATTGATGTCACACTCTGCGCGTTGCGAAATTACCTTTGTGGTTGCTCCAGCACGATTTGTTTCGGCCAGAGCGCCATCAGCAGACGACGCGAAGCCAGCATTGATCTTTTCGCGGGTCAATTGCGTGGTTGCCTCCAGCGAATCGCGTTCTGACGTGGCATCGACGAGCAACGCCTCGCAAGCTCGCAGTCCGACGTACCGCTGAGCAATTTCTGCTGCAAGCAAGATACGCGCGTCATGCCAGGCTGCTTGCGCACTTGTTTGCCTGGCGTTTGCTGCTTCATATGCGCGGCGGCCGCCTCCGAACAGGTCTACCTCCCAACCGGCATCGAGCGTGGCCTTTCCTTGTTGCTGACTAAGCAAGCTAGTATCGGACGACGTTACTGCTTGGCCACCATATCGTGTTCCCGATGCACCAAGATTCAAGTTTGGCAATAGCGAGTTGCGAGCTGCTGCAACCTCAACGCGGCTTTGCATAATGCGAGCTTTTGCCTGCGCCAGCGTCGAGCTAGCATCTTCAGCTTGTTTGATCAAATCGGTCAGCAATGGGTCGTCGAACTGGCTCCACCAGTCGACGAGGCGCACTAATTTGCCACCATGTGGCAATTGCGCGTGCCAGCGAGTTGGCAGGTTTGGTTCTGGCTGTCGATAATCCGGACCGATAGCACAACCAGTAAGTGCGAGTCCAATACTAGCTAAGATTATTAGCCTGATAAAACGCATGGTTACCTCAATTTACGAAGATTACTGAACCGTGGTTTTATCAAGAATTTGTCTTGGAATATGCGCGGTAAACTCTAACCATTCATCGCGCAGCCTGAATCTGCTAAAGCTCGTTTTGACCTTACTGGCACTTACAAACTTGGAACAGGCTCACCACGTCAGCCTGTACTATATTTGCGCAGGTTTTCTATGATTTCTCTGTAATGTAAAGATAAGTAAAGCAAAATGGCTGAAATGCAACTATTGTGGCAAACACAAATTGCAGCAGCCAGACTGAAAGAAACAGATTGGCTGTCTGCTTCTGGCTGGATACCGCCGATCGGGGGCGGGGGTTTGATAGTCCGCTTCGGCCGATGATCTGTCGTTAAGACATTCATGCTGACCGTAGATCGGCCAAAGCCGACGTTCGCAGCTGATGGCGTGAGATTTCGTTTCCAGCTAGGAGCGGTCTCTCAATGCACTAAGCACCGATAGCAACGCGACCGAAGCCGACACTCTCACTTCTAGTGATACAACGCCCTCAGATCAATGGGCTGTCGTGTATGATGGTTGGGCGCTCATTCTGGCAGTGTCCGGAGTGGGGTCTCCCACAGAACGAGGAAGAAGCGATGAAATCTCTGAAGGAGTTGTACCGCATTGGCCTGGGGCCTTCGAGCAGTCACACAATGGGGCCGCGCTTTGCCGCGCAGGCCTTCGCACAGGCTTTGCCTGAGGGCTGCCGGCGCGTCCGCGTCACGCTGTACGGCAGCCTCGCTGCCACGGGGCATGGTCACATGACGGACGTGGCGGTGCAGGGGCCCTTCGCGCCGCTGCCGGTGGAAATCCTGTGGCGGGCGGCGGAGTTGCTGCCGCGTCACCCGAACGGCATGCGTTTCGAGGCGCTGGATGAGGCTGGCCAGGTGCTGGCTGACCGGGTCTGCTATTCGGTGGGCGGTGGCGCCTTGCTGGACGAGGCGGGAGTGCCCGATGGCGGGCCTGCGGTCTATGTCTGCACGAGCATGGCGGAGGTGCTGGAGTGGTGCGAGCGCGAAGGGCTGCAGATCTGGGAGTTGGTCGGCCAGCAGGAAGGGGAAACGATCTGGCTCTGGCTGGCTACAGTCTGGCAGGCCATGCAGGCGGCGATTACTGCCGGGCTGAGTGCCGAAGGGCGCCTGCCGGGCGCGCTCAAGGTCCAGCGCAAGGCCAGCAACTACCTCGCGCGGGCGCACAGCATGGCTGGCCATGTCGGCGATACGGGGCACCTGTTCGCCTACGCGCTGGCGGTGTCCGAAGAAAACGCGGCTGGGAGCCAGGTGGTGACCGCCCCGACCTGCGGTGCCTGCGGCGTGCTGCCCTCGGTGCTGCATTTTCTGCAGCAAGGCTCATCTTTCAGCGAGGCGCGCATCGCCCGGGCGCTTGCCACGGCTGGCCTGATCGGCAATCTGGTCAAGCACAACGCCTCGATCTCGGGTGCCGAGGTCGGTTGTCAGGGCGAGGTCGGCACGGCCTGCGCGATGGCGGCAGGGGCGGCGGCCCAGCTCATGGGCGGTTCGGTCCGGCAGATCGAATATGCTGCTGAGATGGGCTTGGAACACCATCTGGGCCTGACCTGCGATCCCATTGGCGGCTATGTGCAGATTCCCTGCATCGAGCGCAACGCGATCGCCGCCGTGCGCGCGATCGACTGCGCCACCTACGCGCTGATGTCGGACGGCTCGCATCTGGTGTCCTTCGACAATGTGGTAAACACCATGTGGGAGACCGGCCGCGACATGAAATCCATCTACCGTGAAACCTCGGAAGGCGGGCTGGCCAAAATCCAGCTCAACCGGAGCGCCAGCACCAACGTTTTTCTCGGCATGGGCAGCTGAATGCCCGGCGATCCGGGCTGCCGCAGCCTTGCCGGGATCCGTTTCGGGCTTTTCGTGGTGTCTTGCGCCACGAGCCGGATACGCGACACGTGACCGCCCGTTGCGAACAGGCCATAGAAGGTCTCATCTCCACATTAAAGATTGGCAAGGACCAGGTTTTCTAGACGGTCGATGGCTCCCTCTCACGAAAACCGAAAGTTGACGCTCAAAGCATAATCATCCTGAGCGGCAGCTATACGCCGCATTCCCGACTATCACACCCACTAAACCAAACTTCCGCTTTCGATAACCAGCCACCACACCAAAAAATCAGTATGGTGGCAGTCTCGAGACTGAAGCAGCTTAGGCCGCTATCTCACGCAACACCTTCGCCGCCGCCACCATGTTGGTGAGTGCGGGAATCACTTCCGCCCACTGGCGCGTTTTCAAGCCGCAATCTGGGTTGACCCACAGGCGTTCTGCCGGAATGCGTTGCGCCGCCATCTTCATTAGATGCTCGATGTGCGCCTGCGTCGGGATGTTGGGCGAATGAATGTCGTACACGCCCGGTCCGATTTCGTTCGGATAGCTGAAGTCTTCGAAAGCGTCCAGCAGTTCCATGTCGGAGCGCGAGGTTTCGATGGTGATTACGTCGGCATCCATGTCGGCAATCGCGGCGATGATGTCATTGAATTCCGAATAGCACATGTGCGTGTGGATTTGCGTTTCATCCTGCACGCCGTTGGCTGTGATGCGGAAAGATTCGATCGCCCAGTCCAGATAGCTTTGCCATTGCGACTGGCGCAGCGGCAGTCCTTCGCGCAGCGCAGCTTCGTCGATTTGAATTACGTGAATGCCTGCGCGTTCCAGATCCAGCACTTCATCGCGAATCGCCAGCGCCAGTTGGCGGCACGTCACCGCACGCAGTTGATCGTCGCGCACGAACGACCAGTTCAGGATGGTCACCGGCCCAGTGAGCATGCCTTTCATGGGTTTGTGCGTGAGTGATTGCGCATACTGTATCCATTCCACAGTCATCGGGCGCGGGCGGCTGATGTCGCCGAAGAGGATCGGCGGTTTCACGCAGCGCGAACCGTAGGACTGTACCCAGCCGAACTGGCTGAACACATAGCCTTCCAGTTGCTCGCCGAAATATTCCACCATGTCGTTGCGTTCCGCTTCGCCATGCACCAGCACATCCAGACCGAGTTCTTCCTGCTCGCAGACGCTCAGCGCAATTGATGATTTCATGGCGACCTTGTAAGCGTCTTCGTCGATTTGCCCCAATTTGAATTTGCTGCGCGCCTGCCGGATGTCTGCCGTTTGCGGAAAGGAACCGATGGTGGTGGTGGGATACAGCGGCAGTTTCAGAATGGCGGCTTGCTTGGCGGCGCGCACCGCGTACGGGTTCTTGCGCTGGCCGAGCGCAGGCGTGATGGTGTTCAGTGCGGCCTGAACTGCCGGATTGTGCACGCGCGGCGAATGACGACGTGCATGGATGGCGGCTCTGTTTGCAGCGAGTTCGGCAGCGACGGCAGCGCGCCCTTTGCGCAGCGCCGTAGCGAGAATTTTAAGTTCGTCGAGTTTTTGCAGCGCAAACGCCATCCACGATTTCACTTCCGGATCGAGTTGGGTTTCGCTGTTCAAATCCACCGGCACATGAAGCAGCGAGCACGAAGGCGCCAGCCACAGGCGATCACCGAGTCGTTGGGCCAGCGGTTCCACCCAATCCAGCACGGCGGTGAGATCAGTCTTCCAGATGTTGCGACCATTAATGACGCCCAGCGACAGCACCTTGGGAAGCGCTGAATAGCTGGCTGCGCGGACGGTCTGCAGCGTTGCGCGGTGCTCGGAATCCTCATGTACGTCTATGTACACTCCGGTTCCTGTGCGCCGCGCGCCTTGCATCCCATTCCACTCGCTCATCTCTTCAGCGTTCCACTCATGCCGATCCAATAAATCTAAGAGTGGCAACACATCGTCGCGTCCGTTGATGGCATCCACATGCACGCCCGCAACTGGCAGGCTTGCGACCAGCGCGCGGTTTTCCAGCAGTTGGCCGAAGTAGGTGGCGAGCAGCAATTTGACGCGGCAATCCTTGAACTGGTCGTAAGCCGTTTTGCATGCCGCTTGCCACGGTGCATCCAGTTCCGTCACCAGAATGGGTTCGTCGATCTGCACCCATGCGATGCCTTGCTCGGCAAGCGTGTTCAGCAGTTCGCAATAGACCGGCAGCAGGCGCGGCAGCAGGGCGAGTTTGTCGGAATCGTCTTTCGTTTTGCCCAGCGCAAGATAGGTGATCGGGCCGACGATGACGGGTTTCGCGTGGATGTCTTGCGCTTTTGCATCCGCCAGTTGTTCGAGCAAGCGTGAAGCGTCGAGCGCGAAAGTGGTGGCGGCGGTGAACTCCGGCACGATGTAGTGATAATTGGTGTCGAACCATTTCGTCATTTCGCCTGCTGCAACGTCCGTAGCAGTACCTGCGCAACACGCGCAGTGATCATCGGCATTCGGTGTTTCTACGCCGGGTGCCGAGCGTCCGCGCGCAACGCGGAAATAATTGTCCAGCGCATCGCCATGAAAATGCTTCACGCGTTCTGGCAGATTGCCGAGCGTGAAACTCATGTCGAGCATGTGATCGTAGAAAGAAAAGTCGCCCACAGGAACGAAGTCGAGTTCGGCCTGTTCTTGCCAGTAGCGGCGACGCAGTTCGATGCCGAATGATTGCAGCGTTTCGCGCGAAGTTTCGCCTTTCCAGTAGGCTTCCTGCGCGAACTTCAATTCGCGTTTGGCGCCGATGCGGGGAAAGCCCAGATTGTGTACGGTTACCATGATGTTGTTCCTGTATGTGTGTGAAATGATGCGCGTCAAATGAGGGAATGGTAGGCAGGATGACTCATGAAGTAAAATGATGTTTTCTCACGCAAAGATGAAAATTACTCATGATTGATCGCATCCATTTGGCCATCATTGAGGCGGTAGAGCGTCAGGGAACGCTCACGGCGGCGGCCAGCGAGTTGTGTTTGACACAGTCTGCACTGAGTCACAGCATGCGCAAGCTGGAAGAGCAGCTCGGCACCGATGTCTGGTTGCGCGAGGGGCGCACCTTGCGGCTGACACCAGCGGGGCAATATCTGCTGTCGCTGGCCAATCGCGTGCTACCGCAATTCACACTGGCCGAAGAACGCTTGCGCCAGTTCGCGCGCGGTGAGCGCGGCACCTTGCGCATCGGCATGGAATGTCATCCGTGCAATCAGTGGCTGATGAAAATCGCTTCTGCGTATCTGGCAGATTGGCCGGATGTGGATCTGGATGTGCGACAGAAATTTCAGTTCGGCGGCATCGGTGCCTTGTTCGGTCATGACATCGACATGCTGGTGACGCCCGATCCGCTGTACAAAACGGGCTTGCGCTTTGTGCCGGTGTTCGATTACGAGCAGGTGCTGGTGGTGGGGCCGCATCATCCGCTGCGCAAGGCTAACTTCGTGACACCGGAACAACTCGCGGAAGAAACGCTGATCACGTATCCGGTGGAAGTGGAGCGGCTGGATATTTTCGCGCAGTTTTTGCTGCCAGCCGGCATCACGCCGAAACGTCACAAGCTGATCGAAACCACGGAGATCATGCTGCAGATGGTGGCCAGCGACCGAGGCGTTGCCGCACTGCCGCGCTGGCTGGTGGATGAAAACGAAAGCAAATTTGATATCACGCCGATCCGGCTGGGCAAGCAGGGCGTCGCCAAACAGATTTGTCTGGGCATTCGCGAAGGCGATGCCGACATCGATTACGTGCGTGCCTTTGTGGACCTTGCGCTGGCGAACAACAATCAGAAAGTGGGGGGGTGAGCCCTTGAACGATGTTCGGAGCAAGGGGTCCATCAGCTTGCGATACGGCCGATGCATGGAAACCAAAAATAGGCAATCGCCTGGCTACCCTTGGCTTGTTCGATCAATTGTCATGTCCATCCCTCACACTCACCTTTTTGACTCCGGCCGCTTCGCTTAACATTCGCTGCGCGGACATTGTCCCTCAAGGGAGGGGGGTAAATCATTTATGGGTATAAGAAACAAAAAACCCCGCATGCGCGGGGTTTTTCTTTCGAAAAAAAATTTCAACTTCAGCGATACATCGCATTCATCACATTGCCGGACATCTTGCGCGCGCAAGACGGGCAGACGCACGGCGCGTTGGGAGAACCCCCCAGCCGTTTTTGCATTGCTTCGAATTGCGTTTTGGTGGCCCACGGTGTGCCGCAGGAAGAACATTCCATTAGCGGTTGCTTGCGCACGACGGTACCGGTGATGGTGGTGATGCGTTCGTTGCCGAGGGTTTCCACGGTGATGGCGCCGGTCGGGCAGACGGCGGCGCAGGCGCCGCAGCCGATGCACATCGTGGCAGGACGCAGGAAACCGTCAAACACCAGGCGACCGTTGGTGGTGTCCACCATGCGCAGTGCTTCGGCACCGACTTCGGTGCACGCGAGTTCGCACAAGCCACAGCCGATGCAGAGATCACAGCGCAGGCAGCGTTCCGCTTCTGCGCGCGCAACGTTTTCGTCGAAGTCGAGTTGAATCGGCGCGAACTGGGTGCGGCGTTCAATCGGATCGTTCTCGGGTACATGCGGCCGATGGGTATCAGTGCGCGTTTCCGCGTGGCCGGTGACCAGGGGCGCAAAGGTGCGACGCTGCGGCTTGAGCGATTCGAGATCCATTTCACTGTTCGTGAGGTAGGCATGAATCGATTCGGCGGCGCGTTTGCCGGAACCGATGGCTGCCACAACCGTGCTGCCGCCGTGCTGAATGTCGCCGCCGGAGAAAACACCGCGAATACCCGTCATCAACGTCACCGGATCGGCGATGATGTTGCCCCACTTGAGTTCGATGTCGTTGCCGTCGAGGTAGGCGTTGTCCGGATCCTGTCCGATAGCCGCGATGACATGATCGGGCTGGATGATGACGGGCTGAGCTGTTGCTGCATCGGGGGCGCTGGAGTTGCGGACAAATTCGATCTTGTTGCCCGGCAGGATTTTGCTGGGCGCCCAGAATTCGTGAAGCACGACACCTTCGTCCAGCGCCATATCCACTTCATGCGGATTGGCCGGCATGACTTTGCGCGTCCGGCGATACCATATCTCTACCTTGGTTGCCCCCTGACGGAAAGCGGTCATGGCTGCGTCGATGGCGGTATTGCCACCGCCGATCACGACAACATGCGGACCCACGCGCGGGTTCTTGCCGTTGCGTACTGCGCTGAGAAAATCGATTCCGCCGAGCACGAAGGGTTGATCGTCGCCGTCAACGCCCATGCCTTTCGATTTTTGCAAACCGGTGGCGAGGAAAATCGCGTCAAAACCTTTTGTACGCAAATCTTTCAGGTTGGCGATGCGGGTGTTCAGATTAATTTTGACACCTAGCGCCTTGATCATATCGATCTCGGCATTCAGCACGGGGTTGGGTAAACGGTATTCCGGGATGCCGTAGCGCATGATGCCGCCCGCGTGTTCGCGTTCGTCGAAAATTTCGATATGGTGGCCGCGTTGCGCCAGATAATAAGCGGTGGTCAGCCCAGCCGGACCCGCGCCGACGATGGCGACTTTCTTGCTGCTGGGCGCATCGCATTTCGGCAGAGGATAACTGCCAGCGCAACGCGCAGCGACCGATTTCATCGGCTTGATCAGAACGGCGGTGCTCACATCTTTTTGCACGCAGGCGTTTTCGCAAGGAGCCGGGCAAACGAGGCCGCAGGAATTCGGCAGCGGCGTATCTTTCAGCAGAACATTCAGCGATTCTTTGTATTGCCCCAGACCGACATGCGCGATCATGCTTGGAATGTCGATGTGCGCGGGGCAGGCTTCCTGACACGGTACGGTGCGAGGGTGGAAGCAGGCGTCTGCCGTTTCGCAGGTAATATCGGTGACGTGTTGCTGCCATTCCTCTTGAGCGTCTGCGAGCGATGTGGCGAGCACGGCGGCAGCAGCGGGGGCGAGTCTGGAAAGTTTTTCCGAAGAGGACTTGAGCGTCGTCAGGTGCTCCGGAGTGCCGCGCCCTAGGTGGATTTCGGTCACGATGCGCACGGCTGACGCGAGCGCAGAACGTAGCGCGGGGGAGCCGTTTTCAAATTGACGCAATTGGGCGCGGAGTTTATTAAGGGTGGTGCTGACAGGGCAAGTCGCCGGCGCGGCTTCGGAGGTTTTTTCAGTGGCCATCGGGTTCTCGTTTACAAAAGCAAAAAGCTGCAAAAACGCCGATGTGATCGGCGCCTCGGAAGCGATAGAAGCAAATAGTGACACGCACGGGGCCTTGTGGGCAAGGCGTGTTGTCTGGAGTACATCCTGGGGCAAGCATTATAAGAGGTAATCGATAAGCCTGCCTGAAAACCGCAATATCTGGATATAATGGCGGTTTGTCGCTTGCAAGGATAGCATGGCTATGTGCTTGCAAAAATAAGTAAACAAATGCATATCCCGGCGTGAAATAGGAGGCGCTTGATGAATCGGTTTGTAATAGCAGAGCCCAGTAAATGTATCGGTTGCCGCACCTGTGAAGTGGCTTGCGTGTTGGCGCATCCTCTTGGCAGCGAGGCCGCTGAGGCCCTGACGCCAGAAAATTTCAAACCGCGTTTGAAGGTGGTCAGAAATGCGGCCGTCACCGCGCCGGTGCAATGCCGTCAGTGCGAAAATGCCCCGTGCGTGAATTCCTGTCCGACGGAAGCTTTGGTGTACAGCAATGGCACTGTGCAATTGATTGCGGGTCGCTGCATCGGTTGTCAGACGTGCGTGGTGGCGTGCCCCTTCGGCGCGATGGAAATGATGGACGTACCGGTCAAGCAGGCCGAGCTGGGTTCTCCTTCGGTGAGGCGGACGGTTTCGGTGGCGCACAAGTGCGACCTCTGCGTTGATCGTGCGGAAGGCCCGGCGTGCATCCCGGTTTGCCCGACCAAGGCGCTGATATTGATCGAGCCGACAGGTTTGGAATCCGTGAGTGAACAGCGCCGTCAACAGACGCTGGCGCGCATGGAAGCCGCAGAAAACCGCTGATCTCGGTTCAGCCAAACGGAAAGGCGCGCACTAGCGCGCCTTTTTTATTGGAATTGCTTGTCCACGATCTCCACGCGTCGCGCGTAGAGTGTGTCGAACCGTTTTTCCAGCGTGGGGGAAATCCCCCGCAAGCCGTGCACGACACGACTGGCCCACTCGATATACTCCATGCGCCGGTCGTAAGACCAAAGTTGTGACGCATTGTCCAGCGTTTCTTCCACATTTGAAATGAGGTCGGCCAGTTTGACCAGCTTCGCCTTGTGCGAGAGTGTGCGGGCATGTTCGATTTGCAATCGCTTGCGGACATCCTTCGGCAGCGATTTGTCGTCGGTCACTTCTTGCACAATCGACGCGATTTCTCCGCCGAACCGTTCTCGCAACTCTTCAACGGTCGCTTCCGTGTCTTCGATGGTGTCATGCAGGATGGCGGCAGCGAGCGTCGGGATGTTCTCAATACCCCCATCGCTTGTAAGGATATGAACGATCTGAATGGGATGGTTGATGTAAGGAGAGGCGTGTACATCCTTGCGCCGCTGGTGTCGATGCTTGTCGGCCGCAAAGGCATAGGCTTCGGTCAACAGTCTGATTCCGCTGAATTCTGGAAGATGCGCTTTCATACCTCACCTTTGAGTTTTCGCTAAAGAGCGGTTGGACGCCAAGAGAGACCCTTCATGCGTTGCCGTTCATTTTAAAGCGCTGCGCCGAGAAGTGGGAAGGTGAAGTCGCATGAATGAGGAAAAATGATTATTCGGAAGCGATTAAATAAGAAACGTTTTGCATAGAAGCACTTTTCATATCGGCAAGCTTTTTGTTGCTCCCCTATAATCGACGCTCGCCAGAAATGAACCGCTTCTTCGGTGCGCCGAACGTTTCAGTCATTATTTTTCAATTCAGTCTGCACAGCAAGGAGATTTCAGTATGAGCCGTTTCGTCATTGCGCAACCCGAAAAATGCATCGGTTGCCGTACCTGCGAGGTCGCTTGTGTACTGGCGCATTCGCTTGATGCAGGTGACGCAGCGCTCTCGCCTGCGAATTTCAAACCGCGTCTCAAGCTGGTGAAAACCGCCACCGTGACGGCGCCGGTCCAATGTCGTCAGTGCGAGAACGCCCCTTGCGTGAATGCTTGCCCCACCCAGGCACTGGTGTATGAAACGGGAACTGTGCAACTCGTGGCGGAACGCTGTATCGGTTGTCAGACTTGCGTGGTGGCTTGCCCGTTTGGCGCGATGGAAATGGCGCCGGTATCGGTGACCCCTGCCCCATTGGGGTCGTTGCGCGTTCGCACGCACGTCATGCAGGCACACAAGTGCGATCTGTGCGCGGCGGTGGACGATGGTCCGGCGTGTATACGCGTGTGTCCGACTAAGGCACTGTTTTTGATCGATCAAGAAGATGCGGTGGCGACGGGCGACGAGCGCTGTGCGCAGGCTGTCGGTCGCATGCCGCACATTGGATTGCGCTGAACGTAGCGCTGACACTGACAGAAAGCGAGAACGATATGGAAAAAGTCATCACGGTTTGTCCTTACTGCGCTTCCGGCTGCAAGATCAATCTGCTGGTTGAGAACAATAAAATCATTGGTGCTGAAGGCGCCAACGGCGTGACAAACGAAGGCGAACTCTGTCTCAAAGGGTACTACGGCTGGGATTTTCTGAACGACACCCAGTTGCTGACGCCGCGTTTGACGCGACCGTTGATTCGTCGCCAGCGTGGCGCGCCGTTCGAAGCGGTGAGCTGGGAGGAAGCCATTGGCTTCGCCAGTTCGCGGCTGAAAGCGATCAAGGAAAAGCACGGTCCCGACGCGATCATGGTGTCGGGTTGTTCGCGCGGTCCCGGCAACGAAGCCAATTACGTGATGCAGAAATTTGCGCGTGCCGCAGTCGGTACGAACAATGTCGATTGCTGCGCGCGGGTGTGTCATGGACCGTCGGTGGCCGGGTTGGAACGCACGCTTGGTAATGGCGCGATGAGCAACTCGATTGTCGAAATCGAAGATTCAAAATGCATTTTGGTGTTCGGCTATAACGCAGGCGATTCGCATCCAATCGTGGCGCGCCGCATCATCAAGGCCAAGCAAAAAGGTGCAAAGATCATCGTGTGCGATCCGCGCATCATCGAGACGGCGCGTATTGCTGATCTTTATCTGCCGCTCAAAAACGGTTCAAACATGGCGCTGGTGAATGCGTTTGCCAACGTGTTGATCAACGAAGGCTTGTACAACAAAACCTACACTGAACAATTCAGCGAAGGCTTCGAGGAATATAAAAAGACGGTAGCGAAGTACACGCCGGAATATGCGGCGGCCATCACTGGCCTCGATCCGCAATTGATTCGTCAGGCCATGCGCCTGTATGCCGCTGCGCCGAGCGCAACGATATTGTGGGGCATGGGCGTCACGCAATGGGGGCAGTCTGTCGATGTGGTGCGTGGCCTCTCCAGTCTGGCCACGATCACCGGCAATCTCGGGCGTCCGAACGTTGGCGTGGGGCCGGTGCGCGGCCAGAACAATGTGCAGGGCGCGTGCGACATGGGCGCGTTGCCTGGCGATTTCCCGGGTTATCAGAAAGTGACTGACCCCAAAGCGCGGGAAAAATTCGAGAAAGCCTGGGGCGTCAAAAATCTGCCGTCAGAAAAAGGCATGAGCCTGACGGAGGTGCCACATGAAATTCACGATGGCAAGATCAAGGCGTTTTACATTTTCGGCGAAGACCCTCTGCAAACCGAGCCGGATCTGGGTGTGTTGCGCGAAGAATTCGCGAAACTTGATCTCATGATTGTGCAGGATATTTTCATGACGAAGACGGCGATGGCCGCAGACGTGATCTTTCCCGCAACGTCCTGGGGCGAGCATGAAGGTGTGTATTCCAGCGCGGATCGCGGCTTCCAGCGTTTTTACAAGGCGATCGAACCGAAAGGCGACGTCAAGCGTGACTGGGAAATTCATAGTCTGATGGCGACCGCGATGGGCTATCCGATGCGGTACGAAAACACCGAGCAAATCTGGAACGAGATTCGCGAACTCTGCCCGCTGTTTTACGGGGCGACCTACGAGAAGCTGGCGGGCCTGGGCTATGTGCAGTGGCCATCGCTCACGCTCGACGATCCGGGTCGCAACTGGCTGTACAAGGATAATAAATTTGATACGCCGAGCGGCAAGGCGCAATTGTTTGCCAGCGAGTGGATTCCGCCGGCCGAACAAACCGATGCGGAATATCCGATGGCGCTGTGCACAGTGCGCGAAGTCGGGCACTATTCCTGCCGTTCGATGACGGGCAATTGCACGGCCTTGCAAACGCTGGCCGATGAGCCGGGATACGTGCAGATGAACACGCAAGATGCGAAAGCGCTGGGCATCAAGGATGACGAACTGGTCTGGGTGTCTTCGCGTCGCGGCAAGGTAATCTCGCGCGCACAAGTGAGTGATCGTACCAACAAGGGCGCGGTGTACATGACTTATCAGTGGTGGATCGGTGCGTGCAACGAATTGACGCTCGATCATCTCGATCCGATTTCACGCACGCCGGAGTACAAGCACGCTGCGGTGAAGGTTGAAAAAATTGACGATCAACAAGGGGCCGAGGCGCATGCGGCCACGGCTTACGCCGCGATGAAAACAGCGTTGCGCACAGCGGCGCTGGCCTGATCTAATTCAAGCGAGGTTGGGTTGGCCTAGGCTGAGGCGGGGAAAGTAATTTTCCCGCCTTTCAGTTCCATCCAGCTGACATTTGGCAAATCAATCAATTGATGGTCGTGTGAGACGATCAAAATGCTCCCACCTTCCTGGATAAAGGCTGGAATGAGTGCTGCGACTTGCGCTTTGGCCGCGTCATCCAGATTGGCCGTCGGCTCATCCAGCAACAATAATTTCGGCTTCAGCACTTTTGCGCGCGCCAGTGCCACGCGTTGCTTTTCGCCGCCGGAGAGAGTGGTCGGGTCATGATCGCGCAAGTGCGTCACGCCAGCCCACGCCATGGCATCTTCCACCTGTTTTTGTATGGCGGTCTTGTCCACACCGCGCACACGCAATCCATACCCTATATTTTTTTCAAGACTGGTCGAAAAGAGTACGGGTTGCTGGTGCACATAGACGATGGCGTCGCGCAGTAGTTTCGGGTAAGGGGAGAACGTGACGCCTTGGCCGAGATACGTCGCTTCTGCGATCTCTGCTTTTTCCAGTCCTGACAAAATGCGCAGCAGCGTGGTTTTGCCACTACCATTCGCACCAGTCAGCAGGTAGGCGCTGGCCGGCATCAACGTGAGTTCAGGGATGTCGAGTACCAATCGCTCGTCAAAGCGTTTTTTCAGTCCGCGAATGGAAAATAAGGACGTCATCCCTGAACCCCCGAAACATGTGCTTTTCCTTGTAACAGCATCAAGGCGGCGTTGATGAACAGGGCGATCACGATGAGGATGATGCCCAGCGCAATGCCTTGCGCGAATTCCCCTTTGCTGGTTTCCAGCGCGATGGCGGTGGTGATCGTGCGCGTGTGTTCGGCGATATTGCCGCCGACCATCAGTGCGCAACCGACTTCGGCAAGGATGCGGCCAAATCCCGTGATGATGGCGGCCATGACACCAAAGCGCACTTCATGCAACACGGTGAACATTACGCGGGTGCGCGAAGCGCCCAGCGTGGCCGCTGTTTCGGCCATGCGCGGATCGGCCGCTTGTACCGAAGCCAGTGTGAAGGCTGTGAGTACCGGCAAGCCGATCAAGACTTGTCCGGTAATGAGACCCGATTGTGAGAAGAGCCACTTCAGATCGCCGAGCGGCCCTTGCCGCGACAGTACCAGATACAGCAGCAAACCAATGAGCACAGTCGGAAACGACAGCGAGGCTTGCGTGAGCCATATCAACACACGCCTTCCGAAAAATTTGCGTGACCCCATCAGGTAACCTGTTATCACGGCAATCGGTGTAGCGATGACGAGGCTGATCACGGAAGTCTTCAGTGAAATCCAGATGATCAGCCACAGATCGGGGTCGCCGGTCAGTAACAGACGAAACGCTTCACTGATGGATGCGGTCAAGTTCATGCGTGTGCTGAGAAGTTATTTTTTTGCTGAAGGGAAGAAAAGCTGTTGCCCATCAACTTTAAACGCGGCAATTTTTTGCTGCCCATCTTGCGATGTCATCCAGTTGATCAAGGCCATCGCACCCTTGTAATTGATATCCGGGTATTTCTTCGGGTTGACCGCGATGATGCCGTAAGGGTTGAACATTTTCTTGTCGCCCTCAAACAGGATGGCTAAGCCGGTCTTGGCGCGATAGGCACCATAGGTGGCGCGATCCGTGAGGGTGTAAGCCTGCATCTGTCCCGCCATCGTCAGCACTTCACCCATACCCAGGCCAGCGGAGATATACGCCTTGCCTTTCGGCTGCGTGCCGACTTCCTTCCAGTATTTGCGCTCCATTTGATCGGTGCCGGAATTGTCGCCGCGGGAAATGAAGGGCTTGCCACTGGCGACGATGCGTTGCATCGCCTCGATTACGTTCTTCGCGTTTTTGATGTCAGCCGGATCGTTTTCCGGTCCGACGAGAATGAAATCGTTATACATCACGTCGCGACGGTTGACGCCGTGACCATCCGCTACAAATTTGTCTTCGGATGCGCGCGCATGGACCAGCGTGACATCCACATCACCATTCTTCGCCAGTTCCAGCGCTTTTCCGGTGCCGACGGAAATCACATGGACCTTGGTGCCGGTTTTGGCTTCAAAGACGGGGAGCAGCGCTTTCAGCAACCCGGAGTTTTCGGTGCTGGTCGTGGTCGACAGCTTGATGACGTTTTGTGCGAATGCGGGCAGGATCAGTGCCATAGAAAGACCCAGCATTCCCAGCAGTTTTTTGAATTGGTTCATGCAAGTGCTCCTTGTGTGTCGTGAGGCAGATGTCCGGATTGGCATCGGGACAACCTCTCCGTTAGCCAGAGGTGATATATTACTTTTCGACCTGTTTATTTCCCATATGAAGACTTGTTCTTATGTTGCACATCAAGCTGGATTACACTTTTGCCGACGCCGGCGATAGAAAACGACAACTCGAAAACCCGCTGTTTATTTTGCTCGAAGCGATCCACGGCACTGGGTCGATTTCCAAGACGGCCGCCGAGTTGGGGTACTCTTATCGACATGTGTGGGGCGCGCTCAAGAAGTGGGAAACCAAGCTGGGGGCAGAACTGATCGTCTGGAAAAAAGGCGAACGGGCGCGACTGACGCCGTTTGGTGAAAAACTCCTGTTTGCCGAACAGCGCGCCAAGGCGCGGGTGCTGCCGCAGATCGACAGCCTCGTCAGCGAAATGGAGCGAGAGTTTGCGCTGGCCTTCGACGAAAATGCGCACGTCTTGTCGATCTCGGCGAGCCACGATTTGGCGCTCAATCGCCTCAAGGATGTGCTCAGCAGTCAGGCCGGATTGCATTTGAATCTTCGCTTTCAAGGCAGCCTGACATCGCTCGCCGCGATGACGCGTGGCGAATGTACGCTGGCGGGCGTGCATGTGATGTTGGGTGGGAATACAGGCGCGAAGGAGTTGCAAGCGTTTAAAAAGCTGCTAAAGCCGGAGTCGCATAGCCTGATTCGCTTTCTGGTGCGTACGCAAGGATTGATGCTGAAGCCGAATAACCCCAAGAAAATTCAGGGGATTAACGATTTGAAGCGCGCCGATCTGCGTTTCGTGAATCGCGAAAAAGGATCGGGAACGCGGATCGCGGTTGAACAGTTGTTGTCGAAAGCAGGCATAGCACCAGCGCTGGTCAATGGCTTTGAAGTGGAAGAGACGACGCACCTTGCCGTGGCGGCCGCTGTGGCGTGCGGGCAGGCCGATGTCGGCTTTGGCATCGAAGCGGCTGCGGCGCATTTCAATCTGGCGTTCATTCCGCTAGCGCAGGAACAGTATTACTTCGCCTGTCAGACGGAAGCCTTGCAAGAATCGGCGGTCAAGAAATTGGTGAAGACGCTCCGCAGCAAATCCTGGCGCGCCATTCTCAACGACATGCCCGGCTACGATGCCACGTCGACGGGCCAAGTTCTGCCCGTCAGTAAATTCGGACAATAAAGTGTGCGTGACGTGTTACCGCGCGTTTCGCCATGAGCGCGCGGGATTTCAACGGTTTGGCCGATAGCCTCGCATTCCCCGGTGTTTTGCCGTTTCTTCATCCACTTCGTCCAGCCAGCCACTACGGACCGCAAAAACATGATCGAACTTCGCCGAATAGGGCTTGATATCGATCAGCGGTGTGCCATCCAGAATATCAACGCCCCTGATGTGCAATGTGTTTTCTTCACGTCCAAGCAGTTCCACGATGCTCAAACCGATTGCGTTTGGCCGGAAGGGCGCTCGCGTAGCGAATATGCCATGTTCAACATCCTGCAAAAGTGGTCTGACGATCAGTTTCTTCTCGCTGGCGCGGTTCAGATGGTAAAGAAGGTAAATATGCGAGAAACCTTCAATGTCTTTCAGGCCTGCGGCGTAGTCAGAATAGATTTCTACCGTTCCCAAACAATCTTGGGCAAACACGGGCTGGGCTGGTGTATTGACGGGATCGGCGTGTTCGCTGTGAATCACGCCGATCGGTTCAAAGCTAATGCGTAATGCATTCATGTGCGATGAATGCTATTTCGAGGCGCCTAATCGTTCGGTTAACGACAACCAGATCGTTTTGGGTTCGGTAAAATTTTCCAGCGCGGCTTCGCCATGCTCGCGGCCGAACCCGGATTCGCCGGTGCCGCCCCATGGTAAACGCACATCGGTATAGCCGTAGGTATTGACCCAGACGGTGCCCGCCTTCAAATCGTGCGCGACGCGATGTACGCGTCCGATGTCGCCACTCCAGACCCCTGCGGCCAGACTGAAGGCTGTGCCGTTCGCAATCCGCAGCGCATCGGCTTCATCTTTGAAGCGAATCACGCTGGCGACTGGCCCGAAGATTTCTTCCTGGGAGATGCGCATTTCATGTTCGACGTTCGTGAAGATGGTCGGCTCCACGTAAAAGCCTTTGCGATCCACGCGTCCGCCGCCGTAAATGCACGACGCGCCTTCTTTCTTGCCGATGTCGATATAGTCGAGCACGGTCTTCATCTGGCCGGAAGAAACCAGCGGCCCCATGATGGTGTCCGGTTGAACCGTGTCGCCAATGCGGATGTCTTTGGCACGCTGAATCAGCCGATCGACCACTTCGTCATAGACTTCGTTTTGCACCAGGATGCGTGATCCGGCGGAGCAGACCTGACCGGCGTTGAAGAAGACGCCCGACGCGCCTGCGCGCACGGCGCTATCAAGATCCGCATCCTTGAAAATAATGTTCGCCGATTTGCCGCCGAGTTCCAGCGTGATGCGCTTGAAGTTGCTGGCGGCGCCTTGCATGATGCCGCGACCGATGTTGGGCGATCCGGTGAAGGTGACTTTGTCCACGCCGGGATGCGCGACCATCGCATCGCCGACAACGCTGCCGCGTCCTGTCACGATATTGAGTACGCCCGGCGGCAACCCGGCTTCCAGTGCGAGTTCGCCGATGCGAATCGCGGTGAGTGGCGTGAGTTCCGCAGGCTTGACGACCATCGTGCAGCCACAGGCGAGTGCTGGCGCGATTTTCCACATCCCGATCATGATCGGAAAATTCCATGGCACGATGGCGCCCACCACGCCGACTGGCTCGCGCACCGTGTAAGTGAGCGCATCGGTACGCGCCGGAACGACCTGCCCCATGATTTTGTCGGTCCATCCGGCGTAATAGCGCGTGGTGTCGATGGCGGCCGGCATGTCCTGTCGGCGCACACTGGCAATCGGCTTGCCTGCATTGGTGCTTTCCAGCGCGATCAACTCTTCCTGATGTTCTTCCATCAGGTCAGCGAGGCGATTAAGGATCCTGCCGCGTTCTGCCGCGCGGATGCCATTCCAGACTTTCAGCGCGGCGCGCGCAGCGCGTACGGCCACGTCAACGTCTTGCGCGCTACCGGCGGCCACGTGTGCAATGACTTCTTCGGTTGCTGGGTTGAGGATGGTGGAGTAATTGCCTGTGCCAGGAGGCACGCGTTTGCCGTCGATGAGGAGGTCGTGCTTGGGAACGTAGGTTGTCGCGTTCATAGTGGGATGTCTCCGTGTCCTTGAGTGGTGAAATCGTCTGAAACAAAAATGGGTGTTAACGACACCGGCATGAATCAGTATATGGCTGATGTAAAAATTATGCTGGTGGCCAATCAAATGATTGCAACGCCCTTGATCTGCGCGAACAATGCGCGTCCGGGTGCCAGATCAAGTGCGGAAGCGGATTTGCGGGTGATGCGACACAAAAGGCGCGTGCCGTTTGCATCCAGTCCGATCATGACTTGTCCGGCGGCATCATTCGACATATCGTTGATGATGACGCTGAGGCTGTTCAAAATGCTGGTGCCGCTTTGTGGTTCTAGAGTCAAACTCACGTCGCGCGCCTGGATGCGTAGCCGAACCCGCTGCCCCAGGGTGACCGTGTTATTGGGCAGGACGATTCTCCCTCCTGCAAATTCGACGCTGGCAAGATCGAATGCCTCGTCGCGCTCGATGACGCGACCATCAATGATGGCTGCTGCCGTATCGCCAAAGGCGAGTGGCAGATCGAAACGGGTCAGCATCTCGTCGATGGGGCCGGATGCGATGTGCTTTCCCTCTTGCAGCAGGACCATGTAATCTGCCAAGCGAGCGACTTCGTCGATGGCGTGGCTGACGTACAGTATGGGGATGTCGAGTTCCTGATTGAGTCGCTCCAGATATGGGAGTATTTCCTGTTTGCGTGGCGTGTCGAGGGCTGCCAGCGGTTCGTCCATTAACAGCAGCTTGGGACTGGTGGCCAACGCGCGCGCGATACCGACGCGTTGGCGTTCGCCACCGGATAATGTTGCGGGGTGTCGATCCATGAGGTGGCCAATGCCGAGCAAATCGATCGCACGGTCACATGAAATATGGCGAGCATGTTGAGGGACGCGTTGCATGCCAAACGCGATGTTTTTCTTCACACTGAGGTGCTCGAACAGACGTGCATCCTGAAAAACGAATCCGATGGATCGTTCATATACCGGCGCGAAAATATTTCGGGCGCTGTCTTGCCAGACTTCTTCTCCGATCTGTACGTAACTGGCGCCGTGGCGTTCCAGTCCGGCGATGGTACGCAGAACCGTTGTCTTGCCTGAACCAGAAGGGCCGAACAAGGCGCTAATGCCCCGCGCCGGGAAGCTGAGTGCGGCCTGAAGGGAAAAAGCAGGGTAGCGCACGTCGATTCGTGCCTGTATGACATTCATCGGCGTTTCCCGCTTGGATTGAAAACGTAGAGCACCAGCAGTACGGCAAACGAAAACAGCAGCATGCCGCCAGCCAGCCAATGCGCTTGCGCATATTCCATCGCTTCCACATGATCGTAGATTTGTACGGAGAGGACGCGTGTTTTCTCAGGAATGTTCCCGCCGATCATCAGCACCACGCCGAATTCACCAACAGTGTGTGCAAAGCCCATGACAGTGGCGCTCAGATATCCCGGTTTCGCAAGTGGCAACACGACGTTAAAAAACGTATCGACAGGCGAGGCGCGCAAGGTTGCGGCGGCTTCGAGCGGGCTTTGTCCGATGGCTTCAAATGCATTTTGGATCGGCTGAACGACGAAGGGCATGGAATAGATAATGGAGGCAACGACCAGGCCGGGAAAGCTGAACGGCAGTAAACCGATGCCGATGGCCTGAGTCAGTTGTCCGATGGGACCATTCGGCCCCAGTGTGACGAGCAAATAAAAACCGAGGACGGTTGGCGGCAGGACGAGCGGTAAAGTGACGATTGCATTCACTGCACTTTTCCATCGCGAGGTGGTCTGTGATAACCACCATGCGATGAGCGTGCCGATGACCAACAGGATGGCCGTGGTCAGCGTTGCGAGTTTGATCGTTAGCCAGATTGCAGACATGCTAAATTCCGCCATGACATTACGTGCGTTCAGAAACCATAGCCGTACGATTTGATGATGGTGCGAGCTTTATCCGATTTCAGATAATCCATCAAGGCTGTCGCTGCCGGGTTGTTCTTTCCTGCTTCCAGGATGACGGCATCTTGGCGGATCGGGTTGTACAACCTGGATGGCACGATCCATGCGGAGCCGCTTTTCACCTTGCCGTCCTTGTAAATTTGCGAGAGCGCGACAAAGCCCAGTTCGGCGTTGCCACTGGCGATGAACTGGAAAGTTTGGCCGATGTTTTCGCCTTGCACAAATTTGGGCGTCAGTTTTTCCAGCAGTTTCAACTGCGTCAAGGTTTCGACGGCTGCCGCACCATAGGGCGCGAGCTTTGGTGAAGCAATGGCCAGATGCTTGAAATGCTGCTTGCGCAAAACATTGCCCTTGGCATCGACCATGCTGGGCATGGCCGACCAAAGCGCCAGCTTGCCGATGGCGTAAGTGAAACGGCTGCCGGATACGGTCGCCTTTTCCTTTTCCAGGCGTTCAGGTGTGGCGCTGTCGGCGGCAAGAAATAAGTCGAAGGGCGCGCCGTTCTTGATTTGCGCATAGAATTTGCCGGTTGACCCTGAAGACAACACAGCTTTGTGACCGGTGTCTTTCTCGAAGTCGACAGCAATGACCTGCATGGGTTCGATGAAATTGGCCGCTACAGCAACCTTGACTTCAGCGGCATGCGCGCCGGAAGCAAACGCGGCAACAAGCAAAAGGCTTGTCAGCGCGAACCATTGTCGGAAAGTTTTCATGGAAATCCTCGCTATTCAAAAAAGGAATAGCGAGTCTAACAGCTTCATTTCGGGAAGTAAATGTTGTACAAGAAGGGGTTTCACAAGGCACAATAGCGTTATGAAAGCGAAAACATTCATTGCCAATGCGCTGGGGCACAGCATGGTCGACAAGCGTGTCGAGATATTGCGTTTGATCGGCAAGACGGGTTCCATTTCACAGGCGGCGCGCGAAGCGGGCGTCAGCTACAAGGCGGCGTGGCAGGCGGTTGATACGTTGACTAATCTTTCCGGCGTTACGCTTGTCGAAAAAGTCGTGGGCGGAACCGGCGGCGGTGGTGCGCAATTAACCAAAGCAGGCGAGAAATTGCTTTCAACGGCAGACTTGCTGGAAAAAGTCCGTCAGGAAGTGTTGACGCAGCTTCATGCCGGCAATGCCAACATTTCGAGCAAGACGCTTTCTCAGCTGGCTATTCGCACCAGCATGCGAAATCACTTGCCTTGTCGCGTGATTGATCTGGAAATAAATGGGCAAATCGTTCGCGTGCGGCTTCAACTGCCCGGCGGTGAAGAGATTGTCGCGCGGATTACGCGCGCCAGCGCCGAACTGCTGGCATTGGAAATCGATCAGCGGGTTTTGGCCTTGTTCAAGGCGACGGCTGTGGCTGTCGAACCGTTTGCGGTGCCGGAAAGGATGCCAGGAAAAAATATCATCACGGGACGCGCGGCGCGGGTGATGTCGGGAGATGAGGAAAATGAAATCTCGGTTGAATTGTCAGCGGGATTGCAACTGGTGGGCTTTGCTGTAGCCGGATCGGCTATCAAGTCGCGCAGCAGAGTCAACGCACAGGTTGACGAATCGGCCATCGTCATCGCCTTGATCGAATGACGTATCATGTGCGCTGGACTGTGCAAGTCAAAGCGTGAGAGGAGTCGCGGATGAGTGAATTCAATACGTGGACATCGCTTCCCGTGAATCGATGGCGCGACGGGCGAGATGAATCCGTCACGGACGACGTGGCTGAAGAAGTGCCGGTGGCGCTGGAATACAACGGCATATCGCACGCCGTGATGCTGGCCACCCCATCCGATCTGGAAGATTTTGCGCTCGGGTTTTCGCTGACAGAAGGGATTTTGCAATCCGCAGCTGAACTGTACGAGTGCGAACTGGATGGCGATACTAACGGCATTCGCGTCATCATGGAAATATCGAGCGAACGCATGTTCGCGCTCAAGGAGCATCGCCGCACGTTGGCCGGCCGCACTGGTTGCGGATTGTGCGGAACCGAAACGCTGCCGCAAGCCATCCGCATGCCGCCGCCCGTGACCAGTCGCGCATCATTCAGTGCGGAGGTGTTGCATGCCGCATTCCGACAGATGGAAGGACAGCAAATCTTGCAAAAGCAAACCGGCGCGACGCATGCGGCAGCGTGGCTTGCCGCTGATGGACGCGTGACGATTGTGCGCGAAGATATCGGACGGCACAATGCGCTGGACAAACTGATCGGGGCATTGCATCGTACGAAAACGGAAATCGCCACTGGTGCTGCCATCGTTACCAGCCGGGCGAGTTATGAGATGGCGCAAAAAGCCGCGAGCGCGGGCATTGGCATACTGGCCGCTGTGTCGGCACCAACGGCGCTGGCCATTCGCGTGGCGCAGGCAACCGGTTTGTGTCTGGTGGGGTTTGTGCGCCCGCACGGACATGTGCTGTACACGCATCCAGAAAAAATTACTTGAACAGAATAGGACGCTTAATGACAAACGATGTAGCAAAAACAGTGGAGAGTGTCATTCAAAGTCGTCGGTCGGTGCGCGCGTTTCGTAAGGATCCGGTCTCACAGGACGTGCTGACCCGGATTCTGGAAGTGGCGTCCAGCGCGGCGTCGGCGGGCAACATGCAACCGTGGCGTGTGTATGTGCTAACCGGTGAAGGACTCAGGCGCGTAGTGGATGCGGTATGCCATGCATACGAAACCGAGCCAGAAAAACACAGTAGCGAATACGACTATCTGCCGAAGAATAATTTCGAGCCTTATCTGTCACGTCGTCGCAAGCTTGGCTTGGCCATGTATTCTCTGCTGGGTATTGAAAAAGGGGACAAGGCACGCATGCATGCCCAGCACCGTCGCAATTTCGAATTTTTCGATGCACCGGTGGGGTTGATCTTTACGATGGATCGCAAACTGCCAACGGCCTGTTTCTTCGATCAAGGCGCGTTCTGGCAAAACATCATGATCTCTGCCAAGGCACACGGCCTGGATACCTGCATGCAGACCATCTGGAGCGATTATCATCGCGTGATCGCGCGCGAACTGAAGTTCGGCGAAGACGAAATGATGCTGGGCGGGATGTCGCTGGGATATGCCGACCCAACGGCGACCATCAATACGCTGGTGCCGGAGCGCGCGCCCGTGTCGGCGTTTGCAACGTTTATTCGGGACTAGGTGAAGGGATTCGATGGTCGAAAACCGGCTTTTATTCGCATGCTTAAAGTAGACCGATGAGCACTTTGCTTGAGGTAACGATCAGGAAAAAAGCAAAGACTTTTCGCAGTGTTCTCACCGGCATTCTATGCGCAACCCGCACACCGAGTGGCGCGGTAAGCATGCTGATGATAACGATGCAAAGCAGGGCGGGGAGATAGACGAATCCCAATGTATATTCGGGTAGTGCTGCGTGGCCCAATCCGTTAACGACGTAACCAACGCTACCGGATACGGCCAGCGGAAAACCGACCGCCGCCGATGTGCTGATGGCGCTGTGCATGCTGATGCTGTGCCAGGCGAGAAATGCTACAACCAGCGTCCCCCCTCCAATGCCGACCAGACCGGAAATAACGCCAATGACCACACCGACAAGACTCATCCAGACCAATCCCGGCAGTTGTTTGCCTGAGCTTTGTTTTGCGCCGTACAGAATGTTATAGGCCAGATACAACAGAAAACAGGCGAAAGCGGCTTGGAGATGGACCGCAGGCAGTACAGCCGCCAGTGTGCTGCCGCCGTAGGTGCCCACTAGTATGCCGGGCGCGAGGCTCCGGAAGATTTTCCAGTCGACCGTCCCCATGTGATGGTGGGCCCATGCGCTGGACATGGCCGTGAAGACGATGCTGGCTAGAGAGGTTCCGAATGCCATATGCACCAGCACGTCCGGCGAAAAACCGTACCATCCGAAGATAGCGATGAACGCTGGCACCATCAGCGCGCCGCCGCCGATGCCCAAAAGTCCGGCCAGAAAACCGACAAAGGCACCGAGCAGGCAAAAAAGCAGAAGAGAAGACGAGATCAAGGCAAATGCAGTTGATTTTTTTGGGATGGGTGGCGCGCTCGGCTGGGATCGAACCAGCAACCCCTGCCTTCGGAGGGCAGTACTCTATCCATTGAGCTACGAGCGCATCTGAAACAGAACTGAAGCATCCGGGAACATGATGCAGAGGAGACAATCGGTGGTTGTTCTTTCCTCTTGTGTAACCCCCATACTACAGAAACCCGGTCAAGCCGGCTATTTTACTCGATAGTTACCCGATAGTGCACAAAGCCGAATTACGTCATGTTCTGCTTCATGAGCGGCGGATTCTTTTCGAAGTATCGCTTGATGCCGTTAAAAATCGCATCGGCAACCTGATCCTGATACTGTGCACTCGCCAACTTGGCTTCTTCTTCGGGATTCGAGATGAAGGCGGTCTCCACCAGAATGCTGGGAATGTCGGGCGCCTTCAGCACGGCGAAACCGGCTTGTTCGACGCGGCCACGATGCAAGGGGTTGATGTCGCCGATTTCACCGAGCACTTCCTGCCCCAATCTCAGGCTATCCTTGATCTGAGCGCTGGTGGAAAGATCGAGTACTACGCTCGCCACGCGGACATCGACGCCTTTGAGGTTGATGCCGCCGATCAGATCCGCATCGTTTTCCCGTTTGGCCAAGGCCCGTGCCGCAGCGGAAGACGCGCCTTTCTCCGAGAGGGCAAACACGGAAGCGCCGCGCGCATTTTTCTCGAAGAAGGCATCGGCATGGATCGAAATGAAAAGGTCGGCTTTCGCCTGGCGGGCTTTGGCCACGCGCGTGCCGAGTGGCACAAAGTAATCCCCGGACCGGGTCATCACGACGCGCATGTTGGGATCTTGTTCGATTTTGGCTTTCAGGCGCTGCGCGATCGATAGCACGATATTCTTTTCGCGGTTGCCGCGTCTGCCGACTGCTCCCGGATCTTCGCCCCCATGTCCCGGATCAAGGACGATGGTAATGGTCCGGTTCATGTGGAGCTTGCGGACGGTTTGCTTCCCCGGTTTGGGTGCCATGCGGATGACTTGCGCATTGTCGGGTTCCGGCACTGCGTTGACATCGGGCGTTTTCCCGGATGGCTGCGTTTCCTTTTTCTCTCCGCCCTTTTCGATCAGGGCGGCGATGGGGTCATGGGGTTTGACCGGGTGCAGATCCAGCAAGAGGCGATGGCGGTATTCGCCGACGGGTTGGAGCGAGAAAATTTGCGGTTTGACCGGCGCTTTCAGCTCGAACACCAGACGCACGACGCGAGGACGGTTCTGTCCCACCCGCACCTGTTTGACGTACGGATCGTCGGCCTGGATGTGAGAGGCGAGATTTTTCAGCGCAGCATTCAGTGCAAGGCCTTCGACATCGACGACGAGACGCTCGGGATTTTTGAGGACAAAATGACTGGCTTTCAGTGGTGTGCCGTTTTCAAGCGCGATGCGCGTATATTCCGGCGCGGGCCAGACACGGACGTTCAGCGTTTTTGACGCATGGGCCAAGCCGGGGAAGAAGGCGAGGGCGAGCAGCAGACAGCACGCTTTCAGCAAGGCGCGGATGCAGAAAGTGTTTACAGATTCGGCGCGAAATCGAGATGTCTCAAACATTGCGTTCCCTTGTCTGTCAATGCGCTCAATTCTACCTGACGTCCGGTGCCCGAGACCGTCAACGCCACCGCGATGTCGGGCACGGGCAACACCGATTCACCGTTTTCCGGCCACTCGACGATGCAGATATTGTCGCCGCTGAAATGGTCGCGAAACCCGGCATCGACGAATTCTTCCGCGCTCTTCATCCGGTAAAGATCGAAATGGAAAAGCGCGACCTGTCGTCCGCCCAGCGCGAAGGTGTAAGGTTCGCATAAGGTATACGTTGGGCTTTTGACGTGACCGGTATGTCCGGCTGCATGAAGCAGCGCGCGCGTGAGCGTGGTCTTCCCCGCCCCGAGTTCGCCACGCAGATAGATGGCCAGCCCTGGCACAAGCGCACGCGCAAGCGAAGCGCCGAGCGCCTGGGTGCCGGCTTCTTCATGCAGGGAGAATTTCAGATGGGGCGGCATCGGATAGAATGAAGTATGAATTTTCGGAATTATGCGCCAAATTCGTTGACATGACATCCCCCGACCTGACCGAACTTGTGCGGAACCTCAAAGCTTGGGGACGCGATCTGGGTTTTGCCGATGTGCGCATTGCTGATGTGCGCCTGCCAGATGCCGAAGCCGGTTTGCAAGCCTGGCTCGCAGCGGAGCAGCATGGCGATATGGCGTATATGGCCAGTCATGGGATGCTGCGCGCGCGGCCAGCGGAACTGGTGCCGGGAGCTTGCCGGGCCATCGTCGTGCGCATGGATTATCTGCCGCAGGACACGGATGCACACTGGCGCGAACGCGCGCAAGCGCGCTTGCGCGAACCGATGTCGGCGGCGGTTTCCTTGTATGCGTGTGGGCGTGACTACCATCGGGTGCTGCGTGCACGCTTGCAGCAACTGGCCGATCGCATTGTGGAAATGGTTGGGCCGTTCACCTATCGCGTTTTTACCGATTCCGCACCGATCATGGAAGTGGCGCTCGCGTCGTACTCCGGTTTAGGGTGGCGCGGCAAGCACACCTTGCTGCTGCATCGGGATGCCGGATCGCTGTTCTTTCTTGGCGAAATACTGGTCGACTTGCCCTTGCCAGTCGATGCGCCGGAAAACCCGCACTGCGGCCGTTGCACGGCTTGTATCGACAGTTGTCCGACGCAGGCGATCATGGAACCCTACCGGCTGGATGCGCGGCGGTGTATTTCCTATCTGACGATTGAACATCAGGGCAGCATTCCGGAGGAACTGCGCCCGCTGATTGGCAACCGCATATACGGATGCGATGATTGTCAGTTGGCGTGTCCGTGGAATCGGTTTGCGAAAACGGCCATGCTGCCCGATTTTGACGTGCGCAACGGACTGGATCATGCCAGCTTGATTGATTTGTTTGGCTGGAGCGAAGCGGAATTTCAGCAGCGTTTGGAGGGCAGTCCGATTCGGCGCATCGGGCATGAACGCTGGCTGCGCAATATCGCCGTCGCGTTAGGGAATGCGGCAAGAAATGGCGGCGACCTTGCGCAGATCAAGGTGGCCCTTAACGCGCGTGTCGATCATAACTCCGAACTGGTACGAGAGCATGTGCAGTGGGCGATGGCACAAGGTCAAAACTGAAAAACTCCCCTCTCGGGCGCGGGCAGATTATGATGACAGAACGATGTTTTTTCGGAGTGAATAATGCCCTTGTCGAAGCTTTACGATACGCAGTTTGATGCCATCGTTCCTGCGCCGTTTGGCGCGGTGGGCATTCGCACCGAAAACGAGGCGATAGCCGAATTGGCTTTTTTGCCGCCGCGCACCCAAGCCATCGCGCCAAAGAATGCACTGGCGGCGGAGGCCGCAAGACAAGTCGTCCGATATTTTGCTGAACCGGGGTTTCGTTTCTCGCTGCCGCTTCTTGATGCAGGCACGCCGTTCCAGCGCAAAGTATGGGAACAGATTGGCGCTGTCACTTCGGGGAGCACCACAACTTATGGTGCGATCGCCAAGCGCTTGCGTTCTGCGCCGCGCGCCGTCGGGCAGGCTTGCGGGGCCAATCCGTATCCGTTGATTACGCCATGTCATCGCGTGGTGTCGGCGTCCGGCGGGCTCGGCGGATTTTCCGGGCGCGTGGACGATGGCGATTTTTTGCTGCAAGTGAAACGCTGGTTGCTCGCGCATGAGGGTGCCACAGCACCCAAAGGAATGGCATGAACGCGGAAAACCAGTCGCCTAATCAATCGATCATCGATACCTTTTGCGAAGCGCTGTGGCTGGAAGACGGGCTCGCGCAAAACACGCTGGAAGCGTACCGCCGTGACTTGCGTTTGTTCGCGACGTGGCTGGAAGAAGATGAAAAAAACGAGCGCAGCAGAAATTTGCTGGACGTGACGGCAGCCGATTTGAACGCTTATTTTGCAGCGAAGCATCCGTCATCGAAAGCCAGCTCATCCAATCGACGGCTTGCCGTGCTCAAACGGTTTTATCAACACGCGTTGCGCCAGAACAGGATCACTACCGATCCCTGTTTGCAAATGAAATCGGCCAAGCAGCCGCCGCGGTTTCCCAAAACACTTTCCGAATCGCAGGTGGAAGCCTTGCTGGCGGCGCCCGATCTCAACACGTCTTTGGGCTTGCGCGATCGCACGATGCTGGAGCTGATGTATGCGAGTGGCTTGCGCGTATCTGAACTGGTGCTGATCAAGCCGGTGGAAATCGGCATGAACGAAGGCGTGCTGCGCATCACCGGCAAAGGCAACAAGACGCGATTGGTGCCCTTCGGCGAAGTCGCTCGCAACTGGCTGGAGCGTTATCTGAAGGAAGCGCGCCCCGTCATTTTGGATGGCCAGCGCACCGATGCGTTATTCGTCACCGCACGCGGCGGACCGATGACGCGCCAGATGTTCTGGACACTGGTGAAAAAACACGCGCGGACGGCCGATATTCACGCACCGCTCTCGCCCCATACGCTGCGGCATGCGTTTGCAACGCATTTGCTCAATCACGGCGCGGATTTGCGCGTGGTGCAATTGCTGCTTGGGCATGCCGACATCTCTACCACGCAAATCTACACGCATGTGGCGCGCGAGCGGCTCAAAAAGCTGCATGCGATACATCATCCGAGAGGCTGAGAAATGCAGGGTGACAGAAAAGGAGGGCCTTGAGTCAAGGGTGTTTCAACCCATTGAGTCAAGGCCCCTGTCCGGATGCGCCGGAAGCGGCGCACATCCTGCGGCACGCGGGTTTTTTAGAAACGCGTAATGCTGTTTCCCTTCAGTTTGCGGATCATGCGGTCGTTGTGATCAAGCATGTGACCCAGGCGGTCGCGCTCTTTGTGTGATACATGCCGATCACTTCTCTTCGCGCGGCTGTATTCATTTTTGATTTTCGCAAGATTGTGTCTGAGTGTGCGCGCTTCCTTTTTAGTGAGCGAGCCACTGCGAATGCCTCGGTGGATAGCACTTTCCTGTTCGTCGATGCGGTGCTGTATGACATAGGGCTTGTTGCGATGTTCATCCTGGTGATGCGCGTTGACGTTGTGGGTCTGGGTTTGGTGTGGGGGATCGGTATGAACGACGCAGGACGACAATGCAATCACACTTCCGATAACGACGACTAAGTATTTCATATTCATACCGGGGGCTCCGTTTGGATGTTATTAAGTGGTGGGCAACCTTCGCCATCCCCCACGCATGATGCGCGATGGCCGGATAGCGAGATGACGGGCACTTTGGACTATTGCGGTGCTCAGGTCAATGCCCTGTGGCAATAGTGTGTGTATTTGGAAACACCAAGCGGGGGACTGTTTTCGTTTCGGTTGGGCAGCCCGGGTAAACGCGGTGTTTTCACACAGGATACTGTCGAGCCAGGCTGCATCCTGTGTGGTTAATCTGACCATAACGCGTGGGGCAAGCTCCTTCGGCGCCGAATGGCCGGGGGATTTTAAAAGCGCTCGACGCGATTGTTTTCCAGCTTGCGAATCATGCGGTGGTTGCGGTCGAGCATGTGATCAAGACGTTCGCGCTCGCGCATGGAAATGTGTTCATCGTTATCGTGTGCTCGCTGGTATTCGGTCTTGATTTTGGCGATGTTGTGTATCAGGGTGCGTTTTTCATTTCGGGTCAGTACGCCCTTGCGGTAACCGTCGCGGATCTCGCGTTCCTGATCGGCGATCCGGTGTTTGATGACATACGGCTTGGGTGGATGGTTTTGATGATGGTCATTATGATTGCCGCGTCGATGATCGTCCGAATCGGCGATGGCCGTGCCTGCGGAAAGAGCCATTAGGGTGCCGAGAAACGCAATCAGGAATTTCTTTTTCATGCCGCACACTCCATTCAATGTTGAAAACCGCACTATCAGTCGTTGCCAAGGTTTGCTGTAGCAAAACGACGATGCGCGAAGCGATGCTCGGCACTTTGAACGATTGCTGTGGACGGGTCAATGTCCAATTGCATTGGACAAGGTTTTTGGCGGGAGACGCGTGGTTTTTACGACAAACGGATGTATGTAGCCGTGGGAGGAGACTATTTCTTTTGCCGATAAATTTGGATGGCTGCGGCGTTTTCGTTCAGCATGCGCGTGATCAGTTGGGTTTCGTAAGCGTTGACCTGACCATCGCTCTTGGCGCGTTTAAGCTCGAACTTGATGCGGTCCAGACGTTGCATCAGCGTTTTGGCGTTGGCCTGGCTGATTCGGCCGCTTTGGGTATCGCTGATGATCTGGTCTTGCTGCAGCTGGATACTGCTGGCCAGTTCCGCGCGTGCGGTTGTCATTACCAGCAATGCCGCAGTTAACAGGATGGCGCCGCGCTTGTTCATGATCTGCCCCAGAGAAGAATTCAGACGAGAACAGTGTGCCAAATTCTGCGCAAACCAATACGTTGAACAGGCCCGCAAAAAGGACCTTATTCGGCGGTCAGTCGCCGTTGTACAGTTTGATGCGGGCCATCACCTGACCGTGATCCGAGGCTTCCGGTATTTCCATCGTGATGTGGTCATTGAAATAATGCACTTCTTCGACCGCGCCAATGGCAAAACGCGAATCCGGGTTGAATTCTTCGGAGACCAGGACGTGGTCGATGGTCTGGAAGCGGCCTTCGTGGATGTCTGTGTAATTGACATCCCGTCCCTGGCGGCGGGCGATGGCGGCGCTATCGAAGAGGCGTTCGTCGAAGCCTTCCCGGCCGCGCTGACCTGCACCCATGACGATGCGGGTCGTGGTGGAACTGATAATGTCGTTGAAATCGCCCATGACGATAGCCGGATCGCGATTGCCTTGCAGGATTTCGGCCAGCAAGAGCCGTAAGCCCAAGGATTCCGTGCCGCGGCGCACGAGTGAGCGCAGGGTGGCGATGCCAAGCGCGCGGTAATTATCTTCGTGTTCGCCCGGCAGATAATCCGGGCGTTTTGATTTGAGGTGTACGACGAAGGTATGCAGCATTTTGTTGCCTGGCAGCAGCAACTTGGTGTGCAGCACCGGGCGTGTGAAATGCGTCACCATGCGCCCATTGCCGGGCAGCGGAAAATGCAAATCTTTGGGAAGGTCGTTATAGACGATTGGATTGCCGGTGATGGGCAAGCGCGAAACCAGGGCTACGCTGGGCGTCAGGCGTTCGGCTTTCAGATCGGGGTCAAAGCCAGCGTGGTTGGCATGGCGGTACAGACGGGTTTTTGCGAGGACATCCTTGAGTGCAGCCTGAGAGAAAACTTCTTGAAAGCCAATAACATCCGCATCCATCAAGTCGAGCTGGCGGGCGGTCCATGTGGTTTTGGCATCATATTCGGCTCGGGTGTAGGGGTCCATCCTTTCGTAATACTTCATGCCAGGTGGGGCAAGATTGCATACATTGAAGCTGGCGAAACGGATTTCTTTTGGCATATTTTTGTCTTCCTCCCATGACAGAATCAGCTTATCATGCTTCCTTCGTGAAATTGCCGACCTCCCCTCATGAAAGTTGCTTTATCCACACTCTTTATTGTGCTTGCCTATTTAATAGGCTCCATCTCCTTCGCAGTCGTTGTCAGTAAATTGTCTGGATTGGCCGATCCGCGCACTTATGGATCCAAAAATCCGGGGGCAACCAATGTACTTCGGACAGGTAACAAGAAAGCCGCACTTTTTACCTTGCTGGGCGATGCCGCCAAAGGCTGGATCGTGGTTTTCCTGATCCAGTGGTTCGGGCCAGCCCATGGGTTTGGCGCGGGCGTTATTGCGCTGGTGGCGCTGGCTGCATTTGTCGGTCACTTGTGGCCGATCTACACGCGCTTTGAGGGCGGCAAGGGCGTCGCGACGGCACTGGGCATTTTGCTGGCGCTGAGTCCGTGGCTCGGTCTCGGCGTGCTGGCGACCTGGCTGATTGTGGCTTATGCCTTCCGCTATTCGTCGCTGTCCGCGATTATTGCGGCACTGTTTTCCCCGATTTACTGTTTCCTGCTCTTGGGTGCCGATCCGCGCACCATGACGGTGTTCATCCTGGCCGTACTGCTGCTCTGGCGTCACTCGTCCAACATTCAGAATTTGATGGCGGGAAAAGAGAGCAAGATCGGGAGCAAGAAGAAATAAACGCTTGAAGCCTTCTTGAGGCCGTTGAGATCGATTCTGTGGCAGAGAGACAGAGATTCAATCTGTCACGAGTCGACGGAGAAAAAAAATGAAGAACTTTATACAATCCGACAGAAACTTTGCTGTTGTTAGCATGGCCTATGTGGTGTTCCTGCTGCTGATTCCAGTCACGCTTTCGCCCGGATCGGCGAGATGGATGATCTCTGAGGAAGGCCCGATCGAGATCCTGTCCATTGTGGCTTGGCTGGTACTGGGTGCGCAGTTTGCCCTGTCTTCGTTTCGGGCATCCATCCGATGGCCGATGGCGCTCTTGTTCGTTGGGTTCGGGGCGAGAGAGGCCGACTTGCACAAGGCCTTCACGACAACCGGGATGCTGAAGCTGACCTACTACACCCGCTCAGCAGCGCCGATGGGAGAAAAACTGATTGCGGGAACGGTGGCGCTGATCTTCATCGGATTGCTGCTATACGGCGCCTACCAGTTTTTCCGGTTTCTATTGGCGCAGTCCAACTGGAAAACCAATACGGGACGTTGGGTACTGTTGGCCGGTTTCTTGTTCTTTATATCCAAGGTCATGGATCGGGCGCCGAATGTTTTGCTGGAAGAACACGGCGTTCGTTTGGCGCACTGGGTGGGGATTTATTGCGGCACGCTCGAAGAAGGATTGGAATTGCTGGTGCCCGTCATGCTGATCTGGATTGCGTACGCGAAGAAGAAAAGCTTCACGTTTTTTGAAAAATAAGCGTTGGCAGCTCCGATTTTATTGGCAGCGACGAAATTTTCACGCACGCGCGATTAAAGCCCAATCACAACCTGCCTGTTTTTTGGGGTGTCTCCAATAAGGGGATAGCTCAGTTGTCGTGTGTCTTTGTTCCACGCAGGGGCAGCGCCTGAATAAGGGTGGCGCAGGTTGTCCTGTTTGGCTTTGAGTATCTCGGCGATTTTGTCGCCATCAATCACGACTTGGCGTAACAGATTAAGCTGAAATTCAACTGCACTGCGCAGCGCCAGCAGGTCATCCCGCCGCAAATAGTACTTGCCGAAATCGGGAGTGGCCACGTTCACGAGAACGTAACCTACAGGGTTGCGCAACCGGAATGGAATCGTTTCGTGTTTCGGCATATGCTTTTGTGCGTCGGCGAGCGCTTGCCGATAAGCGTCGTGCTTCTGGTCATCCGCACGAATCCAGGCGTCGTATTTTTCGGCATTTTCGTTGACGGTGTGGTTGATCAGAAAAACATGGCGCAACAGCAGGTTGGCGAGTTGCGATGACATGAAGTCGGCTGTGCTACCGAGATCGCCCAGAACAGAAGAGAGTGGCGCATCGCGCTCGCGGTCTTTTAACTGCAGGATGGTGAGCGTGACCAGACGTTTTTCGGATTGCATGCAGGGTTTAAGACTGACTGTCTCATCCGGTAATGCCGCAAGCATGGCTTGAATTTGTTCGCCATGCATCACGGTTTCAACGGGATGGCGCCGCATGTATTGACTCAGCAGCAGATAGTGGTTGCGTACGTAGGCAATACCGATCATTTTTTCAGTCAAACCATGAGAGCCTTGCAGCTGTCGTTTGAGGAAAGCCATTTCCCAGCCTAACTGCTCAAGGGCTTCCGTATGACGGCCTTCGGCGACAGTCAGCGCAAAACGGGTGGCGCGCAAGGCGCGCCATTTGCCTGAATAGGAAGGTAGGACTGAAACGGCAGAAAAATCGGGCCGCCACGGCTCCTGATAGACAGGATAGAGTAAAGCCAAGTTGCTGCGATCCAGCGTGATTTTTCCAGTGCTCAGCACTTCTCGTGCGGCTTCCGGATGGGCGGCGACATTCTCAAGACAGGTTTCCACCTGATCGCAAGGTGTTTTCTCTACGTTATTTTGGCGGATTTCTTTTTCCAGCGGGTGCGGCACAGGCTGCATGGAAACGCGCACCTGCTTGTCGTTTTGCAGGGTTTCCTTGAACCAGCGCTGTCCCCAGGCATGCGGATGTTCGTTTTCAGGGCCCTGAATGCCAATCCACGCGAAGTAGCCGTTGGTGTTGGCATCAATGGCGGGGGGCGAGGTAGTGAGCAGCTTCTCGACTTCTGGCGAGAGTGGATCGTCCTTCAAGTTGACGATCACCAGGGTGATGTAGAACAAAACTGGAATGGCACCGACGATGGCCAATATCCAGCCGAATATGCGCAGAAATTTTTTGAGGAAGATTTTCATCTTGACGTTTTCGTGTCAAATCGGTGCTTATATGAACCCAATCGCAATGGCGATGGAGAGCTTAGCACGTGAGTTTGTACGAAAACGCTTGTGGATCGTTATTCCATATCGTCATGCAGAAGTCTTGTCGACTTTTAGCGACAATATTTCTCCACATCCCGCTGCGCCACGCGGCGATCGTTATCATCGGTTTTGGCACCATTGGAATGCCGGACGGCGCCACTCAGTACGTCTCGCGCCAGCCGACATTTGGAATCATCTGCTCCCCCCGATGAGGGATTCGAGGTTGACGGGTTGGGCGGCAAACGAAAGCGAACGCTCAAGACCGGACGATTGCGATACTCTTCTTCGATACTGCGCTGTTTGCGCAATCTTTCCTGTTCTTGCCAATGCTCGGCCGAGGATGCTGCCGCTTGCGTGGGGCCCGCTTGGGTTCGAACATCCACTTTGACCGCTTGCGACTTGCAGGTGTCATCCTTTTTCTCCGAGTAATGCGTACGACCATTTTGGTCAACACATTTGTATATCTGGGCATGGCTGTTGGGTGACACAAGCAAAAGTACCACCAGAACACGAAAGAGGGAGCGATGGATGTGGGGAGTGTTCATGATCATGCCTCTGGTTTGAAAGGGGAGCATTCGATAGCGGTTCCCTAGCGGTACTGTCGGCGTTCGTTGGGGCGATTCAGGACGCGCAAGACGATGTGTAGCGGGATATTGTTAGTCTTCAAGAATTTTGCGGCGGCTTCTGTGCCGGCTGTTTTTTGGAGTTGAAGGCCCCTTTCAATGACGATGGCGGTGACAGCATCTTTTCTGGGAATTATCGTGCGATTCATGATTTCGTTGTCAAAGGCTGTGGGTGAAAAGGTGCAAGGTTTGCCGTGCGTGTCTGGTTATGGCTTGGGTGGCGTCACCAAAAACGCGCCACTTGAAAGTTTGCAAAATTATATCAAATAAATTACAAAAAAGACATTTTCATTTAGACATTTATTTGACCGTAATGGTGTGTCGCGTCAAATAAAAAAGCGATGCATTTGGCACCGCTTTTGAGAAGCTATTCCCGATGGTTTTTACAGTGAATTCAGCAATTGATGGGCGACGGCGTACTGAATGATTTCAGAGAGGGTGTTCATTTGCATTTTTTGCATGATGCGGGTTTTGTGCGTGCTGACCGTCTTGACCGAGAGGTGCAGCTGATCGCCAATTTCGGTGAGTGATTTGCCGCTGACCAACAGATTGAAAACCTCAAATTCGCGATCAGAGAGTTGCTTGTGGGGCAGATCCTTGTTGGGCGCCATGATATTGAGCGCCAGTTGCTCTGCGACCTGGGTGCTGATGTAGGGGCGTCCAGTCGCGACGCGGCGGATGGCCGTGACCAGCTGCGTACCTGCGCTCTCCTTGGTCAGATAGCCCTGCGCACCCGCGCGGATTGAGCGGACGGCATATTGCTCTTCATCATGCATCGTCAAAATCAGCACGGGCAGTTTGGGGGCTTGTGATTTGACTTGCCGGATGAGATCCACACCGCTTCGACCCGGCATCGAGAGATCCATGAGCAGCAGATCGAATCCGCCTTTTCGAACCCAGTCCAGCGTTTCAAAACCATTGGTGGCTTCGCCAATGACCACAATGTCGTCTGCACCGTCCAGAATGCGTTTCAGCCCCTCACGCATGATGGTGTGATCATCCGCAATGACAATTCGAGTCTTCAATGTCATGTTCATAAAGGGCGCCCCAGGAAAGACAAGACAGCTCAAGCAAACGCATTGATTTTATACTGATAAGTCTTGCTATTGCGCAAATTCGTGTCTTTCATGCACGCTCTACGGTAGAATGCTCTCCAATAAGTGACACGCATTGACAAGCCATCCATGAGCGATAACCCCAATAAAAACCCAAACGCCCCTTCCTCGTCCAATTTTCTGCGGGCGATCATTGAATCCGACCTCAAAGAAGGTACTTACCAGCGGCCTGACTTGCCCCAGGTCATCACGCGCTTTCCGCCGGAGCCAAATGGCTATCTGCACATTGGCCATGCGAAATCGATTTGCCTGAATTTTGGGCTGGCGCGTGACTATGCTGGTCGCTGCCACATGCGTTTCGACGACACCAACCCGACTAAGGAAGAGCAGGAATTCGTCGATACGATTCTCGATAGCGTGCGTTGGCTGGGTTTTACCTGGCAGCATGGTGGCGAAGAACATTTGCACTACGCAAGCGACTATTTCGACAAGTTGTACGAGATGGCGACGTATCTGATCACTGCCGGTCACGCGTATGTAGATAGCCAGAGCGCCGAAGACATGGCCAAAAACCGCGGCAACTTTGCCGAGCCGGGCAAGAATTCACCATACCGAGATCGTCCCGTTGAAGAATCGCTGGATCTGTTCCGTCGCATGAAGACGGGCGAATTCCCGGATGGCGCGCATGTGCTGCGCGCGAAGATCGACATGACCTCGCCCAACATGAACTTGCGTGACCCGGCGATTTTCCGCATTCGTCATGCGCATCATCATCGCACCGGCGAAAAATGGTGCGTGTACCCGATGTACGACTATGCGCATCCGGTGTCGGACGCGATTGAAAACATCACGCATTCCATCTGCACGCTGGAGTTTCAGGATCATCGCCCATTCTACGACTGGGTGCTGGAGCGGCTGGCCGAAGGCGGGTTTTTCAAAAAGCCGGTGTTGCCGCATCAGTATGAGTTCGCGCGCCTGAATCTGACCTACGCGATCACCAGCAAGCGCCGTCTGCTGCAAATGGTCGAAGAAGGCATCGTCGATGGTTGGGATGATCCGCGCCTGGCGACGATTGTCGGCATCCGCCGCCGCGGCTACACGCCGGAAGCGGTGCAACTGTTTTGCGAACGCATCGGCGTGGCCAAGGCAGACGGCTGGATCGATATGAGCGTGCTCGAAGGCAGCTTGCGCGACGATCTCGATCCGAAAGCGCCGCGCGCGGTGGCGGTGTTGCGCCCGCTCAAACTCATCATCGACAATTTCCCAGAAGGCGAAACGGTCGAATGTACGGCACCCGTGCATCCGCATGCTCCAGAGCGCGGCAGCCGTACCTTCCCGATCAGCAAGGAACTGTGGATCGAGCAGGAAGATTTCATGGAGTCGCCGGTTAAAGGTTACTTCCGCCTCTTCCCGGGCAATCGCGTGCGCCTGCGTTACGGTTACGTGATCGAATGCACGAGCGTGGACAAGGATGCTACCGGCAACGTGATTGCCGTACACTGCAATTACTTCCCGGACAGCAAGAGCGGTACCGAAGGCAGCGCGAACTACAAGGTCAAGGGCAACATTCATTGGGTGAGCGCGGCGCATGCCGTTCAGGCGGAAGTGCGGCTGTATGACCGCCTGTTTAACGATCCGCATCCGGATGCCGGCGGCAAGGATTTCCGCACGGTGATCAATCCGCATTCCAAGGAAGTCATCACCGCGTACTTGGAACCGGGGATGGAAAAGGCGCAGAAGGATGACCGTCTCCAGTTCGAGCGGCATGGTTATTTTGTGGCCGATCGTGAAGATTCGAAGCCGGGCCAGCCGGTCTTCAATCGCATTGTGACTTTGCGCGATTCATGGACGAAATAGAGATCGCGTAGCGCCCACTGTCGTAACGTATGTTGCAGGAGGGTATGCCATGGCTGAAGACAGCAAACGCAGCATCGGATCCTGGGTTCAACAGCTGGGGTCTAGGCAACTCCCCGTTTTGCGGCAGACGGTGCGCAGCCTGACGGAAGCGCGTGATCGGATAAACAGCATCAATCCCAGAGAAATCACGGAATTCATCATGCGCGATCCGCTGATGGCGGTGCGCGTGCTGGCCTACGTTCGGCCTTACAACCAACATCGAAGAATGAAGGACATCGCCAACGTCGAGCACGCGATCATGATGATGGGCGTGGAACCTTTCTTTAAACATTTCGAGAATCTGGAAACGGTCGAGGATATGCTGAAACCGTATCAGCAAGCCTTGATCGGGCTGCTTTACATTGTGCGGCGGTCGCAGCGGGCGGCGCGTTACGCATTCGAATGGGCTGTGTGGCGACGCACCGCGAACATCGAAGAAATTTACATGTCGGCGTTGCTCTACGATTTGGCCGAAATTCTGATGTGGTGCTACGCCCCGCAGGAATCGGCCAGAATTCTGGAAATGCAGCGCACGGATTCGACGCTACGTAGCGCAGTGGCACAAGAGCAAATGTTCGGTTTCCGTTTTATCGACTTGCAGCAGATGCTGTGCAAGAGCTGGCAATTGCCGGAATTGTTGCTGAGTCAGTTCAATCCAGAACACAATGGGCATCCGCGCTTTCTGAACGTGAAGCTGGCGGTTGATTTGGCGCGTCATTCGGCTAGCGGATGGAATAATGCCGCTTTACCGGACGACTACGCGGCCATCGAAAAACTGCTTAACGTTAACCATGAGACGCTGATGGTGCGTCTCGGCTTGAAAGATGCGCAAGGAAACGACATTACCCCCTGAATTTTTCAGGAACCGCTTAAGCAGTCATCACATTAAGGAGTTGTTAAATGAAGTTGTACTATTTTCCGGGAGCGTGTTCGCTCGCACCGCATATCGTTTTGTGCGAAACCGGTGCAGCACACGAACTCGAAAGCGTGGACTTGACGAACAAGATCACGGCAAGCGGCGTCGATTTTATGACGATCAATCCGAAGGGATGCGTGCCCGCGCTGCAACTCGACAACGGTCAAATACTGACCGAAGCCCAAGTGATCGTGCAATACCTCGCTGATCAGGCGCCGGACAAACATCTGGTGCCATTGGCGGGCAGCCTCGCGCGTTATCGTGTGATGGAGTGGCTGGGATATATCTCGACCGATTTGCAAAAAGGATTCGCGCCGCTGTTCAACCCCGATACCACGGACGCTACGCGCACCACGGTGCTGCTCAATCTGGAAAGACAGTTTGATTACTTGGCCTCCCATTTGGAAAAGGCGGAATATCTGGTCGGGGATCGTTACACGATTGCCGATGCCTATCTGTTTACGGTGCTGAGCTGGGCGCCGTATGTGGAGATTGATTTGGCTGAATGGCCGGGATTGACGAACTACCTGGAGCGCGTTGCGCAGCGTCCTGCAGTACAGGCAGCGATGCGTGCTGAAGGATTGGCTTAAGTGTTGTTACGGCAGTTACACAAAAAAAAGGAACGGGCATGAAGCGACAATCCTATTACACGCACATCATTTTGGACGATGCGACAAAGGAAAAATTGATTGCCGTGATGCTGTACGGGAATAACAAAGAGCAGTCCATCGGTTTCTTTCGCGCAGCGGTTGGCCTGTATTATCTTTCCAAGATCATGGTTGAGGATGAACTCGATTTCAAGGCCATCGACAAAGCCTTCAACCGATTTATTTTTGAAGTCATCGGACGTGGTCACAGCATTACCAGCGTGCTGCAATATCTGAGCAGCAAAAAAATCTTGTGGGTGCTGGAATCGAAATCCTTTACGCCGACCTTTCTGAATTATTTCTCCGATATTCCGTTCTCAAAAATGCAGATTTTGCTGACGGTGAATTTGAACGTCTCGAAAAAAATTTCCAATTTGTCGATTGATGGCCCGTTGAAAAAATGGCTGATCAAACAAAGCAGTGCTGAAGTACAGCAGTCTTCGCAGGAGGGTTCTGCGGGATAAACATTGTTGTTGCCCTGCTGCTGCATGTAGCTCAGTGACTTTCGTCAGCTGTCATAAAATGTAACGGCACTGAATGCCACGCTCGCTGAAAGACAGCAGAATAATTGCGCAGCGATGCGCGTCTGCTCGGTTTGCCTGCGTGTCGTCAAAGAAATCCGTACCAAAATCCCGTTTACACAAAACTCGGGACACCCTCAGCTTTAATTTTCTGCTCGACTCTGATGCGGATCAACAGCATTGGTCATGCGTTAAAAATCTTGGCTTGCTTCCTTTTTTTGTTTTGGCTCTGGCTGGGGTCTGCACTGCACCTCGGCGATGAACTGAGGTGTTAAAGTGGTTTGGGGATCGTGCAGCTTCGATTTCACTATGGCAAGCGCCTCAATTATTTTTTGTATAGAGCCATCGGACAAGTCTGTTGTAAACGGCATCGACAGCGTTATTTCTGGTGAATTCAGACCGATGACGTCCACACTAATATTCCCGGTGGTCATGCCGGCCTTTGCGCTGGCAGCAATGGCGAAAAGGTTGCCGCCAAGACTGGCGTCACTCGTGAGAATATCTATTTCCAGTCTCATTCCTGCGCCCACTCTGCTGTATGAACGGATTTCCAAAAGTGGAGTCTTTGACTCGGCGGCACTGCGCGTCAGGATAGGTTCCGTTCTATATTTCATAAAATCGATGGTGATTTTCTTGTGCTTCATTTCGGTAGAAAAAAAGCTGGCAAGGTTGGCAGATCCGCCAATTTCAATAATGGCAACCGAGGTTGTGATGTTGGGCAGCAATTCATTTTTCTTTGCAGCTGCTTTAGGCCATGCTCTGGGTATTGCGACAACGTCCGCCTTTTTATTAACGGCAAAATCCGTGTAATTGTGAACATTGAATGTTGGTTGAGGCTTATATTCCATGCCGTACGTGCAATGATGGATGTTGCTCCTATCAATCACTTCCATAGATCCCGCGTTCTGGTCAGGCAGGATCGTTCTTCTGGTTTTTGAGGAAGCGGGTCGTCTAGAAGAAGGAGTTCTTGGAGAAGGATCCAACGTGGGAGGCGGAGATGCCGCTGGAGAAGGGGCCACTTTTCGAGGAAGAATCGCCTTTGTAAACTTTGTAGAAGGAGACACCTCTTGCGCACGTTCTGGAAGAGTCACCGCTTTCTCCCCGCCCGTTGGCGCGGCTTTTGTTTGAAAAGACATTAGAGAAAACGCTAAAAAACTGAGTAGAAATTTTTTGTAGTGCATTTTGCCCTCCTGTTTAATTGACGGAGAAAGGATGATGTGGATGTTGCTGTAACGCTCCTTGCTTTGATGTTGTTAATTAAATAACAACACTATCATACCATCAAAGGCAGAGCAGTTTAATCAGCTTGAGTGTTTGTCGATCGACTGAACCGAATTGCGGTCGGAACGCTGTGCAAACTGTGGCGTCAACGCATGAGATTTGCCGACACGACTTTTTCGGCAATGAAGGGAGTGGCGGCAGCACGACTCAATTGGCAGATGACGCATGAGAGAGGCACGCATCGTCGTCCGCCTGTCAAGTTATTGGGAAGCGGGATTTATACGGTCTGCTTTTGCTAGGCGGCGTGCTGGCTACATACTAGGGTAATTGGGCCCGCCCCCACCTTCCGGCGCAACCCAGACGATGTTTTGTGTCGGGTCCTTGATGTCGCAGGTTTTGCAGTGCACGCAGTTTGATGCGTTGATCTGTAGCCGATCTTTCCCATCTGCGTCCTTCACAAATTCATACACCCCCGCCGGACAATAACGCGCTTCCAGTCCCGCGTAATGCGCGAGGTTGACGGCAACGGGCACATTCTCGTTTTTCAGCGTCAGATGACAGGGCTGATCTTCTTCATGCAGAGTGTTCGACAGATAGACGGAAGACATCAGATCGAAGGTTAGTACGTTGTCCGGCTTGGGATAGGTGATGGGTTTGCATTCGGTCGCGGGACGTGTGCAGAGGTGATCGGCTTGGCGGCGATGCAGCGTCCACGGTGCGCGTCCGCGAAAGAGTACCTGATCGATGCCGACCAGCAGCGATCCAATGCGTGTACCCGCGTCCATCAGCGGTTTGAAATTGCGGCCGCGATACAGTTCTTCATACAGCCACGATTGTTTGAAGCGTTCCGGGTAATCGCTCAGCACATCGTTCGTGCGTCCAGCGATGAGCGCATCGCACACGGCTTCCGCAGCCAGCATGCCGGACTTCATTGCGGTGTGAATGCCCTTCATGCGCACGCCATTCATGAACCCGGCTTCGCAACCGATCAGTGCGCCGCCCGGAAAAACGAATTCCGGCAGCGCCTGCAATCCGCCGCTGGCCGCAGCGCGTGCGCCATAGGCGATGCGTTTGCCGCCTGCCAGATATTGTCGGATGGCCGGATGGGTTTTGAAGCGCTGAAATTCTTCGAACGGTGAGAGGTTAGGATTGGCGTAAGACAAGCCAACAAAATAGCCGATGGCGATCTGATTGCCATTCAGGTGATACAGGAAGGAACCGCCGTAGGTTTCGTCATCCAGCGGCCAGCCGAGCGAATGCAGCGCGAGTCCGGCGTTGTGTTGGGGCGCAGTATTTTTTGAATTGGGCACTTCCCACAACTCCTTGAACCCCAGACTGTAGGCTTGCGGATCGCGGCCCGCATCAAGTTTGAAACGTTCGATCAACTGTCGGCCCAGATGGCCGCGTGCGCCTTCGGCAAAAAAAGTGTATTTTGCGTGGACTTCCATGCCGGGTTGAAAAGACGCCTTGCGTTTTCCGTTTCTTCCGACCCCCACGTTGCCGGTGGCGACGCCTTTCACCGATCCGTCATCGTGATAAAGCATTTCCGTCGCAGCGAAACCGGGAAAAATATCGACGCCCATCGATTCCGCTTCTTGCGCAAGCCAGCGCGTCAGTTCGCCAAGCGAGGCCATGACATTCCCGTGGTTGCGCATCACACCGGGCAGCAGCGCGTTCGGCGTGCGCAGCGATCCTTGCTGTGTGAGAAAAAGAAAATGGTCGTTGGTAACCGGCGTATGCAAGGGTGCACCGCGTGCTTTCCAGTCTGGAAATAATTCGTTGAGCGCAACTGGGTCAATGATGGCGCCGGAAAGACTATGTGCGCCGACTTCTGCGCCTTTTTCCAGAATACAGACGGAAACATTGGCGCCTGCCAATGTTGTCATTTTCTTTAATTGAATGGCGGCAGCGAGTCCGGCCGGTCCGGCACCGACTACGACTACGTCATATTCCATCGATTCGCGCGCGTCCAAATCTTGTCCTATATCAGAAGCCAGAAGGTGAGTCATGTTTATCCTGCAGCTCACGCTGTATCGGCTTTATCCAGAATGCCACTCCGTTGCCAAGGTGAATGTTGGCGAAAAGCGTAATGATAGCGTTTCTGGCGCGTTTCGCGCTGCGCGCGTTGAAAGGGTTCACTGCCAAGGAGGATTTATGGGAATGACATTCAAATTTGATGGTCGGACGGCATTGGTGACCGGAGCGTCGAGCGGGCTGGGGGCGCGGGCGGCACGTGTATTGGCCAAGACGGGTGCCAGGGTGATTCTGGCCTCCCGTCGGCTGGAAATCCTCAAGGAAATCCGCGCGGAAATTGAGGCCGAAGGCGGCTCAGCCTATGTCGTAGAGTTGGATGTGACCGATCTGAGCAGTATCAAATCCGCTCTGGCCCAGGCGGAAAACGAAATCGGGCCTATCGATATTCTGGTCAACAACTCTGGCGTGGTCAGTAATCAGCGTCTTGAAGACGTAACCATGGACGATTACCTGCACATCATGGGCACCAATTTGCGCGGGGCGTTTTTTGTGGCGCAAGAGACAGCCAAACGCATGATCGCTCGGGCCAAGCAGGATCCCGCCAGACTGCACAGCATCATTAATGTGGCTTCGGTTGCGGGATTGCGCCCCTTGCCGAAATTCGGGATATACTGCATGAGCAAAGCCGCGATGATTCACATGACGAAATCGATGGCTTTGGAGTGGGGCAGATACAACATCAATACGAATGCCATTTGCCCCGGCTATATGCTGACCGAGGTCAATGCGACCCATTTCGCCAGCGAACAAGGGCAAAAGTTCATCAGCCAGTTGCCACGCAAGCGTGCTGGCAAGCCTGAGGATTTGGACGGGCTCATTCTGTTACTGGCGTCAGAAGAATCGCGTTTGATCAACGGTTCCATTATCACCGCTGACGATGGTATGAGTGTGTTATGAATGAAAGGAAGTTGGTTTATGTGGCGCGCATCCCGATTCGGTGGGGTGACATGGATCCCATGGGGCACGTCAATAACACGGTGTATTTCCGTTTTATGGAGCAGGCCCGAATTGAGTGGTACACCGAACTGGGGCGGGTCAATGAACAGAAATTGATCGAGGCAGTGGTGGTGAGCGCGCACTGCACGTTTTTCCGTTCGCTGCAGTATCCGGGAACCGTGGAGGTTCGGACGTATGCGGGCAAGCCCGGACGATCCAGTTTCGAAATTACGCAGGAAATTCGTCGCACTGATGACGAAGAAACCATTTACGCCGCAGGCGGGGCGAGAGTAGTCTGGGTCGATCCGCAAAAGGGAGAATCCGTTCCGCTGCCGGAGGATATCCGATCCCTGATGACATGAGGGGATCAATAACGAAGAGGGGAATGTATGAAGCCAGTCAGCATGTTCTCTTTTCAGTTTTTTCTGGGGTGTCTGATCGGATTGAGCGGGCTAATGGTTTTGGCGGGCTGCAAGAGCGAATCATCGCCGCAGACCAAAGCGTCGGCATCGGCGTCAGTTGCTTCTACGGTCGCTTCCACATCTTCGGCACCTATCGCAGCATCAGTATCTGACCCATCAATGGGCGCACTGCCCGCACCGCAAACCTCTGGGGGCAAACCGCTGATGCAGGTCTTGGCAGAACGTCGTACTGTGCGCGAGTACGATAGCAAGATGCTGTCGCCGCAAACGATGTCGAATCTGCTGTGGGCCGCGTTTGGCGTCAATCGTCCCAAGGAAAAAGGCCGCACCGCGCCCTCTGCGCACGATGTGCAAGAGATCAGCATTTACGTGGTCACCGAGAAGGGCGTTTCTTTATACGATCCTTTTGCCCATCGCCTGCTGCCGATCAGCAATCAGGACATTCGCGCCTTGACCGGCAAGCAGGATTTTGTCAAAACCGCGCCGGTGAACCTAGTGTATGTATCGGATCACACCAAGCTGGCTTCCGACCCCGAGGAATACCGCACGTTCTATTCTGCGACCGACACTGGCTTCATCAGTCAGAACGTGTATCTGTTCTGCGCCTCGGAAGGCTTGGTGACGATGGTGCGCGCTTACATCGATCTTCCTGCGTTGTCCAAAGCTTTGGGATTGAAAAAGCATCAGCACATTATTCTGGCGCAGTCGGTGGGGTATCCGAAGAAATAAGCCGCTACAATGCAGCGGAGTGTGTTGTGACACCGCGTGCCTTTTCTTCTATGAAATTGGGCCGATCAGTAAATCTTCAAATTCTTCCGGCGAAATGGGCGGAGAAAATAGATAGCCCTGTGCAAAGTCGCAACCGGCGTTTTTCAACAATCCGCGTTGTGCATCGCATTCCACTCCCTCTGCGATGACCTGTATTCCTAATTTGTGCGCCATCAGAATCATGGCCTGGCACAAAGCCAGCGCGTTGGAGTCGGCTGTCAGATTTTGGACAAAACAGCGATCAATTTTGATGTAGTCGATATCGTATTGCGTGAGGTGAGACAGGGAAGAATAGCCGGTGCCGAAGTCGTCTAGGGCAACCTGGATGCCCGCTGCATGGAACTGACGAATTTGATCAGCAATTCTATGGTGGTTATCCAGCAATAGGCCTTCAGTGATTTCGAGCAGGAGACCGTTTCCTTGAAGGGCAATATTTTTCAGGTGCTCGCTCCATGAACCCGGGAAGCGATTGTTGTTCCGAAACTGTAGTGGCGACATGTTGATGCTGACCTGAAATTCCGAAGTGATCGTCTGGCGCCATTTTGCGGTTTGTTGTGCAGCATGGTGAAAGACCCAGTCGCCAATGACGTCAATGAGTCCGATCTCTTCAGCAAGAGGAATAAATTCATCCGGACCAATGATTCCCTGTGCAGGATGTACCCACCGGATTAATGCCTCTGCTTTGCAAAGTTTGTCATTTTTCAAATCGACAATCGGCTGGAAAAGCAGCCTGAATGGAAAATGCGATATGGTCTTGCGCAGATCACTAATCAATGCCCCTCGCTTCTGGGCGACTCTTTGCATGGATTGTGTAAAGTAAGTGAAGCGATTGCGCCCTTGTCTTTTGGAGGCATACATCGCCTGATTGGCGTATTTTAACAAGTCGTCAATGCCAACACCGTCATGGGGATATAGTGCGATGCCGATGCTAGCTGAAATACGGGATTCCATATCGCCAAAATGAAACGGCTCGGACAGCGTTCGCAGTATCTGATAGGCCACACGTTCGACCGTTTTAGGTTCGTGTGGGCCCTTCAAGGCGATGATGAACTCGTCGCCGCCCAAGTGTCCGAGGATGTCGGTTTTTCGTATACATTGACGCAAACGTGTGGGGGTGTCGGCGAGAAAAGCATCGCCAGCATCGTGGCCAAGCGAATCGTTGATTTCCTGGAAGTGATCCAGGTCAATCACGATCAGCGCAAGAGAGGCGTTGTCTTGTTTTGCTTCGGCAATAGCTTGTTCAATACTCTCTCGAAACATGAATCGTTTCGGTAATCCCGTCAATATGTCGATAGGAGCCGGTTGTTTTACGGTTTCGTCTGCGCCGTCTCTTGCTTCGAGGAGGGGCGGGGCATCGTAAATAATGCACAAGGATTGCTTCTCCCCGCTGTCGTCAGTCTTTACAGAAATTCTGGATAGGGTGAGGGGGAGGAGGGTGCCCCGGTTTGCGTCGAGTTGCTGTGCGGATGAAGGAGGTGCATGAGGGGCCGGTGTGTGTGGGCCTTTTTTCTCCTCGATGTTTGCATAAGATGAAGGTGTGAATCTCGATCCGAAATGTTTTAACACATTTTGTCCGATGAGATGGTCAATAGACAATTTTGTGAAATGGCTCAGTGCCAAATTGCAATCAAGACAGACGCCTTGTGCATCTTCAACCCATGCAATGTGCGGAATATCATGCATATGCAAGTGTATGGTGGATATCTTTGCGGCATTATGAGTTTTTTCGACAAGGTCTGGCGGTGTCATGGCAGGCGGTTCCTTGCTCAAATCAAGGCGGTTTATCTCATCATGCGTAGCCAGTCAGCCAGCGTTAGCTTTCCGGCAGAAGGCTCCGACACGTTTTGCTGTGCCGGGGCGGCGACCTTGACCTGATGTTGTGCTCGCGCCTCGCCGCCTGTGAGGCAGATTGTCATACCGACCCCAAGGATGAAAATGGCCGTTAAAAGAAATGAGGTGATGCGAAAATCTTTTCCAACTGCTGCGTTTGAAGTCATGGTTGGCTGTCCTATGCGTGTTGGTTAAGACGGCTTAAAATTCTTCCCAATCTTCCCCGCCGCGTTCTCCTCCGCGTTCTCCTCCGCGTTCCCCGCTGCGTCGCACCTCTTGTATTGCGCGAGTGGGTTTTGCGTTGGCAGCCGCAGGAAGTTTCGTGCGTTGGCCTATCTGTATCACCGGGGCCTTTGCTGCGATCGGGGGCTTGCCCGCTTCATTTGCGGCCGACTGCAGTTTGGGTGCGATAGCGTTTTTCCCGGTGCGGAAGACGCTCACGGATTGCACGAGTTGATGTGCTTGCGTCTGGAGGGACTCCGCCGCGGCTGCCGCTTCTTCCACCAAGGCAGCGTTCTGTTGCGTCACCTGATCCATCTGCGTCACCGCCTGATTGATTTGCTCGATGCCATCCACCTGCTCGCGCGTCGCCGCAGTGATCTCACTCATGATGTCGGTCACGCGCTGAATGCTGGAGACAATCTCCGTCATCGTTTCACCTGCCTGATCCACCAGCTTCGTGCCTTCGCCAACCTTGTTCACCGAATCATCAATGAGCGTCTTGATCTCCCGGGCCGCCCCCGCGCTACGCTGCGCAAGATTGCGCACTTCGGTGGCCACCACCGCAAAACCGCGGCCTTGCTCACCTGCACGTGCAGCTTCCACTGCCGCATTCAGCGCCAGAATATTGGTCTGGAAGGCAATCCCGTCAATGACATTGATGATATCGGCCATCTTCTTGGAAGAATCATTGATCGCGCCCATGGTTTGCACCACTTCGGCCACCACCGCTCCACCCTTGGTGGCAATGTCGGAGGCCGTCTTGGCCAACTGATTGGCTTGCTGGGCGTTGTCGCCGTTCTGACGCACCGTCGAGGTCATTTGCTCCATCGACGAAGCGGTTTCTTCCAGCGAGCTGGCTTGCTCTTCCGTCCGTGAGGACAAGTCCTGGTTACCGGCTGCAATTTGCGCCGAGGCCGTCGCTATCGTGTCCGTCCCCAGACGCACCTGGCTGACAATATTCAGCAAATTGTCATTCATGTTCTTCAAGGCTTGCATCAGTTGACCCGTCTCGTCCGTCGATTTCACGTCAATCCGACTGGTCAAATCTCCCGCAGCAACCGTCTCGGCAACCTTGACCGCTTCGTTGATCGGCTGCGTAATCGAACGGGTTACGAAGATGGCAGTGATGATGGCAAACAGCGAAGCCAGCACCAGCGCGATGGCGATCAGATTGCGTGCCATGGCATATTCTGCACCGGCTTCTTGAGCCGATTTTTCCATCAGATCCGTTAGATAGGCGATAAATTTTTGCAACTCTGCTTGATAAGCCAATTGCGCGGGGCGAATTTCCGCATAAAGCAGTTTTCGCGCCTCTTCCTTCCTGTCCTCTTCAATCAGTTTCATGAAATGATTGGTGGCATTAATGTAGGGCGCACGGACATTGGTCAAGCTTTTAAAAATTTCACGCCCTTTTTCGGTGTTGAGCAAGGCGCCAATTTTTTCGACAGTGCCAGCGATTTTCTGTCGGGCCTCGTGCATGGCCGCCATTTCGCTTTTAATTTGCGAAGCGTCGTGCATCAGCAAGGTATTGCGCGACGAACGAGCGATTTTGTTCAGGTCGTCGTTGATGCCACGCGCCATAGCGACCTTCGGTATACGATCTTTGACGAGCTCTTCAACGCGGTGATCCAGTGCAGCCAGACGCGAGATGCCAAATACGCCGACGCCTATCATCAAGACAGTCAATATGGCAAAGCCGAGGCCCAGCCGCGATCCAATTTTCCAGTTTTTCATTCGTGTTCTCCAATGACCTAAATTTGTTATGCCTTGACGTTTTCAATCAATTCCATTTCTTCTGTCAGCATTAATTTTTCGATGTCGACCAGAATGAGCATGCGTTCATTGATCGTGCCCATGCCAATCAGATATTGCGTATCCAGCGTGGCACCCATATCCGGCGCCGGCCTGATGTGTTCCGCCGGGAGCGTGATGACATCTGAGACGCTATCGACGACCATGCCGATAATTCTGTTGTGCAGATTGAGGACGATTACGACGGTAAACTGATCATAAGTGGGTGTGCCAATGCCGAGTTTGATGCGCATGTCAATGATGGGAACGATGGTTCCGCGAAGGTTCACAACACCTTTGATGTAATCCGGGGCATTGGCAATACGCGTGACATTTTCGTACCCGCGGATTTCCTGCACGCTGAGGATATCTATGCCGTACTCCTCTCGCCCCAGCTTGAAAGCGAGAAATTCGTTTCTGGCGATATGGTGTGACGATACAGAAGGGTGATCGTTTCTGGGGTTTCGCTCTGACGTGGCTCGCATGCGCTCCTCTTGAGGTGGCTGTTCGATGGGCTGACTTGATATTGTTCAAAATAATTGCCCTTTGGAAACTTATCGTGCCAAAGCAATAAAAACCATCGGACGAACCGGAAATATCGGTAGGATTAATCCGAGTTCAGATGAAAGCGCGGCTTTTGTGAAAGGTCATTTCGTGATCGTGTGATCGCGAAATTGTGTGGTAGGGCTGGTGAGGGGGGGGCGATGGATTACGCCGAGTTGCTCAAATGGTGTTTCAGCGCATAACGTATCAAATCTGCGACGTTTTCAATATTTAATTTTTCCAGAATCCGCATCTTGTGGGTGCTGACGGTTTTGGGACTGAGATAAAGTTCTTCGCCGATCTGCTTGGTCGATTTCCCGTTCACGATCATGCACATGATTTGGTTTTCTCGTTCGGTGAGCGTCTCGTGCGGTTGTTGCTCGCTTCCGCCTTCGATGAAGGCACGTTTGGCTATGTGCGGTTCAATGTACTCACCGCCTGCGGCCACACTCCGTATGATGGTAGAGAAGCGCGCGGGCTCGGCATTCTTGGTGATGTAACCGTTTGCCCCAGCTTTGATGGCTGCGGCCACGATGGTGCCCGCATCATGCATGCTCATCACCAGGATGGGCAGCTTGGGAAAGAGTTGTTTGACGCGGCGGATGAGATCAACACCTCCGATGCGCGGCATGGTCATATCCATGAGTAGTAAATCGCATGCCATCTTGCCCAGACGTTCGATGGTTTCGACGCCGTCGGCCGCTTCGCCAATCGTCTCCATGCCGGGATACGCGTCAATAATTTTTCTGATGCCCTCACGCATCATGGCGTGATCTTCTGCAATAAAGACCCTGATCATGATTCTTTCGGTTTTCCTAACAGTTTATTTGCATGGGGTATCGAAACACGGACCGTTACCCCTTGGTTGAGCTTTGTGATGATGTCGATTTTCCCACCAAGCAGCGACACGCGTTCCCGTATACCCGTTAGACCATGAGAGCCGGGCCTGAAGCGTGTTGGGTGATCAAAACCTTGGCCATCGTCCCGGATTTCCAAAAACAAATGTGTCTGTTCACTGACGAGTGTAACATGCAAATTTTTTGCGTTGGCATGCCGCGCCACGTTGGTTAACGACTCTTGCAGAATGCGGTAAAGATTTGTTGCGGTGTCGTCATCCAGCGTGATATTCGAAGCTAACTGGTTGATCAACAGGCAGTTGATGCCGGTATTTCTTTTGAACTCTTCGACCAGCGCACTGACAGCAAGATCAATGCCAAAATCAAGCATGGGGGGGCGAAGGCGGGTCGCGATGCGCTTGATCGTGTCCAGACAGGCATCCACCGACGCCGTAAGCGAGTCGATGCTGTTGTCGAGGTGATCGGCTTGTGCCTGCAATAATTGCGGCAGCAGTTTCAGATTGATGCGTATCCAGAAAAGCCCTTGCCCCAGATCGTCGTGAATTTCCCGTGCAATGCGCCGCGCTTCGTCTTCCCTTGCCGAAATCAGGCTCATGGATAAAGCATGGATCATGTCTTCGGATTCTTTTTGACGCGAAATGTCGCGAGACAAGGTGATTAGGCGGCGGCGTCCGCTGTTCCCATCGGGCACTACGTTCAGGTTAATCCATGCGAGAAAGTATGTTCCATCCTTGCGTCGGGCCCAGTATTCGCCTTGCCAGCAACCTGTTTCTGCCAGCGATTGGGTGATTTGTGCATAATAGAAAGCATCGTGTTTGTTCGACTTGATGAGGTCAAGGTTTTGGCCAATAACATCGGATGACAAATAGCCGGAAATCTCCTGATGTGCGCGATTGACCGCGATAATGCGCAAAGTTCCGTCTTTGTCATATTCGCTGACAGTCATGGCGTCAATGCTGTGTTCAAAGACCAGTGCCGCGAGCTTGACCTTTTCTTCTGCGCGTTTGCGATCCGTGACATCCACGCTGGAGCCGACATAGCCCATATACGTGCCGTCCTCGTCAAAACGGAGTGCAGCGTGGGTGAGAATCCAGCGATATTCGCCATCATGTCGGCGTACTCGGTATTCTGCAACATAGGCTTTTCGGACTTGAACAGATTGCGCGATCACCGTTTCCAGATTCGCTAAATCGTCCGGGTGAATGAAAGATTTCCATATTGGGCCGTGATCGTCGGATTTGGTATCCCCGGTTAACACGGCCCATCCTTTGTTGACCCAGATGTGTTGAAAGGTTTGATCAGAAATCCAAATCAGAACCGGTGCTGCGTCAGCCATGAGTCTGAATCGGGATTCGCTTTCACGGTATTGCAGGGCCATTTTTCTCGCCAGCGACAAGGCGTGCGTCTTGCCCGTGGCAAGCGACCAAGTCAGTGAAGCAAGAAGGAAACTGCTCAGTACGCCGAAGAAAGCCACATAATATGGGAGTGTTTTGTCGATAGTCGATTCAAAAGATGCAAGTGAGCGGATGTGCAGTATCCATTGACGATCTGCGAAGCTGACACGATGAATTGATTCCAGACGCTTTGCTTGTATCAAGGATGAAGAGGTTTCATGATTTGAACGGTACATCAATGCATTTTCAGTTGTGTCATGACCGTCGTAAATGTCGATGGCCAGGTTATCCGTTTGCACAAAATCCAGCGCGGCAAGTAGTTCACGCATATGAAACGGCGCATACACCCACCCCGCGATGTTTCCCCGGCGTTCTGAAATCGAGGTGACGGGTTTGCCGTATGCATAAATCGGGAGATAGGCGATGAATCCGCTGTTTTCGCCGCTCGCTGGGCCAATCAAAAGATGAGTCTTAGGCGTTACGGAAAGTTTGTTTTTGTCGCGCGCCTGATTCATTGCTGTCCGTCGTAATGGGTCGACGTACATGTCGTATCCAATGGCGTGTCTGTTGAGTTTGTTGCGTCGTTCCACTTGCACGATGGCCGTGTAAAGCGGGCGGTCGCCCTGGGGCCAGATCCGATAGTTGGGATAAAACCTGCGCATGTTTTCAAGATGCGTTGGCACTTGTGTTTTGGGGATGATGCGCGCCCAGCCGATATCCTGTATGCCCGGATATAACTTTTGTAGCTGAAGAGACGTGACGTATGTGCCGAACTCGTGGTGGGTCACGTTTTTGCTGGCAGAAAATAATGCCTGGGTGCTGAGTAGTACTTGATGGTAGTAGATAAGTCGTTTTTCAATGCGGGAAACGATTTTGTTCGCGCGAAAGTCAAATTTCGTTTTGAGTGCCCGATCAACTTTTTGTTGTTCGCGCCACCAGGCCATGCCTGTAGCGGCCAATGAGAGAAGAAATACCAATCCCGTCAAAGCGATAGCGGTTTTCCACGTTGCGGGTTTTTTTCCAGCCGAAACAAGCAATCTATTCGCGTTTGCATCGAAAGTACTACGCATGATCACACATCATTGGTCTCATAAGATGACTTTTTCGATGGCTCATTTTACTTGAGCAACATCGCCCTGTGTTGTCACAGTGAAAACGCATTTTTCAAATGCGGCGCGCTTGTGTATTGCGCATGGAGGGGCGCAAAGGTCCATCGTCAGCCTCTTTTAAGCGGAAGATGGCCGATTGAATTATCGGTTTCGGATGTCCAATGTCAACGGCAAAACAGCCAAGGGTTTTGCCATTTTCTTTTGTGTTTGCGCGTTGTGCAAAAAATGTTCGAGGCGTTACTGACTGAGTCCACGCGCCTCGATTTCCCATACGCACGCCACTTTCCTGTTGCGAATTCCGATGTATTGTTCATACAGATTGACCGTCGGATCGCAATGACCGGGGATCAGCGTGATCTTTTCTCCCAGTCGATCTCGTTTGCTTTCATTCAGGATTTCCAGAATGCCGTGTTCATCATTGGCGGCAACGTATTGCAAATCTTGTGGCGCATGGACCAGCGGCATGCCGGAATCAACCGACAGCCCTTTGAGCCCTACATCGCACACCGCACGCCCCTGTCGTGCCGTGCTCATGATGGTCGAGAGAATGAACAGACTGTTCTGAAGTTGCAGATCGCTTTTCCATTCCAATGATTCGTAGTGCCGGTCCATGAAAATGTAAGAACCGGGCTGCAGTTCCGTATACACACCACTCGCCGCGTCGAAGACAGCGGTGCCCGTACCAGCGCCGGTTACGCTGGCGCAGCGAATGCCGCGTGTCTCTAGATGTCGCACATAGTCCGCTGTCGCAGCCGCAGCGTGTTGCGCCGCTGTCTTGCGTTCGTCCCAGGAGGCGATATGCTGTGCACCGCCGTGATAAGCCTGTATCCCGCCGAAGTGAAGTGTGCCGCATTGCGTGATGCCATCGACGAGTTGCATCAAGGCGTCGGGATGGGTGACGCCGCAGCGTCCTTGTCCGATATCCACTTCCGGTAGAACAGTGATGCGCGTTCCGCTATCTTTCGTCGCGGCACCCAGTGCCTCGATTTGCATTGGATGATCGACGCACACGCTCAAGTTCACATGTTTCGCCAGTTCGATGGCCATGGCCACCTTGTCCGCCCCGATGAATTGATTGCTGATCAGGATATTGTCGATTCCGGCGGCGGCAAATGGATAGGCCTCCGACAGTTTCTGACAGCAGATTCCCGTTGCGCCCAGTGACAGTTGTGCTTGAGCGATGGCCACGCACTTGTGTGCTTTTGCATGCGGACGCAACGTGACCTTGTGACGTTTTGCCAGTTCAGCCATCTGCTGCAAGTTGGAGTCAAAGGCATCGAGGTCGAGTAACAGTGCTGGTGTGCCGGTGGATTCAAACGGCATGCCAATGGTGACCGGGCGCGGCGGAGTGAGTTTCGGGTGCAAACAAGGCTCCAGAAAAAGAGAGGTTATGGGATGCGTGGATCACGTTACAGATGACGCACTGGGTAACGGGGATTGTAGCGAAATGGCAAATATTTAATTGAAGTCAAAGACAAATATTGACAAATAAGCGTTGTATATTTTTCTTATAAGAAATATTTTTCACGTGAAACGATTTCTTTAAGGCAATCTCATGTCATATTGATACAAACAGTTTTGCTGATTCTGGGGCGCAGCCTGTTTTTTTGGGCAGCTTGTTGAACCACGCTAATTTTCATGACGATGCGCTATTCATTACTATTCGGACGGCAATCTTTTCGCAAGCGGTGGATCGCTATGTGCGCGACCGCGCTGTTTTGTGCTGCGCATGCGCAACAAATAGAGCCGGAAAAATCGATATTTGATGCAGCGGATTCGATGTGGTCGTTTCAAGGATACGGCACGGTGGGTCTGGTGCATTCTACGGAAAAGAAAGCGGATTTCATTGCACACGATTTGCAGCGTCGCGGTGCCGGACGACATGCAAATTGGAGTGCGGAAGTTGACAGTCGGGTGGGGGCGCAGATCGATGGAAAATTCAATTCCAGTCTTTCCGGGGTGATTCAAGTCACTTCCGAGCAACGCTACGACGGTTCTTACGATCCCGAGATCGAATGGGCCAATCTCAAATACCAGATTACGCCGGATGTGAGTGTTCGTGCCGGGCGCATCGTGCTGCCGACGTTTTTGCTGTCTGATTCTCGCAAGGTGGGTTATGCGATGCCGTGGGTGCGACCACCGGTAGAAGTATACAGTTTGAACCCGCTCTCGCGTCTGGATGGCGTGGATGGAAGCTTGCGTTACAGTTTTGCCGAAGTTAACAATACACTCCAGTTCGGCATTGGCCAAAGCAGCGTGCGTATGCCAGATGACGAAGGCGGAAAGGTTGAAGCCAAGAGAGGATGGGTGATTTCCGATACGGTGGAATATGGCGCCTCGACTTTGCATTTTACATATATTCGTGCGCGCGGTTCCATCTCGTCTTACGATCAGCTGTTCAATGGGTATAGAAATTTGGCTGGAGTGCCTGGGCTTGCGCCCTACGTCAATCGTGTCATCGACAAATATGAAGCCGACGACAAACGGTTTTCCATTTTCACAGTTGGTGCCAGTTACAACCCCGGCAAATGGTTTGCGATGGGTGAATACGGGGTCATTGATACCCATTCCGTTTACGGCAAGCGCTCGGGCTGGTACGTGAGCAGCGGATACCGCTTGCGAGAATGGACCCCGTACGTGACGTATGCCGAAGCGCGGCGGAACAGCAACTCGTCCGATCCGGGTGTTCCCAACCCCGGTGCTAATCCCCTGATTGGCGGACTTAATTCGGAGTTGAATAAACAATTATCCGCGTCGCCGATACAAAAAACGATTTCAGTGGGCGTGCGATGGGATTGCGCAAAAAATGTCGCGTTGAAAATGCAATTCGACCATACCAACATCGGAGCAAACTCGCCTGGCTCGCTGGATCACCAGGCCGATGAGTATTCGCCGGGGGGGAAGTTTAACGCATACAGCCTCACGGCTGATTTCTTGTTTTGAGGAAAGTCATGAAGCTTCTCTTAAAACGGATCGGAATGTGTGTGGCGGTGCTGTGCTGCATCGTGAATCAGTCTGTTGCAGAAGTTGTCGTGGTGGTGTCACCGAAAAGTCCGCTCACAGAATTGAGCGCCTATCATCTGTCCGATATTTATCTCGGCAGAACCACGTTGCTTCCCGACAGAAGCAGAGTGATACCCCTTGATCAGGCAGAGAACGCGTCATTACGAAACGCGTTTTACATGAAATTTACGGGGAGGGCACCAGAGCAAATTAAGGCGCACTGGTCAAAATCCATCTTTACCGGAAAAGGGGTGCCGCCAAAAGAGTACCCTGATAGCAATGCCGTCAAGCGCGCAATAGCCAGAAATCCCAGCGCCATGGGCTACATTGATAGCAGCGAGGTCGATGCGACGGTGAAAGTCTTGCAGATTGTTGTGAGGGAGTAGTGCCGTTGCTCGTAAACAAAACAATGACTAGTGCGTGGCAAGCATGCCAAGGCGACGAAAAACAGAGTCAGGCCCTATTTACAGGGTGGCAAAATGGAAACGAACTTTCAAGGCTTGAATCGCAGGAAGGTGTTGTCGCATCTGACAGCGGTGCATGTTGTCTTTCAAATTGTTGCCATCGTGATTCTGGGGATTTTCTGGGGAGTGATATGTCAGTTCGTTTGGATTGAAAACGATACAGCCGAACGCAACGCGATCGATAACGTGCGAGAACTAACCGATATTTATGAATCGCACATGGTTCGCAATCTCGGTTTCATCGATCAAACGCTCAAGACGCTGAAATATGCCTATGAACAGCGTCCGACACCGGCCGTTCTGGCAGATTTAGAGAAAAAAGAAATGTTGCCGCCCAAGCTGGTCTTTACCGTCAGTATTGCCGATCGGTTTGGAGAAATTGTGGCATCCAGCGCTTTGCGGAAACAGCCTTCCATTGGGCATCAGCCCTTCTTCCATCTCCACAGTCGGGATGACACAACGACGTCCAACATAAACCTCATTAAAGATTTGTCGCAAGGCTGGAAAATTAGATTCAGCAGAAGATTGAATACGCCGAGTGGGGCGTTTAACGGTGTGGTGATGCTTTCCGTCGATCCGGAATATTTCACCAGCGATTACGACAAATCGCGTTTGGGCGATCAAGGCGTGATCGGTCTTGTCGGCGTCAACGGTGTTTTCTGGGTAAAACGAACAGGTGAGCAAGTTGTTGTCGGGGAACCGGCATTCAAGACCGAGATCGATTTGAGCGTCATTGAGGAAGAAAAAGATTCGTGGCCCGAGCTTTACTTTGTTGATGGCATTAAACGTTATGCGAACGCCAAGCGACTTTATGGGCATCCGCTGGGGATCGTTGTTGGGGTATCTCAGGATGAGCAATTGGCTTCATCCCAAGAGAAAATAAACACGTATTACTGGATTGCCGGGATCATCAGCGTGCTTTTCGCAGGCATTTCCGTCGTGATTGCGCGATTGCTTTTGCAATTGAATCAGAGTCGTATGCGTTCCAGAAAAAATCAGGAAACGCACTATGCCGCGCTGGAAGCCAGTAGTGACGGTATTTATGTGTTGCGCGCGGTGCTGGATCAAGATGGGAATGCCACCGATTTCGTTATTGATGATCTGAATAACCGTGGCGCTCTGATGTTTGGCAGAAGCAAAAAAGATCTGGTGGGAAGCAGGTTCAGCGAGACATCATCCGACATTCAAGAAAATGGGTTGCTTGATCTGTTAATTGATGCCTACAAAACTGGCGCGAAACATGAGTCGGAGTGGAAGAAAAACATTCCGACATTGAATATCGAGTGGCTGCAGCGTGAATTTGTCCGGGTTGAAGACGGTGTGGTGGCGGTGGTTCGCGACATTACGGATCGCAAGCGTTCGGAAGAACGCATCACGCACATGGCGCATCATGATGCACTGACCGGGCTGCCTAACCGTTCGTTGCTGAATGATCGCCTTCAGCAAGCGATGTTGCGCGCAAAACGTGAGAGCCGTCGCGTTACGCTGGCCTTTCTGGATTTGGATAATTTCAAACCGATCAATGATACGCTGGGCCATCGGGTTGGCGATGAACTGCTGAAGACGGTTTCAGAACGGATGCTGAAATGTGTGCGGCAGACGGATACGGTCATCCGTTTTGGGGGCGATGAATTCCTGATTATTCTCGGGGATCAGTTGCCTCATTACAAAGTGCTGCCGCCAACTTTGCAGAGAATCCGTACGGCCGTTTCGGAACCGGTCTATTTTGAAGGTAACCGGCTGCAGGTTACTGTGAGTATGGGGGTGGCACAGTATCCGGAGGATGGCGATAATCTCGAAACCCTTGTTCTGAACGCCGACACGGCGATGTATGCAGCCAAGTCGAAGGGAGGCGACAATTATCAATATTACGCACCGGGTATGAAAATGTGCGAGGACGCCGTGAGCGTTGCTGATGGTATTGAGGTATCGCCACAAGCACAAGAGAAGCTGCGTTGAACTTGTGTTGTAAACGGGGCGTTATGAAAATAATGGCATGGGACGGCAGACACCATATCCTTGCGCAAAATCCACCCCCATCGCGTCCAGCATGTCGATAATGTTTTGGTTTTCGGCAAATTCGGCAATGGTGAATTTTCCAAGCAGGTGACCGATGCGGTTAATAGTCTCGACCATGGCTTGGTCGATTTTGTCGTGTTCCATGTCCTTGACAAAGCTGCCGTCGATTTTTAGATAATCAACGGGGAGTGATTTCAAATAACCGAAGGAGCTGGTGCCGGCGCCAAAGTCATCCAGGGCAAACGAAAACCCCATTTGTTTGCATTCGCTGATGAAGGTTCGAGCAGCCTGCAGGTTATTCACTGCGACAGTTTCCGTCAATTCAAAACAAATGGCGCGGGTATCGAAAGGATGCTTTTGCGATTGCTCGCGGATATAGTCCAGGAATCCATGGGTATTGATCGATGCGCCAGAAAGATTGATGCAAAAGGTTGCCGGTTTTCCGTCTCGTTGCGTGATCAAAGTATCGTATTGGCTGAACACTTGATGAACAACCCAGCGATCAATTTCCGGCATCATGGCGTAGCGTTCGGCCGCAGGCATGAAATGACCCGGTGGAATGATTTTCCCATCTTCGTCGATCATCCTGAGCAGGATCTCAATATGCTCATTCAGTTCAATAGAAGTGTTCAGAGTCTTGCAGGTTTGCTGGTAGAGCACAAATCGGTTATCGCGAAAAGCCTTGTTGATTCGGGTCACCCAACTGATCTCGCTGCGTCGTGCGGTCAGGCTGGGGTTGTTGGCGGCAGCAACGACAATTTGATCCAATCCTTGTTCTTTGGACCAGTAACAAGCGTTATCGGCTTCGGCAATAATCTCCGCCACATGGTTATGCGCTGCGGTGATGAGGGTGAGCCCGATGCTGACGCCGACGGAATGCTGTCGAGTGCCCCAAGAGAATACAAAATTATTGATAGCTGATTTTATTTCCGATGCAATTTTTTGTCCTGCGGCAATGTCGCAGTTTTCAAGCAACAGCCCGAATTCGTCGCTTCCCACTCTGGCGAGGCTGTCTGATTTTCGGATTCGCGAGAGCATCAGTTGCCCAACCTGAGCAAGCAGTTCGTCGCCTGCCGCGTGTCCGCTGGTATCGTTGACCAGCTTGAAGCGATCCAAATCCATGTAGCAAACTACGTGAGTCTGTTCGGTTTTCTTGGCATCGTTCAGTGCGGACTGGACACGCCTCTCAAATTCTCGTCGATTGGTCAAGCCGGTCAGCGAATCATGCATGGCGTCCCAGGTGCGCTGCTTCATGAAATTGCGCGCGGCGGTCACATCGCGGAGCACAACGACACCACCTGAAACCGTGCCATCTGCGCCATGAATGGGCGCGTAGCTGTCCTCGACATCGATTCTGGTACCGTTTTTTTGGAGCAGGACGTTATCTCCCGACGAAGGCAGGCTGGACTTTTTTTCCAGGGCTTCTGCGAGGGGGCATTCGATTTTTTCTTCGCCGTTTGCTTTGACAAGTCGAATAACATCGGCAATATTTTTGCCGCGCACTTCGCCAAGCGAGTAGCCAAGCAAATGCTGTGCTGCTGGATTGATGTAGTTGATGTGGCAGTGCGAATCTGTGGTGATGACGGCATCGCCGATGGAATGGAGCGTGGTTTCGGCGCGATCCTGTTCGAGGAGCAGGGCTTCTTTTGTGCGACGCAAGGCGCGTAATGGCAATGTGCGCAGGGCAACGTACACCAAACTGCCGAGTATCAGGGAAAGCAGAACGCTGACTGCAACGTCGGAAAGATAGCCCTTGAGGGAAGTAGAAATCACAAGTTTCCCGACCGTGACGCCGGAATCAGAAAGCGGATAGCTGGCGCTGGCGGTGGGGCCAGTCAGGAGCGTACCGGCCTCCGTCAGAATGACGCCACTGTTGTCGATGACCTGAATGTGTTCGCGATCCAGTGTGATAGGCACGCGAGAAATGAGACCTTGCATCCGGTTTTCGGCAATGGTCCACGTTTCGGGCATTTGCGCGATGAGTTCATTGACAGCGGCTGATTTGACTTTGGCTTTGAAGCCGAGATAGTCATTCAGTTTTTTATATTCGCCATACGCATAACTGGCGGGAACGCTCACGACGACCAGTGCCGCTACCAACAACGCTGTTCTCGTTACAATTCGCTCAAGATAGCTGGATTTTGCTGGCATGGTGTCGAGATTCTGGATCAGGGAAGGGTGTGGCCGGTGCGTTTCAGAATGGTTTGTCCACTAGGCGAACGTAAAAATTTGACGAAGGCCATGCTTTCTGATGAAGGGGACTTCGGTAAAACGAGATAGAAATGTTTCACCATGAGGTAGCGGCCTGCGTGCGCGTTTTCCGGCGTGGGGCTGACGCCATTCAGAATGAGCGGACGGAGTGATCTTTTTTCGGAAAGGATGAGACCGAGCGTCGTAACCCCAATGCTTCCCGGGATGTTTTCCATTTTGCTTGCTGCTTCCTGATCCGTGACGGCGAAGGGCGTGCCGGGTCGATTCTCGGCCAAATTAAGGGCTGCACCCATGTCTGGCGAAAGTTTCAGAATCTGTGCAGTGTTGTGTTCGCCGGGTTGACGAAGAATAGGACGGATGAGCGTGCCGTCCGGCCAGCGTGTCAATTTGCCGCTATAGATGGAGATAATTTCGTTTACTGTAATCGCCGTCTTTTTGTTTTCAGGGCGAACCGCAAAAACGGTTGGCGTGCGGGCATATTCAATGGTGCGCAAGCCGAGTTGTTTTTCATGATCGGTGAGCGTTCGCGAAGAGAGGCCGATCTCGATGGCGCCCTTGGCAATGGCTTTGATCGCGCCGGGCGATCCAATGCTTTCAAAGACAATGGCTTTTGCACGAGGGTGTGATTTGTTATAGGCGCTGGCAATTTGCTTCATGGCGCCCAAGGCATTGCCGGTGCCGGCGATGCGAACTTCTGCCGCACCCGATGCGAGAGGAAAAACGAGCGAGATCACCAATATGGCGAAGAACAGTTTTCGCATTTGTTTGAAAGAGAAGCATTCCATGATGAAGCGTTGACGCGTTTGATGGGCAGACATTTTTCTGCCGCACGCCTATTAAATGATTAATCTTTTCCCAACGAGAAGCACACAAAATACACGGACACCAGCGTTGATCGTACGAACCGACTTGCGCACCGAGATGAGAAAGGCAACACATCATACGTTGCCGTACGGCAATATTCAAGTGGGAGATAGTCGCTTTGTCTTTTATGTGCAAATCAAAACAAAATGCAGCATGTTACTGATCTTTATGACAATGCTGGGGTGTGCAGGCTGTAATAATGTGATCATTTCGACAATTCGCGTCGTTGCGTTGATGCTCAATTTGCAATAACACTCCATCAATCCAGCTTCGGTTGAAGGCTGAAATTTTTTGGAACGGTGCCATGATGGCGACGACTATTAGGCAACGGGATTCACGTCAAACGCCGCATTAACGAATGGGTGGAGCAAATGCGGGATTATCAGATCAGGACGTGAATTCCTGGTCGCAGTTCGGATAAGATGCATCATCGTCGAATCAACCCATTCAGGACAACACCATGAACACAGCAAAAGAGGCAATGGAAGCATTGTTTTACGTGAACGATGTCATCGCTTGCGCTAATGGCAAGACTTTTCGCATTTCAGCCATTCAGGATGATCGGGTACAACTCAGCGCGACACAGGATGGCGGCGGCGAATTCTGGGTGGATTACCGTGGACTGACGGCCTCGCTTGACATCCCGAAGAGCGAGGCCGTGGCCTCCGACGCAGCATCCCGTGACACGGTGCGGGAGTGCTTCAGGAACGAATATGCGCAGCGCGTGGCGCAAGCAAAACGAGATGCCGAGGTGGATGCCATGTGGCGAAGCGCCATCGTCTGCCAGATTCAATAAGAATTTTCCTCTGGCGCGCGTCTTCGTGGCGGAATTAAACGCTAGGCAGTTTGACGCCGCTGTCTGGTCGTGAGCCCGAGCAGTTCGGGATCGTCTTCTGGCACGATGGAAAAAGATGAAGACACTTCGGTCGGAATGCGGGCAGGGCGGCCGCTTCCGAAATTGACGAATACCCACTGTGTTTCGGCTTTGGCGATAATTTCGCCATCCTTATCCCGAACAAAGCAATAGCGGCGCGGCGAACTGCGCGGCGCCATTCCATGTACCCACGTATGCAGATTGAGGACATCGCCGACGAACGCCGGATGCAGGTATTCGATGAAATGCGAGCGGACAAACCAGCCAGAGCCAAACGCCACATAGCGTTCAAACGACCAGCCTTGCGCGGTGGAGTGATCGGTGGCCGCATCCTGCATCCAGCGAAGATAGGCCAGATTATTGACATGCTGATTGACATCAATAGCGTCGGGGCCAACAGTAATGCGCGTGGTGAAAATGCGGAACATCTCTTCGATACATGAGAAGTGCGACAAGGGTGTTTACTATATCACCATATCTGCGCACAGAAAACAGGCTGCATAAAAGTACGCCGGCTTTTGCACAATCAAAAAATGGTGTGAAAGCCTTCGGTGTCATCCATCACTGTGGTTTGCGTCTTTCCACGAACAGGCTGTTTCCCGGAATTTTTTTGGCCTGTTTTTTTGCTTCGCTGGCCGCACTGGCGATGTGATAGGTCGAGCCGTATTGCGACGGATCCACGTTGACAGCGCCGATGGACAGCGTGGCCAGCGGGTGGAACATTTTTTCGCCTCGACGATCTTCGCTCGTATACCCACCGCTGGCGATGTCCTCATCGCTGTAATGTTCCTGTACGTCTTTGAGAAACGTTGCAAGAATATTGCGACAGCGTTCTTCCCAGTCTGCGCTTTGGAACACAATAATAAAATCGTCTCCGCCGACGTGCCCGACCATGTCGAGATCCGGGTCGGCATGGGAGGTCAGAATTTTCCCGGCCAATTGAATGATTTCGTCTCCTTTGCGATAACCGTACACATCGTTAAAGGGCTTGAAGTGGTCAATGTCAAAGTAGCAGAGACAAAACTGCAGATTATTCGCCAGCAGTCGATCCATGTGTTCATTGAGTGGAACGCTGCCTGGCAAGAGGGTAAGCGGATTGGCGTAACGAGCCGCGTTGATCTGCATTTGTGTGATCTCGCGCATCAAATCGTGGCCGGTGCCGGTACCAAGGTATCTGCCCCGATCCGTAATGATGAAACCGTTTGAAAGGTGACGGCTGTCGCCATCGGCAATCAGATGGCTCAGCTCTTGAAGCGTCGTGCTCTTGTCAACGATCAACGGCGCGTCGTCCATGAAGGTGGTACAGGGTTTTGCCCCATACAACTCCCGCTGATACAAGCGGGCAAAGCGATCGATTATGTGGGCACGGTTAATCAGTCCTACCGGTGCGTCTCTGTCAACAACGGGAATGGCGAGCGTTTCGGGATGCTGAGTAAAAATCTCAAGGACCTGGTTGTTGCTCATGTCCGAGGAAACGGTCATGACATTTCTGAGCAATCGCGTCAGGGTTTGTGGCGGCATGGCGCCGCCTTTGTCGTGTGGGTAGATCGCCACCCGATCACGACAGAGTGTTTTGGCGATATCGGCGGAAATCATGGCACTGGGTTCCGGATTGGGCTTGGCGATGAGATAGCCCTGTCCGATGCCGATTCCTAATTCCCTGACAAGCAGTAATTCGCTTTGGGTTTCGATACCTTCTGCAATGACACGAGAACCCGTGTTTTCGGCAATTTCCTGAATGGAGCGAACAAATTGCAATTTGACGGGGTCCTGATTGATGCCTTGTATGAAATGACGGTCGATTTTGACAAAATCCGGGCGCAACTCTGACCATAAACGTAAACTCGAAAACCCTTCGCCTAAATCGTCGATCGCAATTTGAAAGCCCATATCCCGATAATGCCGGACCGCTTCGCGCATCAGGTCGTAATCGAATGTCGGTTGCTGCTCCGTGAGTTCAATGATGACCTGGCTGGGGTTCAATCCATTCTTTAATAAATATGAAAGTGTTTCGCCGTATCGCGCGCCGGGATGGCAGAGACAGTCCGGGCAGACATTGAGAAACAGCTTTCCAGGTAGCGAGAGCACCGCAAACCGCTCGATCACAATACTGCGACACAAGTGGTCAACTTCGACCGCAAGATCGAATGTGCGCGCGGCATTAAACAGGGCAAGCGGGGAATGCAAGGGGCTGTTGGAGGGGCCGCGAATCAAGCCTTCATACCCGATGATGGTCCCGGTTTGCATTTGCACGATGGGCTGAAATAGCGCATTTAATTCCCGCCTATGGATGATTTTCTTTAAACGGCTGAATAACATGAGATCCTGACCTGCTAAAAAATTCTCTGATTGTGAATGACCGTAGTGATACCTTGAGTGGATATGGTCAACCGATTGACGTTGTGGAGAAATGCCGTACTCAACATCAGGCAGGCTATGGCCGACAAACGGGCTGGTTTCTTGCGTTTCGGTCAGCATGGCGTCCTGGACGTTGATGATGGTTTCATTCATTTTCATTTTGTTTTGTTACGACGGTATGTTGAAACGACTGGCGTTAACGTCAAGCTTTCACCTCTGTCGTTTCAGGATAGATGGGCCTGTTTGTTTGAAGAGAAAGTCGATACGTTTTTTGAAGCCGCTTCATTTTTGGTGTGAATTAGTCTGAATCAACGCGTTGTTTGCGTAGGAAAACTTTGATGGATCTGTATGACCGCTTGATGACAAAGCGGTCCTGACCAATGGCCTTCATCATCAGCCAATCCTGATAGGGGGAAGGTTTGGCAATGGTTCAGAAATCCCTTTAGCCTTGTAAGCTATAGGGGGCAGTTTTTCATTGATTGTTTTTTGAGAATCCACAAAAAGTATTCTTCAAAAATGACTAGCATCAAGTGGCTACACGCCGCTTGCATTGTTGCGGTGTGGCATTAATCCCTGTCACAGATGAGGAGGTCCATATGAAACGGATACCGATAGAGATGTCGATTGTTCAAGGGTGTGCGGTGTCGAAATGCGTTTATAACGCAGAGTCGGCGTGTCATGCCAAAGCCATCACGGTTGGCGATACGGTTCGTCCCGGTTGCGATACCTACTTCACCCTGCCGTCTGCTCATACCAAAGCGGTGCAGCGTCAGGCGGGTGTAGGGGCATGCAAAATGTCTGATTGCAAATTTAACGATGACTTTGAATGCAACGCGCCGGAAATCAAGATGGGCTTTCTGAAAGATGCGACGAAGTGCATGACTTATTCGCTTCGCTAATCACCCTCTGCCTGCTTCGTGCAGATGTCGTACGGTGTGCACCACAAAAGTGCATGACGGATCTCATGGCGTCGCACGATCAGGCAAAAAATCCCGCCTGATATCGTCCCCACAAAAACAACGCAACTTGCTTGAAGTTGACGCCATTCCCGATATGACGTGGATGACCGAGGTATGGCGGCGCGGGCATGGCCTTTCTTGTCGTTGCAATCACGCCACGTCGATTAAGGCGATCCCCTCCGGCTTCGCAAAAAATGGTTCTTTGAGAGTCAAGGCCCTTGTTTGCCGCTAAAAATAAGTTACCATCAGCCATTTTCCATCTGCGAAGCCGGATGAGAATTTGTATGTCCCCTCCATGCCTGGTTTCTGTTATCGATATTCAGGAGTTTTGTTTAAACAATTGAACATTCAAGTAGTCCAATGAAAAATCACACAATGAAAAAAATAATAATCGCAGCCGCAGCCGGTACTTTGCTGATGGCTGGCGGTATGGTCCAAGCCAAGGAAGGCGGCGATCAATATCCGAACGGCGCGGAAAACTGGTATGCGGGCGCGGTGCCGCCGCCCGGCAATTACTTCATCAGCTATTTTGGCAATGTTACTGGCAAGTACAAGGACAACAAGGGCCACACGCAAAATCCTGAAGTGGACGCCACGTTTGCGTCATTCCGTTTCCTGCAATCGACCAATACGCAGGTGCTGGGCGGCAATTACGCATGGCATGTAATTGTGCCGGTGGTGGATCAACATATGAACAGTGGCGGGTGGGCCAACAAAACCGGCTTGGGGGATGTTTCGGTCGCCAACCTGATTGCGTGGCATGGCGAGCGCTGGCATCAGGTCGCCGCACTGGAAGTGTTTTTGCCGACCGGCGCGTATGACGAACACGACGCCCGAAAGAGTATCGGCACCAACTACTATGCTTTCGAGCCGATTTATGCGGTGACGTATCTTGGCCCGAACGGATGGGAAGTCTCAGGCAAGTTCATGTACAACATCAAGACCAAGAACACGGACACGGATTACCGATCCGGTGACGAATTCCATATGGACTACTTGGTCGGCAAGCATATCGGAAACTGGGGTCTGGGTATCAGCGGCTATTACCTGAAGCAGACGACGGATGACAAGCTGGATGGCAACAAGCAATACGGCAAACGCGGTCAGGTCTTTGCCTATGGTCCCAGCGTCAAGTATTCGACGAAAGGCGGCACCCATTTCATCGCGCAGTGGCAGCATGAGACCGAAGTGGAAAACCGTTTTGGCGGCGACAAGGTCTGGCTGAAAATGATTTTACCGATGTGATGTCTGCATTGCGCGGAGGCCACGCCGCGCGTTGTACAGTTTTTAAAGGGCGGCGACGCGATGCGTTTCCGCCTTTTTTGTTGAAAGCGAAGGCTTGCGCAAAAACGTAAGCCTTTGTCTTTTTTCTCGGCGATATCAAATCGCTGAATCAAGTTGAACGTGCCCAGCGCATTCAATATGTGTTCGTTCCGACTATGTACGCGCAACATGGTGGAATGCCAGCTGTCCAATCAGCACAAAAGATGACAAGAAGAAAAGCGTCATCGTGCCGACGCGGCAATCGTTTTATCGCGGCTCCTGACAAGGATAAAAATTTCGCCGTGAAAACGCCAAGAAGGCTTGCAGAAATATTTCACGGCATGCTAACTTCGTCGGTTTATCTTGGCGTGTGAATGATGTTGCGTTGGTGATTCGACAATTGCAAAGTCGACACGCGCTACAACAGAGTTCAAAAGCAATCGTGAAATATTTCAAATTTATATTTGCTTCGTTTTTCTTGAGCGTCGTTTTTGGCGCGAATGCGTGGGGTAGCAATTTCGACAACTGCACGCAATTTTTTGTTTCAGGCATGCCCCCCAAGCTGGCACTATCAGCAGCATGGAAGCCGAGAGCACTGTGCTACGACGCCTTTGCGGTCTTGCATTCGGGACGAACCAAGACGCCGATATTCGTTGCCGAAAGACTGAATCGGGCGCAATTACTGGATGCCAAAGACGAGCGGCGAACCAACCGATTTTTTGCGGATGCCCGGTTGCCGTTCTCTGAGCGTGCGCAACTCGTAGACTATCAGTCCAGCGGCTATGACCGCGGACATATGGCGCCCGCAGCAGACATGCCGACCGCGCAAGCCATGGCGCAAAGTTTTTCCCTGGCGAATATGGTGCCGCAAGCACCGGTGAATAATCGCAAGGCGTGGGCCGCGATCGAAAAAGCCACGCGTCACTACGCGATGCGTGCAAAAGAGGATGTGTACGTGATTACCGGCCCAGTGTTTGATGCGATGCCGATGACAATCGGTGCAGGAAACGTTTGGGTGCCGAAGTATTTATTCAAACTGGTTTACGATGCCTCAAGCGAGAAGCTGTGGGCGTACTGGATCGAAAATCAGGATGAGGCTAAGCGAGAGCGGCCAATTTCTTATGAAGAGTTGGTGCAGCGTACGGGAATGGATTGGATTCCCGCGTACACACGCAAAAATCAAAGCGGATCCGGACGGGGCGTTCAGTAACGGCCTTGGGTGGTTGAAAAGCGTTTGTGGCTTTGCCCCCCCTCCGACGCGAATGCCTCGTTTTTGAGCGATAATACGCGCTTCCTTCCCCCGTTTCTGAATCAATATCCTGGCAATACAGCATGTTACGCAAAGAGGTTTCCTGGAAATACATCACCCTTCGCCGCGCTTTGCTGAGTGCTTTGCTGCTGTTGGGGTGTTGGGGGGTGGTCTCTTCTCTCTATCAAGTCAGGCAAAGCTGGCGGGATTATCAGCGAAGCAATGAGTTGGTTGAGTGGGCAAAAATTGCTGGCCAGATCATGACTGCAGCGCAGCATTTTGCATACGAACGCGGGCGCACGGCGGTGGTGCTGAGTGCGCCGGAATCCATCTCCAATGACGATCGCAAGTTTATTGATGAACGTCGTCTGCTCGCCGATCGCACGATTGCCGCGCTATACGAAAAAGTCGCCACCTTGCCGGATGTCGGGCATGAAGCTTTTTATGAAAAATGGCAAAAGGTTCGGGAAATCCGGCGACAGGTGGATGCGGACAGCGCTTTGCCGAGGGCACATCGCGATCCGGAATTGGTGGCACGCTGGACGCATGAAACCACGGCTTTCATGATGCAAACAGAAGTTCTTGGGCGGCATTTGATCCGTTATTATCGGCAAACCGAAGGTGCAAATCGACTCAATACGTTGGGATTTCTGTCGTTTCGACTGCGCATGTTGACGGGCAGTGAAGCTTCGGTCATTGCGCGACAGGTCGCGAGCAAAAAACCGATGCCAGAAAAGGATATTTACGTCATCCATGAGATGCGCGGGACCCAAAAGGCGCTCTGGTACGAAATGGATCGCACGCTGGAATATCTCGGTAACGCACAGATGAAGGTGATGGCTACCCACCTGAAAAAGCACCAAAGCGCGCTACGCGCTATACAGGATGAGGCCTTGAGTGCATGGATGGTACGGCGAAAGGCGGACGTGCCGTTGGAAGATCTGACCGCTGCATCGGTTCCTTTGCTGGATGGATTTTCCGACTTGATGTCCCACGCCATTCAAGAAGCGAACAGGACAGCCAAACAGAAAATGGAATCTTCCCAGAGCGTTTTGTTAAGCCACATTGCTTTGGCGATATCCGTCATGATCGTGATGATGCTCGCCATATTCTACGTCCTGGTAAAAGTCGTGCGGCCACTAGAAGCCGTGGATGCAACATTGCGGCAGCTACATCATCCTGACGCAAAGGAAAGTCATGTTCGTTTGAATGAGGTGGAGCGTCTGCGCGAAACGGCAGCAATGCTCCAGCAAGTCTTCGCAGAAAAAGCGCTGCTTGAAAATAAATTGCGCGATCTGGCTTTCTTTGATCCGCTCACCCAATTACCGAATCGTCGTTTGTTGGAAGACCGACTGCACCAAAAAATATTGCGCGCGAAGCGGCATAACACGCTGTTGGCACTCTTGTTCATTGATCTCGACGATTTCAAACCCGTTAATGATGCGTTCGGACATGAGGTGGGTGATTGGGTGCTACGCGTTGTGGCCGAAAGAATTACTTCATGTTTGCGGGAGTCGGACACTGTTAGTCGACAAGGGGGCGACGAGTTTGTCGTCCTGCTTCCTGATTTGACTATTCAGCAGGCTGCCATAGAGGTCGCCGAGAAAATTTGCGAAGCCTTGGCGCAGCCTTTTCTCATGGAGAATGGGGAACAGCTTAGTATCACGTCCAGCATTGGCATTGCCGTCTACCCACTTGATGCCGAGAACGAACAGGAGTTGCTCCGCCTGGGTGATATTGCGATGTACGCTGCCAAAACCAACGGCGGCAACAGACTTCAAATCGCGCAACCTGAAAATGGGTAGAAAGATTTATTTTTCTGATGTGACGAGAAAATAGGCAGAAGACTTCGATTGTATTGACGGATCGGGTCAAGATTATTTTGTCAGTTCCATCTTGTCGCGCAGAGCATAGAGCGAATCAAACTTTGCCTCCATTGCTGACGATGTGCCCCGCAGCCCAGCCGCTACATTGTGCGCCCATTCAATGTACGCTCTGCGGCGCTCAAGCGTCCAGAGTGCCGAGTCGTTATAGATCACATCATTCACATTGGTGATGAGGTCGGCCAGCTTGACCAGTTTGGCTTTACGTGAAAAAGATGACGCCTTTTTAACGAGGTCCTGTCTGCGACCTTCTTTGGAGAGAGACGGGTCGTCCGATACTTCCATGACGATGTTGGCGATCTCGGTACCGAAGTACGTCTTCAACTCCTCATAGCTGGTATGCGTATCTTCAATAGTGTCGTGCAGGAGTGCGGCGACCAGTGTGGGGACGTCTTCGACCTTGCCAATGCCCGTCAGCACGTCCATCAATTGAATGGGGTGATTGATGTAAGGCGAGGCGTGTTCGTCCTTGCGGCGCTGGTTTCGATGCTTGCCAGCGGCGAAGGTCAAGGCTTTAGTCAGTAGCCGGATGTCTGTTAAATCGGAAGGTTTATATGCCATGGGTGCGTTTTCATCGAGATCTGAGCAATATTATCATCTGAAGAGAGAATGGAGCAGGGGGAGAACATGGAGAGGTTGAGTGGGGCCACTCGACTTTTTAGGGTCACACTTCCCCTTCGTGCCAGGAAGCAGGTTTCTGGGCACTAGTGTTGCGATGTGCTTAGTCGCTGGATTTCTTCAACAGCGACTTCAAATCGGCAAACGGGTTATGCGTGGCCCCTTTCGCCGGCGTCTTGCCTTGCGTATCCGTGCCGTAAAGATCCGCTTCCAGATAACGCGAATGTTCATTGTCATGGCAGTACAGGCAAAGCAATTCCCAGTTGCTGCCATCCGGCGGATTGTTGTTGTGATTGTGATCGCGATGATGCACCGTCAATTGCTGCAAATTGACATGCGTAAATTCACGCGTGCAGCGGCCGCACACCCACGGATATATTTTCAACGCTCGTTCACGATAACCGGCCTCGCGTTGCACAGCACTTTTGTTGGCTTCGGCAATGATGCGGTCGAGTTTGGATGAGGTTTTTGGGGAGGGCATGGGAATGGATGTTGGGTGTGATCAGATAATAGCGAATGTACCTGATTCAGTCGTGGACTGGGAATGGGGTGGTGCTGCCCCTTTAGGTTTAGAATGAAAAGAGCTACCGGTTTTTTCCAGTAGCTCTTTGTTTTTATTACCTAAATTTTGGTGGGCCTCCCGTGAGTCGAACACGGCACCAACGGATTATGAGTCCGCTGCTCTAACCAACATGAGCTAGAGGCCCGCTTTTTTCATTCATGCGGCGTGTCCGTATGAATGAAAAAATGACTTGGCTCGCTTCCTTAATTGCTTTCCAGGAAGCTCTTCAGCTTGTCAGAGCGCGACGGGTGACGCAGCTTGCGCAGTGCCTTGGCTTCTATCTGGCGGATGCGTTCGCGCGTGACGTCGAATTGCTTGCCCACTTCTTCCAGCGTGTGGTCGGTGGACATTTCCACGCCGAAGCGCATGCGCAGCACTTTCGCTTCGCGCGGCGTGAGCGAATCCAGTACGTCCTTGACCACATTGCGCATGGAAGCGTGCAGTGCGGCATCGGCCGGCGCGAGCGTGTTGTTGTCCTCGATGAAGTCACCCAGATGCGAATCGTCGTCGTCACCGATCGGCGTTTCCATGGAGATCGGTTCTTTCGCGATCTTCATGATCTTGCGGATCTTGTCTTCCGGCATTTCCATCTTCTCGGCCAGCGTCGCCGGATCCGGTTCCGAACCGGTTTCTTGCAGAATCTGACGGGAGATGCGGTTCATCTTGTTGATCGTTTCGATCATGTGCACCGGAATGCGGATCGTGCGGGCCTGGTCGGCGATGGAGCGCGTGATCGCCTGACGAATCCACCACGTTGCATACGTGGAGAACTTGTAGCCGCGACGGTATTCGAACTTGTCCACGGCTTTCATCAAGCCGATGTTGCCTTCCTGGATCAGGTCGAGGAATTGCAGCCCACGGTTGGTGTATTTCTTCGCAATCGAGATCACCAGACGCAGGTTAGCTTCGGTCATTTCGCGTTTGGCCTGACGGGCGCGTTTTTCACCAGCAGCCATCTTGCGATTGATGCCTCGCAAATCCGGCAGCGGCAGCACGACACGCGATTGCAGGTCGATCAGCTTTTGCTGCAGTTCCTTGATCATTGGCACGTTGCGGCTGAGGATCGCGCTGTAGGCGTGACCAGCAGCCACTTCTTCGCTCACCCATTCGAGATTGGTTTCGTTGCCGGGGAAAACCTTGATAAAGTGGGCGCGCGGAATACCGCAACGGTCAACGGCAATTTCCAGAATCTGTCTTTCGACGCTGCGTACTTCTTCCACTTGCGCACGCAGGGTGTCGCACAGTCTCTCAATGTACTTGGCGGTGAAGCGGATGCTGAGCAGTTCGTTGGAAATGGTTTCCTGTGCCTTGGTGTAAGCCTTGGAGCTGTAGCCTTCGCGTTCGAAGGCTCGGCGCATCTTTTCGAACTGTGAGCCGATGTGCGCAAATTTTTCAAGTGATTCGTTTTTCAGACGTTCGAGCTGTTCGGCAGAGAAACCGGCAGCGGCCCCGCCACTGATGCTTTCTTCTTCCTCTTCGCCTTCTTCCTCATCTTCGTCTTCTTCGTCATCCTCATCGCGGGCAGCGGCGGCCGATGCGGCAACTGGAGCTTGCTCCTGGGGCGCATTCGGGTCGACCAGACCGTCCACGATTTCATCAATTTTGAGTTCACCCTTGGAGATTCTCTCCGCGGAACTCATGATTTCGGCGATAGTGGTCGGGCAGGCGGAGATGGCCTGGATCATGTCCATCAGGCCGTCTTCGATGCGCTTCGCGATTTCGATTTCACCTTCGCGCGTGAGCAGTTCGACGGAACCCATTTCACGCATGTACATGCGCACCGGGTCAGTCGTGCGACCGAAGTCGGAATCGACGGTAGAGAGCGCCGCTTCGGCGGCCGCTTCCACTTCCTCATCACTGGTGACGGTCGGCACATCGTCGGTCAGCAGCAGTTCTTCTGCGTCGGGCGCCTGTTCGTAAACGGCAATACCCATTTCGCTGAAGGTGGTGATGATGCCTTCAATGGCTTCCGGTTCGACGATGTTTTCCGGGAGATGGTCGTTGATTTCAGCATAGGTCAGGAAGTTGCGTTCCTTGCCCAGCTTGATCAGCGTTTTGAGTTTTTGGCGGCGCCGTTCGAGTTCTTCTTCGGTGGCTTCCGTGTCAGCGGAGAACGCGTCTTTCAGCAGCGCGCGCTCCTTGGCCTTGCGATCTTTGGCGCGCGCCTTGTCGGCGGCTTTCATTTCTGCGCGCTCAACGGCATTCAGTGCCGTGATTTCGTCATTTTCGGGCTGGTATTCTTTTGGCTTGCGACCGCGGCGTCCTGGTACTTTGACACCCGGTAGCACATAGCCGGAGGTATCGATGGCAGCCAGTGTAGTGGCATCGGTCGTTTGCACGACGACTGCGGTGTTGGTAGATACCATTGGTTCGGCGACCGGCTTGCCCTTAGCGTGCGCAGGCTTGGCCACTGCAGGTATTTCTGCCTTGGGTGCCTTGACGGGTTTGACCGCAGCAGGTTTTGCTGCAACGGGTTTTGCTGCAACGGGTTTTGCTGCAACGGGTTTTGCTGCAACGGGTTTTGCTGCAACGGGTTTTGCTGCAACGGGTTTTGCTGCAACGGGTTTTGCTGCAACGGGTTTGGCCGCTTTCGGCGCAGCTTTCGCGGGAGCTACCGCTTTGGGCGCAGGCTTTGCTTTCTTGGGGTCAGCTTTCGCAGCAGGTTTGCTAGCCGGTTTCGCAGCGGCCTTGGGAGCTGGGCGTGGCTTGGCTGCACTGGCGGATTTCTTGGCGGGTGCGGCCTTGGCTGTTGCGGATTTCTTGGATTTTGCGGGGAGAGCCTGGGATTTCGCGGGTTTCTTCGTTGCGGTTGCCATGGGATTGTCTATCGCCTCATTACTCGATTGGTGAGTGTCGTGCTAGTGTGTGAAGCCCTTCAGGAGAGCTATTTTGTTGTCAGCAATATAATAAAAATTATAATAATTGCTGCGGCACGCCAAGTTGCTGAATAGAAAACTTACGATTCTACCATAATATGCAATTACCTGAAAAAAGGGTAGTTTTTTGCTGAAAAAAAGAACAAATTATTTCTCTTCATCCTGTAAGGATCGCTGCTGACGCGTCAGTTCGCGGTATCGTGCGCTGACTTCTTCCGCTGGTAAACCCAAGGAGGACAGTTTCTTCAATTCTTCAGTGATCGCCTGAATCCGGATCTTGCGTACGCCGCTAAGTAATTCGGCACGCGCTAATTCCAGATCGAATTCCGGATGCGTCGCAATTTCTTCGATCAACGGATCGAAATCTGAAGTGCTGACACGTAGCTGTTCGGCCAAGGCGGCGAAGTTGGCATCTGGCCCCATGGCTTGCGCAGGTTCGAGTAATTGCACCAGCATTTCTGCGTAAGCGGGTGCAAAGTGGGTGATCGCCTCAATGGCTTCCTCAGTTAATTCTTGTGCGAGCACCGGTTGGGCGAGCAGTAAGCGCAGGATTTGCCGTTCCAGGCCCATGGGCTGCGGTCGCCGCGTGCGCGGTGCGGCGGGACGCATGTTCGGTCGGCCGTCTGTACGCGTCGCGGGTTTGGCCAGTTCCAGCACCGTTTCCAGTTCTGCCGTTGTCGTTTGGGTGAGTTGCGCCAAGCTGCGGACAATTTGCAGGCGCAAGGCTGAAGGCAGCATCATTTGCAGCAACGGTTTTGCAGCGAATTGCGCGCGCGCGCGGCCTTCTGCCGTATGGAGATCGTTGTCTTCCGAGACCACGTTGATCAGGAACTGCGAGAGTGGCATCGCTTCTTTCACCATCTGGTCGAAGGCTTCGCTGCCGTGCTCGCGCACATAGCTGTCAGGGTCATGCTCCGGTGGTAGAAAAAGAAATTTCACGGCCTTGTTGTCGGCGATGTGCGGCAAGCTGGATTCCAGCGCGCGGCGCGCGGCGCGACGACCCGCGGTGTCGCCATCGAAACTGAAAATCACTTCATCGGTTTGACGCAGCAATTTCTGCACGTGCGTGGGGGTGCAGGCGGTGCCGAGCGTGGCCACGGCTTGCGGAAAGCCGTGCTGGGCAAGCGCGACGACATCCATGTAGCCTTCGGTGACGAGTACGTAACCGGCTTCGCGAATCGCTTGACGTGCTTCGAACAAACCGTACAGTTCGCTGCCCTTGTGGAAGAGCGGCGTCTCCGGCGAATTCAGATATTTCGGTTCGCCCTGTCCGAGCACGCGACCGCCAAAGCCGATGGTCTGTCCTTTGGTGTTGCGGATTGGGAAGATGATGCGATCACGGAAGCGGTCATAGCGTTTGCTGCTGCCGTTGTCTTCATCGCGGCTGACGATCAGACCAGCTTCCACTAGTGCATCGGCTTCGTAATCGGAAAAGACGGTGCGCAAACCATCCCATCCATCGGGTGCGTAACCAAGACCGAAGCGTGCGGCGATTTCGCCGCTCAGGCCGCGACGTTTGAGATAATCGATGGCGTTTTGTCCCGCACGCAGTTGATTGCGGTAGTGTTGCGTGGCTTGCGTGAGCACATCGGTGAGCGCAAGCGTTTTCGCTTGCTGCGCGGCGCGTTGCATCGGCGGTAGTCTGTCGTTATCGTCCGGCACGGTCATGCCAACGCTTTGCGCGAGCGTTTCGATGGCCTCGACAAAGCCAATGCCCGAGTATTCCATCAAAAAGCTGATGGCCGTGCCATTCTTGCCGCAACCGAAGCAGTGATAAAACTGCTTGGTGGGACTGACGGTGAAGCTGGGGGATTTCTCGCCATGAAACGGGCAGAGTCCCAGCAAATTGGCGCCGCCCTTTTTGAGTTGCACGTAATTGCCCACGACATCAACGATGTCGACGCGATTGAGAAGATCCTGAATGAAGGTTTGCGGGATCACGGGCCTGGGCGGTGGTAAATGAGATTGGAAACGTTGTTGAGGATCACTTTAGTGTGGGCGTTTCAGTCTGTTAAATCATCCCTTCCCCCTGCGAGGGGAGGGGAGGTTTACTTCGTCAACGCTGCCTTGACCATCGCCGAAACCTTAGTCATGTCGGCGCGTCCGGCGAGTTTTGGTCTGAGTGCATTCATCACTTTGCCCATGTCTTGCGGGCCGGTCGCGCCAGCGGTAGCCGCTTTGACTTCGGCAGCGATTTCTTCATCAGACAAAGAGGCGGGCATGTAGGTGGAGAGGACGGCCAGCTCGGCTTTTTCAGTGTCAGCCAAATCCTGGCGGCCACCGGCTTCGAACTGGGTGATGGAGTCGCGGCGCTGCTTGATCATCTTGTCGATGATGGCGACGATATGCGCATCCGTGAGTTCAATGCGCTCGTCCACTTCCTTTTGCTTCATGGCAGCGGTCAGCAGGCGAATGGTGCCGAGCTTTTGCGTGTCTTTCGCCCGCATGGCGGCTTTCATGTCTTCCGTGATTTGTTCTTTCAGGCCCATGCTTTCCTCCAGTTCCAATGATTAAAATGCCAAAACCCGCTGCGGCAGGCCGGAGCGGGTTTGCAGTCTGGCCGCACAGCGAGGCGCGGCTCGAATCAGTACATTTTTTTCGGCAGTTGCTGGCTGCGGATGCGCTTGTAGTGGCGCTTCACGGCAGCGGCCAGCTTGCGCTTGCGTTCTGCTGTCGGTTTTTCGTAAAACTCACGTGCACGGAGTTCAGTCAGCAAACCGGTTTTTTCGATCGTGCGCTTGAAACGACGCATTGCGACTTCAAACGGCTCATTCTCTTTAAGGCGGATGGTGGTCATGTAATTGTTTGAAAACGAATTCGTGTGAAAAGAAGAAGATTATAGCAGGATTTTCCGAGAATGTATGATGGCTCGGCAATTATCTGCCTGTGTTCGCAAGTCAGGGTGAGACATATAAAAAGCTTGTTCCTTCAACAAAAAAGGCAGCCGAAGCTGCCTTTTTTAATGAAAACAACAACTTAGCGGGTTTACTTGCCTGCCGCCGGAGTCGATGCCGTTGGTGCGCTCGCCGGTTTGGCATTGAGCGCTGCCGGGATCGACGGTGCCGAAGCTGCTGGCATGACGATGGTCTTCGCGACCGGAGCGGTTGTACCATGTGCCGCCGCTTTGGGCGCGGTGCCGGGGAGCAGTGGCACGATCAGCAGCGCCACGATGTTGATGATCTTGATCAACGGGTTCACGGCCGGGCCAGCGGTGTCCTTGTACGGGTCGCCAACGGTGTCGCCGGTGACCGCTGCCTTGTGGGCGTCGGAACCTTTGCCGCCGAAGTGACCGTCCTCGATGTATTTCTTCGCGTTATCCCACGCGCCACCGCCGGTGGTCATGGAAATCGCCACGAAGAGACCGGTGACGATGGTACCCATCAGCAGGCCGCCGAGGGCCGCAGGGCCGAGGATCAATCCCACCAGAATCGGCACAATCACTGGCAACAGGGACGGGATGATCATTTCCTTGATCGCCGCAGTAGTCAGCATGTCGACGGCTTTGTCGTATTCCGGCTTGGCCGTGCCTTCCATGATGCCTTTGATTTCCTTGAACTGACGGCGCACTTCCACGACGACAGCACCAGCAGCGCGACCGACGGCTTCCATTGCCATCGCAGCGAAGAGGTAAGGAATCAGACCGCCGATGATCAGGCCGATGATGACTTTCGGATCGGAGAGATCGAACTTGGTGTTCAGACCAACAGATTCCAGCGCGTGGGTGTAGTCAGCGAAGAGCACCAGCGCGGCCAGACCGGCGGAACCGATGGCATAGCCTTTGGTGACAGCCTTGGTGGTGTTGCCAACGGCGTCCAGCGGGTCGGTGATGGCGCGGACGGAATCCGGCATTTCAGCCATTTCAGCAATACCGCCAGCGTTGTCGGTGATCGGGCCGTAGGCGTCGAGTGCCACGATGATACCGGCCATCGAGAGCATCGAGGTCGCTGCAATCGCGATACCATACAGGCCGCCGCAGAATTGGTAAGTGATGAGGATCGACGCGCACACAGCCAGGACCGGATACGCGGTGGATTTCATCGACACGCCCAGACCGGCGATGATGTTGGTGCCGTGGCCAGTGGTGGAGGCTTCAGCGATGTGCTTGACCGGTTTGAAATCGGTGCCAGTGTAGTACTCGGTGATGTACACCATCAGGCCGGTGAGCACGATGCCGACAATCGCGGCGCCAATCATTTGGCAACGCATGTCAGCGGGCATGATCCACCAGGTAATGCCAACGAACCCAATCAGGGACAAGCCAGCAGCCCACCAGAGACCGGTGTACAGCGCGGACATGATCTTCTTGCCGGGCTTGGCTTTGACCATCGAGCAACCGATGATGGAACCGATGATGGACACTGCGCCCAGCAGCAGCGGATAGATGATCGCTTGCGTGGTGGCTTGCGTGACGAGCAGCGCGCCGAGCAACATCGTGGCGATCAGCGTCACGACGTAGGTTTCAAACAGGTCGGCGGCCATGCCAGCACAGTCGCCGACGTTATCGCCGACGTTATCGGCAATCACGGCCGGATTGCGCGGATCGTCTTCCGGAATGCCGGCTTCGACTTTACCGACGAGGTCAGCGCCGACGTCAGCGCCTTTGGTGAAGATGCCGCCGCCCAGACGCGCAAAAATCGAAATCAGCGATGCGCCAAATGCCAGGCCGATCAGCGGCTTGATGATGTCGTGTTGCGAGAGCAATGTGTTGGACGGTGCGATCATCACGAGCACGATGTAAAACACTGCCACGCCGAGCAAGCCCAGACCGGCAACCAGCATGCCGGTGATGGCGCCGCCGCGGAAAGCGACGTCGAGTGCTTCGTTCATGCCCTTGGTCGCAGCCTGTGCAGTGCGCACGTTGGCGCGTACCGACACGTTCATGCCGATGAAACCGCACGCGCCGGACAGCACCGCACCGAGGATGAAGCCGATGGCCGTCTTGAGGCCCAGTCCCGGCAGGACGGCGATCACGATCGTCAGCACAATGCCAACGATGCCGATAGTGCGGTATTGCCGCGCCAGATAAGCGCCTGCGCCTTGCTCGATCGCGGATGCAATTTCCTGCATCCGGGCATTGCCGGCATCCTGCTTCAGGATCCAGCTGCGCGCCCATACGCCGTAGATGACGGCGATCAAGCCGCAAACTACGGTGAAACCTAAGGCTAATGTCATGTTTACTCCTTTTTGTATGACGAAATAATGAAAATAAAATTCAAAGACGGCATGGCAAATTGTTTGCCGCAGCCATCCTGTGTATTGCAAAAATTTTCTTGCTTACTTTTTCAGCGCCGCAAAAGTGTTGTCGCGAATTTGGTCGATTTCACCGACGCCAGCGATCTTGGTGTACTTCGGCGCGCCCGGTTGACCGGACTGTGCCCATTTGCCGTAATAGTCGAGCAGCACTTCGGTTTGCTCGTGATACACGGACAGACGTTTCTTGACGGTCGTTTCATTGTCGTCGTCGCGCTGAATCAACTCTTCGCCGGTGACATCGTCCTTGCCTGCGACTTTCGGCGGATTGAAGCGGACGTGATACGTGCGTCCCGAAGCGGCGTGAACGCGACGGCCGACCATGCGGTCAACGATGGTGGCATCCGGTACGTCGATTTCGACGACGTGGTCGATCGCGATACCCGCTTCCTTCATCGCTTCCGCTTGCGGAATGGTGCGCGGAAAACCGTCGAACAGATAGCCGTTCGCGCAATCCGGTTGCTTCAGACGGTCTTTGACCAAGTTGATAATCAGATCATCCGATACCAGTCCGCCGGACTCCATGACTTTTTTAGCCTCCAGGCCCAGTGGCGTGCCTGCCTTAACCGCCGCACGGAGCATGTCGCCCGTCGAAATTTGCGGGATGTTGTACTTTTCCTTGATGAAATTCGCCTGGGTGCCTTTGCCTGCGCCGGGCGCTCCTAACAGGATGAGTCGCATTTTATTGTCCTCGGTTATTTGGTACTGCGTGGTTGGGTAATCAAAGTGTCAGTTTCAGGTTTTTCTTTACATGGCGGGCGTGCGTTCGAAATGGCGCCGCACGCGTTCCAAATCATGCGGCGTATCTACCCCGCCAGCTGGGGCTTCTTGCGTGACATGCACGGCAATCGGATAGCCATGCCATAACACGCGCAATTGTTCGAGCGATTCAATATTTTCCAGCGGCGATTTGTCCAGCTTCTGATACGCCTGCAAAAAGTCATTGCGATACGCATACAGTCCGATGTGGCGCAGCGGTTGATAACCGGCGGGTAGACTGTCGCGCGATTGCGCGAAACCGTCGCGGTGCCAGGGAATGACGGCGCGCGAAAAATACAGCGCACGGTTTTTGTTATCCAGCACGACCTTCACTACGTTCGGATCGAACACTTCGGCAATTTGGTGGATAGGGTGTGCAGCCGTGGCCATCGGCACGTCGGCGGCAATCAGTTTGGCGGCGGCGGTAATCAGCGTGGGGTCGATTAAGGGTTCATCGCCTTGCACGTTCACGACAACGGTGTTGCCGGACAGATTCATCGCCGCGGCGACTTCGGCAATGCGGTCGGTGCCGGACGGGTGATCGTCGCGCGTCAGCTTTGCCGCTACGCCATGTTGGGCGCAAGCAGCCAGGATATCGGCGTGATCGGTGGCCACCACCACTTGTGCTGCGCCGGATTTCATCGCCTGTTCCGCCACGCGCACGACCATCGGCTTGCCGCCGATGTCGGCCAACGGCTTGCCAGGAAGCCGTGTTGACGCCAGACGCGCTGGAATGATGACGATGAAAGACATGTTTTATGTATGTGCGATATTAAACCGCGAGCTTAAGTTGCAGCGTTTCCTGATTCGGCAGGATCATCCAGTGTGCGCGCTTGCTCGGCCCACATGATGGGAATGCCGTCGCGAATCGGATAGGCAAGCCTGTCCGGACGGCAAATCAATTCTTGCGCGTCCTTGTTGTATGCCAGCGGTCCCTTGCACAGGGGGCACACCAGGATATCAAGCAGACCGGCTTCCATGACACCTTTCCACAATACGTTCGGCCAGCGCAGTTTCAAGCTGCGCCGTCACAGGAACGACCCACAATCTCCGGATATTTTCCGGGGATTCGAAAACCCGACATTTTACCGCATCTTTCTCTGTAATCAGGATGATATCGGCATCTCTGCCTGTAAAAGGACTGGTTTTGTAGTCAAAATGATCAGGCAGGGGGAGGGCTTCGAAAGTCAGGTCGGCCGCGAGGAGTTGGGAAAAGAAGCGGGCCGGATTGCCGATTCCGGCGGCGGCCAAGACTTTCGGGGGGCGGTTGATGGAATTTTTGACAATATTTTGCAGTTCCGTCAGGGGGATGCGCTGGTCGGGGGCGTCCAATTTTTCAGCAAACCCGCCTGCCAAGTGCATGTTGCCGCCGTTGACGACGGTAAAGTCGCGGGGGCGGGAAGCCGGTTCGCGCAAGGGACCGGCGGGGAGCATCCAGCCATTGCCGTCGCCGCGCTGGTCGGACAGCACAATTTCGATGTCGCGCTGCAAGGCGTAATGCTGCAGACCATCATCCATGATGAGGATGTCGATGCTGGGTTCGGCAGCCAGCAAGGCTTTGCCGGTGGTGGCGCGGTCGCGGCCGATCATGACCGGGCAATGCGTGCGCCGGGCAATCAATAGTGGTTCGTCGCCGACATCTTGCGGGAGGGCATCCGGCATCACGCGTTGCGGTTGTCGGTTCGTGCCGCCGTATCCGCGCGACAGAATGCCGGGATGAAATCCTGCGGCGCGCAGGGTTTCGGCCAGCCAGATCACGAAAGGTGTTTTGCCGGTGCCACCGACGAATATATTGCCGACGACGATGACGGGAATCGGCAGGCGGGTGGAGTCGAGCAAGCCGGAGGCGTACAGCCAGCGGCGCAGTCCGACGATGCAACGAAACAGGAGCGACAACGGCCACAGGACGATGGCGATCAACCCGCGTCGCTGCCAGGCGCGCGTGAATGTCGATTCCAGCGATTGTCGTGCGTTAGACAAGCTTTATCCCTTGGTTGAAGCGCGGAATGAAAAAGCAGGAACAGTTCGACCTCTGATGACGACAGGCCGGATCTGTTCCATTTTTTTGTTTTTCTACTTGCTGCCTTTACTTGCCACCATCGGCTCGGCTTTGCGTCGCGAACGTCAGGCGTTCGAGTCCGGCCAGGCGCGCCGCTTCCAGCACATTGACCACGCGTTGATGCGGTGCATCACCATCAGCAGAAATAATCAGGACCGGATTTTTCGCGCCACTCGGAATGAATCGCCGCAGATCGCCCGCTAGCGTCCCCGGATCGTTGTAGCTGACGCGATTATTGTTGATCGCATACTCGCCGCGTGCACTGATGGCGATATTGATTTCCAGCGGACGCTCCGGCATCTTGGCCGCGTCAGCGGTCGGCAGCGTGACCTGCAATTCCGTGAACTTGTTGTAGGTGGTGGTAACCATCAAAAAGATCAGGATCACCAGCAGCACGTCGATGAAGGGGATCAGGTTGATTTCCGGATCATCCCGAACCTTCCCTCTGCGAAAATTCATGACGGGTTTCCTCTTTAATCAGGACTTGCGCTTGCCGTGCACGATATCGACAAACTTCACGGCTTGTTGCTCCATGTCGACGATGAAGCTGTCGACGAGCGCGCGGAAGTGACGATAGAACACCAGCGCCGGCATCGCAATCATCAAACCAAATCCAGTGTTATAAAGTGCGACGGAAATGCCGTGGGCGAGCTGTGCCGGATTGGCGCCAACAGCATTTTGCGCCCCGAAAATCTCGATCATGCCGACGACCGTGCCGAACAGGCCCATCAGCGGCGCCAGGGTGGCGATGGTGCCGATGGTGGTGAGAAAACGTTCCATATGATGCGCGACTGCGCGACCCGCCTCTTCGATAGACTCTTTCATCACGTCGCGTTCTGAACCGGCGTTGCGCAGACCGGCGGCAAGGACGTAACCGAGCGGTGAGTTTTGCGCCAGCTTGTCGAGCACATCGTCTGTGATTTGCTCGTTTTGATAAACCTCGACGACTTCATCGAGCAGGGAGCGGGGGAGAATGCGGTCGCGTCGCAGATAAATGATGCGCTCAATGATGAGCGCCAGCGCAATGACGGAGGCGATCAACAAAAACCAAATCGGCCAACCGGCAGCTTGAATAATCGAAAACAAAAGGCACTCCTTAACTGAAAATGGTTAAGTGTTCAACAGCAGAGCAAATTATCCTTGATTCGTCCGGAATCAGCCAGTTTCCGGGCGGATTGTTGCCTGATTCTGGTCATTCGGCGTTGTTTTGCTGACGCGCGCGCGCAATCGCTGCGCGAACTTGTGCGGGAGCCGTGCCACCGATGTGATTGCGTGCCGAGACCGATCCTTCCAGCGACAGGACACTGAATACGTCTTCTTCAATCAACGACGAGAAACGTCGCATATCTTCGAGGGATAAATCGGACAAGTCGCAGCCTTTTTCGACGCAGGCGCGCACCGCCAGTGCGACGGCTTCGTGAGCATTCCGAAATGGCAAGCCTTTTCTGACTAGATAATCGGCGAGATCGGTTGCCGTGGCATAGCCTTGCAGCGCTGCGGCGCGCATGGCTTCCGGCTTGACCGTGATGCCGGTGGCCATATCCGCGAAAATGCGCAACGTGTCTGCGAGGGTATCCACCGTGTCGAACAGCGGTTCCTTGTCTTCCTGGTTGTCTTTGTTGTAAGCCAGCGGCTGGCCCTTCATCAGCGTGAGCAGACCGATCAAGTTACCGTTGACACGCCCCGTCTTGCCACGCGCAAGTTCCGGCACGTCCGGATTTTTCTTTTGCGGCATGATCGAGGAACCTGTGCAAAAACGGTCGGCGATATCGATGAAGCCGACGCGCGGACTCATCCAGAGGATCAATTCTTCCGACAGGCGCGAAATGTGCGTCATGGTCAGTGCGGCGGCGGCGCAGAATTCGATGGCAAAATCGCGATCGGAAACGGCGTCCAGCGAGTTGTGGCACACGTCGTCAAAGCCCAAAGTCTTAGCAACACGCTGACGATCGATCGGGAACGTTGTACCCGCGAGTGCGGCGGCGCCCAGCGGCAGGCGATTCACGCGTTTGCGGCAATCGGTCATGCGTTCCCAGTCGCGGCCAAACATTTCCACGTAGGCCAGCAAATGATGGCCGAAGGTGACGGGTTGCGCCACTTGCAGATGCGTGAAGCCGGGCAGGATGGTGTCAGCATGTTGTTCGGCCAGATCCAGCAGCGCGCGGCGCAGATTCTTCAGCAGACCGGTGATGTCGTCGATGGCGGCGCGCAGGTACAAGCGCACGTCGGTCGCGACTTGATCATTGCGCGAACGGCCAGTGTGCAGGCGCTTGCCAGCGTCGCCGACAAGTGTCGTCAGCCGGTTTTCGATATTCATGTGCACGTCTTCGAGGTCGACCGACCACTCGAATTGCCCCGAGACGACCTCACTGCGGATTTGGGCCAGGCCGCGCTGGATGTCGGTCAAATCCTGAGCTGTGAGGATGCCTTGCGCATGCAGCATGTCCGCATGGGCCAGCGAGCCTTCAATGTCGAACAAGGCCAGTCGGTTGTCGAAAGTGACCGAGGCAGTGTAGCGCTTTACCAACTGGGAAACGGGTTCCGAGAAACGACCCGACCAGGTTTCGCCTTTTTTGGGTGTTTGTGCTGTCATAATGAGGTTCCAGTGAATTGCAGAATTATAAATCACCGCAGCCTCTCGCCAACGCTTCGTCTCATGACTGACGCCCAGACTACCTCCAAGCCCCCAGTTGACGTGGTTATTCCGGATTATGGCAATACCGGCGTGGCGTTTCGGATTTTGTTTGCCGTGAACGTGGTGGTTTTCCCGATATGCATGATCCAGGCGTCGAGTTTTCTTCAGGGCGTGCTGAATTTTGTGGATGCTGCCGTGTTGGTGGAACTGGCTTGCCTGACATCGATTCTGGTGTTGTTTGGCCTGCGTCGTCTATTGTTGATGACGGGTGTGATTAACACGATGTCGCCCTGGGCGCAGCGTCTTTTTTGCGCCATTGTTCCATCGCTGGCAACTGGGGTGATTGTGGTCTTTTTGCAGCGATTCGAGTGGTTTCGTGCCGCAAACGCTGCGATTTCGGTGTCAGAAGGGGTAGCCGCCGGGGCCTTGTTTGGCATCGTCTTGCAGCATTATTTCGAGTTGCGCGCACGCGCGTTTTCTCCGGCCTTGGCCGAGGCGCGCTTACAAGCCTTGCAAGCGCGCATTCATCCCCATTTTTTGTTCAACAGTCTTAATGCTGTGCTGTCGTTGATTCGCAAGGAGCCGCAAAAGGCTGAAACGGCGCTGGAAGATTTAGCCGAACTCTTCCGCATTTCGATGCGGGATGCGCGCGAGATGACGACACTCAGCGAGGAAATCCGGATTTGCCAGCAATATCTTTCCATTGAAAAAATTCGACTTGGCGAGCGCTTGCAGGTGCAGTGGGACACGAGCGGCATTACGCAAGATGAATTGCATTCGGCGCAGATCGCTACGCTGATGTTGCAACCCTTGCTGGAAAATGCCGTCAATTATGGGGTAGAGCCGGTGCAACACGCCACGCTGATCGAAGTGAAAATTGCCCGTTCGCTGGGGTCCGTGGAGATTCTGGTGAAAAATCCCGTGCCAGCGACAGCGGATACGGCAGGATCGCTTTCTAGTGGCAATCGGATGGCGCTGGGCAATATCCGCGAACGCCTGGCATTGTTATACGACGTGGAGGCAGAGCTGACTTCAGAAATTGGTGATGGACGTTTCGAAGTGCGTCTGCTCTTTCCATTCAAACGGAGGTCGGGATGATGCGCATTTTTATCGTGGACGATGAAGCTCCGGCACGCGATCGCTTGCGCGTGCTGCTAGAAGACATTGCCGAGCAGTGTCCACATCAAGTGGTCGGCGAAGCCGATCATCCGCAGGCGGCGCTGGATGGACTGGCGGCGCTGACGCCCGATCTCGCGCTGCTGGATGTGCAAATGCCGGGCATGACGGGGATTGAGCTGGCGGCACACATTGGCAAGTTGCCGCATCCGCCGGCGATTGTGTTTGTGACCGCGCACGATCAATACGCGTTGAAGGCGTTTGATCTTGATGCAGTCGATTATTTGCTCAAGCCGGTGCGCGCAACGCGTCTGGCCGAGACTTTGCTACGCGTGGAAAAACTGCGTGCCCGCAAGCCAATCGACTTGCCCCAACCGGAGAAACGGCGGCACTTTTCCGTGATGGAGCGTGGGCGACTCTTGCTGGTGCCGGTGCAGGATGTGATTTTCCTGAAAGCCGAGTTGAAATACGTCACGGTGCACACGCGCGAACGCGACTATCTGATCGAAGACCCGCTGATTGCTCTCGAAGAGGAAATGCATGACATTTTCGTCCGTGTGCATCGTAATGCTCTTGTGGCGCGCACGGCCATCATGGGGTTCGAGCGTGGCGCGGCACAGGAATTTCATAACGAAAAAGGCGGCGCTGAAAAAAGCGGTGCTGAAAAAGCTGGTGAGTCGTGGGAAGTGATCTTGCGCGGCACAACCGAACGTTTGCCAATTTCGCGCAGGCAGTGGCAGATTGTGAAGGCGTTGGTGAAGTAAAGCCAAGCAGTGATGCTCGCGATCCCCTCCCCCCTCGCGGGAGAGGGATAGGGTGAGGGGAGCTTACAACTTCGTTACCACCAGCCGCTGATACAAATCGCCAAAATAGGTTTTTTTGCTGTCGATCCGGTATTGCAGTCCGGCAGGAAAATATTCGGTCAGTTCATGCTTCCACATATCCGTCGCAAACGGTTCAAACAGTAAAAACACCAGACGCTGATACAGGCGCAACGGGTGCCACCACTTCGGTTTGTGAAATTCCACGAAGACGATTTTGCCGCCGGGTTTGACGACGCGGAAGGCTTCGGTCATGGCGGCACGACGCTCGGCTTGCGGCAGTTCATGGGGCAGGAAGAACATTAGCGCGCGATCATAGCTATTGTCTGCGCAGGGGAGTTCGGTGGCGTCGCATTGCGTGAACGTCATCCGGTCATCTGGTTGCTGCAACTTGCGGCGCGTATTTTCTAACTGGATCTTCAAGACATCGATCAGGTCCAGCTTGCCGGTTGGCGCAAGCTGTTGTTGCAGGCGTGGCGTGAGCTTGCCGTAAGCACAGGAAATTTGCAGCGTGGTGCCGTCCAGCGGTTTCGGGAAAGCATCCATGACGGCATTCCCCAGTCGGTTGTAGTTGCCGAGCAAAATGAAATTGATCAGGAAGTCGCGATCCCAGAATTTCACGGCGCGCGGATGTTCGTAGGCCCACCAATAAATTTTGTGCAGGTAGTCCGGCGTGGTCAGTGGTGCCTCAGCGGTGGACATTCTCGCGACGGGAGTGCTGTTGTGGTCGGTGTTGTGTGATTGTCGTTCGAGAGCGTTCATACAGACGGTTTAAATTGGCAAACGCCAGATTTTACTCGTTTTTGCTTGAAAATCCGACGCTCGAGAAGGTATATTGCTTGTAAGAGGCAAAAAGGCATCCAGCCCAAGATGGGAGCGTAAATGGCCAATCCGGAAGAAGTTGTTTTTTTGTTCGACGTTGATAACACGTTGTTGGATAACGATCGTGTGACCGCTGATTTGCGCAATCATCTGATACGCGAATTCGGAACGGAAGATGCCGGGCGCTACTGGACTATCTTCGAGACGCTGCGTACCGAACTGGGCTATGCCGATTATCTCGGCGCCTTGCAGCGTTACCGCCTGGCTGACATGAACGATCCGAGCATGCTAAAGATGTCGGCGTTTCTTCTGGAGTATCCGTTTGCCAATCGCCTGTATCCGGGATCGCTTGACGCGCTTTCGCATGTCGGGCAGTGGGGCAAGACGGTGATTCTTTCCGACGGCGACGTCGTCTTTCAACCCCGCAAGGCACAACGCTCCGGCATCTGGGAAGCGGTGGAAGGCCGCGTACTGATCTATATTCATAAAGAGGACATGCTTGATGCGGTGGTGGAGCGTTATCCGGCGAAGCATTATGTGATGGTGGATGACAAACTACGCATTCTGGCTGCGATGAAAAATAGCATGGGAGATAAGCTCACCACCGTTTTCCCGCGTCAGGGGCACTACGCCATTGATCCCAAAAACATCGCAACGTATCCGCCAGCCGACATCACGATTGAACGCATTGGCGATTTGGCCAACATCGATCGTGATGCCTTGTTGAATCCAGCCAAAAGCAGGAGCGGGGTATGAGCCAAACGGAAGCAAGCACGCAAGCACGCAAGTGCTATCTGGTCATCAATGCCGGATCGTCGAGCTACAAGTTCACGATCTTTGCGCAAAGTGATGTCGGCGACCTGACGCGCACTTTCTATGGCGAGATTGAAGGCATTGGCGGCGCGCCGCGTTTTTATGGCAAGGACAGTCAGGGGCAGCGTGTCGGTGAGCGTCAGTGGGACCCGGGTGTGTCGCGCGTCTATCTGCTGGGCTATCTGATCGACTGGATCGAAGAGCATATCGCGCCGAACCATCTTGTCGCCATCGGTCACCGGATGGTGCATGGCGGTTCGGAATATCGGGAGCCGATGCGGGTGACGCCAGAGCTGATGCCCGAGTTACGCAAGCTGATTCCGCTCTCACCCTTGCATCAACCGCGCGTGTTGAATGCGATTGACGCGCTGACGGAACGCCATCCGGAGTTGCCGCACATTGTGGTGTGTGACACCGCTTTTCACGTGACCAACCCACGTATTTCGCAGCTCTACGGTTTGCCGCTCTGGTTAAGTGATAAAGGGCTGGTGCGTTACGGTTTTCATGGATCATCGTATGAATACATCAGCGGCGAACTGGCGAAGTGCGATCCGAAAGCCCACGCGGGCAGTGCGGTCGTTGCGCATTTGGGTAGTGGCGCCAGCATGTGTGCACTCAAGGGCGGCAAAAGCATGGCCAGCACAATGGGGTTCACCGCGGTCGATGGGCTGGTGATGGGCACGCGTTGCGGCGTGATGGATCCGGGCGTCATTCTGTATTTGCTGCAAGAGATGAAGATGACGCCACGGCAACTCGAACTGGTTCTGTACGAAAAATCTGGTTTGCTCGGCGTGTCTGGTGGTATCAGCAGTGATGTGCGCACGCTTTTGGCGAGTGCCGATCCGAAAGCCAAAGAAGCGATTGATTTGTTTGTTTACCGCGTCGTGCGCGAAGCCGGATCGCTAGCGGCGGCGGCGGGCGGCATGGACGCCTTCGTGTTCACGGCCGGTATTGGCGAACGTTCTCCTGATATTCGCAGAGGAGTCTGCGAACAACTCGGTTGGATGGGTATACGGATCGATGAAGCCGCCAATCTGGAAAACCGCCCCTTGATCAGCACGCTGGACAGTAAGGTGAATGTTTGGGTAATCCCCACTAACGAAGAGTTGATGATTGCGCGGCATGTGGCGGAGCTTGCTCCAGGCTAAAATCGCCCGTAACTTTGTTGTCTTCGCCTTGCCGTACTTTCGTACTGTCTGCGGCTCGCCGCCTCGTCACGAACGATTTGATCTTGTAGCACTCATGAACACATTAGAGCGATCATGCACGCGACGTGGGAGAGTTGAACTAGCGTAATCGCGCAATCCAGACGCGCGCGCCTTCTTCGGACAAATCCAGCACATTTTCAAAATCCGCCTCATCGCCGTAGTACGGGTCAGGGACTTCCCGATCCAGGAAAAGCGAGAGTTTGCCGTGATGCTCGGGCGGGCAGGCACGGCGCAGCAAATGCAGGTGACCGGCATCCATTGCCAGAACATGATCGAATTTGGTGAAATCTTCCGGCGCAACTTGTCTGGCGCGCAGCGCAGACAAATCGTAGCCGCGTTTGCGCGCCGCATGCTGCGTGCGCGGGTCGGGTGGTTCGCCGACGTGGTAGTCGTGCGTGCCTGCCGAATCCACGTCAACATGCGCGTGCAATCCGGCTTGTTTAAGCAAGACGCGCATCACGCCTTCCGCCGTGGGGGAGCGGCAGATGTTGCCGGTGCAAACGAACAGGATTTTCGTTTTACTCATGTGGTCTGGGGTCGCGATTGACTCAGACTGTCCAGCGGCCACCGCGGCAGTACATTGAATGCGTAATCGTATTTCGCCGCATCCGGATATTTCTGCCAGCGCATCGCACCAGCGAACGCAATCATTGCGCCATTGTCGGTGCAGAATTCCAACTCGGGATAAAACACGTGGCAGCGTCGTTTGGCAGCCGCCGCATTAAGTGCGGCGCGCAATTGCTTGTTGGCACCGACTCCGCCGGAGACCACCAATTGCCGCAAGCCCGTTTCTTTTAACGCCGTCATGCTTTTCGCGACGAGCACATCCACAATCGCATCGACGAAGCCGCGCGCGATGTCGGCTTTGCCTTGCGGGGAGATGGCGTCACCCTGTTTTTTGACGACGGTCAGCACGGCGGTTTTGAGGCCGGAAAAACTGAAATTCAAATCCTTGGAATGCAGCATCGGGCGCGGCAGCTTGTGCGTTGCAGGATTGCCGGATTCGGCGAGCTTTGAAATTTCCGGCCCGCCCGGATAGCCGAGATCGAGCAGTTTCGCGGATTTATCGAAGGCTTCGCCCGCGGCATCGTCCAGCGTTTCGCCGAGTATCGCGTATTCACCGACGCCATCCACACGCATCAGTTGCGTATGGCCGCCGGAGACGAGCAGCGCAACAAATGGAAAGGCGGGCGGGTTTTTTGAGAGCATCGGCGAGAGCAGATGCGCTTCGAGATGATGAATCGGGATCACCGGTTTATTGAGCGCGAGCGCGAGACTACAGCCGATGGCAGCACCGACGAGCAAGGCACCCGCCAGACCAGGTCCTTGCGTGTAAGCGATGGCGTCAATGTCGGCAGAGGCGATGCTCGCTTGCTGGAGCGCGCGCTCCAATAGCGGCAAGGCGCGGCGGATGTGGTCACGGGAAGCCAATTCTGGCACGACGCCACCGTATTCGGCGTGCAGCGCGACTTGTGAGTGCAAGGCATGTGCCAGCAAGCCTTTGTCGATGTCATAGAGCGCCAGACCGGTTTCGTCGCAGGAAGATTCGATGCCAAGAACAATCATGGAAATTTTTTATGAAAAGCGCCAGCAATGGCAGAATTAAAACACACCAGCCATTTGACAGTATTTTTTAGGTTGTTTATAATAGCGGACTTTTGGGTCGTTAGCTCAGCTGGTAGAGCAGCGGACTTTTAATCCGTTGGTCGCAGGTTCAAATCCTGCACGGCCTACCAAGAACACCGGAAAAGGCCTCTCACAAGAGGCCTTTTTTGTTTTCATGGATAGCCTGATTTCAGTAATACATTCTTAGCAAGATCTTGGCGAGGAGCTTCCGATGAAGCAAAAGGGGCCTGAACATTTAGGCTTGAAAATCAACCGTGGGATCACCTATTTTTTGCTGGTGATTTGCGGTACTTGCGCGTTGGCCGCCGTGTATTTCTTTGTCAAAGCGGCGATGGAATAATTTCCATTTTTTCTTCATCGCCATGATATGGGCGCGGCCTGCGCCCTACCTGCGTGGCAATGCGGTTGCTGTCGCTCTATCAAATTCCGTCAGATTTCCAGATTGTCGATCAGGCGCGTGGAGCCGAGTTTGGCCGCTGCCAGCACAACCAGCGGTGTCTTTTTCGCCAGATCGCCAGCCATCGGCGGTTGTAAATCGGATTGGCGTCGAATCGAAATGTAATCCGGCTCCCACCCACGGTCTTTGAGTTTGTGGAGCGCGTGTTTTTCCAGCTTGAATATATCGAGATGTCCCTTGCGCAGTTCGTCAGCCACTTCGTTGAGGGTGCCAAACAAGTTGGGGGCTTCCCGGCGTTCGTCCTTGGTAAGGTAAACATTGCGCGAGGAAAGCGCCAATCCGTCATCCGCGCGCCGTGTTTCAGCTGCGATAATTTGGGTGGGCAGCGCAAGCTGGCGACACATATTGCGTACGATCATGAGCTGCTGATAATCTTTTTTGCCAAACACGGCCACGCTCGGCTGCACGCAGGAAATCAATTTCAATACAACGGTGCAGACACCATTGAAAAAGCCGGGACGGAATTTGCCTTCCAGCGTGCCCCCCAAATCTTCTGGCGGTTGAATGCGGAATTCTTGCGGTTCAGGGTACATATCCTGCTCGGTCGGTGCGAACAGCACGTACACACCTTCCTTTTCCAGTTTTTCGACATCCGCCTGGAAAGTGCGCGGGTATTTGTCGAAATCTTCATTGGGACCGAATTGCAGACGGTTTACGAAAATAGATGCAACAACCGGATCACCATGCTTTTTAGCCAGACGCATCAAGGAGAGATGGCCATCGTGCAAGTTGCCCATCGTGGGGACAAAGGCGGTGCGCAGTTGGCCGCTGAGTTGCTGGCGCAGTTCCTGAATGTCGGAAATGATTTTCATGATAAGGATGGTGATGAGCAAAAAATGAAACCAGAACGCAAAGGCAAATGCCTATTGTACAAAGACTTGACCCGGATGGGGTAAGAATGATCAAAATAAGGTTTCAAATTTGATATGCATTCATGCCGGGAGATAGGCTAGGCGGACGTAAATGGGCGCCAGCGGCTCGGCTTGCGTGATCTCGATCAGGTTTTCCTTGGCCAGTTCAAGCATGGCCACGAAATTGACGACCACGACAGGCACGCCCCGTGAAGGATCGAACAATTCAGAAAATTCGACAAAATTTGAGGATTGCAGCGTTCTCAAAATGCTGGACATATGTTCGCGGACTGACAACTCTTCACGTGTGATGACGTGGCGTGCATTGAGTTTTGCACGACGAATGACTGCGGCAAAGGCATTTTGCAAATCGACGACGTTGACATCGGGCCAGCGCGGCGCATTGCTTTGGGCGACGAAAACGTGCGGCGTGACAAAATCGCGACCGAGTTGCGGCTGTCTATCGATTTCCTGGGCAGCCAGTTTGATTTGTTCGTACTCCAGCAGGCGACGTACCAGATCGGCGCGCGGATCGTTATCGTCGTCCCCTTGAGCACTTTTGCGTTGCGGTAGCAGCATGCGCGATTTGATTTCGATGAGCATGGCCGCCATCAGCAAATATTCCGCCGCCAATTCGAGATTGCGTTGACGGACTTGCTCGACGTATTGCAGATACTGGATGGTGACTTGAGCCATCGGAATATCGAGGATGTTGAAATTCTGCTTGCGGATCAAATACAGCAGCAAATCAAGCGGACCTTCAAATGCTTCCAGAAAAATTTCCAGCGCATCTGGTGGGATGTACAGATCGTTGGGCATCTGGAATAGCGGTTCGCCATACAACTTGGCGAATGCAACACCATCAATGACTTCGGGCGTGGAGTCGCGCGGTGTGGGCAGCGCGGCACTGTTTTCGTTTTGAGCGTTTTCCATCATTCGTAGACGTAGGCGGAGCGTTTCAGTGCGGACGAGGCCGAAGGGCGAAGGTCCTCCAGATCGCTTGGTGATTTGTCCCAGCGCAGCGCGAGGCCGACACGCTGACCTTCCTGAATGGCAGGATCACGCTGTTTCCATTCGTTCAGAAACTGCGTAAATTCGGATTCGTAAGCGGGTCTGGCAAAAATATTCATCTGTTTAAATAAAGGCACTATCTGTTGAATATGCGTCGCAACATGGTGGGGGGCGTATCGTGTCCCATATCGTGTGGGTATTCCAGTTCTGGCGCCACTTCAAAGCCCAAGGCAGCATAAAAATCCACCAGTCTGGGCTGATCAGCGCGTACGCCCAAACGCAATTCGTTGATATCGGACGACTGCGCGCGGTGGATTACAGCTTCGAGCAGATGCTCTGATAAATTTTTTCCTCGATAGATGGGTAACACGCCAATCCGGCGAATCTCCCACACATCGCGCTCACCTTCTACTGGCAGCCAGCGCACTGAGCCTGATGGCACATCATTGACATGCAGGATGTACCCGCCGCCGCTCTTTAGATCTCGCAAAACAACTTCTGCCGTTTCGCGATGGCCCATCGAATTCGGGTTGACCTTGTCGGCCCATGAAGCACGCGTTAGATCAGCTATCAATGGTGCATCGTCAAGGGATGCTTCCATTACTACTATATTTTTTAAACTCCCACTACTGTCGTCGCTCATATAAAGTCACTGCCGATTGGGTTCGGGCAGTGCGTTGTTGAGAAATCGTTATCTGATCCGCATCCCCGGTTCCGCGCCCGGCCATGGATTCAAAATATAAATCCCCGGTTTGGCCTTCTCGTCTTTCGCCGATGCGGCAAGCACCATGCCTTCGGATATGCCGAATTTCATCTTGCGCGGCGCGAGGTTGGCGACCATCACGGTCAGTTTGCCGATCAGTTCTTCCGGTTTATAGGCAGATTTGATGCCGGCAAACACGTTGCGCGGCTTGGCTTCGCCAATGTCCAGTGTCAGACGCAACAGACGATCCGAACCGTCCAGCAGCTCGCAGTTAAGGATTTTGGCGATGCGCAGATCCACCTTCGAGAAATCGTCGATGCTGATTTGCGGAGCGATATCTTCAATGCCGCTTGCGGCAGGCGAAGAGGCGGCAGCGGGTTCCGGTGCTTCAAACAGCGCATCCAGCATTTTCGGATCCACACGCTGCATCAAATGCGAATAGGCATTGACGACGTGACCGTTCGGCAAAGGTTTGGCAATATCGACCCACTGCATCGGCGGCAGGTTCAGCAAGGCTTCAACCTGTTGCGCAAGCGCAGGCAGTACAGGCTTCAGGTAAATCGTCAGGATGCGGAAGGCTTCCAGCAGACAACTGCAGACTTCATGCAGTGCCGGTTCGCTCGCCGGATCTTTCGCGAGCATCCAGGGCTTGTGCTGATCGACATAGGCGTTGATGATGTCGGCTTGATGCATGATCGTACGCAGTGCGCGACCGTATTCACGGACTTCGTAATCCTGCGCAATTTCACTGGCAACGCTGCGCAGGTTGTCGAGGAAGCCCTCGTTTTCCGGTGCGAATTGTGTGGTGACCTTGCCACCGAAGCGCTTGGCGATGAAACCGGCGGAACGGCTCGCGATGTTGATGTATTTTCCGACCAGATCGGCATTGACGCGCGCGATGAAATCTTCCGGATTGAAATCCACATCTTCAACATGCGAATTCAGTTTCGCGGCGATGTAGTAACGCAGCCATTCTGGATTCATACCGATGTCGAGATAGCGCAGCGGCGAAATGCCGGTGCCGCGCGACTTGGACATTTTTTCGCCGGAAACGGTGATGAAGCCATGCACGAACACGTTGTCGGGCACGCGCATGCCGGAGAATTTCAACATCGCCGGCCAAAACAGCGTGTGGAAATAAATGATGTCTTTTCCGATGAAGTGGTATTGCTCGGTGTTCGGGTCTTTCATGAACGCCTCGTAATCGCGGCCGATTTTGCCGAAATAATTTTTCAGCGATGCGAGATAACCGACCGGCGCATCCAGCCAGACATAAAAATATTTACCCGGCGCATCCGGGATTTCGATACCGAAGTACGGCGCATCCCGGCTGATATCCCAGTCACCCAGCCCTTCGCCTTCTTCGCCCAGCCATTCGCGCGCCTTGTTGGCGACTTCCGGTTGCAGACGCGGTACGCCATCGACGTCCCCGAGTGCCCAGTTGCGGAGGAAATCCACGCACTGCGGATCCGAGAGCTTGAAAAAGAAATGCTCGGAAGTCTTCATCACGGGCGTCGCGCCCGTCAAGGTGGAATACGGATTCTTCAGTTCGGTCGGCGCATAGACGGCGCTGCAGGCTTCGCAGGCATCGCCGTATTGATCCGGCGCGCCGCATTTCGGACACGCGCCCTTGATGTAGCGATCCGGCAAGAACATGTTTTTGACCGGGTCGTAAAACTGTTCGATGGTCTTGCTGGCAATGAAGCCCGCCGCTTTCAGATTGCGGTAAATCGTCTTCGACAACTCGTGATTTTCCGGGCCGTCGGTCGAATGCCAGTTGTCGAAGGAAATCGAAAAACCGTCAAGGTATTGTTTGCGGCCCGCGGCAATCCCAGCGACGAATTCCTGCGGCGTGACGCCCGCTTTTTCGGCAGCGATCATGATGGGGGCACCGTGCGCATCGTCGGCGCACACGAAATGCACTTCACGTTGCTGGCCGTTGTCCTGTTGCATGCGCTGAAAACGCACCCAAATGTCGGCCTGGATGTATTCCATGATGTGGCCGATATGGAAGGGGCCATTGGCGTAGGGCAGGGCGGTAGTGACAAACAGCTTGCGAGTCATGGTTGGTGCGATTTTAAAAAAGTGAATACCCATTTTACCAGCCAGTTTGTTTTCCGCGAAATTCCGCTAGACTGGACACTTGTTTGGGAGGAAATAAATGCGACTTACCCCGGAAATCGTTCAGCAAGCTTTGCGTCAGGTGGTGGATGCCGATACCGGCACGGATATGATTGCTGGAAAAATGATCAAAAATCTTGAGGTTCAGCAAGGCAATGTCTCGTTGACGGTTGAGCTGGGTTATCCAGCGAAAAGTCGGGTGGATCTCATCCGGCAAAGTATTGAAACCGCGCTAAAGGGTCTCCCCGGGATTGGCGCGGTAAACGTGAACGTGGTGTCGAAAATTGTGCCGCACACGGTGCAAGGCGGCGTGCGGGTGATGAAAAACGTGAAGAACGTGATTGCCGTCGCTTCTGGCAAAGGCGGGGTCGGCAAGTCCACGACGGCAGCCAATATTGCGTTGGCACTTGCAGCAGAAGGGGCGAAAGTCGGCTTGCTGGACGCCGATATTTACGGCCCCTCGCAACCGATGATGATGGGGTTGGCGGGGCAAAAACCGACGACCCAAGATGGCAAGACGATGGAGCCGCTGGAAAATTACGGCGTGCAGGTATCGTCGATTGGTTTCATGATCGATCCGGATGAGCCGATGGTCTGGCGCGGGCCGATGGTGGCGCAAGCCTTGACGCAACTGGTGGAGATGACGAACTGGCGTGACCTCGATTATCTGATCGTGGACATGCCGCCGGGCACTGGTGACATCCAGCTCACGTTGGCGCAACGCGTGCCGGTGACGGGGGCGGTGATCGTGACGACGCCGCAAGACATCGCGCTGCTCGACGCGAGAAAAGGCTTGAAGATGTTCGAGAAAGTGAGCATTCCGATTCTGGGTGTCATCGAAAACATGAGCACCCACCTTTGCTCGAACTGTGGTCATGCCGAGTCCATTTTCGGAGAGGGCGGCGGCGAAAAAATGTGCGCGGAATATGGTGTGGATTTCCTCGGTGGGCTGCCCTTGTTGAGATCGGTGCGTGAGCAAACCGATTCGGGCAAACCGACGGTCGTGGCGGAACCCGATGGCAAAGTGGCAGAGATTTACCGTGAGATGGCACGCAAGATCGCCGCGCGAGTGGCGCAAAAACCGAAAGACATGAGCGGGAAATTGCCGCCAGTGGTGAGTGAATAGCGAGTGGGTTAATGGCAAGTGGGTTTTCCGCGCGCCACCTTCTACTTCCTACCAACTGCCAAATGCTTCTTCCAGCGTGAAAACGCGTCCGGTGTCACGGCCATCGTAACCGACAAGCTCGTTGACTTGTTTTTTGAAATCTTCGCTCTGCAGGATGGTGATGACATCACGTAATGGGACGGTTTCCATGGCATCACGGTTGGCGGCGAAGAAGTAGCGCTCTTGAACCAGCGGCACGAAATCCAGTCCGAATCGCCGTGCCGCCGTTTCTACGCCAAAGCCGACGTCTGCCATGCCGCTGGCGATGAAGGCCGCGATGGCGGCGTGCGTAAATTCTTCGGTATCAAATCCGTTGATGGCTTTGGGTTCGATGCCTGCGCGTTTGAGCAATAATTCCAACAGCATGCGTGTACCGGAGCCGACTTGCCGGTTGACGAATTGCACGTCGTGGCGGGTGAGGTCGGTCAGTGAACGGATGTTTTTCGGGTTGCCGTGGGAGAGAAAGAGTCCCTGATTGAGGACGGCCAGATGAATTAGGCAATGTCGTTTGGGATCAAGATACTGCGTGAAACGTTGTATCGCGATTTTTTCGTACTCTCCCATGGGGACGTGGAAACCAGCCAAATCGCATTCGTTGCGTGAGAGCGCGGCAACGGCGCCCGAGCTGCTGAGATAGCGAAACTCAATCGGTACGTCAGCCGAGACGATGTGCTTGATGAGTTTTTCGACGGCAAAGCCGTGCCGTGCCATCAGTCGTACGGAGTTGTTGTGCTTGCCCAACACGCTCTTGCCCAGCTCGGTTTCGAGTTCGGATGAGAGGCTTTGCAGGGTGGGGGTGAGGCGGGCTGCAATGCGTCGATCCGCCCAGAGCAGGGTGGTGGCGAGGTGAGTCAGTCGTGTCCCTCTTCCGCGCTGTTTATCCAGCAATGTCCCGCCAAAAATTTCCTCTGCTTCACGCAGCAGCCCCCATGCATGGCGATACGAGAGGTTCACGGTCTTTGCGGCTTGGAAAATGGCACCTTGGAGTTGTATCTCAGACAATAGCCTGAGTAGCAAAGCGGTGTCGATTGCGTCATTCTTTCCGTATGCAATGCGCCAGTGTGGTTCGATGGAAACTTTGTACATGCGGCATTGTAAGGGAGTGTGTAACTTTATGCAAAAAATAGCATATAGCGGCAGTAAATATCCAGTGGTACTATCTCAAATTGTAGAGTTTCTGGTCAGTGTGCGAATACCGTAATTAGGGACTATTTGCACATGCTTTTGGGGCTTTCCCTTTATCAATTTTTGGAGAGTAATGTATGTTTAAGCGCCTTGGTAAGGAATATACCATTGGGGGCGAAGGCTTCAACCGCTGGATGGTTCCGGCGTCTGCGTTGATGATTCACCTTTGCGTTGGCATGGGTTACGGTATGTCCGTATTCTGGTTGCCGATGTCCCGTATTGTTGGTGTCGAAAAAGGTCTGGGCGGCTCTTTGGTTTGCCCCGCCGACATGAGCATTTTTGCTCAGTTGTTCACCACCAGCTGCGACTGGAAAGTCGTGATGTGTAGTGTGGTCTTCGGCATTCTGTTCTTCATGCTGGGTACGACCACCGCTATTCTGGGTAACTGGCTTGAACACGTTGGCCCGCGCAAGTGCGGCATGACTTCCTGCGTTTGCTTCGTCAGCTTCTTCTTGCTGGCATCAATCGCAATGTACACGCACCAACTGTGGCTCGCATGGGTCGGCGCCGTGATTGGCGGTATCGGTCTGGGTCTGGGTTACATTACGCCAGTTTCCACGCTGATTAAATGGTTCCCAGATCGTGTTGGTATGTCGACCGGCTTTGCCGTCGGCGGTTTCGGTGGTGGCGCCATGGTTGGCGCGCCGCTGGCACAACGTCTGATGGGCATGTATTCCACACCGACTTCCACGGGGCTGTGGCAAACATTCCTGACGATGGCGATCATCTACTGCGTGTTCATGATTGCAGGTTCCTTCTCCATTCGCGTTTCTCCTCCGGGTTATGTTCCTGCTGGCTTCGTGCCGAAGGATACTGGCAACATGGTGGATGACGGACACGGTGGCTTGATCGCTGCGTCTGCTTTCAACGTTGAAACCAACCAGGCAATGAAGACCCCGCAATTCTGGTTCTGCTGGGGCATGCTGTTCCTGAACATTGCAGCTGGTATTGGTGTTATTTCCATGGCCTCGCCGCTGCTGCAAGAGGTGTTTGCCGGTAACCTGATCGGTCTGCCGGGCGTTGGCTTCGACCAATTGACCACTGCACAAAAAGGACAGGTCGCAACGATTGCCGCCGGTTTTGCAGGCTTGCTTTCCATGTTCAACATTACGGGCCGTCTGTTCTGGGCAACGCTGTCCGACATGATCGGTCGCAAGAACACGTATTACGTTTTCTTCGTGATTGGGGCCATTCTGTACGCATCCATCCCGACACTGGCCGGTTCGCTGAACCTGATGCTGTTCCTGATCGCAGTTTGCGTCTGCTTGACCTTCTACGGCGGCGGCTTTGCAACGATTCCGGCTTATCTGGCTGACTTGTTCGGTACCCAGTTCGTTGGCGCGATCCACGGCCGTTTGTTGACTGCATGGTCCTGCGCTGGTTTGCTCAGTCCGCTGTTGATCAACATCATCCGCGACATGCAAATCAATGCAGGTGTGCCGAAAGCGCAGGCGTATAGCGTCACGCTGTACATCATGGCTGTTTTCCTGTGCGTTGGCTTTGTTTGTGCGTTCCTGGTGAAGCCGGTTCACAGCAAGCACTACATGACGGACGAGCAATTGAAGGCCGTTCAAGCCAAGTTGAACGACAAGATCGCGCACGCAGCCGAATCTGGCGATATTCGTGTGGAAGCACCGACTTCGACTGGCAAGCTGATTCTTTCCTGGCTGATTGTTGGCATTCCGCTGGCTTACGGTATCTACGAGACCGTATTGCAAACTGCCAAGATGTTCGTGAAGTAATTCACGCTTCACGCAGGTAGCTGTAATAAGCAAACCGCCCGCATCTGCGGGCGGTTTTGTTTTTGGCGGTTTCGTTTTCGTTGGTGTGAAGGCAGTTTTATTTGCGGCCCCATTCCAGATGACAAGACGGTAAAATACGCCTTTACCATCGTCATGGCCTAAACATTTGGCTCTCTTTTTCAAGGTTGCACTCTCATGACTGTTCGCACTCGTTTTGCTCCCAGCCCTACCGGCTTTCTCCATCTTGGTGGCGCGCGCACCGCACTGTATTCCTGGGCGTATGCCCGCCGCTTTGGCGGCACCTTCATTCTTCGGATCGAAGATACCGATGTTGAACGGTCGACCCCGGAGGCGGTGCAAGCCATCATTGATGGCATGGCGTGGCTGGATCTGAAGCATGACGAAGGTCCGTTCTATCAGATGCGTCATATGGATCGCTACCGCGAAGTGATCCAGAAAATGTTGGCAGAAGGCACGGCGTATTACTGTTATTCGTCCGCGGAAGAAGTGGAAGCCATGCGCGAACGTCAGCGTGCCGCAGGCGAGAAGTGGCGTTACGACGGCACTTGGCGCCCGGAACCGGGCAAGACACTGCCGCCGATTACGGCAGGTCGTCAGCCGGTGGTGCGTTTCAAGAATCCCCTGATGGGCGATGTGAGCTGGAACGATCTGGTGAAAGGTCCGATCACGATTTCCAACGAAGAAATGGATGATTTGATCATCGCGCGTTCCGACGGCACGCCGACCTACAATTTTTGTGTTGTTGTCGATGACTGGGACATGCGCATCACGCACGTGATTCGCGGCGACGATCATGTGAACAACACACCGCGTCAGATCAATATCCTGAAAGCTTTGGGTGCCACGCCACCGCAGTATGCCCATTTGCCCATGATTCTCGGTGCGGATGGCGAAAAGCTTTCCAAGCGCCACGGTGCGGTGAGTGTGACGGATTACCCGGAACAAGGCTATCTGCCGGAAGCGGTGCTGAACTATCTCGCTCGCTTGGGCTGGAGTCACGGCGACGATGAAATCTTTTCCATGCAGCAGTTCTGCGAGTGGTTCGATCTCGATCATCTCTCGAAATCGGCGGCGCAATTCAACACGGAAAAGATGGCGTGGTTGAATAACCATTACATCCGTCAGGCGGATGACGCGCGTTTGGAAAAACTGGTGCTGCCGTTTCTCCAGCGTGATGGTGCGAAGCTTGAAAGCGGACCAGCCTTGCAGGCGGTCATTGCTTTGCTCAAGGAGCGTGTGAATACGATTGTTGAATTGGCCGACGCCGCCATGCTGTTCTATCGCGATCCCAAGCCTGAGGCAGCATTGCTGGCGCAGCATCTCAATGAGGCATCACGTGCAGCTTTGGCTGAGTATGCCCAGCAATGCAAGACAGTGGCATGGGAGCGCGAAGCGCTTTCTGGCATGCTTAAAGGCGTGCTGGCATCGCACAAACTCAAGATGCCACAATTGGCCATGCCCTTGCGGCTGGTGTTGACAGGACAATTACAAACCCCGTCGATTGATGCAGTGGTGCAGCTTTTTGGGCGGGAAACTGTGTTGACGAGACTGCAAAAGCACCTGTAAATCCCGGAAGACACAACAGTTCCTTCCTTCCCTCTCTCAGGGGGAAGGCTAGGACAACAAGCCCTAGTGGCTTGTTGTGGTAAAGGCTCGCCGCGAAGCGGTGTTATGCCCGAGCCAAGATGTTTGGGGGTGCGGCGTTCGCGATCTGTGCAATATTTGCGAAGCGCCTCATCCGAAGGGACAGGGATTCTGATTTACAGCAAGCAGAAAACCTTGTTATAATCTCGCTTCTTTGTCGGGGGTATAGCTCAGCTGGGAGAGCGCTTGCATGGCATGCAAGAGGTCAGCGGTTCGATCCCGCTTACCTCCACCAGTAAAGGCTAAGTTGTCGTAATAAACTTGCCATTGCCAAAGAAAATTTCTGGGCTCCCATCGTCTAGAGGCCTAGGACACCACCCTTTCACGGTGGTTACAGGGGTTCGAATCCCCTTGGGAGTGCCAACAGAAATTATTAGCGCGTATGTTGGGTACTTAGTTGGGTATATACGCGATATTCACATCGTCAAAAAATTCCAGGCTCCCATCGTCTAGAGGCCTAGGACACCACCCTTTCACGGTGGTTACAGGGGTTCGAATCCCCTTGGGAGTGCCAGTTTTTCCGTGGCAGATGACACGCTTTTGCTACGCCACAAAATCACGCAACCAAGTCAATCTGCTGCATGCTTCGCGCTTGGCCGTCTTCAGAGAGCCACACGCCGCTTGCGCGCACCTGTCCCTGCAATTCGTTTTGCGCATTCTTGATGTCGAAGGGGGAATTGACGTTGCCCAGGTACAGCGCACCGACACGGCTTTCTTTGAGTGACGTCAGCACATCGTTGCCTTGGGCATCTTTCGTCCAGACGCTTAATTGCTGATACACCGCGTCTGCTTCATCGATCCAGTTGTTGCCATCGCTGTCCAAGGCTTGGAGTTCAGTAAAGCCATTGCCAGTGTTCGGCCCGAACAGTTCCGATCCGTTGTTTACTTTGCCGTCGCCATTGCGATCCAAGGCAAGAAATCCGCCGCCCCGAACGAAACTGATATCTTCGCGTGCGCCGTCGGCATCCAGGTCGAATGAAAATGTCTGATCCGTCAGTTGCGCGGCCGTGCCGGAAAAATTGAGGACGATGGGGTCCACTTTTTTGGCATCGCCTTCGCGAATGCGGACATTCGTCTCCTCCGAATAGCTGCGCTGCATGGTGAGCGACATATCGAAATTGATTTCCTTGCCATCCGCAGTTTTGATGATGCCCGAGGCATCGAAGGACATGGATGCCGATTCGGAATAAGACGCATGATAATCGTACTCGATGCCATACCCTGCAGGTTCCGTTTGTTGAGCCGTGGCGGTGGCCGATGCCGTTGCTGCAGCGGCTTCAATTGAAGCAGATTCGGAAGCGGAAGCAAGATCTGTGGTTTGAATGAGCGAAATTTTTTTGCCGGTCATGAATTCGATGAGAAGCTTCAACAATTGCATTTTCGGGTCATTCTCAACTGCGTCATCAATGCTGCCGAGTGCCTGCACGGAATGGGTCTGCGCTCCATCTGACAGCGCGGTTTTGGCTGCATCAGAAAGGGTGACGACCGTGCTGGCTGTTGCAGGCGTTGTGGCTTGTTCTGTGCCTTCAAAATCGGGGCGACTGTCGCCTATCCAAGTGCGAAAAGATTCCTGAACCGTGCTGGAGCTGCGCGACGAACTGCTGGATGTCAGCAAGACATTGGATTCTGTGATGATCATGACATCGCCTCCAAAAAGACGGTTGGCAAAACGACAGCCAGCATGATGCTGGCCATGACTGATCAACGGCAGGAATTAGATTTTCTTGACAGCAATGTGATTCAGAACGGGGGGTCAGATACCGGCAGCAGACTTCAGCCGTTGCTCCCATTGCAGCATGCGATCTTCGTTTTCAAGCAAGATTCTGATTGGAGCGGCAACATTTTTGAGAGACATGTCGAGATTGAATCGTTGAAATTGGCGGATTTCGACAACGCCTGGCGCGGCCCCCAAGGGGCGTGCCGTTGCGGTGGTTTGATGCGCCTGCAAGGCGGTGACGTCGGACAGGGAATAAAACTGGGCGCCCTCCCTGGTTTGCACGGCAACACGTTGATCGCCAGCCTTCATGGCGATGCCCGTTCCTGCATAAAAAGAAAAATGCTCGGGTTCAAAACTTTGTGCCAGCAACCATGCTCGGAACTGTTTTTCGTTGGACTGGGAACCTGATTGCCGTTTTTTATTCGCTATGTAAGTGTAGAGGGCCAACGCTATCGTACTGACGACGATAACAATCACGAGCAGATTGATTAGGGTATTACTCATTGAAACGTTCCTTGCATGATGAGTCGTTGAACTATCCGGCTGAGAATAATCGGAAAGACAATGAAAGGCAACAAGATGTGGCGTTTAGGGCAGCTTCACGAAATTACTGCAGCTTTTTCCCTTGTTTTATTTGTTCGCGCCGCCTTGCCTGCCATTCACGCTCGCGGGCATCAATAATGGAATGTTCATAATACGTGGCCTCGGGTGACTGTCGCGCTAGAGTAAGCTGTTCCAGCGCTGCCGGTAAACTGCCGGAAAGTTCATAGGCTTCGGCCAGCGCCAGGTGCATGAGTGCGCGCTTGCCTTGTGCGGAGTAAGCCTTGGCCAGTTGCTGCTGCAGTTTCGCGTCGCTGCGGTATTGTTGCACTTGATCTCGCAAGTAGGTGGCTGCCGTGTCGGCCCGTCCGGAAGCTAGCAAGGCATCTGTGTATTGATAGGCGAATCCTCGGGAGAGCGCGAATTTTTCGCGTGCCCGACTCGCTTCCTTGACGGCTTCGGCCAAGTTTCCGGCTGCCATGTGAATATCGATAGCGGTGCTGGCGAAGATGGCGTTTTTTGAATAAGGCTGCTGATCTTTTGCGTCCTGTCGCGCTTGCTGCAACAGTTTGCGCGCGGTGGTTGTTTCGCCGCGTTTGAGGGCAATCAGCGCGAGACCGTAACGCGCCGAAACGGTTTGCATCCGGGTTTTGATGGCGAGTTGTTCCTTGAAGGCGCGTTCGGCTTCAATCAAACCATTCGGCGAACTGTCTTGCAGGACACGGACGCGTGCGCGGATCAGATGATAGTCCAGGCTGTCGGCGCGTTGACGATAGCGCATGTCGCGGATGCGTGCCTGAATGTCGGCGATGCGCTCCGTCGTCATCGGGTGCGTGCGCAGATAAGCGGGCGTGTTATCGGAATAGGCCCGCGACGCGGTTTGCATTCTGCCAAAGAAAACGGTCATGCCACTGGGGTCGTAGCCGGACGCCCCCAGAATTTGAAAGCCGATACGATCCGCTTCCCGTTCTACTTCGCGGCTGAAATTGAGTTGTCGCTGTGCGGAGGCCCCCAGGCCGCCCATGATAAGGGCTTGTGCCGCGTCGGGGCTGCTGCGGGCGGACAGTGCGGCGGCGGCAACTGCGGCAATCGGGATAAGCATGTCCTGCTTTTGCTGCCCCATCATGCGGGCAATGTGGCGTTGCGCAACGTGACCAATTTCGTGCGCGACGACCGAAGCAAGTTCCGATTCGCTTTGCGTTGCCAGAAGGAGCCCAGAGTGAACGGCGATATAGCCGCCTGGCAGGGCGAACGCGTTCAGCGTCTGATCGCGTACCGCGAAAAATTCAAAATCGTTGCCGGTTTCGCCCCTCGCTTCTGGATATTTCGACAGCAAGCCGTTGCCTATGCGGTTCAGATAATCCGACAAGGGCGCATCGTCCAGATAATCCGGATCTTGGCGAATTTTTTGCATGATGCTTTCGCCGAGTTTGCGCTCGGCGCGCGGTGACAGATCGCCGCGTTCGGTATCGCCCAGACTGGGTAAGTCCGACTTGAACTGAGCAGACGCAGGCGCAGCCACAAGTGTCGCCGCGAGAAAAATCCCGCATAGTGCGTCGCGCCATGGGGAGAGGGCGGAATGGGTGAAGGATTTCGTGTTCACGATGCTATGATACCCCTTCTCGAAAACCTCTTCCATTCCGATACATTTTGTTGCCATGGCCACAGCGAAAAAACCCGCTCTCCAATCACCCAAAAAACCAGCCAAAAAATCCGTGAGCGATACCGGGCTGACGCATTTCAATGCAGAAGGTCAAGCGCACATGGTGGATGTCGGCGGCAAAGCGGCTACGCGGCGCGTGGCCATTGCCAGCGGCAAGATACACATGCAAGCAGCCACCCTAGAGATCATTGCCGCTGGCTCAGCGGAAAAAGGAGATGTCCTGGGGGTGGCGCGGCTTGCCGCGATCATGGGCGCCAAGCGCACCAGCGATCTGATTCCGCTGTGTCATCCGATTGCCTTGACGAGTGTGTCAGTTCATTTTGAGGTGTCGCGAGAAGCATCTCACATTACCTGTTTTGCGGAAGTGGAAACGGTCGGGCAAACCGGCGTGGAAATGGAAGCGCTCACGGCGGTGCAAGTGGGCTTGCTCACCATTTACGATATGTGCAAGGCGCGTGATCGCGGCATGACCATCACGGAGGTGAAGCTGCTGGAAAAACGCGGCGGGAAATCCGGCGACTGGTCGGCGGCATAGGTTCCATCACGACGGGCGAATGACGTGACGACGCGCGTCACGTCGGCGCGTTTTTACACGTGTTTACCCGGACACCCCAAGCCGTGTCACGCGTGCGATCTCGATGCTGGCTTCGCCTTCTGCCACGCGCAAGGTAATGGCTTCTTGCGGATGCAGTTGAGAAGGTGATCGCACAATCGTTCCTGAAGCATCGATCACGATGGCATAGCCGCGTGCCAGCGTGCGCTGGGGATTGAGGAGCTCCAGTTGGGCCGCGAACGTTCCCAGGGCATGGCGTGCCGCATTCAGGCGTAGCTGCGTGCCATGCGCCATGCGAGTCGACAGGCTTTGCAGGGCCAAGCGTTCCCGTGCAATGCGGGCGGTGGGGCGCAGCAGTGGGCGCGACAGGCGATCCATGGCTTGCCCGGCGTTGTCGAGGCGTCGTTGCATGGCGCGGGTCAGCGCTTGGGCGAGTGTGCGGACATCGGCGAACCAGTCAGTCTGCGAACGGGTGGCCAGTTCGGCGGCGGCGGTGGGAGTGGGCGCGCGCAGATCGGCGGCAAAATCGGCAATGGTGACATCGGTTTCATGACCGACCCCGCAAATGATCGGGATATGCGACGCGACGATGGCCCGCGCCACGCTTTCTTCGTTGAACGACCACAAATCTTCCAGACTCCCGCCACCGCGACACAGCAGCAGCACATCGCATTCGGCACGACGGGAAGCCGTGGCAATCGTCTGGGCAATTTTATGTTCGACACCCTCGCCTTGTACCGGCGTGGGATACAGGATGACGTTGACGTGTGGGGCGCGTCGGGTCAGTGTTGTCAGCACATCGTGCAAGGCGGCGGCCTGGAGGCTGGTAATAATGCCAATCGTGCGAGGAAAGACCGGGAGGTGGCGCTTGCGTTCCGGGGTAAACAGCCCTTCGGCGCTCAATTTGTCTTTCAGCTTGAGGAAAGCTTCATACAAGTTGCCTGTGCCGGCACGACGGATGGCTTCCACATTCAACTGGTAATCGCCGCGGGGCGCATACAGCGTGACGAGGGCACGGACTTCCAGCTTGTCGCCATTTTGCGGAGTGAACCCGGCGAGCTGGGCGCGTCCGCGAAACATGACGGCCCGCACCTGGGCCGCATCGTCTTTCAAGGTGAAATACCAGTGGCCGGAAGCGGCGCGGGTGAAGTTGGACACTTCGCCAGACACCCAGGCGAGCGGAAAACTGCGTTCCAAGAGCCGCGCCACGGCTTGGTTGAGGGCCGAAACCGGCACGACAGACGGCGTCAGCCCGGCAGTGGCAATGGAAAAGTCAGGTTTCATGCGGGTTTCAAGGCAAAAACTGTTCACAAGCCAGGAAAATCAAGGGGTTTCTTTATGGTATGTGTAAAAAACCGCATAAATAGTCATAGCTCATTGATTTATAAAAGGAGAATTTATTTTGTCACACGTCAGGATTGAAACATACATTGAAGTAAATCGTAGTTGCGCAAATGTAATAAAAAATGTTCACAAACTTATCCACAATTTTGTCAAAGTTTGGTGCTTTTCGATAGGCATAAAAAACACCCCCGCCAAAAGACGGGGGTGTTAATCATGAAAAAGACTAAGTAATTTATTTACAGCTTGCTGGGCGATACTGGGTTGGGATTGTTCCACCGCATGTCCAATTCAGCACACCGTTACCAGCATCTGCTGGCGTCAGCGTAATGGTACCGGTAACACCATTGTTCAGTGCTTGGGATGTTGCGGTCAGTACAGTCCCATTCCAAGAGACTGATGCAACATACTTAGAAGCTTGTGCAACAACTACGTCGGCTGCAGCAGGCAAAGCGCCATTGGTTTGGAAAGCTTCTGCTACTTGGGTCTTGCCCGATGTCGCAGCCAGAATCACTTCCGAAACTTGGGCGCGGACGGTATAGCTCATGTATGCAGGAATTGCGACTGCTGCCAAGATACCGATAATCGCTACGACGATCATCAATTCGATCAGGGTGAAGCCGCGTTGCGCAGCCTGTTTCATTTTCATAACTTTCATTTTTTCTCCTTTGAGTGGATCACAGATGGATGACTACATCCATGCTTACAGCAGGTTCCGTGCCAGCCGAAGGGGTTGGCTATTTAGTTGATTTGATTGGGAAAAATTAAGATGCTGCGTGAGCGCTGCACATTTTTTGGCAGGCGATGACAATATTTGTCAATATTTTCGGCAAAAAACGTCGTTTCGTCAGCGGTGACGGGCGAATGAAACAACAATCAAGTCGTTTTGCGTTAGCGCAGCGAAAACTGAATTTGCGTGCCGGACAAATCGATGATGTCGCCATCGGTCAGCGGGTGTGGTACGGCGCCAACAGGTTCATTGTTGACCAGCGGGGCCGGGCCTTCAACGTGGGCGATGGCAAAGCCATTCGGCTGTTTGGAGACGGCGGCAACTTGCGCGCCGGCGCGTCCGAGCGTGGTCACTTCCTTGGTCAGCGGCAGGGAGGTACCGGCATTTGCGCCGTTGAGGACCAGCAGCGCGCCCGACAGCGAGGCAGAGTGGGCGGCAGGTCGCTGCGGTGAAGAGGGAGCGGCGTGGGCGACAGGGGCACCGGCATGAGCCGCGTCGCGATATTCGATCCGGAACTTGACCAGTTCGATGGCGTCGCCGTTTTGCAGAAAATGCTTTTTGATGGGCTGGCCGTTGACGTAGGTGCCGTTGGTGCTGTTCAGGTCTTCGAGAATGCTTTCATTGAGCACCGTGGCAATCATCGCATGTTCGCCGCTGATCGACGGACTGTCGAGGACGATATCGTTATAGGGGCGGCGGCCAATCGTGATGCGGTCGCGGGTCAGATCGAGTTCCCGAATAACGTCGCCATCGAGTGATACGATGAGTTTTGGGCTTGCCATGTGTTTGATTCTCCCTGCGAGCAGTATTTCTGCGCGAATCGCGTAGCCTGTTTTCAATGAATGTTGTCTGACGACATGCTGTCAATATAACAGAGCGTCGTATTGCCAGCTATCTTCGCGAATTGGCTTGTGTCTTGCGCAACACACAATGCGACGAAATCCCCCGATTTTTTCAAACGGCGGGGGCGCATTATACAAAATATGCGAATTTATTTGGGTGGGCTGATCGCCCAGCGCGGGTAATACAGGGCAACTGCGGGGCCATCGGTTCGCAATGCATGACAGTTGTCCAGCTCGAAGGGTTTCTTCTCGGTTTTGAGTACATCGGAAGGGGAGCGTTGCCCTTTATCGAGGTCAAAAATAAGCACGGCCGCATCCGGGAGGGCCATGGCCAGCTCGTTGAGATGCGTGCAGCCTTGCTGGCCGGACAGACGTTCACGCAAGCCCTGGCGAAAGCCGGAGAGCAGATTCAACCCGATTATTTTCTTGTAAGCGGGGCCGATGGTGTCGCAATAGTCGGGATAAGGGACGGACGGCAGAACGGCGATAGCGTCGACGATATTGGCTTCTTTATCCAGGGTGAGACGCAAAAGCACGTCGTGCAACGGGGTATTGGCGGGAACGGTGCGGGACTTCAGGTTGAAGTCGACGGTTTTAGTATCGGTCAGGCGGGCGTCGATTTCCCACAGGCCATCATCCCGTTGGAAATATTCGATGGAGAAGGCGCGGGTGTGGTTGAGCGCGCGGCGTGTAACGGGGGGGGGCAAAGACATGACAGTCATCCAAAAACGTTGAGCGTGTTGCCAAAAGGAAACAAAATATTGCTGATCAAAAAAGTGAAAATTAGCGTTTCATTTTTTGAAGAAAAAATAAAGGATACGAAAATTTCCGCTTGCAATAAACACTGTTTTTATATACAGTACCGCAAACAGCCCAAAGTTGACAATATCAACACGGGTACCCAAGCCGAGAGACTAATTCAACAGCCGAGACAATAGACGAGAGATGAGATATGGACGACAAGAAACCAGCAAATAATGCAGAAAAGACAAAAGCCCTGGTCGCCGCTTTGGCCCAAATCGAAAAACAATATGGCAAGGGAACCGTGATGCGCATGGATGCCGGTGCGGTAGCGGAAGAAGTGCCGGTTGTGTCGACGGGATCGCTGGGGCTGGATGTTGCGCTGGGCGTGGGCGGCTTGCCGCGCGGTCGGGTGGTCGAAATTTACGGCCCTGAATCGTCCGGTAAAACTACGTTGACGCTGCAGGTGATCGCGGAGATGCAAAAGCTGGGCGGCACCTGTGCGTTCATCGATGCCGAACACGCGCTCGACGTGGGTTACGCGCAAAAGCTGGGTGTGAATTTGCATGAGCTGCTGATTTCGCAGCCGGATACCGGTGAGCAGGCACTGGAAATTACCGATGCGCTGGTGCGGTCCGGCGGGGTGGATCTGATCGTCATCGATTCGGTGGCGGCGCTGACCCCGCGGGCGGAAATCGAAGGCGACATGGGCGATTCGCTGCCAGGCCTGCAGGCGCGCCTGATGTCGCAAGCCTTGCGCAAGCTGACGGCCAGCATCAACCGCACGAATACCATGGTGATTTTCATCAACCAGATCCGCATGAAGATTGGCGTGATGTTCGGGAATCCGGAAACCACCACCGGCGGCAATGCGTTGAAATTTTATTCGTCGGTGCGTCTCGATATTCGTCGTACCGGTTCCATTAAAGCGGGCGATGAAGTCATTGGCAATGAAACGCGTGTGAAAGTGGTGAAGAACAAGGTGGCGCCACCGTTCAAGGAAGCGCATTTCGATATCCTCTACGGCGAAGGCACCTCCCGAGAAGGCGAGATTCTGGATTTGGGCGCGGACGCCAAAGTGGTCGAAAAGTCCGGCGCCTGGTTCAGTTACAACGGTGAGCGCCTTGGTCAGGGCAAGGACAACGCGCGCAACTATTTGAGAGATCATCCGGAACTGGCGCGCGAAATCGAAAATAAGGTGCGTGCCTCGCTGGGTGTGCGTGAGTTGCCGCCTTTGTTGCTGCCTTTGGGGCAGGAAACCAAGGATCTGAAAGAGCTTAAGGAAGCGAAAGAATCCAAGGGCAAAGACAAGAAATCCGGCACGACCTTGCTGGAAGTGTGAGCGCCGATCCGCACAATTGTTTGCACCCCACCCTTTCCCCTCGCAGGGGAAGGGGAAAACCCGCCATCAGCCTCAAGGCCCGCGCGTTGCGTTACTTGTCGGCGCGCGAGCACAGTCGATCCGAACTGGCGAAAAAACTCTCGCGTTATGCAGGGGAAGGCGACAACGTGGAGGCTTTGCTAAACGAACTCGAAGCCGCCCAATTCCTGTCGAACGAGCGATTTGCCGAGTCTCTGGTGCATCGCCGCGCTGCCCGTTTCGGTAACAGTCGCATTTTTCATGAAATGCAGGAGCACGGCATTGATGGCGAGGTGCTCTCCAGTGTGAAAGCGACCTTGACCCAAGACGAAGTCGAACGCGCGATCGCAGTGTGGCAGAGAAAATTTGCCTCCCCACCCGCTAATGCGACAGAGCGCGCAAAGCAGATGCGTTTCTTGCAGCAGCGCGGGTTTTCACATAACGCTATTCAGGCGGCAATGCGGGCGGCTGAAAAAATGGACAGACAAGTTGATTGACGCGACTCTTATGTGGTCAAGTCATTCGAGACTTTCCATTAGAGAATTGAATGTGATGGTCTCGTTCACTCTTCATGGCGATAGCGTATCCCCTCTCCCTTGATGGGAGAAAGTTGGGGAGAGGGTGAGAATGGCGCACGAAAAATCACAGGATTTTTCGTGCTGATTCGAATGGGTCGACATAAACTTCATGCGCCACAAAGTGACGGTGCTTTCAGCTGGCTTTACGCTGCTTCATGTAAGCCCAGCACAACATGATCAGACCGCCGAGGATCATCGGGAGCGAGAGCAATTGCCCGGCCGAGATCGAGATGCCGGCGAAGGTCACCTCGTAATCAGGTGTGCGGAAAAATTCCGTGAAAAAGCGGGCGCAGCCGTACATCATCACGCCGAGGCTGACGACTGCCATGCGCGGACGCGGCTTGCGTGCGTAAATCCACAGAACGATGAACAGCAGTAGGCCATCAACCAACGCCTGATAGAGCGGCGAGGGGTGACGCGGCAAATTGTCCACGCGTGGCCAGATCATGGCCCACGGCAAGGAGGGGTCCGCGACACGCCCCCAGAGTTCCGCGTTGATGAAATTGCCAATGCGGCCAAAGAAAAAACCCAGTGGCGCGAGCGGGGCGGCAAAGTCCATGACATCAATCCACGACTTGCCGTGCTTGCGCCCCCACCACCACAGGCAGAAAATCACGCCCAGAAATCCGCCATGCAGCGACATGCCGCCTTTCCAGACGGCGGGAATTTCCAGCGGATGCGAGAAGTAATACACGGGGTGGTAAAACAGCACTTCGCCCAGACGTCCACCGATGATAACGCCCAGCACGCAGAAATACAGCAGATCGTCGAGGTGCTCCGTTTTCCACCCGGCTGCGGCGATGTGCGGCTGTTTTAGTCGCAGCCGACCCAGCAGCAGATATTGAATGAACCCGGCCAGATACATCAAGCCGTACCAGTGGATGGACAGGGGGCCGATCTTCAGGGCGATCGGGTTGGGCATCGGGTGGATGAGCATGCAATGACTGTGTGAGTGGCAATCGATTGGGGTGAAGAAAAAGACGGTGAAGCGGTTTGGGATTATACTCTGCAATTCGCGTGCTTTTTTCAAAAGCAGATAAAGGATTAATGGGTTGGCACATCGAAATGATTGGTGCCGTCCCAATAAACTATCAGGAGAGAAACATCATGCCGCAATACCGTTCCCGTACCTCCACGCATGGCCGCAATATGGCGGGCGCCCGTTCTTTGTGGCGCGCCTGTGGTGCGAAGGATGGCGATTTTGATAAACCGATCATTGCCGTTGTGAATTCATATACGCAATTCGTGCCCGGTCACGTCCACCTCAAGGATCTCGGCCAGATGGTGGCCCGCGAGATTGAAGCGACAGGCGGCATTGCGCGGGAATTCAATACCATAGCGATTTGCGACGGCATTGCGATGGGCCACGGCGGCATGCTGTATTCGCTGCCATCGCGCGAATTGATTGCGGATTCGGTTGAGTACATGGTGAACGGGCACTGCGCGGACGCGATGATTTGCATCACCAACTGCGACAAAATTACGCCGGGGATGCTGATGGCCTCTATGCGTCTGAACATTCCGACGATCTTCGTCTCCGGCGGGCCGATGGAAGCGGGCAAGACGCTGGAGGCGCTGCACGGTCGTCCGCAAGGTTCGCAAAAGACGATCAAGATCGACCTGATCGACGCGATGATTCAGGCGGGTGATCCGTCTGTGACGGATGAGGAAGTGATGGCCTTCGAACGTTCCGCGTGCCCGACCTGCGGTTCCTGTGCTGGCATGTTCACGGCGAATTCGATGAACTGTTTGACCGAGGCGCTCGGCATGGGGTTGCCGGGCAACGGCACGCTGATGGCGACGCACGCTGATCGTCGTGAATTGTTCCTGCGCGCGGCGCGCATCATTGTTGAAAATACCAAGCGTTACTATGACCAGAACGACGCATCAATCCTGCCGCGCAGTATTGCCGGGAAAACGGCATTCGAGAATGCGATGGCGCTGGATGTGGCCATGGGCGGTTCGACCAATACGGTCTTGCACTTGCTGGCGATTGCGCAGGAAGCGGGCGTGGATTTCACTTTAGCGGATATCGACCGCATTTCGCGCAAGGTGCCGTGTCTGTGCAAAGTGGCGCCAATGACGCAGGACTATCACATTGAGGATGTGCATCGCGCAGGCGGCATTACCGCGATTCTGGGTGAACTGGCGCGCGCGGGTTTGCTCGACACGAACGCAGCCACCGCGCACAGTAAGACGCTTGGAGAAGCGCTTGCACAAAACGACATCATGGCCACGCAGGACCCGGCCGTTCAGCAATTCTACAAGGCAGCGCCGGGCGGGGTGCCGACCATGGTCGCGTTTTCACAGAACAAGCGCTACGAAAAACTGGACACGGATCGCGTGAATGGCTGCATTCGCAACAAGGCGAACGCGTTTTCGCAGGACGGCGGTCTCGCCGTTTTGCATGGCAATATTGCCTTGAACGGTTGCATTGTGAAAACAGCGGGCGTGGATGAAAGCATTCTCACTTTCAGTGGCAAGGCGCGTATTTTTGAAAGCCAGGAAGATGCGGTGACCGCGATTCTGGGCGACAAGATCAAGGATGGCGACGTTGTCATCATCCAGTATGAAGGCCCCAAGGGCGGCCCCGGCATGCAGGAAATGCTGTACCCAACCTCGTACCTGAAATCGAAGGGTTTGGGTAAAACCTGCGCGCTGGTGACGGACGGTCGTTTCTCCGGCGGTTCGTCTGGTCTGGTGATTGGCCATTGTTCGCCGGAAGCTGCATCGGGTGGTGCAATTGGTTTGGTCGAGGAAGGCGATATCATCGATATCGATATCCCGAACCGCAAAATCAACCTGCGCGTGACAGATGCTGTGTTGGCGGATCGCCGGAAGGCCATGGAAGCCAAGGGCGACAAGGCGTGGAAGCCGGTGTCACGCCAGCGTGAAGTGTCGCAAGCGTTGCAAGCGTATGCGGCTTTGGCGGCTTCGGCGGATCGGGGGGCGGTGCGCGACTTGTCGCAGTTGAAACGCTGAACAACCTGCTGCGCGGTCGGATGGCTGCGTTGCACGGTGCTCGGAATCCTCATGTACGCTTATGTACACTCCGGTTCCTGCGCGCCGTGTGCCTTGCCCTCCAACCGCTCGCGACGGTTCTTCAGAGCTCCGGAGAGGAGATTGCAAAAAGGCCATAAGAAATATAAATGTCTTTGCCTGGTTTGCATGATTTGCATCCATATGAGAAAAATACGCTATAATCGCGGTCTTTCTCCGAATTCAATATTTACTGGAATTACACTATGGTCGTTATTCGTTTAGCTCGCGGGGGCACCAAAAAGCGCCCGTTTTACAGCATCGTCGCAGCCGATTCGCGCAGCCGTCGTGATGGTCGCTTCATTGAACGCATCGGTTTTTACAATCCGATCGCAACCGGTGCAGCAGAATCGTGCCGCATTGCCCAGGACCGCTTGGCATACTGGCAAGGCGTAGGCGCGCAAATGTCGCCGGCTGTTGCACGTTTGGCAGGCTTGGCTGGAAAAGCTGCTTAATTTGCAGAAAAAAACATCATACGGGGTAACGATCCCCGATGATTTAGTGCCGGTGGGGTATATCGCCGGCGCTTTTGGCGTTCAGGGATGGGTGCGTATCCATCCCTACTCTGCACACGCGGACGCCATGCTCAACAGCAAACGCTGGTGGCTGGACAAGCCAGAATTTTCCGACCTTGAAAGGCAACAAGCCAAGCTGCATGGCGAAGAAGTCATTGCGCAGCTGGTGGGGGTTGCCGATCGGGACGCAGCTGAGGCGCTGAAGGGCGCTGTGGTGCATGTCTCCCGACGTTATTTTCCATCGCTCGAAGACAATGAATACTACTGGGTCGATTTAATCGGCCTGTCGGTCGAAAATCTGCAAGGCGAAATTTTGGGAACCGTCAATGGTTTGATGGAGAGTGGCGCACACCCGATATTACGCGTGATGCCAGAAGCTTCCGAGGCTGAAGTCAAGCCGCGCGAGATCCTGATTCCTTTCGTCGATCAGTTTGTGAAAACAGTCGATCAGCAAGCCAGGCGGATCACGGTAGACTGGCAGCGGGACTATTGAATTTCTTCTTCCCCTCGTAGGGAAAAGGGTGTTTTGCTTCAGCTCACCACCACATAAAAGCCACGATGCAATTCGACGTCATTACGCTGTTTCCGGAAATGTTCACTGCAATTACGCAGTCCGGTATTACGCGTCGTGCATTCGAGCAAAATCGCTGCGCGCTGACGCTCTGGAATCCGCGCGATTTTACCCAGGACAGGCACCGTACGGTGGATGATCGTCCTTATGGCGGCGGTCCTGGCATGGTGATGATGGTCAAGCCGCTCGAAAATGCGATTGCTGCCGCGAAGGCACGGCAAACTGCAGCCGGACTGGCTGCGCCACGCGTCGTGTACCTGTCGCCGCAAGGCAAACCACTGACGCACAGCCGCGTGCAGGAAATGACACGCGAGCCCGGACTGGTTTTGCTGTGCGGCCGCTATGAAGCGGTGGATCAACGCTTGATTGACCGTTGCGTGGATGAAGAAATCAGCATCGGCGATTTTGTGGTGTCTGGTGGAGAAATTCCGGCCATGGCGCTGATGGATGCGGTAATTCGTTCCTTGCCCGGCGTCTTGAACGATGAGGAGTCGGCGCAGCAAGACAGTTTTGTCGATGGCTTGCTGGATTGTCCTCATTACACCCGCCCTGAAGAACACGAGAGCGAAAAAGTGCCTGACGTGTTGTTGGGTGGGAATCATGCTGAAATTGCAAGATGGCGACGCCAACAGGCTTTAGCAGCGACGCTGGAAAAACGTCCCGATTTGATACAGCGGGCCCGGGAAGCGGGGCAACTGTCCCAAGAGGATGAACGCTTTTTAAGTGGGTTGTAGTATAATCACCAGTTCGCTGGGCTAGGGGCAATTCTCTAGGTCCGGCACATGAAGCGCGAACAAACGTTCGCATGTTTTAATCCCATCCTCTACCGGGCAGTGGTTTCCGCAGCGGAAATACACAGGCAATGCGCTGGCATGATGGTTTATGGAGTCAACAATGAATCTGATTCAGCAACTCGAGCAAGAAGAAATTGCCCGTCTCGGCAAGAAGATCCCCGATTTTGCACCCGGCGATACCGTGGTTGTCAGCGTGAACGTGGTGGAAGGTAACCGCAAACGTGCGCAGGCTTACGAAGGTGTGGTGATTTCGCGCCGCAATCGTGGATTGAATTCCAATTTTATCGTTCGCAAAATTTCATCCGGCGAAGGTGTGGAGCGTACGTTCCAGTTGTATTCGCCGTTGATTGCGTCGATTGAAGTCAAGCGTCGCGGTGACGTACGTCGTGCGAAGCTGTACTATCTGCGTGAACGTTCAGGCAAGTCTGCGCGTATCCGCGAAAAACTGACCGGACGCGCAACGCAAAAATCAGCGGAATAATTCCGAATGCGTAAAAGCGCATCAGCAAGGGCGCCCGACGGCGCCCTTTTTTGGTTTCGTCAGGAGCAATCCTTGGGTAAGGTACAGTTTGATCTGTCGACAATGCAGCTTGATGCCGTTTGCGAGGAGGGAGCAGTCCATCCTGAGCGGTTGAATATCGACTGGATACGGTCACGTTTCGCCAACCCACCGGCATGGCAACCGGAAAGTCGGCTGGAGAAGCGTTTTCCCACGGCGTTCGATCCGCCGACACCGGCTTCGGTGCTGGTGCCGATTGTCGCGCGTAATGAGGGGCCAGCAATGTTGCTGACCAAGCGCACTGATCATTTGCATGACCATCCGGGCCAGGTGAGTTTTCCGGGCGGGCGTCAGGATGAAGGGGATGCCTCCGCCGTCGAAACGGCCTTGCGCGAAGCGGAAGAAGAAATCGGATTGCATCGGCGACATGTGGACGTGATCGGTCGGTTGCCCGAGTATCTGACGGGGAGCGGTTTCAACGTGACGCCGATCGTTTCCATCGTTCAGCCACCGTTCAGTGTGCAGCCCGAGCCTTTTGAGGTGGCCGAAGTGTTCGAGGTGCCGCTGGCGCATCTGATGAATGCCGCCAACCATCGCTTAATGTCTGCCGAATTTCCGCGCGGGATAGGATTGCGTACGTTTTATGCGATCCCCTATGATCAATATCTTATTTGGGGTGCCACAGCGGGCATGTTGCGTAATCTGTTTCATTTTTTACGCGCATAAAGGAATTGCTGCCTCACTGGTTTGATTCTGAGAGTGGGGTGAGGTATCGTTACGGTTGCGCCGCTGCGGTAAAACAACGCAGTTTCGAGTAGGCAGTTTCAAGGAAAATTGATGGCCTTTCTTTCCATTCTTTGCGCCCTGCTGATAGAACAGTTTCGTCCCATGCGGGCGAGCAATCCTGTTTATGCAGCGATTCGATCACTCTCGACATGGGTCGAATCCGGTTTCAATGCGGGGCAAGAAAGGAACGGACGTTTCGGCTGGATCCTGATGATGTTGATGTTGGCTGTGCCGGTGTATGTCATTCACCGCATTGCGGCCAGCATCAACCCACTGGCCGAATTGGTCTGGAACGTTCTCATTGCCTACTTCACCATCGGTTTTCGCCATTACAGCTATCATTTCTCCGCGATCCAGGTGGCGCTCCTTTCCGGAGATGAAGTCAAGGCGCGAACGCTGTTGGCAGAATGGACTGGCATGGACACGGTCGGCATGGAAGTCAGCGAGATTACACGGATCGCCATCGAAAAAGCCCTGGTTACGTCTCACCATAGCGTGTTTGGCGTATTCCTGTGGTTTTTGCTGCCTTTGGGGCCGGTCGGCGCGGTGTTGTACAGGACGGCGGAATATCTGATGCGCGCCTGGAATGAGCCTGGGCGCATGAGCGGCGAAGCGTTCGGAAAATTTGCGAACAAGGCTTTTTACTGGATTGATTGGGTACCCGCGCGCTTGACGGCAGTTGCCTTTGCGGTCGTCGGCAATTTTGAAGACGCGGTCTATGCCTGGCGGAACTTCGCCAATCGGTGGGAAAACGAAGCCATTGGGATTATTTTGTCGGCGGGCAGCGGCGCACTCGGCGTGCGGCTGGGCAATCCTGCCGAAAAAGCGATCAGCATTCCGCAAGTCGATATGACGACAGGAGAGTTTGCCAGCGTTGAACCGGAAAGCATGCCGGGCGAAGAACCCACGTTGCGTTCGCTGCAGAGTACGGTCGGTCTGCTGTGGCGCGCTACGCTGCTGTGGCTGCTGCTCCTGCTGCTTCTCTCTGTTGCGGTTTGGATTGGTTGACACTCGTTCGCTGTTGGCGCGTGCTGTTTTCAATGCGCACAAACGGGGTGACAGGAATGCCTAGCGAAAAAAGCTGCGGATTATTCTGCAGACCCATTCAATATTTGAGCATAACCGGAAACTACGCAATTTTCACATATGGTAACAACCTCCGTTTTGCACCGCGTTGAACAGGCACAACTGACTTTCGGACTGTCACAAGAAGACGGTGAGCGATTGCTGAGTGCGCTCGTCTTCGTCAAGCCGATTTACGGACAACAGACGGTTAAAAGCGGTCAGCCGACTATGGATTTTGTCGTGGGGCTCGTCTCCATTCTGTCTGCTTTGAACTGTGATGCACCGACGCGTATTGCTGGGTTGCTTGCTGAAGTTGCCAGTATCGATCCCATGGCGGCAGAAGGCATTGAAGCAAAGTTTGGTCGCGAGGTCGCGGTGCTGGTCAACAGCATTCGTCAGTTGCGAACCTTGCGTGAACGTGCTCGGGCGCAGCAGGAAATGTTGCGAGGCAAAAATGCCGAACAGCAAGCTGTTGCCCAGGTCGAAACCCTGCGCAAGATGCTGTTGGCGATGGCCGCCGACATGCGCGTCGTCATGATTCGTCTCGCATCGCGCGTCACGACACTGCGCTACTTCGCAGAACGAAAAATGCAGGATGAGATGGTGAGCCGCTACGCGCGTGAAACGATGGATGTGTATGCGCCGCTGGCCAATCGACTCGGCATTTGGCAACTCAAGTGGGAGCTGGAAGATTTTTCCTTCCGTTTTCTGGAGCCGGACGAGTATCGGCGCATTGCCAAGATGCTCGAAGAAAAACGCATCGAGCGTGAAGACTTTATTGCGCATGCCATCGTTCGCCTGAAATCGGAACTGGAAAAGGCGGGCATCAAGGCGGATGTTTCTGGTCGTCCCAAACACATTTTCAGCATCTGGAACAAGTTGCGCGAAAAGTCGCTCGATTTTTCCAATTTGCATGACGTGCGGGCGTTCCGCATTATTGTCGACGACGTCAAGACTTGCTATGCCGTGCTGAGCATCGTGCACAATATCTGGAATCCGATTCTCAAGGAATTCGACGACTACATTTCGCGGCCCAAGCCAAACGGCTATCAGTCGCTTCACACGATCGTGGTGACCGAAAATGGTTTGCCAATTGAAGTGCAAATCCGTACGACGGACATGCATCATTTTGCCGAGTATGGCGTGGCGGCGCACTGGCGTTATAAGGAAGCCGGCAGCGGTGCAGTCGGACAGGAATACGACGACAAGATTTCGTGGTTGCGGCAGTTGCTTGCCTGGCAGACGGAAGTCACCGACGCGGTGGGGACAGCCGAAGGAACGCTTCAGGAGCGGCACGACAAACTCAAATCGGCCGGTCTGGATGAGCGCATTTACGTGATGACGCCGCAAGCGCGTGTGATCGAGTTGCCCAGTGGCGCGACGCCGATCGATTTTGCGTATCACCTGCACAGCGATGTCGGACATCGCTGCCGGGGGGCGAAAGTCGATGGCGTTATGGTGCCGCTCAATACGCCGCTCAAGGGCGGCCAGACAGTAGAAATCATCACGGCCAAAGGCGTCAACGTTAATGCGGGACCATCGCGTGATTGGTTAAATGCGGAGTATGCGGCCAGTGCACGGACACGATCCAAAATTCGAGCATGGTTCAACTCCATCGAACAGGAGGAAACGCTTGCCGCAGGGCGGAGCGTGGTGGAAAAAACGCTGCAACGTGAAGGCAAAACGTCCATCAATCTGGAAGAGTTGGCAAATAAATTGGGTTTCCCAAAGCTGGAGGATTTATTTCTCGCGGTGGGGAAAGACACATTCAGTCTGCGCAACATCGAAATGGCCCTGCATGCCGACGGGGCGACCAAGGAACCGGTCGAAGAAGATGTTGTCCTCACGCGCAAGAGCAAAGCCTCCAGCGTGGAACAAGGTGCCAAATCTGGCGTGCTGGTGGTGGGCACCGACGGACTCATGACGCAATTGGCCAAGTGTTGCAAACCTGCGCCGCCAGATGCCATCGTCGGTTTTGTCACGCGTGGTAAGGGCGTTTCCATTCACCGCGCTGACTGCCGGAATTTTGCAGAGATGCAGCACCGTACGCCCGAGCGTGTGATTCAAACCAATTGGGGTAAATCTGCTCCGGATACGCTTTATCCGGTCGACATTTTTGTCCTTTCTGCCGACCGGCAAGGTTTGTTGCGTGACATTTCCGAAGTGTTCTCTCGTGAAAAAATCAATGTCACCGGCGTGAACACGCAAAGCGCCAAAGGCATTGCGCGCATGTCCTTCACGGTGGAAATCGGATCGACGGAGCAATTGCTCAAGGCATTGAGTGCGATTCGTGAAGTGAAAGGCGTGCAGGACGCGAAGCGCCACTGAAATAATGGCTGCGCGGGCGAACTGCTGTGTTGCGCGGTGTTGGCTCCGGCCGCTTCGCTTAACGTTCGCCTTGCTCACGTTAGCCTTCGCCGAAACTTCGTTTTAGCTACGCTAGAACTACGTTCCGCTTCCCTCGCCTATCTACCAGATATGTCTCGGTCGCTGTGCGCCGCGCGTCTTGCATCTCAAACCCTTGACTTCGGCCGCTTCGCTTAACATTCGCTTCGCTCATGTTAGCCTACGTCGCAACACCGCTCTGCGGTTGTTGTCCCGCTCGCCGATTTCTTCTGCGAGCTATGGAGCAAGTGCTTGATAGTTTTTGCAATCAAGCGTCAACCAAAAGCGAAGGGCGATACAAGTTGTATCGCCCTTTTTGCTTGGCTGAATTGTTGAAATAATCAATTCGTTTTGGCTGCGCCAAGCGGATCCTTACCGTCTTTCTTGGCCTTTTTTTCGGCTCTTTTTTCTTTTAGCGTCTTGGTTGGTTTTTTCTTGTCCATCTTGACGTTTTTTTGCTCTTTACCCATGTTGCGGCTCCTAAGTAATGATGTGTTGAAGAGGTATTACAAGGTGCTGTAAATCGAGAAAAATCGTCCGTCTATCATAGAAAACGCTCAGAGTTGAGCGATAACACACTTGGGATCGGCGGAAACCAGCTCCCATACTACGCTTCTCCTGTCGCAATGGAAATGGACAAGAATTTATTTTTTGATGATGAAAGATTGCGCTAAGGATGCCTGAGTGGCGTGAAGCAGCAAGGCTTCCCATTTATCGCCAAGGGATGCGCATGTGTTGTTAAAATGTTTAACAACACATGGCGATGAGATTATTGGACTACTCGGCTGGGAATATGAATTTCACGCAGCCAGCGACTTCGTCACCACTTCCCGCACATCCTTCGACAGTTTTTTCGCGTTGGCCACGCGTTGCAGCGCCGCTTGCATCTTGGCTTGCAGTTCCGGCTTGAACTTGCGCCAGCGGTCCAGGCTGCGCGCGAGGCGGGCCGCCACTTGCTGGTTGAGGGCATTCAGCGCCAGCACCTGATCGGCCCAGTATGCATAGCCGTTGCCATTGGGTGCGTGGAAACGTGAGAGATTGTTATTGCAGAAGCTGAAGATCACGCTGCGCGCGCGGTTCGGATTGGTCAGCGTGAAAGCCGGATGGGCCATCAGCTTCTTGATGGTGCGCACATCAGCACCGTGTGTGCTGGCTTGCAGCGTAAACCATTTGTCGATAACGAGCGGTTCTTTCTTGAATTCGCGGTAGAAGCGCGCAAGAGATTTTGCCGCTTTCTTGCCGGCTTTGGGAGATTCGGCGTTGACGAGTGCGGCGAGCGCGGCCAGTCGGTCGGTCATGTTGTCGGCAGTGTCGAATTGTGCCTGCGCGAGTTGACACGTGCTGTCATCGCCCCACGTCAGCAAATAAGACAAAGCAAGATTTTTCAGGCTCCGCTTGCCGGCGGAAACGGGATCGGGTCGATATGCGTCATGCGTCAGGCAGGTTTCGTAGGCGTTCAAAAAATCGCTCTTCATGGCTTGCGCCAGTGCGTTGCGCATGAAATGACGCGCGGCGTAGATCGCTTGCGGATCGACAATGTCCATCTGTTCTGCAATCGTGGCTTCTGTCGGCAGCGTCAGCGCCAATTCGCGGAACGCCGGATCCAGCGATTCATCATTCAGCGTTTGACGCAGCGCTTCCACGATCATGTCATCCAGTACAAGCGGCTCGTCTTTTTGTGCAGAAGCTGTGAGCGCCAGCAGACGGCGCATCATCAGGCGTTGTCCGGCTTCCCAGCGGTTGAAGTGGTCGCTGTCGTGCGCCATCAGGTGGGCCAGTTCTGCGTCGCTGTAGTCGATTTCCAGAATCACGGGTGCAGAAAAATTGCGCAGCAGTGAAATGACGGGCTGTTCGTATACCTGTCTGAACGTGAAGCGTTGTTCGGCTTCGGTCATCTCGAGCGTGATGGTGGCGTCGGCGTCAGCGAAATGCTTGCCATTGTGGTAGAACGACAGATCGCGACCATCCTTGCCAACCAGGCCCATCGAAACCGGAATGTGGAACGGCTGTTTATTCGATTGATCCGGTGTGGGGGAAGTGGATTGCGAGAGCGTCAAGACCAAGGCGCATGCGTCGGGGTCGTAATGCGTGCTGGCTTTCACCCGTGGCGTGCCGGCCTGGCTGTACCAGCGCTCGAATTGCGTGAGATCGCGCCCATTGGCATCGGCCATCGCGTTGCGGAAATCATCACAGGTAACGGCTTGACCGTCATGGCGCTGGAAATAGAGATCCATGCCTTTGCGGAAGCCATCCTTGCCGAGCAGCGTTTGATACATCCGCACGACTTCGGCACCTTTTTCGTACACGGTGACCGTGTAAAAATTGTTGATCTCCACAAAGGAGTCGGGGCGTACCGGATGCGCCATGGGGCCGGCGTCTTCCGGGAATTGCATTTGGCGCAGCGTGCGCACGTCTTCAATGCGCTTGACTGCACGACCAGAACGTGTGCCCACCATGTCGGCGGAAAATTCCTGATCGCGGAACACGGTTAAGCCTTCCTTCAGCGAGAGCTGAAACCAGTCCTGGCAGGTGACGCGATTGCCTGTCCAGTTATGAAAATACTCGTGTGCGACAACCGCTTCAATGTTCGTGTAATCCAGATCGGTGGCGATTTTGGGGTTCGCCAGGACGAACTTGGTATTAAAAATGTTCAAGCCCTTGTTTTCCATCGCGCCCATGTTGAAGTCGCCGACGGCGACGATCATGTAGCGATCCAGATCGAGTTCCAGACCGAAGCGTTCTTCATCCCAGCGCACGCTGTGTTTCAGTGAGTCCATGGCATGTTGCGTCTTGTCGAGATTGCCTTTCTCCACCCACACTTGCAGCAGCGCCTGGCGGCCGGATTTCAGTTGAATGGTTTCTTCCTGACAGACGAGTTTGCCAGCGACGAGCGCAAAGAGATACGCCGGTTTACGAAACGGGTCTTCCCATTTGGCGTAGTGTCGGCCATCACCCAGATCGCCTGCTTCGACCAAGTTGCCGTTGGAAAGCAGCACGGGATATTTTTTCTTGCTGGCGCGCAGCATGACGGTGAACTTGGCCATCACGTCGGGACGATCCGGGAAGAAGGTGATTTTCCGGAAACCTTCTGCTTCGCACTGCGTGAAGAAATTGCCGTTGGAAACGTACAAGCCCATCAGCGAAGTATTTTTCTCTGGCCGGATGACGGTTTCAATTTCAAGCGTCACTTCTTCGGGCGCATTGAAAATGCGCAGGTTGCCCGATTCGATGGCGTAGTCCTTCTTACCGAGCTTGACGCCATTCATGCGCAATTGCGCCAGTTTGAGCTCGTTGCCGTGCAGGAGGATGTCCTGGGTCGTGCTCGATGATGCCCGTGTCAGGCGCATCCGATTGGCGATGCGCGTTTCCGAGGGATCAAGGTCAAAGCCCATCTCGATCGTGTCTACGACATAATCAGGGGCGCTGTAATCATGGCGGAAAATGGTTGGCGAGGTTTCGTTAGACATGATGAGGCTCGTGCAGAAAGTGAAGGCAATCTGCATTGTACCAATTGCGGGAGAGTGCATGACATTTTGAATGTTCGCTTGTGTCGACGATTCGTCGCAAAGACGTTGGATGCGTCAGGCGCGTGCCGCAAAGCGAAAGGCGTCGGCGCTGCACCCAGCGCAACCTGTCGTGCAGGCTTGGGGTAGATCAACGCGTGCTTCCTGCCGTTTGGGAGGAAGATTGGTTGTCTCGGCACTTTTGCCGAGGCGATTGCTTAATGTAGTTGCGTGGTTCCCTGCTCGCTATCTTCCGGCATTTCGGCATGAACCAGATTGCTGGTGCTATCGGCGAACAAGGGCGCGCCGCAGTCTTCGCAGAATTCCATCGGAAAGCGCTCATGGTGTCGCTTCTCGCAGACAACGCCGGTTTCTTCCAGTAAGTCGAGAATTTCCTGAATGGGCGTTGGGTGGCGTCCCGCTTCCATGCTGGGCGCGACAGGAAAATCGTCGTCGTCTTCCTCTTGTCCGTAAAGCGGCCAGACGATGCCGTACAGGATATTGTGGTTGTCGCTGGTTGAAAAACCAATGCGATATTCGCTTAGCGGCGCATCGGGTGCAATGTCACCAAAACCGGCGACGACAGCGCGCAGCGCAGCCGGCTCCACGTCCAGCGTGTGGGTCAGATAATGAACGGCAGCGCGAATGGAACAGGGGCGAACCTGCAAATCTGCTTTGCGGCAAGCAGCGAAATAGGCTTCCGGCAGCAGCAGTTCGACGTTGCATCCGGTGAGCAGGCGAGCGACATTCGGCCCGGCTTGCTGTTGCCATTGTGCGAGCGCTTCCGCGCGTTGCGTGGCGGCGCTCGCGGGGGTTTGTGCAGTTTGCCAGCGAAACAGCGGTTGTCCTGAGGGTGCTGCCACGGCTGCCAACAGATAACGCGTGTCGGCCAGAAAGGGCGCTGTGTCGGGTTGGTTGGCAGGGAGTTTGTAAGCCGTACCTTTGATGGCGGCCAGCGCAAGATTTTTCGTTAGCGCGCAGGTGTCCGAATGCGTGAACGGCAATTGATCGATGGCGTGCAGTGCAGGGACCATTGCGACATGGGTGTCGTCCGCGAGGACGTGTGCCGCCAGATGTGCGGTTAGCGTTATTTGCATTTCGGTCGGAATGGGCCCTGCCGGAATCAGGTAGCGCGTCCAGGCAAGTACGGGCGCGGCAATCAGCAAGACATCATACAGTTTGCCTTCATGCTCGATTGTGCAAGATTCACTCGCGGCTTCGACCGTTTGCAAAAGCGTGTCATAGGCGCTGAGTTCCATTTTGAACAGATTATCCAATGCGGCATCGATTGCATCTTGTCGCTTGGCTTTGAGCAGTTTTTGCGCAATGCCATCCATTGCTTGCTCCCAAGTGCGCTTTTCAAGTCGGCTGGTGGCTTTGGCAGCTTCCTGGGCGAGCGAGATCAATCGTTGGCTGTCTGCAGAAAGTTTGTTGGGGAAAAATTTGGAAGGGCGTCGCATGACAGTTTTGTTGGCGAATGCGGTAAATGTCTATTCTAGCGGAGTTTGTCTGAATCACGAACGCTGGCGTGTCATGAGCGTCGTTGTGGGAAGACATTTGTTAAGTATCGTGCAACATTGTGCTCGTTGTGGATAAGCACGGAAAGGATGCTTGTTTTGCACGCCCGATGCTTTGTGCGAGCATCAAGCATGAGACGTGATGCAGGCTTTGTGATGAAATTTATTTTGGGGTTTGGCATCCTTTGCGACGGGCGCAAAAGAAAAACGCCGGACGCATCCGGCGTTTTTCTATCTGTTGCGGAAATGACTTATGCAGCAAGCAACTGCCGCAACACGAATGGCAAAATGCCGCCGTGACGGTAGTAATCCACTTCAATCGGCGTGTCGATGCGCAGCAGCAGTTCGATTTGTTGCGACGGGCCCTTTGCGCGCGCGATGGTTAGAGTGACAGGCTGCATCGGCTTGAGTTCGCCATCCAGTCCGGTCAAGCTGAACCATTCCTCTCCCGTGAGGCCAAGACTTTGCACGCTGTCCTTGCCCGTGAATTGCAGTGGCAGAACGCCCATGCCGACGAGGTTGGCGCGGTGAATGCGTTCGAACGAACGCGCAATTACCGCTTTCACGCCGAGCAATTGCGTGCCTTTGGCCGCCCAGTCGCGCGATGAGCCAGCGCCGTATTCTTCGCCGCCAAAGATGACGGTGGGCTCGCGATCGGCGAGGTACTGCATCGCTGCATCGTAAATTGGCATTTGCACGCCATCCGGTTGATGGAGAGTGAGGCCACCTTCCACGCGCGAACCATCTGCCTTGGCGGGCAGCATCAGGTTGCGGATGCGCACGTTCGCGAAGGTACCGCGCATCATCACTTCATGGTTGCCGCGTCGCGCGCCGTAAGAGTTGAAATCGGCCTTTTGCACGCCGTTTTCCAGTAGCCACTTGCCCGCAGGCGTGTTGGCGCCAATCGAGCCAGCCGGCGAAATGTGATCGGTGGTGATCATGTCGCCGAAAATGCCCAGCGCGCGTGCACGGTAGATGTTGCCAGCGGCGGCTTTCGGTTCCATCGTGAAGTCCGCAAAGAACGGCGGTTCGGCGATGTAGGTGGATTTCGGCCAGTTGTAGACATCGCCTTGCGCTACGCCGGTGATGCTTTCCCAGAGTTTGCCCGGCGCGCCTTTCACGTCGGCATAATTCTCTTCGAAAGTTTTGGCGTTCATCGCGAACTTCATCAGCTTGGCGATTTCTTCATCGCTCGGCCAGATGTCGCCGATCCAGACGTCCTGACCATCTTTGCCTTGGCCAATCGGTTCGGTCATCAAATCCTTGCAGACTGTGCCAGCGATGGCATACGCGACGACCAGCGGCGGCGACGCGAGATAGTTCGCACGAATGTTTGGATGGATGCGCGCTTCGAAGTTGCGGTTGCCAGACAACACGGCCGCTGCCACGATGTCGTTTTTTGCGATGGCTTCGTTCATACCCGATGTGAGATCGCCCGAGTTGCCGATGCAAGTGGTGCAACCGTAAGCGGTGACGCCAAAACCCAGTTCTTCCAGATACGGCAGCAAGCCAGCCGCTTCAAGGTAAGTGGTGACTACGCGCGATCCCGGTGCGAGCGAGGTTTTGATGTGCGGGGCGACGGTGAGTCCCGCTTCGACGGCTTTTTTCGCGAGCAAACCGGCTGCGATCAAAACGCCAGGATTCGATGTGTTGGTGCAGGATGTGATTGCCGCAATCAATACATCGCCGTTTTTCACCTTTACACCAGCGTCGGTTTCGTAAGTTGCGTTGAGATCTTCCGCTTTTTTGTTGAAACCGTTTTGCGCGGCGGATTTCGTGAATAGCTCTGCAAAATTATTCTTCACGTTACCGATTTCGATGCGATCCTGCGGACGACGCGGGCCGGATAGCGACGGTGCCACTGTGCCCAAATCGAGCGTGAATGTTTGCGAGTAATCAATGTCGCCGACTTCGGGCATGCCAAAGAGTTGTTGTGCTTTGAAGTAAGACGCAAAGGCGTCGATTTCTTCCTCTGTGCGTCCCGTGCTTTCGAGATATGCAACCGTGACGTCATCTACCGGGAAGAAGCCCATGGTCGCGCCATACTCGGGTGCCATGTTGGCAATCGTGGCGCGGTCCGTGAGCGATAGCGAGGCGGCGCCTTCGCCAAAAAATTCGACAAACTTGCCGACGACATTGGCTTTGCGCAGCATTTCGGTAATCGTTAGCACCAGATCGGTGGCGGTGCAGCCACCACGCAAACGCCCCGTAAGGTTCACGCCAACGACATCTGGCGTGAGGAAATACACGGGTTGCCCCAGCATGCCAGCTTCGGCTTCGATGCCGCCCACGCCCCAGCCGACGACGCCCAAGCCGTTGATCATGGTGGTGTGTGAATCGGTGCCGACGAGCGTGTCGGGATAGTACACATCACCGTCCCGAGTGGTCTGTTTGTGTACGCCGCGTGCGAGATATTCGAGGTTCACTTGATGCACGATGCCGAATCCCGGCGGTACCACGCCAAACGTATCGAAGGCTTGCATTCCCCATTTCATGAATTGATAGCGTTCGTTGTTGCGCGTGAATTCCAGCTTCATGTTCAAGTCCAGCGCATTTTTTTCGCGGAAATGATCGATTTGCACCGAGTGATCGACAACGAGATCGACCGGCACCAGCGGTTCGATATTCTTCGGTTTTTTCCCCATGCGCGATGCGACATTGCGCATTGCGGCGAGATCGGCGAGCAGCGGTACGCCGGTAAAATCTTGCAGCAGAATGCGCGAGACGACGAAGGGGATTTCATCCGTGCGGTCGGCATTCGGTTGCCAGTTCGCGAGTTGGCGCACATGCTCTTCGGTGACCTTCTGCCCGTCGCAGTTGCGCAGCACGGATTCGAGCACGATGCGAATGGACACCGGCAGGCGAGAGAGCTTCACGCCCAGTGATTTTTCGAGCGCTGGCAAGGAGTAGAAAAGGCCTTTTTGGTTTTTCGAGAGCTTGAAATCCTTGAGGGTATTCAGCGTACTGAGCGGAGCACTTCGGGACATGATTTCTCCAAAGGGGATGATGAATGATGTAAACGAGGGGCGGTTGCAAGGTCGCGCATGCGAAAAAGGTGTTTCGTTGCGCGAAAATATCGGCACCAGCCCAACGCCAGTGGCTATTATAAATCGTCCAGGGCGCAGGGGCGGTTAGCGAAAACGACAGGGAGAAGGCTTGCTTATATATTGGGCAGCCGATTAATGCTTGAGCTGCTTTTAGGCATGCGATTTTTGTCGGGAAGGAGTATATTGGTTTCTATGCGGTATGAAGAGATGCCTGACACTGGCGAATTGCCATTTTTACTATAAAAATTCGCCCGTTTTGCCTTAGGATATTCCCCGATGAAGGAGGATATCCGTTATTATTGCACCCTCATTGGGGGAGACGGCCAAAACGGTTGCCTCCTGCTTTCCGTTTTCTTGCGTAAACTTCGACCAACTAACAAGACATGAAGAAAACTGACACCAAAGCCACCATTACCTTTTCGGATGGCTCTCCTTCCGTGGAATTGCCTGTTTACAAGGCCACGATAGGCCCGGACGCAATTGATATTCGCTCGCTGTACACCACGAACCAGAAGTTGTGTTTTGATCCGGGCTTCATGTCGACGGCATCCTGTGAATCGACGATTACCTATATCGATGGCGAGCGAGGCGAACTCATGTATCGCGGTTATCCGATTGAGCAATTGGCGGTGAAAAGCGATTTCATGGAAGTGTGTTATTTGCTGTTGCGAGGCGAGTTGCCGAACGTGAGCGAAAAGGAAACCTTCGTCAAAGAGTTGCGGCAATACTCAATGGTGCATGAGCAGATGCAGTTTTTCTTCCGCGGGTTTCGTCGCGATGCGCATCCGATGGCGGTGCTGGTGGCGACGGTGGGCGCATTGTCCGCGTTTTATCATGATTCCAGTGATGTCAGCGATCCGGCGAGTCGCGAAGCCTCGGCATTGCGGATTATTGCGAGCATGCCAACGCTGGTGTCAATGGCGTACAAGTATTCGATTGGCCAACCTTTCGTTTATCCGCGTCACGAGCTTTCCTATAGCGCCAACTTCCTGCGCATGATGTTTGCGACGCCGATGGAAGATTACAAGGTTAACGATGTGCTGGTGCGGGCGCTGGATCGCATCATGATTCTGCATGCGGATCACGAGCAAAATGCTTCGACCTCGACGGTACGGCTTGCCGGTTCGAGCGGTGCCAACCCGTTTGCCTGCATTGCAGCGGGCATTGCGTCGTTGTGGGGGCCGCTACATGGTGGCGCCAACGAGGCGACGCTGGCTATGCTCCAGGAAATCGGTACGGTTGATAAAGTGCCGGAATTCATCAAGCATGTGAAGGCGCGCACAGCCGGTGTGCGTTTGATGGGCTTTGGTCATCGCGTTTACAAAAATTACGATCCGCGCGCGACGCTGATGCGTGAAACCTGTCACGAAGTCTTGAACGAACTGGGTTTGAAGGATCATCCGCTCTTCAAGGTGGCGCTGGAAATCGAAAAATACGCACTCGACGACGACTATTTCGTCGCACGCAAACTGTATCCGAACGTGGACTACTATTCGGGCATCGTGCAGTCGGCGCTCGGCATCCCGACGGCCATGTTCACCGGTATTTTTGCGATGGCACGTACGGTGGGCTGGATCTCGCAATGGAAGGAAATGATTTCCGATCCGGAGCATCGCATTGCGCGGCCACGTCAGTTGTACACCGGTGCACCTCGTCGTGACGTGAAGTCGCTTTACGAACGCTAGTTTTTTCGTTTTATTCTTTGCAAGCCGTTCCGGGTTTTTTGCCTGGGACGGCTTTGTTTTTATACGGGGCTGACTTGCGGGGCGGTCGTCAGGCCGAACGCAAAATCAGGTTACGGTACAAAAAAGGATGAAATAACCCAGTTCGCATTGGTGAAAATCAACGAAATGCGCGCCGTTTGCGCTAAACTGACAACGTGTGTTCGCACACAATATTTGCAATCTGCTATGTAATGCATCCACGGTGCGGTAAGGCTGCACGATGGACGGTTCGGGAAAATCGTTTCCGGAACCCGCTAATCTCGCGAAGCGCGAGGAAAGGTGAGCAAAATGATGCAGGAATTGACAACGAGCGCCTGCCTCTCGGCTGGCAACGTTTCGTACATTGAAGATATGTACGAAGCCTATCTCAATAATCCCACTTCCGTTCCGGATAATTGGCGAGAATGGTTCAATGCCATGCAAGACGTGCCTGCCGTAGATGGCAGTCGTCGCCACGATGTGCCGCATGCGCCGATCATCGCCTCATTTGTCGAGCGTGCGAAGCAAGGACCCTTTCGGACGGTGGCGGCGCCGGTTGGTACCGTCATGGATCGCAAGCAGGTGGCCTCGCAGCAATTGACGGCGGCTTACCGTATTCTGGGTTCCAATTGGGCTAATCTCGATCCGCTGCAACGACATCCCCGTCCGAGCATTCCCGAACTGGAACCATCGTTTTATGGTTTCAGCGATGCGGACATGGATTTGGTGTTCAACATTGGGAATACCTATTTCGGCGTCGAGACGACGACGCTGCGCGATCACCTCCAGTTGCTGCGCGACACCTATTGCCGATCAATTGGCGCCGAATTCATGTACATCAGCGATCAGGCGCAAAAACGCTGGATGCAGCAGCGCCTGGAATCGACGCTGGCAACGCCGGTATTTACCGATGAAAAGAAACGCTGGATTCTCGAACGGATTACCGCTGCCGAAGGACTGGAGCGCTACCTGCACACCAAATATGTCGGCCAGAAGCGTTTTTCGCTGGAGGGCAGTGAAAGTTTCATCCCCGCGCTGGAGGAAGTGATTCAGCGCGGCGGCGAGAAGGGCATACAGGAAATCGTGATTGGCATGGCGCATCGTGGGCGCTTGAATGTGCTGGTCAATACTCTGGGCAAGATGCCCAAGGATTTGTTTGCCGAATTTGAAGAGCAGCATGTTGCCGATTTGCCGTCAGGCGACGTCAAATATCATCAGGGCTTTATGCGGGATGTGTCCACATCGGGCGGCCCGGTGCATTTGTCACTCATGTTTAATCCTTCGCATCTGGAAATCGTTGATCCAGTGGTGGTGGGGTCGGCACGGGCGCGCATGGATCATCGCGACGATGCGAGCGGTTCGGAAGTCTTGCCAGTGCTGGTGCATGGCGACGCCGCATTTACGGCGCAAGGCGTGGTGATGGAGACGCTGAATCTGGGACAAACGCGCGGTTACAGTACGGGAGGGACCGTGCATATCGTGATCAATAACCAGATCGGTTTTACGTCATCCGATCCGCGTGATGCGCGTTCGACGCTGTACTGCACGGATGTGGCGAAGATGGTCGAGGCGCCGGTGTTGCATGTGAATGGTGATGATCCCGAAGCGGTGGTGCTCGCCGCGCAAATTGCGCTCGATTTTCGCATGGCGTTCCGGAAGGACATCGTGCTCGATATCATTTGCTATCGCAAGCTGGGGCACAACGAACAAGACACCCCCGCATTGACGCAGCCGCTGATGTACAAAAAAATTGCGACGCACCAAGGCGTGCGCCGCGTATATGGACGCAAACTGGCTGCGCAAGGCATCATCTGGCAAGGCGAAGAGGAAGACGTGGCCACTTCTTTTCGCAAGGTGATGGATTCCGGCGTGTTCGACAATGATCCAGTTTTTGCGCATTACCCGAATCACACCGAAGTGGACTGGACCCCTTTCCTGAGTCGCAAATGGACGGACAGTGCCGATACGGCCGTGCCGATGGAAGAATTGAAGCGCTTGTCCGAACGGATCACGACCGTGCCGGCGGGATTTGAACCGCATCCGCTGGCGGAAAGGGTGTTGAAAGATCGCGCGGCGATGGGACGCGGCGAGGCGGATCTCGATTGGGGGATGGCAGAACATCTGGCGTTTGCGTCTTTGCTGTCATCTGGCTATCCCATTCGCATTTCAGGACAGGATTCGGGGCGAGGCACGTTCATGCACCGCCATGCGGTGTTGCACGATCAAAATACCGAGCGCACCGAAGAGGGCTATTACACGCCTTTGCAGCATGTCTCAGATCGGCAAGCCCGGTTCACGGTCATCGACTCTGTTTTGTCGGAGGAAGCAGCGCTGGGATTTGAGTACGGTTATTCGACCGCGGTTCCCAACACGCTGACGATTTGGGAAGCCCAGTTCGGCGATTTTGCGAACGGCGCGCAAGTGGTGATCGATCAATTCATCACGTCCGGGGAAGTGAAATGGGGGCGTGCATCCGGATTGGTCATGCTGTTGCCGCACGGCTATGAGGGGCAAGGTCCCGAGCATTCGTCTGCGCGACTGGAACGTTTTTTGCAATTGTGTGCCGACCACAATATCCAGGTGGCGCAACCAACGACTGCCGCGCAAATTTTTCATTTGTTGCGCCGCCAGATGATTCGCCGATTCCGCAAACCTTTGATTGTATTGACGCCAAAATCTTTGCTGCGTCATAAAGATGCGAGTTCGCCCTTGGGCGAGTTGTCGAAAGGATCGTTCAAGACCGTGATCGGTGAAGTTGATGCGGCCATCGAGGCAAGCAAGGTGCGCCGGATGCTCGTTTGCTCTGGCAAAGTTTATTACGATCTGTTGAATGCGCGCAGAGAACAGAATAAGAGTGACATCGCCATCATCCGTATCGAGCAGCTTTACCCCTTTCCGCACAAGGCTTACGCGGATGAATTGGCCAAGTATGCCAACCTCTCGGAAGTTATCTGGGTGCAGGATGAGCCGCAGAATCAGGGCGCGTGGTTCCAGATTCAGCATAACTTGCTCAGTCAGATGGATGCCGGACAAAAACTGGCGTATGCCGGCCGCCCGGCGAGCGCTTCGCCGGCTGTTGGCTACTACTACAAGCATATCGCTCAGCAACGCGAGTTGCTGGCTGCAGCGTTCGGACGAATGAAGGGCATGATTATTACGAAATGATGCTATCGATCAAACAGTTTAAAAAAATGAGCGGAGAAAATCATGGCGGTATTTGAAGTTAAAGTTCCAAAGTTATCAGAGTCCGTTTCGGAAGCGACCCTGTTGCAATGGCACCGACAAGTCGGTGAAGCCGTCATTCTGGATGAGAATTTGATTGATATTGAAACGGACAAGGTTGTGCTGGAGTTGCCCGCTCCGGGTAAAGGCGTGCTAACGAAAATGATGAAAAAAGAAGGCGAGAAAGTCGTGGCAGGGGAAGTCATCGCCTTAATTGACAGCGACGCCACGCCGACGGTCGTTTCCGAAAAAAAGAAAGCGGCACCTATCCAAGTGGCGCCGCAATCTAGGGCGTCGGTGTCGCCGGTTCCGAGAGAAAATATCGCGACAGCCATGCCGGCAGCAGCCCGGTTGCTGGCGACAAGCAACCTCTCTCCTGAACAGGTGGTCGGCACGGGCAAAGGCGGCCGAGTGACCAAGCAGGATGTGATTCAGGCTATGGAAAGTCAATCGGTTGCGGTGCCGGCCGTGGTGCCGCATAGGCCGGTGTTGCAGGCCGTAGATGTGCCGGTGCAACTGCATCTGGGCGACCGACCGGCCGATCGCGTGCCGATGAGTCGGTTGCGTGCACGAATCGCCGAACGTTTGCTGGAATCGCAGCTGACCACGGCGACGCTGACGACGTTTAATGAAGTCAATATGCAGCCGGTGATGGATTTGCGCAATCGCTACAAGGACAAATTTGAAGAAGAGCATGGCGTGCGTCTGGGGTTCATGTCTTTCTTCGTCAAGGCGGCGGTTTCAGCGCTCAAGAAATTCCCGGTGGTGAATGCGTCCATTGACGGCGCCGACATTGTGTATCACGGCTATTTCGACGTTGGCATTGCCATCAGTTCGCCGCGCGGGCTGGTGGTGCCGGTATTGCGCGATGCGGATCAAATGTCGATTGCCGATATTGAGCGGAAAATCGCCGAGTTCGGCGAACAAGCGAAAAACGGCAAGCTGACGCTGGAGGATTTGGCGGGCGGCACCTTTTCTATTTCAAATGGCGGGGTGTTCGGTTCGATGTTGTCCACGCCGATCATCAATCCGCCGCAGTCCGCGATTCTGGGAATCCATGCGACCAAAGATCGTCCTGTTGTGGAGAATGGACAGATTGTGATTCGTCCGATGAATTATCTGGCGCTATCTTACGATCATCGCCTGATCGATGGTCGTGAAGCGGTGCAGGCATTGGTCACCATCAAAGAAGCGATGGAGGATCCTGCGCGCTTACTGCTGGATATTTAATTTTGTGACGGTTGTTATTGGAGGAAAACCCCATGAACAAGCATTTTGATGTGGTGGTGATAGGCGCTGGTCCCGGCGGTTACATTGCCGCAATCCGTGCTGCGCAACTTGGGTTTACCGTGGCGTGTGTCGATGCGTGGACGGATGGCAAAGGCAAGTCTGCGCCCGGCGGTACTTGCACGAATGCCGGGTGTATACCCTCGAAAGCCTTGCTTCAATCTTCCGACCATTATGAACATGCTGCGCATACGTTTGCCGCACATGGCGTCGAGATCAAAGTGCTGGGGCTGAACATGGAACGCATGTTCGCCAGAAAAAATGAGATCGTTCGTCAAAATAATGACGGCATTCTTTATCTGTTTCGCAAAAACGGTATTGTCTTTTTTCACGGCTGGGGATCGTTCGTGGACGCGACCGAAAAGAGATACCGCATCCGCGTTAAAAACGAAACGGAAGAAATGATTACTGGCACGCACGTCATCATTGCCACCGGTTCCAGCCCGCGCGCCTTGCCTGATGTCGCCTTCGATGAAAAAAAAGTGCTGTCGAACATTGGTGCACTGTCGATGCCAACGGTGCCAAAAAAATTGGGCATTATTGGTGCCGGGGTCGTGGGGCTGGAAACAGGCAGCGTCTGGCGTCGCCTGGGGGCGGAAGTGACCTTGCTGGAAGCGATGCCGGATTTCCTTCCTGTGGCGGATCGACAAATCGCGGAAGACGCCTATCGACAATTTATTCGCCAAGGTCTGGTATTTGAGTTTGGCGTGACCATTGGGCAAATCAAGACGAGCGGAAAAGGCGTGACGGTCGATTATCACGATCTGCAACGCAACGCCAAAACGGCGATTTTCGATAGCCTGATTGTGTCCATTGGCCGCGTGCCGAATACGGCAGGGTTGAATGCACAGGCTGTTGGCTTGCGCATGGATCAGAAGGGCTTTATCGACGTTGACGACGATTGCCGCACCAGCTTGCCAAATGTGTGGGCTGTCGGCGATGTGGTGCGCGGTCCGATGCTTGCGCACAAGGCGGAAGAAGAGGGCATGGCTGTCGCTGAGCGCATCGCTGGCCAGCAGGGACATGTGAATTTCAACACGATTCCGTGGGTCATTTATACTTCGCCTGAAATTGCGTGGGTGGGACAAAATGAGCAGCAGTTGAAGGCGGCAGGGGTGGCTTACAAGCTTGGCACGTTCCCATTCCTGGCGAATGGTCGCGCGCGGGCCATGGGGGAGACGGCAGGCATGGTTAAAATTTTGGCAGATGCGCGAACGGATGAAGTTCTGGGAGTACACGTTCTGGGGGCGATGGCTTCCGAATTGATTGCCGAAGCGGTGATGGCCATGGAGTTTCGTGCATCGTCCGAGGATATCGCGCGGATTTGTCATGCGCATCCGACGTTGTCCGAGGCGATGAAGGAAGCTGCGCTGGCCGTGGATGGCCGCACGATGAATTATTAAGGCGCTTGCTTTTTGGGCAAGCGAGAATGAACAAGGAACAGGGTTGTTGACATGATGTTTTCACATTTTTTGAAGCAGGCAAGCGGCGGTGTGCTGTTGGCAGGGGTGTTGTTGACGGGGCCGGCATGGGGGCAAATCGCTGAACCTGTGGCTGGACCGGCAGTTCCGCTGGAGGCGGGAAAACGGTCGGCGGCTCTTTCACCTGCGTCAGTGGTTGCCTCAGCGCCGAAAGTGCCCTTTGAGCCGGATCCCAACCTGACCCCTTCGGCCTTGAAGGCGCGTTATCCGATTCAAAGTATTACGTCGCTTGAATTGGCCACTCAAGCCTTGGCGGATGTGAAAAGCAGCCGGAAGCAAATTGAGGCTCTTTTCAAGCAAGAAGAAAAAGCCTGTTACAAGACATTTTTTGCGAATCGATGCGTTGCAAGTGCCAAGGATCGTCGTCGGATAGGGCTTAATGAAATCCGGCCCATCCAGGTCGAAGCCGAGCGTTTCAAACGACATGAGGCGGTTGTCAAGCGCGATGAAGCACTGGAAAAGAATCGTCTGAAAGCCGAAGGTGGAGCATCCGGAAAAACACCGGAAGAAAAGCGTGTCGAGAGTGAAGCGGCATTCGCCAAAAAGACGCGCGATCGGGAAGTTGCGCAAGAAAAAGTGATTGAAAAAAGGGCGCGAACCGAGCGACGCAGGCAGAAGAAGGCGGCTGAAGCCGCCAAGCGTGCCAGACAAGCCCCCAAGCCGTCGGCCTCGGTGACGACACCGGCGGCTTCGTCTTCTGCCGTTTCGGTGGTACCACCCGCATCGACGCCCGCATCGACGCCCGCATCAACGCACACCGCGCCAGCGGCAAAATGAGGCGGTTAACGGTAACTTTGCTTGCGGCGACGCGTGGTATTGCCCATTCTTTCGGCGCGCATTCGCGTGGCTGACGTTCTGGAGCGTGTGGCCGGTTTTTTCTCGACAGCTTGTTTGGGCTCCGGCGAGACCAGCTTGATGATAATGAGCGAGCAGTTATCGCCGTGTCCTTCGGCGCGCTGACGGGCTTTCTTGATCAATTCTTCCGATGCTTCGCGCGGTGTTTTGACCATGATGAGTGGGGCAAATTCCATGTCATTGAAATGCGCCCATACGCCATCCGAGCACAACAGGAAGGCATCTTCCGGCTTCAAATCTTCGTATCGACCGATGGTGACATACGGTTCGATGTTGCCTCCCAGCCCATTGACCAAGAGATTCGCCAGACGGTGCGTCTTGGCTTTTTCTCGCGTGAGTTCGCCTTTTTGAACCAGCGTTTCAACATGAGAGTGATCAATTGTGTGTTCCTTCATGTTGACGCCATGCAGGCGATACAGTCGTGAATCGCCTGCATGCGCCCAGATGGCTTTTCTTTCCGGGGTGAGCATCAGCGCGACAAAAGTTGTATGCGGTCGATTGTTGGCGGCGAAGCCGATCAGGTTAATGACGGTATGCGCTTCTTTGGCAATGGATTTCAGCAGGGATTCCACTGTGTGGGTCAGCGGCGAAAATTCCGCCATCAGCAGTTGGGCCGTGTGGATGACCTGGTCGGCAGCCATGGCACCGCCTTTGCTCCCGCCCATGCCGTCCGCCACGAGGGCCAGCACGTACCCGGGGGCGCGCGGCGCAGACAGGATGAGGACGCGGTCTTGCTGTTCCTTGCGGTCCCCGATATGCTGCCCAGTGCCGGCTTCAATAATGTATTGGTTTTTCATGCGCCCTAAAGCGGGTTAAATGCCTGCGGAATGAAGCATGATATCAAAAAACCCATGACCCGTTAGTCATCGGCATAACGCTGTATGGAGAAGAACAGGCTTGGTGTAACATGCCGCTTTTGGTCAGCGCTTTGACCACCTGATGACGCAAGCGAATTTCCACTTGACTAACGATTCTTTACCCTCCTCGTCCGGTACGCACGAAACCCACATTGAAGCGCTTTTCGCTGCGCAGGGACCGCTTGCCAGCGCCATCCAGAATTTTCGGTTGCGGGACTCGCAAGTCGACATGGCCAAGGCTGTTGCGCAAGCAATCGAAAAAGCGGAAGTGCTGATCGCGGAAGCGGGTACCGGCACGGGCAAGACATTCGCCTACTTGGTGCCGTCGCTGCTGTGGGGCGGTAAAGTCATTCTCTCCACCGGCACCAAGAATTTGCAGGATCAATTGTTTCAGCGGGACATTCCGACAGTGCGTCAGGCCTTGAATGCGCCGGTGACCGTGGCCTTGCTGAAAGGCCGCAGTAACTACCTGTGCCATTTTCATTTGGGCCGCACGATTCACAACAACCGCCTGACGTCGCGAGAAGATGTCGGTTACTTGCGATCCATTTCGCGTTTTGCGAAGACGACGCAAACCGGCGACAAGGCTGAACTGTCTTCCGTGCCAGAAAATGCCCTGCTGTGGAATCTGGTGACATCGACCCGCGACACGTGTCTGGGGTCGGAATGCCAGCATTATCAGGATTGCTTCGTCATGAAGGCGCGGCGCGATGCGCAACAGGCCGATGTGGTCGTGGTCAATCACCACCTTTTTTTTGCGGATGTGGCACTGAAAGACAGCGGGGTTGCTGAATTGCTGCCGACGGCCAATACCGTGATCTTCGACGAGGCGCACCAGTTGCCGGATACAGCGTCGCTGTTTTTCGGTGAATCAATATCGACGGCGCAAGTGATCGAACTGTGCCGGGATGTCCTGACAGAAGGGCTTGCCCATGCGCGCGACGGCGCAAAATGGGCAGAAACGATTGCGCCAGTCGAAAAGGCGGCACGCGATTTGCGCCTGACTTTCCCGCAAGATTTCGCGCGTCTGGCCGTGACGCAGATTGCGCCATCCAGCGCATTTTTCCCCGCGCTGGAAAAATTGCGCAGTGAATTCAAACCGTTTATTGCGACGCTGGAGTCGCAAGCAGAGCGTGCGGAAATGATTGCACAATGTCGTGCGCGCGCGATTGCGTTGCTCGATATGCTGGATCGGTGGAGTGTCAAAGCGAAAGGGGATGACGTCGACGTCGAGAACGTGCTCTGGGTCGAAGCGTTTTCCATGTCGCTGAATTTGCATCAAACGCCTTTGTCGATTGCGCCGATTTTTACCAAGCAGCGCGAAGGCACGCCACGCGCCTGGATATTTACTTCGGCGACGCTAGCCGTCAAAAACAGCTTTGATTACTTTGCTTCCCAGATGGGATTAAGCAATGAACCGGCGCGTACCTGGCCCAGTCCGTTTGATTACCAGCAACAATCGCTGCTGTATGTGCCGACGGGGCTGCCCGATCCGAATGCACCCGATTACACCGATGCCGTGATTGCGGCGGCCTTGCCGGTGATCGGCGCAGCAGGCGGCGGCGTGTTCATGCTGTGCACGACCTTGCGCGCGGTGAATCGTGTTGGCGAACGCTTGCGCGACGCATTCAAAGAACGCAACTGGACTTTCCCTTTGATGGTGCAAGGCGAAGGCGGACGGACGGAATTGCTGGATCGGTTTCGTGAGGCGGGTAATGCGGTGCTCGTTGGAAGTCAGAGCTTCTGGGAAGGCGTGGATGTGCGCGGGGATGCCTTGTCAGTGGTAATCATCGACCGTTTGCCCTTTGCGCCGCCGGACGATCCGGTGCTAGCCGCGCGTATCGCCGCGATGGAAAAAAACGGATTGAACGGGTTTATGGATTACCAATTACCTGAAGCCATCATCAATCTGAAGCAAGGTTCTGGTCGACTGATTCGTGATGAAGCTGACCGTGGCGTCTTGATGATTTGCGATCCGCGTTTGATCAGTAAACAGTATGGCCGCCGCATCTGGCAAAGCTTGCCGCCCTTCAAGCGTACGCGAGAGTTGTCGGAGGTGGTAGATTTTTTGTCGAAGGATGAGGCGTAGCGAGCGGTGAGTGAATTTACTACTCTCTACTCACCACTTCTCAGCATCAATCCGCCCACACTACCCAACCCTGCCACGCGCTGACAATCACAAAAATCCCGAAGGCGATTCGGTACCACGCAAATGCCGTAAAACCGTGGGTGCTGATGTAGCGCAGTAGCCAGCGCACGCACAGGAAGGCGGAGATGAATGCGGCAATGCCGCCGACGCCAAACATCGGGAGGTCGGCCGCGGAAAGCAGGGCGCGTTCCTTGAAAAGCGAATAAGCGCCTGCGATAAAAAGTGTGGGAATCGCGAGAAAGAAAGAAAACTCGGTGGCCGCCTTGCGAGACAAGCCGAAGAGCAACCCGCCGATAATGGTGGCGCCCGAGCGGCTGGTGCCGGGAATGAGCGCAAACGCCTGTGCGCAGCCAACCTTGAAGGCATCAAGTGTCGTCATCTCATCGACAGAATTAATCCGGTAAGTGATGGGGCTGTGGTTATGGCGTCGTTCAATCAACAGAATCACGATGCCGCCGATGATGAAAGCCAGTGCGACGGGGATCGGGGAGAACAGCATGGCCTTGATCATGTGGCCAAATAGAAAAGCGAGAAGGCCTGCCGGAATAAATGCAACGATTAGGTTCGTGACAAATTTTCGTGCCCCCGCATCGTTGGACAGGCCGCGCAGCACGGCACTAATTTTTGTGCGGTATTCCCACACCACCGACAGCATGGCGCCAGATTGAATCGCGATGTTGAAGACCTTTTCTTTTTCGCCGTTGAATTCCATCAGGCTGCCTGCCAGGATCAGATGACCTGTGGAAGAGATGGGCAGAAATTCTGTGAAGCCCTCAACGAGGCCCATGATGAACGCCTTGATGGCGAGGGCGAGATCCATGTTTTGATCGGCGGTTAGCGTAAAAGTCGCTATTGTAGCGCTTCGCGATGTGGTTTTGCGTTCTTCACCCCCTTTAACTGTCAGTGCGAAAAGGAGGATATTCGTTTTCGATGAGCCGGTGGCGCATTTGATGGGTATTTACTCGTAACGCAGCGCTTCGATGGGTAACAGTTTCGAAGCCTTGTGCGCCGGGTAAAAGCCAAAAAAGATGCCAATCCCGGCAGAGAAGCCGACAGCCAGCACAATGGCTTTGGCCGACAACAGCGTCGCCCACCCGGCGAACTTGCCGATGATGAACGACCCGGACACGCCGACGACGATGCCGACAAAACCGCCAATCAGCGAGAGCGTGACGGCTTCAACGAGAAATTGATTGAGAATGTCGCGGCTTCGCGCGCCCACGGCCATGCGCAAGCCGATTTCGCGCGTGCGTTCGGTCACTGAGACCAGCATGATGTTCATGATGCCGATGCCGCCGACAACCAGAGAAACAGAAGCAACGGCGGCAAGCAACAAGGCCATGATGCGTGATGACTCTTCCTGCGCTTGCAGAATTTCGGTCAGATTGCGAACGGTGAACGCATCTTCCTGTCCCGGTTGGGTACGCTGTCGTTGCCGCATCAGCTCGCGGATTTTTTCTTCGGCGTCTTTCATGCTGGCACCTTCATAGACCTTTACCAGCACCACGCCGACGCGGCGCAGCTTGCCTTGGGTTGTGCCAAACAGACGATTGCGATGGGTCGAGATCGGGATCATCACGATGTCATCCTGATCCTGTCCCATCATGTTTTGTCCTTTTCGCCCAGCCAGGCCGATGACGGTAAACGGCACATTCTTGATCCGAATGGTTTGATCGAGCGGATCGGCATCGCCAAACAGTTGCGAAGCCACTGTTTGTCCCAGAATCACGACTTTAGCCGAGCCCGCCACTTCGGCTTGTTCGAACATGCGCCCCGAAGCCAGTGTCCATTCGCGCACATCGAAAAAATCCGGCGTGACGCCTTGAATTTGCGTGGACCAGTTGTTGTTGCCAGCGATGATTTGTGCGCCGCCGCGATTGGTGGGCGCCGCGTACTGCACTTCCGACACTTCTTTCGCAATGGCGATGGCATCGTCTTCGGTCAGGTTCTGACTGGCGCCCGAACCGAGTCGCACACCCGACGCTGTGGTGGAGCCAGGCAAGAGAATCATCAGATTGGAGCCCAGGCTTTTGATCTGGTTCTGGATGCGCGCTTGCGCACCGCCGCCGACGGCGATCATCACGATAACAGCAGCCACACCAATGATGATGCCTAGCATCGTCAGGGACGAGCGCATCTTGTTTAATCGCAGTGCGTTGAGCGCGATGCGCAGCGTGGCCATCAGATTCATGGCGCGCCTCCCGGTGGCGGCATCTCGACCAGTGCGGCTTCCGCGTTTTTCGGTTCATTGGCGACATCACTGATGACCTGGCCATCTCGAAAGGTGATGATGCGCGAAGCGAATTCCGCGATCTCGCGCTCGTGTGTCACGATCACGATGGTCATGCCTTGATGGCTGAGCTTTTGCAGCAGCGCCATGATCTCCACGCTGGTGCGCGAATCGAGGGCACCCGTCGGCTCGTCGGCGAGGATGAGCGAGGGATTGTTGACGAGGCCGCGCGCGATGGCCACGCGTTGTTGCTGACCGCCGGAAAGTTCGGCTGGTGTGTGTTGCGTCCGTTCGCCCAGCCCCACTTGCGTCAGACGTAGCAGCGCACGCTCCTTGCGTTCGGTTGGCGAGACATTCGCATAGAGCAGCGGGAGTTCCACGTTTTCACGCGCCGACGTGCGGGGCAGCAGATTGAATTGCTGGAAGACGAAACCGATGCGCTTGTTACGGATCGCGGCCAGCGCATCGTTGTCGAGATGGGAGACTTCTTCGCCTGCAAGAAAATAATCGCCGGAAGTGGGCAAATCCAGGCAGCCCAGCAAATTCATGAAGGTCGATTTCCCCGAGCCGGAGGCGCCCATGATAGCGACGAACTCGCCTTCATCAATGCGGATGGAAACATTGCGCAGCGCAAAGACGTGATGCTCGCCCATCACGTATTCCTTGACGATGCTTCGGGTTTCGATCAGCGCGGTCATGGTTTGCGCCTGTTACGCACTAAAACATCCGCGGGACGCGAGGTTGTGCGGAGGATTTGTCCGAGCCAGCGTTCATGGACGTGCCAACGATCACTTCCATGCCCTCTTTCAGTTCGGATGCGATCACTTCTGTCATCGTGCCATCGGTCAGGCCGACGCGAACAGTCATTTCTTGCGGTTTTCCGCCCGATCCCAACAGATAAATGCGTCCGGAGGTTGTGCCAGCGGTCGCGCGTCGACTCGTAGATTCGGCATGAATGGCATCGTACTTTTGTTTTTGTTCCGGCGTGAGGAGCATCGCGATTTGTTCGCGCAGCTCGGCTCGTGCGCGCTCACTTTGTTTTTTGCGATCCGCTTCTTTCCCATTGCGCGCCGCAGCAATTTTGTCACTCATGGCGCTGTAGAGGGCCTCCAGCTTGGTTTTTTGTTCCGGGCTGAGCGCGAGTTCCTTTTCCAGTCGTTCCCGCTGCGCCTTCATTTGTTCGGCCAGGTTGCTCTTGCTCGTCACTGGAGACGCCTCTGCGGATTTTCCGGAAGTACCGGGGGCCCGGAAACGCAGGGCAGCATTGGGCACGCGCAGGACATTGTCGCGTGTGTCCGTCACGATACGCACATTGGCGGTCATGCCCGGCAGCAGCAGTTGATCGGGGTTGGCGGTCGCGAGTTCCACCATGTAGGTGACGACGTTGGAAACGGTTTGCGCGGATTTTCGGATGCGCTTCACCGCGCCTTCAAAGGTGCGGCCCGGGAAAGCATCGACGGTGAACGTGGCTTTTTGCCCGTCGCGGATACGGCCGATTTCCGATTCATCGACTGAGGTGTCGACCTGCATGTCCGTCAGATTCTCCGCAATGATGAACAGTTCGGGCGCTTGCAGGCTGGCGGCGACGGTTTGGCCCTTGTCGACGCTACGCTTGATCACAATGCCATCGACGGGGGCGCGGATGGCGGTGCGTTGGAGATCAACTTTGGCTTGCGCCAGTACGGCCTGTTTTTGTTTGAGGCTCGCTTCGGCGACAGCGACTTGCGCTTTGGCGCTTTTCGCCTGTTCGACCAGTGCGCTATAGGTGGTGTAGTAAGTGTCGCGCGCGCCAGCCGAAATGAAACCTTTTTCAAAGAGTTGCTGGTTGCGCTCATAATCGCGCTTGGCATTGAGGGCGTTCAGTGCGTTGCGCGATGCTTCGGCGCGTTGCATGGCGATTTGTGCATGGGCAGAATCCATATCTGCTTGCGCTTGCCGAACTTTCTGTTCGTACGTGTCGGGATCAATTTGCGCAATCAACTGTCCTTGCTTCACTTCCGTATTGAAGTCGGCAAAGAGTTCCTTGATTTGACCGGAGATTTGCGAGCCGACCTGAACCGAGACGACCGGACTCAAGGTGCCGGAAGCAGCCACACTGGCGACGATGGTGCCCTTTTCGACCTTGGCAGTTTTATATTGCGGGGTCGCACCGCCATTCAGATTGAAGGCGACGCCAATGATCGCAAGAATGATCGCCGCACCGATCACCCCCCAGACCCAACGCTTCTTTAGCCACTGGCGCAAGGAATTCATAGTCAATGAGGAAACATATTGTTCGTTGATAATTCTAGCGGGAAAGATCAAGGGCTGGTTGATGTTTTGTAATAAATACTTCTGTAGGCAATAAATTATTGACGTTACCTTTTTGCACACCTATATTAATGACTCAAAAGTAAGTTACTGGGGGTTGGTAAACTGATATGCAAACCGAAAACAAACCTCAACCGCGCTGGACGCGGCGCAAGGACGCCCGTCCGGGAGAGTTACTGGAAGCGGCACTTGATTTGTTTGTCGAGCGCGGATTTGCGGCAACACGTCTGGAAGATGTGGCTAGGCGCGCCGGGGTTTCCAAAGGCACGCTCTACTTGTATTTCTCCGGCAAAGAAGAATTATTCAAGGCGGTGGTGCGTGAAAGCTTGTTGCCGAAATTGGTGGCGGCTGAGGATACGCTCAAAAACAAAGTGGCTGACAGTATCGAACAGTTTCGCTACTTGATTCAAACCTGGTGGAACCAGATCGGCAACACGCGTTTGGCAGGACTGAGTCGACTCGTCTTGCTGGAATCGGCCCATTTCCCGGAACTGGCGGAGTTCTATCACAAGGAATTCATTGCGCGCGGCATGGGCATGTTTGAGGGCGTGCTGCGGCGCGGCATTGAACGCGGCGAAATTCGCAAGGTCGATGTGCATCACATCACGCAAGTCATCATGGCGCCGCTAATGATGTTGATGATGTGGAAGCATTCTTTCGGTGCGACCAAGATTGAGCCCATCTCTCCCGAGAGGTATCTGGATAGCATGTTGGATCTCTGCATGAACGGATTGGTAGGTCAAAAAGCATAAATTATTAAATGAAGCGTCTCTGTCGCGCGGTAGCCGACATCAAACCAGCCACTGGCGCTTACCCGATCACAGATCACGATGACAGATCTATCGTCGCGATCTCCATCGCGTAATCGAAATCATCCTAACTTGTTCGGTTGTTCCTTCGGTGAGGCAAGTGCCGATATTCAGAAATCGCCGCATGCCCTCGCAGACGTTTGATAGAATGTTGAGGTAAACGGTAGGTGTGCAGTGGGCATACAGCGCAAGAGAGCGCAATGGAACGTGAGGGGCAATGGGCGTGAACATTGAACAGGCGCGTCGCAACATGATCGACCAGCAGATTTGCGTGGGCGGCAATGTCCATTCACAGGAAGTCCTCGATTTGCTGGCAGGCGTTCGACGTGAGCACTTTGTGCCATCGGCTTATGCTGCGTTCGCGTTTGCCGACATCGAAATTCCCTTGCCTTGTGGCGAAAACATGCTGACGCCCATTACGGAAGCGCGGCTACTTCAGGCGATTGCCCCCAAACAGCATGAGCGGGTGCTTGAAATCGGTGCCGGGTCCGGCTACATGGCGGCCCTTCTTGCGCATCGCGCGCGGCACGTGATCACGATCGAAATCGAACCGACATTACAAGCATTCGCGCAGAATAATCTTGCTGCCTATGGCGTTGCCAATGTCGAGGTGGTGCTCGGCGATGGCACACAGGGGTTGGGCGATGCTGAGGCGGCATATGATGTGATCGTCATTTCTGGTGCGTTGTCGGTGTTGCCGGAGGCGTTTTTGCGGCAGATCAAGGTGGGTGGCCGGATTGCGGCGTTTCTGGGCGATGCACCGCTGATGCGTGCGCAAATCATCACCCGCACGACAGAAAAAGGCTACGCTACCGTAAACTTGTTTGAAACGTGCATCAAACCCTTGCGTGAAGCGACAAAATTATCCCGTTTCCGTTTTTGAATGAAGTGGATGAATGAGGCAACGAAAAATGAAAAAGCCCATGCACAAATTGCTGTTTACCTTGCTGGCTGGCGTATGGCTGTCGATGCCAGCGCAGGCAGCCGATTTGATGCAGATCTACAAGGAAGCGCTGACGAATGACGCCCAATACGCCAGTGCGCGTGCGAGTCTCACGGCGGGGGAAGAGAAAACCCCGCAGGGTCGCGCGGGGCTGCTGCCGGTGATTGCCGCCTCAGGCAGTTATTCCAAAATTGAATCCAGCAGCGAGTCGGACTACAACAAAAATACCTATGGCGTGACGTTGACGCAGCCGCTGTTCAATTGGGATGCGATCCAGAAATATCGCCAAGGAAAATTGACGACGGCGCTCAGCGAAGCGACTTTTGCCCAGGCGCAGCAGGATTTGATCGTGCGCGTCTCGCAAGCCTATTTTGATGTGCTGACTGCGCAAGATGTGATTACGTTCGTTCAGGCGCAAAAGGCGGCCATCAGCGAGCAACTGGCTTCGGCGAAACGCAATTTTGAAGTGGGGACGGCAACGATTACGGATACGCACGAAGCGCAAGCGCGCTACGATTTGGCCGTCGCGCAGGAACTGGCGGGACAAAATGATCTGGAAGTCAAGCGCACGGCATTGCTGCAAATTATTGGCAAGCCACCGGGTGCATTGACGCCGTTGCGTGCGGGTGTTGCGATTGATCCACCGACGCCTGAAAAAATCGAGACTTGGGTGGACTATGCCGAAAAGCAGAACTTTGGCGTACTCGGATCGCAACTGTCGCTGGAAATTGCGCAACGTGAAATATCGCGGGTACGTGCCGGGCACATGCCCACGGTGGATCTTGTCGCGGGGCGTAACCGAACCCAGTATTCAAGCGACGCGCCTTATTCGGACACCCCTTATACTAACTCCATCGGCGTGCAATGGACGATCCCGCTGTTTGCCGGATTCGGGGTAACGAGCAAGGTACGCGAAGCGATTGCGCTTGAAGACAAGGCGCGCAACGATCTCGAATACACCCGCCGAAGTGCGGCGCAAAGCGCGCGCCAGTCTTTCCTGGGGGTGACCAGTGGCTTGGCGCAGGTGAAAGCGCTTGAAGCGGCGGAAGTGTCCAGTCAATCCGCACTGGATTCCAACAAGCTCGGGTATGAGGTTGGTGTGCGCATCAACATCGATGTCCTCAACGCGCAACAACAACTTTATTCTACGCGTAAGGATCTGGCCAAGGCGCGCTACGACACGATCATGAATGGGTTGAAACTCAAGTCTGCGGCTGGTACGCTGAAAGAAGACGATTTGGTCAAGGTGAACGGGCTGTTGCAGCACTGAGGCCTTGGACGTTACGTGCCCCCTGCTTGTCAGACAAATGGCATTTTGTGTATAATTGCCAGTTCCCTTAGTGGTGGCCGTAGCTCAGTTGGTAGAGTCCAGGATTGTGATTCCTGTTGTCGCGGGTTCGATCCCCGTCGGCCACCCCATAAAATTCGAAAAAGCCCAGCCGATCGGTTGGGCTTTTTTGCGAGGGGTGTCGATATCGAGATACTAGCAATTTTTAGCCAGCACAATTTGGAGATTGCCCGTCGCTTGCGTCGTGAAGCCGCCTTCGCAAGAGGCCAGATAGTAGAGCCATTTGCGCTGAAAAGTTTGATCCAGCCCGAGCAATTCGACGGCGGGCAGTTGCGCGAGGAATCGTTCTCGCCACTCGCGCAAGGTGCCGGCGTAGTGTAGTCCAATTTCCTGCATATCCTGAATGGCAAGCGTGGTGTGGCCAGTGATCGCGTCGCGGATGGCCCCGAGCGACGGCAGGTGGCCGCCAGGGAAAATGTGCTTGCGGATCCAGTCCGTGCCGCGTCGGTGGTCATCGTACTTTTCATCGGGAATGGTGATGGTCTGAAGCCCCATCAAACCGCCCGGTTTAAGCAGGCTGTCGCAGCGCTGGAAGAAGGCGGGGAGCCAGCGGTGGCCGACTGCTTCCAGCATTTCGATGGAGACGATGTGATCGAAGCGGCCTGCGATCTTGCGGTAATCGATGAGCTGGATGTCGATGCGATCCGTCAGTCCTTCGCGTTTCACGCGTTCGAGCGCCCATGTGCGTTGGGCTTCCGAGATGGTGATGCCCGTGACGCGACAGCCCGTCTGGCGCACCGCTTCGACGGCGAAACCGCCCCACCCGCAGCCAATTTCGAGCACGTGATCGTTCGGACCGATGCGGAGTTTGTCGATGAAGGCTTGCTGCTTATTTTTTTGCGTCTGTTCGAGCGAGTCATCCGGCGACTGGTAAATCCCGCAGGAATAGCTCATCGTCGGATCGAGGAAGAGCTGGTAAAAATCATTGCCTAGATCGTAATGTTCGTGGATGTTGCGGCGGCTGCCGCGAATTGAGTTATCGCGCAACAGGTGGCGAATGCGATCCATGCCCCGCGTGAAGGCTGTAACGAGAAAGTTACCTTCGGCGAGGTGGTCGCGGTTGTGAATCAGCAGTGAGAATAATCCAGGGATATCCGGGCTGTCCCACAGCCCGTCGACATAGGCTTCACCGAGACCGACATCGGCACCCAGCACCACGCGGGAAAAAAAAGCGGGATCATGGATTTCCAGCAGGGCGACACGACCGGTAGCAGGATCGCCGTAGGTGCAATGCGTCCCTTCCGGGAGGGTGAGATTCAATCGCCCACGCTGAATGCGCGCGAGTCTTTCGAGAATCAGCTTTTTGCAGAAATTTTGCCAGGCGGAAGGCGGGGTGGGGTGAATCGTCGTCATAACCTCTTTTTGTACTGCGGGGGATGTAATGAACGTTCCATGATTTTTAGCGGACAAAGTTTAGCAGCAAGCCATTGCTCATTTCCACAGAGAGTGGGAAAAAAGTGTGGGCGGTCTAGTGGATTGGTTGCCAAAAAGACACTTTACACAAAAATTGCTGGCAACCATAAAATCTCCTATACTGTATGCGCATACAGTATTTGTCTGCGACATGTATTGCTGGACGCTTATGGACTCTCAAGATCTTCCGTTTCCTCATCAGGCGCATGATTTGTGCGCGTCTTCTTCTTCGGTGCTGTTTGGGGTGGGGGTTGCCGAAGCCGGTGAAGGCGGGCTGGATGCCAATGACTATTTGATTCGTCATCGCATAGCTTCCTACTATTTCACGGTGGAGGGCGACAGCATGCGCGGGGTGGGCATTCTGGATGGCGACAAGGTGCTCGTCGATCGGGCCGTCGAACCGAAGGATGGCCATATCGTGGTCGCGGTGGTGAACAGCGAGTATACGCTCAGACGCTTGCATCATCGGGGGAAGGCGGTTGAATTGCACGCGGAAAATCCGGCGTATGCGCCGATTCGCTTGAAAGCGGACGAGGCCTTGCAGATCTGGGGGGTGGTGGTCGGCGTGGTGCGGAAGATCGCGGTATGAGTGCCCCGCTTTTTGCGCTCGTGGATTGCAATAATTTTTTCGTGTCGTGTGAACGCGTGTTCGATCCGCGCCTGCAGAATAAGCCAGTGGTGGTGTTGTCGAGCAATGATGGTTGTGCGGTGGCGCGGTCGAATGAAGTGAAAGCGCTGGGTGTGAAGATGGGGACGCCCTGGTTCAAGATGCAGGACATGGCACGCAGGAACGGCATCGTGGCGCTGTCGTCGAATTTTGCGCTGTACAGCGACATGAGCGATCGGGTGGTGGCGACCTTGCGCGGCTTCAGCCCCGAGGTGGAGGTGTATTCGATTGACGAAAGCTTCGTCGGGCTGGACGGCATGCTGGGGCGGTGGGGAACACCGACGGCGATGGGGCAGGCGATGCGCCAGCGTGTGTGGCAATGGACGGGCTTGCCGGTGTGCGTGGGTATTGCACCGTCCAAGACGTTGGCGAAGCTGGCCAACTATATCGCCAAGACCCAATCGGCATTCGATGGCGTGTGCGATTTTGCATCGATGACAGAACGAAAACGGCGCACGCTTCTGTCGAGCATCGAGGTCAACGAAGTGTGGGGCATTGGCCGCAAGACAGCGGAGAGCTTGCAGCGATTGGGTATCGCAACCGTTGCTGACTTGTTGCAGGCGAAACCGGAAAAGTTGCAGGCCCGTTTTGGTGTGGTGATGGAGCGCATCGTGAGCGAACTGCACCGCGAACCCTGTCTGGAGCTGGAAGAAGTCGAAAACCCGCGCCAGCAAATCATCGCATCCCGTTCGTTCGGTGAAGCGGTGACGACGCTGGATGAAATTGGCGCGGCGGTTTCAACGTTTGTGGCTCGGGCGTGCGAGCGCTTGCGTGGGCAAGCCTCGGTGTGTGGCGCGATTCATGTTTATGTCGAAACCAGCCGGTTTCGCGAACGTCATTACGCGAATGGCATGACCGTACCTTTGCCTGATCCGTCGGACGACACGCGCGATCTGACAGGGGCGGCGCTCTCCGGTTTGCAGCGGATTTTTCGCAAGGGTTACCCCTACAAGAAGGCGGGGGTGGTGCTGATGGATTTGTCGGATGCGGCATGCCGTCAGCACAGTCTGTTCGACAGCGGCGCGAGCAGGGCACAGTCAGACAAGGTGATGACGGCGATGGATGCGGTGAATGGCGCCTACGGACGGGACACGCTGTTTGTCGGATCAGCCGGTACCAGGGTGCGCTGGACGACGCGGGCCGATCGTCGTACCCCGAACTACACGACCGATTGGGAGGATCTGCCCAGGGTGCGGGCGGAATAAGAAGGGCGTTTATAGATTGCATTAAATGCAACTTGTTTCCTCAGAATATGCGGGAGGTGAGAGTAAGCGATTGTTGTTAAAGTTGCCACACGAAGGCCGGATAACATCGTTTCCTTCGTGAAATCCGGTAAAATGGCGCAGATTTCGCCGGGAGGCGAGGGTTGACCCTATCTATTAAAAAGACTGAATGAAGAATATTCGCAATTTTTCCATCATTGCTCACATCGACCATGGCAAGTCGACACTGGCCGATCGCATCATCCAGATGTGCGGCGGGCTGTCGGATCGCGAAATGGAAGCGCAGGTCCTCGATTCGATGGATCTGGAGCGCGAACGCGGCATCACCATCAAGGCTCAGACCGCTGCGCTGATTTATAAAGCCAGGAATGGCGAGACCTATAACCTGAACCTGATCGATACGCCGGGACACGTGGACTTCAGCTATGAAGTCAGCCGTTCGCTCTCCGCATGCGAAGGCGCGCTGCTCGTGGTAGATGCCTCGCAAGGCGTGGAAGCGCAGACGGTGGCGAATTGCTACACCGCGCTCGATCTGGGCGTCGAAGTGATGCCGGTGCTGAACAAGATCGACTTGCCTTCCGCCGATCCGGATTCGGCCAAGTCGGAGATTGAAGAAGTCATCGGACTGGATGCGGGCGACGCCGTGCTGTGTTCAGCCAAGACGGGCCAGGGCGTCGAAGACATTCTGGAAGCGCTGATCGAAAAAGTGCCGCCGCCGCAAGGCGATCCAACCGCGCCGCTGCAAGCCTTGATCATCGATTCCTGGTTCGATCCTTACGTCGGTGTCGTGATGCTGGTGCGCGTGAAGAATGGCACGCTGCGTCCGAAGGACAAAATTTTGATGATGGCGACGGGCGCGCAGAATCAGGTGGAAAACCTCGGTGTGTTCACGCCGCGCTCGCAATCGCGCGAGTCGCTGTCGGCGGGGCAGGTGGGTTTCATCATCGCCGGTATCAAGGAATTGCAGTCGGCGAAAGTCGGCGATACGATCACGCTGGCGGCCAAGCCCGCGGCCGAGCCGTTGCCGGGCTTTAAGGAAGTGCAACCGCAAGTGTTTGCGGGCCTCTTTCCGGTGGAAGCCAATCAGTACGACGCGTTGCGCGACTCGCTGGAAAAACTCAAACTCAACGATGCGTCGTTGCAGTATGAGCCTGAAGTTTCAACAGCGTTGGGTTTCGGTTTTCGTTGCGGCTTCCTCGGCTTGCTGCACATGGAAATTGTGCAGGAGCGACTGGAACGCGAATTTGACATGGATCTCATCACGACTGCACCAACAGTCATCTATGAGGTCGTGATGAACAGCGGCGACGTGATCATGGTGGATAATCCGGCCAAGATGCCGGAACCGCCAAAGATCAGCGAAATTCGCGAACCGATCGTGACGGTGAATCTTTACATGCCTCAGGAATATGTCGGTCCGGTCATGACGCTGTGTACGCAAAAACGCGGCGTTCAGATGGACATGCACTACCACGGCAAACAGGTACGCCTGACGTACGAGATGCCGATGGCCGAGATTGTGCTCGATTTCTTCGATCGCATGAAATCGCTCTCGCGCGGTTATGCGTCCATGGAATACGAATTCAAGGAATATCGCGCAGCCGACGTCGTGAAGGTCGACATGCTGATCAATGGCGACAAGGTCGATGCGCTGGCGATCATCGTGCATCGTGCCAACAGTCAGTTCCGCGGCCGTCAGGTGGCGGCGAAGATGCGCCAGCTGATTCCGCGGCAAATGTTCGATGTGGCGATTCAGGCGGCAATTGGTTCGACGATCATTTCCCGCGAAAACGTGAAGGCGTTGCGCAAGAACGTGCTGGCGAAATGTTACGGCGGCGATATTACGCGAAAACGAAAACTGCTGGAAAAGCAAAAGGCCGGCAAGAAGCGGATGAAGCAGGTTGGGTCGGTCGAAATCCCGCAAGAAGCGTTTCTGGCCATTTTGCAGGTGGATGAAAAATGAGTTTGCAATCGCTTCTGGCGAATTTTCCCCTGATTCTTTTTGTACTGGTTGTCATCACGGGCATCATCTGGTGTCTGGATGTGTTCAAGTTGGCGAAGGAGCGTCGCCGCAAGGCGGATGTGGCGCTGACAGAGTTCGATGCGCGCAATGCCAAGCTCGAAGCCGAAGGCGTGAAGCCGGATGTGGCCGGCCGGGCCGAGCTGGAAACGAAATTGCTGAAACAACCGGCGTGGATTGAATACACGGGCAGTTTTTTTCCGGTGATCGCGGCGGTCTTTTTTCTGCGGTCGTTCTTGTTCGAGCCGTTCAAGATTCCGTCCGATTCGATGCTGCCGACCTTGCAATCAGGCGATTTGATTCTGGTGAACAAATATACCTACGGCATTCGGTTGCCGATCATTAATCACAAGATCATTTCATTGAACGATCCCCAACGCGGCGACGTGATGGTGTTTAAGTATCCGAACGACACGTCGCAGGATTACATCAAACGGATTGTCGGTGTGCCGGGCGACAAAATCGTTTACCGCAACAAACGGCTGACGGTGAACGGACAACCGGCCACTTACAAGCCATTGTCGGAATACCTGCATTATCTGGAAAAGGACAGGCGGCTGACGTATTCAAAGCAGTACGTTGAAAATTTGACAGGTGTTGAGCACGGTATTCTCATGCACGATGCTGCCCCGGCTTATGTTTCGAATCCGGACCGCTTTCCCAAACATGAATTGTGTACCTACAACACCGAAGGCTTTATTTGCACGGTTCCGCCCGATCACTACTTCATGATGGGGGATAATCGTGATAACAGCCTCGACAGTCGCTATTGGGGGTTTGTGCCGGACAAGTATATCGTTGGCAGAGCTTTCTTCATCTGGTTGAACCTGAATGGAGAATTCAAACGCATTGGTAACTTTCAATAATTCGAATGATACGTAGGGGAGTGAAATCATGATTCATCGGCCAACAAGACATGTTGTGTAAAAACTTCGGGAAGCTTTTGCATCCCGCTTCCCCCCAAACGGGAGAGGGTCGGGGTGAGGGCGTGCGGTATTTTTACAATACATGCCGCACGAGCAAACAGCGCGGCGTTTCCTTATTCGGGCTGTTCGTTGTGTTAATAATTGTCGGGGTGATCGCATTATTGGCCATGAAAGTGGTCCCTGCGGTTGTGGAATATCAGGGGTATATTGAAGGCTATTGAAGAGGCCAAGAAATCCGGAACAACGGTACTGGAGATCAGCCAGTCCTACGATCGTCGTGCCGAGGTGGGGTATCTGGAAGCGATTCGGGGCTACGATTTGGAAATTACCAAGGTGGACAGTGAATTTGAAGTGAGCTTCGCTTACGAGAAAAAAATCCCGCTGGTCGGGCCTGCCAGTTTGTTACTGGAGTTTTCTGGTTCGACTGCCAAACAAGTTCGACAAAACCCAACACGCAAGATTCAATAATGGATATTTTTTTGTTGCAAACCCGGCTGGATTACACGTTCAAGACGCCATCGCTGCTCCATACGGCATTGACGCATCGCAGCCACAGCAGTACGCACAACGAGCGCCTGGAGTTTCTGGGCGATTCGTTGTTGAACTGCGTGGTGGCGTCATTGCTCTATGAACGTTACGGCGATCTTGATGAAGGCGATTTGTCGCGTTTGCGTTCCAATCTGGTCAAGCAACAGACGCTGTATGAGATTGCCCAGAAGATGGAAGTTTCGCGCTTTCTTCACCTGGGTGAGGGCGAATTGAAATCGGGTGGATTCCGTCGGCCGTCCATTCTGGCCGATGCCATCGAAGCGCTACTGGGCGCGATTTTTCTGGATGGCGGATTCGACGCTGTACGCAAAGTAATTCGCGGTTTGTACATTCCCATTCTCGATACGGTCGACCCGAAAACGCTCGGCAAGGATGACAAGACCTTGCTTCAGGAATATCTGCAAGGACACAAGATACCGTTACCCCAATATAACGTGGTCGCGACGCATGGTGCTGCGCACAATCAGCAATTTGAAGTGGAGTGCCTGATTCCGAAGCTGCATATCCAGGTGTTTGGTGCTGGCGGCAGTCGTCGCAGTGCGGAACAGGCGGCGGCGAAACTGGCTCTGGAGGCAGCGCAGAAATTGCAGGTCAAGACAGCCACCACACCACGCAAGCGCAAGCCAAAAGAGGCGCAACTGAAACTTATTGGAATCGCGACGATACAAACGGATGAGCCGACTGCGTTGACGGATTCATCCGATTCAAACGAGAACGCTCCTTTGCCGCGGCCGAAAACGGCATGACCGAGACAATACCTCCCCCCCCTTTCCGTTGCGGCTACATCGCCATTGTCGGTCGCCCCAATGTTGGTAAATCCACCTTGATGAATGCGTTGATCGGCGCCAAGGTCAGCATTACGTCTCGCAAAGCCCAAACGACGCGTCATCGCATCACCGGCATTCAAACGACCGAGGATGCACAATTCATTTACGTCGACACGCCCGGTTTTCAGACGCGTCATGCCAATGCCTTGAATCGCACGCTGAACAAGACCGTTACCAATACGTTGACAGCAGCGGACGTCATTTTGTTTGTGATTGAAGCCGGAACGTTTGGTCAAGCTGATCAACAAGTGCTCGATTTGCTGCCGAAGACTGTGCCGTGCATTCTCGTGATTAACAAATCCGATCAAGTGAAACAAAAGGAAGTGCTGTTGCCGTTTGCGCGGGATGTGGCCGCCAAGCGCGATTTTACGGCCATCGTGCCCGTGTCGGCGCGACTGGGGCGTAAACTTGATGCGCTGCAAGAAGAGATCAGAAAGTGTTTGCCAGAAAATCCGGCCGTGTTCGATGCGGACGATTTGACGGATCGCAGCGAGCGTTTCATGGCGGCGGAAATCGTGCGCGAAAAAGTGTTTCGGCTGGTGGGCGATGAATTGCCCTACACCAGCACCGTGCTGATTGAACAATTCGAGCAGGAAGGCAATCTGCGTCGCATCTTTGCCGCCATTCTGGTCGGGCGCGACACGCACAAGGCGATGGTGATCGGCAATAAGGGCGCGCGCCTGAAAGAAATTTCGACGCAGGCGCGGCTCGATATGGAAAAGCTGTTTGGCGGCCCGGTGTATCTGGAAATCTGGGTCAAGGTCAAATCCGGCTGGGCCGACAACGAGGCCGGTTTGCGCGCTTACGGTTACGAGTAATGACGGAGCCGGTTCCGGTCGCCAAAACGGATCGTAGCGGGCGCATATCGAATCAGCCCGGTTATGTGCTGCACAGCACGTATTACAAGGAAACCAGCCTCATCGTCGATCTGTTTACGCGTGAACACGGCCGTGTCGCGCTGGTGGCGAAGGGCGCCAAGCGCCCGCATTCAAAATTGCGCGGGGTGCTACAGACGTTTCAACCCTTGTCGGTCGGATGGAGCGGCAAGTCCGAATTGCGTACGCTCACGGCAGCCGAATGGGTGGGTGGGCTGGCCCCACTGGAAAAATCGGCGCTTCTTGTGCGGTTTCTACTTGAACGAATTATTGTTGAAGCTGCTGGCGCGCGAAGATCCGCATCCGGCCTTGTTCGATCATTACACCGCAACGTTGCATGAACTGGGGCAAACGGATGCCATCCCAGATTCGACTGCGATTGCCCTGCGAAAATTTGAACTGGCATTGCTCAAGGAAACAGGTGTGGGCGGTGATTGGGCAACCTGCATTGTGACTGGCAAGCCGGTTGAACAGGAAGTCGAGTATGTGGTGGATCCGGAGCGTGGGCCGCGTCCGGCACGTAACGCCGATGTCTGGCCGCGCGTGACAGGGAAAACGTTGCTGGACATGACGGGCGAAGACTATACCGATGCGTCCACGCAGATGCAAAGCAAATTCTTGATGCGGTTTCTGCTCGCACATCACCTCGGTGGCGCGCAGGTGAAAACGCGCCAAATCCTAATAGACTTGATGCAATTGTAGAATATAACTTTTCCAGTGATGAGCCGGAACTTACTTCGTCCAATAACATGAGCTTTCTTAATCCCCACGGCCCGATCGTCGATCTGGGTGTCAACATCGACCACGTCGCCACACTGCGTAACGCGCGTGGCACCATGTATCCCGATCCGATTCAGGCGGCTTTGCAGGCCGAGCAGGCGGGCGCCGATCTGATTACGCTGCATTTGCGCGAAGATCGCCGCCACATCAAGGACGCGGATGTGATTGCGATTCGTCCCTTGCTGACCACGCGCATGAATCTGGAATCGGCCATCACAAATGAAATGCTGGATTTTGCCTGTCGCCTTCGGCCGCAGGATGTGTGTCTGGTGCCAGAACGGCGCGAAGAAGTGACCACCGAAGGTGGGCTGGATGTGGTGGGACATTTCGAACAGGTCAAAGCGGCAATCAGACAGTTGCAGGCGGAAGGCATACGCGTGAGCCTGTTCATTGATGCGGAGGCCGAGCAAATACGGGCATCGCGCGAAGCGGGCGCGCCGGTGATTGAAATTCATACCGGCCGCTATGCCGATGCGCACGATGCGGCGCAACAGCAAAAGGAACTGGCGCGCATTCGGCAAGGCGTGCTGGAAGGCGTTCAAATGCGGACTGAAAGTGAATGCCGGTCATGGCCTGCATTACACCAATGTGCAGGCGGTCGCGGCGATCCGTGATATTGCTGAACTCAACATCGGCCATGCGATTGTCGCGCATGCTGTATTCGTCGGATGGCAAAATGCCGTCCGCGAGATGAAAGCCATCATGGTGACCTCGCGCCTCGCTGCGTTGAAGGCGGAAAAATGATTTACGGTATCGGCACAGACATCCTGATGATTTCCCGCGTCGAGGCCGTGCTGGGGCGCTACGGAGACCGTTTTGCCATGCGCATCCTTGGCGATGACGAGATGAAGCGCTACCTGCATCGCAAGGCAAAAGTTGAGGCACGAGGGGTGCGTTTCCTCGCAACCCGTTTCGCGGCCAAGGAAGCGTTCTCGAAAGCGGTCGGCCTCGGCATCCGGATGCCGATGACGTGGCGCGCGATGCAGGTGCTGAATGCGCCCAGCGGCAAGCCCATGGTTGTTTGCAGCGGGGCGCTCAAGGAATTCATGGAACAAAACGGATTAACCGCGCAAGTGTCAGTGACGGACGAATCCGATTACGTGGTGGCGTTTGTCGTTGTTGAAAAAACGGTCGAAAAACAGGAGAGCGGCATATGAACAATGAGATGCAACTGGGACCGGTGATGCTGGATGTCGTTGGCCTGACACTGACGGATGATGATATTCGACGCATCCAGCATCCGCTGACGGGCGGCGTGATTCTCTTTGCGCGCAACTACACGGATCGTGCACAACTGGTGGCCTTGACGAACGCGATTCATGCGGCACGTCCCGGAATCCTGATTGCGGTCGATCATGAAGGCGGTCGTGTCCAGCGTTTTCGCAAGGATGGGTTCACGCGCATTCCGCCGATGAAGCGCCTGGGCGAATTGTGGGACAACGTCGTATTCCTGGCGACGAAAGTCGCCACGGCGACAGGGTACGTGCTGGCATCTGAATTGCGCGCCTGCGGCGTGGATTTATCGTTTACGCCCGTGCTGGATCTGGATTACGGCGAATCCACCGTGATTGGGGATCGCGCTTTCCATCGCGATGCGCGCGTGGTGACCTTGCTGGCCAAGAGTTTGAACGAAGGTTTGCTGCTTTCGGGCATGGCCAATTGCGGCAAACATTTTCCCGGGCACGGTTACGTGCAAGCCGATTCCCATGTGGCGATTCCGGTCGATCAGCGTGAACTCTCCGAAATTCTCTACGAAGACGCGGCGCCCTACGGCTGGCTGGGAATGAGCCTGTCTGCGGTGATGCCGGCGCATGTGATTTATCCCAAAATTGACAAGCATCCAGCCGGATTCTCGAAAAAATGGCTGACGATTTTGCGTGACGAGCTGGGTTTTGATGGCGTGATTTTCAGCGACGATCTCAGTATGGAAGGCGCGAGTGTGGCTGGTAGTGTGGTGGAGGGTGCACAGGCCGCGCTCGCAGCTGGGTGCGACATGGTCCTGGTGTGCAATGCGCCGGACAAGGCCGATCAATTGCTTGCCGGTTTGCGCCTCCCTGATGCGGAAGCGGCCGTGCAGTCTGCATCGCGGATTGCGGCGATGGTTCCGGCGACGTCGGCGCGCGATTGGGAAACCTTGCAGCAAGAGCAGCGCTATCATCGCTGCGAAAAAACTGATTGAAAATTTGCTTCCGGTTAATTGAACGTTGCCTTTCGCGAGCCGCTTATGTCCCCCGGGGTGGGGGGTTTTCCTCTCACAACCTCCCCTCCCCCGTTTGATTAATTTTGTATGGCCCCATAGTTTTCTACGCACTCAAATTGTTATTTATTCAGATCCTTTCTTGCCATGACGGGGAAGAAGCCAAGAGACGGTGAACGTGACGCGCTGCTGGAAACAGTGGCGGCGTTACCGCGCCTGCCGGGAGTGTATCGCTATTTCGATGCCAAAGACAAAGTGCTTTATGTCGGGAAAGCGCGCGATCTGAAAAAACGCGTTTCCAGTTACTTCCAGAAGACAGAAACCAATACGCGCGTAGCGCTGATGATCAAGCGCATCGCGCGCATGGAAACGACGGTCACGCGGACCGAAGCAGAAGCGCTGCTGCTGGAAAATAATTTGATCAAGGCGCTGCAGCCGCCGTTTAACATTCTCTTCCGTGACGACAAGACCTACCCGTATCTGAAAATGACGGGCGAAGATTACCCGCGCATGGTGTATTACCGGGGCGCGACTGATCGCAAGAATCAGTATTTCGGCCCGTACCCGAACGTTTGGGCAGTGCGCGAATCCATGCAGATTTTGCAGCGCGTTTTCAGGTTGCGTACTTGCGAAGATAGCGTTTTCCAGAATCGAACGCGACCGTGCTTGCTGTACCAGATTCATCGCTGTAGCGCGCCATGTGTGCAATTCGTTAGCCGTGAAGCTTACTTGGCGGATGTGGCGAGTGCGGTTGATTTTTTACGCGGACGACAGACGGAAGTCATGCAGGCGCTGGAAATGAAAATGCACGGGTTCGCAGAAGAACTGGCATTTGAAAAAGCAGCGGAAGTGCGCGACCAGATTACGGCGCTCTCACAAGTGCTGCAACAGCAAAGCATGGATACCGGCGGTGATGCGGATGCGGACATCCTTGCTGTTGTCGTGCAGGGCGGTCGCGCGTGTGTGAATCTGGCGATGGTGCGTGGTGGCAGGCACCTCGGCGATCGAGCATGGTTTCCCGCGCATCCCATTGATTTTACTGATGCAATGGACCCGCGCTGGAAGCTGCACTGGAAGACGGAAGAATCGATTGAAATCGACGTTATCAAGGCATTTTTGACGCAGCATTACATTGGCAAGTTCATCCCCAACTCTCTGGTCATTAGTATCGAATTTGACGACCCTGCGCTCGTGATGGCCTTGTCCGAGCAATGCGGTCACCGCATTCACCTGACGTCTCAGCCGCAAGGACAACGGCGCGTGTGGCTGGAGATGGCGAAGAAGGGTGCTGACATTGCGTTGGAAAGATTGCTGTCAGAACAGGGGTCGCAAAAAACTCGTACGCAAGCCTTGATTGATGCACTGGATCTGGAAGTGGAAAACGCTGAAGCCTTTCGGGTGGAGTGTTTTGACGTTAGCCACACGCAAGGCGAGGCCACACAGGCATCGTGCGTGGTGTATCAGCATCACGCGATGCAGCACCGCGAATACCGGCGTTTCAATATCGAGGATATCGAACCGGGCGACGATTATGCCGCCATGCGTCAGGTGCTGATGCGCCGTTATGAAAAAGTCGCTAGCGGGGAAGGTGTGTTGCCCGACGTGGTGCTGGTGGATGGCGGCAAAGGACAGGTGTCGATGGCGAAGCAAGTCTTCGAGGAATTGGGGTTGGACACTGGCCTGATTGTGGGGGTGGCTAAAGGCGAGGGGCGAAAAGTAGGGCTGGAAACCCTGGTGCATGCTGACGGTTCCGGACAGGAGCTTGGCAAGGATTCGGCGGCGCTGATGCTGGTGGCGCAGATTCGTGATGAAGCGCACCGCTTTGCAATCACGGGCATGCGCGCCAAGCGAGCGAAGGCGAGGCAGGCATCACGGCTGGAAGAGATTGAAGGCATTGGCGCTAAGCGGCGCCAAAAATTGCTGGCGCGTTTCGGCAGCATGCATGGCGTGATGGATGCCAGTATCGAGGATTTGGCATCTGTGGAAGGGATTTCACGGCAATTGGCAGAGCAGATATACAAGCAATTGCATTGAAACAGGCGATACGACGGCTTTGTTATGAAAAGAAGGCACTGGTCGTTGTATTGTTGGTGTATTCTCTCTGGTGCCCCTTGCTTGGGGTTCAACTTTTTTTTGTTTTGGTTTACGATTTAGGGCGAAATGCGCGAGCATTTTGAGGTTCTGTTTTTTTAATTCACTTGAGTTTGTATGCCAGTCAATATCCCCATTCTGCTGACCTGGATGCGTGTAGCGCTGATCCCGCTTGTGGTCGGGGTGTTTTATTTGCCGGAAGCTTGGTTGTCACCTTTTGAACAAGGCGTGGCATCGACGGCTGTTTTCATTGTCGCCGCGATTACCGACTCCGTTGACGGGTATTTGGCGCGTGTTCGCAATGAAACGACGGCGTTTGGCGCTTTTCTGGATCCGGTCGCAGACAAGTTGATGGTGGCTGGCGCGCTCTTGGTATTGGTGCAACTGGATCGCGTGAATGCTGTGCTGGCGTTCATTATTATTGGACGCGAAATCACCATTTCAGCACTGCGCGAGTGGATGGCCTTGATAGGCGCACCGACCTCGGTTGCGGTCAGCTCGCTGGGTAAAATCAAGACCATTGCGCAGATGATCGCCATCCCGATGTTGCTCTATTACGATAGCTTGTTTGGCCTGATTGACACGCCACTTTTGGGCAACGTCTTGCTGTTGGTGGCGGCGGTGCTGACGGTGTGGTCCATGTTCTACTATCTGAAAAGAGCTTGGCCGTTGATCAAGGAGCATGGCGGGCACTTGCCTTGAAGAGGCACCAGCCAAACGGCTGTGCGAGCGACCCGCTTCGTTGCGCGGTGCTCTTTTCCTCATCTATCCCCTAGATATTGTTCATCATTGCGCGCGGCGCGTTTTGCATGCCAACCCGCACGCCTGTTTCTCTGGTGCTTCTGCGGGAAAGTGATATGGGTGTTTTGGCACCTGCCTTGACACTGACTATCAAACCTTTCTATAATAGCGGTCTGCATTGAAAATGCGGGAGTAGCTCAGTTGGTAGAGCGATACCTTGCCAAGGTATAGGTCGAGAGTTCGAGACTCTTCTCCCGCTCCAGAATTCCATGGGGGAGCGTTCAATCCGTGTCCCCCTTTTTGTTGAAGAAGGTTCATGCGGGAGTAGCTCAGTTGGTAGAGCGATACCTTGCCAAGGTATAGGTCGAGAGTTCGAGACTCTTCTCCCGCTCCAAGATATTTGGTACGCCTCTGCATGGACGGCGTGCCGAAATCGACCCTGTGGCGGGGTAGCAAAGTGGTTATGCAGCGGCCTGCAAAGCCGTAGACGCCGGTTCGATTCCGGCCTCCGCCTCCATCAGTTCTCATTCTATTTATTGTGAAACAGGCCGACTTGAGCGCCTGATTATCCGCCGTCGTTGTCGATGTTGTGCTCTCGCCCCGAAAGGCGGCCTGCACAACTACAATCAATTTCCAATGGAACGTTACGGGTTATTGCGTTTGCCGGGAGAACCAGCGCACGGCCTTGATCGCTTCGGCATGGTCTTGATCGGCCGCCAATCCAAACCACAATAAGGCTCTGACGTTGTTTTGCAGAACGCCTCGGCCAAGGTGGTACATACCTCCTAGCGTGTACTGGGCCTCCGTGTACCCTTGCTCGGCCGCTTTGCGGCACCAGTTCATGGCTTCCGCATCATTTTTCCTTACGCCTTGGCCGTGGAAATACATCCCGCCCAGGTTGTACTGGGCTTCCGCATAGCCTTGGTCGGCGGCTTTATGGAACCATTGAACGGCTTGAGCGAAATCCTGTTCGATACCTCGTCCCTGCAAGTACATATATCCCAGATTAATCTGGGCATTGGGGTTGCCTTGTTCAGCGGATTTGCGGAACCATTCGACCGCTTGTTCAAAATTTTGTTCGATGCCTTCCCCTTTGGCGTATCGGACACCAAGGTTATTTTGTGCGCTGGCGAGACCTTGTTCCGCAGCCTTGCGATACCAGGCCACGGCTTCTGGCTCGTCCTTGGGGACGCCCTGTCCTTGGGCATAGCGAGCGCCCAAGTTGTTTTGCGCGCGCGGGTCGCCCTGTTCGGCGGCTTTGCGATACCAGGCCATGGCCTGGGCGTCGTCTTGAGGGACGCCCAAGCCTTTGGAATAGAGATAGCCCAGATGAACCTGAGCATTGGCGTGTCCGCGGTCGGCGGCGGCCTGGAACCATGTGGCGGCTTGCTTGTAGTTTTGCGGCACGCCTGCGCCTTTGGTATACCGGACCCCCAGGTTGTTCTGAGAGCGTGCATCGCCCTGGGTGGCTGCGCGACGAAACCAGAGGGCAGCCTGTTTATCATCTTTGAGCACACCCCGGTTTTCTTCAAACATGTAGCCCAGCCGGCGCTGGGCATCAATATGATTCTTGACAGCGGCTCTGCGGAACCAGGCTACGGCTTGTGCGTCATCTTGCGGCACTTGCTGGCCGTTGTAATACCGATCGCCCAGAAGGTATTGCGCGTCCGCATCGCCGCGTTCAGCGAGGGACGTCAGTTCTTTCAGTGAGAGATCCCTGAGTGAAGCGTACTTATCATTCATAGATGGCGGCCCCATGCGAAATGGGGGGGGTAACCGGATCTTAGGACTGTGAAACCGGCTGAAACGGCACAAACTAACATAGTTTTCTGTTTGTCAACATCACATTTGTCTAAAGAGTATGCATTCTAAATCATCCCCAAGGTGGCGCGGCATAATTTGGCGGTCATTTCGTATACAACCTGAAGCACCGCAAGAAAATTTCGTCCGTAAACGCGTTTTACCCGGATGTTCGGGCGAATCCAGTTTTTTTGCATGCAAATTTTGGGCTCCGTTACAATAACGCACTGCGCCTTGTCTTTCCGTGTTGTTTCTCAGGAGCCGTCGATTGTTAACCCCGCCACTTTACCCGCCTGCCCATTTCGATAACGCTACCGCAGCGTTTGACTATGCCCGCACCATTTACGAAGGAAGCGTCCGGCATTTGCGTGAGCACTTCAAGCGTTTTCTACGTGGCGAAAAGATTTCAGAACATGTGCGTGCGTGCTACCCCTTTGTGCGTATGAAAGCGACGACGGCTACCTTGCCGCAGACGTATTTGGCTTATGGTTTTTTGTCGGACCCTGGCACATTCGAGACGACGTTGACGCAACTGGATATGTTCAAGCATTATTATCTGGAACAGTTTCGCCTGTTACTGGAAAATCATAGTCATGAAGCGATACTGGAGATTGGCACCAGTGATGATCCGATCCCGATTCATTTTTCGTTCGAAGAACACGATCACATCGAAGGTTCATTGAGTGTCGAACAGCGGGCCGCTATGCGTGGCTTGTTCGATTTGCCCACCCTCCCGGCCATGGAAGACGCGATTGCCAATGGCACTTGGGAGCCGCAACCGGATGCGGCACGCCCCTTGTCGCTGTTTACGGCGCCGCGCATCGATTTTTCGCTACAGCGGCTTCGCCACTACACAGGCACATTGCCTGAGTATTTCCAGAAGTTTGTGCTGTTTACCAATTACCAGTTTTATATCGACGAGTTCGTGCGCGTCGGGCAGGAACTGATGCGGCGTTCTCGTGATCCCCAAGCGTCTTCGGATGAGGACGGTTACATTGCTTTTGTGGAGCCGGGCAATCTGGTCAAGCGGCGTGTTGGCGAAAGTGCGCGTCCGGGAGACGACGATGGTGCGCCTTTGCCGCGCATGCCGCAAATGCCCGCCTATCACCTGATTCGGGAAGATGGTTGCGGCATCACCATGATCAATATCGGCGTGGGGCCGGCGAATGCGAAAACGGCCACCGATCACATTGCCGTGTTGCGGCCGCATGCCTGGATGATGCTGGGGCATTGTGCCGGATTACGCAGTACGCAGCAACTCGGCGATTATGTGTTGGCCCATGCGTATGTGCGTGACGATCATGTGCTCGATGAAGATTTGCCGCAATGGGTGCCGATTCCACCGCTGGCTGAAATTCAAATTGCCTTGCAAAATGCGGTCACGGAGATTTTGCAGCTTGGCGACAACGAATTGAAAGATGTGATGCGAACGGGAACCGTGGCGAGTACAGACAATCGCAACTGGGAGTTGTTGCCGCATGAGAAACGCTTGAGCCAGAGTCGGGCGATTGCGCTGGATATGGAAAGCGCGACGATCGCCGCCAATGGCTTTCGCTTCCGCGTGCCTTACGGCACTTTGCTGTGCGTGAGCGACAAACCGCTGCACGGGGAAATCAAACTGCCGGGCATGGCCGATCAATTTTATCGGCAGCGTGTCAGCCAGCACTTGCGCATTGGCATCCGCGCGGCAGAATTATTGCGCTTGCGCGGGCCGGAACATCTGCATAGCCGCAAGCTGCGCAGTTTTTCGGAAGTGGCGTTTCAGTAAGAACCTCCTTTCCCCCTCGCAGTGGGAAAACAGATTCACCGGGTAAGATCCCTTCCCCCTTGCAGGGGGAAGGTTAGGATGGGGGTGAGCATGCTATGACAAACCGCAAATGTCCGTGCTGGCAGCGTGATGTCGTAGCCAATCGCTTAGGATGAGGGTGGAGTAATCCGCTAAAATCATCTCCTACTGGAAGCCTCAAAAAGGAAGCTTCAACAACAGCCCGAACCCAAGTATGAAAGGAGGCGAATCATGCACAAGCTGAAAACCCTTTGGCAGCAGGCTATTCCTCAGCCCATTCATGAAGGGCTGATCCCCGCCAAGCTGCGCGTACTGGTGATGGGACCGCACCCAGATGACTTTGATGCGATTGCAGTAACCTTACGTCTTCTGTACGAAGAGGGGAACCCGTTGCATGTTGCCGTGATTCGCACGGGCAGCGGCGTTCAGGACGACTATGCGTCGAACCTGACGCTCGAAAAGAAAATGGCAATCCGCGACGAAGAGCAAAAAGCAAGCGTGCGTTTTTTTGGCTTGCCTGAGACTATGCTGACATTGCTGACGCTGGAGCGCGATGCACAGGATCAGTTGCGCGAGACAGCAGCGAACACTCACGTCATGACAGAAGTCATCGCCGATTATGCTCCGGACATCATTTTCCTGCCGCATGGCAATGATATTAACAATGGACACCGCGTGACCTGCGCCATCGTTCGCCAGATTGCGGCGCGAAGTGGGCGCCCGATCGCACTCTTCCTGAATCGCGATGTTAAGACGGTGCAGATGCGTACCGATCTCTATACGCCTTTCGGGCAGGAAATGGCGCGATGGAAAGCGGAACTGCTGCGGCATCACGATACCCAGCAACAGCGCAACTTGGCCACGCGCGGCCACGGCTTTGACGAGCGTGTGCTGATGCTCAATGCGCAGATTGTGCGGGAACTAAAAATCGAAGCGCCATATGCCGAGGCGTTTGAAGTGGAGTTTTATAACGTGTCCGGATAGGTTGCGTTCAACTTTTTTGCATAAGAAGCAGCTAATTGAGAATCGCGAAAAGGAAGTGTCTCCATCTACGGTGCTCCCTCTCCCTTGAGGGAGAGAGTCGGAGTGAGGGGTGCATCGTTGCAATTTCTGTAGGTTTCCATAGATGACCATATTTGTTACAGGCGGTGCCGGATTCATCGGCAGCAATTTCGTGTTGGACTGGTTGGCGCTGTGCGATGAGCCAGTCGTCAACCTCGACAAACTCACGTACGCGGGCAACTTGCAAAATCTGGCTAGTCTGCAAAATGACCCGCGTCATATTTTCATCAAAGGCGACATCGCTGATTTCGAACTGTTATCGCGTCTGCTCAATGAGCACAAACCGCGGGCGGTTCTCAATTTTGCCGCAGAGAGCCATGTGGATCGTTCCATTCACGGACCGGAAGACTTCATTCAAACCAATATTGTTGGCACCTTCCGTTTACTGGAGGCGGTACGCGCTTACTGGGGTGGCTTGCAGGGCGAGACCAAGGATAACTTTCGGTTCCTTCACGTTTCCAGCGACGAAGTGTATGGTTCGTTGGAAAAGGACGATCCGCCGTTCAGCGAGAAAAGTCGTTACGAACCGAACAGCCCTTATTCCGCCAGCAAGGCAGCATCTGATCACTTGGTGCGGGCGTACCACCACACCTACGGGTTGCCTGTGCTGACCACCAATTGCTCAAATAATTACGGCCCCTACCACTTCCCTGAAAAGCTGATTCCGCTGGTGATTCATAACGCACTGGCTGGCAAGTCGCTGCCGATTTATGGTGACGGCAAGCAAATCCGCGACTGGCTGTATGTGAAAGATCATTGCAGCGCGATACGTCGTGTGCTGGAGGCCGGGCGGGTAGGCGAGGTGTACAACATCGGCGGATGGAATGAAAACTCCAATCTGGACGTGGTGCATACGCTCTGCGCCATTCTGGATGAACTGAAACCGCGCCAAGACGGGCAATCCTACAAATCACAAATAACTTTTGTGCAGGATCGTCCCGGGCATGATCGCCGCTACGCCATTGATGCGACCAAGATGGAAAAAGAACTGGGATGGAAGCCAGCTGAAACTTTTGAGCCCGGCATACGCAAGACGGTGCAGTGGTACCTCGACCATCAGGATTGGGTAAAGAATGTCACCAGCGGTGCCTACCGCGAATGGGTGGAAAGGCAGTACGGCACATGAAGTTGCTCGTATTCGGCAAGAATGGTCAGGTGGGGCATGAATTACTGCGCACACTGAATCCGCTCGGGGAAATTGTGGCACTGGATCAGCAGGATGTTGATCTCACCGATCTGGACAACTTGCGCAAGGTGCTCTACGCCCAGGCCCCAGGGGTGATCGCGAATGCTGCCGCTTATACAGCGGTGGATAAAGCGGAAAGCGAGCCAGAACTGGCACAAATCATCAATGCCGATGCCGTACGCGTCATGGCCGACTATGCGCGGTATAACGGATCGTTGTTGGTGCATTACTCGACGGATTATGTGTTCGATGGGGAGAAGCATGGCGCGTATCTGGAAAATGATCTTGCCAATCCGCTGAGCGTGTACGGCAAAACCAAGCGCGCGGGTGAGGAAGCTGTGCAGCAGGCAGGATGTCACCATCTGATCTTTCGAACGAGTTGGGTCCATTCCGCGCATGGGCACAACTTCATCAAAACCATTTTGCGGCTGGCGAAGGAGCGCAACTCCCTCAATATCGTTGCTGATCAAATCGGTGCGCCGACGTCGGCAGAACTGATTGCTGATATAACGGCTTTATCGATCGCAGCATGGCAAGCTGACGTATTGCCGGAGGGCGTGTATCACTTGACGGCTTCCGGGGAAACTAGCTGGCATGGCTTGGCCAGCTATGTGGTGGAGCAGGCGATAGCGAGAGGGGCGAATTTGAATCTGGATGCTTCCAAGATCCACACCATCACAACAGAAGAATATTCACTTCCGGCAAAACGCCCCAAGAATTCGCGACTGGACAATACCAAACTTACACAACGGCTTGGTTTTCAGATGCCGGATTGGAGAATGCACGTCGACAGAGTCATCGGTCAACTCGTCACAATGGAGCAGGAAAAATGAAACGCAAGGGCATTATTCTGGCTGGTGGTGCAGGTACGCGGTTGCACCCGGCCACGCTAGCCATCTCCAAGCAATTGCTGCCGGTGTATGACAAGCCCATGATCTACTATCCGTTAAGCACCTTGCTACTTGCGGGTATTCGAGACATTATGATCATTTCCACGCCACAAGACTCACCGCGCTTTGAGCAATTGTTGGGCGATGGTTCGCAGTGGGGCATTAATCTTCAATACGCGATACAACCGTCACCAGATGGCTTGGCGCAAGCGTTCATCATTGGTGAATCGTTTATTGGCAATGACGCGTCGGCATTGGTGTTAGGCGACAATATTTTTTATGGCCATGATTTTCACGAGTTGCTCCACAATGCCATGCAGCGTTCAGTCGGGGCAAGCACATTTGCGTATCATGTGCAAGATCCCGCGCGTTACGGCGTTGCCGAATTCGATCTGGATGGGAAGGTGCTTTCGATCGAAGAAAAACCCAAGTCTCCCAAGTCCAATTATGCGGTAACAGGCCTTTATTTCTATGACAACCAGGTTTCACAGCTTGCCAAGAGCTTGAAACCATCAGCCCGTGGAGAGCTGGAAATTACCGATTTGAATCGCCTGTATCTGGACCAGGGAAAACTAAATGTTGAGATTATGGGTAGGGGTTATGCATGGCTGGATACGGGGACGCACGAGTCGCTATTGGATGCGAGTCAATTCATTGCAACGCTTGAAACCCGCCAAGGCTTGAAGGTCTGCTGTCCGGAAGAGATCGCGTATCGTCAGCAATGGATTGATGCAACACAATTGGAGAAATTGGCGCAACCACTCGCACGCAATGGTTATGGCCAATACCTCCTGCGTATCATTAAAGAGAGGGTGTTTTGATGAAAGCAACACCGTTGGCTATCTCTGATGTCTTCCTGATGGAACCGGCCGTTTTCGGAGACAGTCGCGGATTCTTCTTCGAGAGCTTTAATCAAGCACAGTTTGAAGCAGCGATCGGTAGGAAGGTTAATTTTGTACAGGATAACCATTCACGTTCTATGAAAAATGTTCTTCGTGGGTTGCATTATCAGATCCAGCAGCCCCAAGGAAAATTGGTTCGCGTGGCTGATGGTGTGGTATTTGATGTGGCCGTCGATATCCGAAAAAGTTCACCAACTTTCGGGAAATGGGTTGGTGAAACACTGTCGGCCGAGAACAAAAAACAAATGTGGATTCCCGAAGGATTCGCGCACGGTTTTATCGTTTTATCGGAGTCAGCGGACTTTTTATACAAGACGACCGACTATTGGGCTTCCCAGCATGAGCTCTGTATTATCTGGAATGATCCCGATTTGCAGATAGACTGGCAAAACAAAGACGAGCCGTTTCTTTCATCTAAGGACGCGCGCGGGGTGTTGTTGAATCAAGCTGAGTTATTTGGTTGACTTTATAAGCTAAAGGAGCATGGGTTGAGCTATCCCTCGAATGAAAGTCATGTGTAATTTTGTTTTTTGAGAAACGCATATTTTTGTTCAGCAACCACCCAATCTTCTTCTGTATCAATATCCTGGACATTGCTTGCAGGCAACACGAGCGGAGCCACGTTGACCGTCATCAGCTTTTTGTCGCGCAAAAAATCACCCACTTTAAACCAGTAAAACTGGCCAGCATCATAAAACGTCTTTTTCAGATCTTGTGATCGCGTTGTTTCGTACTGTGGGTACAGGCTTTGAATACGCTCATTTTGGATATCCAATGCCCACCAAATAGGAGGTGAAAACTCAGCAACTGTAAAAACCGCCGAAGCATTTTTCTCTAAAAGAATCTGGTAGCCATCTCTTACGGACTGCGGGCTTATCAGCGGAGCGGTTGGATACAGGCAACAGCCATAATCGAAGTGTTTGCTTATCTTTTCGTATTCACGCAGGACTTCATACAGTACCTCTGATGTACCTGCATAATCGTTCGAAGTTGCAGCTGATCTCATGAAGGGGACTTTTGCGCCATATTTTCTTGCGACATCTGCAATTTCCTCGTCATCTGTCGATACCATCACCTCATCGAAACATTGACTGTCAATGGCTGCTTTAATTGGGTAAGCCATGATTGGACATCCCAAAAATGATTTTATGTTTTTTCGGGGAATTCGTTTGCTTCCGCCTCTAGCTGTGATGATTGCGATGCTGGATGTCATATGTGTTGGGGAGGGGGGGAATAAAATGCATCGTGCCTTTGTTGTTGCAGTATAGCTAAATCTATCTTTTTAGCAACGCATATTCGTTACTGCGTTTGGCCGATAGTTTGGTTGTGAGGCGTTATCAGGTAAGAGGGGTAATGGCACTTCCGTAGTGGATGGCGTCAATTTTCACTCGGAAGCAAGGTCGTTTGGTAAAATCACAAAGGTGTTAATTTGTACGCTAACTTTTCAAGTGCCTGAGGCGCGGCAACTGCGACGCTTAAGTCAAGCTGCTGCTTCGCAGAATTGCTGAAGTCCAACCAATATGACATTTAAAAATTTGTTGAACAATATAGAAGAAGAGAGAAGTCGCCGCTTGCGGGGCCTCGAAAAACCCGATCCATATGCGGTAGCACTATGGCAACGAGCTATGGATTCGTTAAGTGATGAGAAAGAGCGTCAAAAAGTGATGGGCGCTTATACATTCGCGAAAAATATTCAGTACGGGCATCCTGGTCTGGAAAGTGATATATATTTCTCACATCCGATAAGGGTTTCAGCGATGTCTTTGATTATCGACGGATCGTTGCGTGCAGAGAGTGGTATTTTGGGGTTGTTGCATAATGCTCTAGAAGTTTCACATGTTTCGCATGAGAAGCTGAGCTGTAATTTTGGTTCGGATATTGCTAACCAAATCAGAATGCTTACCGTTGACAGAGCGGTTCAGTGGGACAAGATATACAAAACTGAATACTATCGACAGATAATGATCAGCCCTCGTCATGTGCGCATTGTAAAAGTTGTTGATAAGCTCGATAACCTTTTTCTTCTTGGGCAAAATCCTGACGCAAAAATCAGAAAAATGTATCTTGAGGAAGTTGAGGCTTTTGTGCTCCCAATTGCAGCGCAAACCATTCCGGAAATTGCTTCTTACATGTCTAATTTAGTTGCCAATCATAAGGAGACATATGAAATTAGGTCTTGAAGGCCGTGTGGCCATCGTTTGTGGTGCGAGTAAGGGCATTGGTTATGCATGTGCTGAAGCGCTAGCTGGAGAAGGTGTGAAGGTTTTGCTTGCAGCACGCAATACCGATTCACTTCGAAAGGCTGAAGAAAATATCCTTGCAAAAGGTGGTACCGCTTCGTCTTTTTGTGGCGACGTAGCTGATAAAGCTTTCGCTGAGACAATCGTAAGGCATTGCTTGGGTCTTTACGGGACAGTTGATATCCTTGTTAACAATGCGGGCGGTCCTCCCATGGGTTCTTTTTTGGAACACGATGAGTTGGCTTGGGACTCTGCCATTCAGACTAATCTTATGAGTGTGGTTAGATTAAGCAGGGCGGTTGCCCCCATTATGAAAGCCCAAAACTGGGGGAGAATTATCTCCATAACCTCGACCGTTTCAAAAGAGCCGTCGCCAGCCATGGTTTTATCAGCCACCACGCGTGCGGGCGTTTCGTCTTTTACTAAAACCTTAGCTATTGAGTTGGCCCAGTTCAATATTTCTGTCAACGTGGTATGTCCAGGCGGTGTGTTAACCGATCGGTTAAATAGCTTGATCGTTGCACATGCAAGTAGACAGGGTAAAAGTTATGAGGAAGTGCTCTCCAACAGCTTGCAGTCGATCCCAGCTAAACGATTTGCTGAACCCATTGAGATGGGGAACGTCGTGTTGTTTTTGGCGTCTGATGCTGGAGCTTACGTAAATGGTGTAAGCCTTTCGGTGGATGGGGCAGTAACAAAAGGGTACTGCTGATGCGAAAAATTTTCCTGCCAGACCTGTTTTCGTCATCAAGTCCGGAATGGCATCCTTTGCGAGAAGACCTAGGTTCAGTATTTGTGGCGATAGAAAAAAGTATCAATATCAGCAATTTTAAAATACTTGGCAATCCACAGCAGTCTGGATCTCTCGGGGTCAATTCGAGCAATTTCAAATTAAGCACTTCTCACGGGATTTTTTTATTAAAACGTTGGTCGAGTAATGCGAATCAGACCGAGATCGAAAATGCCTTGTCCCTGATGGACTTTCTTGCCTCAAACAAAATTCCGGTCCCTCTTCCCATATGTTTCCGAAAAGATCGGGCGCTGTTGTCGATTGACAGTACATCGTATAGTCTTTTTTCCTTTGTAGAAGGCGGGTACTTCAGTGGAGATGGTTCTCAATTGGAATCCGTAGCCAAGGCAATCGGTTCGTTGACAGAAGTACTTTCCGCGCTTCCTTCACAGATTTCACTTAATGTAGGCCCCTCGCATTTGACGGCGGAAGACGATGGTCTTCTACAGCGCATTGGCGGCAAAAGACATGAGTGGCATGAATTGTTTGAACCAAATGTTTCAGCGTTGTTGGCGATTTATTGGGATGACGTCATTACCGAATGGAGCAGACTGTACGCAAATAAACCTGAGGGCATGGTTCAGCCGACGCACTTTGATTTGCATCCTCACAATCTGCTTTTTTCTGGAAATAAGCTGCAAGCCTTTCTTGATTTTGAATCGTGCAAATTGATGCAAATGGGGTATGCCTTAGGTTTTGCGGGCCTCAAGCTTTGTCGGCAGACCATGGTTCGGCATCCCACGAGCACACCGGCATCCGTAGGAAAGAGATTTTTGGATGAACTCGTCAGCAGCCTGCCCTGTGCCGACGTTTTCAGACCAAGGTTCAAGGATTATGCAATGGCTGAAGTTTTGCGGAGGGTTTGCATCATTCTTCGATTGAACTATGAAAAGGGCGAAACGACATGGAACAGAGTTTTACCGATCCAATTGGGTCATCTTGATGAAATTCGGCAGTTATTTAGTTAGCGCAATTTAAGCCGATTTTTCGTACAATGTGCTACGCATATTTCAACGAAATGCCTCTCATCGGTTCAATAGATTTTATGCGCCTGTAGTAGCAGTGCGACTGATGTCAATTGCCGGATATTCACGGAAGACGTATAATGTTTTCCAGACAATAATTACCATCCAGTAATGAACTGGTACCTTATACATACCAAGCCGAGGCAGGAAAAATGCGCGCTTTTTAACCTTGAGCGGCAAGGTTATGAATGTTATATGCCTGTCATTTTTTCTGAAAAGCTTCGGCAGGGGAGTCTGGTGGCTACGGAAGAGCCATTATTTCCTAGATACATTTTTATTCGTTTGGGTACCGGTGAAAATGCAAAGAGCTGGATTCCTATCCGTTCAACAAAAGGGGTAAGTCGGCTGGTGTCTTTTGGTGTCGAGCCGGCCAAAGTCGATGAGCGCCTTGTTGAAACGATTCGTGCACATCAAAACGTGATTTCGGCGCAGACAAAGCGTTTTTTTACTCCAGGAGAGCGTGTCGTTGTAAAGAATGGCGCATTTGCTGGCATCGAAGCTATCTATCAGATGCCGGATGGCAACAGGCGGGTAGTGGTGCTCATAGAATTTCTCAGCAAGCCAGTTCGGGTAAGTCTCTCGCCTGTCAGCCTGCGTAAAGTGGGCTAATTCTTTTCAAAAAGAATACGTTGCAAAGTCACAAATTCTGGTGTCGTTTCCCGGAATAATTCCTCAACAATAATCAGGACTTAGTCAGAATGTGTTAACATGCCACTGCCTGTTTGCACAGGTACTGCGGTAGCCATTCTGTTACTGATTTTTTCTCTCCAAGCAGCTCTTTCAACACATAAATTGGCATAGCAACGGAAGGTGCAAGGAATCTGCGGAGTTTCCAGTCAAGCCGACTCAGGCTACGTGAAGCGCAGCCCCTCCCTAAAGTAGCCAAGACAGTCTTATGGTATTTCAAGGCACATGCTTGGCGCGTCCCTATTTGCTTTATTCAAATCACGTGCAAGTTCACTATTCAATCGGACATCAATTAAATCGTCTCTGGCATCACATAAGTCCTCGCCGTCGCAGGCAGCTTTTGATGCTCTTGCTCTTGATGCTGGTTACATCATTGGCAGAAATTGTGAGCATCGGAGCCATATTGCCGTTTCTTGCAGTGCTGACGGTTCCTGTGCGTATCTTTAACCACCCTGTAGCGCAACCGCTCATTCATTTCTTTGATATAACGAAGCCTGAACAACTTCTTGCGCCGCTCACCCTAGCTTTCGCTGTAGCTGCTTTGCTGGCTGGTGGCATGCGCATGCTGCTTGTTTGGGCCAGTACTCGGTTGGCCTTCGCTACAGGAGCAGACTTGAGTTTTAATATTTATCGGCGAACGCTCTTTCAGCCCTATTCCGTCCATATTGCTAGAAACAGCAGTGAGGTGATTAACGGCATCATTACCAAAGTCAGCGCGGTCATGTATAACATCATCGCACAGTCGCTAATCTTGATTAGCTCACTTGTAATGTTAGTGGCCATACTGTTTATATTATTATTTCTTGAACCTACGGTCACATTGGCAGCGATGGCTGGATTCGGGGTCATTTACGTAATCATTATCCAGTTTACGCGGAAGCAAAAGCTGCAGAATGGTCAGCGTATTTCGCGGGAATCAACTGAGGTTTTAAAAGCGCTTCAGGAAGGCTTGGGTGGCATTCGGGATGTTTTGCTCAATGGAAGCCAAGGCGTTTACTGTGATACTTATCGCGCGGCTGATTTGCCACTGCGCCGTGCTCAAGGCAATAACCAGTTTTTGGCCCAAAGTCCGCGTTTTGCGATCGAAGCGCTTGGCATGGCACTGATAGCCGGTCTGGCTTATGTTTTGGGTCAAAGACCGGATGGGCTAGCAAAAGCAATTCCCATACTCGGTGTATTAGCGATAGGCGCGCAACGCATGCTACCGCTGATGCAGAACGCCTACGTTGCATGGTCATCCATGCAGGGCGCACAGCCTGTATTTAACGACACGCTTGATTTGCTTGATCAGCCCTTGCCGGAGTATGCCGAACATCCTGCGCCAATGCCGCTTCCTTTCCAAAATCAGATTCGACTGAATCATCTTTCGTTTAAGTACAATTCACAAACACCATGGGTATTAAAAAACTTGGATTTGGTCATCACTAAAGGAAGTCGCGTTGGATTTATTGGCGCTACCGGTAGTGGTAAGAGCACGCTTCTCGACATAGTCATGGCTTTGCTAACCCCGACAAATGGCAGTGTTGAGGTTGATGATCAGGCGATTACGCCAAAAAATCACCGTGCATGGCAAGCTTGCATAGCGCATGTGCCACAGGCTATCTATCTAACAGACAGCACCATCGAAGAGAACATCGCTTTTGGCGTACCTAAGAACCAGATTGATCAAGAACGCGTGCGATTGGCAGCCAGACAGGCGCAAATAGCAGACGCCATCGAAACATGGCCAGAGCAATACCAAACGATTGTTGGTGAGCGAGGGGTTCGTTTGTCGGGCGGCCAGCGGCAGCGCATTGGCATTGCCCGTGCGCTATACAAACAGGCGAGTGTTATTGTTTTTGACGAGGCAACCAGTGCGCTTGATAACGAAACAGAGCAAGCTGTCATGCAGGCCATCGAGAGCTTGAGTTCAGATTTGACGATTCTCATCATTGCACATCGACTGACCACACTGCAAAATTGCACGCAAATCGTGGAAATCGCTGATGGAGGTGTCGGGCGAATTGGCAGTTACAAGGAAATTGTCGCCGAGGCGGCTTGATTATTCAACAGGAAGGGTATTTTTACTATGCTTAGCAATGCATCGATTCTGATAACGGGCGGCACCGGTTCGTTTGGCAACGCCTTCGTTCCCATGACACTTGCAAAATATAACCCAAAACGGTTGGTAATTTATTCCCGCGATGAGATGAAGCAGTGGGACATGGCGCAGAAGTTTTCTGGTGACAAGCGTGTGAGCTTTATTATTGGTGATGTCAGAGATCAGAAAAGACTTACGCGAGCTTTGGATGGCATCGACTACGTGATTCATGCTGCCGCAACCAAGATTGTTCCAACTGCGGAGTACAACCCATTCGAATGCGTCAAGACGAACATTAATGGTGCGATGAATTTGATTGATGCGTGCATAGACCAACGCGTCAAGAGGGTGGTGGCGCTTTCAACAGATAAAGCAAGCAATCCCATTAATTTGTATGGTGCAACGAAGCTCGCATCAGACAAACTGTTTGTGGCTGCGAATGCCAATGCAGAGACGCACGAAACGCGTTTCTCGGTTGTGCGTTACGGCAATGTGATGGGTTCCAGGGGCTCAGTCATCCCATTCTTCCTGTCGCTTGCTGACAATGGAGAGTTGCCGATCACGGATTCCCGGATGACCCGGTTTATGATTACCCTGGAACAAGGCGTTCAGTTGGTGTGGCATGCGTTCGATGACATGCATGGGGGTGAAATCTACGTCAAAAAAATTCCATCCATGAACATTCTTGACATTGCTAAGGCTGCGGCGCCAGAAGCCAAACATAAAATTATCGGTATTCGCCCTGGAGAGAAGGTTCACGAACAGATGATTGGTTTAGAAGATGCGCCGCACACTTATGCGTATAAGGATCATTTTAAGATTCTTCCGATGATTCACAACTGGTCAATGGATCCTATGCGAATCAAAGATGGTGCTAAAGTTCCCGAGAACTTCATATACACTTCGGATAACAATACTGAGTGGATGAAAAGTGAAGAACTCAAAGTGTGGATTGAAGAAAATCGTAAAAAAATTGGCCTGATTTAATCCGGTATGCGTCAGAAGGTATTGCTTACAGGTGGTTCGGGGCTGCTAGGGCTCAATTGGGCATTGGCTGTGCGTGATCGTTTTTCTGTCATGCTTGGTTTACACCATCATAAAGTCAATATGCGCGGTGTCGAATGTCAGGAGCTGAACCTGGAGTTGGCCGAGCAGTTTCGCTTTGCGCTGCAGAATATCAAGCCTGATATTGTTATTCATGCTGCAGGGCTAACTAGCGTTGAGCGCTGCGAAGCCGATCCATCTTTAGCACATCATGTTAATACAGAACTTACAGAAACGGTGGCCCAGGCATGTGCTGACTTGAACGTCAGACTGGTTCACATTTCTACGGATCACTTATTTCGAGGTGACCAGCAATTTCTTGTTGAAACTTATCCCGTTGACCCAATCAATGTGTATGCCTTCACGAAACGGGAGGCTGAAGAAAAAGTGATAAAAATTTTTCCGGAAGCCTTAGTCATCAGAACAAATTTTTTTGGATGGGGGCCAAGCTATCGGCAATCCTTCAGCGACATGATCATTGGTAGTTTACGCAGCGGAAGGGAACTCACCCTTTTCCAAGATGTGCATTACACGCCGATACTTGCTGAATCCTTGGTTTTAGCAGTTCATGATCTCGTTGAGCAGAAAGCGAATGGCATTGTAAATGTCACTGGCGATGAGCGCATATCCAAATATGAGTTCGGATTGATACTTGCAGATCGATTTGGTCTTGATTCAAGGCTTATCAAACCTGGGTTGATTGCTGACCAACCGAATTTGGTTCAACGTCCCAAAGACATGAGTTTGTCGAACCAGAAGGCATGCACTCTTCTTGGGCGCCAGCTTGGCACTACACACGAACACATTGACAGGCTTTGGCAGCAAGAAGCCTCCGGATTAACTCAAGAGATCAAGAAATTATGATTCCATACGGAAAGCACCACATTGACGAAGAAGACATTCGGGCTGTAGCCGACGTACTTCGGAGCGGTTTGATCACCCAAGGCCCCGCGGTTGATGCTTTCGAGCGTGCTATTGCAGATTATGTTGGCGTGAAATATGCAGTAGCTGTGTCGAGCGGTACGGCTGCCCTGCATCTTGCTGCACTAGCAGCGGGAATGGGGCCGGGAAAAACCTTGATTACAAGTCCGATTACATTTGTCGCAAGCGCTAATGCTGGTGTTTACGCTGGAGGAAAGGTGGCCTTTGCGGATATTGATCCGCAAACTGTGAATATGTCACCGGAAGCGTTAAGAGTGGCACTCCGCGAACATCCGGAAACCAAAGTCGTCGTGCCGGTTCATTTCGCTGGGTTGCCTTGCGATATGCCTGCTATTAAAGCTGTCACAGATCAGGCAGGCGTGGTAGTAATTGAAGATGCAGCGCACGCGCTTGGTGCAACCTATCCCGATGGTAAGCGAGTAGGTAGCTGCGCTTACTCGCTCATGACAATTTTCTCCTTTCACCCCGTCAAAGCAATAGCTGCTGGTGAAGGTGGCATGATCATGACGAATGATGAAAGTGTTTATCGGCATTTGCTGCGTCTTCGTAGTCATGGCATCAATAAATTAGATGATCCGTTTCTCTTGCCAGAACAATCAAAAACTAACGGAGTGCCAGATCCTTGGTACTACGAAATGCAGGAGATTGGTTACCACTATCGAATTAGCGATATTCAATGCATGCTCGCACTCTCACAATTCAAGAAGCTGGATAAATTCATTGCTCGCCGTCGTGCATTAGTGCAACGATACGATAAGGCTTTTGCAGGATTGCTAAACGGTCGTCCTGCGCAAACAACAGGTCGTTCTGAAAGTGGTCATCACCTTTATGTACTGCGCATTAATTTTAATTCGTTAGGAATGACAAGAGGGCAGTTAATGCATGCGCTTCGTGCTCGGGATATTGGAAGTCAGGTGCATTACATCCCCGTACCCGCACAACCGTTTTACCGCCAAATGGGTTTCGTCCCAGAAGACTACCCAGTAGCGCTTCAATATTATCAAGAGGCATTAAGCATCCCATTGTTTTATGACCTGACCGATGAGCAACAAGATCGAGTTATTTCTGCCATCAAGGAGTTGGTGGGATGAAAATAGCGCTGGGGACAGCACAGTTTGGATTGATTTATGGTGTTGCTAACCAGTCTGGACAAGTTCCGCATGAAGAAGCGCAAGCTATCTTGCAATATGCAAAAGAGAGCGGTATTGATACGCTCGATACAGCGATTATTTATGGAGAAAGTGAGCAAAGACTTGGTGCGATAGGCGTTCAGGATTGGGAAATCATTTCAAAGCTGCCAGAGGTGTCGAGTGATTGTCCGAACATTGCCAAGTGGGTTGAGGAAGAAGTGCAGGCTTCCTTGAGGAGACTCAAAAGAAAAAATTTATCAGCGCTGCTATTGCATCGTCCGCAGCAGTTATTGGAAAACAATGGGAAAGCTTTATATACCGCGCTACAAAGAATCAAGAAAGATGGGCTAGTTGAAAAAATTGGCATTTCCATCTATACGCCAGAAGAGCTGGAGGCGCTGTATCAGAGAAAGTATTTTGAATTTGATTTGGTTCAAGCGCCATTTAATGTGATTGACCGTCGTTTAATCCAGTCTGGATGGCTAAAAAGGTTAAGTGACCTGGGAATTGAACTCCATGTGCGTTCGGTTTTTCTTCAGGGGTTGTTGCTGATGACTGAAAAGGCTCGCCCACCAAAATTTGATCGATGGAAGCAGCTTTGGAGAGATTGGCATGAATGGTTAAATAAAACCGGACTGACGCCAATGGAAGCGTGTATTCGATATGCATTGTCTTTCCCGGAAATTGATCGCGTGATCGTTGGTGTTGACACAAAAGCGCAGCTTATGGAAATCCTTCAAGCGGCCAAGGGAAGTACACCTGAAGTTTCGGAGCATATTCAGAGTAATTTTACCGAATTGTTGAACCCTGCGTATTGGCCCGACCTTACTTGAGTATGCAAGTTTACGTCGTCATTACTCAGTCAGAGAGCGTTCAACGCAATTCAGGATCGTTAGCAGTTAATGATGATGACGTCGCCAGTATCGGCGCCATCATGTCAGCGAGAGAATCGCATAATTCAGCATAATTGATGAGGCCTATGATGAGCAAGATCACAAACTTTGAAAAATCCCGTCTATTTTCAACGCAAGTGAATGACCTGATTCCTGGCGGCGCACATACCTATTCGAAGGGAGACGATCAGTTTCCTTACAATGCACCGGCAGCGATTGTTCGCGGGAAGGGCGTAAGACTGTGGGATTTGGACGGTAATGAATTTATCGACTGTAGCATGGGGTTGACGTCGGTATGTATTGGACATGCTTATGAACCAGTGGCGCAGGCGGTTTGCGAGGCGGCTTTTCAGGGAACCAATTTCCAGCGTCCAGCAGCAATAGAATTGGAAGCCGCAAGAATGTTCCTCGATACTGTTCAGTCAGGCGATATGGTCAAGTTTGCCAAGAACGGGTCAACCGTCACGACTGCGGCCGTCAAACTTTCTCGTGCCTTCACGGGACGTAACCGGGTAGCTATTGCTAAAGAACACCCCTTCTTTAGTTATGACGATTGGTTCATCGTATCAACGCCATGCGATAAAGGCATCCCATCGGGGATGCGTCCCATGACAGCATCTTTCAGTTATAACGATTACGCCTCCGTTGAGGCATTGCTTGCCAATAATGATCACGACATCGCTTGCTTGATCATGGAACCTGTAAAGTTCGACCCGCCTAAGGATAATTTTCTTCACAAGGTGGCTGCGTTGTGCAAGGACCGTGGCGTTGTTTTCATTCTTGATGAGATGGTTTCCGGCTTCAAGTGGAGTCTTAAAGGCGCCCATAACTATTATGGGGTCAAGCCAGACATTTCGACTTGGGGAAAAGGGATTGCGAATGGTTTTTCTGCGTGTGCATTAACCGGACGCGCAGAAATCATGGAGCTAGGTGGAATCAGGCGAGAAGGTGAGGATAAATTGTTCCTTATTTCCACTACACATGGGGCTGAAACGACCGGTTTGGCCGCCATGATGGCAACGATCCAAGAGTACAAGAAGCACAACATGATCGAAAGTAACTGGGCGCGCGGCGAATTACATAAAACGAACCTGACACAGATTATCAAGAAGCACCAACTGGATAATTATTTGTCGCTCATCGGTTACCCTTGCATGTTTGCGCTCGTTTGCCGGAATGCACAAGGAAATGACGATGACAGTTATCGCACACTATTCATGCAAGAAATGATTGCCAATGGCGTTCTGTTTCAAGGATTGTTTTACACCACTTGGTCGCATCAACAAGAAGAGTTGAATATTCAGGCGCGGGCTTTTGATGCAGCATGCGCAGTCTATAAAAAAGCAATCGATGCAGGTACAACAGATGGGTTGTTGATTGGTCGCCCAGTCAAACCGGTTTTCCGCAAGAAGATATAGCGCTATAGTTCTTTTAATAGGAAGCAAGTGGCCTGCACCATGAATGTATTGATTCGTACAGATTCTTCTGTGTCGATCGGCAGCGGTCATTTGATGCGATGTCTGACGTTAGCCAATCAGTTGCGTGAAAAGGGAGCTGCGATAACGTTTGTGTGCCGCGATCTTCCGGGTGCTATGCATGATGTTGTACGGAAGAATGGTTACACGCTCTTTATTATTCCCTCAGTTAATGAAGTTTCAGCCAGTCAACGGGAAGATGCCAATGCAACTGCGAATATTTTGGCTGCGGCTTTTCCAGAAGGCTGTGATTTGATAGTGGTAGATCATTATCAACTAGACGCAAGCTGGGAAACCATCATGCGTGCTCATACAAAACACATCATGGTCATTGATGATTTGGCCAATCGCCCACACGATTGCGATTTTTTGCTTGACCAAAATTATTATATAAATCCTGGAGAGCGTTATCGAGGACTGATACCGGACAATTGCATCAGGATGCTTGGGCCTAACTATGTACTTTTGCGTCGGGAATTTATTGAAGCCAGACAGGGTCTTCAATCAAGGGGCGGAGAGGTAAAGCGCATTTTGGTTTTTTTTGGCGCTAGTGATTCAGACAGCCAAACCGAAAAAGTAATTGAAGCCATAAGGCAATTGAGCCATCCAAAAATTGAAGCCGATGTTGTCATTGGCCAGGCTAATCCTAATCGTGTAAGACTTCAGAGCCTGTGCGATACCATGCAAGGGGTTAATTTGCACTGTCAAGTGTCCAACATGGCAGAACTGATCAGTCGTGCGGATCTAGGAATTGGCGCGGGGGGCGCGGCCATGTGGGAAAGATGCTATTTGGGCTTGCCAACAATCACGGTGGTATTTGCAGACAACCAGTACGAAACCACAAGAGATGTTGCTCAATTGGGCGCTATTGATTTTCTTGGATGGAGCCAGGCATTTTCTGCTGAAGATTATGTGCGAGCAATTATTGCAATGCTCGAATATCCACAGAAGGTAAAGCAAATTGCCGATAACGCGCTTTCAGTGGTTCCATTATCCGCAAGCCGTGTTGCTGAAGTAGTGTATGAACATTGCGCAAATGGCTGTAGAGAAGGTTTCATTTTTAATTCCACAGTGGCTTAGTTAAGCTTAAGGATAGAGGTATTCGAATATGGTACAGCGACTCAAACAACATCCCATCGGTTACTGGGAAATTGCCAGCAAACCGACTGTTGCAGAGCTGCAGGCATATTACGCCAATAAATACTATCAGGAGGGCAAGGGTAGTTATGAGCTTGAGTACTCTAAAGATGAACTGTCATATTTCAGAGCAAAATTGGAGCAACGCTGGTTTGTCTTGCAAAAGGCCCTCTCAATGCATGGACGTAGTGGGCGCATGCTTGATGTCGGTTGTGGGGAAGGGTATGCGCTGTCATTCTTTCGTGAAAAAGGTTGGGCAGTATGCGGGCTTGACTTCAGTTCAGCAGGGGTTGAATCGAAGAACCCATCCTGCAAAGACGCTTTGCTAACAGGTGACATTTTCGATCTTCTGAACAATGAGATATCAGCTGGAAAAGAATACGATATTGTATGGTTGCAGAATGTACTTGAGCACGTTCTGGATCCTGTTGATCTTCTTCAGTCCCTGCGAAAGATTGTTGCGAAGGATGGCGTGGCGGTTGTCACTGTACCGAACGACTGCTCCATCACGCAGCAGGCAGCGTTGTCACGTGGTCATATTGATACCGCTTTCTGGGTGGCACCGCCTGATCATCTAAGCTATTTCGACAAAGATAGCTTGAAGAACATAGCCGAGCATACGGGATGGATGTGCGTTCAGATGTTGGGAGACTTCCCGATAGACTGGTTTCTTTTCCATCCGGGCTCAAATTATGTTCGTGAAAAATCCCAAGGTAAAGCGGCGCATTTGGCGAGAGTACAGATTGAAAATATGATCCATACGCAACCGGTGGAGGCAATCGTCGAGTTCTGGGCCGCGGCGGCAAAAGTGGGGATCGGCAGGGATTTGACAGTTTTTTTGAAGCCGAGTTCAAAATAAATGGTCAATCGTCCGACAGTTTTGGTAACCGGTGCCACGGGATTCATTGGCCGTGCCGTATGCACGGTGCTTGAAGAGACCGGATGGAGCGTGCTGCAGGCGGTTAGAAATGCCGCCGCTTCGGTTCAAACGTCAATTGCCATGAACTTGGATGATCCCGCGTCCATTCTGGGTCTGGAAAAGACAACGCATTGCGATGCGATTGTTCATTTGGCAGCCAAAATTGGTTGGTCGGGTGCTCTAGAAGAGGAGATGTTCGCGCCGAATGTGTTGTCTTCCGGATGTTTTGCCTATCTTGCAAAGCGCTGGAACGCACATCTGGTTTTTGCCTCGGCTGCAGTTGTTCATGGGGTAAGACAAGCTGCGATTTCTGAGAACACGCCGATTCTGGTTGATACGCCATACGCAAAAACGAAACGGTTAGCAGAGCAACTCATTGGATCGGCCAACCCAGCCCACTGCATTTTACGTATTGGTGGCGTTTTTGGCTTTCAAGGGCCGGAGCATTTGGGGTTGAACCGGGCGATTAGCAAAGCTGCTCTTCATCAAGAACAACCTGTACAGGTCGGGAAAGGATCTGCTCTAAGAAATTATGTCTATGTGAAGGATGTTGCGCAGGCAATTGCCTTTGTGCTTCAGCAACGTCTTATAGGAGCGCATCTTCTCGCAGGCCATCAAACCGTATCGATTGGCGAAATGATGCAGACGTTGTGTGATGTTTTCGTTCCTGGCAAAATGCCTTTGCTTAAAGAGGGTGCCGAAGCAACGGACCAAGTGATTGTGCCGTCCTCATTTTTACCCATGACACGTTCTTTCCATGATGCGCTGCTTGATATTCAGGAAGAGGCTTCCCATTGAAGTTGGCGTTGCTTGGCGATATTCATGGCAATGCACGCGCTTTGGAAGCCGTTTTGGTTGCTGCAAAGATTTCCGGTGTGGGGCAATTGCTTATAACAGGCGATCTGGTCGGATATTACTTTGAACCGCTTAAGGTATTGGATATGTTGGCACCTTGGGAAAAGCATATTGTCAGAGGTAACCATGAGGATATGCTGCACATAGCGAGAAGTGAGCCGGATAAACTGGATGAATTTGATGCGCGTTATGGGACAGGATTGCGTGTGACATTGGAGCAGCTTGACGAATCTCGATTAAACGTGCTTTGCGATTTGCCTCATCCCATGCAATTGGAAATCGATAATAGGAAGATCATGCTGTGTCACGGCTCGCCTTGGGATTTGGAGCAGTATATCTATCCTGACGCAGCCAGCGAATTACTTGAAATGTGTGCTTCTCCCGGCTTTGATCTTGTTGTGATGGGGCATACACACTATCCCATGCACTATCAAATTGGCCATACTTTGCTGGTGAATCCCGGTTCGGTTGGCCAGCCAAGGAACCGGCAACCTGGGGCGCATTGGGTGCTTTATGACACTGATAGCGGCCGGATTGAATTGCGAAATGAGCAGTATGATGTTGGTTCATTAGTTGAGGAATGCCGACGTCGTCTTCCAGCATTACCCTATCTTTCTGAGGTTCTTTTGCGAACATGAAAACCGTTTTGATAACCGGCATTGGTGGGGATATTTCGCAAGGTGTTGCTACGATTCTGCGCGAAAATCGTTCCGATTTGCGTTTGGTAGGCATTGATATCCATGATCAGCATGCAGGCCATACATTTGTTAACGATTTTGAGATCGTTCCTCGCGCTGACGACCCCGGATATTTAGAGGCAATTCAGTCAATTGTACGCAAGTACAAAGTCAATTTGATCATCCCGATGTCTGAAGCGGAACTTGCTGTTGCACGGCCTTTTTTGGAAATCATGCCTGGCGTTGCTTGGCTTACTGCAGGCAGTCGTGTGGTGGATGTCGGCCTGGATAAACTTGAAACTGCGCGAACGATAGAACAACTGGGTTTGCCTGTGCCGTGGACAATACCGGCAAACACCGTCCGCCCGCCTTCTTTCCCATGTATTCTCAAGAGCCGTTTCGGGTCAGGATCGCGAGCAGTTTTTACCGTCCAGGATGAAGAGGACCTTGATTACTTGGTCAAGCGCTACCCGGATGCTATTTTTCAGGAGATGCTCTTGCCTGCCGATCGCGAAGTAACGTGTGCTGTTTACCGGACGCGTGACGGTAGGGTGAATACGTTGCAAATGTTGCGGCGCCTGACGGGAGGGTTTACGGGTTGGGCAAAAGTCATCGACAGTCAGGAGGTGACAAGCATGTGCAAACGGATTGCAGAAGGACTTGATTTATTGGGCAGCATGAACATACAACTGCGCATTACAGATCAGGGGCCTCGCGTGTTTGAGATTAATCCGCGCTTTTCTTCAACTGTTTTGATGCGTCATCGCCTTGGTTATATGGATGTGCTGTGGGCGATGGATGAGGCTGAAGGAAAAACTGTTGATTTTTCTCCAATTTCCGTGAACAAGATCATGGTTCGCGTTCAAGGAGCGTTGGTTTTTGATGAAATCGGGAGTGGTGAATGATTAATATCGCCGGTCGAAAAATTGGATTAGGTTGTGCGCCGTTTGTCATTGCAGAAATGTCTGGCAACCATAATCAGTCATTAGAACGAGCGTTGGAAATTGTTGATGCGGCAGCCAAGGCGGGCGCGCATGGGCTCAAGATCCAAACTTACACGCCAGACACCATGACGCTCGATATTGAGGAGAGGGAATTTTATATTGCCGATCCCAAAAGTCTGTGGAAAGGTGCGTCGCTCTACAAGCTATATGGCGAAGCATACACGCCGTGGGAGTGGCACAAACCGATATTTGATCGGGCGCGTGAATTGGGCATGATTCCATTTAGTACCCCATTCGATGATACGTCGGTCGATTTTCTCGAAAGCTTGAATGTACCATGCTACAAAATTGCGTCGTTTGAAAATACCGATGTGCCACTGATTCGGAAAGTTGCAGCGACTGGCAAACCGCTCATCATCTCGACCGGGATGGCCACGGTCGCAGAATTGGATGAGACTGTGCGTGCGGCGCGTGAAGTAGGATGCAAGGAGCTGGTGCTGCTCAAATGTACCAGTACCTATCCCGCTACGCCTGAAAACACCAATATCCTGACCATTCCACACATGCGAGAACTTTTTGGATGTGAGATTGGTTTGTCAGATCACACCATGGGGGTTGGAGTTTCTATTGCTAGTGTTGCATTGGGCGCCACCGTTATTGAAAAGCATTTCACAATTCGCCGCGCAGATGGTGGTGTCGATAGCGCTTTCTCCATGGAACCGGAAGAAATGGCGCAATTGGTAATCGAAAGCGAACGTGCGTGGGAATCGCTTGGAAAAATTAGTTACGGACCTACTGAAGTAGAGAAGAATTCGCTACAGTACCGTCGTTCTTTATATATTGTGAAAGATTTGAAAACGGGTGAGGTGCTCAATACTGATAACGTAAGAGCAATTCGCCCGGGATTGGGATTGCCGACAAAATATCTTGATGTAGTTCTCGGCAAGGCTGTCAATAAAGATGTCAAGCGTGGGACGGCGCTTTCATGGGAGTTGCTGGGATGAGCCCTGACGTTATATTGCAATTTGACGGTGGTTATGTACGCCCGTTGAAAGCAAGCGAGGTGCATGAGGGCTACGTTACCGGCCTCAATGATCCAGATGTCCATAGATTCCTTGAGGGGCCTAGATATAATCGTCAGACGTTTGAAAGCGTCGTCAACTTCGTGATGTTTAATGAGAAGTCTCAGGATTCAGTTTTCTGGGGAATATGGTCGGATAATTATTCGCATCACGTTGGAACTTTTCGCCTGCACAGCATTGAGCATCATCATGGGACGGCTGGTGTTGGTGTTTGCTTGTTTGACAGGGCTGCATGGGGAAAAGGACTGGGTTCGAAAGCCATTCATGCAATTACGCAATGGGCATTGAAAGCGTTAAATTTGAGATGGATTGAAGCCGGGATTTATTTGGAAAATGTGGCATCCCAAAAATCATTTTTGGCCGCAGGTTACGTCTGGGCCTATGACATTCCTGGAAAATTCATTCTTGAAGGTCAACCAACAACAGTGAAAGTTTATGTTGCAAAGTCGGAGAATGGTTAAAAGTGTTTACTGTGTTCTCCTCAGTATGTAGAAATTTTGGAGTCTGCCACTTTGTTGCGTAGATTGATTGTTCGGCTATTTGGTCTTGCTCGTCGTCGCCGTGCGAGTTTTCTGAATATGATGCACGGATACCGGGCGCTGAAGAAAGCGGGACGTTTGGATGTAATAGCAGAGGTCAAGCATGCGCTGACAGTCACCCCGCTTGGACTAGCTCCTGGGCATCTTTCGCCGCTCTTGTTCGGAGGCGCTTTGGAATCTGGTGAATTGGCTGTGCGGCAGTATTTATTGCTGCGAATTGGCGGACTGGATTTGAATGGAGCATTGCTGATTGCCTTAGCTATGCCTGAGAAGGGGGTGGTGTTCCCTTTGCCAAAACCATGGCGTCGGACCATTGAAGAGCATGGATTCAAAGTAAACCATTGGCTGAGCGCAGTTTTATGGGCCGGTTATGTTTTGATCTTATTTTGTTATGGTTGTTTGAGGATAGCCCAAATTTTTTTGGATGGTTTCCGTCATAAAACCGACGCTTACATGCCTGATGAGCAGCATGTTTATTTCGCTGATCTTAGCGCGTCAAATCTTCCGCAGAATCGGGAAACGATTGTTGGCCATGACATTATTTCCTGGTATTTACAGTGGGATTATCGAAAGACAGATATCACAGGTATAAGACACAATGTTCGAGGAGGTGAGCCATTCCAGAAAAATGACGTATGGATCAGAGCGCAGTCAGGCCCTCTTCCGTCGTTATCTGGGCTGAATGAGGTCGCACGATATCTGGCCTGGAGCATGAAGGCAATGATTACATCATTGTTTGATATGTTCCGATTTCGCTGGTGGCATGCGCTGCTTTTAAATCAGGCAGCGCTTGTTGCTCAAGCACGTGTGGCGCGAACAGAAAAGCTTGCTTGCGAGTACTTTTTTCATAACAGCGCTTGGATATACCGTCCACTTTGGACATATGAGTTGGAGAGGCACGGCATTCGTACCTGGCTATATTTTTATTCAACAAACATCGAAGGTTTTAAAAAAGAGGCGGGTTATTCCCATGTAGCATATGGCTATGAGGCTATGAGTTGGCCGAGATACATTGTCTGGGACGCTTGGCAAAAAGACTTTATAGAACGCGTCGCTCTTGGTAATCCAGAGGTAATCGAGGCGGGAGAGGTTTGGTTTTCAGATAATGATCAGGCAGTTCCCAATGGTGACGGTCACGTGGTTGGGGTATTCGATATCACGCCGCATCGCACTTCGCTATATATTACGCTTGGTCTTGAAATAGAACTCTATGTTTCGGACGTGGTCAATCGCTTTCTTGATGACATTTTATCCTGTTCAGCTGAGCACGGTTATAGAGCCGCTTGGAAGCGTAAAAGAAACGTAGGCAAACTCGTTCATCCGATACATAGGGAATACATAAAAACAATAGCGAATCTTGATGCATTGATGATGATTGACCCGGACATATCCGCCTTTAGATTGATCGATGCATGCGAAATAGTTGTTTCAATGCCTTTTACGTCAACAGCACTCATCGCTCGAAACCGAGGGAAACCGTCTGCTTATTATGATCCGACCGGATTGATCCAGAAGGACGATCATGCGGCGCACGGAATACCTGTATTGACAGGCAAGGACGAATTGCGTGCGTGGATTGGTATGCATACATAGTTACAAATATGTTTGAATATTTTCAAACATCGGGAAAATTTTGATGAATACCGTACTGGTAATTTAATGCCGGCGACGGCAATAATATTTCCAGTTGCGGCGTGAGTTGTAAAATCTGAAAAGCATGATTCTCTAAGAGATCAAGTTTTACCTTGAATTGAATGAAACACATACCTTTAAAATGACGGTGAACGAAGTGCGGAGCACTTCTATAACCCATGATGGGTATGTACACGATTTTCAGCAGATATCCGGTTGGGTATCGCATCTGTACATATATTACTTCGGAAGGCTTAAATGTTCGCTGTTCGAGTTATAAACAAGATTAAGGCAGTTATTGTCAGGCTCTATGGTTTTTATAAAAGGATTTATATCAAATCCGTGGGAAGCAGATTCATACCAGCCTTCCCTTTGGTAGTTCTTGGTGGTGAGAATATTGTGATTGGTGATAATTTCCGCTCAATGGGGATAAATTTCCTTTACGGAAACGGAGGATACATTTCAATCGGTGACAACATTTCTATAAACACGAATGTTCAAATAGGTGCTTCGGGTGGGAAAATAGTTATAGGTAATAACGTACTTATAGGCCCTAATGTGGTTATTCGGGCAGCAGACCACGGAATTTCTCGTGATAAGCCCATTCGATATCAGAGTCACATTGGTGGAGAGATTTACATAGAAGACGATGTGTGGATTGCCTCAAACGCGGTGATCTTAAAAAATGTACGTTTAGGAAAAGGATGTGTTGTCGCGGCTGGAGCGGTTGTCAACAAGGACGTAGAACCTTACAGCATTGTAGGTGGTGTTCCAGCAAAGAAAATCTCTGAACGATCTTAGACGCTTGCCTTCCGGATTTTACTCTGAGGCAACAAACGACTAGATTATCCTCGAAAAATTTTGATACGTTCGCCTTAAAACTCGATGCAACCGACCGCAATAGCCTTGCCAACTGAAGAGTGGGCTGCACAATCCGCAGATATGATTCATCGAACGGTTGGGCTTTCCCTTAGATTGAAAGGGGTTTGCAACGTTATCCTGACCGGTGGACGAAGTGCGGAACGCCTGTATAACGCTTGGGCCGCAATACCCGATTTTCAGCAGATTTCTGACGTGCATTTTTATTTTGGAGATGAGCGGTGTGTTCCACCAGATCATCCGGAAAGCAATTATGGAATGGTGATGCGTTCGCTGTTTGATAGGGGCTTGCCAGCGGGTTGTTCAATTACACGTATGGAGGGAGAAGCCGCCGACAAAGATGCTGCGGCACGCCGTTATGCCGAAAAATTGCCGAAGCGTACTGACGTGTTGCTTCTGGGGGTTGGTGAAGACGGCCACATTGCTTCTCTTTTTCCAGAAAGCGATGCGGTGCTGGAAATGGATCGATCTGTGATGTGGATAGTCGGCCCCAAGCCGCCGCATGAAAGACTAACCATTACGCCATGCGTTATCAGGCAAGCTACTTCAGTATTCATATTGGCCAATGGTAAAGAAAAAGCGGATGTATTGCGTAGGGCCATGATTGCTAAAACTAATTATTCCGAGTGTCCTGCTCAGCTAGTTCTGGACGCAGCTTGGTTGCTTGACACCCCTCTTCCGGAAGTCGCTCAACAATAATCCGCTGGAAATGCCTATGCCCAAAGTGCTAATAACGACGGTTCCTTTTGCAGATAAGGATCGTTTACCGATAGAGTTGCTTGAATCTGCCGGAATTGAGTATCTCATCAATCCGGTTGGCAGAAAATTGAAGGAAGATGAGCTTGCCGAGTTGGTTTCGGATTTTGACGTGCTCATAGCCGGGACTGAGGTAATAAGCGAAAAAGTAATGATGCGTGCTTCGCGACTGAAGTTGATTTCACGTGTGGGTATCGGACTGGATGGCGTTGACTTGAAGGCGGCTGAGAAGCTTGGTATACAGGTCAGTTACACGCCTGATGCACCCGCGCCAGCAGTTTCAGAATTGACGATTGGGCTAATGCTTTCGTTGCTTCGCTCTGTTCATGTTGCCAATGCACAAATGCATAGTGGCGTATGGCATCGGTATTTTGGGCGCAGAGTTCCAGAGGTGACCTTTGGCATTATTGGCGCAGGACGGATAGGTGGGCGTGTTTTAAAAAGCTTGGTTGCGCTGGGCGCCAAGCGTGTATTAGTTAACGATATCAAGCCTGATCCGAACGTTGCTCAGGATCTTCAGTTGGAATGGGTTGACAAAGAAACGATATATCGTGAGGCTGATGTCGTTAGCCTCCACGTTCCGTTAACCATGCATACGAAAAATATGATTAATGCTGAACAATTTGCCATGATGAAACAAGATGCTCTGCTTATTAATACTTCTCGAGGCGGTATCATCAATGAGGCTGATTTGGCGGAGGCGTTGTTGAGTGAAAGAATAGGCGGAGCGGCGATTGATGTGTTTGAACAGGAACCCTACAACGGAAAACTGGCGACCGTTGAGCGCTGTTTGCTGACGTCGCACATGGGGTCTATGTCTATCGACTGCCGTACGCGCATGGAAATCGAAGCTACAGAGGAAGCGGTAAGGTTTTTGACGGGACGGCCATTATTCGGGTTGGTCCCAGTTGAAGAATACGATGTTCAAAGACAGGGTCTGTAACATGAAAAAAGTTTGTGTAATTGGTGGTTCTGGTTTTCTCGGCTCGCATGTGTGCGATCAGTTGTCTGCAGCTGGTTATGAGGTTTATATTTATGATCGACACCCGTCGTCTTGGAGAACAGAGAACCAGGTTATGGTTCAGGCAGACATTTTGGATCAGGAAGCACTGAATGAGGCCATCAAGGGGTGCGAAGCGGTATACAATTTTGCTGCCATTGCCGATCTTGACGAGGCGCTGGACAAGCCGGTCGAGACGGTTAAGGTCAATATTTTAGGTAATACCATGGTGCTGGAGGCATGTCGCCGGTACGCCGTCAAACGTTACATATACGCCAGTACAGTATATGTGCATAGTAGAGAGGGCGGTTTTTATCGTTGCAGCAAACATGCGGCAGAACAGTTTGTCGAGGAATATCAGCGGCGCTATGGAGTTGATTACACGGTGTTGCGATTCGGCTCTTTATACGGGCCTCGCTCAGACCAGCATAACGGCTTGTGGCGCATTGTCAAAAAAGCGATTGAGTCTGGCAAGGTGAGTTACGAAGGAAGCCCGGAAGCGATGAGGGAATATATTCATGTTGAAGATGCCGCTCGCGCGAGTGTAGCCGCCCTGGGGGAGGATTTCCGTAATCAGCATGTCGTTTTGACCGGACAAGAACCCATGCGTGTTATGGATTTGCTCAAGATGCTGGCGGAAATTATGGGCATGCCCCAATCTGTTGAGTTCATTGAAACAAAAAAGGATGGACATTATGTTCGAACCCCCTACTCCTACCAGACCCGCCTAGGGAGAAAATATGTTCCTCCGATGCATGTGGATTTGGGGCAGGGGTTGTTGGAATTGATTGCTGAAGTTCACAAAAAAAATTATTAGGCAAAACAAGGACGAAATCCTTTTACGCAGCGATGATGTGGAATAGTTGGGTAATTTTCCCTGTTTAAAATTTGAAGATTTTTATAGAACCAGAATTTGTAATGCCTGAAAAATGTCATTCTGCTCTAATAGAAAGTTCTACAGCAAGATTTAAGAATTATTACGATCAAATATGGATGCGGCAATAAACTGAAAAATGGATACGATTGCAGATGCCAAGATAATATTCTGGGATTTTGACGGTGTTATCAAAGAATCGGTTGAAGTTAAAACCAAGGCATATGCCGATTTGTTTCGTTCATACGGCGATGCGATAGCAGATCAAGTTCAGGATCATCACTTGAAAAATGGCGGGGTGTCGCGGTTTGAAAAAATCCCGCTATATATGCATTGGGCCGGAGTAGGTGTGGATGCTGCAAATGTCGGCGATTTTTGTTCGCGCTTCAGTCAGTTGGTGTTGCAGTCTGTTATCGAGGCTCCTTGGGTGGAGGGGGTAGAGAGATTGCTTCGGACAAATCCATTGCGGCAAACTTTTATCCTAGTTTCAGCAACACCGATTGATGAATTACGCTACATTTTACACGCGTTGAATTTGTCTGAATGTTTTTCAGCTGTGTACGGTGCGCCAACCAGCAAGAAAGAGGCAATTCGAATGACACTAGAAGACGGCAAGTATTTGCGTGATGAGTGTTTGATGATCGGGGATGCGTTGGCAGATATGGAGGCCGCCAAAGCAAACGACGTACCATTTTTATTGAGGCGGCATAATGCTAATGCCGATCTTTTTTCCACATATACAGGACAGTCAATCAAGGATTTTTCAAAAATATGGACCGACTAAAGAAATTGCAAACTATCCGGGCTGCTCTTGCAGCAAAAAAAACTTCCATCGGTAGTTGGATCCAGATTCCTCACCCCTCGATTGCGGAAATCATGGGGCAGGCTGGATATGACTGGGTGGCGGTGGACATGGAGCATGGTTCCATCAATTCTGGACAGCTACCAGATCTTTTTCGTGCACTTGAGCTCGGCGAAACGCTGCCATTGGCACGGCTGGCACAAGGTCACCCGAAAGACTGCAAGCAAGCCTTGGACGCCGGTGCGGGGGGGGTCATCGTTCCTATGGTCGAATCGGGAGAGCAGTTGCTTTCCGTCAGAAATGCTTGTCGTTGGCCGCCTTCCGGAACGCGAGGTGTTGGGTTTTCAAGAGCCAATTTGTTTGGAAAATATTTTGATAAATATCGAGAAGAAGCGCAGGATCCGTTACTGGTTGCCATGATTGAGCATGTACGCGCTGTAGAAAATCTCCCTGACATTCTCGCAGTTGAAGGCCTGGACGCGATCTTAATTGGTCCATATGACTTGTCAGCATCTATGGGGCTCACAGCAGAATTTGACGCTCCAGATTTCAAATCTGCCATCGAAAAAATCCGTACATTATGTGCAAAGGCTGACGTACCTTGCGGACAGCATGTGGTTGCTCCCGATCCTGACGCATTGAAAAAGCATATTGGGGATGGGTATCGGTTCATTGCATATTCTATCGATGCAGTTTTTTTCAACTCGTGTGTAACTGCTCCGGATATTAAAGTTTCATGAAAGAAGAAGATATTCGTCCACGAAAAATATTCGAGGAGTATCTGCGGCTTGCTTCGGAAGATGCTTCACTATATTTCGGCAAATCAACTAAGAGCGCTGTTCTTTGCCCGGCGTGTGGGGTCGCTGGTCGTCCTGCATTTGAAAAGCATGGGTTTTCATACGAAGAGTGCTCGGCGTGCCAAACTATTTTTGTAAGCCCTCGTCCGCCTATCGGTGATTTTTTCGACTATTACCAAAAATCCGCTTCAGCGAAATATTTTGCCACTACGTTTTACAAAGAAACGGCTGAAGCGCGCCGTGAGAAACTCTGGAAGCCTAGAGCTATCCTGGTGCGCGATGTCTTGAGAAAATATGGCGCGGATCGGCATCGTATTATTGATATTGGTGGCGGATACGGAATCTTTGCGGAAGAGTATCGGCAATTGACGGGAACCGAGGTAACAATCATCGAACCCGGGCCAGATCTGGCAAGGATTTGCAGAGAAAAAGGGATTGATGTTATCGAGTCATTCTTGGAAAGCGTACAGCCAATACAATTGCCAACAGGCTCGAAAGCATATGTGAGTTTTGAGTTGTTTGAACACTTGCACGACTGCCCGGCTTTTTTAAATTCTTTGCGCTGCCTGATGCAGCCGGGCGACATTTTCCTGTTTACGACGCTTTCAGGTATGGGCGTTGATATCCAGTCTTTATGGAACCATTCAAATTCATTTTCTTTGCAGCATTTGAATTTCTTTAATCCAAAATCCATTCGAAAGTTGCTTGAGAATGCCGGGTTGCGGGCGTTATCTGTCGAAACACCTGGAAAACTGGATATGGATATTCTTTACAACAATGAAAATTTTATTCAAGATCGTTTCTTGCGAAATCTGATTGCGCAGACGACGAGGGTTGAGCGGCAGGAGTGGCAAAGTTTTATCGCTTCGAAGGGTTACAGTTCGCACATGTTCGTAGTATGCGAGCGGCCCTAGTAAATCTTATTCAAGAAAAAACAATTTAGGAGATTGCGTGGCTTTACCTGAAAAATGCCCATTGTGTCATGCGGGCGTGATGACGCAAACGGTTGTGACGCCTCACGTTTTTGGGAGCAAGGCGGAAAGACGTAGTGCTTTTTTTCACTGCCAAAGTTGCGATGTTCGGTATCAGTATCCAGGACTTAATTCTGAGGAAGAGGCACATTTTTACACAGCGGAATTCGAGAGTTTTATGACGAGCCGTGCTGGTGCAGTAGGCGGTTGGCATAAGGCGGAGGAACATATCGCAGCCAATGAACAGACTCGTCAGAGGCGAATGAAATACCTGACCCCCCATCTTTTTAAAGGGGCCAGCATTCTGGAAGTTGGCTGTTCGTCCGGATTTATGCTCCATCCCCTTGTTCATGCCGGTTACCCATGTACAGGCGTAGAACCCTCTGGTGTGTTTGGTGAGTATATAAAGAGTCAAGGGGTGCCTGTCCATAATTCACTAAGTCAGCTTCACGCATCTAACCCAGATGCTCAGTTCGATATCGTCCTTCACTTTTTCGTTCTTGAGCATATTGCCGACCCCTTGTCTTTTCTACAGACACAGCTGAATTTTTTGAAACCGGGCGGTAAGATAATTTTTGAGATCCCCAATGCGGCGGATCCACTCTATGCAGTCTATGATATCCCTGCATTTGAACGTTTTTACTGGTCGGTTGCGCACCCTTGGTATTTCAGCGAAAGATCGCTTCAGTATCTGCTTGAAAAATTGAATCAGCCATTTGAAATGCTCCGTGACCAACGTTATGATTTGTCGAATCACATGGTATGGGCAAGGGACGGGCGACCCGGTGGAATGGGCAGATTTACGACAAAATTGGGAAAAGAGTTCGAAGAGAATTATAAGCGTGCGCTGATTGAGATCGGTATGTGCGACACATTGATAGGGATCGTGAATAAACGATGAAAAAAACCAAGATATTAATTACAGGCGTGGCTGGGTTTATCGGTTCTCATGTTGCAAGGCGCTTTATTCGGGAAGGGTATGACGTTGTTGGGGTTGATGATCTTTCAACGGGGATTGTCGAAAATGTACCGAAAGAGTTGGAGTTCATAAAAGGCGATTTGGCACAAGCCTCAACTATTATCCGTATCCCTAAGGGTTGTTCGAAAATTTTGCACTTAGCTGGTCAGTCGTCAGGGGAGATTAGTTTTGATGATCCTGTGTCAGATCTTGAGAAGAACACGGTTTCGACCCTAAACTTGATCCGTTATGGCATGAATAATCAGATTGAGAGACTGGTTTATGCGAGCTCAATGTCGGTGTATGGCGCGGTAGAAAACGCGCCGATAGCTGAGGATCATAATTGCACGCCGTTGTCGTGCTACGGAGTCGGAAAATATGCCACAGAGGGCTACTTGCGTGTTTACAAGGACAAGCTACCCTCAGTGGCAATGCGCATGTTTAACGTTTACGGCCCTGGCCAGGATATGAGCAACCTCAGGCAAGGTATGGTCAGCATTTATCTCGCGCAGGCTTTGGCTATTGGAAAGATCGAGGTAAAGGGGGGCACGGAACGTTTCCGCGACTTCATATATATCGATGACGTTGTCGAAGCGTGGTTCAGGGCAGCCACTTATGATTCGGCGATTGGCCAGACTATCAACGTTGGAACCGGCGTTAAGACGACTGTTGGCGCATTGCTGGAACAAATCGTACAGATGGTATCCGGTAGCAGTTATTTCGTAAGCAGTGCAACACCGGGCGATCAGAGCGGCATTTTTGCTGACACTACAAACATAAAAAAATATCTTGGAATGCACGCTTTTGTACCGTTGGTTGATGGGCTCAAAGAGTTTGCGGACTGGGCCAAAACGGCTCAGTCAAATCAAAAATGAAATAGGAACATCGGAGAAAATATGAAAATTTTGGCAATTATCCCTGCTCGCATGGGAAGCAGTCGCTTTCCTGGCAAACCAATGGCTAAAATTCTGGGCAAGCCAATGATCGGCCACGTCTATGAGAGGGTAGCAAAATCTTCGCTATTAACCAAAACAGTGGTTGCAACGCCAGACAAGGAGATCTTTGATTACATTGAATCGATCGGGGGAGCAGCAGTGATGACCGCCGATACATACGAACGTGCATCCGATCGTTGTGCCGAAGCTTTGCTCAAAGAGGAAAAAGCAGATGGCGTAAGGTACGATATTGTAGTCATGGTACAAGGTGACGAGCCCATGACGCATCCCGACATGATTGCAGAAGCTGTTCAGCCAATGCTGGATGATGTCAGCATTCAGGTGGTGAACTTGCTTGGTGAAATTAGCAGTACTGAAGAATTTGAAGACCGCAATTGTATTAAGGTTGTTTGTGATTTGAATGGAAATGCGATGTATTTTTCAAGAGAGCCCATTCCTACACGTTCTAAGGTTGACAAAATTCCAATGGGTAAGCAAGTTTGCATTATTCCATTTCGGCGCGATTACCTGATTCAGTATACTAATCTTGCGCCGACTCCACTGGAAATTGCAGAATCTGTCGACATGATGCGTGTGCTGGAACATGGCATGAAGGTGCGCATGGCTCCTACAAAGCATAATACACAATCAGTCGACACACCCGACGACTTGCGTAGGGTTGAAAACATGATGCGCAATCTTTCTCAGTAGCTTCGTAATGACAGAGGAGAATAAAAGAAATAACGAGGTTTATGTATGGGATGCTGACTTGCCGCACGATTTCGGCGATGACGCTACGATATTGTGGCGTCAATCAGTTGAAAATAATCGGGTTAATACGTTCTCAATTTCACAGCTAGTTGAAAAAGATGCTGATGCGCTTCGTGAGCAGTACCTTGCTTGGATATATAAACTCGGGCAAGCAAGAATTAGGGGGAAAAAGGTAGTTGAGCACCTGTCGCTAAGGTCGGGGTTGAGTTATTGGTGGATGGGAGCGTTGGCCCAGAAATTTAATTTATCTGAGCGATCAGGCATTCACGATGCTTTCAAAGTAATGGCTTTGGAAAAATGGCTTGCAGAACAGAACTTTCATGCACTGGTTCTCTTTTCTGAAAACGACCAATTAGATGAATGCCTTCGGAGTATGTGTCTAAAAAAAGGCATGCGATATGAAAGACGTCATTTGCTGTGGCAAGAAAGAGAAAAAAGAAAATCATCGCTTTTTCAACGTTTACCATATTTTTGTCAGGCAGTCATTTATTTTTCTGGTTATTTATTCAGGGCAGCTCCCTTACTGTTCTCCAAAAAAAGGTTTGAAACGTCAGACTTTGGTCAAATAATGTTTATCGACATCCTAGTGCACCTTGATGCCAAGGCGCTTGCACAGGGCAAATTCCGTTCGAATTATTGGACGGACCTGGTTGAAAAACTTAATGAGTGGAAAATTAAGTGCGCGTGGTTGCACCTGTTTTATCGATATCCGGCAGTGCCCAATCATGCCTGTGCGCAGAACAAGATCCATTTATTTAACCAGGAAGGAACACAATTTCATTGTTTGCTGGAAAGCACCATTTCCTTCAAAACGTTCTGGCGGTGTGCGCTTGATTGCGTGCGCTTAAGAAATAAGGCCTTGTCGATTAGCGCAATATCGGATATCGGCCTCGATAATTCGGATTTAAATTTGTGGCCTCTTCATGTGACTGCGTGGAATCTGTCAGTATTCGGAGGTGAGGCGGTGATTAATTGCTTGCGGATTTCCTTATTCGAAACATTATTGCGAAAAGTTCCTAACCAAAAGCTTGGTATTTATTTGGCAGAGAATCAGCCTTGGGAAATGGCGCTATTGTACGCATGGAAAACAAATGGACATCAAGCCATAGTTGGCGTGCCGCATACAACGGTGAGATTTTGGGATCTTCGTTATCACCATGATTTTCGCTGTTACACAGAAAAAGACGAATTGATTCGGATGCCCCAGTCAGACGGACTTGCTGTAAATGGGCCAGCGGCACATCAGAGTTTAGTTTCTGGCGGTTATCCTTCTGAGCGCTTATTGAGTGTTGAAGCGCTCAGATTTCGTCATCTTGTCGATGTAGTGAGAAAAAAGAATGACCCGCAGCCAGATAGCTCTTCTCTAAGGGTGTTGATTTGTGGCGATTTTTTGGCTGAAACAAATAAGAAAATGTTGGCTTGGGTAGGCAGTGCGGCAGCGTTACTATCGGCAGAAACAACATACACACTCAAGCCGCATCCGGCTTTTCCGATTGATGATACGGATTTTCCCAAGATACAGATCCATGTAACAGATTCATCGATGCCAGAATTATTGAGGCATGTTGACGTCGTATTTGCAAGTGACACGACATCTGCAGCAGTTGATGCATACTGCTCTGGCGTTCCAGTTGTGATCATGTGGGACGGGGGAAATTTTAATTTAAGCCCTCTTCGTGGCGTGCCTGACGTAAATTATGTGCGGAGCATAGATGAGTTAGTCATGGCACTTGGAAATGTGAAGCGTGACAGCATAATTTCACCACACGAATTTTTTTATCAAAACAGTGAATTACCGGGATGGAGAAAATTGATTGAGTCGCACGCCTCAGTTCATTTGTAAGTGAGCATTTCACAGTTCCTGTCTAAATAATCAAGCAACATATGTTAACAGCAGTTATTCCTACACGTAATAGGCCGCAAGATCTTGGCAAGGCTGTCGCCTCAGTTATTGCTCAAACACGGATGCCAGATGAATTCATTATTGTGGACCAGAGTCTAGGGGAGGAATCTCGGCAACTGGTGGAGTCCATGATGTTTGGCAACTCGAGCATTAGGCTTATATATATACATGACCAACAGGTCACAGGGCTGGTGGATGCCAAGCGTGTGGCGTCTGAGCAAGCAACGGGAAATATTGTTTGTTTTCTTGAGGACGACGTTGTTCTTGAAGCAGAGTATCTTGAACAAATTGAGCTTGGATTTCTTCAACATCCAGATATGATGGGGAGTTGTGGCGTTGTGACTAATATGCCGCGGCAGCCGAAAGGCTATCACTTTCTTTTTCATTTGTTTCATCGTGGCATATTCAAGGATAAGCGTGTTGGCTTATACGAGCGTTTCGAAGGGGGTGGTCACGCTCTTATTCCCAGCGTCATGCTATCGGGGGGACTATCTGCGTGGCGACGTGAGGTTTTTTCAGTGGTGCTGTTTGATGTGGCAAACGGTTTTCACATGCTGGAGGATATTGACTTTTCGACGCGTGTTGCCAGGCATTATGGCCCACATCTTTACATTAACCCCAATGCCAGATTGGCACATTACAGTTCACCGGTAAATCGCGAGGTACTTGGCCCAAGGCAGCGGCGCAAGATGAATGAATTCATTATGTATTACAAAAAACGACGCGATTGGCCTGGGGCAAATTTTGCATTGTCTTGGCTGATGGTGGGCCTGTTTATTGAGGCGATATTTCAAGCATTGAAGTCGCGATCCGTGGAGGTTTTGGGTGGGTATTTCACAGGGGTGCGCGAAGGCGTCTCCAGAAAAGTATCCAATCCCACCCCGCCGTCTCATACGCGTTTACCCTGAAAATCTGTGATTATCTCCATTACTGGTGGGACAGGATTCATTGGCCGTAGACTGATGTTGCATCATCTGGCGCAAGGACATACTGTTCGCGTGTTGTCGAGGAATGCACATGTTGATGCTGCATTGCCTAGTTTAGTAGAGTTACATCACGGAGATTTATCGACATCTGATGCGTTGAAGCCTTTCGTAGAAAATGCAGACGTTTTATACCATTGTGCTGGAGAAATCTACGACGACTCCCGCATGAAGGTGGTTCATGTCGATGGGACGCAGAATTTGATTAGAGCAGCATCCGGCCTGATTGGCCGCTGGGTGCAGCTTTCCAGTGTTGGCGTGTATGGACCCGTACAAAATGGCACAGTAACTGAGGATAGCCAACTACAGCCTGTGGGGACTTATGAGGTTACGAAAACACAGTCAGATGCATTGGTGCGATTGGCTGTAGAACAGGGCGCGTTCGAAGCTGTGTTTTTGCGGCCATCAAATGTCTATGGGCCAGAGATGCGAAATCGTTCTTTGTATCAGATGATTGCGATGATAGAGCGTGGGAGGTTCTTTTTTATCGGACCTTCCGGTGCTAGTGCAAATTACGTACATGTTGATGATGTGGTGGCCGCGCTCGTCATGTGTGCGACACACCCGAATGCGGTTAATAAAACCTACAATATTTCTGGTTGGGACACACTGGAGAATTTTGTTGAAACGATTGCTCAATCGCTTGAGAAACCTGTGCCGAAACTTCGTTTGCCGCGCGGCCCGATTCTTTTGTTGGCCGCAATTTTGGGGCAATTACCCGGTTTTCCGCTGACGGTTGCAAGGGTTGATGCACTTTGCAACCGATCTCGTTATCCGATTGATCGAATTAGAAACGATCTTGGTTTTGAGTTGGGAGTTTCTTGGCAAACAGGTTTAGAGCAATTGGTTGGGGCGATGATAAGACGAGTCAAAATCAAGTGAAAACTCAATGAAAAAGCAGATTTTTTTTGCCGCCACAACGCCTTTTGCAGTGAATGCTTTTCTGGCGAATCATCTGAGAGCGCTGGCGAAACAGTATCAGGTGAGTCTTTGTGTTAATACAGAAGCCTATGAGATATCCCCGAAATTGAGAGAGAGCATTGAGGTCATTCATGTTGATTTTGTTCGAAAGATTTCGCCCGTTGGCGATTTGAGATCGCTATGGCAGTTGTTGCGTCTTTTTTTAAAAAGATCTCCAATGGCAGTTCACAGCATTACGCCGAAGGCTGGGTTGTTAGCTATGCTCGCAGGCTTTCTGACGCGAGTTCCTTGTCGATATCACACATTTACAGGCCAGGTTTGGGCCAATAAACAGGGGCTCGCTCGCCGTATTCTGAAGGTGTTTGATCGATTGATTATTGGGTTTGCATCGCAAGTATTTGCAGACAGCGCCTCGCAATGTCGTTTTTTGGTGGACGAGGGCGTTGCCAAGCCGGGTGGCATATCCGTTCTTGGGCAAGGCTCAATTGCTGGCGTTGATCTGAATCGATTCCAACCCAGCACCACTGTACGGCAGCAGACGCGAGCCCAATTTGGAACGGCCGAGGATGTGTGTGTATTTCTTTTTGTCGGCAGGCTCGCCAAGGACAAGGGGGTGTTCGATTTGGTGAAAGCCTTCTGCACTTTGAAAGCAATGAATCCCAATGTGGCGTTGTGGGTCGTCGGTCCGAATGAAGAAGGTTTGCTTGAGCAGTTGCAGCAGCAGAGCGCTGGCGGAATCCAATGGATTGGAGCGACTCCACAGCCTGAGCGTTACATGGCAAGTGCTGATGTTCTGGTCCTGCCAAGTTACAGGGAGGGATTCGGCTCAGTTATCATCGAAGCAGCAGCGTGTGCGATACCCACTATCGCTTATCGCATCGACGGCGTCATCGATGCAGTTGTGGAGGGGTCTACCGGGTTGCTAGTTGAAATGGGTAATGTCGATGCGTTTGCATCAACCATGTTACTGTTTTCCAAAGACGCCCTGCACGTAAAAGAACTGGGGGCGCAAGCGCTTTCCAGAGTGAGAAAAGATTTTTCGAGCGTTACCGTGACGGCCCAATGGCTGTCCTTTTATCAAGATGTTATCTGAGAGAGGTTTTGCTTTGAATCAGTCTAATGGCAGATTTTTGTCAGCAAGGTGGTTCTGGTGTCTGGGGTTTGCCTATTCGGCTTTCATGGCGCTGCTTTTGCAGAAGGTTTTTTTACCTCTGAATCCATCAATGCATGCAGGGTTTGGGTTGATGCACAATGATGCCATTGTGTTTCACAACTTGGCGGTGGAGTTGGCGCAAAAAGTTGAAATGCACGGATGGTCTGCGTGGACCTTGTTCCCCTCTGCGGGAGGGAACGTAGGAATTCTGGCTGCTATCTACAAAATATTTGGGCCGGACCCCGCTTATTTCATACCTTTGAATGCGGCGGCTCATGCCTTGGGCGCAACACTTATATATCGTTTGGGGCGTACGCTGGTTCGCGGTCGAGTTGGTGCCTTGGGTGGGATGATCGCGGGTGTCGTATTTCTCGCATTTCCATCGGCCCTCCAGTGGTATGGCCAAAATCACAAAGACGCATTCGCCATAGCGGGCACACTTTTGCTTTTGGATGTTTGGGTAAACGTCCATGCTGCAGCGTGGAATAGCAGGATCGTGTGGCGTTATTTGGGGTGCGCTGTTTTGGGCGTAGTTTTGGTGGGAATCGTGAGACCTTATTTTGCCATTTTGGTTAGCATAGCTTTATTGGGTTCCTGGTGCGTGTCAATAGGAGTTCGTCTGACGATCAAAGATCGCCCCAGACTCCGGGAGATGCTGGGGCCATTGCTCATGATCCTGATTGTTTTCCTAGCATCGCTGGTATTCATCAAGCAAAAATCAACATTTGATGTATATGAAATAGGTAATGTTGATCGTTTTGCGAAAAACAATTGGGCGTGGAGATACACGGACACGTTACCTAAACCGTTCGATGATGCACTGCGCCGCGCATCAGAATTGCGGAACCACTTTGTGAGTTTTGGTAGGGCCGTTTCCGCTAAATCCGAAATTGATGGAGATAACTTGCCAGATAACGCCTGGGATGCGCTGCGTTATATGCCAAGAGCACTGGTGGTGGGGCTTTTCGCCCCTTTCCCAGATACTTGGACGGAGCGTTTCTCAATCCCACGTCTCGTTGGAGCCGTGGAGACTTCAATTTGGTATGTGTTTTTCTTGGGATTTGCCATCACGCTTTGGCGATTGCGCAGCAAGAAGCTTCTTTTGGTAATTCCATTTTGTTCGATTCTCTTGGTCATGCTGGCTTACACACATCCCAATGTGGGCACCCTTTACCGCCATCGGTTTGGGCTTTGGCAAGTTTTTCTTCTTTGTGGGGCGCTCGGATGGGCCTGGATGTTGACAATTGCCCTTAATCGACAGAGAAGCAGAACTCAGCGCAGTTCGTCCCGCATTGATTCAAATGGGCACACCTCAAATTTGAGAGGTATGGACAGAGTTTTTGCCTCCGGTGCAGTGGTGATTGTCATTACACTGATGTGTTATTTGGGATTTCTAGCCCGTGATTTGATGCTCGTGAAGCTGGTTGGTCTTGGGGGGGCACTAGATGCCTTCTTTACTGCCGCAATGATGGTGATGTTTTTTGTATCGTTTTTAGTTATGCCCGTAACTGATGCGTTGACCAATGCATTAGTTGCGCTACAGCAGACAGGCGACGTAACGCAGCGAGATTCACTCGTTCGCCAGACACTGGCTTTTTTCCTGGCTGTTACGATTGCGGCAACCAGTGCAGCAATGATTGGTGCGCCTCAAGTGTTAAAAATATTTTTCAGCGAACTGGGAAGCGTTGGGCTTCGGGAAGCTGGAACGGTGCTCTGGTGGTTTTCTCCCATTATCGTGATGTCTGCTTGGACCATCGTTGGTAATGCCACATTGAATGCCTTGGGTGGCTCTAAGGAGGCTGCTTGGGGACAACTGGCTGTTCCGGCAATAGTTTTAATCGCTTTGATGTCATCGACACCTGAAGCGGCTGCCTGGAATTGCATTGTTGGGATGTTGTTGGGTACCGGCGTAAATATTATTTTGGTGATTTATTTTCTTCACCGCAAAGGTATTCGTTTTCTGCCAGAGCGTCCAAGCTGGCATAAGCTGTCTCCTGTGTTGAGTATTTATTGGCCTTTGGTCTTTTCAGCCTTGCTTACTGCAGCGCTGGTGCCGCTTAACTACGCATTTGCTTCAGGCGTGACGCAGGGAGCTATTTCTGCGTGGGCGATGGCAAGCAAGATTGTTGTGTTGTTTACCGGGCTGATGAGTGTGGGCGCATCGGCAGTAATACTGCCCCATCTAACACATATTGCGTCTCGGAGCACGATTGGTGACATGAGATCCGATTCTTTTTTTCTGATGATTGTCGGTTGTTGGCTAGGGGGAATGATCGCCATAGTTGCGTTGCTGTTTGCCGAACCAATGGTTGCGTTGACTATTGGGGGCAACCTGACGGACGATCAAGTCGCTGAATTGTCTACAGTGATCAAGGTGGGGGTGATGCAACTCCCAATTATTCTCGCGGGGGGGATAATTGCAAAAATGGCGTTGGTCTCTGATTACGCATCACGCATTTTTTTAGCCGCTGCACTTGCGTTCGCCTCTAATTTAGTTACCAATATCCTTCTGGTTAATAATCTTGGGGTGCTGGGGGTGGCTGTTGGTGCCCTTGTCGCAACGGTTATTTCAACGACTGCGCTCACCTTGTTGGTTCATCGAAAAATCAATCTTTCCCTTCAAGAATTAATTTGTTTGGCGGGGAGTTGGTTTATTTGGGGTGGTGTAGGAGTAGCTGTGCAATCCGGCATTGCTGCTGCCATGGTTTGCGCAGCACTTTGTCTTGTTGGAATGGCGTGGGTGTGTGCGAAAACTGTCACGCTTAGACAAGATATATTGCGTCAGTAACATACGTGCTACGCAAAAAAGCTAGGCAATGACGTGCTCTTTACAAGCAAGCTTGCACTGTTCATTTATATGAGTGCGGGTGCGTTGCCGTAACATGTCTGCCGCAGAAAATGAAGGGTAGATTACTTACAGTGGAAATCATTTTTTTATTTTGCGTAGCAGTGAAAAAGTTTTGTAAAGGGTCTACGGAGTGAAAGCGTAACTCATTGATGCAAGAGGTGTTAAATGTTTCTAAGTAATGCTGCGCAACCGATACTGGCCATGCCTCGTACAGCCAAACGCCTGGTAGTGTTGTTGGTGGACGTCAGCCTGTGTGTGCTGACGGTCTGGATAGCGTTTTATCTTCGCCTAGGGGAGTTTGTTGCACTCTCAGGCCCTCCTTTGTGGGCTGCTGTTGTGTCGGTGATTGTTGCAATACCTATATTCATTGTCGCTGGGTTGTATCGGGCTATTTTTCGTTACTCTGGCTGGCCAGCTTTGATGACGGTAACTAAATCAACGGCAATATACGGCATGTTTTATGCAGCCGTATTTACTGCAATCAGCATCCAAGGCGTACCTCGAACGATTGGTTTGATTCAACCGATATTATTGTTGCTGGCTGTTGGTGCTTCACGCGCTGTGGCGCGCTTTTGGCTAGGGGGGCTATATCAAAAAGAGTTGAGATTGGCCGCCTTACCCAAAGCCTTGATCTATGGTGCAGGAACGGCGGGTAGGCAGCTTGTGGCTGCTATGCGCAATAGTCAGGAAATGCGGGTTATAGGCTTTTTGGACGATGATGATCGCTTGCATGGCCATGTACTGAACGGTCAACCAATATATAGCCCAGTTGATTTACCTGGTTTGGTGGAATCTCGGGGCGTTGGCATTATTTTATTGGCGATGCCATCAATCAACCGAAAGCGGCGCAACGAAATTTTACGTAGTGTGCAGAGCGCAAAAGTTTCCGTTCGAACGTTGCCGAGCATTGCAGATCTGGCGCAGGGTAAGGTCAATATTTCAGATTTGCGCGATCTTGATATTGATGATTTGTTGGGACGGGACCCTGTCACGCCGAACCATATTCTTTTAGGTAAGAATGTTGTTGGTAAAGTTGTCTTGGTGACCGGGGCTGGCGGTTCTATCGGAAGTGAGCTGTGCAGGCAAATTCTGCAGGTTGGCCCTGCCGTATTGTTACTGGTAGACCAAAGTGAATTTGCGCTTTACGAGATTCATGAAGAGCTTCACACAAAAATTGCTGACTCCGGTATCAAACTTGTCCCACTCATCGCTTCCGTTCGTGATCAAAGCCGGATGAGAGAAATTGTGTCCGCCTGGATGCCTGATACCGTTTACCATGCTGCCGCTTATAAGCATGTTCCGCTGGTGGAGCATAATCCTGCAGAGGGAATAAAAAATAATGTTTGGGGAACGATTACGACAGCGCTAGTAGCAGAAGATCTGGGTGTGAGTGAATTTGTGCTTATCAGCACAGATAAGGCTGTTCGTCCCACGAACATCATGGGCGCAAGCAAACGTCTTGCTGAAATGGGTTTGCAGGCATTGGCGGAAAAATCCAAGGGGACAAAGTTTTCCATGGTGCGCTTTGGTAATGTGCTGGGGTCGTCTGGTTCGGTGGTGCCAAAGTTTAGAGAACAGATCAGAAATGGTGGTCCTATTACCTTGACGCATCCAGAAATCACTCGGTATTTCATGACAATTCCCGAAGCGGCGCAATTAGTCATTCAGGCGGGCGCATGGGAATATCGGCGCCGGTTAGCATACTGAGATCGATGGTCGACAAGGGGCAGGCGACATAAAACGGAATGTTGTGTCGTTTGGCTAGCACCGCAACCATGTAAGTGCCGATTTTATTGGCGACATCGCCATTGGCTGCGACACGATCCGTGCCGACAACGACGGCATCGATTTCACCGCGTTGCATCAGATGACCAGCCATGTTGTCGGTGATCAGTGTGACGGGGATATTCTCTTGCACCATTTCCCATGCCGTCAGGCGCGCGCCCTGAAGAAACGGGCGGGTTTCATCTGCGATCACGGAAATCTTTTTACCCGCGGCGATGGCAGAACGAAAGATGCCGAGCGCGGTGCCGTGTCCTGCTGTCGCCAGCGCGCCGGCATTGCAATGCGTGAGAACGCGCGCGCCGTCGGGCAATAGCGCTGCGCCAAACTCGCCGATAGCCTGATTGATGCGAATGTCTTCTGCGTAAATTTCATGTGCTTCATTTAGCAGACGTTGCGCAATATCCGGATGCGAATTTTTTTCGCAGGATTGCCAGACGCGCAGCATGCGGTCAAGCGCCCAGAAGAGATTCACCGCAGTGGGACGACTCGCGCCAAGCAAATCAAATCCTTTGTTCATGGACGCTGCAAACGCTTCACGCGAGGTGTGTTGCTGGCGCAGGGCTTCGAGCGCAACGCCATAGGCGGCAGCCACACCAATCGCGGGCGCACCGCGTATCACCATGCTGCGAATCGCTTCGGCCACGCCTTCGGCTGAGTCGTAGGAACAGTATTCGAAAGCGAGTGGCAGAATGCGCTGGTCGATCATCTCAATGCGACCGTCGCGCCAGCGCAGCGTTTCCACCTTCATTTATTCACCCTCAAACGCGCAGAGCGAAAACACCTTGTAACCCAGGGCTTCCAGTTTTTTTGTGCCGCCCAGATCGGGCAAGTCAATCACAAAGGCACATTCAATGACTTCTCCGCCCACCTCATCGATCAGCGCTGCGGCGGCTTCGGCTGTGCCGCCGGTGGCGATTAAATCGTCCACCAGCAATACCTTTTCGCCGCTGGCAATGGCGTCGGTATGGATTTCGATCCGGTCAACACCGTATTCGAGTTGATATTCCTTGCTGATGGTTTCCGCAGGCAGTTTGCCTTTTTTGCGTATCGGTACAAAGCCGACGCCAAGCAGATAAGCGAGCGTCGATCCGACAATGAACCCGCGTGCTTCGATTCCGGCAACCTTGTCGATGCGCATGCCTTTGTATCGCTCCACGAATCGATCGATTGCGAGATGCAGGCCAATGGGATCCTTGAAGAGCGTCGTGATGTCACGAAACAGGATCCCTTTTTTCGGGTGATCGGGAATGGTGCGGATGCGCGAGGTGAGTGGTGGTGAGATGTCCTCCGGTTATGTTTTATTGGCTTTATTCCACTGTCCGTAATCCTTGAACTGCTCCAGCACGGCTTGCATCTGTTCGGCGGGAAGCAGTTTCGGTTCGCCGATTTGCAGGATGCGCCAGTACTGTTCGCACAGCGCTTCGACTTCCTCGGCAATCGAAACGGCATGATCCAAGTCGCGGCCCAGCGCGATTAGTCCGTGATGCGCGAGCAGGCAGGCGTAACGTCCTGTCAGTGCCGCAAGGGCATGATCAGAAAGAGATTGTGAGCCAAAGAGCGCATACGGTGCGCAGCGAATGGTGTCGCCACCCGCCAGCGCAATCATATAGTGAAACGGCGGGATGTCACGGTGCAGGCAAGCCAGTGTGGTGGCGAACATCGAATGCGTATGCACGACGACATTGACGTCGGTGCGTGCCGCGAGGATATCGCGATGCATGCGCCACTCGGTGGTGGGTTTGGCGTTGCTTGTCGCGTTACTCGTTGTTGGACCTTCAAAATCCATTGCAGCCATCATCTCCGGCGTCATCGCATCGACGGAGACGCTGGATGGCGTTACCAGTAATTGATTACCGTGGCGCACGCTAAGATTACCCGATGTGCCACGGTTAAGTCCGCGCGCAATCAGTCGTTGCGAAGCAGGAGGCCATCGCTTCCCGCAGCGCGGTTTCAGTGTATGCCGATTCATGCGCGGTTCAACACGCGTCCGGCGACGGCGTCAAGGCGAGCGATGGTTTCTGGATCGCGTGCCTGCGGTGGTGTGATGAGCGCGTTGTCCAACACAAAGCGGCAGGCGCAGGCTGTTGCGTGAGTGTCGTTGTTGAGATGCGGCGTGGCATGCCGGATCAAGGTGCGGGCTTTGTCCGCATTTTCCATCAGGACCGTGATAATTTGCGAGACGGTGACATTGTCATGATCCGGATGCCAGCAATCGTAATCCGTCACCATGGCAACGGTGGCGTAACAAATTTCCGCTTCGCGCGCCAGTTTGGCTTCCGGCATGTTGGTCATGCCGATCACGTCGCACTGCCAGCTTCGGTAGAGTTCTGATTCGGCCATGGTCGAAAATTGCGGCCCTTCCATGGCCAGATATGTTCCACCGCGCACAAATTCAATGCCCGCTTGTCTGGCTGCGGCTTCAACGTGATCGCCCAGACGTTTGCAAACTGGATGCGCCATCGATACGTGCGCCACGCAGCCATTGCCGAAGAATGATTTGTTGCGAGCGAAAGTGCGGTCGATGAATTGATCAACGATCACGAACATGCCGGGGCGCAGATTTTCGCGGAGCGAGCCGACGGCGCCGACCGAGATAATGTCGGTCACGCCGACACGTTTCATCGCGTCGATATTGGCGCGGTAGTTGATGTCGGTGGGGGAGAGGCGGTGGGCGCGGCCGTGACGGGGCAAAAAAACCAGTTTCGCGCCGTTCAATTCGCCAAAGAGCAGTTCGTCCGAAGGCTCGCCAAAAGACGAATGCACTTTTCTCCATTGTGCGTTGGTCAGTCCGTCAATGTTGTAGACGCCGCTGCCACCGATGATTCCGATGAGACTCATGATGGATGGTGTGTTGTTGTTTGGAGGAGCCCGCTGGGTAGTCTCTGCGTTATGGAATACGCAGTCGGATTATATAGGTATGTGGAGCGGAAAAACACCCTGCACATAGGTCACAATCTTAAACTATTTTTATGTTTGGACACCGGAATGGGCTAGTTCAAAATTTCGTTCAACAACTGCGCCAGCCGCAATCCCGCCCGCTCCATTTGACGGCGAATGATTTCGGTCGAACGCTCCTGATATGTCTTGTCCAGAATGTAAGGCCCAGCAAAATCCTTGCCGCACCGGAAACCGTGAAGCGGGGTGTATACGTATTTGAGCGAAACGTCACGTGTTTCCAGCATCCACATTCTGACGGTGATGGGGTAGAGCGGCAGGGGCGCATCGTTTTCCAGCGAGACGTTAAGCGGGCCTTCCTTGAGGGCGGCATCCAGCAAATCGTAATCCCATAACCAGTGCAGGGTGCTCGTGCGTCCTCCTTCAAACGAGGCCGCGATGTTGCCGGTGAAATCGTTGTTGCTGCCAGAATGCAAGGGCTGATGGAGGTCTCCCGTCAGATGCACCACCCACTTGAGTGCTTCGTTACGCTGACGCGGGTTGGCACGTTTGTTTTTCAATAGGTTGATGTTGCGCAGTAGATTTTTATCCGCACAACGGTTGAGCCAGCAAACACCGAGCTTGTCTATGCACACCGGGTTGCTGCGGGTGTGCCAGCCGGTGTATTTGCCTGGCATGGCGGCTGCGCGGACTTCATCTGCCCACGATGCAATTTCAGGCAGTGTGGTGCGTCCCGAGGGTTTGTTGTTGGCGTCGAGATCGTCCTTTAACAGTTCCTGGATTTTGGCGCGAGCTGCCGAGGTTAGGTTCGCTTCGGCGATGCGGGCGATTTCGGCGTGGCCGAGCTTGCCCCATGCAGCGGCAGGTTGCGTTGCCAGTAGTAGACAAAGCAGCAGGCACGCCCCGGCGAAGCGTAGAAAAGAAAAAATGGGCATCGTCATGAATGACAGCGTAACAGAGGCCAGGTCTGATCGTTTGCGAAAAAACAGGCGCGAATAATGGCACTACCAGTCAGCGTTTATTTCAGCAATTCATTCAGTAATTGCGCTAGCCTTAGCCCGGCGCGTTTCACCTGTACTCGGATCGCGGGCACGGATTGCTCTTGATAGGCGCGGTTGAGCACGACGGGCCCGGTCAACGGCTTGCCGCACTGGAAACCGGGTAGCGGGTCATAGACGTGTTTGCGAGAGACTTGGCGCGTTTCCTCCATCCATTGCTGCACCAATCCTTGCGAGAGTTTTTTGCGGGGGAGTCGCGTCGCTGTTATTGGCGCGTCGCGCAATGCGGCATCCGGCAGATCGTGATCCCACATGGTATGCAGCGTCGAATCGAGATAGGGCTGGCCACCTTCCAGCACGGCGGGTACCTGACCCGCGCCATCGTTATGGCTGCCAGCGTGCAGCGGCGCATGCAGATCGCCGACGAGATGCACGACCCATTTTAATGCTTCGTTACGTTCACGCGCCGATGCCTGGGTGTTTTTCAGGACGGTGACGTAATGCAGCAATTTTTCGTCGATGCATTGGGCCTGATGACAAGAGGTCAGCTTTGTTTCGCAGACGGAATTGGCATGGGTATGCCAGCCGCGGTATGCGTTTGTTGAGGTGGCCACCAGCCGGATTTCATCCGACCAGATGGCGATGGCGGCCAGGCTGGTTTTACCGGTTGGCTTGCCATGAATATCCAGATCGTTTTTCAGCAGGATTTGCACCTGTTTGTGGGTGGCAGGGGTCAGATTCGCTTCGGCGATTTCGGCGATGGCAGCATGGCCTTTGATGCCCCAGGCAGCGGCGGGCGGCAGGATGGCGAGCAGGGCGACTAGCAGAAATGACACGTATTTCATGACACCTCCCCACATTTTTTATATGTAAAAGAGAATACCAAAACGAGGGTTCGCAGGGGGATCAATTCACGCTTATGACGCATGGCGTGCAAAAAGCCTGACAACAATGCGGCTTTCCTGCTATAATTCCGCTTCTTTAGGCGCGTAGCTCAGCTGGTTAGAGCACCACCTTGACATGGTGGGGGTCGTAGGTTCGAGTCCTATCGCGCCTACCAATTTAGGCAACGACTCTGTAACGAGTGACTCTGTAAGAGCGAGAAAGGCACCCTGGTTATGACACCGCGAACGTCCACTATCATATGTCAGTGACGCCGGTCGGGTTGTTTTTTTCGCCATTGCAAAAGGAAAAAAGCGCGGCTGGCCCGCGTTTTTTTTCGCCTTGATTTTTGTGTTTTTGCGGCATAGTACTGAGGTTAGCAACGGAGGTCTCCATGGTTTCAGTTCAACTCCCAGATGGTTCCAAGCGGCAGTTCGATAATCCGGTGACAGTCGCGCAGGTGGCGGCAAGTATCGGCGCAGGACTGGCCAAAGCCGCGCTCGCGGGCAAGGTCGATGGCCAACTGGTCGATACGTCGTACCTGATTGATCATGACGTGCAATTGTCGATTGTGACCGAGCGCGATGCAGACGGTCTGGAAATGATTCGTCACTCGACTGCCCATTTGATGGCTTATGCGGTGAAAGCGTTATTTCCGGATGCGCAGGTGACGATTGGCCCCGCCATCGACAACGGTTTTTACTACGATTTTTCCTACAAGCGCCCGTTTACGCCGGAAGATATGGCCGCCATCGAAAAGAAGATGGTGGAACTCGCCAAGAAAGATGAAGCACTCACGCGCAAAGTGATGCCGCGCGATGAAGCGGTCGCCTATTTCAAATCCATCGGCGAAAAGTACAAGGCGGAGATCATCGAATCGATTCCGGCGGATCAGGATGTGTCGCTGTATACCAGTGGCGGTTTCACCGATTTGTGCCGCGGTCCGCACGTGCCATCCAACGGCAAGCTGCGCGTTTTCAAGCTGATGCGTCTGGCCGGTGCGTACTGGCGCGGCGATTCCAAGAATGAAATGTTGCAACGTGTCTATGGCACGGCTTGGTCGAAGAAGGAAGATCAGGATGCCTACCTCACGATGCTGGAAGAAGCGGAAAAGCGCGATCATCGTCGCATCGGTCGGGCTCAGGATTTGTTCCACTTCCAGGATGAAGCACCGGGCCTGATTTTCTGGCACCCGAAGGGCTGGATCATCTGGCAACAGGTCGAGCAGTACATGCGCAAGGTCTATGAAGACAACGGCTATCAAGAAGTGCGCGCGCCGCAGATCATTGATCGCAGCTTGTGGGAAAAATCCGGCCACTGGGAGAACTACAAGGAAAACATGTTCACCACCGAGTCGGAAAACCGCGTGTATGCGCTGAAGCCGATGAACTGTCCGGGGCACGTGCAGATTTATCGTGCGAACCTGCATTCCTACCGCGACTTGCCCTTGCGCTACGGGGAGTTCGGCTCCTGTCATCGCAACGAACCGTCTGGCGCGCTGCACGGCATGATGCGCGTGCGCGGCTTTACGCAGGATGACGGTCACATTTTCTGTACCGAAGACCAGATTCTGGACGAATGCGTGGCGTTCACGTCATTGCTGCAAAAAGTGTATGCAGATTTCGGCTTCACGGAAATCATTTACAAAGTGGCAACTCGCCCGGAAAACCGGGTTGGTTCCGATGAAGTGTGGGACAAGGCCGAAAACGCCTTGATCGAATCGCTCAAGCGTTCCGGTTGCGCCTACGAGATTTCCCCGGGTGAAGGCGCGTTTTACGGCCCCAAGATTGAATACACCCTCAAGGATGCCATTGGCCGGATGTGGCAATGTGGCACGATTCAGGCCGATTTTTCGATGCCGGTCCGTCTGGACGCGGAATATGTTGCAGAAGACAACACCCGCAAGGTGCCGGTCATGCTGCATCGCGCCATTCTGGGCTCGCTGGAGCGCTTTATCGGCATGTTGATAGAAAATCATGCCGGTGCCTTACCCCTCTGGTTGGCACCGGAGCAAGTGATTGTGCTCAATATCTCGGAAGGGCAGTCGGAATATGCGCAAAATGTTGCTCAAAACCTGAAGAAACAAGGATTTAGGGTGCGTGCCGATTTGCGCAACGAGAAAATTACCTATAAAATACGCGACCACTCCATGCAACGCATGCCCTATTTGATTGTGGTGGGCGACAAGGAGCGGGATGCGAATACCGTCGCCGTGCGGGCGCGGGGCAACCAGGATTTGGGCGTGATGACGCTGGACGCATTGGCAGAACGCATGCGTAGCGAGATCGCCGCAAAGACCTGATTGTCCGGAGCGCCACATCGCACGGCTTGATTAATTTTTATAAAGGAAACGACAATCGCTACTGACAAGTCGCATCGCCTGAACGGCGAGATAACGGTCGCGAAGCTGCGTCTGGTTGGAGTTAATAACGAGCCACTCGGCATCGTCAGTCTGACAGAAGCCTTACAGATGGCCGAAGAAGCCAACGTAGATCTGGTTGAAATTGCACCGACCGCTGAGCCACCGGTTTGCCGCCTGATGGATTACGGCAAGTTCCGTTACCAGGAGCAAAAGAAGGCGCATGAAGCCAAGATGAAGCAGAAGGTCATCCAGGTTAAGGAAATCAAATTCCGTCCTGGAACCGATGATGGCGACTACAACATCAAACTGCGAAACATCGTCAAGTTTCTGGAAGAAGGCGACAAGTGCAAGATTACGCTGCGTTTCCGTGGTCGCGAGATGGCCCATCAGGATATCGGCGTACGTATGTTGGAGCGATTGAAGGAAGACCTTGATGCACATGCCTTGGTCGAGCAGTTTCCGAAGATGGAAGGGCGCCAGATGGTCATGGTGATGGCGCCGAAGAAGAAGAAATAAAAACTAGTTGCGGGACAGCGTTAAGCAAAGCGGTACTCTGTCCTCAACAAATTAGATTTGCGCGACACGTCTCAAAAACGGGTCGCACAAAAGCGGCAGAAGAATCTGCCGTCGAATAAGTGAGAACAGGCATCCAAGCGCAGCACGAAGCTGCCACCTGCAATCATAAAAAATGGAGTTGCCCGAAAGGGTAAATGATCTATGCCAAAAATGAAGACCAAGAGCGCCGCCAAAAAGCGCTTTCGTGTGCGTCCGGGCGGTACCGTCAAGTGCGGTCAAGCTTTCAAGCGCCACATTCTGACCAAAAAGTCCCAAAAAATGAAACGCCAATTGCGTGGCGCTACGAACGTGCATGATAGCGACGTAGCATCCGTCATGCGTATGATGCCCAATAACGCTTAACCTCACACCAATCAAGGAGAAACCATGCCTAGAGTAAAACGTGGGGTCACAGCACGGGCCCGTCATAAAAAAATGCTGGCGCAAGCCAAAGGTTATCGTGGTCGTCGGAAAAACGTCTACCGCGTTGCCAAGCAAGCCGTCATGCGCGCAGGTCAGTATGCCTATCGCGATCGTCGTAACAAGAAGCGCGTATTTCGTGCTTTGTGGATCACCCGTATCAATGCCGCTACGCGCGAGCTCGGCATGACGTACAGCGTGTTCATCAACGGCCTGAAAAAAGCCTCGATTGAACTTGATCGCAAAGTGCTGGCCGATATGGCAGTGATGGACAAACCGGCGTTTGCCGCGATTGTTCAGCAGGTTAAAGCCCGTCTCGCTGCTTGAGTGATTGAGTAATACAGCCGCCGCAACCCTGCGGCGCAGAATAATGAGCGGGGCAGAGGCCAACACCTTTGCCCCGTTTTATTTTTGCAGTTAATTTCCACATCGGGAAAATTCGTATGAATTCCTTGGAGCAGATCGTTATACAGGCGCAGGCTGATTTTGCAGCCGCAGCCGATGCGGCCGGACTGGAAAACGCCAAAGCCCGCTACTTGGGTAAGACCGGTCAGATCACCGAACACATGAAAGGCCTGGGCAAGTTGCCGCCGGAAGCGCGCAAAACCCAAGGCGCGATCATCAACGCTGCCAAAGACAAAATTGAAGAAGCGCTCACGCACCGTCGCAATGCGCTGGCGGATGCCCTGATGCAGGTGCGCCTGGGTGCCGAAGCGATTGACGTGACCTTGCCGGGCCGCGGACGCGGCAAGGGCGGCATTCATCCGGTGATGCGCACGTGGGAACGCATCGAGGAAATTTTTGGTTCAATCGGTTTCGATGTGGCAGATGGTCCCGAAATCGAAAACGACTGGTACAACTTCACCGCATTGAACAGCCCGGAAAATCATCCGGCGCGGTCGATGCAGGATACGTTTTACATTGATGGCAAAGATACACAGGGTAAGCAACTGCTCCTGCGCACGCACACGAGTCCGATGCAGGTGCGTTATGCGAGTCATCGCCAGCCGCCGATCAAGGTCATCGCGCCGGGGCGCACCTATCGTGTGGACAGCGATGCGACGCACTCGCCCATGTTCCACCAAGTGGAAGGCTTGTGGATCGACGAAGCCATCAGCTTCGCGGATCTCAAAGGCGTGTATCTGAATTTTGTGAAGGCGTTTTTCGAGACGGATGATTTGCAGGTGCGTTTCCGTCCGTCGTATTTCCCGTTCACCGAGCCTTCCGCTGAAATCGACATTGCCTTTGGCAGCGGCGCGCTCAAGGGGCGCTGGCTCGAAGTGTCGGGCGCAGGGCAAGTGCATCCGGCGGTGCTGCGCAACATGGGCATCGATCCGGAAAAATACATCGGCTTCGCGTTCGGCTCCGGCCTGGAGCGCCTGACGATGCTGCGTTACGGCATCAATGACTTGCGTCTTTTTTATGAAGGCGATTTGCGCTTTTTGAAGCAGTTTAACTAAGCGTCAACCAAACAACTAAAAAGTCTGCTGAAAGATCACTATGCAATTCTCAGAACACTGGCTGCGCACGATGGCGGATCCGAAACTCTCTTCGGAAGCACTCGCGCACTTGCTGACGATGTCCGGGCTGGAAGTCGAAGAACTCGAAGAGGTCGCGCCACCGTTTTCTAAAGTGGTCGTGGCCAAGGTGCTGGAAGTCGACAAGCATCCGAACGCGGATCGCCTCACGGTGTGCAAGGTGGATGCTGGCACGGGACAGATTCTGAACGTCGTGTGCGGTGCGCCGAATGTGCGCCCTGGCATGATGACGATGTGCGCGCTGGTCGGTGCAGAATTGCCACCGGGCGAGGACGGCAAACCCTTTTCGATCAAGATGGGCAAGCTGCGCGGCGTGGAATCGCAAGGCATGCTGTGTTCCCTGCGTGAGTTGAAGCTTTCCGAAGATCATTCCGGCATCGCAGATTTGCCGCAAGATGCACCGTTGGGGACCGATTCACGCGATTACCTCGCGCTGAACGACAACAAGTTCACGATCAAGCTCACCCCGAACAAGGCGGATTGTCTGTCCGTGCTGGGCGTTGCTCGCGAAGTGGCGGCGTTGACTGGCGTGCCGCTGGTGACGCCGGTGCATCAAACGATGGCGCCAACGATCAAAGATACTTTGCCTGTCAAGGTGAGTGCCCCCGATTTGTGCGGCCGTTTTTCCGGTCGCATCATTCGCGGCATCAATGCGAAGGCCGAAACTCCGGATTGGATGAAGCAGCGTCTGGAACGCAGCGGGCAGCGTTCAATTTCCGCACTCGTTGATATTTCCAACTATGTGATGCTCGAATCGGGTCAGCCGAATCACGTTTATGATCTCGCGAAAGTGCATGGCGGACTCGAAGTACGCTGGGGCAAAAAAGGCGAATCGCTCAAACTCCTGAACGGCAACACCGTCGACGTGGATGACTGGGTCGGCGTGATTGCGGATGCGAACGGCGTCGAATCGCTCGCGGGCATTATGGGCGGCGACCGCACGGCGATTTCGCTGGAGACCACCGACATTTTCCTCGAAGCGGCATTCTGGTGGCCGAATGCCATTCAGGGCCGCTCCCGCCGTTTCAATTTTTCCACGGATGCAGGCCATCGTTTCGAGCGCGGCGTGGATTTCGCAGGCACTGTGCAACAGCTGGAGCGCATGACAGCGCTCATCGTGGCGATTTGCGGCATCGAAGGCCAAACGCAAATTGGCCCTGTGGAAGATCAGCAAATCAATCTGCCGAAACGCAATCCCGTCACATTGCGTACTGCGCGTGCGGTGAAAGTGATTGGCGTGCCGTTCACGGATGAACAGATTGCGCAGATTTTCAAACGTCTCGGTCTATCATTCACGCAACAGCCGGGATTGTTCACGGTGACGCCGCCGTCCTACCGTTTCGATATCGAAATCGAAGTGGATTTAATTGAGGAAATCGCGCGCGTGTATGGTTTCGAGAATATTCCCGAACTGCCACCGATTGCGGCGAACGTGATGCGCATCGCGCCAGAAAGCGAACGTTCCACCTTTCGCGTGCGTCATCAATTGGCCGATCTGGATTATCAGGAAGTTGTTAATTACAGTTTCGTCGAAGAATCCTGGGAAGCGGATTTTGCCGCGAATGCGAATCCGATCAAACTGCTCAACCCGATTGCCAGCCAGATGAGCGTGATGCGCACCAATCTGATCGGCAGTCTGGTTGCGAATGTGCGCTACAACCTCAATCGCCGCCTGAGTCGTGTGCGTGTGTTTGAAGTGGGCGCAGCGTTTATGCGCTCTGGCAGCACGCAGGACGGCCCGCTGTCGGTGGCCGGCTATGAACAACCCAAGCGCGTTGCTGCGATGGCGTACGGTCCGGCAGCAGACGAGCAGTGGGGACAATCGACCCGCAATGCGGATTTCTTCGATATCAAGGCCGATCTGGAAGCGCTGTTTGCGCCCAAGGTGTTGCACTTTGAAAAAGTCGCCCATCCGGCCCTGCATCCGGGGCGCAGCGCCTGCGTGATCTTGGACGGCAAGGAGATCGGTGTCATTGGCGAACTGCACCCACGCTGGCAGCAGAAATATGAGTTGCCTCTGGCACCGGTCCTGTTCGAAGTGGACGCTGCCGCCCTGCAAATGCGGGACGTTCCGGCATACCGGGAAATTTCTCGTTTTCAGCCGGTTTCGCGTGATTTGGCCTTGGTTGTTAAACAAGCCGTCACCGTACAAAACCTGCTGGATACCTTCTTGTCGGAGAAAGCCGGCAACCCTTTGTGCCAAATCTTGCAAGCTGTTGTTTTATTTGATGAATATCGCGGCAAAGGTTTGGAAAATGATGAAAAAAGCCTTGCTTTCCGCTTTACCTTGCAAGATACTCATAAGACTTTGCAAGACGAGGCAGTTGACGCTGCGATGGCCGCGTTTGTTGCTGTTGCCGGTGTTCGATATGGCGCCAAACTCCGTGCCTGACAACAGGGCGCCTACAGACATGGCAGCGATGGGACATGACAGTGCGAAACAAAGCAAGTGCGTTCAGGAGTGACAGGAACAATGCGGATGAATGACAAAGTTGAATCCCAGGTTGAACCGGTTAAGAACACACGGATCTCCCTGGACGATTCTGCTGAAACGGCCAAGCAAGAGAAAAGCTTGCCGACTTTGACCAAGGCTGAACTGGCAGAGCTGCTGTTCGAGCGGGTTGGCTTGAACAAGCGTGAAGCCAAAGACATGGTTGAAACCTTCTTTGAAGAGATCCGTGATGCCTTGAATCGCGGTGACAGTGTGAAGCTGTCAGGCTTTGGCAATTTCCAGTTGCGTGACAAACCCCAGCGTCCCGGACGCAATCCCAGAACCGGCGAAGAAATTCCGATTGCCGCACGTCGCGTGGTGACATTTCATGCCAGCCAGAAGTTGAAAGCGATGGTTGAGAAGACTGGCGACGATGCTTCCTTAAGCGCCGCTTGAGGCAAACGATGATGGAAAAACCCAGCAAGCAGGAGTCTGTCGTTTTGCCGCCCATTCCGGCAAAACGCTATTTCACGATTGGTGAAGTGAGCGATCTGTGCGGCGTGAAGTCGCATGTGTTGCGCTATTGGGAACAGGAATTCACGCAACTCAAGCCCGTCAAGCGACGCGGCAACCGCCGTTATTATCAGCACCACGAAGTTGTGCTCATTCGCCGCATTCGGGAATTGCTGTACGAGCAGGGATTCACCATCAACGGCGCGCGAAACAAGCTTGATGCCCGCGCTGTGGCGGAAGAAGCACCTGTCGGTGTGCCGGAGCCGTCTGAAGTTCGCCAGGAATTGCTGGCCATACTCCAGATGTTGCAGTAATCAGGAGGGCAATCGGCACGGTTGCCCTGCAGCAGAAAAGAGTGACATCATGCGCATACTCCTCACCAATGACGATGGTTATCTGGCGCCTGGCATCAATGCACTCGCTGAAGTGCTGGCACCGCTGGCCGATATCACCATCGTTGCGCCGGATAGTAATCGTTCCGGTTCTTCCAACTCGCTTTCCCTGGAACGTCCGCTGTTCGTCATTCGGGCGCAAGACAATATCTATCACGTCAACGGCACTCCCTCTGATTGCGTGCATATCGCACTGACCGGGCTCTTGCCATGGAAACCCGATCTGGTGGTCTCCGGCATCAACCAGGGACAGAATATGGGGGATGACACGCTGTATTCCGGCACGGTGGCTGCCGCGACAGAAGGGTATCTATTCAATATTCCTGCTTTCGCCTTTTCGCAAGTGGAAAAAGGATGGGGCGAGCTGAAATCCGCCGCACGCATGGCGCGCGAAATCATCGAGCGCAATTTTGACGACGTGCCCAAACCTTTTCTGCTGAATATCAACATCCCTAATCGTCCGTATGAAAAGATGAAGGGGCTGCGCGCGACGCGGCTGGGGAAGCGACATCATTCGGAGGATGTCATTCACATGGATGATCCTTTTGGTCGTCCGATGTACTGGATTGGTCCTGCGGGCGCGGCGAAGGATGCCGGTGAAGGAACGGATTTTCATGCAACGGAAAATGGTTATGTTTCGATCACGCCGTTGCAAATCGATTTGACGCATCAAGAGCAGCTTGCGGTTTTGAAAAAAGGCTTGGCATGACCGGCAAGAAGGCAAAGAAATTTCCCTTGCCGCTGTCATCAGTGATGGACAAGCCATCACAAAAAAAATCGGGAGAGGTGAGAAAGCCTGGGCGCAACGCAGTGAGCGATTCAATGAGCGATCGCAGGCCGCAAGCGAAACCCGCCGTGGCATCCAGCATAATGTCTGCCACGCCAGCAAAAGCAAGACTAAATCAGGCGGCCGCCGTTGCCGTAAAAGTTTCCTCGCATGCTGCGGCCGAGTCGGGCATGCTGGTTTCGCAATCCGTGCGTCGCTCAATGGTGGAACGCTTGATGAAGCAAGGCATTCGCGATGCGAAGGTGCTGGCGGCGATGGAAGCCGCGCCGCGTCATTTGTTTCTGGATGAAGCGCTGGCCAGTCAGGCTTACATTGATGCATCACTGCCGATTGGGTATCAGCAAACGATTTCGCAACCGTATATCGTGGCGCGCATGATTGAAATTCTGCGCGACAACCGTAACAAAGGCGAATTGAACCGCGTGCTGGAAATTGGGACCGGCTGCGGCTATCAGGCGATCGTGCTCTCGATGGTGGCGAACGAAGTGTATTCCATCGAACGCATCAAAGGTTTGCACGAACTGGCGAAAAATCGTCTGCGTCCTCTGCGCGTGCCCAACATACGCTTGCATTTCGGAGATGGTATGCTGGGTCTGCCGCAAGCCGCGCCGTTTGACGGCATCATTCTCGCAGCAGCCGGACTTGATGTGCCGCAAACGTTGCTGGAACAATTGGCAGTCGGTGGACGCTTGATTGCGCCGGTTGGCGGTGAGCAACAATCTTTGCAATTGGTGGAACGGGTGAGTGCATCAAAATGGAGCAGGGTCGTATTGGAAGATTGCCATTTTGTGCCACTCTTGTCAGGAACGGTATGATAGATAGCGGTTTTTTTCAAACTTATGCGTGAAACTAAAATGAACATTTTTAGATGGATGTTTCTGAGTGCATGTGTGGCGTTGTTGGCTGCGTGTTCTACAGCACCGCGTGCACCTGCACCGATTGAAGATCGTGCAACGGGCGCCAGACCAACTTCTGCGTACGAAGGCAAACCGGGTTACTACGTCGTCAAGCAGGGCGATACCGTCATGCAGGTTTCTCGCATGACCGGGCAAAAGCCCGCCGACCTCATAGCCTGGAACAATTTATCCAAGCCCAACGAATTGACGGTGGGGCAGGTGTTGCGCGTCGCGCCGCACGGAAGCGAAGGCGAGGCGACGGTAACGTCTGGCGGCACAGCTTCCCGCTCACTCGAGATTACGCCCTTGTATGTTGGCGCTGCAGCGCCAGCCTCAGGTACAACCTCAGGTACAACATCCGGCACAACGGTGGGCACCGCCCCTGCGGGTGCGATGCTAGCTGGTGTGATGAACAAGACGGCGCCACGTGGCGACAAACAGCCGTACTCGGATGCGACGCTGCTGGAAATGCAACAGAACCCGGACTACACAGGAGCCGCAAATCTTGCAGGAAAATCCGCGTCGACTATGGAAGCGCAAAAAACCGTTGTGCCAGCGTCTGGCACGCGCGCTCCCGGTGCATCAAGCGGCTGGCGCTGGCCTGCTGACGGCAGAATGGTTTCTGTATTCAGCGATAACAAGAGCAAAGGTATCGACATCGCCGGCATGATGGGGCAGCCGGTGATGGCAGCCGCCGATGGCAAAGTAACGCATGTCGGCCCTTTACGCGGTTACGGCAACATGGTGATCGTGAAACATGACGACAACCTGAATTCTGTTTACGCCCACAACAAACGCATTTTGGTCAGGGAAGGCGATGCCGTCTCTCAGGGCCAGCAAATTGCCGAGATGGGGAATTCCGACAGCGATACGGGCAAGTTGCGCTTCGAAATTCGCCAGCACGGCAAACCTGTCGACCCTTCTCGGTATTTGCCGCCACGATGACACGCCGCCCCCAGACCCTTGCATGATGAGGATGTGTCGGACGATTTCGACGATGATCGAAATGCGACGAACGGCAGAGTCTGCGGAGGAAGACGATGAAGAGCAACATAGCTGAAGCGGTGCTGAAGTCGGTGCTGACATCGGAGTTGTCCACCGATGCAACTCAGCATTATCTGAACAGGATTGGCACCCATCCGTTGCTTGTCGGCCAAAGAAGAAAACGAAGTGGCGACGCGCGCCAAGGCAGGGGATTTCCCGGCGCGGCAAAAAATGATCGAGAGCAATCTTCGTCTCGTCGTCTCGATTGCCAAGAACTACGTCAATCGCGGCGTTGCCTTGCTCGACATGATCGAAGAAGGCAATCTGGGTTTGATGCGCGCGATTGAAAAATTCGATCCGGAGCGCGGCTTTCGGTTTTCAACCTACGCAACCTGGTGGATACGCCAGTCGATTGAACAGGCGATCATGAATCAGGGGCGAACCGTCCGTTTGCCGATGCACATCATGCGCGAACTCAACCAGATTCTGCGTGCCCGGTATCATCTCGAAGCGCGGCGGGTCGATGGCAAAGATCCGACGGTGGAAGATATCGCTTACTTCGTCAATCGTCCTGTGGATGAAGTGCAAGACATTCTGGCCTTGTCCGAGCACCCGGTTTCGCTGGATGCGCCGCTGGCCGGTGATTCGCAATCGAGTCTTGCCGACATGCTGTCTGATGTGGAAAGCAGCGCACCGGATTTGCAGTTCGCCAATCAGCAAATGGCTGCTCTGGTGCGTGACTGGCTTTCCAAGCTCAACGAGAAACAGCGCTTTGTGATCATGCGCCGCTTCGGTTTCGATAATGGCGATGAAGCTACGCTCGATGCGCTGTCGGTCAGAGATGGGCGTGACCCGCGAACGTGTGCGTCAGGTTCAGCAAGAGGCGCTCAGCAAGCTGAAACGTTCCTTTGCGGCGCAAGGTCTGAAGAAAGATCAGTTGTTGTGATTATTTTTTACTGTGTGATCCGACAATTTGGCGGTCTTCTTACTTAGGCACGCTTGTGGCATAACAAATCGAAAATCTTCTGCGGCAATTCGCCGCGTCAGTCAAAGTAATTACTCTTCATGAACCCCAACCATATTCACATTGAATCCCTCGACATCGAAGGTCGTGGTGTCGGTCACTTGACCAACGACGACGGCACGCCCGGTAAAGTCATTTTCGTGGAAGGCGCTTTGCCTGGCGAAACCGTCGCCTTTGAATCGTTCCGTCGCAAAAAAAATTGGGAAGTCGCGCGCATGACCGCGCTGTTGCGCGAATCGGTGATGCGGGTGAAACCCCAATGCCCATGGTTCGGCATCTGCGGCGGCTGTGCGATGCAGCATCTGGAGCCAACGGCGCAAGTCGCCATGAAACAGCGCGTGCTGGAAGACAACCTGTGGCACATCGGCCGCGTACGCCCGGAAAGAATGCTGCCGCCCATTCATGGCCCGAGTTGGGGCTATCGCTACCGCGCACGACTGTCCGTGCACTATGTGGCCAAGAAAGGCGGCATTCTGGTAGGCTTCCATGAAAAGCAATCGCGTTTCATTACCGACATGAAAAGCTGCGAAGTGTTGCCGCGCCAAGTATCAGATTTACTGGTGCCCTTGCGTCGCCTGATCGAATCGCTGTCGATCATGATGCAGATGCCGCAAATCGAAGTGGCCATAGGTGAAAAGGAAAAAGAGAATGCGGTGAAAACACGGGAGAAAATGAGGGAGAGTCTGCGGGAAATTTGATCACGGCACTGGTTTTGCGCATCATGGCGCCGCTCACGTCCGCTGATGAGGCAGCGCTTATCGCATTTTCAGAGGAACACAAGGTGCAATGGTGGCTGCAAACCAAAGGCCCGGATACGGCGGCGCTTTTTTATCCACAAGATGGCAAGCTGCAATACACCCTGCCGGAATTTGGCATTGTCATGCCGTTCAAGCCGACCGATTTCACGCAGGTGAATCACCAGATCAACCGTGTGTTGGTGGAGCGGGCCGTGCGTCTGCTGGATCCGCAACCGGCAGATCGCATCGCCGATTTGTTCTGCGGACTCGGCAATTTCACTTTGCCCATCGCCACCCGCGCGCGCGAAGTGGTCGGCATCGAAGGCAGTGCCACGCTCACGCAACGCGCACAGGAGAATGCGCAAGTGAACGGATTAAACGCCAGCACCTCTTTTGCAACCCGTAATTTGTTTGAAGTGAAGGCTGCCGATTTTGTTGCGATTGGGCCGTTCGATCGCATGCTGATCGATCCGCCGCGTGATGGCGCGATGGCTGTCTGCCAGGCGCTGGTGGATCTCACGGTGGAACGCCCGGATTTGAAGCCCAAACGCATCGTGTACGTATCCTGCAGTCCTTCCACGCTGGCGCGCGATGCCGGGCTGCTGGTGAATGAAGGTGGCTATCGTCTCACGCAGGCAGGGGTGGTCAACATGTTTCCGCATACTTCCCATGTGGAATCGATTGCGGTGTTTGATTTATAAAATAAAGCACCTTGCGCTTGATGCGTGAGCGCGGAGAAAAGGGTTTCGCCCCCCAACCGCTTTGTATTATGGCAATATATCGACCTCACTTGCATTTGCCGTCAGTTAGGGGCAATATGAGCGCCTTTCAAGCAGTATGAGTTCTTCAAGAGAGAACGAAGATGTCAGACAAGAAAGTCAAAAAAACCGATGAGGAATGGCGTCAACAACTCCATCCCATTGAATACCAAGTGACCCGCCATGCGGCCACCGAACCGGCTTTTACCGGACGTTACTGGGATCATTACGCCCCTGGTATTTATTATTGCGTCTGTTGCGGGACGCCGCTTTTTAAATCGGATGCGAAATTTGAGTCCGCTTGCGGCTGGCCGAGTTATTTTGAGCCGGTTGATCCGGCCCATATTGGCGAACGTATCGACTATTCGCACGACATGATTCGCAAGGAAGTGATTTGCAATGTCTGCGACGCGCACCTCGGTCACGTCTTCAACGATGGTCCGCTGCCTTCGGGGCTGCGTTACTGCATCAATTCTGCCGCGATGCGCTTTGAACCCAGTCCGGACGCTCAGAAGAAAAACGGAAAATGAAATTCCTCTTCGATCTTTTCCCCGTCATCCTGTTTTTTGGGATTTTCAGATGGGGTGAAAACAATTCCCAAGCCGCGCAAGAAATCGTCACCCAAAAACTTGGATGGCTGATGTCCGGTGGTGTAACCGCTGCGCAAGCGCCTATCATTCTCGCAACGGCCGTTGCCATCATCGCCACCATCGGTCAAATTGGCTATCTTCTGGCGCGTCGCAAGAAAGTGGAGCCCATGTTGTGGATATCGCTGGTTGTCATCGTGGTGTTTGGTGGCATGACCATTTACTTCAACAGCGAAACCTTCATCAAGTGGAAACCGACCGTACTTTACTGGTGCTTCGCCTTTGCCCTGCTGGTGAGCTTGCTCGCGTTCCGCAAGAACCTGATTCGCGCCCTGATGCAAGGGCAGCTCGAACTGCCCGAACCGGTGTGGACCAATCTCTGTTACGCATGGATAGGCTTTCTGGGCGTGATGGGCATTATCAATTTGTACGTCGCGTTTTGGGGCAACTTTTCCACGGGCGCGTGGGTGAATTTCAAGCTTTTCGGCGGCATTGGGCTTACTTTTGCCTTTGTGCTGGCCCAAAGCGTGTACCTCTCCAAGCACCTCAAAACTAACCCCTGACCACTAGCCAAGAAGGGCAACTCTTTGCTATAATCGCAGGCTTCGCACAGACCAAGAATTATTCCGGAGAGGTGGATGAGTGGTTGAAGTCACCACCCTGGAAAGGTGGCACAGGGGCAACCCTGTCGCGGGTTCGAATCCCGCCCTCTCCGCCAGACAACAAACGCCCCCTTGTGGGGCGTTTTTGTTTGGCGAAACGGGTGGCGGGCGACACATTGGAGAAACGCCCCTTTCTTTCATTCCATAATCAAACATGAATTACAGAAAAACATTCCTTTTTTGCAACAACTTTAATGCTTGGGCATTTCACATTTGCTGAAAAGGTTCGCGCTTTACTGTTAATCGAAAATTATTCAATGCGGGCATATAATCAGTCGTTTAACAATTTTTATGAAGTGATGCATATATGAAGCAATTGACGAAACGTGTAATGGGTCGCATGGCGCTCGCACTGGTTTGCTCGGCCTGGGTGCTGGGTGTGGCAGCAGCAGGAGAACTGGACGCGTTTGCTGGCAAGCGGGGGCAAATTGCCATTGCAGGCGGCACGGCGCACATTCCGGTGATGAAGGAAGCTGCGAAGCGTATCATGCGCGCCAATCCGAATATCCGCATCAGTATTGCTGCGGGGGGATCGGGCGTGGGGGTGCAAAAGCTAGGTGAAGGGCTGGTTCAAATCGGCAACACCGGGCGCGCCTTGAGTCAGGATGAAATTGCCAAATATGGGTTGAAGTCGTTCGCTTTTGCGCTGGATGGTGTTGCGGTGGCCGTGCACCCGAGGAACGGGGTCACGAATCTAACGGTTGCACAAGCCCAAGCCATTTTCTCTGGCCGGATCACCAACTGGAAAGCGGTAGGCGGTCGCGATGCAGCGATTCATCTTTACACGCGAGATGAAGCCAGTGGCACGCGCGAAGTATTTTGGGAAAAAATGTTGAAGAAGGGCGCGATTGCAGAATCCGCCAATGTGGTGGCTTCCAACGGTGCGATGAAAACGGCGCTGGCGAACGATCCGGATGGGATCGGCTACGTATCCATTGGCCACATCGACGATACCATTAAGGCACCAACGCTTGATGGCGTTGCCCCAACGCAGGACAATGCGCGTTCAGGAAAGTATCCGATCGTTCGTAAGCTTTACATGAACACGAAGGGTGCGCCGCAGGGTTTAACGGCGGCTTTCATCCACTACATCATGGGGCCGGAAGGTTCGCAGATAACGGCTGCTGCGGGGTACCTGCCGCTGCAATGACATGACTGCTCGTTTGCTCTATTGCGCTGCTGTTATTTCAGCCCTGCTGGTGCTGGCCATCTTCGGTTTTTTACTGTGGTTTGCCTTGCCGGTTTTCCAGGGCGGGGCACTCACCTCACTGCTTGCCTGGCACTGGCGGCCGATGCAAGGGGAGTTTGGCATTTTGCCGATGCTGGTCGGTTCGGTGTGTCTGGCGGTGCCGGCTATTGCGATTGCGTTTCCTGTTGCCTTGGGGCTTTGCGGATTTGTACATGGCATCGGCCCTGGTTGGGCGGCCAAACCTTTGCTTGGCATGATTCGCTTCATGACCAGTATCCCGACGGTGGTCTACGGTTTGGTTTCGGCGTTTCTGTTAGTGCCGCTGTTGCGCAGTGGCTTTTCCGGTTCCGGGTTCTCCTGGCTGGCGGCCTTGTTGACGCTGTCGGTGCTGGTGTTGCCGACCATTGTGCTGATACTCGACAATCAATTTCGCCAGGTTCAGGAGGAGGTTCGGCTGGGTGCGGCAGCGCTGGGCTTTACGCCGGTGCAGCAGCTTCTGCGACTGACGCTGCCGCTTTCGGCGCGGGGTGTGTTGATCGCACTGGCGCTGGGGTTTGGTCGCGCGATTGGCGATACGATGATTCCCTTGATGTTGGCGGGCAATGCGCCGCAATTGCCGCATTCGCTGCTGGATGCCATTCGCACTTTAACGTCGCATATCGCCTTGGTGGTGGCGACCGATAGTCAGAGCACGACCTACAGTTCCTTGTTTGCCTGCGGCCTGATTTTGTTTATCGTTTCGCTCATGGTCAATCTGGGATTGCGCAATCTACGAAGGATCCCGCGTGCGAGAGATACCCACGGGGAGTGCGCATGACACCACGTGGTGCATCCCGACTTGAAAAAACCGCGACGCTGGCATCGTGGCTTTCCGTCTCGTGGGTGCTGGTTCTGCTCGGCGCCTTGATGGTTTTTTTGCTTTGGCAAAGTTTGCCGGGATGGTCGCTGGCGCTGTTTTTTGGCGATACGCCCCCACTAGATGCCGTGCTGCGCGGTGCGCCGGTATTTGATGGACTCTGGCCAGCCTGCGTCGGCACGCTGGTGCTGGTGATCCTCTCCACGGCGATGGCGATTCCGCTAGGCGTAGCCAGCGGCATCTATCTGGCTGAATATGCGAGCGGTCGCAGCAAGGAATGGTTTGTTTTTTGCGTGGATGTGCTGGCAGGGGTGCCGTCGATTCTGGTGGGGTTGTTTGGCTTTGCCTTGCTTTTATTTTTGCGAAAAACAGTGGCGCCCGATGCCAATACCGGTTTGCTGCTTTCCGCGGTATGTTTGGCGGTGTTGGTGCTGCCGTATCTCATTAGTACGACGAGACTCGCCATCGGAGGCTTGCCTGCGGAATTGCGTTTGACGGGTGCGGGTATCGGGCTCTCACACGGTCAGACCGTGACGCGCATTCTGTTGCCTGCGGCGATGCAAGGCATTTTCAGTGGCATCATTTTGGCGATTGGACGCGCGGCTGAAGATACGGCGGTGATTCTGTTGACGGGCGCCGTCGCCAACGCTGGTGCGCCGTCATCCTTGACCGGAAAATACGAAGCGCTGCCGTTTCAGATTTATTATCTCGCGGCTGAACACCAGTCACCGGCTGAATTGACACAGGCGTTTGCCGCGGCGCTGGTGCTGTTGTGCTTGACCGGGCTGATGTTTGCTTGTGCACGGCTGTTGCAAACACGGCTGGAAAGAAAATGGAAAATGGGAGGCGCACGTTGAAACCTGCCGTCATACGTATTGAACACCTGTCGGTCCGTTTTGCAGGCCAGTCTGTTCTGACCGATTTGAGTCTGGATATTCCCGCAGGCGGCCCGACTTTTTTGATCGGACGTTCGGGTACGGGTAAAACGACGCTGTTGCGTGCGATTAATCGACTCAATGAATGTTTTCCGGATTGCGAGACGCACGGCAAGATCGCCGTGCAATTAAACGGGGAGTGGGTCGATGCTTACGGCAGTGGCATCGCCGTGGAGCATTTGCGACGACGCGTCGGCATGGTGTTTCAGAACCCCAATGTCTTGCCGCTCTCCATTGAGCGCAACATCCGCTTGCCGCTGGAGGTAGCGTTGTCGCTGCCGGTTGAAGAAAGTCGCCAGCGCGTGGAGCAGGCGTTGTGTGACGTGCATTTGTGGGACGAAGTGAAAGACCGGTTGAACGCACCGGCAGGCACACTGTCCGGCGGGCAGCAGCAGCGCTTGTGTTTGGCGCGGGCGTTGGCCTTGCAACCGGAAATTCTGTTGCTCGATGAGCCGACGGCGTCGCTTGATTTTAAGGCGGCGCAACAGATCGAAGAACTGCTCTCTGAATTGAAATCGCGTTATACGCTGGTCGTGATTTCTCACAGTCTGGGACAAGCGAACCGTTTGGCCGAGCAAGTATTCGTTTTGCGCGATAACCGCACGATAGAAACATTACCGCAGGATGTGTTTCGGGACAGGGATGTGTTGCTGGCGAAGATGGATGAGCTAATCTGATTGTTGAGATTGGCTCGAATGCAAGCTGCGTGCCGCTGCGCGGAAATCATTTTCAGTAATGTCGTTCAGTTCGAGAATACGCGCTTTATCTGATTGCACAAAATTGCGGTGGATAGACCGCAGGTACAGCGGGTCGTAATGATCGACCAGCAAGGCTTCTACCAGCGTATCCATTTTTCCAGAGAGGGCCAGTTCATGCCAGTGCGCGATTTTTACGCGGCCGTGCAAATCGATCAGGCGATTCAAACGCTCGTTGAGGAAAGCTGGATCGCGCACAAAATGCGAATAATCTTCCATCAAGAGGCAGACGCGGTTGGGGCGAGACAGCGAGAGCGTCATGCAAGGGGCGCTGCGCATGTTGTCCATCAACGCTTCCGGCACACTGAGTTTGCCGACTTTCTTGCTTTCGGACTCCACAAACACAACCCGCGCGGGATCGAAATGCCGCAGCGTTTCCCAGATGCGGCTCTCGAAAGCTTTTTGTGAGGGTTGCGGTTCGGTTGGCAGATTGCCGAGGACGGAGCCGCGATGTGCCGCAAGCTTTTCCAGGTCGAGCACTTGCGCCCCTTCTTTGTCCAGCGCCTGGAGCAGTCGGCTCTTGCCGCTGCCGGTTGTTCCGCAAATCACGTTGAAGATGTAATGTTTGGGTGCTTCTGCGAGAGCGGCGATGACTTGACTGCGGTAGGTTTTGTAACCGCCTTCGAGTTGTTCAGCGCGCCAGCCAATTTTTGACAAGATGTGTGTCATCGCGCCGCTACGGTTGCCGCCGCGCCAGCAATAGATGAGCGGTTTCCAGGTGCGGGGCATCTTGAGGAATTGTTGCTCGATGTGGATGCCGATGTTTTTTGCCACTATGGCAGCCCCAACTTTTTTCGCCTCGAATGGATTGACTTGCTTGTAGAGGGTGCCAACGCGCGCGCGTTCTTCATCGTTCAACACGGGGCAATTGATCGCGCCGGGGATATGGTCTTCCGCGTATTCGGCAGGACTGCGAACATCGATGATCGTGTCGAACTGTGCCAGGTGGGAGAAGAATTCGCTTTGGTAATGCCGCATTTTGGGGGATATCTGAAATAGTTCCACCATTGTATCGCGCACCAGTAACATTGTGTTAGCCGGGGCGTGTGCGGTATCTAGGGGGATGTAATTTTGAATCATGCGGGTTAGAGGGCGTCATGTACCATCTTCCCATCCTTCAACACGATGACTCTGTCGGTCATCGCCATCCAATCGAGATCAAGACGGTGGTAATCAGGCACGTCCCATTGTTTTGCGTTGCCAGAATCCGGGCGGCAGTGTGTTCGTTGGTTAGCGGGAGGGTCGGCGCATGAGCATTGCTCAAATAAACGAGAATAAACGGGGCAGCATCGATTGATTTCTGCAAAATCGATGCTGCCCCGTTCGAACCTGCAAAGTTGTCAAAGGCGCTTGCCTTGGATGAGGCGTACTAATATCACCACGACCGCGATGACAAGGAGAATGTGAATAAATCCTCCCATGGTGTAGGACGAGACCAAGCCAATCAGCCATAAGACAATCAGAATAATCGCGAGGGTTTGAAGCATATTCGTTACTCCTGATTTGGCGACATGGCTTGCTGTCACTCTTTCAATCGCATGTCGTTATTGACTGATTTCACACCCTTCACACCACGCGCAACCTCGACAGCTTTGTAGATGTCATTTCGAGAATTGACGAAACCGCTGAGTTGGACGACGCCTTTGTATGTTTTGACGTTGATTTCCGTTGATTTCAGTGTGGGCTCATTAAAAATGGCGGTTTTGACTTTCGTTGTAATTACGCTGTCATCCAGGTATTCCCCTGTGCTCTCATTTTTTGATGAAGATGCACAACCCAGCAACGTCGCCAACATGACAGCAAGGAAAAACGTTGAAAGATATTTAAAGTGTTTCATGAATAGGCACTCCTTAGTAAGTTCAAGTCGTAAAGATGGATGAGCAATGACAAGTTACACAGCGCACTATGAACCCACTTCCAAAATTTACGGCATTTATAAGGGCGATTCTTGTGCCAGCGCAAAGATAGTGATGATGCTTTTTCGCAGTTTGTCGGTGCGCTGCTAGATTTTGTTTTTACTTTCAGTAGTTCGTGCCAATAAGCAAGATATTGCAGATAAGTATGTTATGTTGGACGAACTAATGTTCGCTCCGTTCAACAAAGTTGTCGATGACATCGCGTATTGAGGCACATCCCAGTCATTTATCATGCATTTCAGCAACTAATGTTTCAGCAACTCAATGAGCGAGTAAAAATTATTTGCTCAGTTTTCCAGGGCGCGTGAAATCCCGGTGCCGATACTACAACTTAGAGATAGGGTGGTCGTCAGTGGATGATTTGATTTGTGGCAAGCGAGATGCGTGGTTTGCTGAGATTGATCACAGAGAAAACAGGCTGATCATGCAGACTCAGCCGTGGCGTGGACGCTTGCTTCGTGTATCAATAATGCTTTTCACTTAATAAGGGGGAGAAAATGGACTGGAATATTGTTGAAGGAAACTGGAAGCAGTTTAAGGGCAATGTAAAACAACAGTGGGGAAAACTCACCGATGATCATCTTGAACAGATTGGAGGAAAGCGCGACAAACTTGTTGGAAAAATTCAGGAAATATATGGTACCAGCAAGGATGAGATTGAAAAGCAGATCAAGGAGTTTGAGGCTCGCCATAAAACCTAGCGGTACATCACAAGAGTAAGTGAAATCCAATAACGGTCATTGTAAAAATTTGACTGATTTTTCTGTTCGTGCGCACCACTATTGTTTCAAATTGGCTTCACAGCAGAGCAAGCGTTTAGCTGTGGCTATAGCGCTTTGCGCTGTCTGTCATTGGCGCGTAGCTTCATTAAGCGAATGGTTTTACAACGGGAAATTCAATGAATGAATCGCGCAGGCTTCAGCAGCAAACGTTACGACTTTTACTGATCGTCGTGACCATCGCGTTCATCTGGATTTTGCTTCCGTTTTATGGCGCGATATTGTGGGGGATTATCCTAGCGATCATATTTTCGCCGATTCAGCGCAGGCTGCTCAAGTTGACGCGACAAAGACACAATCTGGCCGCATGTCTCACGCTGTTATTGTTTTTGGTCGCTGTTTTTATTCCATTGATGTTGATCGCCGCATCACTAGTGCAAGACGGCTCAAGCTTTTATGAAAAAATCAAATCAGGCGAACTGAACATGGACGTTCACTTTCAGCAAGCCATGACTTCTCTGCCAATATGGGTATCCGATCTCTTGTCCCGGTATGGGCTGGGTGATTTTTCGACTTTCCAGAAAACCTTGTCAGCCGCTGCTACAGAAGGAAGTTTATATATTGCTTCCAAGGCGCTGAACATTGGGCAAAACACAGCAGGGTTCGTCATTGGTACTTTCGTTATGCTTTATTTGCTGTTTGCCTTGTTGCGTGACGGTCAACAGTTAATAGAAAAAATAATACAAGCGATTCCCATGCACAGAGAGCATAAGCGACTGCTGTTTGTTCGATTCACCACGGTGATTCGTGCCACAGTTAAGGGCAATATCCTTGTTGCGGCTATTCAAGGTGCATTGGGTGGGGTGATGTTCTGGTTTCTTGGCATACCGGGGGCGATGTTGTGGGGTGTAGTGATGGCACTCATGTCTCTGGTACCAGCCGTCGGTGCGAGCATTATCTGGGCGCCTGTGGCGATCTATTTCCTTATTACCGGCTCGATTTGGCTAGGAGTTGTATTGATTCTCTATGGCGTACTGGTGATTGGATTGATTGACAATATTTTACGCCCCATTCTGGTTGCGAGTGACGCACAAATGTCGAACTATATTGTGCTTGTCTCGACGTTGGGCGGCATTGCTATTTTCGGTTTGAATGGTTTTGTCATCGGTCCGGTGATTGCGGCTTTGTTTATCGCTACGTGGGATATATTTTCTCTGCAAAAAGTAACAATTGAAAATGAAAACGAATGAACATTTATCCGGTAAGACGTTTGCTGGTTGGGTTCATATTCTGTGTTCCTAGCTTTGCATTCTCACTTGAAGAGCCGTCGGCCCTGGCTGATTGCGTTGCCATCGCTGATGACTGGAAGCATTCTCATGGTACAGACATAGCTTGATTGATTACAACTACTCCCAACGACGATCGGACTGGGACTCTTGTTTGGTTTTTAGAATACATATTATTTGTGCGTATCTGAGATTCGCAATTAAAACGCCACAGCACGGACCATCCGGGTCAATGAGTAGAGTCGCCATCAATTATCAGGAGAAATTGACATGAGCAAAGAACAAAAGAACATCAAGATGGATAAAAAGAAGCCGACCATGACGCAAAAGGAAAAGAAGGCTGCGAAAAAAACAAAAAAAGAATTCAAGGAGCGCATTGCTTCTGAAAGACTGCGTTGAACCTTATTTACTTTGAGGGAATTTCACTATCCAGGTCACATAACAATTGCGTAACAGATGAACTGCTTTATAAGCATGCTCAAGACCGCAAGTTCAGGTAGGGGAGTGGCATGGCCATTATTGAACACCTTTTCCCCGGACGCGCACGACATGTATTGAGGAATGATAGGGATACGGAGTTATTGCGTTCAGAGTTGCTCAGCATTGAGCAGCTCAAGCGCCATGCTGTGTCGCTGGCCGAACAGCATAGAATCGATCCGCACCCGGGACCGGACAGGTTGCTGCCAAGGCTGAAGGACAATGCACGCGTGTTGTTGACAGCGTATGACATTGTGACGGCAGCAGCTACTCCGGGAGAGCGAATCATACCGGCGGAAGCATGGTTGCTTGACAATTTTTATCTGATTGAACAACAGATCGTTCTGGCGCGTCGACATCTGCCAAAAGGTTACAGCAAGCAGTTGCCGCGGCTGGCTGATGGCCCGACAGCCGGTTTTCCGCGCATCTATGACTTGGCGCTGGAATTGATTTCTCACATGGACGGTCGTGTGGACAGCGACAACTCCAGTCAATTCATTGCCGCGTATCAGTCCGTTGATCCATTGAGGCTCGGTGAGTTATGGGCGTTTCCCATCATGTTGCAGTTGGCATTGCTGGAAAACCTGAGACGGGTGGGATTGCGCATTGCGCATCGGCGCGAAGAACTGGATGCGGCATGTCAATGGGCGGACCGCATGCAGGCTACAGCAGAAAGCGATCCGAAGCAATTGATCAAGTTGCTTGCAGAATTTGCCGATGCCGATGTTCCTCTGACGGCTCCGTTTGTAGAGGAATTCTATGCAAGACTCCAGGCGCATGGATCTGCTATGACCTTCGTACAAGCATGGGTAGAGCACAAACTCCTGGCGCAAGGTGTGACGGCATCGGAGTTGTCAGAAGCCTCCGGTAGAACGGCAGCGACCAATCAGATTTCCATTGCGAACAGTATTGGCAGTTTGCGCTTCATCAGTTCCATGGAGTGGCAGAATTTTGTCGAGTCGCAAAGCGTTGTCGAGCGTACGTTGTGTGAAGATCCGGCAGAAATCTACGCCAATCAAGATTTCCCTACGCGCGATCGATATCGGCATGTTATCGAAGAAGTGGCGAAGGGGTGTTCGCGTACCGAGTTCGCTGTGGCACGAGAAGCCATTATTCTCGCACAGAGTGCGGCCAAGCAATTGAATGTCATCGACCGTACTGCACATGTCGGCTACTTCCTGATCGATCAGGGGCGTCCGATGCTGGAACGCGCTGTCGGCTGTCGTTTTTCGTGTGCACGGCGTGTCAATCGGATGCTCCGGGATTTTCGCCTGATTCTTTATCTCATACCCATCTTGTCACTTACCGCATTGGTGACATCGTTTATTCATTCTTCTTTCGACGGATTCAGTCTTCGTGATTGGGAGTACTGGTTTTTTGCAATCACCTGCACCATCGGCGTCTCGTCAATAGCCGTTGCGCTGGTGAATCTGTTTGTTACACTCAGCTTGCCACCTCGCGCATTGCCGCGGCTGGATTTCTCGCGGGGCATACCCGCCGAGCATCGCACGATGGTGGTTGTCCCCACTTTGGTGAGCAAGCTCAGTGATATTGACGATCTTCTGCAGGCTTTGGAAATCCGTTATCTCGGTAATCGTGACGTCAATCTCTTTTTTGCTTTGTTGACGGATTTTCGTGATGCGTCAGCATGCACCATGCCGGAAGACGCCGCGTTAATTGCTTACGCAAAAAATGCTGTCCAGACGCTTAACGAAACTTACCAGGAGGATAGGCCCTGCATTTTTTATCTGTTCCACAGGCCTCGTGTGTGGAATCCGCATGAACAGATATGGATGGGGTATGAACGCAAGCGTGGCAAACTGGAGCAGTTCAATACCTTACTGCGTGGAAATGGACAAGCTGCCTTCTCGGATATTGTCGGTGATCGGTCTATCCTCGGTTCGGTCAAGTACGTCATTACCTTGGATACCGACACACAACTGCCTCGTGACACAGCACGCAAACTGATCGGAAATCTCGGTCACCCACTCAATCGGCCGATATACGACGCCAACAAGGGACGCATTGTGGACGGCTATGCGATTCTGCAACCGCGCGCTTCTATCAGTCTGACCAGTGCAAGTCAGACGAGGTTTGCGAAATTGTTTGCTGGCGAGTCAGGTATCGATCCCTACACGCGTGAGGTGTCGGATGTTTACCAAGATGTTTTCGGTGAAGGGTCCTTCATCGGCAAAGGGATCTACGATGTGGATGCGTTTCGTCAAGCCGTCGATGGACGTTTTCCAGAAAATATCATTTTAAGTCATGACCTGCTCGAAAGCGGATACGCGCGTTCGGCGCTGGTGACAGATGTTGATTTGATTGAAGAGCACCCCGCTAGCTACCTCGAAGAAACAAGCCGACGGCATCGGTGGATACGTGGCGACTGGCAGCTGGCTGGCTGGCTCTTATCGCGTGTGCCTGGAAGTCCGGCTGTTGGAAATGGATCGCAGACAAAGCGGCAACCGAATCCGCTATCTTGTTTGTCGCAGTGGAAAATTTTTGACAATCTTCGCCGCAGCCTCGTTTCTCCTGCGCTGTTTGCATTGCTTGCAGGTGCCTGGTTATTTGATCCAGGATCGGCTTGGCGCTGGACTCTGCTGGTCACAGGGGTAGTGCTCTTGCCTACTTTGCTGGGAAACATCATTACCCTTATCCGCAAGCCTAAAGAACGAGATTGGTTGGTACATCTGATACTGACCTGCAAATCAGCATTCCGCCCTATCGCACTCGCCTTACTGCCCCTGATTCTGCTTCCATACGATATGTTGATTTGCCTGGACGCGATCCTGCGCTCGGGTGTGCGGATGGTGTTCACACGACGCGGTTTGTTGCTCTGGCATATTCCATCCTATGCTACGCGCAATGCGCGCCGTACGCTGACTGATTTTTTTAAAGAGATGTGGGTTGCACCTGTTCTAGCGATGTTGCTGACGGTGGCGCTGGCATTGGAATGGGGAGACAGTCGCTCAAAAGAGTTGATCTTCTGTGGGCCAATTTTGTTGTTATGGTTGGCATCGCCAATCGTCGCTTGGTGGATCAGCATACCGCTTGTTTCCAGAGAGCCGGCTTTGACCGTTGCGCAACGAGTTTTTCTGCGGACGGTGGCGCGACGAACCTGGCGTTACTTCTCAGAATTCGTCGCGCCACTAGATAACTGGTTGCCTCCCGATAATTTTCAGACCTATCCAAGTTCGGTCATTGCTTCGCGCACGTCACCTACGAACATTGGCATGGCGCTACTGGCCAATCAGGCTGCGTACGATTTTGGCTATATTTCCGCCGGAGAATTCCTGCAGCTGACCGAAAACACGCTGGCGACGATGGAAAAGCTGGAGCGTTACCGCGGCCATTTTTACAACTGGTATGACACACGTACCTTACAACCACTTCGTCCGCAATATGTTTCATCGGTAGACAGCGGAAATTTGGCCGGAAGCTTGCTGACTTTGCAGTCAGGATTGTGTGAGTTAAAAAATAAGCCAGTGTTGGCATCGTGCGCATTTTGTGGGCTACAGGACACTTTGCAGGTGTTGTCAGAGCACGTCCCATTATCTCCCGCTCCAGATCTTGCGAAAATAATCAAATTTTTGCAAGACACGTTACGCCCACTCACCACGGACGGGCAGCCCAAAGCATTGGCAGCTGCCGATATTCAGTTAAATGAGATTCTCAAAATTGGTGAAGCCTTGCAGGCGTCGCTCCCATCGGACATTGATATCGATGGCGAACTATATTGCTGGACACAGGCGTTCAACCAGCAGGTCCGATTGCTTCGAGTTGATCTTGCATTTCTGGTATCCGATCAGAAACAAACAGGCAACATTTCGACTTTGGCAGAATTGGCCAAGGTGCGTACAGTTGATGATGATTCAGCGACCTCGACCGATGCAACATCATCGCCTCCATTCACAAATGCACAGGAAAGAATCCAGATCATCGATGAATTGGTGGAGCGTTGTCGCGCACTGGCAATGATGGATTTTGAATTTCTTTACGATACATCAAGCGGCTTGCTGAGCATAGGGTATGACGTTGGTGAACGGCGACGCGATCCCGCTTGCTACGACCTGCTGGCATCCGAAGCGCGTCTCGCCAGTTTTCTGCTTATCGCACAAGGACAGATACCGCAGAAGCATTGGTTCTTGCTTGGTCGACTGCTGACCAGTCATGGTGCCAATGTAAGCCTGATTTCCTGGAGTGGCTCGATGTTTGAGTACCTCATGCCGAGCTTGATCATGCCGAGTTATGAAAATACCTTGCTGGATCAGACCAGTAAAGCGGTGGTGCTGCGGCAGATCGAATATGGCCGACAACGATCTGTGCCTTGGGGTATTTCCGAATCTTGCTATAACGCCACCGATGCACATCAGGTTTATCAATACCGCGCGTTCGGCGTTCCAGGGCTGGGTTTCAAGCGCGGATTGGGAGATGATTTGGTGATCGCGCCTTATGCCAGCGCACTGGCACTCACGGTAATGCCTCGTGAAGCCTGCCGCAACTTGCAGGCACTGGCCGCTAATGGCGTACTTGGCGATTACGGATTTTACGAAGCGGTCGATTACACGCCATCGCGTGTGCCGCGCGGAAAAAATAGCGTTATTGTGCGTACTTTCATGGCGCATCATCAAGGCATGAGCCTTTTGGCTTTTGATCACGTATTGCACAATCAGCCGATGCAGCTCCGATTCATGTCTTCTCCACTCGTGCGCGCCACGGAATTGTTGTTGCAGGAACGCGTTCCGAAGAAAGGCGCGACCTTGCACCCGCATGCTGCTGAAGTGAGTACGGCTGCGCGTCCTCCTGTGGTGGAACCTGGCTCAATCATGCGCGTGTTTACCGATCCGCATACGCGGATTCCGGAAGTGCATTTGTTGTCTAACGGCAGATATCACGTCATGACGAGCAATGCCGGTGGTGGTTACAGCCGTTGGCGTGATTTGGCGGTCACGCGTTGGCGCGAGGATGGCACTGCCGATAGCTGGGGGACCTTCATTTACTTGCGTGATTGCGAGACAAAACGCTATTGGTCTAACGCACATCACCCCACGCGGCGCAATGCCGATCACTATGAAGCAGTCTTCGTGCAAGGTCGGGCAGAATACCGACGGCGCGATCAATCGATTGAAACGCGCACCGAGATGTGCGTTTCACCTGAAGATGACGTCGAAATTCGCCGCGTTACGCTCACCAACCAGTCTGCCCGTACCCGTTCTATCGAAGTGACAAGTTATGCGGAGGTTGTATTAGCGCCATTGAATGCCGATTTGGCGCATCGCGTTTTCAGCAATTTGTTTGTGCAAACGGAAATTCTTCCTGACCGCCAGGCGATACTTTGTCAGAGACGAAGCCGCACACCAGGGGAGTCGGCGCCGTGGATGTTCCACCTGGTGGCAGCACCTGGCGCGTTGTCTGACGAGCCGTCTTACGAAACGGACCGCGCGAAATTCATTGGGCGAGGCCGAACGGTGGCCGACCCAGTGGTTCTGGATAGAAATAACGATCAGTTGACTTTGTCGAACACAGACGGTTCGGTACTCGATCCCATTGTGGCGATTCGACGTACCATCACTTTGTTAACAGACGAATCGGCCACCGTACAAATCATCTCAGGCGTTGCTGACACACGCGAAGCCGTATTGGCCTTACTGGAGAAATATTGTGACCGGCATTTCGTTGAACGTGCCTTTGAAATGGCATGGTTCCAAAGCCAGGAAGTGCTGCGTCAACTCAACGCGACAGAAGCCGATGCGCAAATCTACGGACGTCTGGCGACCTCTGTTATTTACAGCAACGCTGTGCGGCGGGCAAAACCCACCATTATCGCCCGCAACCAGCTTGGGCAGTCGCGGCTTTGGCGTTTCGCCATCTCAGGCGATTTACCCATCGTTCTGATACACATTGGCGATTTGAACCGTATTGAATTCCTGAAACAAGTACTGCAAGCGCATGCGTATTGGCGAATAAAAGGCCTGATTGCTGATCTGGTGATCGTGAACGAAGATTTCTCTGGCTACCGTGCGGCCCTGCATGATCAGATCATGGGACTGATCAACGCTGGCCCCGAAGCGCAAGTTTTCGACAAGCCGGGTGGCGTGTTCGTTCGGCGTGCAGACGAATTTTCGGAAGAAGACAGGGTGCTGTTCCAATCGGTCGCACGGATCGTGCTGGATGATCGCTCCTTGACCTTGGCTGAACATGTCGAACGTCGCCAGTCGGGAGAGCGCGTAATGGATCGTCTGGAGACCTTGATGCATCCGGAAGCCGAGCCAAGCTACCCGGTATCGGTACCAGAACGCATTTTCAGCAACGGACTCGGTGGCTTCACGCCGGACGGACACGAATACGTCATCACGCTTGAGCCAGGTCAGACGACGCCTGCACCGTGGGTCAATGTCATCGCCAGCCCATTCATTGGTACGGTGGTGAGTGAAAGCGGTGGTGCTTATACCTGGGTGGAAAATGCCCATGAATTTCGCTTAACCACCTGGTACAACGATCCGGTCAGCGACAGTAGCGGCGAAGCGATATACATTCGCGATGACGAATCCGGTGCGTTCTGGTCGCCGACGCCCTTGCCAGTCCACAGCCGATCCGGGTATGTCTGCCGACACGGATTTGGATACAGCGTGTTCGAGCATTACGAAGCCGGGATTTCTTCCGAACTCTATAACTATGTCGCTATGGACGCGTCAGTGAAATTTGCGGTAATCAAGTTGCGCAACCATTCCGGGCGTTCCCGAAAATTGTCACTGACAGGATATTGGGAATTGGTGCTGGGCGAGTGGCGGCACGGCAATATGATGCACATCATTACTGAAACGGATCCTCAAAGCGGAGCGCTGTTTGCGCATAATGCTTACGGTAAAGAATGTGCCAATCGTGTTGTGTTTGCGCATGTCAGTTCGACTTCGCGCTCAGTGAGCGGAAGCCGTGCAGAGTTCCTGGGCCGCAATGGATCGATGGCAAGTCCGGCGGCCATGCGCCGCAGGCGTTTGTCTGGCAATACGGGAGCTGGGCTTGATCCGTGCGCCGCGATACAGACTTACGTCGAGTTGGAAGATGGGCAGGAGACCGAAATCGTGTTTGTATTTGGCGCGGCGCGCAATAAAGACGAAGCGCGGCAATTTATTCGTCAATACGGATGGCCGGAAGGCGCGCGACAGGCATTGGAAACCGTTTGGGCATACTGGAATCGCACGCTGGGTGCGGTGTATGTGGAAACGCCAGACAAGGCGCTGGATGTGTTAGCCAATGGCTGGCTGCTTTATCAGACGCTGTCTTCCAGATTGTGGGGGCGCAGTGGATATTACCAGTCGGGCGGCGCATATGGATTCCGCGATCAATTGCAGGACACCATGGCCTTGATCCATGCGACACCGTGGCTGGCTCGTGAGCAGCTGATACGTTGCGCCGAGCGCCAATTTCTTCAGGGGGATGTACAACACTGGTGGCATCCGCCGAACGGACAAGGCGTGCGCACGCACTTTTCTGATGATTATCTTTGGTTGCCTTATGCGACTTGCCGTTACGTGATGGCGACGGGCGATACAGGTGTGCTGGATGAGTCCATTCATTTTCTGGAAGGTCGCGAGTTGAGTCCGGGTCAGGAGGCGTATTACGATCAGCCGCAACGCTCAACAGAAGCAGCAAGCTTGTATGAGCATTGCGCGCGCGCGATCAAACATGGCCTACGTTTTGGTGAACACCATTTACCGTTGATGGGTTGCGGTGACTGGAACGATGGAATGAATCTCGTTGGTCAGGATGGCAAAGGAGAAAGCGTTTGGTTGGCCTGGTTCCTCTATGAAAACCTTCAGCAGTTTTCACGGCTGGCGCGTCAGCATGATGATGAAACCTTTGCCGGGATTTGCACGACACAGGCTTCGCTATTGCTCGGGAATATTGAAGCCAATGCTTGGGATGGAGAATGGTATCGGCGCGCGTATTTTGACGATGGTACGCCTTTAGGTTCGGCAGAAAATGAAGAGTGCCAAATCGATTCGATCAGCCAGAGTTGGGCGGTCATCTCTGGCGACGGCGATCCAGCGCGCGCGCGTCAAGCCATGTTGGCGGTGGACAAGCGTCTAGTGCGACGCGATGCGCAGTTAATCCAACTCTTAGCTCCGCCATTCGATAAATCTGACCTTGAGCCTGGTTATATCAAGGGCTACTTGCCCGGAGTACGCGAAAACGGCGGTCAATATACCCATGCCGCGATTTGGACCTCGATGGCGTTTGCCATGATGGGTGACAAGGAACGCGCATGGGAATTGTTTGCCATGCTTAATCCCGTTAATCATGGGAGCACGCCAGAAGATATTGCACGCTATAAAGTTGAGCCCTATGTCATGTGCGCAGACATATACGGCACGGCGCCGCACACAGGGCGGGGCGGATGGACCTGGTACACCGGGGCGGCTGGCTGGATGTATCGACTGACGGTGGAAACGTTACTGGGCTTGCAACTGGAGGTGGACAAGCTGCGTATTGCACCACGCATCCCGTTGCATTGGAAGTCGTACAAAATTCACTACCGCTATCGCGAAACGTTTTATCACATCATCATCAAGCGTTTGGGTGAAAAGTCGGAGAATGTGATGAGTGTAACGGTTGATGGTGTTCTGAGAGACGTCATCATTGATGAGGTGGGGCACACGCAGGGAGTGATTCCGCTTGTCGACGACCGTCAGGAACACCATATCGAGGTGGTTTTGGACTAGGGTCGTCGTATATATTCGTTGCCTCAATTATTTTTTGGCTAAGTCGTCTTTACGCATTTTTTCGCGGAATATCGCGTCGAGGCTTTTCACCATTTGGTCAATCTCCTCTTGGGTCATGCCTGTCATTTTTCGTTTCCGGAATAACTCATCTAAACCTTTCACCATGAGTTCGATTTCATCTGGCATCAGGTTCACTTTTTGCCAGTCGTGAAATAAGTCTGCTAATCCAGTCACAATTTTGTCAAGTTCATGCGAGGCTGACTTTTCTACTAATGCATGACGATTAACTTGAGCTGGTTTGGTCTTTGTTTGATCTGGCATGATCTTCTCCTTAAACAACATTCACCTTTTCACCGAAACGATGATTAATCTTTCTTAAGATATCGATTTCCTTTTCGCTAGCGATTAACTAGTGCTACAAACAATCGTTTTCATATTGCGCCATCATATGCGCTAATTCTTTGCGGGATCGCAATAGAGATTAATGAAAATGGCGTACCGTGAACAGCTGAACTAAATTAGCCATGTCAATCGCTGTTAGACGCGACACCTTGATCGCACACCAAAATCGATTTTTCATAATGTTTAGCCTGTCTTATGAATTTTCAAACGATTCTCGGAAAATGACGCTGTGTTTGAAAACGTCAGTGCTGCGGTCAATATATACCTAAAATATCTGGGCAGTGTTGTTGCCTGAAGGGAATTAATGCTGACGCTATCCGCAGAAAAAAACACCGGCCGCATTGAATTTTTTAGCGATGGTGTTTTCGCTATCGCCATGACGCTGCTGGTTCTTGCAATCAGGGTTCCAACAGTTTCAAATCTTGGTGAAGAAGGACTCGGATTTGCTTTGTTGGGACTCTGGCCTCATTACCTCGCGTTCGTGACAGCCTTTACAACCATTCTCGCCATGTGGGTGAACCATCACAGGATTTTCACTTTTGTCCAGAAAACAGATCATTACTTGTTGTACTGGAATGGCTTATTGCTGTTGCTCATCACATTCCTGCCTTTTCCAACGGCTTTGCTCGCAGAACATTTGCCACACACTGAAGGAAAGGTAGCAGGAGCAGTCTTTGCGGGAACACTCGTGGCCATCGCTTTAACGTTTAAGGGGCTATGGCGTTATGCCGCAAGAAATAATCGTTTGCTTGTGAAAGACATTGACGCCAGAGACATAGAGCAAATCACCAGACAGCATCGATATGGACCAATCCTGTACTTGATGGCTTTTGCAATTGCGTTTTTGTCAGCAGGCATGAGCGCGGGCTTGTGTCTATGTCTTGGCGTTTTCATCGGCTTTAAAGGTTGGCCAACAAGAGATTGAGTGCTTGGATCATCTACAGAAAACCGATTCTGCTTCTGGGGATGGCCGCCCCGGTCAGAGGCGCAACGCAACTGCCTTATAGAAAGACCGAACGCATCTTGAGCGTATTCGTTCACACTTTATTGTGACGGTTTATGTTTAACCCGACATAGGGTAAAGATCGAGAATTTAAACGGTTTTCGTTTTGGCTGTCGCAAGATGAGTTTTCGCAAACGGTTCTCGTTCCAACTTGAATTTCAAATAATGCCTGATTTCAATTTATGCGACGTCATATTTCATCCTGCCATCCTTTAGCGTGATAACCCGGTCGGCCATCGCCATCACGTCCGGATCGTGACTGGCGATGATCAAGGTTGTGCCGTCGTTGCGGCACAGCGAGAGCATCAATTCGATGAGTTGCTTGCCGTTCGCGGAATCCAGGCTGGCGGTGGGTTCGTCGGCCAGCAAGATGGCGGGCGCATGGGCAATGGCGCGTGCAAAGGCAATGCGCTGCGATTCGCCTGCCGAGAGTTCTACGGGCATCGCTTTTTCATAACCGGAAAGCCCGAAGGTTTCCAGCAGCACCGCCACGCGCTGTTGCTGTGCCAAGCCGAGAATGTGGTTGAGTTCCAGCGGCAGTTGGAGGTTTTCCGCGACGGTGAGCCACGGCAGGAGATTGCTGGCCTGAAAAACGAAACCGACTTCGCGTTGCCGGAAGTGCGCACGCTGCCGTGCTGTCAGCGTGCCGATGTCGGTGCCTTTGTACAGAATGGTTCCGGCGTCCGGTGTTTCCAGTGTGCCGATGCAGTTGAGCAGCGTGGTCTTGCCGGATCCGGAGCGTCCGGCAAGCACCAGACCTTCTCCCTTTGGAACGGAAAACGAAATGTCAGACAGTGCCGCAACGTGACCGCGCCCCGACATGTATTGTTTGCTGACGTTGTGCAATGCGATCATGGTCAGACGCTCCTCAAGATGTCTGCCGGGTTCTTGCGCAGCACCGTCACAATTGGCCAGATGGCGGCGACGAGGCTGAACAACACGGCGACTGTTAAAGGTGCGAAGAGCGCAAATCCGGTGAGGCGCGGGTAGAGCACGCTGGAGACGGCAAAATACTGGTTGTGGGAAATGTAGGCTTGCATGTCGATGCCTATGCTGGCAAAAATGCTGGATACTAGCGCCCCGAGCAGCGTGCCCAGCACTGCAGCGAAGCAGGTGAGCAGCCCGATTTGCATGAGCAAGAGCAGCGCCGTGTCGCTGGACGTGAACCCCATGGTTTTCAGAATGCCATGCTCGCGCAGATTCTTGAGCGTGAAGATCAGGAAGGCGCAGGCCGTGCCAACGGAGACGATGGCAAACACCAGCGCAATGACGATGCGCATGCAAAAATCGTTCATGTCGATCAATTCCTTCAAATCGGGCATGAAGGCTTGCCACGTGACGAAGCTGGTGGAAGGCAAGGCGCTGCGATAGTGATCGACGACGGCATCGGGCGAAGCGTCGGCATCCAGAAAGACGGCGAGCGACAGTGTGCCCGCATCGGTTGGCAAGCGGGATGCGGAAACAAAGGCCACGCCATGATCAAGCGCGGTAATGCCGGTTTTGTAGGCGCCGACGATCTGGAAGCGGGCGAGGCGCTGGCCCCGTATGCCGACGACGTCGACAGTTTCACCGACATTCGCCTGCAGTCTGCCAAGCGTGGTGTTGCTCAGGAAGATGCTTGCTTCGCCGGGTTTTTCCTGATCGGGCAGGTAGTTGCCCTTGACCGTTTTTTTCCAGTAAGCGGCGGCTTGCTTTTCTTGCGCAGGGTGCACGCCGATCAAATCAAGCGATTCCATGCCTCTCTCGTTGCGCAACACGACAGGCAGATGTCGTCGTGTCAGCACTTGTTTCACTCCGGGCAGTGTGAAGCTTGCGGGTGTCGTGGTTGTGATTTGGTCATTTGAGAGGTGAGCGGAAACATGACCGGAATACAGACCGGTTGAATTGCGTATCATCGCATCGTTGGTGCCGACAGCCAATGCCAGCAGAAAGACCAGAGCGGCCACGGCGGAAACGATCATGAAGGAAAGCACAACGGTCGCGCGCCACGAACGCCAGAGAATGAGTCCGGACAGTTTGAGCAGAAAGGCAGGGCGCATCATGCGACTTGTGCTTCAACCGATTCGGCCATCATGGACACGCCGATCCGGTTGGCAATGAACTGCGTGGCGGATTGAACCAGCTCCTGGTGCTCGTCGAGAAAGAGCTGGCGCAATCCGTCTTCCAGCATGGTGACCGCTTCCGTTTTCATTCGATTGAAAAACGCCGGGCAGGTAGCGTAGAAATGCGCGACAGTCTGATCGGATGCGCAACAGGTTTTTGCATGTGCCCAAAGCGCTTCGGATTCCTGATGCACGATGGCCGAGGCCACATAATTGTGACGGCGCTCGCGCTTGTCGATGAAAAGGTCAACAATGTCGTCCAGCATCTGGCATCCGATTCCGATTTTGTAGAGCGCATCCTGTACTTTGTGCCTTTCGTGCGGTTTGGCGGGCGGGCCATCTTCGACTAGCGCAGGAATCGCCCAAGTGGATTGAAAGAGCACGCCGGTTTTGTAATGATGTATTTTCTGCAAAATCGCTTCGGGTGGCAAGCGTTCCGTAATGCCGCCTTCTTCGGAGGCTTCCTGCACGCCACTCAGCGTTAGGGCTTTCAGCGAAATGGCGCTGGCTTGCATGGCGAGATCGGGCGCATGGCCGTGCACGCGACAGAATTCCTGCATTACGTCGAAGAGTACCCGGTCGGCCACCATGATATCCAGTACCGAACGAAAACGATGCGCGTTTGCAGGTAGATCGGTTTCCAGCGTGGTTTTGTATTCATCGTCCAGCAGGTTATCGCAGCCCGTGACCATGCCGCGCAGGCATTGATTGACGGCGGCGTACAGGATGCGTCTCTGTGAAGGAATGCCAGCGCGATAGTAGGAGTATAGAAAAAGCATGGAAAAGAAATTGCGCGACAGCGAAAAACTGGCGGCTTCCGGCGGCATCAGATGAACGGCGCTGCTTTCGAGAACCTTGTCTGCCGTCTGCCAGAAGCGTTCCAGACCGGCGCGCAGATCGGATTCCAGCGTGGTGATCACGCCATGATGCCGGGCATAAAGAATGAAGGGGTTGCTCATGCTGGTTTCCTGGTCGTGAAAACGGCGACGTAGCCAAAATATTCTGCAACGATTTGCGGTGGCGGGAATCCAGCCTCTTCTATTAGACCCGGCAATACGCCGCGAATGTTTTCGCCTATTTGCGGCTGCATGAGCATCCAGCGTGAAGCGTGCGAAATCAGCGAACCGAAAAACGTCGTGGGTTTGTGCATGTCGGCGATCATCAGCTTGCCACCGGGTTTCAAGACGCGAAATGCTTCGCGCAAGCTTTGCAGTTTCAAATCCAGCGGCACGTGATGATAGAAAAGACTGGATATGACGGCATCGAAAGAGGCATCGGGGAAGAGCAGATTTTCTGCGGCCATGGCTTCAAAGCGACAATGCGGCGCGCCGCGTTTTTCGCGTGCTGCGGCGATCATCTTGCCAGCGGCATCGATGCCGACGATGTGTCCGCCTTGGTCGGGATCCAGCAACTGGCTGATCTTGTGACACAGCAATCCGGTGCCACAGCCGAGATCGAGAATGGCATCGGCAGGCAGTGGGGCGAGTGTGCGAATTAGCGTGTCGTCATATTCTGCCTGTTTGCTGAAGAGACAAAGCGGTTCAAGCACATCGTAAACCGACGCTGCGTAATCCAGTGTGCGACCCTTGGTGGGGATGGAAGATATCGTCATACAGTACCTTTCTTTAACTTTGCTTTAACCATTTTTTAACGCATTCTTAACATCTTCTGTTTGTAATGATGTGATCTGTAAAAATCTTTTTTCATTCTAATGCAGATCAGTTTTTCTCGTGCGGAAGCATGATTTGGCGATCGGATACACGCAAGCGTTATTTTTTGTTTTGCAGTATGATGAAACCCGTTACACATCAAGCGTTGATGTTTATATTATTAGGGATGTCATCAAGGAGTCGTTATGACACAGGTAATGCAATCGATTAAAAACGTAGTGCTGTTTCTGTTCGGCGTTGTCATGATCGTGGCAGGTTACAGCGTGAACGATGCCCATGCGCAAGCCAAGGCAGAGGCCGAAGCGGTAAAAGCAACGGAAAGCGCCGAAAAAGCCAAAGCGCTTGAAGCTGCGGAAAAAGCGCGTGCTGCCGAAGAAGCGTCGAAAGTCAAAGCCAAGACGACGGTCGAGAAAGCTAAGCCTGAAAAGGCCAGCGCTTCCAAGTACAAGAAGGATAAAAAGAATAAAGATAAAGCAGCCTCTGCCACAGAGAGCCAGTAGATTTCCAGATTACTGTTAGTGCGATGAACGATTTTTTGTATAAGGTCCAGACGCGTTTTCTGTTCCACGCCGACATTCGCATCAAGATTCCGGCGACTTGCACGGACGAGGATTTCGACGTGTTGTTCGGTGTCCTTGAGAAAATCGACAAGCAATACAATTCCTATCAACCAGGATCGAGTTTCGATCGGATCAATCGGCAGGCAGGCGAATTCGTTACGGTAGATGATGAAACCGTTCGCATGCTTAAGCTGGCCAGAGAAATCGCGGCTTTCTTTAACGGGCAGTATGCCATCACGGTCATGCCGCTCATTCGTCTTTGGGGTTTTTACAAGGATGATGCGCGTCGCCTGCCGACGCCAGAAGAGCTGGCGCAAGTGTTGCCTTTGGTTGACGACAACAAGATTGAAATTCGCGGCAACCAGGTGCGCATTGCCAAAGGGCAGGAGATTGTCACGGGATCGTTCATCAAGGCTTATGCCGTGGATCAGTTGATGTTGAAATTGCGCGAGATGGAAATCAGCGATGCCATTGTGAATGCGGGCGGCAGCACGATTGCGGCACGCAACAATGCCAGCCATCCTGTCTGGCAAGTCTGCATGGATCGGCCCGGCACGGAGGCGCCGCTTTTTACGCTCAATATGGCGAATCAAACATATTCGACATCTGCACAGGGTGACAGCTTTGTTGAGATTGACGGCAAACGCTATGGGCATATTCTGGATCCGCAGACAGGGTTTCCCTCAACCAACCGCATGGTGGGGCTGATGACCCCCAATGCCATGCTTGGTGATATGCTGTCGACGGGACTTTTCAATGAAACAGCAGCCGGGTTTCTGGAACGAATAGAGCAGCTTCGGGAGCGTTACCCCAATCTGCCGATTGAAGGCGTACTGATGGATGAAACGGGACAGATGGTACGTACGACGGGTTTCGACGCTTATATTGACGAAACGTGCGCTGACGATGCCCGTATCTAGCACGCGACAGAACGTCTGCGAGGAGAAAGTCGCATGATGCAGTTTGCAACCACCAAAGCCGCGACAAAGGACAAGGCAATCGTCACGCTTGCCGAATCGCCCTTTCTGCATGTGCCGCTCGCGGCTTATCCTGGCCATTTCGCACGCCCCGTTGTACAAGCTGGCGACACGGTCGTGAAATATCAATTGCTTGCCAGAGCCGATGCGCCTTTTTCTGCGCCGGTGCATGCGCCGGTTTCGGGAACCGTGCTGGGCGTACAGGATTTTCCGGATTGCAGCTGCGGCATGACGCCGATGCTGGTACTGCAAAATGATTTTACGGGGACATGTCTGGCGATACCCGAAATCGGAACGAACGATCCCGAACCGGAAACGATTTTGAACCTGTTGTCGGATGCAGGCGTAGTCGGCGCAGGTGGCGCACAATTTCCGACGGCGTTGAAATATCGCACGGCAGGCCAGCAAGTCAAGGCTTTCATCATCAACGGTGCAGAGTGCGAACCTTATCTGACGGCGGATTACGCGCTAATGCGTGAACGCACGGCAGCACTGTTTGAAGGCATTCGTCTCATTAATTTGCTGTTGTGCGCAAGCGAAGTAGTGATCGTGATTGAAGACCACAACCATACCTTGCTGGACGTGTTCGCGCCTTATCTGGTGCAGTCGCGTTATGTGAACGTGCGCGTGCAAGTCGTGAAGGAAGCATACCCGCAAGGAAGCGAACGGCAAATTGTGTTTGCCGTAACCGGACGCGAAATGGCGCCGCCGATGCATCCGTCTCGCGAAGGTTTTGTGGTTAGCAATGTGGGGACGGTCGTCTCGGCTCATCGCGCATTGGTGGAGCGTTTGCCGGTGGTGAATCGCATCGTTACTGTTTCCGGTGAAGGCGTGCAGCGTTCCGGTAATTACGAGCTCCCGATTGGCACGCCGGTTGGTTTCTTGCTGAATCAGATCGGCATCACGCCCGAACAGCATACGATCGTGCTGGGCGGGCCGATGATGGGGCGGCATGTCACCGACTGGGCTTCTCCTGTGACCAAGGGCAGTGGCGGCATTCTCATTTTGCCGCGCGACCCTGTGAAGCGGGAAAACTGTATCGGTTGCGGCCGATGCGTTGAAGCTTGTCCAATGCGGCTCATGCCGTTCAAGTATGACGAGGGTTGGCGGCGCAAGGATCTCGCCATGCTGAAAAATTATCAGTTGCCTTTGTGTTTTGAATGCGGGGCTTGCGAATACGTGTGTCCGTCCAATGTGCCGCTGGTGGCATTCATCAGGGCGGGCAAGTTGCGGCTGCGCACGGTGGCGCAACAGGAGGTGAAATCGTGAAAGCGCTTGTTACGTCGCCGTTTATCCGCAAATCGGATTCCGTCACCAAAATCATGGCGGACGTGCTGTTTGCGCTGTTGCCGTGTTGCGCGATGGCCTGGGTGGCGTTCGGCTGGACGCCAGTACTGGTCATTCTGGTGGCCTGCGGTAGCGCGGTGCTGACCGAATTTTTGTTTGGGCAATTGTTCTCAAAATTCGGTTTTGGCGGTTTTGGAAAGGGCAGCAGCATCGCAGACGGTTCGTCGCTCGTGACTGGCACCTTGCTCGCCTGTACGCTGGCGCCGTTTACGCCGCTCTATGTGGTGGCCTTCGGCGGCGTGATGGCCGTGCTTTTCGGGAAACTTGTGCAGGGCGGGCTGGGGCGCAATCGCTTCAATCCGGCGCTGGTCGGGCGCGAGTTCATGACGGTGTTTTTTCCGGCGGTGATGACGTCTGGCGCCATCTGGTACAACGAAGAGGCGATCAATTTCCCCACGCTGAATTTATTGCACAATGAATTTTGGGATGGGCTGGTTTTCAAAGGCAGCGGTGCCGTCGGTGAATACTCGGCGCTGTTGCTGGTGATTGGTGGACTGTATCTGCTCTTGCGCAATCGCATTGGCTGGCACATTCCCACGGCTTTGCTGGCGATGTTCACTCTGCTATTTGTGGCTGTGTCGCAAGGCGATTACAGTTTTTCGCTGGCGGGCGTGTTGCTCGGCGCGATTTACATGGCAACGGACATGCCGACCAGTGCGTCTACGCGCAACGGACAGCTTTACTACGGCGCGATGATCGGGGCGGTGGCGGTGCTGTGCATTGCGCGTGGTATCGAGCACGCGTACATGTCGTACGCTATTCTGTTGCTCAATGCGTTTGTCGTGCCGGTCAACTGGGTGTTCCGCACGCGCGTGTGGGGAGAAAAGTCGCGCTGGGCTTTGTGTTTGGTGCAGGCAGTCGGACTGACGCTCCTCATTCTGGCTGCAGCCTGGGGCATCACGCTGCTGCATGCCAGAGATTGGATGATTTATCTGGTGTGGCTCTACATCGCCTGGTGCATTGGCATGTTCATCCTGCGTCAATACAAGCCCGATGCAATTGTGACGTGATGTTTTTTTTCGAGGGATGTCGGCTGCGTCCTTGCGCGTCACAATCAATTTTCAGCATGAAAAGCGCCCGATATGGATGAGGGTGCTTCTTCATTATTCATATGAGGAGAATGCATTAGATTGGCTGTGGCTAATTAGTCGTGGCGTTTTGTTAATGTTGACGACAAATCAATAGCGTCGATTTCCTCTGCTGTAATCCAAAATATTTTCGGCAAATTCGCAACGCTTCTGAAACTCCTTATGCTTTAGAGGCTTCATGGCAGCAAACAGGATGATTTAAGCTTGACGCACCAGCCCCTTAAGTGAAAACTGGCAGTTGCGTGAGGGATTTTTGAAACTTGGTTTATGTCGAAATCAGATAAATCTAGGCTGCAGGTCAACGGCGTCAAGTCGCACGATTACGCCGTGCGCGCTAAATTGAATGCGCAGACCGGAGATGTGACCGTGGCGCTTTCGCTGGATTTCAATACGCCGCGCGAAAAAATGGTCAAGGAGGTGGCCGGGAAACGGTATATGGGCGCGCGCTTGACATCCGATGTGCTCAAAACGTCTCGTTTGCTCTTGCGCAAGCTGCGCGCAGATGGTGCCAAAAGTCTGAATGTCACCGGCAATAGCATTTCCACGCTGGTGAGCCAGAACATGACGCAGGAAAAAACCAACGAACAGGTCTATGCCGTGCTGTCGTCGGTGCATAAGCTTTACCCGATACGAAAAATTCTTTCCGGTGGCAGCAGTGGCGTCGATCTTGCAGGAGCAGTTTGTGGCATGGTGCTGGGGATTGAGACAGTCGTTACCGCACCAACTGATTTAACCAACGTTACGCTTGATCAAATTCAGTATGGCGCAGGGCAACTTAAAAAGGTTTTGGACCGTCGATCAGGCGATTAAATCGAACAAAGCCAGCCTGACGGCGCCGTCAAGAATGGGCAGTAACGTCATGACATTTGAAATCAATATCTACGCTGTGCCGCCACCCAAGCAAGATTGTGAACGTTTGCGCGATTCGCTGGAAGATGCGCAAATTTATAAACTCGCTCCGGTGATTGCCAGCCTCATCGCCATGGCCTATGTTTTTTTTGAATGGAACGATCCGGAAAAAATGTCGCCGGGAATTTTTACGGCGGCAATGATCGTCACCATCCTGTTGGCGATCTATGCCGGATGGCGTTATTGGGAGCTTCTCAATCAGGCAGGCGCACTGCTGGAGGCGCACCCGGAAACCACGAATGCTTTTCTTGCCTGCGGCAACAGCTCGGTGGTCAAGGCGTATTGCACCAGCGTGAAAAATCAAGGACGTAACCTCACGATGGGCGAAGCGGTCGAACTGATGAAGTTGTGCAGAACCGATGAAGAAATCCGCAAGCTGGCCGAATACTACGATGCGCATAACGTCAAATTTCCGGAATACGCCGTTCACTGATATAAGCACTTCGAAGAGACTTCTGGCGAGGTAGCGCAGCGATGAGAGGCGTTCGCCTATCAACGATTATTTGTGACTGCTCTCAATCGTAATCAGCGTAATCTCCGGTTCCGAGAATAGCCGCATTCGCGGGCCCCAAGTGCCAACACCGCGACTGACATAGAGCAGTCGATCGCCCTCCAGTTTGGTCATGCCAGTGGGCACGCCGTTGATCAGTCGCGTGGGGTAGGAGAAAGGGAAGATTTGGCCGCCGTGCGTGTGGCCGGAAAGTTGCAGATCGAACGGCAAGTCGCTGTTCACGACGGGTTTGTGCTTAAGTAGAATGATGAAATCGTCTTTCGTGGTGGATGCCAGTGCCTTGCGTGCATCGGTCTTCGCTTCCTTGCTGGGTGTCATGCGTGATTGATCGTCCACGCCCACCAGCACGATGCCTCCCGTTTTCACCGCTTCGGCACGCAGTGTCGTGAAACCCGCCTTCTCAAGAAAACGCAGGGAATGGTCGATGCCGACGATATATTCATGGTTGCCGATCACCGCGTAGGTGCCGTAAGGTGCTTGATACGCATGGAAGTGGCTGGCGAGCGAATTCAAATCGTCGCCTTGCCCATCCACGACGTCGCCGGTCGCAACCACAATATCGGGCTTGAGTTCCGTGACCTTCGCCATCACACGGTCGAGGAATCCATCCTTGATGGTGACGCCAAGATGCAAGTCCGATATTTGCGCGATGGTGATGCGCCCGGATTTCAGTTTTGGCGTGGTGATGGTGATGTATTCAACTTTGATGTCTTGCGCTTCCACAAAGCCGTAAACGGTGATGGCGAGCGTAACAATGCCGATCACGCGGAAAGTCATCACATGGTTGAGCGGCCATCGGCGTTTCAGCAGTGCGGTACCGCCGCGGCAGATGTCGACTATTGCGGCGACACACATGAACAACAGCATGTAACCCATCCAGGAATAGGCACACCACGCCAGCACGGTGGCGCTGCGATGCCAGTCGTTCTTTTCCAGAACGCGGACAAAGATCGGGGAAACCGTCAGGACAACGCCAACAAAGATGAGGCAGACTTTCAGCGCGCGGGATGGCGGGAAAGCTTTCCACACCTTGTGCAAGGCGTAGACATGCATCAAGCCATAAACGATGACGAAGATGGTGAGAAAAATTAGCATGACCGACGAATCAGGTATCCGAAGTCAGGTGAGCTTTGCTCTGCATGGAAGGGAGCAGCGAAGCAAGGGGAATGTCTTGCACATCGAACAGTTCACGAACGGTAGATGGGGTCATGCTAAGTTCCGGATCCAGCGAGAGCATGACATCTTCGGCGGCGGCCATGCCTTTGGTAACGGCCGTCTGCCACTGGGCGTCTTCGGCATTCGGCAAAGCTTTTCCTGCTTTTGCGGGAGACGCGCCAGGGTTTGGCAGCATGATGCCCACGCTTTTGCACAAACGCGTAAAGAAAAGATTGATCGCGCCAGCCAGCAATTGCGCTGCCGAGGGAGTAAGTTCGGGGTACGCTTCGCATACGTCCTCGGTAAAAGCCGTGGCGGCGGCTTCCGCCATTAGCAGGAAACGCACGGGGGCACCGGTATCAAGCAATTTTTCCGGATTTCTGATGTAGTCCACCGGCACCGCTTCAATCGACCAGTCGAAATGCGTCAGACGGCAGAGTTCCAGCGTTTCATAATCGCCGGATTCGGTGTAAGTCGGGAGCATTTCGATCACGATCGGATCGTCTGGGTCATGCGACGCTGCGGCTTCTTCTGCCAGCGAATACCAGGCGTAGGGGGTGAGCATGTCGTCCTGCTTGCCGACGCTTTCGATCCACCGGACGATTTCGGTCTGACCCTCGTCATTCAGTTGGGCGATTGGCAAGTAATCCAGCGATTGTGCGGCGGCTTGTCTGAGGATGACGGCTGCGTCATCAGGGGAAAGTTCAATCATATTGATTTTGTGTTTTGTGTAACCAATACAAACAGTGAGAAAGCGAAGATCGAGAAATCATACGCAATCTTAACTCGCCTGAGATTTTTGTGTGGCGTCACCGTGTGGTCGATGCGCGCAAGCCGGTTGCGGAGCAGCGAAAAACCTCAAAACCACCCGTGTACTGGACGGTTCGAGGTTATGGCAAGGCATCTTATTTCCTGGGAAGTTTGATTGAGACGGTGTAGCAACTATCGCAGGGATTCTCGCCAAGTTCCAAACTGTCGCCCAGATGCGCAGCGATGAGTGTTTCCGGCACATCCTTCTCTGCGCCGACGACAAAATTGATGTTTTTCTGATGGAAGAGTTCCATGGCACGTTTCCCCATCCCACCGGCAATCACCATATTCACGCCATGCTCGGCAAGCCATGTTGGGAGGAAATCCGGTTGATGCGGCGGCGCGGGGATATCCTGTCGTCTCAGGATTGCTTTCTTGTCGGGGTCAATATCGAAAAAAGCGAATGACGTGCAATGGCCCAACTGATGGGCGAGCTTGCAATCGACCAATGGGACAGCGATTTTCATGGTGTCCTCCCGTTGAGGGTTCAGCTACAGCCACATTTTCCCAGACCTCGACCACCGCCACAACAGCCGTTTTTTTGTTCGTGACTCTGCGCGTGTTTGTTCCCACATTCGCCGCCATGCGAATGATGATTGTGTTGGTGGCCATGATGCCCGCCGCAGCATGCGTGTGTTTCCGCTTTTCCATGTTGCGCGCAGCCGCATGATTTTTTATCAGCGTTTCCCGGGGACGTGTCAAGCTTGTGAGTTGGAGTGGTTTTACTGGTCATCTGATTTCCTTGCAGAGTTGACGGGGTGATTGCTGGCGCCGATGCGTAGCGCTTTGCCTTCCAGTATCGCTGTCGCGATTTTTTTGTGCGCGCTGGCGAGGATGTTTCCGAATGTGGGGCGTGAAACCCCCATTTTCAAGGCCGCATCGGCATGATACAGATCTTCAATGTCGGCGAGGCGAATGGCTTCGACTTCATCCATGTCGAGCGCGATTTCTTCCAGTTCCCGCATGGGGATGCCTTGCGGTTTGAAATAGGTCGCATTGATTTCACATGTGATCATGCGATGCTTGCGCGGTCGGACCATTAGCGTTCGCTCCTGCGTCGTCGATTTTGGCGAAACGCGACGATTTCAGGACGGCAGACACCGGATGCTGCGAGTGACATTTTGTTGGCTTTCCACATTTGCAGTGCCTCGCCGACAAGGCTTTCTTCTGTCAGAAAGACCTTAATCTGTTTTCTGCGAAGTATCGCAAAAGCGCGCGCGCCGATACTACGACAAATGACTGCGTCGAAGGCGCGTTGCGGCAATACGGGCAAATAGCAATGGCATACGCCCCGACATAAAACGGGATCACAGCCATGTGGCTGAAAAGCGTCGCTTTGCGTATCGAAAACGACAAAGCGCGCTGATTCTCCGAAGTGTTTCGTAAGCATCATCTCTTCGCCAGGCCCGTCTTGAATGGATAAACAAATTCGCATAACCCTACATTTGTCTTATTGCGACTGCGAAAATAGTGTATCATGTTATTGGCATATGTCAATAATTGTATTTTAGCAGGTCGCGCGGATTACCCGCAGTATCAGACAGGAGAAGTCTCATGGTGAGAAAGATTGTGCATACTGAAATGGCACCGAAAGCAGTTGGTACGTATTCCCAGGCTATTCAGACGGGGAGTACGGTTTATCTTTCGGGGCAACTGGGGCTCTCTCCGGAAAACGGTGAATTGCAAACAGGATTTTCGTCGCAAGCACATCAAATGTTCGGCAATTTGCGCGCGGTGTGTCGCGCGGCTGGCGGTGATTTGAGCGATATTGTTCGGCTGGGTGTGTATCTGACGGACATGGCAGATTTTGCGGAATTGAACAAAATTATGGGGGAGTATTTTTCAGCACCTTATCCGGCGCGTTCGGCGGTACAGGTTGCGGGATTACCGCGCGACGGCTTGGTTGAAGCTGATGCAGTGATGGTGTTGGGAGCTCAGTCATCCCGATGAACAAGACGCTGGGATGCGCCAGCGTATAACGGAATCCCTCCAAGCGTTGTTCCTGAAGTACTTGGCCTGCCTTGCTTTTGCTCGGCAGGTTTTTTTTTGAATGTGTTTTTGGGTCTTATGCTGCCTCAAACGCATTGCGAAAGGTATTCGGGTTGGAGCAAGGTATACGTCATGCATCGCAGGATGCAATTATCCCCACTTGGGCAAAGGAGAATTCTTAATGAACAAAAGTGATTTGAATAGCAGTTTTTAATATTTTGAGGAATGGGGAATTTGCAGAATAATGGACGTAACAGACAGGGCAAAGCAGGCGCGTCTTTATTGATGTACCCTACTGAAAATATTGAGTTCTGGCCGCCTTACAGATCATTAGGAGAAAGCATCATGTCAAACTGGTTTGAAGATAATTCGCGATCAATCGGCAAAACGCCTTTGATCAAACTTAATCGTCTTGTTGGAAACGGCAAGGTCAGTGTTCTGGTTAAGGTCGAAGGACGTAATCCGGCGTATTCCATCAAGGATCGCATCGGTGCTGCCATGATTTGGGACGCCGAACAGCGCGGATTGCTCGGCCCAGGCAAGGAATTGATTGAGCCGACCAGCGGCAATACGGGCATTGCCTTGGCTTTTGTTGCGGCGGCGCGTGGGATTCCGATCACGTTGACGATGCCGGAGACGATGAGTTTGGAGCGTCGTAAATTGTTACTGGCTTATGGCGCAAAACTGGTGTTGACCGAGGGCGCGCGCGGCATGGGCGGCGCGATTGCAAAAGCGGAAGAAATTGCGGCTTCCGATCCGAACAAGTACGTGTTGTTGCAACAGTTCAAAAATCCGGCCAACCCGGCGATTCACGAAGCCACAACCGGACCGGAAGTCTGGGAAGGCACGGGCGGCAAGGTCGATATTTTCGTGGCGGGTGTTGGTACCGGTGGGACGATTACGGGTACAGCACGCTATCTGAAGAAAACCAGCTCGCATCCGGTTCAAGCGATTGCCGTCGAACCGACCGGTAGTCCGATTTTGACGCAGGCACGTTCCGGTGCGGTACTGAAGCCGGGTCCGCACAAGATTCAAGGCATCGGCGCTGGTTTCGTGCCGGACGTTTTGGATTTGTCTTTGCTCGACGGTGTGGAAACCGTGACGAATGAAGAGGCGATTGAGTTTGCGCGGAGATTGACGAAAGAAGAAGGTATCCTTGCTGGTATTTCCGGTGGCGCAGCTGCGGCCGCAGCCGTGCGCCTCGCGCAAAAACCGGAAAATGCGGGCAAGACGATTGTCGCGATTTTGCCGGACTCCGGCGAGCGTTATCTCAGCTCCGTATTGTTTGAAGGCGTTTTCGACGCGGCAGGGCTGCCGGCTTAACCAAGCATCCCCGCACATGGCGGCTCCGATTCGGAAGGATTGGAGCCATTTTTTTTGGAGCGATGGTTATGTTGCGCTACTTCGCTCGTCGGCATCGGTGCAGTCAACCGGAACGTCCAGTTGAAATTTTGCTTGATTAAGGCCGTTGTCTTTGGGGGGGATGCAGAACCAAAAAGCATGAGCATTGTTTCGAACTGGTGCACGGACTCGAATCGTGGGAAGGGTGTTCCCTGATGCCTAGGCTCACCAGGCAGGACAGGCCATCTTATTTGGCGTTCATCATGACAACCGTCGTATCCAACATGCGGTTGCTGAATCCCCATTCATTGTCATACCAGACTAAAATTTTGACAAGCGTCTCATTGCACACTTTCGTTTGCGTCGCATCGAATGTGGCAGATGCCGGATTGTGATTGAAGTCGATAGAGACGAGCGGCAGGGTGTTATAGCCAAGAATGCCGCCGGAGGTTTCGGCGGCGGCTTCCAGAATGGCGTTTACTTCGTCGACCGTGGTCTTGCGCGAGGCTGTGAACGTCAAATCGACAGCAGCGACATTGATCGTCGGCACGCGGATCGCCAGGCCATCCAGTTTGTCCTTCATCTCCGGCAGCACTAGACCGAGCGCGGCCGGGGCCCCCGTGGCAATCGGAATGATGCTCATTGTCGCGGAACGGGCGCGGCGGATATCGTCATGGCACACGTCGGTCAGCACCTGATCTTTCGTATAGGCGTGAAGCGTGGTGATCAGTCCGGAAACGATGCCGAGCTGGTCGTTCAATGGTCTGACGACCGGCGCCAGACAATTGACGGTGCAGGAAGCGTTGGAGACGACAGTGTCTGTGGCTTTCAGGATGTTGTGATTCACGCCGTAGACGATGGTCGCATCGACATCCGCATCGCCCATTGCGGATATCAGAACTTTTTTGGCGCCAGCCCGGATATGGCTGGACGCGTTTTTTTTGCTGGTAAAGACGCCGGTGCATTCCAAGATTACATCCACGCCAAGTTCGGCCCACGGCAGTTCGGTGATGTCGTGGGTCGAAAAAAAACGAATGCGATCGCCGTTGACGAGCAGGTCGTCTCCGTCAACCGATACCGTTCCAGCGAATCGCCCATGCGCCGTATCGTATTGCGTCAAATGGGCGCAGGTGCGCACATCGCCCAGATCGTTGATGGCAACGATCTGGATGTCGTGTTTGCCGGGGTTTTCGTAGTGGGCGCGTAAAACGTTACGGCCGATTCGGCCGTACCCGTTGATGGCGACACGAATGGACATGCTGACCTTCTTCTATGTAACGGTTTTTCCTTGACGGCGAGGCGGGGAGAGGACACGCAACGCCAGATTAAGATCGATATCGAAATGCTTCAGATAAGCGATTGCGGAGTCTTTCCCGTACCGTTCTTGGAATATTACGCCTAAATGCGCGATTGTGTCGGTTTCCGGCGTTCCCGGACGAAAGGCCGGATGCCGTGTGTTCAAAATAGCGTTACTTAATTTTTTTGCACGCATGCTTTTTTCCTTTCGCCGGTCACCGACACAATATCAATCAAGCGGCTGCAAGCGCTTGATCCAAATCCGCCAGCAAATCGTCGATATGTTCGATGCCGACGGAAAGACGTATGGCATCTTCGCTGACCCCTGCTTTCGCCAGTTCGGCAGCATCCAGTTGACGGTGCGTTGTCGATGCTGGATGCGTGGCGAGTGATTTGGCATCGCCGATGTTGACCAGGCGCGTGAACAATTGCAATGCATCGAGCACGCGTGCACCAGCGGCGCGTGCGTCGCTCTTGTTGGCAGTCTTGACGCCAAAAGTGAGAATGCCGGACGGTTTGCCTTTCAGATATTTTTGCGCCAGCGCATGCTGCGGATGATCCGACAAGCCGGCATAGTTGACCCAGGCGACTTTCGGATGCTTTTGCAGATACTTCGCAATGGCAATTGTGTTGTCTACGATGCGATCAAGGCGAATGGCCAGCGTTTCAATCCCTTGCAAGATCAGAAAAGCATTGAATGGCGAAATGGCTGCCCCGGTGTTACGCAGCGGCACAACGCGAGCACGGCCGATATAAGCCGCCGCGCCGAGGGCTTCAGTGTAGACGACGCCGTGATAAGACGCATCTGGCTCGTTCAAGCGTTTGAAGCGTTCCTTGTGCTTGGTCCAAGGGAACTTGCCGCTATCAACGATGACGCCGCCGATGCTGTTGCCGTGTCCACCAAGATATTTGGTCAGCGAATGGACGACGATGTCGGCGCCCCACTCGATTGGACGAAGCAGATAAGGGCTGGCGACGGTGTTGTCGACGATGAGCGGAATGCCGTGGGCGTGGGCAATCTCGGCGAGCTTGGCGATATCAGTGATATTGCCGAGCGGATTGCCGATGGTTTCCGCGTAAATCGCTTTGGTGCGGTTGTCGATTAAAGGCGCGAAGGTTTCCGGCTTGTTCGAATCGGCAAAGCGTGTCTCAATGCCCAATTGGGGAAGCGTGTGCGCAAACAAATTGTAGGTACCGCCATACAGCGTGCTAGCAGAAACGATGTTGTCGCCCGCTTCGGCGATGGTCAGAATGGAATAGGTGACGGCAGACGCGCCGGATGCCAAGGCCAGAGCAGCGATGCCCCCTTCCAGCGCTGCGACGCGTTTTTCCAGTACGTCCTGCGTGGGATTCATGATGCGCGTGTAGATGTTGCCCGGCACCTTCAGATCAAAAAGGTCGGCACCGTGCTGTGCGCTGTCGAACGCGTAGGAGGCGGTTTGGTAAATGGGCACGGCAACCGCTTTGGTTGTCGGATCGGGCGTGTAGCCGGCGTGAACGGCCAATGTTTCAATTTTATGGGTCATATCAATCTTCTTCGAGAGTGGAGGGTATCAATTTGTTTGAAGGCGTTTGTCTCTTCATGTTTTTGAAGGGTGAATGCTCATTTTGCGAGCCGCTCCCAATCGCCATGTTTCAATCCCGATAGCCTTTGCACGACATCGATACTTTTTGTCAACGTCGCGGAAAGAGACACGGATGAGTCCTGTTTCGACACCCAATCGACAATTGAGACGGACGCCGAAGCTGAAGAAACAAGAACGGCAAGCGCAATGAGAAGGATGATTTTTCGGTTGGAGGGGCGGCTCATGGCATTTCTCCTTTCAGTAATATAAGACTACGATCAGAAGCGATAGCCGACGCCGACACCGATCAGCCAGGGGTCAACCTTCACAGAGGTGACGTGGGAGCCGTCTGCTGCGGAAACATTGCTGCGAATCTGAACTTTTTTCACATCGAAATTAACCAGCCAGTGTCTGTCGATTTTGTAATCCACGCCAATTTGCAAAGCGCCGCCGATGCTGTCTTTTTCGAGGCTCAGGCCGCCGAGATTGTCATTCCAGATGCGGGTGTAGTTAATGCCGGCGCCGACATAGGGGCTGATTTTCGATTGAGGCGTGAAGTGGTATTGCAGGGTCAAAACGGGTGGCAGATGAGTAAAGGAGCCGATTTTGTTTCCATTGGCGCGGACATTCTGTTTCTGCGGGTTCGTCAGGATCAGCTCCGCGGCCCAGTTGGGCGTAAAGAAATAGCTGATGTCCAGTTCGGCAATGGTCTTGTCGTCAACCGTGACCTGATTCCGTCCCACACCGGGAAAGGGGTCGGACTTGTTGGCTGTTTCAATGTGCACAGCGCGCGCCCTGATCAGCCAGGGGCTTTCTTTTCCTGAGAGTTCGGAAGCTTTATCTTGCGCAATGGCTTGTGAAAAACCGAGGGCGAGGGCAATAAAAAATATTACTTTTTTCATGATCGTTACACCGTAAGGAAGTTGTTGAGACTTCAGCTTACGTCCTCACCTTTTAAGAGTGAACCAAGATTTTTTTGGTTGCTTATATATAAAAGTCATAAAGGTGAGCGATACACAAACATACTTTATCCCTGCCGTCGGTTTTATAGTGAAGCACTTGAACTGGATGCCTCCTCCAGTTCCGGGAAAAGCACGACACTGGAGCGCACCGTCGATTCATCCAGCGATGCCGAGCAAAACTGGATGAACTTGTACGCAAAGCCGCGCAGGAAATGTCCGCGACGAACGGCGATGCGCGTTGTGCTTTCTTTAAATAGATCTGGGCCAAGCAGACTCAGTGTTTTGTCGCGCTTGGCATCGTAGGACATGGATGCAACAATGCCCACGCCTAGTCCGAGCTCCACGTAAGCTTTGATGACATCGGCGTCCAGTGCCGATAGCGTGATGTTGGGCGAAATACCGGCCTTCGCAAAAGCGTCGTCAATCGATTGACGCCCAGTTGAGTCTTCGTTGTAGGTAATGATTGGATATTGCGCCAAGTCCTCCAGTGCCAGGGACTTCTTTTTTTCCAGCGCATGCCCTTTCGGCACGATGACAACGTGTCGCCAGTTGTAATAGGGGAAGCTGGCCAGTTCTTGCGCTTGCCCGATGGCTTCCGTGGCGATTCCGATATCGGCTTTGCCTTCGATCAGCATGCGGGCAATTTCGGCCGGGCTGCCTTGATGCAAGGCCAGTTGCACATTGGGGAAGGCAAGCTTGAATTGCAGGACCACTTGCGGCAAGACGTATTTGGCTTGTGAGTGGGTCGTTGCAACGCTGAGCTGTCCCTGGTTGGAGTTGACAAACTGATCCGCCAGTTTTTTGATGTTGCTGGCATCGATGAGCATGCGTTCAACGATTTCCAGCAATTCCTTGCCGGGATCGGTCAAACCCAGCAGGCGCTTGCCCTTGCGAACGAACAATTCCACGCCCAGCTCGTCTTCCAGATCTTTGATGTGTTTGCTGACGCCCGATTGGGAGGTGTAAAGCGCATTCCCAACTTCGGTAAGGTTGAAGTTGCAGCGCACGGTTTCCCGAATGATGCGTAATTGTTGGAAGTTCATATTTTATGGTCCTGTTAATTATCCATTCTTCCAGAATTAATGTTTTCCCATCGCGCTAAAAGCATTCGTTAGGTCATTCTTGAGATCCTCGACGTTTTCAATGCCGACCGACAGGCGTAGCAGCGAATCACCGATGCCCATGCGCTGGAGTTGTTCCGGAGGGAGCGAGGCATGCGTCATGATGGCCGGATGTTCGATCAGGCTTTCAACGCCGCCTAGACTTTCCGCGAGCGTGAACACTTCGCAGGCTTTCAGGAAACGTTTGCTGCCGTCCAGATCGGTATCCAGTTCCAGCGCGATCATGCCGCCGAAGCCATGCATCTGGCGTTGGGCCAGTTCGTATTGCGGATGGGAGGCCAGGCCGGGATAAATCACGCGACGCACGCCGCGTTGTGTTTCCAGCCAGCGCGCGAGTTCGAGTGCGTTGTCGCAATGACGCTGCATGCGCACATCGAGTGTCTTGACGCCGCGCAGCGCGAGAAAACTGTCGAATGGGCTGGCGATCGCGCCGACGGCATTCTGAAGAAATCCAAGACGTTCCGCATGCTCGGCATTGTGTGGCGCACCGCTGGCGACGGCGATGCCGCCGATGATGTCCGAGTGGCCGTTGATGTATTTGGTTGTCGAATGGATGACGAAATCGAAACCGAATTCGATCGGGCGATGGATCCAGGGCGAGGCCAGTGTGTTGTCCGCGACGGTGATGATGTTATGGCGGCGTGCGATATCAGCCAGTGCTCGTAGATCGACCAGTTGCAGCAGCGGATTGCTGGGCGTTTCGACCAGCAGCATGCGCGTGTTGGGCTTGATGGCTTTTTCCAGCGCGCTCGGGTCGCTCAGATTGATGAAGCTGAAGTCGAGTCCGGCGCTTTGTCTGCGCACGCGCTCGAACAGACGGTGCGTGCCGCCATAGAGATCGTCGCAGGCGATGACGTGGCTGCCCGTGTCCACGAGTTCGAGCACGGTGGCGATCGCGGCCAGTCCGGACGCAAAAGCAAAAGCCTTGCTGCCGCTTTCGAGATCGGCGATACATCGCTCGAAGGCCCAGCGCGTGGGATTGTGCGAGCGTCCGTAATCCAGCCCCTTGTGTACACCGGGACTTTCGTGGATGAAGGTCGAATTGGCGTAGATCGGTGTGACGATTGCGCCGGTGGTCGGATCGGGTGCTTGTCCGGCGTGGATCACGCGGGTGCCGAAGGCGTATCGAGTTGATGTGCTCATGTTGTTCTCCATCCCCCTGTTATTTCCGGCGTTCACCGGGCCTTCGGGGGAGGAGAGGCTGGCGACGCTTTAGCGGCATTTATGAGTCGCCCCGCAAGTGGTCATAAATCGGCGACATGAAAATCGTACTGCAAAAACAAAAAACCCGTTCAGCGCTGACGCTAAAACGGGTTGCCCTCGCTTTAGCTGTATTTGTAACGCGCCCGCAAGCTGAATCTCAAATCGGCGCTGTGTGTGAACTCTAAATCAGTTTTTTGGTGCTGTCAAACGACCCCGAAAGTTTGCGTATGCCACCACCTTTTTTGTGTGTAAAGGTGGCAATGCCTGATGAGTGTCAAATCTGGTGGAACTAAAACAGGTGGATGTGCGCATCCTGGCGCATATTCAACGGGGGCGGGGAACAGGAGTGAGAGGCGAGCTGACGCTTATACATTATATTAAATTATATAATATAATCGGTTTGTCATGAGGGGCTGACGCCGTCAGTATGGGACGTTAGATGCGTTGAAATGGATGACTTGAAACAGAAACACAGGCTAAATGGGGCGGCAGGAATGAAATACGATTACGACATCATCGTCATTGGCATGGGACCCGCTGGCATGGCGGTTTCCGCCATGGGCGCGGAAATGGGATTGAAAGTTTGCGCAATTGAAAAGCGTCGCGTGGGCGGTGAATGCCTGAATGTGGGCTGCATTCCCAGTAAGGCCTTGCTGCGCATGGCGAAGACACGGCACAACGTGGCCAAGCTGACGGAAATGGAATTGCGCGCCTTGCCGCAACCGGAGATTAACGATCCCTTCGGCAAGATCAGCCGCGATCTGCACTACATCAATGAAAACAAAACCATCGGCATGTTCAAGAAGGTGGATTTGCGTCTTGCGCAGGGCGCTGCGTCGTTTGTCGATGCGCATACGGTGGAAGTTGCCGGTGAAAAAATCAGTGCGCAACGGATTTTCATTGCCACCGGCACGCGACCGCGCATCCCGGTGATTCCCGGCATTGACGCTATCGACGTGTTGACCAATGAAAACGTCTTTCATCAGGAACGCGTGCCGCAATCGATGGTGATCATCGGTGGCGGTGCGATCGGATGCGAAATGGCGCAGGCGTTTTCGCGTCTCGGATGCCAGTGCGCCATCGTCAATGCCGCGCCGCAACTGGTTCCCGTTGGTGATCCCGATGCCAGCGCGATCTTGGAAGAAACCTTCGCGTCAGAGGGCGTTCAGGTGTACAACCGGCGCAACATTGCACGAATCGACAAGACAGCGGAAGGTGTGGTGGTGCACACCGATGCAGGCGAGCAGATCGCAGGCGAACGCCTGCTGGTGGCGGCGGGTCGCAGCATTGACGTTTCGGGATTGAATCTGGAAAAAGCTGGCGTGACAACGACGCCGCAAGGCGCGATCAAGGTGGATAAATATCTGCGCACCAGCCAGAAGCATATTTTTGCCGTGGGCGACTGTAACGGCCACTTTCTGTTTTCGCATGCGGCGATGCATCAGGGGATGATCGCCATCATGAACAGCATGCTGCCGTTCTGGATGAAGCGCAATTTCAAGAATTATGTAGTGCCCTGGGCCGTGTTTACAGAACCGCAGATCAGTTATGTGGGCATGCGTGAAGCGGAGCTCAAGGAAAATGGCATCGCTTACGAAACTACCCGCGTGAATTACGGCGATTACGGCGCTGCCATTGCCGAAAACATTCCCACGGGCTTCGTGAAAGTGTTTTCCAGCGTGGGCGGGAAAATTTACGGCGTCAGTATCGTGGGCGAAGGTTCCGGCGAAATGATCAACGAGTGGGCATTGGCCATTCAGAAGAAAGTGCGCTTGCACGATATCATGCTCCTCCAGCATGCCTTCCCAACCATGGGTTTCCTGTCCAAACGGGTGACTGAGGTGTGGATGATGAAAAAAATGGCATCTCCCATGCTGCAAAAAATTTGCCAGTGGCTATTCCGACGATAAATGCCAATGACAATGAGTATGAGGCCATACCAGAAGTAGTTCGCTTTGTCCGGCGGCCCCCGTCGTTGAAGGTGCGATATTTGCTACCAGCCTGGCCGATTTTGTTGCGAAGCAGGTCATATCGCGTGATCAAACTGACAATGGTATTGGGGGGTGATGAATTTCACATGTTCAACGTTGTTTCGGGCAATTGGTGCCTGATGAGAAAAATATCGGGGTTTTTGGTTTCTTCCATCAAAAGTGAGTAAACTTTTCTTTATTACCTGAGTGTTTTGGTGGGCCAGAATATTCCTTAGGCAAATCGTGCAACACAACGAAAAAGAAAACAAAAGTTTGCGGGCACTGATTGAGCAGATTCCCATCATGCTGCTTGCCCAGGTATTTGTCATCTTGGTTTGTGTTTCGTTGCTGGCCATTGATGCGTTCCGGACGTGGGATGCCTACAAGGGGCGTGTGCGGGAAAACACGGTGCTGTCCGGAAATCTGGTGCGATCCGTTGCGCAAAACGCGGAAGACACGATCAAGCAGGCCGATACGGTGCTGGTCAGTTTAGTCGATCGTATCGAAAAGGACGGTGTGAGTCAGGCGCAACTTCAGCGTTTGCAAAAGCTGCTGGTACTGCATGTCGGCGAACTGCCCAAACTGCATGGGTTGTTTCTGTATGACGAAAACGGTCGTTGGCTCGCAACTAACCGGGACATGATGTTTAATGCGAACAATGCTGATCGCGAGTATTTCATTTACCACCGATCCCATCCTGAGAAAGCCGTCTATATCAGCAAGCCGGTTCACAGTCGTTCGACGGGCGAATGGATCATTCCTGTTTCGCGTCGGATAAATCGCCCGGATGGCAGTTTTGCCGGTGTGATGCTGGCTACGATCCACATGAAATATTTCAGAACGTTTTACGATACCTTCAATATCGGGCGAGATGGGACGATCGCGCTCATGCATGCCAACGGTGCGATTGTGGCGCAGCGTCCCTTTCAGGACGAGCGAATCGGGATGAACTTGCGCGAAACATCGCTGTTCAAAGAACATTTGCCTGCGGCATCGAATGGCACCTATCGCGCCGATCGCACGTATTTCGACGATAACGATCGGCTCGTGAGTTATTACCGACTGGAGAACTATCCGCTGATTGCCATGGTCACGATGTCCGAGGGCGAAATATTCCGCCCGTGGTGGACAGGCGCACTCAAGCACCTTGCCGTGACCTTGATGCTGATGGGCATTCTCGGGTTTCTGGGATATCGCCTGACGCATCAAATTCGTTATCGCCTGGAAGTGGAAAAACAGCTTCGCGACTCGCAGGAAAAACTGGAAGCGTTGAATGTCGAACTGGAAAAAATCGCTTGGCAGGATGGTTTGACGGGGCTAGCTAATCGACGGTGTTTCGATGTGGCGCTGAATGACGAATTCAATCAGGCCATGCGTCGCGGCGAATCGCTTGCGTTGATCATGCTGGATATCGATCACTTCAAGAAGTTCAATGATTTGTATGGCCATATCGAAGGCGATAACTGCCTGCGGCAAATCGGACGGATCATCAAGTCCAGCATCAAGCGCGCTGGTGATGTGGCAGCGCGCTATGGCGGCGAGGAGATTGTTGTGTTGTTACCTCGAACCAATCTGGATGAAGCGGTCGTTGTGGCCGAACGCCTGATGCAGGAAATCCGTCGCGAAGGCATTCATCATGAAGATTCGTCCTTTGGTATCGTGACCGTCAGCTTTGGCGTCCATGCCATCGTTCCGGTTCGTAACCAGAGCATTCCGTCGGATTTGGTGCAAGGTGCCGATGCAGCACTCTATGCTGCGAAGTCTGCAGGACGCAACCGTATCATTTCTTCCGATCAGCGCGAAACGCTTTGACGTCGTACAGGTGCAGTGTTTATGAACGTGACGTCTTCCTTCTCGTCTTCGTCTGCGTTCCCTCAAATACGCCACTCTGAAACTTCCTCTGGACGCTGTTAGAATGCACTGACACCTTGTTGTATCGCCAATCGTACCCAGCGCCATTCGCGGAGGGGAATTGACGGAGAACTACTATGTCAGAAAAATCTCGCGGGGTAACCTCTGCGGATAAGGATCCTGATGTCCAGGAAACCAAGGAATGGCTGGAGGCGCTTGAATCCGTTATCGCCAATGAAGGCTCAGACCGGGCGCATTACCTGATTGAGCGTCTGCTCGATTTGTCCCGGCGACGCGGTGCAGCCATTCCATTTTCAACCAATACGGCTTACGTTAACACCATTCCGGTGGAGCGCGAGCAGCGTTCGCCCGGCAACATTGAAATTGAAGAGCGTTTGCGCGCTTGGATGCGCTGGAACGCGATGGCCATGGTGGTGCGTGCGAACCGCAATGACGGCGACATCGGCGGACACATTTCCAGCTTTACGTCGGTGGCCACGATGTTCGGCACGGGATTCAATCACTTCTGGCGCGCGCCGTCCGACAGCCATGGCGGCGATCTGGTGTATTTTCAGGGACATTCTTCGCCCGGCATTTATGCGCGCGCATTTTTTGAGGGGCGCATCAGCAACGATCAGTTAAAGCATTTTCGTCGTGAGGTGGATGGCAAGGGATTGTCTTCCTATCCGCATCCGATGCTGATGCCGGATTTCTGGCAATTTCCGACTGTGTCGATGGGCCTGGGTCCGATCACGGCGATTTATCAGGCGCGCTTTTTGAAGTATCTGCATGCACGCGACATTGCGGACACGCGCGATCGCAAGGTTTGGGTCTTCTGCGGCGATGGCGAAATGGATGAACCGGAATCGATGGGCGCCATCGGCATGGCGTCGCGCGAAAAACTCGACAATCTGGTTTTTGTCGTGAACTGCAATTTGCAGCGGCTGGACGGCCCTGTGCGCGGCAACGGCAAAATTATTCAGGAACTCGAATCCGATTTTCGCGGTGCAGGCTGGAACGTCATCAAGGTGATTTGGGGATCGACGTGGGATCCACTGTTTGAAAAGGACAGGGACGGCATTCTCAAGCAGGTGATGATGGATACCGTCGACGGCGAATACCAGAACTACAAATCGAGAAACGGTACTTATGTGCGCGAGCATTTCTTCGGCAAGCATCCCAAATTGCTGGAAATGGTGTCGCATATGTCGGATGACGACATCTGGAACTTGCAGCGCGGCGGTCATGATCCGCACAAGGTCTATGCGGCATTCAAGGTGGCGCAGGAACACCAAGGGCAACCGACCGTTCTGCTGATGAAAACCATCAAGGGCTATGGGATGGGCGAAGCTGCGGAATCTCGCAACACCGCGCACCAGACCAAGAAGCTGGAAGATGCTGTCATTCGTTCCATGCGTGACAAGCTGGGAGTACCGATCAGCGACGAAGATTTGAAAGGCGAGATACCGTTCTTCATGCCTGCCGCCGATTCACCGGAAATGATCTATTTGCACGAACGCCGCAAGGCCCTGGGTGGTTATCTGCCACAACGTCGGCAAAAAGCGGACGAGCAATTGCCAGTGCCGCCCTTGTCTGCGTTTCAGAATGTGCTGGAGCCGACGGCGGAAGGACGCGAGATCTCGACGACGCAATCCTTCATGCGCATTCTCACCACGTTGTTGCGGGATGCGAGTGTCGGCAAACGAATTGTGCCCATCATGGTGGACGAATCGCGCACCTTCGGCATGGAAGGCTTGTTCCGTCAGATCGGCATTTGGAGCCAGCAAGGCCAGTTATACGAGCCGGTGGATATCGATCAGGTGATGTACTACCGCGAAGACAAGCAGGGACAGATTTTGCAGGACGGGATCAATGAAGCGGGTGGCATCAGTTCATGGATTGCGGCGGCAACATCCTATTCCACCAATAATCGCATCATGCTGCCGTTCTTCACGTTCTATTCGATGTTTGGCTTGCAGCGCGTCGGCGATCTGGTTTGGGCGGCGGCCGACATGCGCGCGCGCGGTTTCCTGATGGGTGGCACGGCAGGACGCACGACGCTGAACGGCGAAGGCTTGCAGCATGAGGATGGGCATAGCCATATTCTGGCCTCCACCATTCCGAATTGTCGTCCGTACGATCCGACGTTTGCGCATGAACTGGCCGTCATCATTCAGGATGGCATCAGGCGCATGGTCGAAGATCAGGAAGACGTTTTTTATTACATCACCATCATGAACGAGAGTTACGCGCAGCCGGGGATTCAGCCGGGGCAGGAAGCGGGGATTCTCAAAGGGCTGTATCGCCTGCAATCCGGCGATTCCAATGCGAAGCTGCGCGTGCAACTGATGGGTTCCGGCACGATTTTGCGTGAAGCCATCGCTGCCGCCGATTTGCTGAAAAACGATTGGAATGTTGCGGCAGATGTCTGGTCGGCGACGTCGTTCACGATTGCCGCACGCGAAGGACAGGATGCGGAGCGCTGGAATGTGCTGCATCCGACGGCCACGCAGCGTGTGTCTTACGTTACCCAATGCCTGCAGGATACAGCAGGCCCCATCGTGGCGACAAGCGATTACATGCGCAGCTTTGCCGAACAAATCCGTCCCTACATGCCGAAAGGACGAACGTATCGGACCTTGGGCACGGACGGGTTCGGACGATCGGACAGTCGCAAAAAGCTGCGAGAATTTTTTGAAGTGAATCGGCACTATGTGGTGATTGCCGCCCTGAAGGCACTGGCGGACGATGGCGCAATTGCACCGGCCATTGTGCAGCAGGCGATTGAGAAGTATGGCATCCATGCCGACGGGATTAATCCCGTTTTGCGGTGAGCAGAACAAGAGCCAATGGAGCAAACGCCATGAACATAATTGAATTGAAAGTCCCCGATATTGGCGACTTCAAGAATGTCAGCGTGATCGAATTGCTGGTCAAGCCCGGTGACGCGGTCCGAAAAGAACAATCGCTGATTACGGTGGAATCCGACAAGGCCAGTATGGAAATTCCATCCGACGTCGTCGGCGTGGTCAGGGAAATGAAGGTCAAGCTCGGTGATAAGGTATCCGAAGGGTCGCTGATACTTTTGCTTGAAACGCAGGAAGCGGCGACAGTGGTTACAAGTGCGCCGTCGTCTGTGCCAGTACCGCCGACTTCTGCGCCGTCTGCGCTGTCCCGAGTAGTTGGCCCCATTGTGGCCACGCCTATTCCACCACCATCGCTACCTTCTCTGCCTTCTGAAATAAACGAAGAGGTTGAGATTGAAACGCCGAAGGCATCACCGTTGTCCGACGTTGCGCTATCGCATGCCTCACCATCGGTACGCAAGTTTGCGCGCGAACTCGGAGTCGATCTGAAGAGCGTGCAGGGCAGCGGCCCGAAGAACCGGATTTTGCATGAAGACGTGACCGCTTTTGTGAAGGGCGTAATGTCCGGTGCTGTTCAAGCGCAGCGCGGCGTGGCAGGCTTGAATTTGTTGCCGTGGCCGCCACTCGATTTTGCAAAATTCGGTCAAACTGAATTGATGCCGCTGTCGCGCATCAAGAAAATGAGCGGGCCGAATCTGCATCGCAACTGGATCATGATTCCGCACGTGACGCAATACGAACAGGCGGATGTAACCGAGCTGGAAAATTTCCGGGTGCATTTTAACGAGACGCACAAAAAAGAAGGCGTGCGACTGACGCTGTTGGCATTTGTGATCAAGGCGGTGGTCACGGTGCTCAAGCGGTATCCCGAATTCAATTCGTCGCTGGATGAAAAAGGACAAAACCTGATCCTCAAGCATTACTGGCATATCGGTTTTGCCGCTGATACGGTGCATGGGCTGGTGGTGCCAGTGGTGAAGGATGCAGACAAAAAAGGCGTGGTCGAAATTGCGAAAAACATGGCCGATCTGGCGGCGCAGGCGCGCGAAGGCAAGTTGAGTCCGTCGGATATGCAAGGGGCGAGCTTCACAATCACGTCGCTCGGCGGCATCGGGGGCACCTACTTCACGCCGATCATCAATGCGCCGGAAGTATCGATCCTGGGGCTGTCGCGTCTGTCGACACAACCGGTGTGGAACGGCAAGGAATTTGTGCCGCGTCTGATTTTGCCGCTGTCGCTGGCTTACGATCATCGCGTGATCGATGGCGCGCAAGGTACGCGTTTCACGACGTATTTGGCCGAAGTGCTGGCAGATATACGGAATACGATATTGTGACCGGAGCCCGACCATGAGCATGAACGAAGAAAAAGCGAATGACATCACGTGCGATACGCTGGTACTCGGCGCTGGACCGGGCGGATACACGGCAGCCTTTCGTGCGGCCGATCTCGGGCAGAAAGTGGTGCTGGTCGAACGTTATCCGGTGCTTGGCGGCGTGTGCCTGAACGTCGGTTGCATCCCCTCGAAAGCCTTGCTGCATGCCGCGAAAGTGATTACGGATGCCGAAGAAATGTCACACTGCGGCATTCAACTCGGCAAGGCCAACATCGATCTCGACAAGCTGCGCGGCTGGAAAGACGGCATCGTCAAAAAACTGACGGGCGGATTGGCCGGATTGGCGCGTGCGCGTCGCGTGCAAGTCGTGCAGGGCGAAGGCGCTTTTGCGTCGCCGACAGCATTGACAGTGAAAACGGCTGAGGGTTCGACAACGGTGCACTTCAAACAGGCGATTATCGCCGCAGGTTCTTCGGCGGTGCACATTCCCGGTTTTCCCTCGGATCATCCCGCACTGATCGATTCCACCGGCGCATTGCAATTAAAAAAAATCCCGAAACGCATGCTGGTGATCGGCGGCGGGATCATCGGGCTGGAGATGGCGTGCGTCTACGATGCGCTGGGTACGAAAGTGACGGTGGTGGAATTTTCGGACGGGCTCATTCCTGCAGCGGATCGCGACATTGTGCGTCCGCTGCAAAAGCGCATTGAAGGCCGTTATGAAGCGATTTATCTCGGTACCAAAGTCTCGAAGCTCGAAGCGAAAGGCGAGGGATTGATCGCCACGTTTGAAGGCGCGAATGCGCCGACCGAACCACAAGCTTACGATCTGGTGTTGATGGCGATCGGACGTCGCCCGAATGGTAATGCAATTGGTGCAGACAAGGCTGGAGTGACGGTGAACGAGCGCGGCTTCATTCCGGTCGACAAGCAGCAACGCACGAATGTGCCGCACATTTTCGCCATCGGCGATATTTGCGGCGATCCGATGCTGGCGCACAAGGCGAGTTACGAAGGCAAGATTGCCGCTGAAGTGATTGCGGGTCACAAAGCAGCCTTCGATGCGGTGACGATTCCTTCCGTGGCGTATACCGATCCGGAAATTGCCTGGATGGGCTTGACGGAAAACGACGCCAAGGCGAAAGACATCGCGTTTGAAAAATCCGTTTTCCCGTGGGCGGCATCCGGTCGCGCACTCGCGATGGGGCGCGAGGAAGGGATGACCAAATTGCTGTGGGATCCGAAAACCAAGCGCATTCTCGGCGCAGGCATTGTTGGTGTGAACGCGGGCGAATTGCTCGCCGAAACCGTGCTGGCGCTGGAAATGGGCGCGGATCTGGAAGATCTCGCCCTGACCATACACGCGCATCCATCTTTATCCGAAACGCCGATGTTTGCAGCAGAAGTGGGCTTAGGGAGCATTACGGACTTGTATTTGCCTAAAAAGCAATCCGTAGCTTGATCTTTGACAAGTCACGTTCGTATGGAGACATCTGCTTCGTACGCCAAATTTGTATTGTGAGTATAATTCGCGACCTGACCACAAGTCAGGTTGTTTTTTTATTATTGGAGTTTGAAATGTTCACAAGACATAAATTAAGAGAAAAAGCACTTGAGCTTTCTCTGTGTGGGGCCATCTACCCGAAACAGTCCGGTTTCTTCAAGCAAGAAGAAACGGTATCGAGTGAAGAGGCTGCTTCCATGCTGAGTCCGGTAACGGTGGGGTGTGTTTGCAAGGCTGACGAGAGTTTGCATCGTTGGGTGCAAAAAAATACGCACTGAGAACCATAACGCTCAACGCTTTCAAACCCGTGTTTTCATCCAGAAAATGCGGGTTTTTTGCTTTTCGTTCACCGACGACAAATCCGGATGCCGGGTTTTGCTTAATTGCTGGCCGTTCGTGCAGGCCGTTCCTTCATCGACAGTCAGCAAAAGACGATCGGCTTCGACAACTCATTGACGACCACGAGCAACAGCTTGTCGACGAACGTCGTCATGCAGTTTGGCGAAACGCTCATTCTTTCCGGGCTGCGAGAGCGCTATGCCAGCCGAGGCAAGAGCGGCGTGCCGGTTTTGCAGGATATCCCCGTCATTCAATATCTGTTCAGTAACAATACGGAAAGCGATTATGCACACCACGTCATGATCGTGATCACGCCGCGCAAACCGGCGACAATCTATGAAATGGACAAGCGGGCGAACGACTATAAGCAATCGCCAAAATTCCAGGTTGAAAAAGAAGATTCGGTCGGACGCGAAGCCTTCAAAAGCTTGAAGTCGCGCCGCTCGAATATGGAAGCCATTCTGGCAAAACTCCAGACGAGCCACTATCGCCATGAATTCCGCACCGGCGATCTTTCATCACGCCGCTTTGCAGCCAACCCTTCGCTTGAACGCGTCCCGCAGGATTTGCGGCAGATGTCTTATTACTGATTGACGCTCGCCTCCGATTTGACTGGTTTATTGCAGTCGCAATATGAGGCTGGCACAAGCGAGTTTATGTTGGGCAGATTGACCATGCTGCCGGACATGACAGGGCTAGAATGGTATGGCAATGACTTCGGCGTTGTTGACCGTGTAGCGCTTCGCGTCTTCAAACGGGAGGCTGCCGATTGCCACCAGACCGGCAAGGATGGTGATCTTGTGTGACACCACCAGCAGATCGCCAGCATCAGGGGTGCGCTTGACATCGTTCAGGAAGTTTTCCATACGCGTGACGACATCGTCAAAGTCTTCTGGAGGCACAAAGCCGTGCTCCATCTGCCGATGGAAATAGTCAATTGGGGCGCCATCCATTCCGGTTTGCCATTCATTCAGGCGCGGATCGATGTGTCGCGTGACATCAGGACGATGTTCCAGGATGATTCCCAGACTTTCCTGCGCTCGATGAAATTCGGAGGCAAAGGCCCGCGTCAGTGGCACCGTGTGCAATTGGTCGGCCACAGAAATACATTGCTGACGTCCAGTGGACGTTAGCTTGACGATTCGCTTGGGGTCATCGTTGATACAGTCGGCGACGTTGGCTTCACTCTGGCCGTGACGAACAAAAAAAATGGTGGTCATATTCCGATGGGTGAAAGTTGAACCAGTCTGATTCAGGCAAGACGGTATATAAGGCGGGATGATAACCTTTTTTGCTTCCGGTTGTTAGGCACTGATGTTCAACGCAGCCATTGTGCGTAAGCTCAGGTCTGACCGGCAGGAAGCGGCCAATAGTTGACACGAATGAAGGCAATTGAATAGTAATAACGCCTCACCCGATGTCAGCGCTGGGCGGATAACGCAATGCCGCCAACGATCATGACGAATGCGGCGAGATGATACAGGTGTGGTAATTCGCCTAAGACAGCCAGGGACAGGAGGGCCGCGAACAAAGGCGTCAGGTTGCTGAAGAATCCGGCAATGGTGGGCCCGGCGTTCTGTACGCCAGCACCCCAGCACCGAAGGGCGATAATCGCTGGGCCGATGGCCACAAAAAGAATTGCAGCGCCCAATTCCCAGCTCCAGTAGATGTGCGGGTCTCCTATCACCCATTCACCCGCGGTGAAGGCGGCTGACCAGACAACGCCGAACCCGATTTGGGCGAGCATAAACATCGTGCCATTCCTGCGAATGTGCTCAGGTTCATTGTGGCGTGTAAGCATCCAACTGTAAAAGGCCCAGGCGATAGCAGCGGCAATCATATACAGATCACCGGGTACCAGCTGCATCGATAGCAAGACCTGCCATTCTCCGCGGCTCAAAACCAGCAGCACGCCTGCAATGGACAAGACCGCACCGATTACTCCACGCGTTCTGACCTTCGCGCTATAGAACAGCTTGCCGACAAGCAGCATCCAGAGGGGCATGCTGGCTGCAACGAGGGTAACGTTAATGGGAGACGAACTCTGCAAGGCAAGATACTGAAGCGAGTTATATAGCCCAACGCTTAGGAGTCCCAACATCGAAAAGGATTTCCAGTTCGGCCATAAGCCGCTGCCCGGATGGAAAACCGAACCAGCCAGCGGAAGAAGAATGAGCATGGCGATGGCCCATCGCAACAGGTTCAGCGTCATCGGTGGCACCCAATCATGCACCAAACGCCCAACGACAGCATTGCCGGCCCACATGATTGGAGGGACGGTAAGCAGAACTGCAGTCTGAAGCGAGACTTTAGAATTCAAGATGGATTATCGGGGAAGTAAATAAGCTTGGTGCAAGCCATCAATGATAACTATCTCCAGGACACTAGACAAATCTTGACTTCACACGGCAGTCCATTCATGGATCTTTGTGTAGATGGATTTTTTAGAGTCAGCTACACGCTGCATAGCTGACGTACACCAGTGAACTGCCAAGAGAACGCTTTGGCCGAACGACAGTCAACGAAATTCAAAAGCTTGTACCTCAGCTTTACCCGACGTTCGCCTAATTGTTGGTGAGTGGTTTGAATGTGGTCGGATGCGGACGCTCAGTGCCATGTAGCGAGTTTATGAACCCAGCTAACTCAATATGGCTGAGTTGCTTGAATTGAATCAATTTCACGTCATTAAAATGTCACAATTTTGCTTGCATTTTTTTTGTTCCGCCCTTACATTGAAGCCATGTACCACTCAACCACAAGGAGGGGCACATTCAACGTAATCCATTAAAAGCAAGTTAAGTTTTTACAACTTACGCAGTTAGTACATTACGTGACTCGCAGAAGCTTCGGGCTTCTAGGAAAGATGGAAAGAACAAAATCGCAGCGTGCGCTAGCGTGGAACGGCGGGCAAATTGCCCGCCGTTTTCCTTTTTTACAGCCATAGCGCAATAGGCCTAACTTCGGCCAAAGCGGAAGTTCGCCTAATAACTGAAGTTGGTCTGCTGTCTGACCAATCGCAGCCACACAATTTAAAACGCCTGCTTTTCGCTTTTACGCAGAAAACCGTCGCATTTCCCCTTTTATTCTATAAGCATGTGGGTTTAGGTGATCATGAATTGCTATTTTGTTGCGTAGTACCGATGTTATTATGCGGTTTTGCGATCTATAACACACTAGGCGCCAAGGAGGTTTCTATGATTCGCCAGAGTCTTCTATTTGCCATCCTTGTTTCTTGCGTCGCTTCATCGACTTTCGCGCAGGGTTACACGTTCACCGGCAACGATCTTCTTCGCAGATGCAGCGGACCATATTCTTCAGAAACAGAGAAGATCGCCTACTCCAGCTTCTGCACGGGCTACATACAGGGCCTACAACAAATGCAACACGTGGTGACAGATCTTCGCAACGTGCCTCCGCTCTATTGCGAGCCAACCCAGTCAGGTACCTACACGCAGTTGGAAAGCGTCATAGTCAAATGGCTGAAGAACAATCCTGAGCATCTGCACCGGGACGCAAGAGTGCTTGCTACAAAGGCGCTAATCGAGGCTTTCCCTTGTTCTGCGCGTTGACGACCAACTGTTCCGTGAACTGGATTGTCTGCAAGCTGCGCTTGCATCCGTCCGCTCACCTCAACCGTTGGCTGACATGAAAACGGCCCCCGCGCTTACTCCGAAGCAGCAGAACGAGCAGCATGCGTTTATGCGTTTCACTGAGCGCCTTGGCTCACAAGGCGAATGGCTAAGCGTCGGCAGTCGCCCAGAACCGGAACCCGATCTCTTGTGTATCCACTTCAGAGACGGCCCCGTCGCGTTCGAAGTCGTTAGTCTCACTGACCCTTTGATCGCCCAAATACAGGCGGCGGGAGCCAATGCGTACCAGGGCGCCTTTTCTACGTCCGACCCTTCGGAGAGAATCATCCGAAAGAAACTTCACCGGAGTTATCAAACCACCGCTAGCTGCATCGAATTACTCGTGTATACGGACAACCAGCTCGTCACACCGGACGATGTGATCATCCCAACTATCCAGCCCTGGTTCGATGCTATCAATCATCAATTTCAGCGCATCTGGTTCATGGGTGAGCTTGAGACGCGTTGCCTTTGGCATGCCAGCTAACAGCGAGTTGTTGACCGACGCCTCCAGCTCCCTGTGCTTCGCATACGGCGCGGCAAAACGCGAACGTCAAGCACCTGTATTGGGTCGGCCATTCACATTCGTCACATTGAGAAACTTTCATTTGAAAAGGCGGTTTGTCGAGGGACTGCTAACTGACGAATTGCTGATCATTACGATCAGCCTCTTGAATTACAGCAAAGGCCGACAAACGGCCTCAATCAGTTTGCATTGCATGTGAATGCACGCTTTTTGATAGTATGACGTATCGCCACAGTTTTTTCGCAGTGAACATTTTCAGGCTGCCAGTCGGCAGTAATGTGGCGCCGAGACAAGTATGTTGTGGTGTGCGATAGTCAAGGAGGAAAACTGATGTCCGTCATTTTTTCAAGTGCGCTCAAAAATCTCTTTAAAAAGAATAAAGAGAACGAGTCAACATCCGAAACGTCCGACAAGGAAAAAGACAATCGCGACACGAACGGGACTTCGCGACCCTCCCGTATTTTCCCCGAAGTCACCGAATCCGGTAAGCGTTCCGAAGAAAAATAAATCGGGCCGGATGATCGCATTTATAGGTCGAAAATTGCCGCCTGCATGCTAAACTTGTTCGGTTGTTTAAAAAACAGCCAACCCTTCAACCTGTCGCTAGGGATTCGCAAGTGCAATCACTCATTCATCAGGCAGTCGAGCGTTTCCAAAGAGGAGAGTGGGCGGCAACTGAAACGCTGCTTCAAAAAGTGTTGCAGGCAGAGCCGAAAAATTTTGCGGCATTGCACGTCATGGGCCTGGCGCAGGTTCTGCAAAACAGACACGACGATGCAGCGATCTTCTTGAAGCAAGCGGTTAACGTCAATCCGACCAGTGCGCTGGCGCATTACAATCTGGCGATTGCGCTGTCTGGGGCGGGGCGGGACGATGAATCTCTACCGCATCATGAGCGTGCTGTGACGCTAACGCCCAATAATCAGGACGCCTGGGTCAATTACGGGAAAAGCCTGACGAACTTGAAGCGCCACGATGAGGCGCTGGCATGCTATCAAAAAGCACTCGACATCGATCCGGAACACATTGCCGCCTTGAGTAATCGTGGCGCCTTGCTCGCCGATCTGGGGCGCAATGAAGAAGCCCTGGCTTGCTTTGAAAAAGTGATGGAGATCGATGACGGCCATCCGGCTGTCTGGTTGAATATCGCTAACACGCTGCGCAACCTCAAACGCTACGACGAGGCGCTTGAGCATTACGATCATGCGATCGGTTTGGACCCGGATCATGCCGATACCTGGTCTAACAAGGCCAATGCCTTGTGCAGTCTGAAGCGGTTTGACGAAGCGCTGGAGCATTATGATCGTGCCATCCGGCTGGAGCCGACAAATGATCTTGCCTGGTTTAACAAGGCGTACACCTTGGCCAGTCTCAAGCAGCACGATGAAGCGCTGGCACATTACGAGCGCGCTTCTCAGCTCAATCCGACGAATGTAGCGACCTGGTACCTCATGGGTAACGTGCACAATGCATTGAAGCGATACGAAGAAGCCATTGCCTGTTTTGATCGCGCCCTGGAAATCAATCCTGATCACCCCTTTCTTTTTGGCGATCGCTTAAGCGCCAGGATGTCGATATGCGATTGGACTGAAATCGAATTGCAACGGACCCAACTGACAAAGTACATTGAGGCTGGGAAAAAAGTCGCCACGCCTTTCACGGTATTGAGCGTACTCGATTCGCCAGCATTGCAACAAATGGTTGCGACGTGTTATGCGAAAAACTTTCCGGCTGATCATTCGATTGGCGCCACGACAAAGCGTCCTGCAAAAGAAAAAATCCGAATTGGCTATTTCACCAAGGATTTCCAAGAGCATGCGACCGCCTACCTGACGGCGGGCATTTTCGAGCGGCACGACAGAAATCGGTTTGAAATTTTTGCTTTTTCGTTTGGCCCGGAATCCGCTGGACCCATGCGAACCCGCTTGTTGCAAGCGTTTGATCACTTTATCGATGTACGCGACAAGACGGACAAGGAAATTGCGCAACTGGCGCGAGAGATGGAAATCGATATTGCCGTTGATTTGCAGGGCCATCAAACCGAGCATCGACCGGGCATTTTTGCGCATCGTGCCGCGCCGGTGCAGGTGAATTATCTGGCGTATCCGGGAACCATGGGCACGGAATACATGAATTACTTGATAGCGGATTCCACCTTGATCCCGCCGGAGCATCGTCAATACTTCAGCGAAAAAATCGTATATCTGCCGCACACCTACCAACCCAATGATCGTCAGCGCATGATTGCCGACAAAGCGTTTACGCGGGCGGAACTGGGGTTGCCGGAGCAGGCATTCGTTTTTTGCTGCTTCAACAATAATTACAAAATCACGCCACAGACTTTTGATGGCTGGATGCGGATCATGAAACAGGTGGACGGCAGCGTGCTGTGGCTGCTGGAAGATAATGCCGTGGCGGTCCAGAATCTTCGGCAGGAAGCCGAGAAACGCGGCGTATCGGGTGAGCGACTGATTTTTGCAAAATTTGCCGCACACACCCAACATTTGGCGCGACATTGTGCGGCTGATTTGTTCCTGGATACCTTGCCTTATAACGCGCACACAACGGCAAGCGATGCCTTGTGGGCTGGGCTGCCGGTGCTGACCTTATGCGGCGAATCGTTCACGGCGCGTGTGGCGGCGAGTTTGCTCAATGCGGTGCAGTTGCCGGAACTGATTACGCATTCGCAGGCCGATTTCGAGCGGATGGCAGTTGATCTGGCTTCGCATCCCGCCAAGATGACTGTCATCCGGCAAAAGCTGGCAAGCCATCGGCTGACGGCACCCTTGTTCGATACCTCCGCTTATACACGTCATCTGGAATCCGCTTACGTGGCCATGTTCGAGCGATATCAATCGGATTTGCCTCCCGATCATATTATCGTTGCGCCGTGATCGTTGTCCTTTTCGGGCGACGTTACGGTGAGGTCGTTTCAATGGCGGCGGTGGCGCGCTGCGATTCCGGCGCATCCATGCTGGCCATGCCCGTTTCGTGACAACGCCACAGCGCGATGAGCGTCAGGACCGACATCGCTGACAGATACATTCCCACCGAACCGACGCCATGATTCTTCGAGAGCCAGACGGCGGCGAAGGGCGTGAGCGCTGCGCCGAGGATCGATGACACGTTGTATGCAATCCCCGAACCAGTGTAGCGCACATTAGTCGGATACAGTTCCGGCAGAATGGCGGACATCGGGCCGAAGGTCAATCCCATCAGCGCCATGCCCGCGCACAGGAAGAGGAGCATGCGTCCTGTGTTTGCTTCCTCGCCGGTTCCCATATTGGCCGGGTTCAGAAAAAAGTGGAAGCTCAAGCCAAAGATGATGATCGCCGTTGTAACGACAAGCAAAAAACGGCGGCGACCATATCGGTCCGCCAGTCGACCGGAGAGCGGAATGGTTCCGGCGAAAAATAATACGGAAATGAGTTGCAATACCAGGAATTTGCGGTAGCCGATGCCGAGAAAACCGAGTGAGATTTTTCCGATGGCGTAGGAAAGAATCCAGGTTGTCATCAAATAGAACAGCACATAAGTGGCCAGCATGATGAAGGTGCCGAGCACCAGTTCTTTCATGTTGTGCTTGAAGACGACCGTGACGGGTGTTTTGAGTTTTTCGCCGCGCGCCATCGCACGAGAAAATACGGGCGTTTCCTCCAGCTTGAAGCGTACGTACAATCCCACGCCCACCATCAGAATGGAGACGAGAAAGGGGATGCGCCACCCCCAGCTCAGAAAGTTGCCTTCCAGCTGCGCTTCTGTCGAGTGATAGTTGAACAGGACGGTGAGCAGCAGAAAAAAACCGTTGGCCAGCATGAAGCCGAAGGGCGCGCCTAATTGCGGCCACATCGCGGCCCAGGCACGTTTGCCTTCTTCGGCGGTTTCCGTGACGAGCAGCGCTGCGCCCGACCATTCGCCCCCCAAGCCCAGTCCCTGGCAGAAACGCAGGATGGTGAGGAGCACGGGCGCCAGCAAACCGATTTGCATCACGGTGGGAAGCAAACCGATCAGGAAGGTGGCGATGCCCATCGTAAGCAGCGATCCGACAAGCGTGGCTTTGCGACCAATGCGATCACCATAGTGACCGAAAAGAATGGAACCGACCGGGCGTGCGATGAACGCGACGCCAAAGGTCGCCATTGACGCGAGCAAGGCGGCACCGGCATCACTGCTGGGGAAAAAAAGCAGCGGAAAAACCGAAACGGCGGCGGTGGCGTAGATGTAAAAATCGTAGAACTCGATCGTCGTGCCGATCATGCTGGCAATGACAATGCGGCTGCGCGAGACAGTGGCATTATCCCCAGATTTTGCTATCTCAGGGGAGGGGGCAGACATGGAATATTTCCTTCAGTGTGACTCGCAGCAGCGGATAGCCTGTTATGTACCGTTGCATGGTGTGCGGCCAGGTGTGGGTAACGATGGGGGATGGGGTAAAGCATTTTGCGATGCGAGATTGTAACCCCGCTCATGCTGATATGGGGGGGCGTCAGTGGAAAGAAACGGCTAATCCAGGCGATCGTTGAGGTAGCAGGCGACAAGGGGCGCTGCGGCCTGCTGAAGCTGATCGGTGAGGTCCTGGTAAACCGCGAGATCGCGGTGGCTGAGTCCGGGGGGCACACCGGGCGTTTCCCCGGTTGCATGCGGCAGTTCGTTAGGAAAGAGCGGAAAATCACGGCCTTCTGATAGGGCCAAGACGCCGAAAAAACGTTCTGCGGAAACTGATATGTCATTCGGGTAAAGCAGCAGTCGGGAGAACGCGTAAGCCTCGGGTGAGAAGCCGAACCACGCATCGCGGATCATGGCGTTGGCCTGATTCAGGGCGTCCAGCAAGGCGGATTTGACGGCATTTTTATCGTCGTCAAAGGCATACTGCACGGTTTGGCTGGTGTCGAAGGAAAGCAGGGACCAGAAATAAGTGGTTGTTTCAAACAGGACGACATTCGGGTTGGTGTGACGCCAGTACGATTGCATCGATTCACATGCCAGAAGCATCGCCAGGGATTTCTGGGCCGCCTGAAGCGTCAGATGGGCGAGTGCGAGAGAGAGCGTTTTGTGAACGGGATGTTTTTCAAATTGATGCAATGCGCGATGGGCATCGTCTTCATGAGAAAAAAATACGGTTTTCACGTAATGTCATTCCGATGGTTCATCGCTTTTTTGTGGAACGGCTGTCGATCGTTAAACTGATCAGCCAAAGTTGGCAAAGCGTGAATCAGCATTCGCTTCGGCAGCCGGGTTCGCCTGACCGACGGCACGCTCTCTGTACCAGTTTAACGCCTTGTGTGCGCCACCGTGTCCCTGTTCGACGGCTTTGCGGAACCAGACCAAAGCCAGTTTATCGTCTTTCGAAATGCCGCGCCCACTGAAGCACATGACGCCAAGATTGTATTGGGCGTCGGCATGTCCTTGGTCTGCCGCTTTGCGGCACCATTCAAACGCTTGCTTGAAATCTTGCTGGACGCCCTGGCCATGGAAGTAAAGGCTGGCCAGACTGTATTGGGCGTCGGCGCTACCCAAGTCAGCGGCTTTGCGAAACCAGGCAGTCGCTTGCGGAAAACTTTGTGGAACGCCTTGTCCCTTGGCGTACATGTAGCCGAGATGAACTTGCGCATTGATATTGTCTTGCATGGCTGCTTTGCGGAACCACGACACAGCAATTTTATCGTTTTGCTGTACACCGTCGCCCTTGGCATAACGCACACCCAGATTGTTTTGCGCGCGAGCGTTACCTTGCGAGGCCGCTTTTTGGTACCACGACACAGCGGTTGTAATATCTTGTTCGACACCTTGCCCTGTTGCGTATCGAACGGCGAGGTTGTTTTGCGCGCGTGCGTCGCCTTGCTCAGCGGCTTTGCGATACCACGCGACAGCCTGGCCTTCGTCAACTGGAACGCCAAGCCCCTTCGAGTAAAGATATCCCAAATGGATTTGCGCTTGTGCGTGTCCTTGAATGGCGGCTTCGCGGAACCAGGCGGCCGCTTTTTTAAAATTTTTGGGAACGCCAAATCCTCTCGCATACCGAACAGCCAGATTGTTTTGCGAGCGCGCATCGCCTTGCATGGCCGCTTTTTGGAACCAGGCGGCAGCTTGCGCATCGTCTTTCTGCGTGCCTTTTCCCTCTTCGTACATGTAGCCAAGACGGCGTTGCGCATCGACGTGGTTTTGTTCCGCAGCTTTGCGGAACCACACGATTGCTTGCTGGAAATTCTCTGGTGTGCCCCGCCCGTGGAAATACATGGCGCCGAGGTTGTATTGCGACTCAGCATCGCCCTGCTCAGCTAACGGGAGCAAGGATTCGAGCACGGCTGCGTATGGATCATGGCTCATATTCGATGCTCACCTATATAACCCCTTGGCCTGACTGAATAAAAAAACATGTTTACAGTACTGGAACGGCTATGGGCTAAAGGGGCTTCATTTTCTTACCTCTAGAAAAGAATAGCCAACAGTAAGCAAAACTGTCAATAGAACGATGATGCAGGGACGCGAGTTGATGCTTGCTGCGCAGAGGCCTTGCTTTTTCTGAAAGCGTGCCTTTGCGCAAGATGAAAAAGTTGCAGGAAGATGCGTCCTGATAAGAGATCTTTGGGTGAGGGGGGCGTAAAAAACAGGCAGTTTTATAGAGGTAAGCGGGGATTTGATTATTGGGTGGCTAAAGGGGGCTTTCAGCCGACCGATATTGTTGAGCTTATTTCATTTCGATCAAGACGTCTGCCAGTTTTTTGTCGGTTCGGGCGATATGCTTGCGAAACCAGTCGCTCAGCATTTTTTCAACGTAGCTTGAGTTGACCGGCATGCCCTTGTCAAAGCCATTTTTGAGTCCATTCACTTCCTTGATGAATTCCCCGTGCTGGCGCTTGTGTTCTGCATAATCCGAATAATGGATACGCAGCATTTCCTGCTCTTCCCGATCGAAGTGAATTTGGGAATAAAGGAGCAGATTGTCGATGACTTTACCGATGATGGCTTTTTCTTCTTTCTGTTCAATGGCGGCATGGAGCGCATTGACCAGTCCGATCAGCTTTTGGTGATCGTCATCAATGAGCGCATGTCCTGTACTGAGATCGGGATTCCAGACTAAATAAGTCATGCGATGTCATTCCGTGAATGTGGTTGTTCGGGTGCACTTCCAAAACATTTTTCCATTCCCGAATGGCGGCAAAAGAGGCAATGGCGTCACGTTGTTGCAAGCGTCCTTGCGTCATCATTGCATTCATGATGACGGGGTCGGCATAACGCAAAAAGGGGTTCGTGGCTTTTTCCAGTGCCATGGTGGCTGGCACGGTGGACAGACCTTGTTCGCGCTTGGCTTTCGCATCGGCGAGGCGGGCTTGTAATGCGGGATTGTTCGGTTCGACAGCCAGCGCGAACAACAGATTTGAAACCGTGTATTCATGCGCGCAGTAAACCAAAGTGTTGTCCGGCAAGGTCGCGAGTTTTGCCAAGGATTCGGTCATTTGCTTCGGCGTGCCTTCGATCAGACGACCGCATCCACCGGTAAACAGCGTATCGCCGCAGAACAACCAGCGCTGGGCTTCGGCATAGTAGGCAACGTGTCCGAGGGTGTGTCCCGGCGTATCCAGCACTTTCAGACGGATCGGCAAGGCGGGAACGGCGACCGTGTCCCCCTCGCCAACGGGATGGGTTACGCCTGGGAGCGGAGACTTTTCATGGCGGGGACCGAAAACCGGTACGGCCTGTTTTTGCAGCAGGGATGCGACGCCGCCAGTGTGGTCATTGTGGTGGTGAGTCAGTACAATGGCGGCGAGGGTGAGCCCATGCTTGTCCAGCGCGGCTTGCACAGGAGCCGACTCGCCGGGATCAACGACAAGGGCGTGGGCGCCGTTATGGATAACCCAGACGTAGTTATCCCGGAAGGTCGGGACGGTCAGAACGGAGAGCGGTTTCGCAGAGTGCATGGTCATGGAAAAGCCGTCAGAAAAAAAGCCGATTATAACGCTGGGTGACTGGTTCGCGACACCGGCGGGATCGTACGTTCGCGAGTGGGAGCAGGTGCGACTGGATGTGCTGACGGCGGATATTTTTGGTCTCAATGCGATACAGATCGGCTTGCCGCAAATTGATGCCTTGCGGGCCAACCGGATGCAACACCGCTGGATTTCCGACATGCGACTAACGAACCATGAGAGCGACAAGACGTTGCCGCGACCGTTAACGCTGGTGCACGATTACTGCGATTTGCCTTTTGCATCGCACAGTATCGATTTGGTGGTGCTGCCGCATGTGCTGGAATTTGCGGCCGAGCCACATCAAATCTTGCGCGAAGTCGAGCGTGTGTTGATCCCGGAAGGGCAGATCGTCATTTGTGGGTTCAATCCGGCGAGTTTGTGGGGAATGTGTCAAACGCTGGGACGCGTCACTGGCGCGCATTTCATGCCGGTGAACGGGGAATTTATCAGTGTGCGGAGGATGAAGGATTGGCTCAAATTGTTGAGCATGGAAACCAATCGTGGGCACTTCGGTTGTTACTTGCCGCCGTGTGCGTCAGCGAATGCCTTCAGCCGTTATGCCTATGTGGAGAAAATGGGTGATCGGTGGTGGCCCTTTCTCGGGTGGGGTGTATATCGTGCAAGCGATCAAACGCGTGCGCGGCATGACCCTGATTGGTCCGGTGCGGACGAAAACAACGCGGCAGGTTGTGAATATTCCGGTCGCGGGAAAAAGTATTCATCAAAAAAATGGACACGGTTGAGATATATACGGATGGCGCGTGCAAAGGGAATCCGGGTCCCGGCGGATGGGGTGCGCTCCTGGTTTTAGGGCAGCATGAAAAAGAATTGTTCGGTGGCGAAGCGCATACCACCAACAATCGCATGGAATTGATGGCCGTCATTGAAGCGCTTAATGCCTTGAAACGGCCCTGCAAGGTGACGCTACACACGGACAGTCAGTACGTTCAAAAGGGCATTACGGAATGGCTGGTGGGCTGGAAGGCGCGCGGCTGGAAAACCGCATCGAAATCGCCGGTCAAGAATGTCGATCTCTGGCAGGCGCTGGATGCGGCGCAGGCGCGGCACAGCATCGATTGGCGGTGGGTGAAGGGGCATGCCGGGCATGACGGCAACGAGCGTGCCGATGCGCTGGCGAACAAGGGGGTCGAGGCGCTACCCTGACAGGGTGAGTGCCGTTTTACAGAGGGGCATCCTGCATTTTGCGGAATCGCAATGCTCTGTTGCGCTGTTACACAGGTTTCCTCACCATTCGGGTATGCTGCACACCATCGGGAAGTGAGTTGCCTTTTGCGTGAATTTGCGATGTGGCGAAAACATGGTGAAACGATTCTTGGTGGCGTTTGTGTTGTTCGCGGTGCTGTTCCCTGTGCAGGGGGCGGCACAGGCGGTGCGTAAGGATAGTCCCGAACCCGAAATCAGATTTGGAATACTCGCTCATCGTCCGAAGCCCATTGTCGAGGCACAATGGGCCCCCTTGATTGAATACCTGAACCGGAAGGTGCGACACACGCACTTCACATTGCATGTATTGACGTATCCGGAAATGGAAGAGGCGGTTGCTCAGCAAAAGGTCGATATCGTGCTGATACAGCCAGCTTTTTATGTGTATCTCAATGCGCGATATGGCTTATCCCCCCGATGGCGACGAAGATCGACTTCGAAAGAGGCATGCCTATCCTGTATTTCGGTGGCGTGGCTGTCGTCAAGCATGAACGTAACGATTTGAGGCAACTTGCCGATTTGGATGGCAAGCAGATCGCAACGCCTTCTGTGAAATCTTTCGGCGGTTATTTGATGATGGCGTATGAGATGTTGCGGGCCGACATCCCATTACCCAAACCGGAAAAAGTGCTGGAGACCGGTATGCCGCACGACACATCGGTTGCTGCGGTGTTGAATGGGACCGCTGATGCAGCATTTATTCGTAGTGGCGTGATCGAAAACATGCTCAAGGAAGGCAAGCTCAACGCTGGTCAGTTGCGTGTCATTAATCAGCAGGATTTCCCAATGGTACCTTTTGCAACGTCCACCCGTTTGTATCCGGAGTGGCCAGTTGCGGCGATGCCGAACGTCGAGATTCACCAAGCCAACGAGATTGCGGTGGCCTTGCTCAGTATTCCTCACCGTGGCGCATTAGCCAAGAAAATTGGCTTCGAGGGTTTCAATACACCGATGGATTATCGTTCGGTGATAGACGTGCTTGTAGCGCTTCGCCAGCCTCCTTACGATACGCCCCCCGCTTTTACGGCACGAGACGTTTTGAAAAAGTATTCCGTTCAAATAGTCTTTTTTGGGATACTCTCGGCATTAGTGTTTCTGCTATTTGTCATGTTATTGCGCTATAACCGGCGTTTGGGGAGGCTGCGTCAAATTGCAGAAGAAGGAGACAGGCGTTTGCGGTTGTTTTCAGAGCAGTTGCCGGGAGTGCTTTTCCAATATCGCCTGCGTCCAGATGGTAGCGCGCATTATCTTTACGTGAGTGACGCTGTGCGTCGGCTTTATGGCGTCACGCCCGAGGCGATGCAGGTAGATGCAAAAAATTTATACAGCAGGGTGCACCCGGAGGATGCTGAGGCATATCGTGCACGGATTCTGCAATCTGCTGCATCCATGCAGGAGTTCCGTAGCGAGTACCGCATTGTGTTAGATGACGGCAGCGTGCATTGGCGTCTGGTCATTGCAACGCCGCAGCATCAGGATGACGGCAGTATTTTGTGGCACGGCTACGCAACCGACATTGACGAGCGCAAACAGGAAGAATTACGCATGACGCTTCTGGTTGCTGCACTGGAAGCGAGTGCCAATGCGATTGCGATTACGGATACGCAAGGGCGCATTGAATGGGTGAATCCGGCCTTTTGTTCGCTGACGGGGTATTCGCATGAAGAACTCATTGGCCAGAACCCGAGAGTGTTGAAATCCGGCGTGCACGATGAAGCATTCTACAAAGAAATGTGGGACAGGCTGGTGAGTGGTCAATCGTGGCAGGGCGAGATCGTCAACCGAAAAAAAGATGGCACGATAGGGCACGAAGATATGGTGATTACGCCGGTTAAAAACGAGAAAGGCGTGATTCATCACTTCATTGCCGTGAAGCAAGACATTTCCGGTCGCAAGCGGATGGAAGAAGACTTGCGCAAGCAGGCGACGACGGATGTGCTGACTGGGTTGCCGAATCGCCGCTATTTTTTCAATCTGGCAGAAGCCGAATTGTCGCGAATTAAACGGGGTAAGGCGGGAGCGGCAGCGATCATCATGCTCGATCTGGATCATTTCAAGCACGTCAACGACACCTACGGTCATAACATCGGCGACTTGGTGCTTTCGAGTTTGGCCGATAAGGTTTCCCGAACCTTACGGCGGAGCGACTTTTCTGGCCGTTATGGCGGCGAAGAGTTCGTTGTGTTATTACCAGAAACGTCTATTGAACAAGCCCTGCAATTTGCTGAGCGCGTGCGCGAAAATCTGGAAGGTGATCGCGTCATGACGGATGCGGGTGAGATTCGCTATACCGCTAGCTTGGGTGTTGCCATGATGGATGAGAGGGATAATTCAGTTGGCGCCGCGCTTGATCGTGCCGATCAAGCGCTATATCGTGCCAAACAGAACGGACGCAATCGTGTGGAGACAGGGTAGTCTGCGCCTTACGTGGGCCGCACTGCTCAATTTTTTCGTAACACTCGATGGGCGATCTTGCGCTGAAAAATGCGCGGAACGAATCTGGTACTGAACGTCATCAGTTTGTTTTTCCAACCGGGTACAACCGATGCATGGCCTTTTTGCATGGCTGCAAGACCCATTTTCACGACGGGACGGCTGGACATCATGAAGGCACGTTTCATTGGCGAGGATGGCTGGCCTGAGACGTCGAAAAATTCTGTGGCCGTGGCGCCGGGTGACAGCACGGTCACCGTGATGCCGTGCGGTTTGAGTTCTTCGTGCAAGGCTTCTCCCAAACTTAAGACATAAGCCTTGGTGGCGCCATAGACGGCATAGTTGGGTGAAGGCTGATAGGCTACGACGGAGGCTACCAGCATGATTTTCCCGCGTCGGCGCATGATCATGTCGGCCGCGAACAAATGCGTGAGTTCCGTCAGGCTGGTGATGTTTAGCTGAACCATATTGCTGGTTTTTGCGAGGGATGCTTCGACAAACTCGCCAAAGACACCGAACCCGGCATTGTTGATCAGCACGTCGATGGTGATGCCTTCGCTGTCCAGTTGGCGCTTGAGTTCTACGCTGCTGTCCGGGAGAGACAAATCCATGCCGATGATCGTGGCGCGGATCGCGTGACGCGCTTCCAGTTCGGTGGCCACGTCGCGCAGGCGATCCAGCCGACGAGCGACCAGAACAAGGTGGTATCCTTCTGCAGCTAGTTCATGCGCAAAGTCCACGCCCAGACCGCTGGAGGCACCTGTGATAAGTGCCCATTTCTCGTGCATGTTCACTCCTTTGATGAAGCGAGATGAATCGCTTGCGTGATTGATGTGATCCTATCCGACGGACAAATCCTCAAGAGATATTATGTGTCGATAGCGTCCAGTGTGGCCTGTTTTTCCAGCCATTCTTCTTCCAGCTGTCCGAGTTCTTTCGCAAAGTAGGCTTGCTCGGTGAGTAGCGTTTTCAGCCCTTCCTTGTTGTGCGCCTCGTAAATCTCGCTTCCGGCGAGTTGCGCATCAATGTCGGCTTTTTTCGTTTGAAGCTTTGCCATTTGTTCTTCTAGGCGTTTGATGCGCGCCTCGATGGGTTTTCTCCGCGCAGAGACTCGTTGCCGCTCTTCGGCTTCAACGCGACGTTGCTCGCGACGATCGGTGGAAACAGATGGCGCAGACGGCGTTGCAGAAGGCGCGGTTGGTGTATCCGTCGGTTTGCCAAGTTTGGTGCGGAACAGCCAGTCGCGGTAATCATCGAGATCGCCGTCAAATTCCCCCAGCTTGCCCTCGGCAACAAGGAAAAATTGATCAGTTGTGGCGCGCAGCAAGTGACGGTCGTGCGAGACCACGATCAGTGTGCCGTCGAACTGCGCCAATGCATCGGTCAGTGCTTCGCGCGTTTCCAGATCGAGATGGTTGGTCGGTTCGTCGAGCAAAAGCAGATTCGGGCGCTGCCAGACGATCATCGCCAGGGCGAGACGTGCTTTTTCGCCCCCGGAAAATGGAGCAATGGGAGCTGTCGCCATTGCGCCCGGAAAATTGAAGCTGCCGAGAAAATTGCGTAATTCTTGCTCGCGCGTCTCCGGCGAAATTTTCGCCAGATGCCAAAGCGCGGATTCGTCGGGGCGCAGCATTTCCAGCTGATGCTGGGCAAAGTAGCCGATGTTCAATCCTTTGCCGCGAATGATGGTACCGGCGAGCGGCGGCAGTTCGCCGACCAGCGTCCGGATTAGCGTGGATTTGCCGGCGCCATTCACGCCGAGCAGACCGATGCGTTGTCCGGGCTGGAGCGAAAAGCTGACGTTACGCACGATGGGCTTGGTTCCGACAGAATCACCAGCTTCGTTTGTGAGGCGATACCCAGCTTCCACGCCATCCATCAGCAACATCGGATTGGGGGCGTTCTCCGGTTCACGAAACTCGAAGGAAAATTCGGCGGCGGCACGCAGGGGTGCAAGCGCTTCCATTTTTTCCAGCATCTTCATGCGACTTTGCGCTTGCCGGGCTTTGCTGGCTTTGGCCTTGAAGCGACGGACGAAGGACTCCAGATGCGCGCGGTGGCGTTCCTGTTTTTCGATCATCGCCTGCATTAGTACGAGCCGCTCGGCACGCTGACGTTCGAATGCCGAATAGTTGCCCGCATAGCGGCGCAATTTGCGATCATCAATATGCACGATGACATTCACCACACCGTCGAGAAAATCGCGATCATGCGAAATGACGATCAGCGTGCCCGGATAACGTTTGAGCCAGTCTTCCAGCCAGATAATCGCATCCAGATCGAGATGGTTGGTCGGCTCGTCGAGCAGCAGAAGATCGGACGGGCACATTAGCGCTTGCGCAAGATTTAGCCGCATGCGCCAGCCACCGGAAAATGTTGAGACGGGGTGCTGCATTTCATCTAGCGAAAAACCGAGGCCGAGTAGCAACTGTTCGGCGCGCGATTTTGCCGTATAGGCGTCGGCATCGGCAAGGGCCGCATGCAGTTCCGCGATGCGAAGGCCGTGGTTGGTTTGATCGGGTTGCGCTTCTGCTGCGGTTTCCACGGAAGCGAGTTCGGCTTCCAGCGCACGTAGAGTGGTGTCGCCATCGATGGCGTAATCGAGCGCGCTGCGTTCGAGCGCCGGGGTTTCCTGTGCGACGTAGGCGATGCGCCAGCGTGCCGGGAAATCGATCTCGCCATGATCGGCGTGCAAATCGCCGCGCAGCAGCGCGAAGAGGCTGGTCTTGCCTGCGCCGTTCGGGCCGATCAAGCCGATTTTTTCGCCGGGGTTGAGCGTGAGATCGGCGGCATCAAAGAGGGGTTTGACGCCTCTGGAGAGACTGAGTTGCTGAAGACGAATCATTGATGCCGTTATGCTCCAAACTTGTCATCGCTTCGGCGTTCCGCGTCTTGTCCAGTCTGAAGCTGTTTTGCCTCGATCAGGAAAACGCGATCATCGCCGCCACTGGTCGTCAGCCAGGTGAGTTCAAGATGCGGGAAAGCAGTCATCGCATTGTTGTACTCATTGCCGATTTCTACGACCAAAATGCCGTTCGGCGTCAGCCATCGGCCAGCCTCATTCACGATGCGGCGCACCAGATCCATGCCGTCTTCGCCCCCCGCCAGCGCGGACTGCGGTTCGTGGTCGTATTCATCCGGCAGGGTGGCCATGGAAGCGGTGGGAACGTAAGGTGGATTGGCCACGATCACATCGTAGCGCTGCGGTTCGAGGTTGTTAAACAAATCGGATTCGATGAGCGCAATGCGTTCCTCCAGATCGTAATTGTTGACGTTGATTTCTGCTACGTCCAGCGCGTCCGGCGACAGATCGCTGGCATCCACCAGTGCACCGGGAAAAGCGTCGGCGAGCATGATGGCCAGGCAGCCCGAGCCGGTGCAGAGTTCAAGAATGTTTTCGACGCTGTCCGGATCATCGATCCAGGGTGAAAATTTGTCGCCGATTAGTTCGGAAATAAACGAGCGCGGAATCAGCACGCGCTCGTCAACGTAGAAATGGTAACCCGCGAGGATGGCCTCTTGCGTGAGGTAGGCAGCGGGCACGCGATCCGTGACGCGACGTTCGATGATGTCGAGCACGCGGCTGATTTCTTCCGGCAGCAGTCGGGCATCCAGAAACGGGTCGAGGGTGTCGAGCGGCAGATGCAGCGTGTGCAAAATCAGGAAGGCCGCCTCGTCATAGGCGTTGTCGCTGCCATGACCGAATTCCAGTTCTCCTGCGCGGAAACGAGAGACGGCGTAACGCAGTAGATCGCGCACGGTCAAAAAAACATTGGCGGGCTGGGTCATGATGGCATGCTCCTGTTCAAATGCGTGAAAGCCGGAAGGTAAAAAGAGGCTTCAAAGGCGGAACGATACCATTTTTATTCGCCTTATTGTTGGATAGCCGGACCGCCACGGCAAATCGTGGGGCAGCAAAGCGGGTCGCGCTTGTTTTAGCGCAGCAGGTTTTCTAGCGTGCGGCGGTAAATGTTTTTGAGCGGTTCGATGTGCGCAATCTCGACATGCTCGTCGATTTTGTGGATGCTGCCAGTCAGCGGGCCAAACTCAATGACTTGCGGGCAAATTTGCGCGATGAAGCGCCCGTCGGAGGTGCCGCCGGATGTGGACAGTTCGGTGTCCAGCCCGGTTTCCGCTTTGATCGCGGCAGACAAAGCTGTGCTCAGATCGCCGCGCGGCGTCAGGAAGGGCAAGCCGCCGATGACCCAGTCCAGCGTGTAATCGAGGCGGTGCTTGTCGAGAATCGCGCGGACGCGACGCTGCAAATCTGCTGGCGTGCTGGCGGTGGAAAAGCGGAAATTGAAATCGATCACGACGTCGCCCGGAATGACATTGGTGGCACCCGTGCCGCCGTGAATGTTGGAGATTTGCCAGGATGTCGGGTCGTAGTATTCGTTGCCGCTATCCCATTGCTCGGCGGCGAGTGCCACCAGCGCCGGCGCAACTTGATGCACCGGATTGCGCGCCAGATGCGGGTAGGCGATGTGACCCTGGATACCTTTGACGCGCAGTTTGCCCGACATCGATCCGCGTCGTCCATTTTTGACCATGTCGCCAAGTTGCGCCGTCGAGGTAGGTTCGCCGACGATGCAATAGTCAATGCTTTCGCCACGTGATTTCAGTTTATCGCAGACGATCACGGTGCCATCGGTGGCGTCGCCTTCTTCATCGCTGGTGATCAGGAAGGCGATGGAGCCTTTGTGTTCGGGTTGTGCGGTCACAAATTCTTCTGCGGCTACTACCATTGCAGCCACCGAGGTTTTCATGTCGGCCGCACCACGGCCGTAGAGCTTGCCGTTGCGTTGCGTGGGGACGAAAGGTGGTGATTGCCATTGGTCGGCAGGTCCGCTGGGCACCACGTCAGTGTGGCCAGCGAAAACGATGACGGGTTGCGACGTGCCGTGGCGTGCCCACAGGTTGGTGACACCGTTGGCGCTGATGGTTTCGCAGGAAAAGCCCAGCCTGGACAGACGTTCGATCAACAGTTTCTGACAACCGTGATCATCAGGCGTGACAGAGGGGCGGGCGATCAGTTGCTCAGTCAGAGTGAGGGTTGGGCTCATGAAAAACGCAATATCAGTGAAGGCGACATCAGACTTTCATCTGAAATTCGGCAAAGCTGGGGCCGTCATTAGCTTGCTTGACGGCAGGGGGTGTCATTGCCTGGCGACTGCGGTCAACCGGGTTGGCGGAATTATTCAGTTGCCAGAGCAGGTTGGTGACGGAATCGGCGTGCGAGGTTGCTTCATCTTGCGTGATCAAGTCTTCGCGGATCATTTTGATGAGGGCTTGCTCAAAGGTTTGCGAGCCGGGCGAGAGGCTTTTTTCGATGGCATCTCGAATGCCATCAATTTCGCCTTTTTCGATTAGCTCGGCAACGTATTGCGTGTTGCGCATGACTTCCACGGCCGGAATGCGGCCTCCTTTTGTTGATCGCAGCAAGCGTTGGCAAATGACGGCGCGGATGGTGGTCGCCAGATCTTGCAGCAGGGCTTGGCGGGTTTCCAACGGGTAGAAACTGATGATCCGGTTGAGTGCGTTGTAAGCGTTGTTCGCATGGAGCGTGGCCACCACCAAATGGCCGGACTGCGCATACGAAATGGCAGCCGACATGGTTTCTTTGTCGCGAATTTCGCCGATCAGGATGCAATCCGGAGCCTGACGCAGTGCATTTTTCAAAGCTACATCAAGCGATTCGGTATCAGCACCGATTTCCCGTTGATTGACGATCGACTTTTTGCTGCGGAAAAGATATTCGATCGGATCTTCGAGCGTCAGGATATGGCCCGTTTGCATTTCATTGCGTTTGTCGAGCATCGCGGCAATCGTGGTTGATTTGCCAGAGCCAGTGGCCCCTGCGACCAGGATGAGGCCGTGTTTCAAAGTGATGAGTTCGGTGAGGACGTCGGGCAACTTCAGCGTTCCCAGATTGGGGATGTCATGCGGGATGAAGCGGAAGACGGCGGAAATCGTGCCGCGCTGACAAAAAGCCGAAAGGCGGAAGCGGCCTACGCCCGCTGCCGGAATGCCGATGTTCAGCTCGTTTTCAAGTTCGAGCTTGGTCATGTCGTCGCGCTCAACGACTTCCGACAGCAATGTCCGGATGCCAGAGACATCCATCTTTTGATCATTTATCGCAACGAGCTCGCCATCGATTTTCAAATGGATCGGTGAGTTAACGGCAAAAAACATATCCGACGCTTTTTTGTCTTGCATCAACTTGAAAAGACGTTCGATCGCCATGCCACTCCCCCGATTACTGAACCCATAAATGATTACGCTTCAGGAGCGCATCCTGAAGTGTAATCATACAACGCTTGGGTCAATCGCCGCGCAACAAATCGTTAATACTGGTTTTGGCGCGTGTCTTTGCGTCCACTTGCTTGACGATGATGGCACAGTTGAGGCTGTATTTGCCATCTTCCGAAGGCAGGCTACCGGGTACCACGACCGAACCGGCCGGTACGCGACCGTAGGTGACCGCGCCTGTTGCGCGGTTGTAAATACGGGTGGACTGGCTGATGAAGGTGCCCATCGCCAATACGCAGTTTTCTTCAACGATGACGCCTTCAACGACTTCCGAGCGTGCACCGATGAAGCAGTTGTCTTCGATGATGGTGGGATTCGCCTGCATGGGTTCGAGGACACCGCCGATGCCGACGCCGCCGGATAGATGCACATGCTGGCCGATCTGGGCGCAGGAACCGACTGTGGCCCAGGTATCGATCATCGTTCCTTCTCCGACATAAGCGCCGATGTTCACAAACGAGGGCATCAGGACGACGTTTTTCCCAATGAAGCTGCCGCGTCGTGCGACGGCGGGTGGCACCACACGGAATCCGCCGCGTTCGAAGTCCTGCGCGGAGTATTTCGCGAACTTGTTTGGCACCTTGTCGTAAAACTGCATGGCGTTCGATCCACTGGCGCCGGCGGGCATTATGAAATTGTCTTCCAGTCGGAAAGAGAGCAGCACCGCCTTTTTGGTCCATTGATTGACAACCCATTCGCCATGTTTTTTTTCGGCGACACGCAACATGCCGCGGTCCAGCATGTCGATGACGAGCAAAACGGCATCGCGCAGTTCTTTTGTTGCGTTGGCGGAAGTGATGTTGGCGCGATCTTCCCAGGCGTTGTCGATGAGTTTTTGGATCTGTTGAGTCATTGTAAAAACGTTATGTTCAGGTTGGGCAAACCCCCGGAGAATCTTGTACGCGTGCAGGGGGTGCGGGGATTATATCGTTGCTGGAGCGCGTTATGGATAGGGCGCCACATTGTCAGGCCGAAAGCATATAGCAGAAAGAAATAGCCTGCTAGAATTCCATAATTCCACCTTTCTACATTTCCACAAATCTACTTTTATAGGCTGTTTTGATGAGAAAAGCCGGGGAGGGGGAGGTGCGGTCATATTTATTTGCTGTAGTTGCGTGTCGATACATTAACTTTTAAACAAGAAAGCTGTTTCTCATGAACAACAAAATCAGGATTGGCATTGCCGGTTACGGCAACCTCGGGCGCGGTGTCGAAGCATCGATTGCCCAAAACCCGGATATGGCACTCGTCGGTATTTTTACCCGCCGCAATCCGAAAGACATCAAGCCCATGACGGCTGGCGTGCCGGTGCATGCGTTGGCGGATGTGGCCAACTTTCACAAAGACATTGATGTGATGATCCTGTGCGGCGGTTCGAAAAGTGACTTGCCGGAACAAGGCCCCGCTTTGGCCGCCCTGTTCAACACCGTGGACAGTTTTGACACGCACGCTCAAATCCCTAAATACTTTGACGCGGTCGACAAAGCGGCGAAATCTGGCGGCACGACGGCGATGATTGCCATTGGCTGGGATCCGGGGCTGTTCTCGATTAACCGTCTGTATGGTGAAGCGGTGCTGCCCGAAGGCGATACCTATTCGTTCTGGGGATATGGCGTGAGCCAGGGGCACTCCGACGCACTGCGTCGCGTGCCGGGCGTGAAGAATGCCGTGCAATATACCGTTCCAATCGAAAAAGCGATGGAACTGGCGCGCAGCGGTACGCGTCCTACACTGACGACGCGCGAAAAGCATTTGCGCGATTGTTACGTGGTGCTGGCAGAGGGTGCCGATCCCAAGGCGGTGACCGAAGCCATTGTCACCATGCCGGATTACTTCGTCGACTATGACACCAAAGTGAATTTCATCAGCGAAACCGAGCTTGTGGCCAAGCACAGTGCAATGCCGCATGGCGGCTTTGTGATCCGCAGCGGGGTGACGGGCAAGAATACGGCGCAGACCATTGAATTCCGCCTGGCGTTGGGCAGCAATCCGGAATTTACCTCCAGCGCCTTGATTGCTTACGCGCGTGCCACGATTCGCCTGCATCGTGCCGGCGACATCGGTGCGAAAACGGCGTTTGATGTGGCACCGGGCCTCTTGTCGATTAAGAGCGCGGCCGACTTGCGCAAGGAATTACTCTGATAGCGAAGCGCTGATTTTTGAAGTCTGGAGAAGAAAAACGCGGCAGGTAATTCTGCCGCGTTTTTTATTTGGTGAGCGTTATTTTGCGAGAGCCTTGACGAAATCGACGATGCGATTGGCCGCTTCCAGACATTCGCTCACTTCGGCGACGAGCGCGATCCGGATGCGGTTGGCGCCCGGATTGATGCCGTGGGCATCGCGGGCGAGGTAGCTGCCGGGCAGGACGGTCACATGCTTTTCGGCATAAAGGCGTTGCGCAAATTCGGTGTCCGACAGGCCGGTACGGCGATGAACGTCAGCCCAGAGGTAAAAGCTCGCGTCGGGCAGCGACACGTCCAGCACTTGTTGCAGCACGGGCGTCACTTGCGCGAATTTGGCGGCATATAGTTTGCGGTTTTCCACGACATGCGCTTCATCGTTCCACGCAGCGATTGAGGCTTCCTGTATCGGTAGGCTCATCGCGCTGCCGTGGTAGGTGCGATACAAGAGGAATTGCTTGATGATGCTAGCGTCGCCCGCGACAAACCCCGAGCGCATGCCCGGCACATTCGACCGCTTCGAGAGGCTGGAGAGCATGATCAGGCGCGGATAGCCGTCGCGGCCGAGGCGTTGCGCGGCTTCCAGACCGCCGAGCGGCGCATTGTCGCCGAAATAGATTTCGGAATAGCACTCGTCGGAGGCGATAAGGAAGCCGTAGCGATCCGAGAGCGCAAAGAGTTTTTTCCAGTCGTCCATGCCCAGCACGGCGCCAGTCGGGTTGCCGGGGGAGCAGAGGTACAGCACTTGCACCCGCGCCCAGACTTCCGGCGGAATGCTGTCGTAGTCGGGCGCAAAATTGCGGGCCGGATCGGAATTCGCAAAATAGGGTTGGGCCCCCGCGAGTAAAGCGGCACCTTCGTAGATTTGATAAAACGGATTTGGGCAAAGCACCAGCGCGCCGGGTTTGGGGTCGATCACCGCCTGGGCGAGCGAAAACAAGGCTTCGCGTGACCCCAGGGTCGGCAGCACTTGCGTTGCTGGGGAAAGGGCGGACAAGTTGTAGCGCAGTTTCAGCCAGGCGGCGATGGATTCGCGGAGGCGTTCCGTGCCCAGCGTGGCGGGATAGGACGACAGTCCCCCCAGATTATCCGTCAGGGCGCGCTTGATGAAATCAGGCGTCGGGTGGCGCGGTTCACCAAGGCCGAGACTCACATGCGGCAGGGCAGGGTGAGGCTTGACGTCGGAAAACAACAGGCGCAGTTTTTCGAACGGATAGGGTTGCAGCTTTTGCAGAAGAGGATTCACGACGGCATTATTTGGTGGTGGTTGATCAACACCCGTGGCGGGGTGCACTATTTATTTGCAAACAAGGCTCGTTATTATGAGCGAAGGGGAGAAAGGGCACAACGGTGAGCGAATTCAATGGGTTGTCGAAAAGCCATAAAAAAACGGAAATGGGGGTGCTTATTAATTGGGCGAATCGGGATGCGTTCCATCGACAGGCAGCAAATAGTGGGTTCGGGTGGCTGGGCTGAATGGTATGATTACAAGCTATTGTTCGGGGCAAGGGGAGTGATCGTTTCGCTTCCGCTGCTACTTCCTCGTTTTTGCTGAGAATCGTCTATATCGTGCGTTTAACGTCTATCAAGTTATCAGGATTCAAGTCTTTTGTGGATCCCACAAATTTTCAGATCTTGGGGCAGCTCGTCGGGGTGGTCGGTCCCAACGGTTGCGGCAAATCCAACATTATCGATGCCGTGCGCTGGGTGCTCGGCGAATCTCGCGCTTCCGAGTTGCGCGGTGAATCGATGCAGGACGTTATTTTTAATGGCACGGACAGTCGCAAGCCATCTGGCCGCTCCTCGGTCGAACTGGTTTTCGACAATGCTTCCGGCAAAGCCGGCGGGCAATGGGGGCAATACGCTGAAATTTCGGTCAAGCGCATTTTGACGCGTGACGGCGCTTCCACTTACTACATCAACAACCAGGCGGTGCGCCGTCGCGACATTCAGGACATCTTCATGGGCACGGGTCTGGGACCGCGTGCGTACGCGATCATCGGCCAGGGCATGATTTCGCGCATCATCGAAGCGCGTCCGGAAGAGTTGCGGATTTTCCTCGAAGAAGCGGCCGGTGTATCGATTTACAAGGAACGACGTCGCGAAACGGAAAACCGTCTGAAAGATGCGCATGAAAATCTGTTGCGCGTCGAAGACATTCGCCGCGAACTGGATGCCAATCTCGAAAGACTGGAAGCGCAGGCGATTGTCGCGCGCCAGTATCACACGCTGCATGCTGAACAAGACGAAAAACAGAAACTGTTGTGGCTGTTGCGTCGGAACGAAGCGGATGAAGAGCAGCAAAAACTGATGCGCGATATCGAACGCGCGCAAATTGCGCTGGACGAACAGACCGCAGGCTTGCATCGCGCCGAAGCGGGGTTGGAGCATTTGCGCCAGGCGCATTTTGATTCCAGCGACCGCGTGCATCAGGCCCAAGGCGTGCTGTATCAGACGAATTCGGAAATCGGCAGTCTGGAAGCGCAAATCCGGTTTGTGATCGAATCGCGCACGCGTTTGCAAAATCAGCTCACGGCCATTTCGGGTCAACGTGATCAGTGGCAACAGCAAGGCAAGCAGCAGCAAGATGAGCTGGAGCAAGCGGAGCAGACGCTGGAGGAACTGGCAGCCAGTGTGCTGCAAGCGCGGGAAGTGGTGCAGCAGCAAAACGATGCGATGCCCACGTTCGAGCAAGTCTGGCGAGAAGCGCAGGAAAATGCCAATGCATTGCGCGGCGGTATCGCAGAAGTCCAGCAGCAAATCGGACTGGAGTCGGCCAACCATCGCAATGCATCCGCCACGCTGTCAACGCTGGTGGCGCGCCGCGAGCGATTGGCTGAAGAAAACAAGGGGATGCAGGCGCCAGACGAAGACCGTCTGGCACAACTGAAAGCGGAACTGGAAGCGTCGCAGCAAGCCTTGATCGAAGCCGAACAGCAGATCGATGCCTTGCGCGATCAGCGTTCGGTGCAGGAAGAAGCCCTGCGCGCGATGCAGCAACAGCTGGGGCAGGAAGCGGCGTCGCAAACGCAAATTGAGGCGCGCCTGACGGCACTGAAACAATTGCAGGAACGCGTGCAATCGCAAGCCAAAGTGCAGCCCTGGCTGGAAAAACATGAATTGAACACTTTGCCGCGCCTGTGGCAAAAACTGCAGATTGATCAAGGGTGGGAAACGGCGCTGGAATCCATTTTGCGCGAGCGCGTGACTGCGCTGGAAATGTCCAACATTGATTGGGCCAAGGCGTTTTTCAGCGATGCACCCCCGGCAAAGCTGGCGCTGTTCACGCCCGCTGGCCAGCCCGCAGGTAATCCGGCCGCCACCAATGACAAGGTGTCGGGATTGCGGCCCTTGCTCGGTCTGCTCAAACTGAACGATCCGGGATTGCGTGCCTTGATGCAGGACTGGTTGCACAATGTCTTTGTCGCAGACAGTACTGCTGCCGCTTTTTCCGAACGGGACAAACTGCCGGTTGGCGGCTATTTGGTGACGCGCGAAGGGCATGTCATCAGCCGCTCCGGTGTGTCTTTCTATGCGCCGGATTCCGAACAGGATGGCGTGATGACACGTCGCCAGGAAATCGACAGCCTGACCAAACAGCAGCGCGCGCAGCAATTGCTGGGTGAAGAAACCAAGGCCAAGGTCATTCGCGAGGAAGCTGGACTCGCGCACCTCAATCGTCAGTTGCAGGAAATTCGCCAGACGGCTGCCGATCTGACCAAGTCCATCCACGCGATGCAACTCGATCTGTTGAAACTCAACGAATTGCACGAGCGTTATCGTCAGCGCAGTACCCAAATTACTGCGGAGCTGGATGAAATTGCGGTACAGGAAGCCGATGTTCGGCAAACGCAGGCAGAAGGCGAAGCTCGACTGGAACAACTGGATATTGAACTCGGGCAGGCGCAAGAACGTTTCGAAGACAGCCAGACGATTTATCTGGACAGGGAACGCGAACTGGCCGATGCGCGGAGCCGGCTGCGCGATGCAGAACGGGCCGCGCAGGAGGCTGAATTTTCCGAGCGCGCCCAACGCAGCCGGATCGAGGAATTGTGTCGCAACATCGCGACCGCGCAAGAACAATCCGAGAAGCTGCTCAAAGACATGCAGCAAGGTCAGCTGGAACTGGAGACGCTGGATGATCAGACGGCGCAGGCCGGATTGCAAACCCTGCTGGAACAGCGCATGGAGCAGGAAAAGGCGCTGTCCGATGCGCGTCATGAACTGGATCAGATTTCCCAGCAGGTTCGCAAAGGCGAAGAGACGCGTCTGGAAGCCGAACGCGGTTTGCAGCCTTTACGTGAGCGTATCATCGAGTTGCAGCTGAAAGAGCAGGCGGCGCGTCTCAACCGTGACGGTTTTGCGCAACAGTTGATCGATGCGCAAGCCGACGAGGCGGCGCTGATGGCGCTGGATCAATCGGAAATGAAGCCGCAGTACCTGCAGGGCGAAGTAACCCGCTTGACCAATGCGATTGCGGCCCTGGGAGCGGTCAATCTGGCTGCGCTGGAAGAGCTGGAAACGGCTGCCGAGCGCAAACGCCATCTCGATTCGCAACACGCCGACTTGACGGAAGCCATCAATACGCTGGAAGATGCGATAGGGCGCATTGATCGTGAAACCCGTGACCGGCTCCAGGAAACCTTCGATCAGGTGAACCAGCATTTCTCGGAGTTGTTCCCGGCGCTGTTTGGCGGGGGCAAGGCCAGCCTGATCATGACGGGTGGGGAAATTCTGGATTCCGGCGTGCAGGTAATGGCACAACCGCCAGGCAAGAAAAACGCCACGATTCAGTTGTTGTCCGGTGGCGAAAAGGCGATGACGGCGATTGCATTGGTGTTCGCAATGTTCCAGCTCAATCCGGCACCGTTCTGTTTGCTGGACGAGGTGGATGCGCCGCTGGATGATGCTAATACGGAGCGTTACGCCAATATGGTCAAAAAAATGTCGGACAATACGCAATTCCTGTTCATCACGCACAACAAGATCGCAATGGAAATGGCGCAAGAATTGATCGGCGTGACGATGCAAGAACAAGGTGTCTCTCGCATTGTGGTGGTGGATTTGGAATCGGCTTCCAATTTTGCTTCAGAGGCAAGGGCTGCATGACAGACTTACAGACCAGCTTGATCGTTATCGGCGTCATGATTGTGGGCGGCGTCGTTTGCTACAACAAGTGGCACGAGTTTCGCGCTCGCAAACACGTCGAAAAGGCTTTTTCGACCGAACAAGACGATGTGCTGATGAAGCCAGTGGCCGCCGTCGCTGCTGCAGAACGACATGAACCGGTTCTGGATGAGCAAGCCTTGCCCACGACGGTCGACATTTTTTTTAACGACGACGACCCGGCGCCCGTTCTGGAAACGAAAGCGGAGCCGAAAATGTCGCAACCCGACATTTTGCCCGTTGATGCCGCGATCGATTGCGTAATCCCGTTGACCTTGGATGCGCCGGTGCGTGGCGAGAAACTGCTGCCCTTGTTCCAGTCCTTGCGCCATGTGGGCGGCAAATCGGTGCATTACATGGGTTTGGTGCAACCGGGATCCTTGTCTTCGACGCCAGAATGGCGCTCCATTGCACACGGCGGCATCTATACGGAATTGCAGGCAGGGGTGCAACTGGCCAACCGCAGTGGCGCGCTGAACGAACTGGAATATTCCGAACTGATTGTGCGCTTGCGGCAGATTACGGATGAAATTGGCGCCGAACCGGAAATTCCCGATATGCCGACGGTCATGCAGCATGCTCGAACGCTGTATCAGTTTGTGTCGCAACACGATGCGCGACTGGGCTTGAGCGTGCGTTCCAATGGCGTGCCCTGGTCGCTGAATACCTTGCTGGTGGCGCTGGAGCGGATGGGGTTTGACGTGCGGCCGGATGGCCGTTATGTCATGCAAGATCCGGATGGCCAGATTCTCTTTTCCCTGACAACCAATGAACCCGTTACGGCGGAATATACGTCTTGCCTGACTTTGTTGCTGGATGTGCCACGGATTGCAGCGGAACAAAACGGTTTTGGCGCAATGCTGTCATGTGCCAGAACCTTGGCCAAGCGCTTGAATGGCATGATCGTGGACGATAGCATGAAAGCCTTGTCCGATACTGCGCTCGAAGAAATTGCCATGCAAGTTCACGAATTTTATGACGAGATGCAGGCTGCCGGTATTGCTTCGGGCTCGCCGCGCGCCTTACGACTGTTCACCTGATGCAGCACGATTTGTTCTCCCCCAACGGGCAGGGCAAGCCAGCGGAACAAGGCAATCCACCTGCATGGCGCCAGCGTGCTGAACAGCTCAGAGATGCGCTGAATCGTCACAATCTTGCGTATTATGTCCTCGATGCGCCCACCATTCCCGATGCCGAATACGATCGTCTTTTCCGCGAATTGCAATCGATCGAGCAGGCGCATCCCGAACTGATCACCCCGGATTCACCGACCCAGCGCGTGGGTGGCGCGCCCTTGCCGCAATTTGAACAGGTGGCACATTCGGTGCCGATGCTGTCGCTGGGCAATGCGTTTGACGAAGACGATGTCATCGCTTTCGATCGCCGCACGCGCGAAGGATTGGGTGTCGATCATGTCGAGTATTCGGCCGAGTTGAAATTCGACGGTCTGGCGATCAATTTGCGTTACGAAAATGGCGTGCTGACCCAGGCGTCTACGCGCGGCGATGGTGAAACCGGCGAGGACGTGACCGCCAACATCCGGACGATACGGGTCATCCCGCTCAAACTGCAAACAGCGCATCCGCCTGCTGTGCTGGACGTGCGCGGTGAAGTGATGATATTCAAGGACGATTTTTCCCGGCTGAATCAGCGACAGCGCGATGCCGGACAAAAGGAATTTGCCAACCCGCGCAATGCTGCGGCCGGCAGTTTGCGACAACTGGATTCGCGGATTACCGCACAACGCCCGCTGCGCTTTTTTGCGTATGGTATCGGTGCTCTTGAAGGCGCGGTCATGCCGCTCACCCACGCCGGTGTGCTCGACTGGTATGAGCAACTCGGGATACCCGTTTGTTCGGAACGGGCGTTGGTGCGCGATGCCGACGGTTTGCTGTCGTTTTTCCGGCGTATCGGCGAAAAGCGCGATATGCTGCCCTACGACATTGACGGGGTGGTGTACAAGGTCAATCGGCTGGATCAGCAAGAGCAGCTCGGTTATGTCACGCGGGCGCCGCGCTTTGCGATAGCGCACAAGTTTCCGGCGCAGGAAGCGGTGACTACATTGCTCGATATCGAGGTGCAAGTGGGGCGAACGGGGGCGATCACGCCGGTGGCGCGACTGGCGCCGGTATCGGTGGGCGGGGTGATGGTGACCAACGCGACCTTGCACAATGAAGACGAGATTCGGCGCAAGGACATTCGCATCGGCGATACTGTCATTGTGCGTCGCGCCGGGGACGTCATTCCAGAGGTCGTTTCCTTCGTGCCGGAACAACGTCCAGAAAATGCTCGTGAATTTGTGATGCCGACAGTATGTCCCGTGTGTGCATCGCCGATCGTCAAACCCGAAGACGAAGCGGTGGCGCGTTGTTCCGGCGGTTGGACGCGTTGCGCGGCGCAGCGTAAAGGAGGCTTGCAGCATTTTGCTTCGCGCAAGGCGATGGATATCGAAGGGATGGGCGATCAGCTGATCGATCAATTGGTCGATCGCGACATCGTCAAAACCGCCGCCGATCTCTACCGGCTTGATCAACCCGTTCTGGCGGCACTGGATCGCATGGGGGACAAGTCTGCGCAGAATGTGCTGGCCGCACTGGAAAAATCGAAATCGACGACACTGGCGCGCTTCATTTATGCACTGGGCATTCGTCACGTGGGGGAATCGACGGCCAGGGCGCTGGCAAGCCATTTCGGTTCACTGGAAAACGTGATGGCAGCCAATGAGGAGCAGTTGCTGCAGGTGCCGGATATTGGGCCGGTGGTGGCGCAATCGATCCGCGCTTTTTTCTCGGATGTCTTGAACCAGACCCTGGTTGAACAATTGCAGGCGGCGGGGGTGCATTGGGCGGCTGAAAGTGGTGCGTCGTCGGGCGTTTTACAGGGCAAAACAATCGTGTTGACCGGGAGTTTGCCGAACTTGTCGCGGGATCAGGCTACCGCTATGATTCTGGCTGCGGGAGGCAAGGTGAGCGGATCCGTTTCACGCAAAACGCATTATGTTGTCGCAGGTCAGGAAGCTGGCAGCAAGTTGAGCCAGGCGCAAGCATTCGGTATTACCATATTGGACGAAGCAAAATTTCTCGAATTACTCAGTCAACTATCATGAAGAAAATCACCAAAGCCGTTTTTCCGGTTGCAGGTTTGGGCAGTCGCTTTTTACCGGCAACGAAAGCTCAGCCCAAGGAAATGCTCCCGATCGTGGACAAGCCGCTGATCCAGTATGCAGTTGAAGAAGCGGTTGAAGCCGGGATCACGGAAATGGTGTTCGTCACAGGACGCAACAAACGCGCGATTGAAGATCATTTCGACAAGGCGTTCGAGTTGGAAACGGAATTGGAGCTGGCCGGAAAAACGGAGTTGCTCAACGAGCTCAGGCAAATCATTCCGAAAAATATTTCCTGCATTTTCATCCGACAAGCCTCTCCGCTCGGGCTGGGACACGCTGTCTTATGTGCGCGACCCGTAGTGGGGAACGAGCCCTTTGCCGTCATACTCGCCGATGACTTGATGGATGCCAGACCGGGCATGCCGGGGGTAATGGCGCAGATGCTGGAGGTATATGGGCAAGAGGGGGCCAGCATGGTGGCGGTGCAGAATGTGCCGCGCGAAGAAACCAATAAATACGGTATCGTCAGCGTGACGCCCTACAAGAACAAGCTCGACCGCGTGAACAGCATCGTCGAAAAACCTGCGCCGAAGGTCGCACCTTCCACCTGGGCCGTGGTGGGGCGGTATGTATTGAACAATACCATTTTCGATTATCTGGAAAAAATTGGAAAAGGCGCCGGTGGCGAAATTCAATTGACTGACGGGATTTCGATGCTCATGAACGCGGAACCGGTTATGGCGTATCATTATTCCGCTCAGCGTTATGACTGCGGTTCCAAGCTGGGTTATTTGCAGGCGACGGTGGCGTTGGGCTTGAAACACCCGGAAGTGGGGGCGGCCTTTTCCGAATACATTGATGAAATTTCGCAGGTAGAGTAAATGGCGATTAGGGAAATTTTAAAAATGGGAGATTTGCGCTTGCTGCGCAAGGCCAAACCCGTGACTCGGTTTGGCACGCCTGAGCTGGAAAAACTGATCGAAGACATGTTCGAGACCATGTATGTCGCGGATGGAGCCGGATTGGCTGCACCGCAGATCGGTGTTGATTTGCAGCTGGTTATCTTTGGCTTTGAAAAAAATACGCGTTATCCGGAGGCCGAAGCTATTCCCCAAACCATTTTAATCAATCCGGTCTTGACCGTGATTGGCGATGAAGTGGATGAAGGGTGGGAGGGATGCCTCTCGGTGCCGGGGATGCGCGGCATCGTGCCGCGATGGGCGAAAATTCGGTATGACGGATTCGACCAGCATGGCAATCCCATCAGTCGCGAGGCGGAAGGCTTCCATTCGCGTGTTGTGCAGCACGAATGCGATCATCTCGCCGGTCTTCTTTATCCGATGCGCATGCCGGATTTGCGCCGTTTCGGTTTCAACGATGCCCTGCTTCCCGGCAAGGACATGATCAGTCGCGACGACTGATCTCAGGCCAATTACCTGAATTCCGGTTTCCGCTTCGCCACGATGGCATTGATGCCTTCGTGCGCGTTGCGCTGTTGCAGGCTGTTGATGAAGCAGTGTTTCTCGCTTTCAAAATGTTCCGTCAATGATTGTGACGCAGATTCGACGATCAATTGCCTGGTTGCTGCGCTGACGTTTGAGGCTTGTTCGGCAAGGGTGGTGGCCAGTGCCATAGCCGCAGACATGGCGGTGCCGTCGGCCACTACGCGGTTAACGATGCCCAAAGCCTGAAGCCTCGCCGCGTCCACGGGAACGCCTGTGAGCAGCATTTCGCTCGCGAGTTGGTGTGGCAGCGCTTGGGCGAGGAGCCAGGCAGTACCGGCATCCGGCGTCAATCCAAACTGGGCATGGGTGGCGGCAAAGCGGGCACTGGTTCCCGCGACAATCAGATCGCACGCCAACGCCAGCGCCAGTCCGGCGCCATGCGCTTCACCTTCTATGGCGGCGATGATCGGCTTGGTGCCGTTGCGAATGGCTTCGACCCACGCCTGGATGCTCTCGCAAAAGTCGTATTGCGTGGATTTATTCTGCGCTCGAAGAGCGGCTAGCTGACGCAAGTCCGTGCCTGAACAAAAAGAGGTGTTGCCCCCTGTCAGAATGATGGCGCGAACCGTGTCGTCTCGCTCGGACGTCGAGAGGATTTCGATGGCAGCCGAAGCAAGGCCCGGATGAAGGGCGTTGTGCGACTCTGGTCCAGACAATGTGATGATGAGTGTCTGATCGATGCGACTGGAATGCAACTGGGTGGTCATGTGTGTTTGAGTGGCTGTGTAATTTTTTGGCAGTCACGGAAGGGTCGCTTATTCATGGGCTGGATGTCAAGAAGGCAGGGTCGTGTGGGGGGAATCTGCACGTATACCCCGTGGGGTAAGGTAGTAATCGATATGGAAGAAGTGGGACGTGCTTAAAAAAAGAAGAATCCCCCCATCAGATTGCGTTTCGCACGATCGAGGCGTGAACGATTTGAGCTGGTCATTGGCGCTTTCGGACCATTTTTTGATGACATGTGGGGCAAGAAAGAATGCATGGCGTTGTGCGTATCAAGCGGATTGTTTCAGGGACCTATTTCTTGCATTCGCTATAAAAAGAGGCAAATTATCGTCGAATTTGGCGTAAAATTGCGGGCAGGCTGCGTCTGTGTGAAATGTGCGCTTTTTCGTTTCCACTCGGAGATACAGCCCGTTTTCATTTCAGCGATTGAACATGACCATCAAATCCGATAAGTGGATACGCCGCATGGCGCAGGAACACGGGATGATTGAGCCGTTTGAGCCGGGCCAGGTGCGAACGGTGAATGACAAAAGAATTGTCTCTTACGGGCTTTCTTCTTACGGTTACGACATTCGCTGCGCTGACGAATTCAAGATCTTCACAAACATTAACAGCACCATTGTCGATCCCAAAAATTTTGACGAAAATTCTTTCGTCGATGTTCAAAACGACGTGTGCATCATTCCACCGAATTCCTTCGCGCTGGCGCGCACGGTCGAATATTTCCGGATTCCGCGCAATGTGCTGACGATTTGTCTGGGCAAATCAACGTATGCCCGTTGTGGAATCATAGTGAATGTCACGCCTTTCGAGCCGGAGTGGGAGGGGTATGTGACGCTGGAGTTTTCCAATACGACGCCGCTACCGGCCAAAATCTATGCCTGGGAGGGGTGTGCGCAGGTGCTATTCCTTGAGAGCGACGAAATTTGCGAAGTCTCATACAAGGATCGGGGCGGCAAGTATCAGGGCCAGAGTGGCGTGACCTTGCCGAGAGCTTAATGGAAAGGACGATTTGATATGCCAATCTTCTACCTTCGTCGACTGACAGGAAAAGAACGGAACGTCAAATCGAATTTGCATCTGGGCATGTGGCTGGCCTTCATCGCGGGTGCCATGAACGCGGGCGCTTTTCTCGCCGTCAAACAATACACCTCGCACGTTACCGGCATTGTCTCATCCATGGCGGATGGCCTCGCACTGGGCGACATCAAATTCGCCCTTGCCGGATTTGGCGCGCTGGCCTGTTTCATGATTGGCGCAGCCGTGTCCGAGATTCTGATTATGTGGGCACGCAACCACAATCTGCAGAGTGAATATGCGCTGTGCCTGACGCTGGAAGCTATTTTGTTGCTGGCGTTTGGCGTGCTCGGAGAATACTTTCATCACATCATGGGCTTGTTCGTATCGTGGACGGTCATGCTGCTGTGTTTTACGATGGGATTGCAAAATGCGATTATCACGCGCATCTCGAACGCGCTGATACGGACGACCCACATGACCGGGATTGCGACCGACATCGGTATCGAGATTGGTCGTATGTGTTACTGGAACCGGAAAGTCGATAAGGAAGATAAATCGTATATCCGGGCGAACCGGGACAGGCTGGATTTGTTCGCCATTTTGCTAGTGATGTTCATCATTGGCGGGGTGATCGGTGCGTTTGGTTTTAAATATATCGGCTACTGGGCGACGGTGCCGCTGGCGATGATATTGCTGTTCCTGGCGATTGTGCCGGTGATTGACGACATCATGGGGCATCGTCATCAGCTTGAGGGTAACAATAAAAAATGACAACAGAATCGCAAGTTTTCGCCTGGCCGGTTCGAGTGTATGTCGAGGACACGGATTTTGGTGGCGTGGTCTTTTATGCCAACTACCTGAAATATTTCGAGCGGGCGCGCACGGAGTTTTTGAGAGCGATGGGTGTTTCGCAACAATCGATGGTTGACGCGCATCGCGTCATATTTGTGGTGACGCACATTTCCGTCGATTACCGCGCTCCTGCAAGAATGGATGAAGAATTGATGGTGACCGCTGTTCCAGTGAAGAAAGGGCGGGCTTCCCTCTCCTTTCTTCAGGAAGTCCGGCGCGGGCCGGATCTCCTGGTCACGGCACAGGTCAATGTCGCCTGCGTGGGAATCGATTCGATGCGACCGCAACCCATGCCCAATGTCATGCGCGAACGATTGTTCGTTTAATCAGGATAAGATGCAAACAAGAGCTTTCTCATTTAAACCGAGTACCCTTTAACCGAAATTTTTTACGCAACAAAATGAACGTTACCCAAAATCTCTCTTTCATCTCGCTGATCGCGAATGCTTCGCTTGTGGTGCAATTGGTGATGGCCCTACTGCTGGTCGTGTCGGTCATGAGTTGGCACTACATCTTCCGCAAAATGTTTGCCTTTCGTAAAGCGCATGCGCAGACGAATGAATTCGAACGGGCGTTTTGGTCGGGCGGCAGCCTGCAATCGCTCTATCAGCAGGTGAGCGGCAACGAACAAAGTGGGGCGCTGGCCCGCATCTTCGAAGCAGGGATGAGCGAATTTCTGAAGGCCAAAGCTTCGGCAAGCAAGAGTGGCGTGGAACATGCTCCCGTGCTGGACGGTGCGCGTCGCGCGATGCATGCCGCGTACCAGCGCGAGATGGATAACCTCGAATCGAAACTGGCTTTCCTGGCATCGGTGGGTTCGGTATCGCCTTATGTCGGGCTTTTCGGAACGGTGTGGGGCATCATGAATTCTTTCCGCGGGCTGGCGAATGTGCAGCAGGCGACCCTGGCAGCCGTGGCGCCCGGCATTGCCGAAGCGCTCGTGGCGACGGCTATCGGCTTGTTCGCTGCGATTCCGGCGGTGGTTGCCTACAATCGTTACACCCATGAAGCGGACAGGTTGTCGATCCGTTTTGAGAGCTTTATCGAAGAGTTTTCCAATATTTTGCAGCGTCAGGCGCGATAAGGTGAGCGGATGGCCAGTTCTATGCGCAGCGGGCGAACCCGCAAATTAAAAGCCGAAATCAACGTCGTGCCGTATATCGACGTGATGCTGGTGTTGCTGGTGATTTTCATGGTGGTCGCCCCGTTGACCACGCCGGGAGTCGTCAATTTGCCCAGCGCTGAAAGGACGTCCCAGCCGCCGACCGAGTTCATCGAAATCTCGATGCGCAAAAATTCGACAGGCGTTTATGAATATGGCATCGGGCTGAAGCAGCAAAAAGGCGGCACGTCGCGTCCTGACCGCCTTGATCGCTCCAAGTTGATGGAGAAATTGCGCGAATTGTATAAAAGGAATCCAGAATATCCGGTGCTGATTGCAGCAGAAGACAAGAGCGAATATGGGGATGTCGTGAAACTGATTTCCGACGCCAAGAAGGTTGGTATCAAACGGGTCGGTTTGGCGACCAAGTGATGTGAGAGCAAGCAAGATATGACCGGGTCGGATCACTACCGGATTCCGCAAGAACCAGGCCGTAACGGGTCCTTGCTTTTGGCGTTGCTGGTGCATCTGGCTTTGCTGGGTTTCCTATGGATAGGGGTATCGTGGCAAAGCAACGAACAGGGCGGAGTGGAAGCCGAGATTTGGGATATTCAGTATCGGGAAGCGGCGCCCAGAGGCTCGGCCGCGCCCGACGTGGCCGAGCCGGAAGAGACCGTCAAGCCGCGTTCGCAGGAAGCCGAGCGTGTTGCCAAAGCAGACATAGCGCTCAAGCAACGGAAGGAAGAGGCGAAAAAGAAAGCCGAGGAAGAAAAGCAGAAAAAGCTGGACGAGAAAAATCGCAAAAAGGCCGAAGCCGAGAAGAAAAAGAAGGAAGCCGAGGACAAACGCAAACAGGCGATAGCCGATAGAAAATCGCTGGAAAAGTTCAGAGCCAATGAATTGCGTCGGATCGCAGGAGCAACCGGTTCTGGCGGAAGAGGGACGGCGGAACGTTCGACGGGCGATAACCGTCGTGATCCGAGTTATGAGCGCCTGATTGGCACCCTCATCCGAACCAATACGACGTTTATTGTCCCTAATAATTTGGACGGAAACCCTTCGGTGGAGTATGCTATCGAATTATGGCCGGATGGGACTTTGCGGGCAAAGCCAAGGAAGATGAGGTCTTCTGGCGTCCCTGGTTTTGACGAGGCGGTCTATCGGGCCATTGACAAAACGGGGCGGTTTCCACCAGATTCATCCGGCAGGGTTCCACCCAGTATTTACATTATTCACAGACCGAAGGATTAGGCTTGGATAGCCCAAGGACAATGAGAATGACATCCTTGTTTCGTCGTATGCTTGCGTCAGCGCTTTTCGTGGCGTCGATAGTTCTCCCGTCTGCTTACGCGCAGTTGAGAGTCGAAATATCGGGGGTAGGCGGGGTTCAGATTCCCATCGCTGTGGCGATTTTTACGGATGAAGCGATCGCGCCGCAACGTATTTCATCCATCATCAAGGCCGACTTGGAACGCAGCGGCGTCTTTAAGATTGTCAGCACAAATGTGACCTTGTCTGAGGCGTCTTCCATTAATTTTGGCGAATGGCGGTCGAAAGGCGCAGATGCCTTGGTGGTGGGCAGTTTGCAGCGTCAGCCCAATGGACGCTTCAGCGTGCGATATGCGTTGTTCGATACGATCAAATCCGCGCCCTTGTCCGGTTTTTCACTGGTAGCGCAGCCGCATAGCACCCGTTTGACGGCGCACAAAATCGCGGACGATGTTTACGAAAAGTTAACGGGCGTGCGCGGCATCTTCTCGACACGCATTGCTTATGTGACCAAGGACGGGCGGACCTACCGCTTGGAAGTGGCTGATGCGGACGGAGAAGACACGCAAGTGGCATTGCGTTCGACGGAGCCGATTATTTCGCCTTCCTGGTCGCCGGATGGCACCAAGGTCGCCTATGTGTCTTTCGAAGCCAAGAAGCCTGTCGTCTATGTGCAAAACCTGATTACCGGTAAACGCACCCTGATCGCCAATCACAAGGGAAACAATTCTGCTCCGGCCTGGTCGCCAGATGGTTCACGGCTGGCCTTGGCGCTCTCTCGGGATGGGTTGACTCAGATATACCTCGCGAATGCCGACGGGAGTGGCGTGCGACAGTTGACGCATGCGGACTGCATCAATACCGAGCCACGGTTTTCAGCAGATGGGCAACATATTTACTTTACCAGCGACCGCAGTGGCAGCCCCCATATTTATCGTATGGATCGAAATGGCGGCGGCGAACAACGGATAACGTTCAACGGCAACTACAACATCAGCGCGCGTGTATCGCCGGATGGGAGATTGTTGGCTTATATTTCCCGTCGGGATGGCGGGTTTTATCTCTACACGCTTGATCTGACCAATGGCGTGGAGTTGCGATTGTCTGATTCGGCAAAGGATGAATCGCCAAGTTTTTCGCCGAACAGCAAATACGTTATGTTTGCTACCGAGACGGGACGTCGCGGCACCCTTTCGGTTGTTTCTGTTGATGGCCGCACCAGGCATCGTCTGACCCCGCGTGCGGGCGATATTCGCGAGCCCACTTGGGGCCCGTTCATGAAGTAACTTTCTTTTTTTATGAAGTAACTTTTTTTTAAGTGAGAGGAAAAATTATGCGTAACATTAAGGCCTTATTGGCTGTTGTATCTTGTGCAGTCATTCTGGGTGCATGTAGCTCGACCGGTTCGCTGGACGGCCAGTCTGCTGATGGATCCGCTGCCGCTTCCGGTGTAGGTTCCGGTGCTGTGGGTACCAAGGCAAATCCGACCAGCGTGTACTTCGACTTCGATAAATACGACGTCAAGAGCGAATACAAGCCGGTAGTCAAAAAGCACGTTGACGCCGTGAAGAATGACAAGCGCAAGATCGTTATCCAAGGTAACACCGACGAGCGCGGTGGTAGCGAATATAACCTGGCACTGGGTCAGAAACGCGCACAAGCTGTACGCAAGACCATGTCTTTGCAAGGCGTATCGTCCAAGCGCATCGAAGTGGTTTCCTTTGGCAAGGAAAAACCGAAAGCTAAAGGTCACGACGAAGCATCTTGGGCAGAGAATCGTCGCGCTGATATCGTGTATTGATGCTACCCATTCGTTCTATATTGAAGACGGCTGTATTGGCCGTCACAATCATCCTGCCGTCGCTTGCGACGGCAGGATTGTTTGAAGATTCCGAAGCGCGCAAGGCGGTGGTGGATATCCGTACAAAATTGGATGGCAAGGCGGATACGTCCAGTGTGCTTGAGCTATCCAGTCAGAATGAAGCGCTACGCCAGGAGGTGGCAAAGTTGCGCGGGCAGGTGGAAGTCCTGACCAACGAATTGGCCAATGCTCAGGGTCGCCAAAAAGATTTTTACACTGAACTGGATAACCGTATGCGGAAACTGGAGCCGCAACAAGTTGTTATAGACGGGAAGTCGGTGACTGTCGAATCGTCGGAACAGAATGCCTACGATGCAGCGTTTGCGCAATTTAAGGCTGGCGACTACAAGTCGGCCAGTGGGGCCTTTTCCGAGTTTGTGGAGCGTTATCCGAAATCCGGTTTTGTGGCATCCGCACAGTATTTTCTTGGAAGTTCGTATTATGCGTTGCGAGACTATAAAAAAGCGATCAGCACGCAAATGGCCCTCATTAAATCACACCCCAAGAGCTCTCGATCGCCCGATGCCATGTTGAACATCGCCAGTTGCTACACTGAGATGAAAGACAAGGTCAATGCCAAAAAGACGCTGAAGAAGCTGATTGCGCAATACCCCAAATCTGAGGCGGCAGAAACAGCAAAGGAACGGCTGAAATCTGAATAGATGGCAGCACTTTTTTGCTACAGAACAAAAAAGAGGGGCTCCGTTGCGGAGCCCCTTTAATTTTCACCTTGGAGAGGTTTAATACGATTAGCTAGTGGGTGGTAACGCTTTCTGAATCTGGCCAGTTGGTGGTTTGTTTTTTTGGGATGGCTTTGAGTTTCCCTGCGCCATCCTCCTTCGCACGGGACTTTGACGGTGGAAGGCGACGCAGGGTGCGAAGCGTGTCGATTTCCTTCAGTTCGATGGTTTTCTGATCGACACCAATCAATCCCATTTCATTCAAGGCGGACAAGGTGCGGCTGACGGTTTCCAACGTCAGACCGAGATAGCTGCCGATTTCGTGTCGGGTCATGCGCAGATTGAAAATTTTGCTGGAATATCCCATTTGCGCAAATTTGTCCGACAAGGACACGAGGAAACGTGCCACGCGTCCTTCGGCGCTCAATGTGCCCAGCATGCAAATCATGGATTGTTCGCGTACCAGTTCGCGGCTCATGACGCCGTACATGGCGTGTTCAAACTCAGTGTGGCTGCGGCCCAGTGCGGTCAATTTCTTGAATGGCAGCAGAATCAAATCACAGTCCGAGAGTGCAACAGCTTCGGAAGCGTATCGTTTGTTGTGAATGCCGTCGACCCCAAGGAGATCAGACTTCATCGGAAAACTCAGTACTTGTTCGTTGCCGAGTTCGTCAATCAGAACAGTTTTGACAAAACCAGAATTGACGATATAGAGCATGTCGAAAGGTTGATCTGTCGTGAAGATGCGCTGGCCAGCTTTGAACTGTACGTGCTGGAAAAGAATTTCTTCGTTGCCGATTGAGGAGTTGTTAGAAACCTGAATGCGCAACAGCTCACAAACCTCCCTTAGATTTGACCAGAGCTTGCCATGGCGTTGCCGACCTGCCTCGATTCCGTTTGCGGACGGAGTCACATTTGCTTGTTCGGAGCGTAGTTCAGATATTTTTGTGGAATACATATCGAGATCCCCCATCATCTTTGTGCTGTCGGTTGGCGAAATATCTTTTTTGTTGGTCAGAAAACACACCTGGTTTTTTTCCTCCTTGTTTCCTGATGGAAATCAAAAGTCTTTGTAGGTTCGATCATTATTCCTATTTGCAATCATGCAGGGTATCAGCAAGGGCCTAAACGCAGTGTAGGAATACGGGCGTGTGCTGTAGGAACTTTCCTACAACCGAGGATCTGCCAATAAAATTATGTGAGACATTTCTGGTTGATGGCGCTCTCTGCGATGGGGTTTACCGTTCGTTAAGCTGCTTGGGCAGCGCCGATAGAAGAGAGGAAGGTAATACAGGGCAGTGGGACGTCTTTGAAAGGCTTTTGGTAGGAGCGGGTAAGACTTGAATTTCGCGAAAGGAAAGAGAGCGCACCGACTGGAGGGATGGATGTAGTGCCAGAATTTCTCTTCGGAAATAACGCGTTTCAGGAGCGCTTCTCGCAATGGGGGGAGTGCGCAAGATGGGTTGGTTCTCGAAAAAATCGAGCCTTCCGGCGTGGCGTCGACCTCGCCGGTAAAGCGAAAATATCGAATCGATGAAATCGTCATCAAATTTTCCGCATGCGCGCAGCCAGGCAATATCTTCCAGCTTGAAGCGCGGCTTACTCAGATAGTCAATGATTTGCTCCAATCAGGCTGACACAAGAAAGTTGCGATTGGCCGGCAATTTGTGCACAAAGTGCTTAAACGATGCTGTCGCATTTATTCGATGCTTGAAGTAAGTTTGCGGCATCGTGAGTTCGTAGAGATCCGTCAGTAGCGCACTATCGACAGAAATTTTCATCTGGATGGCGTGAAAGAAAAGGATGGATTTTGTCTAAAGACCTGAGCTGGATAAACATTGAGATTCATCAATCTGACGCCGAGCCACACTTTATGTTGAGTAAGCAGTCTCTTAGAGTAGTGTCATTCCTTAACATCATCGCGCGCAAACATGGAAAAAGTTCGATTGGGACCTGGAGACGCACTGATCATCGTGGGTTTGAAAAACGATTTTTTGCCGGACGGCGCACTGGCGCTCGCTGGTGCAGATGAAATCGTTCCTGTGCTGAATCGTTATATTTCGCGCTTTGTCGAACAACGTCTTCCGGTGGTGGCGACGCGAGACTGGCACCCCGCCAATCATTGTTCTTTCCAGTCTTTCGGTGGACAGTGGCCCGTGCATTGTGTGGCGGATACGCACGGTGCGGCGTTTTCTTCATTGTTAGACCTCCCCAAATCCGCCATAATCGTACCCAAAGACGCCAAACAGAACCAAAGCACTTCCTCAGGCTTTCAGGTGAAGTCGCTCTCGATGTGATGCAGGCTTCGTGCCTTGAAGTACCACCCTGACGGCGAACAGGCCATTCACAGCATGATGGTGTGCGGGATTGCGCCTCTGGATATTGGCGATAGAGAAGACGAAAGACTTGAGCAGAAATGACGCGTTACAGTTCGGGAAAAGAGTTGGAAGCACAAGCCAGAATGATTGCTCTCCTTCGGGAAGGTCAAGGATTTCCTGAGCCGGTCAACGACGTCGTCTTGTTTGAAACCCATATCTCATGGGTCTTGCTGGCAGGGGAATACGCCTACAAGATCAAGAAATCGCTGGATGTTGGTTTCCTCGACTTTACGACTCTGGCGCGCAGGCAGCATTTCTGCAATGAAGAAGTCCGTTTGAATTCGCGTATGGCGAAAGATATCTACGTGGATGTGGTGCCGATTGGCGGAACCCATGATGCCCCGGTCATGGGAGCGGTGCCTGCCATCGAATACGCTGTCAGGATGCGCCGCTTTTCAACAGAAGCGGAAAGGGACAAACTGATCGAAGCGGGAAAATTGATGCCATCGCATATCGACAGTCTCGCGCATGTATTGGCGCGGTTTCACCAGACGCTTTCTCGCGTTGCCCCCGGATGCGCGCTATGGAAGCGCGAACGATGTGCATGATTTGATGAAACAGAATTTCTCGCAGATGCCAGACGGTTTTCTGAATTCGGCAACACAGTTTGTTGTGACGGCCATGGATGATGCGACGGAAGATGAATTCCAGACCCATGAAACGCTTTGATTCGAAAACCGTCTAATGAAAGGCTTCGTGCGCGAGTGCCACGGTGATCTGCATCTTGGGAATATTCTCGTCATGAATGAAGCTGCCACACCTTTTGACGGCATAGAATTCGATCCGGGATTGCGATGGATCGACGTCGTTTCGGATATCGCTTTCCCCTTCATGGATTTGCTGTATTACGACCGGTCCGATTTGGCGTATCGACTGCTGAATGGCTGGCTGGAAATCACGGGCGATTACGAAGGGCTGGCCTTGCTGCCCTTGTATGCATCCTACCGTGCAGCCGTGCGCGCCAAGGTGAATGCCATTCGCGCGGCCCAGCCTGCCGTCGAGCCAGGATAAGCAATTTCATGCACAGGAAGTGTTCTATCAAATATCTGTCGATTGCCTGTAGTTGTCTGGCGCGTCCGACACCGGCGTTGCTCATTACACACGGTTTGCCGGGCTCGGGCAAAACGACATTTTCACAAGCAGCGCTGGAACGCTTCGGCGCGATCCGCATTCGCTCCGATGTTGAGCGCAAGCGGCTGTTTGGCTTGACTGCCACGGAAAGCAGCCAATCTTCTCTGGGCAAAAATATCTATACGGCTGAGGCCACGGCAAGCACGTATCAGCAACTGCATGACACTGCACAGAACCTGCTGCGTTCGGGTTATCGGGTCATCGTCGATGCGGCATTTCTCAGGCAGGAGGAGCGCGAACAATTCCGCCGTCTTGCCAGCAACATGCGGGTGCCGTTCATGATGGCATCCATTCAGGCGGAAGATGCCGCCATGCGTGATCGCATCGCACAGCGCATGCAACAAGGCAAGGACGCTTCCGAAGCCGATGTGACGGTGCTGAATGCGCTTCAGTCGGCCAGCCAACCACTGGAAGACAATGAACTTGCCGAAGCCGTGGTGTTTTACAACAATGGGGTGAACGGCTTTCCGGGCAGCGATCCTGGGTGGAGCATGCTCGAACAAAAACTGGAATAGCGATCCATGAAAATCCATTTGCTCACGATAGACGAGGCCATCAAAAGTCTGGGAGGCAGCCCAGAAGGTCTCTCGCAGAGTGAAGCAAAGCGGCGGCTCGAAGAATACGGCCCCAACCATATTGAAGAAATCAAGGGCGAATCGATGGTGCTGCGATTCGTCAAGGAATTCACCCATTTCTTTGCGCTGATTTTGTGGGTCGCCGCAGGCCTGTCCTTTTTCTCAGAATGGCATGATCCCGATCAGGGATGGCGCCATGTCGGCATGGCCATCATCTGCGTGATTCTGATCAATGGATTGTTTGCATTCTGGCAGGAATGGCGGATCGAAAAAACGCTGAATGCACTGAAGGATCTATTGCCGCGTCAGGCGATGTGTTGCGCGAAGGACGGTGTGGAGCCGTATTGCCGATTGAGCAGATTGTGCCGGGCGATATTTTTCTGCTGGAAGCAGGCGACAATATTCCAGCGGATTGTCGCTTAGTCGAAGCCTACGGCGTTCGCGTAAATAATGCCAGCGTGACCGGCGAATCGATGCCTCAGGTACGCGAAGCCGAACCCTGCGAGCGTAACGGTGAATTGCTGCATGCGCAGAATGTCTTGCTGGCCGGGACATCAATGGTGGCCGGGCAAGCCAAAGCGATTGTCTATGCGACGGGATCGCGTTCGGAATTCGGCACAATTGCACATTTGTTGCAAACCAATATCGAACTGGCTTCGCCGCTTAAAATGGAAATGGCACAGACTGAGCCGCATTATTGTGGTGCTGTCTATTGTAATTGGCGGTATTTTCTTTCTTGCCGGATGGATACTGGTTGGTATCTCTTTATGGAAGGCGTTCGTTTTGCCGATCGGCATTATTGTGGCGCTGGTGCCCGAAGGATTGCTGGCTACGCTAACTTTATCGCTCGTGCTGGGAACGCAGCGTATGGCAAAGCGGAACGTACTGATTCGTTATCTGCCGTCAGTCGAGACATTGGGGTCGACGACGGTGATCTGCACCGACAAGACCGGTACGCTTGACACAAAACCGGATGATCGTGAAGCAAGTCTATTACGCAGGCGACGAGCACGTTTGCAGTTCACTTCCGAAGTGCACCCTGCGCATATTCGGAAACGCAACGCTGTTTTCATGAAGTCGCTTTTTACTGTCATGACTTGCGCAATGGCGCAACGGCGATGGAAAGACCGTTGATCGGCGATCCGATGGAAATTGCACTGGTCGAGATGGCGCAGCGGTTTTTGCCCAGCCCCACGCGGCCTTCCTCAAACTCCATGAAATTCCCTTCGATACGGATCGCCTGAGACTGTCCACGATCCACCAGGCCGAAGATGGCCCGCACTTGTATTGCAAGGGTGCGCCGGAGGCGGTACTGCCTCTGTGTGAGGGGGTATGGCAGGACGGCACGCTCCGCGAATTGACGGATGGCGAACGCGAAAAGATACATCGCCTTCAGGATGAAATGACAGGCAGAGGATTGCGGGTGCTCGCCATCGCGCACAAAGCAATAGACGGCGACTGGAAAAATCGTGACGTGGAAACCGGCATGGTGTTTGCCGGATTGGTGGGGCTGGAAGATCCGCCGCGCCCTGAAGTGCCGGAAGCCATTCGCCAATGTCGTGCGGCAGGCATACGCGTGATCATGGTGACGGGCGATCACCCGCGCACGGCTGCGGCGATTGCGCAGAGAGATTGGGCTGACGCAAACGGAAAATGTGACCGTGATCACCGGCGAAAAACTGCGCATGATTTCAGACACGCAATTGATGCTGGCGCTGGATGCGGAAGAAATTCTGTTTGCGCGGATCGGTGCGGATCAAAAGCGCCGCATTGTGGATGTGCTCAAGGAAAAAGGACATATCGTCGCGGTCACCGGCGATGGCGTGAACGATGCGCCTGCGCTGAAATCCGCACACATCGGCATTGCAATGGGGATCACGGGAACGGATGTGGCGAAAGAATCTGCCGACATGGTGCTGCTGGACGATAACTTCGCCAGCATCGTCAGCGCCATCGAAGAGGGGCGCGGGGTGTTCGAGAGTATCCAGAAATTCATCACCTACATCCTGACCTCGAACGTGCCAGAGCTGATTCCATTCATTGCCTTTGTGCTCTTCAAGGTGCCGCTCGGCTTGACGCTGATCCAGGTGCTGTTGATTGATCTCGGAACGGATTCGCTGCCAGCGGTTGGGCTGGGCGCGGAAAAACCGGATCCGGAAGTCATGCAACGGCCGCCGCGTCCGCGCGATGAAAAACTGTTCAATACAGGACTGGCGCTGCGCGCTTTCTTGCTGCTCGGGCTGATGGAGTCGGTTGCAGCGATGGCCATATTCTTCATCGTGCTCAAAGGCTTTGGGTGGGAATACGGGCAGGAATTGGGTGGGCATCATCCAGACTATATTGTCGCGACAACTGCCTGCCTGAGTGCCGTCGTCGTCATGCAAATCATGAATGTCTTCCTGTGCCGCAGCGCCACGCGTTCTGTGTTTGCATCGAACTGGCTGAGCAATCCCATCATCCTCGCCGGGATTGCGTTTGAAGTGATACTGATTCTGTTCGTGGTGTACACGCCAGTGGGGAATACGATGTTCGGCACCGCGCCAGTACCATGGTGGGTCTGGTTTGCGGTGGTGCCGCTTGCGCTGGTGATGCTGGGTGTGGATGAACTTCGAAAGTACTTTCAAGCAAGGCTGTGGCGAAATCAGGCGAGTATTGGAATGAAAGGGTAGTTCATATTGGCCCCTTTAATTATCTGATCTGATATCTTTCAGCAGAGTAAAACTCATCTATGTTGGCATAAAGAATCCAGGTCACCATTCCCGCACTTAGAAATTCCAACCCTTCTGCCAGCATCGAGCTATAGATGACGGGGTACGAGACGGCTGCGTAGCCAAAATTTGCGATCAGGATATCGGGGAGGTAATGCAGCAATTTGGAAATGGGGAGCAAGGCAGCTGCAAGAAAGGTGCATCGCCAATTAAAAGTGTGCTGTTGAGATTTCTGGGTTAAAAAGCGGAAAACCAGAATGGCGCAATCAATCAACAAGCAGATGAATACCAATTCAATGGTGTAGACAATAATTTTTCCGACCAGTGGGCCAGACGATTTCTCTGTTATTGAAAACATTTTTTGTATGTTCGTTTCCTTGATGGCCATGATAATAAAAAGGAAAGTCAATGGCCATTTGGCTCTGGTGCGCAATCTGGAAAAGGCCAGTTGAAAAGCCGCTATAAGTAATGCTGCACAAATAACGACTTCTATTATCCCCTCTTCATAAAGAGCGAGTTTGATGTTTTCTGGGGAAGTAAAGAGAGGTATGAGCAGTATAAAAACAAGATAACTGCTGCATAGGTAAACAAAAAATTTCTCAGATTTTAGAAATTTATTCATCCTGCACCTCATTCCAAGAAGACTGCGGTTATTTCCCATGTACGCAGGTAAAAAGCTAGCAGTGGCATCAGCCCGATTACAGACCTCATGCTAGAAAGGCTTTCCTCACTTCTACCCTTATTCCTGAGCCTGTGAGTTGCTGATTATCAAATTTCTTGATTTCAATGGAAGGGGGGCCATGGACTACCCGGCACAGTGGACATTCTTGGATCATGAGCTTGATGGCAGAGGTTGATGAGCAGTTTGCAAGTTTGCCTGGCCAGAGCTTTAATCTGCTTCCGGGGCATAAACGCGATTGCGTCCTTCGTGCGTGTTAAATGTTTGGTTTTGCGTGAGCAATGCCAAAAAGGCAAGTTGATCAGGGGGGCAGACCAATTTGCGACAAGCAAACAGGGAACCGGGATTTGGGTTTTGACGAGGAGCGCTAATCCCCCTTCACACGGATTTGAAGGGGGGATCGTTCAGGCCAACTTTTCAGTGATGCGCTCGCTCAAACCGCAATCGGCGCGGGGATGTGCGGATGCGCGTCGTAGTCGGCGATTTCGAAATCGTCGAATTTGTAGTCGAAGATCGAATCGGGTTTGCGCTTGATGATCAGTTTGGGAAGCGGGCGAGGTTGGCGGGAGATTTGCAGTTTCGCTTGCTCGATGTGGTTGGTGTACAGGTGCAAATCGCCGAACGAATGAATGATTTCACCGGGTTCGAGATTGCATTGCTGTGCGACCATGTGCGTGAGAAAAGCGACGGACGCGCCGTTGTACGGCACGCCGAGGAAGCAATCGCCGGAGCGTTGTGTAAGCATGCAGCTCAGCCTGCCGTTGGCTACATAAAACTGATACATGACGTGGCAGGGCGGCAGCGCCATCTTTCCGTCCAGCGCGTTTTGCACGGGCGATTTTTTTTCGTCAGGCAGGTAAGCCACATTCCATGCGTTGATGATGTGACGGCGGCTGTCCGGGTTGTTGCGCAGGCTGTCGATGACGGTGGCGACTTGGTCGATGGTTTCGCCGTTGATACCTTCCCACGCGCGCCATTGCGCGCCATAAACCGGGCCGAGGTTGCCGGTTTCCGTGGCCCATTCATCCCAGATGCTGACGCCGTTTTCCTTCAGAAAAGCGGTATTGGTGCCGCCCTGGAGAAACCAGAGGAGTTCGATCAGGATGGATTTGACGTGAAGGCGCTTGGTGGTCAGCAGCGGAAAGCCCTGGCTCAGATCATGGCGGTACATGCGCCCAAAGACGGACAGCGTTCCGGTGCCGGTGCGGTCGCCCTTGCGGACGCCGTTGTCGAGCAAGTCTTGCAGTAAAGAGAGGTATTGCTTTTCCATCATGGTTCCGCTGCGAAACACAGATTGTAACTCAGCTCCAGCTGAATTTGCGGCGATAGCGGCGGGTGATCAGGGCTGCCAGCACGAGACAGAGGACTGCCCAAAGGATAGGCAAGAAATTCCCCCAGCGGATATAGGGCGTGGTGCCAGTGTAGCCCTGTACAGCGGCGGCCAGTGTGCTGCGCGTATAGGGCGTCAATTGTGCGGTGACTTTGCCCTTGTGATCGATGACGGCCGTGGCGCCGGTGTTGGTGGCGCGCAGCATGGGGCGGCCGGTTTCGAGCGCGCGCATTTGCGAGATTTGCAGGTGCTGAGGCAGGGCGATGGTATCGCCAAACCAGGCGATGTTCGATAAATTCAGCAAAATGGTCGGTGCCGGTTTTTTGGCATCGTGCAGTGCGGCGATTTGATCCGCGATTTCCTCGCCAAACAAATCTTCGTAGCAAATATTCGGTAAGACGTGCTGATCTTTTACGGTAAAGGGTGCCTGCACCGCGTTGCCGCGCGAAAAATCGCCAAGCGGAATGTGCATCAGATTCACGAACCAGCGAAAGCCGGTTGGGACGAATTCGCCGAAAGGCACCAGATGATGTTTGTCGTAGCGATACGCCGGACGATTGGGCGAGGGCGTTTCCGGTTCGATGCCGATCACGCTGTTGGAATAAGCATCCGGCGTGTCCAGCACCGGAATGCCGATCAGAAAGTGGCTTTTGGTTTTTTGCGCGTGTGCCGCAAGCTGCGGCAGGTAATCGGGTGGCAAGCGATCCGGAAAGACAGGGATGGCGGTCTCAGGCGTGGCAACCAAGTCCGCTGGTTGTTCGAGCATCATGTCCTGATACAGCCCGAGCATTTCTGCAATTTTGTCGCGCGAGAATTTCATTTCTTGCGGCACGTTGCCTTGCAACAGGCGCACGCTGATCGTCTGACCATGGGGGTGTGTCCAACTGATGTGCTTAAGACCCAAGCCGCCCAGCAACGTCACCATGGCAACAATCAGTGCGCCCGTTCGGAAGTCAGCGCGACGATTTATGCAAAGGGCGACGCAGCCGGCAATCAGCGAGGCACACCAGCCGATCCCGAAAATACCGACGATCGGCGCGTATCCGGCAAGCGGCCCGGTGGTATGGGCATAGCCAGAGACGACCCAGGGGAACCCCGTGAACATCCATCCGCGTAGCCATTCGCTGATGGCCCAGAGGGAGGGCAAGATCAGTAGAAGCGAGACGGATTGCATGGGCCGCCAGCGTTTTTGAAGCCAGGCATTGATGCCGGCAGCGAAGGCTGGAAAGAGTGCAAGAACCATTGAAAAGAGCAGGACGGCAAGAACTGCCATCCACGAAGCCATGCCGCCATAACGGTGCATGCTGACATAGAGCCAGTGCACACAGCTGATGGACCAGCCGAAACCAAAAACGAGACCAATCAACGCACTTTTTCTGATGGAAGTATGGCGCTCGATGAGATGAAACAGCACCGCGAGCGTGATGAATTGGATTGGCCAGAGGTTAAATGGCGCAAACGCGAAAACACTCAAGGCGCCCGCGCAAAGGGAAATCAGAAGAGCGATGAGATAAGAAAAGCGTTCGTTCACGTGGATGATCAATTAGCGTCTTGTGGTTCGGGTGGTGGCAGTTTCTCCACCAGCAGCACGTGAATCTGACGTGCGTCAGTACGCAGGATTTCAAAGCGCAGGCTATTAAAGTCGAATTTTTCTCCCTTGTGCGGCATGCGGCCAAGGTGATTGGCGACGATGCCGCCAATGGTATTCACATCTTCGTCCTGAATGTTGACGCCGAGTGTTTCGTTGAATTGCGTCAGCTCCGTCAGGGCGCGTACGCGCCAACGCGGTCCTTGCGAGCCGGGCTTGACCGACAGGATGTTGTCGTCCACTTCGTCGTAGTCGTATTCATCCTCGATGTCGCCGACGATTTGTTCGAGCACGTCTTCAATTGTGATGAGTCCGGCGACACCGCCGTATTCATCCACGATAATGGCGATGTGGTTGCGGTTATTGCGAAAGTCACCCAGCAGCACATTCAGGCGTTTCGATCCGGGGATGAAGACGGCAGGGCGTAGCATGTCGCGAACGTCGAAGGATTCGTCCACATGCAATCGCAATAAATCTTTCGCCATCAGAATGCCGATGATTTTGTCGCGATTGCCTTCTACAACGGGAAAACGCGAATGCGCGGCGGCGATGGCTTCCGGCATCCATTCTTCAATCGGCTTGATAATGTCAATGACATCCATTTGCGCACGCGGGACCATGATGTCTCGTGCGCAGAGATCGGAGACCTGAAAAACGCCTTCAATCATCGACAGCGAGTCAGCGTCGATCAGATTGCGCTCGTGGGCTTCTTGCAAAACTTCCAGCAGCTCGGCGCGATTTTCGGGTTCAGGAGAAATCAGCGCCGACAACCGCTCCAGGAGGGAGCGGTTTGGCTTGGTCTCGCTGGAAAGATCGGGCATGGGGCAGATTGCCGTTGTTTTTATTCTCCATAGGATACACGAAAATGTTGCAGAGAGACCACTTTTTCACCAAGTGGCATTCGCTGGCGATGGCCATCAGTTTTCGATCCAGATTTCAACCCGGCGATTGCGTTCCCGACCTTCTTTTGTGCGGTTACTGCTGACCGGCATGGCTGCGCCAAAACCGGTGACGTGTGAAAGTTTGATGCCGCGTTTTGTTAGCTCCTCGGCGACGGTGTTGGCGCGTTCGCGTGATAATTTCAAATTGATGGTGTCATCGCCAACGGCGTCTGAAAAACCGAACAGCATAATGGGGCGGTTTTTTGCTTTTGCCTCTTCGACGTAACCAATTACTCGCTCCAGATCACGAATGGCTTTGTTGTCAAGTTTGCGTGAACCGGAGGTGAATCGGAAATTGAGCGAAATGCGTTGTGCATTGGCTGTCAGCCGGCGATACTCGTCAGGTGCGTCACTCTTTGCCGGGGGGTGACTGGTTTCCAGATTCAGTTCCACAAATCCGAACTTCTTGACGATGTCCTGCCCCGCTTTGGATAAAGCAAACGCTGCAAATTTTTGCACGTGAGGATTGTCGATTTTTGCTGGTGTGTAAATATAAAGACGGCGAGCCAGGGGATAATCTTCTGTGGCAATGGTCAGACGATTCGGCAGAAGCGGTGCCGTTCCTTTTTCTGAAACGGCGAGCGCGCGCGCATTCCTTACAAATGGCAAGCCAACGAAACCAATGCCGTTGGGGTCGCTGGCTACGCGTTCTGACAGCATGTTGCTATCTTCAAATAATCTGGCATCTTTAACGAGTTCCAGATTTTCAAGCACGACGGATTTAAACGTGTCATAGGTGCCTGACTTGAAGTCGCGTGAATAGATATGGATAGGGCCGGGAGTAAGATTGAGTTCCGCCCAGTCGGTAATGACACCGGAAAAAATGGCTGCAATCTGTTCTTTCGTCAGTGTCGTGATCGGATTGCCAGGATGGACAATGACGGCGATGCCATCCAGCGCTAAAACATGTTCCGTCTTGGGGGTGGACATGTCCCCCAGCAAAGCCATGGTGGAGATTTCTCCCATTTTTATTTTGCGCGAGGACATGCCGATATCTGTGGTACGTGCAGCCAATCCCTTGAAGGCTGTGCTGGATCCATGCGAGGCAATCTCGATGGTGTTTTGCGGTGAGGGATGGGTGGCACTGATCAGAATCGTTTCGTTGCCATCATTTTTTTTGATAATTGTCACCTGCGCGACACCCTGCAGTTTCATGTAGGCTTCCGCAAGCGCGGGGAGCAGTTCGCTACCGATGGTGTTGGAACCTGCAAAACGCAGCATGGATACGTTTTGCTTTCCGACGACAGCCTGGGCGTTGCCAGCTCCGTTTCCGGTGTTGCGCGAGGTATACAGAAACGCCGCCAGACAAACGAACAAAATAATGAGGCCAACAATGACGATGCTGGTGCGTTTCTTGTTCGCAGCGATGACAGGCGCGTCGATCAATGGATGGCTACAACGGGGGCAAACAAAGGCATCGTTTTTTTGAATGAAGAGTGGCGCGCTTTGATCAGCCAGCGAACAATTTCCGATATTGGTACAAATCCCGCGCAACGGATTCATGGATTGCCTTTCTTGAAAGAGTTTGCGGAGATGATGCAATCGGAATGTGACGAGCTGATGACAGGTTCTTCAAACCTCGATACCTGACGCTGACGGATGGGGCGAGCCCCCCCCATTCAAGTGCGTTGATGGGGGTGTGCTTGGGCGCGTTGTGGCGGCAGCTCGTGCCTCGGTGAAGCAGTGCGAAGTGCGGCCGGATAGGTTTATTCGTAAGGATTCGCGAAACCCAGTTTGGCGAGGATGCCGATTTCCAGCGCTTCCATTTCATCCTGCGCTTGCTGGCTTTCTTCGTGATCGTAGCCTTGCGCATGGAGCACGCCGTGCACAATCAGATGTGCGGCATGTTCAACGAGCGTTTTACCCTGTTCTTGCGCTTCCGATAGCAGGACATCAGTGCAGAGAATGATGTCGGCAAAGATCAGTTCGTTATCGTAGTCGAAGGTCAGCACGTTGGTGGCGTAGTCTTTGCCGCGATAATCGCGGTTCAGCGCGCGGCCTTCTTCAGTGTCAACAAAGCGGATGGTGAGTTGCGCGGGGTTGAGCAAAGCGGCCTGCACCCAGCGTCGTATGAGCGTGCGCGGTAGCGTCTCCTTCAGGCGCGGGTCCGGATATTGCACCGAAAGAAAAAGTTTATTTTTTGTTGCCATATTTTTCTGCTGCTTCATAAGCATCGACGATACGCGCGACCAGCGGATGGCGTACCACATCGGCACTGGTGAACTGGGCGAAAGCGATGCCGCGCACGTCTCGAAGGACATTAATCGCGTCAATCAGTCCGCTTTTTTGGCCGCGTTGCAAATCGATCTGCGTGATATCGCCGGTGACGACAGCTTTGCTGCCGAAACCGATGCGCGTCAAAAACATTTTCATCTGTTCTGGCGTGGTGTTTTGCGCTTCGTCCAGGATCACGAAGGCGTGATTGAGCGTACGACCGCGCATGTAGGCGAGTGGGGCGATTTCAATCGCCTGCTTTTCAAACATTTTTTGTGTTTTTTCGAACCCCAGCAAATCGTAGAGCGCGTCATATAGCGGGCGCAGGTACGGATCGACCTTTTGCGCCAGATCGCCGGGGAGGAAACCCAGACGTTCGCCGGCTTCGACCGCGGGGCGCGTGAGCACGATGCGTTGCACGGCATCGCGCTCCAGCGCATCGACAGCGCAGGCGACGGCCAGATACGTTTTGCCGGTGCCGGCTGGGCCGACGCCGAAAGTAATGTCGTGTTCGAGAATGGCTTTCAAATAATTCGTTTGTCGCGGCGTGCGGCCCCGCAGGTCCGTTCGGCGTGTTTTGAGAACTGGGCTGGTGAGTTCGGATTCAACCAGTTCGCCGGCGGGCATGCCTGCGGCGAGATTGGCGTTGACGGCGCGCTGTTCCACCAGCGCAAGCTGAATGTCGTCAAGGGAGATGGGTTTGACAGCCATCGCATAAAACTGATCCAGCGTTTCGATGGCGCGGGCGGCATTGGCTCCCGTGACGGTAAATCTCCCGCTGCGGCGTGAGATGGTCACATCGAGAGCTGCAGAAATCTGTCGCAGGTTTTCATCAAGCGGGCCACACAAATTGGCGAGCTTGTCGTTGTCCATGGGTTCTGGAACAAACTGCAGCGCGTTCTCTGCCTTCGGGGCTGATTTAGATTTCAATGATATGGCCTTTGCGTTCGGTCAATTACGTGATGGGATTGCTAATCCTACCAGACCCGCCCTTTCAGTGAAAGGCAGGGGCTGGCGCCTCATCTGATTTAGTCAGAAGCGGACAAATCTGGGGCTGAGATCGTTTCGCCGCGCAGTGAATAGGCGTACGCCTCGGTGATGCGTATATCAACGTAATTGTTGATCAATTTTTCGCCATTCTGGCCACCGTAAAAATTCACCACGCGGTTGGATTCTGCGCGGCCTTGCAAATCGTTTGGGTCTTTTTTGGCAGGGCCTTCGACGAGCACGCGCTGGGTACTGCCAACAAGTTTTTCACCATAGAGGCGATTGCTCGTCTCCAGTTGTTCCTGCAAACGGCGTAACCTCTCCTGCTTTACGTTCATCGGAATGTCATCCTTCAACTCTGCCGCGGGGGTGCCGGGACGTCGACTGTACAGGAAACAGTAGCTTCCTTCGAAACCGATTTCCTGCACTAGCTTCATCAGGGCTTCAAAATCGGCATCAGTTTCACCGGGAAAGCCCACGATGAAATCACTGGAAATGGAAATGTCGGGGCGCACGGCGCGGATGCGACGGATGATTGATTTGTACTCCAGCGCCGTGTACCCGCGTTTCATGGCCGCCAGCACGCGATCCGAACCGTGTTGTGCTGGAAGGTACAACTGATTTGCCAGTTTCGGTACTTTGGCATAGGTGTCGATCAGGCGCTGTGTGAACTCTTTCGGATGGCTGGTCACGAAACGGATGCGTTCAATGCCTTCAATCTCGGCAATCACTTCGATCAACAGGGGAAAATCCGAGGCCTCGCCATCCGCCATGATGCCGCGATAAGCGTTGACGTTTTGTCCCAGTAGCGTGATTTCCTTCACGCCTTGCGTGGCAAGATGCGCGACTTCATCCAGCACATCCTCGAAGCGACGCGACACTTCTTCGCCGCGCGTGTAGGGAACAATGCAATAACTGCAGTATTTGCTGCAGCCTTCCATGATGGAGACAAAAGCGCTCGCGCCTTCCATTTTGGCGGGCGGCAGATGGTCGAATTTTTCGATTTCGGGAAAACTGATATCGACTTGCGGCGTGCCGGTTTCACGGCGCTTGTGAATCAGATCGGGCACGCGGTGCAGGGTCTGTGGGCCAAACACGACATCGACATACGGCGCGCGGTCAATGATGGCGGCGCCTTCCTGCGAGGCGACACAACCGCCCACGCCGATGATGAGTTTAGGGTTTTGCTGCTTCAGTTCGCGCAGGCGTCCCAGTTCGGAAAACACTTTCTCTTGTGGTTTTTCACGCACGGAACAAGTGACGAGCAGGGCGATATCCGCCTCTTCGGGATTGTCGGTCCGGAGTGTGCCATCGGTGGCATGGAGCAGGTCAGCCATTTTGTCCGAGTCATACTCGTTCATCTGGCAACCGTAGGTCTTGATGAATACTTTCTTCTGCATGTGTTGCAATGGAGAGGCGACGTTGAGTCAAAGCCTCTATTATAGAACGCCTGACTTCAAGGGTTTGGCGGCTTCCTGAGGGGTCAGGATCCAGATGCGGTCAATGTACTTGTAAGCATCCTCAGTATAGTTGATGATGACCTTGTCGCCCTTCGTATTGGAGCGGAACTGGATCCTGTTATGGGTGTTCCAGATGCGTAATCCTGGTCCAGCGGTGCGTTCAACGCCATCAATGGCCAGCTTGGGATAGGCCGCAAACGACGCTACACCGCGCTTTGCACCCGCAGGAAACCAACGATCAACGGCCGTTGCAGAAAGGGCAATCCCCATCAAAATGGCACCTACGAGCATTTGTCGGATTTTCATGTTGAACCGTCCATTGGTATGATCAATAACATCGTCTGTATTCAGTGTAGCGGAATTTGAGGGGGGCGCCAAAAAAGTTAAAATGCCGATTGGACTTTAAAGACAGGTATGTTGAGCTTGGAAATTTGCATTGAAATGCGTTTTAAAGAACTTGGTTCACTGAAAAAATAAATTTCAAAGTAATTAGATAATCGTCATATTGCATTCAATAAAGGCTTGATTTCAATTGGCGCTTCTTCTGATAATGTGGCGAAAAAACAATTGCCATAATTGCACAAGCAAAGTGTGAGCTTTATAATCTGCATGTTTTTTTAGGGGGAGCAAACCATGAAACATCTTCAACGCTATCTTGTATTGGTTGTCAGTTTTTGTCTTGTTAACGTGAGCATGATGCAGGCAGCGCATGCCGAACTCGTTCCCACGGAAGCCGTGGCGCGTACTGTTTCTGTCAAAGGAATGGGGAATGGTCACGCACGGCTGAATACAGCGCTTGCTCGCGTGGATGTCCGTCTGGAGATGCAGCGTCTCGGGGTGAGCGAGACGGCGGCGGCCGAACGCGTTGCCGCATTGACGGATGCAGAAGCTACGCGTTTGGCGGATCAAATCGACAATGCACCGGCTGGCGGCATTATCGGGGCAATTCTGTTGGTCTTCTTCGTGTTGCTGTTTACCGACATCATGGGCTGGACGAAAATCTTCCCATTCACGCGATCGGCACGTTAACTCGTGTTATCAGCTTGCCGTTTGATGTGGAGCCGCCCTCGCTTTGTGGGGGCGGTTTTTATTTTATGCTGCACCTTGCTGATTTCCGGATGTGCAACGCAGCAAAACTACACGACGCTTTTGCGTGATCCCGGTTTGCCGTACCGGGTAGAGTTGGTCGATACGCCTTTTTTTTCGGATGATTCGCATTTTTGCGGACCAGCCGCGCTGGCGACAAGTTTGTCGGCCGCAGGCGTGCCCATTCGTCCCGTAGCATTGATTCAGGAAGTTTTTCTCCCGAACCGTAAAGGTTCCTTGCAAATCGAAATGTTGGCGAGTGCGCGCCGACACGGTGCCGTGGCGACGATGATTCCCGGAACGTTGGACGCTTTATTGCGCGAAGTCGCGGCGGGACATCCGGTTGTGGTTCTGCAAAATCTCGGATTATCGTGGGCACCGTCCTGGCACTACGCTGTTGTGATCGGCTACGATTTGAATGAAGGTGTTGTGCTCTTGCGATCAGGCCCCATGAAGCGCCAGGAACTGGGCCTGCGCACGTTTGAGCACACCTGGGCGCGCAGTCAGAACTGGGCGTTTGTGACGCTGCCACCGGGTCAATTGCCAGTGACAGCGGCGGAAGACGAGGTAACACATGCGCTGATGGCGTTTGAGCGAAATGCGCCCCCGCATGTCGCAGCAACCGCTTACCGCAGCGGGTTGGCGAAATGGCCGAACAATCCTATCTTGGCGATGGGACTGGGCAACGTGTTGTATGCGAAGGGAGATTACCGATCTGCAGAAAAAATTTTTCGGCAGACGGCCAGAACACATCATCTGGCAGCGGCCTACAACAATCATGCGCAAACCTTGTTGAAGTTGAAGCGTTACAAGGACGCGCGTCAAGCCGTGAAGCAAGGATTAGCCGTAGCCGACGCAGGTGCAATGCGCGCGACCTTGTTGGAAACGCTAGATGCGATTGACGCGGTTGCGGCACGGTAAAAGGCACGATTCGTTTTCAAACGATATTTTTTCTCACAGGAGGGTTATGGCGAAATAATCGGCTATTATTCCTAATAAGATCGGCGTATGGTTAATGTGAGTTTTTAACCTACCATCGTCTCTCCAGCTTCCGTTTCGCATTTCATCGTCACTGCTGTTTAACCTATAGTGAGGGCCATATGAAATACATCGTACTCAAACGAACCTGGTATTCGTTCATACAGGAAGTCCCCATCATCTTCCCGGTTGAACTGAATCACAAACACATTTTCGAGGCGATAAAAACGGTCGATGGAATGGAAGATGCCGTATTGGTATCAGCCGGTTTTCTCAACATACTGGATGCACCTCATTGCTTCGGTACCAGCGACACGCTTCACACCACTTCGCGTGGGGCGATCGACTCCAACATCATAAGGAACTACATCAATAATCGCGGGGTATTGGACGAGGACGATTATGAAGATGCCGTGGCCGCTGCCTGAAGGCGCGTAAGGAACGGCGAGTCTCGCGGTTTGATGCAGCTTGCAGTCGTGACAATCCGTACGATGCTTGGCTGCGATTTTGTTACCCCCCCCCGGCCGCATGTGTCCCACCTTTGTGCATCACCCAGCGGCAAAGCGACAATAAAAAAGCCGCTGATCCTTACGAATCAACGGCTTAGTGTCTCTTTGGTGGTGATAGGTGGACTTGAACCACCGACCCCAGCATTATGAGTGCTGTGCTCTAACCAGCTGAGCTATATCACCGAAGCCCTAAATTATCCCATTTCCCTCAAGACGCGTCAAGCAGGGGGAGGGCTTTCCGGATATGGGCGAGTACGATGTCCGGGGCATTGGGAGCCAGGCAATCGACGATGATGCGATCCGGCATTGCGCGCAGCCAGGTCAGTTGCCGCTTGGCTAGTTGGCGGGTTGCGGCGATGCCTTTGTCGCGCAAGGTTTTTTCGTCGAACAGGCCGTCCAGATATTCCCAGCACTGGCGATAACCGACACAGCGCATCGACGGCAAGCCGAGATGGAGGTTGCCGCGTTGCTGCAGTGTTTTCACTTCATGGAGCAGTGCGTCGTTTTTCAGCATGGCGTCAAAACGGGTAGCGATGCGCGCGTGCAGCACGCTGCGATCGGACGGTTCCAGCGCGATGGGCAGCAAATCGAACGGCAGTTCGGCCGGTGCGCGTTGCGCGAGCAATTGCGACATGGGCTTGCCAGTCAGCTCGATGATTTCCAGCGCGCGCTGAATGCGTTGGGCATCGTTGGGTTTTAAACGAACGGCCGTTTTCGGATCGCGCTCCGCGAGTCTGGCGTGCATCGCAGGCCAGCCGATTTGAGCGGCGAGGGCATCCAGTTTGGCGCGGACGGTGGGGCTGGCGGGTGGAAGATCGTCGAGTCCCGCCATCAGCGACTTAAAGTACAACATGGTGCCGCCAACCAGCAAGGGCAAGTTGCCGCGCGCGATGATTTCCATGCCGATGCGAATGGCATCCTCACGGAATTTCGCTGCCGAGTAAGCTTCTTTCGGATCGATAATGTCGATCAGATGGTGTGGAACTTGCGCCAGTTCTTCGGCAGTCGGCTTGGCGGTGCCGATATTCATGTCGCGATAGACCAGCGCAGAATCGACTGAGATGATTTCGCAGGAAATCTGACTCGCAACGTGAAGCGCAGCCGCCGTTTTACCGGAGGCGGTGGGGCCCATGATGGCCACGGCGAGCGGTTTGCGTGAGACAGTCATCAGTTGGTTGGCGATTTTTTGAATTCAGGGAACAGACGGATGATGACAAACATCAGTGCGCCATTCACGCAGGCGAGAATCGCGAGCGGATACAGGGTGCCATTGTAGGTGGCCCCGACGATCATGCCGATGCCTGCGGCGGCGACCATGTAAAACGCACCGGACAATCCAGCCGCAGTGCCAGCCTGTTGCGGAAAGGGTGAAACCGATCCAGCTTGGGAAATGGGCGCGTTAATGCCGTGCGTGACAAAAGTCAGGAACATCGTTATGGCGACGACGATCCAGTGGACGTAGCCAAGCAGGATCGCGCTGAGAAAGCACACGCCGGTCAGCAGCGCGATGCCGGTGCCGATGCGCAGGGCCCTAATGGTGCCCATCTTGCGCAAGAGGTGCCGGCTGATGAGCGTGCCAACCAGATAACCCGATGTGCCGAAGGCGAAGCAGTAGCCAAACCATGCTACCGGCATGCCGAGTCCGCGAATGAGTACCATCGACGCGCCTGAAATGAAACTGAACATCAGCAGGTAAGAAAAAACGCCGACGATCATGTAAGCCCAGAAAACGCGCTTGCTCAGCACTTCTCGATAACTGATCAGCAGCCCAGAGAGTTTGGTGGCCAGCGGGTTTTTGTGCAGGTTGGTCTCCGGCAGCCAGAGGTAAATGGCGGTGCCCAGCGTGGCTGACCAGAGCGTATGCACGACGAAGGCGCCGCGCCAGCCAAACCACAGTTCGAGGTAGGCGCCGATAATCGGCACCAGCATGGGGGTGACCGATAGCCAGGAACTGGCGCGAACCATGACGTGCATTTGATGTTCCAGCGCGTAGGCATCGCGGACAATCGCACGGGCCACGATCAATGAGGCGCAACACCCCAGCGCCTGGAAAAAGCGGCCGGCAATCAGCGCCCAGATCGATGGTGCGAGTGCGCAAGCCACACTGGCCAATGCGTACAGTGCCATGCCGAGTACCAGCACCGGACGTCGACCGTAGCGATCGGATAGCGGACCGGCAAGCAATTGCGAAAACCCGAAGGCGACCATGAACACCGACAGTGTCAGTTGCACCATCGACGCCGAGACGTCAAACGCCTGACCCAAGCCGGGCAAGGAGGCGACGTAGAGATCCGTCGACAGCGATTGCATCATCAAACAAAATGCAACCAGCGAAAAAATCGGCGCCTTTTTGAAAGGTGCGATCGGGCGGATGATTTTGAGAAGTTCCTGTCGGTTCATTGCCCGCGCCAGAAAAGCGAATCCAGATCGGACATTGAGAGTTGCACCCAGGTCGGGCGACCATGGTTGCATTGATCGGCGCGTTCCGTTGTTTCCATTTGACGCAAGAGCGCGTTCATTTCGGCCAGCGTCAGCGTGCGACCTGCGCGCACCGAACCGTGGCAGGCCATGGTGGCCAGCAACGCATTGCGTCGTTCTTCGAGAATGCGCGCATGCTCGGTTTCGCGGAGTTCCTGCAACACGTCGCGCGCCAGTGTTTCAGCCTGGGTTTGTTTCAGCATCGCGGGCATGGCGCGCACTGCCAAGGTGTCCGGTGAGAGAGCAGTGATCTCAAAACCTAATGTGCGCAACGTGTCTTGGTGCTCCTGCGCGGTACCCACGTCGATGGCATCGGCATAAAACGTAACGGGGATCAGCAGTTCCTGGATCGGCATCGCATTATCGTCGAGCGATTTTTTCATCTGTTCATACACGATGCGTTCGTGCGCGGCGTGCATGTCGACCAGTACCAGTCCTGCCGCATTTTGGGCAAGGATGTAGATGTCATGCAGTTGCGCCAGTGCATAGCCAAGCGGGTGTGCTGCGGCTTCCGATGTTGTCGTTGCATTCAGTGAAGCGTCATTGGGTGAATTGATTGCATCAGACGAAAAAAGCGCACCATAGTTGGCAACGGGTTGCGCGATGCCCAACGTGGTTTGTTGCGGTGAGCGCACCCAGGGAATGTTACCCGGTCGTGAGACTGCGGCTGGCGAGACGTGCTGTGCAGGTGCTGTGGTTTGAGCAAGCACACGACTCACGGCATGAAACACGAATTGATGCACGGCGCGGCTGTCGCGAAAGCGCACTTCAATTTTGGACGGATGCACGTTTACGTCGACCAGTGCAGGATTTAGATTGAGTTGCAGCAGGTAACTCGGATAGCGGTCGCCATGCAGCACATCTTGATAGGCAGCGCGCACAGCGTGCGTGAGCAATTTGTCGCGCACAAAACGGCCGTTGACGTAAAAATATTGCGCATCGGCGCGTGCGCGAGCCGCAGTCGGCAGCCCGATAAACCCGGCAAGATGCAAACCGTTGGCAGCGTCACCGGCAATGTGTTCCAGCGACAGACGGGCATTGGCAAATTCATCGCCGAGAATATGTGCGCTGCGCTTGCCCATTTCAGCCGCACTGAATTGCATCGCCGCTTTGCCGTTATGGGAGAGCGTGAAGCTGACATCCGGTCGGGACAAGGCGATGCGCCGGACCACTTCGGCGCACTGCCCGTATTCCGTTTGTTCGGATTTAAGGAACTTGCGGCGCGCCGGGGTATTTAGGTACAGGTTTTGCACGTCAACGGTTGTGCCGTTGGCACCTGATGATGGCGAGACGATGGTTTTCCCCGAGACGTTGCTGATTTCCCAGGCGTGCGGTGCATCGGCGGTGCGCGAGGTCAGCGTGACTTCTGCGACGGAGGCGATGGAGGCCAGCGCTTCGCCGCGAAACCCCAGGGTAGTCACGTTTTCGAGATCCGTCAGCGACGCGATTTTCGAGGTGGCATGACGTTGGAGTGCGAGCGCCAGATCGTCTTTGGGAATGCCGCAGCCATTGTCGGTGATGGCAATGCGTTTGATACCGCCTTCCTCCAGCCGGATTGCGATTTGCGTAGCGCCAGCGTCCAGCGCGTTTTCAAGCAATTCCTTGACGACGGCGGCTGGGCGCTCGATTACTTCACCGGCAGCGATTTGCGAAATCAGTTGATCCGGCAGTGCTTGAATTGTTCGGCGAGAGGGAGAAGACGTGTTCATCAGGGGATTATATCAATGGATAAAATCCCCGGTTGTCGAAAGAGGTGCATAACATGGCGCAATCAGGTAAAGTTGGCGGTTTGATTGGCTTGGGTCCGGAGTGGCAATGGATTTAATGCAATTTTTTGATATGGTGATCCATATCGACAAGACCCTCGGCGTGATGATCACGCAGTACGGGACGATGGTTTATGTGATGCTCTCAGCTATCGTATTTTGCGAGACGGGTCTGGTGGTGATGCCCTTTTTGCCTGGGGATTCTTTGCTTTTTATCGCTGGCGCATTTTGCGCGACAGGGGCGATGAATATTTGGCTGCTCCTTGGTTTGCTCATTGCGTGCGCAATTGGCGGCAATACGGTCAATTACTGGATCGGGCGCGCGATTGGTAAAAAAGTATTTGTGCGCGACTACAGATGGATAGACCGCAAATCGCTTCACAAAACGCACGATTTCTTTGAAAAACACGGAGGCAAGACCATCATCATTGCCCGTTTCTTGCCCATTGTTCGTACCTTTGCGCCGTTCGTTGCCGGCGTGTCCGAAATGACTTTCATCCGCTTCCAAATGTTTAATATCACCGGCGCGTTATTGTGGGTGATTGGTCTGGTGGTGGGAGGGTATTTCTTTGGGAATCTGCCGATCATACGCGACCACCTCAACATGATCGTTTTGCTGGGAATTGGTGCAGCCATTATTCCCCTGATTTTTGCTGGAGCCTGGAAGGTTTACAGGAAGATGGTGGGTAAAAAATGAAACAGAAATCTGTCTATGCTTCGCTCGCACTGCTTGTTTTTCTGGCAGCGTGTGGCAAAGGGGGCGCGGAAAAAATGGTTTCCTTGGGCGGGGCCGCGATTGACGATCCTGCTGCGGTGGCGCGCGTACGGGAAGGTTCCATGCTGGTGCGTGGTATCGACGAACAGCGCATGAAAATGGAGGACGTACAAAATCCTTTCCACGATTTCGTTTATGCCATCACGCCAGGGAAGCATACCCTTTTGGCCATGAACATTCAGTCAGGGCATGTCATCCCCACTGAAAATATGCGTTGCTACATTATCGAAGCGCACTTTCAGCCTAATGTTGCCTATCGTCTCGACGAAGACAAGGCGAATTGGCGGGCGGTCATCACCCGAGAAGACGGCGGCGCAGAGGTGGCGAGTGCGAAGATGGCGGATCAACAATCGGCTTTCGGTAATCCTTGCAACTGGAAATAGCGCACGCTATCAGTTTCCTCCTTTCTATTTGTGTTTCCCCAGCTAGTGCGCCATGACACAGGCCACGTCACACCTATATTGCCTGGCAAACCACTCTTATATAATCATTTTGTGGTAAATTAGATAACGTTTTTTGGGTCTCGTGCTCGAATAGCGAGGGCAGTTTTCAATAGAAGGGGGTGTCATGGTGTATCACTTCCGTAATTTGGTTTTCGAGGGTGGCGGCGTCAAAGGGGTTGCCTACCTGGGCGTGTTGGAAGAGCTGGAAAAACGCCAGATTGTTCGCGGAATCGAACGGGTCGGCGGCGCATCGGTTGGGGCCATTAACGCGATATTGTTGGGGCTGGGCTACTCATTGAATGAAACAACCCAGATTCTCATGGATTTGAATTTTAAAAAATTCATGGACGAGTCGTGGGGTATTCCGGGCGGCATCAGGCGACTGTTGACCGAATATGGCTGGTATAAAGGCGACACTTTCCGAAAATGGATAGGGGATCGCATCAGAGAAAAGACCGGAAACAGCGAATCCACTTTTGTCGACGTCGAGCGAGCGAAAGAAACGAAAAAATTCAAATCGCTGTATTTTATCGGCGCCAATCTTTCGACGGGATTTTCCGAGGTGTTCTCGGCAGAGCAGACGCCCACCATGCGCGTGGCCGATGCGGTACGCATGTCGATGTCCCTGCCGCTGTTTTTTGCGGCCAAGCGTAGCGCGCGGGGTGATGTGTACGTGGATGGCGGCACACTCGACAACTATCCGATCAAGCTCTTTGATCGAAAAAAATATCTGGTGACGAACAATTTCCGTGAAACGGACTATTACCAGAAATTAAATGCGACATTCCGAGAAGCGCAAGAGCCGGATGTGGATTATGTCTACAACAAGGAAACGCTCGGGTTTCGGCTCGACACCAAGGAAGAAATCGGCGTGTTCCGAGATCATCAGGAACCGCAACACAAGCGCATTGACGATTTGCGCGAATACCTCCAGGCGCTGATTAGCACGGTGATTGATGCGCAACTGGATTATCACTTGCACAGCGACGACTGGGCGCGCACCGTGTACATCGATACCTTGGGCGTGAAAACAACTGAGTTCGATTTATCGGACGAAAAAAAGAAAGCACTCATCGAATCAGGGCGAAAAGGCGCGCTGGCGTATTTCGACTGGTACGACGATCAAACGGCCAAGGCGAACAAATAATGGGGTTGGCTCGCGTCAGGGACGTACACGAGTTAGGATTTCAGAATGCCGAATCGGGTATAGCGTTTTTTGACACGATTGGTTTCTTCACGAATGGTATCGTTGGTTTCTTTTGCGCCGTGCTTGTAATAGAGATCATCGTAAAATAGCTGGACACAGGCAGCCGTATAGCGCACGCTTTTGACGTTGATGCCTGAGTTTTTGAGGCGATAACCCATTTCCCAATCCATGCCATCCACTGATTGCATACGCTCGTCAAAGCCGTTCACGGACAGGATGTCGGTTTTCCATCCGGACGAATTGTGACAATACCATTTGTTTTTGCGGACGTTGATGAAATTCAGGAAGCGCGCCCAGAGGCCTTTTGCCAGCAGACGGGATTTGTCTGCCGTGTCCGGATAGCCTTTCCTCAATAGCCAAAACAGGTTAAACGCCGAGCCAGATCGCACGTCGTCCTTGCCGATTTCCTTGGCGCAGCATGGCGGCAGGCGAGAGCGACCGCCGGAGAGGAAACGTCCTGTGCGAGCCATTTTTTGATGCGCTTCGACAAAATCTTCTCGCGGAACACTCATCCCGTCAGTGAAAATCAGGTATTCACCCCCGGCGCGAAGGATGGCCTTGTTCAAAACGGAAGGTTTTTGAAAGCCTTCTTCTGCGTGTGTAACGTAGACGATGTCCTTGCTTGAGTGTTGTCTGAATTCTTCAAGCATTTCCACAGTTTCTGTTTGAGCGCCATGGTCGGCGACAACAATTTGAAAGTCTTTGACCGTTTGCTGTTCAAAGCCGAGCAGGACAAGTTCCAGTCGTTGTGGGCAGTCGAAGGTACTGACAATCACAGAAATGGAAAAAGACATGACGAATCTCCGCTGGAAGAAGTGTTCCGGTCACAACTCCAACAAAGACTCATGCTGGAGTCCTACGTGTGCCCTTCGGTATGCAAACCGAAGTTGATGCTTTGTTTATTCGCCACGCTTGTCATCAGGCGGGCTTCCAACATCACCGTAGCCGAACACTGATCCAGAGTCGCATTCTCATGACCTCATGCTGAGGCGCGGGAGGGTGAGAGTGCAAAAAATATCAATGCAAGATTTCGTTTTCGTTGTATGGCGGGTCAACACACATGACCCAAACCATACAAGCCGCAGACAAACCGTCTGTAGCCCATCTATACTTTTGCAGTATAAGCGATAACAGGGAAATAGGTGACGCGAACCCCGATTTTGGTCATTACAATTTTGTACTGCGGAGGCGCAAGGCATTGGAGATGACGGAGACCGAGCTGAAACTCATGGCCACACTGGCAATCATCGGACTGAGCAGAATGCCGAACCAGGGGAACAACACGCCCGCTGCGATGGGAACGCCGACGAAATTGTAGAAAAAAGCAAAGAATAAATTTTGCCGGATGTTTTTCATGGTGAGACTGCCAAGGGTCCGTGCCTTGGCAATGCCGCGCAGATCGCCCTTGACCAGCACCACGCGCGCGCTTTGGACGGCCACATCAGTGCCGTTGCCCATCGCAATGCCGACATTGGCTTGTGCGAGCGCTGGCGCATCGTTGACGCCATCGCCCGCCATGGCGACGACTTTCCCTTGTTGTTGCAAAAATTGAACGTGACGGTATTTGTCTTGCGGCAGCACTTCAGCCTGGATGTGCGCTAGGCGAAGTTGCTTGCCGACCGCTTGAGCGGTGGCAGCATTGTCGCCGGTGAGCATCACGATTTTTACGCCGACGGCGTGCAACATGTCAATCGCTTCCCGGCTGCTTTCCTTGATGGGATCGGCGACGCTGATGAGCCCGGCAATCTTGTTATTGACCCCGAGGTACATCACGGTTTGTCCTTGTTCGCGCAAAGATTTTGCTTCGTCTTCGATAACGAAGGTCAGGATGCCTGCATCCTGCATCATGGCGGCGTTGCCGAAAACAATGTCCCGGCCATCGATATTACCCAGAATGCCTTTGCCAGTGATGGACTGGAATCCGTTCACTGTATAGATTTTGTGGCGTTTTAGTTTGGCATGGCTGACGACGGCTTGTGCGAGCGGATGTTCGCTCAAGACTTCCAGCGAGGCCGCCAAGCTGATGACATCGGTTTCTTCAAATCCGGTTGCGCCGATAATTTGCTGTACTTTCGGTTTGCCTTCGGTGAGCGTGCCAGTTTTGTCTACCACGATGGTATCGACCTTTTCCAGCAATTCCAGCGCTTCCGCGTCCTTGATCAAAATGCCTTCGCGCGCGCCGCGTCCGACGCCAACCATGATCGAAATGGGCGTTGCTAGCCCGAGTGCGCATGGGCAGGCAATGATCAGTACCGACACGGCAGCGACCAAACCATTGGTCATGGCCGGTGGCGGGCCGAAAATCGACCAGGCGATGAAAGCGAGCACCGCAATGAGCATGACACCGGGCACGAACCATCCTGATACCTTGTCCGCAAGTTTTTGAATAGGCGCACGCGAACGTGCGGCTTCATTCACCATCTTGACGATTTGCGCGAGCAGGGTATCGGAACCGATTTTTTCCGCGCGCATCACGAACGAACCGGTCTGGTTCACGGTGCCAGCTGTCATTTTGCTGTCGGCCGATTTTTCTACCGGAATGGATTCACCGGTGATCATCGACTCATCAATGCTGGAATGCCCTTCGATGACGCGCCCGTCAACGGGGACTTTGCTGCCGGGTTTGACGCGCAGCAGATCGCCGACCATGACGTGTTCGAGCGGGACTTCCAGTTCGCTGCCATCGGCATTGATGCGCCAGGCGGTGTTGGGCGCGAGCGCGAGCAATCCCCGGATGGCGCTGTTCGTTTTCGAGCGGGCGCGTAGTTCCAGCACTTGACCGAGCAAGACCAGTGTGACAATAACGGCGGCCGCTTCAAAATATAGTGGCGTCATGCCTTTCACACGGAAGGTGTCGGGCAGGGCAGTCGGGAACAGCAAGGCGAAGAGGCTGAAAAGAAAAGCTGCGGCCGTGCCTACGCCGATCAGGCTGAACATGTTCAGATTCCAGCTCTTGAACGAGGCAATGGCACGTTCGACGAACGGCTTGCCGCACCAGAGCACGACGGGCGCGGCCAATAAGGCTTGCAGCCAACCGAAGGCGGTGTGACCGATGCGGTGCGCCAGATTCAATCCGGGAATCATGTCGCTCATGGCGATGATGAGCAGTGGGAGGGACAAGGCAGCGGCGATCTTGAATCGACGCATCATGTCTTCGAGTTCGGTCGTATCTTCTTCGAGCGAGGCTTCCATCGGTTCCAGCGCCATGCCGCAAATCGGGCAGGTGCCGGGGCCGACTTGCACAATTTCAGGATCCATCGGGCAGGTATAAAGCGCATCCTTGTCGACCGGCTTTGCCGGTTGGGGCGCGCGCGATTTGTCGAGATAAGCCAGCGGATCTTTTTTGAACTTATCGACGCAGGATTGGCAGCAGAAATAATAGGGCGTGTTTTGATAGTCGGCGCGCAATGTGTCGTTGGCCGCAACCGTCATGCCGCAGACCGGGTCCAGATGTTTTTCCGGTTCGTGCGCCACCACCTTAATGCCGATCGGTTTGCCGCGGTTTTGGCCGATCTTGCTGACATAAGCTTGCGGATTGGCCTTGAATTTTTCGACGCAGGAAGCATTGCAAAAGTAATAGGGCGTGCTCTGGTAATCCGCCCGTAAGTTTTCATTGGCGGCAACGGTCATTCCGCACACAGGATCAATGTGTTTTTCCTGTGTTTTTGGCAAAGCGCCTTCTGTCGGCATGTCGTAGCAGTGAGCATGATGCTGATGCTTCATGAGTCGTTCCTCTGTCAGTCGTGCTTGCGAAAAAAATGAATGCCGATATGTTGCATTATTGTGCATTAAAACTGAACAATCGGTGCTGATGTCCCTATGCACTGGCTGGGTATGTTTTGAGAAAAAATCTTATATAAATAAACGGTTTAAGCGAGGGGCAGACGCGTATTTAAAATCCTGAAATCACTAAATTCTCAATCTGATGGAGCAGTTTTTTAGAAACTAAGTCGTTCGGGTTTTTCCGTGGTTTTTTGTGGCCACTATATGTTGCATTTTTTGAATTGTAAAAAATGCACGTTTTTTCTGGAAATGTTGGGAAAGTGTAGTGCGGGATATTTTCTTTCCCTGATTAGACTTTTCGTGCGGAGATGCGGAGTAAATGAGATATACAGGCATACCCATACCTGTATGCAGTTTTATACAAATTTGGCCCAATCAATTTTATGTTTTTTTAATGCATACCCCTATGCGGCATATATTGTGAGTCTTTTAATTATGTTTTTTTAGCAAATGCTTTGCTTGATTACTGACTTATTCGGCGTCCGAGTTCAGATACCTTCGTTGACATACATATGAGGATTGTGAAAAATGAGTTTCCGTTTGGCAATATCAATATGGTTGGGAGCTATATGATTGGGGTTGAACCTGACATTAACTCAGTTAACTCTCATTTTCTCGAAAAAGTGATGAAGTTGGCTGAAGAGAAAGAAATTCTCGCTATCGAGGATATTTTTGACGCCCGAAAAATCAAGTTGATTGCCAAGGGAGCGAAGATTACCCGTACGCAGCAAGAAAGATTGATCATGCGGAAGCTCAGCAAGCCGCTTGAGTCGAGTATTGTCGTTGAAAGTGGGGTAAGCAATGAACAAGTTGTTGAGGAGGCGAAACGTATTGCTGAAACGATGGAACCCATCGGGCGCATGTTGAGTTCGACTGTCAATGGAAGCTCATTCAATCCTTTTGATGTGATATCTGGCGCCCAATACGGGCATGCAATGCGAACGATGTTGACTATCGCTGAACGAGGCGGTGCGTCCGCATTGACGCATAGTGTAATGGTTAGCTTGATTTCGGTTTGTCTTGCCAAAAATATGGGTTTGAATGATCAGCGATTGGCAATGGCAGCTGTAGCTGGCCTATTACATGATATTGGTGAACTCTACGTTGAGCCGGAATACTTGAACGCCGAACGACGTCTGTTACCACAAGAATGGAAGCACGTGGTTGTTCATCCACGTATTGGGCAGTTACTGATTTCAGAACTGGAAAATTATCCCGATGATGTAGCGAGGGCAGTGTATGAGCACCATGAACGATTTGACGGTGGGGGCTATCCGCGCCGTATCTCGGGAAATAGCATTAGCATAATTGGACAAGTCGTCGCTGTTGCAGAGATGCTTTCTGGTATTTTCGTGCGTGCGAAAAAGCCCGTTGAAAGTGCGCAGTTGGCGATCAAGATCATTCCTGGTGAACATGCTGGTGACGTTGTTGCGGCGGTTTCCAGCTCATTGGGTGAGCGGTGCAGAGAAAATTTATCTGACCTGGATTTTTCTATAGAACAAGCCACAAGTGACATATGCAATGCGTTTGGACGCATTGCTATGGCATTTGATGTGATACAGGATTTGACAGGGTCGCCCAAAGTTACTTCACCAAAATGCAAGGCGTTGCTAAATAATGCGATGAGGCAAGTTGTAGCAATCCGGCAGGCCTTTCGTGCTACCGGTTTGTATGTTTATTTGGATGCCGAAAACAAGTGTCTGGTTGAGGCGAAAAATATGGAGATCCTGTTTGAAGCAGTTTTTGCAACCAGAGAGATCCAGTGGCGATTGCAAGATGTCGCGCGGCATTTGGCTCTTCAGTCCACTATGCTTGAACCAGTAGAGACTGAATTGCTTCAGTCCATTGTTATCCTATTGGACCAAACGGAAGATGATGCGGCACGACCGATCCTGAGCACGTTAAGTTAAAAGTTCTAACTGATCACCGCTCCCACTGCACGCGTAGCAGATATTCGGCATGGTTGTAATGATAATCCAGCTCACCTTTGTGGGCCTTGTGCAAGGCTTCGCCAATCCCACGCGCCAAGTGAATGTCGGTTGTGGTAATTAGTTGATCGCCGTTGTCCACTTCAGATATGGCGATGATTCGTTTGAGCGGATGCTCCGTCTTTTGATGTGCGGCAAAGTGACGCACGAGTTCGAGAATTTCATCGATGTGTTCTCGTGCGAAGGCGCCTTTGATGGTGACGTAGCCGGCTGGCAGATTGTCGCGGATTCTTTTGCACGCGGGACAGATGGCGACATGTGTTTTTTCCGGAGCGGCTCCCCATTTCCAGCTTCCCTTGCAGTATGTGGCGCCACAATCGCTGCAAGTTGATGGCTCGGCCAGTTTTTTTCTGTCCAGGTAGGGGTCGTGTACGACTTCATCCAGCATTTGAAAATGCTGGCCGGGGTGAAACGTGTCGGGAGATGGTTTGTGTTTCATGATGACTTCTCCTTGGATATCACGACGCGGTTCAAAATGCTTGATGCAAAATAAAACCGCAGTTGATGGGGCAAGCTTTTACCGGAACCAGCGAACATACAAGATTTCTTCAGCGTTATTCAAGTGATGATCCAGATCACCTTTGTAGGCGCGCAGCAATGCATTGCCGATATCTCGCGTCAGGTCGATATCGGTTGTGGTGACTGTCACGCCGTCTTCCTGATATTCGATCCACATGATGCGCTTAAGTGGATGGGTTGCCTTTTCACGTCTTTCGATGTGATGGATCAGGCCAAGCATTTCGTTACGATGATCATGTGCGAAATTTCCCAGCAGGGACAGATAACCAGCTGGTGTTTTTTGCTGGACTCGTGTGCAAGCCGGACAACGTGAGAGAACTGAGTCAATGGGGGCAGACAACCATTGCCAGCCGTTATTTTGAAAAACGGCGTTGCAATGGCCGCAGATGAGAGGCGCTGTCAGGTTTTCGGTAGATTGATAGAGGCCGGACTCGCCAACGGACGAAAGGTGTCGCAAGGAGCGAAGGTAGGTGACTGGCCATACTTCCTGTTTCATACTTTCCTCCTCAGACATGTGGCATACCATGTATACGAATTGGGGCCGACGGGGTTGAATTTTTCCGAAGCTGCGACTTCGAATTCAACATTGCCGAGAGCGGATTTGAGTATGAATATTCAACAAGCGACTGCGTTGAGGAATGTCAACAGCTTTTCTTGTCATATTTGTCTGGATATATCCCTTTTGATTTATGTCGCGGTCATGTTTTCTCTAGCTAAATTGTTCCATCAGAGAATCCAGTACGATTTTCTACGTTGATTTTGCTGCACGCGTCTTGTGCAAGAAGACGGCAAAAGGCGGTGTTTTCGCGGAGACAGACGGTGGAATCGTTGAAATCGCTGTGTGAATGGCGAAACAGTTGCTATGATGGGCACTCTTTGGGGCAAAATTTCAAAAGCCATGTTTGAGTCTTTATTGCGGCGCGAAACTAAGGTGAACCAGTCCGATGTTGCGTCTGATGCAAGAGTGGAGAAGCAGGCATCAGACGAATCAGAAAAACGGGCTGCTTTGTTTGAGGCGGACAAGGTGGCGGAAGATGAAGTCGCTGCGGTCGAATTTATCCTTCGTTGTGGGTTTGCAGATGCGCGCCTGCGCGCTGCCGAACATATCCATGCGCGCCCTTTTCTGGAACAGGTTCTCGGATCGATGCGCAAGGTCGATCGTCGCGTTGCCAAGCTTATGCAAACCCGTCTGGATGCTATCGCCAAACGTGAACTCATTGCCAAACATGCGGAAGATTATCTTGGCGTTGCGCAAAATTTGTTGTTGGAAATGCCGCTTATGCCGAACAGGGTCGCGGAAATTGATCGCGCCTGGCGATCAATCGGTGAGGTGAGCGAAACGCATCAATCCCGCTTTGATGTCTTTCGCGCCGAGATGGAAAGACGTTTGACCGCGCAAATGGCTTTGCAGCGTTCGGCGATCGATATGCTCGAAAAACTGCGTCGCTTGAATCAGACGCGCGATGCGCAGTCAGTCGAACAACGCATGGCGGCCTTGGAGGAAATTGCTCAAGCGTGGTCGAGCTATCTTCAGGCGCCGGAATTTTCTTCCTTGCCGAAAAATCTCGTTGCGGATTTTCATCGGGAATATCTCCACCAGAAAAGTACACTTTCCGTGTCGCAACAGCGCGAAGCGATACCGCTGGCCCAAGAGACGTTGCTAGTGTCATGGGAGACGAAAGAAATTGGTGCACTGGATGTGAACGAAATGAAACAGGTATGGGCCAAGTTGCCACTCCCGGCCGACGATGAAAAGCCTGTTTTGCAACAACGATTTGACGCATTGCTTGATCGCGTGGCAAGCCGAACCGCAAAAAAACAGCCTGAAAAACGAAGTGCAGTACAAACTGCAGAACCCTCAGCCGTTTTTGAGGATGCCTTGCAGGCTATGGAGCAGGCGATTCAAGGGGGGCGTTTGCACACTGCTTCGGAGAAGGACGCGTTATTACGGCAGCTCGAAAGACAATCACCACGCCCCAATCCTTCCCAGTTGATGCGGCTGTCCCATGCGCGTGGTGATCTGAAACGTCTGGAAGGATGGGCGCGATGGAGCGGAAACGTGTCGCGGGAAGAGTTGATTAAATTTGTCGAAGAATTTTCTTCTCAAGGCATCCCGGTGTCGGAACTGGCCAAAGCGGTGTCTGGCGCACGGGAACGCTGGAAGGCGCTGGATGTGCAATCCGGTGCCGCATCGAAGGGGGTGTGGGAACGTTTCGATGCAGCCTGCACAACGGCTTATGCGCCAGTTGCTGCGCACTTGAAAAATCAGGCGCAAGTTCGTCAGCAAAACAAGGAGAAAGCGGAGGCCCTGATTGCGGATATACAGCAGTTTGTCGAATCTTCCGGATTGACGCGTAAAGACGATCCGGACGCTTCGCTTGACTGGAAACGCATCGCCAGTTTTTACCAAGGCATGACGCAATCTTGGCAACGCATCGGTCATATGGATCGCAAAGACAAGAAGCGTCTTGACGCGGCTTTTGACGCTGCACGCCAGTTGTTGGGCCAACCGCTTGACCTGCAGTGGGCGGCGGCCATCAGCAAGCGGGAGAGTCTGATTGCTGAAGCTGAAACGATCGCAACCACGGATCGTAAAGCCATGGACAAAGTACGTGCGATACGACAGCGTTGGCAGGAATGTGCGAAAGCTATGCCATTGGAATACAAAGCCGAGCAAGCCTTGTGGAAACGTTTCCGGAGTGCGTGCGATGCCGTATTTTCCCAGCGCAAGGCAACGATGGTTGCTGTTGATGTCGAACGCAAAAAGAATGCAGAACGCAAGGACGCGTTGTGCGCAATGCTGGAAGCTGCCAAGCAGGAATCCGAAGCGGCGATCAGGGAGGTGCTGCGCGAAACGGAGATAGCCTGGAAAAAAATCGGCCCGGTGTTGCGTGCCAAAGAGCAGCAAATCGACGCGCGTTATCGCAAAGCGATGGGTGTCTTGCAGGGTCGGCTGAAAACGATAGCCGATGCGGCCAAACAGGCGCAGCGTCATGCGCAGATGGAGAAACTGGCCTTGTGTCGTGCCGTGGAGACGGCACTGGTGAATGGTGCGGAATTGGACGCGAGCTGGCAAGATCGCTGGCAAAAAATGCATTCGCTCAATGATGCGCGCGACAATCTGTTGCGCAAACGGTTTGATGCGGCGCTCAAAGCGCTGTCAACGAAGGATCGCAACTATGCAGCCCTGCTCCAAGCCAATCAACCGCTTTTGCAGAAAGCGGTGTTGCGCGCCGAGGTTATGGCTGGACTGGACAGTCCGCCGGAATTGTCACGGGAGCGTCTGCAAGCGCAGGTGGACGTGTTGCAATCCTCGCTTTCGGGACAAGGCGGAAAATCTCTGGCGATGCAACTGGATGAGTTGTGCGCCATGCCGGGGGAGGGTGACGCCGCGACGGTGGCAAGAATCGAGCGTTTGATCAAGAAAGTTCGGAGCGACAGCGCTTCCTAGCCAACACATACCCCCTCGCCCATTCAGCGAAATAGATTCAGTCGGTCGTAGACGCTGGTTAGTGCAGCAGGCTGGCAGGCGGAGGTAACGGGTTGCTGTCGCTGAAGAGTTGCGCGCAATCGATTTTGTCAAAATCGTAGGTTTGCCCGCAAAAATCACATTGAATGGCCAGCTGTCCCTGTTCGGCAAGCGCTTCGTCAATTTCTTGTTTTCCGAGCATCTTCAGCATGTCGCTGACCTTTTCGTGAGAACAGGTGCAGCGGAAATGGGGTTGCATGGGATCAAAGATGCGCACAGTTTCTTCCCAGAACAGACGGCGCATCAGCGTATCGATGTCTGCATCCAGCAATTCCTCGTTCCTGAGTGTCGAGGCCAGCATCACCACACGGTTCCATGTTTCCAGTTCGTGACCTTCTTCTTGTGTCATGCCTTCCACGCCGCCTTCTCCGGGCAGTTTTTGCAGCAACAGGCCACGCGAAACTTTATCGTCAGCCGCCAGCCAGATGCGGGTATCGAGTTGTTCCGAACGCAGCATGTAGTTTTCGATCACGGTCGCGATGTTGTCTCCGTCCAGGGGTACAACGCCTTGGTAGGGTTGTTGTCCTGGCACCTTGTTGTGCGGATCTAGAGTGATGACGAAACGGCCCTTGCCGTGCGCATGAACCAGTTGGGGGAGATTGGCGTCATTGGGGATGTGTGCATCGGGTGCCAGTTTGGCCGTGGCGCGCACGCGTAACGTGGAATCGCATTCGACGACCAGCAAACGAACGGGGCCGTCGCCGTGAATTTGCATTACGACGGCACCATCGAATTTCAGATTGGCGGAAAGCAGGGCCGCGGCGGACAGCATTTCGCCCAACAGGATTTGCACGGCTTTCGGATAGTCATGTCGAGCCTGCACCTGTTGCCAAGTGTCGGAGAGTTCGACCAGTTCGCCACGCACGGCGGCGCTTTCGAACAGGAATTTTTGGAGCTTGTCAGTCATTTTTTGCTGAAGAGGATAAAAACATTTCTAAAATATTATAAAAATTAGCGAGTACCGCACAACGCAGCATATCGCCCGCGCAGCAATTTTTATTTGATTTGTTCCAGTTCTTCGGAGAACAGTTTACTGTTCTTCACGTAAAAACGCGCCGCACCGTGCATGCGCTTGACAGCGTTATCGGACATGGTTTTCGAGACGGAAGCTGGTGCCCCGATGATGAGCGCATTTTTTTCAGTCATTTTTTTGTTTTCGGTGACCAGCGCGCAAGCGCCGACGAGTGAATTCTCGCCGATGACGGCGCCGTTCAGCACGGTCGCACGAATGCCAACCAGTGCGCCATCTTCGATGATGCAGCCATGAAGCACCGCATGGTGGCCGACGGTGACGTTGTTGCCGATGAGGAGCGGAAAGCCTGGATCGGCGTGCAGTATGGACAGATCCTGAATGTTCGTGTTTTCGCCGATTTCAATGCGCTCGTGGTCGGCACGAATGGTGACACCGAACCAGACGGAGGCACCCGCAGCAATCTTCACATTACCGATAATGTTGGCGGTGGGAGCGATCCACGCTGTGGGGTGAATGTCCGGTGTATGGTTTCCGAGTCGGTAAATGGGCATAGCAGTTCTCGTTTTTTTAGTTATGACTGAAGAAAAGACGGCATTGTACCGTTATCGCGAAAAATGGGCGCGGGGATGCTTCTTTGCTGACTTTTGGGTGAAATTCATAAATTTTATAGCGCAGATCAAGGAGTTTTTTGTGCAGCAAGGTAAAATCGAACCACCTCTGGCTTTCTCGTGAGAACTCATGACACACAATGTCGAGTTTCAAGGAACGTTTTCGTCACGAATGAAAACGTCACGTTCGGAATTCATCACTATTCGTGAATTGCGCTACCACATCCGGCACTGGGGGCCAGAAGACGCCCCCAAATTGTTCATGTTGCATGGCTGGATGGATATTTCAGCCTCTTTTCAATTTCTGGTTGATAGCCTACAAAAAGATTGGCACGTCATTGCTTCGGATTGGCGTGGCTTTGGGCTGACCCAGGCGGCCCCGGGTCACAGCTACTGGTTTCCGAATTACATTGGCGATCTGGATGCCATTCTCCTGCATTATTCATCGGATGAACCGGTCTATCTGTTAGGGCATAGCATGGGAGGCAACATTGCTTCCATCTATTCGGGCGTATGTCCCGAGCGCGTGAAGAAATTGATTAATCTGGAGGGCTACGGGCTGCCGTCAGCGCGCCCTTTCGATGCCCCGGATCGTTACAGGAAATGGCTGGATCAATTGCATCATCCACCGAAGCCGCGCACGTTCACTTCACGACAAGAGGTGATTGATTTGCTGAAGAGGGTGAATCCGCGTCTGACGGATGAGCGTGCGCAGTTTCTGTCGGGCCATTGGGCTGGTGAGCAGGATTCTGGCAAGTGGCAAGTATTGGCTGATCCGATGCATCGCAACAGCAGTCCTTTGCTCTATCGCGCAGAAGAGGCGCTGGCGTGCTGGAGCGGCATTACGGCGCCGACGCTGTGGGTGGAATCTGAATTCACCGACATTTGGCAACGTCTGGGACCGACCTGGAATGCCGTTAATACGCCGGAACAGCATGAAGAGACTGAGGAAGAGCGGCGAAGGCGAATTGCATGGAAACGGACGTTTCAGATTGAATTTGAACGCCGTCTTTCTGCCATCCCCATCGTGGAGCGGGCATATGTCGCCAATGCTAGCCACATGCTCCATCATGACCAGCCCGAAGAAGTGGCCCGGCTTGTCGAAAAATTTCTTGGATGAAGCCATGTCAGCAAGTTTCTCCTGGTGGGCGTACAATGCCGCATAGCAACAAGGTCTGAAGCAACACGACCCGAAGGCGTTTCCACCCCGTGCGGTCGGCATTTTCGTGCATTGATGACGCATTACCCATGCTAAACGTAGATCTTCACAGCCATTCGGATGTGTCCGATGGCACACTCAGTCCCCGCGCTTTGTTAGCCAGAGCCAAAGTCAATGGCGCAGATGTCATTGCTTTAACGGATCACGACGAAGTGCAGGGCATTGCGGAAGCGCGTGCTGCAGCCAAAGAATTGGATATCCGATTTGTTTCTGGGGTTGAAATTTCAACAACCTGGGCAGGTTCTACCGTGCACATTGTTGGTTTGCAGATTGATGAAACCAATAACGATTTGGTGGAGGGGTTGGCCGCAACCCGTAGCGGCCGGGTTGAACGGGCCAGGGAAATGTCGCGTCGTCTGGACGCCGTTGGCATCCGTGGCGCATACGATGGTGCGATTGGACTGGCAGGAAACCCCTTCCTCGTTTCCCGAAAACATTTTGCCCGGTATATGGTGAGTGCCGGTTATTGCAAGGATATTCGCGAAGCCTTTCGCCGCTATCTGGTCGAAGGCAAGCCGGGTTATATGCCGCATCATTGGGCGAGCCTGGAAAATGCCGTTGGCTGGATTAAGAGTGCAGGCGGGATTGCCGGTATTGCGCATCCTGGAAGGTATCGTTTCAGCGATCTGGTTTTGGGGGCGTTTTTTGACGAATTCAAGCATCTGGGCGGCACGATGATCGAAGTGGTGACGGGCAGTCATGCGGCGGATCAGTATGCGAAATTTGCCAAGGTGGCGCAGGATTACGGATTCCTCGCTTCCAAAGGTTCCGATTTCCACTCGCCAGGAGAATCCCGCATCGACATTGGCGGATTGCCCGCTATGCCCGAAGGGGTGACGCCTGTTTGGCGAGATTGGTACTGATTTTCCGTGATCTTTCTTCATCGCCCATGGCAGGAATGAGTCGTCGCTGCTATAGTCCCAACACTTGAAATTGGCATCCGTCAGCCATACATGACGGGGTGTTTACAGAATTTTGTGAGGTTTTCATGAGACGTATCTTTCTGTTTATTCTCACCAACATTGCCGTCATGGTGGTGATGTCGGTTGTTTTGTCGCTGCTGGGCGTGGATCGCATGCTGTATTCCAGAGGATTGAACCTGACCAGCCTGATGATTTTTTCCTTGGTGGTGGGTTTTTCTGGCGCGATTATTTCGCTTCTCATCAGCAAACCGATGGCCAAATGGTCGACGGGGGCGCGCGTGATCGAGCAACCGACGAATTCGACAGAGCAATGGTTGCTCCAAACCGTCCACGGTCTGGCAGCGCGTGCCGGTATCGGTATGCCAGAAGTGGCAGTCTATGAGGGCGAACCGAATGCCTTTGCGACGGGAGCTTCCAAGAATGCATCTTTGGTGGCGGTCTCGACCGGTCTGCTGACTGGCATGACCAAGGAAGAAGTCGAGGCCGTGCTGGCACACGAGGTCGCGCATATCGCCAATGGCGACATGGTGACGATGACGCTGATTCAGGGCGTGGTGAACACGTTTGTCATATTCCTGTCACGTGTGGTTGGTTATCTTGTCGATCAATTCGTGCTGCGTAACGATGAGGACAGTCCGGGCGTCGGCTTCATGCTGACATCACTTGTTTGCCAAGTCATTTTCGGGATTGGCGCATCGATGATCGTTGCATGGTTCTCGCGTCAGCGCGAATTCCGTGCCGATGCGGGTTCGGCCAAATTGTTGGGCAGTCGCACGCCGATGATTCACGCATTGGCGCGTTTGGGTGGACTGGAACCGGGTGCTTTGCCCAAATCCTTGGCGGCGGCGGGCATCAGCGATGGGCCGGGTATTATGTCGCTGTTTTCAACGCATCCGCCGATTGAAAAACGTATAGCAGCATTACAACAAGCCGCTTAAAAAGCGCTGCTTAACCTGCTGCGCGGTCGGATGGCTGCGTTCACGGTGCTTGGAATCCTCGTGTACGCCCAGTACACTCCGGTTCCTGTGCGCCGTGTGCCTTGCCCTCCAACCGCTCGCAACGGTTATCAGCGCTTTTCCTAAATTAAACTGTTGTCGGCAATTTTAATTGGCTGACTTTTTTGAAGAATTTGAATGGTATGGGCGAGTTTTATCAAATCCATCCGGACAATCCCCAGCATCGCTACATCAAAAAAGCGGCGGAGATTGTGCAGGCGGGCGGCATCGTCGCCTTGCCGACTGACTCTTGTTATGCGTTGGTTTGTCGACTGGACGACAAAGCGGCCGCAGACCGGTTGCGTCGCATTCGGGGTGTCGATGAACGCCATCATTTGACCTTGTTGTGTCGCGATCTCAGCGAAGTGGCTTCCTATGCCAAGGTCGATAATAGCCAGTATCGTTTGCTCAAGGCGGCGACGCCCGGTTCGTTTACGTTCATTCTCCCTGCGACCAAAGAAGTGCCACGTCGCTTGAGCCACCCGTCACGCAAGACTATCGGCTTGCGTGTGCCCGATAACCGGATCGCTCTGGCATTGATGCAGGAAATGGGGCAACCTTTGCTGGGAGCGACACTGATTTTGCCCGGCGACGACGATCCGTTAACCAATCCCGACGAGATTTGCGAACGTTTGAAGAACCAGGTCGACTTGGTGATTGACGGTGGCGCATCCAGTCTCATTCCCACGACCGTGATTGACTTGAGTGCAGATGAACCGGTGCTGGTGCGGCAAGGGAAAGGGGATGCCAGCGCATTCGGTTTCTGAAGAAACGTTTTTCTGAACATTTCTTCTCCCGGTTCGCTCTGGTAAAATCCCGAGGATGGAAAAGTTGATACAAACCATTTTGATCTACGCCATCCCGATTCTGTTGGCGATTACCCTGCATGAAGCGGCGCATGCCTTTGCGGCGCGGCATTTTGGCGATACAACCGCTTACATGGAAGGGCGCATGACGCTCAATCCCATCAAGCATATCGATCCGATTGGCACGATTCTGATCCCGCTGGTTTTGTTTGTCTTGAGTAGCCCCATCTTGTTCGGTTACGCGAAGCCGGTGCCGGTTAATTACAGCCGGCTGCGCAATCCGCGTCGTCATTCTGCCTATGTTGCGTTCGCAGGCCCCTTGTCCAATTTGCTGATGGCGTTGATGTGGATGATCATCAAGTTCATTATCATCAAAATTGGCATTCAGGAGGCATTTTTCCTGCGCATGACGGATGCGGGATTCACCTTCAACTTGATGTTGTTTGCATTTAACCTGTTCCCATTGCCGCCGATGGATGGGGGTCGTATCGTGACCAGCATTCTGCCGCCGAAAACGGCATACAAATTCGTGCAAATCGAACCCTACGGCATGTACGTTGTGCTGGCTTTGGCTTTCTTTAAAGTCTTGAATTACTGGATGATCCCGGTGATGGAAATTGCCAGAACGGTCTTGCTCACCCTGCTTCATCCACTAAGCCTACTACTTTGAATTAAACGACCATGTACCCAGATCGCGTTGTTTCCGGTATGCGCCCGACAGGCGCCATGCACATCGGCCACTATCACGGTGCCCTCAAAAACTGGATCAAGATGCAATCCGAGCATCCTTGTCTTTTCTTCGTCGCCGATTGGCATGCGCTGACCACGCACTATGATGAAGCCGAAAGCATTGAAAAAAGCACTTGGGACATGCTGGTTGACTGGCTGGCCGCGGGTGTCGATCCATCGCAAGCCACACTCTTCATTCAGTCGCAAGTTCCGGAAGTGGCCGAGCTGACGCTCTTGCTCGGTATGTCCACGCCGCTCGGTTGGCTTGAACGTGTGCCGACGTACAAAGATCAGATCGAAAAACTGGCGCACAAGGATTTGACCAATTATGGTTTCCTCGGGTATCCCGTTATTGATGGCGGCGGATATCCTTTTGTATCGCGCCAACATGGTGCCGGTAGGCGAGGACCAAATTCCGCATATTGAAATGACGCGCGAAATTGCGCGCCGCTTCAATAACCTCTATGGACGCGAGCCAGGGTTTGAAGAGAAGGCCCAGGAAGCCGTCAAAAAACTCGGCAGCAAGCGCGCCAAACTCTACAACGAATTGCGTACGGGTTATCAGCAAGAAGGCAATGCCGAGGCGCTAGAGCGCGCGAAGGCGCTGCTCGACGATGCGCAAAACCTGTCGATGATCGATCGCGAACGCTTGTTCGGCTACCTCGAAGGCAGCCGAAAAATCATTCTGGTTGAGCCGCAAGCCTTGTTGACGGAAGCTTCGCGTCTGACCGGACTGGACGGTCAGAAAATGTCCAAGAGCTATGGCAATGCGATATCGCTGCGTGAAGACAAAGATTCCTTGACGAAGAAAATCCGCACCATGCCAACCGACCCGGCGCGTGTGCGCCGTACCGATGCAGGCGATCCGGAACGCTGCCCAGTGTGGCAATTGCATCAAGTTTATTCCGATAAGGATGCGCAAGAATGGGTCGTGAAAGGATGCAAATCGGCAGGTATCGGTTGCCTGGAATGCAAGCAACCGCTCATTGATGCCATCCTGAAGGAGCAGGAGCCGATGCACGAGCGCGCCCAGGCTTATCTGGATGAACCCTCACTGGTGCGTGCGATCGTGGCGGACGGTTGCGATGCAGCTCGCAAGTATGCGCAGGAGACGATGCGGGATGTGAGGGAAGCCATGGGGCTGGGCTATACCTAATGGCGCGTGATTTGCGGGCTTATCAGCTTTGCAGTACAATTGGAAAGTTTAACTGTTCAATTTACCTGCCGTAGCACCAACCACCAGATTAGCGAGAGCATCCAGTGAGATTAACTGGAGTGGTATCGCTACGGCAACAATATCAGGAGCTATCCTTGTTGCCATTTCTATCGGGTCATGCCACACCAGCGATTCTGGCCCTCGCTGACGGAACCATATTCCGCGGCATTTCCATCGGCGCAGCCGGCCACACCATTGGCGAAGTGGTGTTCAACACTTCCATGACGGGTTATCAGGAAATTCTGACCGACCCGAGTTACAGCCGTCAGATCGTCACGCTGACTTATCCCCACATCGGCAATACCGGGATCAACCCGGAAGATGTCGAGTCCACACACATTCATGCGGCAGGTCTTGTCATCAAGGACTTGCCGCTGATGACATCCAATTTCCGCAAGGCGCAAACCTTGTCGGAATATTTGGCTGCCGAAAACATTGTGGCCATTGCCGGCGTGGATACGCGCCGACTCACGCGCGTCCTGCGCGAGAAGGGCGCACAAAACGGCGCCATCATGGTTGGCGACGATCAAGTGAAGGCGTTGGCGCTCGCACGTTCCTTCCCGGGTTTATCCGGCATGGATCTCGCGAAAGTCGTTTCGGTGACCCAGTCGTACGAATGGAATGAAACCGAGTGGAAACTCGGCGAGGGTTATGGTCAGCTTGCGGACGCGAAATACCATGTCGTGGCCTTCGATTACGGTGTCAAGCGCAACATCCTGCGCATGCTGACGGAGCGCGGGTGCAAAGTGACGGTATTGCCAGCGCAAGCGACGGCAGCGGATGCGATGGCCTTGAATCCGGACGGTGTTTTCCTCTCGAACGGCCCCGGCGATCCGCAGCCATGTGATTACGCAATTGCGGCGGCGAAGGAATTGATCGAGAAAGGGTATCCGACTTTCGGCATCTGTCTTGGCCATCAAATCATGGCGCTGGCTTCCGGCGCGAAGACGCTGAAAATGAAATTCGGTCACCATGGTGCGAACCATCCGGTGCAGGATCTGGATACCAAGCAAGTGCTGATTACGTCGCAAAATCACGGCTTTGCTGTTGATGCGGATACCTTGCCCAAGAACTGTCGCGTCACGCATGTGTCCCTGTTCGATGGATCGCTGCAAGGCTTTGAGCGCACGGATCGTCCTGCTTTCTGCTTCCAGGGTCATCCGGAAGCATCGCCTGGCCCGAACGATATTGGTTACCTGTTTGATCGCTTTGTCGCGATGATGGAGAAAAAGAAAAATGGCTAAGCGTACAGACATCAACAGCATTCTGATCATCGGCGCGGGTCCGATCATCATCGGTCAAGCCTGCGAGTTCGACTATTCCGGTGCGCAAGCCTGCAAGGCCTTGCGCGAAGAAGGCTACAAGGTCATTCTCGTTAACAGCAATCCTGCGACGATCATGACGGATCCGGAAATGGCGGACGTCACTTATATCGAACCGATTACGTGGAAAGTGCTGGAGCGCATCATCGACAAGGAGCGCCCAGATGCGATCCTGCCGACGATGGGGGGACAAACGGCCCTGAATTGCGCGCTCGATTTGCATCGCCACGGCGTGCTGGAAAAATATAAGGTCGAGTTGATCGGCGCAACGCCCGAAGCCATCGACAAGGCGGAAGATCGCCAGAAATTCAAGGAAGCCATGACCAAGATTGGTCTGGGTTCAGCGCGCTCCGGCGTGGCGCATGCGATGGACGAGGCGTGGGATGTACAGAGTGGATTGGGTTTCCCTGTCATCATTCGTCCTTCGTTCACGATGGGGGGCACGGGCGGCGGCATTGCGTACAACGAAGAAGAATTCGATGCAATTTGCAAGCGCGGTCTTGAAGCCTCGCCCACCAGCGAATTGCTGATCGAAGAATCGCTGATCGGCTGGAAAGAATTCGAAATGGAAGTTGTGCGCGATCGCGCAGACAACTGCATCATCATCTGCTCAATCGAAAACCTCGATCCGATGGGCGTGCACACCGGCGACTCGATCACCGTCGCACCGGCGCAAACGCTGACGGACAAGGAATACCAGATCATGCGCAACGCGTCGATTGCGATCTTGCGCGAGATTGGTGTGGATACTGGCGGATCGAACGTGCAGTTTGCGATCAATCCGAAAGACGGTCGCATGATCGTGATCGAAATGAACCCGCGTGTTTCGCGTTCGTCGGCGTTGGCTTCAAAAGCTACCGGTTTCCCGATTGCCAAAGTCGCAGCGAAATTGGCGGTGGGTTACACGCTGGATGAACTGAAAAATGAAATTACCGGCGGTGCGACGCCGGCCTCGTTCGAGCCGTCTATCGATTATGTGGTGACGAAAGTGCCGCGTTTTACGTTTGAAAAATTCCCGCAAGCTGATGCGCATCTCACCACGCAAATGAAATCGGTCGGGGAGGTGATGGCGATTGGCCGTACTTTCCAAGAGTCGTTTCAGAAAGCTTTGCGCGGTTTGGAAGTTGGCGTTGATGGATTGAATGAAAAAACACGCGACAAGGAAAAAATCGCTGAGGAATTGGGTGAGCCGGGTGCGGAACGCATTTGGTATGTGGGCGATGCGTTTGCGCAAGGCTTCACATTGGATCAAGTGCATCAATTGACGCATATCGATCCGTGGTTCCTCGCACAGATTCGCGAAATTGTTGAAATTGAACTCTGGCTGGAAACACAATCGCTGGATGCGCTGGATCGTGAGACGCTGTTCCGTTTGAAGCAAAAAGGGTTCTCCGATCGTCGTCTGGCTTATTTGATGAAGACGACTGATCGGATCGTTCGCCAGCGCCGTCATGCATTGAATATCCGTCCGGTGTACAAACGGGTCGATACCTGCGCCGCGGAATTTGCAACGAACACCGCTTACATGTATTCGTCTTACGACGAGGAGTGTGAGTCACAGCCGACTGACAAGAAAAAAATCATGGTGCTGGGCGGTGGTCCGAACCGCATCGGCCAGGGTATCGAGTTCGATTATTGTTGCGTGCATGCCGCCTTGGCGATGCGCGAAGATGGCTACGAAACCATCATGGTCAACTGCAATCCGGAAACCGTATCGACGGACTATGACACGTCCGACAGGCTGTATTTTGAACCGTTGACGCTCGAGGATGTGCTGGAGATTGTCGCGATAGAAAAACCGGTTGGCGTGATCGTACAATTCGGTGGGCAGACGCCATTGAAGCTGGCACTCGATCTCGAAGCCAATGGTGTACCAATCATCGGCACGACGCCGGACATGATCGACGCAGCCGAAGATCGCGAGCGTTTCCAGCAAATGCTGAACAAATTCGGTTTGCGTCAGCCACCAAATCGTACGGCGCGTAATGAAGAAGAGGCCATGCGCCTGGCACTGGAAATCGGTTATCCGCTGGTAGTGCGTCCTTCTTACGTGTTAGGCGGACGGGCGATGGAAATCGTGCATGATCAACGCGATCTGGAGCGCTACATGCGTGAAGCAGTGAAAGTGTCGAACGATTCGCCCGTCTTGTTGGATCGCTTCTTGAACGATGCGATTGAAGTGGATGTGGATTGCTTGAGTGACGGTAAACGCACCTTCATTGGCGGTGTGATGGAACACATCGAACAGGCGGGCGTTCACTCGGGTGACTCGGCCTGCTCGCTGCCGCCGTTTTCCTTGTCAAAAGAAACGATCGAAGAGTTGAAGCGCCAGACTGCGTTGATGGCGAAGGGTTTGAATGTTGTGGGGTTGATGAATGTGCAATTCGCCATTCAGCAAAAAGAGGTTGACGGTAAAATGCAGGACGTGGTGTTCGTGCTGGAAGTGAACCCGCGTGCATCGCGTACCGTTCCTTTTGTGTCGAAAGCGACTGGACTGCAACTCGCGAAGATCGCAGCGCGTTGCATGGTAGGCAGATCATTGGACGACCAAGGTGTCTTTAACGAAGTTGTGCCGCCGTATTACAGCGTGAAAGAAGCGGTGTTCCCGTTCGTGAAGTTCCCGGGCGTCGACACGATTCTCGGACCGGAAATGAAATCCACCGGCGAAGTGATGGGTATTGGTAAAACCTTCGGTGAAGCGTTCATCAAGTCGCAACTCGGTGCAGGCGTGGTATTGCCGCGTTCGGGTACGGTTTTCCTGAGCGTCAAAGACAGCGACAAGCCGCGTGCAGTGAAAGTGGCGCGCGAACTGGTCAAGCTTGGTTTTTCGATCGCCGCGACACGTGGCACGGCTTCCGCGATCAATGCCGCCGGGATTCCGGTGAAGGCGGTCAACAAGGTTGTGGAAGGTCGCCCGCACGTGGTGGACATGATCAAGAACCGGGATATTGTCCTGGTGGTGAATACCGTCGAGGAGCGACGCAGTGCGATTCAGGATTCGGGCGCGATTCGTCAATCGGCTTTGACGGCACGTGTGCCGACCTGGACGACCATCGCGGGTGCCGAAGCCGTGGTGGAAGGCATGAGTTATCTGGACAGCTTGCACGTTTACAGTTTGCAAGGTTTGCACAAAAGTTTGCAGTAAAATAGCGAATGTTCCGCATTTCGAGGTCACAGACGGGTAGTTCACCTATCCCATTTGTGGCCTCTCTCTTTAAGAAAAACGATTATGAGCACAGTACCTTTGACCAAACGTGGCGCAGAAATGTTGCGACAAGAGTTGCATCGGATGAAAACCAAGGATCGCTACGAAGTGATTGCGGCGATTGCCGAGGCTCGTTCGCACGGGGATTTGTCTGAAAATGCGGAATACGATGCTGCCAAAGAGCGCCAGGCTTTCATCGAAGGCAAGATTGCAGAACTGGAAGGGAAGTTAAGTTCGGCGCAGATTATCGACCCTACCACCTTGGATGCGGATGGCCGGGTGGTGTTTGGTGCGACAGTGAAGCTGGAAGATCTGGAAAACGGAAAAGAAGTGCAGTACCAGATCGTTGGCGTCGATGAAGCCGACTTGAAAGAATCCAAAGTTTCCATTACGTCGCCGATTGCGCGCGCGCTGATTGGCCGCGTAGTGGGGGATGTGGTGGAAGTGCAAGCGCCCTCAGGTGGGCGCGAGTACGAAATTCTCGACGTATTTTATATTTAACTGCAGCGATTCAGCCCTAGCTGAGCGCCGCTTTTTTGAGGCTGGTTTGCCGCTTCCTGGTGCGCTTGACATTGCCGCCTTGCGTGAGACGTTGGTTGCCTTTGAGTGTCACTTTTGAAATGTTGGGTCGCCGGGTTCCTCCGGCGACTTCTTTGACGATAGTGACTTCGTGCAAGCCTTTGCCCCTGTTTTCTGATTGCTTCTTGATATTCTCGATTTTCGGACGATAGATCACCAGCAGTTTGCCGATGTGCTGGATCGGTGCCGCCCCGAGTGTTTCGCAGATTGTTTCGTACATGGCAAGACGTGCGTCGCGGTCGTCGCCAAAGACGCGGATTTTGATCAGTCCGTGGGCATCCAGACTCAGGCCGATTTCTTTCACGACGGCAGGTGTCAACCCGCTCTCGCCGATGATGACGACCGGATTGAGCCCGTGAGCTTCAGAGCGCAAGGCGCTACGTTGGGCCGGTGTGAGTTTGGGAGTGAGTTTCAGCATGACATGGAATCCTTAAAAACCGTATTCTAAGCGAATGGCGAAAAACAAGTTCAATAAAGATTGGTTGCATGACCATATCAACGATCCTTACGTCAAGTTGGCGCAAAAGGAGGGCTATCGCGCGCGCGCCGCGTACAAGCTCAAGGAAATTGACGAGAGCGACAAGCTGATCAAGCCAGGGCAAGTCATTGTAGATTTGGGCAGCACGCCTGGAAGCTGGTCGCAATATGCGCGCAACAAACTCGCGGGCAAGGCTGGGGGGGGCATTCGTGGCACGATTATCGGACTGGATATGCTGCCGATGGAGCCGGTTGCGGACGTTGATTTCATCCTGGGGGATTTTCGTGAGGACGAGCCGCTCAAGGCGTTGGAAACGCTGCTCGCAGGCCGCAAGGCCGATTTGGTCCTCTCAGACATGGCCCCCAACCTGTCGGGCATTGCCGTGGCCGATGCGGCACGCATGGAAGATTTAATTGAGCTGGCCATTGCGTTTTGTCAAGCGCACATGAAACCCTCTGGAACCCTTTTAGTGAAGTGTTTTAATGGTGTGGGATATGCCCAACTCGTCGAAAAATTCCGCATGGCGTTCAAAACCGTCGCGTCCAGAAAACCCAAGGCGAGCCGGGATAAATCGTCTGAAGTCTATTTGCTGGGAAAAATGCTAAAAAACACCGACTAGCCTGAGTGGACGCTTGATTTTGAGCTTGTCTAACCGCAAATAGAGAGACTGGCCTTGATGATTCCGACATTTTGACGAAATAGCCAGTTTGTACCCCCTGTTTCTGAGATGCAGTCAGTGTCAAATACAGGTAAAATCTAAAGAGTTGCAATTAAAACGGGCCAGTTTGGGTTATCGATGCCCCAGGAGTGTAAATGAACAACAGGTTTGTCAGGGCTGCCATTTGGGCAGTGATTTCTTCGCTGATTTTGTTTGCGACCTTTAAACATTTTGACGGGCGCGACAAGGAAGCGGGCTTCGTGCCGATTGCGTATTCGGAACTGCTGGACGAAATCAAGGCCAAGCACATCAAGGAAGCCAAGATTGAGGGCAGCACGCTGACGGCCGTCACCAAGGAAGGCAAGAAGGTCAAGACGGCGTTGACGATTCTCGATCGCGGCTTGGTTGGTGACATGGTTGCGAACAATGTCAAGTTCGAGGTGAAGCCGCCCGAAGAGCCGAGCTTCTTGTATCAGATTTTCATTTCCTGGTTCCCGATGCTGATTTTGATCGGCGTCTGGATTTTCGTCATGCGCCAGATGCAAGGCGGCGGCAAAGGCGGTGCTTTCTCCTTCGGTAAATCGAAGGCGCGCATGATCGACGACAAGAACAATACAGTGACTTTCGCCGATGTGGCCGGTTGCGATGAGGCCAAGGAAGAAGTGGCCGAAGTGGTCGACTTCCTGAAAGATCCGAACAAATTCCAGAAACTCGGTGGACGCATTCCTCGCGGCTTGCTGCTGGTCGGTCCGCCGGGTACCGGCAAGACCTTGCTGGCGCGTGCGATTGCGGGCGAAGCCAAGGCGCCTTTTTTCTCCATTTCCGGTTCAGATTTCGTTGAAATGTTCGTCGGTGTCGGTGCCTCCCGTGTGCGCGACATGTTCGACAATGCGAAAAAGCACTCGCCGTGCATCATCTTCATCGATGAAATCGACGCCGTCGGTCGCCATCGCGGCGCCGGGATGGGCGGCGGTAACGACGAACGTGAGCAGACGCTGAACCAGTTGTTGGTGGAGATGGACGGTTTCGAGCCGAACTCCGGCACGATCGTGGTGGCCGCCACCAACCGTGCTGATGTACTCGACAAGGCGCTGTTGCGCCCTGGACGTTTCGATCGTCAGGTGTCAGTTGGATTGCCGGATATTCGTGGTCGTGAGCAAATCCTCAACGTGCATATGCGCAAGGTGCCGATTTCGCCGGATGTGAAAGCAGACATTCTCGCTCGCGGTACGCCTGGTTTTTCTGGTGCGGATCTCGCCAATCTCGTCAACGAGGCGGCATTGTTTGCAGCGCGCCGCAACAAGCGCCTGGTCGAGATGCAGGATTTCGAAGATGCGAAAGACAAGGTTTACATGGGGCCAGAGCGTAAGTCCATGGTCATGCGCGAAGAAGAACGTCTCAACACGGCTTATCACGAATCGGGCCATGCGGTCGTCGCCAAGTTGTTGCCCCATGCCGATCCGGTTCACAAGGTCACGATCATGCCGCGCGGTTTTGCGCTCGGTGTAACGTGGCAATTGCCCGAACACGATACGATTACCAAGTACAAGAACAAGATGCTCGAAGAAATCGCGATTCTGTTTGCAGGGCGGATTGCAGAAGAAGTCTTCATGAACCAGATGTCCACTGGCGCCTCCAACGACTTTGACCGTGCGACCAAGCTGGCCCGTGCGATGGTGACGCGTTACGGCATGTCTGAATCCATGGGCACGATGGTGTACGAAGATAACGAACACGATGCCTTCTTTGGCCGTATGTCGACCAAGAGCGTTTCTGAAGTGACGCAGCAAAAGGTCGATGCCGAGATTCGCAATATCATCGATACGCAATACGCATTGTCGCGCAAGCTGATTGAGGAAAATCGCGACAAAGTCGAGAAGATGACCCGGACGCTGATGGATTGGGAAACGATCGATTCGGAACAGATCAACGACATCATGGAGGGGCGCGAGCCACGTCCACCGAAAGATGGTTCGTCCATCAGGAAGTCATCCGGTACGCCACCAGGCATTACGCAGTCCAGCGCACCGGCACCGGCTTAATCGATAAAAGAATGAAGAGTGGGGCGAGGAATATCCTTGCCCCATTTTTTTGCCGACACGTATTTGATGAGGCATTATTTTTAATCGCGCATGAAGATGCAGAAATTTTTTCAATGCGGCCGTTACAGTTTCCCGATTGGGCAAAAGGGCAGTCGGCCGCTGGTGATGGGTATCCTCAACGTCACGCCGGATTCTTTTTCGGATGGTGGACGATTCATTTCTGTGGAAGCTGCCATGGATCGTGCCGAGCGCATGATTGAGGACGGCGTTGACATTATCGATATTGGCGGCGAATCCACGCGACCCGGTGCCGATCCGGTGCCGGTGCAGCAGGAACTCGATCGCCTGATGCCGGTGATCTATGCGCTGCGAGATTGTGGTCGGCCACTTTCGATCGATACGTGGAAACCGGCCGTAATGCGCGAGGTGCTAGCGGCGGGCGCGGACATGATCAACGACATCAACGGATTGACGGCGCTGGGCGCGCTGGAAGCCGTTAAAGGCAGTGACTGCGCCTTATGCATCATGCACATGCAAGGCAATCCGCAAGACATGCAGCAAAAACCGCACTACGCAGATGTCGTGAAAGAAGTGACCGATTATCTGCGTGAGCGCGTGCAGACACTCGAAGCGGCGGGTGTGGAGCGTGCCAGACTGTGCATCGACCCGGGCTTCGGGTTTGGCAAAACGCTTGAGCATAATCTCGCTTTGCTGAAAAATATCGGCACAATGAGCGAAGTACTGCATTTTCCCTTGCTGGCGGGGTTGTCGCGCAAGAGCATGATCGGCTCGATCACGGGCAAGCCGCCGCAGGAGCGCATGGCGGGCAGTGTGGCGGCTGCACTGATGGCAGCAGCGAATGGCGCGAAAATTTTGCGCGTGCATGATGTCGCTGAAACAGTGGATGCGCTCAAGGTGTGGCAGGTTGCAACAAGAGAGTCAGTTAGAGAGTCAGTTTCGTGAAGCAACGAGTTCAATAAATCGAAAACAGGACAGGACAAAAAATGGGTCGCAAATACTTTGGTACAGACGGCGTTCGCGGCAAGGTCGGCACCGCACCGATTACGCCCGATTTCGTGATGAAACTCGGTTATGCGGCCGGTCGCGTACTGGCTCAATCGCGACCCTCGCAAGGTCGTCCGACTGTGCTGATCGGCAAAGACACGCGCGTTTCCGGTTACATGCTCGAAGCCTCGCTGCAAGCCGGTTTTGCGGCGGCAGGCGTGGATGTGATGCTGGCAGGCCCGATGCCGACGCCCGCCATTGCCTACCTTACGCGTGCGCTGCGCCTTTCGGCGGGCGTCGTGATTTCCGCGTCGCACAATCCCTATCCCGACAACGGCATCAAGTTTTTCTCATCTTCCGGCAACAAGCTGCCGGACGAACTGGAATTGGCTATCGAAGACGCCATCGATCAACCGATGATTTGCGCAGCTGACGATCAGGTTGGTCGCGCCAGACGACTCGACGATGCGCAGGGGCGCTACATTGAATTTTGCAAGAGCACGTTCCCAACCGAACTCGATTTGCGCGGCTTGAAAGTCGTGGTCGATTGCGCGCATGGCGCGGCGTACCACATTGCCCCGTGCGTATTGCACGAACTGGGCGCCGACGTGATTCCGATGGGCATTCAGCCCAGCGGCGTCAATATCAACGATCAGTGCGGCGCCACGGCCCCCGAGATGCTGGCCAAGGTTGTCGTGGCCAACAATGCCGACCTGGGCATTGCGCTCGATGGCGATGCTGATCGCGTCGTGATGGCCGATGCCAAAGGCCGTCTGTATAACGGCGATGAACTGCTCTATGTGCTGGCCAAAGATCGTCATGCCAATGGCGGGGTGGAAGGGGTCGTGGGTACGCTGATGACCAACATGGCGCTGGAAGTCGCGTTCAAGCAAATGGGCATTGGCTTTGCGCGAGCCAAGGTGGGTGATCGTTATGTGCTGGAAGATTTGCTCGAACGAAACTGGTTGCTGGGTGGCGAAGGCTCCGGGCATCTGCTGTGTCTGGACAAGCACACGACGGGCGATGGCATCATTTCTGCGTTGCAAGTGCTTTCCGCGCTGCTTCGCAATCGTGCCACGCTGGCGCAATACACCAAGGAGTTGAAGCTCTATCCGCAAGCGCTGGTGAATGTGAAAGTACCGCCTGGCTTTAACTGGCAAAAGAATGCTGCCATGGTTGCGGCGAAAGAAAAAGTCGAACGGGAATTGGGCGATGATGGCCGTGTGCTGATTCGGCCATCCGGCACCGAACCGCTGATTCGCGTGATGGTGGAAGCCAGGAAGGCCAATGACGCCAAAACCCTGGCCAAGCGGATTGCCGAGTACTGCAAAACGACGTAGTCAACACGCATTTGACCGCAATCAGGCAACCCTGTATCATCACGTTCTTTCGGGGCGTAGCGCAGCCTGGTAGCGCATCTGGTTTGGGACCAGAGGGTCGTGAGTTCGAATCCCACCGCCCCGACCAGCATAAAAAAACGGGCTGTCTATGACAGCCCGTTTTGTTTGGTTCATATCGTCTGCCCATAGCTCAGTTGGATAGAGCACAAGCCTTCTAAGCTTGGGGTCGCAGGTTCGATTCCTGCTGGGCAGGCCACTTTCCTTTCGGTCTTTCCCGGCGAAACGACTAAGCCCACAACTTAGCGAAACATCGCCTCGATATTGGTCACCTCAATGTACGGTTCTTCCAGGTGCAGACCGATGGCTTCGCCGCTTACGCTGTCTTCCTCTGTCAGGATGATGAGCACCATATCGTTCACGTCGGCGTAAACCTCGGCATCGGCAGCCCATTGTGCCAGTGCGCTTTCCGTAGTGGCTTCCTGAGGGCGTTTATGGTTCTTGAGCATGAATTCCTTGATGGCTTCCATGCCTTGTTCACTGACTTTGTAAACGTTCATTGCTTCTCCTGTTGGTGCCCGACTGGATGGGAGCCATATTTTACCCGCTGAGATAAGGATATGGTCAAGGTTTCACCGCTTTGATGAAGGGGCTTTCGAACGATGTTTGCTTGTCAATCCCCGCTTTTCTTCGGTTTTTGATACCATGATGGACTTCCCGGTGCCTTCGCGCCTTCATTGGTATTGTTTGCGAGAATAGCGTTGTCTTCCCAAAAGGTTTTCCCCCAAGCTTCTCCGGCACTGGAACTGGTGTGTCCTGCTGGCAGTCTGCCCGCGCTGAAGGCGGCGGTCGATCATGGCGCGGATTGCGTGTACCTGGGGTTTCGTGATGCGACGAATGCGCGCAATTTTGCCGGGCTGAATTTCGACGATGCCGCCGTGGCCGAAGGGGTGCGCTACGCACATGGCAAAGGGCGCAAGGTGCTGGTCGCGTTGAACACGTATCCGCAAGCGGGTGCGTGGGACATGTGGCGCAAGGCAATTGATCGCGCGGCGAGTTTGGGTGTGGATGCGATGATCATGGCCGATCCGGGGTTGATGCAGTACACGGCGAAGACCCATCCGCAATTGCGCCTGCATTTGTCCGTGCAAGGTTCCGCCACCAATTACGAAGCCATCAATTTTTACCATGAGCATTTTGGCGTGACGCGCGCGGTGTTGCCGCGCGTGCTGTCACTCGCGCAGGTGGAACAGTTGATGAAGCATGCCAAAGTGGAAGTTGAAGTGTTTGCTTTCGGCAGTTTGTGCGTGATGGTGGAAGGGCGGTGCGCGCTGTCTTCTTATGCGACTGGCGAAGCGCCAAACACGCATGGCGTGTGTTCGCCTGCCAAAGCGGTGCGCTGGCAGCAAACGCCGAAGGGATTGGAGTCGCGTCTGAACGGGGTGCTGATCGATCGTTATGCCGATGGCGAAAACGCGAGCTATCCGACGCTGTGCAAGGGGCGTTTTGAAGTGAATGACGAAAGTTATTACGCGCTTGAAGAGCCGACGAGCTTGAACACGCTTGAGCTGTTGCCGAAATTGATGAGCATGGGCATACGCGCGGTGAAGATCGAAGGTCGTCAGCGCAGTCCGGCTTATGTCGCGCAAGTGACGCGGGTGTGGCGCGAAGCGATCAATGCCTGTCGCGCGGATGCGAACCAGTATGCAGTGAAACCGGCGTGGATGACGGAATTGAACAAAGTGGCGGAAGGGCAGCAGCATACGCTGGGGGCTTACCACCGCAATTGGAAATAAGGCAGAGAAAATATCTTGAAACTGTCACTGGGCCCTCTGTTGTATTACTGGCCGCGCGAGAAAGTCTTGGCTTTCTACGATGCGGTGGCCCGCATGCCGGTGGATATCGTGTACCTGGGCGAAACGGTGTGTTCGCGTCGACACGAATTGCGATTAAACGACTGGATCGCACTCGCGGAAAAAATCGCAGCGGCTGGAAAGGAAGTCGTTCTCTCGACGCAAGTGCTGATCGAATCCGAAGCGGATTTGCAGACGATGCGGCGCATGGTGGAAAACGGGCGGTTTCTCGTCGAAGCCAACGATATGGGCGCGGCGCACAAGCTGACGGGACAGGCGTTCGTGGCGGGACCGCATCTGAATCTGTTTAACGCCATTTCGCTGGAACTGGCGGTCACGCTCGGCGCAATGCGTTGGGTCATGCCGCTGGAAATGAAGCGTGATGATTTAGCGGTGATGCAAAAGGCGCGACCGCAAGGTGTGCAGACGGAAGTCTTTGCTTATGGTCGGATGCCACTGGCGTTTTCTGCGCGGTGCTTCACGGCGCGGCATCGCAACCTGCCGAAGGACGATTGCCAATTCGGTTGTCTGGATTATCCGGATGGTTTGCTGTTAAAGACGAAAGAAGCACAGCCGTTTCTGGTGCTGAATGGTATCCAGACGCAATCGGCTGGTGTCTATAATCTCGCCAATGAATGGATGGATATGGAAGCCTTGGGTGTGGATATTGTACGTATCAGTCCGCAGGCGGAACACACGGACCTTATCGTCAGGTTGCTTGACGACGTGCGTCAAAAGAAAACCATGCCGCAGGAAGCCTTCAATGCTATGCAGGACAAGATGCCGGGGGCGCCATGCAATGGTTTCTGGCATGGCAAGCCGGGGCAGGATTGGGTAGGGCAAAACTGAAAAGGGAGCAAAGCGTGACTCAAAAGGGTTTCACCATACCGGAACCGATTGGCAAAGCACTGTCGATGCTGCCGGCGTTTCCCGGTTCGCTGATGTTTGTGGTGGCGTTGAATCTCGCCTTGCAAAAACGGATTCCGGCCGATGTGCAGCAATCACTGACGGGCAAGCGTCTGCGCATCAGCGTGACGGATGCCAAAATTGCTTTTGACTTTACCTGGAAAAACGGTGCGTTCGTTGCCGACTGGGGGGATGGCGCGTCCGATCTGACGATTGCCGCCAGCGCGCAGGATTTTTTGTTGCTGGCGCAACGCAAGGAAGACCCGGATACGCTGTTTTTCAGCCGTCGTTTGTCGATGGAAGGCGATACCGAGCTGGGTTTGATGGTCAAGAATACGCTGGATGCGATTGATGTGTCGGTGTTCGACTTGGCGAAATCAGCCCCAGCAAAGATACTAGAAGAGTTGAAATCTCGCCTGAAATTTCCCGTTTGATTTTTGCATCATGCCTGCAACGGGCGCAGCAGCCATTGTTAGCTGCTGCGCCCGTGGGCGTTATTCGTCGTCGTCGGCTTCGCCTTCCCGTCTCAACCGCCAGGAACGTTTGCGCTTTCCCGCATCCTTGATTTTGGGATGATCTTCACAGTGGCTAATAACTCGATCGCGTGGAATACCCGTCGCTTTCACGATTTCGTCGTTGGTCAGTGCCTTCTCGGTAGCATTGGCGCTTAACAAGAGGTCATAAATCTTGGCGATTTCTTTCTTGCTTCGTTGCCTGACATAGATCGATTTGATGCTGCCATAAATTAGGGCCAGGCCGATAGGGATCAGGAGGCAGACGATAACGGTGGCTGCAGTATTTTTCTTGTAAAAAGCAATCAGTGAGTCCATGCGACGATTCAAAAATTAAGAAAGTTTGTGACAAATGTTCTGGACACAGAATTGTGTGTGATCCGGTTGGGACAGTCAATCTGTTCGTTGTGGGTGCGTTCAGGTCGCGAGTTTTTTGCCGACGACCTTTTCAACCGATTCGATCTTGCTCTTGAGACGGCTGTTGTTCCCGGCGCGGTAATCTACGCGGATATTGACCGAAATGCGGTCGCAGTCCTTTTGCAGTGCCTTGAAACAGTCGTTGACAACAGCATTCACCTGCTCCCAGTCGCCTTCGAGAATGGTGCCCATCGGGTGCATTTTGTAAGTGACGCCGCTTTTGTCGATAACAGCCAGGCAGCGAGCGACATATTCCGAGAGGTTCACGCCTTTGTCATTCGGATAAATTTGCAAATCGAGCAGTACCATGAGGGTCTCCCTATTCTGAGGTTCGCGTTCTTGTTTTGCGCGTTAGCGTTTAACTATACCGCAATTTTCTCGATTGGCGGATGAAGCTGAAGCAGTTTTTCAAAAGCAGTGGCCAGTGCTTGTGGCTCACCCGTCGTGAAGGCGTCCATGTGGCCATTTATTTGCTTATTGCTGACCAGTTGGTGTTGTTCCAGTAGCCGAACCAACTGGCGGGCGACCGGTTCGCCGGTATCGATGATGGTGACGGGTGAGATGCCTGCCGCCTTGGCCGCTTGTTCAATCAGGGCTTGCACAAAAGGGTAGTGGGTACAACCCAGCACCAGCGTGTCGGCCCGGTGGGCGGCCAAGGGCGTGAGATATTGTTGAACCAGGGCGTGGGTGGCGGGAGATGTGAGTTCGCCTTTTTCAATCTGGTCGGCCAGACCGGTGCAGGCTTGCATGACGAAACGCACGCCGCTGGATGTGGTGAGCTGATCGTGCAGCGCATGGAATTTTTCGCTGGCGATGGTGCGATCCGTGGCGAGGACGCCAACCACGCGGGTGTGGGTTGCAGCCGTTGCGGGTTTCAGACCCGGTTCGACGCCGACGATGGGCATGCCTGTATAACGTTCGCGCAGCAAATGAATAGCGGCAGCCGTGGCGGTATTGCAGGCGACGACAAGCGCTTTGCAGCCTCGTTGCACCAGAAAATTCCCGATGGCGAGTGTGCGTGCAACGATGGCGGGTTCGGGTTTGTCGCCGTAGGGCGCGTAACCCGAATCGGCGAAGTAAATCAGATGTTCGCGTGGCAGTTGCTGCCGGATATGCCGCAGCACGGACAAGCCGCCAATGCCCGAATCGAAAATGCCGATGGGGGCATTTTCCATCGGCGCATTCTCCATGAGGGTGTTGTTTTTGCGTGGCGCTTGCGGCATGGTGGAATTGTCTTCGTGCGCTGTTGGGTCGCGATCAATGCTTCTTGACCGGAATTTTCCCGCCGGGCAGGGTGGCGATGATCGCTTGCCACTCTTTCGGCGCGGTGTCGTGTACGGAGACGCCGTTTGAATCTACCGCAACCGTGACCGGCATGTCTTGCACGTCAAATTCGTAAATGGCTTCCATGCCGAGATCGGCAAAGCCCACTACTTTGGCGGACTTGATCGCGCGGGAAACCAGATAGGCCGCACCACCGACAGCGATTAAGTAAGCAGACTGGTGCTTCTTGATCGATGCGACGGCTTCTGGCCCGCGTTCCGCTTTGCCGACAGAGGCGATCAGGCCGACTTGGCCCAGCATCATGTCGGTGAATTTGTCCATGCGGGTCGAGGTGGTGGGGCCGGCGGGCCCGACAGCTTCGTCGCGCACCGGATCGACCGGGCCAACATAATAGATAACGCGATTGGTGAAATCGACTGGCAGTTTTTCGCCTTTCGCCAGCATGGTCTGGATGCGCTGGTGCGCGGCGTCGCGGCCGGTGAGCATTTTGCCGTTGAGCAGCAGCGTTTGCCCCGGTTTCCAGGAGGCGACTTCTTCTCTCGTCAGTGTGTCGAGATTCACGCGCAGTGATTTCTCCGTGTCGGGTTGCCAGCTCACGTTCGGCCAGGCGGAGAAAGAAGGTGGCGTGAGGTAAGCCGGGCCGGAGCCGTTAAGCACGAAGTGGGCATGACGTGTGGCGGCGCAGTTGGGCACGATGGCAAGTGGTTTCGAGGCCGCGTGGGTCGGATACATCCGGATCTTCACGTCGAGCACGGTGGTGAGACCGCCCAAGCCTTGTGCGCCGATGCCAAGAGCATTGATTTTGTCGTACAGTTCGATGCGCAGTTCTTCCGTTTTGTTTTGCGGACCACGTTGCCGCAACTCAGTCATGTCGATGTCTTCGTTTAACACTTCCTTCGCCATCACCATGGCTTTTTCGGACGTGCCGCCGATGCCAATCCCGAGAATGCCGGGCGGGCACCAGCCTGCGCCCATCTGCGCGACTTGTTCAAGCACGGCATCCACGATGGAATCCGATGGATTCAGCATCACCAGCGCAGCCTTGTTTTCCGAGCCGCCGCCTTTCGCGCCGACTTGCACATCCACGGTATTGCCGGGAACGATTTCGGTAAAGATGACTGCGGGTGTGTTGTCGCGCGTGTTCTTGCGCTCGAATTGCGGATCGGCGACGACAGAGGCGCGCAGTTTGTTGTCCGGGTTGTTGTAGGCGCGACGCACGCCTTCATTGATCGCATCGTCCAGCGAGCCGGTAAAGCCTTCAAAGCGCACATCCATGCCGACCTTCAGAAAGACATTCACGATGCCGGTGTCCTGACAAATCGGGCGCTTGCCTTCTGCGCACATGCGCGAGTTGGCCAGGATTTGTCCGATGGCGTCTTTCGCAGCCGGGTTCTGTTCAATTTCATAAGCACGCGCCAGATGGGCGATGAAATCGGACGGGTGGTAATAGCTGATGTATTGCAGGGCAGCGGCGATGGAGTCGATGAGGTCGGTTTGCTTGATGGTGGTCATGTCGGTTGTATTGAGAGGCAAAGAGATTCTAAAAACCCCGCTTATTTTACATGCCGGACTCATGCGGTCGTTCGCACTATTGGATATTTAAGTTTTCCGGCGCCGCCATCGCTTGTTTGCATAAAGCCCGGCATAGCTATTTCAAAAAATAAAAAATATTTGATCGCAACCCTAAATTCTGCGTGTGCTGGTCCGTTAATACAGAAATCAGGGTGATTGGTTTTGTATAAAAGACATTAATGTGTCTGAATTTAGTTAAAAATATTTGAAAAATATTTTTCCTGAACCCTAAATTCCCGCTTGCCCGTGCCGTTAATGAAGGAAGTGTGACAGAAATCAAGGGTTGTAAACGCCGTAAACGGGTGATTTTTAATGAAATTTGACTGACAAAGGCTAAAAATTTTAAGAGATTTTAGTGTCAGTTGTTTAAAATTTGTGATATTTACCGCTTTCTTTACTGTTTAGTTGCAGTAAGGAAGGTGGATCTTGGTCGTTTGTAGGACAAAAACCTACGGAGCGACCGTTTCGCGTCTGACTGAAAATTCAGGGCTTCACCTATTTGTCATTCTTGAGACAACCTCCAAAATGTTTCTCACGGGCTACACGTTTTTGTGTGGCGACGAGATAACGGGGGGCAAGATGAACACGAATGACATGATGGCAGAGATTCGCGACGCTAATTTGAGCTACTTGATGCTGGCTCAGCAAATGATCCGCTCGGATCGCGCCACCGCCATTTTTCGTCTTGGCATCAGCCAAAGCATCGCTGACTTACTGGCGGGCTTGAGCAATCCCCAACTTTTGAAACTGGCAAGCTCCAACATGATGCTTGCTCGCTTCCGTTTTGAAGACAGCGCCATTCTCGGCATGCTGACCAACTACAACAAGGAACGCTCCCTGACCCAGTCACATGCTGCGATTTTGATGGCGGGGCAACCGGTTGAAGACCTTCGGTAATAACTGACAACTTTCGAGCAATATTCAAGTGATAGAGGTGCGGACATGACAAAGAAGAAAAGCGTAGTCACCGAAGCCGAACAGATTCGACTGGCCATCAAACTTATTCAGTATGGTGCACGTCTCCAATTGCTTGAAATGGAAACCACGCTGTCGCGTGAACGCCTGCTCAAGCTCTACAAAGAACTGAAAGGCATGTCTCCGCCGAAAGGCATGTTGCCGTTTTCGACCGACTGGTTCTTGACCTGGCAACCCAATATCCATTCCTCGATTTTCATGAATACATATCGCTATCTGACCGAGCATGCGGGCGTATCAGGCATTGAAGCCATTGTGAAGGCCTATCAGCTGTACCTTGAACAGGTACAGCATGTACATGGCGATGAATCGGTGCTTTCTTTGACGCGCGCGTGGACCCTGGTGCGATTCTTTGATAGTAAAATGCTGAAGTTCACATCATGCAAAAAATGCGGCGGACATTTCGTTGCAAACAGCCTGGATCTTCACAATGATTACGTATGCGGTTTGTGCCATATGCCCTCGCGCGCAGGCAAGACACAAAAAGTCAAAGAGGCGGCTCTGGCTGCAGCCTGATCATTTGCGGGGCGGCTTTGGATTCTGAGCCGCACCAACATCACAATACAAAACCGGGACGCCGTTGGCGAACGCCCGGTTTTTTGTTGCCTGCTGTTGAAGCAGGCCTCATCCAAGTTTTTTCTCTCGCTTGTCTTTATCTGATTTTGCTGTCAGTGGAGGCGCTATTCGGGTGGGGCGTCACGATTGGCGTGGCCGTTTTGTTGCAAGGTGCGTTCGCGACACTGATCTCGTGGCAACGTCGGCTCGCGTCGTGGTGGTTGCCGATCCAGTTTTTCTTCCCGCTCGCTTTGTTGTTCGCGCATTCGATGTCGGTGTCGCCATTCGTGTATTTTATTATTTTTTTGGCACTGCTTCTGGTGTATTGGATGCCCTTCAAAACGCGCGTGCCGCTGTATTTGTCTGGCGAATCCGTTTGGCAAAAAGTTGCTGCTTTTTTTCCGGAGGACGCGCCACTACGTTTCGTCGATGTGGGAAGCGGGCTGGGGGGGCTGGCGCTCTATCTTGCAGATCGGTTTCCCAAAGCCAGCATTGTCGGGATCGAATTGGCGCCCATTCCCTGGCTGATCAGTTGGCTCAGAGCGCGCACCTCAGGTAGACGGGTTCACTTTATCTTGGGAAACTACAACAAGCTTGATTTTTCTCAATTTGACATTGTGTTCACCTTTTTGTCTCCCGCTGTCATGGAAACGGTTTGGGAAAAAGTCGCATCAGACATGAAACACGATGGGTTGTTGCTGAGTTATGAATTCGTCATCCCCAATCTGAAACCGGATATCGTGATTGAGGCGAGCGGCGGGGATGCAGCGCTTTATGGGTGGCGGATCGCAAAGGCTTTCACAAAGCAAGGTAGTTCGTCATAATCCTGATTCTGTCAATTGTGTCGCCTTAGCTAAAAAGTAAGCTGTTTATTGGCCACTTTTATACGTATTGCTCGTTAACGAAAGTTGTTATTCTTTGCTTGACATGGATTTTTGTATGCCGAGCTTGTGATCCCGCCTTGATAAAGGGAGAGTTCAATTGTTAGTCATCATTGGTTATGTAATTGTCTTGGGTTCGGTGTTCGGCGGCTTCGTCCTTTCGGGCGGCTCGCTGGGAGCACTGTTTCAGCCGTTGGAATTATTAATGATTGGCGGTGCGGCTGTCGGTGCTTTTTTTGCAGGAAACAATGGCAAAGCGATCAAGGCAACGTTGAAGGCGCTGCCGACGGTTCTTAAGGGCTCCAAGTACACCAAAGTGCTGTATCTGGAATTGATGGCCCTGCTGTCCGAAATTTTGACCAAGGTCCGCAAGGAAGGGTTGATGTCGATCGAAGGCGATGTCGAAGTGCCTCATGAAAGCCCGATTTTCAGCAAGTATCCGGGAATGATGGCCGATCACCATGCGATTGAATTTATCACTGATTATTTGCGCTTGATGGTCTCGGGGAATATGGATGCGTTTCAGATCGAGAATTTGATGGATAACGAGATCGAAACCCATCATCATGAGGGCGAAGTTCCGGTTCACGCGATTCAGATACTCGGTGATGGGATGCCGGCTTTTGGTATCGTCGCTTGCGTCATGGGGGTGGTGCTGACGATGTCCAACGTCGGTCGCCCACCCGCGGAGCTGGGCATCATGGTGGCGCACGCTTTGGTTGGGACCTTTCTCGGGATTTTGCTGGGCTATGGGTTTGTCGCTCCGGTGGCATCGGCGCTGAAACAGCGGGTTGAGGAATCGACCAAAATGCTGGAGTGCATCAAGGTGACGTTGTTGGCCAGCCTGAACGGTTATGCGCCGCCGCTGGCTGTTGAATTTGGCAGAAAAGTGCTGTATTCGACCGAACGTCCGTCCTTCATGGAACTGGAAGAGCACATTCGACAGTCGCGACAAAAATAAGTCGGCAAGGAAAAATTATGGCGGACGACGGTTTCAGACCCATCATTGTTAAGCGAATCAAGAAGAAAGCTGCCGGGCATCATGGCGGTTCTTGGAAAATTGCGTACGCTGATTTTGTCACGGCGATGATGGCGTTCTTTCTGTTGATGTGGCTGTTGGGATCGGTTTCCAAGGGGACGTTGGCGGGGATTGCAGAATATTTCAATACGCCTTTGCAAGTGGCGCTGTTTGGCGGCGAAACGGGGGCGGGTGATAGCTCTAGCTTGATTAAGGGAGGGGGTAAAGACCTGACGCGTCAGGAGGGGCAAGTCAAGAGTGGGGACATGCGGTTGCAACGAAAGACATACGATTTGAAAGGATCGCAGGCTGAACTGGAGCGGATGGAAGGGCAGATGCTCAAGGGCTTAAAAACGCGAATTGAAGCGGCCATCGATGCCAACAAAATGCTGCGGCAATACAAGAAACAATTATTGCTGGATATTACTTCTGAGGGCTTGCGCATTCAGATTGTGGACGAACAAAACCGGCCGATGTTTGCAATGTCGAAGGCGGATCTGCAGCCCTACACGCGTGAAATTTTGCTGGAAATCGGGCGCGTATTGAACGAAGTGCCGAACAAAATTAGTTTGTCGGGCCATACCGATGCAACGCCTTATGCTTCCGGCGAGAAGGGGTACAGCAATTGGGAACTCTCGGCGGATCGCGCCAATGCGTCGCGTCGAGCCCTGATTTCGGGGGGGATGGAAGAATCGAAGATGCTACGCGTGGTGGGATTGTCATCGGCTGTTTTGTTGGATAAATCCGATCCGTATAACCCGATCAATCGGCGTATTAGCATCATCGTAATGAATAAGCGAACGGAAGAAGCAGCGTCGAAAGATGGCGGTGTGATTGAAGTGGATACGCCAAGTCAGGTTCCGCAACAGTTGAAGAACAATGCGGTAGGGAACCCGTGATGTTGAGTCCGGTATTGGTTTCTGGCAATGGGGTAGAACGCATGGAAAGAGACGATTCATTAGGCGCTCATCTGAAGCTCACCTTGGCAGGGTTGTCTGAGCAGGGGATTAAACACTTATCGGAAATTGAATCCGATCTGCTTCAGACTAATCTGCTATTGGAAGAAGCCATTGCCAAGCTAAGTGCGAGCTTTATGGCCGTACATGCTGCGATATCGGTTCAGCAGGAAATGATCGATACGCTTGTCGATGGCGAACAGGTCAAACCCGAATCCGTTACCGGCATTAGGGCCGTTGCGGATGAGATCGGGCGGCATGTCAATGATGCGGTCACTGGTTTGCAATTTCAGGACATGACGCGCCAGTTGATTGAGCGGAGCCTGAAACGTGTGATCGGGATGCGAGCAATGATGAGTTCTTTGGGCGCGAGCAAGAACGGTATGTCCGGGAGTATAACGAACGAAGAAATGGCAGCTATCCTTCGGAGCGTCAACAGGCAATTATTATTGCAGAACCGGGAGTTGACGAAAGCGTTGTGGAAAACGGTTAGACAGAAACATATGGACAGTGGTGATATCGAGCTGTTCTGAGTATGCTGCCGGAAAAATAATTGGCGGATGACATAAATTGGATCAAACCTCTGCAGGAGTAAGAAAAATGGCGAAGAAAATATTGGCAGTAGACGACTCCGGGTCGCTACGACAGATGGTGGTGTTTAGTTTGACCTCCGCCGGTTATCAGGTTGTTGAAGCAGTTGATGGTCAAGATGGGTTGAACAAGGCCAGAAGTGCGCAATTTGACTTGATATTGACGGACCAAAACATGCCAGGCATGGATGGTCTGTCATTGATCCGCACCTTGCGCAGATTACCCAACTATCAAAAAACCCCAATTTTGATGTTGACGACGGAAGCGAGCATGGAAATGAAATCCAGAGGCCGTCTGGCGGGCGCCAATGGCTGGCTGGTTAAACCATTTGATCCGCAGCGCTTGATTGAAGTGGTTAAAAAAGTGATTGGTTAAGTTGCATGGGGAATTCCAGACTCGGATAAATGCAATGCCGAGGTTGAGCCGGACAGTAGAAGATTAGAGGACGCAAAATGAATATCGACATGAGTCAATTTTTTCAGGTTTTTTTCGACGAGACCGATGAGCTGCTCGCAGAAATGGAGCGCATGCTGTTGGCGATCGATGTTGAGGCGCCTGACATGGAAGATATCGATGCTGTTTTTCGTGCCGCGCATTCCATCAAAGGCGGGGCAGCGACGTTTGGTCTCACGGATATGACAGAAGTGACGCACATTCTGGAAACGCTGCTGGACATGATTCGCAAGAAAGAAATTGCGCTGACCGCCGAACATGTGGATGCCTTCCTCATCGCCAAGGACGTATTGAACATGTTGCGCGACGGTCATCGCAATGGCGCGTCAATTGATGCGGATGCCGTTGCGAATGTGGTGGCAAGGCTGGAGGGGCTTTCGCGAAATGCCAATGAACAGCTGGGCCTCTCCTCGGAACCTGCGCCCGCGCCGTCTCCCGTTCCCAAACCCGCTTCAGCCCCAGCGTCGGCGGCGCCATCGAAACCAGCCGGAAAAGTTTTGCGTCAGGTGCGCATCGATTTGCCCGAAGTGCCTCTCAAGGATGTGGATGCTCTCGCCGTTGAACTGGCGCTGCTTGGCAAACTGGAACAGGTCATGCAGGATGATGGAAATCGGGGGTTCCGTCTTGAGACTGCGGAAAGCAATGACGATATCCTTGCGATATGCTCTTTCATTCTTGATCCGGATAAATTAAAAATTGTTGAAGACACGCCGGAAACTTCATCGACGTCATCCGATCAATCGGATGCTGCAAGCGACCCGGGTTACGGTTTCTTTGATCCGTTGCCCGAGTTAAGTGAGGTCACCCAGCCAGCCGATCCCAAGTCAGCATCTTCGGGCTCCACTGCGTCCATTGTTGCGCCAGCGCCTGCCGCCAAGCCGGCTTCTCGCCCCGCCGCAGAGCGATCTGCGCCAACACAAGATTCCACCTCGATTCGCGTCGGCGTGGAAAAAGTAGATCAATTGATCAATTTGGTGGGTGAGCTGGTGATCACGCAGGCGATGATTGAGCAGCGGAGCAGCCAACTGGATCCGATGGTGCATGATCGATTGTTGGCCAGCATCCACCAACTGACGCGCAACACACGGGATTTGCAGGAAGCCGTCATGTCGATTCGCATGATGCCCATGGATTATGTCTTTTCTCGTTTTCCGCGCATGGTGCGCGACTTGGCGCTGAAGCTCGGTAAGAAGGTAGATTTTGTGACGCACGGTGCTGCGACCGAACTCGACAAAGGGTTGATTGAACGGATTATCGATCCCTTGACGCATCTTGTCCGCAATAGTGTTGACCATGGATTTGAAATGCCTGAAGTGCGTCGTGCCGCAGGAAAAAACGAAGCGGGTCGGCTGCTGCTCTCGGCTGCGCACCAAGGCGGCAACATTGTGATTGAGGTCACGGATGATGGTGGCGGGCTCAATCGAGAAAAAATATTGGCCAAAGCCATGCAAAATGGGTTGCCGGTATCCGATGCCATGTCGGACGCGGATGTCTGGCAATTGATTTTTGCGCCCGGCTTTTCAACGGCCGATGCCATCACGGACGTTTCCGGACGTGGCGTCGGGATGGATGTGGTCAAGCGCAACATCACGGCAATGGGCGGGGTGGTCGACATTCGTTCGATGCAATCCAAAGGCACGACGATTTCGATTTCGTTGCCTCTCACGCTGGCCATTCTGGATGGCATGTTGATCAAGGTTGGTGAAGATGTTTACATCCTGCCGCTGGGGTTTGTGGTGGAGTCCTTGAAACCGGTGGATTCCGATGTCAAGGAAATTGGCGGCAAAGGAAAAGTGATCAAAGTTCGTGGCGAATATTTGCCCCTGATTCCGTTGTACAAGGTATTCAATATTGTCCCGCGTTATACGATGCCGTCCGAAGGGATGATCGTCATTCTAGAATCGGATGGCAGCAAATCGGCGCTTTTCATCGATGAAATGCTTGGGCAGCAGCAGGTGGTGGTCAAGAATCTCGAATCGAATTACAAAAGGGTGCCGGGCGTTTCTGGTGCGACCATTCTGGGCGATGGCGGTGTTGCCTTGATCCTGGACGTTTCTGCGCTGGTGCGTTCAGTGCGGCACTACTAATGCGGAAGTCTCGGCGATGTTTGTATAAATAAATATGAAAAGTTGCCAAAAAAGCCAAAAGAAAACCTTTTGTTTGCCGAAATAAGAGTAAGACCCTTTTTTTTTTTAGAAAAAATTGCTACAGAGCAACTTGCATTGTGGAAATATGAGGTAATTTTCATATGTGGGTGAAAGTAACATATGTGGGTGAAAGTAACTTATGGCATCAGGTTAATAGAGATTAAAGAAGTAAGGCTGAAATGCAGGTTTAATCGAGGCAATAAAACAGACTTCGGTGATATTTAATAGACGCTGGTTCACTATGAAAAGGGGCTTTCGATATGCAACAAGAGACGCTAACGCGCGCACCCTCCTCAATGGCCGGTACTCGACGCAGTGAAGCGAATACGCATGAATTTCTCGCTTTTACCTTGGGCAAGGAGGAATACGGCATTGATATTTTGAAGGTGCAGGAAATCAGGGGATACGAAAGCGTGACCCGCATCGCGAATGCACCGGAATTTATCAAGGGGGTTGTCAATTTGCGCGGAACGATCGTGCCGATCGTTGATATGCGCATTAAATTCAATTTGGGTACCCCCGTCTACGATCAGTTCACAGTCGTCATCATTTTGAATGTGTCTGGTCGCGTCGTTGGCATGGTCGTCGACAGTGTATCCGACGTTACCACGCTGACAGCAGAACAGATCAGGCCCGCGCCGGAAATGGGAACCGTATTCAATACGAATTTCCTCACCGGATTGGGCACGATCGACAACAGAATGCTGATTCTGGTGGATATCGACAAATTGATGTCGAGTGCTGACATGGGATTGATGGAAGCCATCTAAAAGCATTCTGGACAAGCCGTATTTGACGAGGGGTGAAAAGGGGGAGGATATGAAAAATTTGAGAATAGGCGCAAGACTTGCCATCGGATTCGCCGTTGTGTTGATCCTGTTGAGCAGTATTGCCGGTATCGGTGTGTGGCGTTTACAGGAAGTGGGTGTGGCTTCCGACCGCATGATTAAGGAAGCCCTATACCGTGAACGCCTTGCTGAAGAATGGGTGACAGCAACCACTGCAAATGGTGTTCGTACGGTGGCGCTCATGAAGAGCACAGATTCGGACGATCAAAAGTTTTTCCAGGGCGAAATGAAGAAGTCCAGTGAGCGCATCTCGGAAATTCAGAAGATACTGAACGAGATGAAGAAAGAGCCCGCTGAACAGAAGCTGTTTGAGGCAGTAGGTGAGAAGCGTTCCGCTTATACGGGAATGCGCGCGAACATCATCAAAGTCAAGCAAAGCGGCAAGGATGCCGAAGCCAAACAAATGGTGATCACCAACATGATTCCAGCGCTGAATGCTTACGTCGACAGCGTGGAGAAAGTGCTGGAATACCAGAAGGTGCAAATCGACAAAACCGCTGCCGATATCGATGCGAACTATCGTACAGGGCGCTGGTTGTTGATCGGTTTGGGTGCCGCCGCCGTCATCATTGGAATTCTTTTTTCGTCAATGCTGACAAAAGGCATCACGGGACCGTTGGGCGAGGCTGTTCAGTTGGCGCAAACCGTGGCGAAGGGTGATTTGACCGGACGCATCGAAGTGACATCGCAAGATGAAACCGGCCAGTTGTTGCAGGCACTCAAGGAAATGAATGAGAGTCTGCTTAGGACAGTAACTCAGGTAAGACAGGGTACGGAGATGATCGCCACGGCTTCCGGACAGATTGCTTCGGGCAATCAGGATTTGTCTTCGCGAACGGAAGAGCAGGCCAGCTCGCTTGAAGAAACCGCTTCTTCGATGGAGCAGTTGACCTCGACCGTTCGGCAAAATGCGGACAATGCCCGTCAAGCCAATCAGCTCGCCATCACGGCTTCGGAAGTGGCGGTCAAGGGCGGTGAAGTGGTATCGCAGGTTGTCGATACGATGGGGTCGATCAGCGAATCGTCCAAAAAAATGGCCGACATCATCGGCGTCATTGATGGCATCGCTTTCCAGACCAATATTCTGGCACTGAATGCTGCCGTTGAAGCTGCGCGTGCCGGTGAGCAAGGTCGTGGGTTTGCAGTCGTGGCAACTGAAGTGCGCAATCTGGCGCAACGCAGTGCTGCGGCAGCGCGCGAAATCAAGGGTTTGATTGATGATTCCGTTGACAAAGTGGCGGTTGGCGGCAAGCTGGTCGAGCAAGCTGGTCAAACGATGAATGAAGTGGTTTCCAGCATCAAGCGTGTTTACGACATCATGGGTGAGATTACGGCTGCCAGCGCAGAACAAAGCGACGGTATTGAACAGGTGAATCAAGCCATTACCCAGATGGATACGGTCACTCAGCAAAATGCGGCGCTGGTCGAAGAGGCTGCGGCTGCGGCCGAGAGCATGCAGGATCAGGCGGCGAAACTGGCTGATTTGGTCAGCGTGTTTAAATTGGGAACGGAAGGCAGTATGATGTCGTCTGCGGCAAAAACAGCACCAAAAAAGGCCGTGGCGCCCGTGTCGACACGTACCGCAACATCGGTTGCCGCGCCCAAAGCCTTGTTGCCCAAGCCTGCAGCATCTCGCCAGGTGGCGCAGGTCGCCAGACAGCCGCAGAAACCGGCTGCGACAGGTGGGGAGGATTGGGAAGAGTTTTAATGGGTTGAATGGTTGTTCTGCCGTATAAAAGGTGTGCCTGGATCGGATGACGGTTCGGGCACACTTTATGATTAGAGGATGATGTATTTTCTCTCGGGATGTGATGGTCCTAATTGCCAAGCAATGGGCTTGTCAGGAAAATGACGTATGAAAATCAAAGTATTGGTTATTGACGATTCTGCACTGATCCGCAGCGTGTTACGGGAGATTATTAACAGCCAGCCAGATATGGAAGTGGTGGGAGTCGCCCCTGATCCGATTGTGGCGCGAGAAATGATTCGTAAAACCAATCCGGATGTCCTGACGCTGGATGTCGAAATGCCCAAGATGGATGGGTTGGATTTCCTTGAAAAATTGATGCGTTTGCGGCCCATGCCTGTGGTGATGGTCTCATCCCTGACTGAAAAGGGATCCGAGATCACCATGCGCGCCTTGGAACTGGGTGCGGTCGATTTCGTATCGAAACCGAAGATGTCAATTCAAAGCGGCATGCTCGAATATGCAGACATGATCGCGGACAAAATTCGCGCCGCGTCACATGCGAAAATCCGGGTCAAAACGGTCGCCAGAACAGACGAAAGCAAACGGGTAGCCATGCCTTCTCTGGGAGCGTTTGCAAGTAGTGAAAAACTGATTATCATAGGTGCCTCGACGGGGGGGACGGAAGCGATCAAGGAATTTTTGATGCAAATGCCGCCGGATTGCCCTGGCATCTTGATCGTTCAGCATATGCCGGAAGGTTTTACCCGATCCTTTGCGCAACGGCTGGATTCCTTGTGTGCCATCTCAGTTAAAGAATCTGTCGGAGGCGAGCGTGTTTTGCCTGGGCATGCGTACCTTGCGCCGGGGCATTCGCATCTGCAACTGGTTCGCAGTGGTGCAAATTACATGACGCAACTGGATCAGGGGCCCCCGGTGAATCGTCACCGTCCCTCGGTGGATGTGTTGTTTCGTTCTGCAGCGATGCATGCCGGGAAGAATGCGGTCGGTGTTATTCTTACCGGTATGGGGAAGGATGGCGCGCTCGGTATGTTGGAAATGAAAGAAGCCGGTGCGTACAATTTTTCACAAAATGAGGCGACTTGCGTGGTTTATGGCATGCCGCGTGAAGCGGTCGTCGTGGGCGCGGTTCATGAAGTGGGCGCGCTCAATGATTTGCCAAAAATGGTGCTGGATTTCCTGACAACACGCGGCACGCGCGCGCTCAGGGTTTAATGTGTTGTTGAAGACGCGTTGTTTCGCAGGATGTGAAGATCACGATTCTGCAACATGCTGAATAGACAAATTTTGTATGAAGGACCTTTGGAGTAAATAATGGCTGATCCGAAAACAAAATTTCTTGTGGTGGATGATTTTTCGACGATGCGCCGGATTGTCCGTAACCTCTTGAAGGAACTGGGCTACACCGAAGCGGATGAAGCCGAAGATGGCGTACAAGCTTTGCAGAAGCTTAAAACCGAAAAATTCGACTTTGTCGTGTCGGACTGGAATATGCCCAATATGGACGGCCTTGAGCTGCTTAAGCAGATTCGCGCTGATGCAAATTTGTCGAAGTTGCCGGTTTTGATGGTCACAGCTGAAGCAAAAAAAGAAAACATTATCGCTGCAGCCCAAGCGGGAGCGAACGGATATGTTGTCAAACCTTTTACTGCAGCCACTTTGGACGAGAAGCTTTCCAAGATTTTTGAGAAACTTGAGAAATAGGGGCGGAAATTGAATACGATCGTTACCGATACAACGCCGCCATTCGATTCCACACCCCCAGCCAAAGCGTCGACCCAGCAGGAAAATGTCTTGGTCCGAGTAGGGCAGTTGACACGTAGTCTTCACGACAGTTTGCGTGGTTTGGGTTTGGACAAGCTGATTGAGAAGGCAGCCCATGAAATTCCCAATGTAAAAGATCGGTTGGATTACGTTACTCGAATGTCGGAGCAGGCGGCGCAGCGCGTCTTGAATGCCACGGATGTAGCTGGACCTTTGCAAGACAAGATTGAAGAGAGCGGGGAAGAAATCAGGAAAGAGTGGGTGAAGGCGCTTGAGGGTACATATTCCGACAAGCAATATCGCGCTTTGGCTGAAGCGACGATTCAGCATTTGGAAGGAACGCGTGAGGCTTCTGTCCAAACAAGGAAATTGTTGCTGGAAATTATGATGGCGCAGGATTTTCAGGATTTGACGGGACAAGTCATCAAGAAGATCTCAGAGCTGGTGACTAACATGGAACAGCAATTGGTCCAATTGCTGATTGATTATGCGCCCTCTGAAATCAAGCGTGACGTTGGCTCAGGTTTGCTCAATGGCCCGCAAATCAATCCGACCATGAGTGCGGAAGTGGTCTCCAACCAGGGGCAGGTTGACGATTTGCTTGAAAGCTTAGGTTTTTAACGACAGGAAATGCGCATCGGCGAACATTTGGCAGATTATGAAAAATCAGAATTTTGTTATTCGCGAGCCGTTGCTGGATCCTAGGCAGCAGGTTGTAGGTTATGAGTTGACATGGCAAAGAACGGGCATTGATTCTGGCATCAGCAATATTGACCTGCTTTCCCTTTTTGCGTTTGTCGGCAAACACTTGAACAATCCTGAAGCGGGCTGGGCGATGGGGAAAAACAACTTGTTCCTGGAGGCCAAGCCAGGTCTTTTGTACAGTCCCTTCGTCCTAGAACTTCCTCCCCAAAATACGGTATTGATACTCAATCGGGGGGATATACTCAATGCCGATGATCTGGATGCGGTTAGAGTTGCACGTTCCAGGGGATTCGGCGTTTTATTGAGGAATGCCAACCCCATGTCGCCCAACGGGGAGCTGATGTCCCTGGTGACACACATTGAAGTACGTTGCGGGGAGATGGATGTCTCCAAGCTCGCCAAGACCTATGCGGCACTCAAGGATTCGCCTTCGGTTCGAATGGTCGCCAGACAGGTTGGTAGCTGGCAGGAATATGATGCCTGTTCGGCGCTGGGGCTAGACGCATTTGTCGGCAAATTGCATTTGACGCCGCGTTCCAACGGATCGGGTAGGCCGTTGAATCCTTCGCAAGCCATGACGCTTCAATTGATGGATTTGGTTAGAAAAAACGGCGATATGCATGACATCGAAACCATTCTGAGAAGAGACGCCGCGCTGTCGTACAAGCTCCTGCGTTATATCAACTCTGCGGGTTTTGGACTGGCCGTAGAGATCAAATCGCTTCGGCATGCTGTTAGCCTGATTGGCTATTCGCCGCTTTATCGTTGGCTCTCGCTTTTGCTGGCCAGTTCTAGCACCAGCGAGCACGCAGTTATCCTGATGCAGACAGCCATTATTCGTGGTCGTCTGACGGAGTTGTTGGGCATCAGCAAGCTCGCCAAGAGCGACGCTGAAAATTTATTTGTTACCGGGATGTTTTCCGTTCTGGACCGTTTGCTGGGCGTGTCGATGGATGAGGCGCTCAAGCATATTTCACTCCCCGAGGCGGTGACAACAGCCCTCCTGTCACGTGAGGGAAAATATGGCCCTTACTTAGCCTTGGCGGAATCGTGCGAGCTGAAAAACGGGCTTTCCGGTGCGTTGGGCGACGGTTTATCGTTGAAGCCATCGGAAGTCAATGAAGCGCATATGGCAGCGCTCGCTTGGACGCAAAACTTCACAGATTAAAGTTGTTCGTCCACGTTCTTCACCGCTACTCAAACCCGGTTATCGTGAACCAAGGATAAATGCGATTATGCGTCGCGCGGACGACGACGGTCTGTCCTGGAACGAGATCCGTTGGTGTCGGCAACAAATAAACACACCGTGTCCAGCTTGACGCCGGGGCATGGACCGTTTCGGCCAAACTTGTTCATTTTTCGCACATCTCATGGTTATCGGAGCGACGCGTTCGATCAGAGGTGAGCGAGCCGCGTTAATCGATGCAATTGTGCCATGAAAATAGGCCGAAAAGCGGCACGGACGTTGAATTCTGGGCGCAGTTTTTCTGCCGAATCACTCGCAAATAGTCTGGACGGTACATGTTCACTTAACGCGAAAGCGTGCAGATGTTTTATAGATTGCAAACCACTCAATTAGCGGGATATTTCCATCCCTGTTCTCACGATACGCGCTTCTCTTTCTGGCCAATAATGGCCACTAACCCGTATTGGAAAGGTTGCGTCATGGGCGCAGCCTGTAGAGCAGGAGCCGGCCATGGCCGAAGAAAGCGATCTCGAAAAAACCGAATCAGCCTCGCCCAGGCGACTGGAAAAGGCGAGAGAAGAAGGCAACGTCCCCCGTTCGAAGGAATTGGCGACGTGTACGATTCTGCTCGCCGCTGGAGGGGGGATGTGGGTGCTTGGCGATGGATTGGTGCGTCAGTTGACGCGTATGCTTTCTGCCAGCATGTCTTTTGAGCGGGCCCAGGCCTTCGATACGGATCTCTTGTTGGCGCGATTTTCTGTTCACGTGTTTGATGTGCTGGTTGCGTTTTCACCTTTAGCGTTGCTGCTGCTGATCACCGCCTTGGCTTCCCCTCTTCTGATTGGCGGCTGGCTTTTCAGCACTCAGGCCCTTCAACCCAACTTTGGCAAGCTGAACCCGATCTCAGGTTTTTCCAACATGTTTTCTACGCGTTCGCTCGTGGAGCTTGGCAAAGCAATCGCCAAGGCGGGATTAATCGGTGTCGTTTCCTGGATGGTGATTACCAAGCAACTGGATGCGATGGTGGGATTGGGTGTCGAGCCGGTGAAGGTCGGGATTGGTCATGTTGGCCACCTGCTTTTAGTGGGCTTCATGTCCATCGTCAGCGTGTTGGCGGTGATTGCTTGTATCGATGCACCTTATCAGATGTGGCAATACGCGCACAAGTTGAAGATGACGCGCGAAGAAGTGCGGCAGGAGGCCAAAGAGTCTGAAGGTAATCCGGAAATTAAGGCCAAGATTCGTGCGCAGCAACGCGAAATGGCCCGCCGTCGCATGATGACGCAAGTGCCGACTGCCGACGTGGTGGTAACGAACCCGACGCACTTTGCCGTTGCCATCAAATACGAAGATGGCGCGATGCGGGCACCCAAAGTGGTGGCCAAGGGCATGGGCGAGATCGCGGCAAAAATCCGTCAAATTGCAAAAGATAATGACGTGCCCTTGCTGGAGGCCCCGGCATTGGCGCGTGCGTTGCATAAACATGTGGATCTCGACCGAGAGATTCCCAACACACTCTATCTTGCAGTTGCTGAAGTGCTCGCTTATGTTTTTCAGTTGCGGGCTTTCAAGACGCATGGCGGCTTCCGTCCGCAAGAGCCCACCCATATTCCAGTTCCTTTGGGGCTTGACCCTCTCAACGATGCGGCTAGGGCCGCGGTGGCACAAGGAGTAATGTAATGAACGTGCGTCTGCCAGCATGGCTTTCTGCCCAAAATGTTCGGGCGTTTGCGGCACCGATGATCATCATCATGATGTTGGCGATGATGGTCTTGCCTTTACCGGCATTTGCGCTCGACATTTTGTTTAGCTTCAATATTTCGCTGGCGATCATCGTTCTGCTGACGAGTTTGTATACCGTCAGGCTGCTTGACTTCATGTCCTTCCCGACCGTTTTGCTGGTCAGCACCATGTTGCGTCTCTCGTTGAACGTCGCTTCGACGCGTGTGGTACTTACGGAAGGGCATACCGGACCGGATGCTGCTGGCAAGGTCATTGAGGCATTCGGACACTTTTTGATCGGTGGAAATTACACCGTCGGTATCGTTGTGTTCGTGATTCTGACGATCATTAACTTCGTTGTGGTGACAAAAGGCGCAGGCCGGATTGCAGAAGTCGGTGCGCGTTTTGCGTTGGACGCGATGCCTGGCAAGCAAATGGCAATTGATGCAGACTTGAATGCGGGCTTGATCGGTGAGCAGGAAGCGCGTACGCGACGCCAAAATGTGGCGCAAGAAGCGGAATTCTATGGTGCGATGGATGGTGCAAGTAAATATGTTCGCGGCGATGCGATTGCCGGCATCATTGTTATCGTCGTCAATATTGTGGGGGGATTGATTGTCGGGATGGTGCAGCACAATCTGGATTTTTCGACTGCGATCAAAAACTATACTTTGCTGGCGATCGGCGATGGCCTGGTCGCACAAATCCCTGGCCTGATCATTTCGACTGCCGCCGGTGTGGTGGTTTCCCGGGTTGCCAGCGATCAGGACATTGGCGGTCAGTTGATTGGGCAATTGTTCGCCAATCCTAAAGTTATGTACATCACTTCCGGGATTGTCGGCGGCATGGGTTTGATTCCCGGCATGCCGCATGTCGCTTTCCTGATGCTCTCGGGTGTGTTGGGGGGCGCGGCCTATCTGATGGCTAATCGAGAGCCTGAACCGGAAGCCAAGCCGGAACCGGCCGCGCAAGTGACGTCACCAGAGGTCGAGGAGGCAACCTGGCAAGATATTGTGCCGGTCGATCCGCTGGGTCTTGAGGTGGGCTATCGCCTGATTCCTTTGGTCGATCAGTCGCAAGGTGGTGAGTTACTCAAGCGGATCAAGGGCATTCGTAAAAAGTTTGCCCAAGAGGTCGGCTTCCTTGCGCCGCCTGTCCATATCCGAGATAACCTGGAACTTCGCCCTTCTGCCTATCGCATCATGCTCAAAGGTGTAGAAATCGGCAGCGGCGATGCCCATACCGGCCAATTTCTGGCGATCAATCCGGGCATGGTGAAGGGCACCTTGCCGGGCACGCAGACCAAGGACCCGGCTTTCGGTTTGCCTGCGACATGGATTGATGCGACTTTGCGGGATCAGGCCCAATCGATGGGATACACCGTGGTGGATGCGGGGACGGTTGTTGCGACGCATCTTAACCATCTGATTACTTCGCACGCAGCGGAACTGCTTGGGCGCCAGGATTTGCAGAAATTGCTGGATCATTTGACCAAGGATTCGCCCAAGTTGGTCGAAGATCTGATTCCGAAGATGATTTCGCTCTCGACATTACAAAAGGTTTTACAGAATCTTTTAACTGAGGGCGTACACATCCGCGACATGCGCACCATTATCGAGACCATTGCCGAACATGCGACGCATACGCAAGACCCCACCGAGTTGACGTCTGTCGTTCGTGTCGCGCTGGGTCGTGCCATCGTCCAGCAGATATTCCCGTCATCGAACGAATTGCAAGTCATGACGCTGGACAATCGTCTGGAGCGGTTGCTGATGCAGGCCCTGCAGACAACCGGTGGCGAAAGCGCCGGTATCGAGCCAGGCTTGGCCGATACGCTTACCACGCAAGCAGCGCAAGCCGCACGCCAGCAAGAGCAAATGGGTTATACGCCGGTGTTGCTCGTGCCAGGACCGCTTCGCGCTTTGCTTTCCCGTTTTCTGCGTCGTGCCTTGCCGCAATTGAAAGTGCTCTCGCACGCTGAATTACCCGATTCCAAAACAATTAAAGTCACCAGCCTGGTTGGAGGTCATGTATGAACGTGAAAAAATTCTTTGCAAACTCATCTCGTGAGGCTATGGCCAAAGTGCGGGACGCGCTTGGTCAAGACGCCGTGATTCTTTCCAATCGCGCCGTGAACGGCGGTGTCGAGGTTCTTGCGCTTGCACCCGAGGACATGTCCTCACTGGTTCAACCGGTCGTCGAGCAAGAAGCCTTGTCGGCTCATGCTCTGGCAGCCTTGACATCGAGAAATCGGAATCAAACAGAGCCTAGCCGTTTTCACGACGCACCGCGCATGCAGGAAACGCGCACATCATCTCGACCTATAGCGCAGACACAAGCGCAAAAGCCGTCTCAAGACAGAGAGGCCATCGAGATGATGCATGAAATTCGCTCCATGCGCGGCATGCTGGAAACCCAATTGACGGAACTTTCATGGACAGCACAACATCAGCGCGATCCGATGAAAGCGGAGGTCATGCGCGAAATGCTGGCTGCAGGATTTAGCGCTACGCTTTCTCGCTACCTGACGGAAAATCTCCCGGAATCGGAAAAGCCGAAGGGCGCGATGAAATGGATCAAAGCCATTTTGGCGCGCAACCTCATGACTATGCAGGATGAAAACGAGTTGCTGGATCGCGGCGGCGTTTTTGCTTTGGTCGGTCCGACCGGTGTAGGGAAAACCACGACAACGGCCAAACTGGCTGCGCGTTGCGTGATGCGACATGGCGCGAATCGTCTGGCTTTGATTACGACGGATGGTTATCGTATCGGCGGGTTTGAGCAATTGCGCATATACGGCAAGATTCTTGGCGTGATGGTGCATTCGGTGAAAGACGAAAGTGACTTGCGCAATGCGCTTGATGAATTGAAGGGTAAACACACGATTTTGATCGACACGGTGGGCGTCAGTCAGCGCGACAAGATGGTGGCCGAGCAAGTCGCGATGCTGTCCGAAGTGGGGGTGCCGATCAAGCGTTTGCTGTGCTTGTCCGCGACGTCCACTGGCGAGACGCTTAACGAAGTAGTGCGGGCCTACAAGGGAAACGGTTTGGCGGGATGTGTGATGACCAAACTGGACGAAGCCGCAACCGTCGGCAATGTGCTGGATGTTGTGATTCGTCAAAAACTTAAAATGTTTTATGTTGCCAATGGACAGCGTGTGCCAGAAGATCTGCATCTGGCCAACAAGCAGTACCTGGTTGATCGTGCTTTCAGACTGAAGCGGGAAACCGCGCCATTCAGTTATCATGACGACGAATTACCCTTGGTGGTTGCCAATACGTCACGCTCAATGAACGACAAGAGCTTGCGCGAGGTCATCCTTGGTTAACTCCTCGCACGATCAGGCTGAAGGCTTGCGCCGCATGGTCAGCGCTTCCCGGCATCGCGTTTTTACCTTTATCTCGACGCTTTCTCGGGAAGAAAAAGTGGCGATGCTGGCGAATCTTGGCGCTTCGCTGGCCAAGGCAGGTCGTTCCGTGCTGCTGCTGGATGCGTCCGTTGGTTTGCGTGGCACCGCTTCCTATCTGGATATTTCGCAAGCAGTGACCCTGTTGCATGTGGCGCGAAAAGAGTATGAATTGCAACACGCGATTGCGCAAGCCGCCCAAGGTTTCGATATGACAACGTTGGCGCGCGGTTCCATCCGAGCCGTGATGCGACACCGTCATCAAGCGGCCCGATTAAAATCGGTTTTTGAAAAGTTGGCAGGGCAATATGACGTGATATTGATCGATGCGCAACTCAGTGAAGAGGAGGATTTCACACTCCCGCCCCTCTGGGATGGTGAAGTTGTGGTGCATGTTACGGACAATGCGAAGTCTATCAAGGCCGCCTATTCCATCATCAAGCATATTAATTCCAGAGACGGGAAACGCACTTTTGGCGTGCTCATGACAGGGGCGAGTGAGGAGCGGACGCAGGTGGTCTACGCCAATATGGCCAAAGCGGCAAGTCGTTATCTGGCGGTTTCGCTCAACGCGATAGGTCATGTGCCAGTTGATGAATATGTGCGCAAGGCCACCAGTTTGGGAAAAACGGTGGTGGATGTCTTTCCCCGCGCCGGTGCTGCCATTGCATTTCGTCGTCTGGCAGGGTATTTTTCATGTTCGGAAGCAACCTCGAAAAACTTGGGTATGATGCCCCATTAGGTCGGCGGTATTTGGCTGGCAGTATTGGTTGTGCTGTATTGGAGCCCTCACCTCTTGGCATGAAGCATGTATAACGTTCACGGAAAAACGAACCGGAACTATCTTTTAACCGAGCATGCGCCGCTGGTTAAAAAAATCGCACACTTGTTGAAAGCGAGGCTTCCTGCCAGCGTGGAAGTTGACGATCTGATCCAGGCCGGGATGATCGGTTTGCTGGATGCGGTTAGCCGCTATGAAGAAGTGCATGGCGCGCAGTTTGAAACGTACGCCATGCAACGTATACGCGGTTCGATGATTGATGAATTGCGCCATACGGACTGGCTTCCGCGTAGCGTTCGACAGAATATGCGCAAGATCGAAGTCGCAATGAGTCAGCTCGAGCAACGCTTGGGACGTGCGCCGACTGAAAGTGAATTGGCCGTCCAATTGAAAGTGCCGCTTGCCGCCTATCAGGAAATGTTGGGGGAGGGGAGTGGTCACCAGCTGATTTATTACGAAGATTTCCATGAGAGCGAGGATGGAGAGCATTTCCTGGATCGTTATGCAGTGGATTTGGTCGATGATCCACTACAGTCACTGCTGAATGCCGGGTTTCGCAGAGCCGTTATTCAGGCCATCGAAGATTTGCCGGAACGGGAAAAGATATTGATGAGTCTCTATTACGAGCAGGAGATGAACCTGAAGGAAATTGGCGCGATCATGGGCGTATCGGAATCGCGCGTCAGTCAGTTGCATAGTCAGGCGATTGCGCGGATGCGTGCGAAACTTAAGGAGCAGGCATGGACTGGGGCAGCATAATTGGGCTGGTGCTTGGCATCGGGGGTATTTTAGTTGGTCAGAAGCTGGAGGGGGGCATCTCGGTTCGCTGGTCCAGCCGGCGGCGTTCATAATTGTCGTTGTCGGCACGATGGGTGCCGTATTGCTTCAGAGCGGCCTGTCCAATTTCTGGCGAGGGGTGTGCATGATTGGCACAGCTTTCGGTAGTCCGGAAGACGATGTTGAGTTGTCGCGCAACATGGCATTCTGGAGTACAACGGCTCGGCGAGAGGGGTTTCTGAGTTTGGAGCGTTACATGACTGTTGAGAGTGACCCCTTCGTCCAGCAAGGTTTGCGATTGGTCATTGACGGCGTCGATCCGACTATCATGCGTGAACTTTTGCATCAGGAAATTACCGCGTATGAAGCCCGTGAAAGGCTGGCGGTCCGCGTGTGGGAGTCCGCGGGTGGCTATGCACCGACGATCGGCATTCTCGGTGCCGTGCTGGGGCTGATTCACGTCATGGAAAACTTGTCTGATCCCAGCAAGCTTGGCGCCGGGATTGCGGTTGCCTTTGTGGCGACGATTTACGGCGTGGGCTTGGCCAATCTCGTGTTTCTCCCAATCGGTGCACGCCTGAAGGCTTTTCTGAGCAAGGAGGTGCAAAAACGTGAAATGCTGACGGACACCTTTGTTGCCATCGCCCACAGCGAAAGTACGCGCGTGATTGAGGAACGGATGCTGATTTATCGGAAGAGCTGATGCGACGCAAAAAACACGATGAAGAGCACGAGAACCACGAACGGTGGATGGTGTCATACGCCGATTTCATTACCTTGCTCTTTGCGTTTTTTGTGGTGATGTATTCCTTGTCGTCCATCAACGAGAAAAAATACAGGATCATGTCCAATTCCCTTGTTCAGGCGTTTGGGCAAGGGGCTGCGACGAAACCCACAGTGATTGAACAGGAAACGAGCGGCATTCAGCCGTTGCCGCAACGTCCGATCGCGCATCAAACCATAAAGCCTAATGAAGAAGCGATCCGGCGCGAGAAGGAGAAAATGACCAACATGGCGCAAAGCCTGTTGAAGTCGCTTGCGCCGCTCATCAAGGAAGGCAAAGTCCGCGTGATGCAAAATGCCCGCGGCATCAATGTCGAAATCAATGCCAGCGTTTTGTTTGCGCCCGGAGATGCTGCTTTAAGTGGGCAATCCATCAAAACCTTGGAAGCCATCGCGCGCGTACTGAAAAATGATTCGCACATGATTCAGGTAGAAGGGCATACAGACAATGTTCCGATTTTCAATCAGACGTTTCCCTCTAATTGGGAATTGTCGGCCGTGCGCGCTAGCAGCGTGATTCGACTCTTTATCGAAAACGGCGTTGGCGAGAACCGGCTGCAAGCGATTGCCCATGCCGCCACGCTTCCCGTGGATACGAACGATACCGAAGAAGGGCGTCAGCGGAATCGTCGGGTACAGTTAATGATTCTGTCGGAAATTCCCGAAACCATAACGGAATTGCCGTTACCATTAAAACAACCTTTGCGTTAAATCCCGTGGTGTGTCATCGGATCGGCAGGTGTGCACAAAAGACAAATTGTGCGTATAATGCGTTCAACAACATCTTCAAGTTGTAGATTTCAGTCCATCGTTGTCGCCTGTTCTGGCGGTCCTCCTTTGTTCCAAGCGGTCTCCCTTGATTATTTTGCTCCCGAGCGTTCGCTCAATTTTTTATATTTATTTTTAAGGAATTCCAAATGGAAACCGGTACAGTTAAATGGTTCAACGATGCAAAAGGTTTTGGCTTCATTACCCCGGACGTTAGCGGCAAAGATCTTTTCGCACATTTCTCCGAAATTAAGGGCAATGGCTTCAAGTCCCTCGCCGAAGGTCAGAAGGTCAGCTACGTTGCTGGCATGGGTCAAAAAGGCCCGCAAGCAACCAACATTCAGCCGCTTTAATTTTTAAAGTTTGACTGAGCAAAAAACCCCGCGAAGCGGGGTTTTTTTTATGAGCAATGCAAAACAGAAGGCGTGTTGACTCAAGTATTGCGTGGTGGCCTGAATTGCTTTTGCGTCGGCATGAATTGCTGCGCTTGGGGTTGCGTCGCTTGTGTCGGGGCAGCAGGTGTCGGTGACAGGGATTGCGTTGGCGCCGACGATGCGGATGCTGCTGCTGCGGGGGGCACCGATGCCGGAGCCGGGGGCTTCGGCGAGGTCGCTGGTGGCGGTGTGTTGGCGGAAGCCTCAGGCTGTTTGGCTGCAGCGGACACTTTTTCCGCGGCCTTCTCGCCGCTGCTCACATTGGCGGGGGCAGCGGTTTTCGTTGCAGTCTCCGTTTTGGGATTGGCGGTTGCAGATGTGGACGACGGTGGCGTGGGGGGTGAAGCCGCCGTTGTCGAAGACGCTGTTATGGGGGGCGGGAGGATTTCCAACAACGCAATTTTGTTATCGGTAATAACGGCATGACGTTTCAGGATATTAGCGTAGAGATAGCCCTGTGCTGACACGCGGGACCGTTCTAGCGGGGTCGTCGAACGCTTGCTGATCGAATACAACATGCTCCTGCCGCCTTCGCCCGATGTTTGACCCGCGCCGACCAATAGAATCAGGTCTGGATCCGGCATGGTGACGGCAAACTTTGCTTGAAACGCGCCCAGCGGCATAGTTTGCGTTGTGAGGGTGTTGAGCGAAACGATTGTGATTTGGCGTCCCGCATGAAAATAATGAAAGCCGTCGGATGTAATGCCTGAGGCATGGGATTCAGTCGAGAAGGCGGTGTCGTGTTTTTCGTCCAGCAGCTTTGCTTCCACTCCTGTTGGGGTGTGAAGAAGTTCAATTTTGGTAATGCCTTTTGCGGAGAATGCGGCGAACTGATTCGTAGTTTGCGGCATGCGAGCGACACGCGTGACGTGTTTGTTGATGGCTTGAACGGGAATCTCCTTGCCCGTCGAAAAATCCATGAGGAATGTTTTTTCCGAACCAATCTTGTTGTAAAGCGCGGTCATCCCATCCAACCAATGGAATTCCTGTGGGCGAATGCCGTTGAGTTCAGCAATGACAGCGCCGGATTCCGTTTCACGAATCTTCAGGCGGTTGGTTTCCCCCGTGATGAACAATCGGCCATTGGGGGTGATCGAGCTGATGACTGACGACCCTTTTAATTCACGCAAAATCGATTTTTGAGAATCGATGTCGACGATTTGCAATTCCTGCGCAGTTTCCAACATTGCGACGCCTGCATTTCCTGCAAAGGTAATATTCTCGATGACGTTGTCGGCAACAATGAACGACGGAAAAAATGTTGGAATGGGTTTCAAGGCTGGCTTGGAGAGCAAAATCCCGACTCTGCGAAGTCCCAACCAATAGGCAATATCGTTGTCGGTATCGGCAAAACAATTCAAGTCCGTAAGATTCTTTTTGACGTTTTCCATCGTCACGTAAAAAGCTGGCGAATATCCTTTTGCACAATACAAGGCGCGAATCTTCATGCGCGCCTCCAGCTCTTCCTCGATTTCTTTCCATTGCGGGCTCGAAGAGGTTTCAAAGACTGCGGTTTTTACGAGACGCAGCTTTTCACTGATGGGAACAGCGTTATTGATCTTGCTTTCTGGCGAGCGTATGAAATCTCGAAGGGATTTACTGCCAAGGAGGGCTGTGATGATAACGATGATGCCGCCGACTATGGCAATAGTCTTGCGCAAGTGTGTCATTTGTATCTCCAGACGATTAAACAACCGGGCCTCTCACGCGCTTCGGACAACTGCCAAGCATCTGAGTGGTGCTGATGCGAAACGACGCGGTGCCGTTTTTGATGAACACTTCCTTTCGGTGGAACCTTGCGCCATGAATGTGCTGTTGTTGCAATGGCATCGTATGGCGCGATGCTTACAAATTTAGCACGTTGAGCCCTTGTTTAAGATGAATAGCGTTCTCATATCAGCTTGTTTGAGCGGCTGAAAAATTTCCGAATGGCGATTTTTTGTTTGTCAACGTTGAAACATCTGTTGTTGAAAAAATCAGAAGACGATACAAAGAACCATGCGTAACGTCTTGTTTCGCATATTATTTTCAAAGACTGGTGCTGGCTTTGAAATGGTGTGGTCGATTTGTTATGGCAATGAATAGCAAATAGCGGGAAGCGTTGTATTTCACTCCAAGATTTGTTGCGTGTGTTAGACGCCGGTCATAAAACAAAAAAGGCGCGGGTAAATCCCGCGCCTTTTGAATGGTCGCAAAAACGATTACAGGCTGTCGCCGAAATCTGTTTTGAATTTTGCCACCAGTTTGTTGTGCCAGTCCGAGGTGCCTTCCAGTTTTCCGAAGAAGAAACGCAGCATTTTGGGTTCTTCGACGAACTTCAGGCCGCCAATCAGGTTGCGGTTCTCGTACAACCAGATAATGCGATCGACGACAAACTTCAGTTGTGACAGTGTGAAGACGCGACGTGGTGCTGCCAGACGCAACAGCTCCATGTTGGAATAAGTTTCGTTGCCGTTCGCATCGCGTTGTTCGGAGACTGATCCGCGCTCCATGCCGCGTACGCCTGCTACCAGGTAGAGTGCGGCAGCCAGTGCACCGGCCGGATACTGGGTTTGCGGAATATGCGGCAGGAAAGCGCCAGCATTGAGGTGAGCGCCCAAGCCGCCCGCCGGGGTAATCACGGGCACGCCAGCTTTGTGCAACGAATTAACAACGAATTCGATGAATTGCGGACCTTGGTTGATCATGTTTTCGTCCATGGTCTCTTCTAGGCCAACCGTCATCGCTTCGATTTCGCGTACAGACATGCCGCCGTAGGTCAGGAAGCCTTCGTACAGCGTGACCAGCTCGCGCATCTTCATGTAGTCTTCGTGATTTCGTGCGCAGATGCCACCTCCGCGTGCACAGCCCAGCTTGCGTGCGGAGAAATAAACGATGTCGCACAGATCGCTTATTTCTCGGGTGATCTCGCGGATGCTCTTGTTTTTGTACGCGTCTTCACGGGTCTTGATGAAGTACAGATTGTCCGCCAGCAGGCTGGCATCGAAAACCAGCTTGATCCCGTTCTTTTTGCAGATGCCGCTGACGTCACGCAGGTTCGCCAGAGAATGCGGCTGGCCGCCAATGAGATTGGTGCCGGTTTCGACGCGGACAAATGCAATCTTCGCAGCGCCGACTTTCTTGATCAAATTTTCCAGCGCGACCGTGTCCATGTTGCCCTTGAACGGATTGTCGCTAGTGAATTTCAGGCCCTCCTCCGTGATATATTCTTCCACGGTGCCGCCGTTGAGCACGATATGCGCCTTGGTGGTCGTGAAGTGATAGTTCATCGGGACGTAGGAGCCAGGGGTCACGTATACCTTGGCAATGATGTTTTCGGCAGCGCGACCTTGATGGACGGGCAGGAAATAATCGAAGCCGAAAATGTCCTTGATCTTCTCTTCCAGTCTTGTGAACGATTCTGATCCGGCGTAGCTGTCATCGGCAACCATCATGGCCGCCATCTGCTGATCGCTCATCGCGTTGACGCCGCTGTCCGTCAGCATATCGAGGAAGATGTCACGGTTGCGGAGCAGGAAGGTGTTGTTGCCAGCCTCCTTGATGGCTTGCAGGCGGCGATCAATCGGCACCAAATCCAGTTTCTGGATGATGCGCACCTTGTGCATTTCGAGGGGGACATTTTCCCCGGAGTAGAATTTAACTTTAGACATGTATTTGACCCGTTGAGACCCGTTAAAGATTGCTGCGAAAATAAACCACTCATTCTATTACCTGCGAATACGATATGCAAACAGAAGTTACCAAGACTGCAACAGTGTTATGTTTGTCCCTTGCTGTGATGAGCTTTTCCCCGAGGGTGCTGGCGCTTGACCCGAGCGAAACCGTCAAGGTAACGCCCTTGATGAAAACTTCGACGGCATGGGACGGCAAACCGATTGCCTATCCCCAGGGTAAGGCGGAAGTGACGGCCATGCGGGTAGAAATTGCCCCTGGGGCTGAAACCGGCTGGCACAGTCATGCGGTACCGTCGTTTGCGGTGATACTTTCAGGCGAACTGGAGGTGCGCCTGAAAGACGGTCGCGTCAAACGCCTGCAGACGGGTGACGCGTTGACCGAAGTTGTCAATGTGCTGCACAGCGGACGTAATGTTGGTGCGGTGCCAGTAAAGCTGGTGGTGTTTTATGCTGGTGCGGAGGGAAAGGCGCTGACGACGAAGGCACGTTAAGCTATATGCAGTCGGTTGTGCATGGGGTCAAATACTTTTCTAAATGAATCCACTAAACAATTCAACGAAAACAGAGGGGGGCATTTCAACCCACTGGAAATTCCTCGGCACGACGTTTTGGGGGATCCTTGTCGCTGGATTTTTTCTCCTCCTTCAAATCATCACTACTTTTGTACTTGTGACGACCCAGAAAAACCATTTGACCGAGCGACAGTTCACGGCGTTCATGGACTCGGCCGGAGAGAATGGTGTGCTGCTGTCAGTCGCCACGTTTGTGACCACGATTCTGTGCAGCGCGTCGGTTGTGGGCATCGTCAAGCTCAAGCGGGGCGCGTTACTCGCCGATTATCTGGCGTTCAGGCTGACGTCTTTCAAAACCTTAGCGACATGGCTTGGCGTAACGGCTGTTTTTATTGTGGCTTCCGATGGGCTGACCTTGCTGCTGGGTCGCCCGATTGTGCCACCAGTTGTTGCTGCAGCATACGAAACGACTTATCCAGTCTGGCTTATCTGGGTAGCGCTGGTTGTCTGTGCGCCTTTTTTTGAAGAGCTCTTTTTTCGCGGATTTCTCTACAAAGGTTACGCGGCAAGTCCATTGCGTGCCGTCGGAGCAATTGGATTGATTGCTTTTCTGTGGGCGATTATCCATGTGCAATACGATGTGTATGGTATTGCCACGGTTTTTGTCATTGGCATCATTTTGGGCGTGGCGCGGTGGCGTACCCATTCGCTCTGGGTGCCGATGGCCATGCATGGCTTGATGAATCTGGTAGCCGCTGTCGAAGCAGCATTGTTTGTCTAACGCGAGTCTTTGGGAAACCGGTTGGGCATGGTCTTCCAGTTCATAAGTTCTTTATCCCGCCTGCTTGATGGCCATCACGGCCTGATTGCGCAGCGTGCGCAAGAGTGACAGTTCTTTTTCCGGGATCACGATATCGCCAGCGCGTTCCGCGTCCGCATAAATCATGGCAACGGGCATGCCCTTGATGCAGAGCGGGAAAATCACGAAAGTTTTTGCCCCAATTTTTTTCGAGAACCACTCCGGAATGTGTTCGTGCATATTAGGGGCCGTGGCGTCGTTGATGAGAATGTCGGCTCCGTTGTTGAGTGCTGCGATAAAAATATTCTGGGAAGTGCCGAGAGGAAAATGAAAACGGTTGGCGACTTCCATGGCGTCCGGTCCAAAACCGAAGCGTCCGTTCATGGTGTTTTGCTTGATATCGCGAATGCACAGAATGACGCGTCGAAATCCCTTGGCGCGATACATGGTTTCCAGAATGATGCGCAGTACGTCATTCAACTTGAAATCCTCAACCAGCGTATTGCTGATATCCTGAATGCCGGCGGCCAGGATGGCTTCCACGTCGAACGGTGCGACAGCTTGCGTGCCGTCGGTGGAGAGAACGCTTTCCAATGCGCTGACCAAAGCTTGATCGGACAGTACGGTAATGCCTTGCTCTTCGGCGTTATCCCAAGTGGTCGTTTCTATGGGCGACTCGACAACGCCGGTAATAACGGAGCGAAGCCGTTTTCCAAAAACAGTATTTTGCAAGTCGAGATTGATGATGCGCGAAAACTGCGCCATGCTCTTGAGCGATTTTTCCAGTGTGTCTTGCAAATCTTTTTCCGTAAACGTGATGCTTTTGCAGAATCGATCCTTCAGTTTGCGGAAGTCATTTTGGCGCTGGTCGGATGGAGAATCGACGATAATGTCACACAGCTCATTGGCGAAATTGGAAACGATTCGTAGCCGTTCTTCCGGGGCGTGTGGTTTTTGAATGGGGCCGGGCGGGAGGCTGCGCATGCTCGATACGATGATATTCGGGAACCCCCAGCTACGCGCAATTTCGATGCCCAGATCTTCAAATGTAATGCCGAGCACTTGTGTCATGGCTGTGTTTTCAGTGCAAGCCGTTTGTTGAATCAGGTTTTTGATCTGTTCGCTTTCCTCGGGAAAATAATAGTGGCACAGCAAGCGACCAAGATTGCAAAACATTGAGCAGATGAAGGCTTGCTCGCCGTCACAGATTTGGGTTTTTGTGCCGATGTCTTTACCCAGAATGCCGGCAAGGTTGGTGCGAAGGAATTCTTCTTTCAAGGCATTGGCATTCGCGTTTTTTTGCAAATGCTCGAATAGTACGACCGTGATGGCGATGTTGCGTACGGCATCGAAGCCAAGCACCATCACTGCGCGCGAAACGGTGCTGATATTTCCACCTGTGGTGTGACGATAGTAAGCGGCATTCACCAGACGCAGGATCTTGTTGGTGAGCGAAAAGTCTTTCAGAATCGAATTGGAAAGCTGAACGATGCTTTCGCGTTCTGAACTGGCGATCTTGTTGATCGCACTGACGGATTCGGACAGCGCCGGAAAATCGCTGGTGTGTTGCATTCTCCGGATGAGGAATTCGACCGTGCTTTGTTTTTTCTCGCTCAATGTGTGCCTCTTTAATGTTTGGATATGTGCTACAAATCGAGCCGCATTTCCGTGACCTTGGTTGCCTTGTCGCGGTGGATTTTGAAACCAAATGGTTTCGCAAAATTCATCATCTGCCGGTTTTCCGGCGTCACCTGAGTTACCAATACTGCGGTGCCGCGACTACGGCAGTAGGGGATCATCTTGTTCATCAGGATTGCCCCCAGACCTTGCCGTTTCATGTCGGAACGCACAACGATCACAAAATCTGCGCGATTATTGTCGGAATCGCCAAACGCGCGCACGACACCGACCATCTGTTCTTTTCCGCTGGCATCTTTGGCGATTGCGACAAATGCCATTTCGCGATCATAATCGATCACGACGGAACGGGAGCGTTGCGGTTGCGCGGCGTGACGTGCCCTCGGGAGAAAGCGCATCCGGAAATCATCGGGTGCCAGCGCATTGACGAATTCCTGATGTTGCCACTCGTCTTCCGGTTGGATGGGACGCAAGAGAAGCGATTGCCCGTTCCACTGGACGGTTTCTTCGAGCTCTTTCGGATACGGACGGATCGCGAGTCGTTCTGTGCCGGAGGTGCTTGCCGTTTCCACGCCGATCCGCGCATCGAGTGCGAGAACGCCATTTTCATCCGCCAGCAAGGGATTGATGTCGAGTTCGACGATTTCCGGAATATCGCAAATCAGTTGCGAGACTTGTGTGAGCGTGAGGTAGAGCGCATCGAAATCGATCGGCGGTACATTACGGTAACCAGAGAGCAGTTTGACGACGCGTGTGCGCGACACCATATCTTTCGCCAGCGCCAGATTTAACGGGGGCAAACTGACGGCACTGTCAGACAGCACTTCGACAGCCGTTCCACCCTGGCCGAAGAGAATGACGGGGCCGAATACCGGATCGGTCGCCGCTCCGATGATAAGTTCGAAGGCTTTGGGCTTGCGCGCCATTTGCTGGACGCTAAATCCGGTGAGTGTCGCGTTCGGTTCGACTTGTCGCAAGCGGCGCAACATGCCGGATGTGGCGATCTGCACCTGCTCCGGCGTTTCCAGATCGAGCACGACACCGCCGACTTCGGATTTGTGCGTGATATCCGGCGAAAGAATTTTGACTGCAACAGGAAAGCCAATGTCGCTCGCAACGGTGACGGCTTCTTCTGGTGTGAGCGCCACCCGCGTTTCTACTACCGGGATGCCGTAGGCGGAGAAGACATCTTTCGCTTCGGGCTCGGTGAGCATTTTTCGGTTGGAAGCCAATGCGTTACGGATGATTGCGGCGGCCTTGGCGGTATCCGGCGTGAAATCGGCGGGCATCGACGGCGGCGTTTGCATCAACATGTCTTGATTGCGACGGTATTCGACCACTTGCAGAAAGCCGCGTATCGCCTGTTCCGGTGTATCGTAGGTAGGGATACCCGCCTGCCGAAAAATTTCCCGCGCGCGGGCCAGTGTTTCGCCGCCAACCCAGCAGCCGAAGATGTTGCGCGTGGAATGTTTGAACAGATTGGCCAGTGCGCTGGCGATGTCGGCGCTGGGCACAATCGCTGTGGGGGCGTGCATGAACAAGATGGCGCCGGTTTCCGGTGCATCGAGCAGAATTTTGAGGGTGTCCACATAGCGCTCGACCGGCGCATCGCCAATGATGTCGACCGGATTGCCGCGCGACCACATTGCAGGGAGAATGGCATCCATTTTGGTAATGATGTCGTCGGATAGATGCGCCAGCTTGCCGTTGCCGAGGATGAGCGCATCGGTGGCCATGACGCCAACACCGCCGCCATTGGTGACGAGCGTCAGCTGATCACTGTCGAGTGGTTTCGTGCGGGCGAGCGTTTCCACCGCGTCGAACAATTCTTCCGTGGTATTCACGCGCAGCATCCCCGCACGGCGGATCGCCGCGTCGTAGACGTGATCCGCCCCGGCCAGTGCGCCAGTATGCGAAGCGGCAGCTTGCGCGCCTTCCGGGGCGCGTCCCGCCTTGATGATCAATACGGGTTTTAGACGGGCGGCAGTACGCGCGGCGGAGAGAAACTTGCGCGCCGCGCGGATGGATTCGACGTAGAGCAAAATCGCGCTGGTGCTGTCGTCCGTGGCCAGATAATCGAGCACGTCGCCGAAATCGACATCCGCACTGTCGCCCATCGAAATGAAATGCGAGAACCCGATGTCTTTCGATTTCGCCCAGTCCAGCACGGCCGTAGTCAGCGCGCCGGATTGTGAGACAAAGGCCAGGCTGCCGGGTTGCGCCGTGGTGTGGGCGAAACTGGCATTCAAGCCGATGGCCGGCACGATCAAGCCCACGCAATTCGGTCCGAGTATGCGCAGTTCGTGTGGACGTGCCGCGTCGAGCATGGCTTCCGTAATGGTCCGGCCTTGCGCATCTTTTACGCGTGTCAACCCAGCGGTGATGACGATGGCGGCGCGGGTGCCGCGTTCACCGAGTTCGGCAATCACCCCAGGGACGGTTTCTGCAGGGGTACAGATGACGGCCAGTTCCGGTGTTTCCGGGAGTGCGCCGATTGAAGCATAGGCGTGAATGCTGGCGATGCTTTTCTGTTTGGGGTTGACCGGGAGGATGACGCCATCGAAGCCGCCTCCCAGGAGATTTTCCATCACGCGTGCGCCAATGCTGCGCGCACGGTTGGAGGCACCGATAACGGCGACGGATTTAGGCTTGAACAAATGAACCAGGTTTCGCGTAGACATGCATTCCTTCGAATTATATTAATGACAAGTGCTATCAAAGTTTGCGGCGTTGACCTGCCAGATTGTCGTGGGGGGTCGTGAGAAGGGTATTGCGCAATCTCATTGTCCTTGAACAAATTCGTTTGGGGGAAATGAACGCACGCCTTCTTTCATTCGAGGCGTTTTTCCAACTTGAGTTCTTGCACGATGGAGGTTGCGATTTCTTCGATGGATTTCGTTGTCGAAGAGAGCCAGCGGATGCCTTCACGTTGCATCATGGTTTCGGCGGCCTGGACTTCCATCCGACAGTTTTCCAGCGAGGCATATTTGCTATTGGGCAGGCGTTCGTTGCGGATGGCGGCCAGTCGCTCCGGGGTGATGCTCAAGCCGAAAAGTTTGTCTTTGAAGGGGAGGAGGCTCGGGGGCAAGGTATCACGTGCAAAATCTTCTGGAATCAGGGGGTAGTTTGCTGCGCGTATGCCGTATTGCATGGCGAGATACAGACTGGTCGGTGTTTTGCCGGAGCGGGAGACCCCAACCAGAATGACGTCGGCATTGGCAAGATTTTTGTGCGATTGTCCATCATCATGGGCGAGCGAGAAATTGATGGCATCCATGCGACCACCATATTCGGCGCTGTCAGCGCTTTTGTGACTGAGTCCCATTGCCCGCGCGGCTTTCACGCCAAGCTCTTCTTCCAGCGGGGGAACGAAAGTTTGAATCAGGTCAAAGTGCAAGGCATTGGATCCCAGGACAATATTCAGGAATTCAGGTTTGGCCAGCGAAGAAAAAACAATGGGGCGCTGATCGTAGCTCTGTGCGGATTCATTGATGTTGCGAACAACATTTCGCGCTTTTTCTTCCGTATCAATAAAGGGCAGGCGAATTTTTTTGAAACGTACGTCAAACTGCGACAGGATCGAGTGTGCGAGGGTTTCTGCGGTAATGCCGGTGCCGTCAGAAACGATGAAGACGGCACGGCGGGCTTCGGGGTGGGATTGTATTGTGGACATAAAAATTCTGTGTAAAACCTGAAACAGCTTGATGTTAAGGAAAGAATACGTGTTGTTATTACCTTATTTCATTGATCGGTTCCCTTGTCGCACTACCCATTTTGAGTGGGAGATTGATAGTTTTCTTCATCGGGAACGGTTCATGAAATCGTTCTCAATGTACAATATAACAATCCCATGCTTTTTGCCAGACTCTAAAGCCTATAAGGGTGATGAATTTGGTGTAACCAGACGTCTTTACAAGAGGAAATCATGACAGTTGCAGTGCCCGGCAGAACCCCTTCATCTACGACACAATCCCCCTACATTCTTCCCCTCGAGCAGCTCAGAATGACCGACGTTCCGATCGTTGGCGGAAAGAATGCTTCGCTCGGGGAAATGATCAGCCAGTTAACAAGTGAAGGTGTACGCGTGCCTGGTGGATTTGCGACGACGGCACAGGCTTTCCGCGATTTTCTGCAATACAGCGCCAATGGCGGGCCGTCGTTGGCCCAGCGTATCAATGAATGTTTGGCCAATCGTGACAAAAACGATGTGAAGGCACTGGTTGAAGCGGGTACCCAAATCCGCCAATGGGTCGTGGAAACGCCGTTCCAGCCGCGCCTGCAGCAAGAAATTACCGAAGCTTACCAGCGCCTGGTTGCCGGTTCGACGGGCGAGGTCTCGTTTGCCGTGCGTTCTTCGGCCACGGCTGAAGACCTGGAAGACGCTTCTTTCGCAGGACAACAGGAAACTTTCCTGAACGTGGTCGGTATTGACCACGTGCTGGAAGCCATCAAGCATGTTTTTGCATCGCTTTACAATGACCGCGCGATTTCTTATCGCGAACACCGCAATTTCAAACACGAAGAAGTGGCGCTGTCGGCGGGTATTCAACGCATGGTACGTTCGGACATTGGCGCAGCAGGGGTCATGTTCACGATCGATACCGAATCCGGTTTCAAGGATGTGGTTTTCATTACGTCCAGCTATGGCTTGGGCGAATCGGTGGTGCAAGGTGCCGTGAATCCGGACGAATTTTTCGTGCACAAGCCCATCTTGGAAAAAGGCAAATTCCCGATTGTGCGTCGTCATCTGGGTTCCAAACTGACCAAGATGGAATATTCCGGCGTGGCGGGCGCAGGTCGTTCGGTTCGTGTCGTGGATGTGTCGGAGGAAATGAGCGATCGTTATTCTCTGAGTGATGCCGATGTGATCGAATTGGCCAAATACGCCGTCACCATTGAAAAGCACTATGGCCGTCCGATGGATATCGAGTGGGGCAAAGACGGTATCGACGGCAAGCTGTACATTTTGCAAGCGCGTCCGGAAACGGTGAAGTCTCAGGAAAAGGCTTCGGATGTGCAGCACACCTACAAGATCAAGGCGGGCGGCAAGATTCTCGCCGCCGGTCGTGCGATTGGCCAAAAAGTGGGCACGGGTCCGGTGCGTGTGATCAGAAAAGCCTCCGAAATGGATCGTGTCAAGCCAGGCGACATTCTGGTGGCCGACATCACCGATCCGAACTGGGAGCCCGTGATGAAACGCGCTGCCGCCATTGTGACCAATCGCGGTGGACGCACCTGTCATGCAGCGATCGTGGCGCGTGAACTGGGTGTACCGGCTGTGGTGGGTTGCGGTGATGCGACGGAAATCCTGACTGATGGCATGGTGGTGACCGTGTCTTGTGCGGAAGGTGATGAAGGCCGGATTTACGAAGGCGCAATTGAAACCGAAGTGACGCAAGAAGTTGTCGGCGATTTGCCGAAAATTCCGGTCAAGCTCACAATGAACGTCGGCAATCCGGAACTGGCTTTCTCGCAACAGGCGATCCCGAATGAAGGCGTTGGCTTGGCGCGCCTGGAATTTATCATCAACAGCATCAGCGTGCATCCTCTGGCCGTGCTGGATTATCCGAAAGTGGACGATGAGCTGAAAGCGGCTATTGAGTCGCTCGCACGTGGTCACGCGTCGCCGCGTGATTTCTTCATCGATAAACTTGCTGAAGGCGTGAGCACGATTGCCGCAGCCTTCTGGCCCAAGCCGGTGATTGTGCGCATGTCCGACTTCAAGTCCAACGAATATCGCAAGCTGATGGGTGGTTCGCGTTACGAGCCGGAAGAAGAAAATCCGATGCTCGGTTATCGCGGCGCATCGCGCTACATGTCCAAGGATTTTGCAGCGGCATTCGAGATGGAATGCATTGCGATGAAACGTGTTCGCGAAGATATGGGATTGACCAACGTCGAAATCATGGTACCGTTTGTGCGGACGCTGGATCAGGCCAAGCGCGTCATCGATTTGCTGGCGCATCACGGCCTCAAGCGCGGTGAAAACGGTTTGCGTCTGATCATGATGTGCGAAATTCCGTCGAACGCGATTCTGGCTGATCAGTTCCTGGAAATGTTCGATGGCTTCTCCATCGGCTCGAACGATCTGACCCAATTGACCTTGGGGATTGATCGGGACGCCGGCATGGAACTGCTGACGGCAGATTTCGACGAGCGTGACCCGGCCGTGCTGGCACTGATTTCCAAGGCCATTCAGGCTTGCCGTGCTCAAGGGAAATATGTTGGTATTTGCGGACAAGGCCCTTCAGATCGACCGGATTTTGCACATTGGCTGGTGAAAGAAGGGATAGAATCGATGTCACTCAACCCAGATTCTGTCGTGAAAACCTGGCAAAATCTGGCCAAGGGGGGGTAAACGCTCACGGAGGATTTATGTCTGACTGGATGATCTGGTTAATTGCTGCAGGTGTCGTCGTCATACTCGAAATCTTCACGGGCACATTTTATCTGTTGATGATCGCCATCGGATTGGTCGCCGGAGCAGGGGCGGCCTGGGCCGGTGGCGATTTGTCCGTTCAATTGATCGTGGGGGGTGTTGTCGGTGCTGTTGCCGTCGTCGCCCTTCGCCTCAGCAAATTCGGTACGCCCCAAAAGCGGGATGCATCGAAAAACCCAAATGCTTTTCTGGATATTGGTAAAACCATCAACGTCAGCGAGTGGCAAGAAAACGGTGGCGGACCGCGTGTGGCACGGGTCATGTATCGCGGCGCCATGTGGGACGTGGAATTGGAGTCAAGCGCAGAATCCAGACCAGGGGCCTTCACCATCCACGAAATTCGCGGCAGCCGTCTGATTGTCAAAAACGCGGCTCAAGGTGTGGCGTGAACCGCTTTCTGCGGTTTCATTCAAATTATTTAATACAACAAGAAGGGAACGCATATGTTCAGTAATACGTCGCTTGCTGTCATTATTTTTGTTCTGGCTGTTGTTGTCGTTTTTAAATCAGTCAATGTGGTTCCACAGCAGCATGCTTGGGTGGTAGAGCGATGGGGGAAATATCATGCAACGCTTGCGCCGGGGCTGAATATTGTTTTTCCGTTTATTGATCGGATCGCTTACAAACACAGTTTGAAAGAAATCCCACTGGACGTGCCATCACAGGTTTGCATTACCCGGGATAACACGCAGCTTCAGGTGGATGGGATTCTGTATTTTCAGATTACCGATGCGATGCGCGCTTCCTACGGTTCGTCGAACTATATCGCAGCAATTACGCAACTCGCACAAACAACCTTGCGTTCGGTGATCGGGCGCATGGAGCTGGATAAAACTTTCGAGGAGCGTGACCACATCAACATGAGCGTGGTGAGTGCCATTGACGAATCGGCTGAGAACTGGGGCGTGAAGGTGCTGCGCTATGAAATCAAGGATTTGACGCCGCCGCGCGAAATTCTCCATGCCATGCAGGCACAAATCACGGCGGAACGCGAAAAGCGCGCACTGATCGCCGCTTCTGAAGGTCGCATGCAAGAACAAATCAACATTGCCAATGGCGCGCGCGAAGCGGCGATTGCCAAATCCGAAGGCGAAAAGCGCGCAGCGATTAATAATGCGGAAGGCGAAGCGGCCGCCATTGTCGCCATCGCCAATGCAACGTCCGAAGCTTTGCGCAAGGTCGCCAGCGCCATTCAGGAGCCCGGCGGTAACGATGCCGTGAATTTGAAAGTGGCCGAGCAGTATGTTGCCGCATTTTCGAATTTGGCCAAAACGAATAACGCGATTATTGTGCCGGCGAACCTCAGTGACGTGAGCAGTCTGATCGCCAGCGCGATGCAGGTCGTCAAGTCGCAGCAGAAATCATGATGAAAAAGGGCTAACGAATGGAAGCGTCGAATCCCTCTGCCACGCCGCAGCCTCCTTCCAGCGAGCAGGATGATCTCATCCCGCACGAGCCATTCCCGAAGAGTCAGGAAGAGCGCATTTTTGATGAATTGAAGAAAAATCCCTCCTTCAATCAATATCGCTATGCCTTGCTGGCGATCGTGGCATTTGGTGGCGGTTCGATGTTCGGTGTGGCGTATCTGATGTTCACCAAGGTGCTGAGTTTGATGGATCTCGTTTTTGCCATGGCCGTTTTCGTATGGGCGACGGTTTTCGTCATGAAACGCTTAAACATGATGAAAGCAGAGGTAGTTGAGCAGCTCAAGCGCGAAGACGAGGAAAAAAAACGAAAAGAAGAGGAAGAGGCGAGGCGAATTGACTATGAACAGGCGCTGGCGGAATATTATCGCCAGAAGGAAGCCAGTGAAAATACTGCGACCGATTCGGATGCCACGACGACCAAACCGAGCGAATGAGATTTGTTTGGAATGACGTTACAATATCTTCTTTTGATCTAGCACTTATTAAGCAATGAGCCAGCCCGCACAGACACCTGATGAAGCCAAGCGCATGCACAGCGAATTGCTGCGTGATACACAATATGCAAAAAGTCGAAACAATTTATTGTGGGTATCGGTTATTTGCGCCGTTTTCCTCGCCATGATCGGCCTGATGGTCATGAATGACCGGTTGGCGATGGAGGGGGCAACGGTTGCCATTACGACGTGTGTTGTCGTTTATTTTTTCTTCATGATTCGCATGGTCAAACGACGCAGTGCGGCCGAAGCCCGATGGATGCACGGGCAGGCAGAAAAAAGAGAAAAGAAGAAGGAGCGGAAGAAAAGCCGCTAAGAAATAAATCAGAATCAGTCTTGCAAAAGGGTGTGCCTTGAACTTCAGGCACACCCTTTTGTTTTATTCTTCCCGGCGCAGATGCGGGAAGAGAATCACGTCACGGATGTTTGGTGAATCGGTGAGGAGCATCATCAAACGATCGATGCCGATGCCGCACCCGCCCGCCGGTGGCATGCCATATTCCAGTGCGCGGATATAATCGGCGTCGTAATACATCGCTTCTTCATCCCCGGCGTTTTTGGCTTCAACCTGCGACATGAAGCGCGCAGCTTGATCTTCTGCGTCGTTCAATTCGGAGAAACCATTGGCGATTTCACGACCGACGATGAAGAGCTCGAACCGCTCGGTGATGCCCGGGCGGGTGTCCGATGCGCGGGCGAGCGGGGAGACTTCCACCGGATAATCGATGATGTAAGTCGGATCCCACAATTGCGCCTCAGCGGTTTCTTCAAAGAGCGCGAGTTGCAGCGCCCCCAGACCGGCGGTTGCCAGCGGTTGTGTGCCGAAACGCTGCACTTCCTTGCGCAGGAACGCGGCATCGTTCAATTGTTCCGTCGTGTAATGTGGCGCATATTTGTTGATGGCTTCGACAATGGTCATGCGCGCAAACTGTTTGGATAGATCCAGCTCGCGGCCTTGATACGTGAGTTGCGCGGTGCCGTGCGCGTCAATGGCGGCTTGGCGAATCAATTGCTCGGTGAAATCCATCAGCCACTGGTAATCGACATAAGCCGCATAGAATTCCATCATCGTGAATTCCGGATTGTGGCGAGGGGAGACGCCTTCGTTGCGGAAATTGCGATTCACTTCAAACACGCGATCGAACCCGCCCACCAGAAGACGTTTCAGATACAGTTCCGGCGCGATGCGCATGAACATTTGCATGTCGAGAGCGTTGTGGTGCGTGATGAACGGTTTGGCTGCCGCGCCGCCGGGAATGACGTGCAGCATCGGCGTTTCCACTTCCAGAAATTCATGCTGTTCCATGAATCGGCGAATCGAAGAAATGGCCGCCGTGCGCGCCTTGAAGGCCCGACGGGTTTCCTCGCTCGTGATCAAATCCACATAGCGTTGACGGTATTTGGTTTCCTGATCGGACAAGCCGTGGAACTTGTCGGGCAGAGGGCGCAGCGATTTGGTAATCAGTCGCAGGTTACGTACGCGGATAGACAGTTCGCCGGTTTTGGTTTTGAACAGTTCGCCTTCCGCACCGACGATGTCGCCGAGATCGTACTGGCGCAGTGCTTCGCAAATTGCATCGCCAGAGTCCCCCTGGCTGACAAACAATTGAATGCGGCCATCCATTTTTTGGCCGGAGGCATCTTGAATTGTTGCGAAGTTGACTTTGCCCATCAAACGCTTGAGCATCATCCGGCCCGCGACGACCACCTTGATATTTTTTTCTTCCAGCGTTTCGCGGGAAAAATCGCCGTATTGCGCGTGCAGGTCGGCGGCCTTGTGTTGCGGACGAAAATCGTTCGGGAACGCCACGCCCTGTTTGCGGATGGCAGACAGCTTGGCGCGTCGCTCGGCGATGATGGTGTTTTCATCCGTGGTGATAGGCGCGTTTTGATTCGCGGTGGGTTTATTTTGTGTTGTCATGTTAGTCACCAGATTTTTGACATGAGGGTGAGTGCCTTCAGATGCCTTGCTTAAGGGAGGCGGAAATAAAATCGTCAATATCGCCGTCAAGCACCGCCTTGGTGTTGCCGGTTTCATGGTTGGTGCGCAAATCCTTCACGCGGGATTGATCCAGCACGTACGAGCGGATCTGGTGTCCCCAACCTACATCGGTTTTGGAATCCTCGAGCTTTTGCTGCTCAGCCATGCGTTTACGCAGTTCCATTTCAAACAGACGCGATTTCAGCATGTCCCAGGCTTCCGCACGGTTCTTGTGCTGGCTGCGATCATTCTGGCATTGCACGACAATGCCGCTCGGCATGTGAGTCAGACGCACCGCAGAGTCGGTCTTGTTGATGTGCTGACCGCCTGCGCCGGAAGCGCGGTAGGTATCCACACGCACATCGGCGGGATTGATGTCGATGTCGATCGAATCGTCCACTTCCGGGTAGACGAACAAGCTGCAAAAGGAAGTGTGGCGTCCGCCGGAAGAGTCAAACGGCGATTTGCGCACCAAGCGATGTACGCCGGTTTCCGTGCGCAGGAAGCCGTAGGCATAATCGCCTTCCACTTTGATCGTGGCGGTCTTGATGCCAGCGACGTCGCCATCGGATTGTTCCATCACCTCAACCTTGAAGCCCTTGCGTTCGCAGTAGCGTACATATTGACGCAGAATCATCGAGGCCCAGTCCTGCGCTTCCGTGCCGCCTGCGCCAGCCTGAATGTCGATGAAGCAGTTGTTCGGGTCCATCGGATTAGAGAACATCCGACGGAATTCAAGATCTTCAACCTGTTTTTTGATTTCTTGTGCGTCAGCCTCTATCGAGAGGAGGGAGGCATCGTCCTGTTCCTCGCGTGCCATCGCGTACAGTTCACCGGCATCATTCAAATCCGATTTGATTTTGATGAGGGCGAGGACAATCGATTCGAGAGATTTTTTCTCTTTGCCGAGATCCTGCGCACGCTTGGGGTCGTTCCAGACGTTGGGATCTTCGAGTTCGGCGTTGACTTGTTCGAGTTTGTCTGACTTCGCAGCGAAGTCAAAGATACCCCCGAAGTTCGGTTTCGCGGGAGGTGAGATCGGCGAGCAGGTTGCCGATGGCGTTGATGCGTTCTGCTTCCATGTTCAATACTTTGTAAGGGCTATATCGATAAACCTCGCATTATACCCGACTGGTATCGAAGACGGCCAGCGGGTTGCAGCGAACCGCTAGGCTGAACAAAGCGGAGGCTATGCGATATACTTTCTGTCGCCGAATATCGATCCTGCCATGACTCACGGAACATCTCGAACGCCCTACTTGATTGCTGGAACCGCGCTGGTTGCCGTGGCACTCATCGTCTCGGGTATCGCGCCCTATGATCGGTTGACCTGGTTTCTGGAAATCGCCCCGATTATGATTGCCGCGCCGATTTTGTTTGGGACATACAAGCGTTTCCCACTGACCGATTTGTTGTATGTTCTGATCATTTTTCATGCGCTGGTGCTAATCGTCGGCGCAGCCTACAGTTACGCACACGTGCCTGCCGGATTTTGGGTGCAGGAGATGTTTCACCTTTCGCGCAATCCTTACGACAAGCTGGGACATTTCATGCAAGGATTTGTACCAGCAATGGTGACGCGCGAAATTTTGTTGCGCAAGGCTTACTTGAAAAGCCGTCGAATGACCGCGTTTCTATCGATTTGCGTGGCATTGGCCGTCAGTGCCGTTTACGAATTGATTGAATGGTGGGCCGCCTTATGGTTGGGGCAGGGAGCGGACGAATTTCTGGGGATGCAGGGGGACCCTTGGGATACGCAATCGGACATGTTGTGCGCCATGCTGGGCGCTATGGTTGCGCTGCTCTTATTGTCAGAAATACATGATCGTCAAATGTTGAAGAGGAAGGAAAAAACGGATGCAAGTTGATGCAATCAAGCTGATTTATTTTTCGCCAACGGAGACTTCCGTGAAGATCGCAGTTGGCATTGCCAAAGGCTTTGGGGCGACGAAAGTGACGCACATGAATTTGACGGTACCCCAGGCGCGATCCCGAAGTTTTCCGCCGGTGACGGAACATCTGGCCATTATCGCCATGCCGGTTTATGCGGGCCGTTTGCCAGAAGAAGCGGTGGCTAGGTTGCGTCGCGTCCAAGGCAATGGCACGCCTGCTGTTGTGGTGGTCTTGTATGGCAATCGCGCGTATGACGATGCCTTGATCGAATTGCGCGATCTGGCGAGCGAATGCGGCTTTGTGCCCATTGCTGGGGGGGCTTTTATTGGCGAGCATTCTTTCGCGAACGATGTGGCGCGGATTGCCTTGAGTCGCCCGGACGCAAGCGACCTCGATAAAGCCAGGGATTTTGGTGGCGCCATACGCACGATGATGAATGAGGTTGCTGCGCTGAGTGACATCGCTTCCTTGCAGGTCCCGGGCAATATGCCCTACCAGGAGCACAAGAAGCTGGGGAATATTGCGCCGGTTATCGACAATGCGCGGTGCACGAATTGCGGGGTGTGCATGATGGTTTGCCCCACCGGGGCCATTTCACTGCGTAACGGTGCGATGGCAACGGATGCAAGCCAATGTATTCTATGTTGTGCTTGCGTCAAGGCTTGTGTGCTGAGTGCCAGGGCCTTGAAGGACGAGCGCATCGACAAACTACGCGGCATGCTGGTTAGCAAGTTCAGCGAGCGCAAAGAGCCTGAAACCTTTCTGGCAAAATAAATTACTGTCTATAGAGTGGAATTCCGGTGGTTTGCAGTCTGAAGACGGCAATATCTCGGATTTCTTATTTTCTCTATACTGACCCTTACAGATTGTTACAACCCCGGCGGTTCTCCAACCTGGCACAGGTTTAAGATGCGCCAGTTTTCATAGACGAAGACGCGCTCGTTCATGTTTGAACCGAGCGCATTTTCCATTCATTAATACCATGAACCGTTATATTTCGATTTATCTCGATCTCGTGCGATTTCTCGCCGCACTCGTTGTCTTTTTCGTTCACGCCAACTACGATCGCTTCACAACTGATTTACCTATCGTCTGGCGCTTGAAAGATTTGGGAAACGACGCGGTTATGGTGTTTTTCGTCTTGTCCGGCTTTGTCATTGCCTATGTTGTCGACCAAAAGGAAAAAACGCCGAAGGAATATTTCGTTAGTCGCTTTGCGCGTCTGTATTCCGTTGTGATTCCGGCGCTGTTGATCACGTTTCTTCTGGATCGTATCGGCTCGCGCATTGCGTTTGATGTCTATGACGGGTGGTGGTATCAGAACAGCAAACCACTCTGGCGCATTTTCGCCAATATGACGTTCATCAACGAATTGTGGTTTACTTCGACCCGACCGTTTACGAACGGGCCGTTTTGGTCGCTCGGCTATGAGTTCTGGTATTACGTGATTTTTGCGGCAGCCTGGTTTTTGAAAAGGCGGCCATTGAAGTTCGCGGTTGTAGGCGCCTTGTGCATGCTCATCGGCCCCAAAATTTTGTTACTGTTGCCGGTGTGGTTGCTTGGCGTGCAGGTGTATCACGTCGTCAAAAGGCAAATGGTTTCTGAGCCGCTGGGATGGGTCTTGTTCATCGGGTCGGGCGTCTTGTATGTGTTCTATCGTCTGAATGGCTATCCCGATACGATTTACGACTACATGATCAATTCGCTCGGCGTTGAGTTGATGCAGCAGAAGTTGCTATGGTCGCAGGAGTTCATCAGCAGCTACATCATCGGCGTGCTGGTGGCGATGCACTTCACTGGTGCCGCTGTCATTGCGCCGCGCTTTGCCAAGGTTCTGAGTGCAGGCGAGAAACCCATTCGTTACCTGGCTGGTTATACCTTTGTGCTGTATCTCATGCATTATCCGTTGCTTCAGTTTTTTACGGCGATTTCTATCAATGTCGAACAAGAGGCGCTGCAAAACGCAATCGTGATTTTTGGATCCCTGGCGACGGTGTGGGTGTTGGGTGCTGTCACCGAAAAACGGAAAGGGGATTGGCGGCGCATGATGCAATATATCTTTGACGGGTTTACCAGCGGACAGCCGAAGAAGTCGAAGGTCGGTTGAGGTTGGCCATTACCTCATCACTCAGCGCCGTTCCGTTTGGTATTTTGGGATTCAAAAATCGAAGGGCGAGCACTACTTGCTGAAAACGTATGGCAAAAACGCGCGAGTCGTTTGACAACTCGCTTGGGCGCACATATAATCCCGCTTCTGTTCCCTGATAGCTCAGTTGGTAGAGCGACGGACTGTTAATCCGCAGGTCCCTGGTTCGAGCCCAGGTCGGGGAGCCACCCAATATGAAGGGGCTGCATGAAAGTGCAGCCCCTTTTCTTTTCTCATCCCACAAATTACTGTATGGCTTCGTTTGCTTTGGTGCGCGATGTCGAACCCAGCAGAACCAATCCAATATTAAACACAACAACTGCTTGTCCGTCCGGGCAATTTTTGATCAGGCAGAAATAACAACTTCATCTTTAGGCGTAGCAGAAAGATTTGCGCTGCCCTCGGTCAGCAGGGTCAACGCAGCTTGCGCGTTGATTGCAGCATTGCGCCCCAGACTGGTCAGATAGCCCCCATCTGGTTGCGTAACCAGTCCTTTGTCGTACAGACGCCGGGTGGCGGAAATCACCTTGGCATCGGCTATGTTGGTGTGAACTTTGAGGCCTTGTTGATTGGTCACCAAGTCGAAGCGAATCAATATATTCAGTTCATCCAGCAGTTCAGGCGTGTAGGACATGGTCAAACCTTTCAGTGGTTGGCGTGATGCTGTAGATTCTACACTGGCTTTCAATTACCAATTTGGTTTCTGATTACCATCCCACATCATATAAAATCCTATTGTGAATTAGGAGCAACGAGAAAAGCCAATGAAATATAAAAACGCATCTGAAGTCGTCGACGCAGTCCAATGGTTCAAGGAAGGCGATCACCCGGAAGTCATCAAATTGCTGATAACACCTGAAGGCACAGTCGGGCAAGATTCAATTATCTACGAAGCTTGGGAGGCCAGTATTGGCGGCCCTTTGGTCACGCTGGTCTACGCCGTTGAAACTCCGGAAGGATTGATGCCCGTCACGGCTGGTGACTACATCATTACCCGCGCCAATGGGGAAATGTCCCTTTGCGGGCCCGACATTTTTGAGCGGAATTGGATACTCGTCCAGACATAATGGTCTGAAGCATTTTCTGTCGCGAGCTTGTTCAAGCCACCGTTTTTCTTGCAGGTTTAGCGTAAGGTTCCGAGCCCTGAATTAAGCCAACAACAAAAACACCGTTGGCTTGCGATGCACATCCGGCGTTTTCTTTTCCGCGAGTTGTTTTTTCCATTGCGCGGCGGTTTGCGTGGTGACGCGTTCGTCTGACCCCGTGAGATCGGTGGCGATGCAGATGAGTGTGTCGCTTTTGCAGGTCGCGGCGAGGGCATCGAGCAAGGCACCATTGCGATACGGCGTTTCAATAAAGATTTGCGTTTGACCGTCTGTTTTCGAGCGGTCTTCCAGGGCTTTGATGCGTTTCGTTCGCTCGGCGGCATCGGTTGGCAAATAACCGTTGAACGCGAAGCTTTGGCCGTGCAAGCCGCTGGCCATTACCGCCAACAACAATGACGAAGGGCCGACCAGCGGTTTGACCGGAATGCCAAGCTGATGTGCGAGTCGCACAAGATTGGCGCCGGGGTCGGCAACGGCGGGAACGCCCGCTTCTGAAATCAGTCCGCCATCCTGTCCGTCGAGAATCGGTTGCAGCAGCGCGGGGAGTGCGTCGGCTTTGGTATTGACGTTGAGTTCGGCAATGGCGATTTCCTGCATCGGCTTGGCGAGCGGATGCGCGGCGGAGACGAGTTTCAGGAACGCACGCGTGGTCTTCGCATTTTCCGCAATGAAGTAGCCGAGCTTCGCGGCAATCGCTTGCACGTCGTCGGGGATGATGTGCGAGAGCGGTTGTGCAGGGTCGGGTTGCGCATGGCCGAGGGTGTTCGGGACGAGATAGAGTGTGCCGGCCATGTCAGTGTTTGGAAAAAAACGGCACGCCAGCCTGGCGCAGCATCGTGGTGAGCGCCATGAGCGGCAAGCCGGTGAGGGCGGTGGGGTCGTCGCTTTCAATTTTTTCGAGGATCGCAATGCCCAGGGCTTCATTGCGCGCACTGCCCGCGCAGTCGTAGGGCTGTTCGATGCGCAGATACGCTTCCAGTTCCGTATCGGGCAGATCGCGGAACGTGACGAAAGTCTGCACGTTTTGAAGCTGTACAGGATGCTGGGCATGTTTGCGGCCATCAACCAGGCACAGTGCCGTATGAAAAGTCACGCGCCGTCCGCGCATTTTTTGCAGTTGTTTGAGCGCGTTCTCATGCGTGCCGGGTTTGCCAATTTGTTCGCCGTCGAGTGTGGCGACCTGATCGGAACCGATCACGAGCGCACCGGGAAATTGGGTCGCGATAGCTTCGGCTTTGGCTTGCGCCAGGCGCAGCGCCGTGGCATCGGGCGTTTCGTTCGGTAGAGGGGATTCGTCGATATTCGGCACCACGACGTCAAACGGAATGCCGAGGCGGGAAAGCAATTCCTTGCGGTAAACCGAGCTGGAGCCGAGAATGAGCGGTATTTTTTGGTGAAATGTTGCCATGCGTGGAATGATATCGGAAACGTCCGGAAAAATGCTAATCGTGACGATTGGCAGCATGCCCTTTTCCATTTACCTTATCTCTTTGACGAATAAAGGGGTTTTTGCTAAAATCGCTGGTTTCCTGGGAAGGTTATAGCTTGTGACTGAAATAGTCGTCGACGCATTTGAATTTGCCCGGCAAAAAGAGCATCGGGAAGGCCAAATCAAGGTTGCTGATTTGGCAAGGGTTTCTAAGGAAAGCAAGAACGCCGCTGGTGTGCTGAATTGGTCGCTCAGCGGAGGGGTAGGCAAGTTTGGGCACCCGCAGCTGACCTTGTCAGTGAAGGTAGGCGTTCAGCCCGTCTGTCAACGTTGTTTGAGTCCTTTCGACCTGGTAATCGCGTCTGAATCGGTGCTCATTCTGGCGAGGGATGAGGCGGAGGCGGACAAGATCGAGGAAATGTTGAACGATGACGAGCTGGATGTCATTGTTGGAAGCAGAGAAATGAATCTGCTCGATCTGATAGAGGATGAGGCGCTGTTGGCATTACCCTTGTCTCCGAGGCATGCCGTTTGCCCAGATGCATCCAAACTGGAAAACCTCAAGGCGGATAAACCTTCGCCGTTTGCGATATTGAAGGACTTGAAGCGTTAGTCCTGAAGGTTAAGGCAGCAGCTGTAGGGCCTTACCAACGAATTGCTGGCTTGGCAACCGTAATTGCCGACCGGATATGTTAGAATCTCGGAATATATTTTTTGCATTAGGAGTAACACCATGGCTGTTCAACAAAATAAGAAATCCCCGTCCAAGCGCGGTATGCACCGTTCGCACGACTTTTTGGTAGCGCCCCAACTGTCTGTTGAGCAGACGAGCGGTGAAGCGCATATGCGCCACCACATCAGCCCGAACGGTTTTTACCGCGGCAAAAAGGTTATCAAGACTAAAAGCGAAGATTAATCTCGGTTAATTTATTCGCAACACGTGGCGCATTGAGTGTGATGTTCAGGCGCCATTTTTTTTGTTTGAAGCAATTCCATCGCGTCACTTAAGGTCGCATCTGTAACAGGCGGATGCTGAGTGAGGTATTGAACAAAAAGATGACAATAAGAATTTCCATCGATTGCATGGGAGGGGATCATGGCATTCCGGTTACTGTCCCCGCCAGTGTTTCTTTCGTTAAAGCGAACCCGGATGCCGAACTGGTTCTCGTCGGTAGGGAAGAGGCTATTCGCAGCGAGTTAAATAAGCTCAATGCCGCCAACCATCCGCGATTGTCAATCAAGCATGCAGAAGATGTTGTCGAGATGGATGATCCGGTGGAAGTCGCCATGCGACGCAAGCGCGATTCGTCCATGCGGGTGGCGATTGGGCTGGTCAAGGACGGTCAGGTTCAGTCCTGTCTCTCGGCTGGCAACACGGGCGCGTTGATGGCAATTTCGCGTTATCTGCTGCGTACGCTGCCGGGCGTTGATCGTCCCGCCATCTGCACCATTCTGCCGAATCAGAAAAATGGCCCCACCTACATGCTTGATCTCGGCGCCAACGTCGATTGTGCGCCAGAGCATTTGCGTCAGTTTGCGCGTATGGCGTCTGCGTTGGTTTCCTCGGTCGAAGGCAGGACGAAGCCAACGGTGGGGTTGCTGAATGTCGGTACGGAAGAGATCAAGGGCAATGAAGTCGTGAAACAGGCTTCTGAGTTATTGCGTGACGATCATACGAAGGGCGTACTGAATTACTATGGCAATGTCGAGGGAAACGATATTTTCGAAGGCACAACCGACATTGTCGTCTGCGATGGTTTTGTTGGTAATGTGGCGTTGAAAACGGCTGAAGGACTGGGGCGTTTTTTCCGTGTGGTGTTGACTTCCGAATTCAAGAGCGGATTGCTCAATATGCTGGGGGCACTGATTGCAATGCGCGCGCTGAAGTCGATTTCAAAGCGCATGAATCCTTCCCGCTTCAATGGCGCCAGTCTGCTGGGGCTGCGCGGACTGGTATTCAAAAGCCATGGTAGCGCGGATGTCTTTGCTTATGAATGTGCAATTCAACGGGCGTACGATGCAGTCAAACATGACGTGTTGCTACGCATTTCCAATACCATGGCTGAATTGTTGCCTGCGGCAGAATCACCCGTTTCCAACAGCGAAGCGACGCCATTTGAACAGAAGACAGCATGACTCTCTACAGCAAAATCACTGGAACCGGCAGTTACCTGCCACCTCGCAAAGTCTCGAACGCGGATCTGGTCGCGCAATTGGCGGCCAAAGGCGTGGAAACCTCGGATGAGTGGATTACGACGCGCAGCGGGATTACCTCGCGTCATTATGCGGATGATGGTGTGTTGGCGAGCGATCTGGGAGTTGAAGCCGCCAAAAAAGCGCTGGAAATGGCCAAGTTGGGTCCCAACGACATCGATCTGATTCTGCTCGCGACAACGACGCCCGATCACTACGGCGGTTTTCCCAGCACGGCATGTCGCATCCAGGCCAAGCTGGGCATTTCGACGCATTGTGCTGCAGTCGATGTGCAGGCGGTATGCAGCGGGTTCATGTATGCGATGTCGATGGCCGATGCTTTCATTCGTTCCGGCATGTACAAGAACGTGCTGGTGGTTGCTGCCGAAATTTATTCGCGGGTTGTCGATTTCAACGACCGCGGGACGTGCGTACTGTTTGGTGATGGCGCAGGCGCGGTGGTGGTTTCTGCTTCGAGCGAACCGGGCATCCTGGCGTGCAAGCTGCATGCGGACGGCCATCAAAACGATATCCTTCACATGGATGCCCGCCTGAGTTGTGGTGTGATGGAAGGCAGCGGCTTTATGTACATGGATGGACAAGCCGTATTCAAGGTTGCCGTCACGGTGCTGGATCAAGTGGGGCATGAGGTCATGAAAATGGCCGGCATGGAACCTTCTCAAATCGATTGGCTGATTCCGCATCAGGCGAACGTGCGCATCATGCAAAGCGCAGCGAAACGCCTCAAGATTCCGGCGGAACGGGTGGTTGTGACGGTCGACTGGACAGCCAATACCTCGGCTGCGACGATTCCGATTGCGCTCGATACGGCAATGCGCGATGGGCGCATCAAGCCAGGGCAAAATATTCTGATGGCGGCCATTGGTGGCGGCCTGACTTGGGGCGCCGTATTGGCCCGGATGTAATTTTCCAACCCTTAACCAGACTATTCGCATGTCAAATTACGCATTTGTATTTCCCGGCCAAGGCTCGCAAGCCGTCGGGATGTTGAACGGGTTTGCCGACAATAAAGTTGTGCGCGACACGATTGCTGAAGCTTCCGACGCGCTGGGTTTCGATCTCTGGACGATGATTGCAGAAGGGCCAAAAGAAAGTCTGGACCTGACCACGAATACCCAGCCGGTGATGTTGTCGTCTTCCGTGGCGTTTTACCGCGCTTGGATTGCGGCGGGCGGTAAGCTGCCTTCCGTGGTGGCAGGCCATAGCTTGGGTGAATTTTCCGCGCTGGTAGCGGCAGGCGTGATTGATTTCAAAGATGCGGTGAAACTCGTGCGTTTCCGTGCACAGGCGATGCAGGAAGCCGTACCGGTGGGCCAAGGCGGCATGGCGGCGATTCTCGGTTTGTCCGACGCTGATGTGATTGCAGCGTGTCAGGAAGCGGCACAAGGACAAGTCGTCGAGCCAGCGAACTTCAATGCACCGTCGCAACTGGTGATCGCTGGTCACAAGGAAGCGATTGCACGTGCTTGTGAAGCGGCGAAGGCGCGTGGTGCCAAACGCGCATTACCGTTGTCGGTGTCGGCGCCTTTCCATTCCTCGTTGTTGAAACCGGCCTCAGATCGGCTGCGCGATTACATGGCGAATCTGATTTTCTCTGCGCCGAAGATTCCGTTGATTAACAACGTGGATGTGGCCATCATCAACGATCCGGCAGCCATTAAAGATGCGTTGGTGCGTCAGGCCGCGAGCCCGGTGCGTTGGGTCGAAACGATTAACAAGATGGCGAGCATGGGCATCACGCAGACGATTGAATGCGGCCCGGGCCGTGTGCTTGCGGGTTTGAGCAAGCGTATCAATGAGGCTGTTACCGGTGACGCTATCATCGATCAGGCTTCTCTCGACAAAGTGCTGGAGGCATTGAAATGACCGTTCAAAATATGCAGGATTTACAAAACCAGGTTGCGCTCGTGACGGGTGCTTCGCGCGGCATCGGTTACGCGATTGCTCTGGAACTGGCACGTCGTGGTGCGACGGTGGTGGGTACCAGCACGTCGGAAGGCGGTGCGAAAAGCATTACGGAAGCGCTGGAAAAGATTCGTCCGGGCGCGGGCAAAGGCGTGGTATTGAATGTGGCCGATGGTGCGGCTTGCAATGCCATCGTGGAACAGGTTGCCAAGGAATTGGGCGGCGTCTCAATTTTGGTCAATAACGCCGGCATTACGCAGGATCAGTTGGCAATGCGCATGAAAGACGAAGAGTGGGATAACGTTATCAACGTAAATCTGACTGCGGTAGGACGTCTGTCTCGTGCCGTATTGCGCGGGATGATGAAGGCGCGCACGGGTCGTATCATCAACATCACTTCCGTGGTGGGGGCGATGGGCAATGCTGGCCAGATGAATTATGCTGCGTCCAAGGCGGGCGTGGAAGGCATGAGCCGTGCGCTGGCGCGTGAGGTGGGCTCAAGGGGGATCACGGTCAATTGCATTGCGCCGGGCTTTATCGACACCGATATGACCAAAGTGTTGAATGAGCAACAAATTGGTGCAATGTTGCAACAAATTCCGTTGGGTCGCTTCGGTACGCCCGAAGACATTGCGATGGCAACGGCATTTCTTGCTTCGCCGCAAGCAAACTACATTACGGGTGCCACATTGCACGTCAATGGTGGCATGTTTATGAATTAACCGTTTTTTTTTATATAATTCCACTTTCATGGTGGAAACGTTGACCTTAATGGTAAATTTACGAGCGCAAACCTGATAGAATGCGCGCACTTGATAATTACACACTGGAGCCAAAACATGTCCGATATCGAACAACGCGTTAAAAAAATCGTCGCTGAACAACTGGGTGTTGCTGAAGCCGACATCAAGAACGAATCCTCTTTCGTAGACGATCTGGGCGCGGACTCGCTCGACACGGTAGAACTCGTCATGGCCCTCGAAGACGAATTCGGAATCGAAATTCCTGACGAACAAGCAGAAAAGATTACCTCCGTTCAGCAAGCGATTAACTACGCACAAGCGAACGTCAAGTAATTTTGTTCTGAATGATTTGCTGATGCGGCGCTGGATAACTGCGCCGCATCTTTATTACTTTTTCTCAAGAGGACAGAGAAGGGGCCGTTCGTGCAGTTATGTCCTTGTCGCTCTCAATAGGAGAATAGCTTGAGCCGTCAACGTCAACGCCGGGTCGTGATCACCGGCCTGGGATGTATCTCTCCAGTCGGAAATACCGTCACCGAAATGTGGTCTGCCATTACGGCAGGCAAATCGGGTGTGGCCACCATCACGAAATTCGATGCGTCCCCATTCAGCACCACTTTTGCTGCCGAAGTGAAGAACTTCAAGGTTGAGGATTACATCACCGCAAAAGAAGCGCGCGCAATGGATACCTTTATTCACTACGGCATGGCCGCAGGCATACAGGCATTTCAGGACAGTGGTTTGACGGTGACCGAAGAGAACGCAGAGCGTATTGGCGTTAATGTCAGTTCCGGCATTGGCGGCTTGCCGACGATCGAGCATGCTCATAGCGAATATCTGAACCGTGGCCCCCGTCGCATCAGTCCATTCTTTGTGCCGTCGTCGATCATCAATATGATTTCCGGCAATCTGTCGATCAAGTTTGGTCTGAAAGGTCCGAATCTTTCCGTTGTCACGGCATGTTCGACCGGTTTGCACAGCATTGGTTTGTCCGCCCGGATGATTGAATACGGCGATGCCGATGTGATGCTCGCGGGTGGTTCAGAAGCGTGTATTTCTCCGTTGGGAGTTGGTGGTTTTGCTTCCGCCCGTGCACTGTCCACGCGTAACGATGATCCGGCAACGGCATCCCGTCCATGGGACAAGGATCGCGATGGTTTCGTGCTGGGTGAAGGCGCAGGCGTGATGGTGCTGGAAGAATACGAGCATGCGAAAAAGCGTGGCGCAAAGATTTATGCAGAAGTGATCGGTTTCGGCATGAGCGCCGATGCTTATCACATGACCGCGCCTCTGGAAGATGGCAGCGGTGCTGCGCGTTGCATGACGAATGCGATCAAGGATGCCGGCATCAACCCCGACGAAGTCAATTACATTAACGCGCACGGCACCTCGACCCCGTTGGGCGACATCGCAGAAACAACGGCCGTCAAGCGCGCACTCGGCGATCATGCCAAGAAACTTGTGATGACCTCATCCAAGTCGATGATTGGACATTTGCTGGGCGGCGCGGGTGGTCTGGAATCGGTTATCACGGCTTTGACCTTGCATCATCAAGTGATTGCGCCGACGATCAACATCTTTAATCAGGATCCGCAATGCGATCTCGACTACTGCGCCAATACGGCGCGGGATGCGAAGCTCAATATTGCACTGAAGAATTCGTTTGGTTTCGGTGGCACGAACGGTACACTGGTATTCAAGAAGATGTAATACGGGTACCTAGCTTTCGCGGCCCCTCATTCATGACCGTGGATGAGGGGCTTTTCTTTTATGCTGGCGAATCTTGTGCGATGATGATTGAATCGTACGAACCCTCACCGACATGTCCATTGCGCTCTCGACCGTTGTGCATCCATCCAAACGCCTTCAGGTGGCGCTGTACGCTTTTTGTGGCGCTATTGTGGCAGCCGCAGGACTGACGACTTTGGGTGTGGCAGGCAATTTTTTGTTTTCTGCCAGACTGATCATCGCAGCGATGAGTCTGATGGGGGTTACGCTTGCCGTTATTCTTTTTCAACGGCAGCAAAAAACTTGGCGTATCCATATCTCACCGGAGGGGGTTATTCGATTGTGTCAGGAATCGGGTGGGCCTGATCAGGCTGCCGAGCCAGAAACGGTGTTTCGCTTGATGCCTGATTCGACTTTGTGGCCCAGCCTGTTGCTAGCCAATCTGGAATCGGAGGACGGGCAGACGCTTGTGTTGCGGATATTGCAGGATAGTGTGCAACCGCAGGAGTTTCGTGCCTTATCCGTTGCCTTGCGCTGGGTTGCTGCGAGGCATGGACGGAGCGAAGAGGAAGGTCTGTCGGAGATGCCGGTTTAGCGGCGTTGCCGGGTGCCCCTTATTTGTACTGACGCAGCACTTGCGTTCCCATCGGCAGCCCGACATGCCGAGCAATGACCGGGCACTTCACCTTGAACAGAAAGAAAACCGCATGACCGCGGTGGCTGAGGGATTCAAAATTCCCCTGGCCTTTGGCAATGATCAGGTCAGCGTTGGCGAAATGCTGCTGCAGGGCAGGGGTGCAGTCATGCAGCAAAGTGCCGGGGGCATCGGAGCCATTGTCAATAACGGTTACGATGTCGCGTAAACCGACAGCGTGGGCATCGTCAAGCGTAGCGTCGTTCAGCACAGGCGCGCCGCGCACGACAACGGTGACACGATGCGGGCCAAGTTGTTCCACCAGCAGGCGATCGAAGGCAATTTCGCCCGCATTGTCAGCCAGATAGAGAATGCGTTTTGCTTTGGCGACGGCTTGACGATAATCTTCCCATTCACCGACGAAAGGTTCTTCCAGTGCGTGACCGAGGGATGCACGCACGTCGTCTTCGGTTACCATGCTTTTCATCCCCATATCGATGACGTTGCCCGCGATGGCCAGGCGTGTGGCCAGGGAAAGCGGATCATCGGATGCTTCGATTTGCGTGCGGAGTTCCGGAAGGAGATCGAGCGCCATCGCATTGTGGCGTGCTTTCGGTTCTCGATAAGGGTCGCCAACCTGGGAAATCTCGCGTAAATGACGATGCACGAGTTGTGCGAGTACAGGCGGGGAATGTTCCAGACCTTGAACGCTGAGCCAGCGCAACACGTCGCGCACGATGCGTTCTTGTTGCGCTTCGTCGGTTGTGACCAGTCGTGCAGCGTCCAGCGATTGCTGCACGAAGCAGGCCACACAATCCAGCGACATTTTCATGCGCTTGGACTCGTCCTATAAGACTTCCGTCGCGTAATCAGCCAGACGAGAACGTTCGCCTCTCGCGAGCGTAACGTGCCCGCTGTGTTCCCAGCCTTTGAAGCGATCAACGACAAAAGTTAAACCGCTGGAACCTTCGGTGAGGTACGGCGTATCGATCTGGGCGATGTTGCCAAGACAGAGAATTTTTGTACCCGGACCGGCACGCGTAATCAGCGTCTTCATCTGTTTCGGCGTCAGGTTTTGTGCTTCATCGATGATGACAAATTTGTCGACAAAGGTGCGGCCGCGCATGAAGTTGAGCGATTTCACCTTGATGCGCGAGCGGATGAGATCTTGTGTTGCGGCCCGTCCCCATTCGCCGCCCTCGCTGCTCGGCTTGTGCAGTACTTCGAGGTTATCGTCGAGTGCGCCCATCCAGGGATTCATCTTTTCTTCTTCAGTGCCAGGCAGGAAACCGATGTCTTCACCCACCGGGACCGTCACGCGCGTAAAAATGATTTCGTTATAGGTTTTGGCTTCCAGCACTTGTGCGAGTCCGGCTGCCAGCGCAAGCAGTGTCTTGCCCGTGCCAGCTTGACCGAGGAGGGTGACGAAATCGCATTCGGCATCCATTAGCAGGTTGAGGGCAAAATTCTGTTCGCGGTTGCGTGCGGCGATGCCCCAGACGCTGTTTTTGGCGTGTGTAAAATCGCGCAAGGTTTTTAGCACGGCTGTTTTGCCGCTGATTTGTTTGACTTGGGCGTAAAGCGGTGTATCGCCGCTGGGCGGTTCCATATAAATGAACTGGTTCACCAGCATGGATGCGACGAGCGGACCAGTGACCCGATAGTAAGTGTGACTGACATTGCCGCGATTATCCTGCCAGGATTCCATGCCCTTGCCATGCGTTTCCCAAAAATTCTCGGGGAGTGTCATCACGCCGGAATAGAGCAGATCGGTGTCTTCGAGGACTTGGTCGTTGAAATAATCTTCCGCAGGCAGGCCAAGCGCACGAGCCTTGATGCGCATGTTGATGTCTTTGGACACCAGCACGATCAAGCGTCCAGGCTGGTCTGCGCTCAATGCCTGGACGATACCGAGAATCTGGTTGTCTGTTTTTCCAACGGGTAGGCCAGCAGGCAATGTAATGGTTTGCAGCTTGGTCTGAAAAAAGAGCCGTCCCTTCGCTTCTTTGTTGCCCAACTTGGACAAGACGATGCCGTTTTCAATCGCATCTTCGTCAATGTTTTCGACGAGCGAATCCAGTATGCGAGAAACTTGCCGCACATTGCGCGACACATCGGACATGCCGCGCTTGTGATTGTCCAGTTCTTCCAACGTGGACATCGGCAGGAAGATGTCATGTTCCTCAAAACGGAAGAGCGAGGTCGGATCGTGCATCAACACATTGGTGTCGAGCACAAAAAGTTTGGTCATACCGGATTTTGTTGCCGACTGTCGTGCGCTGGATTTCAGTCGCGTGTGCGCCAGTTTTTTGCTTGACGGCACGGGGCTTTCCGACAGAAGCGCTTTGGCTGTCTTGGATTTCAGGGGTGCTTCAACCGGTTTGGGCGCTGCCTTTGCAACGACCGGAGCAGGCGCGACGACGGAATCGTTGGCCGATTTTTTGGTCGTTTTGCCGTTTTTGCCTTTGGGAGCCTTGGGGTAATCCTTGGAATCAAGCAGGGTAGCGGGTTTGGTCGGAATTTTGGGAAGCGGCATCAGATTCTCGTTGACCTATGAAGTTTATGAATGCTTATTGTACGAAACCAAAAAGTCCAGTACTTCTTCGACGTGGCCTGGCACCTCAAGGTTGCGCCATTCTTTCACCAATGTGCCATTGGCGTCAATCACGAAAGTGCTGCGTTGAATGCCGCGCACCCTTTTGCCATACATAGTTTTTTCGCGCATAACGTTGAACATGATGCATACGGCTTCGTCCGGGTCGGAAATCAGCTCGAAGGGCATCGCCAATTTTCCCTTGAACCCTTCATGCGATTTGAGACTGTCTCGGCTGATGCCAAAAATTTCCGTGTTCTCTTCCTGGAAGCGAGGATAAAGGTCCCGAAAGCTCATGCTTTCGGCTGCGCAACCCGGTGTATTGTCTTTGGGATAGAAGTAAAGAACGATGTTTTTGCCACGGAGGGGAGAGAGTTCAAAAGTCTTGCCGCTGGTCATGGGTGCTGAAAAGTCGGGGACGCTCAGTCCGACGATGGAAGGGGTATCTGCCAATTGAATTCTCCAGTAAGACGATGGATCAGGGTAATGATGCTTGATTGTAACGGTATTCCCCAAGTCATGCAGGGAGATTAACCTTGATAAATTGTCGCGCTTTCGTCAGAATGGCTCCTTTGGGGTACCGCATGGTTAGGGGTGCCTGAGTGACAAAAATCGAGGAAAGGCATCATGCGACCGATTCTGAAATCAAAAAAACTGGATGACGTTTCTTATGACATTCGCGGCCCCGTTCTGGAAAGAGCCAGGCAAATGGAGGAAGAGGGCCAGAAGATCATCAAGTTGAATATTGGCAATTTGGCACCGTTTGGCTTTGATCCGCCGGATGAGATTGTCAGCGACATGATCCGCAATCTGAGTAATTCGGCAGGTTATACGGATTCGAAAGGGCTCTTTGCGCCGCGCAAGGCCATCATGCAGTACACGCAAGAAAAGAAAATTGCTGGCGTAACCGTTGATGATATTTACATCGGCAATGGTGCATCTGAGCTGATTGTGATGAGCATGCAGGCCTTGCTGGATGCGGGCGATGAAGTGCTGGTGCCCGCGCCGGATTATCCGTTGTGGACTGCGGCGGTGTCGTTGTCGAGTGGGACGCCGGTACATTATTTGTGCGACGAGCAGTCCGACTGGAACCCGGACATCGAGGACATCAAAAAGAAAATTACGCCCAAAACCAAGGCCATCGTCGTCATCAACCCGAATAATCCGACTGGCGCCTTATACTCGGTCGAGATTTTGCAGCAGATTGTTGACCTTGCGCGTCAGCATCAGCTGATCGTGTTTGCCGACGAGATTTACGACAAGATTTTGTATGACGGCGGAACGCATACCTCCATGGCGTCGCTGGCAGACGACGTGATGTTCATCACGATGAATGGTCTGTCGAAGAACTATCGTTCCTGCGGTTATCGTTCGGGCTGGATGGTGGTTTCTGGTGAAAAACGTCAAGCCAAGGATTACATCGAAGGCTTGAACATGCTGTCTTCCATGCGCCTGTGTTCGAATGTGCCGGGGCAGTATGCGATCCAGACCGCGCTCGGTGGCTACCAGAGTATCAACGATCTCATCGCGCCGGGCGGGCGTTTGTATGAACAGCGGGAGTTGGCGCACAAGTTGTTGACGGCCATTCCGGGTGTTTCGTGCGTCAAACCGAAGGCGTCGCTGTACATGTTCCCCAAGCTGGATCCGAAGGTTTATCCGATCGCGGACGACAAGCAGTTCGCTTACGAGTTGCTCGAGGCCGAGAAGGTGCTGATTGTGCAGGGAACGGGCTTCAATTGGCCGGCGCCTGACCATTTCCGCATCACCTTCCTGCCCAACGTGCATGACCTCGCCGACGCGGTCGGAAGGATGGCGCGCTTCCTCGAGGGATACCGTCGTCGTTACGGTACGGCTTAATATTCATTGAACAATTGGTCTTTATGAAACCCATTAAAGTTGGTTTGCTCGGCATCGGCGTCGTCGGTGGTGGTACGTACGAAGTTCTCAAACGCAATCAGGAAGAAATCACGCGGCGTGCGGGTCGCGCCATCCAGATCACGATGGTGGCGGATCTCAATGTGGAGCGCGCCAGACAGATCACTGGTGGCGGTTGCGAAGTCGTGAGTGATGGCAATCTGGTTGTGACCAATCCTGACATTGATATCGTTGTCGAGTTGATTGGCGGCTACGGTATTGCAAAAGAGCTTGTGCTGAAAGCGATTGCCAACGGCAAGCACGTTGTGACGGCGAACAAGGCATTGCTTGCTGTGCACGGTAACGAGATTTTCAAGGCAGCCCAGGACAAGGGTGTGATCGTTGCATTTGAAGCGGCAGTGGCCGGCGGTATCCCGATTATCAAAGCCTTGCGCGAGGGCTTGACGGCCAATCGTATCGAATGGATTGCCGGCATCATCAATGGCACGACCAATTTCATTTTGTCTGAAATGCGCGACAAGGGGCTGGATTTTGACGTGGTGCTGAAGGAAGCACAGCGTCTCGGTTATGCGGAAGCCGATCCGACTTTCGATATCGAAGGCATCGACGCCGCCCACAAGGTGACGTTGATGTCATCGATTGCGTTTGGCATTCCGGTACAGTTCGACAAGGCTTATGTCGAAGGCATTACCAAACTGGAAGCGACTGACATTCGCTATGCCGAACAGCTCGGTTATCGTATCAAATTGCTTGGCATCACCAAGCGCATGCACAATGGCATTGAGTTGCGCGTACATCCGACGCTGGTTCCTGCCAAACAACTGATCGCCAACGTGGAAGGCGCCATGAACGCGGTGTTCGTGTATGGCGATGCGGTGGGGGCGACGCTGTATTACGGAAAAGGTGCCGGAGCGGAGCCAACGGGTTCTGCCGTGATTGCGGATCTGGTGGATATCGCGCGTCTGGCGACGGCCGATCCGGAACACCGTGTTCCCTCGCTCGCGTTTCAGCCGGATTCGCTGTCGAATATTCCGGTATTGCCGATGTCCGAGATTACGACCAGCTACTATTTGCGCATGCACGTGAAAGATCAGCCCGGTGTCTTGGCCGATGTGGCGCGCATTCTGGCCGATGCCACGATTTCAATCGATGCCATGATTCAGAAAGAGCCTGGCGAAGGCGCGAACACGACGGATATCGTGATGCTCACGCACAAAACGCATGAAAAGAATATGCTGGCAGCGATTGAAAAGATCAATGCCTTGGCCACAGTGGTGGGGAAGGTGATCAAGATTCGTCTCGAAGAACTTACTTGATCATATCCTTGTCTTCATCAGGCATGATGGGCTGGGATAAAGTGATTGTGGCAATCCGCCCACGCGATTTTGCTGAAACCCTTTCATGACCAATCGCAACAAGCCTTGGGCATGATAAAGTATGTTTGTCATGCGCTCGGTGGGTTGACCCGAACGGTAGAATGGAACGATCACGATTGATATTCTGTCCCAGGAGAGATTATGTATAAAAAAATTCTGGTTACAACGGATGGCTCGGAAGTATCGGCAGCCGCAGCCATCAAAGGAGTGAAATTCGCCAAGGCTATCGGCGCAGAGGTGGTGGGACTCTTCGTCGCACCGGAGTACCAATATCCGGTTTATGTCGAAATCATTCCGCCGACTTATCCTTCCGAACAGGAATACGAAACCACCATGAAAAAAGCGGGTGAAGTTCACCTGAAACCCATTGTGGAAGCGGCCCAGTCCGCAGGCGTGAAGTGCACCCCTATTACCGCTTTCTCTGATGTGCCGGCTCAAAAGATCGCCGACGGTGCCGTAGAGAATGGCTGCGATTTGATCTTCATGGGGTCGCATGGTCGCACGGGCCTGAATAAGCTCCTTATCGGCAGTGTCACGACGCGTGTGCTGGGCTTGTCCCGCGTTCCGGTGCTGGTGGACAGGCTGGATATACCGGTTAAAGCTAAATAAGTCATTGCGGAGAATTACTCTTATCCTTGAGGGGGATGGGAAAGTTCAGGCAAAGTTTGATTAGGACGAAAAAAAACCGCTGGCGTGCCAGCGGTTTTTTGTTGCGCTTGGTAAATGAAGCTTTTAGGCGTGCTCACCGAGTACCGAAACGGTGATGTCCACCACCACGTCTGCATGCAGTGCAACAGACAGGGCGTGGTCGCCAACGGTCTTGAACGGACCTTGCGGCAGGCGAATCTGCGCTTTTTCCACGGCAAAGCCTTGCTTGCTGAGGGCTTCGGCGATGTCGTAGTTGGTCACGGAACCGAACAGACGGCCATCGACGCCGGATTTTTGCAGAATCTGAACCGTCATGCCGGACAGTTTTTCGCCGAGCGCTTGCGCTGCGGCGAGTTTTTCTGCTGCGGCTTTTTCGAGTTCTGCACGACGTGCTTCGAACTCTGCTTTGGCGGCTGCAGTGGCGCGGCGTGCCATTTTTTGCGGAATCAGGAAGTTACGGGCATAACCGTCTTTGACACGCACGATGTCACCGAGGTTGCCGAGTTTACCGATTTTTTCTAACAGAATGATTTCCATGTATGTCTCCGATATCCTTGTGCTTGTCCGAAATTACGCTGTGTGCAGCGCGGTGTAGGGCAGCAGCGCAAGGAAGCGCGCACGCTTGATTGCGGTGTCAACTTGACGCTGGTAGTGCGCCTTGGTGCCGGTAAGACGTGCCGGCATAATTTTGCAGTTTTCCTGGATGAAATCCTTGAGGGTGTCGATATCCTTGTAATCGACTTGCTCAACATTGGCCGCAGTGAAGCGGCAGAATTTCTTGCGCTTGAACAGCGGGTTTTGCTGTTTGCGCTTGTTCTTGTCTTTGAGTTTGCTCTTGTCGAATCTTCTTCCCATTGCCATTTTGGGCTCCTAAATATGTGCGCTAGTCAGTGTAGCGGCTAAAAATCAATAATGTGAAATACGAGGCTTTTACTGTTGCGGCTCTTGCGTGCCATGAATCCGCTGAAGCGATAGATTTCGCTCATGTCAGCCTGATTGAACTTTCCGGCTATTTCGCCTGAGGCGATTGCAGGGACTTCCAATTCAACCAGTCGTTCAATGCCTGCTTCAACTTGCTTGGAACTGTGCAGCAATTTCGCCGTCACAATCGGGATGCCTGCCGGGGTATAGCGCAACACGTCGCGCTCCACGATGCTGGCAGCCAGTTGAAGTCGGTTCTCAGGATTCAGTTCACGTCCTTTCCGTCAAATGCGCTCAAGCTTCGGCTGGTGCCGCTGCTTCAGTGTTGCGCTGCTTGGCCGACTCTTCCTTTTGCACCGATTTCATCATCGGGGAAGGGGCGGTTTCTGCATGTTTCATTTTGACGGTGAGGTGGCGCAGTACCGCATCGTTAAACTTGAATGCGGTTTCAATTTCAGCCAGCGTTTCGCCATCGCACTCGATATTCATGCACACATAGTGTGCTTTCGCGAGCTTCTGGATCATATAAGCCAACTGACGACGGCCCCAGTCTTCTACGCGGTGGATTTTGCCGCCGCGCGTGGTGACCGTATTTTTGTAGCGTTCGATCATTGCGGGAACTTGCTCGCTTTGATCAGGGTGCACGATAAATACAATTTCATAATGACGCATGTAATCTCCTTATGGACAGATTGAAAAATCGCCCACCTCGGCGTCAAGACGAGTGTGGGAAGAGGAAAGCCGGCAATTATACCCAGAAATGACTGGAAATTCAACGCGTTGAATTGGGGAAACTTTTAAAAATGGCGCTCGAAGGGGGCAGTCAGTGCAGGTTGTGTGTGATAGAAATGCAACATTTGCATTTAATGTGTTACCCCATCTCGTTGAACGACTTTCAGAAATGTCAGCGACAGAATTTTGATGTCTGTCATGAAGGATTGACGCTTGAGATACTCCTCGTCAAGTTTCACTTTTTCCGGAATTGGCAGTTCGTCCCGGCCGTTGATTTGTGCCCAGCCGGTCAGACCGGGAACAAGGCGAGAGACACCGCATTCGGTGCGTAATCCAATTAAATCATCTTGGTTGAAAAGCGCGGGTCGAGGTCCGACAAAACTCATGTCGCCCCTGAGAATGCTCCAGAGTTGCGGCAGTTCGTCCAGACTGGATGTACGCAAGAAAGAGCCGCAGGGCGTCAGGTATTTGGCAGGATCAGAGAGCAAGTGGGTGGCGACGGCCGGGGTGTCGATACGCATGGTTCGAAATTTCGGCATGCGAAAAATCGAATTGTCCTTGCCGACCCGGTCAGACCAGTAAAGCGCAGGACCTCTCGATGTCATTTTGACCAAGATGGCGACAAGAAGGATAGGAAGCGCGAGGATGGCTGACGCGATTAAAGCCAAAACAATGTCGAAAAGACGTTTCATAAGGAGATGAAGTGAGTGCACAGCGCACGCGATTTTATCAGTTGCAGGTTGGCTGGGATACCAATTCAATCACCGCCACAGAAAGCTTGCATTTTCACAAAAGCTGTATAAAAATACAGTCTGTTGATATAAACAGCTTGCTGTATGAAATGGGTGGCCAACAGCGAAGGACGGGGATATGATTAAATTAACTGCAAGACAACAGCAAATTCTCGAACTTATTAAAACAGCCATCGAGAATACAGGTTTTCCCCCGACACGCGCCGAAATTGCAGCCGAACTGGGATTTCGTTCCATCAACGCGGCGGAAGAGCATCTTCAGGCCCTCGCGCGCAAGGGCGCCATCACGATTGCACCGGGCACGTCGCGCGGCATCCGTTTGCGTGAATCCACGCAGGAACGGGGCGGTTTGCCAATGGGACAGATGACGTTGCCGCATGCGGCCTTGCAGCAATTGACTTTGCCGCTGGTAGGGCGCGTCGCGGCCGGTTCGCCGATCCTTGCGCAGGAGCACATCGAAACGACTTACACAGTCGATCCGGCGATGTTTTCGCAAAAGCCGGATTACCTGTTGAAGGTGCGTGGCATGTCGATGCGGGATGTTGGCATTTTGGATGGCGATTTGCTCGCCGTGAAAAAAGTTGATCAGGCGCGCAACGGACAGATTGTGGTGGCGCGTCTCGGTGATGATGTGACGGTCAAGCGTTTGAATAAAACCGGTTCACGGATCGAACTGCATCCGGAAAATCCGGATTTCGAATTGATCACGGTCGAAGAAGGGCGCGAGGATTTTGCGCTGGAGGGGTTAGCTGTCGGACTGTTGAGAGCCTTTGGTTAGAACTCTCGGTGTGACATAAAAATATAAGCATTGCGAGTGCGCCACCGGTACAATCCGGTATTCCATTCATTGCGCGCACGCCATGTTTCTCTACGCTTTCACGATCTTCGTCAGCGCTTTCCTGCTGTTTCTGGTTCAGCCGATTATCGCGAAGCAAATCTTGCCCTGGTTCGGTGGATCGTCTGCGGTGTGGACCACCTGCATGGTGTTTTTCCAGTGCGTATTGTTTGCAGGGTACGCGTATGCCGACTGGATTGCGCGACGCTTTCCCGTTCGCAAACAGGCGGTCATTCACGCAGCCTTGCTGCTGTTAAGTCTCATCAGTTTGCCGATCATTGCCAATGTCGGCTGGAAACCGGCAGGCAGTGATGACCCAAGCTGGCGCATTCTGGGATTGCTGACGGCGACCATTGGTTTGCCGTATTTTCTGTTGTCGACGACGGGACCGTTGGTGCAAGCCTGGTTTGTGCGTGGCTATTCACGCACAACGGTCTATCGACTCTACGCACTTTCCAATCTCGCCTCCTTGCTGGCGTTGTTGGCATACCCTTTCTTGATCGAACCGTGGGTGAAAACGCAGACGCAGGCCTGGACGTGGAGCGGCGTGTATTTGCTGTTCGTTGTTGCGTGTGGCGCCTCGGCGCGATTGACTGTGCGTCAACCGGCAGCGATTCACAATGATGAATCCAATGAGGATTCAAACAAGGACAAATCGTCACCGATCATAACGTCAGCTCCCAGACTTCCCCACGCGCCTACCCCCACGCGATGGGAACAGCTGACCTGGCTGCTGTTTTCCGCGATGGGCGCATTCATGCTGCTCGCTGTGACGAATCACATCACGCACGATTTGGCATCGGTGCCGTTTCTGTGGATATTGCCGCTGTCCTTATACCTGGTGACTTTCATTCTCTGTTTTGAAGGGCGCAACTGGTACAAGCGAAAATGGTTCATTGTGCCGGTGGTGTTGTCGGTTGCGGGCATGGCGTGGACGCTGATCGAAATGGAAATAAGGATCGGCATTCCCGTGGCCTTGCTCGGCCTCTTTGTCATCTGCATGTTCTTTCACGGCGAACTGGCTGCGCGCAAACCGCCTCCCGAATATTTGACACGTTTTTATCTCATGCTGTCTCTCGGCGGGGCGCTGGGCGGTTTGGCCGTGGGGATCGGTGCGGTCAAACTGTTCAACGCGAACTATGAATTCATCATTGGTTTGGTGATGACGATGGGCGTGCTGGTTGTGCTGTTGCGTCGCCAATGGAAAATTTTGCTGGGTTTGTTTGTTCTGCTGCTCGGGTTCGGTGGCTATTTTGCGTATACGAATCAGGATCACTTAGACAATGGCATCGTGCTTAAAAAGCGCAATTTTTACGGTAGTTTGAGCGTGCGGGAAGTGGGGTTACCCGATGAAGAGCTGGCGGTGCGTCGCTTGATCCACGGCGTGATCATTCATGGCGAGCAATATCGCGCGGCGGAGCGGCAAGATGACCCTACGACTTACTACCGCGCGGATTCGGGCGTCGGTCGGGCACAGGAAACGCTGACACATCCGAATCGACGCATCGGCGTTATTGGTTTGGGGACGGGTACGCTTGCGGTCTATGGCAGATCGGGCGATGTCATGCGCTTTTACGATATCAATCCGCACGTTATCGAAGTGGCGCAAAGCCATTTCACCTTCCTCTCGCGCAGCAAGGCAAAAATCGATTTGGTTTTAGGCGATGCGCGACTCGCGATGGAGCAGGAAGCGCCGCAAGCCTACGATTTGATTGTGGTGGATGCGTTTTCCAGCGATTCCATTCCGGCGCATCTGGCCACGACGCAAGCGGTCGACGTGTATCTGCGTCACTTGAAACCGAATGGCATTATCGCCTTCCACATCAGCAACAAATTTCTCAAGTTGGCACCGGTGCTCAAGCAAATCGCCGACGAGAAGCAACTGCATGGCATGCTGGTGGTGGAACCAGAAGATGGCCGGGCGCATTATTCGTCGGACTGGTTCTTGATGACGAAAAACGGGGATCTGGAAAACCATCCCGCCATTGCGCCGCAACTGGCGCCCATCGAGGAGATAAAAGGCTTGCAGTTGTGGACGGATGATTTCAACAATCTATTCCAGATACTGAAATAATCATTTCTTTTCCATCTTCCACAAAATCTGCTTCGCAATCCCGCGCAGGATATTGATTTCTTCCATTTCCAGGCCGTTTCGTGCAAACAGGCGCCGCAGGCGCGACGTCAAGGTTTTTGGATTATCCGGATCGAGATAATTGATGGCAACGAGCGCTTCCATGAAGTGCTCCATCATGCCGTCGATTTGATCGACGCTCGCGGGTTTACCCCGATAACCGATCTCGGTTTCATTCAACTGATCGCCCAGTTCAGCTAGACGGCATTCATACGCAAGCAATTGCACGGCTTGCGCAATGTTCAATGAAGAATATTCAGGATTTGCCGGAATGTTGATGAGGGCATGGCATTTTTCGATGGCCTCGTTCGGTAGGCCATAACGTTCGCTGCCGAAGACCAGCGCGGCGCGCAAGTTGGTTTCACCCACCAGCCGGTTGGCCGCTTCACGCGCGGTGAGTATCGGCGGCGAAAAGACGCGCGGGCGTGCGCTGAGTGCGGCAGCGAAATCGCAGCCTTCCAGTGCTTCATCGAGCGAGTCGACGATGCGCGCATTGGTCAGTACATCGTCTGCACTGCTGGCAAAAGCCAGCGCCTCTTCGTGTCTCACGACATCAGCCTGATGCGGATTGACCAGCACCAGATCGGAAAACCCCATGGTTTTCATCGCGCGCGCGACCGCACCGATGTTGCCGGGATGATAGGTCTCCACCAGCACAAAACGCAGGCGCTGGAAAATAGGGGAATTGGTTGAATTTAGAGAGTTCATTTACAATATCGTTTTTGCGCCATTTGGGTCGGTTGTCCCGGCGCCTTGTTCTTGTACTTCGCCACATTGTGTGACGAAAACGACATTTTAACGGAAGCACTATGCATCCCATGCTAATTACGGCGGTTAAGGCCGCCCGCCGCGGCGCGACAGTGATTAATCGCGCTTCGCTCGATCTCGGTCAAATCAAAGTGACGGAGAAGAATCGAAACGATTATGTGACGGAAATCGACCAGGCCGCCGAACGCGCCATTGTCGATGTGTTGCTCAAAGCCTATCCCGGCCATGCAGTGCTGGCCGAAGAATCCGGTGCTTCCGGCAATCCGAGTGAAGAAAACGAATACGTCTGGATCATCGATCCGCTCGACGGCACCACCAACTTCATTCACGGCTTTCCGCAATATTGCGTTTCCATCGCGCTCCAGCAAAAGGGCGTCACGACCCAGGCCGTCATTTTCGATCCGAACCGCAACGATCTCTTCGTGGCGTCGAAAGGTGAGGGCGCATTCCTGAACGACAAACGTTTGCGCGTGTCCAAATGCGACAAACTGGCCGATTCGCTGATCGGCACCGGCTTTCCAGCGCGCGACTTGGGCAAGCTGGAAGAGTACATGACGATGTTCAAGATCCTCACCGAGAAATGCCAGGGTTTGCGCCGTCCCGGTTCGGCTGCGCTCGATCTGGCGTATGTGGCGGCAGGGCGTCTCGACGGCTTTTTCGAAAAAGGCCTGAACGCATGGGATATGGCCGCCGGTGCGCTGCTGATCGCCGAAGCGGGCGGCATCATCGGCGATTTCACAGGCGAGCAGGGGTATCTGGAATCGGGTGACGTGATTGCGGGCAACCCCCGCATCTTTCATCAACTGATTACTTTGCTCAAGCCCTACGCTTGATTCCAATCCCAAATCACTTGTAGCTTTGTTGATGTCGCCTCGCCGTACTATTCGTACTGCCTTCGGCTCGTCGTTGCGCTACAAATGATTTGGAAGGGGAATCACGGCGGTGCAGCACGAACAAAGGAGAGGATGTCACGCTACCTGCAGTTCAAACTCTCTACCTAATGCCGACATCGCCTGCGCAATGCGGTCAATCTTGGTGGTGTGACGCAAATCGATCAGGCGATTCACTTCTTGCGGCGTCGTTTCAAGGCGACGCGCCAGTTCTGCCGGACGAACTTTCTGTGCCAGCATTTCATTCAACAACAACACTTTTGCTGAGAGACTGAGCGGCAAATCGATCAGGCGATCACCGCGTTTTGGCTGAGAGGGCATCGGCACGGGACGGCTTTCATCGAAATACACTTCCATGGCCAGCGCCAGCACCTCAGTGGCCATTGCCATGGCTTCTTCCTCAGTATCGCCCTGCGTTATCGCCTCAGGGATATCTCTGAAGGTGACCACGAAGCCGCCAGCTTTTTTGTCGGGGGTAAATTTTGCGGGATATTTCATGCTTTTCCCCATCACTATTATTTGATGCCCAGTTGTTTCTTCACGCCCTCAACCAGTCCTTTTTTCAGCTCCTTGGCAGGGTGCCTGGGCAAGTAACTAACCTTGCCGTTGAGTGTGACCTTCAAGTGGTTTGCCCGGTCATCAAAACGCACGCCGTGCTGTTTTAACCATTTCACAAATTCGCTTTGTTTCACGGCGCGACTCCATTATAAACAAAAATGTTTAAACTGTGCTTTGGTCAAAGATTTATTGAGGTGGATGGAAAACCTCAGGGTGCTGGATGTTCGTGTATGGCTTCAGGGCATCCAGCGGGCTGGCTGTCTTCCCGAGCGCCATTTTGACGACATGGGTGTAGATCATGGTGGTGCTTACATCCGAATGGCCGAGCAATTCCTGAATGGTTCTGATGTCCGTTCCGCTCTGTAGCAGATGGGTAGCGAAACTGTGGCGCAAGGTGTGCGCACTGACAGGCTTGACGATGCCAGCCTGAGCCACGCAGATTTTCAAAGCCCGTTGCAAGCGGTCAGGATAAAGATGATGGCGGCGCACAATGCCAGAACGCGGATCGCGCGACAGGGTTGGCGAAGGAAATACCCAGTGCCAAGCCCATGATTCACCTGCGCGCGGGTACTTGGCCTCCAGCGCATGCGGCAAAAAGACACCGGGCAGAGAGGCACTGCGATCGTTAGCCCAGACAGCCCTGGAATGTGCAAGTTGCTCGCGCAAGGGATTCAACAATGTGCGCGGCAGCATCACGACGCGATCTTTCGCGCCTTTGCCTTCTCGTACGATGATCACCTGCCTGTCAAAATCAACGTCCTTCACTCGCAAGGACAACGCTTCCTGCAATCGCATGCCAGTACCGTACAAGAGCCGTGCCAGCAGGCCGACAACACCATCCATCAGTGCCAGAATTTGCCCCATTTCTTCAACGGAAAGCACGGCAGGAATGCGTTTCGTCGGAACCGGTCTGCCAATTTCTTCCATCCAGGGCAACTTGATATCCAGAACTTCCCCGTAAAGAAACAGTAAGGCACTCAAGGCTTGACGGTGGGTGGAGCGGGACACCTTTCTTTCATTGGCCAGCATCAGCAAGAAGGCTTCAACTGCCTGTTTCCCCATCTCTTTCGGATGACGCATCCCGTGCCAGCGGATGAACCAGCGTATCCAGTACACATAACTTTGCTCGGTGCGCAGGCTGTAATGCAAATAGCGCATTCGCTCACGACAACGGTCCAGCAGTCTGCCGGAATGAGGGACAGAGTTGCGGGGTTTGTTGGTTTTGTTATAACTGTACATTTGTACAGTATATGTGCTGGAAAGCCAATAGGCAAGCGGGTTTTGAGGGTTTAGGACGTTGGTGTTATTCAGCAGTCAACGGTGTTATTATGCAATTTTGCTGAATAAAACAAGTTAGGTTCATTTCTCCAATGTCTCTCGCCGAACCAATCGAAAAGATGCGCCAGGCCCTGGGGCCTTGTTTTGAGGCTGTGTTTCAGCAGGGTGAAGTTCCTTTTGCATCACTCGTAAGCGGAATCTCTGATGTGCAATGTACTCCCGAAGAGTTTACAGCTTTAGCACTGCAACTTTCGCCTGAGCAAGCCAAGGTGCTTCTAGTTGCCACATTGCATCGTTCAATGGCTTATTCGTCAGAACTTCTCTCGCTCGAAAACGCTCGTGAGCTTGCATCTGAGTTCATTGCCAAAGCTGGTGAAAATGCTAGCTTCTACTCAACGTGCGAAGTTGAAGATGAAGTATCTGGGGTTGGTAGTTGGCGACTCATGATAACGAGCCACACGTTTGAGTCGGTTCTTTATTGCAAAGGTGCTGAGAGTGCTCTATTGGTCATGATAGATGAAGACTGAACCTAACATTTCCGTCGAGAGGGACCGCCCACAAGCTGTGCTTGCGGGCTCCCTTCGCGGCTTTGCCGCTACGGCGGCCCCTCACGTCAAACGTTAGAACTTATGCGCAGAACGATTCAAATACTCATCATCGCTTTTTTTTCACTCCAAATCTCGGCCGCAGAAGGATCTCCTTCATTCAGCTACGACAAGGAGTTGGCTACTGATCTAGCTAAAGCATACATTCGATGGGGGTTACGAATAAAACAGCAACCCGAAGTGGGGGAAATTAATTTCCAAAAACCATTCCTCCACTCTGCCACTGATCGTGGAGGGCGAAATTTTGTATTCGTTGCGTTTCCATCTTCCTCAAGCAGTTGGGGCGCTTTCGCAACCTTTCAGGTTTGCCAATCCACTCCGTTGCTGGTGCCTAACGAAACTAGCACTGTTGATACGTTTAAGGCCTACTGGAGTTCTGTTAAAAAAATCAACTCCGAGGTTTTCGTAGCTGTTTCTGACGTCTGCCCTAAAGATGATGAATAATCGTTCTAACATCTCATTCAACCCGGACGCGCTAAAGCGCGCCTGTTACTTCCAACGTTAAATTTTTGAGCGCCCGATCTGGATCGGATATCCTGCTTCACTCTCAAGCGCTTTTTTCGCATCAACACGAAAACCCTGAAGCTGTTATACTTCGACCACGCGACGAATTGCACCAGTCCCCCTTGTCGCTGTCTGATTCCACTTCACTATCGTTTGTGGCGTTGTTGACACCGAACCTCCCCGTTTGCCTGCGACTGGCGTCTTGAATGACGACAGGCCGATATTTTTCAAGAAATGAATATGCCTTTTACCAAACTTGGCTTGTCCGAGCCAATTGTTCGTGCCGTTTCCGAATTCGGTTACACCACACCGACCCCCATTCAAACCCAATCCATTCCTGCCGTGCTGGCGGGGGGGGATTTGCTCGCCGGTGCGCAAACCGGCACAGGCAAGACGGCCGGTTTTACGCTGCCGATTTTGCATCGGCTGTCGAACGATGCCGTTGGCGCTGCGCAAACGGGCAAGACCTCGCCGCGCGCGATTCGTGCACTTATTCTTGCGCCGACGCGCGAGCTGGCCGCGCAAGTCGAAGAAAGCGTGCGCACTTACGGCAAACATTTGAAACTGAATTCCGCCGTGATTTTCGGTGGTGTCGGTATCCATCCGCAAATCCAGCTGCTCAAGCGCGGCGTGGATATTCTGGTGGCGACGCCGGGCCGCTTGCTCGATCACATGCAGCAAGGAACTGTCAATCTCTCTAAAGTAGAAATACTGGTGCTGGATGAAGCGGATCGCATGCTCGACATGGGTTTCATTCGCGATATTCGCAAGGTGCTGGCCGCCTTGCCGAAGCAGCGCCAGAACCTCTTGTTCTCGGCGACCTTCTCCGATGAAATCAAGGCGCTGGCCGATGGTTTGTTGAATGCGCCTGCGATGATTGAAGTGGCGCGCCGCAATTCCACCGTTGAAGTCATCGGGCAAACTGTGCATCCGGTGGATCGCAATCGCAAGCATCCGATGCTGGCGCATTTGATCAAGACCAAACACTGGGAACAGGTGCTGGTGTTCACGCGCACCAAGCATGGCGCGAACAAGCTGGTTGAACAGCTTGAAAAGGATGGCATCACCGGCATGGCGATCCACGGCAACAAGAGCCAGTCGGCACGCACCAAGGCACTGTCAGAATTCAAGGATGGCAAACTGCAGGTGCTGGTCGCGACCGACATCGCGGCACGCGGCATCGACATCGATCAATTGCCGCATGTGGTGAACTACGATTTGCCGAATGTGCCGGAAGATTACGTGCATCGCATCGGGCGTACCGGACGCGCAGGCGCTAGCGGCGAAGCCGTATCGCTGGTGTGTGTTGACGAGCATCAGATGCTGAAAGACATTGAAAAGCTGATCAAGCAGACTTTGCCACGAGAAGTGATTCCCGGTTTCGAACCGGACCTCAATGCCAAGGCACAACCGATACAGCTTCGCAGTGGCAATGCGCACGGGCGGCCGCAACAACAACGACAGCGGCAACAACAGCAGCCGCAGCGCGCAAAACCCGCCGCTGGCAAAACACAAGCTGTTGCGCAACCTGCGACACAAAGCAAGCCGCGTAGCAATGGCCCAGCATCGGCGCAAGCCCGACGATCGGCTCCGAGGTCATCCGGGGCGTTGCTGTCCTCTGGCGCTCGCGGACGTTAATGGCAACAGGTAAGATGTAGCCTGGTTCGTTCAGATTGTTGTGCACGATGCTTACTTCGCAATCCATTCATATCTTTTGCCACGTCATCGATAATCTGGGCGATGTCGGCGTGTGCTGGCGCCTCTCGCGCCAGTTCGCGCAGGAGCATGGTCTGGATGTAACGTTGTGGGTGGATGACCTGCATAGCCTGAAGCGACTTTGCGGCACGCTGGATCCGGCATTGGATCGGCAAAGCGTAGATGCGGTGACTGTGCGACGCTGGCCGCGAGATGACACGGTGTTTTCACCTGAAGACATCGGCGATGTGGTAATCGAAGCGTTTGCCTGTCATTTGCCTGCGTTGTATGTTGCAGCGATGGCGCAACGTATCTCTGCCGGAAAACCAGCACCAGCCTGGATCAATCTCGAATACCTGAGCGCGGAAGCGTGGATCGAAGGTTGTCATGCGCTGCCGTCGCCACACACGTCTTTACCGCTGACCAAGCATTTTTTCTTTCCCGGTTTTACCGATAAGACAGGCGGGCTGATTCTGGAGCGTGATCTTTTTTCGACGCGCGATGCATTTCAAGCTGATGCCCAGGCAAAAATGCGGTTCCTTGCTGAACTCGGTGTACAGGTTTCGAGCGAAGCTTGCCTGGCTTCCCTGTTTTGCTATCCCTTCGCGCCGGTACAAGCCTTGTTCGAGGCCATGCAGGCGGATACGCACCCCATCCTTTGTCTCGTGCCGCAAGGCGTGGCCAGCGATGCGGTGAGTGCGTTCCTGCAGCAGCCAGCCGCCGTTGGCGCAAAGGCGACGCGTGATGCGTTGACGGTGCAGGTTATCCCCTTTGTTGATCAAGAAAAATACGATCAACTGTTGTGGGCTTGCGATATCAACTTTGTACGGGGAGAGGATTCGTTTGTGCGGGCGCAGTGGGCGAGGAAACCTTTCGTTTGGCAGATTTACCACCAGGATGAAAATGCCCATGTTGCCAAGCTGGATGCGTTTCTTGGTCATTATGTTGATGGGTTGTCTACGGATGCGGCACTTGCCGTAACCCGTTTTCACCTTGCCTGGAATGGCATTCGCGATACGAGAGCCGTGCGTGAGCAATGGCGGGCACTTCGTGAATCTTTATCCTTGTTGAGGCTGCATGGACAGGGGTGGTCGCAGCGTTTGTTGCGTCATGGCGATCTAGCAACAAACCTGCTGCAATTTATCGCTAAAATCAGTTAAAATATACGGCTTTATATCGATTCAAACCCTGTGCGGCACGTTTTCGTCGCAAGTGATTTGGAATCGGGCTTATTACATCGTGGTGTTCAGTGGGCATGGGATTCTGAACGACCAGTGATTTATTCAAAACTCCCAACTTTTAATCGTATAGCTCTATGAAAACAGCACAAGAAGTTCGTGTCGGTAACGTGGTGATGGTAAGTGGCGAGCCGATGGTGGTACTCAAATCCGAGTACACCAAGTCTGGCCGCAATTCGTCCATGTGCAAAATGAAAATGAAAAACCTGCTGACCGGCTCTGGTCTGGAAGCGGTCTACAAGGCGGATGAAAAATTCGATGTGGTCGTGCTTGAGAAAAAGGAAGTGACTTACTCCTACTTTGCCGATCCGCTGTACGTCTTTCTGGATGCAGACTACAACCAGTATGAAGTCGAAGCAGAGAATATGGGTGATGTGCTCAACTACCTGGAAGACAGCATGCAATGCGAGGCCGTGTTCTACAACGAAAAGGCCATTTCAATTGAACTGCCGACGACCATCGTACGCGAAGTGACCTATACCGAACCGGCCGTCAAAGGCGATACGTCTTCAGGCAAGGTGTTGAAGGCTGCCAAGATTTCGACCGGCTTTACCATTCAGGTCCCGCTGTTTGTTGCGCAGGGCGAAAAGATCGAGATTGACTCGCGCACGGGCGAGTACAGAAGCCGCGCCAAATAATAACGGTTGATTTTTGCGAAGAGCCATCGCGCCGGAAACGGTGCGGTGGTTTTTTTTCGTCATTCCTTGACGATGGTTGTTTCGCCTTCCTGTTTGTTTCTTGAGAAGAGTGAACGCAATTTGCCTTTGATGGTGGAAGAGATATCGGTTTTTGGGGGGGCTTCAACGGTGTTCACGGGCGCCAGCAAGGATTTTTGAAGCTCAAAAAGACTCTGCGGCCTGTCCATGTGATCGATTTTCAGGCAGGAACGGACGATTTCGATGATTTCAGACGTGAACATGCCGTCCAGTCTTTTCAGATATTCTTCCATCTTGTCGTGCATCTTGCGCTGATCCCACGGTTGTGGCGGAATGCCTGCCATGCAGGCAAAGACGGACGCGCCCACGCCATAAATATCCGTCCACGGACCGATATTGCCGGTTTTCGAATACAGCTCGGGCGGTGCAAAGCCAGGCGTGTACATGGGGTTCAACTTGTTTGTGCTGCTGGTGTTCAAGGTCTGTCTTGCAGCGCCGAAATCCAGCAGGATGGGCGTGCCTTCGATCCGCAGGTAAATGTTGGCGGGCTTCAGATCGAGATGCAGCAGTTTGTTGGCATGCACCTCGCGTAATCCATTGATGACTTGCGCAAAGGTGTTGCGTATAAAGCGTTCGGACATCAGCGGTTTGACGCCCTTATCGCGGCGATGCAGGATGTGTTCCTGAAGTGTCCGCCCGGACTCATACGCCATGACCATGTAAACCGTTTCGTTGGCGCGAAAAAAGTTAACGACCCTGACCACGTTCGGATGGGAGATGCGCGCCAGCGCACGTCCTTCTTCAAAGAAGCATTTCAATCCGATATGAAAAACCGGCAGGTTTGCCGGAGAGACGTGCGAAACAAGCTCGCCCTCCTGACGGAGAGCTAGCGCACTGGGCAGATATTCCTTGATAGCGACTGCATTGCCGTCTTCATCGTAGGCGAGATAAACCATACTGAACCCGCCCGACGCGATTTTCTTTACAATGCGGTATCCACCAATTTCAAGGCCTTCGGGTAATGGTGCATTATTCTGCGTTGCCATGGCATATTATCCTGTATAAGCATTGTCTTGAGAATCAGTAATTTTGTAAAGAGAGTAAAAATGGAGGCAAATTGACAATTCGTAGCATGACCGGGTATGCGACAACGACGAAAGAGACCCCTGTCGGTACCATCACTATAGAGATCAAGAGCGTCAATTCCCGTTTTCTGGATCTGCAATTTCGCATGAATGACGATTTGCGGTCGCTGGAACCGTTTTTTCGCGAGGCTGTCGGCAGGTATGCAACGCGCGGCAAGGTCGAATGTCGCCTCAGTTTGGGGCGTACGTCCGGGACGGGCGTGTCTCAGTCCCTGAACAAGGATCTTCTGGCTGATCTGGATCGCATGCAAAATGAAATTCGAGGGCGGTTTGTAGATGCCCAACCTTTGTCAGTCAGTGAATTGCTGCGTTGGCCCGGGGTGATAGAGGATGCGAGCGTCGGGGAGGAAACATTACAAAAAGACGTGATGGCCACCATGCTTGAGACGATGGAAGCTTTTGTCAGGTCTCGGGAACGGGAAGGTGCAGCCCTGCAGGAGATGTTGCTTTCGCGCGTCGTTGCAATGGAAGAGATTGTGAATCGGATCGCACCCTTGGTGCCGCAAGTTGTCGCGCAATTCCAGGAAAAATCCATCGAGCGCATGCAAGAGGCACTGGGGGCTGCTTTGCAAAATGCGCCGGCCAAAACGCTGACTCGTGATGAAGTCATGGATCGTATTCGTCAAGAAGTGACCTTGTACGGCGTTCGGATCGACGTGGCAGAGGAACTGTCGCGGATGAAAGCGCATCTCGACGAAACACGTCGCATACTGCAAAAAGGCGGCGCAGCAGGCAAGCGTCTCGATTTCATGATGCAGGAACTGAATCGTGAAGCGAATACGCTCGGATCGAAGGCCGCCATTAAAGAATTGTCCGATGCGTCGATCGATCTTAAATTATTGATCGAGCAAATTCGTGAGCAGGTACAAAACCTCGAGTAAGCCTCGTCCCTAGGTTCTTAAAAACTCGCGTCCGAACATGGCTTGCCGATCCTGAAGTGGTTCAAGCATGGTGTTGAACTGATTCATCCAGACTTTGCCTGTCTCTATCAGTTCGCGCGGTTGTTGCGTGAACGGGTTTGCAATCGCGTCGGCCATTTCTTTTTGTGGCCAGATCAGGGTTTTGCCACCCCCATAACCGAGCCATATGGGGAGTGTGCCTTCGTTGATGAACATGTCAATGGCTTGAGAGACGGCAGGCGCATCGAAGGCCGAAGGATCGGTGAGCGTCATGCATACGATATAGGCGTTTTCAAAGATATGTCTTGGTTCAAAGCTGATTTTCAGGGAGAATACGACCTTTGATTTGTCTGGGCGCAGCGCATCAGGCATGCCTGCGTGACGTCGCCATAGGCAATGCCATGTCCGACAAACATTGGGGCGGGTGTTGTAAATACTGCAGCCTTTGTTGACGACGCAATTGGGGCATAAAATGTCGGCCGGCTTTTTTAAATCAGGTGTATTAATGGACAAATGTTCGCAGCAAACCATGCATTCGCCACATTCACGGTTGGGAAGTAGCGAGAAATACGAATATGGAACTTGTTCGGATAACATGGCGCAGATCTCCCTGAGTGACGTTGAATTCGAAAAAGTGGGGAAATACCAACAACAGTACTGGGCAGGACACCTCTCTTTACCAGAAGCCCGAGAAATGACAGAAGGAACCGGTCAAGGTCTTGTTTCGAGAATAACACCCCGCTGACCCAAAGGACAATAGTTTTAGTCAGGTTTTTCCACTTTGTGAACGGCCCATGTTGGTTGGTGCACACGCGGGTTTGCCAAGGCTGTATCGCGTCTTTGGTCATGTGATAGCATCGCGTCAGGTTTTGTTTTTTCAAAAGGAACCGGGAGAAAAAATGAGCAAAACAACTCTGGTATTTTTGGCCGGTGTGATGCTGTTTTCGATGGCTTCGGCGCAGCAGGTTTACAAGTGGGTGGACAGTAAGGGGAAGGTGCATTATGGCGATACGCCAACTTCCACCAACCCCAAAAAGGTTGATACCCGGTCGCAAATGAAAGGGGCTGACAACAACCCCGGCGGCAAGTGTCCGTACGCGAAATGAGTGACGCTTATCATGAAGATTTTTGAACGGGTGCTGCGGCACCCGTTTTGTTTTGATTCCTGTGGATGTCGCCATTTATAATGGGCGCAACTCTGAGGATAAGGAAACATTTCATGACTGCGGCCACCGTTTTTGTTTTTCTTTGCGCTTCAGCGGCGCTAACCATTGCGCCAGGCCCCGATAATATTTTTGTTTTGACGCAAGGCATCGCGCGGGGTCGCAAGCAAGCGATGGTTACGGCGTTGGGTATGTGCAGCGGCGTGAGCGTGCATACGGCCATGGCCGCTTTCGGCATATCCGCCATTTTTTATTCTTCCGTGCTGGCTTTTAATATCGTGAAGTATGCAGGCGCCGTGTACTTGCTTTATCTGGCGTACAAGACGCTGAAGGCCCGCTCCGCGATCCATTTGGCCGAGCCTGTCGATTTGTCGGCCGGCGCGCTGTTCAAGCGTGGGTTCATTATGAATGTCTTGAACCCGAAAGTGGCGATGTTTTTTCTGGCATTTTTGCCGCAGTTCGTGGCACCGGGCAGCGAACACTTTGCCTTGCAAATGCTGCTTCTCGGATTCGTGTTCATGCTGCAAGCCATTGTGATCTTCTGCCTGATTGGCTATTTCGCCGGGGGCATCGGTCAGTTCATTCTTTCTCGTCCGACAATCGCCAAGTATTTTGACTGGCTGACCGCAGGCGTATTTGCATCTCTTGGCATTCGCCTTGCACTGGTAGAAAGATGAGTCAGTGTTTCGGAAGACGTGACGCCGCTGTGGGGTGGACGCTTTTCCGCGCTGTTGATAATGCTTCATTTGCTCACGGGCTGTCGTAAAGTGCATGGCAGCGAGACCGATCGCGCTTGCCAGCAGCGCGATGCCGATGAGGCGGGAAACCAGCGACCCGAAAAAGATGACGGGGAGCGAGCACATCAATACGATCGCAGCAAGCAACAGCGCTGCGGCCGGGGACATCATCAGTCCCCCCAGTGACAGCAGCATGCTCGACAAGCAGATGAGCGTTCGTATGGATGGGGGGCTCATGCCTGACCTTTTGTTTTGGGACAGTATATCGAAACAACACGTCAGTCCAGAGACCGCTATACGCTTTCAAAGCCGCGTGGTATTTTGCGCCAATATCATGAGAAGAGAGTGCCATGGGAAGTCCTTCACTTATACAACAGACCGTTGAGCAACTTCGTCACCATGCGCCATTTGATCGCATGGAGTACGAGCATCTGACGTGGTTGGCCGAGCGTCTCAAAGTCAGCTATTTTGACAAAGACGAAATCATCACCTCGCCGGAACAGGGCGTGCCGACGCGGCTTTTTATTATTCGTCAGGGTATGGTGGTGGGCTGGCAAGGTTCGCGGCGCGTTGAAGAAGCCATGGCTTTGGAATTTCAGGAAGGCGAATTTTTTCCGCTCAGTGCCCTCCTGGCACGGCGTCCGACGAATTACACCTTTACGGCCAGCGATGATGTCTTCTGCTTTGAACTGGAGGCGGAGGGGTTCGACGCGTTGTTGCGCATGTCAGCGGTCTTCAATGATTACTGCACCCGGCGTATCGCCAACTTGCTTGAACAGTCTGCGCATACCATTCAGGCGCAATACACGCAGTCGACGACGGAATTGCAATCCATGTCGAGTCCGCTGTCTGAGGTCATTCGGCGCGCTCCTGTGACGTGCATGCCCGATACGTCGGTGCGACAGGTGCTGGAGACCATGCATGCGATGCGGATAGGTTCGATGGTGGCAGTTGGGGGAGGGTTGCCGATCGGGATTTTCACACTATACGATGTGCTCGATCATGTGGCCTTGCCGCAGATCGATCTCGATCAACCCATCATTCGCTTGATGAGCACGAATATCTATACGCTTCCACCGCATGCTTTTGCTTACGAGGCAGCATTGCTGATGGCCAAAGAAGGCGTGCGTCACGTATTGGTGACTGATAATCGCGGACGATTGATCGGTGTGGTTTCAGAGCGCGATTTGTTTGCCTTGCAGCGCGTGGGCTTGCGTCAGATCAGTACGGCCATTCGCAACGCGCGTGATCTCGATACATTGAAACAGTCAGCAAAAGATATCCAGCAACTCGCTCAAAACATGCTGGCGCAAGGCGTGGCTGCCGAGCAATTGACTCAGTTTATTTCAACGCTGAACGATTTGCTGACCACGCGCATCATCGAACTCAAGCTTGCGCATGCGCGTGAGAATTCGGATTGGGTAGAGATTGAATTTTGCTGGATCGCGATGGGAAGCGAAGGCCGTTTCGAGCAAACGATGTCGACCGATCAGGATAACGGCATCATTTTTCGTACGCCAGAGAACACGACGCCTGATCAGGTCCGCGCGCGTCTTTTGCCTTTGGCGAAAGACATCAACAGTGCGCTGGATGCTTGCGGCTTTCCGCTTTGCAGAGGGGAGATCATGGCGTCCAACCCCAAATGGTGCCTGAGCAGCGAGGAATGGGAAAACACTTTCTCGCAGTGGATCTCAAGGGGAGATGCCAACGAGTTGCTCAACGCATCCATTTTTTTTGACTTTCGCCATCTTTACGGCAACGAGGCATTGGCTCGGCAATTGCGCGACTGGCTCAATAACCGTCTGAAAAATAATCGTATGTTTTTGCGGAAGATGGTCGAAAACGCGTTGCGTAATCGTCCGCCGCTAAGTCTTTGGCGTAACTTTCTGGTGGAGAAATCAGGGGAGAGTCAGAATACACTCAATCTGAAAATTAACGGCGTGACACCTTTTGTCGATGCTGCGCGTATTTTTGCATTGGCCCTGGGTTCAGACGAGACGGGCACCATTCAGCGCTTTCGCGCAGCCGCCGATGCCTGGAAAATGGACAAATCCGAGACAGAAGCGTGGATTGAATCGTTTCTGTATATACAGTTACTTAGGCTACGTTTGCAGCACAAGCAAGCAAATAAGCAGGAGATAGCATCAAATCGTATTAACCCTGATACGCTGAATTCGCTTGATCAACATATTCTTAGACAAACGTTCCGACAAGCGCGTATACTGCAGAACGTTTTGGAAAAATACTTTACTTTTTAACAAGTAAGTTTCACGCGCTTCCCCCGCCATCCCGGTGGGAAGGCAATTCAACAATCTTCCCTCCCCAACACGGTGGGAAGGCCACCAAACATGCTTCCCGCCACATCCTGGTGGGAAGACAGCCAAAAATGCTTCCCTCCCATCCCGGTGGGAAAGCAACCAAAAATATCGCAATGCGGCAATCTGTCGCCTTTTTGTTTTTTTTTACGCTGGAGGTATTGATGTCCAATCCAAGCTTGAACTGGGCTGCAATTAATGCAGACCCGCGTTTTCAGACGCTGCATCGAAAAAAGACAAATTTTCTATGCGGCCTCATGATTTTTTCAGTCATCTTTTATTTCATGTTACCTCTCGGTGCGGCGTACCTGCCTGATCTATTCAAAGTCAAGGTATGGGGAGTCGTTAATGTGGCCATCCTGTTTGCGCTATTGGAGTTCATTGTGGCCTGGGTGATTGCCTTTGTTTACTCCCGCCGGGCCAATGCGCAATTTGATGCGATGGCACAGGAAATCATTGATGATGCAGAAAAAATTGGAGCAACAAAATGAAAAATAAAATCATGAAACGGGTGGCCATCTTCGGATTGGCTTTCGGCATTGGCGGTGTTGCCTATGCCAGCACGACCGTCGTGGCGCCACAATTCAAGTGGATGACGCTTTTGGTGTTTGCAGCCATTATTGCGATCACGATGTTTGTGACGTATCTGGCAGCGCGCAGCACGACATCCACTTCGGAGTTTTATGCCGCGGGTCGTTCGGTGAGCGGTATCCAGAACGGTTGGGCGATTGCGGGCGATTTTCTGTCTGCCGCGTCGTTCCTCGGTATTACAGGCTTGATTGCACTGTATGGCTATGACGGCTTCATGTACTCGGTGGGGTGGCTGGTTGGTTACATCACTGTGTTGCTGGTGATTGCCGAGCCTTGTCGCAACATCGGCAAGTACACGATGGGCGACATCCTCGCATTCCGCAATGATCCGAAGAAAACCAAAACGGTAGCGGCCATTTCGACCATCGTGGTCTCCACGTTCTATCTGACGGCGCAGATGGTCGGCGGGGGGGTGCTCATCAAGACGCTCATCGGCATCGATTATGAAATCTCTGTTGTCGGCGTCGGCATTCTCATGCTCGCTTATGTGGTGTTCGGCGGGATGAAGGCCACGACCTGGGTGCAAATTATCAAGGCCATGATGCTGGTGACGGCATCGCTGGTGCTGGTCACGCTGGTTTGGGCACCCTATGGGTTCAGTTTGCCCGGCTATCTGGGCACCATCGTGAACGACCCGAATGTGCAACAGCAAGTTGCGCGCTTGCTTGGCGACCGCGCGAACACCATGACGGCGCTGGAACTGGGACAGCGCTTCCTGGAGCCGGGGCTTTTCCTCAAGAACCCGATCGATCAGATTTCGCTCGGCATGGCGCTTGTTTTCGGTACGGCGGGCATGCCGCATATTCTGATGCGCTTCTTCACGGTTCCGACGGCGCAAGCAGCGCGCACCTCCGTGATTTGGGCAATGGCGATTATCGGCGGTTTCTATGTCTGCACGCTGTTCCTGGGCACCGGTGCGGCCATGCTGGTTGGCTCCACCAAGATTACCGCTATTGATGCAGGCGGCAATATGGCAGCACCGCTTCTGGCGCAATTTTTAGGCGGCGGTGAAAATTCGATACTGGGTAATTTTTTCCTGGCCTTTGTGGCTGCAGTGGCTTTTGCAACCATTGTTGCGGTGGTGGCCGGACTCGTGCTGGCTTCCGCTTCTGCCATGGCGCACGACATTTACGTTGGCGTGATTCGCGGTGAAAAAGCGACGCCACAAGAACAAGTTGTTGCGGCACGCGTGTCTTCCATCGTGGTGGGGATTCTGGCGATCTTTGTCGGCATCATGGCCAAAGGGCAGAACGTAGCGCACTTGGTTGGCCTGGCATTTTCCGTTGCAGCATCGTCGAATCTGCCGTGCATATTCCTGACGCTGTACTGGAAGCGTTGCAATACTTGGGGAATTATTTGCGGCATGATCGGTGGAACGATGATGGCGATTGTCCTGGTCATGATTTCGCCTAACATGACGTATCCCAAGGCGGTCATTGCTTCGGCCAGCAAAGTCTTGAACGGCGATGTTGCCCAGGCTGGTAAACCAGCCGTGCCGGGTGCGCGCGAGAGGCTGGTCACGCTGAAAGCAAAACTGGATGCGACGACGGATGCAGCTGAAAAGAAGGCCATTGAGGCTGATCTGACTCGCGTTCAACGTACCCACGACAAGGCTGTAGACGATCTGAAAAATTTCGAGGGGAAGACGACCAGTATCGTTGGGCTGGAAAAACCGCTCATCTCACTGAAAAACCCTGGCCTGATTTCCATTCCGTTTGGCTTTTTGATGGTGATCCTCTTTTCGCTCTTGACGCGTGACAAGCGATCAGAAGAAATGTGGGATGAACTCTATGTTCGCCAGAACACTGGCATTAACGCCGAAAAGGCGACGGTTCACTAAGATATCACGAAGTTACGCGTCAACGATAAGCCCCTTGGGAAACCAAGGGGCTTTTTTATTGCCGGACTGTGCTTTGAGAAATGGCAATTTTTATTTCACGATGGCATTAAAGCGAAGTCAATATTTGCCGTAAAAACACTTATAAGCCCTGTTTTGGGAGTGGCAGCGCTTGTTGATGGTTGATTTCGTCACCGTAAAGAGAGAATTTTCTATGAAAATATCGAAATTAAAGATTGCCACGCGCCTGAAAATGCTATCCATTTTTCTGGTGGTTACGGCCATTCTTTCGGGGCTGGTTGGCTGGCAAGCCTTACTGGATAGTCGTGACAGGGCCAATCAAGCTGCCCAGACGTCAAGTCACCTTGAGCATGCTGTTGATGCGGCTCGAAAATCACAAGTGGACTTCAAAATTCAGATACAGGAATGGAAGAATCTCTTGTTGAGAGGCGGCGAGGCTTCTGCGTTCAGCAAGTATAAAAACGCCTTCGAACAAAAAGCGCAGTCTGTTCAGGCGGATCTGGCTGACCTGGAAAAGACCTTTGGTCTTCTGAAATTGAATCCTGCGCAAGTGAAAGAAGTGAGTCACGCGACACAGGAACTCAGCACAAAGTATTTGGCAGCCTTGAAGCAATACGATCTTGCCCAGCCTGGAGCTGCGCGAAGTGTGGATAAACAGGTGCAGGGGATGGATCGGATTCCTAATCAGAAAATTGACGGCATTGTTGATTTTGTTGCTGATTACTCAAAGAAGCACAAAGAAGCGGCTGAAAAAGAAAGCGCGAGCCGGTTCATGTGGGCCATGACCATTCTGATCGTGGTGGTTTGCACCGGCGCGGTATTGGGCATGGTGTTGACTGGGGTAATTGTTTCCGGCATCACCCGTTCGTTGAGTGATGCGGTTACGATCGCCAGACGGGTTGCGAGCGGAGATTTATCAAGCAAGATCGAAGTGAAATCCAAGGACGAAGTCGGGCAGTTGTTGGAGGCGTTGCGTGACATGAACAACGCTTTGCAAAATGTGATTTGGCATGTTCGTCAAGGCGTCGACACGTTTAACGCGGCGACGGGCGAGATTGCTTCCGGCAATCAGGATCTCTCGTCGCGTACCGAAGAGCAGGCCAGCTCACTGGAAGAGACGGCTTCCTCCATGGAGGAATTGACTTCTACTGTCCAGCAAAATGCGGACAATGCGCGACAGGCGAACGAACTGGCACTGGTTGCCTCAACTGTGGCAGTCAAGAGTGGCGCGGTGGTATCGCAGGTCGTCGAGACCATGCATGCCATTCATGAATCATCGCGGAAAATCGCAGACATTATCAATGTCATTGATGGCATTGCATTTCAGACCAATATTCTTGCGTTGAATGCGGCTGTCGAAGCTGCCCGTGCCGGTGAACAGGGCAGAGGGTTTGCCGTGGTGGCAACGGAAGTGCGTAGTCTTGCGCAGCGCAGTGCCAATGCTGCGAGAGAGATTAAAACGTTGATCGATGATTCTGTCGGAAAAATTGAAGTTGGCAATAAACTGGTTGATGAGGCCGGTACGACGATGGACGAAGTGGTCACCAGTGTGAAGCGCGTAACCGACATCATGGGAGAAATTACCGAAGCCAGCCGCGAGCAAAGCGATGGCATCGAACAGGTCAATCAGGCTATTACCCAGATGGATAGTGTTACGCAGCAAAATGCCGCACTGGTTGAGCAGGCGGCGGCGGCGGCGGAATCGTTGCGGGGACAGTCATCAGAACTGGCCAATGTGGTCGGTGTGTTCAAGGTGAAATCGGAAAAATATGGCACGACGGAAGAGGCGCATGAGATGGTGCGCAGTGCCGTCGCGTATCTGAAAGATCATGGGCGAGAGAAAGGGTTCGCTGAAATTTGCAATCGCCTTGGCCGGTTTAATGATCGCGATTTGTATGTCGTGGTCTACGATTTGAATGGCCGCAACCTCGCGCATGGTGCCTTCCCTGCGATGGTTGGCAAGGATTTGATCGATGCCAAGGACGGTGCCGGCAACTTTTATGTGCGCGATCGCCTGGCTATCGTGAAGGCAAGTGGCAAAGGCTGGCAAAACTACATGTTTACCAATCCGGTGACCAAGCAAATGGAACCCAAAGCCATGTATCTTGAGCAGCTTGATGACTACATTGTCGGATGCGGCGCTTACACCAAGACTTGAAATCCGGTGCGACATTTTCATTCGCAGCCAGGCTGTCACGAGGGTATCAAAAGGTTAGAATAGCGGGATGAGTACGCTTCTCGCTATTGATACATCCACTACGCTGGCTTCCGTTGCCTTGCTGCGCAACGGGGAACTGCACGCGCGTGAATCCCAAGGGGTGCAAACCCACTCTCAAGTCATTCTGTCGATGGTGCAGGAACTACTGGCGCTTGCCGGAATATCGCTCACGCAATGCGATGCAATCGCCTTTGGTGCCGGTCCTGGATCCTTTACCGGCGTGCGGACAGCATGCGGGATTGCCCAAGGGTTGGGATTCGGTGCGAATCTGCCTGTCGTGCCGCTGATCACGCTCGAAGCCATGGCCGAAGCTTGCCGGGGAGCCACGGGCAAAACGGACATACTGGCAGTGCTCGACGCGGCGATGGGAGAAGTGTATTGGGCACAGTACCGATTTGAAAACGGTTGGCAGCAGGTCGTGGAACCCACGCTTTCGCAGCCCTCCGCTGTGGTCGCGCAGGGCGAAGTCCTGGCATGCGGCAATGGCCTGCGTGTTTATGCGTCGGCTTTCGAGGGTCGTGCATTCACGAACGGGGCGCTGCCGATGATTCTGCCGCACGCAAAACAAATGGCACGGCTTGGTCAGTACGCTTTCGAGCAAGGCAAGGCCATTGCGGCGCGCGATGCTCAACCCTTTTACTTGCGGAACAAGGTGGCTTACACGACCGCAGAGCGTGCCGAACAGGCGGCGAAGGTGTGCGGATGAGCGCGCTCCCCCAAACTTTTCTTCATTCGGAAACCTTGCGTTTTGAACGCATGGCTGAAAACAACATTTATGCGGTGTTGACGATTGAGCGCAGCGTTTATCCCTTTCCCTGGAGTCGCCAGGTTTTTATCAGCACCATTCTTGAGGGGTACGATTGCTGGGTGGCATGCGATCTGGACGATGAGGTGGTTGGGTATTTTGTCTTGATGCCTGTGGTTGAGGAAGCCCATTTGCTCAACATTGCTGTGCGAGATGATTTGCAGAAGCGAGGACTGGGTCGAAAACTGCTGGAACATGTGATTGAACTGGCACGTGAAAAAAGGTTTGAGTCGATTTTGCTGGAAGTCCGGCCATCCAACGTGCGGGCAGTGGACCTTTATGAACGTTATGGCTTCCAGGAAATTGGACGACGCAAGAATTATTACCAGGCGCCCAACGCGACGCGGGAAGATGCCATTGTGATGAGGTTGTCTTTATGAGTCGGCGCAATGATTTTCTGAAAGAGATGGGCGTGGGCGCGGTCTGGACATTGCGCGAGCGTTCCGCTGTGACAGCGAACGCCGAAGACCATGATGCGATGCGCGCCGATATCCCGATGACGGAGGTTCCCTTACAGGAGGACATTCCCGCGCATTTTTCTGAGGCAATCTCCACTGGAGACGAAGCCACCCTGCGCGCCGATGTGTCGGGCATGAATTGGGAACAGTTGGAAGCGACTATTCGTCACTGTCAGCAATGCGGTCTCTGTCAGGCGCGCACGCAGGCAGTACCCGGGGTGGGCGATCGAAACGCCGAGTGGTTGTTTGTTGGCGAAGGGCCGGGGTATTACGAGGACCAGCAAGGCGAACCCTTCGTGGGCGCATCCGGCAAACTGCTGGATAACATGCTTCTGGCGATGGGGCTCAAGCGCGGGAGTCAGGCGTATATCGCGAACGTCGTCAAATGCCGCGCGACCGATGCAGGTGGAAAAGATCGACCCCCGACGGTAGACGAGGCCGAAGCGTGTCGCCCCTATCTGGAGCGTCAAATTGCACTCATTCAACCCAAGATTATCGTTGCCATCGGACGAATTGCCGCCACCACACTTTTGCGCACTGATTCGCAAACCCCGTTGGCGGTCTTGCGAGGGAAATCACACCTGTATCGCACACCCGATGGCAGAACCATCCCGCTGGTTGCAACGTATCATCCCGCTTATTTGTTACGGCAACTGTCAGAGAAACGCAAAGCGTGGGAGGATCTGTGTCTGGCCATGCGCGCGGTGTCGACGGCAAACGAATAAGCCGTCTCTTCTTGAACGATCAGTGTTTGACTTCGCCGATCAGCGACAGGGAGTCTTTCGTGCGTTGGTTGGCGATATGCCAGCGCATAATCAAGAACAGTGTTCCTGCGACGTACAAGCCGAACATGATGATGATGGCATTCACGCTCAGATCGAGCGAAATCATCAGTGAGTACAGCACCAGCGTGGTCAGTACGGAGAGATTCTCGTTAAAGTTTTGCACGGCGATCGAGTGACCGGCACTCAGCAAGACATGACCGCGATGTTGCAGTAAGGCGTTCATCGGCACAATGAAAAATCCCGACAGGGCCCCGATGAGGATCATCAGGGGAACGGCCAGCCAGACAGTGTATGCGACAGTCATCAGCATCACCACAAAACCGATGGCCATACCCAGCGGTATCAAGGAAAGCGCTTTTCTGAGTTTGACGAAACGGGCCGCGCCAACTGCACCGATGATAATGCCGACTGCGACGATGCCTTGAAGAAAAGCAGCCTTGTCGAGGTGAAGGCCGAGGTGACTTTCCGCCCATCTCAGGACGATGAATTGCAGGGCTGCACTGGCTCCCCAGATCAGCGTTGTGACTGCCAGCGAAATTTGTCCCAGTTTGTCTTTCCACAAGGTGGTGAAGGCGATGCCAAAATTGCTGATCAACTTGATTGGGCTCGCCAGTTGCTTTTCGTACCGTGCGCCCGGATCCGGGATGAAAAGATTGAAAAAAGCGGCCAGCAAGTAAATCGCCATGACCACGCAGAGCGCCGCTTCACCCGCCGTATCAATGCCGGTTTCGATAATCGGAAAATCGAATGACAACAATGTCGATGAAACGGTTTGGTTGATGAGGGCGCCACCCATCACGGTTCCCAGAATGATGGATAGAATGGTCAAGCCTTCGATCCAGCCGTTGGCGGCAACCAGTTTTTCCGGCGGGAGCATTTCTGTCAGGATCCCGTACTTGGCCGGAGAATAGGCTGCGGCACCCAATCCGACCACGGCGTAGGCCAGCAGGGGATGAACATCGAAAAACATCAATGTACAGCCGAAGAGTTTGATCAGGTTGGTGACGAACATCACCTTGCCTTTCGGCATGGAATCGGAAAAAGGTCCGACAAACGCGGCGAGCAGGACGTAAGAGAGGAAAAAAAACACTTTTAGTAACGGCGTCATCCAAGGCGGTGCCTGGATGTGTACAAGAAGTGCAATAGCAGTGATGAGGAGCGCGTTATCGGCCAGAGAAGAAAAAAACTCTGCCGCCATGACGTTGTAAAAACCGCGATTCATTGATGTTTCTGCCGTTTAATAACTGCTTCAAAAGCCTGCCAGCTTGACGTTATACCACGAACCCGAAGGAAAATCAGGCTTTTACGTCTATTTTTCCATCCAAAAAATGACACAATAACTAATATTTACACTGACGGGTCCGGTAAAATGACACATTGTTCTGGAAACGCTGGTTTCCAGATTGTTTTGAGTCCAGAGCCATCATGTCCAGACCTCTTGTCGCCGTTATTGATACCGCAGCGCTCCAACATAACTTCTCTGTTGTTCGTGCCACTGTTCCCCAAGCAAAAACTTACTGCGTCGTGAAAGCGAATGCCTATGGGCATGGACTGGATCGCGCGGCCCGTGCTTTTGCATCGTCCGATGGGTTGGCCTTGATCGAAATCGAAAATGCCGTGCATCTGCGTGAAAAGGGATGGACCAAACCCATCGTGTTACTCGAAGGCTTTTTTGATCCGCAGGATATTCAAACCATTGCATCGCACAATTTGGAACTGGCTGTGCATAGTCCCGAGCAAATGGAGATGCTGGAGCGCGCTAAACTGGACGTACCTTTGACGGTTCATCTTAAAATGAATACCGGGATGAATCGTCTGGGGTTCAAGCCTCAGGCATGGCGTGCGGCCTACGAACGTTTGCGCGCCATTCCCGCAGTACGCGTCGTTAAATACATGACGCACTTTGCGAATGCCGAAGTCGAGAGCGGTGCTCACGTTTCTTTGGTTGAGCAGGTGCAACGCTTCAAGCAGGCAACGAGTGGTTTCCCGGGGGAATTGAATCTCTCTAATTCTGCGGCCATTCTGCTGCATTCGGAACTGGCGACAGACTGGGTGCGTCCGGGCATCATGCTTTACGGCGGCACCCCCGGCGGCAAGAGCGCCGAAGCTTACGGATTGAAGCCGGCGATGACACTGAAAAGCGAAATCATTGCCATACAAAAAATTGAAAAGGGTGACGCGGTGGGCTACGGCAGCATCTTTGTCGCCGATCGCCCGATGACGATTGGTGTGGTCGCGTGCGGTTATGCAGACGGCTACCCGCGTCGTGCGCCGGATGGAACCCCAATTTTGGTAGAAGGGGTGCGCACGCGTTTGGTGGGGCGTGTATCAATGGATATGTTGACGGTCGATTTAACGCACGTACCCCATGCCCGTGTGGGCAGCGAGGTCATCGTCTGGGGCGATGGCATGCCGATTGAAGAAGTGGCGAACGCTTCCGGCACGGTCGGCTATGAATTGATGTGCGCGCTATCGTTGCGTGTGCGAGTCGAGGAAAAATCGAAGAGTAGGAAGTAGGGAGTGGGAATATCCTATCCCCCATAAATATGGCCAAGGCAAAGACAAATTTCACTTGTACCGAATGCGGTGGCACGTCCAGCAAATGGACGGGGCAATGTGCCGCGTGCGGGCAGTGGAACACCTTGGTGGAGACGGTGATCGAAACGGGTGGCAATCGCTATTCGACTGCGCCGCAAGGGTTGGCTGCAACGGCGCCGGTCCAAAATCTGACCGAAATCGAAGCGACGGAAGTGCCCCGTTTTTCTACGGGTATCGATGAATTCGATCGCGTACTGGGCGGCGGCTTGGTGGCTGGCGGCGTGGTGCTGATCGGCGGCGACCCGGGTATCGGTAAATCCACCTTGTTGTTGCAGGCGCTGGCGAATCTTTCGCGCGTGAAAAAAGTGCTATATGTGAGCGGCGAAGAATCGGGTGCGCAGATTGCGTTGCGAGCGAAACGACTCGATATCGATGCAAAAGATCTCAAACTTCAGGCAGAAATCCAGCTTGAAAAAATCCTGGGGACACTGGCGAGTGAAAAGCCGCAGGTCGCGGTGATCGATTCGATTCAAACGCTTTATTCTGATGCGCTGACCTCTGCACCTGGTTCGGTGGCGCAGGTGCGCGAGTGTGCCGCGCAACTGACGCGGGTGGCCAAGCAATCTGGCATTACGGTGATCTTGGTCGGGCATGTAACCAAAGAAGGGGCGCTGGCTGGTCCGCGCGTGCTGGAACACATCGTCGATACCGTGCTGTATTTCGAAGGTGATACGCATTCCAGTTTCCGGCTGGTGCGCGCGTTCAAAAACCGTTTTGGTGCCGTCAATGAGCTCGGCGTCTTTGCGATGACCGATAAGGGCTTGCGTGGCGTCTCGAATCCCTCCGCACTGTTTTTGTCACAGCACGACAATCAGGTACCGGGGTCGTGTGTGATGGTCACACAGGAAGGCACGCGCCCGCTACTGGTCGAAATTCAGGCCTTGGTGGACAGTTCGCATTTGCCGAATGCACGGCGTCTGTCAGTGGGTCTGGAACAGAACCGACTCGCGATGTTGCTGGCCGTGCTGCATCGTCATGCGGGCATTGCCGCTTTCGATCAGGATGTGTTTATCAATGCGGTGGGGGGCGTGAAGATTACGGAACCAGCCGCCGATCTGGCTGTGCTACTGGCGATTCATTCTTCGATGCGAAACAAGCCGCTGCCCAGAGGGTTGGTGGTATTCGGCGAGGTGGGATTGGCCGGGGAAATTCGTCCTGCACCGCGCGGACAGGAGCGCCTGCGTGAAGCCGCGAAGCTGGGTTTTTCGATGGCCATGATTCCAAAAGCGAATGCACCGAAACAGAAAATCGCAGGCATGACCATCGTAGCGGTGGAGCGGATTGACGAGGCGTTTAACCGATTGCGAGAGTTGAATTAATAAACGGTGGGAGCGCGCTTCCGAAAGGCTGTTAAATAAAAAGCCGCTGAAGCGTTAAGCGGCTTTTTACTTTTGATTGGGCCTGCTTTTAATCCGGCCATTTTTTTGTACGGTCAATCGTCTTCAGCTGCTCTAAAGCCTTCCCGCCTTTCTGCTGGCAGACCTGTTGTTTTTGCAGGCAGACGCGCCGCTGTTGCTGACAGATTTTTTGGTACTGCGTACAGGTTTTTTCATATTTCGCGCAGGTTTGGCGTGTACGCAGACATTGCCCTTTGCTGTTATAGGCTGCGCAAGTGTTTTGGTATTGCACGCAGCGCTGTCCATAGCTCACACACCGTTGGGAGTAGCTGGCGCACTCCGTTCCTTCCCGTACGCATTTTTCCGTACATTGTTGCGCTGCGCTGATGGAAGGGACTAAAAAAAAGAGCGAAGCAAGCAGCGATGCAAACAAGCATTTTTGAATCATGACTTTCCTCCTCATGCGGGATGACCAGTGTGTTGCCGGTTGAAGAAATCGGTCGGTGATGCTGCGTTAATTGTAAGGCGTGATAGCGCAAGATCGAAACAAGAGGGCTTACTCCCTGCTTGCATAACGAATAAAGACGCTTTCTCTGAGATTTCTCAAAGCAATTCATATTGCCGCATGGAAATTGCTTGGCGGGGTTAAATGACACCAACCCAACCCAATAATGCGCCAGCAGCCAAAAGCCAGAGTAAATGAATGCGGGTGCGCCAGACGATGAGCGCAGCCACGAAGCTGGTAAGCCAGAGCGGCCAGTCTTGGGCAGGATGATTGTGCGAACTGACAATAAGCCATGCTGCAGACAACATCAGCGCGATCACGATCGGCAGCATGCCTTGTCGAAAGGAGCGTACGGCGCGCAAGCCTTGATTTTTTTCCAGCCAGCGTGAAGCGAAATACGTGACGGTCGAGCAGGGCAACATCATGCCGCTCATCATGACGATGACGCCAAACGCGCCCGTGAGTAGCGAACCGGAATTGATGCCGATCATCCAGCCGAATATGGCGATGTACAAAACATTTGGGCCGGGCGATGCCTGCGCGAGGGCGTAAGAAGCGTTGAATTGCGTATCGGTAAGCCAGGCGTGCTGATCAACAAGGTAAAGATGTATCGAGGAAAGCACTGTGATGGCGCCCCCGACAGAAACCAGCGATAAGGACGCCATATGCAAGAACAGGTTGAGCCAGTCACTCCAGCTCAGGTTGAGCAGCATCGCTTCGTTCACGACTTCATCCTCAAGTAAGTCAGAACGCAGGCGACAGTTCCGATGCCCAGCAGTACGCCGATCAAGGGTAGACGTAGCACGCCGACGCCAGCGAAAGCCAGAACGCCGATGACCGTGCAAGGCAGAACGCCGAGCGGGTGGCGTTGGATGGCAGGAAGGAGGCGCAAGCCAGTGGCGGCAATCAGTCCAGCTGCAATGGCACCCATGCCGCGCAGGGCACCCGCAACGCCGGGGTGCGAGGCAAATTGTGCGTAAAGCGTGGCGAGGATCAGCAGCACAATCAAGGGAATAGAAATCATGCCGCCCAAGGCTGCGAGCGCGCCGCGCCAACCAAAGTGGCGTCCGCCGATTATCACGGCCAGATTCACGACATTGGGGCCAGGCAGAATTTGCGCCACGCCCCAGTCTTCAGCAAATTCTGCGTTGGTGAGCCAGCGTTTTTTTTCGACGAGTTCTTGTTGCGCCACTGCGAGCGCGCCGCCAAAACCTTGCATGGCCAGCCAGGTGAAAGAGAGATAGAGATCAATCAGCGATCGGGGGCGCGGACGATCATCGGCGGATGGGGGCGTCATATCTTGGCTGCGGTTATCGAAGAGGTGAGGCGCTATGCGGAACAGCAATATGTTACGGGCGTTTGCGTTTCTCTGCCATTGAGGATTCTTGCGGCAGCGATGCCGCTTCTCACTGCCGCTTCGAGGGTTGCCGGATAGTCACTCGCAGTGTAGTCGCCGGCGATGACCAAACCATCGACCCCCGTTGCATTGCTGGGGCGTGCAAGATTGGGCGTGCAGGCGAGCGTGGCGCGGCGTTCGGAAATAACCTGGCTGGACAAGGGGTGGGCCAATGCGGGCTGATTGAATGCGTTTGCCAATTGCGTTGCAATGGCAGTGGCAAGCGCGTCCTTGCCCAGGGCGATGGCTTCGCCTGCGACACTCACGACGACGGCCAACAACCCTGCCTGATGGGCGTCCAGTTGGCCGCGATCGAAGACGAATTGTCCCCATTTTCCTGCTGCAGGATGATCGATCAGTGCGTAAAACGGATTCGGCAAACGCGTGTCCGGCGGGTATTGCAGGTAGCAGGTAGTGATCGGTTCGTATTCGAAGGAATCGACTGAAGAGAGTGTGACGAGGCCATCGAGCAGCATCGCAGCGGGTTTGGCAGGGGTTGCGATCACGACGGCATCAAAAGAGTCTCCGTCAACTTGCCAGTGGGTTGTTGTGCGTGCGAGCTGGCGCACAGGATGGCCAAGCAGGACGGTGTCGCCATGTTGCTGAACGAAATCGGCGGCACGTTCGGCAAAGAGCGCAGACAAATCAAGCTTCGGGATCAGCATGTCGGAAGCCGAACGTTTGGCGCCGATGCTGTCGCGCAGCACGTTCAGAAAAACCTGCGCGGAGGCGCGTTCCGGCGAGGTGTTGAGCGCGGCGAGACAGAGCGGTCGCCACAGCAAACCATACAGACGGGGCGTTTGATTCAGCCGATCGAGCAAGTTCAATACCGTGCAATCGTCATGGAGTTTCCAGCCCATCCAGCGCGCGGCGGTCATGAAACGTGCGAGCGCGAGTTTGTCTGCAGTTTCCAGGCCCTTCGTGCGCAGCAGGGCGACGAGCAGATGAAAAGGGGCGGGGAGCGCGGGCGCGACGAAATCCATGCCGCCGCTGTCTTGCGGGTAACGCATTTGCAGTGGCAATCGCAGCAGGGCAGCGTGGGTGTCGATGCCGACTTTGCGCATCATGCGCAGTGATTCGGTGTAGGCGCCGAGGAGAATGTGCTGACCGTTGTCGAGTGGCTTGCCGTCGATGTCGACACGGCGGGCGCGACCGCCGAGCGTATGAGCGGCTTCAAAAAGCGTGACTTGCCAGTCGGTGTCGGCCAGTTCCACTGCAGCGGCACAGCCGGCCCAGCCGCCGCCAATGACCGCAACACGCTTTCCAGAAACGGATTCAATTGCGGACATAGGCATTCCCAGCCAGCCACAATTTTTTGAGTGTGGGGAGGCTCACCCGACGGTCCAGTACGCAGTATCCGCTGCGTTCGATTTCGGCGAGCAAGGCCCGATAAATGGCCGCCATCACCAGACCGGTTTTTTGTGCGCGACGATCGGCAGCAGGTAAGAGAGCCAAGGCTTCGTCGTAAGCGGATTGCGCGCGTTGTGTCTGAAAGCGCATGAGTTCCAGAAAATTCGGGGTATAGCGGACCTGGCGCAAGTCTTCTTCGGTCACGCCAAACTGCATCAATTCATCTTGTGGCAAGTAGATACGTCCCATGCGCACGTCTTCGCCGACATCGCGGATGATGTTGGTTAATTGGAAGGCGAGCCCCAGTTTTTCGGCGTATCGCAAGGTTTCCATTTGTGTTGCGCCGAAAATTCTGGCGGACAGAATGCCGACCACGCCCGCCACATGCCAGCAATATTTTTTCAGGGCGTCGTAATCGGCATAGCGAACGGGTTCCAGATCCATGGCCATGCCGTCGATGATGGCGTGCAGATGTGGGCCTTCCAATCCGAAAGTCGTGAGGTGGGGCTGCAATGCACGAGTGACAGGATGCGTTGGTGCGCCTTGCAACATCAGGTCGGTTTCGGTGCGCCACCAATGGAGCTGAATGCGGGCGATGCCGGGATCCGTGGATTCATCGACCACATCGTCCACTTCCCGACAAAACGCATACAGCGCCGTGATGGCGCGACGCTGCACAGCAGGTAAAAACAGGAAGCTGTAATAAAAACTGGAGCCGCTTTGCGCGGCTCGCTGCTGACAATACTCGTCTGGAGACATAGGGAATAGCAGGTTAACAGTCTATTGATATGTCATTATCCAGCAAAAACGCCAATATTTGCCGATGCTCTCCAGTGTTATTTGGCAGTGGCGGATTTTGAGGGGCATGCTTTCCGTTGTCTGAGTAACCAATAATCTTCGTGTTCCTTGGGGTCTTTGCGAAGCTCGATTTCAATGTTTTTCGTGTAAGCTCTGCCTGCACCGATAGTGGCGTCTCTGAAAACGTTGACGTTTAGACGAATCATATCCATCGCGGCTTGTCCTGTTGGTGTTTTATAAAAATCGTATATTTCTTCAAGTTCTTTTTGTGTGAAGATTTCCCGATTGGATTCAATGATTGGGGTCATATATTTCAGCGCGTTGACGTTTTGCGCTTGGGGCGGCATATCAGACTTTTCTTCACGCCCGCTTCCAACCCATTTGTCACTCAGCCAATCCGAATGGTATTGCGCATGCAATTTCCTTGCGGCTAGTCCAGAGGGCGACTTGAATGAAGTGGTTAAATCATCAATACCCTTTTGCGTGTATGCGTCTCGGTAGATGTTGATCGCTATTTCTTCCCAATGTGCCCAACTACTGGTTTCTTTCATGACGCTGATTAATTTAGCGTGCACTTTTTCGACAAGTGCCTGTTCGGATTGGGTGAGTTTGGAACACTTGAATTTTTCGTGTAGTGCGGTTTGGAACGTCATGTCCTTACTTTTCATGGTGGCATCGTACATTTTCTTGTGCTCTGTTAAGGTAAGCAACTCTTTAATGGACGCATCCGAAGGCTTGGCACTGTTGTTGCAGGATTGCAGTATGAGTGCAATCATCAAGAACAGCGTGTATTTAAATATTTTCATGGAGGTGGCGGATGTTTAGGTGGTTAACCCCAGCGCACGCAAATGGGGATCGACCAGTTCGACCGAGCGCCGACCTTCTTCAATGCCATCCTTTGCACGGTGAAATTCCATCAATCCGACGTGTGACATTTGCGGCGAAATGAGCACATCGGGCGGGTCGCCCGCCAGACGGCTGCGCGTGATGCGCACCTGCATGATGGTGATGCTGGCTGCCATGATGTCAAGCACAGAGGGGAGTTTGGGTTCGTCGCTGGGGGCCAGCGACGGGAAGATTTTGCCGAGCGTTTCCTGCATGCGCCGAACCCAGCCGCGTGCCTGTTCGGTGGGTAATTCAGTGACGGTATCGTCGTGCAGGAGGCGATTGAAATTGTCCGAGTTGAGATCCACGGCAATGACGAGATCCGCGCCCATGGCGCGCGCCAGTGAAACGGGTACCGGATTCACCAGACCGCCATCGACCAGCAATTGATCGTCGCGCCAGATGGGGGAGAACATGCCGGGCACGGCAATCGACGCACGAACGGCATCGGTGGCGGAACCGTTACGCATCCAGACTTCTGCCCCATTGTGAACAGCCGTGGCGACTGCGCCGAACGGGATTTTCAAATTTTCGATCTGATGATCGCCGAAGTGTGTGCGGTAAAAATCCATCAGGCGTTCGCCGCGCAATACGCCGCCACTGAGTCGCACATCCAGCAGAGAAACGATCAATTTGAGATCAATGCCGAGCAACCATTTTTCAAATCGATCCAGTTCGCCAGAGGCATAGATGGCGCCGACGAGCGAGCCAATGGAGGTGCCGCAAATGAATTCCGGATAAATGCCTCTTTCTTCCAAGGCACGGATGACGCCAACGTGCGCCCAGCCACGCGCAGCACCGCCACCGAGCGCCAGGCCGATTCGTGGTTTGTGACGACGATTGATGGGCATAGTGTGTTCTCGGGGTAGCGGATCGTCGTGGATAAAGTTACCTATTTTGGATCGAGTCGAATCTGTTCCCGCATGGTGGGGACCAGCACGCTGGGCAAAGCTTTCGGCAGCGTTTCCGGATAGTCACGGCTGCAATGCAAGCCACGGCTTTCGTTTCGCAAGAGCGCACTTTTGACGATGAGCGACGCTGACTCGACCAAGTTACGCAATTCCAGCAAGTCGCTGGTAATGCGGTAATTGGCGTAGTACTCGTCAATTTCTTCGCGCAGTAACCGGAGGCGGCGTCTGGCGCGTTCCAGTCGTTGAGTTGATCGGACGATCCCGACATAATTCCACATGAAGCGGCGCAGTTCATCCCAGTTGTGCGAAATGACGACTTCTTCAAAAGCATCGGTGACACGACTTTCGTCCCACGCTGGCAAGGTGGGGAGTTGAATGGACGGTTGCGTGTTGATGTATTCTGCCGCGGCACGCCCCATGACCAAACATTCGAGCAAGGAGTTGCTGGCGAGACGATTGGCGCCATGCAAGCCGGTGTAGGCGACTTCACCTACCGCATATAAGCCTTGTACATCGGTTCGGCCCTGCAAGTCTGTCACGATGCCGCCGCAAGTGTAATGCGCTGCGGGAACAATGGGGATCGGTTGTTTGGTGATGTCGATGCCGAAGTTCTGGCAGGTGGTGAGAATGTTCGGGAAATGCGATTGCAAAAATTCAGGTGATTTGTGCGAGATATCGAGATGGATGTAGTCCAGACCGCGTTTTTTCATTTCGAAGTCGATGGCGCGTGCCACGATGTCGCGTGGTGCGAGCTCGGCACGCTGGTCGTATTCGGGCATGAATTTTTTTCCGGCATCCGTCCCGGCTTCTGGCGGTAGGCGCAGTAATCCGCCTTCGCCGCGCACCGCTTCGGAAATCAGGAAAGATTTCGCATACGGGTGATACAGGCAGGTGGGATGGAACTGGATGAATTCCATGTTCGAGACGCGACATCCTGCACGCCAGGCCATCGCGATGCCATCGCCCGTGGCAGTGTCGGGGTTGGTGGTGTACAGATAAACCTTGTTCGCCCCCCCCGTTGCCAGTACCGTGTGCTTGGTTGCGAAGGTGGAAACGGTACGTGTTTTTTCGTCAAGAACATACAAACCATAACACTGGGGGGATGCTGTCTTGATGCCGAGTTTGTCGGATGTGATCAAATCGATGGCGAAATGATTTTCGAAGACGTCAATATTCGGACTGTTCCGGATTTTTTCTTCCAACGTGGTTTGTACGGCGCGACCGGTGCCGTCAGCGGCATGAATGATGCGCCGATGACTATGGCCGCCTTCACGCGTCAGGTGATAACCGAATTCGGAAGCGTCGTCCTTGGTGAAAGGGACGCCTTGCTTGATCAGCCACTCAATGGCGGTACGTCCATTTTCTACAACGTGCCGAACGGCGGCGTAGTCGCAGAGACCGGCGCCGGCGACCATGGTATCCGAGATGTGCTGAGCGTGGGTGTCGCCGGAATCCAGTACGGCAGCAATGCCGCCCTGTGCCCAACCGCTGGCACCGACGCTGAGCGCGCGTTTGGAGACAATGGCGATCTTGTAATTATCGGCGAGATGTAACGCAACGGCGTAGCCTGCAAGGCCACTTCCGACAATAACCACATCGTAATTCTGAGTGTTCATCGCGATTTGGGTGAGGTGAATACTAAACTGACACTATATTCCATTTATCCTCTTTTTGCTTCCGTAAGCGAGGTTTTCGTACAAGATATCAGACGTATGCACAAAAAATGGCTGTGAATGATTCATTTTGCAAGCAGGAGATGACAGAAAGGCCGAGGTGATGAAATATTCGGCAAAGCCGTTTTGATCTAAAATTTACGTCGATACCGCATAGGGGGAGACAAGATATTTTTTGAGGAGTAAAATAACGAGGCAGTTTGTAGTTAGGCTGGTTTTTTTATTAAGGAACTGGCGCAAGTAATTCTTTTTAAAACTTTAAGGATGTACCATGGATAACATGATAGTAAGGTCTATTGTTATTGTCGTCGTCGGCGTGGTCGTTACGACCGGCTTGATCATGACGGTCTAAGGATAATCATAGACTGATGGGGGATTGCAACCGCAATCTCCCGACTTTCCCCCTCCTGTTTTTTTCTTCCGCTTTTCCTTTCCCCCTGTTTTTCCACACTGTTGAACGATGGCTTGTTCAGGCATTCGCTTGTCAGGCGTGTGCGTGTTCCACAATGAGCTGGACGCGTGTTGTTCCCTTGAATGTGTTCGCATCGAGTCGGAAGGCCACGGTTGCTTGGGTTGGCAAAGATTCGGTGTTGCCGAACCAGATGGCGTCGAATTGTCGGCCGTTTTTTTCCAGCAGCAATTTCATGTGCTTATTTTTCACGATGCGCTGGCTTTTGATGTGAAATTCATCGCTGAAGACTGGCGCAGGGAAGCCCTGCCCCCAGACTTGAGCGTCGAGCAATTCGATGAAGGGAATGGAAAAATAAGGATCTTCCAGTGGGCCATCGGTTTCGATCACTTGCTCCAGGAGGTCGGGCGTCAGCAAGGTTCGTCCAATTTTTTCAAAGGCTTCAGCAAAGGTTTCGAAAGCATCCGCCCGGATCGTCAAGCCGGCCGCCATGGCATGGCCACCAAAACGTTCGATCACGTGGGGTACCTGTTTCGATACCAGATCCAGGGCGTCGCGCAGATGAAAACCGGGGATGGAGCGCCCCGATCCTCTGAGCATGCCCTCACCAGAAGGCGCGAAAGTAATCGTCGGACGGAAAAACTTGTCTTTGAGTCGCGAAGAGACCAGACCAACAATTCCTTGATGCCATTCTGCGTTGTAGAGGGTGATCGTGGTGTGATCCTGCGGATCAAATTTTTCCATGTGCGTGAGAGCGCTTTCCTGCATGTCCGTTTCGATTTCGCGGCGTTCAAGATTGATTTCATTAAGCTGACGCGCCAATTCCCACGCCCGTCCTTCATCATCCGTCAACAGACACTCAATGCCGATCGTCATGTCCGCCATGCGTCCCGCTGCGTTCAAACGCGGACCGATTGCAAAACCCAGATCGAAAGGCGAAGCCTGGTGCGCTTCGCGTCCGGCTGCGCGAAACAGGGCGGCAATGCCGGTTTGCACGCGACCGTCCCGGATGCGTTTCAGTCCTTGTGCGACCAGAATACGGTTGTTCGCATCGAGTCTGACGACGTCGGCGATGGTGCCGAGTGCGACGAGATCCAGCAAGGTATCCAGCCTGGGTTGGGTGTGTTCGTCGAAAATGCCGCGATGTCGCATTTCGGCGCGCAGTGCAAGCAGGACGTAAAACACGACGCCGACGCCTGCCAGATGCTTGCTGGGAAAGCCGCAACCAGGCTGGTTGGGATTCACAATGACGCTGGCCGCCGGCAAGGTTTCAGCCGGCAAGTGATGGTCGGTGATGACGACTGCGATACCGCGCCGATTAGCTTCAGCGACACCGTCGATGCTGGCAATGCCATTGTCGACCGTGAGGATAATGTCGGGTGATTTCTCTTTTCCAATCAGTTCGACAATTTCCGGCGTTAAACCATAACCATATTCAAAACGGTTGGGGACGATGTAGTCGACTTGTGCGCCGAGTGCGCGTAGTCCACGAATCCCCACGGCACATGCCGTTGCGCCATCGCAGTCGTAGTCTGCGACGATGACCATCTTTTTCTCGGAGGTGATCGCATCGGCCAGAAAGCGTGCTGCGGCATCAATATGCATCATGCCGGAAGGTTCATGCAGTTCGCGCAATTCTTTGGAAAGATCGTCCGCATTCGTGACACCTCGTGCAGCAAGCAATCGCGACAGTACGGGATGCACGCCAGCTTGACTCAGCGTTTCGGCGATCCGAAAAGGGTAGGGGCGAGTGACAATGCGTTTCATCGCAACAGTGGGAGGAGTGATTGACGAATCCAGAATTTGCGTTGCGCCCCCCGATCGACCACAAACGTCTTTAGCGAAGTGTTATTGCTCAAGTTGAGTATGAGGCGTTCGAATTTTCGTTGCAGTAACCCGTTTAAGAGGGGGGCAAACCATTCTTTTTCCAGTGTTTCATATGTGGCGAGCCACGTTGGCCAGTCGTTTGCCAATGCGGCCGGAATCAGCGCATCTTGAAAGACCAATCCGTGCTCAGGCAGATGCGTCAGAAGATCATTAACCGTGCAATTTTCTTCGCATTCCGCAAAGAATTGGCCAAAGGCTTCCATGCGACCGGCAAAGCGATAGGCGTGCGTGTAAGGCAGGAGGGCTGGAAAATTGGGGAGCGTGGCTGTTGAACCGGCCCACAGCCAGAGCGCATTGATGCTTTCTTCGCCGCGTTCCTGACGCGTAGCATTAACAGGATGGGTATGCCAGATCATCTGCACTTCGTTGAGGAGCTTTCTCCAGGCGAGTTCATCGGGACCTTTCGGCATCCAATGGAGAAGATTGCGTCCGCAAGCCATGTCGGGAGATGTCGTCACCAGATTTTTCCAGTCATCCGCACGGACGAACCAGGTCATGGCATTCCCGTACACCAAAGTTTTGCCTGCGCTCTCGAATGAGGGCAGCGCGGCATTGAAAAGCTGGCGCGATTCCGGTTCCGAAAGTGTGAGCATGCGACGATCCGCCATGACCATGTGGTCGGTGTAAACCTGAATGTGTGCCGGGTGCAGGATGAACCACATGCCTTTTTGTTGCGCAACACCATGCAGGTACATGGATGCGCTGGCAAAAGGCGGACTGTTGGCGGTATCGAGCGTTTCGGTCAGTCCCAGTTGATACGCTAACCAAGCTTCATGCGGAAGCGCGCGGGCATCCGGTTCAAAATCGGGTTGTCGAATGAGATTGCGACTGCGGGAAACACAGGCCGCCAATGCCGGCATATGGACCTGACGTAGCAATTCTGGCCCGTGATGACTTGGGGGTAAACCAAAGGGCAGAAGGATCTCAATGTGGCTCATGCTGCTATTTTATGGCAAACTGGCAATGCGAATGATAAAAAATGGCGATGCGGGCAATCGGCCTTGTCCTTGTTTCCTGAATTGCCAGCAATTGCCGACTGGAGCAATGATTTGAGTATCTTGAGAAATCTGCCGTTTGAATGGCGTGTTGGCCTACGTTATACGCGTTCCGGCAAGCGCAGTGGTCGGAATAATTTTATTTCCTTTAATTCCTTCATTTCGATGATTGGCATCGCGCTTGGCGTGGCGGCCTTGATTGTGGTGTTGTCTGTGATGAACGGATTTCAAAAGGAGGTACGCGACCGAATGCTGTCAGTACTGGCACATATTGAAGTTTTCGATCCTGTTGGCGCATTACCTGACTGGCAGCTAACCGCCAAAGAAGCACTCTCACACAAGGAAGTCAAAGGCGCGGCGCCCTTCGTCTTGGGGCAGGCGATGGTTGCGCGGGGCGACAAACTGCGCGGCGTTGTCGTTCGCGGGATTATTCCGCAGGAAGAACCCAAGGTGTCTGATGTTATCAAGCAGATTAAGCTGGGCAGCTTTGAGGATTTACAGGCCGGGCAATTCAATATCGTGATCGGCAGTGAAATGGCACGCGTGTTGAGATTGCAAGTGGGCAGCAAGTTGGCCTTGATTGCTCCGCAGGGCCAAATTACGCCTGCCGGCGTGGTGCCACGCATGAAACAGTTTACGATTGTCGGGATTTTCGAGGCGGGCCATTTTGAATTTGATTCGACGATGGCGTTTATCCATATCCAGGATGCGCAAACGATGTTTCAACTTGATGCGCCGTCCGGTTTGCGCTTGCGAATCGATGACATGCAGCGCGCACCACTGGTGGCGCACGATTTAAGTCGTACCCTTAGTGGGAGACTTTTAATTCGTGACTGGTCGAAGATGAATCGTGTTTGGTTTGCGGCAGTCCAAACCGAAAAACGCATGATGTCAATTGTTCTTATATTGATTATTATTGTTGCCGCATTTAATCTCGTCTCAACGCTGGTGATGACTGTCACGGAAAAACAGGCGGACATCGCCATCTTGCGCACCTTGGGCGCTTCGCCGCGCTCCATCATGAAAATCTTCATTGTGCAAGGCGCGATTGCGGGGCTATTGGGGACGCTGGTGGGCATGGGTTTGGGCGTCGTGATTTCCTTGAATGTTGACGTCATCGTGCCATTCATCGAGCGACTGTTCGGTGTGCAATTCCTGCCGAAAGAAATCTATGTCATCAACAAGATGCCATCTGATTTGCGCTGGATGGATGTCATGGTGATCGGTGGGTTCTCGATTTTGATGGCTTTCTTCGCGACGATTTATCCAAGCTGGAATGCTTCGCGTGTCAAACCTGCGGAGGCCTTGCGCTATGAGTGACATTGTCTTGTCTTGCCAGACGCTGGGGAAAATCTTCACGCAAGGCGATTATTCGGTCAAGGTGTTCGAACAGATCAGCTTGGACATCCGCAAAGGCGAGCGCGTCGCGATCATTGGCGCATCCGGTTCCGGCAAATCCACGCTGCTGCATTTGCTGGGCGGGCTGGATACGCCCACAGCCGGAAATGTCAGTTTGCTCGGAAACGATTTGGCCAATTTGGGCGAATCCGAGCGCGGGAAGTTGCGCAATGAATCGCTCGGGTTTGTTTATCAGTTCCATCATTTATTGCCGGAGTTTTCCGCGTTGGATAACGTGGCGATGCCTTTGCTCATTCGTCGGATGAAACGCGATGACGCGGAAGCGGCGGCGCAAGCGATCCTGAAACGCGTTGGCTTGGCGCAGCGTGTGACACATGTGCCAGGTGAACTTTCCGGTGGCGAGCGTCAACGCGTGGCCCTGGCGCGTGCGCTGGTGACAAATCCGGCGTGTGTGCTGGCCGATGAACCGACCGGCAATCTGGATCGCGGTACCGCCAACCAGATTTTCAACTTGATGCTGGAATTGTCGCATACGATGGGCACCGCTTTTGTGATGGTGACGCATGATATTGAGTTAGGGCGCCGATGTGATCGAGTGCTGCGATTGTCAGAAGATGGGTTGCAGCCGGTCTAGCGAAAATTCGACGTCGTTGTAAATCCTTGCGCATGCTTTTCTGATGCCGCACATCTGAAACGGATCGTTATTCTGCTGGTTGAGGCACACCTCCATGTGGATTGATACGCATTGTCATCTTGAAGCGACGGAATTTGCTGGCGAGTCGGATGTACTTGCGCAGCGGGCCGCTGCGCTGGGGGTTGCGCAAATCGTGATTCCCGCTGTGGACGTCGCAAGTTTTCCTGCGGTGACCGATCTCGCGCATCGTCATGGCAATACCGTCTATGCCTTGGGCATTCACCCGATGTTCGTGCCGAATGCGCAGGATACGGATCTGGACGTCTTGCATGCCGCTCTGACGGCATCCATCACCGATCCGAAACTGGTGGCCATCGGCGAAATCGGCATGGATTTTTTTATTCCCGCCTATACGGAGTCGCCACTGCGCGAACGACAAGAACATTTCTTTGTCGAGCAACTGAAGTTGGCGCGCGAATTCAATCTGCCGGTGCTCTTGCACATTCGTCGCGCACAAGACGTGATCCTCAAACACTTGCGACGAATTCGTCCGCCCGGCGGCATTGCGCATGCCTTTAACGGCAGTTTTCAGCAGGCGCAGGCTTTCATCGATCTGGGATTCAAGCTCAGTTTTTGCGGCACCTTCACGCATGATCGCGCGCAGCAATTGCGGCGGCTGGCGACGGAATTGCCGCTCGATGCGATTGTCATTGAAACGGATGCGCCCGATCTTGCGCCAGCGTGGGTGCAAGATCGACGCAACCTTCCCACGGAATTGCCGCGCATCGGCGAAGCCTTGGCGCAATTGCGGGGCATCTCGCCGGAAGCCATGGCGCAGGCGACGCGCGTCAATGCGATGGCGGCGCTGCCGCGGCTAACAGCACTTCTCAAACGGTAATCCCATGCGCATCGCCATAGCTGGTTTCGTTTCGGGGTGTTTGTTGTTTCAATGGCAACCATCGCTTCCTTCTGCAACCGTTCTTGCAGTTCTCGCCCTGCTTGCGGTGTTGCTTGTCGCACTGTCGCGCCGGCCAACATGGCGACAAGGCGCAAGCCTGCTTCGCTTTCTCGCCGGTATCACGTGCGGCATCCTTTGGGCAGGTTTGATTGCGCTGCATGCGCTCCAGCAGGTGTTGCCGAAGGATTGGGAGGGGCGCGATGTGACCCTGATTGGCACGGTCGACAGTTTACCGATGCGTTTCGATCGGGGCGTACGTTTTACCTTTGCGGTGGAGCGCGCCGTTCATGACGGCCAGCCTGTGGAGGCGATTCCGCCCAAAGTGGCCCTGTCGTGGTACGGCGGACGGGACGAAGCCCGTCCAACGTCTGTGCCGACCGTGCAGCCCGGCGAACGCTGGCAACTGACGGTGCGTCTGAAGCGGCCGCATGGGACGGCCAATCCCTACGGTTTCGACTATGAAGCGTGGTTGCTCGAACAAGGCGTGCGCGCAACCGGTTACATCCGTCCGGATGGCAAGCGCGATGTAAAAAATATTCGTCTCGATTCGTTCGTTTACAGCGTCGGCAGTGTGATCGATCGTGCGCGAAGCGCGTTGCAGGATCGGATACTGGCGGCGCTTCCCGAGCAGCCCTATGTTGGCATACTGGTGGCGCTGGTGGTGGGAGAGCAACGCGCCATCAAACAATCCGACTGGACTATTTTCACACGGACAGGCATCTCGCATCTCATTTCCATTTCCGGATTGCACATCACGATGATTGCTGGGATGATGGCGCTCTTGAGTGCAGCATTGTGGCGTCGTTCCTTCTTCACGCGTTTGCAATTACCGTTGCGCCTTCCCGCGCAAAAAATCGCTGCGCTAGTCGGCGCATGCGTCGCGTTGTTGTATGTGTTGCTGGCGGGTTTTGGCGTTCCAGCGCAACGCACGCTTTACATGCTGTCGGTCGTTGCTTTGGCGTTATGGTTAGATCGTTTGACGAGCGTGTCGCACGTGTTGTTTGCGGCACTGGGCGTGGTGGTGTTGCTGGATCCCTGGGCTGTGTTGTGGCCGGGATTCTGGTTGTCCTTCAGTGCCGTTGGCGTCATTTTGTATGTGTCAGTTGGCCGTGCTTCGCAGTATGGTCAAGCGCCGCTGTCAAGATGGGCAAGCGGGGTGCAACACCTCAAGACGGCAGCGCGAACGCAATATGCGGTGACGATCGGTTTGGTGCCGCTCACCTTACTGCTGTTTGGACAAATTTCCGTGATCAGTCCACTGGCGAATGCCGTTGCCATTCCCATCGTCAGTTTGATCGTGACGCCGTTGGCCTTGATCGGCAGCGTGTTGCCTGCGCCACTGTCGATATGGGTGCTGAGTGTCGCGCACGCGTGCCTGTCTGGCTTGGTGGAATGGCTGGCCTGGATGAGCGATTTTCCCTTTGCAGTGTGGATGGCGCCGTTTCCCTCCTTCTGGATTTTTCTGTTGGCCCTAGTCGGCATGGGCTGGATGCTGGCACCGCGCGGTTGGCCGATGCGTTGGCTGGGGCTGGTTTGCTGGTTGCCGATGTTTTTCAATTTTCCAACGCATCCTGACGCAGGCGAAGCGTGGGTGACAGTATTCGATGTAGGGCAGGGGTCTGCGGTGCTGATTGAAACGCAATCGCATCGGCTGTTGTACGATACCGGCCCGGTGTACTCACCGGAGTCGGACGGGGGTAATCGCGTTTTGATACCGTATTTAAAAGGGCGCGGCATCAGCAAGCTGGATGCCATGATCGTGACACACGAGGATGGCGATCATGCTGGCGGGGTACGTTCCATTTTGAACGCGGTTCATGTCGATGAAATGCTGACGTCTTTGTCTGTTGAAGATGAGATCGTTAACACTACCGCGTCCCGTTTCGTTCGTTATCGTCGATGCGAAGCGGGGCATCAATGGGAGTGGGAGGGCGTTCGATTCGAGATGTTGTATCCGACGTCGGAACAATATGCCAAAACAAAATGGAAACCCAATGATCGCAGTTGCGTGTTGAAAGTGACGGTGGGTCAGCAAGCGATTCTGCTGCCGGGCGATATCGGTAAAGCACAGGAAGCTGAACTGGTGAAGCGATATGACACCACACTGCGGTCCAGTGTGGTGCTTGCGCCACATCACGGCGGCGCGACGTCGTCCACGCCAATTTTTCTGGAAACGGTGAAGCCAGAGATCGCATTGTTTCAGGTCGGCTATCGCAACCGCTTCAACCATCCGCGCCCTGATGTGCTGGCGCGTTATCAGGCGCTGGGTATTGACTATTGGCGCACCGATCAAAGCGGCGCGATCACGCTGCGATTCGGCAAGGCACGTGAAATGGAAGCGTATCGAAAAACTGCTGCACGGTACTGGTGGGAATGAGGTCTCAGGATTTGTTTTTCATGCGGCTGGCCGCAATCAGCGCCAAAGCAAAGGCCACAGCCAGCATCATGAAGGTTTCCGAATAAGCCGACGAGATGCCGGTTTCGGTGGTGCCATAAACGGATTCGCGCCATTCGAGAAAGACAGCGGACATCGCGACACCGAAAACACCGCCGATCTGGCGCGTATAACTGACCACCATCGAAGATTGCGACAGTTGGTGCGGTTCCACCTCGCGCAGCGTGGCCAGCGTCAGCGAAGGCAGAATCATCGCGAGACCGAAACGACCGATCACAGTGATGCCGATCAATTCGACATAGCCAATGCGACTGCCCATCATCGCAAACAGGACAAAAGAAAATCCAAACAAGCCCAGCCCGAACATCGTGACGCGACGGGGTGTCAAACGATCTGCCATGTGTCCGGCGACGGGAAGCATCGCAACGAGAGTCAATCCCGCTGGCATCAGTACCAGCCCCGATGCGGTGGCGGAAAACCCGAGCACCATTTGCACGAAGACCGGAATGAGGTAGGTCGAGGCGAAGATCCCGAAACCGTAAGCGAGCGAGACGATGGTGCCCATGGTAAAGGCGCGATTGCGGAAGAGGTCCAGCCGGATGATGGGATGCGCTGCGCGTTTGGCATGCCAAGCAAAGGTCAGGAGTGCGATCACGGTGCCGCCCAGATAGAAAAGCGTCCACGGCGACTGCAACCCGCGATCATGCAGGCTGGTGACGCTTTCGACGCTGCCGAGAGAAACCAGACCGAGCATGCAGACGCCAAACCAATCGAAAGGATTGGATTTGAGCGCGGTGGGAACGGGGATCAAGAACAGTCCAGCAATGCCTGCCAGGAGGCAAATGGGCAAGGTCACCAGGAAGATGGCTTCCCAGCCGAATTGATCGAGGAGCACGCCGCCCAATGCGGGCGAGACAGCCGGGACCAGCACAATACTGAATGAGAGAATGCCCGTCGCTTTTCCCTGACTTTCCGTTGGAAAGAGGCGCATGATGGCCAGCGTTCCCATTGGCTGGAGCATGCCTGCTGCAACGCCCTGCATGATGCGCGCAAATACCAGAAAAGAAAAATTGGTAGCTAGACTGCCTGCGATGCTGGCGCACGCCATCAGCGCGACGATGCCGAGGTAGCACTTGCGGAAACCAAAACGATCCAGCAACCAAGGCGTGGGCAACATCGAAATGGTCATCGCGGCCATGAAACCGGTGATAGCCCACTGAATTCTGTCTTGCCCCAGACTGAATTCGCGCATCAGCGTGGGAATCGCAACGTTGAAACTGGTGCTCGAAACAACGGAAGCGATGCTGCCAAAGGCGATAGTAAACAGCGCCATCCATTTGTAGCGCGGTCCGAAGCGATCGATAAGCGCATCAAGCGTTGGAGCACGTGTCAAGAGCATTCGTCTATGCTAACAGAAGAAGTCCTTGCGTTTGCGCTAATTCAAATGCCATACCCCTGTTAGGGTTATGATTATCGGGGCGATACCCTGAAAACCGCGAGGAAACCATGAGTGCACCAACACGAACCAGCCACCCGCTGTATAACTTGTTGCCGGTGGATGTCAAAGGCTTCGATTTGTTGTCTGAACTGGCCCTGGATATGCATTGGTCCTGGAATCATGGGACGGACAAAGTGTGGCGGCAACTCGATCCAGAGCTCTGGGAGCTGACAAAAAATCCGTGGATTGTGCTGCAAACTGCATCTCGACAACACATCGAGAAAATTTTTCTCGACCCGGAATTTCATAAATTGGTTGAAGACTTGGTCGAGGTCAATCGAAAACGGATCGAGGCGCCAGCGTGGTTTCAGCAGGTTTGCCCGGAGTCCAAATTGAGTTATGTCGTTTATTTCAGCATGGAATTCATGTTGAGCGAAGCCTTACCGATTTATTCAGGCGGGCTGGGCAATGTGGCGGGGGATCATCTGAAGGGGGCGAGCGATCTCGGTTTGCCGATCATCGGTGTGGGGCTGTTGTATCAGCGCGGGTATTTTCACCAGCACATTGATCAAGACGGAGAGCAGCAGGAAATTTATCCGTATAACGATCCGGGGCAGTTGCCGATCACGCCCTTGCGCAATGCGGAAGGCGAATGGCTTCGGCTACAACTGAAACTGTCGGGTTATCAGGTTTGGGTGCGCGCTTGGCAGGCACAGGTCGGCAGAGTGAAGTTATATCTGCTGGACAGTAACGATGCAGCGAACCCGCCAACCTTGCGCGGCATTACAAGTGAACTATATGGCGGCGGGCCTCGTTTGCGCTTGATGCAGGAAGTGGTTTTGGGCATCGGTGGATGGCGTCTGCTGGAGGCGTTGGGGATTAATCCGGAAGTGTGTCATCTTAATGAAGGGCACGCCGCGCTCGCGGTGCTGGAGCGCGCGCGTAGTTATATGAGCGCGACAGGGTCGCCTTTCGATGTGGCCTTGACCGTGACACGTGCAGGCAATATTTTTACGACGCACACCGCAGTCGATGCCGGATTTGATCGCTTTGACCCAGCTTTGGTGGAACACTGTTTGGGGTGTTATGCGACCAAGGAGTTGGGGATTTCCTTTGAAGCCTTGCTTGCACTGGGACGTGAAAACCGTCACGATCCATCCGAGTTTTTCAACATGGCTTATCTCGCCATTCGTTGCAGCAGCGCGGTCAATGCGGTGAGCCGCTTACATGGCAGAGTCAGTCGCCATCTGTTTCATCCGCTCTTTCCCCGCTGGCCCGAAGATCAAGTTCCGGTGGGGCATGTGACGAATGGTATTCATACGCCAACCTGGGATTCTCCCGAGGCAGACGTGCTGTGGACGGAAGTCAACGGGAAAGAACGTTGGCTGGGGACGACGCAGCGCCTGGAGGAAAATATGCAAAAACTGCCGGACGAATCGTTCTGGCGGTTTCGCAGTGCAGCCCGGGCGTCGCTGGTTACTTATGCGCGCGATCGTTTGGCGCGGCAGTTAACGACCGCTGGCGCACCAGCCAACGATGTTGAGGCTGCGCGGCATTTATTTGATCCGAATGTCTTGACGGTAGGATTTGCGCGCCGCTTTGCCTCTTACAAACGTCCCAATCTGTTGTTGCAGGATCCAGAGAGATTATTGCGTTTAATGAATCACTCGGAAAGACCGATGCAAATCATCATTGCAGGCAAGGCGCATCCGGATGATGTCGCGGGCCAAGCCATGATCAAAGAGTGGATTGAATTTATTCGTCGGCCGGATGCCCGTCACCGCATCATTTTTTTGAGCGATTACGACATGCACTTAGGAGAGCGACTGGTGCAAGGCGTGGATGTCTGGGTGAACACGCCACGACGGCCCTGGGAAGCGTGCGGCACCAGTGGCATGAAAGTGCTGGTCAACGGTGGGCTGAATTTGTCCGTGCTGGATGGGTGGTGGGCAGAAGCCTATTCTCCGGAAGTGGGATGGGCTTTAGGCGATGGCGGGGAGCACGATAGCTCCTGGGATGATGGTGACGCGGAAGAGTTGTACAACTTGCTTGAACAAGAAGTGATTCCTGAGTTTTATACGCGAAACGAGCATGGCATTCCCACGGCGTGGGTCGCACGTATGCGCGAAAGCATGGCCCATCTGACACCTTATTTTTCAACCTGCCGATCTTTGCAGGAATACACGAAAAAATATTATTTGCCTGCAGCATTTGCCTATCGTCAGCGGGCGGAGGGTAATGGTGAATTTGGCAAGAGATTGGTGGATTGGCGTCGTCAACTGGATGCATGCTGGAGTCAACAATGGTTTGGTCAAGTCAGCGTTCAAACCGAGCAGGACATGCATCTTTTCGATGTGCAGGTCTATCTTGGTGATGTGAATCCGGACGCCATTCGTGTTGAACTGTATGCCAATGGATCCGGCGACTTGCCTTTGGTTCAGCAAGAAATGACGCGGGTGGGGCCATTGATTGGGACCGCGAACGGTTTTGCTTACCGGGCGCGTGTGCCAGCCACGCGTCGTCCATTCGATTACACGGCGCGCATCGTTCCGTATTTTGAAGGTGTAGCGGTCCCGCTGGAAGCAGCGCATATTCTTTGGCAACATTGAAGCAGTTTTTTTGCTCAAAATCCGCTCGTTTTTAGAGCAAAAAAATAGGCTGATTTTCCGTCATTGGGAAGTTGCCGATTGCGTTATAATTCTGATTTCACGCTCATGCCATTCGGCACCCCTGCAATGATCAAGTTCGTTTTCGTTACTGGCGGCGTTGTGTCTTCCCTCGGAAAAGGGATTGCCGCCGCCTCTCTGGCGGCCATTCTGGAATCCCGCGGCCTCAAAGTCACCATCCTCAAGCTCGACCCCTACATCAATGTCGATCCTGGCACGATGAGTCCTTTTCAGCACGGCGAAGTTTTTGTGACCGATGACGGCGCAGAAACCGATCTGGATTTGGGGCACTACGAGCGCTTCATCTCTACGCGGATGAAGAAAGTCAACAACTTCACCACGGGCCAGATTTACGAATCCGTGATTCGCAAGGAACGCAAGGGCGAATACCTCGGGAAGACCGTACAGGTGATCCCGCATATCACGAATGAGATTCAGCATTTCATTTATCGTGGCGCAGAAGGTTACGATGTCGCGCTGGTGGAGATCGGGGGCACGGTGGGTGACATCGAGTCGCTGCCATTCCTCGAAGCGGCGCGTCAATTGAGTTTGCGCGCGGGCCGTCATGCTGCAGCCTTTGTGCATCTGACACTGGTGCCGTATCTGGCTTCTGCGGGAGAACTCAAAACCAAGCCGACGCAACATAGCGTCCAGAAATTGCGCGAGATCGGTATTTCACCGGATGCGTTGTTGTGCCGCGCCGATCGACCGATTCCGGATGACGAGCGCGCCAAGATTTCCTTGTTCTCGAACGTGCCGGATGATGCGGTGATTTCGGTGTGGGATGTCGATACCATCTACAAGATTCCGCAAATGCTGCACGATCAGGGACTGGACCGGATCGTGTGCGAAAAGCTCGCTTTGTCGCCGCCGCCAGCGAATCTCGACATGTGGAGTCAGCTCGTTTATGCCATTGAACACCCGAAAACGGAAGTTACCATCGGCATGGTTGGCAAGTACGTTGATTTGACGGAGTCCTACAAATCGCTGACCGAAGCGCTGCGGCATGCTGGCATTCATGTGCAATCGCGCGTGAACATTGAGTATGTTGATTCAGAAGAGATTGAATCCAAAGGGACGGACGAACTGGCAAAATTCGATGCCATCCTGGTGCCGGGAGGGTTCGGCAAGCGCGGCGTGGAAGGCAAGATTGCTTCGGCAAAATTCGCACGGGAAAACAAAATTCCCTACCTCGGTATTTGTCTGGGGATGCAAGTCGCATTGATTGAATACGCGCGCAGCAAGGCCGGTTTGACGAAGGCTAACTCCACTGAGTTTGATCCGGATACCGAACAGCCAGTCGTGGCACTGATCAATGAATGGCAAAACCACGATGGCAGAGTCGAGCGTCGCGATGCCAATTCCGATTTGGGCGGCACGATGCGCTTGGGGGCGCAGACCTGCGCAGTCAAACCCGATACGCTGGCCGCTGAGATTTATGGCAACGTTGTGACTGAGCGTCATCGCCACCGCTATGAAGCCAATAATCATTATCTGGACCGCGTCGAAAAGGCCGGGTTGCTGGTTTCTGCCCGTACACCGTCGGAAAATTTGTGCGAGATCATGGAATTGCCACGCTCGGGTGATAATGCGCATCCTTGGTACGTCGGGGTGCAGTACCATCCGGAATTCAAATCCACGCCACGCGACGGTCATCCGCTCTTCATTTCGTTTATCAGGGCGGCGATGCTGTACAAGAAAGAGCACTCTTCGAAGAAGGTATAAAATACATGAAACTCTGTGGTTTTGATGTTGGGTTGGACAAGCCGATTTTTTTGATTGCCGGTCCGTGCGTGATCGAATCGCATCAGATGGCGCTGGATATCGCGGGTACGCTCAAGGAGATTACAGCAGCCTTGGGCATGCCGTATATTTTCAAGGCGTCTTACGACAAGGCGAATCGCTCATCCGGGAAATCTTTTCGTGGCCCCGGCATGGATCGTGGGTTGTCCATTCTGGAAGATGTACGCAAGCAAATTGGCGTGCCGGTATTAACGGACGTGCATAGCGAAGATGAAATTGAGGCGGTGGCATCAGTCGTCGATGTGTTGCAAACACCGGCGTTCCTGTGCCGTCAAACCGATTTCATTGAGGCGTGCGCGAAATCGGGCAAGCCGGTCAATATCAAGAAGGGGCAATTTCTCTCGCCGGACGACATGATGAATGTGGTGGCCAAGGCGCGTGAAGCAGCGAAGGAAGCTGGGTTGAATGCGGATAACTTCATGGTGTGCGAACGCGGCGCTTCCTTCGGGTACAACAATCTCGTCTCCGACATGCGGTCGCTGGCGATCCTGCGCAAGACGAATAGCCCGGTTGTGTTCGATGCGACGCATTCCGTGCAATTGCCGGGCGGTCAAGGCACTTCTTCTGGTGGACAACGTGAATTTGTTCCGGTACTCTCTCGCGCTGCTGTCGCGACGGGCATTGCGGGGCTGTTCATGGAAACACATCCGAATCCGGCGGAAGCCATGTCGGATGGACCCAACATGGTGCCGCTCGCGCGCATGAAAGAATTGCTGACGGTGCTGGCCGAATTGGATCGCGTCGTCAAAAAAGCGGGCTATCTCGAAGACAGTCTGGCGTAAAAAATATTCAAAAGACAGGAGAACGACATGAGCGTTATTGTCGATATTATTGGCCGTGAAATCATTGATTCGCGCGGCAACCCCACGGTGGAATGCGATGTGTTGCTCGAATCGGGCGTCATCGGACGTGCTGCCGTGCCGTCTGGTGCATCGACTGGTTCGCGCGAAGCGATTGAATTGCGTGACGGCGACAAGAAACGTTACGGCGGCAAAGGTGTGCTCAAGGCTTGCGAACACATCAATACGGAAATTTCCGAAGCGATTCTGGGGCTGGATGCCAGCGAGCAAGCGTTCCTTGATCGCACCCTGATTGAACTGGATGGCACGGAAAACAAAAGTCGTCTCGGCGCAAACGCCATGCTGGCCGTGTCCATGGCCGTGGCGAAAGCCGCCGCGGAAGAAGCCGGATTGCCGTTGTATCGCTACTTTGGCGGTTCGGGCGCGATGCAGATGCCGGTGCCGATGATGAACGTCATCAACGGCGGTGCACATGCGGATAACAACCTCGACATCCAAGAGTTCATGATCATTCCGGTTGGCGCGCCGAGTTTCCGCGAAGCGATTCGTTACGGTTCCGAAGTATTTCAGACCTTGAAGAAAATCCTGCAAGACAAAGGCTTGACCACTTCCGTTGGCGATGAAGGCGGTTTTGCGCCATCAGTGGCCAATCACGAAGAAGCCATTAAATTGATCATGCAGGCCATCGAACAGGCCGGTTACGAGCCAGGCACGCAGATTGCGCTCGGTCTGGATTGCGCCGCCAGCGAATTCTTCAAGAATGGCAAATACCATCTGGAAGGCGAAGGCTTGACCTTGTCTGCACAGGAACTGACCGGCTTGCTGGAAGGCTGGTGCAACAAATATCCGATCATCTCCATTGAGGATGGCATGGCCGAAGGCGATTGGGAGGGCTGGGCGATTCTGACGCAAGCCTTGGGCAAGAAAGTGCAAATTGTCGGTGATGATTTGTTCGTAACCAATACCAAGATTTTGCGTGAAGGGATTCAGAAGGGCATTGCCAATTCCATCCTGATCAAGATTAATCAGATTGGTACGTTGACGGAAACATTTGCGGCGATCGAAATGGCCAAGCGCGCGGGTTATACCGCTGTTATTTCGCATCGTTCTGGCGAGACCGAGGATTCCACGATTGCCGACATTGCAGTGGGCCTCAATGCATTGCAAATCAAGACGGGATCAATGTCGCGCTCTGATCGTATTGCAAAATACAACCAGTTGCTGCGTATCGAAGAAGATCTCGGCGATATCGCCAGCTATCCAGGTCGCAGTGCCTTTTACAACCTGAAGTAGTTATTAATTACATGCTTATGGCCACAGGTGACGGTTTGTTTCCTGTGGCTGTTTTTATGATAGATCCAAAATGCGCTTAATCACCATCGTTCTGGCGGTTCTGCTGGTGCTGATTCAGTATCCGCTGTGGTTCGGCAAGGGCGGCTGGCGACGCGTTTGGGATCTGGATCAGCAGGTTTCAGCGACGCAGAAAAAAAATGACGGGCTCAAAGCGCGCAACGCGAAGCTCGAATCCGAAGTGCGTGATTTGAAAGAGGGAACGGACGCGATCGAAGAACGCGCCCGTTATGAAATGGGGATGATCAAACAGGGCGAAACCTTCGTTCAGATTCTTGACCCCGCTAAAACAGCAGCGCCGACATCTGGCAAGAAATGATCGGCGCTTCCGGTATTAAAGAGGGTGATGCCGCACTGTTAATTACAGTCTTTGAGCGTATCTTCGACCTTGCGGGCTTCGTTGTTGCGTTCTTCGTCACTCATATGTTCCCGCGCGCCTTTTTCATTTGTGCGGGTAATACGTTGTCCTGACTGGATGGAGCGTTGGTATTGACGGGCGCGTTCGCAATTCTCCGCTTTAGCTTGCCTGTTTTTCTCTTCAGCTTCGCCTTTTTTTTCTTTTTCAGCCTGTTCCTGTTGGCGCTTTTTGAAGTCGGCATTTTTTTCTGCCGTTGTCATGGGCGGTTTGGACGCAGAAGCGGCGGCACTCGCTGGTTTGTCGGCTTCCGTGCCGTTGGTGCTGTCTTGTTTTGCTTCGATGTTTTGCGCTTTGAAACCTTTCGGCCCTTTCAATACACGACTATTGGGAACATCCACCGGAGGCGGTTTGTCCGAATAGACTTTGACATTGTTTTTGTCGAGCCAGATGTACTGGGCGCTTGCCGGTGAGGCAATGGTCAATGCCAGCAAGGTCGTTGTAATGGCAAGGCAGAATCGTTTCATGGTTGCTCCGTGGGTGACAAACTGCTGTTATTTCGACAGGGTTTGGTTGGGATGTCAACCCGATGTGTGAATATTCGCGCATAATAGCGACTTTGTCGTGATATTCACGATACAGAGTTGTACCAGACATAATAAAATCCAGTAAAATGCACTCCCCTGCGAGGGTGGCGAAATTGGTAGACGCACCAGGTTTAGGTCCTGACGCCAGTAATGGTGTAGGGGTTCGAGTCCCCTCCCTCGCACCAGTCTTTTTCGAGACGCTCCGTTTGTTATGCGTGAGCGTTTTACGATGCCAAGCCGGCTTCCCTGATCCGATCCGACAATCCCGAATTTCTTTGCGTGGGCGAGGCGATTGCGTGCCGTAACACCGTTTCGCTGGCGCAGCATGTCACATGCTGACGCGCACGCGTGATGGCCGTGTAGAGCAATTCACGTGTAGTGACGCGGTTGGGCGTTTCAGGCATCATCAACAACACCGAATCGAATTCCGAGCCTTGCGATTTGTGAACAGTGACAGCAAAAGCCGTTTCGTGTTCGGGCAGACGCGACGGAGCAATGGCGCGAAAACCATTTTCATTATTATCCGGAAAATACACCATCAGTCGTTCATCGCCGTTGCTTCTATCCACCAGCGTGATGCCGACATCGCCGTTAAAAAGTTTCAGCAGATAATCGTTGCGTTGAATGATAATGGGACGGCCCGGATACCACGTCGCGTGTTCGCTCAGGTAGCGCTGCGCATTGAGCGTTTCGCCGAGCGACTGCCGGAAGGCCCGATCGATTTGCCGGTTGAGGGCATCGACGCCGCGCGGGCCATTTCTGACAGCGCACAGCACCCGAAAGCGATCGAAGGCGTCAAAGATGGCTGCCATGTTCTCGGCATTTTCTCGCACTGCTGCGCGATAGGGAACGTAACCGTCATGAATGTGCGCCAGCGCATCAGCCGACGGCGATGCGCCATGCTCTTCCAGCCAGATCAGGCTGGCATCGCCGGGCTGTTTGAGCAGGGCGATGGCAGCTTCTGCTTCGCCTGCACTGACATGGGTGGCTAGCTGTCCGATGGGCGAATCGCTGGCGAAACGGAATTGTTCGGTGAACCAGACAACGCTATCTTGCAACCCGCCGGATTTTCTCGGGGCGGGTGAAGTCATGCGCTCGCTTGCGATGCCGGTTGTCTGGGCGAGTGTCGCAAGGCAGGCGGGGGACAGCGTTGGGTCCGCGCTCAGTTCCGAGAAAACCGCACCGGCTTCCACCGCAGAAAGTTGATCCTTGTCGCCGAGCAGGATAATGCGCGCGTTCGTCGGGATGGCATCGAAAAGTTTGGTGGCGAGCGCAATGTCGAGCATCGACGCTTCATCGACGATGACGGCATCGACAGGCAAAGGATTGCCAGCATGATGTCGAAAATCACCATCGTGTGACGCAACGCCGAGCAAGCGATGAATGGTGAACGATTCAGTCGGTAATCGCGACTGGATGGCGCGCTCGGCAAATGCGACGGCACGGGCGCGGACAGTTTCCTGCATGCGTGCGGCGGCTTTGCCGGTGGGCGCGGTGAGGGCGATGCGCGATCCGGATTATCTTCCAGCAGACAGGCCAGCAGATTGACGATGGTCGTGGTTTTTCCGGTGCCGGGGCCGCCGCTGATGACGAGCAGCTTGCGATGCATGGCGAGTGCGGCAGCGATGCGTGGCCAGTCTGTGTGTGTTTCCTGCGATGGCAAACCAAAAAGTATTCAGTCGCGGGGCCAGTGCCAGCGCTTGCGAAGCGGTCGTTGCATCGGCGTCGCCATCAAGCGACGGGCCAGGCGCAACTCATAGTCGTAGTAACGATGCAAATACAAGCGGTCTTCATCATCCAGAATCAAAGGCATGGCGGCAGGGATCATCAGGTGTGCCGACAACACCGGATAACAGTAAATGATTGCGCGTTTCAGCAATTTTTTCGGGAGAAATGAAGCTGTCCAGATAAAGGCACACATGGCCTTCGACTGTGGCGGCGCAAACGGCTTTCGCCAGTTGCTTCAGCAGCGCAAGCGACGTGTGCGGCGCACCCGCTTCACGCGCCCAGGCGACGGCATGATCGGCGAAGCCGTCCGCCAGACGTTGTTCGGAAAGAAGAAGGCGGTCGTTCATCATGCCACCTTTGCGTGGAAAGAAGTGAACAGCGCATCCAGTGCCGCCATCGTTTCGGGTGAGGGGCGATCAAAGAAAACGCCGCTTGGCGAGCCGTCGGGATTTTTCCAGTCAGGCCGCACGCCGCGCACAAAAAGGTAGTGCACCCCGCCAAAGTGCGTGTCATACCGGTAATCGGGAATGCGCTGGACCAAATAACGGTTCAGTGCCACGCTGTAAAGCAGATACTGGAGGTGATAAGCGTTTTCCTGCATCGCACTCTGTACATTATTAGCATCGTAATGCCGAACATCGTGACCGAGATGATTCGATTTCCAGTCCAGGATGTAATAGCGCCCGTTGTGTTCGAAAACCAGATCGATGAAACCTTTGAGGTAACACGCCATGTCGGTGAAGGACAGGGACGGGACCGGATAGCCGTGTGTTTTGAGGGTGGCGTGCAGGCTGTCGGTGCTGAAGCGCGAAGCCGGCAAATAGAAACCCAGTTCGTTCAGGCGTTTGCCGGAAGGGATGTTCTTCAGCACGATGTCATCGGGCAACGTCGTGTGCAGGACATCCTGCATCATCTGTTGCAACATGGCGGCCAGCGCGTTGGTATTCCCATCGGTATCCTGTTGCTCGTGCTCTTGCGGATAGGCTGCAATCGCCTTCTCGATGGCGTTCTGCCATGTGCTTGAATCGGCAAAGTCGCACAACTCGAAAGCCTTGTGTATGCACAAGCCGGCGTTGGTCCCTTTCGGGAAATGCATGATGTCGTTCGCCGAAACGGAAGCAGTCGTTTCAATCGGGCTTTCTCCAGTCGTTTCGTTCACCGCATCGCGCGCATCGGGCAGAATGGCATCGTAATCGCTGGCGGCATTTTCATGCGTGGCGCCGCGTGTCAGTCCGCTGAAGCTGCTGATTCGCCAGCCGTAAGGCAGTCGCGGTGGCGTGGGTTGACACGTCAGCGATTCCGGCGATACGGTTTCGGCGGGAAGCGGCGCGATCCTGTCGGTGGGCAGGGGTAACAGCGCCATGTTGCCTTGGCCGCTATGGGCCAGCGATGCCCAGGCTTTCTCGATGTCGGTCGCCAGACAGCTTTTTCGGGCGCCTTTTCGCCATTCGTCGTGCCGCAATTCCCGACCGGCTGCGAGCCAATTCAGCAAACTGGTCTGGCTCTGATTGGTGATGTTTCGTGAGAGGTAGCATCCGGTGACCACATAAGAACGATAAATCGCGCGTGTCAGGGCCACGTAAATCAGGCGCAAGTCTTCCGCGTCGCTTTCCGTGCGGATTGCGTCGTCAATGTCAGAGTCAGTTCTGGATTCGGGGCAGAAGTTGATGACCGTGCTGCCGTCGTCCGCATGATATTCGCGACCCTCAATTCCGGAGGCGCGTTGCCGGTGTCCATCCCACAAAAACGGACAAAAGACGACGGGAAATTCCAGACCTTTGGATTTGTGCATGGTCAAAATCTGCACGAGGTTGCGATCCGACTCCAGACGCAGTTGCGCGGCTTCTTCGTTGTTCCTTTCAACCCGTCGTGTTTGCAGCCAGCGTAGCAGGGAATCGGGCAACGTGTGCATTTCGCTGGCTTGATGCAGCAATTCCGCCAGATGCAGCAGGTTGGTCATGCGGCGCTCGCCATCCGGTCTGGCAAGCATGCGCGCGGCAATATCTTCCTGCCGGATAAGTTGCCGGATCATCGCGCCGACGCCATGGTCAAGCCAGACCGTGCGATAGTCTGCAAAACGCTCAACGGCATGCATCAGTGCCCTCGCATCGTCCGGTAATGCGGCAATAGTCTGGGCATCCGAACCGATCAATTCGGTGGACAGTGCCGCGCGCAATAAGGGAAGTCGTGCGGGCGTCCAGATGGCGCAAAGAACGCGTTCGAGTGCTTCGGCGTCGGCAGATGCGAAGACGCTCACTGTCGAAAGTTCGACACTGCCCACGTTCAGCGCGGCCAGTGCCTGCTTGATCGCGCTGCCTTGCCGGTGACTGCGCACCAGCACCGCAATCTGGCTGGCTTGCAGTGCCTGTCCGTCAATCAGGATGGCATCTTGTCGCGCGGCCCGAAAGCAGACGGGCGATTTCGTTGGCTGTGGCCTGGGTGGCACGCACCATCGCGTCATGGCGACTGAGGTGCGCCTTCTTCCGGTTTCGGCAATTGCCACAGGCAAAGCGGGGAGCCAGTTTCTGGACGATGTATGATCGGCAAAAACGGCAGGACGCTTTTGCCGATGCCCGCCGGTGCTGAAACGGCAGGTTGGGCAGGATGAAAGCTTGCGGGTTGGCCAGAAACAGCTGGTTCACCGCATGAATGAGGGCGTCGGTCGAACGCTGGTTGTTGCCGATGGTGAAGCTGTTTCTGGCATGCTGTTTTGCGCGCAGATAGGAATGCAGATCGGCATTGCGAAAGCGGTAGATCGCCTGCTTAGGATCGCCGACCATGTACAAGGTATTGTCCTGACCGTTGTACAGGGTTTCGAAGATTTCATATTGCAGCGGATCGGTATCCTGGAATTCATCGACCAGCGCAGCCGGGAAACGCTGACGCAGCAATTCCACCAGCCACGGGTATTGCTCACTCTTGAGCGCATCGTGCAGGTTGAACAGGAGATCATCGTATGCCAGCAATCGCCGTTCCCGTTTTCTGTGACGGATGGTTTCGGGTGCGGATTCGAGAAGCTGTCGAATTATGGCGAGGCGCGCGTTTTCAAGCTGGGCTTCGAGCTTCTCGCGTTCGATCGCCAGGTTTTCCGCCGTATCGAAAAACGGGTGTTGCGGCGGTTGATTTTTCCCTTTGGTGCGTTTCGTGACGATACTGGAACGCAGTAAATCCAGTTTCAAATTATCCGTATGGCCTGCTAGCGGATTATTGGCTTCAAGCAGAAAATCGTAACCTGCTGCTGCTGTCTGAATGGTTTTTTCCTTGTAACTGTTGTTGTTTAAAATTCCCAAAGATTGATTGAGCAATTTGAGGATTTCGCTGCGAGCCGTTTTCCATTCTGTCTGGGCCTTCGCATAGGCTGCGTTCAGCGACCGACCGTCGACGTCAGTCATTTCGTTTTTTGGCCACTGATAGGTCGCCAGCGGCTTGGCAAGCTGACGTTTGAGTAAGGCATCGAAAGCGGCGGGCGAAACGTTTTTTTCAATCAGATAGCTTGCGAGTTCAGAACTGAGTGAGGCATTGGCGATCTGGTTGCGCCAGAAATCGTGGACTATTTCCATGCGTATATCGCTGTCGTCCGGGATGAGCTCCTGCGTGAACGCTTGCCCGGAAGCGAAAGCGGTATCGGCGAGCGCGCGCTGGCAAAAACTGTGGATCGTAAAAATGGCGGCATCGTCAAAGTTCAGGAGTGCCGTTTCTGTGCCCTGACACAATTCTTCCCGGGTATTGCCGCGACGCGCCAGAAGCGTGTCGATCAGTGTGGCGATAAAAGGGTCGCTGTTTTCTGGTGCATGATCAGTCAAATGCAGCAAGGCATCGACCAATCGTGCGCGGATGCGGGTACGCAGTTCGGCGGTCGCTGCATTCGTGAAGGTGACGACCAGAATCTGATGAACGTCGAGTTTGCGTTCCAGCAGCAAACGAAGATACAGCCCACAAATATTCCAGGTCTTGCCGGTGCCAGCCGAGGCTTCGATCAGATTGACGCCAACCAGCGGTGCATCAAAGATATTGAAGGAAGATGCGTCCTTCATGACGCCTCCTTCAGTCGTGGGTCGGAAAGATAATCGCGCATGCTTCCGAAAACGGTTTGGGCGCAGTGCTCGAAGGCGGCATCAAGCGGATTGTCAACGCCGCGCAAGGCTTGCCTGTAAGCCGGGTCGCGCCCTTCGCCGAAACTTTCCTCGCGCGCGCCGTGCCATCGGGTTTCCGCCTTGTTCAGATTGCCGTCGTGTCGGCAATATTCCCAGGCCGATCGCGGATAAAAATGCAGGGGTTCGCACAGCCCCTGACGATAAAGCGTGATCAGCGATTGAAGCTGTGCAGCGGCGTCGGGGACAGGTGACAGTCGATAGCTGCCATCGCGGGAATGCCAGACGGTTTGCGCAAGGGCGTTCGCAGGTGCGGCCGCATTCAGCATGAGGTGCGTGATCCAGCCGTTGAGATAATCCGTGGGACCCACTTCATCAAAGCGATAGCGAACCAAGCCTTCGGGCCGCAAATCGTTAAAGGTGTGAGAAAGCATCCATGTTTCGCCGTCAATGTCGAAAGTCAACAGGGCGGAGCAATCTTGCAAAAGATCCGATGCGGTTTCTCCTGAAACGGTTTGCGCGAATTTTTCCATCGCGCGCAATTCCTTTTCCAGGAGCGCCTGTCCTAATGCGCCAGCCGGGTATTCGGTTCCGGCCAGGGCTGCGGCCAGAATGCTTTCGGAAGACGCACCGCTGAAAATCATCGGCAGCAGCCGATCGCTGATCGAGCGTTGCTCGTCGCGTTCGGGCAGGAAAGGTTCTTCATCAGCCAGTTCTTCCTGCATTTCCGGGAAACGGATGCCGAGACGATGGCGCAGCAGATAACGCGCCGGATTGCGGAAAAATTGCAGCAATTGATCCAGCGTGATGTTGCGCCAGGTTTCATCGGGCGTTGCCAGCGGTTGTTTGAAGAAATGGGTGGCAAAGGTTTGAACGTCTTCATCATCCTGCGTGTTTTCCGGCAATCCTTCCTCGTCGTCATCGGGCAGTGTCTCGTTGGCAGGAGGTGGCATGATGGGAGGGGCTGAGCCCGTCATCTGCTGCAGCAGCGCCTCATAATATTCGCGGTTGCTGCTGGTCAGGCGCTGATCGTCGTGCTTGCGGTAATAGTCGATCGAAAAGGCTTGCAGGGGATGTTCAATCACCAGAAGTCTTCTTGCATCTGCATTGAGCGCGGGTGTCAGATAGTCCAGCAAATCCGAAATCAGTACGGAAGGCGGCATTGCGCTATTGTCACGCACGTCGCGTCCCGTGTAGCTCAGATAAAAGCGCTCTTGGGCGGCCAGCAAGAGATCGAGAAACACATTGCGCTCGTCCAGTCGGCGTTGCCGATCGCCGCGTTGCGGTGATTGGGCAATCAGATCGAATTCGGGTGCGTGCTGGGTAGCGGGGAAAGCGCCATCGTTCATGCCGATTACGCAAATCACCTTGTACGGCAGCGTGCGTAAACTGGTCATGGACGTGAAAGTCACGGTTCCGGTAGGCACGCCGCCACGCGCCGGATCATCGAAGGTTTCCGTGAGCGCGCGCTGGATGACGTCACGTGCGACGGGATAGTCCGGTGCGCCGCGCTGGATGCTGTCGCACAATTCGCGGATGCGCGTGCGAACTTCGCGCATCTCGTCGATCTGGTTGCCGATGGGGGCGGTAAAGGTATCCAGCAGAGCGAAGAGCGTCGTCTGCCAGTCGTTGGGTGTTTTGGCAGAGCCGAGCGTGCGCTGCATGAGATGCAAGGTTGTGATGAGATGATCAAAGCGGCCAAGGATGGCGGCATCGCTGCCTTCGATATCGCCAGCGGGCAAGCGCGTTCCAAAAGGCGTCCCTGTTTTTGCGGGAAGTGCATAGCCGAGAAAGAGGCGATGCAAGCCGTCGCTGAACGTGTAGCGATCATCCGAGTGCATTTGCAAGGCATGACGGTGTTCGGCATCCAGTCCCCAGCGCATGCCGGATTCTGTCATCCAGCGATGAATCAGGTTCAGATGGGCTTCGTTGAATTCGAATCGATGGGCCACAACCGGCTGCTGCAATAATTTGAATACGGCGCTGGCCGTGAAGCGCGAGGCCGAGAGAGAGAGCAGATCGAGCAAGGCGGTGGCCACCGGATTGATGCGACTATTGCCCAGGCCGGTGAGCGTGTAGGGAATGTGGCGCGATGGCGAGGTGGTGCCGAAAACGGCATCGATCAAGGGCGCAGCGTCTTTCAGGTTCGGGGTGACAACGAGCACATCTTCCGCAGACGGCGGGTTGTCGCTTGCGAAGAGTGCAAGCAATTGATCCTGCAAGACTTCCAGTTCGCGTGTGAGCGAATGGCAAACGTGTACTTCAAGGCTTCGGTCATTTTCTGCCAGCGCCACGCTAGAGGTGGGCAAGTCCCGCAGTTCGAGAATCGCATCCTGAATTTGGGCGAGCAGGGAGGTGTTGCCGTTTTCCGCATGCGAGAGGAAAGCATGCGCCTCGGTGCAAGTCAGTGCGGTATTGTCGAACAGCAGGTCAATCATCGCCTGCGTTTGTTTGCCCCACGATGCGAGCAGGTGATTGCCGGTTTCGTGGTGATCGGCTTTCCCGCTGCTGGCCAGATAACTCAGGCGTTTGCGATCGACGATGTCGAACCAGTATTCCTGACAAGGATTGAGCACATAGAGATGCAAATCCATCCATTGCGAAAAGCGGTTGAGGATTTCAATCGTCAGCGGAGGAATGGTAGTGGGACAAAAAATATGTGTCGTGCCACTCCGGCGCAAGGTCGCGATGGCCTTGTCATCAAGTGCATCGAGTTTTTTTACCATGGCGGAAAGATGACGGTCGCTGCCCGTTTCGTGCAGGATGCGCCGCCACAATTCTGCTTGCCATTGCTGGTCCTGTCCGGTGATGCGCGTGCCGCCAGGAATGCAAATGAGTTTATTCGACGACCAGGCGTCGATGAGATTGGGGCGGTACGTCATGGTTTGATCGAAGATCGAAGCAGCTTGCCCCGCCAGTTCGTAACGCATGACGGCATCGGCATTGGCCAGCCAGGTGCGCAATCGCGCATGCAGGACGACAAACGCCGGGTTTTCCAGAATCCTGAGGATGCGCCATTTCAGCGTTTCCTGCGCAAAGGGGGACACTTCCGGAACCGTCCAGATCTTTCCCATCTGTTGCCAGACCCATTGGCCGAGGTAGGAAAAATGGACGTTGGCGCACACGCCAGAGTGTTCAGCCATCGACAATTCCAGTCTGCGCTGAACCGCTGCGCTGGGGATCACGATTTCCGCTGGCGTAAACGGCGAAGCGGTCTGCTTCGCTGCTGCCTTCAGCAGATGATCGCGCAAGTCCTGGAACCGGTTGGAAAAATGGATGGTGAACATCGTGACATTATGCAAGAGGACACTCGAAAAGTGGTTTTTGCATGGAAAAATATTTCCCCTGAAAATGCGTGACTAAGGCGAAATCGGTCAATTGCTTTTTTGCAACCATGACGCATGGAGTGAAGAAAAATTTAGTGCTTTCGTGGTAACCTAATGCGTTAATTATTCATAAAAACCAAGCACGAGGAAACGTATGCAAACCAAGCCAGTACTGACGCTCGAAGATGTACAGAAAATTGCGGCTGGAGCAGAAGCCGAAGCCAGAAAAAATAAATGGGCAGTTGTCATTTCGATTGTTGATGACGGTGGCCACCCGTTATGGCTGCAACGCATGGATGGCGTACCCCCGATTTCATCCTATATTGCCCCCAGCAAAGCGCGTACTGCTGCGTTAGGGTGCCGTGAATCCAAGATTTACGAAGATATGATTAACAGCGGCCGTTCCTCCTTCCTGAGCGCTCCGGAACTGGAAGGCATGCTTGAAGGCGGTGTACCCATCATGGCCAACGGTTATTGCATTGGCGCAGTCGGGGTGTCTGGCGTGAAATCCATCGAAGATGCGCAAATTGCCAAGGCTGGCGTCGCGGCGCTGGGTCTGTGAAGGTTTAAAAAATCCAAGAAAAAAGCCACCGTAAGGTGGCTTTTTTTTGTAGCAATTACCGGGTGGTGCCTGGAACCGGAATCGAACCGGTACGCCATTACTGGCACGGGATTTTAAGTCCCGGGTGTCTACCAATTCCACCATCCAGGCAGGGGTGGAATTGTATCATCAGTGATGATGTTGCGAACGCGCAAAACGCTGGTTTATTGCCATGCACCGTGATTTTTATTCCCGCTCGGCCATTTCATTGAGTGCCACGTAGTCCGTTTTCCCCGAACCTAACAATGGCATTTCGGGCAGGAAGACGATCTTGCGTGGAATCGCCAGTTCGGGAATGCCTCGTGCCTTGGCGGTTTCACGCAATTGCTCGCGCGTGAGAGTCGGGTCCGTGGTATACAAGGCGATCGATTCGCCGCGTTGCGGATCCGGCAAGTTGATGGCTGCGTGGTGTTTTTCCGGGCTGGTTGTCCGTGCCATGTTTTCCACGACTTCCAGCGAAATCATTTCGCCAGCAATCTTGGCAAAGCGCTTGACGCGTCCCTTGATTCGAATAAAACCTTCTTCATCCATTTCCACCACGTCACCGGTGTCGTACCAGCCTGGGCCAATCGACGATTCCGGCGGTTCCAGTACACCGGGATTTTCAAAGCGATAATAGCCGCTCATGACGTTCGGGCCGCTGACGTGCAAAATGCCACCCCGGTCGATACCTTCGACCGGCACAACGCGATGGCGCACGCCCGGCAGCAATTGACCGACCGTACCGGTGCGATACGCCATGGGCGTATTGACTGCAAGGACGGGTGCGGTTTCAGTGGCGCCATAACCTTCAAAGATGCGAATGCCGAATTTCTCGAACCACGTATCGCGCACTTCTTGCGTGAGTCGCTCTGCACCCGCGATGACATAACGCAAGCGATAGAAATCGTAGGGATGGGCAAATTTGCCGTAGTGATCCAGGAAGGTGTTGGTACCGAACATGACCGAGCAGGCGCGATCGTAAGCTAGTTCGGGAATCACGCGGTAGTGGAGCGGCGTCGGATACAGGAAGAGGCTGCAGCCCGTCAGCAGCGGCAGTAATGCCCCCGCCGTCAAACCAAACGAGTGGAACAAGGGGAGCGAATTCAGGAACTTATCTTCCGTCATGATGTCGATGACGGCGCGCGCTTGCGCGATGTTCGACAAAATCGCGCGATGCGACAAGGCGACGCCTTTCGGTTTGCCTTCCGAACCAGATGTGAAGAGGACAACAGCGGTGTCTTCCGGCTCGTAAAGCGCGTTTGGCGCATCCAGGGGGAACCACCGAGCAAAACCTATCCACCAGAGCTTGTCGCGCAGTGTCACTTGCTCGCGTATATCTTCCAGATAGACGATACGCAAGTCTTTAAGATCGTTCACTTTGTCGATCAGGCCACCTTGTTCAAGGAAAGATCGAGACGTGATAATAGTTTTAACACCGGCGGCCACACAAGCGCTTTGCATGCCTTCGGTGCCAGCGGTGAAATTCAGCATGGCGGGAACACGACGGAACGCGGAGAGGCCGACGATCAGGGCCAAGGTTGGCGCGAGATTGGGTAATAGCAAACCAATGCGTGCGCTTGGCTCATCGAGTCGGCTGCACAAACGACCGAGCATCAACACCATTTTGAGGAAGTCGCCGTAGGTGTATTCGATTTGTCGGATGTCTTCAACCACGCGCTTGTTTCGGCCATGAATGTGAATGGCATTGAGCAAGCCTTCATAAATCGTGCCGGACGCTCGCGTCGTGAACAGCATTTCCTGCATGAGACGGCGCATAGCTTCGGCCATGTAATGGCGACGATCCTTGGCTTGCGGAATATCCGCCATGGCAAGGTGCGTTGCGGGCAGGATCGTGATGCGCATTTTGGGGAAAAGGCCGCGCGCCGATGTGCCACGCATACGCGAGAAAAAAGTGCGTTGCGGACCGTCCAGACGAACCGGAATGATGGTGGCGCCGGTCTTTCCGGCAACGAAAGCTGTGCCTTCATACACTTTCATCAAACTGCCCGTCAGCGTAATGCGTCCCTCGGGGAAGATCACCACCGGACGTCCCGACTCCACCAGTTGCATGATTTGGCGAGTTGCGATCGGGTTGGTGGGATCCACTGTCACGTAATCCACCATGGAAAGGATGAACCGGAACACCGAAACGCGCGACACATGCGTATTGACGACGAAAATCGGATTGATCGGCAAGAACAAGCCCAAGAGCAAGCCGTCGATAAACGACTCGTGATTGGCCACAATGATCAGGCGCTTCGCATTGAAGTCGGGGTTGGCGCTCTTGACTTCGACGCGAAACAACAGCTTGCATAGCACATACAGGATGGGGCGCAAGACGGGCCGAACAGCTTGTTTGAGCATACTTCTGAACATAACGATTACTTCCGGAAAATCCAGGAAACGAAACGATTGATAAATTCTGGTACGACGCTGTAAATGTAGATCGCAACGCCAGCATTGATCACGGCGGTGATCAGGAATATCTGCGGAACGGTCGTGCCCCATGACAGGAGGGCGATGGCTAACAGCGCGGCCACAACCATGAAGGCCGCATTCATGATGTTGTTGGAGGCGATGATGCGCGAACGATGCGATGCTTCCGAACGTGTTTGCATCAGCGCATACAAGGGCACGCAATAAAATCCGCCGAATACGCCAATCATCACCAGATCGAACACAATACGAAGGCTACCGGCGCGAGAAAGCAATTCGCTCACGCTCATTCCCATCGCGCCTGTTGATGGACTGCACAGCCACAAATCGATGGCGAATACGGTCAATCCGATCGATCCCAATGGCACCAGTCCGGGTTCGATTTTGTGACGGGAGAGTTTTTCGCACAGCAGCGAGCCGATCCCGATGCCGATGGAGAAAATGGCCAGCAGCAGCGTTACGACCCCTTCACTGCCACCAAGCGAGTCTTTGGCATACGCTGGAAACTGGGAGAGGAAAATCGCACCATAAAACCAGAACCAGGAAATGCCCAAGATGGAAAGCAACACGGCGCGGTTTTGTTTGAGCGCGATGAGATTACGCCAGGTCTCGGTCAACGGGTTCCAGTTGATTCGCATGCCAGGATCCGGCGCGGCCGCCAGTGGAATGGAACGGCTAGCGACATAGCCTGCAATGGCAATGATCAGGCACACGCCAGTGGCCCATTGTGCGCCGCTGGGACCGCTGGCAATCAGCATGCCCCCCAGAATGGTGCCCAGCAAAATAGCGAGAAAAGTCCCCGATTCGATTAAGCCATTCCCGCCGATCATTTCATCTTCGCGCAAATGCTGCGGGAGAATGGAATATTTGATGGGGCCGAATAGCGTGGAATGCAGCCCCATCAGGAAGAGCGCCGTCAGCAGCCAGGACAGGCTGGGTAAGGTAAAACCGACGGTCGCAATCACCACAATGCCGACTTCCATGACTTTCACCAGTCGGATGAGTTGGGACTTTTCGTATTTGTCGGCGAGTTGCCCCGACGTTGCGGAAAACAAAAAGAAAGGCAGGATAAAAATTCCTGCGCAAATGTTTACCATCAGGCCAGGTGATGCCGAAGACAGGTGGACTCCTTGATAGGCGATGAGAATCACCATCGCATTTTTCAGCACATTGTCATTCAGTGCGCCAAGAAATTGCGTGATAAATAACGGCACAAAGCGACGTTCAGTCAAGAGGGCGAACTGGCTCGACATGACTCAGGCCTCTTCCTCAAGATAGGTCAGCACAGCCGTCAGGGCATCACGCAAATGCGTTTTTTCAATCCAGTAAAACACTTCCTTACCTTCCTTGCAGTTATCGAGGATGCCGGATTCGCGCAGGATTTTCAGATGATGTGAAACGGTGGTGCGTGACAGTGTTGAGGTTTCGGCGATTTGACTGACGTTCAGTCGTTCGCCCGGTTCAAACAGCAGCAGAATGCGTTGCCGGTGCTCGTCGCCCATGGCGGTGAACACTTTGGAAATATTTTTCCAGCTTTTGGGGATGCGTCGCGCGTATTCGGATCTCATGTCGATATGTTTAAACCTTTCGACATATAAGTCAAGATGGATCCCTTTCTGCAGTTGTTACTTTACAAAAAAAGACTTTAATTTAACGCGCTGTAATTCTTGGTTAGTTATTTTGGGGTAGGCTGTTGGCGAAGAAAAAAGATTCTTCCCTAGCTGCAGTAAAATAACGACAACTCACTTGTTGAAAGGTTTGAGCATGCAGAATTTTCAGTACGTACGAATCGGCGAAGAATTCCGTGACCCGGTTACCGGTGAATGGTGGGTCAAGATTTCAAAAGATGAAGCGCAATTGCTTTCCAATCCGAGCGTGGTTGAAGTTTTTGATCGGTTGGATCTGACGGAATCCTGACAACGGAAAATCTGAAAAAACGCAGCTCCAGCGAGCTGCGTTTTGCGTTTGTGGGCAACCAAGCTAGCAAACAACAGCATTTATTGCGTTGGCTGATTCTGTCCGAGAGTGCCCTGATGATCGGTTGCATGCGCATGAAAACGAAAATCCCGTTGGTCATGATGGCGCTGGCGGTTTTAATCGACAGGTATGCATAAGCAGCATTGCCAAGAGGTTTATACTGTCTCCTTGGTGAATGAAAGGTTAATTCAGTTGAAGATATCTTCTGCGCGCTGCAGCGCATCGAGATAGAAACGTATGCCGAACACAGAACCCTCTATTGCTACATCGCATAAGGGCAACCCCACGGTTAAGCACGACAGGCTGGGCATTCATATCGCCTTGTTTGCCACCGGTTTTGGCGCTTTCCTTTCGCTCTATTGCACCCAGCCGCTTTTGCCCTTGTTTCGACAGCTTTATCAAGCCACCGAATTGCAGGCGAGCCTGACGGTGAGTGCGCCGGTGCTGGCGGTCGCCTTGATGGCGCCACTGGCGGGCATGATGGCCGATGCCTTGGGGCGCAAGCGCGTCATCGTTGTGGCACTGCTGTGCCTGACGGTGCCGACGGCATTGGTTGCAACAGCGGAGAATCTGAATCAAATCATTGTCTGGCGATTTTTCCAGGGGCTGTTCATTCCTGCCATCATTTCAACGACGATCGCATTCATCAGCGAAGAATGTCCTCTGGGAACGGTGGGCGCGACGATGGCAACTTATGTATCTGGTACCGTGCTGGGGGGATTTGTCGGACGCTTCACCGCAGGCTGGGTGGCGAATGCATGGGGATGGCGAACGGCATTCGTGATGCTGGGCGCGTTTTCACTGGTGGTGGTCGTGATCGCTTGGTGGTTGTTGCCGCGTGCAACGAAGTTTGTCAGCCAACGAAATGTGGGGGTGGCGCTGCGTTCGATGCGCGGGCATTTCCGCAATCCGCAACTTTTGGCGACGTTTGCCGTCGGCTTTAATGTGTTGTTTAGTCTGGTGGGCGCGTTCACCTACGTGAATTTTTATCTCGCCGATGAACCCTTTTTGCTGGGCACGGCGGGGTTGGCGTCGATATTTGCGGTTTATTTGATTGGAACCGTCGTCACGCCACTGGCGGGGAGATTGCTCGACCGGATCGGTTTTCGGCGAATGTTGATGCTGGCGGTGGCGACATCGGCTTGCGGTTTGTTGCTGACGTTCATTCAGTGGCTGCCGGCGGTGATTGCCGGATTAGCGATTCACTCGACGGGGGTGTTTGCCTGTCAGTCGGCCTCATCAGGTCATGTTGGCAAGGCGGCGCACGAGGCGCGTTCTTCTGCTGCGGGTTTGTATGTGACTTTCTACTACCTCGGTGGATTTGTTGGTTCTTCTGTGCCGGGCTATCTCTGGTCGGCTACCGGCTGGACCGGGTGCGTCGCCTCGATGCTCGGTTTGCAGACGATCAGCATTTTCATCGCACACAGGCTGTGGGCTGATTAAGCAAGGTCAACATTTGGTTTAAATCTGCGTTTGCGTCACCGATCGACGGAAACGCGCCAAGGCTGCCAGGAAAAAGGCGCCGCCGATCCCAGTGATGGCAACGAAGTTGGGCCAGACAATGCTGAACCCCGCACCGCGATACAGAATACCCTGTGCGAGTTTCACAAAATAGGTGGTGGGTGCCGCATACATGACCCATTGAACGAACTCTGGCATGCTTTCGCGGGGCGTGACGCCGCCGGACAGCAATTGCAATGGAATGATCGTCAGAATGATCAGCAAGCCAAGCTGCGGCATGGATCGGGCGATGGTGCCCAGAAAGATGCCGATCGACGCGGCGGAGAACAGGTACAGCGCCGCGCCGCATAAAAACAGGGGTACCGATCCAGCAATGGGCACCTGCAAAACCGTACGGACAATCAAGACGATGCCGACGCTGGCTCCCAGCAGAACGACGACGCCATTGGCCCAGATTTTTGCCATCATGATTTCGAACGGGGTCAGCGGCATCACCAGCAGGTGTTCGAGCGTGCCATGCTCGCGCTCTCGGATGAAGGCTGCCCCCACCAGAATGATGGTCAGCATCGTGATGTTGCCAATGACTTCCATCACGCCACCAAACCAGAAGCCGGTCAGGTTGGGGTTGTAGCGGACGCGGGTGGCAAGCCGGATGGGTAGTTCCGTCGTCTCCCGTTTTTTGCTCAGATATTCGTTGAGTTCTGCTGTAAAAATATTTTGGATGTAGCTTGCACCGATGAAGGATTGGCTCATCACGGTGGCATCGATGTTCACTTGAATCGTCGGACGACGTCCGGCTTCCAGATCGCGCTGGAAGTTGACGGGGATGACGATGCCGAACGAGTAATAGCCGTGATCCAGATCCTTGTCCATTTTATCGACGGTGACGCGTTCCGGAGTCTTGAAATAGGGAGGCGTCAAGGCGTTGATCAATCGTTGCGATAGCGGCGATTGATCTTCATCGACGACCGCTACCGGCGAGTTCCGCAATTCCTGTGATACGCCCATGGCGGCCGCATAAATCGCGCCGGTAAAAGCCCAGCAAATTAGAATCAGCAAGACCTTGTCAGCCCACAAGCTGCGCAATTCCTTGACGCCGAGACGAAAAATGTTGGAGAGCGTGGTTTTCATCGTTTCATTATTTTTCCTGTTTGGGCAACAGCAGCAACGAAATGAGGGTCAGGATCGGAATGAAAAGAATCAGGGCGAAAAATGGAGGCAACAAATCCGTAAACCCAAGCGCTTTAGTGAACGTGCCGCGACAAATGATCAAGTAATAGGTTGCCGGAAATCCCTGACCAATCCAGTACGCCATGCCTTGTAGTGAAGTGGTGGGCGTCGACAATCCGGAAAACTGAATGGCCGGTAGCATCGTCAAAATGGCCGTACCAAACAAGGCGGCAATTTGCGTGCGGGTGAACGTCGATATCAGCAAGCCGATACCGGTCGTAGCCGTGACATACAGCAGCGCACCGGCGGTTAAGGTGATCAAACTGCCTTTGATGGGCACGCCGAACATCCACACGGATTCCACCACCAAAAAAACGAAGCTGATCATTGAAACGGCGATGTAGGGCAATTGTTTGCCCAGCAAAAATTCCAGCCGCGTGACGGGTGTTACGTACAGGTTCGTGATCGAGCCCAATTCTTTTTCGCGAACCACGCCGAGTGCCATCAAAATGGCGGGGATGAACACCAGCAGCAGCGGAATCACTGCTGGCACCATGGCGTAAACACTTCGAAAGTCCTGGTTGTACCGGTAGCGCAAGGCGATATCCGTCGGTTGCAAATACGGTCGACTGCCGGTGGCTTCGGTAATCAAGTCCGAAAGATATTGTACGTGGATGCCTCGTACGTAGCCCAGCGTGGTTTCGCCGCGAAAAGGCATGGCGCCATCGACCCAGGCCGCAATTTCCGGATAGCGTCCCTGATGCAGATCGCGTCCAAAATTCGGCGGAATTTCCAGCGCAACCGTCAATTCCCCGGAATGCATGCGCGCTTCCAGCTCGGCGGAAGAACGAATCGGGGCTTGCTGAAGGAAATAGCGCGACCCGGCGATGTTTTGAATATAGGCGCGCGATTCCGGCGATTGATCCTGATCGAACACAGCAAAGCGCAAATCCTGTACATCCATCGAAATGCCAAAACCGAGGACGAACATCAACACCACCGATCCGAGCAGTGCAAAAGCGAGCCGGATCGGATCGCGTCGCAATTCCAGGGTTTCGCGGTAAGCATACGCGAGCAACCTTCTCAAGCTGAAAGGTTTGTAGGCCATTTCTTTGTTCGAGGTTTCCGTGGCTTCCAACCGGGGTTGTTCTGCTTTGCCTGCCGAGTCTTCCAAAAAGGCGATGAACGCATCTTCCAGGGTGTCAGCATGCTTGACCGCTTTCAAGGCTTCCGGGGTATCGCTCGCCAGCACCACGCCGGCATGCATGAGCGAAATCCGGTCGCAGCGCTCGGCTTCATTCATGAAGTGCGTCGAAATGAAAATGGTGACGCCTTGTTCGCGCGACAATTCCACGAGCAACTCCCAAAACTGATCGCGCGCGACCGGATCAACGCCGGACGTCGGCTCGTCGAGAATCAGCAGTTTGGGTTCATGCACCACTGCAACGGCTAGCGAGAGGCGTTGACGAATACCAAGCGGGAGGTCGGCAGCCGGCATGTCGGCGTAAGGACGCAAACCAAATCGCTCGGAGAGCGTGGCGATGCGTTCCTGCTTTTTTTCCGGTAGCAAGTGAAAGAGCCGCGCATGGAGATCGAGATTTTGTGCGGTGGTGAGTTCGCCGTACAACGAGAAGGATTGCGACATGTAGCCGACCTGCTTGCGGGTGTTGATGTTATTCGCGTCGACGGTGTGTCCAAACAGGCGGGAAAATCCTTCTGTGGGTGGCAGAAGACCGGTGAGCATTTTCATCGTCGTGGTCTTGCCGCAACCGTTGGAGCCGAGAAAGCCGAAAATTTCGCCGCGGGCGATCTGGAAGCTGACCTTATCTACTGCGGTGAAATCGCCGAATCGCTGGGTGAGATTTTCCGCCTCAATGGCCCAGTCGTGATCGCCAGTGGTGCGCGGGGGGATATTCAACTCGTGATGCTCCTTGCGTGCCGATTCCGGTAGCAGTCGAATAAAGGCCTCTTCCAGCGTGGTCGCGCCAGATTGCGTTTTGAGATCAGTGGGTGTGCCGGTACCGATGACTTTTCCGGCATTCATCGCAACCAACCAGTCGAAGCGTTCCGCTTCTTCCATGTAAGCTGTGGAAACGAGGACGCTCATGCCTTTGCGATGGGCGCGAATCACGTCGATCAATTCCCAGAACTGGCGTCGCGACAGGGGATCGACGCCGGTGGTGGGTTCATCCAGGATCAGCAAATCCGGATCGTGAATCAGCGCGCAACACAGCCCGAGCTTTTGTTTCATCCCGCCAGAGAGTTTGGCGGCGGGGCGATCCTGAAAAGGCGCGAGTCCGGTGGCTGTCGTGAGTTGATCAATCCGACGCTTGCGTTCGGCGCGATCCTGACCAAACAGGCGTCCGAAAAAATCAAGGTTCTCAAAAACGGAGAGCGTCGGGTAGAGATTTTTGCCCAGACCTTGCGGCATGTAGGCGATGCGCGGCTGAAGATGTGCGCGCAGGCTGCGATTGCCAATGTTGTCGCCCAGCACTTCGACGCGTCCAGTTTGAATCTTGCGCGCGCCAGCGACAAGCGAAAGCAGGGAAGATTTGCCGACCCCATCCGGCCCGATCAGCGCGACCATGCAGCCGGAGGGTAAATCCAGTGTGATGCTATCCAGCGCTGCCACCTGGCCATATTGCAGGCTGACATCCTGCAGGCGGGCAACAGGTTCGGCGTGCATGGCACTTACCTCGACGGCAGGGTGGCGGGCCAGACGGCGTCAGGAGCGATTTGCACGTAAGCGATGCCGGGCATGCCGGGTTTGGCCATGTCGGCGTTTTGCCTGAGCCAATCGAGATCCACCTTTACCTTGACACGGAACATCAGTTTTTCCCGTTCGTTGCGGGTTTCGACTTCTTTGGGCGTGAACTGGGAGCGGGATGCGACAAACACCACTTTAGCCGGAATGGGTTTGTTGGGGAGCGCGTCGAGCACGATTTTGGCTGGACTATTCAGCGTGACTTTCCCCGCTTCTTCCGTGGGAAGATAAATCGACATGTAGACATCCGTCAGATCCAGCAGCGTGAAAACCTTGCCGCCCGCCGCCAGCACTTCGCCGGGTTCAGCTAGGCGATACAGCACGCGTCCCGCGATAGGCGCGCGCAGACTGGTGTCCTTGACGTTCACACGCAGCGCCTCGGCTTGGGCTTCTGTTTGATGAATTTTGTTGCGTGCGGCGGCCAGCACCGCATTGGCCGTCTGGAGGGCGCTGAGGTCGCGATCGAGCTTGTCACCGCTGATGAACCCTTTTTTGATCAATTCGCGCGTACGATCCAGCGTAACTTTGGCGAGCTTTTGCTGACTGATGGCGCTGACCAGGTTGTCGCGCGCCTGCATCACCGCCGATTCGGCAGCGCGCAATTGCGCCGCAAGATCCTCGGCATCTAGCTTGGCGGCGATTTGGCCTGCTGTCAGATTGTCGCCTTCGCGCACAAGTACTTCGGCGAGACGTCCAGCAACTTTGGTCGCAATATCCGATTCCGTTGCTTCAAGACGGCCATTGCCGTAAGTGATGCCGGGGAGATTATTGGATGGGCGTAAGAAAAAATACCAAACCGCAAAGCCTATGACAAGCGCCAAAATGAGTACAGCGAACAGCTTGCGAGAGATTTTTCCCGTGACCATGTTGAGGTTCCTTGCACAAGGCTATGGAAAAAATTATAGCTTTGAATGTCTAGGAATGTAACCTTATTCTTGGCGTGCTTGCGCGCAAGACGGTGTGATCGAAGCGCCTACGAAAAACTTGGGGCCCTGCTGGGCCCCTTTCTCATTAAACGATTGTGCCAGTTTTGTTTGGCGATGTTCCTTGTGTGATTTGCCTCAACAAGGATTCAATGGCGATCTGCTTGCCGCTGAACGAGGGGGTAGAAAGGAACATATCTAGTGCGTTGTTTGATGTGGATGGTGTTGTTTGCGTGTTGGTGATTTCCGGTTGAGCCGAGTTGCCCGATGCTGCTCGCAACGCGTTGAAGTGGGATTCAGCAATCTTGTTTAACATTTTACAGCTCCGCTATGTAGTTGAGGTTCTTGAGGGGGGGCAACTGTTTCAGATACCTGCTCGCTTGTGGCGCTATGCGGTTAGTTGAAAATAAGTCAACTTATCAATATCCTTTCCAAAAATTAGCTGTTGATCCATCTGCCTTTCCAGGGGAAAGTGAAAACATTCTTATCTCCTAATACGGATATGTTCTCTCCAGTAGAGATCAAGTGTCTTGATAATTCTCAAGCGAAGTAAGTTTCAGTACCATGAAAAAACGCGGTTTTCAAACGCCATGAACCATCTTCTGGCAATAAAAAAGAAAACCGCCATTGTTTTTCTCGATGCATTAGATTATTCAAAAGGACGGACAGAGGGGCGTTTCTGGTGTTCATTCGGGTTTTGCTTTCTTTTTCATTGAGCGGATAATGCCGAAACTCGGATTTTTCGACCTATAAAACCACCATGAAAACCCATACCAAGGTATTAATCGTTGATGACGACAACGACATTCGTGATCTTTTGTGCAATTATCTGCATGATTTTGGATTGGAAGCCACGGGGGTCGAAAACGCGATTGCCATGCGAGCTGCCATGGCGACGCAGGAATTTGATATTCTCATCCTGGACTTGATGCTTCCCGGTGAAGATGGATTGTCTGTGTGCAGACATTTGCGCGCAACATCTGATATCCCCATTATCATGCTGACCGCGCGGGGTGAATCGGCTGACAGGGTGCTGGGGCTGGAATTGGGGGCAGATGACTATATCATCAAGCCTTTCGATACCAGGGAATTGGTGGCGCGAATTCATTCAGTGCTTCGCCGCAGCAAGGCAGAGCGCCCTAGTCCGGAGGCTTCCATTTCTCATGATGACCGGATCGTCTTCGAGGGATGGACGCTTAATCGGACCCTGCGTCAATTGACCAGCCCTCAACAAATGCTTGTTCCGCTTTCCAATGCGGAATTTCGTTTGCTCTGGGCTTTTGTCGAGCGCCCCCGTCGTGTTTTAAGCCGTGATCAATTGATGGATGCCGCACGCGGCGATTTGAATGCCTTTGATCGCAGCATCGATTTGCTGGTTTCCAGACTGCGACAAAAAATGAAAGAGGACCCCAGAAGTCCCCGGTTACTCAAGACTGTCCGGGGAGAGGGCTATCTTTTCGATGCAAAGATAGTGCGCTAAAGGGGGGGCGATGAGGCGTTTTTTTAAGGATACGATATTCCTTCGTTTGTTTTCACTCGTATTCGCGGCGCTTATTCTCAGTCATTTGGCAACCATTGTTGTTGTGGCGGTTTCTATTCAAAACCGAAGCCAAGCAGAAGGAAATATCTACCGCGAAACGGGGAGGCGACCGCCACCGCCGCCTCATTTGCATCGCGGCTTTCTGGATCGTATGCCTCCGCCGCCGATTCACGACCCGGAAGTCGACCGACCGCATTTTGTCCCGCCTGGCTTGTGGATTGGGCTGGCGATGCAGTTTCTGGCTGTTTTGATCGCTGCCTGGTTCGGTGCCAGGATTCTGGCCCGTCCCATCCAGCGACTGGCCAAAGCGGCAGCTCAGTTGGGAACCACGTCGAGCAGTGCGATGATTGAAGAAGAGGGGCCACTTGAGGCCCGTCGGGCGGCCAAAGTTTTCAACCAAATGCAGGCACGGATTCGGGGGCAAATGGAAGAGCGATCCCGCTTTCTGGCCGCGGTTTCTCACGATTTACGGACACCTTTGACACGCATGAAGCTTCGTATGGAGCGTCCCGGAGAGGCACTGCCGCGTGAAAGACTGTTAGTCGATATCGAAGAAATGTCGACCATGTTAAATGCCACACTGGAGTACTTCCGTGGAGCCGCTTCACTGGAGTCCCCACAATTGCTTGATGTCCAAGCGTTGGTGGAATCCCTGGCCGAGGATGCCAATGAAAGTGGGCACACAGTTTCTGTTATGGGGACTGCGGCAGCATTAACAACTTTGCCACTGGCTTTGCGGCGCTGTCTCAGCAATCTTCTGGAAAACGCCATTCGTTACGGGGAAACCGCACAAATACACCTCAAAGATTCCCCCCATAATCTCGTCATCGAAATTCATGACAAAGGTCCGGGCATATCTCCCGACAAATTGAACGCTGTATTTGAACCCTTTGTTCGTTTGGAGACATCACGCAACAAAACTACCGGTGGAGTCGGATTGGGGTTAGCCATCGCAAAAGAGGCGGCAAGTCAGTGTGGCGGCAAACTGACCCTAAGAAATGCAGCCGAGGGCGGGTTGATTGCCGCAATCGACCTCCCCCGTGAACACATGCACTGACATTCCACGCACTCTATTTCAATTTGCATACAAAGTGCACATACGCCTGACACATAGCCCTGAGATCCTGTAGCTTCAAAAATCTTTTTCAGGGAGGCGGGCATGTCAAGCGCAATCAGTAGTGTGAGCAGCACTTCGTGGGTGAGCAGTCTGTTCACCAAGATTGATACCAAAAATCAAGGCTATATCGATAAATCGGAACTCCAAACTGCCTTATCCCAGCTTTCTTCCGATGACACATCCGTCGATCAGGTATTCAGCAAACTCGATGCGGATAGTGATGGCAAGATAAGCGAATCGGAGCTGTCGGATGGGTTGCAAAAACTCTCTGATGAATTGAATAACCAGTTTAACCAGTCGCGTCTCATTAACGCGAGCGAGGACGAAACCGGTTTCAGCCAGGCAGAACTGACCAGCATGATCGAAGAGATCGGCGACACTGATACCAAGCGCACCTCTTTGATGCAAAGTATTGTGGACAATTTTGAAGCGGCGGATACCAATGGAGATGGCAAGGTATCCAATACTGAGGCAATGGCTTTCGATCAATCGATCAATGGCACCAGCAGCGCTAGCGGAACGGATACCGGTTTCACCAAGGAAGAACTGACTAGCATGATTGAAGAGATCGGCGACACCGATACCAAGCGTACTGCCTTGATGCAGAGTATTATCGATAATTTCGAGACGGCCGATACCGATGGAGATGGGAAGGTGTCTAACAGCGAGGCCATGTCTTACGATCAATCGGTTAATGGCACCAGCACGGCATCGTCCATGCCGCCTCCTCCACCGCCTTCTGGTGCATCTTCCACTGATAGCAGCACGTCGTATGAAGCGGCTGATACCAACCAGGATGGCACTGTGAGCCTGGAAGAATTGATCGCTTACCAGAGCGATAGCGGGGTGAGTTCTTCATCCGAAGAAATGAATGTCATGAAAATCATGCTGCAGTTGGTTGAGGCGTATGGTTTATCGTCTGGAGACTCTGACCAGGCATCCAGTAACAGCGCCATTTCTGCAATTGCTTAAGAGTATTGGATAAAGAATGGGGTAGAGGATTGTGTGGTTCATATATGCATTCAAACTGCCCCGTTTTTTAATCTTATTCCGATTGGTCATGGCTTCCTCTCGGAAAACCGTCCGCCAAAGTGGTAGAGTCGCAATTGGGTAGCCGTCCGGTATGGATGGGTACAGTCGTTGAATTGTCGAGTCGCTTCCTTCATGGAACCCACCCCCTCTCTGTTATATGTCCTTGAGCGCCAAATTGGGCTTAATCCGGAGCTTTCCGAGTGCAACCAGTGCGCGCATGTTGAATACATTTACTTCACCGGCATCGTTTGCCACATGGGATGCCCGTGTGTCGATAACAGTGGTCGCTGTCGGGATTTAGAAGTGGAAAAGAAGTGAAAGAAAAACTTTAAGATCGAGTTTTTCATTAAAAATCAACAAATTACAACACAATCTTCAGGTTGATTGGGCGGTGAAATTTGTTTGGCAATCGGATGATTTCTGCCTGGCGTGAGGGGTGAACGCTTGCGGGTAGGGGTGATCCTGCCCGCAAGCGGGTGGGTTATTGGCGGTAGATGCGGATTTCTTCCTTTTTCTTTTCAGAAGAAGATCCATCCTTGCTGACTTCTTTTTCGCTTTCTTTCAGCTGATAGACCTTGAGCGTCTTGGGATCGCCGTCTGCAAAAGAGCCCGCGCTGGGGGCACCAGGTTTGGGCTCAACGACCCCGTCTGCGCCGGGTTTGGGCAACTGCTCCAAGAGTTTCTTTTTGGCGTCAGCACCAAAGGTGCTCAGCATGTTTCGCTTGACCATGGCCATATCCGGTACAAATGTCGCGTACGCCTTGCCGAGATACATATCCGATCCCGAACCCGTTGCGTTAAACGAGGCAAGAACGGCTTGGGTATCCGTATTGACCATCGTGAACTCTACGGTCAAGTTCATTTCAAACCGTCTGGCATAGTCCGAGGTATTTTGAATGGCTTCCTTGGTTTCGCGAACAGATGCATCCACTACATTCGGGATCAGCACGTATTGTGCGTTGCCGAAATCGCCAGCAGCGAGCCTATCCTTGATGGAAGGCATGTCACCCATCTCCATTTGCTTGGCGTAGAGGCCATGGGGTTGAATGACCGTGTAACCGGCCTGTTTCAGTGCCATTCTGATTTCCGTCATCAAGCCTTTGACTTCGTTATACGAAACCCGACGCTTGTAGCCGAATTGTTTCGAATAAGATGACTCGGATTGTGCATCTTCATCTGAGGATGATGCGACGCGCGTGCGCTCTGCGGAAGGGAGCGCATCCCCGTCCCCCATTTGCGCCTGACGAATGGCGTTGACACCCGAAGCGTCTGGCATGCTCGTGCGGTTGGGATCGTCAGCGGCCTGCGTGTCGACACCACTACGCTTCTTTTTCTTGTGAGACGATTTGGCGCTGTGCTTTTCATCGTAGAAAAAATCCTGATGCTCCTGCCGGATGCCCAGATCCAGCACGGCAACTGAATTAGGTTGTTTGGGCACAACCGAAGCAGTAGGGGAGGAGAGCGTCTCGCTCTTCGGCGGCGTCACCGTTGCGGGAGCGGGGGAGATCACCTCGCTCTGTGACGGCACTGCGGGGGCCAGAGGGGGTGGGGCATCCTGCGCAAAACAGAGTTGTGCCTGTCCCACCAACAGGGCGAATCCCATGACCGACGATATTTGCAGAACTTTTTTATGGATGAAAGAAACATCGCTACTGGAAGACCTCAACATATCGTGCTCCGTTCTCTGAAAAGTGTTTAACGCGTCGCTGTTTTGCGAATTTCTTTCTCGTCCGCCCACTCAACGAGTCCGGTTTCCGTATCGATCAAGCGTAGATCGAAGATATAGAAGACATCTTTCACATCCTTGGTTTGCTTGATGATGGAGCTGATGGAACCTTCAACGCGATATTTGGCAGCATGCATGCTGCCGATTTTGCTACGGGTCTGGGCGGCATAAAGTCCGGTTTGATTTTGACGTTTCAGCTCATCCACCTGGGTTTGCATTTCGTTGATGTTGACAGCGAAACGCACGCGACCACTCTTGGTCAGCTGCGTCCGGATTTTGTCCGTGATGACTTTGGTATCGATATACTCGGTCGTTTTGTTTTTCACTTCCGAAACGGTCACGATAGGTTTGTCACGAGCCTCGCTGACGACAGGAGCCTGCAGCATGGAACGTGCCATCGCTTCGGCGATTTGCTGTAAATCCGAAGAACCAAATTCCGTGGTGACAGTTTCAACCGCTTTGGAATCGCCATAACGAATGGTGGGACTGGTCGAACATGCCTGAAGCAACAGAAAGCTACCGCAGAGAACAGCCCCAAAGACTTGACGGGGAAAAAAGTTTTTCATAATCGTTCCTATGAATTAATCTGATGAAAGTTCAAATTTGAAATCGCTGACGGAAGGGTGGGGGGCAATACCGGTCAGCACCCCTGATTGGTCGGTGCCAATGGTCAGTGGTTTCCAGGCTTCTTCGCCGCCCACCACCAAACCGGATTTGTTCAACCACCGGAATCGGTAATAAACCGGTTTCTTGGCGCCTTTGTTCCTGACGGTCACCTGTGCGGTGAGTACGCCACCGGCGACGATGCTGCGCATATCGGTAATTTTGACAGCGTCTGTGTCGCGCATGCGCACGGTCATCTCATCGGCCGTTGGCGTTGAACTGCACGCCACCAATCCAAAAATAATGGCAGTCATAATCAAAGCATGAATTTTTTTTGGCATGACTATCTCCTCAATAAGAACCAGTATGGTTTCTTGAAACTTACTTGCAATCGTTTTCCTTGTCGGTGGCTTCTTTCTTGCTCCCCCAAAATCCCATGAATTTGTTCAATGCCGAATTCGTTGGGCAGTTTGCCTTTTCAGGAGCATTGCTCACATCCGTCGTTTCTGGCTTGATGCTGGATTCAGGCACTTTAGGCTGTGGCGGCTTGAGATAGGATTGTGTTACCTCGGGTGCCGACTGCGTCAAAATGACTGCGCCATTGCCTAAAACGCGTGCATACACCAGTTCGTGATTGTTCCTCAGGTTGATTTTAGCGTTAATTGCGCCCGCTGGCGTGAGAAGCGTGATTTGTCTTTCACCTTTGTCAAAACGCTTGCGGGCAATGTAAATGGCGCCGGGCAGCGTCGTCCAGGCGCGCACATCCACCTCTCCTGTGGAAAGGGCTGCACCTGCAGCCACTGCGGCCAGTTGTCCCACCAGAGCAGCAGCAGCAGCGGCATCCTGGTTGCGGCCACCACTTCCACGGTTTTGACTGGCTCGCCCGGCATGATAAGCCGCTTCCTGGGCAATGACTTGCGTAATCACCTGACTGGTTGCTTTGAGCACATGCCCCGGCATTTCATCTTTGAGTTGGCGACGGACCATCGTATCCAGGTTGGCGGCTTGAACAGTTTCCACGTCCCTGCCATCGATATAAATATTTCTCAGGTAGAAAAGGGATTGGTAAGCATCGATGACGGGGAGGCGTATCGTTACAAGACGCACGCCACTAAAGGTCGGGATAGGGTAGGTAATCTTTTGCGAATAGACACGCGGTACATGTCCGGTTTCGACAATGATGAGCGTATCCGCCTGCGAACTGCCGTCATCCGCAGATGACGAATCCAGGTTGCCGAGACTGCGGCGGAAGAGCTTCACATCCGGTTTGAGCTCTGCGGCTAGCCGGTATCCAGCCGCTGCGAGACCTTTTTCGTCCTGACTCTCGAAGATAAACCCGGCCAGATAATGTGCAGCGGCGCTTTGGTAGGAATTCTTCAACGCCCGGATTTCCGCGGATTCAATCACATTGATCGGATAACCCTTGATGTTCTCGATCCTGGATGAGGCGCCATCTTTTGTTTTGGATTCTTTTTTGCGGATGGCATCCATCTTTTTTTCTTGCAGCGCTTCGATCAATTTTTCACGCTGCGCCATTTTTCGGGCTTCAACCCCAGCGAGATCCATTCGCCCAGCGAGCATGTGATTCACCGCGAGCGTGTAACTCAGCATGCTTTTTTCGTAGTCCTTCAATTCATACGTGGCATTCGAGCGAATGGCAGAAAAGAAGTAATTCATGAAATCCAGCGAACTCCGCGCCAAATCGGTGGTGGCTTGCGCTTCCCAGTTGCTGACGACTTTGTCCGCTTCAAGCAAGCTTTGCGAGCTTTGAGTCAGAGCATCGTTTCCCAGCAGTCTGAGTAAATATCCCTTTTCCAGATAATAGGGCGTGTCCTTGCTGCTCTGGGATCGGTATGCGCTTTCAAAGCTTTGAATCGCACCCCGAACGTCGCCGGATCGATAGATCGCTTTGCTGACATCCAGGGATTGTTGGGTAGGGCCGGAAGCGCATCCGGTCAAAAGGGTCGCCCCTAACAGAATGCCCCAGTACGTGGGCAAGTGGCGTAATTTTCTGAAGCAGACGATGGCTTCCTCCACGAGTTTGATGAATCGCCATAAAAATATCGGAATCTGATATTGTTCAGCGGCAAAACAAGACTATCGCAGTGTTTTGGTGAGTGTCAATATGGCGCCCCGTGACGGGTGCGTTAAATCAATCGACACACCCATTATCAATAATCGATCCCGGAGAAGGGATGCGCGTTGTCGTGCATTTTGTAGGATGCGACGATCTTCTTGAAAACTTCCGGGGTGCATGCATTAGTGCATGAGCGCTTCCACCTCATCCATCGTCAGCATCCGGCCTGCTTTCTGACGACTAAACAATATGCAGTAACACTCAGCACCGCTGAACACAAGGCATTTCAGGACCCGTTTCGCCGATACGAATGATGTTGTGGAACAAACCGATGAGGCGTAATGCGCAGTAGACGATAACGGCCTTTAGTTCAACGGATAAAAGGGTTGCCAAGACTGGGTGAAGGTCAGCTAAATTTTGACTTAAAGAGAATCGCAGCAAGTGTGAGCGATACGCTGATTATGAACAAAAATGAAGAACAAGGATTCTGTCGTTTTGCTTGCGTACCGCGTCCAACTCAGTAAGAGCGGGAGGGGCAGCGTAGATGTATCGCCATACGATCCCAAATAAACAATAGGGTGGCCTTTATGTGTTCTTATTTGTTATCAACCTACCGCCAACTCGCTGTTATCTTGTGGTAACAGTTGCGAAAAAGTTGGTTGTGAAGCGAGTCCATAGGGTATAGTGGTCGTGCAAGACAACCATTCCAAAAGGAGGGCAATATGACTACAAAATGTCCGAAGTGTGAAGAAGTTGTTTCTGGCGTCAAGGTTAAGGAAGTGAGAGGCTGCGCACTGGGTGGCAGAACGTGGCAGTGCGTATCGCTTAACTGCGCTCGTTGCGATACATCGCTTGGCGTTCAAATCGACCCGCTTGCAATCAAAGCCGCATTGATCGAAGAAATTAGGGCGGGGATATAAAACGGTACCGGATGTGAAAAAGCCCCCAGTAAAAACCAGGGGCTTTTCTTTTACAGGTGTTATTTTACATAATGCAAATTATGCGAATAACGAACTGGGGTTAATCGTGTATGAGGCGCCTCGCATAATGAACCACCAACCCCAAAAAAAATGAATGAGAGTATTTTTTATTATTTAAAATCAACAAATTGAGGATGTTTTATAATGTTGTTTGTCATCTGATGACTGGCGCGTTCCAATCCACTGCCGACTTAACTGCTCCTTCTCCGACAGAGGTTCCAAACTTTTTCAAAACCCGATCACGCAGACTTTCGTGCTCGGTGTAATCCACCGTATCTTCCGCTTTCAACACGTCGCGTGCAACAGAATCAACGGTGCCGAAACCATCGGCCAATCCCATTTCAACAGCCTTGGTACCACTCCAGAAAAGTCCGGAAAAGGTTTCGGGGGTTTCTTTTAGACGGTTTCCACGACCTTTGCGAACGGCGTCGATGAACTGCTCATGGACCTCATTGAGCATTTTCTGGGCGTGCGCCTTGTGTTTTTCGGATTGCGGACTGAACGGATCCAGAAACCCCTTGTTGTTGCCGGCCACCATCAAACGGCGTTCAATTCCCAGTTTTTCCATGGTCCCGGTAAATCCAAAGCCATTAATCAGCACGCCTATGGAACCCACGATGCTGGCTTTGTCGACGTAGATCTTGTCGGCTGAGGCCGCAATATAGTAGGCACCCGACGCGCAAATTTCATGGACCACGACGTATAGCGGCTTTTGGGGATAAAGCTGACGAAGACGAACGATTTCGTCGTTAATCATGCCGGCCTGCACCGGGCTGCCGCCAGGACTATTGATCCGAATAATAACGCCAACCGATGATTTGTCTGAAAAAGCCTTGTTGAGGGCCGGGATGACCGATTTGCTCGCACTGTTTCTTGAGGAGTCAATCACACCATCAATTTCAATAACGGCCGTATGCTTTCCAACGGCATCTCCGTCGCTGCTGCCCAGGTCGAATATTTGCCATACCGCGAAGAAAAAGATCCCTGCGTACAAGAGTTTGAAAAAAATCCCCCAGCGACGACGGACACGCTGTTCTTTCAAGGTCGAAAAAACCAGCTTTTCCAGCGTTTCGCGCTCCCAATTGGGCGTGGCACCTGCTTTTTTGCCGTTCTCGGGTTTGTCTTTTTCAGGGACTGCGTCTTGTTCGCTCATGGGTTCACCGGTAAATGGTTTGGATTGTTCAGGCATTTTCAACCAGCCAGGCGTGTAATTGCGCAACCGAGTCGGCGGAATACAACGGATTCAGGACTTTTAAGGATTCGGGCGCGTGGGCGCCATAATGAACGGCAATGCCTGCGGCGCCTGCGTTTAAGGCCATTTGAAGATCATGCGTGGTATCGCCAATCATGACTGTTCGATCCATGTCATGCCCCAACTCCCCCGTCAATTCCTGCAGCATGGCGGGATGCGGTTTGGAAAAGGTTTCATCGGCGCAGCGGGACGATTGAAACAGCGTGCCCAATTGGGACGCTGCCAGCACGCGATCCAATCCTGCCCGGCTTTTCCCCGTTGCAACGGCTAAGGTGTAGCCACGTTGCGACAGATCAATAAGCATCTCGCGCACCCCGTCAAAAAGCGTCAAATGACGATCCTTGCTCAAGTAATGGTAACGGTATCGCTCCACGATTTTGGGATAAAGGGCCGGGTCAATGTCGGGCAAAGCCACTTCCATGGCTTCACGCAGACCCAAACCGATCACGTAGGAAGCGGATTGTTTGTCCGGTACGGGCAGACCGAGATCGCTCGCCGATGCTTGAATGGCGTGCACAATGGCTGCGGTGCTGTCCATTAGCGTGCCATCCCAATCGAATACGATCAAATCAAATTTTTTTCTTGTCATGATGATCGACTGCTGGTGCAGCGACGTCGCTTGTGGGTTGGTTTTCCGTCTCGGAAGAAGTTTCCAGCGCGTGCAGAAAGCGTTCACACTCTTCAGCCAAGGGCGCTTGAATAGTGACAGGTTTGCCGGTTTCGGGATGTATGAAGGTAATGCGATGCGCATGCAAAAACATCCTTTTCAGCAAACCGCGATCCTTGTTCGCTTTTTGAAGGGCTCGGTTCAGCGCGAAATCGCCATATTTATCATCGCCAGCAATAGCAAATCCGCTGGAGGCGAGATGTACTCGAATCTGGTGGGTCCGGCCGGTTTTTAACTCGGCTTCGAGCAAAGCGTATTCGTCGAATTTTTCCAGCAAGTTAAAAACGGTGTGCGATTCCATCCCCCCCGCCTGCACCCGCACCCGGCGCTCCCCTTCCGCAGTTGAATATTTGTGAAGGGGAAGCTTCACATGCTGGCGTTTGTTTTTCCAGTCGCCATGCACCAGCGTCAAGTATCGTTTGTCGACAGTGCCTTCGCGCACCTGTTCATGCAGTTTGGTTAATGCTGAACGTTTCTTGGCCAAAAGCAAAATGCCGGACGTTTCGCGATCCAGGCGGTGAACCAGTTCCAGGAACTTGGCGTCGGGGCGCTGGGCGCGTAACTGTTCGATAACCCCGAAGCTGATGCCCGATCCGCCATGCACGGCCACACCAGACGGTTTGTCGATCACCAGTAAATGGTCGTCTTCATAGAGAATGGTGAAATTCGCTGCTGGGATACTTGGCGTTGTAATAAGCTTTTCGGCTGTACGCACTGGCGGAATACGGACTTGATCCCCGGATGCCAAGCGATAGGTTTGATCAACCCGCCCTTTGTTGACGCGCACTTCCCCCGACCGCAGGATGCGGTATATATGGCTCTTCGGCACACCTTTGCAAACGCGCAACAGGAAATTATCGATGCGCTGGCCTGCCTCTTCGTCTGAAATAGTCACCACCTTGACCGACGGTTGCCCCTTTGGTGAGGCCCCGAATGGTGGTTTTTCAGCATCTTTCCGAGAAATTCTCGCTAAGTCCTTCATTTTCAATATATAATTTGTAGGTCGCTAGTATAAATCAACTGGAGACATGTGCGGGTATAATATACTTCGCACAACGAGGTATTTCCATCGGCCTCTCGAATACGTAAATACGGTGGGAAATTGTGTACGCACCATCTTCGCGCCAGTCAGGGTTGCACCCACGATGCAATCGGTCCGTGCGCAGAGATGCGGAACAAGACTGTTTGGATGTTAAGGATAAAGTCTGGTGAGCACCCGAAATTTGGCATGCTCGCTGGTTGATGAGTTTGATGTTTGGCTACCGTATTTGAAACGCATTTTCGCATGATTCAAATAATCGACATACTGTTCGCGACTTTGTTTTGATGGTTTAACCATCGAGTCTTGTTGCGCGTCTGTCCAAGCGTTAAGTAGCCCGATCGTATTCATCTGTGCCACGTTGCAACAATGGCTGTATTTGCTGTTGTATTGCACATTTTGGCAATTCCCCTCCCAAACACTTCGTCCGCGCGTATGTTTGTATATGCGCCGCGCTGGCTTTTTGCAAATCGCGGCTTGATATGAGCTTTCGAGCTCCGGAGTGACAAAATGAAAAGAATGTTGTTTAACGCGACGCAGCAAGAAGAACTGCGCGTCGCTATTGTCGATGGACAAAAACTCATCGATATCGACATCGAAGCCGCTGGACGCGAACAGCACAAGTCCAACATCTACAAAGCGGTCATTACCCGCATCGAACCATCGCTTGAAGCCTGCTTCGTCAATTACGGCGAAGACCGCCATGGTTTCCTTCCTTTCAAGGAAGTGGCACGTGCCTTTTTCAAGGAAGGCGTGGATGTCCGCAGCGCTTCCATCAAAAACGCGCTGCGTGAAGGCCAGGAAATCACAGTTCAAATCGAAAAGGAAGAGCGCGGCACCAAAGGTGCAGCACTGACGACTTTTATTTCCTTGGCGGGTCGTTACCTTGTTCTGATGCCAAATAATCCGCGTGGTGGCGGCGTTTCCCGTCGTGTCGAGGGTGAAGATCGTCAGGAATTGCGTGAAACCATGGACAGACTGGATGTGCCGCCCGGTATGTCCGTCATCGCCCGCACAGCAGGCATTGGACGAACTGTCGAAGAACTGCAATGGGATTTGAACTACTTGATGCAACTCTGGCGCGCCATTGAAGGGGCTGGTAATTCCTCGCCAGGTGCTTTCCTGATTTATCACGAATCGTCACTGGTCATCCGAGCGATTCGCGATTATTTCCAGCCGGATATCGGCGAAATTCTGGTCGACACCGACGAAATTTACGATCAAGCCCGACAGTTCATGAGCCATGTGATGCCCGATATGGTGCATCGTGTGAAGCGCTACAAGGATCATGTACCGCTTTTCTCCCGTTTCCAAATCGAGCACCAAATTGAAACCGCCTATTCGCGTATTGTTCCCCTCCCGTCTGGTGGGGCAATCGTTATTGATCATACGGAAGCACTGGTTTCGATTGACGTCAACTCGGCACGCTCCACACGCGGCACTGACATTGAAACCACCGCGTTTAACACGAACTGTGAGGCGGCTGAAGAAGTGGCGCGACAATTGCGTCTGCGTGACTTGGGAGGTCTCATTGTCATCGACTTCATCGACATGGAAAGCTCCCGCAATCAGCGTGAAGTTGAAAATCGCCTGAAAGATTCGCTGCATCTCGACCGTGCGCGCGTCCAGATGGGCAAGATTTCACGATTCGGCTTGATGGAGTTGTCTCGTCAACGTCTGCGTCCCTCTTTGTCGGAAGGCAGTCATGTCACCTGCCCGCGTTGTAACGGCACGGGCCATGTCCGTGATACCGAATCGTCCGCCTTGCAAATTCTGCGCATTACCGAAGAAGAGGCGATGAAAGAAAATACGGCGGTGATTCACGCGCAAATGCCGGTGGATGTCGCAGCTTTCCTGTTGAATGAAAAACGCGGTGAAGTGCTGAAAATCGAAACGCGTCATCACGTTAGAATCATCGTCATCCCCAACAAGCATCTGGAAACGCCCCACTACAAGATGGAGCGAATCAAACACGACGATCCGCGTCTCGAAGAGGTGCAGGCAAGCTATGCTTTGGCCGAACTTGCGGATACCGACGAAAGTTTCAGCAAGCGCCAAAAAGAAGATGTAAAACCGAAACAAGAAGCTGTTGTCAAAGGCTTTACACCGGAACAACCAGCGCCGGTTTATGAGCGCCCTCCTGCACCCGCAGCCACGCCCGCAGCGCAGCCAGAAGAAGAAGGCTTTTTCAGCAAATTGTTTGGCTTCTTCCGCAAGAAACCCGTTGCATCCGAAGCGCCCGCACCCGTTGCAAAAGAAGGTCGCCCGTCGCAAACCGAACAGCGGTCTGGCCGTGGTCGCGGCAGAAATCGTCGCGGCGGCAGAGATCGTGACGACCGTAGCGATCGTGGTGATCGCAGTGCGCGAACCGCGCAAAAAGAAGAACAACCGAAGCGTTCTCCTCAACCTGAACCTACTGCGGAAGCGCCACGCCAACCGCGTGCGCCACGCCCACCACGAGAGGTTCCCAAGAAAGAGCGCAAAGAATCGCTGCCCACTGAAAAACCGGCTCAAACGGCTGTGCCCAGTGTTGCCTCTGAACCCCAGTTGTCCCCGCTGGCGGAACCTGTTGTAGTGGATCAGGTTCAGGCGCTCGAAGCCACAGGAGTTGATGGCGAATCGGCAGTACCAACCACGGAAGCCACGCGTCGTCGTCGTCGTCGTGGTGGACGCAACCGCAACCGTCGTGATCGTGATACTACAATCGTCAGTGAAGACGGTTCTGACAATGAAGCTGAACTAGCTTCTACTGAGGTGGAAGTTACGGAGACTGTTTCTGAAGCCACCTCGACCGCAGCGGCATATCTTGCACCCGCAACTGAGACGAGGGCAGAACCTTCGATCACACCGGTATCTTCCATCGTTCCAGCTGCGACTGTTGCCGTAGAACCGGTTGTTTCTCCGATTGTCGCAACTGAGACAGCCAAAGAAGAAGCGCCATTTTGCTGGACGACCCCGGAGCTGTCTCCGCAATCTGTACCCCTTGCAGAAACGGCACCCACGACACCTGCAGCACCAACCGACGTGGCGCCGATAACACCCGTTGCCACGAAAACACAACCCGATACAGTGTTGGCGAATGTTGCAGTTGTTCCGGAGACCACCGTGTCGATGGAAGCCATACTGTCTTCCGCTGGATTGACACTGGCTGCGACGGATCCTGAAAAATTGAAAGCGGCACAAGCGGCCACACAGACTGAAACCGCGCCCCGACTGGGTCGGGTGCGGAAACCGGTTCAATCGCTCACGACAGAACCGCTGACTCAGGTCGATACCCGTCGCGATTGATGGTTTTACGGATAGCGAAGCGAGGCTCACGCCCGCTTCGCCGTCTGTGCACACGAGCGGTTTGTGCTATCGTATTTCGCATGACAGAGAAGATTGTCCCTATCGCCAGTTATCGCTATCCCAACGAAGTTCCGGTTATTCCAGCAACACTGGAAAGACCAACCGGGATAATCACGGATGCGCGTAATCGTCCTTTGCGTGACTTGCGGATTTCCGTTACCGACCGCTGCAATTTCCGTTGTGTGTACTGCATGCCGAAAGCTGTGTTCGGCAAGGATTTTGTATTCCAGCCCCACGCCTCTCTGCTTTCCTTCGAAGAAATCACACGTCTCGCGAAGCTGTTTGTCGCACATGGCGTCGAAAAACTGCGCCTGACCGGCGGTGAACCGCTTTTACGCAAGGATATCGAGCGGCTGGTCGCCATGCTCAGTGCGATCAAAACCCCTTCCGGAAATGGCCTGGATTTGACGCTGACAACGAATGGTTCGCTACTGCACAAAAAAGCGCAAAGCTTGCGGGATGCCGGATTGAATCGCATCACCATTTCGCTCGACGCACTGGATGACGCGATTTTCAAAAAAATGAATGATGTCGATTTTCCGGTAGCCGAAGTGCTGAACGGTATCGAGATTGCGCACAAGACGGGATTTGACGACATCAAGATCAACATGGTCGTCAAACGCAACACTAACGATGATCAGGTTTTGCCGATGGCGCGACACTTTCGCAAGACACCATTCATTCTGCGCTTCATCGAATACATGGATGTCGGGTCGTCCAACAACTGGGAGTTGAGTGAGGTTGTTCCGTCTGCCGAAATCATTGCGCGCATCCATGCCGAGATGCCGCTGGAAGCGGTCGACCCCAATTACGTCGGTGAAACGGCCGAGCGCTGGCGTTACCGTGATGGCGGCGGCGAAATCGGCGTGATTGCCAGCGTGACCAGCGCGTTCTGCAGCGATTGCAGTCGCGCGCGCATTTCAACGGAAGGCAAACTCTACACCTGCCTGTTCGCCTCGCAAGGCCACGATTTGCGGGCGTTGCTTCGCGCCAATCGTACCGATGAAGAAATCTCGACCGCGCTAGCGCATCTCTGGCGTGTGCGTGCTGATCGCTATTCCGAATTGCGGCACGAGATGCATGCGGAAGAAGCGATGCAATCCGGACACGTCACAAAAAAAGTCGAGATGTCTTACATCGGCGGATGATCGGAAACCGACATGCTCACCAAAGATCAGATCACCGGCCTCATCCTCGCGGGCGGACGCGGTTCGCGCATGGACCATGCGGACAAGGGCTTGCAACGCTTCGATGGCAAACCGCTGATTGCCCATGTCATTGAGCGTTTCGCACCGCAAGTCGGCACAACAATCCTCAATGCCAATCGAAATCTGGAGGTTTACCGCCAATTCGGTTTGCCGGTGTGGTCGGATGAATTAAGCGGATTCGCCGGGCCACTGGCCGGTTTGCAGACGGGATTGCGCCACTGCACCACACCTTATCTGGCGACCGTTCCTTGCGACACCCCCTTCTTGCCGGACGATTTGATCGTACGGTTGAGTAATGCTTTGGTGGCGGCAGATGCGGATGTCGCGATGGCTGTATCAGGCCTGGGCGCGCATCGCCGGACGCAACCGGTTTTTTCCTTGCTGAAGACATCTTTGTTGCCGCACCTGAATGCCTATCTCGACGCGGGAAACCGTAAAGTTCAAACGTGGCATGATCTGCTGAAGAAGGTCGAGGTTGTTTTTGAGGATGACACGTCGTTTCGCAATTTCAATACGCTTGACGATTTGCGCATAACCCGTTCCGCGTAAACGATCCTTTTCCATTACATTCACTCACCCTCATGACCGCTTCCACACTTTCAGACATCGTCAATTGCCTGACCGGTTACGATCCGGATGCCATGCCGGTTGAACAGGCCAAACAAGTCATCCGGGAACTCGTCACGCCGGTGGATGCCGTTGAAATCGTCGATCTGCATCGCGCGCTCGGACGCGTATTGGCGACGGACATCATCTCGTTAATCAATGTGCCCGCTCACGATAATTCAGCGATGGACGGCTATGCGATCCGCAGCACCGATCTTCTGTCGAACGCGCCAACGATCCTGACGATCGTTGGAACCGCACTGGCAGGCAAAGTTTTTTCTGGAACCGTGCAATCCGGCGAATGCGTGCAGATCATGACCGGTGCGGTGATGCCGAGCGGATGCGACACCGTCGTCCCGCAGGAATTCGTGCAGGAGGCCGGTACAAATCGCATGACATTCCCCGCCAATACGGTTCGTGCAGGCGACAACCGCCGCTTCAAAGGAGAAGATCTGAAAGTCGGTACGCCCGCGCTGAAGAAAGGCATGATCCTTGGCCCGGCCCAACTTGGTTTGCTGGCGTCGTTGGGCATTGCCGAAGTGTCGGTGATACGAAAGTTGCGCGTCGCAATTTTTTCGACCGGAGATGAGTTGCGTCATCTGGGCGAAAAACTGAACGAAGGCGACGTCTATGACAGCAACCGTTATACCCTGCACGGCATGCTGACGCGCATGGGGTGCAATATTCTCGATATGGGCATCGTGCGCGACGATCCGGTTTCGCTTCAAACAGCGTTTGCCAACGCCTGTGAAAACGCGGATGTCATCATCACTTCGGGCGGCGTCTCCGTCGGCGCGGCCGACCACACCAAGGAAGTCATGGCCTCTTTGGGTGAGGTGGCGTTCTGGAAAATTGGCATGCGCCCCGGTCGTCCAATGGCCTTTGGCAAGATCCATTCCGGCGGAAAACGTGCTGTTTTGTTCGGATTGCCCGGCAACCCCGTTGCCGTCATGGTGACGTTCTATTTTCTCGTGCGTGACGCACTGCTTGACATGATGGGGGCAACCCCCTCCCCCCTGCCCGTCATTCGCGTCAAAGCGCAATCGCTTATCCCGAAAAAATCCGGGCGTACGGAATATCAGCGTGGCATTCTGGTGCGGGCACCCGATGGCGAGTTGCAAGTGCAATTAACGGGGTCACAGGGTTCGGGTGTATTGCGTTCGATGTCTCAAGCGAACTGCATGATTATCCTTGAGCCGAATCGCTCAAACATCGAAAGCGGAGAGATGGTGGACATCGTCCTTTTTGAAGGGCTGATCTGATGTCCAGAAAAGCGCAGCAAGTAAGGAATAGACCTTAGAAGCAGACCTTACGCCGTCAACACCCAAGTATCCGGCTTCATTTTATAGACTTCAGTCGTGTAATAGACACGCAAATTGGTAATTTCCCTCGCCACTTCAAGTGGAAATCCTTTGCGTGTTCCGCGACTGTCCATCATGAGTTCGTCAAAAACCTTGAGGCAGGCCTCAGGGCGCTTCCATGCATTAAAAATCTTGTTGGCAACGCGCGGAAAAGCTTGGGGAAGATGAGTTGGCCTGACATGCTCTGGCATGGCTGTTAACCATTCAGACGTTTCTACAAGCAAAGTCAAATCAGATGAAATAGGCGGCTTGCGTTGTTCAGCCCACTTGGAATCTTCCTGTGATTTTCCTTCTGGCCCGCGTAATGCAGCCCGGGCTTCGGCAAAGGAAACTTTTTCGAATGCAATTGTGTTATCACCCATAACGCATCCCCTTGATTTATTTGAGACTTTTTATGGGCAATACTACAGCAAAACGAGGCCTTTTTGTTTATCTAAAGCAAAAAAACGCTTAAATTTTCAGCTCTTTAATAGTCATCAGTTCACGTTGTCATCTCCTTCCCCACTGGGAGCTTTGTCGACACCTAAAAGTCTCTCGGCAGCCTCACTTGGCAAGGCTTCAACCGATTTCAATTTGCGCGTCATTTGCCTGGTTCGGACCTCGGCACTCTCGATATTTTTGGCTGCGTTTTCCAGGGTTGCCTTGGTTTTCGCCAGCACATCGCCGAATTTGTTGAATTCGGTTTTGACCGCGCCCAGCACCTGCCAGACTTCGGAGGACCGTTTTTCCAGCGCCAGGGTGCGGAAGCCCATCTGCAAACTGTTGAGCAAGGCAGAGAGCGTTGAGGGGCCAGCAATGCTGACACGATGGTTGCGCTGAATGTCATCCGCCAAACCGGGACGGCGCATAACTTCGGCATATAAGCCTTCGGTCGGCAAAAACAGAATCGCGAAATCCGTCGTCAAGGGTGGCGAAAGATATTTGTCCGAAATGGTTTTGGCTTCATTGCGCATCGCGCGTTCGAGCTCCCGTCCAGCCACAATGACACCTTCGGCATCGGCATGTTCGCTCGCTTCCACCAGTCGTTCGTACTGTTCTTTCGGGAATTTTGCATCGATCGGCAACCAGACCGGTTTGCGATCATCACTTTTCCCCGGCAACTGAATGGCAAACTCGACGCGTTCCCCGCTTCCCGGCACGGTTTCCACATTTTTCGCATACTGCTCCGGCGTGAGCACCTGTTCCAGCAGCATTTCCAGTTGCACTTCCCCCCATGTGCCACGTGTTTTCACGTTGGTCAGCACGCGTTTGAGGTCGCCTACGCCAACAGCGAGTTGCTGCATTTCACCAAGGCCTTGATGCACTTTTTCCAGCCGATCGGAAACGAGTTTGAACGATTCTCCCAGACGCTGTTCCAGTGTGGCATGCAGCTTTTCATCGACCGTCTTGCGCATCTCTTCCAGCTTGGTCGCGTTATCCGCCTGCAGCGACTGAATCTTTTCCTCCAGCGTTGCCCGCACTTCCGCCATGCGCTGCGCATTGGATTCCGTAAGCGTTGCAATCGCCTGATGCAGCGTATCGCCGAACTGCTTCAGGGTCAGTGCCTGTTCTTCGCGCGCCGATTGCGCTTGCACAATCATGGCTTGGCGCATGCTTTCCAGTTGCTGGGCGTTGCTTTCGCTGAGTTTGGCCAGATGCTGGGAAAACCCTTCGAGATGATTGTTTTGAAGCGTCGCGACATTGGACATGTGTCCAGTCACCCCCTGCTGAAACTGGGTGAGATACGCCCCCATCTCCTGCCGCGAGCCTTGCGCGCTGGTCTGGATTTGCTGGCGCAACTCGCGCTCGCTTCGCTCATTGGCTTGCAGCAGTTGCGTTAACACCAGCGACGTATCCGTTTCGCGACGTCGAACAAGCAGAATGATCAGCAACGCGATAATGATCGACAGCGCGCCTAGCAACAGATAGAACTCGAAGGGTGTCATGACAGCTTGAAAGGGATAAATGATGGCAAACCCTATTATCGCGCAATGTCAGCGGATATCGCGAAATTTGACGTTCAGGATGGGATATTCCCGCCAGTCCTGATGGTCGAAATGCCACCATTCGTTTTCATACACGGTGAATCCTTCCGACTCCATTAGTTTGAGTAATTGATCGCGAGCTTGGCGCTGTCTGGCTGTACCGCCAGCATAATTCGGATGCGCTTTGACGCTGAAATCATCGAAATCACTGGGCATGTCAACAGGCGTGCCAGTTTGCAAATCATACAGACTCACATCGACCGCGCAGCCGCGATTATGGCGCGACCCCTTGGCCGGATCGGCAAGATAGGCCCGTACATCCGGAAAGCGATCCCAAAAAAGTTTCGTGACGTACCAAGGGCGATAGGCATCGTAAACAATGAATCCATACCCTTGTGCGTTGGCCTTGCGATGTGCGCGCACCAAGGCTTCGGCTGCGGGACGCTGCAAAAATGCCCGCGCGTCTACATACAGTGGCTGCCTGACGAAATTATTGGAGGTCGCATACCGGATATCGAGTTTGAGCATCGGGTCGAGTGTGACGAGTTCCACCAGCGAGGGCGGTCGAAATTGACCGGTCTCAACGGGCGGCAATTCCTGCGCCGACGCAACAGCCAGCACCAAACAGATCATGAAGGCAAAAAATCGGCGTTTCATCATGCTCCCTCCTCATCAACATGAATATGGCGCATTTTTTCTTCCGACACAAGAATCGTGCGTTATCAACCAAAAGGGGAAAATCGAGGGGGTATAATGGGGCAGAGTGAAATTATGGGCTGGCATGACTTTGCTCATAAGGCGTTTTTTCAGGAAGTTGTCGTGTTGTTCAAGGAGAGAGTATGCCTAAAAAGCAGTCTCAGTCCTTGCCCGCCTTCCACGGTTGCGAGCGAGGCATCATCTGCAACGCAGAAGCTTCTTGCTTCACTCCCCACCCATGGTCATCCACACATGAGACCTGCCTGTTCTCCAGCGCTTATATGCGTGCGGAGCATATAAGCGTGGATCTTACGCGCGCCTTGACCGGCGAACCCACTTACCGTGAAGCGGTGGAAATCATGATGAAAGTGTCGCTGCTCAACCGCGGACGTGTCTGATTCTCCGTGCGCGCCCATACCGGTTTGTGTAAACACTCCCCCCCCAGTTTATTGACTATCCCGGTTAAAATAGCAGCTCACATCAAGCAAATTGCCACGATCATTCTTTCAACATGCTTCGACTGACCGAAATCCGCCTTCCCATCGATCATAATGACGACGGCATCACGCAAGCCATCCTTGAACGGTTGTCGATTGCCCCCAGCGAATTGCTTTGCTTTTCGGTTTTTCGACGTGGCATCGATGCCCGCAAAAAAAATGCCATTCAATTCGTGTACACCGTCGATGTCACGACCACTACCGACGCGTTCTTGCTTTCAAAGTTTTCGACGCATCCGCATATCAAACCAGCACCCAACATGCGTTATCAATTCGTCGCGCATGCCACCGGAAAAGAAACCGCGCGCCCCGTCGTGGTCGGTTTTGGCCCTTGCGGCATGTTTGCCGCGCTGATCTTGGCTCAGGGCGGATTCAAGCCGATTATTCTGGAACGCGGCAAAAAAGTGCGTGAGCGCACGGTCGACACTTTTGGTTTCTGGCGACAGCGTAAACTCGACCCGGAATCCAACGTGCAATTCGGCGAGGGTGGTGCCGGCACGTTTTCCGATGGCAAGCTGCACACACAAATCAAAGATCCGAAGTTTTATGGCCGCAAAGTCTTGACGGAATTCGTGAAAGCCGGTGCACCGGAAGAAATTCTGTACGTCAGCAAACCGCATGTCGGCACATTCCGCCTGGTCAAGATGGTCGAACAGATGCGCGCGGAGATCAAATCGCTCGGCGGCGAGTTTCGTTTTCAAAGTCGGGTTGAGGATATCGACATCGTTGATGGCGCGGTGCAAGGCGTAACGCTGGCAAATCGAGAATATATTCCAACGCATCACGTCATTCTGGCCATTGGTCACAGTGCGCGCGATACGTTCGAGATGCTGCACACGCGCGGCGTCTACATCGAAGCCAAACCCTTCTCGGTCGGCTTCCGCATCGAGCATCCGCAGTCGATGATCGATGCCTGTCGACTCGGCCCCAACGCCGGGCATCCCGCACTTGGCGCAGCCGACTATCATCTCGTACACCACTGCAAGAACGGCCGATCCGTGTACAGCTTCTGCATGTGTCCCGGGGGGACCGTCGTCGCAGCCGCGTCTGAATCGGGATGCATCGTCACCAATGGGATGAGCCAGTATTCGCGCGCGGAACGCAACGCCAATGCCGCGATCGTCGTTGGCATCGACCCGACGGACTATCCGGGCCATCCGCTGGCAGGTATGGCATTTCAACGGCAAATCGAAGCAAAAGCTTTCGAGTTGGGCGGCAATTCCTACGATGCGCCCGGACAGCTCGTTGGGGATTTTCTCGCTGGACGTCCCTCCACCCAACTCGGCGCTGTCATCCCCTCATACAGGCCAGGCGTGCGTTTAACGGATCTCGCCCCCGCCTTACCCAGTTATGCGATCGAAGCGATTCGTGAAGCACTCCCCGCTTTTGAGAAGCAAATCAAGGGCTTTGCTCGTGACGATGCGGTACTGACGGGTGTTGAAACACGCACGTCTTCTCCCATCCGAATCAAACGAGACGACAACTCCCTGCAAAGCATTAACGTGAAAGGCCTCTATCCGGCTGGCGAAGGCGCTGGCTATGCGGGAGGCATTCTGTCATCGGCCGTAGATGGCATCAAAGTGGCCGAAGCCGTGTCGCTTGCGTTTAACAAATAACACGATTTTTGCTGTTGCCGACAGGCTTTCGTGCTAAATTTTGTATCACCTGGATGGTGCATGGCGCAATCGACCACCACCCCGTGTTGCCTGAATCCTGCACGGGCTTGTTTTGTATGCCTGACCCATCACCACAAATTACTGGATCGCTTATGCCTATTTTGCGTGTGACCAAAAACGAAACACCTCTCTGCACTGTCGGCTCCGATGATGTTTGGGCCTTCTCGGTCAGCTTGTGTATGGATATATGGGGGCCGGAAGCCGCTTCGCTCGATATTTCCGGTGGCAGCAAGCGTGGAGGCAATGGGGAAAGCGATTTTCTGTTCTGGGAAATCTCTCACGAGCTCAAAAAACAGGATCAACTCGTCTTCAGTTTTGAAAAAGGCACTCAGTCATCCCCGTCTGGTACGCGCTTTAACCCTGATGCGCCGCCACAAAAGGACGCAGAAGCGACTGTCAACTTTCCCTCAATGGACAAAGATCTGAAAGAACTGGAATCCTATCCTGCAACCAATGCCGATCTTGCCTGGACATTCTCACTGAACAAAGCAGCGCTTCGTTCGGTTAAACCGGATACCACGCGCCAGCACCTTACCTTGCATTTGATCTGGAACGAAGACAACCATCCAGAAACACTTGCCATTCGCCTCGCAAAAAAATCGCTGCGCGAAATCATGGAAGATAGCGATGGTGAAGTGATTTATTCCGAGGCTGTTCCCCTGGGAAGCACCTTCGATATTCGCATTACCAATTAGCGCGTCTCTTGCAACCGCTTTAATCGTTTCAGATCATTGATCATATTGGGCATTGCCTTCCGTTGACGCAGCACGTCACGGCGGCGCAATTTATAATACCGACTTTGGTTATTCGGCCCTTCCGCCAAACTTGATAAGCACCATGCATTACTCCCCCATTACCTATATCGAACCCCTTTTTCGTCCACCGAGCGAGGCACGTTCGCTGATTTTTCAGATTACCAACGGCTGTAGCTGGAACAAATGCACCTACTGCGACATGTACACCATGCCGCAAAAGAAATTCTCGGTGAAGCCGGAAGAAGCGGTGCTGCGCGAAATCGAATGGGCGGGCAAAAATGTGCGTGGCGTGCGCCGTGTGTTTCTGGCCGATGGCGATGCCATCTCACTTTCCAACCGACGGCTTTTGACGGTTCTGAATGCGATTCGGGAACATCTACCGGAAGTCTCGCGGGTCTCATCTTACTGCTCCCCCAATAACGTCACCCGAAAATCGGTGGAAGACCTGAAAGCACTCCACGAAGCGGGGCTCGATTTGGTCTACGTTGGTGCAGAATCTGGCGATGACTTTGTACTCAAGTGCATCAACAAGGGCGAAACGCATGACGGCACGGTCGGTGCGCTCAACAAACTGGGTGATGCAGGTATCAAGCGTTCTGTCATGATCATCAACGGCGTGGGCGGCAAGCGTTTTTCAGAACAGCATGCGCTCCATTCAGCATTGCTTATCAACAAGACCCAGCCGGAATATCTGGCCTCGCTAGTCATAAATCACCCGCAAGGGATGGATCGTTTTCAGGCCGGGTTCGATGGCCAATACGAAATGATGAACCAGCACGAGCGCTTTATCGAATTGCGTCAGATGATCGGCGCGCTGGAATTAAAATCCACCATTTATCGCAGTGATCACGCCTCCAACCAGTTGGTGCTGAAAGGCGTACTAGGAAAAGACAAGGAAAAATTGCTCGCCCAAATCGATTTGGCGATTGAAGCGCCGGAACAGGCGAGATTGCGTCCAGTATGGATACGACCTTTCTGATTTATCACAATTCATGACTTATTCCGTTACTCCTATTGGGTTTGTCCGTGCAAAGCGCCAAAATTCAGAGGATGATTTCTGGGGTGGAGTAGAAGCGCGCATTGAATTAACAGAAGCATTTTCTACTGAGGCGATCAAGGGCATGGCTGACTTCTCTCACATCGAGGTCATCTTCTTGTTTCACGAAGTTGAGCCAGCCAAAATCGTCAGCACCGCGCGTCACCCTCGCAATAACCCGGACTGGCCAAGCGTCGGCATCTTTGCGCAACGCGGCAAGAATCGCCCGAACCGTATCGGCAGCACGATATGCAAACTGTTACGCACAGAGGGAAAAGTGCTTGTTGTCGCAGAGCTTGATGCTATCGATAATACGCCCGTACTGGATATCAAGCCTGTCATGGAAGAGTTCTTGCCGCGTGAACCAGTGCGCCAGCCTGGGTGGTCACGTGAACTCATGCGTGATTACTGGCAACGTAAAGAAAAAAACTAATCATCCTTTACGCCTGAGATTCCCAGATCCTGAATTTTGCGCGTGATGGTGTTGCGCCCAATCCCGAGTCGCACCGCCGCATCGTTTTTGCGTCCATGCGTATGCTTGAGAGCTGCCTTGATGAGGGTGGTTTCAAATTGGCGGCTGAGCACATCCATCACTTCCGGTTTCCCTTCGGCGAGCAATTGCGACGCTTGTGCTTCGAGCAATGCTGCCCAACTGGAAGATTCCTCGCCATTTCCATTCGCTGTTTGTGCTGAAACAACGGGCTTGGCCAGCGCAACAGTTTCTGGCTGGATTGCTTGAGAAGGCGCATTGACTTGCGAAACTGACTGCACTTTTGCGTTTTGTAAAAGTTCCGGCGGCAAATCGTTAATATCCACCGTTTGTCCCGGTGCCATGACCGTAATCCAGTTGCAGAGATTTTCAAGCTGACGTACATTGCCCGGCAATTCCAGATGAGATAAAAATTGCATCGCGCTCTCCGTCATGCGCTTCACTTCCACCCCCAACTGTTTGGCACTTTGCTGTAAAAAGTGTTGCGTCAGCAGCGGAATGTCTTCACGGCGTTCGCGCAAGCTTGGTAAGCGCAGACGAATAACATTGAGTCGATGATACAAGTCTTCGCGGAACAAGCCCTCTTTGACGCGCTGTTCCAGGTTCTGATGCGTCGCCGCAATGACGCGCACATTGGCTTTAAGCGGTTGATGTCCGCCCACGCGATAAAAGTGTCCGTCGGAAAGCACACGCAGCAAGCGCGTTTGCAAATCGAATGGCATGTCACCGATTTCATCAAGGAAGAGGGTACCGCCTTCGGCTTGCTCGAAACGTCCGCGACGCATCGCTTGTGCACCTGTGAAGGCACCACGCTCGTGACCAAACAATTCGGATTCCAGCAAATCCTTTGGGATGGCCGCCGTATTCAACGCGATAAATGGCTGCGATGAACGCGGACTGTGACGGTGCAAGGCGCGCGCGACAAGTTCCTTGCCCGTGCCGGATTCCCCGGTAATCAGCACCGTGACGTTGGATTGTGAAAGTTTGCCGATAGCACGAAACACATCTTGCATCGCGGGTGCCTGACCAAGGATTTCTTGCGCCTCTCCCCCGCCCGATTCCGCGAGGCTTTCACGACCACTTTCTTCCAGCGCGCGCTGGATCAGTTCGACAGCCTTGTCCAGGTCGAAGGGCTTGGCGAGATACTCGAATGCTCCACCTTGAAATGCCGCCACGGCCGAATCCAGATCGGAGAAGGCGGTCATGATGATGACAGGCATATCTGGATGCATGATTTTGGCTTTTTGCAGCAATTCCAGACCGGACGTACCGGGCATCCGGATATCGGAAACAAGCACTTGTGGCGCTTCATGTTGCAAAGTTGCGAGTGCATCACGCGCATTCGAAAAACTCTTGGTCGCAATATTGGCACGCGCCAAGGCCTTTTCCAGTACCCAACGTATTGATTCGTCGTCGTCAACAATCCATATTGGTTTCATGGTGTGCTCTTTTTATGGCAAAGGTATCCGAATTCTGAAATCCGTTAGTCCGGGCCGACTCTCACATTCAATCACGCCAAGGTGTTGCTGGATGAAAGTTTGAGCCAGTGTCAGCCCCAATCCGGTGCCGCCTTCCCGACCTGATACCAATGGATAGAAAATACGTTCACTGATTTCAATCGGGATGCCGGGGCCGTTATCAATAATATGCAAATCTAATGCCAGCTTGTAACGAACCTTGGCGATGGTGACTTGTCGCGAAACGCGCGTCCTGAAAGTCAGTTCAGCGTCACCCGTCGCTATCCGTTCTGACAGTGCATGCGCGGCATTGTGTGCGACGTTCAACACAGCCTGAATCAACTGTTCCTTGTCGCCACGAAACTCCGGTATCGATAGATCGTAATCGCGCTTGATGGTCAGCCCATCCGGGAATTCCGAGACAATGAGACTGCGCACCCGTTCACACACTTCGTGGATATTCACATCCCCAACGATGTGCGGCATCCGATGGGGTTCCAGCAAGCGATCCACCAGCGTTTGCAATCTACCTGCTTCGCGCACGATCACTTGGGTGTATTCGCGCAAATCTTTCAGATGGCGTTCTGGCAGTTCCATTTCCAGCAATTGGGCTGCACCGCGTATCCCACCCAGCGGGTTCTTGATTTCGTGCGCAAGGTTGCGAATCAACTCTTTATTCGCCTGACTTTGATCGATCATCCGCTCTTCGCGGTTCAGCTTGAGTTGCTGCACATTCTCGCGAAGTTCGATAAGCACGGGCATATCGGGATTGTGCGCAATTGAAAAAATGCAATCGACTTGCAGTGGTTCTTTGCCAAGACGCTCGAGTGTTAAATCCTGGCGCTTTTCGTCAAAAGCGCGCGTCATGGCTTGTTGAAAGATTGCTTCTATTTCGTCGCCATTTAAAAAGAGCGAAGAGAATTTTTGTTGGATCAAGCTTTTTGCGGACATGTCCAGCAAATGCTCAGCCGCAGCGTTCGCATAAGCAATGCAACCGTTCGCATCCAGGATGATCACAGCGGACGCCAGTAAATCCAATCCGTTTAATAAGGCCATGTTCTCAGATTCAGTCAACAAAAAAGGCCGCAATTTCGCGGCCTGATTCGCTTCCAGCAAACTGGGGAATTATTTCAGGTTCGCGATTTCACGCTGTAACGCCTCTACGTTTTTCTGGGTACGATCAATGTCTTCCTTCAATTTTGCAGCGCGCTCCTGATACTTGGCGTAATTTTTTTCGCCGCCCAAGCGATCCGGTTCACCGCCCTTGTATTCGTCTTTCAGCTTCCCCAGCTTTTCTTCTTCAGCCTTCAGCTCGTCCTTCAAAATATCCTTGCGATCATTGTCGCGTTTCTTTTGCGCACCCTGATCCACTTTCGGAAATTTGGCATTTTCCGTTTGAATCGGCGGTCGCTTGGATGAGGCATTCGTCAGTCCGGGTAAGTTAACTTTCTTACATCCTTTCGTGACGCCAGTATTCCGGTACTCCTTGTTGCCTTGTGCGTCGGTACACAGATAAACCGTACTCGAACTGGCACGTTTCGTTACGGAAGCGGGACGCGATGACTTTTGCACATTATCCGGTTCTGCATAAGCACTGCCCGCCGCTATGACAAAAAGAATCGTTACGACTATCTGACGTTTCATGGCATTTCCTGAAAACTGGTTTAAACCGAAGACAGTTTATGCCAAGAACCCAAGCATGACAAATGCATGAATGCAACAGAACTGGATATTATTCAAAACCTCCTGAAAAAGGGGCAAACAACCGAATCATCCATAGCATTCCCGATTGTTTACCCCCATTCCCGGTCACCCCGCCAGGAGAGGCGGCGGAGAAACCGTCATACAACGACTTACAGCGAATAGTACATATCGTATTCAACCGGATGCGTCGCCATACGGAAGCGCGTGACTTCTTGCATCTTCAGCTCGATGTAGGCATCGATCATCGTGTTGGTGAAGACACCGCCACGGGTCAGGAATTCACGATCCTTGTCCAACGCTTCCAGCGCCTGATCCAGCGAGTGGCAAACGGTTGGGATCTTCGCATCTTCTTCCGGCGGCAGATGGTACAGATCCTTCGATGCGGCTTCGCCCGGATGAATCTTGTTCTGAACGCCATCCAGACCGGCCATCAGCAGCGCAGCGAAGCACAAATACGGATTCGCGGACGGATCCGGGAAGCGGGTTTCGATGCGGCGTGCTTTCGGATTCGCAACGTGCGGAATGCGGATAGAAGCGGAACGATTGCGCGAGGAGTAAGCCAGCTTGACCGGTGCTTCAAAACCCGGTACCAGACGCTTGTAGGAGTTGGTTCCTGGATTGGTAATCGCGTTCAGTGCGCGTGCATGTTTGATTACGCCGCCGATATAGAACAACGCGAAGTCGGACAGACCGGCATAACCGTCGCCAGCAAACAGGTTTTGGCCGTTTTTCCAGACGGATTGGTGAACGTGCATGCCGGAACCATTGTCGCCAACCAGCGGCTTCGGCATGAAGGTAGCCGTCTTGCCGTAGGTGTGCGCCACATTCCAGATGACGTATTTTTGCAATTGGGTCCAGTCAGCGCGTTGGACCAGGGTCGAGAAACGCGTGCCAAGCTCCATTTGGCCAGCGCCAGCGACTTCATGGTGATGCACCTCAACCGGAACCCCCATGGATTCCAGAACGAGAGACATTTCAGAGCGCATATCCTGGAAGCTATCGACCGGCGGAACCGGGAAGTAGCCGCCCTTGACGGTCGGGCGATGGCCCGTATTGCCACCCTCGATTTGCGCGCCAGTGGACCAGGAACCTTCTTCAGATTCAATCTTGAAGAAAGCACCGGACATCTCATTGCCCCAGCGGACGCTGTCAAAAACGAAGAATTCAGGTTCCGGACCAAAATAAGCGGTGTCGCCCAAACCGGAAGACTTCAGATAGGATTCTGCGCGCTTGGCGATCGAACGCGGGTCACGATCATAACCCTTGCCATCGGACGGCTCGATCACGTCACATTGCATGAACAGCGTGGTTTCCTCGAAGAAGGGGTCGATGTTCGCCGTGTTCGGATCCGGCATCAGCAACATGTCGGACGCTTCGATACCTTTCCAACCAGCGATTGATGAACCATCAAATGCATGGCCAAACTCAAACTTGTCCATATCGAAATGCGAAACAGGAACAGTGACGTGTTGCTCCTTGCCACGGGTGTCAGTAAAACGAAAATCGACGAATTTGACCTCATTGTCTTTCGCCATCTTCAAGACGTCAGATGCAGTCTTTGCCATGCGGCTCTCCTCAAACAAATTAAACCAGGTTAGATTGATAAATCGGCGGTAAACATCCATGCAGACTCGCGCTGCGCAAACCGTTGTGGCTTGCATTCACCTGCTCTACATGTGCAGAAATCATGCCAGGATCTAAATTTACAAAAAACATTAATAAATCACCAAAAACCATTGTTTAAAAAGGAATTTTTTTGCGATTTGTTTTTGGGACATTTTTTCAACAAAAATCATATTCACTATTATGGTGCAAAAAATCCATTTTGCACCTTTATTGAACCTTTTATTGAGATTTCACACGATTGCACCATTGTAGTGCAAGTTGTGGCTGGGGGTTCTCAGGGGAAACCCCGCCTTGAAATGCGTGAAACAAGAGGCCAAGAAGGGGGCGGTGATTGCCCGCCCCACGCAAGAAGTGAGGGTTATTTTAAATTGTCGCGGTGGAAATACCCGAAGAAGCAAGCTGCCGCTGGATTGGGGTACATCGCTGAAACATTCTTGAAATCATCGGCTTGCTTTCTTTTATTGCTCGCCATTCTCGGTTTGAGCGGAGCCATTTGAAACATCCGGTTGTATTTGTTTTTCGGATTGGCCTCTGCGCGGTGACGAACAAATTCATCATGAATTTTTTGCTCCCACCTTAAAGGCGAAATCCAGTAGGGCTGCCCCTTATAAAAAACCAGCTCCCCATATCGCGTTAAAGGCTTTCCCCGTGTTTGGTTGAACGTGATCTGCTCACCATCGGCTGTCATCGGCAATAAAGTCGTATCGCCGCCCGCTGTACCCGTCAGCGAAATAGTGCCTTTCATTTTGCCTTCTGAGGCAGCGCATCGCGTCATTTTCTGACAATCGTCACTCCCCTCCCCGAAAGCCATCAAGGTTTCCGGTACATCGTCTTGCGTGATGTCCACGCGAACGGTTTTCCATTCCTTTGCGTTGCGCAGTTTCGGCAAGAGACGATGTGCGCCGGTGGGAACGCGCTTGAGCAGCGCGTCTTTTTGTTCCTGAGAAAGCACTTTCCAGTCAGGTAGCGTCCAGTTGGCATGGGAGGGAAGTCGATCCTTCAGACAAGTCGGCGGCGGTTCATCTTTGGGCCTAGAGCGCAAATAATCCAGCATCTCCTGGCATGCCGACTGTTTTTCCCCTTTCATCAAAACCCACTCATAGTTGAGCCAACTGACTTGCGGCGGGGAACAAACAGCAGGCTCTGAGGAATTTAGGGGGGAAGTTGCGCACGCCACAGTGCTCAGACTGGCAGCCATGCCAAACAAGAAACCACAAACCGCTTTTTTACTTCCCATGACGCCCGCCCCAAAAAATTGTAATGCCTTCAACCGACTGGTTATTGAATATACCAAACCGATCTCGTGCACCACACTCAGGAACGTTCTTTTTCGGGAGAATCCAGGGTGTATTCGACTTTTTGTTGCGCCAGCCACCACAAAACACGCGCAAATGCTGTTTCCGTTTCGTCAATACTTCCTTTAACGCCCAGCTCGACATAAGCTCGATTGGTCGCGGTGCGCACTTTCGGCAAGCTAAAGGTTTTCACCAAGGGGAAATCCCCCTCGATAGATTCCATCAAGGGGGTCAATGTGGCTTCCATCGCTTCATAAATGAAGACGGATTTTTCGATGTGCTTCGTCTGATGAAAAAGGTGAGAATGATAGGTGTCCAGCGCCCATTCCATCATGGTCCACGCCATTTCGGGAAACCCGGGTACGAAATAATGCGTGCCCATGGAGAATCCCGGGATGCCGTTGAATTGATTCGGAATCGCTTCGGCACCTTGCGGAAACTCCCCCATCTTCATGCGGTTGCGGTTTTCCGGCGCGTTCATATCGACAGGAATGCCCGCCGCCTCGGAAATTCGCGCGATGCGCTCGATAATCCGCTCTTGGGCAAAAGGATGCAGCACCAGCGGTACGCCAAGCGCATCGGCCGCGCACTGCCGCGTGTGATCGTCCGGCGTCGATCCGATGCCGCCACAGGAAAACACAATATCGCCGCTGGCAAAGGTTTGTCTCAGCATGGTCGTGATGCGATCCGGTTCATCTCCCAGATAATGCGCCCAGCCCAACTGCAAGCCACGCGCCTGAAGTATGTCGATAACTTTCGGAAGATGCCGATCGGCACGCTTGCCGGAGAGGATTTCATCCCCAATGATGAGAAGCCCAATAGCCATGGCGTCAAAAATCTTGAAAAACGCCAGTGTAATTCATATATAGCTTGCGTCGGAACGCCATCCAGGCATTCCATAGCGGAAATTGGTTTAAACTGGGATTTTTGAGCAACTTACTAACCGAAACGACACAACATGACATACATCGTCACTGAAAAGGGGCTGAAATACAAAGACCTTACCGTTGGCACCGGACTTGAAGCGCACAAGCGATCTATCGCGGTGGTGCATTACACAGGCTGGTTGCTCAACGAAGATGGCAGCAAAGGCAAGCAATTCGATTCCAGCCGAGACCGTAACCAGACGTTGGCATTCCCGATGGGCGTCGGTTACGTCATTCCTGGTTGGGAAATAGGTATTTTGGGTATGAAGGAAGGGGGCATCAGGGAATTAATCATCCCACCCATGTTGGCCTATGGCCCCAAAGGCGCTGGCGAACTCATCCCGCCCCATGCCACCCTGATATTCGAAGTCGAATTGGTCGAAGCCTGATTATTGCCCCATCATTGGCGCCGCAGAAAACATGCGGCGCTTGTGATGTGTTTTTTTCTACTTTGGCAACGCTCCGTTTTTGCCTTAAAATACAAGGCTTTCTTGTATCCAGACAGCTTTTCACTCCTTTGGGTGAAGCATTTTATTGATTGGACAGATATGCCTCATGTTGTGACTGATGCGTGCATCCGATGCAAATACACGGACTGCGTGGACGTGTGCCCGGTGGACTGTTTCCACGAAGGCCCCAATTTCCTCGCCATCAACCCCAATGAATGCATTGATTGCGCCGTCTGCGTGCCGGAATGCCCTATCGGTGCCATTTACGCCGAAGAAGATGTCCCGTCCGACCAGCAGCAATTCATCAAACTGAACGCCGAACTGGTCAAAACCTTCCCCATCATCACGCGCAAAAAAGCAGCGTTGCCTGATGCGGATGAATGGAAAGACGTGAAAGACAAACTGAAATTCCTGAAACGCTGATTCGCCAAATTGCGCACTGTTCCAGCGTGAGAAAAAATTTAGAGCATCACATGAACACCACCACATCAAACCTGCCGATTGAGGCAGATGCCGTTATTGTCGGCGCGGGACCTGTTGGCCTCTTTCAGGTTTTCGAACTCGGCCTGCTGGAAATCAAGGCGCACGTGATCGATTCGCTGCCGGTTGTCGGCGGCCAGTGTATCGAGCTGTATCCGGACAAACCCATCTATGACATTCCCGCCGTGCCCATGTGCACCGGCAAGGAACTGACCGACAATCTGATGAAACAGATTGAACCCTTCAAGCCGACTTTCCATCTTGGGCAAGAAGTCACCAAGGTACAAAAACGCGAAGACGGTCGCTTCGATGTGGAAACCTCCATCGGAACGCGCTTCATCACCAAGACCGTGTTCATCGCTGCCGGCGTTGGTGCTTTCCAGCCGCGCACGATCAAGCTCGACGGCATTGAAGCGTTTGAAAATTCCCAGATCTTCTATCGCGTCAAAGACCCCAGCGCCTTTGAAGGCAAGAACATCGTAATTTGCGGTGGCGGCGATTCCGCGCTCGACTGGACGCTGGATCTTGTCGGCAAGGCCGAATCCGTCATCCTGCTGCATCGCCGTGAAGAATTTCGCGCGGCTCCGGCATCGGTGGCGAAGATGCAGGAGCTCTGCGACAACTTCGACATGCAATTGTTGATCGGTCAGATTACCGGCTATGAAACCAGCGAGGGCAAAATTTCCGAACTCAAGGTGACGGGACAAGATGGTGTCACGCGCCGTTTGCCGCTGGATGCCATGCTGGTGTTTTACGGCCTCTCGCCGAAACTCGGCCCCATCGAATCATGGGGGCTGAAAATCGAGCGCAGACAAATCGTGGTGGATACGGAAAAATTCGAAACCAATATCCCCGGCATCTTTGCCGTGGGCGACATCAACACCTACCCCGGCAAGAAGAAACTCATTCTCTCCGGCTTTCACGAAGCGGCATTGGCTTCTTTTGCTGCCGCGCCCTACATCTTCCCGAGCAAGAAGATACACCTGCAATACACAACGACATCACCCAAACTGCACAAAGTGCTTGGTGTGGAATCGCCGACATTTGATTAATGGGATTTCACTTCATGAAAAAAGCCGTTCTCGAAAGATGAACGGCTTTTTGTTGGTGGTTTCAAAGAGAGCTTAGGGGGCATGTTGCAAAATATACCCCCCCAGCGCATGTAGTTTTTGAACAAGTAGCTGTAGAAGTTTTTCGTCACTAGCCATGACGGTTATATCCCCAGCTTCTGCATCATAGTGCAATTTGACATCATCGCCCTCAAACTCAAAAGTTTTCTCAAACTCCAAGTAAGCAACAGTTGGCGAGTGCGAAGAGGATTTTTCAACTAGGTTTAGCTTAGCCTGAAAATCTGAAATGACTTTTTCCCACGCTAAACTCCCATTGGGATCGCCTTGTGCATCACCAAAAATGAACGCCATTGATTTTGGAGTAGAGGCTTTAGCCTTGGTGGAGATGCGAATGCGGATTGGTGGTGTTGTTACCATGATAGAAAGACCTCAGTGCACAGCTAGCATGTTATAAACCCAAAAATGCATCATAGCACCGCAAGTAAATATTTCTCCACTTTCGTCAGTGACCGCTTTTAGCCAAAAACCGAAATACAACATGCTGCAAACTCTCATCCGCTTAGACGCTGCCGCTGACAGAAGGCAAAAGCGGATCAGAAGCGAAAACTGTCTGAGCGAAGCGAGTTTTTTCGCTTCCCGCTTTTGCAGCACTGGCAGCGGGAACCCGAAGGGCTGCGTCTCGCGGTCGCCTTCTTTTACCTTCTTTTCTTGGCGAGACAAGAAAAGAAGGTAGCCGCCGGGCTACCCCCGGCAAACCTGAATTATTGCAACACTCATTCTCCGTTCAACCACAAAACTCACTCTCCACTACCCCGTTTGTCAGCCTCCCCATTTCCCCCGATAATGGCGCTTTACCGAATGCCCCAGCAACCGTGACACGCCCCACCACTACCTCCCTCGCCGACCAAATCGACGCTCAGCTGCCGCAAACGCAGTGCACGAAGTGTGGCTATCCGTCCTGCCGTGCCTATGCAGAAGCGATGGCAACAAGCGAGGCCGCGATCAATCAGTGCCCACCCGGTGGTGCGGAAGGTATTGCACGGCTCGCAAAACTCTTGGGCAAGCCCGTGTTGCCGCTCAATCCGGAAAACGGCGTCGAGCGTCCGCGCCCCGTCGCCCTCATCGATGAATCACGTTGCATCGGTTGCACGCTGTGCATTCAGGCGTGTCCGGTCGATGCGATTGTCGGCGCACGCAAGCTGATGCACACCGTCATCCCCGATCTGTGCACGGGCTGCGATCTCTGCGTGCCGGTGTGTCCGGTCGATTGCATCGCCATGCTCCCGGTCACGGACGACAAAACAGGCTGGGCGGCCTGGTCACCCGAACAGGCGAACGCAGCACGCCAACGCTTTCAGTTGCGCACAGCTCGTTTGCAAACGGAAAAAGAAGCGCATGACGCCCTGCTCGCGCAACGCGCTGCAGCCATGCGCGAAGCTGCTGCCAAAGCGCCGCAAGCCGAACAGGATCAGAAGAAAGCGCTTATTCAAGCCGCGATGGAACGCGCACGGCAAAAAAGAGAAGCTTCATGAGAGCGCCCAAGATCCAGAAAATTTTCGATCGGTTCAAGGCAGCGAACCCGCAACCGAAGACCGAACTCGTCTACGCCACGCCGTTTGAACTGCTGGTGGCCACCATGCTGTCTGCGCAAGCGACCGACGTGTCCGTGAACAAGGCCACGCGCACGCTCTTTCCCATTGCGAACACTCCCGAAGCGATGGTGGCGCTCGGCGTGGAAGGTTTGATGCCTTACCTGCAAACGCTCAACCTCTATCGCACGAAAACCAGAAACGTGGTGGCGATGTCGCAAATGCTGCTGGATGAATTCAATGGTGAAGTGCCCGGCAACCGCGAAGCGCTGGTGACTTTTCCCGGCGTGGGACGCAAGACCGCGAACGTGGTGCTCAATGCTGCCTTCGGCCAGCCGACCATTGCGGTGGATACGCACATCTTCCGCGTGTCCAATCGCATTGGCCTCGCGCCCGGCAAGAATGTGGAAGCAGTCGAACTGAAGCTGCTGAAGGTGGTGCCGAAGGAATACCTGCACGACGCGCATCACTGGCTGGTGCTGCACGGGCGTTACGTCTGCACCGCCCGCAAGCCGCAATGCTGGAATTGCCTGATTAAAGACCTGTGCGCCCACAAGGAAAAAACGAAGCAACCGAAGGATGTGTGACAGAGTAACAGCAGCATAATTGACGTCATTCCAGCGCAAGCTGGAATCCAGTGTCGTTACGCCATTCCTTAGCACACAGAACGCCACTGGGCCCCAGCCTGCGCTGGGGCGACATACCGAGCATCAGGTTTACGAATTCAACCAAAGTAATCGTCGGCGGCGCTATACTAAGGCATCTCAGTAGAGAAAATAAAACGGAGGGAATAACATGCTCACAGCCGGCCAGATTCTTCAGTCCAAGCCTCATCAGACCATTCACGCCGTCTCCCCCGAAGCGTCCGTGCTGGACGCCGTGCGCACCATGACCGAAAAACGCATCGGCGCACTGCTCGTCATGAAGGATGACGCCGTCGTTGGCATCGTCACCGAACGCGATTTGGCGCGCAAGTTCGCGCCGATGAATCGCCTGCCAAGCGAAACACCCGTGCGCGAGATCATGACTTCGCCCATCGTTCATGTCGCTCCCGGCGAAAGCGCGGAAACCTGCCTGGCATTGATGGCTGAACGCCAGTTCCGTCACCTGCCGGTTATCGATAACGGGAAATTGGCAGGACTCATTTCGATCACCGACCTGATCCGCGAAGTCCCCGCCCAACAACAATTCATCATCGAACAGTTGAATCGTTATATTCGCGGCGATCTGCGTTAAGGGGTTCAGCACAGCCTGTACGCACACGACATTCATAAAAAAACGGCGCTATCAGCGCCGTTTTTTATTTGCAACTCACTTTGCTTCAAGCATCCGCAGGAAGATCAGATACAGCAACGTATTGCTTGTATGTCGGCTCCCACATCTTGTCTTTCACCAGTTGCTCGATTTGCGCATCGGTCAGTTTTTCCGTTAGCCCTTCGTTACGCGCCTGCTTGGCCAGTGCGATGGCCAGTACAGTCGAAATCTCGCGCATGGCGGAAATCGGCGGCAACAAGCCTGCGCCCTGCTTTTTCAACTCAGGCGACATTGCAGCCAGCGCCTTTGCCACAGCGATGAACATGCCATCGGTGACACGACGTGCTTTGACCGCAATCGCACCCAGACCCATGCCCGGGAAAACGTAGGAATTGTTGATTTGCGCGATGTTGTACGACTTGCCTTTGTGCTCAATCGGCGCAAAGGGACTGCCCGTACCGATCACGGCCCGGCCATCTGTCCAGCGGATGATATCCTCGGGACGTGCTTCGACTTTTTCGGTTGGATTCGAGAGCGGACACACAATCGGACGTTCAACCTTGCCAGCCATTTCGCGGATGATTTGCTCAGTGAACGCACCGCTTTGCGCAGAAACGCCAATCAGCACGGTCGCTTTGACATTGCGGATCGTATCCATCAGGGTAATATTTCCACCCGGATTGCTCACCTTCCACTTGGCTAACTCGGCATTTTTGCGACGGAATACCTTCTGGAAATCTTCCAAATCAGGTGTATCGTCTTTCAACAAACCGTTGATGTCGATGACATAAAATCGAGCATAAGCTTCTTCGCGCGACAGACCTTCCTGAATCATGGCTTCCGCCATCAGCGTCGCAATGCCGCAACCTGCCTGCCCGCCACCCTGCAGTACAACGTACTGGTCTTTCAAGGAGACGCCCGTGACGCTGATTGCCGCCAACAAGGTCGCAATCGCGACGACAGCCGTACCCTGAATGTCGTCATTGAACGTGCACAGACGGTCGCGATATTTATCCAGCAAGCGATTGGCATTGGTCTTGCCGAAGTCTTCCCATTGCAGCATGATGTCCGGCCAGCGTTTCATGCAAGCCTGTACGAAAGCTTCGACGAAATCGTCGTACTCCTTGCCACGCGCGCGCTTTTGACGCACACCGATGTACATCGGATCGGCCAGACGCTCTTCGTTGTTGGTGCCAACGTCGAGTGTGATCGGCAGGCTGTTGGCGGGATTGATGCCGCCGCAGCCAGCGTAGATCGACAACTTGCCGATAGGAATGCCCATGCCGCCTGCACCCTGATCACCCAAGCCGAGAATACGCTCACCGTCCGTCACAACGATACATTCAACATCGTCAAAACGTGGATTCGCCAGAATCTCATCCAGCTTGTCCTTTTGCGCCATCGTGAGGAAAAGCCCACGCGGCCGGTTGAACAAGTGACTGAACTGCTGGCAAGCCGCACCCACGGTTGGGGTGTAAATGAGCGGCAGGATCTCTTCGAGATGCTTGCCGATCAAGGCGTAATACAGCGTTTCATTGGTGTCCTGGAGGTTGCGCAGGTAGATGTGGCGATCCAGATTCGTCGCAGCCGCACGCACGCGCTCAATGGCGCGGGCAACCTGCTCTTCCAGGGTTTCAATAGGGTCCGGCAAAAGGCCGTGGAGACCGAACGCATCGCGCTCCTCCTTGGTGAAAGCCGTCCCTTTGTTCAGGATCGGGTTTTCCAGCAATTGCTGTCCACGAATGGAAAGCGAAACTTTCTCGGTTTTGCTTGTAGTCATCTTAAATCTCTTTGTGGTTCAAAAAAACAAAAAACTATCTTATCAGGTGAGTGCCCTCAAAAGGAAGACCGCCATCACGACCATGCCTGCACCGCCGATGCGAGTCGAGATCTGCGCAAAGGGCATCATTTCCATGCGTTCGGCCGCAGACAGAATGGCCACGTCACCCGTACCCCCCAAACCGCTATGGCAGGCGTTGACCAGCGCTGTTTCAACCTGGTACATGTTCATCAGTGCGCCAACGATCCAGCCGGATGCAATCATCGCCAGCACCGTTACCGAACAAATCACGAAATAAGAAATCGTGAAGGCGGCCACCAGTTTGTTCCACGGCACGTACAGCACACCGAGCCCCACTAGGAGCGGATACGTTGTGTTGGTCGCGATAAAGCGATACATCTGATACGCGCCACGCTCCATTCTTTCTGGCATCAGGTTGGTTGCCTTGAAAATCGCGCCGATCAAGATCATCAAAATCGGGCCAGGAATGCCAAGATACGGCGCCAGGTAACCGCCTGCAATGAAGAAGGCGCAGGCGATCAGCAAACCGGCGCCCATCAGCGGCAATTCAATCGGCCTGTTCGCCGTGTCATTCTGTGCTTTCAGCAGATCGGCATCATCGCCGCCGCGAACCAGCAGGCCTTGGCCGTTGTACTTGGGATATTTCTCCCCAATGCGCTTGAGCACACCCGCGCTCACAATCGCCACCACGTTGCCAATCAAGGCTGCCGGAATCAGCTTTGCAATCATTTCGCCTTGTGACTTGCCCAGAATTTCCGCATAGGCAATCGAGGTTGGCAACACACCTTCACCGATGCCGCCGCCCATAATCGGGATGATAATGAAAAAGAACGTCTCTTTGATTTCATATCCGAACAGCAAGCCAGCACCCAGTCCGGCGCAAATCGCCGCAACGGTGCCCACGGCGAGCGGCACGAACATACGCAAAAAACCCTGGATCAACACGCGTCGATTCATCCCCAGCAGACTGCCAGCAACCAGGCAGGCAATGTACAGGTAGAGATAGTTCGACGTCTTCATCAAGGCCACAGTGGCTTTCTGCATTTCCGGCAGAAGCACTTGGTGCCCAACCATGGCGGAAGGGATGAATAAACACAAAATGGCCGGGCCACCAATGTTCTTCAGAATCGGGACCTTGGCGCCGATATCGGCAAAGAGAAAACCCATGAGCATGATGCAGGCAAAACCGCCAATCATGTCGATAGGTAGTTTTTTGATGAGGGCTGCGCCAATGACGACAATACAAATCGGGATGTAAATCAGAATCGGTACCGGACCGATGGTAATGTTATTAAGCTTACGGACTGTCTCAACGATGCCGCCGCTGTTTGAAGTTGCCTTTTCCACTGGTCTCTCCATTGTTTATGTTGCGTTATATCTACATGTTTTTTCACGCTTATTGCGAGAAAAACTACGGGATGCTATCTGAGAAAAAGAGCCTTGTCGAGAATAAAATCACCGTGCGAGCATAGCAATGGCGCTAATAAACAACAGGATGGCAAAGGCTCGTTTTAGCTGCTTTTCAGGCAATTGGTGCGCAAGATGAACACCATGAGAAATGGCCAAGATGCTACCAATCGCTAGCGGAATGGCAACCACCCAGTTGACCAAACCGAGATGCGCGTACGTTGCCAATGCCACCAGGGTGCTGGGTGCCAGCATCGCCAGCACCAATCCTTGCGCGGCAGTCTGTGCAAACCCAAAAAATGCCGTCAAAAAAGGCACCGTGACAACCCCACCGCCAATGGTGAAAAACCCTGCGCAAAAACCGCCGAGGCACCCTACCAGGGGCAGAAGCCAGAGTGGAGCGTGTTGGGTCTTATGCTTGTTGGCATGATGGGGAAAGCTGCGCCACATCATGTGCGACGCCAACCCAAACATAAACACAGAAACAAGTGTACGCAACAATGCATTCGAGACTTGGGCCGCCACAATGGCTGCAAAATAACTGGCCGTGACAGAACCCGTGCTCAGCAAAGCCGCCATGCCAAACGTAATCGGATTGCGCTGACGGTAACGCAAAAAACCGATCACCATATTGGGCGCCATCAGTACCAGCGCCGTGCCTTGCGCAATCTGTTGCTCCATGCCGTAACCGAGTACCAAAAGCGGAATGGCCAACAAGCCTCCGCCAATTCCCAGCATACCGCTGACATACCCCAACACACCGCCGAGCGCCAGGCTGATTGCGATGAGTTGTAGCGTCTGAAAATCCATGATGGGAAGAGGGTGCCGAACGGCCTTAAACACACACTGCGCGCACAGGAAGGGGCCGTGGCCTGGAGAGCCCCTCACACACACCGTTTACCGACTGCGCAAAACCGACATTTCGGCATGTCGTTGTCACTTCAGGGACATGCCCGGATGATGGAGGGACTACCCTCGTCCACGTCGACGGTTGCCACCCTGACCTGCACCGCCCAACCCACCTGAGCGAGATGGACCCATTCCACCGGATCGAGATTGGCCCATTCCCCCTGATCGCGGCGGTCCGCCCGCGTTGCCACGTGATGTGCCGCGATTGCGCGTGCCAGGATCCTTCATGCCGGGAAAACCGAATGTCGTTTGCAAAGGATCGGGCTGACGGTTGCGTTGCTCATTTTGTTTGCCTTGCTTGGCGCCCTTGCTTTTATCGGCCAGTTTTTCCAGTCCGCAGCTGCGCAATAAATCGCGCACGGCATTTTCTTCCAGTTCTTCCCAACGGCCACGTTTCAGCCCTTGCGGCAGCACCATGGTGCCATACCGCGTCCGAATCAGCCGTGAAACAGTCAAGCCGACGGCTTCAAACATGCGGCGCACCTCGCGATTGCGGCCTTCGCCAATGATCACGCGATACCATTTGTTGACGCCTTCGCCGCCGCCGTCGACGATGCGGGAAAACTGTCCGACGCCGTCTTCCAGTTCCACACCCGTCAGCAATTTCTGGCGCATGCCTTCTTCCAGTTCGCCCAAGGTACGCACGGCATATTCACGTTCGATGTTGTAACGCGGGTGCATCAGCCGGTTCGCGAGATCCCCCGATGTCGTAAAGAGCAGCAAACCTTCGGTATTAAAGTCGAGACGCCCCACAGCCAGCCACTTGCCGGTTTTCATCGGCGGAAGACGATCAAATACCGATGCGCGACCTTCCGGATCGTCCATACTGACGATTTCGCCAGCGGGTTTGTGATACATCAGCACGCGCGGTGGACGCTTGGTCACCTTGCGTTGCATCAACTTGCCATTGATGCGCACTTGGTCCGTCGGCAAAATGCGCTGGCCGATGTGAGCCGGTTCGCCGTTGACCGACACGCGACCCGCGATGATGAGTTCTTCCATGTCGCGGCGCGATCCCAGCCCCGCTTCAGCGAGCACCTTGTGCAGCTTCGGCGCATCGTCTTCGGCCGTCAAATCGCGACGGGGGTTCTTGGATTTGAATTTGGACTTTTCATCGTCCAGTTCGGGCTTGTCGAAATCTCCCGACGTGACGAACGAAAAAATATCATCGCCTTGCGGTTTCTTTTTAGACTGCTGGGGAGCCTGCCCACCCTTTGCGGCAGGTTTGTGTTTCTTGTTGCGGTTCTTTTGCTCGCCTCGCCCCCCCCTGTCCTGACGCGCCCCCCCTTCCGGATTGGGCTCGCCTTGTGCTTTGACCGGCACATCCTCACCAGGAACGGCGGCGGCCTGCTCTTTCGTTTGTGATTTGTCGTCTTGCGGTGTGGTACGACGGTTGCGATGTGATCGCAAACCGCGACGCGGTTTTTGCCTCGCGGGTCGCCCCTCGGCCGCAATCGTTTCTGGCTCCTGGCCTGGCGTTACCGGATCGTCATCGGAAGGAGTCGTGGCATCTTGCATAGTGGTCTTGATTTCTTAGGGGTTGTGCGATTCTTCATCAAGCGACGTGAAAGGCTCACGCGCCTCATCCTGTTTGGCATCCTCCGAGGGACTGTCTTCAGTTGCGACAGGCACATCGAAATCGCCGTATTCATCTGCGGACGGGTTTTCTCCCGAGGTAATCGCTACACTGACGACACGCCCTTTTTCAGGGGAATCTTCAGTAAAATCGATCGCCGTCTGATTGACATCATTCGCCAGTGTCGATTCCAAAGCGAAAATATCCAATCCGCTTACACGGGCTTCACCCTCCGCTTGCAGCAGCGGCGGCAATTGCTGGAGGGAGGTCAGCCCCAGATCATCGAGAAACTGCTTGGTGGTCGCCAACAGCGACGGCTTGCCCAAGACATCCCGGTGTCCGACCGTATCAATCCAGCCGCGTTCTTCGAGCATGCGTATCGTTTGTGAATTGACCGTCACACCACGAATATCCTCAATGTCACCACGCGTCACCGGCTGGTAATAGGCAATAATCGCCAAGGTCTCCAGCGTCGCGCGCGAATACTTCGGCGGCTTTTCCGGATTCATGCGTTCCAAATAGCGTCTCATTTCGGGACGGCTTTGAAAACGCCATCCCGTCGAAATGTTGACGATTTCCACCCCTTTTTCAGACCAATCCTCACGCAACTGCGCAAGTAAATCCCTGATTTCGTCCGCGCCAAACACACTGTTGTTGACGTCTTCACCATCGACAAAAAGACGTCGCATGCCATCGATGGACAATGGCTCGTGAGCACACAACAAAGCGGTTTCGAGGACTTTCTTTGCCTCAGAACTATCCATTTATGCTTTAACCAAACCTGTTTCGCATGGGGTTGCCCAAAATATAGGCAACGAGCGCCATTTTGCGCTCCCCAAGCAGGGTGTTAGCTGATTTGCCATCTGCCGTAAGCAATACGCTCAGGCAGGTGAGGCGTCCGGTATGGAGCAAGACAGGGGTTCGGAATCCGGAATCTGACTGGCCCTGTCTCTTCTAAGTCTCGACGCTCACAATAACCACTTGAAGACGTCGGTCTCTCGCAATCCGAGTGCATTGTACATGAATATCCGAACGCAACCCAACTCGGCTTTCTTTTTCCATCCTTTAAGAATAATTTGCAACACATCCGGCACACGCATGGCATAACATGTACAAAGCTTGACTGAATCGAAATGTTCTGTCCAAAAAATGATGCCTGTCAAAGGAAATCTCGCTACAGGGCCTAGGCTTGACCCAAGAGCGTCTTCAAGACCGTCTTCACGCATGCCCGCAAGGTTTTTCCCGAATCAAATTGAGCAAATATGGACATTGATTCACCCGTCACGCACGCCACACTTAACAGGATACCGTCCTGCATATACTTTCATCCTGAGCGAAAATACGCTCGTCAAGAAACATGTCATCATGAGGCGCCGTCCATAACCTGGGCGGATAAAATGCGTAAGGAGTCAACCGAATGATTTCCGCTGACACGCCTTTCTGGAACCTTCCTCAACTGGCTCTCCGCTCAGAACTGAATGCGGATGCAAACGGTTTGCGACAAACCGAAACCATTGAACGCGCCAAACGTTACGGCCCAAACACACTCCAAACCGGCAAACGGCGCTCGTTAGCGCTGCAATACCTCAGTCATTTCAAAAATCCGCTCGTGATGATCCTGCTTGCGGCCAGCGCGATTTCGGCGATCACCGGCGAAATCACCGGCTTCATCATCATCTGGACGATCGTGCTGATGAGCGTCACGCTCGACTTCGTCCAGGAATATCGCGCCAACCGTGCCGCTGAAAGGCTGAAACAGCAGGTCGCCGTCATGGCGACGGTGCTGCGTGACGGCCAATCGCAAAACATCCCGATGGCAGAATTGGTGCTGGGCGACGTGGTATTGCTCTCCGCAGGAGATTTGATGCCTGCCGACTGCATCCTGCTTGAAGCGAAAGATTTCTTCGTCAACCAGTCGCTCTTAACCGGAGAATCGTATCCGGTAGAAAAGCATGCCGGCGATCTTGCAAAACCGGTCGACGACCTGAGCGATGCCAGCAATGCCGTCTTCATGGGTACCTCCGTTATCAGCGGTATCGGCAAGGCAATGGTGTGCCGTATCGGCGGAGAAACCGCCGTTGGCGGGATTGCCGGATCGCTCGACGTGCGCCCCCCTCGCACGGCATTCGATCGTGGGACGCACAGTTTCGGCATGCTGATCATGCGGCTGACAATCCTGCTCGTCTTGTTCGTTTTCTTCATCAATGCGCTGCTCCACCGTCCGTTCATGGAATCCTTCCTGTTCGCGATTGCGCTCGCGGTTGGATTAACACCCGAATTGCTGCCTATGGTGATCACCGTCACACTATCCCGTGGTGCAATACGAATGTCCAAGCAACATGTGATCGTTAAGCAACTGTCAGCGATACAGAACCTCGGCAGCATGGACGTGCTCTGCACCGACAAAACCGGCACGCTGACGGAAGCGCATATTCGCCTCGTGCGTCATCTCGATGCCGATGGCGATGACAGCGAAGAAGTGATGCAACTGGCGTACCTGAACAGTCATTTTGAAAGCGGCATCAAAAGCCCGCTTGACAATGCAATCCTCGAACACGGCGCAATGGACATTAGCGGCTGGAACAAAATCGACGAAGTGCCGTTCGACTTCGAGCGACGGCGCGTATCGGTGCTATTGGAAAAAGATGGCAAGCGTCTGCTCGTGGTAAAAGGTTCGCATGAAGATCTGTTGCGCCTTTCAACCCAACATGCGCCAGATCCGTCCGAACCGCCAAAAACGCTGGACGATCCGGCGCTGGAAAGAATCAACGCCTTGCATGACAGTCTGGGTAATGAAGGTTTCAAGGTACTCGGCATCGCCTGGAAAACCGTCGCGTCCGATCACAACCATGCTGTGGTTGATGACGAAACCGAACTCGTATTCGCGGGGTTCGCCGCCTTCCTCGACCCACCCAAGGAAAGCGCTGGCGCGGCCATCAAGGCGCTAACCCAAAGCGGTATCAGTGTAAAAATCATCACCGGCGACGGCGAGCTGGTCACGCGTCACATCTGTCAGCAGCTCGATATCCCAATTACCGGCGTCATAAACGGCAGCGAAATCCAGAACATGGACGATGTGGCGCTGTCGGTGCGCGTACAGGAAGCAAATGTCATGTGCCGGGTCACGCCCGCGCAAAAAAATCGCATCATTCTCGCGCTGAAATCGCAAGGGCACACGGTCGGCTATCTGGGCGACGGCATCAATGACGCCCCTTCCCTGCATTCGGCTGATGTCGGCATCTCGGTCGATACCGCCGTCGACGTCGCCAAGGAATCAGCGAACCTGATTTTATTAAAGCAGGATCTGAACGTCCTGAATGCGGGGGTCATCGAAGGTCGCCGCACGTTCTCCAACATCATGAAATACATCATGATGGGAACCAGTTCCAACTTCGGCAACATGTTCAGCATGGCGGGCGCGTCGTTATTTTTGCCATTCCTGCCGATGCTGCCGACGCAAATTCTGCTCAACAACCTGCTCTACGACGTATCGGAATTGGCCATCCCGATGGACACGGTCGACACGGAAGCCGTCGCACATCCACGGCAATGGGATACGACATTTATCCGCCGCTTCATGCTGGTGATCGGCCCGGTCAGTTCGATCTTCGACTTCCTCACTTTTTACATCATGCTGAAAGTTTTCCATGCAGGCGAAGCGTTATTCCAAACTGGCTGGTTCGTCGAATCGCTCGCCACGCAAGTGCTGGTGATCTTCATTATTCGCACGCGAGGCAACCCGTTCAAAAGCCGTCCTAGCCGCTTGCTAATCATCACCTCGATCAGCGTCGTACTGGTCGCAGCACTACTGCCCTTCACGCCGCTCGCTACCCTACTTGGCTTTACATCGCCTCCCCCATTGTTCTATTTGCTGCTGATGGGTATGGTCGTGTCCTATCTCGTGATTGTGCAATTCGTAAAGCGGCTGTTTTACCAACGGTTTGCCATACCTTAAGGCAAAAATATCGCTGCTTGTTTGCCCACGACAAGCTAGGTAGAATGGAAGAACCCTCTTTTGAAAGCGAAGAACCATGCGCCATTTCATTAAACTTTTTTTGCTCGCACTCGCCTTTCTCTCGTCTCAGGCTTGGGGTAACCCTGTCGATGCGATGAAAACGCTCACGCAAATCGCCCCAACCAAGCAGTGGAATGCGCAAAACGCCATCGAAGTGGATATCGACTGCGACAATCAAAAAGATTATGTTTTTCTCAGTCAAGCAGACAGCAAAGTGACGATTGGCATGGTTATGGGTCGGGATCTGAACAAGGCGTATCTCAGCGAAATCACCATGCGCGATGACAAAAAAGAAGTGTGCCTCGGCACCGCGACGATTCTGGCCGAATCCATGGATTACGAACCCAAATTTGTGACCGGCAAGTCGGTTGAGGGATTCAAGCGTTCACAATGTCTGGCTTTTCGACTGTCAGCAGGCCAATGCGAGTCCTATCATTTTTTCTGGAACACGCAACACAATCGTCCGGCATGGTGGCGATGGTCGAAATAGACCCCTTCAGCCGCGCCGGAAAACGTGAACCCTTATGAAAATTGCGACCTGGAACGTCAATTCCCTCAAAGTGCGCCTGCCGCAAGTGCTGGAATGGCTAAAAGCGAATCCGGTGGACGTACTCTGCCTCCAGGAAACCAAAACGACGGACGAAAAATTTCCGCTCTTGGAGATTGAAGCAGCGGGCTACCAAGCTATTTTTGCAGGTCAGAAAACATACAACGGCGTGGCCATTCTCTCAAAACGCCCGATCAGCGATGTGGTGAAAAACAATCCGCGTTTTGCGGATGAACAACAGCGCATCATCGGCGCCACCATTGATGGCGTGCGCGTGGTTTGCGCCTACGTGCCGAACGGTCAAGCAATCGACTCGGATAAGTTTTCATACAAGCTGCAATGGCTGGCGGCACTGAAAGACTGGATCGCAGAAGAAGAAAAACAGCATGAAGCATTGGCCTTGGTCGGCGATCTCAACATCGCACCGGAAGATCGCGATGTCCATGATCCGGCAGCATGGGATGGCAGCGTGCTGGTCTCCGAACCGGAACGCGAAGCGTTTCGTCACCTGCAAGCCATCGGATTGAAAGACGCTTTCCGGCTATTTGATCAACCTGCGAAAACGTATAGCTGGTGGGATTATCGACAGCTCGGCTTTCAGAAAAACAAGGGGCTGCGCATCGATCACATTTTGCTGTCAGAAAAACTCGCCCTGCACTGTACGGCTTGCACCATCGACCGCACACCGCGCAAGTGGCAACAACCCTCCGACCACGCGCCCGTTATCGCCGAGCTAAACGTTTAAAGGATGAAGGAGTAGCCCCATGTTGTCAGCCACCTTGTCCGTACAAATCAAATTCCTGATCGGCATTTTTGCCATCCTGAATCCGCTGGGCGCTATTCCGATTTATTTGAGCATCATGGCGGGACGAAGCACGCATGAAATGCGCCGCACCGCATTCAAGACAGCCGTGGCCGTGGCAGCCATCCTGATTTTTTCGGTTTGGGCCGGTGACAGTCTGCTGTCATTTTTCGGCATCGGCATCCCCTCCTTCCGAATTGGGGGCGGCCTGCTTTTGTTAGTGATTGCGATGGCCATGTTCGATGCGCGACCAGGCCAAGCACGCCACACGCAGGCAGAACATATTGAAGCGGAAAAAAAGGAAGACATTGCGGTGGTGCCGCTGGCCATGCCGCTGCTCGCCGGTCCCGGCGCGATCAGCTTGACCATCGTCGATGCCCATCAGGCCGGTGGCTGGACAGAAAAACTGTTCTTAAGTGTCGGCATCATCGCCATTGCGACCATCGTGTGGGCCGTTCTGTGGCTCGCCGAACCCATTGGCAAACGACTCGGCACCAGCGGTCTGAACATCGGAACACGCGTCATGGGATTGCTGCTTGCCGCAATGGCCGTACAATTCATTGCCGACGGGCTACTGGCGCTGTTTCCGGGGCTGTCACATTAAGCCGTCTTCTCGCCTTGCAGCCCCCGCCACACGGATTGCTCGGCTGTCTCCTGTCCTAGCAGGGTAGTAAAATACGGCTTTTCTCGCTGACCGCATCGTGTTTACCACCATCCTCCACCACATCACCCTCTCATCGGCCTTGTTTCTGCTGGTGTTGCTGGGCTATTTGCTCATGAAGGTCGGCAAATGGCCGAAGGATGTGGCCAATGGGCTCTCAAAGTTCGTCTTCAATATCGCCGTGCCTGCGCTGCTTTTCAACACGATGAGCCGCTTTTCCAGCCTGCCGCCAGTGGACACGCGCCTGCTCTTCGCGTTCTTCGGCAGTTGCATCGTCGTGTTTGTCGTGGGCCGGATCGTGGCGTGGAAGTTGTTTAAGCTCGATGGCGTAGCGCAATCAGTATTCGCACTCGGCGGTATTTATTCAAACAATGTTTTCCTCGGCATTCCGCTCACCAAGATGACGCTAGGTGAGGAAGCTTTGCCGCCCGTGGCCTTGATCATCGCATTCAATGCATTGTTGTTGTGGACGCTGGTGACGATTTCCACCGAATGGGCACTGCACGGCAACCTGTCCGTGAAAGGGTTCGCCAAAACCACGAAGAACGTGTTGAAGAACCCCATCGTCGCTTCGATCTTGTTGGGCTTGGCGTGGGACTTCACCGGGATTCAACTCCCCGTCTTCTTGAAAACGCCGCTGCAAATGACCTCGCAGGCTGCTGCGCCGATGGCCTTGATCGTGCTGGGGATGGGACTGGCAGAATACGGTATCCGCGAGGGATGGAAAGAAAGCGTGGCGATCACAACGCTCAAGCTGGCAGTGCAACCAGTCGTTGTCTATGTGCTGGCGCGCGCGATTGGTTTGCCGAAAATGGAAACCCAGGCCATCGTGATGCTGGCCTCGATTTCCGTCGCAGTAAATGTCTATCTGATGGCGGATCAGTTCAAGACCATGAAAGGCGCCATTGCTTCCAGCATGGTGCTCTCCACGATCATCGCAGCGTTCACGACGCCGATCGCGATTGCCCTGACGGGATAAAAAACTGGCGGAAGAGGTGAGATTCGAACTCACGAAGGGCTCTCACCCTCGCCGGTTTTCAAGACCGGTGCATTCAACCACTCTGCCACTCTTCCTGCGTTTTTTCTTCAACTTAATGCGACTCTAGACCGATGCATTAGTTCCGGCCGCTACGCTTAACCTGCTTGCGCAGGTTAGCCTGCTGCGTCTGCTTAACCGCTCTGCCGCGATTCCGAAAGACCGCCATTATACAGAATGCTTGACGGTTCGCCACAGTTTGACTACGCTAGCCGTTACCTCCAAACGAATGGCCTTCCTGCCCACCGCGCATGACATTCACCAAGCTCTTGTCGGCCTTTTCGGTGGCCCTACTGCTCACTGCTTGCTCGACAACGGCGCACTACCCTATCAATCCGCCTGCAAATGGGCATGATTTTTCGCGGGATTATCGTTTCCGCAACCTCAATCGGCAACAAACCAGTCGATCCCTGGGCGTCATGCTGACGTTTTCCGGTGGCGGCACGCGTGCTGCCGCACTGGCGCATGGGGTGCTGGAGGAATTGGCCGACACGCACGTCTATCTGGAAGGCAGACAGCATTCTATGCTGGAGGAAGTCGATGTCATCAGTGCGGTTTCTGGTGGCAGCATCACGGCGGCACACTACGCGCTGACCCGTGAAAAACATTTTTCAGAATTTCCGAAGCATTTCCTGTATCAGGATCTGCAAACCAGCATCAAGGATCGGATTCTGTCTCTGGAAATTCTTTCCTTGCTCAATTCCGATCACTTTGGACGAATCGAAATCGTCGCGGAAAAACTGGACAAGCATTTATTTCATGGCGCCACATACGGGGATTTGGCCAAACACGGCACGCGGCCTTACATTGTTCTTAACGCCACCGACATGTCGTCCGGCGCACGCTTCCCCTTCACGCAGGAACACTTCGACCTGATTTGTTCCGACTTGAACACCATTCCCCTTGCGCGCGCAGTCGCTGCCTCTTCGGCAGTTCCCATCGTCTTTAGCCCGCTGACATTGAATAATTACGCAAGTCATTGCACCCGACCGATCCACGCTTTGCTGGAACGCGAACCCAAGGGATTAACGCCCAGACAAAAACGCCGCTTTCAGGAATTACGCAGTTATCGCGACGGTAAAAAACGTCCCTATCTGCACCTGGTTGATGGTGGGCTGGTGGACAACATGGCGGTCTGGGGCAGCCTCGACAGTACCCTGCTGACGGAGGGCATCATCGGACTGGCGAATGAACTTGGCGTCGAGCATTTGCAGAAAGCAGTATTTATTGTGGTGTCGGCTGAAACCGATCCCAGCCTGGAAGCGGATCGCAGTGCGAAAGTGCCCGCTATCAGACGTGTGGCGCAAGCATTCGCCGATATCCCCATCAATCACAACTCGCGCGAATCCCTGATTCTCTTCCGCGAAACCCTCGCCAACTGGAAAAAAGAACTGCGGAAAATAAACGGACAGCACGTGGAGTTCTACCTCGTGGAAGTTTCTTTACGCGACATTCTCGATGAAAACGAACGCGAGCGTTTCATGAAAATCCCGACGACACTCTCCCTGCCGAAGGAAGATGTTGATCGTTTGAGACAGGCAGGACGACGCATGGTACGCGAATCGCCAGAGATGCAACGGCTGTTGCGCGACCTCAGGGCAAATGTCAGCTTGCCAAAAACATCTCCTGCAAATCGGTAAGAAAACGGCGCCCCAGTTCTGTCGGTTTGATCGTTTGATGGTCGCGCACGATCAAGCCTTTCGATTCCGCCTGCTTTAACGTCGATTCGATTTCCGTGATGGACGTGCCGGTGCGCTCGCCGAACAGATAAACCGGGAATCCATCGGTCAGGCGCAACACATTGAGCATGAATTCAAACCCCAGATCCGCGCGACTGACTTCATGCTGCGCCTGCACCGATTCGCGTTTCAGTGCATGGTCGATGTACGACTGGGGTTGCGTGTAACGCACTTGCCGCACGATTCGATTGGGAAAAGAGATTTTGGAATGCGCACCGGCGCCCACGCCGAGATAATCGCCAAACAGCCAGTAATTCAGATTGTGCCGCGCTTGGCGCCCTCGTTGCGCATAGGCCGAAACTTCGTAATGCTGATAGCCCGCCGATGCGGTGAGCGATTCAATCATGTCTTGCATGTCGGCGCTGGTTTCTTCATCCGGCAAGGCTGGCGGATATTTGGCAAACACCGTATTGGGTTCCATCGTCAGATGGTATAGCGACAGATGCGGCGGTGAAAAATTCATCGCCGTTTGAATATCTTGCTGCGCCTGCGCCACGGTTTGAGAGGGTAAGGCATACATCAGATCCAGGTTGAAATTATCGAAATGCTGGTGTGCGATTTCCACTGCCCGCTTCGCTTCCTCGCCATCATGGATACGGCCAATCCGTTTCAAATGTTCGCTATTGAAGCTCTGGATGCCGATCGACAAGCGATTTACACCGCTCTCACGAAAAGATTTGAACTTGGCGATCTCGACCGTGCCGGGATTGGCTTCCATCGTGATTTCCGCACCGGGCTCCAGCGGCAACAGGGCGCGCACGTCCGACAGCAAACGATCCAGTCCCGCCGCGGATAACAAACTGGGCGTGCCGCCGCCGATGAAAACCGTTTGCACCTTGCGTCCCCAGATGTCCGGCAGTGCGGTTTCAAGGTCAGCGCGCAGCGCATCCAGATAGGCAGCTTCTGGAAGACCTGCTTTCGCTTCAAAGGAATTGAAGTCACAGTACGGACACTTTTGCACGCACCACGGGAAGTGGATGTACAGGGAGAGTGGTGGCAAGGATGTCAGCGAAATTGGCAACATTGTGATTCGATTGTTCAGCCAAAAGATTAGGACCGTTCACAAGTTATTTTTTGTCATTCCAGCGAAAGCTGGAATCCAGTGTTGTTATATCCCAGTCAAGCAGAACATAAAGTCACTGGGCCCCAGCCTGCGCTGGGGTGACCATAAGACATCACAACTTGTCACGCAGTTTATCGATCAAAAGACGCAAGGCTTTCCCGCGATGCGAAAGCTGATTCTTTTCATCCGGCGGCAACTCGGCAGCCGTCTTGCCTAGTTCAGGAATCAGGAAATAGGGATCGTAACCGAAACCGTTGCTGCCGCGTGGGGTATCAATGATTTCGCCGTGCCAACTGCCTTCGGCAATCACTGGCTGCGGATCGTCCGCATGACGCACATAGACCAGCACACAATAGTAGCTGACCGATTTGTTCGACGTTGACGCCAAATCCGCAATCAGTTTTTGATTATTGCGATCATCCGATTTCGGCTCGCCCGCATAGCGCGCCGATTGCACGCCCGGCGCCCCACCCAGCGCCTCTGCACAGATGCCGGAATCGTCCGCCATGGCGGGCAATCCGGTGATGCGCGAAGCATGACGCGCTTTCGCCAAAGCGTTTTCGACAAAGGTGAGGAAGGGCTCTTCCGCTTCGGGCACGTCATACTCGGACTGCGCATGCACGTCGATGCCGAGCGGCGCAAACAGTTGGCCGAATTCCTTGAGCTTGCCTGCGTTGTTGGAGGCAACGACAATTTTGCGGGTCATGCTTATTTAGCCGGAAGCCCCAGCACCATCTTTTGAATGGTGATGAGTTCGGTAATGCCTTTTTGCGCCAAATCGAGCAAACGATTCATTGTGGCGCGATCGAACGACTCACCTTCCGCCGTACCTTGCACTTCGATGAATTTGCCTGCATCCGTCATGACGATGTTCATGTCGGTGTCGCAGTTGGAGTCTTCGACGTAATCCAGATCCAGTACGGGCTTGCCTTGATAGACGCCCACCGAAATCGCCGCAACAAAATGCTTGAGCGGAATCGCTGGAAGATGCTTGTGCAATACAAGCTGAGAAAAGGCATCGTAAGCCGCCACCATCGCACCGGTAATCGCTGCGGTACGTGTGCCACCATCGGCCTGAATCACATCGCAATCGAGATGCAATGTGCGCTCGCCGATGGCATTGAGATCAAACGCAGCGCGAAGGGATCGTCCGATGAGGCGCTGAATTTCCTGGGTTCTGCCGGTTTGGCGACCACGTGCCGCTTCGCGATCCATACGCGTATGCGTGGAACGCGGCAACATGCCGTATTCCGCGGTCATCCAGCCTTGTCCTTTGCCTTTCAAAAATCCGGGAACGTTTTCTGCGATGCTGGCGGTGCAAATCACGCGCGTATCGCCGAACGCCGCTAGCACGGAGCCTTCTGCGTGCTTGGTGAAATGACGCGTCAAGGTGACTGCGCGCAATGCATCGTTGGCACGACCATCGTGCCGAACGCCATTCGTCATGGTTTATTCCTTTGGAAAAGTGATTTTGTTGGATTGATAAATCGCGTTTCGAATTTCTTCGATCGCTTTTTCAATTTCCTGATCGTCGACCGTTCCCCCGCTCGTTCCGGCGGCTTCTTGCGGTTCGGTCTGAATCACGGAGGTGACCTCACCTATTTGGAGCGTGTTTGTCGAAATGGTGGAATCATCCTTCAGGCTATCCGTCCCCAGCCACATGACAGCTAACGCTGTTGCATTATCACTGTTGATACCGGCAGTCGAAATGGCTTTATTGAGCAATTCGGGTACGGCACGCACAATCGTCGTGTCCACGAATTTTTTCGCGATCTGGTTATCCGGCAACACCGACCACAATCCATCCGAACAGAGGAAGAGGATATCGCCCGGCATCATGGTCGCTTTTCGCGAGGTTTCAACGATCGGCGCATTGGAGGAACCCAGGCAATTAAACAGTTTGTGACGCTCCGGGTGGGAGTCGCGTTCGCTCGGCGCGATCTTGCCTTGCGAAACCAGCGTGGCGATGCGGGAGTGATCCTGTGTGCGGGCCAACACCTGTCCTTTGCGAATCCAGTAAAGACGTGAATCGCCGCAGTGCGCCCAAATAGCTTCATTGTGCTGAATCAGGCATGCGACGATCGTGGTGCGCGGCGTTTCCGGAAGATTGTGCAACTCGGTATACCGATGAATTTCACGATGGGCGGCGTAAAAACAATCTTCGAGAAATCGTTCTGGGCGCTTGATGGTCGGTGTCGCTTGTTGCTGGAACATGGTCCCGATGGTTTGCATCGCGATGGTCGCAGCCATTTCACCACGGATATGCCCCCCCATTCCATCCGCCAGCAACATCAGCAATGCATCGCGGGTAAAGATGTATCCCATCCTGTCCTGATTGACTTTGCGGGCACCAATCCGACTTTCTTGATAAACAGAAAATTGCATGAAAAGGATATAAGGTTAGACGTATGTTGGGAAAAGCGCGCTTATGAGAGCCATACCGCTACAAAACGACGAAATTTGATACTACACAGCAACACCTGATATTGCAATGTCAATGTTGGGTAGCCCCACAAATTTGTATGTTTTACATCGGTTTGTTGAGTAAGGTCATGGGGCCAAACAATTCTTGCATAACGGCATTACCAATAAACGACAGGTTGTACGGATGCTCCGAAAAGGTTTGCGGGAAAGAAGCCGACGCTGGCACCTTGCATAAACGTTCCGCAATTTTCCCCCACAAGACGAGCCGAGGCAGGGCTTTTTTGCTTTGAACCGCGCGGGCGGCCAAGGTCTGCAACACCACCTCTAAAAATGGTTCCCATGCGCGCGATTCCTTGATCGGCGGCACCTCAGAACGGTAGACAAGCGTGGCATTAAGCAACAGAAAACCGTGTCGCAGAAGATTCTCCTGCAAGTCGGACAACGTCTGAATTTGGGATGATCCGGGATCTTGTGCCTGCTTCGCGATGTCTGCAAGCGCACCGCCCGTTGTTTGCGAAACATGCAAACGACCGTCCGCCACCAGCAGCATTTTCATGAAATTCCGCAGCGACGTGGCGCGGTTCACTCGCTTGGACAAGCCGTTTTCCGACCAGAGTTCTTTGACCGCCCCATCCATGAAGCATAATCCGCTCGCACTTTCCGGCCTCGGGTATGGGCCTTCGCCAACCAGAATGTAGCGCACAGCGCCAAGTGGTTGTGAAAAGGCGGCGAATAACCGGTCGTTATTGGGTAAATAATCGGTCTGGCACAAGGACGCCAGATAATCCGCATTGGCCCGCACGACCGCTTCCAGCCCCGAACACAGGCAGTCATGCCAACTGGGATGCGCCAGTGAAATAGCATGGCGGATGGAAGAAGGAAAGGTGTCAGTCATCGAAGAAATAAGCTGTTCGCGCGAATTGTATCGCGTGCGACGACTTTTGCGACAGATTTGCGCCGCTTGACTGCATACGCCAGAATGAAACATGTCGGCGCCCGCCGTTGAAGGCGGATACACCAGACAATTCAGGCATCAAGCCGCGTCACGGATTGCGGCCAATTGCGCACTCTCAAAATCAGCATATCCTTGCAAGACCAAATCGTAAGTTTTTTGAATGTCGGTGGCGATATTACCTTCAAAAACTTGGAGGCCTTCCAAAATGTCGACAGCTTCCTGATACCCCTTTTCAAATCCGGATCGGATAGTGCTCATGAAGTTTTGCAGAACCGTTTCCGGATCTTCACCAGTGTGCTGTGTTTTATACGCTTCGAAAAAGCCAGTTGATAAGGAAACAATTCTACCGGCGGTGCCTTCCGACGAATTATCCTGCGACATGGCGTTTTGAATGGCATTCTCACCTAGATCCGCCTTCAAAACCTCGTTCAGACCGTCAATGGCTGACTTGTAGAGCAAGGCCAAGGGTTCATTCTTGGCGCCAATCGACACTTCCAGTGAAGCCTGCAGAATGGCTGCATTTTGTTGCGTACGTTGATTAACCTGCGTCTCGCTCACAGAAACAGAAGAGCGTTCCGTTTTGGCGGCAGGTGTATTGAGGTTGACAGTGGTGGGCATCATTTCCTCCCGAACAATAAAGGTGTCTATCCTTCTTTTATCGGAAGAAAATCAGAAAAATGTAGCCTGTACGCTCAAGTTTTTTTCCATAAGGCGGTGACATTGTCCGGCAAGGCGGCGCCAAAAAGCATTTCCTTGAGTTTTTTCAAGGCGTCCCTCGCCTGCGCCGCTTCCTCAAATTCCAGATTCTTGGCGTGTTCGTGCATTTCTTTTTCGAGACGTTTGATCTCCTTGCTAATTTGTTTCTCGGTCATCGCTTCATACTTCGCCGTCTCTTGCGCTACCTGCAGCACGTCGCGTGCATCGTCTACGCTATAGACATCAATCATGTCCTTGATGCCCTTCACGATGGTCGTCGGCGTGATGTTGTGGAGTTTATTGAACGCCATCTGTTTCGTGCGACGGCGTTCCGTTTCATCAATCGCCCGTTTCATGGAGTCGGTGATGCGATCCGCATACAAAATAGCGGTGCCATGCAGATTGCGCGCGGCGCGTCCAATGGTTTGAATCAGACTGCGTTCCGAACGCAGAAACCCTTCCTTATCTGCATCCAGAATCGCCACCAGCGAGACTTCCGGAATATCCAGACCTTCGCGTAACAGGTTGATGCCAACCAGCACGTCGAAAGTACCCAAGCGCAAATCGCGCAAAATCTCGACGCGCTCAACCGTGTCGATATCGCTGTGCAAGTAACGCACCTTGATCCCGTTTTCAGTGAAGAAATCGGTGAGTTGTTCGGACATCCGCTTGGTGAGCGTGGTCACCAGCACGCGTTCATCCGCATTCACGCGTTTGCGGATTTCATTCATCAAATCGTCTACTTGCGTGCTGGCAGGCCGCACGATGATTTCAGGATCCACCAGTCCGGTCGGGCGCACCAATTGTTCTACCACCTGCCCGGCGTGTTCGGCTTCGTAATTGGCGGGTGTAGCGGAGACGAAGACCGTCTGACGCATCCGATTTTCAAATTCATCGAAGCGCAGCGGACGATTATCCAGCGCAGAAGGCAGCCGGAAACCGTAATCGACGAGGTTCACCTTGCGAGACCGGTCGCCGTTGTACATGCCGTTGAGCTGTCCGATCAGCACGTGCGATTCATCGAGAAACATCAGCGCATCTTTGGGCAAGTAATCCACCAATGTCGGCGGCGGTTCGCCGGGTTTGCCGCCGCTCAAATGGCGCGAATAGTTTTCAATGCCCTTGGTAAATCCAATTTGATCCAGCATTTCCAGATCGAAGCGCGTACGTTGTTCCAGTCGCTGAGCTTCGACCAGCTTGTTTTCGTGCTGAAACCAGTCGAGACGCACTCGCAATTCATCTTTGATGGTTTCAATCGCACGCAATACCGTTTCGCGCGGCGTCACGTAATGCGAGCCCGGATAAAAGGTAAATCGTTGAATTTTCTGCCTGATTTTGCCAGTCAGCGGATCGAATAATTGCAAACTATCGATCTCGTCGTCAAAGAGATCGACGCGCACCGCCAGTTCCGCATGTTCCGCCGGAAAGATGTCGATGACATCGCCGCGGACACGGAACGTCCCGCGATCGAAATCCACATCGTTGCGCTTGTACTGCATCTGAATGAGGCGCGCAATGATATCGCGCTGCGTTACCTTGTCGCCTTGGCGCACCGTCAGAATCATCTGATGATATTCATCCGGATTGCCGATGCCGTAAATCGCAGAAACGGTCGCCACAATCACCACGTCGCGCCGCTCCATCAACGACTTGGTGCACGACAGCCGCATCTGCTCGATGTGCTCGTTGATCGACGAGTCTTTTTCGATGAACAAATCCCGTTGCGGCACGTAAGCTTCCGGCTGGTAGTAGTCGTAGTAGCTGACGAAGTATTCGACAGCGTTTTCCGGGAAAAACTCGCGAAATTCGCTATACAACTGCGCGGCCAGCGTCTTGTTGGGCGCAAAAACAATCGCCGGACGGCCCGTTCGGGCAATGACATTGGCCATCGTGAAGGTTTTGCCGGACCCCGTCACCCCCAGTAAAGTTTGATAAGCCAGGCCGTCACTCAGCCCTTCCACCAGCCGATCGATCGCCTCTGGCTGGTCGCCAGAGGGGAGGAAAGGCTGGTACAACTTGAACGGGGAATTGGGGAATTCGACAAATTGGGATTCGTCTATTTTTCCCGCGATTTCTGCCATTGCCTTCAAACCTTTGCTATTATTCCAAGGTTGCGCGTCATTGCGTAAATTGGAATGCTATCACGATGAACAAAACTCTTGCTGACACCCTCTTCGACGCCATTACCATGGCGCCGCGCGATCCGATTTTAGGTATTACCGAAGCCTTCAACGCCGATAAAAACCCGAACAAAATCAATCTTGGCGTTGGGGTTTATTACGATGACAACGGCCGCGTTCCCCTGCTGGAATGTGTTCGTAAAGCCGAGGCTATGATGGCGCAAAAAGCCGCGCCGCGCACCTATTTGCCCATCGATGGCTTACCCGCCTACGATAAAGCCGTTCAGGAACTGGTTTTTGGCGCCGATAGCGCCGTGGTCAAGGAAAAACGTGTGGTCACCGCCCAAGCCATCGGCGGCACCGGTGCCCTGAAACTGGGCGCGGACTTTCTCAAGCGCTTTACCCCCCAATCCGAAGTCTGGATCAGCGATCCCAGCTGGGAAAACCACCGGGCGCTATTTGAAGCAGCCGGGTTCAAAGTCAACACCTATCCCTACTACGATGCGGCTACGCGCGGGGTGAATTTCACCGCCATGCTCGCTGCACTCAAGGTGATGCCCAAGGGCGCGATCGTGCTGTTGCACGCTTGTTGCCACAATCCCACCGGTGCGGATTTATCCGATGACCAATGGGGACAGGTCATCCCGGTCATTCTCGAACGCGGCTTGATCCCCTTCCTCGACATGGCGTATCAAGGCTTTGCCGAAGGAATTGAAACTGATGGCCGCGTTGTGCGACGTTTCGCCGATGCAGGCGGTCCCTTGTTCGTGTCGAATTCCTTTTCCAAATCTTTCTCGCTCTACGGCGAGCGTGCCGGCGCCCTGAGCATCGTCGGTTCTTCCGAAAACGATATTGCGCGCGCGCTTTCGCAATTGAAACGCGTGATTCGCACCAACTATTCCAATCCTCCCACACAAGGCGGCCAAACGGTTGCGACGGTATTGACGACGCCGGAATTGCGCAAGATATGGGAAGACGAACTGGCAGGCATGCGCGTTCGCATTCGAGAGATGCGACAACAGTTTGTGGAAAAACTCAAACAGAAGGTCCCCGGAAAAGACTTTGGTTTTGTCACGCGCCAAAACGGCATGTTCTCGTATTCCGGCCTGACGAAGGAACAGGTTGCACGATTGCGCGACGAATTTTCCATTTACGCAGTGGATACGGGCCGCATTTGCGTCGCCGCATTAAACTCGCGCAATATCGACCGGGTGGTCGACGCCATCGCCCAAGTCATTTAAAGCGATACCTCCCTTTCGGATTCCCCGCATAAAAAAAGCCTCTCCAGTTTGGAGAGGCTTTTTTCGTGAAGCATTGCATCAATCGCGATGTCGTTTGTCATCATCTTTGGATGAAGCATCATGACGTCGCTTGTCGCCATTTTTGGCGCTGTCGCCACGACGATTGTCGTTACTCTTGGCTGATGATGCACGATGATCATTGTCTTTGCCGCGAGTCGGCGCAGCATGCTGATCCGGTGTGCGCGGCTTGTTCTCTGCACGCTGGTTTTTTTGCACATGGGCTGACGCCTGTGCGCGATTGGATCCATCGTGCGAACGAGTATTCGCGGAAGGCTGTGTTCCATATACACCATGCGCTACACCGCGAGGGGCGGAATGGGAGCGGGGGTCCGAAGCGCGCGCTGCACCGTTAGGATGACGTACGCTGGCATCATGCCGATTATCAGGTTTGCGATTGTCGAGTTTGCGATGATCGTTGCCCCGGTTGTGTGCATTGGGAGCGGCATGAACCGTGTGACGGCCGGAGCGAATGTCATGCGCTGTCGGGCGCGGTCCCACCTTGCTGTTGTGGATTCGGGCAGCTTTGCCGTAATGCTGTTCGGCGGCACGATGACGATAAGGCACTTCACGGCGATGTCTCGGATCATGGCGCCACTGGTGTTGCGGTCCGTAATGTCTGTGGTGATCGTAGTGAGGATGGCGTTGCCAGTAGCTCACGTACGGACGATGGTAAACATTGTGACGGTGCCAATCGAATACCGCATACAGCACGCCAGCGGTGATGACCGTCGCCACAGGTGACCAACTGTAGCCAGCGTAGTGCGGTCGGACTGGATAGCCTGGCCACGGATTCCACATGACCGGGGCATACGCGGGTTGCGGCCAGTGTCCATAAACGACGCGAGGATTGTAGTAAGGCACATAAACCATGGTGGGTTGCGCAGGCGAAATCGAGATGAGCTGTCCATCCTGAGCCACGGAGATATGACTATCGGAACGCAGATAACCCGCCATCATGGCTCTGTGACGCAAGACCTGAACGGTATCCATCACTTGCGCTTGTTGCCCCAGAAACGCATTCCCCAGATTTTGCGTCCAGTCGTAGCGCGACTCCATCGTGTTCAGCAAATGTGGGAACGGGAGCAAGGATTTCACGCTGATGTCCCATTGCATGCCTTCTGCCGCGCGAATGGCATCTTCGCCTCGGAGACCGGGATTGGCGCGTAACCAGTAGGCGGCTTCCACCACTTCTGATGGATACGTTGCGGCCATCAACACGTGAGAAAGCAGCGAATCCGGATAGAGCGCGACGGGAGCAAGCATCTGTTCCAGTTCGGGTTGCGAGAATGTTGCACGGTCGTATTGCACCGATTGCGCATTGGCGGCTGAAGCGATGAAAAACAGCGCAACAAAGCATATCGCCATATTTTTGATTCGAGACATCATGAGCGTTCCTTTATCAATACAGGTTGCGCAAGCGGATGCTTAACCAGTCAATCATATCCAATTCAAGCGTGAATTTGTCTGAATGAACAAATTTTAATCATAAAAAATTGGCTTGAATGTAATGAATTGTAATGACCGCGCAACACCTATCCCCATTAACGGGACGATTCGTGAATGGGATGACGTGTTTGCATTCTGTTACAACATGCTTTTGAGGACGCGGGATCAGCCAAAGATCCGCAAGGAATAATCGGTCGCGTGCACATCTTTTGTCAGCATACCGATCGAAATACGATTGACGCCAGTTTCAGCGATCGCACGCACACTGTAAATATTGACGCCGCCGGACACTTCCAGCAATGCCCGCCCCGCCGTGATTTTGACGGCCTCGCGCACATCTTCGAGACGGAAGTTGTCGAGCAAAATGGACTGTGCCTGCGCTACCAATGCTTCTTCCAGTTGCGCCAGCGTTTCCACTTCAATTTGCACGGGCACATCGGGATGTTGCGTGTGCGCTGCGTTAAGCGCTGGCGTAATGCCGCCCGCCGATGCAATATGGTTTTCCTTGATCAAGATGCCGTCATACAAGGCCATGCGCTGGTTTGCCCCACCGCCTACGCGCACCGCATATTTTTCAGCCTGTCGCAAGCCGGGAAGCGTTTTCCGCGTATCCATCACGACAGCTTTGGTTCCGCGAATCAGATGGACGAATTTGCTGGTTTGTGTGGCGACGCCGGACAGCAACTGAAGAAAATTGAGTGCACTGCGTTCTGCTGTCAACAATGATCGGGCAGGACCTTCGATCCAGCAAACTTGCATGTTGGGATGCAATTGATCCCCTTCGGCATGCAGCCAGTTGAGATGCAAATCCGGATCAACCGCTTTCATCACCGCCTCAAACCACGGCGCGCCACACATCACGGCATCCTCACGGACACTGACCATGGCTTTGGCTCGCTTGTCTTTGGGAATCAGTTCTCCAGTTAAATCTCCGGTACCGATGTCTTCTGCCAAAGCGCTTCGCACGTTTTCAGCGAGCGCGGTTTGCAGGCCCGTATCCAGTGGCGCAAAAGGATTGATCAGATTGCTCATGCCGGCCCCAGTCCAGAAAAGGGTTGATTGACTTTTGCTTTGCATTCAGCAGCAAACGTCAGCATCCGATCAATGCAGGTAATCGCCTTCTTGCCGATTTCACGATCGACATGAACCTCGTTGTTGCCTTTTTCAAGCACGGCGGCAAGATTGGCCAGACAGTTCATCGCCATCCACGGACAATGGGTGCAACTCTTGCACGTTGCGCCATGGCCGGACGTGGGCGCCTCAATAAAAATCTTGTCGGGCGCGGCCTGTTTCATCTTGTGGAACAGCCCGGATTCGGTCGCAACGATAAATTCCCGTGCATCCAGCGTTTGTGTTGCCGTCACCATTTGCGAGGTCGACCCGACCACGTCGGCCAGCGCTACTACACCGGCGGGCGATTCCGGATGCACCAAGACCTTCGCCTTCGGATGTTCTTTCTTGAGCAACTCCAGCTCGACGGCCTTGAACTCGTCATGCACCAGACAGGAGCCTTGCCAGAGCAGCATATCCGCACCCGTCTGACTCTGGATATACGACCCCAAATGCTTGTCCGGTGCCCACAAAATTTTCTTGCCTTGCGCATGAAGATAACGAACGATCTCCAAACCGATGGAAGAAGTCGCCATCCAGTCGGCCCGCGCCTTCACCGCAGCACTGGTGTTCGCGTAAACCACCACCGTGCGATCGGGATGCGCATCGCAAAATGCGGCAAATTCGTCGGCAGGACACCCCAGGTCCAGCGAACAGGTTGCATCCAGATCCGGCATCAGAATGGTCTTGTCGGGACTCAGAATCTTGGCTGTCTCGCCCATAAAACGCACACCCGCGACAATCAAGGTCTTGGCAGGATGGTCGCGTCCGAAGCGTGCCATTTCCAGCGAGTCCGCGACGCACCCTCCCGTTTCATCGGCCAAATCCTGCACATCCGGATCGACGTAGTAATGCGCGACGAGCACCGCTCCCCGTTCTTTCAGCAGCCGCTTGATGCGCGTTTTGAGTTCCGCCTTTTCTTCTGGCGACGGCGGTGATGGCACACGCGCCCAAGCCCGGGCCGTACAACTTGAGCCCATGTCCATCTGGGGAAATTCATATTCGACAGTTTTGATTGCGGGTATTTGCATGTGATAAAAATCAAGCGACTCTCAAGATACGTGAGTATACTCCGAGCAGGCCAAATCGAACTTTCCCCGTTTAGTTTAAGTCTCCCGTAAGCCCTGCATGACACGAATCAAAGAGAGATGCCATTCGCTGCGCCATACCGTACACTTACGACCATGACGATTTACGAAAAAACTGAAAAAGGGCGCGAAGAAATCACCACGCGCAAATATCACCTGCCGCTGAAGCTTCGCACCTTGCTGGTCTTGGTTGACGGCGAAAAAGTGTCAGACAAATTACTTCAGGCAGTTGCCCCGTTCGGTTTGAATGAAGAAAGCTTGAACGAACTGATCACGCAGGGATACATCCGCAAAAAATCGTGAACACACGTATCGGCCTCACGACGCGGGATACGTCTTTCTCCAGTTCATTAGGTGTTCAGAATGGGATAGCGCATCATCCCAAGCAGGACCGTATCTCCCAGTGAATCCAGTTGGGCATCGGCACCGACCACGAGCGTCACTTTGTCTTTCATGTGGCCGAACGGTAATCCCGTCAAGACCGGCACGGGCAAATGCTCACGCAAATAACGCACCATGGCATCGAAGTCGTATCCATTGTCATAATCGGTCAAGCGGTAGCCGGAAAAATCGCCCAGCAACAAAGCTTTTTGCTGTGACAATACGCCAGACCGCAGCAATTGCAAAACCATTCGCTCCACCCGGTACGGATGTTCATTCACATCTTCGATGAACAAAATTCCGCCTTCCACCTGCGGAAACCAGGGGGTCCCCAGCAAACTGACAAGCATCGACAGATTGCCACCCCACAACTGGCCGGATACGCTAATCGATGGATTGCCGTTGCCTGGCCAGGAAACTGTATGCGTAGATGATGACAGGCATCGCCAAAAATCCTGTCGCGTGAAGTCGCTGCCGCGCTCTGTCGTGTAATCGTCGCAAATCATCGGGCCAGCAAAACTCGTGGCACCGGTTTTGGCCAGTAACGCGAGGTGAAACGCTGTGAAATCGCTATGCCCAACGAAGTGCTTGCCGCTCTTGGCCAGAAATTCAAAGTCCAGCAGGGTCAGCAGTCGAGACATGCCATACCCGCCACGTAGCGCCATCACGATTTGCACATCGGGATTGCGTGCAGCCTGGTGAATTTTCTCGACACGTGCATCGTCCGTATCGCTAAAACGCAAGTGTTTCGCCGAGGGCTCGTAGTAAGAGTGAACGACGCAGCCTTGCGCTTCCAGGACGGCTATGGCATTACGATAAGCCGCTTCATCCGGCGCATAACCGCCCGGTGCAACGATGGCGACGCCGACTTTCGATATACGGGTCATGACTCACTCCAGTTCCGTCACGGTAATAGCTGCCACGGAGGGGATGCCCCTGCGTTCTGCAAAGAAATCCCGTAGCAGTTTGCCGCATTCTTCGGCCATCACCCCGCCGATCACTTCGGCGTGGTGGTTCAGTTTATCTTCCGCGAACAAATTGATTACGCTGCCGCTGGCACCGGTTTTCGGGTCTGATGCGCCAAACACGACGCGCCCAATTCGGGCATGCATGATCGCCCCGACACACATGGCGCACGGTTCCAGCGTGACGTAAAGCTCGCAGCCCGGCAAACGATAATTGCCCAGAATCGTGGCTGCCGCACGCAAGGCCATCACTTCCGCATGGGCTGTCGGGTCCTGACTGCTGATCGGCTGGTTGAATCCGGTTGCAATGACTTCCCCATCCTTAACCACCAAGGCACCGACCGGCACTTCGCCCAGTGCCCAGGCATTGTGCGCTTGCGACAGCGCCTGCCGCATGAAGATCACATCACTCATTCGGTCACTTCTGCCCAGCAATTCGGCGTTTCATACAAGGTCACTTTCACCAGACGCAGCCCGGTTTCATCCTGAAAAATACGCTTCAATCTGTCGAAAGCAATTTGCGCGAGATTTTCGACCGTTGGCACCCGATCCAGCACCACGGTTTTGTGTCCCGGCAGGGTATCGAGAAACTGGCGAACGGCCGCGTCGTTTTCGTAGACGAGAAAGGCGTGATCCCACTGATCGATCAAATGCCGATTGGCCAATTCCTTGATATCGGAAAAGTCCATGATCATGCCCTTGTCCGAGCGGCCTTTCTCGGCCACGACGGTTCCCGTCAAAGTCAGGTGTAGCGCGTAGCGATGCCCATGCAAATTGCGGCATTGGCTATGGTGATCCGGGATGCGGTGTCCGGCATCAAACTCAAGTTTTCGGGTTATCGTCAGCATGAAATCAAAAATGCTAGGGTATCTGTAACAACTTATGCGTCTGCAAGCTCAGTTTCCAGCGCGGATGGTGCAGGCACCAGTCGATGGCATACCGGGTGTTGTCCTTCAATGCGGCATTATCCATCGGCTGTACATAAAAGTGTGAAAAATTGAGGGATTCAAAGTCTGTTGGCGACAGGTTGATTTGAGGGACAACCAGCTTCAATTCATCCCCCCGCGTGACAACCAGCTTCGTCCCGGGTTTCGGGCTTACGCAAATCCAGTCCACGCCAGCCGGAACCGGCAAGGTGCCGTTAGTTTCGATGGCAATCTCGAACCCCGCAGCATGCAAGGCCTCAATCAACACGACATCCAGCTGCAGCAAGGGTTCGCCGCCAGTAAACACCACGTATTTGCTTGGCAAATATGTGTCCGGCCACAGGGTATTGATCGCCTTGGCCAAGGATGGCGCATCGGGATATTTGCCGCCCAGTTGCCCGTCCGTTCCCACGAAATCGGTGTCGCAATAGCGGCATTGCGCCAAGGAACGGTCACTTTCACGTCCGGACCACAGATTGCATCCGGCGAATCGGCAAAACACCGCCGGGCGTCCGGCGCGCGCGCCCTCACCTTGCAGCGTGTAAAAGATTTCCTTGACGGTATAAGTCAATTTCCAACCAATCTTATGTAAATCAAAGGCTTAAGAAGTGTATTTAAACAGCTTTCGAGCGATAGGGCACGACTTCAGCGTCATCCCGTATGCAAGGCTAGGCCTGTTATTTCTTCTGAAACAGCATTGTACACACCCCCTTCATGGTCAAGGCGTGTGCTTAGACTGAAATCTATCCGAGCGAGGGGTTATTCATGGCGCAGCGCGACAATCGGATCGAGTTGTGCGGCGCGGCGTGCAGGCATGTAACCGAAGACCACGCCGATGCCGGCTGAGAAGACAAAGGACAAGAGATTGATGCCCGGATTGAAAAGGAAGGGCATGTTCATCAGCGTGGACAGCCCAAGGCAGGCAATGAACGCAAAGATGATTCCAATGAGGCCGCCCAATGCAGACAGCACCACCGCCTCGATCAGGAATTGCAACAGCACTTCATGTTCCAGCGCGCCGATAGCGAGCCGGATACCGATTTCGCGCGTGCGTTCCGTCACCGACACCAGCATGATGTTCATGATGCCGATACCACCGACAACCAGACTTACTGCGGCCACCGCGCCGAGCAAGCCCGTCATCGTACGGATGGTGCCAGACAGCGTCTCCGCAATTTGTTTCGTATCCATCACATTGAAATTATCGAGATCGTTCGGCCCCAGCTTGCGGCGCTCGCGCATCAGCGATTTGATTTGATCAATGATAACCGTCGTGTTCGCATTGTCTTTCGCCGACACCAGAATCATCGAAATATCGAGATTGCCCGTCAGCCGACGTTGCACGGTGTTAAGCGGCATGAGCACCAGATCGTCCTGATCCATGCCCATGGCACCCTGTCCTTTGGCGTGCAGCAAGCCCACCACCTGACAGACAAAATTCTGGATACGGATTTCTTCTCCCAGGGGACTGCGGCTGCCGAACAATTGCTTGCGCACCGTTTCGCCAATGATGCAAACCGATTTTCCGGACCGTTCTTCCTCTTCCAGAAATTCCCGGCCGCTTGCCAGTTTCCAGTTGCCCGTGACGAGATATGCATTGGTGGTGCCGGTAATGGTGCTCGACCAGTTTTCATTGCCAGCCACCAGCGTGACCGTCTTGCCGACGCGCGGGGCGACTTCCTGCAGATTGCCGACTTGCGACTTGATCGCATCGACATCGGCTTTCTTGAAATTGGGGGCACCCGCGCTGTCGCGGCCCGGCCCCATACGCTGCCCCGGACGCACCATCAGCAGATTGCTGCCCAAACTGGAAATCTGGTCGGACACCATCTGGGTGGCGCCATTCCCCAAGGTCACCATCGTGATCACGGCGGCCACACCAATCACGATGCCCAGGATCGTCAAAAACGACCGCAACAGATTGCGCATGATTTCGCGCACAGCCAGAATCAAGGCACTCAGAATCATGATCGCGCCTCCTGTCGCACATCTTTCTCTACCACGCCGTCGACAAAATGCACGATGCGTTTGGCATACGCTGCCATATCCGGTTCGTGCGTCACCATGATGATGGTAATGCCATGCTCGCGATTTAGCTTTGTCAATAACTCCATGATTTCGCGACTACGCTGGGTATCGAGATTGCCCGTCGGTTCGTCGGCCAGCAAGACCATGGGATTGGTGACAATGGCGCGCGCAATCGCCACGCGCTGCTGCTGACCACCAGATAATTCGGCTGGTGTATGCGTGGCCCAGCCATCCAATCCAACACGTTCGAGCGCCGACAGGGCCGCCGCATGCCGATCTTCCGCCGGACTGCCGCGATACAGCAACGGCAGCTCGACATTTTCTTGCGCGGAGGTGCGCGCCAACAGATTAAATCCCTGAAACACAAACCCCAGGCAATGACGCCGCAGCAGCGCCCGCTGATTGCGCTGCAGCCGTTCGACATGCACGCCGCTGAACAGGTATTCACCGGTCGTCGGCGTATCCAGGCAGCCGACCAGATTCATCACCGTCGATTTGCCGGAGCCGCTCGGCCCCATTACGGCCACGAAATCACCTGCATTGATGCGCAAATCAATCCCGCGCAAGGCTTGAAAGGCCGCCTGCCCTTCACCGTAAGTTTTGGTGATGGCGCGCAATTCAATCAGCGGCGAATCGACAACCGGGTTCATTTTTTGGCTTCCTGATAATCGGTGATCACCGTCATCCCGGCTTTCAGATCGCCGCCAATGATTTCTGTGTATTTGCCGTTCGTTACGCCGGTTGTAACCGAAACGGCTTTGGGTCCCTCTTTTTCCAGCACCCAGACTTGTTGCTGGCTGCTGGCTGGTGACGTCGCCATGGCTTTCTTCGTTTCTCGCGGAACACGTGGCATCAGACTGGAAACAAAGCTGTCTTTCTTCTTGCCTTCCGAATTCTGCTGCGGCGTGTACCGCAAGGCAGCATTTGGCACCATCAGCACGTTCTCGCGATTGGCCGTGGTAATGGACGCTGTCGCCGTCATGCCGGGCCGCAGCGCGAGATCTTCGTTCTCGACGACCAGCACCGTCTTGTACGTCACGACGTTATCCGTCGTCGTGGAACCAATGCCCACACGCTGAATGGTTGCAGGGAAAGTCCGTTTGGACCACGCCGATACCGTGAAGGTTGCAGGCTGTCCCAATTTCACATTGGCGACATCCGCTTCGTCTACCTTGATTTGCAATTCCATCTTGGTCAAATCTTCGGCGATGGTGAAGAGCACGGGCGTGGTCATCGTCGCAGCCACCGTTTGCCCCGGTTCGACTTTGCGCAACAGCACCACGCCATTCACCGGCGAGCGGATCGTGCCTTTCGCCAGATTGGTTTCGTCGGTTTTCAGTGCCGCCTCTGCCTGAACGACTGCGGCGCGTGCGCTGGCTTCATTGGCGACCGCGCGCTGCATGGCCGCTTCGGCGGTTTCCATTTCGGTTTTCGAAGGCACCTTGCCGCCGGAGAGTTCCGCAACATGGCGCATCCGCGCCAGCGAGGCTTTGGTTTCGGCCAGAGTTGCCCTGGCTTGCGCTACCGACGCTCTCGCCGACGCCAGCGCCGCTCGTGATTTCGTCACAGCATCTTTGAGCTTGGCCAAATCAAGTTGTGCAAGCAACTGGCCTTTTTGGACTTCGTCATTTTCCTGAACCAGCACCTGCGCCAAGGTACCGGATTGTTCGCTGCCGACATCCACCGATTTGGTGGGCTGCAAGGTGCCGCTGGCCGATACCGTGACAACCAGGTTGCCCACAGCGGCCGATTCCGTCACATATTGGCCTTCGACGTTTTTTCCGCTGAACAGAAAAATCTTCAGCAGCACGGCCACGATCAGTACCGCAACGCCGATTAGCCCGTAGCGCTTCCACTTGCCAAGAAAAGTTTTGGGCTGCGCTTGATTCAGGATGGCCAGCAAGGCATTCGGCGAATGGTTCGACGTTGCGTTTGAGGCGTCATCGACCGCCGCCTGCGCCTTGTCGCTTGAGGCTTCGTTTGGCGCTTCTTTTGACATTTCGTTTGGCGTTTCTGTGCTCATGATGGGTCTTTCGAAGAAATTTTGGCCGGCGCGGCAGCGTCTTCCCAGCCGCCGCCCAAGGCTTTGTACAGCGCAATCAGACTCGTGCGCATGCCCGCTTCAGCCGCCGCGAGGTTGTCTTCGGCGCTCAACTGCGTGCGCTCGGTTTCCAGGACTTTCTGAAAATCCGCCAGGCCGGATTTGTACATATGACGCGACAATGTCGCCGCACTGCGAGCTGCGTCCGCTGCCGCACGACGCGCAGCCACGCGGTCGCGTCCGGCCGCATACGACTTCAGCGCATTTTCGATTTCTTCCAATGCCTCCAGCACGCTTTTCTGGTACGTCACCAGCGCCTGCTCCTGCACCGCACTCTGAATTTCCACTGCTGCGCGCAAATTACCGCCATCAAACAGGGTGGCGGCCAGTGTGCCGGTGACCGCACGCGCGAGCGTTCCGGCACTGCCCAGCGCGCCAAAGCTGTAGGCTTGCCAGCCGAAAGATCCGCCCAAGTTCAGGCTCGGATAACGCTGCGCGATCTTTTGTCCGACGCGCGCCGTCTCAGCGGCCAAGGTACGCTCGGCCGCGATCAAATCCGGCCGCTGTCGCAACACATCGGCCGGAATGCCCGCCCCGACGCTTTCCGGGAGCGGTGGCAATGATTGAGGTTCTTTCAATTGTTCCTGCAAACTGCCGGGATGGCGTCCCAAGAGCACGGCCAGCCGGTTTTCGGACGCATACAGGCCGACTTCCAGATCGGGAATGCTGGCGCGTGTCTGTTCCAGATTGGTCCGCGCCTGATCCACGTCGCTTTGACCAACCAGCCCCGCCTGATTGCGCCAGAGTGTAATTTGCAGCGTTTCGCTTTGGGTTTCCAGATTCCGCCGGGCGATGATCAAGCGCTGCTGATAGGAGCGGAGCTCAATATAGTTTTGCGCGACTTCCGCAATCAAGGAAACGCGTGTGTTATTGAGACTCGCTTCGCTGGCCGCCTGATCGGCCGTGGCCGCTTCGATGCCGCGACGCGTGCCGCCGAATATGTCGATTTCCCAGCTCGCATCGAATCCGGCATCGTAGACCGTGCGCGTGGGCGACACACTGATGTCGGAGGCGCTCTTGCTGCGCGTTGCGCCGGTGGAAGCTGTCACAGTCGGAAAGAGTCCGCTAACGGCTTGCGCACGCGTGGCGCGCGCCTGACGCAAACGCGCTTGTGCGAGCTTCAAATCCAGACTGCCGGACAAGGCTTCATTGATCAATTGATCGAGTTGCGCGTCACCGAATTGCTGCCACCAGTGTGCCAGCTTCGCGGAAACCTCTTTCGCTTCAGGTTTATTGTCTGCTTTGTTTGTCGCTACGGAAGCCGACCAGTTCGACGGCAGCGAAACATCGGGCGCCTTGTAATCCGGCCCCACGGCCAACCGCGTTTGCGCGCAACCGCTCAAAATCGCCACAGCCAGCAAGCTCAGTCCGAATAATGATGGTTTTTTCATACGTTTTTTTGTGATGCGATTTTAAGAGTATGCCTGATGTGCACTTCGTCCGACCTATTGCAAACGCAGCCTCTGACACCAGTTTGCCCACTCCAATGTTTGCATCATGCCTGTCAAATGTGGAGAAATATTGAAGATTGAATGATAGGCCTCTCCGAGGACAAAACGGACCCTATAATGACCAGCGAGCCCACATATCATTAAACGCATGAAACCAGGCATTACCCTCAAGCTGTTTTTCGCCATTCTGCTGACTACCGTCCTCGCTTCGCTCGCGATGCTGGGTGCCATGCATTACAGTTTCCACCAGGGGTTTCTTGGCTATCTGAATGAACAGGAAGCCCAGCGCGTTGAATCGCTGCTTCCCAAACTGGCCACCGCTTATCGCGAACAGGGTGACTGGGAATTCTTGCGCGGGAAGCCCCGCGCCTGGTTTTCGCTCATTCGTCCAGAAGGCATGCCGCCTCACCAAGCGCACCACAAACGCCATAAACGCGGAGAACCCGGCACCCCACCCGTTTTTCCAGAATCCGAACTAACCGGCATCATGCTGCGCCTCAGTCTACTGGATCACAACCGTCAACTGGTGATCGGCAACCCAAAACTCATCCCGGAAGCCTCGCTAAAACCCATTGAGGTCGATGGCCGCACCGTCGGATGGATCGCGCATATGCCCTTCGAAAAAGTCAGCACGGCGGCAGAACTGCGTTTTCAACAACAACAACTGATATCGGGTTGGATTTTCGTCGGCATCGCCATTTTGCTGGCGGCGATCGTTGCATGGTTGCTGGCGCGCGTCTTTCTCGCCCCCTTGAAACGCATCACAGCTTCCACACATCATCTGGCGACTGGCGACTATACAACTCGCGTTGCCGTCTCCTCCACCGATGAGCTTGGTCGTCTGGCAGAAGACTTCAACAAGTTGGCGGTGACGCTTGAGCGAAATGAAAAACTGCGACGTGATTTCATGGCAGACATTTCGCACGAATTGCGCACGCCGCTTTCCGTGCTCAAGGGCGAACTGGAAGCGGTCGAAGACGGCGTTCGGCCCATGTCCATGACAAGCATCCGATCACTGCAAGCGGAAGTGGCGACGCTGGGCAAACTGGTGGACGATCTGTATGAACTCTCCCTATCCGACGTCGGCGCACTGGTTTACCGCAAATCGCGCGTGGATGTTCAAAATATTCTTGTCGAAACCGTGGCGACATTCAAAGACCGTTTCGCGGAAAAATCGATCCACATCGACTTGAATATCGATTCAAGCCAACCCGCCGAATGCGATGCCGACCCCATGCGCATCCAGCAGCTATTCACGAATCTGCTAGAAAATTCCGCACGTTACACTGATGCAGGCGGTCGACTTGTCATTTCATGCGCCAAGGGAGATGGCATCCTCCATATCGATTTTCAGGATACGGCACCGGGGGTACCCGCCGACAAACTGCCTCACCTGTTTGAACGCTTCTATCGCGCCGATCATTCACGCAGTCGCGCAACAGGTGGCAGCGGCCTGGGGCTGGCGATCAGTCGCAACATCGTGGAAGCGCATCAAGGCAGCATTGCGGCCAAAGATTCACCGCTGGGCGGCGTCTGGATTTCGGTCACGCTGCCGCTTATGGGAAAATTTCCGTCATGAATGTCCCGTCCGACCTCACCATTCTCATCGTTGAGGATGAGCCCAAACTCGCTGCATTGATGGTGGATTATCTGGCGAAAGCCAGTTTCCGCACCCAGCACATCGATAACGGTCTACGCGTCGTTCCGACCATCAAGGCTGCCATGCCGGATTTGATTTTGCTCGACCTGATGCTGCCCGGACGAAACGGTGTCGAGATCTGCCAGGAAGTGCGCAGCTTCAGTCAAGTGCCCATCATCATGGTGACGGCCAAAGTGGAAGAAGTGGATCGCCTGCTGGGCTTGCAAATCGGCGCAGACGATTACATCTGCAAGCCCTTCAGTCCACGTGAAGTGGTGGCGCGTGTGCAGGCCTTGTTGCGCCGGTCGGGACAATGGCGCGATCAGCCGCCCCGCGCTGATCACCTCCTCATCGACGAAACGCATCACACCGCCACCTATGCCGGGAACAGACTGGATCTGACTCCCGTCGAGTTCCGGCTGCTGAAAACGCTCCACGCCAACCAGGGCCGCGTCTTTTCGCGCGATCAACTGATGAATAAACTGTATGAAGATTACCGCGTCGTCACGGATCGCACAGTGGATACACACATCAAAAATCTGCGCAAAAAGCTGGATGTCGCCTCACCCGATCACGAATTGATTCGCTCGGTGTATGGCGTGGGGTACAAGTTTGAGGGGTGACGCTGCCTGTCACTTTCAGTCATTGGTCGCGCTCAGCAATTCGGTCGGGCGAACCGGGTTGACGTAACCGCCCCGGCTTGCGTTGTAAGCATCCAGCGGCACATCGTAGATCCGGCCAGTGGCCTCATCCTTTTGCCGGGTATACCCCATCGTGGCCTCCCGACGCTCTTTCGCCATACGATCTTGCGATACGCCACGCGCGGTCCAACTCTTGTTGTAGCGGTCGTAAACATCGTCGTGGCGTCTGGCTTTTGGCATCGCCTTGACCATCGATGCAGCAGGGATGGATGCGTTGGTCAGCGCGATACTGTCGCGCACCTGCGGCAACCACATCTTGAGTTCATCCCACTTCGATGTCGGCCCCTGTATGCCCGTCAGGATGGCGGTGTATTGCCCTGGCCCCTGAAGAATGTGGGAATTGGCGCGAACATGGATGGGCTGTCCGCTACTGGTTGCCGTGAATTCGATTTCAATCCCCTGCCACTTGAGTCCGTAAGGACCGGGGGAAGACGGTGTAGGCGACTTTTTCAATATCTGCACATTTTTCAAGGGGATCATCGCCAGAATGGCGCGAAAATGTCCTTCCGGGGTTTGTCTGCCATGCCCCCCAAAAACAATCGAGGAACTCACGCCCGTCAAGCGATCCGGTGCACTGAGGTCTATGCCATTGCTTGTTTCACTGACGGTCCAGTCTTTGGGTAGGCTGTAAGCAAACACCTTGCCTTGCTGGCGCAGCAAAATGGGGCGATGCTTTCCGTCACCACTGGATTGCTGCGAGCCGCTTTGCGTACAAGCACTCGTCGAGATGCCGAGTACCAATCCCATGCACAAGAGGCAGACCATTTTTCTCATCATGAACATCACCTCTTCAGCAAGGTAAAAATGAGTCCGTCGCAAAGCGTTGGGGGAAAAATCACTCCCACTCAATCGTCGCCGGCGGTTTCCCGGAAATGTCGTACACCACCCGGTTAATACCACGTACTTCATTGATGATGCGGTTGGAGACGCGCCCCAGCAATTCATGCGGCAAGTGTGCCCAGTGGGCGGTCATGAAATCCTGTGTTTGCACCGCACGCAGCGCCACCACGTAGTCGTAGCTGCGGCCATCGCCCATCACGCCGACGGATTTCACCGGCAGGAAAACGGCAAACGCCTGACTGGTCGCGTCGTACCAGCTGATGCGTTTCATCTCGCCATCGACCAGCATGTCAGCGTAGGTGTTCCGCAATTCTTCGATGAAGATGGCATCGGCACGGCGCAACAGGTCGGCATATTCTTTTTTCACGTCGCCGAGAATACGCACGCCCAGCCCCGGCCCGGGGAACGGATGGCGATAGACCATATCGTGCGGCAGCCCCAGTGCCACGCCGAGCTCGCGCACTTCATCCTTGAACAAATCGCGCAGAGGTTCCAGCAACTTCAGATTCATGTCCTCTGGCAAGCCGCCAACATTGTGGTGGCTCTTGATCGTTTGCCCTTTTTTGCCTTGCCCCGCGCTTTCAATCACGTCCGGATAAATCGTGCCTTGCGCGAGCCACTTGGCATTTTTCAGTTTGTCTGCCTGAGCCTGAAACACTTCAACGAATTCGCGACCGATGATCTTGCGTTTATCTTCGGGATCCGCCACGCCTTTCAAGTGCCCCATGAACTGCGCGGTCGCATCCACATGCACCACCTTCACGCCGAGATTCTTGCCGAACATGTCCATGACCATCTTGCCTTCGTCGAGGCGCAACAAGCCGTGATCGACAAACACGCAAGTCAGCTGATCACCAATGGCGCGATGAATCAGTGCCGCCGCCACACTGGAATCCACGCCACCAGACAAACCGAGAATGACTTCTTCTTTGCCGACTCGTTCGCGAATCAATGCAACCGCTTCGGTCACGTAATCCGGCATGTTCCAGTCGGATTTGCAGCCGCAAATGTCGTGCACAAAACGGCTGAGAATGGCCTTGCCCTGCACTGTGTGCGTGACTTCCGGGTGGAACTGCACCGCGTAAAACTTGCGTGCTTCATCTGCCATGCCCGCAATCGGACAAGCGTCGGTAGACGCCATCAGTTTGAATCCGGGCGGCATATCGACAACTTTGTCGCCGTGACTCATCCAGACTTTCAACATGCCGTGGCCTTCCGGCGTCACGAAATCGTTGACGCCTTTGAGCAATTCGGTATGACCGCGCGCCTGCACTTCGGCGTAACCGAATTCACGCACCAGGCCGTTTTCCACTTTGCCGCCCAGCTGCGCGGCCATCGTTTGCATGCCGTAACAAATGCCCAGCACCGGCACGCCCAGTTCAAATACCGACTGCGGCGCACGCGGGGTATCACCTTCCGTGACACTGTTCGGCCCACCAGACAGAATGACGCCGCGCAACAATCCATCCTTTGCTGACTCACGAATAAAATCGTCGCCGACATCATACGGATGCACCTCGGAAAAAACGCCAGCATCGCGCACGCGACGTGCAATCAATTGGGTGACCTGAGAACCGAAATCGAGTATGAGGATGCGAGTATGCATGGGTATTTATCTTCAAAAATCAGTTGCTATTCGGCGTTGCCTGAAGAATGCTGTTATTACCCAGCTTCTGCGCAGACAACAAAGTTGTATAAGCCACGGAAATGAGTTCATCGCTGTTTGACGACCCGAACCGATCCGTAGAAACGGCCCCACTACTGATCGTCACCTCGATGGTCTTGCTCCCCACCGTTTCGGCATTCGATTTGATCACTTGTTGCAAACGTATTGCAACCAATTTGGCGACCTCATGGGAAGCACCGGGAAGGATAATCATGAATTTTCCTTCCTCGTACCGACCAAGGCTGTCATGCGGACGGATGCAGGAACGCAAGCGACTCGCCACCTTGACCAGCAAGGCATCGCCGATGTTGCTCCCGTAAGTTTCATTGATTTGCTTGAACCCATCGACATCCGTCATCAACAAGGAAAGCGGTTTGTCGTCTTGACGGCATTGCGTCACTTCTTGTTTGAGCATGCGCGTAATCGCAATGCGGTTCCACGTTCCGCTGATGGGATCGATCATGGCATCGCGGCGCAAACTCCAGTTCTTTTTCAGCAAATCCTGACGCACGGCATCCGTTGACAGCATTTCCAGCTCTCGCTCGACCAAGCCCGCGATGTCGGCAAAACTCTCCCGCTCTGCATCGGTCAATGTACGCGCCGCGTAATCCAGCAAACGCACATTCCCAACCACGGCATTGTCATGGGCTTTGCTCCGTATCGGAAAGGATGCATAGAATCGAATATACGGCGCCCCCACGACATTCTTGTGCGTGGACAAAAACCGGTCCTGTCGAGCATCATCCACGTATTCTGGCGCATTGACCAGCGGGAGACTGTTGACGAACAGCGCCTCGATGCCGGCAATGGATCGCTCTTTTTCAAGTTGCTTGTCGTCCAGTGATCCAAACGTGATCAGACAGCTGCCGACATTCAATAGCTTCTTGCCTATCCGCCGGATACGCAAGAGATGTTCTTCATCTATGGCAATCGAAGGAGCTTCTTTTCTCATCGTGTAAATCGCCCTGCGTGGCCGGGTATTTATCCCGGCGCACGGTCACCCTGATAAAAATGGTTCTGTGAACGGCAGAATGCCCGTCAATCCAGACGGTAATTCGGCGCTTCCTTCGTGATTTGCACGTCATGCACATGCGATTCGCGCATGCCTGCCGAGCTGATTTCGACGAATTCGGCACGGTTTTGCAATTCCTCAATCGATGCACAACCGCAGTATCCCAATGAAGAACGTATCCCGCCGGTCAACTGGAACAGAATCGGCACGATACTGCCCTTGTACGGCACCCGCCCTTCGATCCCTTCCGGCACCAGTTTTTCCGAACCGGACGACGATTCCTGGAAATAGCGATCCGCCGACCCCTGCGTCATGGCACCCAGACTGCCCATGCCACGATACGATTTGTAGCTGCGGCCCTGATAGAGGATCACTTCGCCCGGCGCCTCGTCTGTACCAGCGAACATGCTGCCCATCATCACGGTATCCGCACCGGCGGCCAATGCCTTGGAGATGTCGCCCGAATAACGAATGCCGCCGTCGGCGATCACCGGAACCCCGGAGCCTTTCAGCACCTGCGCCACATTCGCAATCGCGGTAATTTGCGGCACGCCCACACCGGCCACAATGCGCGTAGTACAAATCGATCCTGGCCCGATGCCGACCTTCACGCCATCGGCGCCATGATCGACCAAGGCGCGCGCGCCATCTGCCGTCGCGATATTCCCGCCAACAACTTGCACCTGCGGATAATTGGTTTTGGTCCATTTCACGCGATCCAGCACGCCTTTTGAGTGGCCGTGCGCCGTATCGACGATGAGCACATCCACGCCCGCTTTCACCAGCAGATCGATGCGCTCGTCATTGTCCGGACCCACGCCCACGGCGGCGCCAACAATCAGCTTGCCGTTTTCATCACGCGAGGCATTCGGATGCGTGGTCGCCTTTTGAATATCTTTGGCTGTAATCAAGCCGCGCAATTCAAATTCATCATTGACGACCAAGACACGCTCCAGGCGGCTGCGATTCATCAAGCGCTTGGCTTCTTCCAAGGGGGCGCCATCTTTAACGAACACCAGTTTTTCGCGCGGCGTCATCTTGGCGTGCACTTCCGCGTCGAGATCTTCTTCAAAGCGCAAGTCGCGGTTGGTGATGATGCCAACCACCTTTCGACCTTCAACCACCGGGAAACCGCTGATGCCGTACTGTTCTGTCATCGCAATCACATCGCGAATGCGCATGGTCGGCGGAATGGTAATCGGATCGCGCACCACGCCGGATTCAAAGCGTTTCACGCGTGTGACTTCGCGCGCCTGATCGCGCGCATTCAAATTCTTGTGAATAATCCCAATACCGCCCTCCTGCGCCATGGCAATGGCCAAGCGCGATTCCGTCACCGTATCCATCGCCGCAGACATCAGCGGAATGTTTAGTGAAATCGTACGCGTGAGGCGCGTTCTGAGAGAGGTATTCGTGGGGAGAATGGCCGAATAGGCCGGAAGCAGGAGCACGTCATCGAACGTGAGTGCTTTTTGAGTGAGTCGCATAGCATTTCCTATAGACGCAAAAGCGAATTATACAGAGCTTCTCGCAAATTATCAGGGAGCAAATGATAATTTATAGCAATTTTTATAAAAACCTCTATACAATCAGTGACTTATAGCGAAAAACCCTCTACTGAAGACTGTTATAAATCAAGGCAAAATGATTGTGAAGTAATTGCTGCACACAAAGACACAATTATTTATCGCAAGTTCTTGAATTATCTAAAAAATTTTGATAGAGTCTCGTCTTCCCCATTTTGGAAGTTTTTAAGGAGCATGTCATGGCAAAAGTTTGCCAAGTAACCGGGAAAGGGCCGATGTCTGGCAATAACGTTTCCCACGCCAACAACAAGACCAAGCGCCGCTGGCTGCCGAACCTGCAAAATCGCCGCATTTTTGTTGAATCCGAAAATCGCTGGGTTTCCCTGCGTGTGTCCAACGCCGGTTTGCGCGTCATCGACAAGATCGGCATTGATGCCGTACTGGCTGACATGCGCGCCCGTGGCGAAAAAATCTAACTAGTACAGTAAAGGAATTATCATGGCGAAATCGGGCCGCGAGAAAATCAAGCTGGAATCGACCGCAGGCACGGGTCATTTCTATACGACCACCAAAAACAAGCGCACCACGCCGGACAAGATGGAAATCATCAAGTTCGATCCGAAAGCGCGCAAGCACGTGCCTTACAAGGAAGCCAAGATCAAGTAATCTTGCCCGCTTCAGCAAAAAACCCTGCCCGATTTGTCTGGCGGGGTTTTTTTATGTCTCCCAACTCACCCACCGCTGCGCTTTTTCAACGTGCAACAAGGCATGGAAACTATCGATGCGTTTTTTGCGAGCCTGCCTGGCCGCCAGCAAAAAAAGTTGCGCGGTACTGATCGCATCCGCCACCGCATTATGGCGCGCAACATTCTGAATGCCGAAATGATCCTGCCATTCATCCAGCACGCGATATTCCTTTGAGAGTTCCGGGAAAAGCCCCGGCACCACATACGCCAGATCCAGCCAGTCATGCCGGAAACGGAACCCTAGAAACTGTTTCATCGCCCGACGGATCATGGTTTCATCGAAGGTGACATGAAACGCGACCAGCGGCGATTTCTGGAGATAATCAAGAAAGGCCAGCAAAGCCTCCACAGGCGGCACGCCATTGCGTTGCGCACTACCGCCGATGCCATGAATCACGATGTTTTCATGGCTGCTGGTTTCGATTTGCTGCAACACCACCTCAAAACTATCGGCCATGTCGACCTTGCCGTTTGTGACTGCCACGGCACCGATGGCAATCAGGTGATCACGTCCCAGGTTCAATCCACTGCTCTCGACATCGATGACCACGAAACGCATCGCATCCAGCTTGCCGTTGCGGGAAATTTTCGGCAGATTGCGCCAGGCGGTCAGTCGCCCCGCCTGTTCTGCGGTCAGCGCTTGACCGCCCCCCAGCATCTTTCGCAACCAGTTCAGCTTCATCACTTATGGGTATCGCTTTGCATGTGGTCTAGGCCGATTCCGCATCGGGAAACATGGGTTTGAAAAACAAGGCCGGGTAATCGATTTTCGGGCACCGATCCATGACCACCTTCAATCCTGCCGCTTCTGCGCGCGCAGCTGCTTCTTCATTGATCACGCCCAGTTGCATCCAGACCACTTTCGCGCCGATGGCGATGGCATCCTCCACAATCGCCATCATTTCTTCGGAACGACGAAAACACTCGACCATATCCACCCGCTCGGGAATCTCACGCAAGGAGGGATAGCAACGTTCTCCCAGCAATTCCTCGTGCCCCGGGTTAACAGGAATAATCCGATAGCCCAGCTTTTGCAAAAATTGCGGGACGTAGTGACCTGCACGCTCGGGCCACGGCGAACACCCCACGACCGCAATCGTCTTGCAGCTTTTGAAAATATCTTTCAACTCGTGATCAGTTTCAATCGTCATGTGTGGAAGTTCCTTTATGCCCGCACGCTATCGGTTATTCAATCATTCATTCAATCGCCATGCTGCGCATCTTCGGCACCTTGTCCAAAGACCAGTGATTGACTGCCCATTCCCAAAACTCGGAAACATGCGCCTTTTTCAATTCTTCCGGCGGATTCTGACCGAGAAATTGAATCGCCTGCCACAACGCTGGCACGGGCTTTTCATCATCCAGCGGCGCGGCAGCGGTCTGCTTGGACAGCTTTTCTCCCGTGGCACTCACAGCCACCGGCAAATGCGCATACTGTGGCACGGGCAATCCCAATCTGTCCTGCAAAAAAATTTGTCTTGGCGTGGAAGCGATCAAATCGGCCCCGCGTACGACATGCGTAATCTCTTGCTCGGCATCGTCCACCACCACCGCCAACTGATACGCAAACGGGCCGTCGGCGCGCAACAACACGAAGTCCCCGACCTCTGCTGCCAGATTTTGCTCGACATGTGCTTGCACCGCATCGTCAAAACCGAAAACTTGATCCGGCACACGGATGCGCCATGCACGGGGTTCTTTGCCCTCGGGCATTTGCAACCGACATGTTCCGGGATAAATCGGCGCCCCATCTGCTCCCAGCACCGAATCGCCGATTTCCTTGCGCGTGCACGCACAGGCAAAAACAGTCGCTTCGTGAAACAGACGATTCAATGCCTTCTGGTAAGCATCGTCCCGTTCACTCTGACGCATCACCCGATGATCAAAGTGAAAACCAAAACAATCCAGTGTGCGCAAAATCGCCCCCTCGAACTCGGGACGACAGCGGGTCGTATCCACATCCTCAATGCGTACCAGCCACTGCCCCCGATTCGTGCGCGCCTCCAGATAACTGCCGACTGCGGCCACCAGCGAACCGAAATGCAAGGGACCGGTGGGCGACGGCGCAAAACGACCGCGGTATGGGGGGTTCTTCATGACAAAAACAGACTAAATCTGGAATATCCGAGTAGTGTACGGCTTAAGCCATGAACTGCATAGCGGATGCGACAGACGCACGCTACAATGTCGTTCCTGTCACATAGACCTTTGCGCCACATCATGCCCTGCATCACGCTTGCCCCGGACAACTATCAATCCGTACTGGATTCCTTATCCGATGACACCTGGATCGTGGCGTGCCTGTGCGCGGAATGGTGCGGCACCTGCCGTGGCTATCGCGCTGGCTTTGACGAACTGGCGGATCGCCATCCGGACAAACGCGTGATCTGGATCGACGTCGAAGATTGCGCCGATGTGGTCGGCGATCTGGAACAGGAAAATTTCCCGACCATGCTCATCCAGCACCAAGGCATCGTGACTTATTTCGCGCCAGTACTGCCGGATCATCGCCAGGTGGATCGTCTGCTGGCTTCTCTCACATCAGAAAGCCTGGATGCACTACGCAAACAAGCCGAGAGTTCAGCCGAGCGCAAAGCGTGGCAAGAAAACTGTAATCTGCGAACCTTGCTTCAGAATGCCATTGAAAACCTATCCCGGTAATGTGGGGATGAGCAATAAAACTTGGCACACTGAGGTATAGTGCGGCTTCAGCGATTTCATGCCATCTTTGTCACAATCTTTTTAGTGGTGGCGCACTCTTTATCAGACAAAAAATGCAAACGCTCTACCTGAACGTTTGCATTGTGATGGTGAAGCGTTTATTTGCATCAACTACATGGCCGTATTATTCACTTCCTTTAAAACAGCCTGAAATTCGCTGAGATAATTTGGATAAGTAGATTTTGTCGCCTCGCAGATTTCCTTGGCACATTGCGTAAAATCTTGCACCGTCCTGCACTGACTCAGCTTCTCAACGTATTTCGTAGAGTTCGTCTTGAAAACCTCAACACAATAATCCACCACTAAAAACCGCGCCTCTGACAACACGATGTCTTCGCGGATAACGATATTACCGTCAAATGTGATTGAAGGTGCTTTTGGCTTTTCTGCGGAAGATGCCGAACTACCTGCTGCAGCGCCACCGTCGCCGCTGATTTTCAAAAAACCTTCTTTGGCGAGCGCAACAATTTCATCAAGCAATTCCTTGGCATCAAAAACCGCCTTGTCAATCACGTACTGAATGGTTCGCGGTTGCTGAACCAAGATGAGTACGTTTCGCTTTTTCATATCGAGCTTATAGACCCGATTTTTAAGCTCATCCTCCCCCTTGGGAGTAAGACTCAAACTTTGTGTCAGGTTCATAACGTCCTCTCAATACGACACGGCAAAAGATGCGCATTACAGTTTGATACGAGCCGTCGATTTGCCCAGAACATCCACCGTTCGGCCGATCTTTCGGATAGCTTGAAGCAAATAATTGAAGTGTTCTTCCGATTTCGTTTCCATGTAATTCTTCGCCATCAGATCGAAACTCCGCACCTGTTCGTTCAGCGAACCCGCGTTCTCTTGAATTGCCGAGGAAATATTATTGAGCTTCATTTGCATCAGTTTTAGCGATGCCATCAAACTTTCGTTATCGTTTTCCGAAACAGGTACATCCACAGACAAATTACCGTTGGCGATATGTCTCATGCGATCCACGGCATATTCCGGCTCGCCCCCAAGCTGACGCAAAATGGCATTGCGCATCCGCATGACCACCCAAGCCAGAAAAGCGATCAACACAACGCCAACCCCGACGAACAATCGCACCTGTTTCAAGAAAAAATCATTGATGTCATCAACAAAGAATCCGATCCCGATATACCAATCCCATTGGTCAACTTTTATAAGGCCATTCAGTTTTGGATAAAGCCCCTTATCCCCCATTTTCTCGGGATTCGGCACGGCAACCCACACAAATGCCACGCCTTTTTCGCTTTGATCGAGTCCGTCTTTATACGTTTGCACCAATGAACGGCCATCTTTCATGCGCATTTGGTCGTCAATTTTTCCTATGCGGCTTTCCATTGGATGAACCAGCGTCGTACCGTCGCTATAAGAGCGAACAGTAAAGTAGTCGTTTCCACTTCGCATGGCGCCAATTGCTTCCTTGGCCTTCGCTTGTGCTTCAGCACGCGACATCAAGCCCAGTTTTTCCTGATTCTGAAAATACTTTAATTGCGCGTTTGCAAAATTAAGGTGTTGGGTAATTTCTTTCTTACGACTTTCGATCATGCTGTCGCGCAGGCTGTACAAACCGAGCGATCCCATCACTATCAAACCAAGCAAAGAGATCACGACAATGACCCAAATCCGAGTAGTAAATTTCACGCTGCCCCCGTCCTAAAGAATAGTTTGAACACCGCTGCCACCTTGCGGCAATAAATTACCCCATCATTTATTGCCGCATAACAATACTAGCATGTGTAAGTTTTTGTAAATCAACTTCATGCACAAAAAACAAAAAAATAACTGAATTTATTGCGATTTTCATTCAGAAAGCCGATGAAGGCGCATAACTCGATAGTTGGAAAGACAATGAAATTTCCACCAAGAAATAAATCTAGTGTAAAAAATTTCCAGAGGGAAATTAATCAAGCTTAAATCGACGCAGACAAAAAGGGGGCGAAAAGGAGAGGAACTGGGAATGGGCTAATGCCAGTGACGGGTCACGTCACTTTTAATTTTTGCGCCAGACGCACACACCTTTGACTTGCTTGTCCAGCGCATCAAGTATCGCTTCGTGCGAAGCGATTTCGTCTTCACTAGCAGACAGCACCATGATCTCCGCCATCTGTGCAACAACACCCGGTCCAAGCTCTGACGTTGCATTTGGCATGGCAATTTCCATGCTCAAGCTATCCTGTCCACGCGTCATCGCAAGATAAACTTCGGCCAACAAGGCCGCATCAAGCAACGCGCCGTGAAACGTGCGATGGGAATTGGAAATGCCGAGGCGATCGCAGAGCGCGTCCAGCGAATTGCGCTTCCCGGGATACATGCTGCGCGCTGTCAGCAGCGTATCTGTCACGGTCTCGACGTGGCGCTTGAATTCCGGCAGCGACAGACGTTCCAGTTCTGCGTCCAGAAATCCCAGATCGAAAGGCGCATTGTGAATGATGACCTCTGCATCCTTCACATAATCCAGAAAAGGATTGGCGATTTCGGCAAACTTGGGTTTGTCGCTCAAAAATTCCGTCGTCAATCCATGCACCTCCAGGGCGCCCGCTTCGGAATCGCGTTCTGGATTGATGTAGAAATGAAAGTTGTTGCCGGTCAGTTGGCGATTGACCAGCTCAACGCAACCGATTTCAATGATGCGGTCGCCTGATTTGGCGTTCAGGCCAGTGGTTTCCGTGTCGAGCACAATCTGCCGCATGATTTTCGCTTGCCTCTTTATTCTTTTACAGTATCCGCGCGAGCAGCGCCTTGTCGAATTTTGCTTCCAACGGAATGCGCACCACATGCCCGCTGCCAGGCGCCACCGTGATCGGCGCGCCCTCAATGTTCTTCATCTGTTCCAGCGCAATCACCGCATTGCCGTCCGGATGGATTATCTCAAGCCGGTCGCCAACAGAAAAGCGATTTTTGACTTGCACTTCGGCCCATCCGTCACTCACCGACTGCACATCTCCTACATAATGGCTGTTATCGAGTGCAGAAGCGCCCGTGAGATAGTTCTGGTAATCCTGCGTGTGATGCCGTTGCAGGAAGCCATCGGTATAACCGCGATTCGCCAGGCCTTGCAACATACCCAGCAGACGCGGATCAAACTCACGCCCCGCCACCGCATCGTCGATCGCCCGACGGTACACTTGCGCGGTGCGCGCGACATAGTAAATCGATTTGGTGCGTCCTTCGATTTTCAAGGAATTCACGCCGATTTTCACCAGTTTTTCAATGTGTTCGACCGCGCGCAAATCCTTGGAATTCATGATGTAGGTGCCATGCTCGTCTTCCATGATCGGCAACAACTGATCTGGACGCTTGCCTTCTTCGATGAAGTAGGCCCGGTCCGCCAAGGGATGACGCGGCATGTCACCCAGCGCCGAATAGGGTTGCTCGGCCAGTTCTTTCATTTGGTGAAAATTCACGGGCAGCGATTCCGGCACATCGGGTGACCGGCGCGCGAGGTCGCCGCTCGCATCTTCCACCGCATGCATCACCTTGTAATCCCAGCGACAGGAATTGGTGCACGTGCCCTGATTGGAATCGCGATGGTTGAAATAACCGGACAGCAGGCAGCGGCCGGAGTAGGCGATGCACAGTGCCCCATGCACGAAGACTTCCAGTTCCATCTCCGGACATTGCTGACGAATTTCCGCGATTTCATCCAGAGAGAGTTCGCGCGACAGAATCACCCGCGTCAAGCCCATGCGCTGCCAGAATTTCACGTCGGCCCAGTTGATGGCATTCGCCTGCACCGACAGGTGCACCGGCACGTCCGGCCATTTGTCGCGCACCAGCATGATGAGGCCGGGATCAGCCATGATCAGCGCATCCGGTTTCGCTTCAATGACGGGTGCCATGTCGGCCAGATAGGTCTTCAGTTTTGCGTTGTGGGCGAAGATGTTGCTGGCCACGTAGAACTGCTTGCCGCGTGCGTGGGCTTCACGAACGCCTGCCGCCAGCTGGGCGACTGTCGAAAACTCGTTATTGCGCGCACGCAGGCTGTAGCGAGGTTGCCCGGCATAAACGGCATCCGCGCCAAAATCGAAAGCGGTATGCATTTTGGCCAGCGAACCGGCGGGCAAGAGTAATTCGGGAGCGCGGAGCATGGGCATCAAGAAAACCTGAAAGTTAAGGTTGTGATTATAACGAATGCCGGAAGAAGCCTTTCTCAAAACAGACCTACATTAAAAAAGATGTCCAAATGATAGCTAAAAATCGCTGTTTTCATTTCCATGAAAAAAAAATTCAAAAAAAATGAAAATATTTAAAAATTTTTTCTTCTTAGAAAATTTTTTCTTATAAATCATTGATTTAATTAACTTTTAAGTTAGCAAAAGGCAGTAAAAAAGTTTCCTCAAAACACCTAAAGTTTTCACATAACTTGCCGAATAGCAAGTTATGCTGGAGCAAAAACGATAGAAAAAATGATGTCAGGAAACGTTGCCCTGATTAAACATTTCCTCCAGTCATCCGATAAAGCATGCAGTAGCGGGCGGTTTGTTACACACAAGCAACCCAATGCTGATGGCTCCTACCAATCGAGCCTGAACCAATCGGATCAAGTAATTCAAGGAGAATTTCCATGGCACAAGTCATTAACACCAACATCCCTTCACTGAACGCGCAGCGCAACCTGAATAACACCCAGTCTGCGTTGTCCACGTCTCTGCAACGTTTGTCTTCTGGTTTGCGCATCAACAGCGCCAAGGACGACGCAGCTGGTCTGGCAATTAGTGCTCGGATGACGACCCAGATTAACGGTCTGAACCAGGCAACACGTAACGCCAATGACGGTATCTCGCTGGCACAAACCGGTGAAGCGGCACTGGCAGAAATTACCAACAACTTGCAGCGTATTCGCGAACTGTCCGTTCAGTCCGCCAACGCGACCAACAGCGCATCCGACCGCTCCGCACTGGATCAGGAAGTGCAACAACGCCTTGCGGAAATCGACCGCATCGCAACGCAAACGTCCTTCAACGGTCAGAAAATCCTCGACGGCACCTTCGGTTCCGCCACCTTCCAGGTTGGCGCAAACGTCGGCGAAACCATCGGCTTGAATCTGGCGACCAGCATGCGAACGAATGAAATTGGTCAAATCGCCAGCGCAACCGGCACGGCGGTCACCGCCAATGCCTTGACGGATGGTGGTCTAACGATCACAGTCGGCACCGGCACCGCCGTCTCTGTTGGCGCTTCCGTAGCAGGCACCGAAGCTGGGCAAACGGCAGACAGCGCCTACGCGAAGGTTAATGCGATTAACTCCGCTGGCGTTGCTGGTCTGACCGCCACGGCAACCAACAGCCACACTGGCGCCTTCGTCACCATCGACGGTAGTGCTGGCACCACAGCAACCACCTACGCCCTGACTATTAATGGCACAGCCATCTTTAGTGGCGCAGGCAACATTGCGAGCGGTGCTTCTCTGACCGCATCCGATGTAGCAGCACAGGTGAACCTCTACTCCAGTCAAACGGGTGTATCGGCCACAGTCGATGGTGCCAATCTGGTCTTCAACACGGTCGACGGTCGCAACACGGTAATTACCGAAGCCATCACCTTGGGAACGGGCGTAACCGGTACCGGTATCGCTGCAGCATCCGAAGGCACGGTACGCGGTACGGTTACCTTGAGCGCATCGGATAACATTGCCATGACTGGCCAGTTTGCTGACATCGGTCAAGCATCGACGATCGCACGCGATGCGGAAACGATCAGCGGCATGGACGTTCTGAATGTGGCCAACGCCAACGAAACGATCCAGCGCGTCGATGCGGCGCTGACCTCGGTCAGCTCGCTGCGTAGTACCTTCGGTGCTATTCAGAACCGTTTTGAATCGACGATCACGAGTCTGACGACTGCTGCAGAAAATATCACCGCAGCACGTAGCCGGATTCAAGATACTGACTTCGCCCAGGAAACTGCAAACCTCACCCGTGCGCAGATTCTGCAACAAGCCGGTACCGCAATGTTGGCGCAAGCAAATCAGCTGCCCAACACGGTTCTGACGCTGTTGCAAGGCTAAGGTCGGTCGATAATGTAGCATGACCTCCCGGCCGGATTCGTCTGGCCGGGATTTTGACCATGGAGGTTCTTTATGGAAATCGGCGTAATCGGCAATGTTGCAGCCAATAATGTGCAACGATATGCGGAGGGTGGACAAGCCAATGTCGCTCCCGTGAATCCCCCTTCCGCTCAAACAACGGTACAAACCGTTAATGCTGTCCAACAGGCAGTGGCACCGCCATCAATGGAACAGCTCAAGCAAGCCGTGGACGACATCAACAAGTCGACAGCCTTGCAAACCCACGGCCTGGTTTTTTCGATTGACGGCGAAACGGAAAAAACAGTCGTAAAAGTCATTGATCAAAAAACAGATGAAGTGATCCGTCAAATCCCTTCTGAAGAAGTGCTTGCGATTTCAGCGTCGTTAGACAAGCTCATTGGCCAATTGATTAATAAAAAAGCTTAGTTTTTATCAATTATGAAATAACGCACGGTTGAAGTGGAACTGAGCGGTAAAACCGTTTCTAAAGCGCGGATTGATTGTGCCGTTAAACAATTATATTGGTCATGTCCTTGAACGCGGGAGGCTATTGTGGGGATTACGAGCACAGGAATTGGCTCTGGTCTGGATATTGAATCGATCGTCACAAAATTGATGACGGTTGAGGCGAAGCCGTTAACGGCACTTCAAACCAAAGAAACCAGTTATCAATCAAAGTTGTCGGCTTATGGCACACTCAAAAGCGCGCTGGCAACCTATCAGTCCACCGTTAGCGCGCTCTCCTCTGCCAGTTATTTCCAAGGTACCAAGGCTACTCTAGCCGATACAACCATTGCCACAGCGACCGCAACTTCCTCGGCGAAAACGGGTTCATACTCACTTGAGGTCGGTCAACTTGCTCAGGCGCAAACATTAGTGGCCAGTGGCGTGGCCAGCCAAACAACTGCTATCGGTACCGGCACGATCACCCTTGAAGTGGGAACGCTTGATGGAAGCACCTATACTTCCTCGCGTGCGGTCACGCTCACCATCGATAGCAGCAATAACACGCTTTCCGGCATCATGGAGGCCATCAACGATGCTGATTTGGGCGTCACGGCCTCAATTATCAATGCCGGAGGCACAACACCGTACAAGCTGGTTCTGACCTCCAATGAAACCGGCACGTCCAATGTCATGAATATTTCCGCGACGGATAACAGCGGAACGGCGTTGGCCGATCTGTTGACCTACGATCCTGTCACCACTGGCTCGAACAAGCTTTCGCAAACATCCGCAGCGCTGGATGCCGAATTCTCGGTCAACGGCATCGATATCGTCAGAAACAGCAATACTGCCACCGATGTCATTTCCGGCGTCACGCTGAAACTGTCCACAGTCACAACTAGCGCAACAAAACTCACCATATCACGGGATACGTCGACCGCAACCAGCGCCGTCACGTCATTTGTTTCGGCTTACAATACGCTCGCCAGCACACTTAAGAGCGCTACAGCTTATGACGCAGATACCGAAACGGCCGCGGCCCTGAATGGCGAAGCCAGTGTGCGCACCATCCAGTCGCAGATTCGTTCCATACTGAACACGCCTATTACCGGGGGCGCAACCAGCTATACCATGCTGTCGCAAGTTGGCGTCACGTTACAAAAAGACGGCACGATGGCAGTCGACAGCACCAAGCTGCAATCCGCACTCAACACCCATTTCGACGACTTTGCCGGACTGTTTTCTGCCGCAGGAAAAACGAGCGACAGCCAGATCACCTACACCAGTTCATCCTCCGCGACCAAGGCAGGGACCTACGCAGTCAATATCACGCGGCTTGCTACCCAAGGAAAACTGGTCGGCTCCGACCCCACTAGCGATCCGGTTGATCTGAACATCACCAGCTCGAACAACACCTTGATTGTCAAGCTGGATGGCAACACAGCAACCATCACACTGACGCCCAAAACCTATGCTTCGCTTGATGAGCTGGCAGCGGAAATCCAGTCCAAGATCAATGGCGCTTCCACATTCTCAAGTGCTGATTCCTCAGTGAAAGTCACAGCCTCTTCCGGCACGCTGACTTTCACATCCGATCGTTACGGTTCGGCATCGAACATCAGCATCACGGGTGGCACCGCCATGGCTAACCTCAACCTGAGTACCGGCGCGACCGCCACCGAGGGACTGGACGTGGCGGGCACCATCAACGGCATTACCGCAACTGGCTCGGGCCAGGTTCTCACCGCAGCCTCCGGAAGCGGTGCCGAAGGCATCAAGCTAACGGTCACCGGTGGTAGCACGGGGGCGCGCGGCACTGTGAGTTATTCGCAGGGCTTTGCCTCAAAACTTGACACTCTGATGGATAGTATTCTGAGCGATACCGGCGCCATTGAAACGCGCATCGAAGGGTTGACGGAAGCTATAGAGAGTGTTCAGGATGATGCAGAGACGTTATCTGATCGACTTGATGTTATCGAAGCGCGTTACCGCGCTCAGTTCACCGCACTGGATGTCTTGATGAGCGAATTGAATTCAACGAGCGACTATCTGACGCAACAACTCGAAGCGCTTGCAAACCTGAACAAACAATCCAGCAGTTAATCATACGAGGACTTACTCATGTTTGGTTCATCTAAATTCGGCGCAAACGCCTATGCCAAAGTTGGCGTCGAAACCGGCGTCGCGACAGCCAGCCCACACAAGCTCATCACCATGTTGTTTGATGGTGCGCTGGTGGCAATCACCAATGCGCAACAGCATATGGCCAGCGGCAATGTAGCAGAAAAGGGCAAAAGCATTTCCAAAGCCATCATGATTGTCGATAGCGGTCTGCGTGCTAGCCTGGATAAAAACGCCGGCGGAGATATCGCCAAAAATCTGGACGCGCTATATGAATACATCAGTAGTCGTTTGCTCCAGGCAAACATGAACAACCAACCAGAGTTACTGGATGAAACATACGGACTTCTCCTGGATCTCAAAACTGCGTGGGAAGGCATCGCTAACGTTGATCACCCCCCAAGCCACTCATCTGAAACCCCTGCTGTGTCACCTGCATATGATCCCCTGATGCCGCGGACTTCCAGTTTAGCAAGGGCTTAAACCACTATGAACCATCAAAAAACCCTTTCCATTTATCAGGAAGTGGCCGAGATCACCCGCCAAATGCTTGCCGCGGCTCAAAGCAACGACTGGGATTCCCTGATTTCGCTGGAAAAACGTTGCGCGACACACGTGAGCGAACTGAAAAAACACGATCGTATTTTCCCCTTGTCAGAAAACCAGCGGCAACAGAAAATAGAACTTCTCAAGAAAATTCTGGCCGCCGACCAGGAAATTCGTGCGCTCACCCAACCACGTTTGACACACTTGTCGACCTTGATCAGCAGCGCAGGCAATGAACGAAAACTGAACCGATCTTATAACGCTAATTCTGGCTAATCATGCTTTTACGGACTGATGTTACTGGGCCGAAACCTGTCGCGCAGACCGATGCGACGACGTCCATAACATCAATCACCAGCGCCAGTCAGGAAACGCTCAATCGCCTTTCCCTCATTTCTGTCGGCAAGCAGTTTCAGGCGCAAATCATGTCGCGCCTGAACGATGGCACGTATCTAGTCAAGGTGGCCGACACGACGGCCCGCATGCCGCTCCCCGGTAGCCCGCAAGCTGGCGATATGATCACGCTGACTTTGCTTTCGGCTAATCCGCGTCCGACATTCGTGCTCGGCGAGCAAGCGCCGGGAACAGAAGAAGCCATCGCCAAGGTCCTTCAAAATGCGGCCACGGCCACGCAAATCGACCAGACTGCAGCCGCGAATGCTGACGCTAAGGCCGGCCCGGTGCAAGAACAACTACCCAGCAGCGCAACCGCTTCCCTCAGTCAGACGGGCCGGTTTGTCGACAACCTTTTGCATGCCGCGCAACTGGATGGCGCATCGACACGCATCCGGGGGCAATCCGCCATCCTGTCTTCGCCACAACTCATGGCTGGAGGCGATACCGCTGCACTCGCCCAGGCGTTGCAAAAGACGCTCGAGCTTAGCGGACTTTTCTATGAATCGCACGTCGCTCAATGGGTTGAGGGCGAGCGTTCTCTTGAAGAGTTGATGCGCGAGCCTCAGGCACGCGTTGGCAATATGCCTGCGAACCCCGTTTCGCTCGACCCCGGCAAAGGTCCGCAGACCTTGATCGATGTTTTACACGCGCTGGAAACGGCGCAGCAGGCGGCGACCCAAGCGCAGACAAGCGGTTCACACACTATGCCGCTCAACAATGAAACCGCGCGCCTGATTAATCTCCAACTGGGCGCGCTGGAAAACAAACGCATGGAGTGGCAAGGTGAACTCTGGCCGGGACAGCGATTCGAGTGGGAAGTGTCGGAAGACACGCCGGGGCAAACACATGGAGGTGAACTGGAATCTTCCTGGAGCAGCACAGTCCGTTTCGAGATGCCCACACTGGGCAACATTGCCGCCTCAATTCATCTGAACAGTGGTCGTGTTCAGATGCATATTCGCACAACGACTGAATCCGCCGCATCGACCTTACGCGCCAATGGCAACGTACTGGCCAGTGCACTTGAAGATGCAGGCTCTCCGCTTGACCTGTTCACGGTGAATCCCCATGAACCCACCTAAAACACGTTTGAATGCGGTTGCGTTGGCCTACCGCAGTGGGGATACTGCCCCCAAGGTGGTGGCGAAGGGACGCGGGTTAATCGCGGAAGAAATCATTGCGCGCGCCAAAGAAAACGGCGTTTTCGTTCACGAGTCGAAAGAACTCGTTGCGCTCTTGATGCAAGTTGAACTGGATGGGAACATCCCCCCGGCGTTGTATCGTGCTGTAGCCGAATTGCTCGCTTGGTTATATCATATTGAAAATTCAAAGCTCGCCTAAATAAACGCTCCTCTATTCCCCAAACTGTAATGACCCCGCTTGTTCGACAATTGAATATCGATAACATTGAACCCTATCAGGTAGTATCGCGCCGCGAAATCAACCTGTTGTTGCAAGGTGTTCAGAATGACCGTCAACTGGTCAAAATGATCTACAACGGCCAAGGCGAATCGATCGTCACCACGATTCTTGAAATCGACCAGGCCAATAATTGCGTCGTTATTGATTGCGCACGAGATGAACAGCAAAACCAGAAAATTGCGGCACAGCCCAACTTTTCCTTCGACACGACCTTGCAAAAGGTGCGCATCATGTTTTTTGCGAATCAGCTTGAGCGCTGCCTGCATGAGGGAAAACCGGCGTTCCGTTTCACCTTTCCCAAAATGCTCATCCGCCTTCAGCGTCGTGAGATTTATCGGGTGCGGGTACCGCGAACGCCTGTCATTGTCCCGTATAAAACCGACGAAACCAACGTGGAGGAGATTACTGCTTTCCTTCAGGATCTCAGCGTCGGTGGCATCGGCATGCTGGATGAAACCCTGACACTGGATAACACCATCGGCCACAATTACGAAAACTGCCGCGTCACACTGGCCGACAAAAACATCATTACTGTGACCCTGCAAGTCAGAAATTCCCAGGATATTTCACTGGCGAATGGCAAAACCGTTCGGCGATTGGGCTGCCAATTTGTCGACTTGCCCAACACCACATTGGCATCGCTACAACGGTTAATTACCAAAATCGAACGCGAACAAAACGCCAAAGTGATCGGGAGCGCTTAATGCAAACATGCCGGGCCGCCCTTGGCTTCCCGGCTTTCTCTTGCTTCTGTCTCCACTTTTCCCAGTCTCGCTTCCCGGTTCAGGGGGCAACGCCGCAGATGAGCCGTCGCAATCGTTTTTCCGCAGCGGCTAGATGTTCATGTTCATGATTTCTTGATACGCCGCAACCAGCTTGTTACGAACCTGAACAGTCGCTTGCATTGAAATATTGGCTTTTTGCATGGAAATCATCACATCGGACAAATTCACCGTATCGTCCCCCGCAACAAAGCGCTGCCCCAACTGGTCCGCTTTTGTTTGTACATTGTTAACTTGATCAAGCGAAGTCTTCAGAGCAGATGCAAAGTCTGCCTTTTCAGCGGTTTGGCTTGTCTTGAATGGATTGACGCCCCCCTGCATACGGGCTTCCGCCGCCTTCAGCTGGGCAAGCATTGCATTAATCCGGCTCGTATCAATTGCTGACATGTTCCCTCCAGAGTGGCTGGTTTTTCAAACCATGGCCGATTCCTACCTGTGAAACACGATATCACGCACGTTTTCTGACAACCCGGGAATCAGGAGTGGAAAACGCGCTTTATTCAATCGATTAAAATTGACCGCTTCGATGAGAATAGGTAGCTATGGAAATCCCCCTTTTCTCTCAACAAGCCAGATAACACAACCCGTCCGGAGAGCACACATGGCCACAGCAGGCGAACAATCAGCCACGCCAAGCCTTGCAAGTTTTGCGAATTCGCAAGTCGTACGCACCATCATTTTGGTGGTCGGCGCCGCAGCCATCATTGCCGCCATGGTCGGTTTGTGGATGTGGAGTCAAAAACCGGATTACCGTGTCTTGTTTTCCAATTATTCCGACAAAGACGGCGGTGCCATCATTGCTTCATTGCAGCAAATGAATGTCCCCTACACAATTTCGGAAGGCGGCAACGCTATTCTGATCCCCGGCAACCAGGTCCATGACATCCGGCTGAGACTGGCTTCTCAAGGCTTGCCAAAGGGCAGCGGCGTCGGTTTTGAGTTGATGGAATCGCAAAAATTGGGGGTATCGCAATTTCTCGAACAAGTGAACTTCCAGCGTGCGCTGGAAGGCGAAATGGCACGTTCCATCCAATCCATTGGCGCCGTACAATCTGCGCGCGTCCATCTGGCTTTGCACAAGGCGTCGGTTTTTGTGCGTGATCAGCAAAAACCAACCGCCTCTGTTTTGCTCAATTTGCATCCGGGACGCGCGCTCGATCAACACCAGGTCAGCGCCATCGTTCACCTGGTTGCAAGCGGGGTGCCACATCTGCCCGCATCGAATGTCACGGTCGTTGATCAAAACGGCAACTTGCTCTCGAACGCGGATAAACCCATCGATGGAAGAGGCCTCGATCCCTCTCAAATCAAATACGTTCAGGAACTCCAGCAAAGCATCGTGAAACGCGTGGAGTCGATCATCGCCCCCATTGTCGGTGCAGCCAATGTGCGCGCCGAAGCGACGGCTGAAGTGGATTTTTCTCGCAGCGAACAGGCGGCTGAAACCTACAAACCCAACCAGCCACCCAATCAGCCATCCGTGCGCAGTCAGCAAAGCACTGAAACGCAAACACTGGCTGGCGGCACAACAGCAAAGGGGGTACCCGGCGCCTTGACAAATCAACCGCCAGTACCCGCGACCGCACCCATCACCACGCCACCCGTTGCGGGTGCCGCACGAACTGGCACTGCCTCACGCGGCGCGACGCCTGCACCTGTGCCACTGAATACACACAAGGACATGACAACCAATTACGAAGTGGATAAAACCATCCGCTATACGCAACAACCGATGGGCGGCTTGAAACGCCTCACTGTTGCTGTGGTCGTGAACTACAAAAAAGAAGTCAAGAACGACAAGGTCACCTTCGTTCCGCTCACCGACGCTGAAAAAACGCAGATTACGGATTTGGTGAGAGAAGCCATGGGTTTCAACAAGGATCGCGGCGATTCGTTGAATGTGGTCAACGCGCCATTCGCAGTCGCGGAAAAGGAAGCGGTTGAAGAACTGCCGATATGGAAACGGCCCGCTGTTCATTCAATGGCGCTCACCGGTGGCAAATATTTGCTGGCTGGTGCAGTCATTCTCTATCTTTTCTTTGCCGTATTGAGGCCGATGATGCGAAAAATCACACAAACTTTTGCGACTAAACCTGTTGTCGCTCAAGCAGAAGAGCCTAGCATCACAAGATCGCAAGCCCCGATGCAAAGCGTGCGCACGTATGAACAGAATCTGGAAGCAGCCAAGCAAATGGCAAGGCAAGACCCCAAAGTCGTAGCAAACGTCGTGAAAGGCTGGGTAGGCACCAATGAGTGATATTGGCATTCAAAGAAGTGCGATTCTGATGCTGGCGCTCGGCTCGGACGAAGCCGCTGAGGTCATGCGTTACCTGGGGCCGCGCGAAGTGCAATTGCTCGGCGCTGCCATGTCGACGATGAAAGCGGTCAAATCGGAAGAATTGGAAGAGGTCCTCGATAAATTTCGTTCGTCGACGGAAGAAAATACCTCGATTGGTCTGGATTCCGACGAGTATATTCGCGAAGTGCTGACCAAATCATTGGGAGACGACAAGGCCTCGTCCCTGATCAATCGCATTCTGGGCGCACGCGACGCCAGCGGTATCGAAAGTCTGAAGTGGATGGATGCGAATTCGGTAGCCGACCTGATTCGCAACGAGCACCCGCAGATCATTGCGACCATTCTCGTTCATCTGGAACGCTACCACGCCTGTGACATTCTCGCCTCGTTCACTGAACGGCTTCGCAATGATGTCATGCTGCGCATTGCGACCCTGGATGGCGTTCAACCGGGTGCGCTACGCGAATTGAACGACGTACTCACCAAGCTTCTGAGCGGCAATGAAAACCTGAAGAAAAAACCCATGGGCGGCGTTCGCACCGCAGCAGAAATCATGAACTATCTGGGTGGCGAACACGAACAATCCGTGATGAACAATCTGAAATTGCACGATCCGGACATGGCCCAAAAAATCATGGATGAAATGTTCGTCTTCGAGGACATTGTCGAAATCGATGATCGTGGCATCCAGACGCTGTTGCGCGAAGTCGCTTCTGAATCCCTGATCGTCGCGCTCAAAGGCGCGGGGCAAGATTTACGCGACAAGATTTTCAAGAATATGTCACAACGTGCTGCAGAAATGATGCGGGAAGACCTGGATGCCAAGGGGCCGGTCCGTCTGTCCGAAGTCGAAACGCAGCAAAAAGAAATTCTGCAAATTGTGCGGCGTCTGGCAGACGAAGGACAAATCACGATAGGCGGCAAGGGAGATGATGCCTATGTCTAATAGGTTGCCCAAGGAAAAACAAACAGCCTATCAACGTTGGGAAATGGCTTCCTTTGGAGACGATCGTCCTCATACGAGCCCGATCCAAGTGGCCACTGGCAACAATGCCAGCACCGAGCAATCCGCCGCCTTGCGTCATCAAGCGCACAAGGAAGGTTATGCCGCCGGTTTGGCTGAAGGTAAGGCGGCAGGCCATCAACTGGGTTTGGAAGAAGGCCGCGCCAAAGCGGCTGAAGAAGCCGCCCGCATGCAGCGCATCGCCACGCATTTTCAGCAAGATGTCGCGCAGGCCAACGAAGTCATGGCGCAAGACATGCTCGACGTTTGCCTGGATTTGGCCAAAGCCATGTTGCAGACGGCATTGGAAATTCGCCCGGAACTCATTCTGCCGGTTGTCAGCGAAGCCATTCACTATTTACCTTCGGTGCAACACCCTGCCTCACTGTTCTTGCATCCATCGGATATCCAAATCGTCAAACAGCACCTCGGTGATGAACTGACAAAAACCGGGTGGCGCATATTGGAGGATCCGCATGTCGAACGTGGCGGCTGCCGTGTTGAAACGGCCAGCAACCAAATCGACGCCACTCCCTCGACGCGTTGGCAGCGCATCACCTCGGCGTTGGGCAAAACCAACGATTGGCTGAAGACATGACAACCCATAATGCCACCGGAAGCGACCGCTGGCGCGCCTATCTGCGCGATTGCCGCGCCATGATTGAAATTGCAGAGCCGATGCAAGTTTCCGGTCGCGTCACACGGGTCACCGGTCTGGTGATGGAAGCCGTCGGACTCCGTCTGGCTGTGGGCAGCGCCTGCACGGTTCCGCTGCCGAATGGCTCACGCATCGAAGCGGAAGTCGTCGGGTTTGCAAATGACAAACTCTATCTGATGCCCCAAAGCGATGTCGAAGGTATCGTTCCGGGCACCCGCGTTTTTCCCGTTGAAGTCGTACAAAGTCTCCCCAAGCCAGGGTCTGTCACACACCCCAGACGTCGTCCCGATGATCGCAGCAAGCACATGCCTGTCGGCAATGAATTGCTTGGACGCGTTCTGGATGCCGTTGGCCGTCCACTCGACAGTCTCGGCCCGCTGAACGCTTCCCAGGCTGCGCCACTCAGCGTACGCACGATCAATCCGCTCATACGCGCGCCAATTAACCAGGTTCTGGACGTCGGCGTGCGCGCCATCAACAGCATGTTGACCGTCGGTCGCGGCCAGCGTATGGGTTTGTTTGCCGGTTCCGGCGTCGGCAAGAGTGTTTTGCTGGGCATGATGGCTCGCTATACCAATGCCGATGTCATTGTTGTCGGGCTGATTGGTGAACGTGGCCGGGAAGTGAAGGAATTCATCGAAGACAATCTTGGGAAGGATGGATTGGCGCGTTCTGTCGTCGTTGCCGCACCTGCTGATGCGCCCCCCTTGATGCGACTCCAGGGCGCTGCTTATGCCACCACCATCGCCGAACATTTCCGCGGCCAGGGGAAAAATGTTTTGCTCATCATGGACTCATTGACGCGTTTTGCCATGGCACAGCGCGAAATTGCCTTGGCCATCGGCGAACCGCCAGCCACAAAAGGTTACCCCCCTTCCGTTTTTGCCAAACTGCCCGCCCTCGTCGAGCGAGCCGGCAACGGCAAAGTCGGCGGCGGATCCATCACCGCGTTTTATACCGTATTGACGGAAGGCGATGATCAACAGGACCCGATTGCGGATGCCGCACGCGCCATTCTGGACGGCCACATCGTGCTGGATAGACAACTCGCCGACAGTGGTCACTACCCCGCCATTGATATCGAACAGTCCATCAGCCGCGTGATGCAAAACATCACCTCGCCGGAGCATCAACAATTGATGCGCAAATTGAAACAACTGAATTCGCGTTATCAACGCAACCGCGATTTGATCAGCGTGGGTGCCTATAGCCCAGGCAGCGACCCCGTTTTGGATGAAGCCATTGCAAAACATTCAAGCATTGAGTCTTTCCTGCAGCAAGGCATTCAGGAACGTGCTAACGTTAACGAGAGTTTGACCCAACTTGCCTCGCTATTCCAGTGATGGAAATCCGGACCGCGATATTAGAATGAACTATGGCTTCAACTTCTGCAATCAACATGCTGATCGAACTGGCAACCAAGGAATGCGACAAAGCGGCGCAGGAATTGGGCAAGTCGATTCGGATCGCTGAAGAAACGGACAAAAAGCTTGCCTTGCTCGTGCAGTACCGCGATGAATACAGCGCGCGACTTCAAATGAACCAGGCAGAAGGCTTGAGCATCGAGGGATATCGAAACTTCCAGATTTTTCTGGAAAAACTGGAGCAAGCGATTACGGGACAACGACAAATCGTCCTGGAATCCAAAAGACGTGTGGAAGGCTGTCAAAAGGCATGGCAAGCTGCCGAACATAAAAAAATGTCCTACGACACCCTTGCAGATAGAAAACAGAAGGAAGCGCAGCGTAAGGAATCGCGGCGCGAACAAAAAGAGACCGACGAGTTTGCCGCCAGAGCCGTGCAAAACAAACCGTAACCTTTCGAGAAAGCAGGCACATGATGAATACACCGGCTATCACAGCGTCCGTACCTGCCTCAAGCGCAGACGTTACCAAAGCGCCGTTTCGCGACAATGCTGCTGGCAACACTTCATTCAACGACATCCTGAACAAGGAAATCGCTGATCGTCGTCCTTCCGGGAACACGAACGTCTCGTCTGCCCAAGATGCTTCGGGTCCTGGCAAAAAAGAAAATGCCACCAGCACCGCTTCGTCCCAAGCTGCTGAAGAAGCCCCCTCCAAGGAATCGTTGGACACTGACAAAACGGACGTTGACGTATCGGCTGAGCAAATGCTGATGATCGCTGGACAACTCATTCCGATCATTCCGGATACCCAGGCCGGCGTTGGCAAGACCGATGACACAAGCGTCATGGCTGGCATGGCGCCTGCAAACGGCATCACCAGCGCGCTCTCCTCCGGGGAAAACACACTGGCCAATCTTTTAGGCGATACGGTGAAAGACAAAACCGCCAAAGGCCAGGACAGCCTCGGTGCGGCATCTGGCAAGGAATCGGACGCCGAACTGTTGAAAAATATCGACCTCAGCAAAGAAGGCGCCTCCTTGTCTGCCGATTTGTCCGCCGCAAAACAAAATTCGATGCAAAATGCGCCGCTCACGGCGCTCGTCCCCGCTTCCCCCGAATTGAGCGCCGAATTGAGCGCTGAATCCATCGAAGAAAGCCTCCCTGACTTTGCCGCCAGCCTGAATGCGATGCAAAAAGCAGCAGACACGGTTGCGCAAACGGCCGTCAACACATCGGAAAGAATTGCGCCGCAAGTCGGCACGTCAGCCTGGAACCAGGCCATCGGACAAAAAATCGTCTGGATGGTCGGTAGCGAACAACAAAGCGCTTCTCTCACCTTGAACCCGCCGGACCTCGGTCCCATGCAAGTTGTCTTGAGCGTTTCCAGTACCCAGGCCAATGCCAGTTTTTACTCGCCACACGCCGAAGTCCGCGAAGCACTTGAAGCCGCCTTGCCGAAACTGCGTGAAATGCTGGGCGACGCAGGCATCCAGCTGGGACAGGCGAACGTCAATGCTGGCACACCGCAACAGCAAGGCTCGTATGCGCCAACGTTTACCGCTTCAGCGCACACAAGCAATACGCATGACAGTTTGAGCGTGACGCAAGTGCCATCCACGCCAGTTTCTCGGATGGTTCGAGAAGGTTTGGTCGATACTTTCGCCTGAGCGGACGAACAAGGATGCATCGCTGCGTATTGACGAAGGAGCACTGGATTGGCGCAAAGAAACAAATGCATGAATAGACACGGTCTTCTCCCCTCTTTTCGACGCTTCCAGGCAGCGCAATTTTGTCAATAATGACGTAACTTCATCAGATTCACAGAGGCAGAACAATGGCGACCCCCCCGCAAAATGCAAAATCAGATGCCCCCAAAGGCGGAGCGAATGGGGCGGACAATGAAGCAGGCAAACCCAAAAAGTCCAAGAAAAAGCTGATTTTCGTCGCAGTCCTTCTGCTCGTTCTGGCTGGTGGCGGCGGTGGCGGCTGGTGGTACTTCATGGGGGCTGAGAAAAATGAGAGCGCCAAAGTTGAAAAACCCGTGGCCCCAATTTTTCTGCCATTGGAACAATTCACAGTCAATTTGCAACCTGAAAGCGGTGAGCACTACCTGCAAGTTGGCATCACTCTGCAAGTTTCGAAAAAAGAAGATGTTGAACACATCAAGCTTTACATGCCGCAGATCAGGAGCCGCATCTTGTTCTTGCTGACCAGCAAAAAAGGATCTGAAATCGCGACGCTCGATGGCAAGAAAAAATTAACCGAGGAAGTCAAAGCGCAAGTCAACATGCCGCTCACGCCCGGTGCGAAACCGCAGGAAGTTGTGAACGTATTCTTTACTTCATTTGTCATTCAATAATTTGCAATTATGGCCGAAACTTTTCTGTCACAAGAAGAAGTCGATGCCCTGCTAAGAGGTGTCACCGGCGAACAAGACACACCTGCGTCTCAAGGGGACGGTGAAAGTGTTCGCCCGTACAATCTGGCAACCCAGGAACGCATCGTGCGCGGCAGAATGCCGACGCTCGAAATCATCAATGAGCGTTTTGCGCGTTTGTTGCGTATTGGTCTGTTTAACTTCTTGCGCCGGACCACCGAAGTTTCTGTTGGGCCAGTACGTGTTACAAAATACAGCGAATTCATCCGCAACCTGGTGGTGCCCACCAATCTGAATCTGGTGCAGATGAAACCCTTGCGCGGAACCTGCCTGATGGTGCTGGATCCGAATCTGGTATTTCTACTGGTGGACAATCTGTTTGGTGGTGATGGTCGTTTCCATACGCGTGTGGAAGGACGTGATTTCACGCAAACCGAACAGCGGATTATCCAGCGCATTCTTGAAATTATTTTTGAAAATTATGCGAAGTCGTGGGAACCGGTCTATCCCGTCACGTTTGAATTCGTCCGCTCGGAAATGAACACCCAGTTCGCCAATATTGCGACGCCGAATGAAGTCGTCGTCTCGACGACGTTCACGCTCGAACTAGGACAAGTCAGCGGTGAAATGCATTTCTGCACGCCCTACACCACCATTGAACCGGTACGCGACATCCTAACCAGCAGTCTGCAAGGCGAAACGCTGGAAGTGGACAAACGCTGGATGCGGTTGATGACCCAACAGCTTCAAACGGCTCAAGTTGAAATTGTGGCCAATATGGGCACGGCGAACACGACCATCGGCGACATGCTGAACATGCGCGTCGGCGACATTATCCCCATCGCTGTGCCGGACACCATCGAAGCAACCGTGGACAGTGTGCCTATCATGGAATGCACTTTTGGCAAATTCAATGGGCAATATGCATTACGGGTCGAGAAACTAATCCGCAATTTATCTGAACCCACATCTGGGCCCATACCTACACCAACATCTGGACCAACGCAAGGAGGTAAGCGTGGCTGAAGACACTCCCACTCAATCAAATGCCATGGACGACTGGGGCGCCGCAATGGCGGAACAGGCGCAAGTCGATGCATCACCGCTGGCTTCTGCACAGTCCACCGCCGCCACCGTTTTCAAGGATTTTGCCGGTGGTGCAGCGGGTACGACCCATAATGACATCGAATTCATCCTCGACATCCCGGTGCAACTAACCGTTGAACTGGGACGCGCAAAAATCGCGATCAAAAATCTGCTTCAGCTCGCGCAAGGTTCCGTAGTCGAGCTGGATGGTTTGGCGGGTGAACCGATGGATGTACTCGTCAATGGTTGCCTGATCGCGCAAGGTGAAGTCGTGGTCGTCAATGACAAATTCGGCATTCGCCTGACGGACGTGATTTCGCCTGCCGAACGTATCCGGAAGCTGAACCGATAATGAAACGTATCCCTTCTTTCCTGCTGTTCCTTTGCATGGCGGCCCCTGCCCTGGCAGCAGATAAACCGGTTGGCGGCTCAACGGGAGGGATTTTTCATATCTTGCTCGTGCTGATTCTGGTACTGGGATTGATGGTCGGCGCCGCATGGTTGTTAAAACGGTTTAACGCCACAGGCACGTCGTCCGGTAGCGATATCAGGATTATTGGCGGTGTCTCCGTTGGCAACCGCGAACGCATCATGGTCGTCGAGGTGGCCGATCAATGGATCGTCGTTGGCGTGACTGCATCCAATATCAACGCTCTCTCCACGATGCCCAAACAGGAAACGCGGCCGCAACAGGACGCCCCCACTCTGTCGAACAATTTTGCCGTCAAGCTCAAACAGCTCATCGAGAAAAGAAATGCCAAATAACTTTCTTTCAAAGGCAAAACGCGGTCTGACGGCAAAGCGATTGCTGACGCTTCTGCTTTTTCTCGGGTTCCCCTTTTTCGCTGCAGCACAGGGTTTACCGGTTCTGAACAGCACACCGGCAGCCGGTGGTGGACAAAGTTACACGCTGAGCCTGCAAACGATGCTGTTGCTGACCAGCCTTTCTTTCCTGCCAGCGATGCTCTTGATGATGACCAGTTTCACGCGCATCATCATCGTGCTTTCCATGCTGCGTCAGGCACTCGGCACGCAAAGTGCCCCCCCCAATCAAGTGCTGGTCGGACTGTCGCTGTTTCTTACTTTATTCGTCATGAGCCCGGTGCTCGACAAAATTTATACCGACGCCTATCAACCTTTGTCTGAAAACAAAATCACCATGTCCCAAGCGCTGGACAAGGGAGCGGTACCACTCAAATCTTTCATGTTGAAGCAAACCCGGCAAGCCGACCTGGCGCTTTACGTCAAGCTGTCGAACACGCCTGAATTACAAGGCCCGGAAGACGTGCCGATGCGCGTGCTGATCCCGGCATTTGTCACCAGCGAACTCAAAACGGCTTTCCAAATCGGTTTTGCGATCTTTCTGCCATTTTTGATTATCGATATGGTCGTGGCCAGCGTGTTGATGTCGATGGGGATGATGATGGTCTCCCCTGCCATCGTCTCGCTCCCCTTCAAGCTGATGTTGTTTGTGCTGGTCGACGGATGGCAATTGCTCATCGGATCGCTCGCGCAAAGTTTTTACTGAGGAGCCGCTTATGACACCGGAAAGCGTCATGTCCATTGGTCGTCACGCGATTGAAATCACCTTGATGATCGCCGCACCGATGCTGTTAATCGCGCTGGCCATCGGCCTGATTGTGAGCATTTTTCAGGCTGCCACGCAAATCAACGAGATGACGCTGTCTTTCATCCCGAAACTGATTGGCATTTTTGTCGCTCTGATGGTGGCCGGACCGTGGATGTTGTCTGTGATGACAGACTATATCCGTCAATTGTTTACCAACATCCCGTACATGATCGGTTAACGATCATGTCTTATGCAGGTCTGACATGATCACCTTCACCAGCGATCAACTGCATATCTGGGTAGCATCCTTTCTTTGGCCGCTCACGCGTATTCTCGGACTGATCGCTGCCACCCCATTTTTTAACAACAACAGCATTCCGAGACGCGTCAAGGTGGGGCTGGGCATCATGCTCGCCATCATCATCGCGCCTGGCGTGCCCGCCGTACCTGCGACGGACCCCATGTCCATGACGGGATTGCTGATTCTAGTTCAGCAATTCATTATCGGTGCCGCGATGGGATTCACTGTCCGCATCGTCATGGCCGCCATGGAAATGGCTGGCGAAGTCATCGGCATGACCATGGGGCTGGGATTCGCGACATTCTTCGATCCCCAATCCAAGGGACGCTCACCCGCCATCAGCCAATTTCTGGCCTTGCTGGCATTGATGATTTACCTGGCGTCAAACCTGCACCTCGTTGTGCTGTCGGTTCTGGCAGACAGTTTCGTTTCCATGCCGATTTCTGCAACGCCCATTACCAACCAGCCTTTCATGATTTTCATGGGATGGGGCGGGCGCATCTTTAGCGCTGGCATACAATTGTCACTTCCGATTGTCGCAGCATTGCTCATTACGAACATCGCCCTGGGGATTCTGACGCGCGCAGCACCACAACTGAATCTGTTCGGGATTGGATTTCCCGTAACGATCTGTGTCGGTTTTCTGATGATTGCGATCGTATTGCCGTACATGGCAACGCCGCTCGAGCACCTGTTTTATGAAGGATTCACCGTGATGCGACATATCACGGCTTCATCACTTCCGCCCATACAATGAGCGGCACTCTGTTCTCTTAGAGATAGTTGAAGATGCTCAGTTGCATGAGCGACACATAGGATTGCTGTGCCGCCTGAAGCGACAGTTTTTGCATCGAGAGTTCCGAGATCGCTTTGTTATAGTCGAGGTCCCGAAGATTGGACAGCGTTTCCGAGTACTGAAGGTCGCGATCGTCCCCCGCACTATCGAGTGCGTCCACTTCATTCATTCGAGCTCCAACGCTGGCACGAACTGTCAGAACATTATCCAGCGCTTCGCTGAAATTAGCGGTCGCCAGCGCCAAGCCGTTGGTGAGCTCCTGTTTGTCAGCCGCTGTCGTGGTTGGGGTTTCGAGCAAGGTAATCAGATCATTCAGCATGTCAAAAACGCCGTCTGCCCCGGTCTGAATGACAACGGTATTCGTGGCGTCAGCTGCGGCCTGGCGAACCGTGAAGGTGTCGCCATCAGCTGGCGCACCGGTAATCGTCATTTCCAATCCCTCAAAACTGATCGTTTGGGGGGAAGTGAATGCAGCCCCAGAGCCCGGTGGCGTCAACGGGGTCGTCATGGTCGGATCCAGTGTCGTGTCGTAAACGGAATAGGTCGTCACCCCACCCGTCACGTCAAACACCACGTCGTAATTATGCGCCGTTAACTGTGCCGTATCAGTGATCGACAGCGCAGAAACCGTGGCCGTTCCCGTATTGCCTGTTGCGGCCGCAGAAGTAAACAATGCATTGCTGGGAATGCGGCAGAATACGGCATCGCCGGAATCACTAATAGCCAATTGCCGAACCGCCCCGACCTGCAACGTCCGTTGCCCCTGATCGCCGGCATAGCTCGCTCCCGTAGATGTAGCAGAGAAAGGCTGGGTGTCCGTTTTGAAGCCAGAAAAAAGGTAATTACCTTCGTTATCCCTAGTGTTAGCATAGCCCACCAGTTCTTTCAATCGCTCGCGCAAATCGGTTGCAATATAGCTACGTTGCGTATCGTCATAGGTAGCATCGCCCGCTTCAACAATTTGCGTTTGAACATCCTGGACCAAATTGGTAATACTGCCGAGGACGCTGTCTTCCAGCTTCAATGAGCTGGTCGCAAATTTACGGTTCGTTTCGTATTGCGCGTTGATGGTTTGACTTTGCGTCACTTCCAGTACACGTGCAGCGGCAATCGGATCATCCGCCGGCGTCAGAATGCGCGTATTGGCTGCAATCATTTCCTGAGTCTTGTTTAATGCAGACTGGAGGGTGGAAAGGCGGCTGGCGCCTGTCTCGAACATCATGTTAGTGCTGATACGCATCATCTCTCTCCTTATGCATGAATGGCGAGCAAGGAATCAAATATTTCGCTGGCGATTTTCATCACCTGAGCTGCAGCCTGGTAAGCCTGCTGATAACGCAGCAGATTCGCTGCCTCTTCTTCCAAGCTGACACCCGATTCCGACTGCTGTGCGGCATAGGCATTGTCATATATCGTTCCCGCTGACTCGCTGGTGACCTCGAGCTCACTTGTCTTGTTGCCGATCAGGTTAACCAATTGCGAATAAGCCGTCTGGTAAGTGGCCGTGCTGCCATTGACCAAATTGGTGGTCTGCAAGGCAGACAGCAACAACGCATTACGATTGTCTCCTACGCCAGATGTATTGGACGCCATCGTGAAGGTATCACCAGCAGCGGGAGACCCTGATATTTGAAATGTCCAACCGTTATAGGTGATATCGCTCCCTGCAGTGTACGCCACGTTTGTTGCAGGCAGTCCCGCTCCTGTACCGGCCACATTATATGTACCATTGCCATTGAAGGTGATCGTCACAGTTCCTCGCAATATAGCCTCAGTCACCGTCATCGGATTATTCACCGAACCAGACGTAACCGTGCCTGTTCCTGTATTGGACGATGAAGCAGAAGCAATAATGGGCGCAGCAGCGGCGATTTTTGCTGTTTCAGTTACAGCAACGCTGATGCCTGAAGCACCATTCGCTGTTGGCCGGATTGAGAAATTATCTCCCGCATTCATGGTACCAGTCACGGTGAAATCAAAGCCTTGCGTTGCTGCAGCAGTTTGCGCTGCAGCCAAAGTCGTACTGGACAGAATCGTATTGTCAGAAAGGCGCATCAACGTGTAATTTGTGCCATCGAACGAAAGATCATAATCGCTGGTTGTCAACAAAGCGGTATTACCAATCGTGCCCGACACCGTAGCCGTTGAGGTATTGTTTTGGCTCGCCGTTATCAGCGGAGCGGCAACATTGAAAAAATTTCCGCCCAAATCGCCATTCAGATCCTGGCCAAGACTGTGCTGTGCGTTGAAGGTGCTGGCCAGCACGGTTGCGATCCGTCCTAATGAATTCTGAGCGACGTCTAATGTTTCAGAACGGAATTCCAGCAAACCGGCCAGATTGCCGCCACTGATGGAACTTTCGTTCATCATGGATATCGTGCCATTCTGATTTTGATAGGCGAGCGCGACACGTGTCGGATCGGTATCCGAAGTGGTTGCAACCAAACTGTAATTGTTTCCCCCGACAACCAGAGGCTGACCATTACCAATATAAACGTCATAACTGTTGCCGTCTTTGACGACCGAAACACCGATTTCTTTGCTCAATTCGGCTAAAAGTTGATCACGTTGATCAAACAAGTCATTCGGCACCGAACCGGCAACACTGCCCATCACCTTTTCAATCGAATCGTTAAGCTGGGCAATTTGTTTGGCGTAGGAATTGACATTGGTAACGCTGCCCTTGATTTGGCTGTTAAGACCCTGGTTAATTTCTGTCAGTTGTTCGCTGAGACTTTGGAAGGTCGATACCATCGTTCCTGCCGACGACAACAAAGATTGCCGCGCGACGTCCGACTTGGGAGTGGTTGCGAGATCCTGAATGCCGGTGAAAAATTTCTGCAAACTCGGCGATAACCCAACCGTGGTATCCGCCAGCATATTGTCGATTTGCTGGATTTGCGTGTAATAGCTGCTCAGTTCGCTATAGGAAGATTGGCTCGTCCGAAGATGCGTCGCGATATATTCGTTATAGACACGATTGACAGCCACGACCTCGGTACCCTTGCCAACAAAACCATAGCCCATGTTTTGCCCGGCGAGCGCAGCCTGCGTCAGCACCTGACGGCTATACCCGGTCGTTGATGCATTGGCTATGTTGTGCCCCGTCACATCAATACCCACTTGCGCTGCAAGTAGTGCGCTCTTGCCAATGCCCAGAATACTTGTCATACCGCTCCTCCGAATGCCAATCTATCTCTTACATCGGCAAATTACGGGAAAACTTGAAAGCAAAAGCCTTTCCCGGTCATAAAGACTTCAATTATTGTTACCCTGATAGCGTTTTTTGAATAATCCGGGTCAATTTAGATGCATATTGCGGATCAGTCGCATACCCTGCCCGCTGTAAATTCTGGGCAAACTGTCTGGCATCTTGTCCGCTGGCCAACACATGCTTATAACGCGGATTGGACTGGAGAAAGTTTGCATAGTCTCTGAAAGAGTCCTCGTAAGAATCGTATGCACGGAATTTTTCGGTCTGCTTGTAAGCAACCCCATTGACGTATTCCGTCGTCACCGATTCAACCACCTTGCCCTTCCATCCGGCATTCGCCTTGATCCCGAAGAGATTGTGGCTGGACGTGCCATCGGCACACACCATGACATTTTTGCCCCATCCGGTCTCCAATGCGGCTTGCCCCAACATGAATTTGGCCGGAATGCCAGACTCACTGCTGACAGATTCAGCCGCAGCAGCAAATTTTTGCTGGAAGGCTTGCACATGTGCCGACCTGGATGCGCCGGGGGAAACGGCCTGCGCGCCATCGGATGATCTGGCCGATGTAATCAAGGTCTGCTTCTGGGCGATCAACTCTTCGAGCGTTTTACGGGATTTATCCGCATTCGCCACATTCGGATCGGTCGCGGACATGCCGAGCCATTGGCTTATCCCGCCAGCAGCGGTATCGTCGTTCGTGCGGGTCGCCGTCAAACTGGAGAGCAAGGAGGCTTGCTGCAGCTTGATGGCGTCGCCCACAGCTTGTTTGACGTTCTCAGGCGAGGCATTTTCACTCAACTTATCCAGTGTCAAAGTCTGCCCGTTCACTGTCGACATCTGCCGCACCAGCGCATCGGCTAGTCCCATCCCGCGTTTGGCAAAATTCTGACTCACTTGCTGATCGAGCAAAGACATGTAAAGGCGGCTTTGCTCACTGTCAAATAACCCGCCCTTCGGCGTGGCTTCGCGCATGCTTTTCATCATCATGTTCAACAGCAGCGCTTCAAATTGCTGCGCAACCGCCTTGATCGCTTCCGGAGAATTTTCCTTGGCGGCGCGACGCAGCGCACTCATGTCGGCACTGCCGACAGGAAGTTGTGTTGACATCTGCGTCGAATTAACCATGGCAAGCGTTCAAAACCGGATTAAATGATTTCAAGTTCGGCACGCAATGAGCCCGCCGCTTTCATTGCCTGTAATATCGCCACCAGATCGTGTGGCGTTGCCCCCAACGAGTTCAACGCCTTGACGACATCGGCCAGCGACACGGATTGATTGACCTGGAATACCGGCGGACCGCGCTTGATTTCGCCCGGCGCAGCCTCCGGCTGGGCCGCGGCAGCCGTTGCATCTGCCGTTACCACAACGGACAGGTTGCCATGCGCAATCGCGCACGGTTCAATCGTGACATTTCGGTTCAAAACAACCGATCCTGTTCTGGAATTCAGAATGACTTTGGCACTGACTTCCGCCACCGTCACGTCAATGTTTTCCATCACCCCCAAAAAACTCACCCGTTCATCGATGCCCGACGGCACACGCACCCGAATCACCCGGCCATTTTGCGCTGCGGCCGTATCCGGGCCAAAACGCTTGTTGATGGCCGTCACGATCAAGCTCGCGTTGGAAAAATTATTGTCGTTCAATTCCAGATGGATGAGATTGCCCTGACCAAGCGCGCTCGGTACACTGCGTTCTACCGTGGCCCCCCCGGCAATGCGTCCGACGCTCAAGTGGTTGGGCTGTCCCCGAACACCACTCGTCGGTGGACTGGCAATATTCACAGAAACATTACCTTGCGCTATGCCATACACATTGCCATCGACACCTTTCAGCGACGTCATGACCAAAGTGCCGCCGCGCAAACTCTTTGCGTTACCGATGGAAGACACGGTTACATCTACGGTCTGCCCAGGTTGGGCAAACGGCGGCAAGGAAGCCGTGACCATCACGGCTGCCACATTCTTCATTTGCAAGCTGCTGCCAGAGGTCACATTGATGCCCATTTTTTCGAGCATGCTCAGCGTCGATTGAACGGTAAAAGGCGTCTGGGTGGTCTGGTCACCACTGCCATCCAGACCAACGACCAAACCATAGCCGATCAACTGATTGTGGCGCACCCCCTGAATGGAGGTTAAATCCTTGATGCGTTCAGCACGGCTCACGCCTGCAAAAAGCAAGCCGATGCAACACAGCCCGATACAAATCAGCGTGTGCGTTGTCTTACATAATGTCGCATTTCTGTTCATGTGATTATTCCAGTCAATCCATCAAATCGGAGAAATGCTCAGGAAAAATCGAGAGAGCATCGACATAACGTCGGCCATATCGATTCGCATATTCGATCGATATTCGACACGCGCATCCGCCACGAGTGCCGAAGAAATCTGATTGCCTGAAACGATATTTTTTGGATCGACAATACCGGAAATACGGATGAATTCGGTTCCGCGATCCATGGCAATCTGCTTTTCGCCTTTCACCAGCAAATTCCCGTTGGACATAACATCGACTACGATTGCGCTAATCGTCCCGGTAAAGTTGTTGCTGGAACTCGTCGCGCCTTTATCCTCGAATTTGTTGGCCGCAGCAGTGGAAACGCCCAGCTTGTCCAGATCACGTCCCGCGACATTGAATATTTGCCCCGCCGAATAAGAAGCGCTCCCGCTGTGACTGGCTGATCCGGCCCCCTGCTTGGCCGCACTGGTTTTTTCATTGATGACGATGATGATCGTATCGCCAACATACATCGCGCGTCTGTCCTCAAACATGGGTCGATAGGAACCAGTCTGAAAGATGGCGCCATTCGTCGCCGGTGCGGGACGGGCCACGTTCGGCTTCACGGGTGTTTCATGCGTAATCGTGTCGGGCGTCATGGCACAGCCAACCAAACCCGCCGTCATGCCAGACAGGGCCAGCCACTTGCCCACTTTCATCCAAATTGATTGATTCGTTTTTTTCATGGTGCCACCCGTTATTACGACTTCAAGGTTCAGCGCGTCATCATCACAATTGGGCAAGCTTTTGCAGCATCTGATCCGATGCGGTAATCGCCTTACTGTTGATTTCGTAGGCACGCTGCGTCTGAATCATGTTGACCAGTTCTTCCGCCACGTTCACATTCGACGTTTCTACGTAGTTCTGTATCAATAAACCCGCACCATTCATGCCGGGCGTATTGGTGGTTGGCGTACCCGAGGCTGTGGTCTCGACATATAAATTTTCGCCGCGACTTTCCAACCCCGTCGGATTCACAAACGTGGCGACTTGCAAGGTACCGACCTGCGAAGTCGCCGTTGTGCCGGGCAGCGTCACGCTGACCGTGCCGTCACGGCCAACCGTGATGCTGGTCGCATTATTCGGAATGGTGATGGCGGGCTGAATCGTAAAGCCACTGGCCGTCACCAATTGACCTTGGCTATCCGTCTGAAAAGAGCCATCGCGGGTGTAGGCGGTCGTGCCATCCGGCAGCAGGACCTGGAAAAATCCCGAGCCCTGAATGGCAACATCCTTGCTGTTGTCCGTCTTGGTGAGATTGCCTTGTGTGTGAATGCGCTCCGTCGCCACCGGCCGTACGCCAGTGCCGATCTGCAACCCGGACGGTGATTCGGTTTGTTGTGACGTTTTCGCACCGGGCTGACGCACCGTCTGGTAGAGCAAGTCTTCAAAAACGGCGCGCGATTTCTTGAAGCCCGTCGTGCTGACGTTCGCCAAATTGTTGGCAATGACATCCATCTGGGTCTGCTGCGCATCCAGACCGGTCTTAGCTATCCATAGTGAACGAATCATTGTGTTCTCCAGTTCATCTTAATTAATCGCACTAGCCTAATGAAAGAATCTGCGACGCCTTTTCTGCATTGCTTTCGGCGTTTTTCAGCAAATTCATGTGCAATTCAAAATTTCTCGACAGCGTAATCATGTTGACCATGGCATCGGCAACATTGACGTTGCTGCTCTCAATCGCCCCGCCCACTACGACTACGTTTTCATCCATTTCAAACGGATTGCCATCCTTGGCACGGAAAAGCCCATCATCGCCGCGTACCAGATCCCCTTCTGCCGGATTGACCAGCTTGATGCGCCCCAGCGTCGTCACCACACTGGGCGTGATGTTCGTGGAAATGCCGGAAACCGTGCCATCTTTGGCAATGGCCACCACCGTGTCTGGTGGCACCGTAATCGTGCCGCCGTCGCCCATCACATTGAGGCCGCTCTGGGTTTGCAACTGACCGTTTTCATCCAGCTTGAGATTGCCGCTACGAGTGTACGCCTCCGTCCCATCGGCCAACTGAACCGCGATCCAGCCTTTGCCATGCACCGCCACATCCAGCGGATTGCCCGTCTGGTGTATCACACCATTTTCAAAATTGGTGCCCACCGTCGCATCCACCACGAAAGCGCGTGTCGGCAAGCCTTCGCTGACCACGGGCACAGCACGGAACGAATCGATTTGCGCGCGAAACCCACTTGTTGAAACATTCGCCAGATTATTCGCGACCGTCGCCTGCTGTTCCATAATGTGTTTGGCGCCGGTCATCGCGGTGTATATCAATCGATCCATGCTTTACTCCCGATTTGCATCAACTTGGCCGAATCGCTTCGTCATTACAGATTCACCAGCGTTTGCATGACTTCGTCCTGCGTCTTGATGGTTTGCGCATTCGCCTGGTAATAACGTTGAGCAGTAATCATGTTGACCAGTTCCGCGGTCAGATCAACGTTGGAATCTTCAACTGCATTCGATTGCAGCACACCAGCATTACCTGCTCCGGGCGCATTAATTAGTGGCTGACCAGAAGCGGACGTTTCCGCCCAAAGATTGTTACCGAGCGGCTGCAAGCCGTTAGGATTGGAAAACGAAGCCAACACTACCTGTCCAAGAACTGCAGACTGACCGTTGGTATAGCGTCCATTGATGATGCCGTCATCAGCAATCGTAAATCCGGACAGGCTGCCGGAGGTATAACCGTCTTGCGTCAATGAGTTCACGCTGAAATCTGATCCGAATTGCGTCGTTCCGGCAAAATCAATATCAAAATCCAAAGCGGCCGCACCGGTTGTCACCGTGATGGCGGGGATGGCCGTCACCGGGCTGCCGGTACTCAAAGCGCCTGCAGATGTAAAATTTAACGTCGTGATAGGGTCTACAGTCCCACCAGTGACACCGTCAACAACCGTTCCATCGCAAGCCAGGTAAACATCCCACTCATTTGCAGCTGTTTTTACATAATAAGTCTGCAGGACATGCGAATTACCAAGCGTGTCATAAGCTGTCACAGCAGTAGAACTGCTAAAGGTTGTCGAATCAGCGCTATTAAATGTTGCAGTAATAATGGGCTTTGTCGAGTCAAGGTTTAAAACGGCATTGACTTCCGTCGTCGCCAAGGGGTTCAAGTCAGCAGTATTAATGTTGAGTTCAGTCGGTGCGCCAGCAGAGAGCACACCGGAGGCATCTGCCATGTAACCCGTCAACCGGCTGCCGTTTGCATTAATGATGTAGCCCTCGTCATCAAGCTGAAACTGCCCGTTACGCGAATAGGTAATGGCTCCGTTATCACTCATTCGGAAAAAACCGTTGCCATTGATGGCCACGTCCAAAGTATTGTTAGAGGTCGTGATATTCCCTTGGGTGAATTGCTGCGCCACTTGAGCCACTTTGACGCCAATACCCGTTTGCGCGCCCCCCGCTCCCGTGAGTGCATTGGCATACACGTCAGCAAAAATGGTTTGACCTGACTTAAAACCAACTGTGCTGGAGTTGGCGACATTATTGCCAATCGTATCCAGATTTTTCGATGCTGCATTCAAACCACTTAAACCATGCTGGAAGCTCATAATGCTCTCCTGTGCTTAATTCATTAATAAATCTGGACAATGTCCGAAGTGCTAACAGCACCAATACCGCTAATGTTAAGTAGCGCGCCTGATGTACTGCTCGTCACACTGGATACTTCACCGAACGACAAGGTTGCCGCTTTCACTTTTTCGCTACCCTTGGTTGCCGCTATCTCAAACGTGTACTTACCAGCGGTCGCCTTTGTTCCACTTGTTGTTGTGCCGTCCCACGCATACGTCAAGATGCCGGCACTTTGCTTGCCCAGTTCTTCCGTATAAACAGCCGCTCCGGAAGAATCGCGAATAGTCAGCGTGACCTTATCTGCTGCGCCCTCAAGATTTGCGCCCAGCACACCCTGCACACTCGTCGTGCCGCTCGTGCTTGTGATGGTGGAAAGCGTCACGCTTGACCCAGCGACAAAAACACCATGCCCAATCATGTTTGCGGCTTGAAGCGACTGGCCTGTGGTCAGGCTTGACTGCAATGATTCAAGCGACGCATTCAACTTGTTAATCCCCGTTACGGTCGACAGTTGCGCCATCTGGCTGGTGACTTCGGCATTGTCCAGGGGGTTGAGCGGATCCTGATTTTGCATCTGCGCGATCAATAACTTCATGAAACGGTCTTCTGCTTCCGCGACCGCATCCGTTGAGGTACTAGAAGTGGATGTCGTCCCGTTCACTGCTGATTGCAAAGCGGATATGGTAGTCATAAGGGAACCTTTCGTAATGGCGAAGTCATTTATTGACCGATGGTCAGGGTCTTCAACAGCATGGATTTAGCCGCATTCATGGTGTCGACGTTGGTTTGATACGAACGCGTTGCCGAAATCATGTTTACCATTTCTTCCGCCACATTCACGTTGGGCATGCTGACATACCCGGCTTCATCAGCCTGCGGATGTTTGGGGTCGTAAACTTTTTTCGGCGGCGCGGCATTTTCCACGACTTGCGTCACTTTCACGCCGCTCGATACGCTGCCCGCTATCGGTGTCTCTTGAAACACGACTTGTTTGGCGCGGTACGGTTCGCCATTGGCACTGGTGGTGCTGTCCACGTTCGCAATATTGCTGGCGACGGCGTTGAGACGCTGCCCTTGCGCGCTCATGCCAGAACCTGCGATAGTGAAGATATTAAAAAGTGACATAGCGATTATCCTTGTACGGCGGCCAGCAGATTTTTAATTTGACCATTCACCAGCGTGACGCCCGCTTCATAACGCAAGGCGTTGTCGGCAAACTGGTTGCGCTCGACATCCATATCAACGGTGTTCCCATCAACGCTGCCTTGCTGCACGGTACGGTACAAGAGTGGCGCACCGCCCAGAACGGAAGCGGTTTTGTTGCCATCCAGATGGCTTTGATTCGTTTTCGTTAATCCCACGCCGGACGTGGCGCTTTGATCGGTCAACGCATTTTGCAAAGCCTGTGCAAAATCGATATCGCGGGCCTTGTAATTGGGCGTGTCCGCATTCGCAATGTTGGAAGCCAGAATTTGCTGGCGCTGCCCTCGTACGGCCAGTGCAATCTGGTGGTACGCCAACACATCGTTTGTTTTACCGAACATCGGATCCTCCTTCATTACCCGGCCAGGGCCGCTGCAATTAGATTTGTATAGGGTCAATCATATAAATCCCCCCCCTTTTTCCATACCGCAATAAGCGTGCAAAACGCCGTGCTGTTCATCGCTTTGATTGGGCAAGAGGCGCTTAATATTGACGGTGAGACAAACCAATCATGGTTAATATGAAACAGATTCTTCAAACCCTGCTTGCTGTTTTGGCACTACTGACCACGTCCTTGTCATGGGCACAAAATATTGAGGGACGGCAGGATCTCGATGCGCTACAGACCCGCGTCGAGAAATTCTTGAAATCGCAGTCAGTGGGCATGCCAGGAAAGGTGGATGTCGTGGTCAGTCCGATTGACCCGCGCAACAACCTCGCGCCTTGTTCGGCACCAGAGGCATTTCTGCCCCCAGGCAAACGCGCGTGGGGAAAAACCACGGTTGGGGTACGTTGCGCAACCCCTGTCAAATGGACAATTTTTGTCAAAGCCACCGTCAAGGTGAATGGCGAATACGTTGTGGCGGCACACCCCTTGCTCCAGGGACAAATCATCACAGAAAAAGATTTGGTCAAAACAACCGGCGACTTAACCGCCTTGCCGCCCGGTGCGATCACCACCACGGCAGATGCCATCGGCAAAAAGGTTTCGATGTCGCTCGCACTGGGTACCCCGATCCGAAAAGAATGGTTGCGTAATCAACAAGTTATTCAATCTGGTCAAACGGTAAGACTGATTTCGCAAGGCACGGGGTTCCGAATCACGTCCGAAGCCAAGGCGCTCGGCAGCGCCAGTGAAGGTCAAATGGTCCAAACGCGAACGTCATCGGGACAGACGGTCAGCGGCATTGCAAGATTGGGAGGGGTCGTTGAAATTGTGTTTTAAAAAGATCGTTATTTAGTTAATAAATCATTAAAGTTATTGAAAATTGCTCCGATAAGTAATCAGGGTTAAAGTCTATTCATTAACCATTAATTACAAAGGACTACGTCGTGAAAATTAATGACTCTCTCAAAAAGACCACGGGGCTGACGACCGGGGCTACCCAGACCAGTGGCGGCAAGGGCGCTGAAAAAGCCGATGCTGTCGGATCGGGGCAAGCCAGCCAAACCGCTTCTGTCAGTGTTCAGTTGTCTTCGCAGGCACAATCGCTGGCATCTCAGGTCGCGAGCGCCAGTGTGTTTGACACCGACAAGGTCGAAGAAATCAAGGCTGCCATCGCCAGCGGCACTTTCAAAGTGGACGCCGAAAAAGTGGCGGAAGGATTAATCGACACGGTGCGAGATTTGATACAAAACCGTAAAGGATAACCATGACTGCTTCCCCGAACCCAACTGACCAACTTGCTCAGGAATGCGATACGGCCCGTGAACTGATGGCTGTGCTCAAGGAAGAGCAAAACCATCTGACCAAAGCTAATATCGATGAGTTGGGTTCTCTGATTGCCAGGAAATCGGCACTCGTTACACGAATGGCCGAACTTTCCAAGACGCGCCTAAAGGCATTGGCACAAGTTGGCTTTGCTGCAGAAGAAGCCAGCATGCAAAAATGGCTGGACAGTTCATCAGCAATCGTTCCCAACAAGGATGTTATCCAAAAAACGTGGAATGAATTACGCGCACTGGTTCGCGCGTCCAAGGAGCTGAACCGCACCAACGGTTTGCTGATCAGCACCCACATGTCACACAACCAGGTCGCCTTGCAAGTACTCCAAGGCGACCAAGATGGGCAGGTCTACGGACGCAACGGCCAGACCAGCGTACAGACCTCACGTCGCAGCCTCGTCGTCGGCTAAACGCCATATCAACGAAAATCGGAGCAAAAATTGGCGCGCTTGCCAGTCGGCCGTCGGGGCCGACTGGGATTATCGCCGCGATGCTCCCTGCGCTTCACCACTCTCCAGCGTAAAACCGGCACTGTCATCCTGACCCAGTGCCGACACCAAAAACGGCATGACGTCCTTCAGTGTCGCGTCCAGCGTCCAGGGCGGATTCAGAATGAACATGCCGCTGCTGCGCAGCCCGAAGCCATCGGGCGCGGGGCCAGATACCGAGAGGGTCACATCCAGCCATTGCGTTGCCGGTAAACGTTTCAGACGCGGAATCAATTGCTTCGATTCGTTGCGATTCAGTACTGGATACCAGATCGCATACGTCCCCGTCGGAAAACGTTTTAAGGCATCCGTGAGCGTATCCGTCACGTGACGGTAATCCGTTTTCACTTCATACGGCGGATCGATCAGTACCAGTGCGCGGCGCGACGGCGGCGGCAACAAGGCCTTCAATGCCGCAAATCCATCGCCCTGCTCGATCATCACGCGCGTGCCACGCCCGCGCGGCCTACCCTGTTCCTTTTCGAGTTCGCGAAAATTCTCGCTCAGAATTTTGATGTCGGTTGGATGCAATTCAAACAGCCTGAGCCGTTCCTGTTCGCGCAACAGCGTATTGGCAATCCACGGAGAGCCTGGGTAATGACGCAAGGCGCCATCGGGGTTCAAGGCCTTCACCAGATTCACATACTCTTCCAGCGAAGCAGGCAGATCCTTGCGCTGCCATAGGCGCTCAATGCCCGTTTGAGATTCACCACTTTTAGCCGCATACCCTTTATCCAGTGCATAGAGTCCGGCACCGGCGTGGGTGTCGATGAAATGAAACGGCGTCTCCTTTTGTTGCAGGTATTGAATCAACTGCACCAGCACGAAGTGCTTGAGCACATCGGCGTGATTGCCTGCATGGAAAGCGTGGCGGTAACTCAGCATGGAAAATCTTTTCAGGGAAAACGTCAGGAAGTGTGCATTGTACCTGCTGGCTCGAACATCTCGAGAAAAAGACGCGCCGCGGCCGACAATCGCCGCCCTTTGGGCCAAATGACCGCGACTGAGGAGGCCAGCTGACAATCCGCAATCTCCATCGCATGGAATTCATCCGGTCGCAAAGCCAAAGTCGAGCGCGGCATAATCGCCACGCCCAATCCGCGCTCGGCCAGCGACAGGAGCGCCAACACATTATCGCTTTCGCAGAAAATGGCGGGCGACAATCCCTCGCTTGCGAAGGCATCCAACACCATGTCGTGCGCACGAATGCCGCTTTGGCGATGCATCAACAGCAAAGGGGATTTAGCCAACTCGGATAGGGTGATCGATGGGGGCTGGCGTTTTTTCCTGGGCACGATCGCGACCCACGGTTCCGTCAACAAAGGGATCATCTCGAACGCGCCTTCACGCACCGGCAAGCGCACGATCCCGAATTCGATGACATTCGCATCCAGCAATTCCAGAATACGAAAGGTGTTCCCTTCTCGCCACTGAAATCGCATTTCCGGATAACGCGCATGAAAGGCCTGGATGCGCTCCGGCATGAACAAACTCCCCAAAGCGGGTGGACTGCCGATGGCCAGCACCCCGCGCATAGCGCCATCCTGCTCGCGCACTTCTTTAGCCGCCGCATCGATCATGCCGACGATTTGCTCTGCCCGCTGGTAAAGCGCATGCCCTGCTGGCGTCGGCTGCAAACTTCGTGTGCTGCGCTCGATGAGCTGCACGCCCAGCTCCTGCTCGAGCAATTTCAACTGAAGACTGAGCGGCGGTTGCGCAATGTGCAGCCGTTGTGCCGCGCGACTGATCTGGCCTTCTTCCACGATGGCCATGAAGTACCGTAATTGCCGAATATCCATGTTCCCTCCATTTATACAAGCAAAGTATAAATGATGAACATAAAAAGTATTTTTCTTATAATTCACCCCGTATTACACTTAGATCACAATTCATCCGCCACATATTCACTTCAGGAGGTGCGACATGAAATTCTGCGTATTCGGTGCGGGCGCCATCGGAGGCTATCTTGCAGTGGAACTGGCGTTGTCCGGTCAGGACGTTTGCGTGATTGCACGGGGCGAACATCTGGAAGCGATCAAAAAGAATGGCCTGAAGCTGCTCATTGGGGGGCAGGAAAAAGTGGCTCGCATTCCCGCCAGCGACAACCCAGCCGATTTCGGGTACCAGGATTACGTGCTCTGCGCCCTGAAAGCGCACCAGTCTCATGAAAGCGCTGCCGCCTTCAAACCCCTGCTGGGGCCGAACACGGCCATGGTCACGGCAATGAACGGCATCCCGTGGTGGTACTTCTACAAGGAAGGTGGCACATTCGACGGGCGCAAACTCGACTCGGTCGATCCGGGCGGTTTGCAATGGGATTTGATCGGACCGGAACGCGCCATCGGCTGTGTCGTCGATCCGGCTTGCGAAGTCATCGCACCCGGCGTGATCGAGCATCACGAATTCAACCGCTTCATCATTGGCGAACCGGACGGTTCCCGCTCGGAGCGCGTCGTCAAACTGTCTGAAGCCCTGACTGCCGCGAACTTCGACGCCCCGATCCGCGATGCGATTCGCTGGAACGTCTGGCTGAAGCTCTGGGGCAATGTCTGTTTCAACCCAATCAGTGCGCTCACCAAGGCGACGCTGGATCGCATCACATCCGAACCGGCCTTGCGCGCGGTCTGCATGGCCGCCATGAAGGAAACCAAAGCTGTCACCGAGGCATTGAACGTGTCCATTCCGGAAGACATGCTCGAACGACGCCTGAACGTCGCCGGGAAAGCCGTCGGGCACAAGATGTCGATGCTTCAGGATCTGGAACGCCACCGCTCGATGGAAATTGATGCCCTGGTGACTGCCGTGCAGGAACTGGGAAAACTCACCGGCATCCCGACACCGACGGTCGATGTGCTGCTCGCGCTGGTCCAGGAAGAAGGACGTCATGCCGGTCTATACAACGGTTAATCGTCTAACGTGATCTGATAAGAATTATTGCATTTCACTTTTCGTTAAACGATTTCGATTTCTTTCATCATGGATAATGTTACCGTCTGGTGGCTAGCCTACCCATTGCTCGGCGTCATCGTCAGTTTAATCGCCGGCATGTTTGGCGTGGGGGGCGGATTGGTTCTGGTGCCGGCGCTGTACATGCTGCTTTCGCTGCAGAATTTTCCGCACGTGCACATCATGCACATTGCCCTGGGGACGACCATGATGAGCATGATCGTCACCAGCTTGGTGTCGATGAACGCTCACCGAAAATTAGGCAATATCGATTGGTCCATTGCCAAAACCATGGCTATCGGACTCGTCATCGGGAGCATGATTGGCCCAATGATCGCCAGCAGGCTGCCGACAAAACAGCTGACGCTCATTTTCGCCTGCATTGTCATCGCCGCCGGAATCAACCTGGTTTTGAACATCAAGCCCAAACCGACCCGGCAATTGCCACCAACCATCTGGCAACTGTTCATTTGCGTCATCTTCGGGATTATCGCGGCCTTGACCGCAGCCACGGGCGGATTCATCGTCACCCCGTATCTTGCCTGGCATAATGTTCCGATGAAGCGTGCCATCGGGACCACGTCGGCTGTTGGTGTTCCGGTCGCCATCGGCGGCGCGCTGAGCTATTTCGCGTCGGGATTCTCCACGCCGAATCTGCCCCCGCTCACGTACGGCTTTGTCTACCTGCCGGCGCTACTCGGCATTATTTGCTGTTCTTCGATTTTTGTTTCGAAAGGCGCAAGACTAGTCAGCAACCTCGACGGAGACAAGGTCAAACGGATTTTTGGCGGGTACCTGCTACTCGTCGCCATAAAAATGATGCATTCGGCGCTGACGGGTTGAGTGCCTGCGCGATGCATGCGTGAAGCGGAAGCCGGTCAGGTAAACAGTTCGATGTCGCCGGAAGTCGGACGCGCAGACAAGCGATTCGCGTAATCCATTTCGCGATTCACGATCGTATTGTTGTGCAGCTGCTTGAGTTTTTTCACCAGCACCTTGCCTGTGCGCGGAAAGAAGTACACCTTGCGCGGGAAGATATCTTCGAGATCCTCGGCTAACACCTTGATCTTTTCGGCCTTGAGATAATCTCTCACAAATTGGGAGTTGCGCTCGCCAACATTGATGGCGCTGAAATTTTGCAATACCGCACCACCGCCGAAGACCTTGGCTTCCAGATTTTCCCGCTTGGCGCCGGACTTCAGCAATTCGTTGATCAAGATTTCCATCGCATACGTGCCGTAACGCATGGATGCGGAAATAATGTCATTGCCGCTATTATCATTCGGCAGCATGAAGTGGTTCATGCCGCCAATTCCCGACACGCGATCGCGAATGCACGCGGAAACACACGACCCCAACACTGTGACAATCACCATATCCTTTGGCGTGTAGTAATACTCGCCCGGCAGGATCTTGGCCGCATCCATGTCAAAGCTGCGGTCGTAGTAAACATTGGTCGCGAAGTGTTTGTCGAATACAGAACTCATGCGTCTCACCTCGCGCTTGTATTAGCGAGTGCCGGGTTAACCAGGTTGTAAACCGTCTTGCCCCGCAATTTGAAGGCATTCGACACATACTGGAAATTCTCGGAATGCCCCGCAAACAACAAGCCGTCCGGCTTCAGCAAGCCGACAAATTTCGACAGGATTTTCCCTTGCGTGGGTTTGTCAAAATAGATCATGACATTCCTGCAGAAAATGGCATCAAACCCACCCCTCAACGGCCATCTATCATCCAGCAAATTTAGTTGCCGGTAAGTGACCATATCCCGCAATTCCTTGCGGACGCGAACCATACCTTCGTTCTTCCCTGTCCCTTTTTGGAAATAACGGCGAACCAGATCAGACGGCATTTTCCCCAATTTATCCAACGAATAAATACCTGCTTCGGCTGTCGCCAGGACATTGGTATCGATATCGGTTGCGACGATCTTCGCCTTCGGTGTCAATGTACCCAAGGCTTCACACAGTGTGATGGCAATCGAATAGGGCTCTTCCCCGGTCGAGGACGCACTGCACCACACCTCCACTGGGCCGGGGCGACTTTTGACGAAGTCTTTCAGAATCGGGAAATGGTGCTCTTCGCGGAAGAAGGATGTCAGATTGGTGGTGAGTGCATTGATGAAGGATTCCCACTCTTCTTCCATCCGCCCGCTTTCCAGCGCGTTGAGATAATCTTCGAAGGACTTGAACCCCATGGCACGCAGGCGGCGGGCAATTCGACTGTAAACCATTTCCTGCTTAGATGTGGCGAGCGAAATCCCGGCACGACCATAAATCAGTGCCCGAACGCGCTCGAAATCCGCGACCGTAAAATCGAATTCCTTTATTTTGGGTGAGTTAATATCAGCCACGTCTAACCTCAAAAGTCACACAGGAATACAGTACATGCTGCCTGCCTACTGTTGTTGCGATGCATCATGGAAACTAACAAAGCTGTCCACGCGCTCCGCAAAAAACACCTTGGTGATAATTACAACATTTCTTTCCTGTCCGGTGCATAGAATACCGCAGGTTGGGAAAAAATGTTGCTGTACGGCAAAACCTTGGGGTATATTGAAAGAATACATGCCATGACGCGTCAGTAACTCTTTGAGCAACGAAGCTTTTACCCGCCAATTCTGAGGCAACATATCCCGGCAAGTGGGTAATATGCCTTTATTATTGAACAAGCTTGCTTCCTTCAGTTATGCTTCGAGCGTCAAGAAAAAGCGCGCGTCTTTCTTAGGTAAACCCAATATGATGCCAGCAGCATGGCTTCCGCTCGTAATGGAAGCCTCCTTCAATGAAATATATGTAATGGATGGTGACAGCTGGCATCTGCTACATGTCAATGAGGCTGCCTGCCAAAATCTCCAGTACGTCAGCGCCGAGTTGACCGGGAAAAGCCTGACAGATATTGTCGCACCGGACAGTTTTCCCTCCCTGCACAACATACTTCAGTCGCTCGCGGCGCAAAATTCTGCTTCCCCCTCCCCACAATACCTGAGTGCAATCGCCGATTTTGTTCGGCGCGATGGTTCCCGTTACAGCGTCGCGTTACGCCTTTTCCTTGCGCATCCTGCCTCGACGCCCATCTACATCTGCATCGCCATTGCGCAAGAGACCGCCATCCGGCAGGAAGCATTAAACGACGGCGCCATCAGCAAATCACTCTTTCGCGCCTTGGTTTCCAATACACCAGGACTGGTTTATCAGTTTCAACTGACCACGAACGATAAAGCATCCTTCACCTATTTGAGCGAAGGATGTCTGGCCTTGCTGGGCCTGTCGGTGGAACAATTGCGAGAGAGCCCGGAACTGTTTATCGATTTGATCCTCCCGGCAGATCGCCCGTCCTACCTCAAATCCATGGCAGATTCTGCGAACGAGTTAAAAAGCTGGAACTGGGAGGGGCGCATTTGGGTCGATGCATGGAAAGACATCAAATGGATCAACTTGCGCGCCACGCCCCAAAAAATTGCACCGGATGGGGTACGCTGGAGCGGCATCATGACCAACATCACCCAAAGCAAACTCGAACAATTTGAAATCAAGCGCTCCCGAGCGCGTCTAGCGGAATTGTCCGCGCACATCGAACACGTCAAAGAATTGGAACGCACGCAACTTTCCAGAGACGTGCATGACGATCTAGGCGGCAACCTCACCGCTATCAAGATGGCGCTTGCCCTCCTGGCAAGCCGCCTCCCGCAAAGCGACATCTTCCTGAACGAAAAAGCGCAGTATCTCGATTCGCTGGTGGATCGCACCATTGAATCGGCACATCGGATCGCCAGCGACTTACGTCCGGGCATTCTGGATTTGGGCATCGTCGCCGCCATCGAGTGGCAAGCCAGAGAGTTTGAAAAACAAATCGGTGTTCCCTGCAAGTTCTCGACAAGTATCAAGGAAATTGACTTGCCAACCGATCAAGCTACCGCCATTTTCCGCATCTTCCAGGAAGCCCTGACGAACATCGCCAAACATGCCAACGCCAAACGTGTCGACGTCAAACTCTCGCTATCCAGGGGCAACTTACGCTTGAAAATCATCGATAACGGCAAGGGCATTGAACCTGTTGAACGCCTGAAACCACAATCATTTGGCATCCGGGGCATGACCGAACGCGCGCATTCGCTCGGCGGCAATGTCACCATCAGTCCCACTGAAGGAGGCGGCAGCACCGTCACCATCACCATACCGCAAAAATAGCCTGGAATATTGCAATGACTGCCTCTTCAAAATCCCCTATTCGTGTTCTCATCGCCGATGATCATGCCATTGTGCGAGAAGGGCTGAAGCAAATTCTGGCCGACACCAAAGACATTGTTGTATCAGACGAAGCCCAAAATGGCCTTGATGCCATCAAGCTGGCCCGTCAAGGCGATTGTCAGATCGTCCTGCTGGACATTTCCATGCCCGACCGAAACGGCATTGAAGTCCTGAAGCAACTGAAGAAAGAAATGCCTCAACTGGAAGTCCTGATGCTCTCCATGCACCGCGAAGACCTGTATGCGATCCGCTCGCTGAAAGCCGGTGCGGCAGGTTATCTCAATAAGCAAAGCGCCCCTAATGAACTGGTCAACGCCATTCGCATCGTCGCCGGCGGCAAGAAGTACATCAGTCCGGAATTGGCTCAGGTGCTCGCCCGGCAAATCGGCGAAGACCAGGAAGCCCCTTTGCATGAAAGTTTGTCGGATCGCGAGTATCAAACCTTGACCATGATCGCCTCAGGCAAAACCGTCAGCGAAATTGCGGAAGACCTATCCCTCTCGGTCAAAACCGTCAGCGAATACCGCGCCAGATTGTTAGCCAAGATGAAACTTAAAAACAGCGCGGAACTGACGCACTACGCCATCAAGCATCAACTCGTTGAATAAGGTTCTCTACGCCCCTTCTGCGAGACAAAGCCGGAACAGGGGGGCTTTATGGGCATTGATCAAGCCATTCCATTCGGCTGCAGTAATATATTGTTGTTTTGGCTTGAAGCATACGCGCTGTCATGAATAAACCTTCTTCCCCACCAGAAAAAAATCCCGCCATCGTTGCCAGGGAGGTGTTCCGTTTGCTGGGACAACGCCGGATCTCGCCCACGCCAGAAGCTTACCGCAAGCTCTACTTTGAAGTCGCCGGTATCCCTGACCCGGAAAAGCACGCAGAGGAAAAAACGTCCTCCTCTGAACCAGCGCCTGAAATCGACTCCGCCCCGCTGCTGCTACTTTCGTCTTTTGCACGGAAAATGTCTGGCGCTCCCGGTGACGCGGCCGAAATTGGCTACCGCTTCCAGCGCGCCGTGAAATCGCACGACTGGGAAGAATATACGAGGGCACTCAACCAGTTGTATGACAAATATGTCAAAACAACCGCCAACGCATCGACTAAATCGATTGCACTTGTGGAGATGCCAACGGAAAGCGAACAACTGCATTATTTGCGCGACTTGCTGATCCGCACCTTGAGCTTCACGGTCGTTTCGCTGCTGCAGGATTCACCTGAGTTGGCGTCTGAAACGGAAGAACTCAGCACCTTCCTTAAAACGGCGCAATCGCAAGACGATTACGAAAAAGCCGGGTCGAGTTTAAGACGCCTGTCCTACAAGATTGAAATGAAAACCGGCAACACGGCTGAGCAGCAGGAACTGCTGGTCCGCCTTTTCAATCTGCTCCTTGACAACATTGGCGAACTGCTTGAAGACGACAGTTGGTTGCGCGGACAAGTGACGATTATTCAAAACATCATCTCGGGACCGCTGAACTACCGAATGCTGGAAGATGCCGAAGTGCGCCTGAAAGAAGTCATCTACAAACAGGGCATTCTCAAACACAGCTTGAGCGAAGCGCGGGATACGCTTAAAAACATGATGATCACCTTTGTCGATCGCGTGGGTGATCTGGCTATCAGCACCGACAAGTACCAGAAAAAAATGGAAGCGTACTCGATAAAGATCAGCCAGGCCAAACATATCACTGAACTCAACAATGTCATGGATGACGTCCTGCGTGAAACCCAGTTGATTCAGGAAGAAGCACGCTCTTCACGTGATCAGATCATGGCCGCACGCAGGGAGGCGGACGAAGCCGAAAATCGCATCAAGGAACTCGAAAAGAAGCTCGAAAAAATGAGCGAACTGGTGAAAGAAGACCAGCTCACCGGCAGCTTGAATCGTCGTGGATTTGACGACGTGTACGAACGCGAAGCCGCGCGCGCAGACAGACGCAACACCTCACTATGCGTGGCTCTTCTGGATCTCGACAACTTTAAAGCGCTTAACGACACGTACGGTCATTTCGCCGGCGATGAAGCCTTGATTCACCTTGTTCGCGTCGTCAAGGACACCCTGCGCCCGACAGATGTCATTGCACGATTTGGTGGCGAGGAATTTCTGATTCTGCTTCCAGATACCCGAGTCGAAGATGCCACACTCACCATGATCCGCGTGCAACGTGCACTCACCAAGCACTTTTTTATGTACAAAAATGAGCAAATCCTCATCACCTTCAGTGCCGGCGTCGCTCAGCGCTCTCCTAACGAAGATCAGGATGCCGTCACCAACCGTGCGGACGCCGCGATGTACCGCGCCAAGAAGGCTGGCAAAAACCGCGTGTTTGCGGCTGAATAGGCGCCGCACTACACGCGCTTCCTGTTTTGCCCTATGATGGAGGCTCTTGCGTCTTTGCAATCATGACGACCCTCTATGGCAGTAGATCACTACGAAAATTTTCCGGTTGCCTCTTTTCTGCTGCCCCAACATTTGCGACCGCCCGTCAAGGCAATTTATGCTTTTGCACGTAGTGCAGACGACATCGCGGATGAAGGTGACACGCCAAATCATGGGCGCATCGCCGGACTGGAAGCCTACGAAACTGCACTCGATCGCATCGCGCAATGTCTTCCTGCGCAGTCCGCGCTTTTCGCAACGCTGGAAAAAGTCATTCACGCACATCATCTCCCGTTGCAACCCTTTCGAGATCTCCTGTCTGCCTTCAAGCAGGATGTGGATACCAAGCGCTATCCGCATTTCGACGCCTTGCGCGATTACTGCCGCCGATCTGCCAATCCGGTTGGCTGTCTCATGCTGCATTTGTACGGCGAAGCAACCGATGAAAATCTGCGCGACGCGGATGCCATATGCACAGCACTCCAGCTAATCAATTTCTGGCAGGATGTCGCGATCGATTGGAAAAAAGATCGCGTCTATTTGCCGCAAGACGATCTGGCCCGTTTCCATTTAGACGAAGCACACATCGCCAACGAACGCATCGACAATCAGTGGCGTCAACTGATGCAATTTGAAATCATGCGCACCAGAGATCTCATGCTCTCCGGCGCAGGGCTACCCAAGCGATTACCCGGCCGTATTGGGTGGGAACTCAGTCTCGTTGTGCAAGGCGGCTTGCGCATTCTGGAAAAAATTGAAGCCGCCGATTATGATGTTTTCAAAAAGCGCCCCACGCTCAACGGATGGGATTGGTGCGTGATGGCATGGCGAGCGTTGCCGTAATCAGACGCAAAGGGCCATATCTCACCAACATTTCCTTCACGCGGACAAGGCGGAGACGTTATGGTGTTAGGATGAAAACGTCGTACTTGACGCACTACTCTGCATCAACAACCTTTCCCAAAATCAAACTTACCTCAGCGTGTTTCGGTTACCTCGTTACACAAACTTCACCATTCCGTTACAGGTATATCGTTAAATGAAAATTTCAAAATATTTTGTTGCACTGGCTTTTATGCCGCTGCTTGCATGGTCTTCAGAACTTGAACTGAAAATTCCAGGCGAAGTTCCTTATCTGGACAAAAGCCTGATCAAGGATAACGTTATCTCAGAATGCAAGGACCTCGGTACGCAATTTTCTGAAAGACTCGCCAAAACACTCACAAACAAAGGTTATTCTCCCCAAAAATTCGACGTTCTGGACCCCACAAAGGGGCAAGCATTGGATGTCAAGATCGCTAATGTTTACAGTGCTGGAAATGCCTTTACCCTCCACAGAAAAACCATCACCGTGCAAGTTAAATCCTACAAAGACGGTCAAATAACTGGGACGGAAACCTTCAAACGATTTTCCATGGGCGGGATCACCGGAGGATTCAAAAGTTCGTGTAGCGTGCTGAACGGTGTAGCTGATTCTTTGGCGAAGGACATCGGCAATTGGTACAGCACAAAAAAATAGCAGTGTACCGAAACACGGAAAATGGGAGCGATTCGATTGCCGAAAATCGCTCCCTTTCTTTTAGAGCAAAAAATTCCCTAAAGCAATGCCATCAAACCATTCCTCGCAGAATGACTGTATCGTTTTAAACACAGCTTTCTGAACCTTCTTTGATTCTCCTCATCTTGTCTTCGCGTTGCGAAATTCGCCCGCATTTTCTTCCATAGAATTGAACCGACACTTGGCTCTTCTGAGTGCAAAGCATATTGCATAAAGGAAAGCAGAAAGTTTTCTTGAAGTCGGCGGACATAGTTTTCACGCTTTCATGAAGACGCCATACAAACAGGATCAAATACCGGGTTATCGATATGAAGACCACAACCATTCGTCGTATTGGCAAACAAACGCTTCTGCTTGTCGCAGCCTGCTATGCCCTGTCTTCTCTATGGGGCGTGCCGTATATTTTCACGCTCATTGCCATTGCGCTCTGGATGCTATTGGATCATCTAATCACGGAAGATGATGAAGATGATTTTCTGTTTGATTGGCATAATCCGTGTTCGACGGTTCAAATTTCGTGGCGCGGCATTGGACTTCGTGTACTGCTCATCGGTACGCTTTGCTTCGTTGCCATTCTGTTTCCCTCCCTCCGAGCGTTAGGCGCATAGTCCTATTGCCACGCACAGCCAGCATGTCGACCCTGGGCTGTGCAGAGACAGCACCGTCATGCCGCCAATACAAGCCCCATCATTTATTGACGCAATCAGTGGGCGCAAAACCACAGTCCGCATCTTTTTTTCCTGACAATAACGCCATATATCTTTTTGTCGCCGCCCTCTCTGGATAATGCGCAAGGACAGATGATATGATGTTGTTGTTAACCGCTGCGCTTGCCGGTGCGTCAACATCAGGTCATCAACAATGAAGGAGCCTCCTATGAAACGCATTATTGTTTTCGCCATCATGATCATTGTCAGCGCTCAAGCCTTTGCTGCAAAATCATGCGAAGACATCAAGGACGAAATAGCCAAGAAAATTGAAGCCAAGGGCGTCAAGGCCTACTCGCTTGACATTGTCGAGTCCAGCGCAGATGTCGGCGCAAAAAAAGTCGTGGGGACGTGCGGCGGCGGTAGCAAAAAGATCGTCTATACGCGGCGATAACAGGACAACGACAAGCGAGATGGCGTGCTTTCTCGCTTCCAAAAATAAAGAGGGGGCATCAGCGCCCCCTTTTATTATTCCATTCATCAAAGCTGCCGCAATCACGGGTCAATCCATCGGCGGCAAACGCAAATTGATATCGTAAGGTTGTGAGGCGTCACCAAATGAAGCATCGCCTTCTGCCTCACCCGCTTTCTCATAACGTTTGAGTCCGTCACGCCCTTCCAGCTGGGCGCGAATTTGCTTCAGATCGATGTCGCTGACGCTGGGTTTTCCTGTAAAAATCCCGCTCGACGCTGAGGCCATCTCATCCAGCTTCCCCCCTGATTCATCGTCTTGTTGAAATACTTCTTCCAGCCTTGTTTTTGGCGGAAAGGGATTGGCAATCTCCGTATCATCAGGCTTTAATGGCACGTCACGGATGAGTTGCTGTGCGCGCCAATCTATCGCCCTCACCGATTCGCGCACCTTGCTGATTTTCGCGGCTTGATCGGCTGCGGCCCCCCCCTTTGGAAGCGCTGATTCTGCTTGCACACCTGGCAGAGCGGGAACAGGGCCAACCACCGGCGCTTTTACCGACTCACCAGCCGAAGCCTTCGCGGCAGGCGCCACCAGCACTTTGGAGTCAGGTGGTTTTTGCGACGCGCTTTCCTGCTTGGCTGCCACGGGTTGGGCTTGCTGAGGTTTCGCGGTAAGGTCCGTTTTTTGTTGTGGCTTGATTGGGATCTGTGTTGACCCGGTCGTGTCAGGAATCGGCGGGACGGAAAGATCTTCGTTCGTGCTCGCCCGACACGGCATCGACAAAAAACATCCGGCCAGCAGTAAAAATTTTAGCGCGCGCAACGCGCACTTTATTTTTTGACTGCCGATGCCGGATCGATCGTTCATGTGTCAGGCTGGGGTAGCGGGAGATGACTGTGGCGCTCTGGGAATTTTAAACAATTCAAAGAAATTATCCGAGGTCTGCTTGCCGACACGATTAATTGGAATTTTCTTTAATTCCGCAATGCGCTTGGCCACCAACCGCACATTGGCCGGTTCGTTATCCTTGCCGCGATGCGGTTCCGGCGACAGATACGGCGCATCCGTTTCAATCAACATGCGTTCCAGCGGGATCACGCGCGCCACTTCCTGCAACTCGCGCGTGGCCTTGTACGTTACAACGCCGGAAAACGAAATGTAAAAACCCATGTCCATGGCTGCTTCGGCCATGTCTAGCGTATCGGTAAAGCAGTGCATCACACCGCCGGGGCCGCCTTGGTCGAGTCCCGCCTTTTCTTCGCGCATGATGCGCAAGGCGTCTTCTCGCGCCTGCCGCGCATGAATGATCAACGGCTTGCCGCACTCCCGCGCCGCACGAATCTGAATGCGAAAACGCTGGCGCTGCCAATCCAGATCGCCTTGGTGACGATAAAAATCCAGCCCGGCTTCGCCGATCGCCACCACCTTGGGATGATCCGCCAGCTTGACCAAGGTTTTCACATCGGGCTCCACCGTTTTTCGGTAGTTCGGGTGAACGCCGACGGATGCGTAAATGTTCGGATACTGTTCCGCAATCTCGCGGATGCGGGGAAATTCGGGCAAATGCACCCCGGCGCACAAGGCATGCGTGACTTGATTTTGCGCCATGCTGCGCAGAATTTCCGGTAGCCTGGCATACAGCTCGGGAAAATTGATATGGCAATGGGAATCGACAAACATGATGAACCTGAATAATGGCGGCTTGAAAACTGCTGCTTTTAAATATTGAAACGCAAAAACGCCGCCTTGACACAGGCAGCCAATTGCCGGAAAAACGAAGATTATATGGTATGCGTGCTGCGGTTGGAACGTACCGCCGAACCTAAATGCTTTTCTATGACAAGCTTGGCGCGTGTACCGGATTCGTCTTCAGGAAAATGAACGCCAATGCCTTGCGTTTTGCTGTTGTTGGCGCCTGCCGGGGTTACCCAGACCACCTTACCCGCAATCGGGTATTTCTGCGGCTCATCCATCAGCTCCAGAATGACGAAAATCTCGTCGCCGACCTTGTACGGACGCGAAGTTGGAACAAAAATCCCGCCATTTTTGAGAAAAGGCATGTAAGCCGTGTACAAAGCCGAACGCTCCTTGATGGCCAAAGACAATACGCCCGGGCGCGCTCCGGCAGCTGCAGCGGCCGCACCCGGTGCGCCAGAAGCGCCCGGTGGTCGCATACCCGTTGGCATTTTGTTTGGCATCCCTATCCTTTCAGGAACAAATTTCCATGTATTCCAGCAACATGTCCTCGACAAACAAGCGGGGCGCAAGCGGATGGTCGGCTATCGCGTTGCGCGCACTGACTGTCTTGAGCATGCGAAGCAGTGTAGCCGGATCGGCCCGTTCAGCCAGCGCAGCCAGTTCTTTGTGGTAACGGGGATAATAACGAACGATCCCAGTGAACTTCAGAGAAAATATATCATAGAGCCAGCGTTGCAGCCACGCAATCAACTGGCTGGCCGGGGTCTTCTGCATCTTTTCAGCGGTTCGAAGCACGCCTTCGACAGAGGGTCTGGCCAGTTGGCTCAGAAACTCATCCATATTCTCCCGTCCACCTGCCTGAGAGAGTTCATAGGCCGCCAGCGGCGCACCGCCCTGCTCGTCCAGCCAGGTTTCTGCATCCTTGACGCCCTGCTCTTGGAGCCACTTCAGGGATTCGATCCGTTGCGGCATTGCGACAGGGATTTTGTGGCAACGCGACAAAATCGTCGGCAAAAGGCTTTCGTGATGACTGGTCACCAGCAAAAAGACGGTGCCCGGATGAGGCTCTTCAAGCATTTTGAGCAAGGCATTTGCCGATTCGGTATTCAGTGTTTCGGCCGGATACAGCAAGACCACCCGATGACCCTGACGATGGGTCGAGATGTTGGCAAAGTCGGCCAACTCGCGAACCTGACTGATCCGGATGACTTTGGAGGCTGTTTTCTTGGTTTTTGGTCCTGAGGTTTCTTCTTCACCACCGTCGCCCTCCTCATCGGATGCCCCAGCGACTTCCTGATCCATAAACTCCGGGCGCAAGCGGCGATAATCGGGATGACTGTATTTGATAAACCAACCGCAGGATACGCATTGCCCACAAGCGTGGCCATCTTCGCGAACCTGTTCGCACAAAAGCGATTGCGCAAACCGTTCAGCCAGTACAACTTTACCAATACCGGCCGGGCCATGAAACAAAATGGCATGCGGCAAACCTTCACGCCGCTGCTGAATTTGATTCCAAAGATTTCTTTGCCAAGGGTAAAGCTGATTTACCATTTATTTTCAATCGCTTGCAAATGAAACTTGAGATGCTTTCTGATGAAGCATCGATTGGAAACCAATTTTAAAAACCCCGTGACATCAAAGCGTTGCAATGATTTGCTTAATTTGCGTCTGGATTTCAGAAATGGTCAACTGCGCGTCGATTATACGGAATCTTTCGGGGAATTCTGCTGCGCGACGCAGATATTCGGCGCGTGTAGCGAGAAAAAAGCCTTCCTGCTCGCGCTCGAATTTGTCCGGCGTGCGGGCTGCATCGAGTCGCGCCCGCGCCACATCCAGCGGAACATCAAAGAGCAAGGTCAGATCGGGCTGGCGCTTCGGATGCACCCATTGCTCCAGCGCGCGCAACTTCTCCAGACTGAGCCCCCGCCCCCCGCCCTGATAAGCAAAACTCGCATCGGTGAAGCGGTCGGAAATCACCCAGTCCCCATGCGCCAGGGCCGGCTCAATGACTTGATCGAGGTGCTCACGCCGCGCCGCAAACATCAGCAAGGCTTCCGTCTCCAGATGCATTTTTTGATGCAGCAACAACTCGCGCAGCGCTTCGCCAAGCGGCGTGCCGCCAGGCTCGCGCGTGAGAATCACGTTCAACCCGCGAGCTTTCAGCAAGCCCGCTACAAAGTCGATATGCGTGGATTTGCCCGCGCCATCGATCCCCTCGAATGTGATGAATTTCCCCGACTTCATTTCATTAGCCATTTCTTGCCGAATTATTTCGATTCTTTTTTGACACGACCCTTCAACTGATACTGAATGACCGCGTTGTTATGATCCCGGAGATTGGTCGAAAACTGACTCGACCCATCCCCGCGCGCCACAAAATAAAGTGCGTCGGATTTTTCCGGATTGAACGCTGCCGTCAGCGACTGCATACCGGAAAGTGCAATCGGCGTCGGTGGCAACCCCTTGCGCGTGTACGTATTGTAAGGCGTGTCTTTCTTCAAATCGCGTTTGCGGATATTGCCATCGAACTTGTCACCGATGCCGTAGATCACCGTCGGATCCGTCTGCAGCAGCATACCCTTGTGCAAACGATTGACGAAAACGCTCGCAATCATGCCACGCTCGGATTTCTTCCCGGTTTCCTTTTCGATGATGGACGCCATGATCAGCGCATCATATTGCAATTTGTACGGTAGCGCCGAATCCCGCTTTTCCCAGAGTTCGTTCAGTCGCTTCGTCAGGTTCGCATGCGCCTGCTTGAACACCAGCAAGTCGCTCGATCCTTTGGCGAACATGTAGGTGTCGGGGAAAAACAAGCCTTCCGGGTGTTTGTAATCCTTGACGCCAATTTTTTGGAGCAATTGCGCGTCAGTCAGTTGAATCGTATCGTGCTTCAAGGTCGGATGTGCGTTAAGTGCCTGACGCATCTGTTTGAATGTCCAGCCTTCGATAACGGTCACGGCATCCTGGGCGATTTCGCCCCGGACGATTTTGCCGAGCAGCTTCCAGGGCGAGACGCCCGGTTTCAGTTCGTACGGACCGGCTTTCAATTTGCTGCCATTCCCTGTGACGCGCACCATCGCCGTAAACAGCGTCGCGTTCATCGGTGCACCGGCATTCGACAATTGCTGCGCAACCGCCTGCGCCCCACTGCCCGACTTCACCGTAAATTCGATCGGCTTGCCTTCAGGCATCACCGGGCTTTGTGCCCAATACACCATGCCGCCTGCGCACGCGCCGACCAGCAAAACCATGATCAGAACCAGCCGTGTTACTAATGAAGCGCTTTTCTTCTGCTTGGGGTGTTTCGACGAAGATTTCATGAAGTCACTATAATTCGAAAAACGTAATCATATCGATTTTGCCGCAAGCTTCCATACCCGCCCCAATCAAAATGTCGCTGCAATGACTACCACACAACACTATTCCGATTGCAAAACGACAATTTCGCCCAGTATAACGGCACTTCGCCAGGGTTTTGTCTCGCCGCTTTCCCGTTTCGGACTGCTGGCATTTTCCGGCGCGGACGCCGTGGCCTTCCTGCATCGTCAGTTCACGAACGATGTCGAACACCTGTCCTCGTCGCAAACTCGACTCGCCGGGTATTGCACACCGCAAGGCCGTCTGCTCGCAACCTTCCTGCTGTGGCGAACCGCCGACAGTGTGCTGCTGCAACTGCCGAACGACACCCTGCCCGGTCTGCAAAAACGCCTGAAGATGTACGTGTTGCGCGACAAGGTCAACATCACCGCGCCCGATGACCTCGCTCAACTCGGCTTGGGCGGCCAGGCCGCCACCGCGGCCCTCGCCCCCTGGTTTGCCACGCTGCCGGACCAACCTTACGCCAAGGTGGAGGGAGAACACGGCACGCTGATGCGCGTGCCGGATGCTTTTGACGCACCGCGCTTTCTCTGGATCCTGCCGACCGCGACACTCCCGCAAATCTGGCCCACGCTCATTACCCAACTCGAACCCTGTGCCGACACGGCATGGGGACTAGGCGACATCAAGGCCGGCATCCCCGTCATTACAACGCCGACACAGGAAAAATTCGTCGCGCAAATGCTGAATTTCGAATTGATTGGCGGGGTCAGTTTCAAGAAAGGCTGTTACCCCGGACAGGAAATCGTCGCACGCATGCAGCATCGCGGCAAAACCCCGCGCCGCATGCTGGCCGCTGACATTGAACTCACTGCGGAAGTTTTCGCCGGAACAGATGTCTACGCAAAAGACGATCCCGATCAGGCTTGCGGCGTGATCGTGAACGCCGAACGCTGCGCGTCCGACCGCGTTGCCTGTCTCGTGTCGCTGCGTTATCCCTTACCCGAAGGTGTCAGCGTGCATCTCGGTTCTGCGACAGGACCAGTTTTACAGTTCATTCCGCTGCCCTATTCGCTTGAGGATGGCGATTGAAGCTATCGCATGCTTTCCTGATTTTTAGCTGCTGATTTTTTTGGTTTGAAACAATGTGCCTGATAGTTTTTGCCTGGCAGTTGATGCCTTCCGCGCCACTGATCGCCGCAGCCAATCGTGACGAATACTATGATCGTCCGGCAGCGCCCGCCCACTGGTGGGATGACCACACTCACATTTATGCAGGACGTGACCTGCAAAGCGGCGGCACCTGGATGGGCGTGACGCGTTCCAACCGTTTTGCCGCCATCACCAATGTGCGCGCGCCCTCGGAATTTCGCACTGATACCCCATCGCGCGGCGCACTGGTCAAGGATTACCTCGCCTCGGCAATGTCGCCGCACGAATACGTCGACAAAATCGCCGGCGAACCCGATCCCTACAACGGATACAACCTGCTGATCGGCAATCGCGATACGCTCATCTGGTATTCCAATCGTGGACAAACCCATCCGCTGAACGGCAAACCGCTGGAGCCCGGCATATACGGCTTGTCGAATGCGATGCTGAACGATCCCTGGCATAAAGTCGTCAAGACGCGGGCGCAATTTGCCAGCCTGCTTTACGCGAATGCGCCGGAAGACGCCTATTTTGAAATGCTGGCCGATCACACCCTTGCCCCCGACACGCATTTACCCAAAACCGGGGTCGACATCCCCACCGAACGCATGCTCTCCGCGGTTTGCATCCATTCACCGGGCTACGGCACACGTGCCTCCACCCTGGTGCGACTCCCTGCCGAAGGAACGGCTGGCTTAAAGGAAGTCACGATCCGCTAAAGCAGCGCCGTTCGTCCTCGCATCGTTCCCGCATGCCAGTAGAAGCGAGAGCGGGGATGGCGGTACAATGCCATCCCAATACCCCCATGAAGCCGACACCGATGATCTGGGAAGAACTCAACAAGCAACTGACAGAACTCGACAAACAGCATGCGCTGCGCCAGCGTCGCACGCTGGCGTCTCCATGTGGTGTGGAAGTGACATTCGACAGCCGGAAATTCCTCTCTTTCGGCAGCAACGATTATTTGGGTCTGGCGTCCGATCCTGCCCTTATTGAAGCGGCCCAAAAAACTGCCGCACGTTGGGGCGTCGGCGCCGGATCGTCGCATCTGGTGGGCGGACACATGGTCCCACACGATCAACTGGAAAAAGCGCTAGCCAGTTTTCTCTGTGCGGAACGCGCGCTCTTCTTCAGCACCGGCATGATGGCCAACCTCGGCATTGTGCCAACGCTGGTCGGACGCGGTGACGCCGTATTTGCCGATCGACTGAATCATGCGTCGCTGATCGATGCCGTCGTCCTTTCCCGCGCCGATCATCATCGTTATGCGCATAACGACATGGCCGCACTGGAAAAACAGCTTGCCGCCAGCGATGCCAAACGCAAGCTGATTCTCACCGATGCCGTGTTCAGCATGGATGGCGATCTGGCGCCGCTCCCGGACCTGCTGCAACTGGCCGAGCGTTTCGATGCGTGGCTCGTCATTGACGATGCTCACGGCTTCGGGGTATTGGGCAAAAACGGACGCGGCACGCTATCGCACTTCGGTATGACCCTGCATCCGCGTCTCGTCTACATGGGCACGCTCGGCAAAGCCGCTGGCGTGTCCGGCGCCTTCGTTGCCGCCAGCGCGACCGTCATCGAATGGCTGCTGCAACGCGCGCGCACGTATATCTTCACCACGGCGGCCTCGCCCATCCTGGCCGGGGCCCTGCTGGCCAGCCTGGATCTGATCGATCAAGGCGAAGCGCGACGCGCACACTTGCAGCGACTGATCGCACGACTGCAGCAAGGGTTGGCGAACACGCGCTGGAATCTGCTCCCCTCTCCGACGGCAATTCAAGCCATCGTCATCGGCGAAAATGAAGACGCCTTGCGCGTCGCCGATGCACTGTATGCTCAAGGCATTTGGGTACCCGCCATTCGTCCGCCCACCGTCCCCAACGGTACAGCACGTCTGCGCGTCTCGCTCTCGGCAACCCACACGGTCGAACACGTGGATCGACTGATTGCGGCTCTAGGACAAATGGCATGAACAAACTGGTTTTCTGGCATGGCTGGGGCATGCGCTCCGGCGCATGGCATCCGCTCACCTCTCTTCTGGCGGATCGCTTCGATATCGAACCGGCCTCGCTTCCCGGCTACGACGGCACCCCCTATCCCACGCCATATACGGCTGAAGCCATCGTCGATGCGATGCTGACGAAACAAACGCAGCCCATCACGCTGTGCGGTTGGTCGCTCGGTGCCTTGCTGGCGATGCTGGCGGCACATCGCCATCCGGAAAAAATTGAAAAGCTGATTTTGATCAGCGCCACACCCAGCTTCATTCAACGCACGGGCTGGTCCCACGCCCTCTCGCCCGCGATGCTGACGGAATTTTCGGTCGCCATTCGCGCGGACGCTGAAAGCGCACTCAAACGCTTTATCACCCTCTTCAATCACAACGATCCCCACGCCAAAGAAAACGTGCGCGAACTGGGCAACTTCACGCTGGCGCCCCAGGCTGTTTTGCAAGGCGGACTCGACATGTTGCGCGAACTGGATTTGCGAGACCTTATTCCGAACATTCAGCAGCCAGCACTGCTGATTCACGGCGCGCGCGATCCCCTGATGCCGCTGGCCGCGGCAGAGTGGCTCGCTGCGACGCTGCCAAACGCCACACTGAAGATCGCTCCTAAAGCTGCGCACGCCCCCTTCATTTCGGAACCCGCGTACGTCGCGAACCTGATCACGGCATGGCTGGAACCATCATGAGCGACATCGACAAAAACAAAGTCAGCGCGGCATTTGATCGTGCAGCAAACCACTACGACGCCATCGCCACTTTCCAGCATCGCGTCTGTGAACGCCTGGCGGAACGCTTGCCCGCCCCTCTGCATCCGACGCATATTCTGGATGGCGGTTGCGGCACCGGCTATGGTGCTACCTTGCTGCAGCACCGCTGGCCAACGGCACAACTCATCGGCTGCGATCTGGCGCCCGAAATGGTCACTAAAACATTGGCGCGTGGCATCGCCGCCACCGTCAGCGATCTTGAACAGTTGCCGTTTCCGGATGAACGCTTCAATTTGGTTTGGTCCAATCTCGCGCTGCAGTGGTGCACACCGTCTACCGTCTATGCCGAGTTGCACCGTGTACTGCAACCCGGCGGCATGCTGGCATGCACCTCCCTCACCAACGGCACGCTTCGAGAACTGGAAGCGGCTTTTTCCGGCATCGACCAACATCAGCACGTGCTGGATTTTCAATCCGAACTCACGACAAAAGCCGCCTTGTCAGCTGCAGGTTTTGCAGATATCCGCATTGAACAGGAAACCTTCGTTACCCGACACGCCGACTTTCCAGGTTTGCTGGAAACGATTCGTGGCATTGGCGCCGGGCAAACCGGCGGCAATCGACGCCGTTCCCTGATGGGCAAGCGTGCCTGGCACACGGCGCGGGCGCGTTATGAAGCTCTGCGCGATCAAGCGGGCATGCTTCCCGCCACATATCAGGTGATGTTCATCTTCGCGACAAAACCGTGATCGATCAGGGTTGCGATTCCTGCAGTTCACGCGCTTCCAATTCACGCGGATCAAAACAGGTCCGCATTTGCTGCGCATCCAAATCGCCGCTCCACTTGGCGATCACGATCACTGCCACGGCATTACCCACCAGATTCGTCAAGGCGCGACCGACCGACATGAAACGATCAATCCCGAAAACCAGCGCCAATCCAGCAGCCGGAACCAGATCGATTGCAGACAGCGTGGCCGCGAGCACGATGAATCCGCTGCCTGACACGCCGCGCGCCCCTTTGGATGTCAGCATCAATACCCCCAGCAAGGTCACTTGCTGAAGAAACCCCAAAGGCGTATCGGTTGCCTGCGCAATAAACACGGATGCCATGGCCAGATAAATCGACGTTCCAATCATGTTGAAGGAAAATCCGGTCGGCAACACCAGCGCCACGACCGATTTGCGAATACCGATTTTTTCCATCTTCGCCATGACGGATGGCAAAACCGCATCGGAGGAAGACGTCCCCAACACAACCAACAATTCTTCATGCAGGTAGTGCAAGAGTCGTGACAGAGAAAATCCATGAAGCCGTGCAATCGTCCCCAGCACCAGGATCACAAACGCCACGCAGGTGAGATAAAAAGCTGCGAGCAACTTCCCGAGCGGGAACATCGCCGACACCCCATATTTACCCACGGTAAAAGCGATCGCACCGAAAGCGCCAATAGGCGCGACCTTCATGACGAGGTTCACGACGGCAAAGAGCACCTGCTCGGTCTTTTCAATGAAATCAAGAACGACCGTGCCTTTCTCGGCACATTTGTTCAGCGCAAAACCGAAGAGAATCGAAAACAGCAGGACTTGCAGGATGTCGCCCTTGGCAAACGCCTCCACCACGCTGTCGGGAACCATGTTCAGCAAAAATCCGATGATGGATTCCGCCTTGCCCTTGGCAGCAAACATGGCGACGCTATGGGTATCGATCTGCCCCGGATCGATATGCATCCCCGCCCCCAATTGAAGCAGATTGACAAGCGCCATCCCGACAATGAGTGACAGGGTAGTCAGGATCTCGAAGTTCAGCAAGGCCAAGCCGCCTGTCTTGCCGACATCCTTGAGATCGTTCATGCCGGCGATGCCGACCACCACGGTGCAAAAGATGATCGGCGTAATGACCATCTTGATCAGCTTGATGAAGGCATCGCCTAGCGGTTTCATGGCCGCGCCCGTCTCGGGCCACAAAACCCCAAGCAAAAAACCTGCGGCGATGGCAGCCACGACCTGGAAATACAGCTGTTTGTAAAACGGCTTGTTCATGGTCAACGCTGAAGGGGTATTGGTTTTATTTATACCCCAACACCCCGGCCGTTTATTGCATTACATCAAGGCTGTGCTTGTTCTTCAGTGGACGAAGGAGGCGATTCGCGTGAAAAATACACGAGCAGGCTTTCTGCCAGCCCATTTGAAATAGCCACATCGATTTGGTGGCCGAGCGGCCTATCGGTCGGCGGATTGAAAACAAACAAGCGATATACCTGCGCCAGGGTCAGCTCCCTGGCGTGATCCGTGAGTCGCCAATAATCGGTTTTATCGGCGCGAATCTTGCGCTCACGCAGTCGCGCCATCGCGTCGGGACGAAAGCGCTCGACCCATCCTGCAGATTGCATGCACAGCAGCAGGTTTTCGATTTCATCGAGGCCAAAGCCGGTTCGACTGCGCAGCAAGGCTTCGTCGGCGCCATCTTCTTTCACTTCGTACAGCACCCTGAGAATCTCCACGGCATCCAGAAACACATGATGGGGGGCCGATATTTTTTGCCAGCGACCGTGCCATAAGTAATGAATGGTCGCGACGAATGCTGCGCCACTCAGGGTGATCAGCCATGACAAATATATCCACAGCAAAAAGATGGGCACGGCCGCCATCGCGCCATAGATGGTCCGGTAGGTCGGGAATTGCACGATAAAAAGTGCAAACAGGCGCTTGACGATTTCAAAGGCAACCGCTGAAAACAAACCGCCACACACCGCCTCTCGCCAGTAAACCGTACGGTTTGGAATCACCACGTAGAGCACGGTAAAAGCGACCGCCGTCCAGACAATCGACAGCAAGGCATACCAGAGGCTGTAAAAAAAGGACGGGTTTCTCAGGGAGCCGCCGGATGCGAGATACAGATGCGAGGTCATGCTCAAAGAAACGCCCAGAATAAACGGGCCGAGAATGCCAATCGCTACATACAGCAAGACGCGTTTCAACAGCGTCCGCGACTTACGTACCCGCCAGATCTGGTTGAATGATCGTTCAACCATGCGCATCAATGCCGTCACGCCGACCAGCACACCCAATGCACCGATAACAGATAAATGCCCCGCTTTGTCCGTGAAAACGGTCAGATAACGCAAAATCGTGTTGGCGATAGGCCTGGGCATCATGATTTGCGCGAAATACGCTTCCAGCGATGCGCGCAAGGTGCCAAAGGCCGGGAACATGGTGAACAAGGCCAACGCGATCGTCAGCAAGGGAACCAGCGCCAACACCGTCGTGAATGTCAGGTTTCCGGCCACTTGCTGTAGGCGCGCGTGCTCAAGGCGACTTTTCATGAAGCGTGAAAAGGCCTGCACATCGTGCCAGGAAAAAGCCTTAAAACGGTTCAAGTAAGATCGGAACATGCCAGACTTCATAAAATGACTGCGCGCATTCTATAATACTAACCATCATATCGCGGATTTTTCTGACAACCGTGATGACCTTTCTTCAGCTAACACATACGGTTTACATGAACACCTTTCTGGAACGTTGTCGCAAAACCATTGGCTCCGATTATGTTTTGACGGATCCGAAGAGCATGTCTGGCTACTTGACCGATGAACGCAAACGCTTTACCGGAAAAGCCCTGGCCATTCTCCGGCCTGCGACAAGCGAAGAAGTTGCCGCAGTGGTGCAACTCTGTAATCAATACCATGTCCCCCTCGTCCCGCAAGGTGGCAATACCGGACTGGTGTTTGGTAGCACCCCCGACCAAAGCGGTAAAGCTGTCGTGCTGTCGCTGAACCGACTCAACCGCATTCGCCATATTGACGTCACCAACAACACCCTGATCGCCGAAGCTGGCTGCATTCTCGAGCATGTCCATGCTGCGGCGACCCAGGTTAATCGTTTATATCCGCTTCGCCTAGCATCGGAAGGCTCCTGCACCATCGGCGGCACCCTCGCTGCCAACGCTGGCGGCACCGCAGTGCTTCGCCATGGCAATGCGCGCGAACTCTGCTTGGGACTGGAAGTCGTCACGCCACAGGGCGAGATCTGGGACAATCTGCGCGGCCTTAGAAAAGACAACAGCGGATACGATCTGCGCAATCTTTATATTGGCTCCGAAGGCACGCTTGGCATAATCACCGCAGCTGTGCTCAAGCTCTACCCCTTGCCAAGCGCAACAATCACTGCCATTGCAGCCATTCAATCCCCACACGACGCATTACAACTCCTGACAAAAGCCCAAGCAAGCTGCGATACTGCGCTCACAGCATTTGAACTCATGTCAAACTTCAGCCTGCAACTGGTGAGAAAACACTTCCCCCAAATTACTTTACCGTTGCCATTAACCTTTCCGTACTACATCCTGATTGAGTTAACCGCCAACGACAACGAAGCGCGTTTGATGGAGATGCTTGAAAATGTGCTTGGGGACGCTCTCGAGTCAGGTCTCGTACGGGACGCCTCTATCGCATCATCCATTGGACAATCCAGAACAATGTGGCAACTGCGTGAACATATTTCTTCAGCGCAAGCACTTGAAGGAAACAATATCAAACACGACATCTCCGTAACGCCCTCCCGCATTCCGGACTTCATTGAACAAACAGATGCGCTCTTGCAGCAGCATTTTCCCCACTGCCGTCCCGTGACTTTCGGGCATCTGGGTGACGGCAATTTGCATTACAACATCTCTGGGCCAGAAGGCGTTGCGCCAGACGACTTCCTGGCAAGACAGGCAGACATCAATCGCGTGGTGTACGACAGCGTGCACCACTTCGGCGGTTCGATCGCCGCGGAACATGGCGTGGGCACATTGAAGAAAGAATTAATCCGCCGTTATCTCCCCGAAGTTGAAATTCGCCTGATGCAAAACATCAAACGCGCCCTCGATCCCAATAACTTGATGAACCCCGGTAAACTCATTTGACTTCCTCACACAGGATCATGCAATGAAAAAAATTTTAGCGATGTTCACCGCACTGACGATTTCTGTCACCGCGCTGGCAAGCGGCTCTTGTGAGCTTGCCCCCAACGCGACCGCCCCCTCTCCGGTCTGCGCCCGGAACCCGGAACCCGTCACGCGTCTCGTTCAGGCAAACACAGACACGCCTCAATCTATCAAGCCAGAAAAAAATCGCGGACTGTCCCAAGAAGAACTCAAACGCGAAATCAAAGAAGAAAAGAAACGAAAAGAAATGGGCCGCAAAACCATCATCAAGCAAAAGCGCTGCGCTTATCTGGAACAGAGAATGAATGCGGCAAGCGAGGTCGCAAAATCGGCAACCGGCAAAAGTCTGGCAGACGCCGAACGCCGGTCTCGTCGCGCCACCGAAAAATATGTGACAGAATGTCCGAAGTAGGCGCCTTCTATCTTTCCGACCACAAAAAAAATATCCCTCACTCGCACAGTGGCAAGAGAGGGACAAGTGTCAAGGTAACCCCGCGCATGAGCCGCGGGATTCCTTCAGAAACGGTTTAGAACTCTTCCCATTCCTCATTTTTGGCAGTAGGAGGAAGGGCTGCCGGACGCGTTGCAACTGCACCGGCTTGCGGCGCGGAGACAACTGGGGCTGCCGGTCTCGGAGCCGATTTGACCGGCAAGCGAACAGCCGCTTTCGCCGCGACCTTCGCTGGTTTCGCTACGACCTTTGTCGGGTTTGTTGCGACCTGCGCCGATACTGCCTGCCCTGTGCGAAAGACACTCACCACTTCCACCAGCTTGCCTGCCTGATCCTGCATCGATTCCGCCGCGGCCGCCGCTTCTTCGACCAGGGCTGCGTTTTGCTGCGTTACCTGATCCATCTGCGTGATCGCCTGATTGACTTGCTCGATGCCTTCGCTTTGTTCATGGCTCGCCGCCGTAATCTCCCCCATGATGTCATGGACTCGCTTGATGCTCGACACCACTTCATTCATCGTGGTCCCCGCCTGCTCCACCAGCGCGTTCCCCGCCTCAACCTTCGTCACGGAATCATCGATCAAGGTCTTGATCTCACGCGCTGCCGCCGCGCTACGTTGCGCCAGATTGCGCACTTCCGTCGCTACGACGGCAAAGCCACGCCCCTGTTCACCCGCGCGTGCCGCTTCCACTGCCGCATTCAAGGCCAGAATATTGGTCTGGAAAGCAATCCCGTCAATGACATTGATGATATCGGCCATCTTGTGCGACGACGCATCGATCGCATTCATCGTTTCCACCACCTGCGAGACAACTTCACCACCCTTGATGGCAACTTCGGATGCATTCACCGCCAACTGGTTCGCCTGACGCGCATTGTCCGCATTCTGGCGCACCGTCGAGGTCAGTTCTTCCATCGAGGAAGCGGTTTCTTCCAGCGAGCTGGCCTGTTCTTCCGTACGCGACGACAAATCCTGGTTACCCGCTGCAATCTGCGCCGAGGCCGTGGCGATCGTGTCCGTACCGACCCGCACCTGGCTGACGATACTGACCAGGCTGTCATTCATGTTCTTCAGCGCCTGCATCAAATGGCCGGTTTCATCGCTCGAATGCACCTCGATGCGATGCGTCAGATCGCCGGAAGCCACCGTTTCCGCGACTTTCACCGCCTCGCTCAGCGGTTTCGTAATCGAACGCGTCACCCATACCGCAATCACCACGCCCAGAATCGCGGCAATGACCGCCAGCACCATCATCAGCATCCGCGCCATCGCGTAATTGTCATCTGCCTCTTGGCTGCTCTTGTTCATCGCGTCGATCAGATATTTCTCGAAAACGTCCAGCTGCTCGAAATAGGCATCCTGGACCTTGCGGAAATCGCCAAACATGTGGATTTGGGCCGCCTCGGCCTTGCCTTCCTGTATCAACTGGATCAGCTTTTCGTAGCCCGCGACATACGGGCCGCGCTTCTGCGTGGTCGCTTCAACCATCTTGCGACCGGCTGGCGTGACCATCGATTTGTCGAGCTTGTCAAAAGTTTCGCCGATCTTCTTGCGCGCCGCATGAATGCGATCAATCTCCTTCTTCATCGCCTCCTTGTCTTTAATCAGCAAGAGCGCATTGCGGCTGGACCGTGAAATGATATTCAGTTGTTCATTAATTTCCTCCACTTGCAGCAGTTTCGGAATGCGGTTCGCGGTCATGTCAGTTGTGGCATGGTTGACGACCGCCAGACGGTTGATTGCAATGATCGCCATGATCGTCATGATCACCAGCACAATGCCAAATCCGATTCCCAGTCGGGTCCCAATTTTTAAGTTCTTCATATCCTATTTCTCACTATTGTTTTAAGTTCTTCCGCATTGGTTCATGACGACAAACTGTCCATCAACCCCATATCCGCCTGGCTCATCAGCCTCTCGATGTCCACCAGAATCAGCATCCGGTCATCAATCGTGCCCAACCCCATGAGGTATTCCGTGTCCAGCATCGTTCCCATCGCCGGCGCCGGACGAATTTGCTCCGGCGACAGCATCATCACATCCGAAACGCTATCGACCACCATGCCGACCACACGCTGACCAAAATTCAGCACAATAACAACCGTGAACTGATCGTAGGTGGGCTCCCCCAAATTGAATTTAATACGCATGTCGACGATCGGCACGATCGTCCCGCGCAAATTGACCACCCCTTTGATGAACTCCGGTGCATTGGCTATGCGCGTCACACTTTCGTAACCGCGGATTTCTTGCACCTTCAAAATATCGATACCGTATTCTTCCTGTCCCAGCTTGAAGGCCAGAAACTCCCGAGGCAAAGACTGTTCTGCTTGTTGCTTATCCGTCATGACATACACCTTTCACACACGTTTCACCAAGCGCATTGCCTGCGCCCCTAAATCTACGCACTCAAATCGTAAGCATTTGATTTTTTGCAGCAATCGCAAAATCAATCTTTTGCAACTGTCGCCGGCGAGATGAATTCATCAGATAGGTCGCGGCACCTGCGTACCTGATATCCATGCAGATTTTGCGAAAAAATACAATCTGACAACTGGCTATTATATGAATCATGTATTGGATTGTCACTTGCTCTGCGGCAATTATTTCAATTTAAAAGCAATCAACGAATTTTTTATGCAAAAAAAATGAGGCGGTACGGAATATCCGCACCGCCTCACATTTGTTATTTATCTTGGCTTAAAACTCTTCCCACTCCTCATTCTTGGCAGTGGGGGGAAGTGCTGCCGGGCGCGTCGCAACCGCACCGGCCTGCGGCGCGGAGACAACCGACGCTGCAGGTCTGGGAGCAGATTTGACCGGCATTCGGCTAGCTGCTTTCGCCACGACCTTCGTCGCTTTCGCTGCAACCTGCGTCGAAGCCACCTGACCCGTGCGGAAAACGCTCACCACTTCCACCAGCTTACCAGCCTGATCTTGCATCGATTCCGCCGCGGCCGCCGCTTCTTCCACCAAGGCCGCGTTTTGCTGCGTTACCTGATCCATCTGCGTCACCGCCTGGTTGATTTGCTCGATGCCATCCACCTGCTCGCGCGTCGCCGCCGTGATCTCACTCATGATGTCGGTCACGCGCTGAATGCTCGTGACAATCTCCGTCATCGTCGTACCGGCCTGATCCACCAGCTTGGTGCCTTCGCCCACCTTGTTGACCGAATCATCAATCAGGGTCTTGATCTCCCGGGCCGCCCCTGCGCTACGCTGCGCCAGATTGCGCACTTCGGTGGCCACCACCGCAAATCCGCGCCCCTGCTCGCCTGCACGCGCCGCTTCCACTGCCGCATTCAGCGCCAGAATGTTGGTCTGGAAAGCGATACCATCGATCACATTGATGATATCGGCCATTTTCTTGGAAGAATCATTGATCGCGCCCATGGTCTGGACCACTTCGGCAACAACCGCGCCCCCCTTGGTGGCAATATCAGAGGCCGTCTTGGCCAACTGATTGGCTTGCTGGGCGTTGTCGCCGTTCTGACGCACCGTCGAGGTCATTTGCTCCATCGACGAAGCGGTCTCTTCCAGCGAGCTGGCTTGCTCTTCCGTCCGGGAGGACAAGTCCTGGTTACCGGCTGCAATCTGCGCCGAGGCCGTCGCTATCGTATCCGTACCCAAACGCACCTGGCTGACAATGTTCAGCAAATTGTCATTCATGTTCTTCAAGGCTTGCATCAGTTGTCCCGTCTCGTCGGTAGACTTAACGTCAATCCGACTCGTTAAATCGCCTGAGGCAACCGTCTCCGCGACCTTCACCGCTTCGTTGATCGGGCGCGTGATGGAGCGGGTGGCAAATATGGCGATGATCGCAGCAAAAGCAATGGCAATCGCAGTCAACACCAACATCAGAATGCGCGCCATTTTATAGGTCTCACTCGCTTCCTGATTGCCTTTTTGCATGATTTCTACCAGATACGATTTAAATTTATCCAGTTCGGCAAAATAATCTGTCTGCGTTTTCCTCACGTCGGTCATCATCAACTGTTGCGCCTCTTCCATCTTGCCTTCATTGATCAGCTTCAGCATGCGATCCAATGGAACACCATAAGCGCCGCGAACATTTATCAGCGCTTTGAACATTTCCTTTCCCTTGTCGGTGTTTAACAAGCTTTCGAGCTTTTTGTATATTTCAGTAGCCCCTTGCCGCTCTTCTTGAATCCTCGCAATTTCTTTTCTTATCGCTTCCCTGTCCTTGAGCAACAATGCGTTGCGGCTAGCGCGCGCGATGACATTAATGCGGTCATATATGTTTTGTATTATCAGCACTTTTGGCACGCGATCTTCCGCGATAACTGTACTCGTGTTATTCACAATGGCCAGACGATTGATACTGATGCCGGCGACCGCCACCAGTAACATCACGATCACAGCGAATCCCAATCCGAGCCTTGTACCAATTTTCCAATTCGAGACTTTCATAATTTTCCCTTTTCCATTCATTGATTATTTTTTGCGGCTCGCATTCATGCAGCGATAGAGTCGGTCAATTCCATGTCTTCGCTCGCCAGCATCTTGTCAATGTCGATTAAGATCAGCATGCGATCATCCATAGTGCCCAACCCAATCAAATAGTCGGTGTTGAGCGTCGTTCCCATTTGTGGCGCTGAGCGGATTTGTTCGGGAAGGAGAGACGTCACATCCGAAACGCTGTCAACGACAACGCCCACCACCCGGTTGGCCACGTTCAAGACAATCACGACCGTAAACTGATCGTAGGTCGGCGTACCCAGGTTGAACTTGATGCGCATATCAATAATGGGAACAATCGTCCCGCGCAAATTGATCACCCCTTTGATGGATTCAGGCGCATTGGCGATCCGGGTCACGCTTTCGTAGCCCCGGATTTCCTGTACTTTCAGAATATCGACGCCATACTCTTCCTGCCCCAGCCTAAATGCCAGAAATTCGCTGGAAGCGGAGGACTTGCCAACAATAGATCTGGTCAAGGTTTCTGTTTGTTCGGTTTGCATCATAAAATCGATCTCCTGTTGGTCTACCCCATGCAAAAAAACTCGTGCTTAATCAAATGGCATGACTATGTGCCGTTTTATGCACAATCTAAGCTGGTAAAACTTTCCCGGTCATGGGAAATATCAACTTGCAATTTAATTAAATCTCTTGAAACTTAAACAACCTCAAAAAACCTCTCTTTCTTATGAAACCTATGAAACCATTTACACACCTTTATGACCGTAACGGCAAAAAAGTTATTTACTTTAGGAAATTTTTTGCCTATTTACATAAGATCAACTTTCTTTGCTTAAGAACGCGCAATCAATTTTTCTTCCACTAAAAAAACTGAAAGGGAAAAAAGCCGCCATTCCCGCGGCTCGTTCAGAGGACGAGATCAAAAGAGGGTGATCGAAAAATGATGTTGGGTTTCAGCTCAAACACCATTTCAGGCAATTTCGGAAAAAAAAGCAGCGCCGCCCTCCTTCTGGAAGGCGTACGCTGCAACAATCGTCCTTCTGGTAATTCCGGTGGTTGAGATAGGGCTGATGACGCGTTTCAATCGATTCACGCGCATCGATACGTGTGCGTCGGTTATGCTGCCCTACCAACCCAGTCGTACAACTCAATCGTCTCGGGTCGACATTGCATGCACCCCCCGGCGCAGGGCGTGCCAAGCGGTACACGGCGCACCAGCCCTTTACGCTCCAGCAGCAACAGCATGCTGCGCAAGGCATCTGGTGTCGTATCAAACCGTTTGGCCATGTCGAAAATGCTGTCCCGGCGGTTTGCCTGAAGATGATCGCTTATTTTTTTCAAAAGCATGTCACGCTCCTTGCGGGGTCTGCCTAGTCGCGGAGTGAAGCATTCCGGCACTCACGTCCCGATTGGCATAACGATGCATCCCAATCAGCGTCACAACAAATGCCACACCCATAACGGCACACCATATCAAGGATTGCAGCGGATGCTCACGGAAGCCTGCGAGTTGGTAACACAGCGTGGCAACAGCATAGGCCATGCCTGTCGTCCAGGCCGCGACAAACGCCGTCCAGCGCGGACCGCTTTCCTGATAGACCGCCGCTATGGCAGCCGTGCACGGGAAGTACAACAGGATAAACAGCAAGTAAGCAAACGCGCCTGCCGCCCCGTCAAATCGCGCCGCCATCGCCGCATACGTATCAGTGGAGACTTTCTGCTCTTCGGCGGCAGCCTTTTGATCGCTGAGATCACCGACTTTCACGCCAAGCGGATCGGCCCATTTGCCAAACGCTTCTTTTATTTTTTTCGGAATGGTGGCAAAGGCTCCCGTCAATTTCGCACCAAGGTCAAACGCCTCTTTCTTTTCTTCAGCTTTTTCGCCTGCCTCCTTATCGCTTTCTGCCAAGGCCTTGTAGGTTGAATTCAAGGTGCCCACCACCGCTTCTTTCGCCAGCACGCCCGTGAAAATGCCGACTGCGGCAGGCCAGTTTTCCTGCGTGATACCCAGCGGCGAAAACGCGGGTGCAATAGTGCGTCCGACGGCGGCCAGCACGGATTTGTCGCTATCCTCATTGCCGAAGCTGCCATCGGTGCCCAGCGCATTGAGCACATTCAGCACCACCACCATCGGAACGATCACGCGACCCGCGCGAACGATAAAACTCTTGAGGCGATCCCAGGTATGTCGCAGCACGCCTTTCAAAGTCGGCAGATGGTACGGCGGCAGTTCCATGATAAAGGGCGTCGCCTCACCCTGAAGCAGCGTATTTTTTAGCGCCAACCCGGTTGCGATGGCAATCGCAATGCCGATCAGATAGAGACTGAACACCACGTTCTGCCCGTTCGTCGGGAAGAACGCCGCGGCGAATAACACATACACCGGCAAGCGCGCACCACACGACATGAAAGGCGCCATGGCAATCGTCATCAGGCGATCGCGTCGCTGATCCAACGTGCGCGTGGCCATGATGGCAGGCACATTGCAACCGAACCCGACGATCAGCGGCACGAAAGATTTCCCGGGCAAGCCCACCCAGCGCATGAAACGATCCATCACGAATGCGGCACGTGCCATGTAACCGGAATCTTCCAGCGCCGAGAGAAACAGATACAGAAACCCGATGATGGGAATGAAGGTCGCCACCGTCTGCAAACCGCCACCGATGCCTTTGGCCAGCAGCACAACCAGCCACTCTGGCGCACCCAGTTTGCCTAGCAATTCGCCAAACCCGTCAACCAGCAAGGCGCCGGTAAACTGTTCAAAGAAATCGATGAACGCACCACCGATCTGGATGGTGAACATGAACATCAGATACATCATCAGCAAAAAGATGGGGATGCCCAGCACGCGGTTGAGCACAACCCGATCGATACGATCGGTCAGATCACGCGCCACGCGCCCCTTTTGGGTGATGACTGCATTGGCTGTCCGGTTGGCAAAACTGTAGCGCGCGTCTGCAATGGCAATATCCAGATCGTCGCCGAGTTCTTCGGCAAGTTGTACGGCTGACGCAGCTAAGGTTTCGCCGACCGCTTGTCGCGCCAGATCATCGCCTTCCAGAAGCCGCACAGCCAGCCAGCGTGGCGTTGTGCTGAACGCGTTATTGGCTTCCGTCATGCCATTGACCAAATGATGGATGGCGCGTTCGACCGACGCGGCGTAGCGAACTTGTGCGGTGGCCGGTAACGGCGCTGATGCGGCTGTCACTATCGCCGTTTTTAGTTCCGCAATGCCTCGCCCTTTAGACGCGACGGTTGCAATAACCGGACAGCCTAACTGTTGCACCAGTTTCTCCGCATTGACCGGCATGCCTTTGGCTTCTGCTGCATCGGTCATGTTCAAGACCAGCAACAGCGGAACGCCCATTTCAATCAATTGAAGGCTCAGATAAAGATTGCGCTCCAGATTGGCGGCATCCACAATATTGACGACAAGATCCGCTTCGCCTGCATGCACATAATCGCGCGCGACCTGCACGTCCAGGGACGTCGCATGATCGATGACATCCAGCGAATAAATACCAGGCAAGTCCACGACTTCAACACGCGCGCTTTCCGTCTGGAATTCCCCGCTCTTCTTTTCAACCGTGACGCCCGGCCAGTTGCCCACGCGTTGCTTTGAACCCGTGAGCGCATTAAACAACGTCGTCTTGCCGCAGTTGGGATTGCCCACCAGCGCAATCGTGTAATTCGTTTTCATTACAACTTCTCCACATTGATCGCAGCGGCTTCTTCTTTCCGTAAGGAGAGCGAAAAGCCACGGACTCGAATTTCCACGGGATCGCCCATCGGGGCAACACGCGTGAGGTCAATTTGCACCCCGGGCGTGAGTCCCATCGCAAGTAATTTGCGCCGATAAGCATTGTCTGCCCCGGCGAAACCGATGACTTTGGCGCTATCGCCAACCCGGAGTTGTCCGAGGGTCGTCATGATTGATTCTCCTTGTGATCCGATTTTTCCTTGACCGGGATGACCAGTACTTTGTTAGCCATACCGCCTCCCAGCGCAATGCGCGTTTCGCCGCGCAACAACACCATGCCACCACCTGTAAACTGATGCACGATTAATTCAGCGCCGACATTCAAGCCAACTTCGGCCATGCGTTTGTTAAAGCTGCTCCCGCCCATGAGGGCAACGATGCGTACAAGCGCACCTTGTTCAATCCGAATGAGCGGAACCGGCGGTGGCAAATTGTGTGTAGCATTCATCATGGTTTACTGGTTTTTCTGGTGTGTCCCGTCATACGTGCAAGACTAATGCCAACTCAAAACTCCCAGGCAAAGCCAACTTGACCAAAATTGCGATCATTGCCATGGCCAATCGAGCCGGACACTTTGAGTCCATCCATAATCTTGTAGCGCAAGCCAATCGCTTTATCCGGGCCAGTGTGTTCTTCGCCGTAAGTTTCCAGCGTCAATTGCACATTGCTGAGAAGCGAGATTTCATAGCCGATGCTCCAGGTCTCCACCGTATCACTGTCGCCTTCTGCTTTGGTTCTGGCTGCGCCCAGATTCAAATGCAGCGCCTGACCATTCGTCAAACGATACGAAGCCAACCCCGTAACGGCATATGCCTCTTCCGTGGAAAGTGAATCGGCCATTTTGTCCCGAATATGCGTGTGGCCATAGTCAAAACGCGCGCCGAGCGACCAGCCCGTTTCATTCTGATACGGCACCCACTTGGCGCCAAATCCGTAACCACGCAACTTGTTGTCCACACCGCCCGTCTCTTTATCGAGCGCCCCAACCACTTCCAGCTCCAGATTCTTGATGGGACTGAAACCGAAAAGCGCTTCCCCGCCGCGTGTCATGTCATCGCGACGCCAGGTCCCTTCGATTTTCATGCCGCCCTTGTCGAGCGTGCCCGCGTCATCGGTATTCATCGGCGCTTCCGCAAACGCGTGAGAGGAGAGCATCATGCCAATGATGAATGCCAGCTTGCCGATGCCAGCCTTGCGAATGAGTTGTTGTGAATTCATAGCTTAGTCCTTGTCTGTATGGTTTTTTCGCTTGCTTGCTATGCACCTGATGCAACGGCTGGCTGGCTGATTTGGTGAAACTGAGTGAGCGAAATTGAATGCGTTAAAGTGAACGAGTGAAACCGGGTGAAACTGCATGCAAAACGGGTTCTCATTTCGTCAAAATCAAGCGGTTCTGGCGCGTCAGACGCAGCCTGTACAGTTCCGTCCCATGCCGCAACACCACTTCGGCATGTCCCGCCAGAAGCTGGCTCACGTCCAGTACTCGGGAATGCGTCACCCCGCTTCCTTGAGAGGAGTAGCAGGCATCTGCAGGCCCACCCCCTAATTCGCAACTTGTCGAACTGGCCATTTTTGAAACACTTAATTGAGAACGATTCTCATTATAAACAAGAACAATTCTCAAATGCAAGCAATTCTCATATAAAATATAGGGAATTTATAGGCATGCTCTACCAAGGAACACCACAGCTTTTTCTTCAATCGCACCCCTTATGACTGAAAAAACCACCGATCTCAAAGCCAGCGGGCTAAAAGCAACACTACCGAGACTAAAAATTCTCGAATTGTTCCAGAACAGCCCCGCCCGCCATCTCACCGCAGAAGACATTTACAAAATTCTCCAGGCTGAAAACATGGAAGTCGGTCTGGCGACCGTCTACCGCGTATTGACCCAATTTGAACAAGCCGGTCTGCTCAAGCGAAACAATTTTGAAACCGGAAAAGCGATTTTTGAATTAAGCGCAGCCGAACATCACGACCATATCGTGTGCCTGGATTGCGGATGGGTGGAAGAATTTCACGACAAGGAAATCGAAGAACGCCAGAGAAAAATTGCACAGAAGCACGGCTTTGAAATCGTCGATCATTCTCTCGCGCTGTACTGTCACTGCACAAAAAAAGACTGCTCGAAGCGAAACGCCTGACAGATCTCCCCTGCCAATCCCACAGCCAAAAGAAAAGTGGGCTACGCTGACGCATAGCCCACTCGAAATCTACCGAATAAACATAAGGAACTTCAGAAATCATCCATGATTATTCTGAGCGCCTGATGATCCGTTGGGACGCGCATCGCATCAATCCGCGTAGACATTTCCCTTTATTTCATCAACCAAGTCTGCCTTGATTGAAAGCGGGTCAATCTGAACCCCGAGGGATGTATGACAACGCGAGCAGTTGAGCGAAACGCAACGCCATACCCGCCCCCCTGCACACCCCCTCACTTCCTTCACACTCAACCCAGCAACAACATCTCCACACTTCGGGCACCTTGTCGACATATCGTCCTCCCTTTCGGAATGGTTGTTAGGCCAGACAACTATAACCCAAATATTAAAAAAACCACAAAAGTCCTCCGATCACGACCTATCTTTCCGTTGTCGCAATTGCTCGAACAAGCAAACGGCAGCACTTGCGGCCACATTCAAGGATTCCATCGCACCGGCATGTGGAATGGCCACTAAATCCGTTGCGCGTTTGAGCAAGCCATCCGATACCCCTTGGCCTTCATTGCCGAACAACCACGCGAGCGGTTGACGTAAATCGACATCGTATATTGTGTGCGGCGTGTGGGAGCTTGTCGCCAGCACCGACAGGCGGGATGCCTGCAACAAGGCCGACAAATCCACGTTCTCAAAAACCTTCAGCACGAAATGCGCGCCCATGCCTGCTCGCAGCACGCGCGGCGACCACGCGAGTGCCGTACCCGGACTGCAATACACTTCTTGAATGCCAGCCGCTGCGGCACTGCGCAGTATCGAACCGAGATTGCCGGGGTCTTGCACTTGATCGAGCAGTACCGCATCCTGCGTCAATTGTGTCGGCACAGGCTGTTGCGGTACGTCGATCAAAAACAGAACGCCAACGCCGTTTTCAACCTGGCTTAGCGTGTTGTAAAGTGCATCGGGCAACTGGATACATTGCACTGAAGCAGCTTCGCATCGTGCAGTGATATTGGCCACTTCCGGCAAGACGCTCGCCGACGCGCTGACGGCACACAGCAAGGGCGCACCGAGATACTGCAGATACGCATCGCACAAATGCACACCGTCGAGCAAAGTCTGCCCAGACTTGCGCCGTGCCTGCGAGTGGGTCGCCAGCCGCTTGAGGTCTTTGTACAGCAGGTTATCGCGGGAAGTGATTGTCTTCATGGCTTCACTTTAATAGACTTTTCACCGGGCCATATGATTTCCGATGTACCGGCGACACGCCATGCTCGCGCAGACGTTCCAGATGCAATGCGGTCGGATAGCCTTTGTGCTGATCGAAGGCATACTGCGGATACTGCGCATGCATTTGCAGGCACACGGCATCACGCGCCGTTTTGGCCAGTATCGACGCTGCGGAAATCGCCAGCACCTTATCGTCGCCTTTCACAATCGCTTCCGAACGAATCGGCATTACCGGACAGCGATTGCCATCGATGAGCGCCATTGTCGGCATCACATTCAATCCTTCCACAGCGCGACGCATCGCCAGCATGGCCGCTTGCAAAATATTGATATCGTCTATTTCGGCTTCTGTGCAAAACGCAATCGACCAGGCTAGCGCGTTTTCCTTGATCAATTCAGCCAGCACATCGCGTTTGGCTTCTGTCAGCTTTTTGGAATCGCGTAAACCGTTGATGGGTTTGTTCTCATCAAGTATGACGGCCGCCGCGTAGACCGGCCCGGCGAGCGGCCCACGCCCTGCCTCATCCACGCCGCAAATAATTTCACCTTGCCAGGCAGCGTCAAACAACGGCAGATTGGGATTTGTTTTTTTCATAGCGGTCCATTCCAAACTGGCGTCTCATCGCTTGCGCATGACTTCCAGCACCGCCTGCGCGCTTTCCTGCGCGGTGTTGCGCAACAAGCTGTGATGCATCTCGATGAAACGCTGTCGCAAACGTTCACGCAAATTCACGTCCGTCAGTTGCTGCCATAGCGCATCCGCCAGCGATTGCGCAGTGGCCGCATCCTGCAATATTTCCGGCACCACCGTTTCCTGCGACAGAATGTTCGGGAGCGAAACCCATGGCAAAGTGATCAAGTGTTTGACGATCTGATAGGTCAGCCAGTTCAGCTTGTAGGCGACGACCATCGGCTTCTTGTGCAACGCCACTTCGAGCGCAGCCGTGCCGGAGGCCACCAGCACGGCATCGGCGGCGGCCATCGCCGCGTGCGATTGGCCATCAACGATACGCAGCGGGATGTCCTGCAACCCTGCCTGTTTGAGCAAATCATTGAAGTAATTACGCTGTACGTCATTCACAATGGGCGCGATGAACTGAATCGTCGAATCGCGTTGCGCGAGCAGCTTCACCGCCCCGCCAAACATCGCGGCATGATATTTCAGCTCGGACATCCGGCTGCCCGGCAATACGGCCACCACCGACGCATCTTGTTTCAAGCCCAGCACATTTCTAGCTGTGGCCACGTCTGGTTCCATCGGAATGACTTCCGCCAACGGATGCCCGACATAAGTCGCCGGAATGCCTGCTTTGCGATAAATTTCTTCCTCAAAGGGAAACAGCAATAGCATGCGGTTCACGGACTGCCCGATCTTCTTGATACGCCCGGCACGCCACGCCCAGATCGACGGGCCAACGAAATGCACGGTCGGAATGCCCGCTTCTTTCAGCTGCCTTTCCAGACCGAGATTGAAATCGGGCGCATCGATTCCGACGAATATCGCCGGACGTTCCTTGATCAAGACATCGCGTAAATTATCCCGAATGCCTTTGATTTCACGATAATGACGCAACACCTCGACCAGCCCGCGCACGGAAAGTTTTTCCATCGGGTAGTCGCTGACGAAACCGTATTCGGCCATCTTCGGGCCACCGATGCCATGCATCAGCGCATCCGGCAGTTGCGGCCGCAAAGCCGAAAGCATGCGACTCGCCAGCAAGTCGCCGGAAGCTTCTCCAGCGACAAAGGCGAGCGCGGTTTTATCGGGTGAGGCCACGTGTCACACCATCGAGGAAGGTGCGCATCATGTTCAGATGAACGGATGATTCAGTGGCATTGGCTTCGGCTGTGGCCAGTTCGGCCTTGGCCTGCTCCAGCGAGAGACCGGAACGAAATACCGTCTTGTAAGCGTTACGGATATCGGTAATTTGTTGTGCAGTGAATCCACGGCGACGCAAGCCTTCGGCATTGATGCCATGCGTTTCCGCAGGCTTGCCGGATGCCATCACAAACGGCATCAAATCCTGCGACAACCCCGTACCAAATGCCGTCATCGCATGTGCGCCCACTTTGCAAAATTGATGAATCAGGGTCGCACCGCCCAGAATCACCCAGTCGCCAATGTGCACATGCCCCGCCAGCGTGGTGTTGTTGGCAAAAATGGTGTTGCTGCCGACCTGGCAATCGTGCGCGAGATGCACGTAGGCCATGATCCAGTTGTCGCTGCCCAAGCGGGTGACGCCAACATCTTGCGACGTCCCTGTATTGAACGTGCAGAATTCGCGGATGGTGTTGCGATCGCCAATTTCAAGCTGTGTCGGTTCTCCCGCATATTTCTTGTCTTGCGGCGCACCACCGATCGAAGAAAATTGATAGAAGACGTTATCACGACCGATCGTGGTATGGCCATTAATCACGACGTGGGGACCAACACGTGTGCCTGCGCCAATTTTGACGCCGGGGCCAATGATCGAGTAGGGACCGATTTCAACCGAGCTATCCAACTCAGCCTTGGGATCGACAATCGCCGTCGAATGAATCTTCGCCATGACTACACCATCGATTTGCTGGCGTCTGTGGCGCTGCGAATCGTGCACATGATTTCCGCTTCAACAGCGGTCTGTCCGTCCACCGAAGCCGAAACTTTGTATTTGTACACACCGCGCGAACCGCGCAGAATTTCCGCTTCCATTTTGACTTGATCGCCGGGTTCAATCGGGCGCTTGAAGCGTGCATTATCGATACCGGCAAAATACACCACCGAATTTTCATCCGGTTTGATGCCCAGCGTCAGAAAAGAAAGAATGGCCGCCGTTTGCGCCAGCGCTTCAATCATCAGCACCCCCGGCATGACCGGCCGGTGTGGAAAATGGCCATTGAAAATCTCTTCGTTGGCCGTCACATTCTTGATGGCTGTAATCCGTTTGCCGATTTCATAATCCAGCACGCGATCAACCAATAGCAGCGGATAGCGGTGGGGCAAATATTCACGTATTTCTTTGATACCGAGTGTCTTCATCATGACTTATCTTTGAGTTCCTTGATTGTTTTTTCGAGTTCGCGCACTCGCTCCCGTAATGTATCGAGGTTACGCACAACGGCTGCGGTTTTTTGCCATTCCTCATGCTTCGCCAGCGGATACGAACCTGCGTAGTGTCCAGGTTCGCGAATGGAACGCGAAACGTTACTGGCTGCGGTGACGTGAACATTGTCTGCAATTTCAAGATGGCCAGCCACCCCGACCGCGCCACCCAGCGTGCAGTGCTTGCCAATAATCGAACTGCCGCCAACCCCCACACACCCCGCCATCGCCGTATGATCGCCGATACGGCAATTGTGACCGATCTGAATCTGGTTATCGAGCTTAACGTCATCGCCAATCACGGTATCATTCAATGCGCCGCGATCCACCGTCGTATTGGCACCGATCTGCACATCATTACCAATAATGACCCGACCGACTTGCGGAATCTTGATCCACACGCCGCCATCGTTGGCCAGACCAAAGCCGTCTGATCCAATCACCGCGCCGGGATAGAGAATGCCGTTCTCGCCAATTTCGCAGCCATCCAGAAAAACGACTCGGGGATAGAGATGGGTATTCGCGCCGATCTTCGCACCACGACCGATCACGCAACCGGCATCGATTACAACACTCTCGCCAACCACCACATCCGCGCCAATGGACACGTGCGCTCCGATGGACGCTGAGAGCGCAATTTTCGCAGTCGGATCCACGCTGGCCGTTGGGTGAACCCCCGGCTTGGCCGGTATCTTTTTCTTTTGCTCGAAAAACTGCGCCGTGCGCGCAAAATAGGCGTAGGGATTTTTCGTCACAATCCGCGCGCCGACAAAGCTTTGACCTATGGTTTCGTCATCGGCTGGCGACAGAATTAGTGCCGCAGCTTTCGTCTTGGCCGCTGCCGCGCGAAATTTAGGATTGGACAGGAACGTAATATTACTCGCCTCCGCCATATCCAGCGGCGCAATACTGCTGACAACAATATCCGGACTGCCAAACAATTGGCCGCCAAAACGTTCTACCAAATCGCCAATTCGTGTACTCATCATGAATTAATTGTTAAGTTCTTCCAGAACTTTCTCCGTCACGTCAATTTTGGGATTGTGGTAAAGCGCGTCTTGAACGATAAGGTCAAGTTTTTCAGCGGCAACCACCTTCTTAATGGCTTTTTCAAGCTGTTTGCTAAAGGCGGCACTCTCCTCATTCCGCTTTTGCGCCAGGTCTTGTCGAAAGGCACGGTGCTTTTGCTGTAATTCCCGATCGAGTTCAGCCAGTTCGCCTTGGCGTTTCGCACGATCGGATTCAGCCAGTACCGGCATATCCTTCTCCAGCTTGGCAACCTTCGCTTTCAGGCGATCCGCCATGGCTACCAGTTCCTTCTCTCGCTTGGAGAACTCCTTCTTGATCTTGGCATCAGCAGACTTCACCGCCGATGCCTCGCGCATGATGCGCGCGGAAGAGACGTGGCCAATTCGCAGCTCTTCTGCTTGCACACCAGAAAACGAAAGCAGGCCAAGCGCCACAATCGCTGCCGTTTTATAAATGGATGTCATTCGTGATTTCAAGGCTATCCTCCTATGAGGTTAAAGATTCGTCAGGTAACTCAAAACCCGGTTCCGATCTGGAACTGGAATTGCTGTTTCTTGTCCCCATCTTTCGCATTCAGCGGGTAACCGTAACTCAGCTTCAACGGGCCGATCGGCGATTCCCAAGTAATTCCCACGCCAGTGGAATATCGCAAATCGGACAGCTTCATCTCGTCTTCCTCTGCCCAGACCGTGCCGCCATCAAAGAAAGTGAACCAGCGCAAGGTGCGATCCTTCCCTTCCACCGTCAACGGGAACTGCAATTCCAGATTACCGAAAAGACGGCGATTACCACCCAAGGCCTGGTCATTCTCATCGACCCCACCGATGGTACTGCTTTCATATCCCCGTACGGTACCGATGCCCCCTGCATAATAATTCTTGAAAATGGGGTACTTCTTGCCGCTCAGCCCTTTGCCGTAGTCGAATTGGCCATTCACGGCCAGAGTTACGACATTGGTCACCGGCCAGAAATACTGCTCCTGGAAAGTGGCCCGGTAGTATTCGAGATCGGCGGTCGGTGACATCTCAAAATTGGCGCGCGTCAACTGACCGCGATTCGGCACCAGCGCACTGTTTCGCGTATCGCGTTGCCAACCCACCGTCAAGGGAATCGCATTGACTGTCGCCGTTCCCGGATTGGTACCACCAAAATCTCTAACGAACTCTTCATACTTGTTGGGACTTTCGGCGTAAGTCGTGACTTTAGTATTTTCATACCCTACACCGAAAAACACTTTATCTTTTTCGGTGAAGGGCACACCAAACTTGACGGCCGCTCCCATGGTCTGCACCTTGTAATCCCAGTCGTTGTATAGAGGCGGGCGGGTCGTACGCAAATACAAATCCATGCTGCGGCTGATCCCGTCATCGGTGAAATACGGATTGGTATGCGTCAGCACCAGCGTTCGGTAACGTTCACTGGTGTTGACTGTAATACCCGCATTGCTGCCCGTGCCGGCAAAATTTTCCTGATGCAGGGACGCCATCAGCATTATTTGCTCGGATTGCGAATAACCCGCGCCTAGAGTGAGCATCCCCGTCGGCTTTTCCGTCACCTTGACATTCACATCCACCTGATCATTGGTGCCCGGCACCTCGGGCGTATCAACGCTGACCTCGCTGAAATAACCCGTTCGATCAACCCGATCGCGCGACAACTTGATCTTCGCGTTGTCATACCACGCCCCTTCCATTTGCCGGAATTCACGACGCATCACTTCATCACGCGTTTGGGCATTGCCCGAGAAGTTGATGCGCCGCACATACACACGCTTGCCGGGATCAATAAAAATCGTGAAAGCCACTTCTTTCATGGCACGATCAATCGCCGGATGGGGATTGACGTTGGCGAAGGCGTAACCAAAATTCCCCATGTGATCGGCGATTTTCTTGGTCGTTTCCGTCATTTTTTCGCCTGAATACACATCCCCCTTTTTCAAGAGAATGAGTTTCTGGATTTCCGCCTCTTGACCGAACATCTGACCTTCGAGTTTGATATCCGAAACGGAAAATTTGTCACCTTCCTTGATATTGATGGTGAGGTAGATGTCTTTTTTGTCCGGCGTAATGGAAACCTGCGTGGATTCGATCTGAGCTTCAATGTACCCGTTATTCTGGTAGTAGGACTTAAGCGACTCAATATCCGCCGTCAGCTTCTGCTTCGAGTATTGATCCGTTTTCGACAGCCACGTCATCACCCCCGGTGTCGTGAGACTCATTTGACGACTTAACTGTTTATCGGAAAATACCCGGTTGCCAATAAAGTTGATTTGCCTGATTCGCGCAGCATCCCCTTCCACAACAGCAAACGTGATTCCGACGCGGTTGCGTTCCATCGGCGTCACGGTTGTCGTAAACTGCGCACCGTACAAGCCGCGTGACAAATACTGCTTCTTGAGCTCCTGCTCGGCGCGCTCGACGAGCGATTTGTCGAAAATCCGGCCTTCGGCCAAACCAATGTCCTTCAACGCTTTCAGCACGAAATCCTTATCGAATTCCTTCATCCCGGAAAACTCGATACTGGTCACAGCCGGCCGTTCTTCGACAAAGACAACTAGGACGTTTCCTTCCCGTTCAACGCGAACATCCTTGAAAAATCCTGTGGCATACAGCGCCTTGACAGTAGCGGTGCCTTTCTCATCATTGAATGTCTCGCCAACGCGCACCGGAAGGTAGCTAAATACCGTGCCTGCCTCGGTACGTTGCAATCCTTCGAGGCGGATGTCTTTTACGGTAAAAGCTTGCACAGCTAATGCCTGCCCGGAACAAAAGGCCAGTACTGCGGTGGCGATGGTACGACGGCGGAAGGCGGTGGAAAAGAGGCTCACGGAGGACAAATTCATTATGCTATCGTTTCTTTATCAATCAGCCCGCTAGCGCTGTCAGGACTAAAAAATCAGCCTAACGATGTCATTGAAAATTGCAATAACCATCAATGCCGCCAGCATGGCCAGTCCGGCACGTTGTGCCATTTTTCCGGCACGCTCGGAAAGCGAGCGCCCTGTCAGAAGTTCCAGTGAATAATACAGCAAAAGCCCCCCGTCCAGAACAGGAATAGGCAGCAAATTCATCACGCCAAGGCTAATACTGATGAAGGCAATAAATCCCAGATAACTGATGGCGCCAACACGCGCCGTTTGACCTGCATAATCAGCGATCGTAATCGGGCCCGAAATATTCTTCCAGGAAACCTCACCCATCACTATTTTGCCCAGCATTTTCAGGGAGATAATGGAGGTGTCCCATGTTCTTTCCACTGCTTTGGGCAAGGCGTCCCCAAAGGCATGGCGTGAAATCGTCATCTCGGGACGCAACGGAACTTCTACCCGGATCTTGCCGATCGTCGTATCCTTCAGCGCCTCCGCTTCGGGCGTCAGCAATACCTCCCTGGACTCCTGGTTCCGCAGAAAACGTACGGTCAGCTGTTTCTCTGGCGAATGTCGAACAAATTCAACAAAGTCCAGTCCATCAATCATTGGCTGGCCGTTAACCGAGACGATCACATCTCCTTCCTGCAACCCCGCCCGCATGGCTGGACCGTCGGCCGCCACTTTCCCAATTTGCGCCGGCGGCCTTGCCATCGCCAGTCCGAGCTTGCGTAAAAAATCCTTGTCGATATTGGTACTCGACACACGCTCCTGAGGAATGATTGCGGTATATCTCTCGTCAACCGATGAAGTAGCGGGCTTGCGCAAGACCTCGATATGGATGGCCGATTTCTCGACGGATGATTGAACTATCCTCCAGTTGAACTCCGACCAGATCACAACGGATTTTCCGTTCACGCTTGTCACCAGTTCTCCGCCTCGCAAACCCGCTTGCCAAGCAATGGTATTTTCAGGGACAGCGCGCAAGCGGGTTGTCGCACCGGGAACCCCATTCATGTACACCCCCATCAACAAAAGGATGGCCAAGAAAAAATTCGCAAACGGACCTGCCGCAACAATCAGCATCCTCTTCCAGACTGGTTGACTATTGAATTCGCGTTTGGCGTCTTCCGGCGGCAGCGTACTGATATCAACTTCGCGCGAATCGAGCAGCTTGACATACCCCCCCAAGGGGAGCAAAGAAACAGCCCATTCCGTCTGATCCTTGCCAAAACGCCGGGAAAAAAGAATCTTGCCCATGCCCAGTGAAAACCGGAGCACTTTAACGTTGCACAAACGGGCCGCAAAATAGTGGCCGAACTCATGTACGACAACCAGCAAACCGATTGCAAGAAAGAAGGCGAGGAGCGTTTGAAAAAAAATCATGGGCTAAACGAAGGGCACAGGTTAATAACGGCTTATCAACGCTCGCGCGGCTTCCCGCGCAGCACGATCGTGCTCTAACAAATGGTCAATACCAACAATCATGCTGTCCGGGGCGACTCGGTCCAGCACTCTACCTATCAACGAATCAATCATCCGGAATCCTATTCTTCTATCTAAAAAAGCCTGCACAGCTACCTCGTTGGCCGCATTCAAAATAGCTGGCGTCGCGCCCCCTGCTTTCATGGCCTCATACGCCAGCTTCAAACACGGGAAACGCAAAAAATCTGGTTTTTCAAATTGCAGATTGCCCATCCGAGTCAAATCCAGCGGGGGCACGCCTGAAGCCATGCGCTCCGGATAAGCAAGCGCATGGGCAATCGGGGTTCTCATATCCGGGTGACCCAATTGCGCAATCACCGATCCGTCGACGTAAGATACCATCGAATGAATGATGCTTTGCGGATGAATCACCACTTCGATCTGGCTCACGGAAACACCAAACAACCAGTGCGCTTCAATGACTTCCAACCCCTTGTTCATCATCGTCGCGGAGTCGACCGAAATCTTGCGGCCCATTACCCATTTCGGATGCGCCACCGCCTCTTCCGGTGTCACCAAATCCAGTGTCGCGGTCGGCCGCGTCAAAAATGGTCCGCCAGAAGCCGTCAACATCACCTTGGCAACGCCATGCTGCCCAGGAGAGCGATGGTAAGCATCCGGCAAACACTGGAAAATCGCATTGTGTTCACTGTCGATCGGCAACAACATGGCACCGTTCTTCGTCACGGCATCCATGAATAATTGCCCCGACATCACAAGCGCTTCCTTGTTTGCCAACAGAATTTTCTTGCCTGCGCGGGCGGCCGCCAGCGTGGGTTCCAACCCGGCGCCCCCCACAATCGCCGCCATGACCGCATCGCATTCCGGTGCGCTCGCCACCTTGCACAAGGCTGCCTTGCCGTATTCGACTTCGGTTTTCAGCCCTTTCTGACGCAAATGACGACGCAAAGACTGCGCCGCCTCTGGCGTGCCAACAACCGCAATCTGGGGATGGAATTTTTCGCACTGTGCTGCCAATGCTTCGACATTATCATGCGCGGTCAAGGCATAAACAACATAACGATCCGGATGACGCGACAAGACATCCAGTGTAGAGACACCGATCGAACCCGTTGAGCCAAGAATGGTAATACGCTGCATGAAAGATTTAGGCAGGGATCAATTGGATACGCGTAACGCCTCACTCTACATCAAAAGGTCAAGTAGAGAGGCGAGTGGCAAGACTGGCAACAGCGCATCAATCCTGTCCAGCACACCACCGTGTCCTGGCAAGAGATTACTACTATCTTTTACACCCGCTCTGCGTTTGAGACGTGACTCAAACAAATCGCCGACAACACTGCTTGAAACAAAAAGCGTGATGACAACCAGCAAGCCTATCCACCCCAGTTTCATCTGGAACTTGCCCATAACCGTATCCTGAAACATCGGGATCATGGCAAGGATGCACGAAAACGCCAGGGCGGAGGCCCCCCCTCCTATCGCTCCTTCCCAAGTCTTGGAGGGCGAGATTTTTGGCGCAAGCTTTCGCTTGCCAAATGTCTTGCCAAATGCATAAGCGCCAATATCCGCAATGAAAATAATGGATACGATCGAGAGCAGGAAGAGCGGAGAATGCCGATAAAGCGCATACATCGCAATGAAAAATGCCAACAATGCAAACGCATACATCCCCATGAGCAAACGATTACCGATAGTCGCCAGCGGAGGGATGCCTATTTTCAGCGTCGGCGCAAAACGTAGCGCCCACATCATCACACACAGGGCTAACAACCAGATTAGCCTGGAAAAATCCGCTAGGTAAATAACGATGGGGAAAGTTACCGACCAGGCTATGGCGCTCACTATCGGGTGCGAAACGCCAAACAAACGGAAACATTCCCAAGACGCCGCAGCGAAGAAGGCTGTCAGCACCACCTCGAAAGCCAAGTGGTATCCGGAAAACAGCAAACCCACCAAGGCACCGAATAAAACTATCGAGGTAATAACGCGCGTTTTCAGCATTGTCTTTTTATGTTGTTATCAGTTGTTCGCTGGTTCGCCCAAAGCGTCGCTCTCGTTGACGATAAGAAGAAATGGCTGCGTCCAGTGCTATCGCGTCAAAATCCGGCCAATACGTATCGGTGAAATACAACTCGGTATAAGCGAGTTGCCATAACAAAAAATTCGAAACGCGTTTTTCACCGCCCGTACGAATAAAAAGATCCGGTTCAGGAGCATAAGCCATCGACAGATACGGCGTCAAATGTTCTTCCGTAAAATGCCCCGCCTCTGCCAGATCCCCTAACATCTTGTTCATCGCCTGCATAACGTCCCAGCGCCCGCCGTAATTAGCACAGATCGTCAACGTCAAACGATCATTTCCAGCAGTCATGCGTTCGGCATTAGCAATCATCTCTTGTAAGGGCGCATCAAAACGGCTGATATCGCCAACCACTTTCAGACGAATGCCATTCGCATGAAGTTTGGACACTTCACGATCAAGCGTCGTTCTGAAAAGCCTCATCAGGAACGATACTTCATCAGGTGGACGACGCCAGTTTTCCGAACTGAATGCAAAAACGGTCAAGAACGCAACGCCTCTTTCAGCGCACGCCTTCACCATATCGCGCACCGTATCCAGCCCCTTCAAGTGACCTGCTGTCCGTGGCAAAAAACGCTTGGTCGCCCAACGCCCATTGCCATCCATAATGATGGCAATGTGCCTAGGTGTATCCGAATAGATCGGCACAGACAGGGTCGAACTGGCGCCTGTCATAAGGTCGCGTATCCCCAAAATAATTCAGTCATCAAACCGTCATGACCTCTTTCTCCTTTTCGACAACCATTTTGTCGATATCGGAGACAAATTTGTCAGTCAATTTCTGAACCTCGTCCTGCGCGCGGCGCTCCTCATCTTCAGAGCACGTCTTGTCCTTGACCATTTTTTTCAAGGCTTCATTGGCATCACGACGAATATTGCGTACCGCAATCTTTGCGTCTTCCCCTTCAACCTTGACGAGCTTGACCATTTCCTTGCGCCGCTCTTCGGTCAGCGCAGGCGTCGGCACGCGAATCATGTCCCCTTGGGTGGCAGGATTCAAGCCCAGATCGGAATCCCGGATCGCTTTTTCGATCGTTGCCGCCATTTTCTTTTCCCACGGTTGCACGCCAATCGTGCGCGCATCCATCAGCGTGACGTTGGCGACCTGATTGATGGGTGTTGGGTTTCCGTAATAATCCACCATCACGTGGTCGAGAATGCCGGTGTGTGCACGACCCGTGCGCACCTTGGCGAGATCACCCTTCAGCGTCTCAATTGATTTGTTCATTTTTTGCTGCGCATTTTTTTTCAAATCCGAGATACTCATCCTGCTCTCCAGTATCAATGTTTAAACGTTATGTACAAAAAACTTGTCTCATGCGCACGAAAAAGGATTTTCGCGTTAAACGTAAACCAGCGTGCCTTCATCTTCGCCCAGCACAACGCGCTTGAGCGCACCGGGCTTGGTGATGGAAAATACTTTCACTGGCATTTTTTGATCACGACACAAAGCAAACGCTGTGGCATCCATTACGTCGAGATGCTTACCCAAGGCTTCATCGAAAGAAATCGACGAATAGCGTGTGGCAGTAGGGTCTTTCATCGGATCGGCCGAATAAACGCCATCGACCTTGGTTGCCTTCAACACGATTTCGGCACCAATTTCTGAACCCCGCAATGCGGCAGCGGTGTCGGTCGTAAAAAACGGATTGCCTGTTCCTGCGGCGAAAATGACGATCTTGCCTTCTTCCAGATACTGCAGCGCCTTCGGTCGAACATAGGGTTCAATGACTTGCTCCACCTTGATGGCCGACATCACGCGCGCCGTCAACTGCTTCTGACGCATCGCATCAGCCAAAGCCAGTGAGTTCATCACCGTCGCCAACATGCCCATGTAGTCAGCCGTCGCGCGATCCATCCCTTGCGCACCGGGTGCAACGCCTCGAAAAATGTTGCCGCCACCGATCACAATCGCGACCTCGATGCCCATATTGGCCACCTCAGCCACATCGGTCACCATGCGCTCGATGGCCGAACGATTGATCCCGTACTGATCCGTTCCCATCAAGGCTTCACCAGAGAGTTTGAGGAGAATGCGCTTGTAGACAGGTTTTGTCATGATCCGTTTCCCTATAAGAATTCAGTTATCCCTGCATCACCTTTGTCTGAAATCGCTTGCCATTATTGCATTGTGCAACATAACCACGCTGCGAATCCAGTTTTTCTTCAAACTGTTTGTATATGTGGACAGTTCTACCCGCGCCACTGGCATACAGTCTGCTATTAAAAACGGGCCACTTGGCCCGTTTTTAATTACGCTTGCTTCGCTGCAGCGACTTGTGCGGCCACTTCTGCCGCAAAGTCATCCTGACGCTTCTCGATACCCTCTCCAACCACATACATCACAAACGATTTCACGTTTGCGCCAGCGGCTTTCAGCATCTGCTCAACGGACTGTTTGTCGTTCTTCACAAAAGCCTGATTTAGCAAAGATACTTCTTTCAGATACTTCTGCACGGAACCATCCACGCGCTTGGCAACGATTTCAGCCGGTTGCGGCTTCTTGCCTTCCGCGACCGCCTTCGCTGCATCTTCAGCCGCCTTTTGTGCAGCAATCGAACGCTCGCGCTCGATCAACTCTGCAGGAACACCATCCGATGATAGCGAAACCGGCTTCATCGCGGCAATATGCATGGCCACATCCTTGCCAACCTGCTCGTCCGAAGCCTCGAACTCCACCATTACTCCAATGCGGGTGCCATGCAGATAAGAAGCCAGTTTGGCACCCGTCTGAAAACGCGCAAAACGGCGCAAGGACATGTTTTCACCAATTTTGCCGATCAATGCCGCGCGCACTTCTTCGACCGTCTTGCCATCCATCGGCAATGCGGACAAAGCGGCCACGTCAGCCGGGTTCTTTTCCGCAATCATCTTCGCGCAAGTATTCGCAAACGCGAGGAAATCGTCATTCTTCGATACGAAATCGGTTTCGCAGTTAATTTCCAGCAGTGCACCCGTGCCGCCAGAGATGTAGGCCGCGATCACGCCTTCTGCCGTGACGCGCGACGACGCCTTGGACGCCTTGCTGCCTAGCTTCACGCGCAGGATTTCTTCCGCCCTGGCCATATCGCCATCAGCTTCCGTCAACGCTTTTTTGCATTCCATCATCGGCGCATCGGTCTTTGCGCGCAGTTCACCTACCATTGCTGCGGTAATTGCCGCCATCTTGTTCTCCTGAGTCTATGAGCGCCTGCAATCGGCGCCCGAACCAACCTGATGTTGAGGACAGCGTGGTGCTCCGCTTAACGTTGTCCCGCAACCTTTACGCTTACTTAAAAAACAGGGCGGACTTGCCACCCTGTTTCAAACTCAAAACTGCTCGCGATTATTTCTCGCTGACTTCGACGTAATCGTCGCCCCCCTTGATCGTTTCGATCACATCCTGCATCGCGTTCGCACGACCTTCAAGGATCGCGTCAGCCACGCCGCGTGCATACAACGTGATGGCCTTGGACGAGTCGTCGTTGCCCGGAATGACGTAATCAATGCCTTCTGGCGAATGGTTCGTGTCGACCACAGCAATGACCGGGATACCCAGCTTCGCAGCTTCGGTAATCGCGCCTTTGTGGTAACCCACGTCGACCACAAAAATTGCGTCAGGCACACCGCCCATATCCTTGATGCCACCGATGGATTTCTCCAGCTTGGCCATTTCGCGCGTGAACATCAGCCCTTCTTTCTTGCTCATCTTCTCGACGGTGCCGTCTTGCATCGCAGCTTCCATGTCTTTCAGACGCTTGATCGAGGTCTTGATGGTCTTGTAGTTGGTCAGCATGCCACCCAGCCAGCGTTGATCGACATACGGCACGCCTGCGCGCTTGGCTTCAGCGGCGATGATATCGCGCGCCTGGCGCTTGGTGCCCACCATCAGGATGGTGCCGCGGTTGGAAGACAGTTGACGGATGAACTTCATCGCCTCCTGGTACATGGCCAGGGTTTTTTCCAGATTGACGATATGGATGCGATTGCGATGGCCGAAGATAAACGGGGCCATCTTGGGATTCCAGAAACGGGTTTGGTGACCGAAATGAATACCGGCCTCCAGCATTTCACGCATGGTAACGGACATAATTTACTCCAGGGTTAGGTCTTGAAACCGGTTCGCACTCTCTTTCTCGAGCACCCTTTTTGACCGGAATCGCGATTTGTTAATTGTTTACTCTTGAAACAAAATTCAAGAACGCGCTATTGTACTCGAATAGAACAAATATTTCCATTCCGGAGAAGCCCTTTTACCTTGTCATAAAGGAAATACCATGGTCGCCTTGTATACCATTGCCGAAACCCGCGCCATCGAGCAATCTGCAATGGTAGCCCTCCCGCCCCGGACCTTGATGGAACGGGCCGGAAAAGCTGCAGCAGAGTGGGCCTTGAAACTGTTGTCAGATCACAAACAACCAGCTTCCGTGCTGGTTTTGGCTGGCCCGGGCAACAATGGCGGCGATGCCTTTGAGGTGGCGGCCCACCTCGCCCATGCTGGCGCCAAGGTCTCTGTTCTCTCTTACGCCCAGCCAGAAAAACAGCCTGAAGACGCGAAAGCAGCCTTGCATCTCGCTCACCGCAGCCCGGCGCGATTCCGCGATACGTCGTCGCTTGAAGCCTCTCTATCGGTCATCGGCACCACTTCGTGGGACCTCGTCATTGACGGCCTTTTCGGCATCGGTCTGACCCAACCCATTGCGGGCGATCTGCGACGCATCGTCGAAGACGTCAATGCGCTGCGTTGCCCCACCCTGGCGCTGGATGCCCCCAGCGGACTCGATGTGGATACCGGCGCCATCGTTGGTGGCGAGGGAGGCATCGCCATTCGCGCCACGCACACCATCACCTTCATCGCAGGCAAGCCCGGTCTCTACACACTGCAAGGGCGCGATGCTGCGGGCGAGGTTACTGTCGCACCGCTGGATATCGACCGGCAACACTATCCCGAACCACGCTGCCTGCTGAATCACCCTGAGCGGTTTTCCGCTTCACTGAAACCACGCCAACACGATTCGCACAAAGGCAGCTACGGCGACGTTGCAATTGTGGGTGGGGCACAAGGCATGGCTGGCGCGGTCATTCTCGCCAGTCGCGCCGCCCTGCATGCCGGTGGCGGACGGGTGTATGGCGTGTTTCTGGAAAACGCACCTGCCTACGATAGCATGCAACCGGAATTGATGTGCCGCTCCGCCGACGATTTCGATCTCTCGTCCGCCGTGCTGGTTGCCGGACCCGGTCTCGGACAATCGCGCGGCGCGCACGACTTGCTTGCAAAAGTGTTGACCGTACGCCAGCCCATTGTGCTCGATGCCGATGCTTTGAATCTCATTGCTGTAGAACCGGGATTGCAACAACGCGTCCGGAACCGTCGCGAACCGACCTTAATGACGCCGCATCCACTCGAAGCAGCGCGACTACTCGGCACCGGGAGCAATGAAGTTCAAGCGAATCGCATCGATGCGGCACGCAAACTCGCGAACACATTCAACGCCACAGTGATTTTGAAAGGTTCTGGCAGTGTCATCGTCGAACCCAATGGCATGACTTACGTGAACCCTACCGGCAATCCGGCACTGGCCACCGCTGGCACAGGGGATATCCTTGCCGGGATCTGTGGCGGGCTAATCGCGCAAGGGTTGGCAGCGAGAGAAACAACGCTTTCTGCAACCTGGCTGCATGGCGCAGCCGCAGATGAGTTGGTTAAATGGGGAACAGGACCAATTGGCGTAACTGCCAGCGAACTAATTCCTGTCATAAGAATGTTGTTGAACCGACTCACAGCACAAGCATAACGAAACCTGCGACGTAAAAAAACGCCTCGCGAAGAGGCGTTTTTCATTATCGGAGAAAACATCAATCTCTAGTGCGCCCGAACACCACCATCTTTCGCCGCATCCGCCTGCACAGCCGCTGGCGTGCTGGTAGAAGAAACATCAGGTAAAGGCTCGGGTTGACGCTCCAGTGCGACTTCCAGCACCTTGTCGATCCAGCGCACCGGAATGATCTCCAGCTTGTTCTTCACATTGTCTGGAATCTCCACCAGATCCTTGGTGTTTTCTTCCGGGATCAAAACCGTCTTGATACCCCCACGCAAAGCAGCAAGCAGTTTTTCCTTCAGGCCGCCAATCGGCAACACTTCGCCTCGCAGCGTGATTTCGCCCGTCATGGCCACATCTGCGCGCACAGGAATGCCGGTCAAGGTAGAAACCAAGGCTGTCGTCATCGTAATGCCAGCTGACGGACCGTCTTTCGGCGTGGCACCTTCCGGCACGTGAACGTGCATGTCGCTCTTCTCAAAAACATCGTCCTTGATACCGAGTTTTTTCGCGCGACTTCTCACAACAGTGCGCGCCGCCTCAATCGATTCCTTCATCACTTCACCCAGCGTTCCGGTTCGGATCACGCCGCCCTTGCCAGGCATGGCAGTCGCCTCAACGGTCAGCAACTCCCCGCCCACCTCCGTCCAAGCGAGCCCCACTACCTGACCAACCTGATTTTCTTTCTCGGCCACGCCATAGTCAAACTGGCGCACACCTAAGTATTTGTCGAGCGTCTTTGGGGATACCGTGACCTTCTTGTCCTGCTTCTTGAGCAAGTTCATTTTCACGACCTTGCGGCAAATCTTGGAAATTTCCCGTTCCAGCGCGCGCACACCCGCTTCGCGCGTGTAATAGCGCACGATGTCGCGAATCGCCGCCTCGGTGATGTTGATCTCGCCTTTTTTCAAACCATTGTTTTTGATCTGCTTCGGCAACAGATATTTCTGCGCAATGTTGGTCTTTTCGTCTTCGGTATATCCCGCAAGACGAATGACTTCCATCCGATCGAGCAAGGGCGCAGGGATGTTCAGTGAGTTTGACGTCGCGATAAACATTACATCCGACAAGTCGAAATCCACTTCGACATAGTGATCGGAGAAGGTATGGTTTTGTTCCGGATCCAGCACTTCCAGCAAGGCCGCCGACGGATCGCCGCGGAAATCCGCACCGATCTTGTCCACCTCGTCCAGCAGGAACAAGGGATTCCGCACCCCAATTTTGGAAAGACTCTGGAGAATCTTGCCCGGCATGGAGCCAATGTACGTGCGACGATGGCCACGAATTTCGGCTTCATCACGCATGCCACCTAACGCCATGCGCACAAACTTGCGGTTGGTCGCACGGGCGATCGATTGTCCGAGCGAGGTCTTGCCGACGCCCGGCGGCCCCACGAAGCACAGAATCGGCGCCTTGACCTTGTCGACGCGCTGCTGCACAGCGAGGTATTCGAGAATCCGTTCCTTGATCTTGTCGAGCGCATGGTGATCTTCTTCCAGCACCTTTTCGGCGAACACCAGATCGTTGTTGACCTTGGATTTTTTCTTCCACGGCAGATTGGTCAGCGTTTCAATATAGTTGCGCACGACTGTTGCTTCCGCCGACATCGGCGACATCATCTTGAGCTTCTTGAGTTCGCTTTGCGCTTTATCGCGCGCCTCTTTCGGCATCTTCGCTGCTTTGATGCGCTTTTCAAATTCGTCGAAATCCGAACCTTCTTCGCCTTCGCCAAGCTCTTTCTGAATCGCCTTGACTTGCTCGTTCAGATAATATTCGCGCTGCGATTTTTCCATCTGGCGCTTGACACGACCACGAATGCGCTTCTCGACTTGCATGATGTCGAGTTCGCCTTCAATGTAGGCGAGCAAACTCTCAAGACGCTTCTCAACGTCGAACGCCTCCAGCACATTTTGCTTTTGCTCCAGCTTCAGCGGCAAATGCGCGGCGACGGTGTCTGCCAGGCGACCCACATCGTCAATGTCAGCCAAGGAACTGAGAATTTCCGGCGGCACCTTCTTGTTTAGTTTCACGTACTGGTCGAATTGCTGGATGATCGCACGACGCATTGCCTCGATTTCCGATTCATTTTCGACGGTCGATTCGACTAGGGCGATATCCGCCATAAAATGAGTTTCTTCATCGTCGATATTCACCAGCTGCGCGCGCTTGACCCCCTCCACCAGAACCTTCACAGTACCATCGGGAAGCTTCAGCATCTGCAGGATATTGGCGACACAGCCAATCCTGTAGATATCATTTGCAGCAGGCTCATCCTTGGCGGCTGCCTTTTGCGCCGCCAGCATGATGGTCTTGCCGTTCTCCATTGCCAGTTCCAGCGCCTTGATCGAACGCGGACGACCGACGAAAAGCGGTATCACCATATGCGGAAAGACAACAACATCGCGCAAAGGCAAGAGCGACAGCCTGGATTGTTCAGAAAGCGGTGTAGTCGTCATGGCAAACCCTCATTTGAAATGTTCTAACTTACGATAAGGTTGGCCCAAAAAGCCAAAAAACAAGGTTTTGCGTAAAAAATTTCAAAAAAATGCAAAAAAAGTGTTTTGAAACCCAATTCAGGGGCATTTTATAGCGAAAAACAGAAAGAAGGCATGACATTGCTCATTAGCAACGCAAGTGACACCGAAGGAAAATCAACTAGCTTGCTGCTTTTTGCTGGTTTGGTTGTTCTTGATAGATCAGCAATGGCTTGACCCCATTCGTAATCGTATTTTCATCGATCACAACTTTGGTCACGTTTTGTTCGGTGGGCAAATCGTACATCACATCCAGCAGGATATTTTCAAGGATGGAACGCAAGCCACGGGCGCCGGTTTTACGCGCCAGTGCCTTTTGTGCAATCGCCTGGAGGGCTGCCGGACGAATATCGAGCTCCGCCCCTTCCATCCCCAGCAGTTTGGCGTATTGCTTGATCAAGGCATTCTTCGGTTCCAGCAAAATCTGAATCAAGGCCTCTTCCGTCAAATCATTGAGCGTTGCCACGACAGGCAAACGTCCGACCAGCTCCGGAATGAGCCCGAATTTGATCAAATCTTCTGGCTCCACATTCGTCAGCAGTTCATTCGCTTCTTTCTCAGCCTGGCTTTTCACGGAAGCCGAAAAACCAATGCCGCTCTTGTCCGAGCGATTCGCGATGATTTTGACCAATCCATCAAACGCGCCGCCGCAAATGAACATGATGTTCGTGGTATCCACCTGCACGAAGTCCTGGTTCGGATGCTTGCGTCCGCCCTGCGGTGGCACCGCCGCCATGGTGCCTTCGATCAGTTTCAACAGCGCTTGCTGGACGCCTTCTCCGGATACGTCACGCGTAATCGACGGATTGTCCGACTTGCGGGAAATCTTGTCGATTTCGTCAATGTAGACGATGCCGCGCTGCGCCTTCTCCACATCGTAATTGCAATTCTGAAGCAACTTTTGGATGATGTTTTCGACGTCCTCGCCCACATACCCCGCTTCCGTCAGCGTGGTCGCATCAGCAATCACGAACGGCACGTTCAACATGCGCGCCATCGTTTGCGCCAGCAAAGTCTTGCCCGAACCCGTCGGACCGACCAGCAAGATGTTGCTCTTGGAGAGCTCCACCTCGTCCTTGTTACCCTGATGGCGCAAGCGTTTGTAGTGGTTGTACACCGCCACAGACAAAATACGCTTGGCCTTATTCTGACCAATAACATATTGGTCCAGCAAGGCACAAATTTCATGGGGCGTCGGCAATTCCGACTTGGCATCCTTGAGAGATTGGGCGTTCCCCGTCTCGTCGCGAATAATGTCATTGCACAGGTTAATGCATTCATCGCAGATGAATACAGAAGGGCCAGCAATCAGCTTTTTGACTTCATGCTGACTTTTGCCGCAAAACGAGCAATACAGAAGCTTCTCGCCGCTGGAAGATTTTTTTTCAGCCATTGTGCAGTATCGTTGTGAAAAGGGGTTGTATCAGCAAGCACAGTTGCGCACTTGCAATCAAACAATAACACAACCCCATCTATCACGTCAGCAACATATCACCAGAACAACACAGATTCTGCGTGACATCAATAGTAAAGCCGGACTAGGCGCGAGAAACCAAGACCTTGTCGATCAGGCCATAGTTCACCGCTTCGTCTGCTGACATGAAGTTGTCGCGTTCCGTGTCTCGTGCAATTTGTTCGACAGTCTGGCCTGTTTTCTCTGCCAAAATGCCGTTCAAACGTTCGCGCAAGTAAAGGATTTCGCGGGCTTGGATTTCGATGTCGCTGGCTTGGCCCTGCGCCCCGCCAGACGGCTGATGAATCATGATGCGCGAGTTCGGCAAGGAAAAGCGTTTGCCCTTGGCGCCTGCGGCCAGCAAAAACGCGCCCATGGAGGCGGCCATGCCCGTGCACAGGGTCGAGACTTCCGGCTTGATGAATTGCATGGTGTCGTAAATCGCCATACCGGCCGACACCGAACCACCCGGCGAATTAATGTAGAGAGAAATGTCCTTGTCCGGATTTTCGCTCTCCAGGAAAAGCAATTGCGCCACGATCAGGTTGGCGGTGTGATCGTTGACCGGACCAACCAGAAAGATCACCCGCTCCTTCAACAACCGCGAATAGATATCAAACGCCCGCTCACCACGTCCGCTTTGCTCGATCACCATCGGGATCATGCCGATCATCTCGGTATCCAGGGCAGATTTGTCATTCCGGAAGGTCATGGCCTGTTCCTTTGAAGAATGTTTCGTTGTCGATTGGCTGATCAACCAGAAACCCGCTGCGCCATCAATTCCTTGAATGGCATGGCTTTCTCAACCACCTTGGCTTTGCTCAAAACAAAGTTTACGACGTTGTCTTCCAGCACCACCGACTCCACTTCAGCGACGCGGTTCTTGTCGCTGTAATAGTAATCGATGACCATCTTAGGATCCTGGTAACTCTTCGCCATCAGTTCCACTTGTGCCCGAATTTGTTCCGGCGTTGCCTTGAGGTCGTTCTTTTCGATCAACTCACCCAAAATCAAGCCCAAGCGCGCACGACGTTCTGCCTGTGCCGTAAAGATCTCCATGGGAAGATTCGCCGTCTTGGGATCCTTGCCCATTTTGGACAGATTCATGTGAGCCATTTCAAGCAATTGATTGAGTTCCTGATCGAGAACGGCTTTCGGCAAATCAAACTGGACTGCTTTGGTCAAAGCATCCAGAACGTTGTTCTTGTTAAGCGCCTTGATACGGGTGTCGGATTCGCGAACCAGATTATCGCGAATCTCCGCACGCAACGCATCGACTTCTCCTGAGGCGACCCCCAGCGATTTGATGAATTCGGCATCCAGTTCCGGCAAATCCGGCCACTCCACCTTGCTCACCTTGATGGTAAATGCTGCGGTTTTGCCTGCCACGTCTTTACCGTGATAGTCCGCCGGGAAAGTCATCGGGAAGGTCTTTTCTTCCCCCGCGCGCATACCCAGCGCGGCTTGCTCAAACTCCGGCAACATTTGTCCCTCACCCAGCACAAAGTCGTAATCTCGCGACGTGCCGCCATCAAAAGCGACGCCATCAATGGTGCCAGCAAAATCCAGCGTCACCCTGTCGCCATTTTGTGCGGAAGTATCGCTGCCGCCATCACCGTACGGTCCCACCTCGCCCCGAACTCGAAATTCGGCACGCCCTTTGCGGATCACGTTGATGGTGGAATCCACCTCATTTCCGTCAATCTCGACCTTGGCCTTTTCGATTTCCAGGGCCGAAAGATCACCCAGATCCAGCTCCGGGAAAACTTCAAAGAAGGCGTCAAACGTAAAATGCGTTGCGGTATCGCCCTCAGCCTTATCCTCGACTCTCGGATAGCCCGCGACACGGAGATTATTTTCTCTTGCGCTTGCGGTGAAGATTTCATGAATTTTTTGCTGAAGCACACTCGCCGTCGTCTCAGGACCATACTGCGCCTCGATCATCTTCATCGGCACTTTGCCAGGGCGAAATCCTGCTGCCTTCGCGGTGCGCGCGCGGACCTTGAGTCGCTTGTCCACTTCGGTTTTTACTTCGTCGCGGGGAATGTTGATGGTGATGCGACGTTCGAGCTTGCCCAGCGTTTCAACGGTTGCCATGTAAATCGTCCAAAAAATAAGAATGGGGTAATGCGCGCAAGACCTTGATCAGAAAGAGGAAAATGTCTCAGCAAACGGACTTGCACAAAGCTAAGTCCGACATTTTAGCTGATATTCATCATCGGCGGCAAGAAATACCCCCCGGGTTCTCCCAAACGTCGCCCACCTTCAGACCAGTCCTTTCTCCGCGAACGAATACCACTGCGTCCCAGCCACCACGACATGATCCAGCACGCGTACATCCACGAGCGCCAAGGCCTGTTTCAAGGCTTGCGTCAGCGAGCGATCTGCGGCACTGGGTTCCGGAATACCCGACGGATGATTGTGTGCGAGGATGACGCTGGCGGCATTGTGCGCCAGCGCCGCCTTGACGATTTCACGCGGATAAACACTGGTTTGCGTGAGCGTTCCCCGAAACATTTCCGCTGCCGTAATCAGCCGGTTGCGCACATCCAGAAAAAGCACGGCAAATGATTCGTAGGACTTATACCCCAAAAAAAGCTGAAGATACTCCCTGACGACATTCGGCGACGTCAAGACCGGCCCATTCTGCAATTCTTCTTTCAGCGAACGCCGAGCCAATTCCAGCGTGGCCTGCAATTGCGCGTATTTGGCCTCCCCTAAACCATTGAGCGCAGAAAAAGCTGGTAGTCCAGATGAAAAAAGCCCGTTGAGCGAGCCAAAATGCGCCAGCATTTCCCGGCCTAAATCCACCGCCGACTTGCCCTTCACCCCCACCCGAAGAAAGATGGCCAACAACTCGGCATCCGACAAGGCTTGCGCGCCATGCTTGATGAGTCTTTCCCGTGGACGTTGCGCTTCAGGCCAATCCGATATCGCCATATCGTGCTCTCGTTTATATGAAAAAGTGGAAGATGGATTAAAATGCCGCCTGCAATTTCATCATTATCGTTATCAAAAAGCAAATGGACAAGACTATTCTGCTGGCGCAACCGCGCGGATTTTGCGCTGGCGTCCATCGCGCCATTGAAGTCGTTGAACGTGCCCTCGAGCAATTTGGCGCGCCCATCTATGTGCGGCACGAAATCGTTCACAACACCTATGTCGTCAACAGCCTGCGCCAAAAAGGGGCCATTTTTGTCGATGAACTGGACGACGTCCCCTCTGGCAGCACACTCATTTTTTCCGCGCATGGCGTCTCGAAAGCCGTCCGCGCGGAAGCCGAAGCGCGCCAACTTCGTGTTTTCGATGCCACCTGCCCCCTAGTCACGAAAGTGCACATGGAAGTCGCGCACCTGCACCGAGAAGGGCGCGACATCATCATGATCGGTCACCGGGGCCACCCGGAAGTGGAAGGGACGATGGGGCAAATCGAGGCGGACGCTCCCTTCGGCATGCATCTGGTTCAAACCCCGGCAGAGGTGAACGCCTTGCAAGCCAGGGATCCCGACAACCTTGCATACGTCACGCAAACGACACTCTCGATTGATGATTCGCTCGACATCATCGACGCGTTGAAACGACGTTTCCCCAATATCGTCGAGCCCAAAAGGGCCGATATCTGCTACGCCACCACCAACCGCCAGCAAGCCGTCAAGGCCTTGGCTTCACAGGTGGACATGGTCATCGTTGTCGGCAGTCCCAACAGTTCCAATTCCAATCGCCTGCGAGAAGTCGCCGAGAAAATGGGCGCCTTTGCACGCATGGTGGATAACGCAGCGCAAGTTGATCCGCTCTGGCTTGCAGGAAAAAACCGTGTCGGTGTCACGGCTGGCGCCTCCGCGCCGGAAGTACTGGTTCAAGAAGTTATCGCGCGATTGAAAACCTTGGGGCTGGACGCAGTTGAGTTGATGGATGGCGTGATGGAAAACACGGCCTTCCCTTTGCCCAGAGGGTTGAACGAAAAAGGCTAAATCACGCTTGCCCCAGGATCGCTGAAACGCCCTGAAAAGCGGGCGTCTCCGCCGTAATAACAAACGTGGGGATCGCGGCCAGGTAGGCGCTAAATCGTCCCTTCGCTTCAAAACGCTGACGAAAACCGGAACGATCGAAACGCTCGCCGAGACGCGGAACAATTCCGCCCCCGATGTAAACCCCGCCTTTGGCCCCCAGCGTCAGCGCCAGATTTCCGGCGACGGTTCCAAGCATCTCGCAAAACCGTTCGATCGTTTCATCACAGACAGGGCAAGTTCGCGTTAAGGCACGCCGCGCAATTTCCGGCGTGGCGATGTTTTCTGCCGTCACGCTGGCCCCTTCTGCCACGGCGCGATACATCAGCTCGATGCCCATGCCGGACAGTAAACGTTCCGCCGACACGTGCGGATGATCACGCCAGGCGAAACGCAGAATCTCGACTTCCCGCTCATTGGCGGGCGCCAGACTCACATGCCCCCCCTCCCCGGCAAGCGGAAGCCATGCCTTGTCCGACCGAATCAAGCCCGAAACGCCTAAACCGGTACCTGGGCCAATCACAGCGATCACTCCCTCAGGGTGGGATTTTCCCCCGCCAACTTGGCGAATGTGATGCGGTGCCAGCCGGGGAACCGCCATGGCCAGCGCCGTGAAATCGTTCAGCATCAGCAATTTTTCAAAACCGAATTGCTGTCGGATGGCTTCAATCGAAAAAGACCAGTCCGCGTTGGTCATCTTCACGGCATCTCCGTCAATCGGATTGGCAATAGCAAACCCTGCCAGGCGCACCGCTTTGGCACCGGCCGCAATCGCTTGAGGCTGATCAAGATAGGACGCGATGGCGTGGCTGATGGATTGAAAGGAGATGATCGGTCGGACCATCACCGCTTCAATGCGTCCATTCTCCTGCTCCAGCGCAAAACGCACATTGGTGCCGCCGATATCGGCCAGCAAACGCGGAAAACGCAGCGCATCTCCTTCCGTGTGCATGAAATGATCATTGGCCGGTCCACGAACGGGTTCCATCGCGTTTCCTTCAAAAAAGCGGGACCATGATACCGATCTCGTCGCGACGGATCGATTTGTCACGATGCCTCTATGTTAAAATCGCCAACCGATTATAGTCACTCTTAACGGAAAGAATATCATGGCAGGACACAGTAAATGGGCCAATATCAAGCATAAAAAAGCGGCAACCGATGCCAAGCGCGGCAAAGTCTGGACGCGCGTCATCAAAGAAATCACCGTTGCCGCCAGAATGGGCGGAGGCGACCCGAACGCCAACCCGCGGCTGCGACTCGCCATGGAAAAGGCGGCCGAAGCCAACATGCCCAAGGACAATGTCCAGCGTGCGATTGCGCGCGGAACCGGCGGACTGGAAGGCGCCAACTACGAAGAAGTGCGTTATGAAGGTTACGGCATCAATGGCGCGGCCATCATCGTGGACTGCCTGACCGACAATCGTGTCCGCACCGTGGCCGATGTCCGCCATGCCTTTTCCAAATTCGGCGGCAACATGGGCACGGAAGGATCCGTCGCGTTTATGTTCAAACATTGCGGTCAACTGTATTTCGCGCCGGGCACCGATGAAGACAGCCTCATGGAAGCGGCCCTGGAAGCCGGCGCTGAAGATGTCATCACAGACGACGATGGCGGTATCGAGGTATTGTGCCCACCGATCGATTTCTCGAAAGTCAAAGACGCATTGGAAAAGGCGGGATTCAAACCGGAAATGGCGGAAATCATCATGCGCCCCGACAATGAAACCGAGTTCGACGGCGACGAGGCCCTCAAGATGCAAAAACTGCTGGATGCACTGGAAAATATCGACGATGTGCAGGAAGTTTATACGAATGCCAGCATCGAAAATTAACCCCTCTTTTCCCGATCGCCTATTGTGACTTCAGTGACTTCCTCTCATCGCTATCTCACCCGAATTCTGATCGTCGGCTCCGGCGGACGCGAACATGCGCTTGCCTGGAAAATCGCGCAATCCGAACGTGTCCAAAAAGTTTTCGTCGCACCGGGCAATGGCGGCACGTCACTGGATTCGCGCATGACGAATCTGGCGATCAGCGACCCGCAAGCCCTGGCAGAATTCGCTCAAAACGAAAATATCGCCCTGACCATCGTCGGCCCTGAAGCACCGCTGGCGGCCGGCATCGTCAACGTTTTTCGCGCCAAAGGCTTGCGCATTTTCGGCCCGACGAAAGAAGCGGCACAGCTCGAAAGCTCCAAGGATTTCGCCAAAGCGTTCATGCAACGCCACGGCATTCCGACCGCGCGCTATCAAACTTTCTCCGATGCCGTCGCAGCACATGACTACGTACGCAAAGAGGGCGCGCCGATCGTCATCAAGGCCGACGGACTGGCGGCAGGAAAAGGCGTCGTCGTCGCCGTCACCGAAGACGAAGCGCATGCCGCCATCGACATGATGCTGTCCGATAACAAGCTGGGCGACGCCGGTGCGCGTGTGGTGATTGAAGAATTCCTCGAAGGCGAAGAAGCCAGTTTCATCGTGATGGTCGACGGCAAAAACATCCTGCCACTCGCCACCAGTCAGGATCACAAGCGCCTGAAAGATCAGGATCGAGGTCCCAACACTGGCGGCATGGGAGCGTATTCTCCTGCGCCGGTCGTCACGCCGGAAATCCATGCGCGCATCATGCGCGAAATCATCACCCCCACCGTGCAAGGCATGGCGAAAGAAGGCCTCCCCTATACGGGGTTCCTGTATGCCGGCGTGATGATCGATGCCGCAGGCAATCCCAAAACGCTCGAATTCAATTGCCGCATGGGCGATCCCGAAACCCAACCGATCATGGCGCGCCTCAAATCTGATCTATTCAGCGTGATGGAGCACGCCGTCAACGGCACCCTCGACAAGCTCGAACTTCAATGGGATCGTCGCACGGCCTTGGGCGTCGTCATGGCAGCTGCCAATTATCCGGAAGAGCCCCGAAAAGGCGACCTCATCACCGGCATCGCGCCGGAAACATCGGACTGCATTACTTTCCATGCCGGCACAACGCTCAAGGATGGCAAATTGCTGACCTCCGGCGGTCGTGTCCTGTGCGTGGTGGGACTCGCGGACACGATGAAGATGGTACAAAAAGTAGCCTACGAAACCGTCGACAAAATTCACTTTGAGGGCGCCCAATATCGTCGCGATATCGGTTGGCGCGCGCTCAAACCACACCAGGACTGACATTTGCACATGACGCGCTGCGTAGCCATTCTCGGCGGCACCTTCGATCCGATACACAATGGCCATCTCGCACTCGCCGCCTACTACGTCAAACATCTGAAGCCGGACGAGTTGCGTGTCATCCCCACGGGCAAACCCTGGCAAAAAGACAGCCGCCTTGCGCCGGCTGAACACCGCATCGAAATGGTTCGCCGTGCCTTTGACGCATGCGGACTCCCCATCGTCATTGATCGCCAGGAAATCGATCGATCAGGGCCGACTTACACGATCGACACTTTGCGCCAGCTCCGCGAAGCGATGGGGCCCAAGACATCACTTGTTTTTCTGATGGGGGCTGATCAGTTGCAACAGTTCGACACCTGGAAAGACTGGCAAGCCCTTTTCGACTACGCTCACCTGTGCGTCGCCACTCGCCCTGGCTATGCACTGGATACCACGCACTTGCCACCCGCCGTGGCAGATGCGTTTTCCCGCCGAAGCGGCACGTTGGAAAAAATCCGCGCCACCCCTCATGGGTTGACTTTCATCGGTCATGATCTGGCGGTCGATATCTCGGCAACCGATCTTCGCCCGATGCTGAAACGTGGCGAAAGACTCGTCACGCAAATCCCACCTGTGGTGCTAGACTATATCGAACAATTTCATCTCTACAAGGACTAAATGGACATCAAGAAACTGCAAAAAATCGTCGTTGACGCACTGGAAGACGTGAAGGCTCAAGACATCCGGCTCTTCGACACCACCCACCTGACCAGCATGTTCGATCGCATTGCGATTGCATCCGGCACATCGAACCGTCAAACCAAGGCTTTGGCGGCGTCCGTCCGCGACAAGGTGAAACAAGCAGGCGGCACGATTGTCAGCATGGAAGGAGAAAACACCGGTGAATGGGTGTTGGTAGACCTGGGGGACATGGTCGTGCACATCATGCAGCCGACGATTCGCGCCTATTATCAACTGGAAGAAATCTGGGGTGACAAACCCGTCAGCCTCAAGGAACCCAAGCGCACGCCAGCCAAGAAAGCCGCGCCTGTCGCAATGAGCAAAGCCGCAGCCAAGACCACGAAAAAATCTGCGCCAAGCAAAACGGCATCCAAAACGGCTACCACGTCGACGAAGGCCAAGAAAGCACCAGCGAAAAAAGTAACGGCCAGCAAAACAGCAACCAAGACCGTCGCTGCCAAAAAAACCGCGCCTAAAAAGGTAGCCGCAAAGAAAACGGCTGCAAAGAAGGCAGCCCCCAAGAAAACAGCGGCCAAAAAAACCGCAGCGAAAAAAACAAGCGCGACAAAGAAAACTGCAAAATAACGCATCATGCAACTTGTCATCCTCGCCGTCGGTCAAAAAATGCCCCCCTGGGTTGAGAGCGGATTCAGCGAGTATGTCAAGCGCATGCCCCCTGAGTGCCGAATCGTGCTCAAGGAAATCCGCGCAATTGATCGTGCAGGTGGCATGCCGCCCGAAGCGGCCATGCAACGCGAATCGGAGCGGATTGCGGCTGCACTGCCCAAAGGTGTGCGCATCGTGGCACTCGACGAGCGAGGCAAGGATTTGACCACGATGGCACTTTCGCACAAGCTCACCCAGTGGCAGCAAGACGGGCGTGATGTCGCGTTTGTCATCGGTGGAGCAGATGGGCTGGATGCTGCCTTCAAAGCCTCGGCGGAGGAACTCATCCGCATTTCCAGTCTGACGCTGCCGCATGGCATGGTGCGCGTGCTGCTCGCAGAACAACTCTACCGCGCCTGGACCATCACGCAAAACCATCCCTATCACCGAATCTAGTCATGAAAAATTCAGGGCCGCAAATTTATCTCGTCTCGCAAAGTCCACGTCGACGAGAGTTATTGGCGCAAATCGGCATTGAATTCGGCTTGCTACTCTTGCGCAGCAAGGAACCGCGTGGTCCCGATGTCGATGAAGCAGTTCGCCCTGGAGAATTGCCTCATGATTATGTGGTCAGAATCGCTTATGAAAAAGCGGCCACGGGTCATCGAATGATGCACGCCCGTCAGCTTCCGCCTTTGCCCGTTCTTGCAGCAGATACCACGGTTGTGCTTGACAACAAAATATTCGGCAAACCTGCCGACACAAAAGAAGCTATTGCGATGCTTCAGTCACTGTCAGGTCGCACACATCAGGTGTTGACCGCCGTTGCCATACAACACCACGATCAACTTCTGCAGGCGCTGCAAGTGTCGGAAGTAAGCTTTGCTCCCCTGACCGACGATATGATAAAAAACTATTGTGCAACCCAAGAACCCTATGACAAGGCCGGCGGCTACGGCATTCAGGGAATGGCGGCCGTTTTCATCAAGCACATTTCCGGAAGCTATTCCAGTATCATGGGTTTGCCCTTGCACGAAACAGCGCAATTACTGCACAAAGCGGGAATCATAATATTATGAAAGAAGATATCCTGGTCAACATCACGCCGCAAGAAACGCGTATCGCTCTGATTCAGCAAGGCGTGGTGCAAGAACTGCACGTCGAGCGTACGCTCATGCGCGGACTGGCGGGCAACATTTACCTCGGCAGGGTCGTTAGGGTTTTGCCCGGTATGCAATCGGCATTCATCGACATTGGACTGGAACGCGCTGCCTTCCTGCATGTTGCCGACATCTGGGAAGCCAGCTCACATAACAACACGGCACCGCCCCCACCAATCGAAAAGATCTTGCACGATGGGCAATCGGTTCTAGTGCGGGTCATTAAAGACCCGATGGGGACCAAGGGCGCCCGATTGTCGACGCAAATATCGATTGCGGGACGCATGCTGGTTTATCTGCCGCAGGAAAAACACATCGGCATTTCGCAGCGTATCGAAGATGAATCGGAACGGGAAACGCTTCGCATCCGATTGCAAAACCTGCTCCCTCCGGATGAAAATGGCGGGTTCATCGTTCGCACTATCGCTGACGATGCTACTGACGCGGAATTTTTGAGTGACATCAACTACCTGATCAAAATCTGGAAGAGCATCCAGGAAGCCGCGAAAACGCAACCGCCGCCTTGCCTGCTCTATCAGGATTTGAATTTGGCGCATCGCGTTCTGCGTGATTTCATCCACGACAACACCGCCAGCATCCACATCGATTCGCGGAAGAATTTTCAGGCCATCACCGAATTTGCATCCCGGTACACACCGGGCATTCTCGATCGTCTCCATCACTATAGCGGCGATCGTCCAATCTTTGATATGTATGGCGTCGAAGATGAAATCCAGCGTGCGCTCAGTCGGCGCGTTGATTTGAAATCCGGCGGCTACTTGATCATCGACCAAACCGAAGCGATGACCACCATCGACGTGAACACCGGCGGCTTTGTCGGCGGTCGCAATTTCGACGACACCATTTTCAAAACCAATCTCGAAGCCGCCCACGCCATCGCGCGCCAGCTCAGACTGCGCAATCTCGGCGGGATCATCATCTTGGATTTTATCGACATGGAAAATCCGGAACACCGCAATGCGGTACTCACAGAGCTGAAGAAAGCACTGGCAGCCGATCGCACCAAGGTTTCCGTCAGCGATTTTTCGGAATTGGGTTTGGTCGAAATGACGCGCAAACGCACCCGCGAATCGCTGTCCCACATTCTTTGCGAAACCTGCCCTGCCTGTAACGGCAAAGGCGAAGTCAAAACAGCGCGATCCACATGCTACGAGATATTGCGGGAAATCATGCGCGAAGCCAAGCAATTCAACCCACGCGAATTTCGCATCCTGGCGTCACAATCGGTCATCGACATGTTTTTGGAAGAAGAATCTCAGCATCTGGCGATGCTTTCCGACTTCATCAAAAAACCGGTCTCGCTTCAAGTGGAAACCGGCTACACGCAGGATCAGTACGACATCGTGCTGATGTGACGAAGTTACATCGCGACGTTATTTGGACTGGATGGCGCGCCGTTCGAGTACGGCGCGATAGACGGCCAAGTTACCTTGCACCATCGCCTCGACGGAAAATTCCGCCAAAATGCGTTGGCGTCCAGCCTGTCCCATGCGCATGCGCAAATCCTTGTCGTCGAGAAATTGACGCAAGCTTGCCGTCAGTGCAGGAACATCACCCGGCGAAATCAACACACCGCTAACACCATCCGCCACGGCTTCAGGCAACCCACCTGCACGACTGGTGACGATGGGAACCGCCGCCGCCGAAGCTTGTAGTAACGATACGCCCAGCCCTTCCATATCCGCCGGATGCGCAAGAATGTCCAGCGCACCCATCCAGCGCGGCAAATCGGTACGGAACCCAGTAAATCGAATAATGTCGGACAGTCCACGATTTTTAACTTCGTTTTCCAGCTCCGGTTGCAGCGCGCCCCGTCCGAACATCAACACGCGCACATTCGGATAATCCTTGATGAGTGCGGTCATCGCGTCAATTAAATAACGATGCCCCTTGCGCGGAATCAGTTGGGCCACCATCCCGATCACGATGGCATCATCCGGTAATCCAAATTCACGATGCAGTGCATCCCGATCAGCAGGAATCAAATACGGTGCAGCATCGACCGCACTGCGCACACACGTGACCCGATGGGGTTCCAGCCCTTCCGATAGCAACACCTGACGTATACCTTCGGAAATCGTAATCACGTGGTCGTAAAGACGGTATTTCAGTGCCACCAGCCAGCGCGGTTCAGGATTATCCACGCGCCGTGAGAGTACGCACGGTGTGCCGGCCATTTTGGCCGCCACGCCACCCCACACGTCCGCGCCACGTCGGCTATGCAGATGAACGACATCGGGCTGGAGCTCACGAATCAGCGCAGCCAAACGCCACGCCATCCCCACATCGACATCGCCGCGCATCGGAATTTGGTGCACTTTCGCCCACGCCCCGACTTCCTTGGCAATATCGGCATCCATCGGACATGCCAGAAAGTTTTTAACGCCTTGTGACGCCAGGCCTTCCATGATGTAGGCGACTTGCCGCGCGCCACCGTAATAGCGCATGCCGGATTCGACGTGCAACACTTTCATGCTGACCGTCCCATTACCGATTCCAGTTCCGCCATCACCCGCTCGGGCGTGATATTGCGCAAACACGTCCAGGCACCCCCACAGGTTGGTTTGCGACGGCATGGCGAACACGGCAACCCCAGCCAGATGACTTTTGCATTTGCACGCTGTGTATCCGTATACGGACAGGTCGATCCAAAAATGGCGACCGTCGGAACCGAAAAAGCGATACCCATGTGTGTGAGTCCGGTATCCACACCGATCAGTGCACCGGCATGACGCACCACGGCCGCCGCTTCATCCAGGCGTGTTTGTCCAACTAGGTTCACGATGTTGGGCGCACCCGCTGCAATCTGCTCAGCCGCCGCCTTGTCCGCAGGACCGCCCAGCAACACCGGAACCAGTCCCGTCTTTTGCTGCACCATTGGCGCCAAATCTTGCCAGGCATCGATGAACCAGTGTTTTTGCGGCCGCGTCGTGAACGCTGCGAACACCGCATAACGCCCCAGCATCAAGCCACGACTGGCCAATTTTTCCAGTGCGCTGGATTCTGCCGCAGAATCCAGATGGAGCGTCGGCATGAAATCATCCGTCTTCAAGCCAAGCTGCTGAGCCAGATACAAGTATTCGGATGAAATGCGCGCCGCTTCGCCGCCACGCGGCACCACTTCGCTCATCAACCATTGACTGCCTTCGCGTGACCCCAAACCGATACGGCGTGGCGCATTCGTCATCCACGCCGGGAGGCCGCTTTTGAGCAAACCTTGCAAATCAATGACGGTGTCGAATTGGCGCTCCCGTAAAATTCTGCGAAAAGCCAGGATACGCTTGAGCATTTCGCCCCGCTTGCCCGCTCTCCATAGCGCCCGCCACTCAGCCTGTGGCCAGGAAATGCATTCGTCAACATAAGGGGCTGAACGAATCAATGCTTCGATTCCTGGATCAATCAACCAGGCAATGTGTGCGTCAGGATCCGTACGACGCAAAGCTGCCACCAAAGGAGAGGCGAACACGACATCCCCTATTGCAGAAGCGCGAATGATTAATATCTTTTTCAATTTATCTTGTGAAGTACGGAAGGCACTTTTTTTTGAGGTAAGACATGTACCATTTTATTCCATCAAAAACATCCCCTTTTTTAAAGCAAAACGCTCCCAAAGAATGCATTTCTTTATAGTGCATTGCCCCACCAAAAGGCTTGTTTTCCCAAGACGACGATGCCTGATAACGATCAAAAATATTTTTTGATTCGTGAGGACTCCAGTCTCGCCAGGGTTTCATTGCGCCAACAAAATGAATAAAAACGGAATCCCCTGGAATATCAAATTTTGTCTTTCCAGATTTCAATTGTGTTGTTAGCCGATATTGGTAGTTCCACTTCGTTTCGATATAAAGCACCTTCCCATCAAGCGCCTTGTTGAGCGCATCTTGATCGTAAAACTCCAACTCAATATTTTTATCAAACAAAGAAGCCATCACCTCATGAGAGATGTTATTTTCATTCCATTTCGCTATATTGATATATAAAAATCCAGCATTAAAATATCTTCCATGTTTAAGGCCAAGGTTTGCAATTTGCTTTCTCTCAGTTTTTTCAGAATCGTGCACAGCTGCTGCACAGTAATTTTCGAAATCCAGATTAGCCAAATATTCCAGATTACCAAAACAAAGGATATCTGCGTCAAGATAGAGCACGCGATCAGCAACATCCTGCAACCTGGAAGGAATTAACAAACGGTAAAATGTCGCGATTGAATAGTGTCGGAATTTTGGAAAGTCGCCAAATTCTTGAAAAATGGACGGATCAACCTGATGAATTTGAATCTTAGTTTGATATTTCTTTTCAAGGGCTTCTAGTCGTTCAATATTTTCTGATGAAATATCATGCGTAAAAGCATGAAAAACAAAATTCATGTTTGGGTTGTTCTCAAGAATCGATGTAATAGTAACCCCCATCGGGCGAGCGTAATTATTATCAACTCCAAATGCAATATGAAAAGCTTTTGTCATGAAACTCCCATTAATAATGAATGTGCTTTATGCATTAGCAAAAATGTCATCTCACTTAAGAATAACGGAATACGTAATTTAGGCCTGCCGCGCATTCAATCTTTTCAATTCCCAACCCCAAGCATGTGAAATGATGGTATCTAAAGATTGATACTGTGGTGACCATCCCAATTCATTTTTTGCCTTGCGCGAATCTGCCACAAGTGAAGGTGGGTCGCCTAGGCGACGCGGGCCAATTTCCGAGGTAATCACACGACCAGTAACTCGTTTAACAGATTCAATAACCTGAAGTATGGAAAAACCATTGCCATTTCCCAAGTTATAGCTTGCGCTAGCCGCGCCAGCCTGCAGACGACGCAACGCAGCAAGATGTGCAGAACATAAATCATCAACGTGAACATAATCACGAATGCAAGTGCCATCAGCCGTGGGGTAATCATCCCCAAAAATAGTAAAATTTTTGCGTCGTCCTGATGCAACCTGAAGAATAATAGGAATCAAGTGCGTTTCTGGGTTATGAGACTCTCCCAATTCACCACTGGGATCCGCACCAGCTGCATTAAAGTAGCGAAAGCAGAAAGACTTGAGATCATACGCACGATCATAATCCATCAGAATTTGTTCGACCATCAGCTTGCTACGGCCATATGGATTGATTGGCTGTTTTGGATGCGCCTCATCAATGGGAACATATTCGGGATTGCCATAAATAGCAGCTGTGGATGAAAAAACAAACTTATTAACGCCATGAGCACGCATACGTTCAAGCAGCAACTGGGTGCCCATGACATTGTTCCGATAATATTTACCTGGATCTCTTACTGATTCTCCAACTTCGATAAACCCTGCAAAATGCATAACAGCAAAAGGTTTGTAGGAAGAAATGACTCGATCAACCAAAACTGTGTCGCCTATGTCGCCAACGATTAATTCAGCCCCTTGTACAGCTTCACGGTGACCGTTACTGAGATCGTCAAGAACAACCGGCACATAACCCGAAGTGCGCAGCATTTTGACCATATGGGAGCCAATATATCCTGCGCCACCGACGACCAGTACAACTGAAGAATTCACGTACATCCTTTCTAACTAATAAAAAATAAGACGCATCTAAGCTAACATCTACCTACCATCTATCATGCATGATTCCCCTCTACCGATCCCGTAATACTCCCACCCCTTTTCTTTCATTTTTTGAGGATCGTAAATATTCCGTCCATCAAAAATGACTTTGTTGCGCAATTTACCTAATGCTCCAAAATCCGGTATCTTGAACGCTTTCCACTCAGTACAAATAATGAGTGCGTCTGCATTCTGAAGAACGGCTTCTTTGGTACCCATCAACATCAAATCATCGCGTGCGCCATAAATACGCTGCGTCTCCTCCATGGCAACCGGATCATAAGCCTGCACCTTTGCTCCGGCTTTCCAAAGCAATTCCATCACGACACGACTGGGGGCTTCGCGCATATCATCCGTATTCGGTTTAAACGCCAATCCCCATAAGGCAAAAGTTTTCCCCTTCAGGTTCGCTTCGCCACCAAAGTAGTTCACAATGAGGTCGAATAGCTTTTGTTTTTGTCGCTCGTTAACGTGTTCAACGCCGCTGAGTAATGCTGGTTGATAGCCAACTTCTTGCGCTATTTTTGCAAGTGCTTGCACATCCTTCGGAAAACATGAACCACCGTAACCGCAACCAGCATAAATGAAATGATAGCCAATGCGCGGATCGGAACCAATCCCGCCACGCACCTGCTCGATATCTGCCCCGACACGTTCGGCAATATTGGCAATTTCATTCATAAAACTGATCTTGGTCGCCAGCATGGCGTTAGCCGCATATTTGGTCAGCTCAGCCGAACGGATGTCCATGAAGATCATCCGGTCATGGTTGCGGTTGAATGGGGCATAGAGTTCCCGCATGGTCCTTTCGGCTTCCTTGCTATCCGTCCCAATGACAATGCGATCCGGACGCATGAAGTCCTCAATCGCTGCGCCCTCTTTTAAAAATTCCGGATTCGACAAAACGTCAAAACTGATTTGCGCTTTTCTTTTTGCCAGAGCAGCTTGAATCGTCGCACATACCTTGTCTGCAGTGCCAACGGGCACCGTAGATTTGTTGACGACAATCCGACGGTCGGGCATATATTGACCGATGGTGTCGGCCACCGCCAGCACGTATTGCAAATCCGCTGACCCATTTTCATCAGGGGGGGTGCCAACAGCAATAAAAATCACCTCGCCAAACTCAACGCCCTCTTTTGCAGAAGTGGTGAAATTCAGCGTGCCTTTCACCGAATTGTCACGAACGACCTTATCGAGACCTGGCTCATAAATCGGGACAACACCCTGCTTCAGCTTCTTGATCTTGCCAGCGTCGACATCAACGCATATCACCTGATGCCCAACATCTGCCAAGCACGCGCCCGTTACCAGACCAACATAGCCTGTCCCAAAAATCGTCAACTTCATATGTTCACCCGTTTATCGGCAAAAAATAAAAAATCATAATACTGGCATCGAAAATGAGTGCTATAGGTTGCTTGCATCCTTCCCTTTGTTTTTTACATGTGCCGCCAGAATCACAAAGAATGTTAATGAAGTGTTGGATCGCCATAAATAACTTTCAAAAATACAGAGAATCGCGTAGCCAAACAAAATGGTTTTTGTTCGAAAATCACCAAGAGATGCAAAATAAAAAATAGAGAGGAGTACTGAGAGCCCAAGCAATCCTGTGGTTGTTCCTGTCATTAAGAATTGATTATGAGGATTATGGATGTCTTTAATCATCGCCCAGCGTGGCGACTTTATCTTAGCGTACTCCGTCGCAAAATCCCCGCTTCCGACACCTAACACCGGGTTTTGCATAAACAACTTAAAGCTTGTTGTCCAGTAAACCAGTCTCTGACCGACCGACGTATTAGGGTCCTGCTCAAACGTGCGAATATCTGTAACCCCTCGGTCAATACGATCCGCAAACGGACTTGCGGCATAGTAAAAAAAAATGAACGCAAGTGGGATTAACGCTAAACAAGCAAGCAATGCTTTGCGACGTGCAGTTATGCGTTCAAAAATAAGCGCCATCAAAAGCGCGACAAACATAACTATGCCAGCACGCCCGCCAGAAAAAGAAAGATTAGACAATAAAAGACCCGTGACAAGTGCCCAACCAACTTGTAGCGATCTCTGCACAGAAAAAAGTGTTCGTCGAAGGCTAAAGTAAACTGCAAGGGCAAGTATCGGTGAATACATAATCCAATCAACAAAAGGGGCAGTATCTCCGTGTCCCTTATGAACGCGCACACCTTTTGGCCAGCTCGAGAAAAAATTCATTTGAACATAATTGTAATGCGCAAACAATGCGCATAAACAAAGGCCTACGATGAACGCTGTGATATAGCGCTCCTTATATTCAGGCTCTGCACTACTCCAGTAAACAGGAAAAAGTAAAAATGGAATCTGGCGCCCCACCATGCGCCACCCTGCCTGAACATCTTCTGTCCACAACATCGCGAGAAGATAAACAAAAAAGTAGGCGACACACGCCAAACACAGCCTAGATGCAAGAATGACCCTCAATTTTTCACGCAAATTCCCCTCAGCAATCCACAAAATCAAAAGCAAAGCCGTCAGGGTATATATGTAACTCGCGTTCATTGGCAGGACAAAGCACACAGCGCAAAAAATCCAGATTTTCGCCAGACCAAATGGAAATCTTTGTTTGATGAAATTCATATGCAAAGAAATATTAAATTAGGTGATGTCGCTAGTTATTCAAAAAAATCATTTAACAACCACATTTAATTGCGCAAATGCCTGGCGCATATCATTTCTTTCCTGCTCCGACTTAAAAATTATCATATCCCACCCAAACGCCACCACATCGGTTTGCGCATCGTAAATCTGACGCGCAAAGACAAGTGCCGAAGAACGAACGCCAACCACAGCACTGTATGCGTTTTCTGCTAGGTATATTTCAAGCGGCTGATCGGTTTTCACCACATGGTAATCAGGCTCGTTCAATTCCAGATTCGGATCCTTGGGATGCCCTTTGTAATCGATTTGCTGAATATCTTTGGCAAGCAACCAGTCATGGATCTCTTTGGCGACACGATCTCGGTCCGAAGCCTTCATCAAGCCAGCACCTTCCAAGGGCTGGCCAATGACTAACGCTCTGCGTAATTCAGATGGGCTCTTCTGTGTTTCATCTCGCCGCACAAGCGGCGGAAGCACATGCACCTTGTCTGGCTGGTATTCGTGAGGCAACCCCGTCAGCACATAAATCCGATCACAAAACGGAGCATCGGAGCCAATGCGGTCGCCGGTAAAACACCAGTAATCCAACTCGCGAGAATATAGTTTGCGGAACTTTCGGAAATACTGGAACGCCGATTTTGCGACGGATAGAGGGTAGCGACGAATACTGATCAGGCCGTCCGGCAAAATGCGCGCACGCATGTAGGAAGCGCCGCACAGCCCCGGTAAGGCGCGCAAAAAATAATTGATCGCTTCCGTATCGAATACGGCACTGTGAATAATCAGGGTGTCGCACTGGCCGATCAGATCCGCAACCATATGAAGATTCTCAACCAGCCGTTTGGACACGCCAAAAGGGCCTGGCAACGGATTTTTTCGTGGCCACGGCATATACAAAGAAGCATCCCACTCTTCAGCCTTCACCACCGGCGTCATCCCCGGCTGATACCACACCAGCACGTGGCGCGTATTTTTCTCAATGTTCTGCTCAATGTCTTCCGCAATGCGTCTGGCTGCCAGATACTGCAAAGGCGATGCAACAAAGTAGAGGGATACGCGTGAGGCTTTCATGTCTATCGCAATTCACTATGTCTGCTCAGAAGCGGCAGCCACCTCAGACGCAAACTGCATGTGGTACAGATTCGAATACATCCCTTTGCGTTGCAGCAATTCATCATGCGTACCTATTTCACGAATCTTGCCCTCCGCCAGCACCACAATCCGGCTGGCACGCTCGATAGTGGAAAGACGATGTGCGATCACAAAAGTCGTTCTGCCTTGCATTAGTCGGTCCAGTGCCGCCTGTACCATGCGTTCGGATTCACTGTCCAATGCCGACGTAGCCTCATCCAGAATCAGAACCGGCGCATCTTTGTAAATCGCGCGGGCGATTGCCAAACGCTGGCGCTGTCCGCCCGAAAGACGCGAACCGTTGTCGCCGATCTGCGCGTCGTAACCTTCTGGTAAAGCATCAATGACCTCTTCCAGATAAGCGGCTTGTGCTGCGGCTTTTACGCGCATCAAGTCAGGCTTAGGATCTCCGTAAGCAATGTTCGCTGTTACCGTATCATCAAAGAGCACCACATGCTGACTCACCATCGCAATTTGTTGGCGCAAACTGGTGAGCGAAATTTCCTGAATTGGCTGACCATCCAGCAAGATTTTTCCTTGGGTTGGTGTATAGAAATCGGGAAGCACATTCACCATCGTGGTCTTGCCCCCACCAGACATGCCCACAAAAGCGATCGTCTCGCCAGGTGCCACTTTCAGATTGATCCCTTGCAAAGCAGGCTGTTGCTGCCCCGGATAGGAGAAGGTCACGTCGACAAATTCAACGCCCCCCTCTGCACGTTTATCCAGCACCTTGCCGCCCGTTCGTTCAACCGGCGCATCAATCAGAGTAAAGACGGATTCGGCTGCCGCCAGACCGCGTTGCAGCGGGCCATTGACTTCGGCTAGTTGCTTCAGTGGTGTCAGCAACATCAGCATCGCGGTAATGAACGAGACGAAACCGCCTACCGTCATTTCTCCTCTGCCTGACTGAATCAAGGCAACCACGACAACGACCGAAATCGCGCACGCCGTGAGGATTTGCGTCACTGGCATGGTCGAAGCAAAGGTACGCACCGTGCGCATGCTGAAGCGGCGCAAGTTGTCGGCTTTTTGTTTGAAGCGACCGCTTTCGTAAACGTGCCCACCAAAAATCTTGATGACCAGATGCGCGCGGGTAGATTCTTCCACCGCCTGCGTCAATTCTGCGTTGATTGCCAGCGTCTCCTGATTCAAGCGTTTCAGACGACCACCAATCGCCCGAACAACCAGCGCAAGTATCGGGATCAGGATCAAAGTAACCAGGGACAGCATCCAGTTCAGATAAAACAGCCACGCCAGCAAACCAAGCAAGGTTAGTGAGGAACGCACGATGGAGGTGAAAACGTTCGTGACCATCCCAGTAATCTGCTGCACTTCGAACATGATCGAGTTAATGACCTGACCGACTGATGTATTACCGAAATAACCCGCAGGCACATTCAACAAACGCTCGAACATTTGACGACGCAATTCGTTCAAGATATTCGTCGTCGTCCACGCCATCATGTACGTGCTCAGGTAAATTGCGGCACCGCGTACTACCATCAGGCCAATCGCGATGACTGGCACCCACCAAAGCGGAAAATCCGGATTGCCGACAAAACCGCGATCCAGCAACTGCTGAAGAAGCACCGGCGCAACGGGCTCGGTTGCCGCAGCCACAATCATGGCAAAAAACGCCACCATCATGCGTCCCACGTAAGGACGGTGCATGGAAAAAAGCCGCTTGACTTCCGGTGTTAGAACCTTCATATACCTAAAATATCCGCTGCTATGCGCCTGGCCAAGGCCAGAATCGCTATTGAAAACAAAACACGTAAGTTTATTCTTTTTTAATAATTTCCGGGGGGAATCGATTTTTCATAGAAGAAAATCGCCTGGAAATGCACACACAAGCGCTCAATACTCCACCGTCACTTCACCCACCTTCAAATCGGCAGTCAGCCGCCAAGTCAAATCGTCATCGGGACGGACACGCCACTTTTCCCCTAGGCGCATTTCAAACTCCACCCCGTTTACCTTGTAACGCATCAGTAAAGGCAGCCCGTCTTGAGAAAGACACGTCGACAAAACATCCTGAAGCGCCGCCATGTCGATGGGTTCCGCTACCGAAAACCGCAACTGCTTGCCAAATTGCACCCGTGCACCCGCGATATCCAGCACACTATCTGCCGTGATGCGCAGTCCACCGGTGAAACGATCTTCGGAAATACGCCCCTGCACCGCCAAAAATTCATCTTCCTTAAACAGTTGCCGATTCGCTTCATACAACTCACTGAAAACCGTCACCTCCAGCGTCGCGCTGCCATCATCGAGCGTCACGATCATCATTCTGCCACGCTGCGTCATTTGCGGACGCAAATTGGTAATGATGCCCGCGATCCATTTCGGTTCGCGGGCTGGCACCAAATCGGCTAAGCGTTGACGCGCGAAGTGACGCGCCTCCTTGGCATATGCATTGAACATGTGCCCGGAAAGGTACAAACCCAGCGCCACTTTTTCTTCGGCCAGCTTTTGTTTTTCCGTCCACGGCGGTGTTTTCACATACTCCGGCGGCGCGATCAAATCGCTGTCATCACCGCCAAACAGACTAACTTGATTCGCCGAGGCCTGCGCCTGTTCGGCTGCTTCCATCGCCAGCCCCACCGAAGCCAACAGTGTCGCGCGATCAGGCAAGATGGCATCGAACGCGCCCGCGCGAATCAGCGATTCAATCGTTCGACGATTCGCCACGCGCTTGTCGATACGGCGACAGAAATCGAAAAGATCGGTAAAGGGTTCTTCTTTGCGCGCCTCGACAATCGCTTCGATGGCCGCCTCGCCCGCCCCGCGCACCGCACCCAGGCCGTAGCGAATCTGCGTTACCGGTTTGCCGCTCATGCTAGGTGCTTCGCCTACTGGCACGAAACGATACCGGGATTGATTGATGTCCGGCGGCAGAATCGTCAATCCGCATTCCACGACTGCATCTTCCACCAGTATCTTGATCTTGTCGGTATCATCCATCGCCAATGAGAAGTTGGCTGCCATGAAGGCAGCAGGATGATGCGCCTTCAAATAAGCCGTCTGATACGCCAGCAAAGCATAAGCCGCTGCATGGGACTTGTTGAAACCGTAACCGGCGAATTTTTCCATCAAATCGAAAATTTCATCGGCTTTTTCAGTCGGCAAACCGCTCTTGCCCGCGCCCTCGCGGAAAATCTGGCGATGCTGCGCCATTTCATCGGCGTCCTTCTTGCCCATTGCACGGCGAAGCAAATCTGCACCGCCCAGTGAATAGCCACCGACGACCTGCGCCATCTGCATCACCTGCTCCTGATAGACCATGATGCCGTAGGTTTCGGACAAAATGTCTTCGGTGCGGGGATCGGGGTAATCAAAACGTTCGCCGTGTTTGCGGCGACAGAAATCCGGGATCAGATCCATCGGCCCCGGGCGATAGAGCGCCACCAGCGCGATAATGTCTTCAAAACGATCCGGCTTCGCATCTTTCAACATGCCTTGCATGCCGCGACTTTCAAGCTGGAACACGGCGACCGTTTTCGCTTTCGTCAGCAGTTCGTAAGTCGGTCGATCATTGAGGGGCAAAGCGTGCAAATCGAAATCGGCCATCGCCGGATCACCTTCGCGAATGTAACGCACCGCCCAATCGAGAATGGTCAGTGTCGTCAGCCCTAGAAAGTCGAACTTCACCAAACCCACCGCTTCGACATCGCCCTTGTCGAATTGCGACACCACGCCTGCATCGTTGCCGCTCTGTTTGTAGAGCGGACAGAAGTTCGTTAGCTTGCCCGGTGCGATCAGCACACCGCCCGCATGCATGCCGACGTTGCGCGTGATGCCTTCCACCTGCTCGGCCAGTGCCAGCAATTGCTTGACTTCCTCTTCTTTTTCTTCGCGTTCGGCCAGCAGCGGTTCTTCCTTTTTCGCTTCCGAAATCGTGACTTGCTTGCCCGGCTTGTTTGGAATGAGTTTGGAAATCCCGTCGCAAAAGTTGTAACCGAAATCGAGCACACGCCCCACATCGCGCACTGCCGCACGCGCGGCCATCGTGCCGAAGGTGGCAATTTGCGAGACCGCTTCCGAACCGTAACGATTTTTCACATAATCGATCACACGATCACGACCATCCTGACAAAAGTCGATATCGAAGTCCGGCATCGACACACGCTCCGGATTCAGGAAACGCTCGAACAGCAGGTTGTAGGCCAACGGATCCAGATCGGTAATCGCCAGCGAATACGCGACCAGCGATCCCGCACCCGAGCCACGCCCTGGTCCAACCGGCACGCCATTCTTTTTCGCCCAGCCGATAAAATCCGCCACGATCAAAAAATAACCGGAAAATCCCATCTTGATGATGGTGTCCGTCTCGAACAGTAATCGTTCCTCATAGCGGGCACGCTGCGCTTCGCGCTTGGTTTCGTCCGGATACAATTGCTGCAGGCGCTGTTCCAATCCGCGCTGGGCCTCCATCACCAGAAACTGATCGATGGTCATGCCGGGCGGCGTAGGAAAGTCGGGCAATTTCGGCTTGAAGAGTTCCAGCACCAGATTGCAGCGCTTCGCAATCTCGACCGAATTCTGCAAGGCTGCCGGAATATCGGCAAACGCGCGTGCCATCTCCGCTTGCGTGCGGAAACACTGCTGTTCGTTGAAGGCTTTATTGCGTCGGGGATTGGCGAGAATCTCCCCTTCGGAAATGCAGGTGCGCGCTTCGTGCGCAACAAACTCTTCTTGCGACAGAAACTGTACCGGATGCGTCGCCACCACCGGCAATTTCAACTTCGCCGCCAGCGCCACGGTTTGGCGCACATGATTTTCCATACCGGGCTGACCAGCACGCTGAATTTCGAGATAAAAATGTCCGGGGAAAATCTCGGCCCAGCGTTGCGCATGGCGCTCGGCAGCGGCCAGATTGCCATTATCAATGGCACCCCCCACATCGCCCATTTGCGCACCCGACAGCGCAATCAATCCCTGTTTGCCTTCCTGAACCAGCGCTTGCAGCCACTCGGCACGTACTTCCGCCCGACCTCGATGCTGGTTTTCCAGCCACGCACGCGACAACAGTTCGCACAGTTGTAAATAGCCATCGTGGTTTTTCACCAGAAGCAATAGGCGCGACGGCTTATCGCGTTGCTCGTCATTGGTAATCCAGATATCGCAACCGGCAATGGGTTTGACGCCCGCACGTCGGGAAGCCTGATAAAACTTGATAAGACCGAAGAGGTTGGAAAGGTCGGTCAGCCCTAGCGCGGGCTGCTTGTCCTTGGCGGCGGCCTTGACCACATCGTCGATACGGACCAAGCCATCGACAATTGAAAATTCGGAATGCAGGCGAAGGTGAACGAATTGCGGCGAAATCATCGTGCTATTTTACCGTGCCTGACCCGTCTCTCCCTAGGAATTGGAGAAGCTTTTCACCATTCCAGACGCGCTCTGAGTGGCAATATCCCAAGCGCACGAAAATCCCTACTCCTTCGGCCCGCCGCCGAGCAAAAACGCCACCTTGGCCGTAGACGGCTTGGACAATGAAGGGGAGTTTTCGGAAACCGCCGCCTCCGGCTCGGGCTCGTAAGGCTTGTCAAAGAAGGGATCGACAGACTTGGGCGATGCTGAGGAACGCGCCGGGCGAGCAACACGATCAGTCCGCGGACGCCGCGCACCTTCGGCGCTTGGGCTGCGCGAACTGCGTCCCGACGCAAAACCGGACAGGGACAACTGCTCGATTTTGTTCTTAATGAGCTTTTCAATCTCCAGCAACAAGCGCTCGTCCTTATCGGAATACAAGGAAATCGCATCGCCCGACGCCCCTGCCCGTCCCGTGCGGCCAATGCGGTGGACATAATCTTCGGCACTGAAGGGCAAGTCGTAATTAATGACACAAGGCATTTCGGCAATATCGAGTCCGCGCGCCGCCACGTCGGTAGCGACCAGTACATCGACCGTGCCATTTTTGAAGGCATCCAGCGCCGCCATGCGCTCTCCCTGAGAGCGGTCGCCGTGAATAGCCGTCGCCTTCACCCCTTCCTGCTCCAACTGACGCGCCAGCCGGGAAGCGCCAATTTTTGTGTTGGAAAAGACCAATACCTGTTTGAGTTCCCGCTCGCGAATGATATGCGCCACCGCATCGCGCTTGTCGGATTCCTCGACCTTGTACACCACCTGCGTCACATTGTCTGCCGTTGCATTGCTGCGAGCGACTTCAATCGTCACGGGGTCTTTCAGAATACTGCCTGCCAACTTCTTGATTTCCGGAGAGAACGTCGCCGAAAACATCAGATTCTGACGTTGCTTGGGCAACAGGCTGATGATGCGCTGCAAATCCGGCAAAAAGCCCATATCCAGCATCCGGTCGGCTTCGTCCAGAATCAGAATCTCGGCTTGAGACAGGCTCACGGTTTTTTGCTGCACGTGATCCAGCAAACGCCCCGGGGTCGCGATCAGAATTTCCACGCCAGCTCGCAAAGCCGTGGTCTGCGGAGCCATGTCCACGCCACCAAATACCACAGTCGAGCGCAAGCCCGTGTGAGCGGCATAATTTTTAACGCTTTCAGCAACCTGGTCGGCCAACTCACGCGTCGGGGTCAAAATCAGCGCCCGCACTGGATGACGCGCAGGCGACGTGCTGGTATTGGCCTGAGCTTGCAGTTTCTGAATAATGGGCAAGGAAAACCCGGCCGTCTTGCCCGTGCCGGTTTGCGCGGCGCCCATCATATCCTTGCCTTGCAAGACGACAGGAATCGCTTGTACCTGAATCGGCGTGGGATGCACGTATCCCTGATCCGCCAGTGCGCGCAAAATCTCGTCCGACAGACCAAAATCCTCAAAGCGCAGTGATTGTGCTACTGGCGATGTCAAAGGTGCGCTTGACATGATAACCATCCAAAAATCATTCGACAAAGCGGGATTGTACGCCACTTAGCGCGCGCCCCATAGAAATAATGCCGCCAACAAGCCATGCCCTGCCCAAAAAAGCGGTTCTTGCCAAAATCCCGCCAAAATGCCAAGCGTTTTGTTGTATTATTAACGTTTCGCGTTATCACCTGAACAGGTTAAAAGGAGCACACACCATGCCCCAGCACCCCGGCAAAGTTCTCCAGAGCGATTTTTTGCAAACACTCAACCTGAGCCAGTATGCAGTGGCCAAGGCGATCGGCGTGCCGCCACGACGTATCAATGAAATCATCAAGGGCGAGCGCGCCATCACGGCGGATACCGCCCTGCGACTGGGCGCCTTTTTCAATGTTTCCGAATTTTACTGGATGGAGCTGCAAAACCAGTACGACGCCGGACGTGAACGTAAAGTGATCGCCAAAGTACTCAGCACCATTCAGCCGTATGGGGCGCCATATCCCCCTGCTCAAGCATGACATGCTTAATCATTCACCCAACACAATCGAGGACACCACAATGAAAATTCTCGTCACCGGCGGCTGCGGCAACATGGGCCCGCATGTCGTCAACGCCTTCATCCAACACGGTCACAGCGTGCGCGTTCTGGACAGAGACGCAGAAGGGCTCAAGCAATTCACCCACCCCAAAGTGGAAACCGTCGTCTGCAACATCACCGACAAAGAAAAAGTTCGCGAGGCCGTCAAAGGCACCGATGCCATTCTGCATCTAGCCTGGAGCTTCTCTGAAGACTTGAACGATTTGCTCGACATCGACGTGAAAGGTTACCGCTATATCTTGGATGCAGCAGTAGAATTCGGCGTGCAAAGCGTGCTCAACGCGACAACCGCCGTTTCTTACGGCAAACCGCTGACCAAAGTCGTGGATGAAACCCAGCCACACCTCATTGAGAAGGGGCGCAACCCCATTTACGGATTGGCCAAACTCGCGACCGAAGAACTCAGCAAAATCTATGCGGAACAGCACGGCATTGCGGCCAACAACGTCATGATTTGGTATGCCTACGGCGACACCATTGGCGGGCGCAATCTGCGCGCGATGGCGAAAGACGCAATTGAGAAAGGTGCGATCGAAGTGCCCACAGGTTGTGGCGGCAGCTTCCTCCAACTCGACGACTTTGCCGACTGCGTGCTGGCCATTTTCGACAAAAAACCAAAAGGTGAACTGTTTAATGTCGGCACGATGTATCTGACCTGGGAAGATCTGGCCAAAATCATCGCCGGTCACGCAAACCCCAAGGCCAAAGTCGTCGCCGTTCCGAAAGAAAAATGGACCGGCAGCGTCTTCCTCGTCGACGATTGGGAATTCAGCACCGCCAAAGTGGAAAAGATGGTCGGTTACCGCAGCGCGCTGAATCGCGAAGCGGCCATCGCGCACCTGTCCAAAGCGCTGGCGACTTGTGTGGCTGGCGTCAAGGCCAAAATGTAAGGTTCTCCCATGACCAATCCAGCCTTCATCATCCGCTCCATGACGCGCGAAGAAATCAACACCGCACTCGACTGGGCGCACGATGAAGGCTGGAATCCCGGCATCTTCGATGCCGACGCCTTTCACGCGGCAGATGAAACAGGCTTCCTGATCGGGATGCTGGGTGATGAAAAGGTCGCGATGATTTCCGCAATCCGGTATGGCGACACCTTTGGCTATCTCGGGTTCTTCGCCGTCAAGCCGGAATACCGCGGAAAAAATTATGGTCAGCAAATATGGCAAGCAGCCTTGGCACATCTGGCCGGTCGTCAAATCGGACTGGACAGTGTTATTGCCACCCAAAATCTTTACGCCCAATCCGGATTTCGTTCCGCACATCGGAATATTGGTTACCGTTGCAAAGGCGGCGGCCCCATGCCGCCGATGGCGCTGTGCGAAAAAATCGTATCCATGCCTTTTTTATCGCTCGACGACATTGTCGCGTACGATCAAAAATTTTTTCCGGAAGCACGTCGCGCCTTTTTCCAGAAATGGATCAGCATCCCCTACAGCACCGTGATCGGTATGAAAGAAAACGGGAAGCTCACCGGCTTCAGCGTCATGCGCCCGTGCCGTGAAGGTATGAAAATCGGGCCGATGTTTGCCGACACGCCTGAAATCGCCGAAACGCTTTTCATGGTCATGCGCGCGCAAACACATGAAAGCGAAAACCTTTTCATCGATATGCCGGAGTCCAATCCCGCTGCCATGGCACTCGCGAAGCGACACAACATGGAAATCGTCTTTGAAACCGTTCGCATGTATACCCAACCGCCTCCCGAGCTTTCGCTCTCTCTCACCTACGGCATTACCTCACCTGAATTAGGTTGAGTTGACTCCGCCAACGTCAGCGCAAATTTCATCTTCTCGCTTCACACGCTTCATTCGCAAGCACCCATCAAGGTTTCCGCATCGTAACTTTGATATATGTTGACCGGCGATCCCTTTCTTATGAGCAAAATCAAATCATCGCTATCTAGCCAGGATTTTTTTTTGAACTCTCGTCACAATCCTTAAAACTGACGCAGCAATTTCAATCAAGCGATCGGTGCGACAAGTGGATTGCATCCAACTTGGCGTTAAATGCAAGGCCCTGAAGGCTGCCGAACACTCCCGACAGGGTTATATCAATCTTTAAAAGGAGCACATGATGAAAGCCTTATTGAAATTTTTCCGCGACGAAGAAGGTGCCACCGCTGTCGAGTATGGCTTGCTGGTTGCACTCATTGCCGCCGTCATCGTGACGGTTGTGGCATCGCTTGGCACAACGGTGAGGGGCGCGTTCTGTACCGTCTGCAACGCGGTCAGTGGCGCCACATGCACGGGCTGTTGACCGGCGAGTCATTGCTGCGACTTGACCATCAGGCAGGGAGATGCATTACACCGTGATGTAGACACCTTGTCTGATGGTTGCAAGCGCAAGACATCAGGAAACGGCTAAAGGGAGTTGCCATGCGCATGCACCGAATTGCCAACTTGCTGAAGCGGCTCACTGAAAATGAGTTGGGCAATACCGCTGTGGAATACGCAATACTGGGAGCACTGATTGCCGCGATCATTGTCATTGTCGTGCACGCGCTGGGCATAGAGGTACAAAGTCTTTTTTGCAGATTCATGACCGCATTTGGTACGCCGTGCTGAGTACAAGGGACTTGCCGAACAACCTGATTCACAAACGAGAACGGACAAGCACTATGAGCAAACTGACGCCATCCTTGGTAACGCATGCGGTTCTGGGCATTTTGTTTGCCTTGCTGCTCTGCGCTTCCTGGGTCGATGCGAAAAGCAATCGCATCCCGAACAAGCTTGTGCTGGTCGGATGCGTGCTCGGCGTGCTGCTGAATGCTGCCCTGCGGGAAGGCCTCGGCTTCGTCAGTTGTTGGCCCGGCGGGATTGGGATCTGGAAATCGATTGCCGGCTTGTTGTTGGGCGCTACCCTCCTGCTTCCGATGTATCTGCTTCGCGCGATGGGTGCGGGTGACGTCAAGTTGATGGCCATGGTCGGCGCCTTTATTGGCCCCATCTCCATCATCGGCGTCATTCTCATGACATTCATTGTCGGTGGTTTCATGTCGATTATCACGGTAATCCAGAACAAAACCGTCAAGCGTCTGTTCACCAATCTGCAATCCATGGTACTGACCGGCTTTATTCAGGGAACCATGCGTGAAGTACCCAATTTGCAAACCCCAGAAATCTCGGCTGGAAGAATGCCTTATGCCATCGCCATCACCGGTGGCGCGCTGGTTTACTTTGCACTGCTGGGGAACGACCGACTCACCTATTTGTATTCATTGAATTTCTTTTAATCGCCGAAAAAACAGCATTGCAAGCAACCACACGGAAAACTCGACAAAGTGCTCTTATGAATAATCCGGCCAAAACTGCATCAGCGGTAGAAAAAAAGGCTCAGCACAAGCCAACTTTTCCTGTTGCGCCGCGCAGCGTTGAAGACACGGGCTTAAGCGAGACATTTCTGATTGAGCTTTTGACCAAGGTGCTCTTCACGCACGGCAAAACAAACATCACGGAAGTCTCTTCCTATATCAAGCTTCCCATCGCTGTGATAGACAATCTCTTGTGCTTCATGCGCAAGGAACGACTGTGCGAGCTGACCAGTCGCGGGATTAATACCTCCAGCACGTTTTACCAGCTGACCGAAATGGGGCGCGCGCGCGCAAACGAATACATACATAGAAGCAAGTATGTTGGTCCCGCACCGGTCAATCTCGAGTCTTATGCCGAACAAGTCGAAAAGCAGTTGTTGAGCAATGTCCGATTCACCCGCGAACTGGTTTATGAACGTTTCGACGGCATCGTCGTCCAGAATGGCGTGCTCGATCGCTTGGGCGCCGCCATGAACTCTGAGCGCTCGGTTTTCATATACGGCCCGGCGGGAAGCGGCAAAACCTTTCTAGCCGAAACACTGTCGCGCTTGCTGGACGATCTGATTGCCATCCCCTACGCGATCATCGTCGATAACGAAGTCATTCAGATTTACGATCCCCTGATCCACGAAATCATTCAGGAAGAACCTGAGGAGGAAAAACCCCTCGAATTGCGGCTTGAGCGTAAAAACATCAAGGATGAACGATGGATGCTATGCAAGCGTCCGATTGCCGCAAGCGGTGGCGAGTTGACGTTGCAATCATTTGACTTGAAATTTGATGTCACCACCCGTTTTTATCAGGCACCACCGCATCTGAAAGCCAACAATGGCTTGTATATCGTGGATGACCTCGGACACCAGGTGATCACGCCATTTGAATTGATGAACCGCTGGATCGTGCCGCTTGATCGTCGGCGGGATTACCTGACATTGAATTCCGGCTATAAATTCAGAATTCCTTTTGACGTCAAAGTCATTTTTTCGTCCAACCTTTCTCCCGAAACCCTGGCAGATGACGCCTTCCTGCGGCGTCTGGGTTACAAGATCTACATCGGCGAACTGAATGAAGAGCAGTACGCCACCGTCTTCAAGCAAGTTTGCGACGAACTCGCCATTCCGTTTTCTGAAACCGCCTTTGATCATCTCATGCGCGATCTTCACGCGAAGGAAGGCCGCCCGCTTCTCGCGTGCTATCCGCGCGATTTGCTCAGTCAGGTGAAAGATTACATGCAGTTTGAAAACATACCCCTACAGCTCACTAGTGAAGCGCTGGACTGGGCATGGAAAAACTATTTCTCATGGAAGCGTTGATTTTGCAGCAAAGGATTTCGTCATTAACTGAATAATCCATCTACCCGGATTGATTACGACAACTATGCAGGGGGAAACATGAACAAGACTAGATCGCTCATCATGATCGGCGTAGCAGTCATTGTCGCGATCATCGCCGTTGTCCTCGCCTCACGCTGGATATCGAAACAAGGCAGCATGAACACCAGCCAAGTACTGGTCGCGACAACGGATATCAATCCCGGGACGCGCCTGACACCCAGCATGGTCAAGATGGCTGAGTGGCCCGCAGGCAGCGTGTTCAAAGACAGCTTTAATGATCCCAAGCAACTTGAAAACCGCGTGACCAAAGTCAGCTTGCAACGCGGCGAAGCCTTCACAGAAACAAAACTGGCGCCAGTCGGTGCGACCGGCGGCCTGTCTGCTGTCGTAGCCGAAGGCAAGCGCGCCATGACCGTCCGGGTGAATGACGTGGTCGGCGTCGCCGGTTTTGCACTCCCCGGCAACTATGTCGACATTCTGGTCAGCACTCGTGACGACAGGCGCGCCGCACAAAACAAAGGCGAGGGTGATCCGAGCATTTCCAAGGTTGTGCTGGAACGCATTCTTGTTCTGGCTGTCGCACAGGAATCCAGTCAGGACCAAACCAAACCCAAGGTTGTCAACGCCGTCACGCTGGAAGTCACGCCCGAACAGGCCGAAAAGCTCGACTTGGCCCGCAGCATCGGACAACTCTCACTGGTGTTGCGAAATCAAGTTGACATTCAACAAGGCGTGACCACGGGGGCGACAAAGAGTTCCCTGCTGCATGAGCCTCCAGTCAGCCGTGCGCCAGCAAAGGAAAGCGTTGCCAAAACGGAGAAGCCACGAACGACTTCCGGAAAAAGATGGTGCCAGCAAATCGAGACAGGAACAGGAACGATTACGCGTTGCTACTGAACAGAACAAGTTAACCGTTGAACGGGGGAAAAAATGGACAAGATGAATACGCTTCCAGACTCGACTGGCAATTTCAGAGACGCGGGTCACAAGAATTACCGGGCCTGGCTCAGCACGGCGGCGATTGGACTCGCCAGCTTGTCCTGTGCCTACGCACAAACCCAGGCACCACCCACTCCAGCACCAACACCGGCTCCGGCACCTAAAGCAGCTCCCAAGGCGGTGCCAAAGAAAACTGTGGCCAGCGCCAAAAAAGGCGTGGAGGCACCACAGCCGCTTTGCCAGAGCACCGCCCCGTCTGTTCACGTCAGCGTTCCGCTGAAAAAAATGGTGATACTCGATCTGAAAAAACTGAATCTGCCCGAGCCAGGATGGCTGCGTCGGTTCTCCGATCCCAGCGTCGTCAAAATCACCCCCATGACATCCAGAGCGCCGCGCAGCGAGTTTTCCTTGTATGGCAAAAAAATTGGCGCGACCAGCATGACCTTCCGAACCGAGGATGGTCGCTGCGCACAAATCGAATTGACGGTTAGCACAAACATGTCGACCGTTCAAAACAAAATTGCCGAATTGCTGCCGGAAGAAAGGGACATCCGCGTGACCTCGGCCGGAAGCGCGACCGTATTGGTCGGCACCGTGATGGATCCGACCTCTGCGGATAGAGCTGTCACCATTGCCAAGGCCTATCAGAGCAAAGGGGCGACTGGCGCAAAATCCGCTGGCAGCTCTTCCATCGACGTGATCAACTTGTTGAACGTCGCCGCGCCGCAACAAGTGATGCTGGAAGTGAAGATCGCCGAAGTCCAAAAATCTTTACTGGACAAGCTCGGCGTGAAACTGGGTGTCTCCGGTTCAACGGGAAGCTGGACGCATCGCTTGAGCTCCAACTTCTTGGCCGGTGACGGTTCGGGCGTAGCCGGTGCAACGGCAGGCGCCGCATTGACCATGCAAAAATCCAGCACGAAGTTTGGCACCATCGACGCGCAGAAAGACGATGGCCTCGTGAAAATTCTGGCAGAGCCCAACATCATGGCTGTCAGCGGTCAGGAAGGCAGTTTCCTGGCGGGCGGAAAAATCTACGTGCCGGTTCCGCAAAGCGGCACGACGATCGGATCAGGCGGCGGCATTACGCTGGAAGAACAGGAGTACGGCGTTGGCCTGAAATTCCTGCCGACGGTACTGGCGGGCGGGCGCATCAATATTCGTGTATCGCCGGAAGTTTCCGAGCTGGTGAGCCTGAACGCCACCGCCGGAACCAACATCGTCATTCCGGAAATTTCGACGCGCCGCGCTGCCACAACCGTTCAACTGTATGACGGTCAAAGTTTTGCCATCGGCGGACTCATCAAGAGCAAATCGAGCGGAAACATTTCGGCGTTTCCTGGTTTAGGCGAGATTCCCATTCTGGGCGCATTGTTTAGAAGCACGGAATTCCAGAACGACAGAACCGAACTGGTGTTCGTCATCACGCCCCGCCTGGTCAAGCCCTTGCCGCCGAATTACACGCTACCGACGGATAACGTTAAAGACCCGAACCGGGCCGACTATTTGCTGAACGGACGCCTGGAAGCCACCCCACCCAAACGGCAAGCAGCGGCGAAAAGCGAAGCGGCCAACAAGCCTGCGGACAATGCAAGTCCTGATGCAAAAGGTAATGGGGCTGCCGCTGCTACGCCTGGCGCAGCACCTTCCGGCTTTGAAAACTAATAACGAGGAGACTGACATGACCCATCCAAAACAAAGCATTGAACCGACATGGTTGAAATGGGCCTCGGTATGCGCGATTGCCATTCTGACGTCGTGCGCCTCGACCACACCGGAATGGGATACAAAATTCGGCGATTCGGTTCGCGGATCCGTGTCACAGCAAATCATCAACCCCGACGCCTCGCTGAACCCCAATCCGGTTTACGGCATTGACGGTCAAGCCGCAGAAAGCGCCATGCAGCGCTATCACCAATCGTTCAAAAATCCGACGCCGCAGGCAAGCGTCCTTTCCACGGGCAACGTCGGCGCGGGAACAGGAGCGACGACCGGAAGCAGCACGGGCAACAAATAAGCTCGGCATGCACACGTAAATCATTTCGGAAAGAGAAGACATGAAGCGAACGATAAAACAGGAGCGACATCAGCAGGGCGCCGTGATCATCGTGTTCACGTTGTCCCTGCTCGTGTTGTTCGGCTTCATGGCTCTGGCCATCGACCTGGGACGGACGTACGTGTTGCGCACCGAACTGCAAAATGCAGCCGATGCCGCTGCCCTGGCCGGTGCCAAGGAACTGAACAGCACCGTTGCCGGCGTTGGACGCGCGAGGGCAAGAGCCATTGCGATGGCGGCGCAAAACAACAGCCATTTCACAACGCCCATCAGCATTACCTCATCCAACCTGTGGGTCGGCCCCTGTCCGGATGCAGAGAGCTGCACCATGGTTCCCATCGACAGTATCGTTTCCGATGCGCAAGCCTCCGGCATGACCTACCTTCGGGTTTATATCTCCTCCGGCACCTTTTCCACTTTCTTTGCACGCGTGCCCGCGAAGACGGATGGAACGGGCGCCGTCGCCACCACCTCAACCTACGGCGAAGCGGTCGCTGGTCGCTATACCAATCAAATCGCGCCCATTGGAGTCTGCGGCATTATCAACACCACCACCGGCGCCACCCGTCCCAAGGGCGAAGTCATTCCGGGCAGCGGCGAACTCGCGCAATTCGGTTTTCGCCGCGGCGTCAGTTACGACATCATGTTGCTGAACCCGCTCGTCCCCAATTCCGATCCGTATTTGATCAATCCGGTCGACGCTTACCCCAACGCTTGTTCGCCTAGTAATTCAAGCGCAGACGCGACGGCGCCGTTCGTTTGCGGCGGCACTGCGGCTTCAATCACGTCTCTTCCGGCCACGGCATATGGCAACACCGGGATCTCGGCAGGGAAGATCGAAGCGGCGCTGAATTCGCGTTTTGGCGATTTCAGCCCGCCATCCGTCTGCAATCCAGCGACAACGCCGCCAGATGCCAATATCCGGCCATTTGCCTACAACAATAACGCTGCCGGTTACACGAACTGGATCACGCCGAACCCGACCGGCCAAACCCTGAATCCGTCGAATACTTTTTATCCGACCAAGCCACTAACGCGAGGACGCTATGGCGTGCTCTGGTCGTACAGCCGCGCGGTGCGCGCCAATACCGGCACCAGTCCGCCCACACCGGGAACCGCTTTTAGCCCGACGGCCAGCGACTGGAACACGCTGTACCCGACGCAGGAAGCCGGGAATCTCGCGCCAGCGCCGACAAATTATCCGACAGCGGCCACCTCGCCCTATCTGGACAGCGGGCATTCGACGCCCCCCGGCGGCGGCATGGTCGGCCAAGCCGGACGCCGCGTCGTCAGTCTGGCCATCATTGACTGCCCGAACGTCATCAAATCCGGCGCCTGCTCGCGCCTGCCGGTGCTGGGGATCGGTCGCTTCTTCATGCAAACGCCGGCTGATTTCAAAGGCAGCCCCAAAAAACTATATACGGAATTTGCGGGCCTGGTCGATCCCTTCGTCTCGTCCGACATCATCCGGTTGTACAAATTGCGGTCTTGCGCCAAGAACGCGATCACGGACAGGGATTGCTGACCCACTCTCGGAGAACCTGACTATGCATCATCGGCCACTCACTCGCATCATCAAACCGCAACGCGGCGCGGCCGTCGTTGAACTGGCGATCATCCTCGTGCTGATGCTGATGATTGTGGCCGGCATCATCGCCTTTGGCCGGATTTACTGGTACGCCGACAGCCTGACCAAAGTCACGCGCGATGCCGCGCGCATCATGTCGATGAGTCCGGTCAGCGAGTTGTCGGCCAACGCCAGCATCGCGCAAAACATGGTCATCAATGCCGCAGCCGCAGCCAACTTGCCAAGCCTTGATAACACCAATGTCAGCGTTCAATGCGATAACTCGCCTGAAGCCAACCCGACTTATACCTTTGGCGCCTGCATCAATAACACGAAGCCGGCCAATGTGCGCGTCAGCATTACGAATTACGCCATCGATCTGACGGAATGGTTTCCGTTCATCGCGCCAAGCGGCATCCGGCCAGCTGGCACGATGAGCTGGTCTGCGGTCAATCTGGCGCCGCATACCACGATGCGATACATGAATTGAGGAACAAGATGAATCCGCCCACCATCAAACGTTCGCGATCCATCGCCCGGCAATGCGGCGCAGCAGCCGTGGAATTCGCGCTGGCTGCTATCCCATTCTTCCTGCTGCTGTTTGGCGCGATTGAATTTGCCCGCCTGCTTTATCTGTGGAACACCGCGCAGGAAGTCACGCGGCGCGCCGCGCGGATGGTGGTCGTCACCGACTTCAACGACAGTTCACAAATCAATGCCATCAAGCGCAATGCTGTCTTCCGCTTGATGAGCGACACGGAAAACTGGCTGCCCGCCACCTATCACGCTGACAGCACCAAACGGATTTCTGACAACAACATTGTCATCCGTTATCTGAACGCATCCGGCACCGAAGCGAGCCCCATGCCCGCCGATCCCGGCGATAACATCACCGCGTGCAAAGACAACTTGCGCACCAATTCCTGCATCCGTTACGTGGAAGTCTGCATCAGCGGCAACACATCATGTGATGCAAATCAACGTCTGGCTTTTATGCCAATGATAGGGTTATTTACACAAGGCAACAACCAAGGCGTAGGGCTCTCCATTCTGAGAATTCCTTTGTCAACGGTAAGAATGCCAGCGGAAAGCCTCGGATTTGCCAGCACGCCGTCGTGAGAGAGAGATTGAAAAGAGAATTGCAAACCATACAGAAATAACAAACGCAAAGAGCCTATTTTATGAATGACTGGCATATCACCGTGATTTCTCCGAGCAAGGAGCACCTTGACGAAATCGTTCGAGGGATAGGCGATTTTGTGCCTGAGACGAAAATCAGTCTGATTGAAGACGCACTGGAAAACATCGGCACGCCGCCAGACAACAAGGGCGTTCAGGAAATCCTGGCGGTAGATTGCGGCGAAGGGAAGCTGTCGGCATTGGAACCTGTCGAACGACTCATCAAGATATATCGGAACATTACCTTTGTTCTGTTCTGTGATCGCCCCTCCTCCGATTTTTTGATGCAAGCCATGCGATCTGGCGTACGCGAAGTGCTGCCGTTTCCTGTCGATGCCGAAGCCATCCGGGACGCGCTCACCCGAATTCGCAGCAAGAGCATCATGGATTCCTCGAAGAACGGAAAGGTCCTGGCATTCATGTCGTGCAAGGGCGGAAGCGGCGCAACCTTTCTGGCAACCAATCTGGCGTATGAACTGGCCTGCGTTGAAAATGCCAAGGTTGCCATATTCGATCTGAACCTCCAATTTGGCGATGCGCTGCTGTTCCTGACCAGTAAGCTCGCCACCTCCAGCATTGCCGACGTGGCGGAAAACATTCACCGGCTCGATCAGCGCCTGCTGTTGTCGAGCATGGTGGAAGTCATCCCCAACCTCTGCGTCCTGGCTGCGCCGGAGAACCCCTCTTCTGCGCAAGACGTCACTTCGGAAGATGTTGACACGCTCATCAGGCTGGCACGCACGCAATTCGATTACATCATTGTCGATACGGGTCGCGCCCTGAATGCCCTGACGATCAAAGCGCTGGATTTGGCCGACACCATTTACCCCATTTTGCAGCTCACGCTTCCTTACGTTCGGGATTGCAAGCGTCTGACGGAAGCATTCAGTCATCTTGATTATCCGAGAAGCAAAATCAAATATGTCATCAACCGCTTCAACAAGAATAGCGACATTCAAACGCATCATATCGAGGAATCTTTGGGTATCAAGGTTTTTTTCACCATTCCCAACCACTTTGAAGGGGTTGCCGCATCGGTGAATCAGGGGATCCCGATTGTCAAGCTGTCGCCCAACAATGTTGTCGCGAAAGCCTTGCACGAATGGGCCATGATTCTCACGACGCAAGCCACGCAGCCAGCAGATACGCAAGCAGAAGGATGGGTTGCCCGTACGCTGAAACGAATCCTGTGACAGATAAAAAACGAACGTTCGAAGTTGCATGACGCAAGGAGAACCATCATGACATTACGCGAACAACTGGAGTTGGGCGGCACGATCAGGGGCGCTTACGGCATCTCGACACCAAGAAAAAAATCGATTGAAGCCGCGACCTACCGCGAGCTGAAATCGCGCATTCATCGCACGCTGATCGAGCGGATCGACTTGCAGATGATGGACAACCTGCCACCAAGCACCTTTCAATCCGAGCTGAAACGCCTTATCGAAGAACAGCTGCTCAAGGAAAATATCGCCATCAACGAGACCGAGCGCAAAAACCTGGTTCGCGATATCCAGTTTGAAATGCTCGGCCTGGGGCCGCTGGAACTGCTCATGGCCGACACAAGCGTATCGGACATCCTCGTCAACACCTATCGCTCCGTCTATGTCGAGCGCTTCGGCAAACTTGAACTGACCGACGTGAGCTTCAATGACGACGCGCACCTGATGAAAATCATCGACAAAATTGTTTCGCGCGTCGGCAGGCGCATCGATGAATCGAGTCCGATGGTCGATGCCCGTCTGCCGGACGGTTCGCGCGTCAACGTCATCATCCCGCCGCTATCCATTGATGGGCCGGTCATGTCCATTCGCCGATTTGCCGCCATCCCAATGACCATGAAAGACTACATCGAATTTCAAAGTCTTTCGCCAGCGATGGCAGAAGCGCTCGCCGGTCTGGCCAGAATCAAGGTGAACATGATGATCTCGGGCGGAACCGGCACCGGCAAAACCACTTTCCTGAACATTTTGTCCGGATACATCCCCCACGATGAGCGCATCGTGACGATTGAAGATGCCGCCGAGCTGCAACTCCAGCAGCCACATGTGGTGCGCCTTGAAACGCGCCCTCCCAATATTGAAGGCGTCGGCGAAATCACGCAGCGCGCCCTGGTTCGCAATGCCTTGCGGATGCGACCTGACCGCATCATCGTCGGCGAGGTGCGCGGCGATGAAGCCATCGACATGTTGCAGGCGATGAATACCGGCCACGAAGGTTCGCTGGTGACGATTCACTCCAATTCGCCACGCGACGCACTGACCCGCCTGGAAAACATGGTCGGTCTTGCCGGTATGAATTTGCCGCCACGCGTCGCGCGCCATCAAATCAGCTCGGCCATAGCCATCGTCATGCAAATCGCCCGTCTGCCGGATGGAAAACGGAAAGTGACGAGCGTTCAGGAAATCACCGGCATGGAAGGCGATATCATCACGATGCAGGAAATTTTCGCGTTCAGGCAAACCGGGGTAGCGGTAGATGGAACGGTTCAGGGATATTTCTGCGCCACAGGCGTACGACCGCGATTTGCAGATATGCTTCACATCCGCGGCGTGGAACTCTCCGAGTCCGTCTTCGATCCTTCATTGTGCTACGAAGTGGGCAAACCACAGGGGGATACACCATGAATGGCACAGATTATCTTTATCTCGGATTCGCCATCGCGGTCTTTATCGCGGTGGTATTGCTGGTCGAGGGACTTTACACGACCTGGAATTCCAACTACGGGCCTGAAGCGAAACGCATTGCCCAACGCCTGCGCATCATGTCTGCAGGAGCGCGCGAGACCAGCGAGGAAGTCAAACTGGTCAAGCAGCGGCTCCTAAGCAAAATCCCCAAGGTTCAGCGCATTTTGCTGAGCATCCCGCGCGTTCAGCGAATCGATCGTTTACTTGAACAGGCCGGTTCAAGGCTCGATGTTTCCCAGCTTATGGCCGTCTCCGCTATCGCATGGCTGCTTTCGTTCGTGCTCTTTCTCTTTATTCGCATGCCATTCTGGATCGCCATCTGGCCGGCCATTGGCGTGGCTGCACTGCCAACCTTGTATCTGGTAGGAAAAAAGCACGCGCGCCTCAAGAAATTTGAGGAGCAACTTCCGGATGCCCTCGATCTCATGGGACGCGCCATGCGCGCCGGACATGCTTTCCCGTCAGCCCTGCAAATGGTCGGCAATGAAATGAAGGAACCGATAGCGCACGAATTTGCCATCGTTTTTGATGAAGTCAATTTCGGTATCCCCATGCCCGAAGCGCTCAAGAACCTGGGGATTCGCGTCCCAAGCATTGACTTGAATTATTTTATTGTTGCGGTCCTGATTCAGCGGGAAACGGGCGGCAATCTGGCGGAATTGCTGAACAATATTTCGACCATCATCCGTGCGCGCTTCCGCCTGTTTGGACAAATCAATGTATTGACGGCGGAGGGAAGATTATCCGCCTGGATCTTGTGCCTGCTCCCGTTTGTCATGGCCGCACTCCTGTTCGTCATCAATCCCGGTTATGTCTCGCTCCTGTGGCTCGACCCGACCGGCGTTGTGATGATGGGCATGTCGATCATCATGATGATTATCGGCGTTTTCTGGATGCGTCAACTGATTCGGATACGCGTGTAAATGCAAGACAACGGACTGAAGACTTAACAGCGAAAACGGAAGGAAAAGCCTTATGACAATTTCCTACATCATTGCCTTGATGGTGATATTTTTCGCTGTATTTGGCGTGGTCATACTTGCCATCTATCTTTTCATTCCAGACCCGGTTCGCAAGCGTCTGAATGCCACGTTAGAGACGCAAAAAGAGGCGCCCTCCAAAACCGACGACAACTGGATCGCCAAAGTCGCCAAACTGACGACGCCATTTGCAAAACTGTCGCTTCCCAAGGAAGGCTGGGAAGGATCACGCTTGCGCATTCGTTTTATCAATGCCGGCTATCGCAACGAGAAAGCACCTTTCATTTTCTTTGGCATGAAAACCGTGCTTGCGGTTTGTTTTCCCATCCTGGCGTGGATTCCGATTGTAATTTTGAATTTCAAATTCCGGTTGCATATCGTCATGTTCGTGCTGGTTTTTGCCGCGGCATTGGGCTTTTACCTCCCGAACATTTTCTTGTACAGAAAAATCGCTACACGGCAACGCGAGATATTTGAAAACTTTCCCGATGCGTTGGATCTGATGACCATTTGCATTGAGGCGGGTCTCGCCATCGACATGGCCGTTTCTCGCGTTTCCAGCGAAATGGCAGGCATCGCACCCGTCTTGAGCGAAGAGCTCTACCTCGTCACGCTGGAGCTGCGTGCGGGTAACACGAAGGAACGCGCCTTGCGCAATTTGGCCATGCGGACCGGCGCCGAAGAAGTCGATACGCTTGTCGCCATGTTGATTCAAGCCGAGCGCTTCGGTACCAGCATCGCCGAGTCACTGCGCGTTCACGCCGATGGCTTACGCACCAGACGTCGTCAAATGGCGGAGGAAACGGCAGCAAAAATTCCTTTGAAATTACTTTTTCCACTCATCTTTTGCGTTTTCCCGGCGCTTCTCGCTGTATTGATGGGGCCTGCCATTATCCAGATTACGCGCAGTCTCTTTCCGACCATCAGCGGGCAATGAGCCCTCCCTATAGAAGATGGAGGTATTGTATGAAAAGATCCTTGCTGATACTCCCCTTTGCCTGCTCTGCGCCTGCTTTCATAGGGTGCAGCACACCAGCACACGACACCTCGAGCTGGATGCCCAGAGTGGAGCCGCTTGAATACATACGTCACGCGACGCAGAACGCAGACGATTACTACTTCCTGGGTCGATACTATCAAGGACAAAATCGACTGGAAAAAGCAGAAGAAGCCTACAAGAAAGCCCTTAAGATCCATGCCAATCATGTTGATGCGCAAAATGCGCTCGGTACCGTGTATTCAAAACAAGGCAAATATGATCAGGCCATCGCTGTCTTCACGGGCATCCTGAACGCCAAACCGGAAATCGCCAAAGTCTTTAACAATCTCGGCTACACCTACTATCTGCAAAACAAACCTGCGGAAGCCATCGCCGCATACGAAAAAGCCATACAACTGGAACCGAACAACCCACGCGCGCACAATAACCTCGGTGCCGCCTATCAGCTCGCCGGAAATGAAACGTCAGCCAAGGTTGCGTTTGCACGTGCAGCGGAAATTCATGCAGGAGCAAACCTGGGCGACGCACCGCAAAAGCATGACCCTGCGCCAACGCTTGCTGAAGCGCCCAGGTTTGTTGATCTTCACCCCAGAATCAGCCAAAGCATTTCTCTGGTTCCCCCCACGGCGCGTGTGGTGACCATCGATTTAACTGCCTCACCACAATCAATCGCGCTCTCCGCACCACCCCATCAAGCGGCACAGCACGACTACGCATACAGCGTAACAAAAGATGGCACGACGACACCGATCACCGAAAAAGCCGCTGTTTCAACGCCATCGCCCACAACGATGGCGCAAGAGAGTCATCGCGTGATGACGACGATGGCTGCAAGCTCGCAAACCAACCCGTCTAACACGCCAACGGAAAGACCGAAAGAATCGTCGACAAAATCACAAACGCCCACTCCCCCGCAAAAAACGCCGGACACCCCCCAGCCGGATGGCAACAAACTGGCAACCATCGGACAGCATCGCAAAATCATCACCACAACAAATCCCTATCGCCTGGAAGTTTCCAATGGCAATGGCATCACCGGAATGGCCAAGCGCACCAGTCTGATGCTGACTGATAACGGTTTGCCCAAGGCACGACTCACCAACTTCCGGCCCTTCCAGCAAAGTCAGACCATCATTCATTATCGTGCCGGATTTCAGGAGCAAGCCATGGCGATCAACTTGAAATTTGGCGGGCAACTGAAAATGGTGGAAGCCAAATATTTGCGCGCCAATACCGACGTCAAGTTACTTCTTGGGAAAGACATGTCCGCACAAACCCTTGCCACATACGGGCAGGTCATGGCGTAAACACACTGTTTCGTTTGAGTGAGGCTTTGCATGTGGCGAGACGTGACATGCAAAGCCTGTTTTTGCGTCCAACCGTTCATGCATCGTTTATGCTGATGAATTCACACAGATAATAGGCATGAAGCCCGGAACCGTAAAGAGTCTCTTGTGCCAACCATTCGCCGCCCCGCCGTTGCCGGCATGTTTTATCCCGCCGACAAACCCTCGCTAGAAAGCGCGGTGCGTATTCTGTTGTCTACCTCACGGCCCACCACTTTTCCCCAGCGCCCCAAAGCCTTGATCGTGCCGCATGCCGGTTATATCTATTCCGGAGAAACGGCCGCAGCGGCCTATGCCAGCCTCGCGCCTTACGCACGCGAGATCAGTCGCGTGATTCTTCTCGGTCCGGCACATCGGGTTCCCTTGCACGGACTGGCGCTGCCGGGAGTGGATGCCTTCGCGACGCCGCTGGGCATCATCACGCTCGACGCGCAGGCGATTGCCTTGCTCGCCAATCTGAAACAGCTCAGCGTCAACGCCGCGGCGCATGCAGCCGAGCATTCTCTGGAAGTGCAACTGCCTTTTCTGCAAAGCGTGCTCGGCCCGTTCACACTCGTGCCGCTGACAGTGGGCGATGCGCGAGCCGAAGACATCGCGGAATCCCTTGAAATGCTCTGGGGCGGTCCGGAAACGCTGATTGTCATCAGTTCGGACCTTTCGCATTTTCTCTCCTACGAAGATGCGCAAGTCATCGACCGCGACACCACGGATCAGATTCTGGCCATGACATCGCTCGACAGTTATCAGCAAGCCTGCGGTGCCCTGCCGATCAACGGATTTATGCTTTCGGCCAAGCGACACCATCTGCACCCGCAACTCATCGCACAGTGCAATTCCGGCGACACGGCAGGCGACAAAAAGCGTGTCGTCGGCTATGCGTCGTTCGCCTTCCTTGAGGAGGACGGCCATGACTGAGATCAGAATCCAGACCGATGCGCCAGTCCAGCCGGAAGTGGATACCCCACACGGCGACGTCCTGCTACCCATCGCCCGCGCATCGATTTCGACGGCGCTTGGCAAACCGCAACAGGCTGACGAATCGAGCGCATGGCTGCGCAAACCCGGCGCGACCTTTGTGACACTCAAACAAAACGAAAAACTGCGCGGTTGCATCGGCACACTGGAAGCGCATCGCACGCTGCTGGCTGACGTCAAGGCCAATGCGCAGGCTGCTGCTTTTCGCGATCCGCGCTTTGCGCCGATGACGATCAAGGAACTCGACATCACACACATCGAAGTCTCGCTGCTATCGCCCCAAAAACCGCTGACCTTCACCAGCGAAGCCCACGCTCAGGAACAACTGCAACCGGGCCTCGACGGCATCGTGATGGAATACAAGCACTACCGCAGCACTTTCCTGCCGCAAGTGTGGGAACAATTGCCCACCCCTGCCGAATTCATGAAACATCTCAAACTCAAGGCGGGTTTGCCCGCCCACTTCTGGGCGGAAGAACTGAAGCTGTATCGCTATCATGTTCACAAATGGTCAGAGACAAATCTCCCAGGAGAAAAAACATGATGCCAAACGACTACCTTGCACGATACTGGCGCTGGGCCGATGATGGGCGTATGCATTGTTACCTATGCCCACGCGACTGCAAACTGAATGACGGCCAGCGCGGCGCCTGCTTTGTTCGCATGCGCAAGGGAGAACATCTCATTCTCACCACTTACGGACGCTCTTCCGGTTTTTGCATCGATCCGATTGAAAAGAAACCGTTGAACCAGTTTTATCCCGGATCCAGCACCCTCTCTTTCGGCACAACGGGCTGCAACCTCGCCTGCAAATTTTGTCAGAACTGGGATATCAGCAAATCGAAAGACATGGATCGTCTGCTCGATCAGGCCAGTCCGGAAGAAATTGCGCTGGCAGCCAAACACTATAAATGCAAAAGCGTCGCGTTTACTTACAACGATCCCGTGATCTTCACCGAGTACGCGATGGATGTCGCTGACGCTTGTCACGCACACGGCATTCAGACCGTTGCCGTAACGGCGGGCTACATGCATGAGGAATCTCGACGCGATTTCTATTCCAGAATGGATGCGGCCAACATCGACCTGAAAGCCTTCTCGGAAGATTTTTACTTCAAGCTCACCGGCGCGCATCTGCAACCGGTGCTGGATACGCTCAAATATGTGAAGCATGAAACCAAGACGTGGCTGGAAATCACCACCCTGCTCATCCCGGGCAAAAACGATTCGGAAGAAGAATTGATCGCGCTCTCGACATGGATTCACAAAGAATTGGGCGCGGATGTTCCTGTGCATTTTTCCGCATTCCGTCCCGACTACCGCCTGACCGATGTGCCCGCCACGCCACCGGCCACGCTCGTGCGCGCACGACAAATCGCGCTCGATGCTGGTTTACACTATGTTTACACCGGCAACGTGCATTACAAGGAAGGCGACACCACCTTCTGCCCGAAATGTCACACCAATCTGATCGTGCGCGACTGGTTCCAGATCAACCGTTATCGCCTGGCACCGGAGGGTTCATGTCCGGAATGCGGCACGCGCATCGCAGGGCGCTATGAAGAAAAAGTGGGACGGTTTGGCGCACAGCGCATTCCGATCAGAATCAGTGACGACATCAATCCTGCCAATGATCCGGGAATCGACTGGGTGCGCTAGCAGGCTGTCAGGCGCTCAGGAATAACGATCAAGGATAGAGTCGGGTGATTTTCCAGGTGCCGTCCGACTGGCGATGGTAGACAATGCGATCGTGCAGGCGTGACGGACGTCCCTGCCAGAATTCAATCGCATCAGGAATAACGACATATCCGCCCCAATGCGGTGGGCGCGGTGGATTCAGCATGAATTTGGCGGCATATTTCGCGGCATTCGCCACCAGCACGGCCCGGTGGGACAGTTCCTTGCTTTGCTCCGAAGCCCAGGCACCGATGCGCGAATCGAGCGGGCGGGAAGCAAAATATTCGTCGCTCTCGGCTTCCGGCAGTTTTTCCACGCGCCCTTCGATGCGCACCTGACGTTCCAGTTCCGTCCAGTAAAACACCAGCGCCGCTTGCGGATTGGCGTCGATGTCATGTCCCTTGTGGCTATCGTAGTTCGTGAAAAAAACAAACCCGCGTTCGTCCACGCCCTTGATCAGCAACACGCGCGCCGACGGACGACCATCGGCATTGACAGTGGCCACCGTCATGGCATTGGGTTCAGGCAGTTGCGCATCCAGCGCCTCATTCATCCAGGTGCGGAACTGGACGATCGGATCGGGATCGACGGCGGATTCGTTCAACGATTCCCGAGCGTAGGTTTTGCGCAGATCGGCGAGGGATTTCATGAGTGTGATGTAGTGAGTTCTTTAATAGGAGCCAGTATATCCCATGAGCACATCACCCCCTTCTCCCGCTTGCTGGAGAGGGTGAGAACGGAGCATTTCGTGCCGAATCGAGTGAGGCGACCTACAACCCAACACTTCGTTAGTTATATTGCGGTGAAACGCGCCACCCCATCTTCTGCGCCAACTTCCCGCCTGAGTCGCCCCTGCTCTTCCAGATAGTTCAAATGCGCGATGGTTTCACTCATCGCAAACATGGACTGATGCGTGTCGGTGACGTCGCGGTCAAAAAGGAACGGCAGCAATTCGCACGCCGTTTTCGGCGTCGGCGCGGCCGCCAGCAACACGTTGCAACGGTTCTTGTGATGTTCTTCAAGCTGATCCACGCGCGTGTTGATGCCGCGGAAGGGACGACCATGCGACGGTAAGACCAGCGTATCTTCCGGCAGCTCGCGGAAACGCTGAATCGAATCGAGGAAGTATTGCAAGGGATTGCCGAGCGGATTGGCGGCGATTACCGGAATGTTGGTGGAAATGCTGGGCAACAGCATGTCGCCTGAGATCAGCACCTTCAGGGATTTTGAGTACAGCGAGATGTGTTCCATCGCGTGACCGTAACCAACGATCACGCGCCAGTCGTGATCGTCAATCTTGAACACCTGATTGTCGAAGAGGCGATGGTAAGTCGGCGGAATGATCGGAAAGCCCTGACGATAGACATTCGCGCGCATCTTCAGCGCGTCGAGTCGTTTGCGATCCAGCCCATGATGACGGAACATGTCGATCATGCCGTCCACGCAATAGCTGCCGGCTTCTTCGGCAAAGCACAGCGCCCCCGTGTATTCGCCTTGTGTCGTCCACATCGGCGCACCGGTCTTTTGCTCCAGCCAGCCAGACAGCCCGATGTGATCCGGATGATAGTGCGTGACGATCTGACGCTTGAGCGGATACTGCGGCAACAGCTTTTCCCAGATGGCCTTGATCGGATCGGTCGTCAGGCCGGTATCGATGGCGCACCAACCGTCACCCTCCTTGAGCAGCCAGAGATTCACATGGTTAAGCGCAAACGGCAAAGGCATGCGGTGCCAGAGTACGCCTGGCGCGACTTCCATCGTCTCGCCGAATTCCGGCACTTTTCGGTCAAAGGGAAAACTGAGTTCGGACATTGTTTCCAATTCTCCAATAAATGGTTGGTGTGAAAGAAAAGGGCGATTCTAACCGCAAACTGCCACGTTTTTGGATGGGCCAACCGCTTGATTTTATTTACTTTGCACGCTAATATTTCGCTTGCGAACTATTAACATGCAAACTTCGTGCATCAATATGGCCAATAAAGATATCTCTCTCATGCAAGTCACCATGGCACTCACCCAGGTGGCGCGCGCCTATACCTCCGCCGCCAACAAATTGGCATCTCAGTATGGCCTCTCGCAGGCCACCGCGTGGCCCGCCGTCATGATTGGACGCATGGGCGAAGGCGTGCGGCCCGGTACCGTCGCCGACATGCTGGGGCTGGAACCTTCCTCCGTCGTGCGCCTCATCGACCAACTGATCGATGCCGGTCTGGTTGAGCGCGAGGACGATCCAAACGACCGGCGTGCAAAATTGCTCCGCCTGACCAAAGACGGCCAGAAAAGAGTGTCGCAAATCGAAAAAGCCCTGATTCCATTTCGACGAGAATTACTGGCCGAAGTCAGTCAAGCCGACCTCGAAGCCGCCTTGCGCACGTTTGAAGCACTGACCGCTGCCATCATGCGTTATCAGGCATCCCAAGACGCATAATCATCATGACGTGGCAGAAACCGACAACAGCAGAAATGCTGTTTTCCGTCAAAAGCTTTGCCGCTGCAATGCTGGCGTTGTATCTCGCCATGCGGCTCGGACTGCCGCGCCCCTTCTGGGCACCGCTCACGGCGTACATCGTTTCCCAGCCCATGTCTGGCGCCACGCGATCCAAGGCACTGTACCGCATGCTGGGCACCATTCTCGGTTCAATTGCCACGGTTCTGCTGATACCGCGACTCATCAACTACTCGCTGGTGCTGACCCTGGCCCTCTCGGCGTGGCTCGGCATTTGCCTGTACATCTCGCTCTTGAATCGCTCGCCGCGCGCTTATATTTTTATGCTGGCCGGATACACGCCGATCTTCATCGGTTTCCCAACCCTGGCCGCCGATATCTCAACGTTCAGTCCACTCACCATGTTCGACGGAGCCGTGGCGCGTGTCGAAGAAATTCTGCTGGGTGTTGCCTGCGCGACGCTGATCCACAGTCTGTTTTTCCCGCAAAGCATCGGGCCTGTCATTCTCAAGCGCATGGATCAAACGCTTGACGATGTGAAGAGCTGGATGCGTAACGCCCTGCTCGGATCGGATGGCACAAAACAGGCCATCGACCATCGCAAACTCGCTCAGGATGTGACGGAACTGCGCCTGATGTCCACGCACGTCCCATTCGACACCTCCAATCTGCGCTGGACGGCGAATGCCATTCGCGTGCTGCAAGACAGACTGGCCGCGGTGGTGCCTTTCATGACCGCCGTCGAAGACAGAATCCGCCTGTTAAGGGAAGCCCATGCAGGACAACTGCCTATGCAGTGGCAAACGCTGCTGGAAGACATCGTCGTCTGGACACAGCAAGGCGTCACCAGCACCCCGGAAAGTGCCATCGCGCTGCGACGCAGAATCAACGACCTCACTCCGGTCGTCAACGATCAATCCCTCTGGAGCAGCGTACTCGAAGTCAATCTGGCTGCGCATCTCAACAAATTGATCGACACGTGCGAGCACTGCTTTCACCAACGACGTCAAGTCGGAATCGCGCTCGACGGCAAACATCCGGTCGATCCCCAACAAATTGATCGCGTTCCGACGCGCGCCCTCCATGCCGATCGCGGATTTGCGCTCATGTCCGCCGCGGGTGCCGCAACGGCGCTGTTCGCCTCGACCCTATTCTGGATATTGTCGGGCTGGCCGTTAGGTTTTGCCGCGCCCACGATGACCGTTTTGTACTGTTCCTTCTTTGCGTCGCTGGACGATCCGGTTCCGGCGCTGAAAATCTCGCTCACCTACACGCTGTTTTCTTCTTTCTTCGCTGGCTTGTACGTGCTGTTTCTGCTGCCTAGCGCCCACAGCTTTGAAATGCTGATGCTGTCATTCGCCCCTTTTCTGCTGGTCGGCGGCATCTATCTGAGTCGTCCCGCATCAATCGTGCGCGCCGTGCCGCTCTTCTTCACCACTATGGCCACGCTCACGATGGTTGACATCGGCATCTCCGACATGACCTCATTCATCAACAGTCAGATCAGTCAGGCCATCGGCATCGGTTTTGCCGTGCTCTTTACCGGGCTCTTCCGCTCGGTCAGCACGGAATGGAGCGCGCGTCGCTTGTTGCGTGCGGGATGGCAGGAAATCGTGCAACTCACGCAAGCCATCAGACCGCCGCCAGTGGTGGCGGTCACCGTGCGCATGGTGGATCGCGTCAGTCTGCTGACGCCACGCCTGGCTGCGTCGCGCGGCCTGGGGGATTACGCTGCAGCCAATGCCCTGCAAGATTTGCGCATCGGCGTGAATATGACCCATCTGCTGCGGGTCCGTACCCGCCTGGAACGACATACCGTCTCGATTCAATCCTTGGTGGATGCATTATCAGATCATTTTCGCAACAGACCGGACGATCCGGCAAAACGAGAACCCTCGTTGCTTCAGAAAATCGATCATACCCTGCAAAACATCTGTCGCACGCCGCCCTTCCCGATGCGCAACGAAGCGGTGGCCGCCTTGGCCGGGATTCGACGTGATCTTTTTCCGGAAGCCGCGCCTTATCAACCTGCCGCACCAATAAAGGAGACAACATGATCGGTGAATTCAAATTTCTCGGCATGTATTTTCCCATGCTGCTGCTGAACTCGCTCCTCGCTTACGGCATCACACGTGTCATCAGCGTCTTGCTAGCCCGTCAAGGGCTGTATCGCCATATCTGGCACCCCATCCTCTTTGACCTGGCGCTGTTTTTCATCGTGCTGGGCTTGTTTGTTTTTACTTTTTCCGCTTTCAGGTAATAACATGATTCCGAAAATATCCATGCAAGAAATGCGTCGCTATGGCATCACCGTTGTCGCGGTATTAGTGGCCGTCGTGATTGGCTGGAAACTGTGGGGGCATTACGAAAACGATCCGTGGACGCGCGATGGGCGCATCAAGGCGAACGTCATTCAAGTGGCGCCGGACGTGACCGGACAAGTTCTCAAAATCCATGTGCACGACAATCAGCAAGTCAAGGCCGGCGACGTGCTGTTCCAGATTGATCGCGAACGTTTCGAACTCGCGCTGCGTCAAGCCGTAGCAGCGGAAAAAACCGCGCGCGTGTCGCTCGCGCAGGCCGTGCGCGAAGCCAAACGCAATCGGGAACTGGCCGAGCTGGTTTCCACCGAATTACGCGAACAAAGCGACGCACGCGTCGAACAACTGAAAGCGGCGCTGGAACAGGCCATTGTCAATCGCGACAAGGCCAAACTCGATCTCACGCGCACCAAAGTCGTGGCGGGCGTCAATGGCATGGTCACCAATCTCGATTTACAGGCCGGTTCTTATGTTACCGCCAGCAAGCCGGTGATGGCGCTGGTGGATCGGGATTCATATTATGTTGAAGGCTATTTTGAAGAAACCAAACTGCCCGGCATTCAGGTTGGCGATCCGGTCACCATCAAGCTGATGAGCCAAAGCGACATCATTGAAGGGCGCGTCGACAGCATTTCGCGCGGCATTGCAGATCGGGAACGCAGCACCAGCAGCAATCTGCTGCAAAACATCAACCCGGCATTTAACTGGGTGCGACTGGTGCAACGGATTCCGGTGCGTGTTGCCATCGAACGCATCCCCGACAACGTACGCTTGATTGCGGGGCAAACCGTGACCGTTGAAGTCAAAAAAGGAAAAGAACGCACGGCACAAAGCCCCAACGGCAAGCAACCGGGATAAGCCACCATGTCCACCAAGATACTGACCAAAACGCTGATTGCCGCTGCTGTCGCAGGAAGCCTCACTGCCTGCACCACGGTTGGCCCTGATTATCATTTGCCGAAAGAATCGGTGATCAACCGTCAAGGTGCCAGCGCACCGTTTACCGCATCCAACGAACCTGCCTTCAAGAAAGCGCCGCTGCCCACGCAATGGTGGCGACTGTATGACGATCCGACACTCGACAAGCTGATTGAAAAAGCACTGATCGCCAATACCGACTTGCGCATTGCCGCTGCCAATCTGGCACGCGCACGCGGTGTGCTGGATGAAACGAAAATGGCGGGCGTGCCCACCGTCGGCGCGAACGCGGCGGCAACTTACGGTCGCGCCTCCGCAGCCTCCAAAGGTCTGGCCGATCCCTTACCGGATGGCTGGTCGCATGACGGCGGCGTCACCGCCTCGTATCAGATCGATCTGTTTGGCAAAATCGCGCGCGGCATTGAAGCGGCCGATGCCGAAACCGAAGCAGCGCAAGCAGCGCTGGACCTCGCACGTGTCACCGTTGCGGCCGATACGGCCAAAGCTTACGTCGATGCCTGTTCATCGAGCCGACAAATCATTGTGGCGAACCAGTCCGTCGGTTTGCAACAGCAATTCGTGGACACGACCGAACGATTGGTGCGTGTCGGTCGTGGCACGCAACTGGACATCAGCCGCGCACGCAGTCAACTTGAACAACTGAAGGCAGCCGTTCCGCCATTACAGGCGCAGCACCGCACTGCACTGTTTCGCCTGGCCGTACTGACCGGCGAACTGCCCAGTGCCATTCCCAAAAATGTTGAGCAATGCAGCATCACTCCAAAAATCGCGACCGTGATCCCCGTTGGCGATGGCGCGTCGCTGCTTCGCCGCAGACCGGACATCCGGCAAGCTGAGCGCTCGTTGGCGGCGGCCACGGCACGCATTGGCGTCGTCACGGCCGATCTCTACCCCAGCATCAGTCTCGGACTCTCGGGAGGCAGTACCGGCCCCATGTCGACCTTGGGCGATGCCAATGCGCTGCGATGGGGCATCGGGCCGCTGATTTCGTGGACGCTTCCGGTCACCGGCACCGCGCGAAGCCGCATCGCGCAAGCCGAAGCTGGCAACAACGCCGCGCTGGCCCGATTCGATGCCACCGTGTTGAATGCGTTGCGCGAAACGGAAAGCGCGCTCACTTCTTATGCGCGCGAACTGGATCGCAACACGGCGCTGAAAGCGGCGCGTGATCACAGCGCGCTCGCGTCGCAACAAGCCGATAAGTTGTATCGTTATGGGCGGACGGATTTCCTGACCACGCTGGATGCGAATCGCACGCTGGCCAGCACCGAAAGCACCCTGGCCGCGTCCGATGCCCAACTCGCCAAAAACCAGGTCAGCGTCTTCCTGGCATTGGGCGGTGGCTGGGAGAAAAAATTAGCGGCACCACACGAGACCAAACCAGCTGTGAATCAACCACCGGCGACTCAACCGCCTGCAATCCAAGCACCCGCAACGAAACCGCCTGTCCCGCTACAACCGATTTCTCAGAAGGGTTCATAACTCAGGCAGGTTCATAAACCAGATGCCGCCCCTTTCGGGTCAGTGAGGTTCCCATCTCGACACAGAGATGTTCCATCCGTCGAACGATGGATTCCCATTGATCGCCGTGGGCCAATTCCACTTTCGCAAATCCGAGCTTCACAGGATACAGCGCGATTTTTTTCAGCGCCTTACCTTCCATGGATACCTGAAACAAAAACGACCAGTCGTTGCGCATGAAAGGGTCTACCGCATAGTCGTCGATGAAATTGCCCGTATCGTAGAAAATCGGTTTTCCCTGAAAAATCTCGATACCCTGAAACACATGTGCACTGTGGCCATAGTAAATATCAGCTCCCAGCAAAATCACGGCGCGCGCAAATTCGCGGAAGGCCACCGAGGGACGCGGGACCATGTTCGGCCCACAATGATTCGAAAACACGATCAACTCCGCACCAGCTTCTCTTGCAGAAACGATGGCAGATTCAACGCGATTGAATGTGTCGGCATCCCGTGCAATTGGCAAATAATTGGTGCCAGGCTGCGTGGCACTAGCGGCAAAGGCCGGCTCATTATCGGTAAAGGCAATGACTGCGACCTTCGTTTTTTTCTTCCCAACCTCGACGACCAGCGGACGCGCCGCTTCTTCAGCATTGCGCCCCGCCCCCACGTAATGCACGCCCGCCGAATTGAGATGCGACAACGTATCAATCAAGCCCTGCGCTTCAAAATCCAGCGTATGGTTGTTGGCCAGTGCGCACACGTCAATCTGCGCGGCTTCCAGCACCTTGACCGTCGCGGGATCGGCACGAAAGTGAAACGTTTTTCGCGTCTGCGACCATGCCTGCTTGTGTTCGGTAATCGCACATTCCAGATTGGCGATGCGCAAGTCTGCCGCCTTCAACAACGGCAAGGTGTCACCCCACACATCCTCCGGCAACAGGGATGGCAGGATGGCGTTCACGCCACGACCGAGCATGACGTCGCCAATCAATGCCAGGGTCAGCATCTTGTCTCCTTTCATCAACACTGCTCGACTCGCAAAACGCGCTTAACAAACACACGGCGCGGCAACCATCTGGAAATCAATGCTCTTCAACCCTGGGAATGCTCTCTTCAGCGGGCAAACCCGTTTCAGGATCGATCCAACTCGCCACGCCGATTTCATCCTCGGCTTCCTCCAGCGTCTCGCCCGGTTCGATGGCCTCTTCCTGATACCGCATATCTTCCACCGCTTCCAGCAAGGTCGGGAAGGGCCCGTACTCTTGGCCACCGGATTTGAATTGCCAGTAAAACGCGTCGCGGTATTTCAGAATATGGGTGTCGTCGTATTCGGCTATCACGACAGGTATGGTTTGCGTCATGCCCCCCTCCGTTTCAAAATGTGGCAACAGCTATTGAAAACTGCGCAAGAACCAGTCTGTCGCAAAACGGGCGACCTGTTCCATCGCTCCTGGTTCTTCAAAGAGGTGCGTTGCGCCTGGCACAATCACCAATTGCTTGTCGCAATGCAGTTTGTTTAAGGCCTGGCGATTCAAGCTAATGACGGCATCATCATGGCCGCCCACCACCAGCAATGTCGGTGCCACCACCGATTCGAGATTGCAGTCTTCTGCCAAATCCGGTCGTCCACCACGAGAAACAATCACGTCAATTCTGTCGCCCAATCTGGCAGCCGCTTTCAATGCGGCAGCCGCGCCTGTGCTAGCACCAAAATACCCAATCGGCAGATGCTGCATGCCCGGTTGCGAGGCCGTCCAGCGTGTCACCGACGTCAGCCGGTTCGCCAGCAAGGAAATATCAAATCGGGCTTGCGGATCGCGATCTTCTTGCTCCGTCAACAAATCCAGCAGCAAGGTGGCAATCGATTCATTCTGCAACACGCTAGCGACGTAGGTATTGCGCGATGAAAAACGGCTGCTCCCGCTGCCATGCGCAAATATCACCAGCCCGCGTGGATGAGGCGGAACCGCGAGTATGCCCTGCACCAGCACCCCCTCAACTGGTATCTCGACATCCTGCCTTGAAATAACCATGACATCCCCCCTTGATGCAAACCAACGGCTCCAATCGCACAAGCGTGGGATAGGCCGGAACGCACGGACGAACCAGAAACCGCACAGGTATTCGCTGTGAACGTCATCGCAGCGTCAAATCACTAGCGACGTGCTTTTACTTCTCGCGCTTTTTGGTGCGTGATCGCTTGAGACAGTTCGGTCATTTGTTCGGCGATCAACATCACCAAATCGTCGAGCGACACAATGCCTTGCAACATTCCCTGGCTATCGACCACCGGAATGCGACGCACACCGTAACTGCGCATCAAGCGAATGGTCTCGATCACGCTCTCTTCTTCGGGCACGGTGTAAAGTTTTTCATTCATGATGTCGGACACGAGTATCGCTTCCGCTTTGAGGCCAGGCGCCATCACCCCCAGCACCAGATCACGATCCGTGATAATCCCGAGCGGTCGCACAACCTCCTTGTTCTTTTCGGCGATGATCAAGGTTCCCACATGATGCTGGCGCATCAGTTGCGCGGCTTCCAACACCGTCGTTTTGGGGTCGACAATCACGACTTCCCGATTACAGTAAAAGCCTATGGTCATAAACTCTCCCAGAGAATGCGCGTACCCCATTTTCCCCCTCGGCGTCGACTATGAGCCATGATGTAAGTCAACCATGCGCGCTTCCAAGGAACAATATTCCCCCTGTTATCAGAAAATCGCAGCAAAAAAAAGCCAGCCCGCAGGCTGGCATGGAGAGGGAAGTTAGAGGCAATCAAAATGGGCTGATGCAATTTGACAACATCATGGCAAAGCAGAACGGCCCTGCCAAAAAACGCTACGCTACTTTGACTTCAACCTTGCGCGGCTGGGCATGAGCGGCTTTCGGAATGCGCAAGGTCAGCACGCCTTGGCTGAATTCCGCCGTCACTTTCTCGCTATCGAGCTCTTTGGACAGCGTGAAGACACGACGATAGCGCGGCAGACTGACTTCAACGTGCGTGGCCTCCATGCCTTCCGGCACGCTCAGGCAAACTTCACCTTCGATCGTGAGGGCATCGGCCTCCACTTGCAGCGACAGCTTCTCCTTGGACACGCCCGGCATGTCCGCAGTCAGCGTAATGCCGGCACTGTCTTCAATCACATTCACCGGGGGCAACATCGTTGCCGACTCGCCAGCCGTCTTGGCAACATTAGCGGGTCGACCGGTCTGGGCCGGAGTGGTCATGGCACAACAACTGGTATTCATGTTTCGTCCTCCTCACTTACTGAATGTTGATACGGCGCGGTTGCGCGGCTTCACGGCGCTTGATGCTGATATGCAAGACGCCATCGCGATATTTCGCGTCCACGGCACTGCTATCGGCATCATCCGGCAACGTCATGACGCGCCGAAAACGTCCGGAAAAGCGCTCATCGATATGCACGGTGGCCTTCGGATCCCTGGCGGCGATTTCGCTCTTGCGTTCACCCGCAATGGTCAACACGCCGCGCTCGATATTAACTTCAATCGTCGTCGGATCAATCCCAGGCGCGAAAGCAAAAACCTCAATGGATTGCGGCGTGTTCCCCACGTTCACCGCCGGAAATCCTCCGCGCACGAATCCCCGAATGCTGGGGGAAAGGTTGAAAGCCTGCCGCATTTCTTGTTGCAGGCGGTCCATTTCCGCGAAAATATCGCGAGAAAAAAGAGAGCGGTACATTTTTATCCTCCTTCACATTATGCAAACCCAGAATAAATCCCTGCGCCAGAAACTTGCCAAGGATGACGCAGCGGCAAAGCCGTTGTTGAAGCGGAGATAGGGTCAGGCCACAAAAATTTCAATAGCCGACTTTTATGACAAATCAATGAAAAATGGCTGATAAAGCCGAAAACAGACGCTCCTCGCGCTTTCCCTTGAAGTAGCGCATATTGCCCCCATATAATGAAGCCGTTCCGGGAAACCGGTCATTCACCCCAGATCACGGAAAAACGCATGGAACCCAAACAATCGGAAAATCGCCTGAACACCCATCTCAAAATGTACTGGCGAAATCCGCTCATGCTCCATGAACGCTTTGAAAAAATCATTGCGCTGATTTTAAGTGTGGCGATCGCCATCATCATCGTTATTTCTCTGTACCAGGTTATCCGGACGATTTACACGATGTTGATCATGGACGCGACCAATCCGCTGGACCACGAAGTTTTCCAGGCCGTATTCGGCATGATCATGACCCTACTCATTGCGATGGAGTTCATGCACTCCGTCGTCCGAATGGCCACGCGCGGCGACAGTCTGGTGCAGGTGAAAACCGTGCTGCTCATCGGCTTGCTGGCGCTGACCCGAAAATTCATTGTCCTCAATCCCTCCGACCTCAGCCCCGAAAAGATCGCCGCACTGGGCGGCGCGGCCTTGGCACTGGGCGTGGTGTATTGGCTGCTGCGCGAACGAGATGACCGCCTGCTGGTAGCGCAAAATCAGGCCGAACAATCGCAAGGCGCTACGGAACAAAAGAACGGATAATGTCGGTTTGCTGGTCAAACCGAGTTGTCTGTCATGAATTTTACTAATCTCAACAGCCCTTTCCGTAAACCCGGAACCCTGCGCATTTTGCAGTGGCTGTTGCGACTCCACAGCGAACGGCAACCACGACACCCCGCCACCGGCGTGCCGGTGCCTTTCGTGCCAAACGACGGCACCGTCTTGCAGGACGGCACGCGAAACACGCTGACCTGGATTGGCCAAGCGTCTTTTCTGCTCCAGCTCGGCGGCAAAAACATCCTGATCGACCCGGTACTTTCCCCGACCATCGGCTTCATCAAACGCAACGTCCCGCCGGGGCTGGACTGGCCTGCCCTGCCGAAAATCGATTTCGTCTTGATCACGCACAATCACCGTGATCACATGGACACGCAAACGCTCAAACGCCTGGGGCCCGACCCGGTATACGTCGTGCCGCAAGGACTGGGCGCGTGGTTCAAAAAAGCGCGAATGCACCGGATCGTCGAAATGGCCTGGTGGCAGCAACTCGACATCAATGGGCTGCACATCACCTTCGTCCCGGCCCAGCACTGGAGCCGCCGCTATATTCAGGACGTCAACACCAGCTGGTGGGGCGGCTTCGTAGTCGAGTACGGCGGCATCCGCGTCTATCACTCCGGTGATAGCGGCTGGTTTGAGGGCTTCAAGCTGATTGGCGAACGCTGCGGCAATATCGATTTCGCCCTGCTGCCCATCGGGGCCTATGCGCCGCGCTGGTTCATGCATCCGCAACACATCGCCCCGGAAGACGCCGTGCGCGCTTTCACCGCGCTCAAAGCCAAGCAATTCGTCGCCATGCACTGGGGCACCTTCAAACTCTCGGACGAACCGCTCGACGAACCGCCGCAATTATTGCTGGAAGCCTGGAAGAAAAAAAGACTGCCGCAATACCGTCTCAACATTCCCGCTATCGGTGAAACGCTCTTCCTGGACGAACTTGGGGCAAAATAGCGTCATCCTTTCACCATCACGGAACGCGCCATGCCAACCCAAAATACTGCAGACATTGCCCGGGCCGCGACACTGATTCAAAACGCAGACGCACTGATCGTCACTGCAGGCGCGGGCATGGGCGTGGATTCCGGTTTGCCGGATTTTCGCGGCAACGAAGGTTTCTGGAATGCGTACCCCGCGCTCGGGCAGGCGAAGATCAATTTCACCAGCATTGCTTCGCCTTCAGCTTTCGCGGCTCATCCGCGACTCGCGTGGGGGTTTTACGGCCATCGTCTCGTGCTGTACCGCCGCACCATGCCGCATCACGGCTTCGCGCTGCTCAAGCATTGGGGCAGCAAGATGCCACACGGCGTGAGCGTTTTTACCAGCAACGTCGACGGGCAATTCCAGATCGCCGGGTTCGATGCTGCGAACGTCAACGAATGTCACGGCTCGATCCATCATCTGCAATGCAGCGAACCGTGCTGTAGCGCACTCTGGGATGCGAAAGATTTTGCGCCGGAGGTAGATGAAGCCGCCTGCCTCTTGCGCAACGACTTCCCGCTTTGCCCGCACTGCGGGGGCATGGCCCGCCCCAACGTGCTGATGTTCGGCGACTGGTCGTGGATCCCATCAAGACAGGAAGCCCAAGCCGCCCGTCAGGCGAAATGGCTTTCATCAATTAGCCATCCCGTCGTGATCGAACTCGGCGCGGGCACCGCCATTCCGACCGTTCGCCTGTTCAGCAAAAACGTTTGCAAACGTGTCGGCGGCCATCTGATACGCATTAACCTGCGCGAGTCGCAAGTGCCCCGCCAACAGGATGTGGGGCTGGCGATGGGGGGAAAAGACGGATTAAGTGCGATTGCGGAAGCCTTGGGTTGCGCATGGATGCCTTGAGCTAACGACCCGGCATCGTTTTTAAAAGACAGATCAACAGATTTTCTAACGCGCTTTATCAATCGCTTCGCACAAGTTTTTCACACCATTGATCAGGCGCGGCCCCGGCCGATCCAGCAGATCTGGATCGAGTGAATACAAGCGTTGCTGCTGCACGGCTTTCAGCACGGAATAGCGCCTCCAGAAAGCCAGCCCTTCACTCTCTACATCCACACTGGTATGAATGATCACATCTGGGTTAGCCTGCAAAACCGACTCCACACTGATTTGCGGCGCCAGCACAGTCATTTCGGCAAACACATTGATTCCCCCGCACAGGTTGATTGCCTCGCTCACGATGTGCTGACCGTTTAATGTGTAAAGTGGCCGATCCGACACCTGATAAAAAACACGGACGGTGTGACGCTTGCCATAGTGTGCTTTCATTTTGGCCAATCGCACACGAAGTTTTTTCGCCTCCGCATTCGCCTGCGGTGCCGTATTCAACAGTTTACCTAAACGAACAAGGCTGTCTGGAATATCGTCCAGCCTGCGCGGATCACTGATGAACACGGAGATCCCCAGCAGTTTCAACTGATCAATGGTGCGTTGCGAAATGCCGTGCCGCCATATCACCATCAGATCCGGTTGGAGCAGCGCCACGCGTTCGATATCGATCTGCCGATTGTCGCCAATTTCCGGGATGGTTCGGGCAGTTGGTGGATACAAACTATGGCTCCCCTTGCCAACAATACGATCGCATCCGCCTGCCGCACACACCAGTTCCATCGTATGCGGCGCCAGCGTCACGATGCGTTGCGCGGGTTGGAGCAAGCTGACCGTCTGACCGGTATCGTCCTTGACGCTCACGCCTGCGAAAGCCGGCAAGGCCAGCATCCACAAAAAAAAACAACGCCATCCGAACCGATACATTTGAATATCGCCCCATTTTTCTCTAGTTCTGCGGAACATAGATGACTCTTTCTTTATGCACGATTCGCTCGACAGGATATCCCAGACAAATGCTTAACAGTCGCTCGGTCATCACGTCTTCAACCGTCCCTGCGCGCCACCAGCCGTCGCCCATCAGCAACAAGGCATGGGTTGCAACGCTGTGCGCGAGATTCAAATCATGTCCCACCATCACGATCGCTTTGTTTTGCTCTCGACAGAGGCGAGAGAACAACGCCATCGTGTTCACTTGATGTCCCAGATCCAGCGCGTTGGCGGGCTCATCCAGCAACAGGAGTTGCGCATTTTGTGCCAACAAGGCGGCAATCGCGACCCGTTGACGTTCGCCCCCAGAGAGCGTTCGCACATCGCGGCTCGCCAACTCGGCCACTTCCATCGATTGCAATGCCTGCATCGCGATCTGATAATCCTCCGTCGATTCCCATCGGCTGCCAGAATGGTAGGGATGCCGTGCTGCCAGTACAGTTTCCATTGCGCAAAAACCGAAAGCATCGGTACGCGATTGCGGGAGATAAGCGCGCAATCTGGCCAGTGGCATCAAGTGCCAATCCTGCAGGAGGCTGTCCTGGATGAAAACGGTTCCACCATCAGGTTCGCGCAAGCCTGCTAGCGTGCGAAGCAAGGTGCTCTTGCCTGCACCGTTCTTTCCGATCACACACCAGCATTCGCCAGGACGAACCTGCCAATCAAGCAATTCGATCAAGACCTTGTCGCCCGCATGCAAACGGAGAGCGTGAACGCGCATCATTTTCGGTGCATCCGGTGAAGTTGAAACAAAAAGACAGGCACACCAATTATCGCGGTGACCGCTCCCACCGGCAATTGCTGCGGCGCGATTACCGTGCGCGCCAAGGTATCGGCCAGCACCAGAAAGATGCCACCGGTTAGCAAGGAAGCGGGAAGCAGTAGGCGATGATCCGAACCGAAAGCAAAACGACAACCATGCGGCACGATCAAGCCGACGAAGCCGATGCTGCCCGCCACCGTTACCGCACATCCGGTCAAGAGTGCGGCGCAAACGAACAAACCTTTTCGCAAGCCCCCCACCTGCACGCCGAGCGTGACGGCCGTTTCATCGTGCAAGGCCAGCACATTGATCGAGCGCGATGTGCGAAAAGCAAAGACCGCAACAACCACCAGCACCATCCACGCCAACCAACCGGTTTGTACGCCGGACAAATCGCCCACCAGCCAGAACACCATGCCGCGTAAACTCGTATCCGGCGCAATCGAGAGCATCAGGGTCACCAATGCGCTACACCCCGTCGCCAGAATCACGCCTGTCAGCAGCAGTAAAGAAGAGCGGCCTTCGGCTGCCACGCCGCCACGCAAATCGCGTCGCGCCAGCAAATACAAGAGCAAGGCCATCAGCATCGCGCCAATGAACGCACCAGCATTCACCATCCAGGCCGCGCCGGCCAGCAGCATCGCGGCCAGCGCGCCCACCGATGCGCCGCCGGAAACGCCCAGCACATACGGATCAGCCAAGGGATTGCGCAACAAGGTTTGCATCATCACGCCCGCGAGCGCCAAGGACGCGCCTGTGGCAAAAGCCGCCAGCGCACGCGACAAACGCAATTCGAGCAAGACCGCGCCCATTGTCGTAGACTTTCCCTGCACAATTTCGATCAAACCGGAGAGCATTTCATTCATCCCCCCCACCACCGATCCCACCATGCACGCCACCAGCACGGATAGCAAAGCCAGCGCAAACAGCACGGCCGTAATCATCGCCGTACGATGACGTTGTGCATGGATGAATGGATGGTGGGATAGGTGCATCATCGCTTATTGTCGCTCATTACTGTCGCCATTCGACGCCGGCAAAAAATCCGCGGTCCGGTTGATTATAGCCATAGACCGATTGATATTCGCGGTCAAACAGGTTTTCAATCCGGCCATAGACAGAGACTTGCTTGTTGACTTGATAGCGAACATTCAAATTGGTCAGAACGTACGATGACAACTCGTAAGTGTCATAGGCGCTATTGTCACGATGTCCGACATATTGCACGTCACCGCCAACGCGCCATGCATTAAAGGATTTCGACGCTGCCAGCGAAGCCAATGTCTTCGCGCGCCGAGCGAGCTGATCACCTGTCGTTTCGTCCTTCGGACTTTGCAGTGTCAAACTGGCACGCACATCGATATCAGCAACACGACTGGTAGCACTCATCTCCATACCGTGATTGCGCGCCCGATCAATGTTTACAGAGTTAAAAAACGAATCATAACCAATCATGTCGCTGGTTTTCGATTCGAAAAGCACAGCACGCACCAGCATCGCGCCTGACGCATACTGAATACCGGCTTCCTTCGAGCGCGAACGCTCGGCTTTTAGATCCGAATTTCCGTATTGGCTATAGAGTTGATATAGCGTCGGCGCCAAAAAAGCCGTGGAAGTGCTGGCAATCACTTTCCATGTCGGCGTCAACGAATAGCCGTATCCCAGATAGCCCGTCGTGTCTGAGCCAGACCCACTGACGTGATCGTTGCGGACGTTGACCTGAAGGCTGTGTGCATCGACCTTGCCATTCAATCCTGCATAGACGCTGGAAGTTGAACGGGAACGATTCACATCATCAAAGGAAAACCACGCATAATTGGCCGTGTTGAAGTCGGCCCTTTCTCTGGCGCCATCGATCCCGGCGGTCATGATCCAATTCGGTGTCAGCATCACTTCGTTCGTCCATTGCGCCATGCTGCTTCGGCTCCTGTAATCCGAATCGCTTCTCAACGTACTACCGACTTTCCCGATATCCGTTCGCCACGTATCATTTTCCGATACCGTCACGGTCGACAACCAATTCGACATCAAACGGTTCTTGCTGAAAAGCGATGCTGTGTGCTGACGAGATTTCCCAGTGTCGGAACGATTGCTCGGCCCTGAACCAGCATTGTCATACTCGAAATCGGCATCATTGGCATAAATGCGCATGCCGATTTCGTTGCCTTTGCTCCATTCATGCGAAATCATGCCAGAAGCACTGGCATTCCGACTGCCGTCTTTGTCCGGATTTTCATTGGAATATTGCTTCGTATTGTTGGAAGAAAATCCGCTGGTCTCGTAGCGTGTGGTGTTGAACATGAAGCGCGTGTCTCCCGATTGCCCAGAAACGCCGGCGCTGACTTTTGTTGTGCCATGCGAACCCACCTCAGCGGAAACGCTTGTAGCCGGTTCGCCAGTTCCGCGCTTCGTAAAAATCTGAACGACGCCGCCAATGGCGCCGGAACCATAAATCGCCGAGACGTTCCCGCGCACGATTTCGATACGTTCGATTTGTTCAGGCAAAATGTGTTGCAATGCCGCCGCCGTCCCTGTGGCGGTTGCATCGCGAATCGGCACCCCGTCGATCAAAACCAGGTTCTGGTTGGAATTGGCGCCACGCATGAATAGCGACGTTGCCGACCCTGCGCCACCAGACTGCACGACTTCGATACCAGCCTGTGTTTTTAACAGTGTCGGCACATCAGTGGCCCGACTGTTGCGAATATCGTCGGCCGTGATGACCGTGGTGGTTGGCAACGCTTCGGCTTGCGATTGTTCAATACGAGAAGCCGTCACCACAACGGGGGCCAGCGTTTTGATTTCTTCGGTTTGTGCGTGAGCAGTCGTAGCAAACAAGGCGGAAATGGCAGAAGCGAGCGCAAGCGGCTTCCAGGCCGGTGCGCGGAAAGATAAAACTGGAAAATGCATAATGTTGTTTTCGATAGAAGCTGTCAGCCCCGCTTCCCCGCGGCGCCGACTCAACAGAAGCCTTTGGCGGGGATATCGAAAACGATCTTTCTGATGAAATCGCATTCCCGGAACGCCCCGTCCGCAACACTTCCTCTTGCTTTGGCCGGTATCCGGGCTAACAAGCTCCTTCGATATGAAGGAACCTTCTCACCTTCCCATGCGAATGGTGCACAGTGGTATTGAGTGAAGGTTTGTCGCATGCGCGACGCTTGCTTACCGTTGCGGGGGCAGCATGTGTTAGTTCCCGAAGAAACCTCACATTTCCCGTTTAACCGCCCATAAGAACTTATAGGCGAGCACCAAAACTGAGGCATTGTAATGCCTCGGCAGGGTGCCGGGCAAGGCATGCATGTTTTGCCTATGAAAAGTGAAGGATGGCCTAAGGTTTACGGAACACCAGATCCCACACGCCATGTCCGAGACGCAAACCGCGTTTTTCGAACTTGGTTTCCGGACGATAGGCTGGTCGAGGCGCAAAGCCTTCAGCAGTATTTTGCAAGGCTGGTTCTGCCGTCAGAACTTCCAACATCTGTTCGGCATACTCCTGCCAGTCCGTCGCACAATGGATATACCCCCCTGAAGCCAGGCGCGATGCCAATAATTGCACAAAGGGTGGCTGAATCAGACGTCGTTTGTTGTGACGCGCCTTATGCCAGGGATCGGGGAAGAAAATGTGTACGCCATCCAGCGTTTCTGGCGCGATCATGTGAGTCACGACTTCAAACGCATCGTGCTGAATCAGACGCAGATTTTGCATGCCAGAAGACCCGATCAATTTGAGCAAATTACCCACGCCAGGCGTATGTACTTCGACCCCAAGAAAATTCGTCTCGGGCATCTGTGCCGCAATCGTCGCCGTGGTATCCCCCATCCCGAAACCAATTTCCAGAACAGTGGGCGCTGGTCTGCCGAATACTTGGTCAAAACTCAAGCGTTCTTTCGCATAGGGCAAACAGTACTGCAGACCGAATGTTTCAATGGCTTTCGCTTGCGCATTGGACAAGCGCCCAGCACGCGTCACAAAGCTGCGGATACGTCGCTCGGCCGGGTCATAGAGCGCCTGTCGGTTCGTCAGATCCGAAAGAGGATGATTCATGCGATGTGTTCAAAAAAACAAAACTTGAGGAAGGCAGAATTGTAGCAGGCCAGGAAAAACCCGGCGCTCTTAAGCATTGCCGAAACAAAAATGCAGAACATGATAAGAAATGGAGCGGCGGACGAGCCTCGAACTCGCGACCTCAGGCTTGGGAAGCCGGCGCTCTACCAACTGAGCTACCGCCGCTCTGAAAATATTGCCGAAGTATTAAACTCGATTACTGGCAACCGCGTCATTGTACGGGGCAAATATCAGGAAGGCAAACACTTGCAAATTCAGTTTATACGCATCGTAACGGAACACTGCCATCAAAACTTTATTGCCCACATGTACGTATATCAGCGGACATTGATCATCAAAACCCCTGCATTTTTCCTGAGAACAATATATCATTGGACGCTAAACAGGGAACCGATATTCCGGCTTACCAAGACCCTTTTGCGTTCGATGCCCAATTCCAAGATCAAGAAAATCACGATTTCGCAACTCAAGGTAGGCATGTATGTGCACGACCTGAATTGCGATTGGATGTCGCATTCATTTTTTCGCACCCGCTTCCCCGTTACGACCTATGAAGAAATCCGCATGATCAAGGAAGCGGGGATCCACGAATTGTATGTGGACACAGGCAAAGGGCTCAATGTTCGGAACGCACCCACCCAGGAAGAAATCCAGACCAGCATTGAGCAGGAAATCGTCGCCCTGGCTGCCGGGAAAAAAGCGCCGGACATGCGGGTGTCGTTTTCTGAAGAACTGGTTCAAGCCAGAGGCATCCGACACCAGGCCCAACGACAAATCAGCTCGATCATGCTGGATGTCCGTATGGGCAATGCCGTCGATGTCAATCGCGTCACCCCCGTCGTACAAAGCGTTTCAGAATCGGTGCTCCGCAACAATGGCGCCTTGATTGGGCTGCTGCGAATCAAAAACAAGGATGACTACACGTTTCTCCATTCCGTCAGCGTCTGCGCGCTGATGATCGCCTACTGCCGCTCGGTCGGCATGGAAGAAGACGACATCTTGCAGGCAGGCATGGGCGGCCTGTTGCACGACATTGGCAAAGCCCATATACCCGACACCATCCTGAACAAGGAGGGACCGCTGACGGATGAGGAGTTCGTCACCATGAAGGGCCACTCGTCCATGGGCCATGAAGTCTTGCAGCAGATTCCCGGCATCGGCCCGATTCCGCTCGACATCGCGCTGCATCACCACGAGCGCCATGACGGCAGCGGTTACCCGGACAAACTGCCCGGCAACGATATCCAGGCACTCACGCAGATGGCGGCCATCGCCGATGTCTATGACGCGATTACGAGCGACCGCAGCTACCACAAGGCGCTTCCTGCAGCAGATGGCTTGCGAAAAATTTACGAATGGAGCAAAGATCACTTCAACCCGAAACTGGTGCAGGCCTTTATCCGCTGCATCGGCATTTATCCAGTTGGCACGCTGGTGCTGCTGGAATCCGGACGGCTCGGCGTCGTGGTTGAAGCCGATCACGCCAATTTACTGACCCCCAAAGTCAACATTTTTTTCAGCACAAAATCCAGAACCTACATCACGCCAGAAGTCGTGGATCTCGCCAAACCCTTTGGGTCAGGCGGCGCCGATCGCATCATCAGTCACGAACCACCGGAAAAATGGAATGTAGACCCGGCCCGCATGATGAATCTCAAATAACAGCGTGAAATAAAAACGGCAGCCAATTCAACGAACGGCTGCCGTTTTGTTTGATTGCAGGCCCAGCTATTTTGCGCTGAGCATACCGGCAAACGCGAAATCCACTTCCGGCTTGCGGCCCGAGACGATCTCCGCAATCGCGCGACCGGAACCACATCCCATCGTCCACCCCAATGTGCCGTGCCCCGCATTCAGGAACAGATTGGCGTAACGTGTCTTCCCAACATAGGGGCGATTGGATGGCGTCATGGGACGCAAGCCCGTCCAGAAATTCGGCTGTTCCCAATCGCAGGCTTCCGGGAAAATATCACGCGCGCGTTTGGTCAGCATGTCGCAACGCACCTCGTTCAAGACACGCGAGTAACCGTTCAGTTCCGCCGTGCCACCCACACGCAGCTTGTCGCCCAGCCGCGCAAACACCAGCTTCGCGCCCACGTCGATCAAAGAGACCATCGGCGCGGCATCCGGATTGGTTACGGGATACGTGGCCGAATACCCTTTCGCCGGATAAATCATCAGATTGAGGCCCAAGGGTTTCAGGAAAGGTGTTGCATAGCAGCCCATCGCGACAACATACCCGTCCGCTTTCAACACTTCAAAGCCGCCACTGGAATTGATCACTTCAAGACCGCTGACGCGTGCCGCCGCTCCTGCGCCTTCGGTAAGAAGGCGCGTGGCAGCGGTATTGAATCGAAACTCGACGCCCGCCGCTTCCGCCTTCTTGGCCAGCCCAACGGTGAACGCACGCGAATCACCGGATTCGTCCGTCGGCGTGAAATCGCCGCCCACAATCTTGTCGCGCACGCTGGCCAGCGCCGGTTCCAGACGAACAACTTCATCTGTAGAAATGATTTCACGCGGACAGCCCAGCGACGTCATGAGCTTCGCCCCGGCCATCGATGCTTCGAAATCGTTCTGATCCGTGAAAAAATGCATGATGCCTTTGGTCACGCAATCGTATTCGATGTTCGTCTCGGCGCGCACTTCCTGCAAAGTTTTGAGACTGTATTCCGATAGACGCATGCACTGACGAATATTGTAGGCCGTGCGCGTTTCAAGACATTCGATCAAAAAGCGTACGCCCCATTCCCATTGCAGCCATTCCGGTCGAAAGCGATACAGCAGGGGCGCGTCTTCTTTTCCCAGCCACTTCAGCAGCTTCATCGGGGCGGAAGGATTGGACCAAGGTTCGGAGTGGGAAACGGATATCTGGCAACCATTTGCAAAGGATGCCTCTTGAGCGACACCAGGCTGTCGCTCAACAACCGTGACGTCATGACCTTCTTTTTTCAAGAACCAAGCCGTAGCCGTTCCAACAATTCCCGAACCCAATACGATAATTTTCACGATGGTGCCTCAAATCAAATGGGGATGCATAGACAGGATTTTAAAGTAATGCATCCAAACAAAAAAGCTATTCCTTCACCGACTGCACTCTGGCAATTTCCTGGGCAACGGCCCGCTTGATAACGTCTTCCAGCGTCGTATGCAAACCGCGTCGAATTTCTTTGATCAAATCGTCTGTCGTCACCTGCAAAGCATCAGCAAGACTTTCCTTCACGCGATGCTCGACGACAAAATCAATGCGGCGCAAGATTTGACGCAGCACACGCTCGTTGAGCTTCAGCTCCAGCCCCTTCCAGTCACTGTCAGCTAAAGGCAGGGACGATGCATCAGCTGCCCCCACCGACGATGCGGATGCACCCAGGCTCGCAGATGAACCCAGATCAAACGTGCCAGGAATGCCTGCGGCCGACGATGTGACGCGTCCTTCTTTTTTTCCTGGCGTATTGGCTGCGTTCGCTGCAGATGGCGCAATAATCTGCGTCAGAATCGGAATACTGATGTCGGATTTTGGCGTACTCATGACGGACTCGCAATGGAATGGGTCAACGGATAGCCGCGTTGCCGATAATATGCAAACCGCTGGCGACCAGCCTCAGTATCGGATGCGTCGTGCGAAACAATTTCAAAAATGCGTCCAAACTGCGCAAACGATGTCGGCACAGCACCGGACAAATTGATCAGGATGTCTTGGTGCGGCGCAAACGCGTCATCGTCCGTCAGAACCACCGGCGATTGCGCAGCCAGTGCATCGCCCGCTACGGCATGCGGCAAAAAATCCTGAGCGGAAAACGTCCAGAGAGCGTCGTCAAGCTTGCTCAATTCGTTTTTATCTCTGACCAAAATGACGATCTGCGATGCTGCAGCAGCATGGCGCGCCTTGCGCACCAGACGACAGGTATAGGCAAGGCTATCCGTTACGTTGGTATGAAAATCAATTCGCGTCATTTTTCTTCAATAAATCGCTTCAAACTCACCTAGTGAAAGATCAAAAACGGAACCCCGGTGGCGCATCGCCCTGCGCTGGCGGCAGTTCAGTCGGGCCGGGTGCCTCGACAGGTTGGGCCACCGCTTTGGATGCAGGCGAAGACTGTGGCGCAGCGGGAGCCGGATCCGGATTCTTGTAATGGGCCGGCAACTGGTTGGATTCAGGATAGCCCGCCGCTGTCAGTGTTGCGCTCCATTCGCTCTCGGTGAATCCGGTATGGGAATGACGACCGATGGTCAGGAAAGGCAATTGTCCATTGCCGCCCGCTTCTTTCAACTTCGCGTTGTCGGCATTAGTTTTGATGGTTTTCTCGGTAAACGGAATACCGCGTTTTTTCAGATACGCCCGCCCGCTGTTGCAGGGTGTGCACTCATCGACTGGTGTAAACAGTGTCACCGGAAAATTCTGCATAGCCTGAGACAACGCGTAATTCAACCCACTGGTTCCACCATCCGAACCGTCGCGGATATCATGATTTTTCGGCAGATACTTGACCGATGGCGGCTTGTCGCTGAAAGTGATTTTGCCATCCGCATCCACCCACCGATACATCTGCGCCTGCGCGCTGGAGATACACAAGAAAAAACATATCGCTAATCTCAGTTTCATGCTTCTTTCCCCCCCTCCACTATGCAACGCCCCGTCCCGATTTTCTTTCTGCATCAATCTCATGCAAGAAGAAAAGCGGAGTCGAAACTATGATCTCATGCCATTATGCCGCAACAAGGGATCGATTTTGGGTTCTCTTCCGCGAAATGCAACGAAAGAGGCCAATGCCGGACGCGCGCCCCCCACTGACAGAATTTCATCCATGAATTTCTTCCCGGCAATCGGCGAAAGGATATCCCCGCCTGCGTCGCGCGCTTCTTCAAAAGCCGCGTAGGCATCCGCCGAGAGAACTTCTGCCCATTTGTAACTATAGTATCCCGCCGCATACCCTCCGGCGAAAATGTGGCTGAATCCGTGCAAAAAGCGATTGAAGGATGGCGGAATAACAACAGCATACTGCTGGCGCACCGCATCCAGAACGGACTGGAAAGATGCGTTGCCATAGGGATCATAATCATCATGCAAGCGCATGTCGCACATGGAAAATTCAATCTGACGCAGCATCTGCATTCCGGACTGATAATTTTTTGCAGCAATCATCTTATCAAAAAGCTCTCGCGGCAACGGCGCACCGGTATCGGCGTGCGCTGTCATGTGCGCTAGCACATCCCACTCCCAGCAGAAATTCTCCATGAACTGCGACGGCAATTCGACCGCATCCCACTCCACGCCTGCAATGCCTGACACGCCGAGATCATCAATCGTCGTCAGCATGTGATTCAATCCGTGGCCGAATTCATGGAACAGCGTAGTGACTTCGTTGTGCGTGAACAAGGCCGGACGCAATTGGCCCTCCTTCACCATCGGCTCGGTGAAGTTGCAAATCAAATGCGTGAGCGGCGTCTGTACATGGCTGGCCACCTTGCGCCGTCCGCGCGCATCGTCCATCCACGCACCGCTCCGCTTGCCGTTGCGCGCATACAGATCCAGATAAAACTGTCCAATCAACTTGCCATCGCGCTCGACGCGGAAAAACTTAACATCCTTGTGCCACACCGGAGCATCGTCTGAGCGAATCATCACGGAAAAGAGCGTCTGGATCAGGCGGAACAAGCCGTCAATCACCCGATGTTCCGGGAAATACTGCTTCACCTCTTCTTCGGAAAATGCGTAGCGTTGCTCGCGCAGTTTTTCCGACACATAGGCTAAATCCCACGCTTCGAGCGTCTCCAGCCCCAGTTCGCTTTTCGCAAATGCGCGCAATTCAACCATGTCTTTTTCCGCGAACGGTCGCGCACGCACGGCCAGATCATCGAGAAAGCCTTTGACTTGCGCAGGCGATTCCGCCATCTTCGACACGAGTGACACTTCAGCGAAATTCTTGTAGCCCAACAACTTGGCTTCTTCGTCGCGCAGCTTGAGCAAGGCAACGATGTTTTGCGTGTTATCCCACTCCTGATTTTCACCCAGTTCGGAAGCTTTCGTGGCATTCGCACGATACAAGGCCTCGCGCAAAGTGCGATTGTCCGCATATTGCAGCACCGGAAAAAACGAAGGGTAGTGCAAGGTAAACTTGTAGCCCGTCTTGCCATCGCGTTCTGCTGCGGCGCGCGCCGCGAGTTTCGCGTCTTCCGGCAAGCCGGACAGTTCCGCTTCCGTTTCGACAAACAGCGCATAGTGATTCATTGCATCGAGCACGTTCTCGGAAAACTTCGTCGACAGTGCCGCTTGCTCTTCCTGAATTTCCGCAAAGCGTTTCTTTTCGGCTTCCGGCAATTCCGCGCCGCCCAGCCGGAAATCACGCAAGGCATTCTCGATGATTTTCTGGCGCGGCGCAGACAACGTTGCGTATGCCGCGCTGGCGCGCAAAGCCTTGTATTTGTCGAACAAGGCCAGATTCTGGCTTAACGCTGTCCAGAACTCTGTCACCTTAGGCAGGTTTTCATTGTAGGCCGCACGCAGTTCTGGCGTATCGACCACCGCATTCAAATGCGAGACATTGCTCCACGCACGGCTCAGGCGCTCCGTTGCGTTTTCCAGCGGTTCGATGAAGCTGTCCCAGCTCACTTGTTCAGCGGGCTTTTCCTGTTCGGTCACGACCGCGCGGCACTCGGCCAGCAGCGTGTCGATCGCAGGCGTCACATGCTCCTGTTGAATCGCGTTAAAGCGCGGCAAGCCGGAAAAATCGAGCAAGGGATTTTGCATGGCTGTTATAAAAAATTCAGGTGTTTGAAAAAAGGGGCGGTTTTGGCCGCCCCTGAAATTTATTATTATTTTTGCTGACGTTCTTTGAGTTTTCGTTCGGCCGCTTCGATGGTATTCACCAGCAGCATCGTGATCGTCATCGGACCGACACCGCCCGGCACCGGGGTGATGTAGCCCGCCACTTCCTTCACGTTCTGGAAATCGACATCGCTATACAGCTTGCCAAACTCGTCGCGCTCGACACCGACGTCAATGACCACCGCACCCGGTTTGACCATGTCTGCGGTAATGATGTTGCGACGACCCGTGGCACCAATCAGGATATCGGCCAATCGAGTGTGGAAAGCCAAATCGCGCGTCTTGGAATTACAAATGGTGATAGTGGCGCCCGCTTGCAGCAGCAACATGGCCATCGGCTTGCCGACGATGTTTGATGCGCCGACCACGACCGCATGTGCGCCGCGAATCGGATAGTCGATCGATTCCAGCATCTTCATCACGCCATAAGGTGTGCACGGACGAATCGTAGGATGCCCGACCATCAGATTGCCGGCGTTGACCACGTTGAAGCAATCCATGTCCTTCTCAGGGAGAATGGCTTCGATGACCTTGCGCTCGTCGATGTGATCCGGCACCGGCAACTGCACCAGAATGCCGTGAATCTTCGGATCGTTGTTCAAGGCTTCGATACGCTCCAGCAGCGCGGCTTCGCTGAAATCGGCGTCGTACTTTTCGAGCACGGAATAAATACCGTTCGCGTTGCACGCCTTTTCCTTGTTCATCACATACACCATGGAGGCGGCGCTGTCGCCCACCAGAATGACGGCCAAGCCCGGCTGTTCGCCCTGGGCAGTCAACGCAGCAGCACGCTTGGCAATGTCCTCGCGAATGTCTTGCGCAAGGAAGTTTCCGTTAATTATTTGAGCAGTCATTTTTACGTCAGAAACGGTACGGTTAAAAAAGAAAGATTATATGTTCAGTAAGGGGAGTTCTGCTATCCATATACGCAAAGAGCTCCATCTTTCCTGTCAGATTGACCCTGTTGTTTCATTTTTTGAAACATTCTTTCGGGTGTCGGCATTCTCAAGAACACAGAAATGAACAAATTTTGAGCGCAATCCGGAGAAAATGTGACGTAGCCCTCTACGCTTCAAGGCTTTTTGCCAAAAGTTAAGAAAAAGAAATAAAACACCGTTTTGCCCATCCCAATAAAAAACAGGGTCATACAACCCTGTTCTGAAATCTGTCGCAAAAAAAACGGTTTACCGGCGGCCCCTGTTATTGTCAAACGTCTTGCGTACACGTTCTTCTCGCGCCTTTTCAAGCGTCTCATGCGCCCGCTTTTTGTCCAGTCCCAGCGCTTTCTCGATAAATTCAAACCAGATAAATGCTATCGCCATCAATGCGGCCAGCCACCACCAGGACAGGCCTGCAAAAAAACTGACCTCGAAGTACTTCAATACGATAAACAGCAGAATGATGACGATAAAAAACATGGCACCCCCAGACAAAGCGTCAGAACTGGCCTGCTACTAACAGCACTTCGGGCACGATAGCACAAACCGCTTCCGGGACAAACAAACTCACGCCTTCCATGTTGTATAGGGATGTCGAATCAAATTAGCATTGAAATATCGGGGATCGTGGGTCACCTCTTCGCTCACCCAATCGGGCTTTGAAAAAGCTTGCCCCTCGGATTGCAATTCAATTTCGGCAACTATCAACCCGGCGTTGTCGCCCAGGAATTCATCGACTTCCCATGTCATGCCTTCGTGCACAATGCGCGTGCGGTATTTTTCAATCAAGGGACGTTCGCATAATCCCTCCAGCAAGACTTGCGCATCGGCAACCGGAATCGCGTATTCCCATTCGCCACGGGTAGCGCCGCTCGTGCGCCCCTTGATAGTCATGGAGGCGGTATTGCCCTCGATGCGCACGCGCACCACGCGATCCGGGTTCGACGACAGATAGCCTTGCCGCAACAACACGTGTTCACCTTGTGTGCGCCAAGCATCCTTGTGCACCAAAAACTTGCGTTCGATTTCGACAGCCATGCTGAAAAATTCCTCAAAAAGTATCGATACGGAAATTTTAATCTGAGTGCGAGCAAAATTTCCGCCAAAACTCGTAGAAAACGAAACGGCTCTGCTATACTCCACGGTTCTTGTCGGGGCGTAGCGCAGCCTGGTAGCGCACTTGCATGGGGTGCAAGGGGTCGTGTGTTCGAATCACACCGTCCCGACCAGTAGAATCAACAACTTACGCGAACGACTGGATATCCAGCAACAGTTGTGGCTGTTTACGGCAGACAAGGTCTGTCGGAGATCTGCTGACCACAGGAGGTAAGAAATGACGAACCTCTCGAAAGACGAAGAACAGCTCCTCGCCGCGTTCGCGATGCTCACGAACGAGCAACGAGAGATCGTTCTGGAAGCAATACAGTTCTACGCTAGGAATGATCACGGGCACCGCTGCAGCGCGTCCGAACAGCAACAATAACGATCATGCTTGTAGGGCGCATCCGGTATTTCTGCCATCATGCAGATTCAAATGATCACGTATTATCCCCATTGCATTCACGCCTTCCTTCAGACAAAAGACGCTCGACAGTGATGCAGTTCAGTGCTCAAGGTCGCCATCACGCCGCAAACGCAATTTACGATGGCTCCGTGTGCGCACTCATGTCGGCGTTATCCATCCATGAATACTGCGGCTCATGCATGTGGCCGCCGATGTAATGTGTCACGCGCGGCGGACGGTCGCCAATATGAAACGCGCGCACTTTTCTGTAGATGTGCTTGTCCGCCGCCGTTTCCCGCTCGTGTTGCCGCAAATGTTCGAGCCAAGACTCGAACATAAAACACTCTATGACATACCCTTCTCGCTCATGGTTGAGAAACATCTCCCACATGAATGCGCCGTCACGTCGACGTAAAAGACGCACATGATGCAGCGCGCGTGAAAATTCTTCCAGCTTAGCCGGATCGATCTGGTATTCGACTACGACCATCACTGGCCCCCGATCCATTTCCTTTTCCTCGCGAATATGCGGAGTGGGCCAATGCACCGAAGGCGTCAGGTCCAGCACCTCATGCGAACGGATGCGAAAAGGCCACGTTGCCACAACCCCTGCCAATGCACCAAAAGCAGCAAAGGTCAGCACCATGGGAATCCCAATCCAGGAAGCGACCTGCCCCCAAATTGAGCTGCCGATCGCCATGCCCCCCATGTACATGACCCAGAAGAAGGCTAATCCTCGTGCACGCACCCACGATGGCAACGTCGATTGCGCCACGGACATCAAGGAAGAAACCACACTGATCCACGCCATGCCAGAAAAAAACATGGCGATCAATCCGATGGCAATGCTCCGGCTATTGGCCAGAACGATCATCCCAGCAGCAAAAAGCGCGACCGCCACTTTAACGATCCAGTCGCGCGACATGCGCACACGCAGATAGGTCAACGCAAACGCCCCGGCAATGGCACCGCTGCCCAATGCCCCGACAAACAAACCAAACGTCCCCGGACCGCCCTGCAGTTCTTGGCGGACAAACAGCGGCAGCAGCGCCCAGGTTGCACTGGCAAAAATCACGAACGAACCGAGACGAATGAGTACCGCACGCAACTCCGGCGCATGTCGTGCATAACGCGCCCCCGCGCGCAAAGCACCCACCAGACGTTCTGCAGGCAACTCACCATCCGTCGATTTTCTGCGCCAGCTATGCAACGCCAGAATCACGGCCACAAACGAAATGGCATTCAGCACGAACACCACGCCCGGCCCCGTTGCAGCGATAATCAAGCCAGCCAAGGCCGGACCGATCGCACGCGACGCGTTCACGGCAACAGAATTCAGACTGACCGCTTCATGCAAATCTTCGCGAGGCACCAATTCCGGAATAATCGCGCCCCACGCCGGCATCATCATCCCCGAGCCAATGCCCAAGGCAAACGTCAACGCCAGCAATAAGGCAGGATTGGTTGCACCGGTCAGCGTGAACACACCCAACAAACCCGCCGCGATCGCCATCCAGATTTGGGTGGCGATCAGATAACGACGTCTGTCGAGAATATCGGCCAGTGCCCCTGCCGGCAAGGCCAGCAAAAACACCGGAAAGGTTGTCGCGGCCTGCACCAGCGCCACCATCAGTGGATCCGGTGCCAGCGATGTCATCAACCAACCCGCCCCCACCTCGTGCATCCACGTACCGACATTGGAAAACACCGAGGCAATCCAGATCTTCCTGAAGATCCGGTGATGCAATGGCTGCCACATCGAAGGTTTGGCTTGCACTTGTGGCGCTGGCTTGGGCGATTGGACTGCAGTCTTCACGGATTGATCAAAACGGTTAGAAAAATGAAAATTCGAAAATAAAATTACCCGCCATTTTACCTTTGGCTGGCAAAACACGGGGAATCCAACCGCCGCACCCTGTCCCAACTCATGGGTGATGTCGCACCCTGTTGCGCGCGAGTCTGCCGCTTCAAGCAGTCCTCGAACTAGAAATGGCGGCCAACGCCAACATAAATTGTCTGGAGTTTGGTGGTCGATTCTGGTTCGTAGTAACCATTTATCACCGGCGATTCCCCATATTTGAATTTACTCAAACGATAACCGCCGTGAACACTCCATTTTCTATCCGCCAAATAGGTCAGCCCCACGTCCAGCGTGTAGATTGTCCGCGCCCCCAAGTGATACGTATCGTCCGTGTCGTTGGCGTACATTCTCCCGAGCGCGGTTCGGCCGATACCGGCATCGGCATGCATCACCCAATGGGGAGACAATGCATATTGCCCCAGTACACCAACACCATAAGTGAAGTGCCAATAATATTCCTTTTGATCTTCACTCAAGTCGCGTAGCCATTCGTGAAATGCCAGATTGAGATACGGCGTCAATTGCGCGCGCGATCCGACGGCGTACCCCTTCCCGATTTTGCCCTCCAGATCGAAAGTGGTCGTGTCAGTGGTGGAGCGAAGCGGCGTAGTCGTGTTCAAGTAGTATCCGTTATAACGCGTTTGGCCATGCGCCAACGCCGCAGAACCCTTGAGATAAAGATTGTCTGTCCAATTCGTATTAAGCTGTCTCACATAAGAAGCGCCCACCCAGAATTGCGAACCAGTTTCCGAATCCAGATAACGCGTCGGCACCTCGTTGTAATTATCGTACTCGTGGTAGTCCATACGCTGTCGACCAATGCTGACAGACCATTGGTTATTGACGGCTTCGATGGTGGAGTTGGCGGCGACGATGCCACTGACGAAAAATAGTGCGACGATGGGGAGCTTTTTGAACATAAGGTCGAAGGCGCACGCTGCGGCTTCTTTCTCCTTTCGGTCAGATGTTGATGCGGGATATACACCAGGTAGTTTAACTTACCTTTCACTTAAAAAAATACGACGAAACCAACAAGTTGACATCCATTAATTTTTAAAGCAAAAGAGGTGCCGGGAAGGCACCCGCCTCACCTAGCCGCGATCCTGCCACGCCATAAACCAGGACCACGGTCAGGCAGCGTCGCGTCAATCGCAGCCAGACGGTCAGATGTACCCAACAAATTTAAGAGAATTTGGTTCTGCCCGACATATGGCTTGCAATTTATGCTAAGGTTTGAACAGCTCAAGGAACAGTCAGTCGCTTCATCAATAGGATCACATCCTGCGTCGTCATTGGAATCCTGTTGGAGATTATTTCCATAGCAGAGACGCGTTCCAATCAACACGCCCTTATTGATGCGTCAGAATTTGAAATTGAACGTGAACAACCCTGCCATCCACCTTGTCAATAGCGTCGTTGAACTCACGAAGTATCGCGAGCGCGAAATCATTGCGGAGAGCCTGGTCAAGACCTTGATCGAGCTGATTCGAAGCGATGGGGTTGCACTTTACCATTTCGTTAAAAACGAAGAACCCATCGAGCTTTCATTGGTGACGCAACGCAAAGCCAACGGAAATACTGCTCATCCTGCTGATGTTGAGGAAATTTTGCCAGCAGACACATCGGCTGCCATCCTCACGTGCCTGCGTGAACGCAACGCTGTCGATATCACATGCTCCGAACAACCATCCAACTTTCAGACTATTTACCCCGTTATGGGGCGCAATCATGCGCCAATAGGATGTCTGATTGTCTGGCATGCCGGGATGACGAACGAACAGAAGTATCTTGTCATGGGACTGATGCGGATTTACGAAAACCACCTCTCGCTCCTGGAGGAAGGACAATCGGACAAGCTGACAGGGCTTCTGAACCGGCACACCTTTGACAACCAGATCGTCAACGTCATTACCACGCCGATTGCCAAATCAGTCAACATTCAACTCTATAACGGCACCAAGCGACGTGTGCCGGATGAAAGCTTTTCCTATTGGCTGGCCATCCTCGATATCGACTACTTTAAACGCATTAACGATACCTACGGCCACGTTTTCGGGGATGAGATACTCATCCTGCTCTCACGCCTGCTCAAATCAAACTTCCGCACGGATGATCTTCTGTTTCGGTATGGCGGCGAAGAGTTCGTGGTGCTGCTCAGAGCACCCGGAAAAGACGAAGCCCTCGTTGCGCTGAACCGTTTCCGAAACGCGGTGGCGTCTTATGATTTTCCGCGAATCGGACGTGTCACGATCAGCATTGGCTTTGCGCGCATACTGAACGATCAGGTTCCATCCGTGCTTTTAGCCAAGGCCGATCAGGCTTTGTACTACGCAAAAGAAAATGGACGAAACAGGGTGTGTAGTTACGAACAACTGATCGCCAAGGGCGAGCTAATCGAACAGAAGGAAGATTCTGGCGAGATCGAATTGTTTTGATGAAAGATGAGATGGCGGGATGGGGTTTGTATCGCCCTACCGCCAATTTGTGACGATCCAGCATTCTGCCGCCCCCCATTTTTAACGTCCCACAAAATAAAACGCCCCTCAAAAGGGGCGCTGTTTTTTGTGAATAGTGGAAGCCTGATCACACCTTAAAACTCACATAAATGCTGGCGTAAAAAAGCTTGCAGGACTTATTTCGGCGGCGCTTGCAGCCTCATCCCCTCCATTTTCACTTTCTTCGCTGCCTTCAAGCCTTCTTTTGATGCCGTGGTGGCAGATGTCAGTGCTTTCGCATTTTCTGCACTCGGCATTTCGCACTTCACATTAAGCGTCGTTCCCCACGCCAAAAAGGTGGTCGATCCCGGTGCGGCAGCGACGCGTTTAATATTGTCTGGCTGGCATGGCACCTTGCTGCTACCCAAGACTGCACTGATTTGAACAGTGAACGGCTGGCCATCTCCAATCGCCTCCAAGGACTGGCAACGGGTTTGCCCAATCGGAAAACTATCGGACCACTCAGATGCATAATCGCCCGATACGACTCGCATCCAAGCAGCGTAGCCGGCGCCAACCAAAAGATGCACGCAAGCCGTTTGCTGAGCATAGGCGGCAGTTGTACCAAACAAGGTTGCACAGATAATTGCTGTCTTTATTCCACGTTTGATTTTCAATGGCATTCTCATATTCATGACCACATTACTCCTTAAAATGTCTCACAAAAAAGCATAAAGGCTGACCGATTTCGGTGTAAGCCCAACCGTAAAGCCTTCAGAAGATACATTTGATTTTGCGTGGATGTTTTGTGATTTGATAAAGGTGACACGATCAAGATTACCTGCAGGAATCTTGCTTTTGAGCGATGTTTTTTATAGTAAACATTACGTTGTGTCGTGCAGGCGCTTGTCTTATTTTTCACAGCCAACTTTCCCTGCCGAAAGAAAAAACTAGAGAGGAAAACAGAAAAAGCATTGGAAGAAGCCTTAAATGGCTTAGCATTGCTTATTTAAGCTTGCTTGATGTTGAACTGAGTTGACAGCCCGGCCGCGCATACTGAATCGACGAAATTCCATGATTAAACAAATTCACGCATCCCAACTCGCCGTTGGCATGTTCATTCACGAACTGAATTGCCAGTCCCAGCATCACCCGTTTACCCCCCGCTTCAAGCTGACGTCTGACGATCAGGTGGAGCAGATCCGCTCTTCCTGCCTGAGCCCCGTTTATATCGATACCGGAAAGGGACTCGATGTCACCGATGCGCCAACGCTGCAAGAAGCCATGGCCGCCCTGGAAGATGAGCTGAACATGCTGGCCGCCGGTCAATGCATGTTGCCGGCTCGAGCAACGTTCGCCGAAGAGATGCAACGCGCCAAAGCCATCAAGGAACAGGCGCAACGAAAAGTTAGCGACATGATGCACGATGCGCGCCTGGGAAACATGATCCGGCTGGACGACATCGAAGCCGAAGTCGAAGGCATTACCGATTCCATCCTGCGCAACCCGGGTGCCTTGACCGCACTCTCGCAAATCCGAAACAAGGACGACTACACTTTTCTGCATTCCGTCTCTGTTGGCGCGCTGCTGGTTTCCTTTTGCGTTTCTGCCGGGATGGATCAAGAGACAATCAAACAAGCGGGCCTGGGCGGCCTGCTGCACGACGCGGGCAAAGCCTGCGTGCCGGATGAAGTGCTGAACAAACCGGGAAAGCTGACGAAAGAAGAGTTCATCGTCATGCAGAATCATCCAGCCCTTGGGTTCGAACTGCTTTCCGCCATTCCGGGCATCGGCCCGATTCCGCTCGACATCGCGCGCCATCACCACGAACGTTTCAATGGCGATGGTTACCCGGACAGAATCGCTGGCGACAAGATCGACACCTTGACGCAGATGGCCGCCATCATTGACGTGTACGACTCTGTCACCTCATCACGAGCCTACCACCCCGGCATGAGCCCGGCCGCCGCGCTGCGCATGTTGCTGGAATGGGGCAAGTCGCACTTCAATCCCAAGCTCGTTCAAGACTTCATGCGCTGCGTCGGTTTTTATCCGAATGGCACACTCGTCTTGCTGGAGTCAGGCAGACTGGGCGCCGTCGTCGAGCAGCACGAGAGCAATCTCATGACACCCAAGGTCAAGGTTTTTTACGACACGCGCAAATCCACTCCCCTGCCGGTTCAACTGGTGGACTTGGGTGCGCCGCTGGGGGATGGGGGTGGGGATCGGATTGTGAGTCACGAGTCGGCGGAGCGGTGGAAGGTGGAGCCGGGGGTGTTTTTGAGTTTTGCGGGGAGGGTGTGAGTTTCTGAAACAAAGGCGATGCTGACCCCGGCTATTCAGTTACGAAAACTGATCGCCAAGGGCGAGCTAATCGAACAGAAGGAAGATTCTGGCGAAATCGAACTGTTTTGATAGCGAACCACTGCCAGACACCGACTTCAAAAAACGAACGCCCCACGAAGGGGCGTTTTGCGCAACACGGGCAACAAATGCTTATCACCAGGTAAAAATCCCGGCTGAATAATCATCGCAGTGTCCGACATTGTGGAGCGGCATATCCCGGTCGGGATGGTCATGATTTCTTCCATATTTCTCCCGGTGCTGCTTGTCCGTAAACATGCAATAAAAATCGAAGGCCACCATACCAATCAATGCCAATACAGGAATCGCCACAAGAAAAATTGTGATTAAAAGTGTCATAGCTTGTTCACCTACGGTTAGTTCTAAAACGCCATTAACGCAGGAGACCCTTGTCAATGCAGCAGTACTTTTGCGAGGTTCCGCATAGCAGGCTGCTGGGTGATACTTTACTCCTCGTTTGCATAACATGCACTCGCCTCGCTCAGGAAACAAAGTGGGCCCGCCCCTTTTCGTTAATGACGCCGAAGGTCAAGGTCTTTTACGACGCACAAAAGTCCGCCCCCTGCCCGTTCAACCGGTAGATCTGGGTGCGCCGCTTGGAGCTGGTGGTGGTGACTGCATTGTGGGTCATGCGTCAGCGGAGAAGTGGGGCGTGGAACCGGCGGTGTTTTTGGATTTTGCAGGGGTGTGAGGGGAACGTAATTGGAATTGGAATTGGTACTGGTCCTTTAGGTAGCAAAAATAAGCGTCCTCCCTGTCGCTGTATTAAAAGGCGAGGGGCGTTTTAAGTAGAAGAAACTGCAACCCAAGAATCACAATATAAATGACTCCAGCAAAGCCGACCAAAGCTAAAGAACGGATAACATTTATCTTCCATTTCGCAACCACTGGATATGAAATCGTCTCTATCCTGTCGCCAACACACTGATCACATCGCACAGTAAGTAAGTCCGGCAACTCTAAGTTTACAGACAGAAGTTCTATCGCCACGTCTTCATTCGGTGACAAACTATCAAAAATCATGACATAACGATCGCCAGGCGCATTCTTTTCAACGTAATCCCTAACTGGCCATATGTTCAAATATTGTGGTTTCCAGTTAAAAACTATTTCGACATTTTTGGACGTTTCCTTGCCTTTGTTGCTTACTATCACAGATGCTGTTCTGACTAGCTGCGATGGACTTATTTGGTTTCCTGCAGCGTCAAGACGAGGTTCTTGAATGAGAAAAGTAAAAGAATGTCGAGTCCACCATGCCAATTTTGCTTTAGCTTTCAAGCGTGTATTCAATACCCATGTAAGCAGCGGAACAAGCAATGAAAAAATTTCTTTTGCATAGGTCGTAAAAAAGGTCATCAATAAACTCCTCCTGAATACATGGGTACCTTGTGGTTTTCACGTTTACATTAGGTGTTCATCGTAACATATTCAACAAATAATCAAGGCTTACAACGCCTATTAGAAACTTCATTCGCAGCCACGGAAATGGAGGGATTGTGTCTGTCTCGCCCCGACGTTTCACTGGGGCGATCCAGCCATTCCGCTAGCGCGGAACCGCAACTGCGTTGCGTCCTGCGCGACTGCCCCCGGCAGTCGCTGGTCGACCCCGGGAGAATTCTCATACCTGCCATTCACCACCCAAAAACAAAAATGCCCCTCACAAGGAGGGGCGTTTTTGTTTTTGGCGGAGATGGAGGGATTCGAACCCTCGATACGAGTTTTGGCCCGTATGCTCCCTTAGCAGGGGAGTGCCTTCGACCTCTCGGCCACATCTCCACAATCGTGACGGATCGATAAAACACGACCCGCGAAAAGACTGCGATTCTAGCTTTTTCCCCGCCCCGGGTCAATCCAAAGGCGTTTTATTGCAATATTTTACCCCACCCACTTGCGCGCATTGCGGAACATACGCATCCAGGGAGTGTATTCGCCCCAGCCTTGTGGCGCCCAGGAGTGCTGCACCGTGCGGAAGGATCGTTCCGGATGCGGCATGAGCACCATGAAGCGCCCGTCCGTCGTAGTCATCGCCGTCATCCCGCCCGGCGAGCCGTTGGGGTTGAGCGGGTACATTTCGGTCGGTTTGCCGTGGTGATCTACGTAGCGCATCGCGACAATCGCCTTGTTGACATCGCCCTTCTGCGAGAAATTGGCGAAGCCTTCGCCATGCGACACCACAATTGGCGTTTGCAACCCCGCCATGCCCTGGAAGAAGATGGACGGCGATTCCACAATCTCGGCCATGACGAAGCGCGCTTCAAATTGTTCGGATTTATTGCGGGTGAATTTCGGCCAATGTTCCGCACCCGGAATGATCGGCGAGAGATTGCTCATCATCTGGCAACCGTTGCAAATGCCGAGACCGAAGCTATCCTTGCGTGCAAAGAATGTCGCAAACTGATCGGAAAGTTTGTCGTTGAACAGAATTGTTTTGGCCCAGCCTTCCCCTGCCCCCAGCACGTCGCCGTAGGAGAAACCGCCCACAGCAAGCACGCCTTTGAAATCGTCGAGTTTTGCGCGACCCGCAATCAAATCGCTCATGTGGACATCCACCGCCGTAAAGCCCGCCTGATGCATCACATAAGCCGTTTCGACATGGGAGTTCACGCCCTGCTCGCGCAGGATGGCCACGCGCGGGCGCACGCCTTTGGCAATAAAGGGGGCCGCGATGTCTTCCTGCGGATCGAATGGCACTTTCGGCGTCATGCCGGGATCGGCTGCATCGAGAATGCGGTCGTATTCCATGTCGGCACACGCCGGGTTGTCGCGTAGGCGCGCGATGCGCCAGCTCGTTTCGCTCCACATCCGATGCAGCGTCGACCGCTGCCGCGAATAAACGATCTTGCCGTTTTGCGTGAATTCAATTTCATCCCGATGCGTGACCGTACCAATCACATGCGCGTCAGAACCCAAGTGTTTTTCTTGCAGCACCTTGAGCACCGCCTCCCGATCGGCGTCTCGGACCTGAATGACGGCACCCAGTTCTTCGCTGAACAACACCGGCAAAATCTTGTGCGGCGCATCCACACTGGTGCGATCCTGATCGACCAATGCATCAAGGCGTACCGACACGCCGCATCGTCCAGCAAAGGCCATTTCGCACAAGGTTGCAAACAGACCACCATCCGAACGATCATGGTAGGCGAGCAATTTGTTTTCTGCATTCAATTGCTGAATCGCGTCGAAGAAAGCTTTCAGCGTTTCGGGATGCTCCACGTCCGGCACATCGTTGCCGATCTGTTGCATCACTTGCGTGAGCGCAGATGCGCCCAAACGATTCTTACCTTTACCCAAATCGATCAAGATCAGCGAGGTGTCACCAGAATCGGTGCGCAATTGCGGGGTCAAGACCTTGCGCGTATCTGTGACCGGCGCAAACGCCGTGACGATCAGCGAGACAGGCGAGGTCACCGCCTTATCCTTGCCCGCGTCGTTCCAGGTCGTTCGCATCGACAGCGAATCTTTGCCGACTGGGATGCTGATACCCAGTGCAGGGCACAACTCCATGCCCACGGCGCGCACGGTGTCAAACAGCGCAGCATCTTCACCCGGCTGACCGCAGGCTGCCATCCAGTTCGCCGACAATTTGATGTCAGCAATATCCTGGATCGGTGCCGCAGCGATATTGGTGATGGCTTCGCCAATCGCAATGCGCCCCGAGGCAGCTGCATTGATGACAGCCAGCGGCGTACGCTCGCCCATTGCCATCGCTTCGCCGAGAGCGCCTTCGTAACTCATCGATGTGACTGCGCAATCGGCGACCGGCACTTGCCACGGTCCAACCATTTGATCGCGCACAGACAACCCGCCAACTGTTCTGTCGCCAATCGTGATCAGGAAAGATTTATCCGCCACCGTCGGCAGCTTCAGCACGCGCTCGCACGCATCGGCCAGATCGATCTTTTGCAAATCCACCGGCGGCAAATCGACTTTGACATGCGCCACCTGGCGATGCATTTTAGGCGGTTTACCCAACAGCACATCCATCGGCATATCGACCGGGCTGTTGCCGTATTGCGGATCAATGACTTTCAGTTGCCGTTCTTCCGTTGCTGTGCCCACCACCGCAAACAGGCAGCGCTCGCGCTCGCACAATTGTGTGAAGAGCGGCAGGCTTTCCGGCGCAATACCGAGCACATAGCGTTCCTGCGATTCATTGCTCCAGATTTCCATCGGCGCGAGTCCGCTTTCTTCGAGCGGCACTTTGCGCAAATCGAAGATCGCGCCGCGTCCGGCATCGTTCGTGATTTCTGGGAAGGCATTCGACAAGCCGCCTGCGCCCACGTCATGAATCGACAGAATCGGATTCTTGTCTCCCATCGTCCAGCACGCGTTGATCACTTCTTGCGCGCGACGTTGCATTTCCGGATTGCCGCGCTGCACGGAATCGAAATCGAGATCGGCGGTGTTCGCGCCGGTCGCCATTGAGGAAGCAGCGCCGCCCCCCATGCCGATGCGCATGCCAGGACCGCCCAACTGAATCAGCAAACTGCCGGGGGGCAGCGCTTCTTTCTTGGTTTGATTCGCGGCGATATTGCCCAAGCCGCCCGCAATCATGATGGGCTTGTGATAACCGCGCAAGGTGCCCGCGACATTCTGTTCGTAGGTGCGGAAGTAGCCCGTCAAATTCGGGCGACCGAATTCGTTATTGAACGCCGCGCCGCCAATCGGGCCATCGATCATGATTTGCAATGGGGAAGCAATGCGATCTGGCTTGCCGTAAGCATCGACAGTAGATCGCGCTGCTGTAACGTCACTCGCGTTTTCCCAGGGCTGCACTGCGCCCGGAATACTCAGGTTGGAAACGGTGAAACCCGTCAGGCCCGCTTTCGGACGCGAGCCGCGTCCAGTGGCGCCTTCGTCACGGATCTCCCCGCCTGCGCCGGTGGAGGCGCCAGAAAACGGTGAAATCGCCGTCGGATGATTGTGCGTTTCCACCTTCATCAGAATGTGCGTCAATTCTTCCGACAAGGCATATTCGTGATTGCCGCCGACCCCACGCGAATAAAAACACGGCACGACCGCGCCTTCGATGATCGACGCATTGTCCTTGTACGCCACCACGGTCCCCGCCGGATGACATTCGTGCGTATTCTTGATCATGCCAAACAACGACCGATCCTTGTCTTCGTCGTCGATGGTCCAGTCCGCATTAAAAATCTTGTGGCGACAGTGTTCACTGTTCGCCTGCGCGAACATCATCAGTTCAACATCGGTCGGGTTGCGTTTCGATTTGGTGAACGCCTCCAGCAAATAGTCGATTTCATCTTCGGACAAGGCCAGGCCGAGATCGCCATTCGCTTTTTCCAGCGCGGCACGGCCGCCGCCCAGCGCATCGATGAATGCCAGTGGTTTCGCTTCCAGTTCACCAAACAACCCGGCGGCATCGTTGCGATTGTGCAGCACCATCTCCGTCATGCGATCATGCAGCAAGGCCGCAAGCGCCTGCGCATCGGCTTCAGAGAGTTTCGCGCCGCCGATTTGGATGCGATACGACACGCCACGCTCGATGCGACGTATCTGGCCCAGTCCGCAATTGCGTGCAATGTCGGTTGCCTTGGAAGCCCAGGGGGAAATCGTGCCGAAACGCGGAATGACGATGAATTCCTCGCCCGTTTCTTTCGCCGTGAAAGGATCACCATAGGCCAGCAACGCTTCCAGGCGATCGTTTTCTGCCTTGGACAGTGCCGAGGCGGTATCGATGAAATGCAGATAACGTCCCTGCACACCAGTCACGGCGGGATTAACGGCCTGAAGCGCGGCCAAAAGGCGTTGGGTACGGAAAGAGGGGAGAGCGTTTGAACCAGAAAGAATCAGCATGGCGTGCGTGGCAAATTGTTAGCACGCCATTATACCGTGCGGCTGATTTCCACAGGGCCTGTCGTTGGCGGAACGACCTGAAAAAAGGGCTTTATGGGTACGGGGCCGTGTTCCGATTCTTGCGTTTTTGGTAAATACCCTGATTCGCTTCGTTGATTTGCTGGCGCAAGGCACGGCGCTCGTCGGGCGTCATCCGTGAGCTTTTATGGTCAGACGGCCCGGGTTGTCCTGGCTGTGCGCCGTATTGTGATCGCTCGTTCTTTTGATAGGCTTTACCACTGGTCGGCATCACAAAACGGCGCTGGCGCGGTTGATTTTGTGTCATCCGGTCAGATTGGGTGTTGTGCGTATTTTTTCCGCTCATCCGGTATTGCGCGAACATCATCCGATCCGCGTATCCCTCCGACGATTGGGCAGCCGCCATCCCCATGCCAAGCATGGCCAACAATATCACTGGGAGACGTTTGAAAAATTTCATGTGCGCGAACAAGGAAAAGGAGATGATACGGTAAACCAAGCTCTTGAAGTGTAATCCGCATCCTTCGGGACCACCGTGCCAATATGGTAAAGTTTGTAACAGAATGTTATGAATACCGCATTTTCTATTCTATTGCAGCCCTTCTGGCGCTACCATCCTTTTTATGAACAAGCCAACTTCTTCCGCCGACAATACTCCCCTCCCGATTCCTTCGCAAGGCAAGATACTGGTCGTCGATGACGACGTGCGCCTGCGCGATCTGTTGCGCCGCTATCTTGGCGAGCAGGGATTTTCCGTATTTGTTGCCGAAAATGCACAGGCGATGAACCGACTATGGATGCGTGAACGCTTCGATTTGCTGGTGCTGGATCTGATGCTGCCGGGCGAAGACGGCCTCTCCATTTGCCGCCGTCTGCGCGGCGCGGGCGACAAAACGCCCATCATCATGCTGACGGCCAAAGGCGAGGATCTGGATCGCATTCTGGGCCTGGAAATGGGTGCAGACGATTACCTTCCCAAACCGTTCAATCCGCGCGAACTGGTCGCTCGTATCAGCGCGGTCTTGCGCCGCATCGGTCCGGATGAAATTCCGGGCGCACCGTCGGAGACGCCGGAATCTTTCACTTTCGGGGATTTCGTGCTCGATCTCGGCACACGCACCTTGAAAAAGAAAGGCGAAACGATTTCTCTGACCACTGGCGAATTTTCCGTGCTCAAAGTGTTTGCCCGTCATGCCCGTCAACCCTTGTCGCGTGAAAAACTGATGACGCTGGCGCGCGGCCGCGAATACGAAGTCTTCGACCGCAGTCTCGACGTGCAAATTTCTCGCTTGCGAAAATTGATTGAACCCGACCCGACCAACCCACTGTACATTCAGACGGTTTGGGGCTTGGGCTACGTTTTCATTCCCGAAGGTCAAAAACAGTAATTCTCCGCTGCGGACCGGATGAACACTTTCCCCAAAAAGTTTGCCTGGGCAAAAAGCGGCTTGTTCTGGCGCACCTTCTTCATGCTCGCTTTTTTGGTCACCATCAGCATGGCGGCCTGGTTCATCAGCCTGCGCATGGTCGAACGCACGCCGATTGCGCAGCAAACGGCAGCGCAAGTCGTTTCCATCGTCACCATCACGCGCGCCGCGCTCACGCACTCCGATCCGGAATTACGCCAGGAATTGCTTTTCGACCTGATGAGCAATGAGGGCATCCGCATCTATCCGCTGGAAACCACCGACCGCATCGAGCCCCCGCCGGACGACGATCTGGTGCGTACGATGCATGAGATGGTTCAGTTAAAACTCGGCAAAGACACCAAGTTTGCCAGCAACGTGAACGACATGCCCGGCTTCTGGGTGAGTTTCAAGCTGGCCGAAGACGATGAGTATTGGCTGATGATCGAAAGAAAACGCATCCAGCGCATCTCCGGCGTGCAATTGCTGGGGTGGCTCTCGGTGATGCTGCTGATTTCCTTGCTAGTGGCAGCGGTCATTTCCGGTTTGGTTAGTCAGCCCTTGTCGCAACTAGCCTTCGCTTCACGCGTGCTGGCCAAGGGGCAGCAACCCAACCCGCTACCGGAAACCGGAACGGGTGAAGTCGCCGAAGCCAACCGGAGCTTCAACCAAATGGTGCAGGATTTGAACCGCATTGATTCTGATCGCGCCGTCATCCTGGCCGGCATTTCGCATGACTTGCGTACCCCGCTCACGCGGATGCAACTTGAAATTGAAATGGCCGCGCTTTCCGAGGCGGAGAAAAAAGGAATGCAATCCGACATCCAGCAAATGGATGCCATCATCGGCCAGTTCCTCGATTACGCCCGCCCCGCCGATCCGATGACGTACACCACCACTGTCGATTTGACAGCCATTCTGCTCGAAGGCATTCAGGAAGCCGAACGCCGTCCCACTATGCGCATTACGCCAGACATTCAAAATGGCGTCAGCGTCATGGGCAACACCACCGACTTGCGACGCGTCATCAACAACCTCTTTGAAAATGCCCATCGCTATGGAAGAACGCCGGGCACAGACCGCTGCGAAATCGACGTCACCTGTTCGGCTCGCAGCGGCATGGTCATCCTGGAGATATCGGATCGCGGCGTCGGCGTACCCGATGAAGACAAAGCGCTACTCCTGCGCCCCTTCACACGACACGATACCGCCCGCAGCCAGGCCAACGGCGCGGGACTGGGGCTGGCTATCGTCGATCGCATCGTCAAGCGACATGGCGGTTCGCTTGAATTGATCAATCGACAAAATGGCGGTTTAACCGTCCGAATCACCTTCCCGCGCCCCGCTTAAACAATCTTTCCATTTCGCAACTTCTTTGATTTTTGTCAATGTCAAAGTTGCCATACCGAATTATTTCGGTGCTAGAGTGGGTCAACTTTTTTGGCCTTTCATCACTCAATTTTTTAATGAGCACTCGCCAACTGGAACAATTCAAGCATTCCGGCACGATCATGTCGACAAAACTCCTGATTTTCGCGGTTTTGGGTGGCATGGCTCTGGCGGTCCTGTCCGTTGTCTCGCTCTGGTCCCTACGCAACTCCATCATTGAAGAAAACGTGACAAAAGTGCGCGTACTATCGAAGATGGCGCGGGAAACGGCACGTTTTTTTCACCAGCGATCGCAAAACGGCGAATTCGACACCGCCCATGCACAGCAATTGACGCGTAACGTGCTGCGCGAATTGAACTACGGCGAGATCGAAAAATTTTTTATTTACGATTTTGACGGCAACTGCCTCCTGCTACCACAAAAGCCGGATCGGGAAGGCCAGAATTTTCTAGATTTGAGAGATGAAGACGGGGAATATCCTGTGCGCAAGATACTGGTCGGCGCACAGCAAGAAGGACAACCGATTTATTACAAGCTCTTTCCTCGCAATGATTCCGGTGAACAAAAAACCAAGATGGTAGTGGCCGTGTCGTTCGAACCTTGGGGCTGGGCGATTGGCACCGGCATCTTCACAGACCGTATCGAAAAACAGTTCTGGAGCGCAGCATGGCGCATGCTTGCCATCATCTTTGCCATTGCCCTGACGTTCGGTTTGATCTCGCGCCTACTGGTACGCAATATCGCCATGACATTCCAGCAGCAAACCGATTTGCTGCACGAGTATTTCAACACATCGCAGACTGACCCGCTAACCGGTTGCAATAACCGGCGTGCCCTGCTTGAAATCGGCGAACGGGATTTCGCGCTTGCCAAGCGTCACGCCAACAAACTGTCGGCTCTGATGATCGACATTGACCACTTCAAACAGTTGAATGACTCGCTCGGCCACTCCTTTGGCGACCAAGTGCTGTGCGCCGTAGTCGATGAAATTCAGTATTCCATCCGGGGAACCGATAACTTCGGGCGTGTCGGTGGCGAAGAATTTGCCTTGCTGCTACCAGAAACCGAACTGGATGAATGCGTCCGAATCGCGGAAAAACTGCGCGCGCAGATCACCAATCTGCCGCTAGAAAAAGACGGTCAGGAAATCTACTTTACTGTGAGTTTTGGCGCCGCTTGCATCACGGAAAACGATCACACCATCCACGACTTGCTGGACCGTGCGGACAAGGCACTCTATCAGGCCAAAAAGCAGGGACGCAATCGCGTTTGCGCAGCGACCTGAATTATTGACGCTCGTCGATCATGCGAACGACACGCTGCGGATACGGTACGTCGATACGATGCGCCTGCAAAGCTTTCCAGATCGCGCGATTCACATTCGACAAAACCGTGCCTGTTCCTTTCTCCGGATCATTGATCCAGAACCCCACGCGCAAATCCAGCCCGTCCGCACCGAACTTGACCAGCGTTGCCGCAGGCGGCGATGACGACGAAACACGTTCCACGCTGGCGACCGTTTTTTCGAGAATACCGAGCAAGGATTCAATGTCGGTTTCATAGCCCACCGAGACCTCAGTGGAAATCCAGACTTCACGATCCGAGAGAGAATGGTTTTGTACCGGATTGGAAATCAGCATTTCATTCGGAATAATCGATTCCACGCCATCCAGACCGCGCAACACGGTGTAACGCGTGTTGATTTGCGTGACGCGGCCGTGAAACTTGTCCACGGTAATCATGTCATCGAGCCCCAGACTGCGGTCCAGCAAAATGATGAAACCGGAGACGTAATTGCTGGCAATTTTCTGCAGACCAAAACCCAGACCCACACCCAATGCACCACCGAAGACCGACAGGATGGTCAAATCAATACCCACCATCGACAAGCTCAATAACACCGCCAGCAAAACCAGCAAGGCGCGCGAAATACGCACCAGGACGACGCGAAAGGACATGTGCATGCTATCGAGGCGCATCAGGCGTGCTTCCAGCAACGCCGATCCCCACAACGCAAACAATATCGTGATGACGACCGACCCCACCGCCTGCAAAATGGACAGGAGCGATACAGACTTGGTGCCGATGGCGAATGTCGTTTCATGCAGCATTTGCACCAGATCCGGCCAGATATCCGTGATGTAGAGCACGAACCATACCCAGACCAGAACAGAAAAGATTCGCTCGAGATGATGCAGCGCACGCCCCGCCTTCCCGACACGATCCGAGATAACGGGATGGAGCAAGTAAAACACAAAACGGATGATCAGCAGCGCTACCAGCAGCGGAATGGCAATACGCAGCAAATTCACGCTCTGCCACTTCATCAGTATCAGCTTGGCGATGGTGACGAATCCCAGCGAGAAAGCCGCAGAGAGCAAGCGTCCGAAACTGGCCGTATCAAAACGCAATCCTTCCGGAACCGCCGTCGTGTCAGCAAAGCGTTTTTGCAGCCCGCGCGCCAAAAACCACCCCAGCAACACGCTGATAATGATTGCGGCAAACTGCCATGCGACGGCAACTTGCGTCAAATCGTCCAGAACGCCCGACAACAAGCCCGACAGTTGCAGCTCTTTCATTCCAACCTCACTTTTTCCGTGTCAGCACCGCGGCAAAAAAACCATCCGTCTGATGCAAGTGCGGGAGCAATTTCAAATAGTCCTGCATATCCAGCGAAATTTTTTGTTCTGCCAGTATTTCTTTCATCGGAACCAGCGCAAAATCAGGATGCGTTGCTAGGAATTGTTCGACAACATCCTCATTCTCTTCCTTCAGCAAGCTGCAGGTAGCATAGACCAGTCTTCCACTCGGTTTAATCAGACGCGCAGCCGACGCCAGAATCGCTTGCTGTTTTTCCTGTAATTCCATCACGCCTTCTGCGCTCTGGCGCCATTTGATATCGGGATTGCGTCGCAAGGTTCCCAAGCCGCTGCACGGCGCATCCACCAGAACGCGATCCATCTTGCCAGCCAGTCGTTTGATTTTCGTGTCGTTTTCGTGCGCGATGCGCACCGGATGCACGTTCGACAAACCACTGCGCGCCAGACGTGGCTTCAGCTTGGCCAGACGTTTTTCGGAAATATCGAATGCATACAAACGTCCGGTGTTGCGCATCAGCGCGCCCAGCGCCAGCGATTTACCGCCCGCGCCTGCGCAAAAATCCGTGACCATTTCGCCGCGCTTGGCACCGACGATGTGCGAGAGCAATTGACTGCCTTCGTCCTGCACTTCAATGGCGCCGCTCTTGAACAAGGGGAGATTTTGCAGCGCCGGTTTTTTAAAGACGCGCAAGCCCAGCGGCGCGTAGGGCATGAGTTCGCACGCGATCGGGGCTTCCTTTAATGCTTCCACCACTTCTTCGCGCGTCGCTTTCAACGAATTGACGCGCAAATCAAGCGGGGCCTGGCGATTGAGCGCCTCGGCCAATTGCAGGGTCTGCGCTTCGCCATATTGCGTGACGAGTTTATCGAACAACCATTGCGGCATTTCCGCACGGTGTGCCGGCGGCAGCAAAGACCGATCGATTTGCATCATGCGAGCAAGCCATTCCGATTCATCCGTAGTCAATCCACCCATCGAATCCATGCCGACGGTTTCCACCAACCCGAGCAAAGCCATGCGACGCATAGTGGCACCGCCTTGCCCGGAAAAATCGGTGTAAAAACGTTTGTTGCGAAGCACGGCATACACCGCTTCCGCAATTACGCCACGTTCACGCGATCCGAGTTTCGAATGCGTACGGAAAAAATGCGACAGCGTGCCATCGGCCGGGCCAGTCAGTCGTAACACTTCGCGCAACACCTCTTCGGTATTGCCAACGATCCAGGGAGGGAGTCTCACAAAAATATCCTGCTTAAAATTTCGCGCTTAATCGCGCACTATGGCCTTATTGCCTTCGATGCTAATTTTGCCTTCAATAAACCGACGGATGGCGCGCGGATAAATCACATGCTCTTGTTCGAGCACGCGCGCCCCCAGCATGTCTTCCGTATCGCCCGTCAACACTGGCACGGCTGCCTGCGCCACGATGGGCCCGTGATCCAGCTCAAAGTTGACGAAGTGCACTGTCGCGCCATGCACCTTGACGCCCATGTCCAGCGCTTGCTGATGCGTATGCAAGCCTTTGAAACTCGGCAGCAAAGACGGGTGAATATTCATCATCCGTCCAGCGTAGTGATTGACGAAAGGCTCGGTCAGGATACGCATGAATCCGGCCAGCACCACCAGATCGGGCGCATGGCGATCGATCTCTTGCTGCAATGCCGCATCGAAGGCCCCGCGCGATGGGAAAGTTTTGCTCTCCACCACCGCCGTCGGGATGCCGTGCGACTGTGCAAACGCCAGACCCGCTGCATCGGCGCGGTTGCTGATGACGGCAGCGATCCGGGCCGACCATTTTTCTTTTTGCGCGGCACGCACGATGGCTTCCATGTTGCTGCCACGCCCGGAAATCAGGATAACGATATTTTTCATCGGCATTCTCAAAAAAATATAAGGCCGACCCACTGGTCGGCCTTACACAACCAACCGGTTGGCTTCACGAAAAGGAATAAAACACGCGAAAGGCGACTTTCTTGTCCGCCCAGAAATCTGCCGCATCACGAAAAACGTCCAGCAGTTTTTCGCGCGCTTCCTTGTCGAATTTTGGCGTTTCCGGCAACTGCTCCAGTACGACGACAAAGCCGGGTTGCGCCCCCGCCTTGTGCGGCAAATCGGTCAGGCAATCTGACAAGGCATCGTAATTTTTTCCGAAGTACTTGGGAAACTGGAAGGATTGCGCGATCACCGTCAGCACTTGCTGCTTGGTCGTGACACCCGCACAGTGTGCGTAGAGGAAATGCTGGCCCATCCTTGCCGCTTCGGCCTGCAAATCGACCACGCGGAAAGCGCGGATCGATTGCACCAGGTTCGTCGGTACATTCGCAAGCAAATTCACTTCTGCTTGTGGTTCGGTCGTTCTCAACATGTCCTCAGTCATTCTCTGATGCGACGAAACGTCGCATAGTGATCGGCGGTGTAATAATACTCAGCCGATGGCGGCTGGCCGCCTGCAACAATGCGCCGTGCGCCGCGATTGCGCGCACCCGGCGTTTTCACCGTGTACTCGCGGTAATACCCACGCTTTTGCTTCGGTAAACTTCCTTCGTAATTACCGAAAACCTTTCCATCTTTCTCGTAGGAAAACGGGCCACCACGCTTGATCATGGCCAACGTCTGCTGCGCTTCCGACGGCAACTGGGCGGCAGAAATTTCACCTATGCCCCCTCTTGCCTGAACGATAGTGGAAAGCAGTACCCCTATCAGTAACAACAGCCATTTTTTCAACAGCCTCTCGCCCATATTCATCACCGAAAAAAGGAAGTTGCCATTTACACAAAAAACAGCGGTCGCCAAAGCGTTAGATTAGCGTTTTGCACCTCAGGAATCAACTCACGGCTGCAAACCAATGACAAAACAATACACTTTTGCGCTAGGTCGGCCATTTTCCGCCGGTAACGCGATCACGTCCAGCCAAATCTTTCCAAGTTTGCACCGACCCGAAACGTTGCTCTAAAAGCATTTTTTGAACTTGTGTTGCCTGATCGAAACCATGTTCCATCAAAATCCAGGCATTTTGTTTTAAATGCTTCTGCGCACCCGAAACGATGGCGCGCAGGGCTGATAAACCGTCCGCTTGATCGGTCAAAGCACCCGGGGGTTCAAATCGTAAATCACCTTGAGAAAGATGGGGATCGCCAGACGCGATGTACGGAGGATTGGAAACGATCAGATCAAACCGTTCGTCTTTGGCTAACGCGGCAAACCAATCGCTTTGCAAAAAACGGATGGGGGCTTTTCCCACGAGAAGCCGATGGGCATTTTTCTGCGCCACGCTTAATGCTGCCGAACTCGCATCGAGCGCAGTCATGTGGATGTCGGGACGGGCGTGGGCAATCGCAACAGCTATCGCGCCGGACCCGGTGCCCATGTCGAGCACGTTTGCGCCTTGATGCAAGCGTTCCAGCGCGCATTCAACGAGCAATTCCGTTTCCGGACGCGGAATTAATACATCTGGCGTCACCCAAAATGAGAGTCCGTAAAATTCTCGCTCACCCGTGATGTAGGCAATCGGTTCCCCATTGATGCGTCTGCGGAAAACATCGACGAGCAAGCGCGCTTCGTCGGACGTCAGCACACGTTCGGATTGCGAGATCAACTGCGCGCGCGTAAGGTTCAAGACGTGACACAGCAAAACACGCCAGTCGAGTGGATCGAGAACGGTCTGGCGCTGCAACGCGCCCAGCCTGGCACCGGAAAAATTCTCCGGCGGTCTGGTCATCGTACCCGAACAAAAAGAATTAACAGGAACACCGCGCCAAATACGCAAAATGCGATGAGCGACCATTGCGGAATCGAAAACGAGAAGAGCCGGAATCGGTCATCCACGCAAGCCACTTCGACACGAAACATCGACGGGAAAAATTTGGCCGTGATGAGGTGATTGAGCGTACTTTCCAGTGCGCTGAGGCTGCATGAAATGCCGGTTTTGGTTGTGCGCCACAGTTGCCACCCGGCGGTACCGGCCCCGCAGAGCGAAAGGAAGAATCCCGTGCCCGCACCAATTCGCGGCGCATTGAAAAACGCGCAAACAATACAAACGATGACCAGTAAAACCAGCACGTAGCGTTGCAAAACACAGAGTTGACATGCCTTGATGCCGTTAAAGAATTGCACATGCAAGGCATACGCCAACATGCCAATGCAGGCCAATGCAATGAGATAAAGCAGATTTCGTTTCATGACATAACCTTGAAGAGAGGTTCCGGTCCAAAAAACTCAGCCCGGAGAATGTACCGCATAGTCTATTCAAATCACTCAGCCAGTACATTGGCAAACGCGTATTTTTTCGCGAACTTCACCAAAATCCAACACATCCCGAGGTGGTTCCCCCTTCAGTTTGCCTCTCCCAACTCTGCCAGCAACTCCGCCTGCCGTTCTGTTGCCAGGGCATTTGTCAAATCGTCCAGATCACCATCCATGATGAAGTCGAGTTTGTAGAGCGTGAGATTGATGCGGTGATCGGTCATACGCCCTTGCGGAAAATTGTAGGTGCGGATGCGTTCGCTGCGATCGCCGGATCCAACCAGACTTTTGCGTGTCGCCGCTTCCTTCGCCTGCTGTTCACGCAATTGCGCATCATTGATGCGCGCCGCCAAGACCGACATCGCACGCGCCTTGTTCTTGTGCTGACTGCGATCGTCCTGACATTCGACAACAATCCCCGTCGGCAAATGCGTAATGCGCACGGCAGAATCCGTCTTATTGATGTGCTGCCCGCCTGCGCCGGATGCGCGATACGTATCCACGCGAATGTCGGCCGGATTGATTTCGACTTCATCGAGTTCGTCCGCTTCCGGCATGACTGCCACCGTGCACGCCGAAGTGTGAATGCGTCCTTGTGCCTCGGTCGCTGGCACGCGCTGCACCCGGTGCCCGCCCGATTCATACTTCAGCTTGGAATAGGCGCCGTGCCCCACGATGCGCACGATCACTTCCTTGTAACCACCGAGATCGGAAGAGGACTCGGAAATCACTTCTACCTGCCAGCGATTTCGCTCGGCAAAGCGCGTGTACATGCGCAGCAAATCGCCCGCGAACAGGGCCGATTCGTCGCCGCCCGTGCCCGCACGAATTTCTAGAAAAATGTTCCGGTCATCGTTCGGATCTTTCGGCAGCAGCATTTTTTGCAGCTCGGCGCCAAGACTCTCCATGCGCGCTTTCGCTGTTGCAATTTCTTCCTGCGCAAAGTCCTTCATCTCCGGATCGGCCTGCATCTCTTGCGCAGCTTTCAGATCGTTTTCGGCCTGGCGATAGTCGTTGAACAAGGCCACGAGTGGCGACAGTTCGGCGTGTTCGCGGGTGAGCTTCAAATAATTGTCACGATCCGAAGCCACGCCTTCCTGCATCAGGAGTTCGTTCACTTCAATCAAGCGGTTCGCCACGTTGTCGAGTTTGGCGAGCATGGAAGGGGTCATATCGGATTTCTGGGTAAGCGGGTGAGACTGCGTCAAACGGAAATATTATTCGTGCCGCATTATAGCGGACTCAAGGTTTACATTTTCTACTTCTATTCCCCACTTGACTCCGACCGCTTCGCTTAATGCTCGCTTTGCTCGCCCCTTCGGGACCGCAACTTCGTTGCGTCCTGCGCGTTACGCGCTGGTATTCGCTACGTTCATGTTAGCCTTCGTCGCAATGCTTCGCATTGTCACACCTGCTCCAGCACATACCCGTAACCGTACACCGGCACGAGACGGAAGGGCGTGCCATCCTGCAAGCCCAGCTTGTTTCGGACGCGGGAAACATGCGTATCGACAGTTCGAGAATTTGAGGCAGCGCGCATCTCCGATTCACCTGACCACAGGCGCTCCAGCAAGGTCGCGCGCGAAAGCGGCTGGTTGAGGTGCCGAAAAAAAAGCAGGGCCAGCTCGAACTCTTTGTGGGCCAGTTCGATCAACCGCCCGTCCCGGCGCACTATGCCAGACGCCGTATCGAACACAAACGGTCCACACTGCGTTTGCGCCAAACGCATTTTTTCCGGCCACGCCCGACGCAACAAGACCTCCACGCGTAGTATCAAATCTTGTCGACGAACCGGCTGAACAAGGTAATCGTCAATACCAACCGCCAACCAGTTCAGCAACGCCTCGGACTGAAAACCCGACGCATCGATCACCGCGAGCACCGGTAAACCACCGCCGGTTTTACCGTTTTTTTCCGCTTTCGCCGCACGAATCCACGCTGCCACGTCCGCGTCGGCACTGGATGCGATCAGCACCAGCAAATCGCAAGCGTCCGCATGCAGGCGTTCTGGCATGTCTTGGGTAGTGTCGCACACTACGCAATCGTGTCCGGCATCCTGCAACAACGCGATAGTCGCGTCAGCATTCGTTTGATTCTCGAAAGAAAGGATCGTAATTTTCATCATGATCAAAAAGCGCAATTACTCAGCGCAAGAATACTCCTCTTTTTTCCCCGATTCTTGTGCTTAATGCTGGAAATTGCAACCATTACGATTACAATTCGTCTGGTAGCACACAAAACAGGATCGAAAAGGACCCCTATCGAACGCTTTCATTCATTACTACAGGTACCCAAAATTGGAAACTCACATCAAACACGCACAATTTTCCGGCAATCTGGTGATGGTCGGCTTCGGCAGCATCGGGCGAGGCGTCTTGCCTCTGCTGCTCCGGCACATTCAGATGGACCCTTGGCAAATCGTGATCTTTGCCCCGGAGGGTGACCCCGAAGGCATTGCACGAAAATACGGCGCAAGCTGCGAACGCATTGCCATTACAGAGGAGAATTACAAGTCCGTACTGGGCAAGCACCTCAAAAAAGGCGACTTCCTGCTCAACTTGTCCGTGAATGTTTCCAGCCTGGCGCTGATCGAACTCTGCTGGCAGCTTGAAGCGCACTATGTGGATACCTGCATCGAACCCTGGCCGGGCGGCTACACCGATCCCTCGCTCACGCCTTCACAACGCTCGAATTATGCACTGCGCGAAAAAGCGCTGGAGTTCGGTCGCGACAAGCATAAAGGCCCCACTGCCGTCATCTCGCAGGGAGCGAACCCGGGTCTCGTCTCCGCCTTTGTTAAACAAGGCTTGATGAACATTGCGCAGGACAATGAACTCTCTATTGAACGCCCCACAACGCGAGAAGGCTGGGGCAAGCTCGCCCAGCAGCTCGGCATCAAAGCCATTCATATCGCCGAGCGCGACACCCAGGTTGCGTCGCTGCGCAAACGCCGCGGCGAATTCGTCAACACGTGGTCGATTGATGGCTTCGTCAGTGAAGGCATGCAACCCGCCGAACTCGGCTGGGGCAGCCATGAAAAACACTGGCTGCCCGAAGCCCGCCGCCACGGCTACGGTTGCGATGCCGCTATTTATCTGGATCGTCCCGGCATTTCCACACGCGTGCGCAGCTGGACGCCGATTGAAGGCCCGTATCACGGCTTTTTGATCACGCACAATGAAGCAATTTCGATTGCGGATTACTTGACGGTCACAGAAGGCAATAAAGTCGTTTACCGCCCGACCGTGCATTATGCGTACCACCCGTGCGACGATGCGGTGCTGTCGATCCACGAACTCGTCGGCAAAAACATGCAAATGCAAGCAAATACCCGATTGATCCGCGAAGAAATCGTCAGCGGCATCGACGAACTGGGCGTGCTCCTGATGGGCAACAAAGAAGGTGTGTACTGGTACGGCTCGCGCCTGTCGGTCGAAGAAGCGCGCAAGCTTGCGCCGCACAACAACGCCACCAGCCTGCAAGTGACTGCCGGTGTGTTGGCGGGCGTCGTGTGGGCTCTGAAGAATCCGGATCTCGGGGTAGTCGAACCGGATGACATCGACAACATCGCGATGCTCGAAGTCGCCGAACCCTATCTCGGCGAAATCGTCGGCATCTGGGGCGAGTGGACGCCGTTGCAGGAACGCACTGACCTGTTCGTCGAAGATATCGACAAAGACGATCCGTGGCAGTTCAAGAATATTTTGGTGAAATAGCGTTGCTACGCTACGTGTAAATTCTGCACAGAGGTTAGGCAGTGAAACGAGGCGGACATCCTGGATGTCCGCCTACATTTTTTTAGCCCGCGCCAAAATCCCCTGCGCCTGCACCAGCACCGGCTTGTCAACCATCTTGCCGTCGACTTGCACCGCACCCGTGCCGGCAGAAGCCGTCGCCACCACACGACGCGCCCATTCCACCTGCGCCGCAGTCGGCATCATCGCGCGTTCGATGACCTTCACCTGATTCGGATGGATGCACAGCTTGGCTCCGAAACCGAGCGCACGCGCCAGCCCCAGATCGGAGAGCAAGGCCACCTGATCGTCAATGGCCAGCGTCACCCCGGCGATCGGCGAACCGATGCCTGCGTAGCGCGATACCAAAGCAATCTGGCTCATGGGATAAATCATGCCGCGCTCATCGCCCGACAAATTCATGTCGATGGCGTAATCGAGCATGCCGAAAGCGATGCGTTGCACGCGCGGTGCAGTAGCGATGGCTTCGCTATGCTGCACCCCGCGCGCCGATTCAATCAGCGGCAGCACGACACCATGCTCCGGCAGATGTGCACGCACGGCGGCAATGTCTTCTGCCGTTTCTGTCTTGGGCAACATCACGCACGCGATGCCACTTTCGCGCACGAGCGCCAGATCGTCTTCAAACCAGCGGGATTGCCGGGCATTGATGCGCACCACCACCCCCTCCACGGAGTTGTGGGATAACCAGTTTGCAATCTGCGCACGTGCAGCCCTTTTCCCGTCCGGCATGACGGAATCTTCCAGATCGAGAATGATGGCCCCAGCCCCTGAAGCCTGCGCTTTCGCAAAACGTTGCGGCCAATTGCCCGGAACAAAGAGGTAAGTAAATGGCAGCATCACGTCAGCCTGTTTTTTTGGGTTCAAAGTTAATTTTCAGATGCGTACCGTCACAAAACGGCGCATTGCAGGTCGCACCGCAACGACACAGCGTCGCACTGGCACGCTTAGCCAACATCATGCCGTTTTCATCTACCAATGTAAATGCACCTTCCACCATCAACGGGCCATTCTGCAACAGACGAATGGTCGCAGCCGCCAAATCGTTCCCTTTCTGCTCGGCAGCCCCGGCCTTGTCGGCCAGCTTATACTGCAAGGCCCCCGAGGGACATTTATCGATGGCAGCGACCACCTCTTCAATGGCGGCGGCATGGACCTGTATCCACGGACGCCGACGTGTATCGAACACCGCGGGCAACGACTTCAGACAAACTGCCGAATGAATGCAAAGATTCGGATCAAAGGTCACTGTAATGCCCGGTGTCGGGTAGGCTTGAACAGGTTTCATGGCGCGCTCGCCTCGATTTTTCATGATATTTCGTCATGATACTGCACGTTGAAGCACGCACTGGTTTTCCCGATTCGGCGCCCGCGTTATACTATGCCGCATTCGTATTCGCACTTGCAGGGTCATATCTCCAGGAAAGGTCAAGATGAGCGCATTCAACGGTCCCTCTTTCAGATTCAAAGAAAATGAAGCTTACGAAGGTGAAACCATTTTCGGCGGTTGCGGCTACGTCAACCGCAACGTCATCTATATCCAGAAAAGAACGAAGGCCTATATCGTTTACAAGGACAAATGGGGCAAGGTCCACAAAACGAAACGCTTCTTCCACAAAAAATGTGAGTTTTTCCGGAACAGCTTTGAAAGTTTTTACGCCGACTCCATTGGCGAACACATGTCTTTTCTGATCAAGTAAGCGTTCAAACGTAAACGTTTCACCGAGTCACTGACTGCATCACATAAAAGCCCGCGCCTTTTCATCCATCAGAACATCAGCAGGTTAATCAGCGTTTCTTCAACGCGTAATGTAATTCAGCACACCTTCCATCACCGCATTGATGCTGCGATAGGATGCCAGCGGCTGGTCGCGCATGGCCGCTTCCGTCTGCACGGTTTCACCCGGCACCAGTTCATCGCGACAGTGCGTGAACATCGCTTCCGCACTCTCGGGCGTGGTTTCGAGGTGGAACTGCAGTCCCATCACCTTGCGTCCAATCTGAAACGCCTGATTTTCACACGCTTCGCTGCGCGCTAGTTGACGCGCCACAGTCGGTAAATCGAAAGTTTCGCCGTGCCAGTGAAACACGCTGATCGAAGCGGGAAAACGGAAAAGCCCGGGCTCACTCGATGTGGCCTCAATGTCAAACCAGCCGATTTCTTTTTGCATGTTCGGGTACACGCGGCCTCCCATCGCATTGGCAATCAGTTGCGCTCCCAGACAAATCCCCAGCACCGGTTTGCCCGCTGCAATCGCCGACGCAATGAAACGCTTTTCATCGGCGAGCCAGGCAAATTTCGCTCCATCGTTCACACTCATCGGACCACCCAGGACGATAAGCAAATCCACCTCATCCAGATAAGGCAAACGGGAGGATTCATAAAAGCGCGTCCAGCGCACGAGCGCTTTTCGGGCCTCTAGCCATGGCTGAATGCTTCCCAATCCTTCAAAAGGAACGTGTTGAAAAACATGGACTCGCATAAACGGGTTCTCAAAAAATTTAAATAAACACGCCACTCTTATTCAAAAGCGCGAAGCGTAACTGTAAATCATAGCGCAATGTTTATGCCACGTGCATGCATGGTTAATTTCACCTGATAGCGGTATTTTTGACCATTTTCTACAATGGTCATTCGAACCCCGCGCTATCGTCGTAAAAATAAAAACAAATTAAAACAATCACTTAGAAGTTGGCACGGGGCTTGCAAAACAGTGGGGAAACTGTTTTCTCAACTTTCAGGAGCCCCTCATGTTTTGTGTCCAATGTGAACATACCATCCGTACCCCCCAAGGCGCTGGCTGCAGTTTTGCCAAGGGCATGTGCGGCAAGACCGCCGAAGTCTCCGATCTGCAAGACATGCTGGTGCATCTGCTGCAAGCCGTCTCGCTGTACGCGCAAGCTGCGCGCAAGGTCGGCATCATCGATACCGAAGCGGATGAGTATGTGCCGCAAGCGTTTTTCTCCACGCTCACCAACGTGAATTTCGACCCGACGCGCATCATCGCCTTCACCGAACGCGCCGATTCCCTGCGTAACCGTCTGAAAACCCGCTATGCCGAAGTCTGCAAAGAAAAGGGCATCGCACCGGAAAAACTTCCCGCCGCCGCCAACTATCAACTGCCCAGCACCAAGACCGTGATGCTGAGCGATTCGCTGCAATTTGCACTCAATCGTCAAAAGAAAGAAGTGGGGGAAGATGTCATCGGCCTGCGTCTGCTGTCGCTGTATGGCTTGAAAGGCGCCGCCGCGTACATGGAACATGCGCGCGTGCTCGGCCAGACCGATGTGGAAGTCGCTGGTAAGTTCCACGATTTCATGGCGTATCTTGCGACGGACCCGACCGACATGGGCGAACTCTTTCAATGCGCGATGGATATCGGCCATCTGAACTTCCGGATCATGCAAATGCTGGACAAGGGCGAAACCGACACCTACGGTCATCCGGAGCCGACCAAGGTCAACATGCGCCCCGTCAAAGGCAAAGCGATCCTCGTTTCCGGCCACGATTATCACGATCTTGAACTGATACTGAAACAAACCGAAGGCACGGGCATCAACGTGTACACGCACGGCGAAATGCTGCCTGCGCACGCCTACCCGGCCTTCAAAAAGTACAAACACCTCGTCGGCAATTACGGCACCGCGTGGCAAAACCAGCAGCGCGAATTCAAGGCTTTCCCCGGCTCGGTCTTGATGACCTCGAACTGCATCATCAGCCCGGAAGTCGGCCAGTATCAGGGCCGCATCTTCACGCGCAGCATCGTCGGCTGGCCCGGTGTCACCCACATCGAAGGCGATGACATGTCGGCCGTCATCCAGGCTGCGCTGGAGATGCCGGGTTTTGCAAAAGACGAACCACCGCACTATACGACGACCGGCTTCGCACGCAATGCCTTGATGGCGGCCGCACCCGCGGTGATCGAGCAAGTGAAAGCAGGGAATATCAAGCACTTCTTCCTGATCGGCGGCTGCGACGGCGACAAGAACGAACGCACCTACTACACCGAGCTCGCCAAAGCCGTGCCGAAAGACAGCATCATCCTGACACTCGCCTGCGGCAAGTTCCGCTTCAACGATCTGGAATTCGGCGACATCAACGGCATTCCGCGCTTCCTCGATGTGGGTCAATGCAATGACGCCTACTCCGCGATTCAACTGGCGATTGCCCTGGCCGATGCGTTCGGCTGCGGCGTGAACGACTTGCCGCTGTCGCTGGTGCTTTCCTGGTTCGAGCAAAAGGCGATCGTGATTTTGCTGACGTTGCTCGCCCTCGGCATCAAAGATATCCGTGTCGGTCCGACTGCCCCCGGCTTCCTGACGCCGAACCTGATCGGCATCTTGAACCAGCAATTCGGCCTGAAGTTGATTTCCACGGTCGAGCAGGATTTGAAAGACATTTTGAAAGCTGCCTAATTGAAAAAACGGGGTCAGCAGTTTTATTTTGCGAAGCAAAATTTACTCTGACACCGAATTTTTCCATGGCACCTTAAAAACGAAAGCAAGCTATGAACGCTGTTTTACAAGCCAAGCAACTCCCCGTCTGGCAAGGCGGGATTTTACGCTGCACCCAACGCATCGATGAAACGCATGACAGCACGACGTTTGTGCTTTCTACCGATCATCCTGCGATTTTCGATTATCTGCCGGGCCAATTTATCAGCATCGGTGTTGAAATCGACGGAAAGAAGCATTACCGCGCTTACTCCATTTCCTCAATGCCGCAACAGGCGGAAACGCTGGCCATCACCGTCAAGCGCGTGGCATGCGGATTAGTGTCGAATTATTTGATCGATCACTTCAAAGTGGGCGATCAACTGGATGCACTGGCGCCCGTCGGCGAATTTCATCTGCCCGAAAAAATCAGTGGCAAACAGATCATGCTCTCCGCTGGCAGCGGCATCACGCCGATGATGTCCATGGCACGCTGGCTGATCGCGCATCATCCGGACATCGACATTCATTTCATTCATTGCGCCCGCACGGAGCGAGACATCATCTTCCGCGACGAACTGATCGCCATGACCATGCGTCATGCGCAATTCACGCTGGATCTGTTTCTCTCGCAACCGGAAGGCGGCATCTGGTGTCATCACGGGCGCCTGACGCCGGAACGGCTCACGGCGTTGCTGCCTGATGTTGTCGCTGAGGCTGTTAATAAGGTTGCCGATGGTGCTGCCAACAGCGACATTTACCTCTGCGGCAACGAAGATTTCATGAAGATGGTGGAAGGCTGGCACGCTGCGCAATCCTTGCCGACGAATCGCTTTTTCAAGGAAAGCTTTGCACCGATCGCCCTGCCCGAGGTTGATCCGAATGGCGCAGTGTTTGCACTGTCCGTACCCGCTTTCGACAAAACGACGCAGATCGCGGAAGGTCAGTCGCTGCTGGATGCGCTGGAAGCGGAAAGCCTGCCGATTCTCGGCGCCTGCCGCTCCGGCGTATGCGGCTCGTGTAAATGCAAGGTGATCGCAGGCGAAGTGGAACAACTCAGCACTGAAACGCTGACACCCGAAGAAATCGATTCCGGCGTCGTATTGGCGTGCAGCACACAGGCAAAAAGTGCGCTGACTGTGGAAATCGTGATCTAATTCATGATCGAATATCAGCTCACGGTCAGACCAGATGCGATAATAGATAAATTAATGAGTGACGCATGAGAGACTATCTTAAAAAATTCCTCGGTGCTCCCGATCAAAAATCGCCGCCACGTCGTCCCTGGCATGAAATCGCGTGGTCGTGGGTCGCTTCCTTCATCGGCATCTACGCCGTGTATGTCGTCAACGGCTGGCTCGGCATTTCCGAAAACGAAAACCTGTACCTGATCGGTTCGTTCGGCGCGTCGGCCGTCCTCATTTACGGCGTACCGACTGGCGATCTTTCGCAACCACGCAATTTCGTCGGTGGACATCTGATCTCAGCCTTTGCCGGTGTGTTGATGGTCAAACTGTACCCACAGAATATTGCCGTGGCGAGTGCGCTGGCCGTCTCGCTCGCCATCGCGGGACAACATCTCACACGCACGCTGCACCCCCCTGGCGGCGCCACCGCGCTGATCGCCGTCATCGGCGGTCCCTCCATTCACGCGCTGGGATTCATGTATCTGTTTGCACCGGTGCTCGTCGGCGCACTGATCATGCTGGTCGTCGCGCTGATCGTGAACAATTTCTCGAACAATCCGGTTCGGCGTTATCCACGGTACTGGATTTAAGCTTGCGTGAGAGGGTGCGTAGTAAAAACGTGGCCTCCTGTTGTTCCATCATAAGCCGAGTCGGCCTTCTGTCACCTACAATCCCCTCACACTTCAACCCAATTAGGAGGATGACATGCGTACCTGGATCACACTACTTGCCTGCATCATTGCCTTCAATACCTCTTTTGCTTCAGAGCAACAGCCTGCGGTGAGGAAAGATATCAAAGGCAAGCCAGCCAAAACTTCGCTAAGCAAATCAGCTCAAACCAGCGCATCCACGCCGCTATCGGAAGCGCACGCATGGCTTGCTTCCATTAACTACGTCATGACGATAGATCGGGTTCCTGAACTCAAGCGCCTCCGCCTTCAGATGTATGGATCATTCAATGGTGTGAGCACGCAGCAACTCATCAGCAATGACAACATGCGCCATATCAAGGTGCTGACAAAACTGGAGGAACTCGCGTTGCCGACCTGGACCAATGATGCCGGGCTGTCAAACATCGCGGGGCTTACCCGCCTGAAGAATCTGAATGTCCCCATCTCGAACATTACCGATGCAGGCATGGCGCACTTGAAGGACCTGAATGCACTGGAATTTGTTGTGCTGCATAAAACGAAAATATCCGGCAATGGCCTTCAATACCTGCAAGGTAAACCTTTGAGAATTCTCGGGTTGAATCAAACAAACATTGGTGACGCAGACATGCAAACCATCGCAGGCCTTACCGGTCTGGAAACGCTTTTTCTTGTCGGCACAAAAGTTACCGATGCCAGTGTCCCGCACCTGAGCAAACTCAAGAATCTGAAACGGCTGGACATCACGGGAACGAAGATTTCAGCGCAGGGAAAACAACAGATCCAATCCGCGATCCCCGGCATCAAGATTTACTAAAGAAATCGCTTAGGGTCGGCCTTCGGATTTCTTGATGATTATTCGATGCTGACCCTATCAACTCCGCTCCATACGGATTCTTTTTTCACGTGGGAGGCGCAGAATGAAAAAACACTCGCTATTCTCTGCGGCTCTGGTCATTTTCTTCGCTTCATCCTCGTACGCTCAGGGCCACAACCATGGTTCTCCCGAGCCAGACGCGTCCAACCAATCAACCCACGCCCATCCATCTGAGGAAAATGCTGAAAACAAACAGCATACCGCGCACATGCACGGTTTCTATGGACGATATGCGATGTCGCGTGAAGCATCCGGCACAAGCTGGCAACCCGAATCGGCGCCTGTCACTGGCATCCACACCACGATGGGTAACTGGAACACCATGTGGCACGGTTATGTGAACCTCACGCACAACCACCAGGGCGGTTCACGCGGCGCCGATCAGACATTCAGTCAAAGCATGCTGATGGGCATGGGACAACGTTCGCTGGGAGAAGGAACGATTGGCTTGCGCGGCATGTTCTCGCTGGATCCGCTGATGGGAAAAAGAGGCTATCCGCTCCTCTTCCAGACCGGCGAGACAGCGGACGGTGAACACCATCTCACGGATCGACAACATCCGCATGACTTCTTCATGGAAATGGCCGTCAGTTACAGCCACCCTATTACCAGCAACAGCTCCGCCTTCATTTACGCCGGATTGCCGGGAGAACCCGCACTGGGCCCGCCTGCCTTCATGCACCGCTTCTCCGCAATGGAAAATCCGGAAGCGCCGCTCACGCATCATTGGCTTGACTCGACGCATATCACCTTTGGCGTCGTAACCCTCGGCTACATCTGGCGCACCGTCAAACTGGAAGGCTCGGTCTTCAATGGACGCGAGCCGGATCAATACCGCTACAACATCGAAACGCGCAAGCTGGATTCCGCCTCTGCCAGAGTCTCATGGAATCCGACACCGGCTTGGGCTTTGCAAGTCAGTCACGGCAAACTGGACAGTCCCGAATTGCTTGAACCGGACGTGTCGCTTGCGCGCACAACGGCTTCGGCCAGTTATCAATACAACTGGCGCGCCAATCAATGGCAAACCACATTGGCCTGGGGACGCAACCGCAAGGACCCAGGAGAAACAACCGATGGCTGGCTGCTGGAATCGACACTCCATACCGGAAACCGGTTCACTTATTTCGGCCGGATAGAGCGTGTCGAAAACGGGGAACTGATCGAGCACGGCGACCCGCTGCATGGCAGAATCTTCAAGGTGAGTAAACTTTCGCTCGGCACCATTTATGATTTCGCCAAATATACGCATGCCAAAATCGGCATCGGGGCGCTGGTGAGCAAATACCACGTCCCGAACGAGCTGGAAGATTATTACGGTTCCAACCCAACTTCATACATGGTGTTTGTCAGGGCGAAGCTGGATTGAAACATCAACTGCATCACACAGAAGCCCGTTCAATTTTTGAAAGATTCGATGCCGACCACCATCAATTCACTCTAACTTGCTCATAATTACGATTCATAAATCTCATCTCCCCTTCATCCCCAATCGCTTCGCGAGCTTGTGCAAATTGCTGGGATCGAGATCGAGCAGGCGCGCGGCTTCCGCCCAATTCTCCTGACTACGTTCCAGCGCCGCGCGGATCATCTGGCGCTGACAATCGTCGAGCGCGATTTTCATCGACGGCAGTTCGCCGCCCGCTAAAGCAGACGGAGACGGTGCAGCAGTTGTCACGAAAGACGCAACAGCCACCGACGCCGTGACATCCAGCAGTTCGGGTTCCAGCGTGACGATGTCGGTATGCTTTGCCCCGCGCGTGACGGCGCGTAGCGCAGCGCGGCTGATCACGTGTTCCAGTTCGCGCACGTTGCCCGGCCAGTCGTAGGCGAGCAATGCCTTTTCGGAGGCTGGCGACAGCCGCAGGCTGCGAATACCGAGACGCGAACGGTTCAGTTCAAGGAAGTGTCCCGCAATTTCCAGCACGTCGTTATCGCGTTCGCGCAGCGGCGGAATTTGCACCGGATACACCGAGAGACGATGATAGAGATCCGCGCGGAAGCTGCCTTCTTTCACGCTGTCATGCAGTTGACGGTTCGTCGCCGCGATCACGCGCACGTTCACCGTCAGCGGCTTGTCCGATCCCAAACGCTGAATCTCGCCGTTCTGCAACACGCGCAAGAGCTTCGCCTGAATCGGCATCGGCAATTCGCCGACTTCATCCAGAAAAAGCGTGCCGCCATCGGCTGCATCGAATCGGCCGGGACGATCCGTCGTCGCGCCCGAGAACGCGCCTTTCACATGACCGAACAATTCGCTCTCGGCCAATGATTCCGGCAAGGCCGCGCAATTCACATGGATCAGCGGCGCCTTGCTGCGACGCGAATGAAAATGCACGCGACGCGCAAACAGTTCCTTGCCTACGCCGGTTTCGCCCATTAGCAGCACGGGCAGTTCCGAATCCGCCACCACATCCAGTTCATGCAGCAGACGGCGCAAGACGGCGCTGCGTCCTATAATTTCGCTTTCGCCTCGCGTGCGCGACAGTTCACCTTCGTATCCGATCAGGCCCGCGCGCAAACTTGTATTCTCTTGCTCAAGCTGCGTCATGCGGATCGCCGCCGACACCAGCAACACTTCGCGTTGCAAAGCCATGCGGGCATCGTCGTCGAAAGCGTTGGCTTCCAGCGCATCCAGCGTGAGCGCGCCCCAGTGCAGCCCTTCCACATACACGCTGATGCCCATGCAATCGTGCACCGGCAAGGGCTGGCCCAACTGGTTGTCGAGCAACCCGTCGTACGGATCAGGCAAGGTGTTGCCCGGTTCGAATCGCACTGGCGCACGCGTAGACAAAATCGCCGCCAGACGCGGATGCTGCGCGACTTCAAAGCGCCGACCCAATGCTTCACGCGCCAGGCCCGCCGCAGCCACCGGACGCAGGATGCCGTCTTCGAGTTTCAACAGTGCGACCGCGCCGCAATGAAATTCATCCCGAATGGCGGCGACCAGCCGTTCCAGACGGATACCCTGGGGTAAACGATTGGCCAAATCAGCCAATAAACCTGCAACCGAGTCTGCTGGAATCATGTATTTTTTACCCTTACTAAGGTTAAAACAACCATTTTTAATCAGGGTCGATATTACCACACATTTTAAAAGCTCTTTATTTTCAATAACTTGTATCCTGGCACACCCCTTGCTGTAAATAAGGCATCCAAGACTCTTTTAGCGAGGACACCATGGCACTGCAAGACCAACAAATCGGTCAAATCGCCTGCGACATCCCGGGCGCGACACGCGTCTTTCACGAACACAAACTGGATTTCTGTTGCGGCGGCGGACACAGCCTGCGCGAAGCGGCGGCCAAACGCGGCGCGGACATCAACGCCGTCACGGCAGCGCTCGAACGCTTACAAGCAGACGCTCTCGAACACGCACGATTGGCGCAACGCGTCGCCCAGCGAGTTGATCGAACACATCCTGCGCCGCTTTCACGACAAGCATCGCGAACAGTTGCCGGAACTCGTGCGCCTCGCACGTCGTGTGGAATCGGTTCATGGCGACAAGCCGGACTGCCCGCTCGGTCTCGCCGATCATCTCGCCTTCATGGAACAGGACCTGGAAAGTCACATGATGAAGGAAGAGCAGATTCTCTTCCCAATTCTGGTGCTCGGCATTTACGCGCCATCGCTCCCGCCCATCATGCGGATGCGTCACGAGCACGATCAACACGGCGATTCGCTCGCCAGACTTGAAGAACTGACGAACGACATCACGCCGCCACCCGGCGCCTGTACCACCTGGCGCGCGCTGTATGCCGGATTGGCGCAACTGCGGGATGATCTGATGCAACACATCCACCTGGAAAACAATGTACTCTTCCCGAGGATTGAAAAGGATGCCGGTGGTGTCGTCAAAACCGGCAATGCCGAATGTTCGGTGTGCAGCATGTGAAAAGTATGTGAAAAATAAGGGAGTCTGTCATGTCCAGCCATTCCGCGCTCACTGTCGAAGCGGCGATTCAACATCGCCGGACGACCCGCGCGTTTCGCCCTGATCCGGTTTCAAACGAATTGGTCAGCCACATTCTGGAAGTCGCTTCGCGTGCGCCATCCGGCTGCAACATGCAGCCGTGGCGCGTGCATGTTGTGACCGACGCAGCACGACAACGCCTTGTTGATGCCGTGTGCCATGCGTATGACACGGAACGCGACCAGCATGTGAGCGAATATCAGCACACGCCGGAAGATTTTTTTGAGCCATTTCAATCACGGCGCAGAAAAATGGGCGTCACATTGTATGGCCTCGCCGACATTCCTAAAGGCGACAAGGAAGGCATGCGCGCGCAGCATCGTCGCAATTACACGTTCTTCGATGCGCCGGTGGGGCTCCTCTTCACCGGTGCATCGTGATTTGCCCATCGCCAGTTTCATCGGTTTCGGTGCCTTCGCGCAAAACATCATGGTCTGCGCTGAGAGTTACGGACTGGGCACCTGCTTCCAGACAGCTTGGTGCGATTACCACCGCATCATCGCGCCACAATTAGGTTTTGCGAAAGAAGATTTGCTCATCGGCGGCATGGCCTTGGGTTACCCGGACAAAGACGCACCCATCAACCAGTTGCACACGGAACGCGTGCCAGTTTCCGAATTTTCCGTATTCCATACATAAAATAACCCACCACGCATAACCAGAAAGAACAAACCTGAAAGGACAAACATGAACACCGACATCCAGCCCAGCTCGCTCGTGAACATGGTGGAATACCAGGCCGATGCCGTAGTCAGCAAGACCATCGTCAAAAAAGGGACGGGCACCGTCACGCTGTTCGCCTTCGATGCAGGACAAGGCTTGAGCGAACACACAGCGCCCTTCGATGCGATGGTGCAGGTGCTCGACGGCGAAGTGGAAATCACGATTTCCGGCAAACCCTATCGCGTGAAGCAGGGTGAGTTCATCGTCATGCCCGCCAACGAACCGCACGCGCTGAAAGGCGTCAGCCAATTCAAGATGATGCTGATCATGATTCGATCGTAGATCTCAATCCTTTTTGACAGGGCAAGCCATCCAAAAGGCAGCCCGGGCATCATTTGAACATCCGGCTGCATTCAAATTCATCATGGCAATCCGCCGCGAATAACGAAAAGCGCTGAACGCATTTTTCCCCTGCCCGCTAAAAACGGCAAATTTCATAACGAATTTTCTTGCTGAGATAAATGGTTCCAACACACCCAACGATAACGTTACAATCATAGCGACTCTCTCGAACACAGCCCATGGGAGACCTGCACCGTATTAGTGCCAGACGCGTATTGCCTCACGCTATTGGAACAAGGTATATGTTTGTTGAACTCATCAACGATGTTGCGCTTTTACTGGCGCTCTGCTTGCTTCAAGCCATCAACGACCGACTGCTGCAAGGCAAACCGGTCATCAAGCGCATTGTTTCCGGCATCCTGTTTGGCAGCATCAGCGTCGTCGGCATGATGGCGCCTGTCACGATCCAGCCCGGCGCCATTTTTGACCCGCGCTCCGTTGTGTTGAGCATGACCGGACTGTTTGGCGGGCCATGGGCCGCCGCAATCGCAGCCCTCATTGCCTGCAGTTATCGACTGTGGCTTGGCGGCGTTGGCGCAGGCATCGGCATCGCCGTCATCATCATCAGCGCACTGCTTAGCGTGGCATACCGATATGGCCGCGACAAGGGCTGGCTTAAAACAGGATTTTTTCAATTCCTGTTGTTTGGCTTTGTTGTGCATGCCGTCGCCATTCTTTTGTTTACCTTCTTCCCGACGAATATTTCCCGCAATGTGATGCATCGTGTCGCGCTCCCCTTTCTTCTGGTGTTCACGCCCGCAACCGCCTTTCTCGGCATGCTGCTGACCTACATTGAAAATCTGCACCAGACCGAAATCGCACTGGGCGAAAGCGAAGCGCGTTATGCCCGCGTCCTCCAAGGTTCGGATCAAGGCTTCTGGGAATGGAATCTGCAAACGGATGAACTGAAATTCAGCTCCCGACTGGAAGCTATGCTGGGCTATGCCGAAGGCGAGATGCCCCGCATCTTTGATGGGTGGCGACAATATATTCACCCCCAGGATCTGACCAAAGGACTTGAATCACTCGACAGGCATTGCGAAGGCCTGACACCCATGCACGAACTGGAGTTTCGTTGCCTGACCAAGTCCGGAGACTGGAGATGGATTTTATCGCGCGGGAAAATCGTCACGCGCGATGAAGCGGGCACACCGTTGATCATGTCCGGCACCCACACGGACATTTCCGAACGGAAGAAAGCCGAGGCGGAACTGGAATTGGCGTCACTGGTCTATCAAACAACCAGCGAAGCCATGACCGTCACCGATGCCACCGGAACCATTCTGGCCGTCAACCCGGCATTCACTGAAACGACGGGGTACGAACACCATGAAGTGATTGGCAAGAATCCCCGGATTCTTCGCTCAGGACACCACAACAAATCTTTTTATGACGCCATGTGGCATGAGCTGAATACAACCGGTCAATGGCAAGGCGAAATCTGGAATCGCCGAAAAAACGGCGAGGTGTATCCGGAATGGCTGAAAATCAACTCTACCTACAATAGCGACGGCACCATTTACCGTCGCGTTGCGCTATTTTCCGACATCACGAAAAAGAAGCAGCTCGAAGAACTGCTCTGGCGGCAAGCCAACATCGATCTGCTAACCGGCTTACCCAACCGTCGCATGCTGCTTGAGCGACTGCAACAGGAAATCAAAACCGCCGACCGGAATCAATCGATCATGGCCTTGCTGTTTCTGGATCTGGATGCCTTCAAGGACATCAACGACACGATGGGACACGATGCAGGTGACGCGCTCCTCAAGGAGGTGGCGCAACGCCTGACGAACTGCGTGCGAAAAACCGATACGGTCGCGCGTCTGGGCGGCGACGAATTCACGATTGTCATGGGTGACTTGCACCATGCCGATCACATTGACGAAGTGACGCAAAAGATCATGAATGTGCTGACGGCGCCATTCCAGCTGGGTGACGAAACCGTTTATATCTCTTCGAGCATCGGCATCACTTTTTACCCTGAAGATGCCACCAAGCCGGAAGATTTGCTCAAGAACGCGGATCAGGCCATGTATGCCGCAAAAGATGACGGCAAAAATACTTACCATTACTTCAAACCCGCAATGCAGGAAGCTGCACAAGTGCGACGGCGCTTGATCAGCGATTTGCGCAATGCCATCAACACGGATCAAATCCATGTTCACTATCAACCGATCGTTGATCTGAAAACCGGACGCTTCGTCAAGGCCGAAGCGCTGGTGCGCTGGCGTCACCCCACCCGAGGCATGATCAGTCCAGCGGAGTTCATTCCACTGGCTGAAGAGACCGGGTTGATTATCGATATTGGCGATCATGTCTTCAAGGAGGCCGCGCAAATCGTAAAAGACGTGAGAGCGTGGCACGATCCGCAATTCCAGATCAGCGTGAACAAATCGCCCGTTCAGTTCCGAAAAGGGCAAACCTTGTTTGAAACCTGGGCCGACTATCTTCAAGAACTGGACCTGTCGAGCGACGGCCTCGTCATCGAAATTACGGAAAGCCTGTTGATGGAAAACAGCGCCAACACAATGAAACAACTGGAAGCGTACCGTGAAGCTGGCATGCCCGTCTCGCTGGACGACTTCGGCACCGGCTATTCTTCGTTGTCTTATCTGAAAAAATTCAATCTGGATTTCCTGAAAATCGATCAATCTTTCGTGCGCAACCTGCATTCGAATTCCCAGGATAAAGCGCTATGCGAAGCCATTATCGTGATGGCGCACAAGCTCGGCATCAAGGTTGTGGCTGAAGGCGTGGAAACCGAATCCCATCTGGCCTTTCTGAAAGCTGCCGGATGCGACTTTGCCCAGGGCTATCTGTTTTCCCGGCCCTTACCGCAAAGCGAGTTCGAGGCTTTCTTGAAAAAGGCCGCGCCTCAGCCATAGCCACCGGACACAGCAGGTCTCCCCACACACACCCTGGCCCACCGTGAAAACCCGCACAGCTCCGGCTTTGGGAAAAATGATGCTGGAATGGCCACTTAACCCTTTTTAATCCGCCTCTTTCTCCTCCAGACTTGACTACTGTACGTTTGTACAGTATATTCCATCAGACCATCTCATCAATCAGAGACATCGCAGGAGGGTCCGATGAAGGTCAAAGAACTGCTCAAGCTGCTGGAACGCATCCCGGCAGAAGCAGAAATCGTGGTGGGTGATCCGCGTTACGGGATGTTCTGGAATCCCGTCGTCAGCGAACACCCCGCACTCACGGGGTGGAAGGTCACGGAGGATTGGGCGCAGCAGCAAATACGCCCTGTCAATTTCTTCGCTCTGTTACCACAAGGGGACGCGGAAACCACCAATCCACATTTGGACGCGAGCGGTCGAGTCGAAGTCCGCGCGCTGTGTCTTTAAGAGGAGTTGAACATGACAACCGAAATTTTCAGTTTATGGGGCCGCCAACGTGGTTGGCTTTCGCTGCGCAACGGCAAGTACCAAGTCAGCGCCGTGCTCGACGAACACGGCATCTGGTACATCAGCACCGATCCGAAACGTCTTGAACGCGCTTTTTACAGTGCTTGCCGTCGCATGGTCTTGCGTCGGCTATTGCCCTTCCTCACACCGCCGCCCGCCCGTCTTTCCATTTGAAGCGGTGTCGCCCGCGTCGGCCGACCCACAACCTCAGCGGCATGATACCGACGGCCACGAGATGCCGAGCGTGAGCAAGACTGTGACGATGCTCCAAACTCTTCAGCCAAATAGGAATATCTGTCGCGCCAGTAGCCTGTAAATCAGAACAAACCTGAAAAAAGCGCGACATCCCTGAAAGACTATTTTTCGCACAATGCTGATTCGTCTTTTCCAATCAAGACCTTACAACGTGTATCCCAAACTTCTCCACAGGGCTGGGCACACAAACCGTGGATAATTTTTTGAACGCACTTTCAAGCGAAGATAAAACAATCGTTCGCTCCTTGGCGGAGAATGACAAGACGCACTCGGCCGTATAATGGCTGTGGACGTGCACAGCTATTCCGTGTCGATACACCTTAACGCCATTCCGAATGGCGAAAAAGAAAGGGGCCTATGCGCCTTATCCGTTTAAAACACATGTTGATGATTGCCATTTACGTTGTGGCAGCCGTCGCGACACACGCCCATGCCCAAACACCGCCATCATCCGTAAACGACCAACTCAAAAAGCTGAACATCGAACTGCCGTCCGTTGCCACACCCGTCGCTTCTTATGCAATGTACGCGCGCGTAGATAAAACTGTTTACCTGTCGGGCCATATTGCCAAGAAAAACGGCAAGCCCTGGGTGGGACAACTCGGCAAAAACATGCGTGCCGCAGAAGGCCAAGAAGCCGCCCGCAGCGCGGTCATTGATCTCCTCGCCACGCTGCAAGCGGCAGCAGGCGGCGACCTCAACAAAGTCAAGCGTATTGTCAAAGTCGTCATCATGGTCAATTCCACCGGCGATTTCACACAACATCATCTGGTAGCCAATGGCGCATCGAAAATATTGATCGAACTTTTCGGCGATAAAGGCAAGCATGCACGTTCAGCATTCGGTGTCGCACAACTTCCGCTCGGCGCCTGTGTTGAAATTGAATTGATCGCCGAACTCGAATAATCGGGATCCTCACGAATCATTGGGATAAAAGGAGAAACGTATGCATTTCGAATTTCAGAATCCGACACGTCTCGTCTTTGGCGCTGGCGTGCTGAAGCGATTGGGCGAAGTCACCGCCGCGCACGGCAAACGCGCGCTGCTCGTCATGGGCGGCGGCAGCGTCAAACGCAACGGCACCTTTGATCGGGCCGTGGCCAGTTTGAAAGCGGCAGGCGTCTCTTACGTTGAATGCACGGGCGTTGAACCCAATCCGCGCAACGCCACCGTTATTCGTGGCGCACAGTTCGCGCGCGATGAGAAATGCGACGTGGTCATTGCACTGGGCGGCGGCAGCACCATGGATGCCGCCAAAGTCATGGCCGCCGCCGTCTTTTACTCCGGCGATCCATGGGACATGATTTATCACGGTCAGGCCGCGCCGCACGTGCCGACCCGCGCCCTGCCCCTCATCACCGTGCCCACGCTGGCTGCCACCGGTTCCGAAATGAATGCCGGGGCCGTCATCACCAACGAAAAGACCACGGTGAAATCTTTCGTGATCGCCGACCCGCTCTTTCCGAAAGTTGCGCTGGTCGATCCTGAACTGACGCTCAGCGTGCCGAAAGACCAGACCGCTTACGGTGTGTGCGATCTGATCACCCACGTGACGGAAAGTTACTTCAACGGCCCGGATGGCACGCCGCTGCAAGATCGTTTTGCCGAAGGCGTCATCCAGACGGCCATCGAATGGGGACCGAAAGCCGTTGCCAATGGCAACGATCTCGAAGCGCGCGCGCAAGTGCAATGGGCTTCCGTTGTCGCATTGAACGGCTGGGTGCAAGCCGGTGTCGAATCCGGTTATCCGGTGCACATGATCGAGCACGTGATCTCCGCACATCACGACATCGCGCACGGTGCGGGTCTGGCCATCGTCAATCCGGCCTGGATGCGCTTTGCAGCAAAACACCGTCCGGCTCGTTTTGCGCAATTCGCGCAGCGGATTTTCGGGTTGCAGCCAAAACGGGCGGACGACCTCGACTGCGCGCTGGCTGGCATCGATCAATTCGAAGCCTTCCTGCGCACCAACGGTTGCCCGACGAAATTCTCCGAAGTGAAAATCGGCGATGCGCTGCTCCAGCGTTACGCACAAGACACGCTGCGTGTTTTACCGGACGAGCAGGGACGACTGGTCGCGCGTCCGCCGATGGATGAAAAGGACATCGTCAACATGCTGCGCACGGCCTTGTAAAACGAAGACAGATCATGATTTTCGACACTATCGACAACCTCAACCAATACCTCGCGTACGACAAACGCCTTGCGCTGATCGAAGCCTTCCTCGCGGAAAACGATACGGCAACCCTTTCGCTTGGGAATCATTTGGTCGGCGCAGGCATTTCCGCCAGCGTCAGCGAATACGCGCCCGGCGACGGCGGGAAGTTCGAAGCGCACCGGGTTTATACCGACCTGCAATACATCGTGAGCGGAAATGAAATCATTGAAGTGCTCCCGCTGTCCGATGTGCGTGAAAGCACGGGCTACGAACCGGACATCGAGTTTTTTGCGACGCAGACCTCGGCCAGCAATGTGCTCGTCATGAATGCCGGCACCTTCGCGATTTTCGCACCGAACGATGCGCATCGCCCCTGCATCAAACACACTGCAGACACGATCCGAAAAATCGTTTTCAAGATTCCGGTGGAAGCCTGAGCCTCATTTTGAAACGGGATGGGCTCGCGCCTTGACGGCATCCCATCCTGGCCAATCCCAGTAACTCGTTCGCCGACCGTTGTTTCGCCACGCGGTGAGTTCTGCCGCTTCCTCATCGTTCAATGTGACCTGGTGCGTTATTCCTCCGAGCTGACAGGAATAAGTGACGACCTGCCGTCCGTCAACGGTCGCAAAGCGGAGCGATTGCCCGCTGGCCGGATCGTCGCACACCATGGCCAATGCATCGGCATCTTCGCCGGTGAGATCGATGCTGTGTGTGAGGGAAGGGCGAATCGGGTTGGTCAACATTTTCTCCTGCTGGTTATCATGCCTTTTTTCTTTCGCCAACAGGATGCCCGGCTTCCTTCCACGCGCTGAAACCGCCGTCGAGATGCGCAATGGTGGTCATCCCCATCTCGTACAATGCCGCAGCCGCCAGACTGGAGCGCCACGCCGACGCGCAATACAAAATGAATTCCTTGTCCTGTCCAAAAATATCCCGATGGTACGGACTTTCGGGATCGACCCAAAATTCCAGCATGCCACGCGGCGCGTGGAAGGCACCAGGAATCATGCCGTCACGTTCCAGCTCTCGCACATCGCGAATGTCCACGAAGACGACATTCTGATCACCGAACTTTGCCTTAGCTTCATCCAACGTCAGCGTGCGCACCTTGGCGCGCGCATCGGCAATCAGCTGTTTGTATCCTTTGGTGATGGTCATGATGATTTTTTATTGTAACTAACAGTCGCTGGCGTTATTTTTCAATTCTGATTGTGTCCAGCGTTGCCGGGGTCAGTACGCGCATTGTGCCGGGACCGTTGATCAGGCTCCACACCACGGCCTGTTCCTCGTACAAACTCCCGCCCGTCACGCAATCCACCGGCAGAATCACATTGTAGCCGTACTGGGCGGCAGCGGTTGCCGTATGCAGTACCGCACCAGACGCCGCCGTTCCGCACACGATCACCGTCTTGATATCCTTCGCTTTCAGATGATCATCGAGCTTCGTTCTGAAAAATTTGTTAACCGTCGATTGAACGACAGGTTCGTCATCTCTCGGTGCGACCTGTAGCAAAAAGGTAGCGCGCGATCCGCGCATGGTGTTGCTATGAAAAATAGGCATCCTGGCCTTACGCGCTTTTTTCAGGAATGCGGCCACAGTCGGTACGGCAGCCACGCAACGCGGGCGTCGCTCCATGTTGCAGGTTGCTTCTTCAATGTCCAGCAACAACAAAGCCGTTTCGCTGGCCTTCACCGTCGGAGACGAGAGAATTGGCACGGGCGGCGCCTTGATCTGTCCCCACGAATCAATAAGGCTTTGTGCTGTTGCAACCTTAGTCGAAACAATCAAAACAAGCGCTGCCATTGCGATTCGAGTGAACATAATCTCCTCCAATCCTTCAAGGAAAAACAGAACTCTTCATGTCTACTTCGACATTATATGGCGCATTCCGGCAAGCACGATTTTCATGTTAAATTCTCGTCCTGCAACACCGGATTCGAACGATTCACCCAACCTTCACTCAGCCAACGCCCCGCAATGTCCCCCACAGCGACTCCCACAAAGCAGCCAGCTTACTCAGTCAAAATAGATGACCTCCCCTACCGTACCATCGATGGCCGCACGCTGCGCGCGCTGGTGTACCGTCCGCAAGGTGACGGCCCGTTTCCGGCCGTGATCTGCGTACATGGCGGCGCGTGGGTATCGGGCGACCGCACCGCGACGCAAGGCTTTGCCGATTACATCGCGTCGTTCGGCATCGTCGTGATTGCTATCGATTTCCGCATGGCGCCGCGCGATCCCTATCCGTCCTCGCTCATCGACATCAACTATGCGACGCGATGGGTGAAACTGCACGCATCGGAATTTTCCATCGATCCCAGCGCTGTGGGCGGGCTCGGCGTTTCTAGCGGCGGGCATCTGATTCTGCTCTCTGCGCTGCGCCCCTTCGATACGCGCTATGCCGCCACTCCACTGGAAGGCGCTGACCATATCGATGCAAGACTGGCATTCGTCATTACCTGCTCCGGCGTACTCGATCCGCTGGCGCGATACAGGATGGCGCAAGGGAATGGCGACCGCGACATCCTGATGTGCCACGATGCCTACTTTGGCACGGAAGCCTGCATGCGCGAAGCTTCTCCCCCACTGATTCTGGAGCGCGACGAGGTGGTCGATTTGCCCCCCACGCTGTTCTTTCAGGGCGCAAGCGATCCGCGTGTTCCCTCGGGCACCGCCAGACGCACCAAGGATTTTTACGTCGAACGTGGCGGATCAGCCGAAGCCGTCATGTATCCCGGCATGGGCCACGCCATCGGCGAGTGGGGGAAAAAAGAAATCGCGGACATGATGACGAGAATGATGACACTCGTGGGAAAAGTCACCCACGCGAAAAGGACAGGTTAGCGCCAGTAAAAGTGGTAATGCGCATAGACACCTCCCGCCACCATCAAAAAAAATAGAACGGTGCCAACAGGCCGAAACCACGCCACCTTCCAGTCCACACTCGACGGCCACATGAATCCGGTCGCGAGCCCGGCAAGATAACCCAGCCCCACCTGCCAGTACACGTTCATCTGACCGGAGAAGTAATACGCTGCATAAGCAATCGGCGGCATCAGGTACAACGGCGCCAGGGCAACGAACCCGCCAGTAAACAGCCCCGGCACAAACCGCACGCTGCCCAGTTCCCACCCGCCTTTGACTCTTTTGGGGAAAATCGTGAAATGCGACGGCCTGGAACGCGTGACCAGCGCAACAAGGTAATGGCACAACTCATGCGCCACGGTGCCCGGCAGTGACAGAAAAAACATCAGGTAGTTCGCGTGCATCTTCCAGTAAACCAGAACGCCACACACACACCCCACTGCAAAATACCAACCGACGTTATGCATTACTACCCCTATCCACTCCCTAATCATTCCATCACGTCAGATATTTTAACTCAGGCAAACTAATGGGCAAACGCCTGCATAGCTTCAGATGAAAGGATGATTCGCCCTTGCGCAGTTCGCATCGCCGCCAGCATGGCGCCCGCCACGCGCGCAGCATCAATAGGATGATACTTCTTGGTAATAAGTGGGCCAAGCAAACCAAAGATGATTTCACCGATTTTTTCTCCAGCACGCCGTGGCTGCCCCATACGTTTGCGATCACCCAGCAAGAGCGATGGTTGCGCAATGACGAGCGTTTCCACTGCCAACTTCGACAACGCATCTTCCAGTTCGCCTTTCACGCGATTGTAGAAAACCTTGGATTTTGAATCGGCTCCGATAGCACTGACCAGCGCGATTTTTCTGGCGCCCGCAGCCAGAGCGGCTTGGGCGACGGCAAGATTGATATCCCGATCAATGTGTCGAAAAGCCGCCTGGCTTCCGGCTTGTTTGATCGTCGTGCCGACGGCCAGATACACTTCCCCCACCGTGGGCAATGCTGGCAGCGCATCAAAATCGATAACATGCACCGTTACCTTCGGATTCTGGATATCCAGTACACGCCTGCTCAGCACATGTACTTCCATAACGGAGGTATCCCCCAGCAAACCTTGCAGAAGGCTCTGTCCCACCAAACCGGATGCGCCTGCAATTAATACCTTGCGGTCTGTCACTGAGAAATGGCTTTGAGTTAAATAGTTCATCCTATCGGCCTTTGCGTATTTTGAAAACTCATCATCAACAAATCGGTCAAAAACCCTTAATAGTTGCTATAAAACCTTCAATTTAGCGGCCCATTGCAAAACCACAACAGGCTTGCGGACAAATATGAAATAGCGTTATCCTCTAAAGATGTGCCCCAAAAGGGTAGCAAAAATTGTTAGCTAATAGGAGAACTGACGTGCCTGCTTTATTACCACAACCGGACCCGGATGGTCTGCTCGAATACTCAGTCGTTTATACGGATCGTGCCCTTAACCATATGTCCAAACGCTTCCAGGGCGTGATGAAAGACATCTCTCGCATCCTGAAAAAAGTTTACAACGCAAAATCCGCAGTCGTCGTACCGGGCAGCGGCACCTTCGGCATGGAAGCCGTCGCGCGTCAATTTGCGACGAACAAGAAGTGCCTGATCATCCGCAATGGCTGGTTCAGTTTCCGCTGGACGCAGATCCTTGAAAAATGCCAGATTTCCTCCGAAAACATCGTCCTGAAAGCCAAGCCCATCAACGACAGTCCGCAAGCCCCCTTTGCACCGCCGCCGATTGAAGAAGTTGTCGCAACCATTCGCAAAGAAAAACCGGATCTGGTGTTTGTACCGCATGTTGAAACCGCCTCCGGCATCATCCTGCCTGAAGACTATCTGCAAGCCATCGGCAAAGCCGTGCGCGAAGTCAACGGCCTGTTCGTCCTTGACTGCGTCGCCACCGGCACGATCTGGGTCGACATGGTGGCATGCAATGTCGATGTGCTGATCAGTGCGCCGCAAAAAACCTGGAGCGCCACCCCTTCCTGCGCACTCGTTGCACTCAGCGAACGCGCCCGCACCTTGATCGATTCCACCACCAGCACCAGCTTCGCCTGCGACCTGAAAGTCTGGCTGCAAACCATGGAAGCGTTTGAAAATGGCGGACACGCTTATCACGCCACCATGCCCACCGATGCACTCGCCAGCCTGCGCGACGTCATGCTGGAAACCGAAGCTTACGGCTTTGACAAAGTGCGCAAGGAACAGGAAGAACTCGGCCGCCGTGTGCGCGAACTCCTCGCCAAGAAGGGTTTCCCAAGCGTGGCTGCCAAAGGCTTCGAAGCACCCGGCGTTGTTGTCAGCTACACGACTGACGCGGACATCCAGTCCGGCAAAAAATTCCTGAACATCGGTGTGCAAACCGCTTCCGGCGTACCGCTGCAATGCGACGAACCTCCCACCTTCCGCACCTTCCGTCTCGGCCTGTTCGGTCTGGAAAAACTCCATCGCCCGGATCAAACCGTTGCCAAACTGGAAGAAGCGCTGAACAAAGTCATGTAAAGTCATCACAGCGCGCATCACTGCGTTGACCATTAAAAAAGCAGAAAATCGTAAAAGATTTTCTGCTTTTGTTTTTTGAGTGATGCTGACCCCTATCTGCCACGCACATGTTACGCAAGATCGTTCAATACAGGCCTGCCTCATCACCGGATACTGGGAACCGTACCAATCACTTCACAGGAAAAATCATGAACGCGCAATCCTTTATGAACGGCCTTTCCCGCTTTCCCCACACCGACAAAGCCATTGCAGATCTGCCCTGGAACGAACACCCTGTTTTCAAGGGCGTCGCGATGAAACATCTCGTCACGGGCTCAGAAACCAGCGGAAACATCAGCCTGCATCTCGTGCGCATTGCTCCCCATTGCGCCATCGGCCAGCACAACCATGCCACGCAATGGGAGTTGCATCAGGTGCTGGAAGGCTCGGGCGAAACCCTGCTGGAAGGGAAAAGCCTTGCCTACACGCCGGGAACAGTGGGCACCATGCCCGTTGGAGAAAACCACGAAGTCCGGGCTGGGAAAGATGGACTGATCCTGCTGGCCACCTTCAGTCCGCCACTGATGTAAGTCCGTTGGATGCGCCTGCACCTTGACGGTATGCCTTGGGCGTTACGCCAAAGGCGCGACGGAACAGCCGCTGCATGTGGCTTTGATCGGCAAAGCCTGTTGCCGCGGCAATCTCGGCCAGTGCATCCGAACCGGAACGAAGCAGGCGCGCCACTTCGCGCAAGCGCTGATGCAAAAGAAATTCATAAGGCGGCACCCCCACATGCGCACTGAAGATACGGTTCACCATGCCTGCACTCCACCCCGTCAGTTCCGCCAAATCGGACAGACGCACCGGTTCAGAAAAGCGTGCCAACAAATACTCGCGCACGCGGTTCACCACGGCCAGATATTGGGGATTGGTGGCAACAGGATGGGATGGCTGCACAAACGTCAGCACCGACAACAAAGCTGATTCAATTGCCATCAGATCAGGATCGGCGCGTAAAACAGCAATGAGTTGATGTAATGCCGCGCCGCTGTCTTCACGCTCGTCGAACACGGTAAAGGCTGGCGCCGGTACATCTGGATCACGCAAGGTTTCGCAAAAATGCGCGGGCACGGAGACAGCGTAGTAATCATGCGGCTCAAACGAACGACAGGCATGCACGCATTCGGGCGGCAGACAAAAGCCCTGACCTGCCGCAATTCGGATGGTTTTCCCGAAGACATCAACATCACGCGCACCACCCGTGACCCAGACAAACATCATGGACTGATGCACATGGCGCGGGAAATCGTGCGTCATCCCCACGCCGCGCACCAGACGAATGCCCGATGCACATTCCTTTTCGGTTAATGAGGGATTTTTCTGCGGATTCATTTGAATGAAAACACTTTCAGCCATACTCCACGAACGTTACGTGGGTTCTACTCGTGCATGAGTAAATCGAACTGGAACCTTCAATTCGTGCCCCAATCCCGATACAGCCCGATCTTTTTCAGTTCCGCAAAAAGCCCAGCTGCCATCACCCGATAGCCTTTCGCATTCGGATGAATGGTATCGGCGCGCAGCTCCGTCTGCGACAGCACGCCGGAAAACACCCCGGCAATCACGGGAATTTTTTCTTCCTTGCCGAGTTCGGCATACAGCGCTGCATCAGACGGCTTTTCGGCGACCACGGCGAACATCGAAAACTCCGGTACCGCCACCAGCACCGCTTCGGCACCGCTGTCGCGAATCGTGGCGAGAATCCGACGCAAATCCTCCTTCACCTCAGCTTGCGAACGGCGACGCAGGAAATCGTTCCCGCCGATTTCCACGATCACCAGCGCGGGCCGATGCTGGTCCAGCAGCGCGGCTATCCTGTCCTTGCCGTTCTGTGCGGTATCGCCAGGAATGCCTGCGTTCACAATCTGCCAGCCGGTTTTCGCCGCCAGCAGAGTCGGCCAGTCTTCGCCGGGCTGCGCACCCGTGCCGTAGGTGACACTGTCGCCGAACGCCAGTACCACGCTGCCTTTCGCCACGCCCGCCATCTTCGGTGCGCGGCTGCAGGCAAACAGCACACACAGCTTCGCGATAAAGAGCAAAATGCGCAGCAAATTTTTATGTGATCGGACAGTCATAAGGCGAAAAACTTTATGTCAAATTTCGCGCACTGGCTACTGGGGTAAGAATGAAGTAACGCTGCGCCCTATAACGATAACTCTCCAAACGTGCTAAGCGACTTTGCTATCAATCAGGAGCAAAAATCCGGTTGGCATCGACCTTGAATCCAGCTGCTAACAGTTCCCTTACTAGATCAAACTTCCATCTATCTGTTGAGTCCAACTCAACGAAAAGCACACCATTGTAGTCACTGGGAATTTCCACGCCAGCCTCATAAAGCGCACACACACGAGCTCGACCTAACCGACCAAGAAAGTACCCAAGTTCAAGTATAACGTTCTGTCTGGCCCGTAAACCAAGTTCAGTTGTAGCAGCACGCGGCTTACCAACGTCGTCACCAGTTAACAACACAACAGCGAAGTGTACATCTGCATAATCAGAGAACTTCTCGATGATCGTCCGGCCTGCGTTGGGTTTTTCGTGAAGGATAACTGGTTCCAGTCCTAGCTTCTCAAGAAATCGCGCGACCGCCTCTTTTACCCCGTGGTTGTGTCCATGTACAACAAAGACTCGAGTCTGATCTTCTTGTATCTCGACTTGCCCAATCATTGAAGCAGAACTCGGTTCCACCTTAAGCAAAATATCAGTCTCTAATTGCTCAATGCAGCTATTCAGTAACTTGATCTTGTTGTCAATGCCGGAACGCTGGTATTGTTGAAACTCCCTGTCACTCATGCCCATGTAAATGCCGCCATCACCTGAAGCGTGAAGAACGGCGTTCACATTGGGCGAATTTGAACCGAACGTGCGGGTCAAATAATCTCTAGCTAGATTGCTCCACGCCTCCACGTCAGAACTTTGGAGATTTTGAAGATCTCGAAGCGCAGCCGCCTTTTCTATCAGCTTACGTAAAAGCGCAATGCCAGTTTGGGGCAACACGACTGGTGGAGTTGTTTGCTGCGCGGGTGTCGACGTATGACGTTTAGCCATCGAAGTAATCTTCCTGCTTTAGTAAGTAACGTCTAACTTGTTTTATACAGCAAAATCGCATAATAAATGCGCGATGCTGAATTACATCATTATTGAAACCGCAAACCTACGTATTTACCGGCCTTGTAACATAGCACCTGTCCCTATACACCTACTTACAAAACCAACAAACTACGTGGCGCTCTTGCAATCATGAAGTTTGAGCCTACACATTCATGCGATTCGTTTTTTCTAAAATCAATCAATTCTTTAACCGCAACTCCCAATCGCACCGCACGCGGTACAGAAGTCGCAGCCATCCTTGCGAATCATCGCCATGTTGCCGCACTCGCGGCAGAGCTTGCCCGCGATGATGGGCGCAGGCTTGGCAGCATGGCGTTTCGGATCTTCGGCCACCACGCCCATGTTCACCGTGGGCACGCCTTCTTCGTTGAGGATGCCGAGCATGGCATAACGGTGAATCACCAGTTGCGCGATGTAGGCAACCGTGGACGGATAGCTCATCTGTTTCTGACTGCCGGGCACGCGGGCAAGGAAATCGCCGAGCGGTTCTGCGTAGTTGAGCAGCTTGCGCAATTTCATGCCGATCCACGCCGGATCGACCACGCGCATATCCACGCTAAGGATTTTGCACAAGCCGTCGAGCGCGGGCGGATGGCCGCCGCTCAAGCCCATGCTGTACGGACGGCGCGTGCCGTCCGGCATTTGCAGTTCCTTGAGCATCAGCACGAATTCGTCTTCGGTGGACGGATTGCGCACGTCGGCCACCCAGGCCAGCGTGCCGTCTGCGCCAGTCTTCGGTTCGTGCGCCGAGAAGAGCGCATCCAATACCGGCGTGGGATCGCTGTCTTTCATCTGCAAGGCGCCCAACTGCTCGTAACGCCAGCGCACGAGCTTGGCCAACGCGGCGGCCGGACTGGGCACTTGCACCAGATCGCCATTCGGCGGCATCGGCATCCAGAACGGATCGCCGTACGTTTGTTCCAGCATCGCGAACCGCTTGTTGAGCCAGCCGCGATCATTAGCACGCATGTCGGACGACAGTGTTTTGGCAATCGCATCCAGACCGCGCGGCGGTTGGCCGCCGAGTACCCACACTTCAAACGGAATGCCGCCATGATCGGACACCGCCACCGCGAATTCCCCTTGCGGCGTTTGAATCTGTTCGCTCACCCAAGCCGTTGCGCCCGCCGGTAGCGATGGACGCGACGGCCAGCGCAAGGAAGCTAGCGGCGCGGACATGGTGGCGTCTTTCAGCACCATCCGGCGATCTTGTTCGGAAAGCGTCACCGGCTGCTTGATGGCCGGTTCCGTATTGGCCGCAGGCACAGACAGCACCGCACCCAGCACGTTGTTCGGGCGATAAGTGGTGATGCCTTTCAAGCCCTTGCGCCATGCTTCCATGTAGAGGTCTTTGAATTCCTCGTAAGGATAATCTTCCGGCACGTTGACGGTCTTGGAAATGGCGGCGTCGATGTACGGCGCCACCACCGCCACCATCAGCATGTGATCGATGGCGGAAATTTCCAGCGCGGAGACAAAAGCCTCCGGGAGATTGTTGACATCGCGCCCCATCGAACGATAGACGCGGTAAGCGTGATCTTCGACGGTGTAATCTTTTTTCGACCCATCCGGCATGCGCTTGGTGCGGTTGTAAAACCAGGAAAACGCAGGTTCAATGCCGTTGGACGCATTGTCAGCAAAGGCCAGCGAGATCGTGCCGGTGGGTGCAATTGACGTGAGATGCGAATTGCGGATGCCATGAACACGAATCGCGTCCTTCAGATCATCCGGCAGACGTGCCGCAAAACCACCTTTCAGATATTGATCCACATCGAGCAGCGGGAACGCGCCGCGCTCTTTGGCCAGCTCTACGGAACCCCAGTAAGACGCATCGCGCATCGAACGCGAAATTTTTTCTGCCAACACGCGGCCTGCTTCAGAGTTGTAGCGCACGTTCAGCATGATCAGCGCATCGCCCAGCCCGGTAAAGCCAAGACCAATACGGCGCTTGGCGGACGCTTCCAGCGCCTGCTCGTTCAGCGGCCACTCCGTTGCGGTCAGCACGTTGTCCAACATGCGCACGGCGACTTTGGTGACGCGCTCGAACAGATCGAAATCGAATGCCGCTTCTTCGGAGAACGGATCTTTCACATACGCGGTGAGATTCAAACTGCCGAGACAACAGCAGCCGTAATCCGGCAGCGGTTGTTCGCCACAGTTATGCACGTACAGGCCGTTGGCATCGAAGGCATTAACGCCCGGCACCTGCACGTCGTACACCATTTCAACACCATCGGCTTCCAGCAATTCGACTGTCGCAACAAAACGTTCGGCATTCAAGGCACGACGATAGTTGCCAAGCGCCTGCGACAGCGCGCGCTGCTTGTCTTCATCCGAAAAACCGATGCGCGATTCGAAGACAGCGAGGTTGTCGCCGGAGATCACCAGTTCATGTACTACCTGCGTCTGGTACAGCGCAAAACCGCCTTTGCCGTCCGGCAGGGATTTCTGAACGGGCGCATCGCCCTTTCGGTTCGTGTAAATTGTGGAAACGACGCCAAGACGCTGCAGCATGCGCTGCACGCGCTCCAGCGTGGTTTTGTCCACTTGCGTCAGGCGAACGCTCACGCCTTTTTGTTGCGAACCTTGAACAGAACCGTCTGCGTCGAACAAGCCGCGCAGGAAACCTGCGTAAAAATCGGAAGACGTGACTTCGAACGCATCGGTCATTTTCTTCGCGCCGGGCTGCATGCCAAGTTCGATGGCTAAATCACGCAAGCCCGCGCTCTTCATCCGGTATTCGTCACGCCCGGCAACCGCCATGAAACCGGCAAAGTCGGCACGGGTCGGAATGCTTTGCATCGCGTCTTCGGCTGCACGCATCACGCTGTTCTTGAAAATCGGTGCATCAAAACCGTTGGCGAATGCGGCTGCCTGTTTGTGCCAGACACTGATCACGGCGGCTTCGGATTTGAGCGTGCCGTCGCCAAGCAACAGGCCGAGCAGATAGCCTTGTGCTTCGTTATATTTTCCTTCCCAGCCTTGCGCAGCGCGATGGTTGTGCAGTGCGATTTTGTCGCCAGCCGAAAGCTGCCCCGCTTCCACCCATTCAGAGGATTGACGATAGCGCGTCTGTTCGGAAACGCGACGCACCAGATGGTTCGCCGTCAAACGCAGTGCGTGACCTTCGCGCGTGCGCAGGCGCAGCACGGGTTTTTCTCCGGTGGCAAAAAAGCCTTCCGACGCGGAAGCGAATTCCTGTCCGTTCACGAGTGCGAGGAATGGCTGCCCGATCAGGTCGCGCACCTGTTTCGGGCCGTCTGCGGTCGTCACCCAGGTATCGGCGGTGACGCACGGATTCGTCGCCTCGATCACTTCGCAATACGCGAGGTTGTTTTCGCGGTTGAGCTGATCGAGGAAGAGCACGCCGGGTTCGGCCGCGTCGTAGGTGCACTGCATGATCAGGTTCCAGACTTTCGTCGCGCTTTCCTTCTGGTACGCCCACACGCCGTCGTCACGCTTGTAGGCGCCGGATGCTTTCAGGTCGTCGTTCGGTTCGGCAGCATGGATGAGTTCGTATTCCCCGTCCGTTTCGACTGCCCGCATGAAGGCGTCGGTCACGCCGACGGATACGTTGAAATTGTTGAACTGCCCTTTTTCTTGCTTGGCGATGATGAAGGAAATGACATCGGGATGATCGACATTGAGCACGGCCATCTGTGCACCGCGACGCGCGCCCGCAGATTCCACCGTTTCACACGAACGATCAAACACTTTCATGTACGAGAGTGGGCCAGAGGCGCTGCTGCCCGTACCCTTGACCTTCGCGCCTTTCGGGCGAATCGCAGAAAAGTTGTAGCCCACGCCGCCGCCACGACGCATGGTTTCCGCCGCCTGCGCGAGCGCCGTGTAAATGCCGGGCTTGCCGTTGACATTGTTCGTGATGGAATCGCCGACTGGTTGGACGAAGCAGTTGATCAGCGTGGTGGCGAGGCCGGTGCCCGCTGCACTGCTTACGCGCCCAGCCGGAATGAAACCATTTTGCATGGCCCACAAAAATTGATTCGCGTATTTGGTACGTTCGGTGCCATTTTCCATTTCCGAGAGCGCTTCCGCCACGCGTGTCTGCACCTCTTCAACAGTGGTCTCATTCCCTTTCGCGTATTTCTCAATGAGAACTTCCGTAGAGATTTCTTGTGGCGCTTCCAACGACGCGATGTTATTTCTTACTAACATTTAGTACCCCTGTGAACTGTTCATTTCGCCATAAACAAGCTGACTGAAACCATAGTGTAAATGGAAAATTTAATCCTTGCAGACACAATATATAGTGCTTTTGCTTTGAAGCAACACTAAATAGGCGTTGCACTCAGTTGTCGCAGGTGTGCGACATTTGCAAGCAATTTTATTGCATGAAAGAAAACGGAAACCCGCCAAAAAATCAGCGACTTATATTAGCGACAACTATAGAAGGGGCGATCAGCCGGGATGGGTGCCTGGCTCGGTGCTCAATGCCGCTATAAGCTGCGGCACCAGTTGGTAGAGATCGCCCACGATGCCGTAATCGGCAACAAGGAAGATGGGCGCATCGGCATCCTGGTTGATGGCGACGATGGTTTTGGCGCCCTTGATCCCGGCAAGATGCTGCACCGCGCCGGAAAGACCGACGCCGATGTAAAGATCCGGCGCGATGATTTTGCCGGTCTGTCCAATTTGCCAGTCGTTCGGCACGAAACCTGCATCGACTGCCGAGCGCGTGGCGCCCAGCGCAGCACCGAGCTTGTCTGCGAGTTGTTCGAGCAATTTAAAATCCTCTGCCTTGTCCAGACCACGGCCGCCCGCCACCACAACTTTGGCGGATGTGAGTTCGGGACGATCCGATTTGGCGATGTCGCGCGAAAGGAATGTCACTTTATCGAAGCCTGAGACAGCCTGTTGGCTTTCGACAATTGCTGAGCCACCCATTTGCGCGGGGACAAAACACGTGGTTCGCACCGTCATCACCTTGATCGGATCGGATGACTGCACAGTGGCAATCGCATTGCCTGCGTAAATGGCGCGATCAAAGGTATCCGACGATGCGACGGCGATGATGTCGGAAATCTGGCCGACATCAAGTTTCGCGGCCACACGCGGCAACATGTTTTTGCCGAAGGCGGATGCCGGTGCCAGAATGTGCGAATAGTTTTTCGCAACCGTGAGCACCTGTTCGGCCACGTTTTCCGCCAGCCCGTCGGCAAACTGCGGCGCATCGGCCGTCAGCACTTTGGTGACGCCGGAAATTTTGGCCGCGGCTTGTGCCACAGCTTGACAGTTGTGTCCCGCCACCAGCACATGAATCTCGCCACGCACATCACTGCAGCATTGCAGTGCCGCGCTAACAGTGTTCAGCGTACCCGTTTTGAGCGCGTCGTTATCGTGTTCTGCTATAACCAGTACGGCCATTTTTCTACCTTCAAATCACTTTCGCATCATTCTTCAACTTCGCCACCAGCGTGGCAATGTCCGGCACCATTTCCCCGGTCTTGCGCACGGACGGTTCGGACACCTTGATCGTCTTGATGCGCGGCGCGATGTCCACGCCAAGATCGGCGGCATTGATCGTTTCCAGCGGCTTTTTCTTCGCCTTCATCAGGTTTGGTAAGGTCACGTAGCGCGGTTCGTTCAGACGCAAATCGACCGTGACAATCGCGGGCAGCGTGAGCGCCAGCGTTTCCTGACCGCCATCCACTTCGCGCGTGACGATGGCTTTATCGTTCTCGATCACCAGCTTGGATGCAAACGTCGCTTGCGGCCAGCCGAGCAAGGCCGCAAGCATCTGCCCGGTTTGATTGGCATCGTCGTCTGTCGCCTGCTTGCCGAGCAAAATCAGTTGCGGTTGTTCTTTTTCCGCGATGACCTTGAGCAGTTTGGCGACAGCGAGTTGCTGCAGAGTTTCATCTGTTTGCACGAGAATGGCACGATCCACCCCGACGGCCATCGCAGGAATCAGCACTTGCTGGTTTTGTGCAGGGCCGCATGAGACAGCCACCACTTCGGCCGCCTTGCCCGCTTCCTTTTGACGCACGGCTTCTTCGACCGCGATTTCATCAAAGGGATTCATCGACATTTTGGCGTTGGCGGTTTCAATACCGCTGCCATCTGCTTTGACGCGCACCTTGACGTTGGCATCAATGACACGCTTGATGGGAACGAGGATTTTCATGTTTATTACTTAGGGTAAAAACTAAAATCGGTTTATTGAATATTCATCTTGACGCAAATCGTTCGCTTAGGATTTCCCTTCCCCCTCGCAGGAGGAAGAGATTTTCTTCACTTACGCTTCATAAAGAATTCGTATTCTTTATCGAGCGGTTGCATCGCAAGAATTTCATTGCCAGTCTGCTTGGCAAAGGCCTGAAAATCCTTGACCGAGTTGGGATCGGTTGTCACGATGCGCAACACCTGCCCGCTTGTCATGTCTGCCAGCGCTTTTTTGGTTCGCAGGATCGGCAGTGGACAGCTCAGGTTTCGCGCGTCGAGATCTTTTTGGAATTCCATCGCGATTATCCGAGCTTGCTGCCGACCCAATCGGCCACGCCTTCCAGCGCCTTGCCCAAGCCTGCCGGATTGGTACCACCGGCTTGCGCCATGTCGGGACGCCCGCCGCCCTTGCCGCCGACTTGCTGCGCGACGAAATTCACCAGTTCGCCAGCCTTCACTTTACTGGTCGTGTCAGCGGTCACCCCCGCAATCAGGCTCACCTTGCCGTCGCTCACGGAGGCCAGCACAATCGCTGCGGTTTTCAGCTTGTCTTTCATCTTATCCATCGTCGTACGCAGGCTGGCCACGTCGGCGCCTTCGAGTGTCGCCGCCAGCACTTTCACACCCTTGATCTCGACAGCCTGATTCAACAATTCGTCACCCTGACTGGAGGCCATCTTCGCTTTCACGGCGGAGAGTTCTTTTTCCAGCGTTTTGGTTTGTTCCTGCGTTTGCAGGATGCGCGGGATCAATTCATCCGGCGTGGTGCGCAATGCTGCGGCCGCTTCGTTCACGCGACGGGCCAAATCCTGCACCACGTGCATGGCGTTCAGCCCCGTCACCGCTTCGACGCGACGAATGCCGGCCGCAATACCGCCTTCACTCACAATCTTGAACAAACCGATGTCGCCCGTGCGATCCACGTGTGTGCCGCCGCAGAGTTCGCAGGAAGAGCCAATGTTCAACACGCGCACTTCGTCTCCGTATTTTTCGCCGAAGAGCGCCATCGCGCCATGCCTGACTGCATCGTCGAATGCCATGACCTGCGCTTGCGCGGCCGCGTTCGCGAGAATTTCGCGGTTGACGATTTCTTCGACCTGACGGATTTCCTCTGCCGTCATCGGCGCATTGTGGCTGAAGTCGAAACGCGTTTTGTCCGCATCGACGAGCGAGCCTTTTTGCGCAACGTGCGCCCCGAGAATCTGGCGCAGCGCCTTGTGCATCAGGTGCGTGGCCGAGTGATTGCGGATGGTTTGCGAACGGTTTTCTGCATCAACTTTGGCTGCGACCGCATCCCACACCGTCAGCGTGCCTTTTTCCAGCGTACCGTGATGGCCAGAGACTTCCGGCTGAATACGTTGCGTATCCTCGACGATGAAGCTGGCGTGGCTCGAACCCAGCACGCCTCTGTCGCCGCACTGACCGCCGGATTCCGCATAGAACGGCGTGGTATCGAGCACCACGATACCTTGCTGGCCCGCCGTCATTTTCTGTACCGACACGCCATCGACATACAACGCAGCCACTTTGGCATCCTGTTGCAGCTTGTCGTAGCCGACGAATTTTGTTTTTTCACCGTGGTATTCCACGTTCGCCGCCATCTTGAACTTGCCTGCGGCGCGCGCAGTCGCGCGTTGGCGCTCCATCGCGGCGTCGAAGCCGGATTCATCCAGCGTCACGTCACGTTCGCGGCAAATGTCTGCAGTGAGATCGAGCGGGAAACCATACGTGTCGTACAGCGTGAAAGCGGTTTCGCCGTCGAGATTCTTCGCACCGCCTGCGAGCGCGGCTTCGAGAATCTTCATGCCGTTTTCCAGCGTTTCATTGAAGCGTTCTTCTTCCTGACGCAAGACGCGTTCGACCTGTTGCTGCGCTTCCGGCAATTCCGGATACGCCTGCCCCATTTCGATAACCAAATCTTTTACCAGCTTGTGGAAGAACAATCCGTTCTGTCCGAGCTTGTGACCGTGACGCAATGCGCGACGGATGATGCGACGCAACACGTAACCGTGGCCTTCGCTGCCCGGGATCAGCCCGTCCACGATCATGAACGAACAGGCGCGAATATGATCGGCGATCACTTTCAGCGAATTGTCGTTCAAGTCCTTGGTGCCGGTTTCGCGCGCCGCGGCCTTGATCAGGTTCTGGAACAAATCGATTTCATAGTTGCTGTGCACGTGCTGCAGCACCGCAGCCAGACGCTCCAGCCCCATGCCGGTGTCCACGCAGGGCATCGGCAATGGCGACATATTGCCTTGATCGTCGCGATTGAATTGCATGAAGACGAGGTTCCAGATTTCAATGTAGCGGTCGCCATCCTGTTCCGCGCTACCTGGAGGCCCACCCCACACATTTGCACCGTGATCGTAAAAAATTTCGCTGCACGGACCGCACGGACCGGTATCGGCCATCTGCCAAAAATTGTCCGATGCGTAGCGGGCACCCTTGTTATCGCCGATGCGGATAATCCGTTCACTCGGCACGCCGACTTCTTTCGCCCAGATATCGTAGGCTTCGTCGTCTTCGTGATAGACGGTGACCCAGAGTTTTTCTTTCGGGAGCTTGTAGGTGTTCGTCAGCAAATCCCAGGCATAGACAATGGCGTCGCGCTTGAAATAATCGCCGAAGCTGAAGTTGCCCAGCATTTCGAAGAAGGTGTGGTGACGCGCAGTGTAACCAACGTTTTCGAGATCATTGTGCTTGCCACCGGCACGCACGCAGCGCTGCACCGAGGTGGCACGGGTGTAGGCACGCTTGTCCGTGCCGAGGAAGACGTCCTTGAATTGCACCATGCCGGAGTTGGTCAACAGCATGGTCGGATCGTTGCCCGGCACCAGTGGACTGGAGCGCACGACGGTATGGCCCTTGGATTCAAAAAAGGACAGGAATTTTGCGCGGATTTCGGATGATTTCATGACGAACAATAATGAATACTAAGGCGACAAAGACGGAAATTATACGGGATAAGTTGTTCTGACCGCATCTTTCGTCGACTGACAGCGTGACAATGAGGCCCGCTGCGCCCCAATCAGCGTCTTGCCTACCAAGTTTTGCCGCCCTGATGCAAAATTCATCTGAGTATGTGTCAATGTAAAGCGTGTACGCCGAAAAAATGCCACAGCGAAGCATGTGCACAATAACAACATGTGAACATATTTGCATTTCCCCATAGGAAATTTAGCGTTTTCTCTATAAAATTGCCATAAAGTAACTAAACTATTTGTCGACGGTGCCGTTGTTCTATTAAGGATTGGTTCCCTCTTTCAAACTTCAACATGGCCCCCCCAGATCAAGACATCCGCAACCGTCTACTGGTCGTACGTCTCCCGACCCTGCCGCATATACTGCTCAAGTTGATTGAGTATTGTCGTGCGGAGCGCGTGGGCATGGCGGAACTTGCCGAATTGGTATCAAAAGACACGGCTATCGCAGCCAAAATCGTGAGTGTCGCGAACAGCTCCGCTTTCCATCGAGGAGGCCAAAAAGCCAAACTCGAACAATCGCTGATGGCCCTCGGCACGGACATGATCCGCACCATCGTCATCAGCCAATCCGTCTTCCAGACACTCAATCAAATCACGACCGCATCAACAGCCGATCTTTGTCGCTTCTGGGAACACTCGTTGACCAATGCCGTGCTGGCACGCGATATCGCCAGAAAAACCGGTTATCTGAACATTGACGAAGCCTATCTGTGCGGTCTGTTGCACGATGTGGCCCGCCTCGCTTTTTTGGCCATCTCCCCCGGCAAATATGCCGAGCTTTTCCCAATGGAAGACAATCGCGATCTGTGCAAACTGGAACAAGATCGCCTGCAAATAACGCATACCGAAGCCGGCGCCTGGCTAACCGGACGATGGAAGCTGAGCCAGGATGTCAGCGACAGTATCCTGTTTCATCACGAACCCGTCACACGTCTCCACAAAACCGGCTTGCTCGTTCGCGTGATTTACCTGGCACACACGCTGTCTTGCAACGCCTATGATTCCGAAGCAGTCCGCGAAGCCGCCAAGCTGTGCCAACTGACGCCAGAAGACCTGGCCCCTATGCAGAACGCCGCAGTACAAAAAGTCGTTGAATCCGCCGCAGCTCTCGGCATCGATCTGAATCGCGACGACGCCTTGGCGGAGGAAAAACCGGAACCCCAGACACCGGCCACCGAGAACCAACTGAAAACCGAGATACATCAGGTTGTGTATGCCGCTGAAACCGAGCGTCATTTTGCACGGCAAACCACCGAACATGGCCTGTTAAATACCATCGTGCAGTCCGTGAAAATCCTGTTCGGCATTGATGCGGCCATTATTCTGACATTGGATTCTTTGAATCAAAACCTGATCATCGACCCGCATCTCGAATACCAACAACCCATCGCCGGATTCACGCACCCGCTCAAGCAAGGCAGTCTCCTTACAGACGCCGTCGCCATGAAACGTCCAGCCTTCATCGCCAGAGGGAGTCAGTCCATCGCAGAGGAACCCTTTCTGAAGCTGCTGCAGACCGACACCATCATTGCTGTTCCGCTTGTCGCCGATGGGAAATGCCTTGCGGTCATGATCGGCAAGGTTTTACCCGAAAAAATCCCCGACCTGCGGGAACATATCGCTTTCTTGCAAGTATTCGCAACCCAGGCCGCTTCCGCCCTGATTGGCGTTCGCAAAAAGCAGGAAGACATGCGCAATCTAGCCACCAACGCCGTTGATGCGTTCCGTCTGTCATCGCGCAAAATCGCACATGAAGCCACCAACCCGCTAACGGTCATCAAAAATTATCTGCACGTGCTGAACGACAAGCTCAGCAAGCAACAACCTGTCGGCAACGAGATAACGATTCTCAATGACGAAATCGACCGGGTGTGCAATATCATTCAAAAATTTGTCGATCCGCAACCCACAAATGGGAAGACAACGACGAACATTAACCAGATTATCGACGACATCTCGCGCATGTTGCGCGATTCAGGTTTTATGCAGAGCGCGATCAGCATCGAAATCCAGCGCAACGAAAGTGCCGCGACGACGGATTGTGACGGCGGCAAGATTTGGCAAGTCCTGCTGAATTTGTTGAAAAATGCCATTGAAGCCATGCCCCACGGCGGAAAAATCACCCTCGCCAATCAAGGGCTCGTCAGTCAGAACGGCCGTCTCCATATTAACCTGCTCGTCAAGGACACCGGCACAGGCGTCCCTCAGCATGTTATGGAAAATCTTTTCGCACCCGTTTCCAGCAGCAAGGGGGGGCGTCACCAGGGACTGGGGTTGTCCATCGTTCAGGATTTGATCAATGAACTGAACGGTGTTATCTCGTGTCGTAGCAGCGGCAATGGTACAGCTTTCGACATTCTTTTGCCGGTTCGCAGCGCGTCAGTCAACCCGGCTTGGTCGCCCAAGGCATCCTAACGACTCCCTCACCAGACATCATGGTTGCCCATAATTCCAACCCCATGAATTTTTCGCTGGGATGCATTGATCTCATGCCCGAGTTTCGCGCTCCGGAAGCCATCTCCCTCCTGCTTGTCGATGACGATGCCCGCGCGCTTGAAAGCCTGCAAACGCTGTTGCAAGGTCGCGGATTCAAAATCAGCCTGGCCCAGTCCGGTCTGGAAGCGCAACGACAACTGCTGGACGGCCCAGTCGACCTCATCCTGCTGGATCTGAATCTTTCAGACATGCATGGACTGGCGATCATGGATTTCATTAATGAAAACCACATTGGCTGCACCATCATTGTGTTGAGCGGTGAAACCAACATCGAAGCCGCCATCGGGGCGCTTCAACACGGTGCTTATGGCTATTTGCGCAAGCCTTACCCTGCCATACAGTTGTTGACCCAAATTGACAATGCCATAGAAAAACGCGCGCTGGAAGCGCGCAACAAACAAATCGCCTTGCGACTCGAATACTCGGAAAAAATCTACCGAAACCTGGTCGACAGCTCACCCGACATCATTTACACCCTGGACAAGAAAGGTTGCTTTACGTTCGTCAACGAACGCGCGCAACAAATTCTTGGCTATCGACAAGACGAACTGCTTGGCAAGCACTATTCGACGATTGTCCACGAAAACGATCAAGATAGAGCGCGATATGTCTTCAACGAAAGACGCTCCAACAACCGCGCCTCGCGCAATGTTGAATTACGGCTCAAAGCCAAGCATATCGAGGACGAAGAACTGACCTTCGATCAATCGATGATGACTATTTCGTTCAACTCAATGGGCATGTACCTGTCCGAGGATGAACGACAGGAATATTTCGGCACCTACGTCGTGGCGCGCGATGTCACCGAACGCAAGCGCGCAGAAGAATTGATTTCGTACCAGGCTTATCACGATGTCCTGACTGACTTGCCAAACCGTCTTATGTTTGCCGAACAATTGAGTCTGGCGATTCTCCAGGCACGCCGTACAGAAACCATGCTGGCGGTCCTGCTCATCGACTTGCATCGATTTAAGGTCATCAATGACACCATGGGTCATGCCAAGGGCGACCTGTTGCTTCAGCAAGTTGCCCGCAGACTGAAAACTTGTCTGCACAAAGATGCACAACTGGCCCGCCAAAGCGGTGACGAATTCGCGATCGTGATGCCCTGCATTTACAGCCCGCAGGATGCGGCATCACAAGCCACACAAATCCTCGCCGAAATGAAACGCCCGTTCATACTGGAGGGTCAAGACGCCAATATCTCCGCGAAAATCGGCATCGCTATTTACCCGACCGACGGCGACACGGCTTCCGACTTAATCCGTCAAGCCGACATTGCGATGCATTACATGAAGTCGGAGAATAAAGACGGCTATCTTTTTTACGACATCTCCATGCACAATGCGTCGCACCAAAAAGCGGCCAAGGAAAAAAGTCTGCGGGCGGCGCTGGAGAACCAAGAATTTGAGATGTTCTATCAGCCACAGATCGAGTACCCAACAGGAAAGATCATCGGCGCAGAAGCCCTGATGCGGTGGAATCATCCGGAGCGCGGACTCTTGTCTGCCGGGGCCTTCTTGCCGTTTGCCGAAGAAAATGGCTTGATGTTGCCGTTAAGCGACTGGATGCTGGAATCCGTCTGCAAGGACATGAAAACCCTGCGCGAAACAGGCTGCACACCGATTCGCGTCGCCATTAATATTTCCCCGCAATCGCTCGACTATACTGATCTTTTCCAGACCATCCATGAATCCCTGACGCGTTACTGTATCCCGCCGGAACAGTTCGAGGTGGAGATCACCGAAAACATTTGCATCCGCAACCCGCAATACGCCATCGAACAGCTCAACAAACTCTCGCAACTGGGCATCAGCGTCGCCATGGACGATTTTGGAACGGGTTATTCCTCCTTGGCATACCTGCACCGCTTCCCCATCAACACACTCAAGATTGACCAGATGTTCGTGCGCGAAATTCAATCCAAGGAAGGGCATTTCCCGGTTGCGCTGGCTATTATTTCCATCGCGCGCGGACTCGGTCTCAAACTGATCGCTGAAGGTGTCGAAACGGATACGCAAGCCAGCTACCTGATCAATTCAGGCTGTGACATCATGCAGGGCTATTACTTCCACAAACCAATCCCCTTCAATCAACTGACGGCATTGCTGAAAGCGCAAGCCGCCTAACCCCCCAGCGGGATGCCACTCCCCTGTCCGCAAAGCGCTGGATGGGCAACCAGTCTTTTCTTGCCTGCATATTTACATGTATATTTCTACATGTTTATTTAGCCATGTCTAGATGAGCGTGTGTTTTCAGTCATTCGTGCCATGCACCAAGTGGTAGCGCGTTCATGAATTTTTTGCCGTTTTCATTTTGCACGGTGAAGTGCGCTCTGAAAGCTGCGAGCCGACGATTCATCAATCGTTGCCCCCGGGTGCCATCGATAATTTCTTTTTATAACAAAGGTTTTTATATGCTGCTTAAACGTAAGTTTCTTTCCATCGCGTTCGCACTGAGCGCGATTGCATTGTCGGGCTGCTCGACGACCGGGCACGATCATCATCACGCCTGGGGCTATGATGGCAACATCGGCGCCGCCCACTGGGGCGATTTGAAGCCGGAGTACGCCGCGTGCAAACTTGGTAAAAAACAGTCTCCGATCGATTTAACCGGCGCAAAAACCGCCAAGCTGAGCAAAATAAAATTCAACTACAAAAAATCACCGCTGAAGATCATCGATAACGGCCACACGATTCAGGCAAATTATGCATCCGGCAGCGCGATCACCGTCAAAGGCAAAACCTACAATCTGATCCAGGTTCACTTCCATCAGCCGAGCGAAGAAAAAGTGGATGGCAAGGCTTACCCGATGGACGCTCACCTGGTGCACAAGAGCGCCGATGGCAAACTGGCCGTTGTGGGCGTGCTGATGAAGGAAGGCAAGGAAAACACTTTCCTAAAAACACTCTGGAGCAACATCCCGCAAGAAAAAGACAAAGAAGTGGCCGTCAGCGACGTAACGATCAACCTCGCCCAGTTCCTCCCGAAGAACAAGCACTACTATTCTTTCACGGGTTCGCTGACGACTCCACCGTGCAGCGAAGATGTCACCTGGATGGTGTTGAAGACGCCGGTGGAAATGTCCAAAGAGCAGATTGCCACCTTCGGCAAATACTACAGCAACAATGCGCGTCCGGTCCAACCGCTCAACGATCGCGTTCTCAAAGTCAGCAAATAAATTTGGCCCAAACAAAAAAGCCTCCGCACGCGGAGGCTTTTTTCGTTCAGGGAAATTTTTCACGAAGCGCGCAAGGAACCAATATTGATTTCCATGCCAGCGAATCCCATGCTGACGACATCCTTGCCCAAAGCATTTTGCATTTGTTCGCCCTGCGGTGCGCCGGTGCAATGACAAGGCACCAGGAATTTCGGCTGCCACGCCTTCATGACCTGGAAGGTGCGATCCAGACGTTGCTGATCCGCGTTCACCAGATGCATGCCGCCAATGATGCCTTTCACCTGCTGAATACCCGTGAATTTGCGGATATGTTCAATCGTGTTGACTAGACCGGCATGACAGCAACCCAGCAAAATCACCAGCCCATCGTCCGTTTCGAACCACATCGATTGATCGTCTTCGATTAAATCGTCCTGGTGACTGTCCGGGTCGAGAAAGAAAGGTCCGCCCACATCTTCAAAATCCGACTGACGTGGCACGGGGCCCGTCAAGCCGACACCCCGCATCAGGTACTGCGGAGATTTCAATTCATGCAGCTGGCTGGCTGGAAATGCCGCCAAAGCCTGACGCGATGTTTCGGGAATGCCGATAGAACGTACCGGGGTGCCGGGCTTGCAACTGTAGCGATCAATATTCAAACCCTGCGCGAAACACACGTGGATAGTCTTGTTTTCGGCGAGCACTTGGGGCAAGGTGCCGGTGTGATCAAAATGTCCATGACTCAAGACCAGCACATCGGCTTTATTCAAATCAATACCCAATTTTGCCGCGTTGATTTGCATGACGCCCGTCTGGCCGGTATCAAACATGATGCGCCGGTTCCCAATTTCCACCCAAGCAGCAAAACCGTGTTCCGTTTCCAGGCCCTCTTTCGCGGCGTAATCCACGAGCACGGTAATTTTTACGGAATCTTTCGCCATTGCGCCCCTCCTCTCAATGCCCCACTCGTTCAGTGAGGCCCCATGTTATGGGATATTACCGGATTAACGCGGAATAACCATAATTCACATATGGGTTTATTGCCTCACAAGCACAGGACATCTTGAAAATCCATGAACGCGAGCGCCACGCAACGCAGCCATCCGACCACGCAGCAGATTAATCAGCGTTCCCTAGGATTGCACAACTTGGTTGCGCCCCTTTTTCTTCGCTTCATACAGTGCAGTATCGGCACGACGTAAAAACATATTCATCGATGTTTCGCCGTCCCGGAGCGTTGCAATACCAATACTGATAGTCAAGGCGATGTGATCGCCCTCCAGGATGTCGATGCGCGTTTCTGCCACCCGCTTGATCAATCGGGTGGCCACCTCGCAGGCGGCCTCGGCTGTTGTTTCAGGCATGAGCAAGGCAAACTCTTCCCCGCCGATTCGCCCGATGCAATCGACGTTGCGCAATTTGCTGGAGAGAATACCCGACAACGTCACCAGTGCACGATCTCCCACATCATGACCGTACTGATCGTTCACGGCCTTGAAGTGGTCGACATCCACCATCAGCAGACTCAACGGTCGGCCATAGCGCTGGGCATGTTCGATATCCTCATCCCCTCTGGCAAAGAAGTGGCGCCGATTGTACAAGCCAGTCAATTCATCAGTGACGGCCAAGCGACGCAATTCCCCTTCGAGTTTCTTGCGGTCGCTGACATCGCGCCACACCATCAACTTGCCGGAAACCAGATGATCGGCACTTTTCAATGACGTCAAGCACACGTCATAGCATTGTGTGCCGAACAGTATCTCGCCACGATTCTCGCGATCGTGTGTTTCCTGGTTCAGCAAAGTCTGTACTTGCGGCAAGGATTCCGACAGGAGATGACCAATGCATTCGGCGCCGACTAGAGACAGGATTTTCCGCGCGGCGATGTTCAGATCCAGCACGCGGTTCGCATCATCCAGCACGAACACGGCGTCTTTTTGACTGCGATAAATCTCATACGCCGTCACGGGCGGAAGTTCAAAGAGGCGATCACGGTAAAAAGCGCGTAAAAAGACGAAGCCGGATATGTTGAACGCCAGCGTGGTGTAGGTCGTATTGGGCAACAAGGTCATACCCAGCATGTAGCAGGTGGTCGCCAAAAAGGGCAGCATCATCGCGATGATGACCCGGTAAACTTGTCGACGCTGCGGCTGGTGCAGTTCCTGAAAGTGCAATAATAAAAAACCGATCGTCGCAAAAATAAGCAAAGCGACATAAACGTAATAAATCCAGCTCAAGATCCCAACCGAATTCGACAAGAGTGGGAGCGGCCCGCTTTGATCCATGAAAACCGTTCGCCATACCAGTTCGTTCAATGGCGTGATCCAGGCTGCCAGCAAGAGGCACGCCGGGATGATCGAGAGTAGCGCAATGCGTCGCTTCGTGAGGAAATGGCCGTAGCCAAAATAATTGATCACCGAAACGATCATGGCCATCGGCACCAGAGCCGCACCGATAGCTTCCAGACGCCAGAGGAATCGGATGTATTCTGACGGCAAACCGATGAAATTGAGACTTTCGAAAAATGCCCAGACAAATGCGCCGACAGAAAACACCCACAATGCCAAACCACCCCGCTGCTTTCTGTGACGCCACGTCCTCACAGCAACAAACATCATTCCGATGGCAGCAATGAGACTCGGGAAAATGTAAATGCAGCGCCAAAGAAGGGAAGCGTCGAACATGAATGATTCTGACGGGAGCGAAAGAGCAAAGCGTGATTCTAAGGGATGGGATGCCCGTTATTTCATCATTTGTCTAGGTTGACACAAAAATAATTTGTAACAATAGCAAGACGACGGGAGAGAAATTTTCCATATGGAAATTTTTTCCTTGGCGCAAGGTGTAACAGTTTCAGCCCCTCGTTTTTTCATGCGACCCCAAAAAAAGAAAACGGCACCAACCGTCCATTCGACAGTTGGTGCCGCGCTTGATAGCCTCGCTAGTTCAGTTTTGGCTCATCTCAGTGTCCCCGCTTCGATCACCATACCGGCGTGACCATGTTTGACCGTGCGACTACCGATGGCCGCTTCCATTTTTTTTGCAGATGCCATGCCGGTGCAATGACAGGGAATGAGGAAATCAGCGTTCCAGTTGGTCATCACATCAAAGGTCTTGCTGAGTCGCTGTTCATTGGCCTGCAGCAAATGCATACCGCCGAGAACGCCGCGCACTTTTTGAATGCCGGAAATTTTGCGAATGTAATCGATCGTGTTTGACAAACCGGAGTGACAGCACCCCACCAGCACAACGAGGCCCTCGTCGGTCTCAAACCACATCGATTGATCATCTTCGATTTTGTCGACCGGGCCACGCTTGTCATCGAGATGAAAGGTACCGCCTGTGTCTTCAAAATTATTCAGCCGCGGCACCGGGCCGGTAATGCCCACACCCGGCGCGAGATAGTGATGCGTCTTGAGCGCATGCATGCGGCTGGCTGGCAGCGCATGAAACACTTGCTTCGCCGTTTCCGGCATGCCGTAAACGTCGGCATCCGGTTTGTACCACCAGCGATCCTGATCGATCTGATTTGCGAAGTAAATTTCCGCATGATTGTTTTCCGACAGGACGCGATCCAGCGTGCCGGTATGATCGCGATGCCCGTGACTGATCACAATGGCCTCGGCCTGTTTGACGTCTATGCTAAGACGCGCCGCATTCACCTGCAAGGCGCCCATATGGCCAGTATCAAACAATATCTTGTGCCTGCCATATTCAATCCATGCCGCAAAACCGTGTTCTTTTTCCAGGCCTTCGGCCGCCTCGTTATCAACCAATAACGTAATCTTGACAGCTTCCTTTGACATCAAACACTCCTATTTTAAGACTGCCTCAGCAAGCATAATCAATGCGTTGACTCGGATGAATCCGCTCTCGGATCTTCAAACGGCATCTGGTAAAAGTAGGCCGCGTCACTGCCTTCTGGCAATTTCGCAAGAAACTGGGGATTGATCGGGTAATACTGGATCGGAATGTGCTGGCCATCTTCGCGTTCCGACCATTCAAAAACCAAATGCGGTTCGTCAAGGATGTAAATCATGTCCACGATCCCCATTCCGAGAGGCTCAAAATTCTTGGTCAGTAATACGCGAACCTGCGTGATGTCGAGTTCAAATGCCATTTCGATACCCTTTTTTTCAGTCTGTAAAAATTAGCATCGTACACTATTTTGCGCGATCTAACGCTTACCGGACCTGACGGCGACACCTCCTTTACGGTGCTTGCTGTCGCCAGCAAACTTGCCAGCCGGCGTCGCAGGTTTTCCACCGGTCTTCCCCGATTTATTTCCCTGCGTTGGCAAAACCTTTTCACCTTGCGGGCGACGCACGCCCGCATTAACGCTTCCCTTGGTGCCTCTTCCAAACGCCGCACCCGCAGGTGCGGACTTGAACGGCGGCACAAGATGTTGCGGCCCCGTACCGATCAGATCGCCGCGCCCCATGCGCCGCAAGGCTTCACGCAAAATCGTCCAATTTTCCGGATCGTGATAACGCAGAAAGGCTTTGTGCAAACGGCGAATCTGACCCTTGCGCGGCGTTTCCACGTTTTCCGAATCCGCGCTAACGGGATGCAGCGGGTTCTTGTGCGAGTGATACATCGTTGTCGCCATCGCCATCGGCGTTGGCATGAAAGTCTGCACTTGATCAAGCTTGAAATTGTTTTTCTTCAGCCACAACGCGAGGTTCACCATATCTTCATCGGTCGTGCCCGGGTGCGCGGCAATGAAGTAGGGCACCAGATATTGTTCCTTGCCCGCTTCCTTCGTGTAACGTTCGAACATTTTCTTGAATTCGTTGTACGCGCCAATCCCCGGCTTCTGCATTTTGGAGAGCACGCCTTCTTCCGTGTGTTCCGGCGCAATCTTCAGCAGGCCGCCGACGTGATGCGTGACGAGTTCCTTCACGTACTCCGGCGAATGCACCGCTAGGTCATACCGCAGACCGGAACCGATGAGAATGCGTTTGATGCCGGGTATTTCCCGCGCCTTGCGATAGAGCGAAATTAATTTGCTGTGGTCGGTATTCAGATTCTTGCAAATACCCGGATACACGCAAGACAGGCGGCGGCACGTGGCTTCCACTTCCTTGTCGCTGCAGCCCAGTCGATACATGTTCGCTGTCGGTCCACCCAAATCGGAAATCGCGCCCGTGAAACCTTCCGTCTTGTCGCGCACTTCTTCAATCTCGCGCAAAATCGATGGCTCGGAACGACTCTGAATGATACGACCTTCATGTTCGGTAATCGAACAGAAAGTGCAGCCACCGAAACAGCCGCGCATGATCGTGATTGAAAACTTGATCATCTCCCATGCGGGAATCTTCGCCTTGCCGTAGCTTGGATGCGGCGCGCGTGCAAACGGCAAACTGTAGACGCGATCCATTTCTTCCATGGTCAACGGAATCGGGGGCGGGTTCAACCACACATCGCGTTTATCATGCGCCTGCACCAGCGCACGCGCATTGTAGGGGTTCGACTCCAGATGGAATACGCGCGACGCATGGGCGTACAGAACCGGATCGTCCTTCACTTGCTCGAACGACGGCAGCCGCACCACTGTCTTGGCATGCTTTTCTTTTTGCGCGGCTTGCCGTTCTTCGCGCGTAAGCACACGCACGATTTTTTCTTCGAGTTCATTCTCTGATTTGCCCATCTTGGCATCGCAAATCACGGCGCTGCCCGGCGACCCTTCGTAAGGATTCAGATGTGCATCGATCTTGCCCGGCGTGTCGATGCGCGCGGAACCCGTTTCCGTCCAGTCACTGCCTGGCTTCCAGCCCGGTGAAACCATAAACGCGCTGCCACGCACATCGCGGATATCTTCAATTTTTTCGCCTGCTGCGAGCCGGTGTGTGAGTTCTGCCAGTGACCGTTCGCCATTCCCAAACAGCAAAATATCCGCCTTGGAATCAGGCAACACGGAACGCCGCACGTTGTCCGACCAGTAATCGTAATGCGCAATGCGGCGCAAACTGGCTTCGATGCCGCCGATCACCACATTCGCATCTGGATACGCTTCGCGCGCGCGCTGCGCGTAGACCACCAAGGCGCGGTCCGGTCGCTTGCCGCCTTGCCCACCTGCGGTGTACGCATCGTCCGAACGGAACTTGCGATCCGCCGTATAGCGATTCACCATTGAATCCATGTTGCCCGCGCTAACGCCGAAATACAGGCGCGGCTTACCTAGCTTGCGGAAATCCTTCGCGGATTGCCAGTCCGGCTGGCTAATGATCCCTACGCGAAACCCTTGCGCTTCGAGAAAACGCCCCACAATCGCCATCGCAAAGCTCGGATGATCAATGTACGCATCCCCTGTGACCAGAATGACATCGCATTGATCCCAGCCGAGCGCCTCCATCTCTTCCCGCGACATCGGCAGGAAAGGCGCAGCATCCTGCGGTCGAGGACGCTTGGTCGTATAGGAGAAAATATTCTTGGGAGACATCATAAAAGATGCGTCATAAAAAAAGGGCCTGCTAGGCGCGGCCCTTCATTTTACAGATACTACGACACGCGTGCCGTTTATATACTCAAACACAATATGCCGGGAAAAAAGAGGGGACACGAAAAGCGATGCATTGGAGAACTGCTCGCTTTTCGTCTTAGATGGCCGTCAGGCAGAAGCCATATCCCGAAAACTGCGTGTTTTCCACTGGATGACACGCATCATCCGCTTGTTCGGCACCTTCACAACCAGGCCGATTGCAGCAGCGGCAATGTTGACGGCGGCGCAGATATAGAAAATCGTCGTGTAGCCGCCGGTGACGTCCAGCAGATAGCCTGCCAGCTGCGGGCCGCAGATACCTGCCACACCCCACGAGGTGAACAGAATCGCGTAATTGAATCCCATGTTCTTCGTACCGTAGAAGTCGCCTACCGCCGACGGGAAAACCGTCAACATGGCGCCGTAAGAGTAGGTAATGATGCATGCAGCGAGCAACACGCCAAAGAAGGAATGCACGCCCGACAGCATCAGCAAGGTCACGCCCTGAACGACGTACAGAACCGCCATGGTGCGGCCACGTCCCAGTTTGTCGGAGATGAAGCCTGCGGTCGGACGACCCAGCGCATTGCTGATGGAGAAAGCGGCCACCAGGAACACCACATTTTCAGCGGAGCCAGTTTGCACCTGCAGAATTTTCGCCATGTGCCCCATCAACATCAGGCCTGTCATGGCGCCGGACAGATACATGACCCACAGCAGATAAAACTCCTTGGTGCGAATCATGGCTTTCCAGTTATATTCGCAAACTGCGCTGATCATGCCGACCTTGTCTTTGTTGGCTTCGCCTGCCGCCACAACTGACGTTTGGGGAGCATTGATGAACTGCGCCATCAGCACCACGGTAATGCCGAAAAGTGCGCCCAGCAACTTGAACGTCGTGAAAATGCCGAAGGTCGAAATCAGATAACGGGTCAAGGGCGCAATGTACAAGGGCGCCAAACCGAAGCCCGTCAGCACGATGCCGACAATCACGCCTTTTCTGCTCGGATGAAACCACTTCAACGCAGCGGGTGCCACGCTGGCGTAACCCAAACCGATCCCTGCGCCCGTCAGCACGCCGAAACCCAGCACAATCCCGATGAGGGTCGGGAAAAGACCGCATACCAACAAGCCCAGTCCGATAAACAGACCGCTAAAAGTCGTCACGATTTTCGGGCCGAATCTGTCCTGCAGATTTCCGCCGATCAGAATCACGGTCGCAAAAACGGCGATCGCCGTCGTATAGGGCATCGCAGCCTGCGATGCACTCCAGCCTTGGGTGTTGCTCAGATGCGCGGAGAAAATACTCCACGTATAGAGACTGCCAAAAGTAAGATTGATGAAAAAACCTGCAACAACAACAACCCAACCGTTACGTAACCAATGTGGCATAACCTTCCTTAAACTTGATCGACAGGTGGCAAACCATCTCCCCACACACTGTAGGTCGACGAATCCTGCTATGTGAAAAACATCTCACGAAATTTGCGAAAGGGCGAACTCTACACACCTTTTCAAATGTGTGCAAATGAGCTACAAATAGTGATGGAAAAGGACGGGATTCCTATTGTTTTAGTAAGGAATCAGCAAGCGGAAAAGATCAAGCGAGATGCGCGCGCACCCGCATCAGCGCAAAGCCGAGCAGATTCAATCCACGCCATTCATTGGGGTTGTGAGAACGCGAATCTTGCTGCTCCAGACCGATGCCCCAGATGGGATCAGCCGGACTGGCTTCGGCAAGAATACGCGACCCCGTGCCAAGCAAGTAACGTCGCAAGGCTACGTCCTGGGAAAACTTGGCTTTGTTCGCACGTACGACAATGTAAAAACGGTTCTGGCACCACACGACTTCGCTAAAGCCGCGCACCCTGCGCCCCAGTGCTTTCGCGCTGGCTGGCGTTTGCGCTTTTAGAATTTTGTGCCGCATGTCCTGGTCGCCGAAGAGCGCGGCCTTTTCAGCCATCATGAAATGTTCGGCTGTCAGGTAACGATGCCCGTCAATTTCAAAAGGCGACTCGTACCATTGGCTCAAGCAGGCGTCGTTGATGCCGCACAAGCTCGGCTCGTGCCCCCAGAAGAAAACATAGTCGAGCTGCTCACCACCATTGAAGCGAGCCCGCAAGTCTGCAAGGTGCGTCGTGTCGTTCATAAGCGAACCGATGGCGTTGGATGAAGGCGCGCGGCCATCATAGCACCGCAAGGGGAATCACGCTGATGCCACCACCGGCATCATTTTTCCGTAAACGACAGGTTGACGCCCAACCCAAAAAAGGATGCGGAAAATCCATAGCGCAGCCATTTCTGTACGCGCGCCGATTCGATGACCCGCTGGCGAAAGACGTGGGCCAGCATGCCGTAGACGACAAAAACAACGAGGGTCATGAGCATGAAAACAGCACTCAAAGTCAACAATTGCATCATCGACTCTGACGTTCCGCTTTGAACAAATTGCGGCAGGAAGGCGAGGAAAAAAATAGTCAGCTTGGGGTTCAGAATGTTGAGCAGAAAAGCCTTGATGATGATGGCCGTTGCCTTCTTGCTGGATTGGCTTTCGTCAATAACGAAGGCTGATTTGTCGTGCCAGGTGGCATAAGCAATGTAAAAGAGATAAATCACCCCGGCATATTTCAATACCTGAAAAGCCAATGCACTGGTATGCATGAGCGCAGCCAGTCCCAATATCGTGGCTAAAAGATGCGGCACGATACCGAGCGTACACCCGATTGACGCAAAGAGGCTCGCCTTTCGCCCCTGCACCAGCCCTGTGGAAACGGTGTAAATGACGCCCGTGCCGGGAACCAGCACAACAATGAATGAGGTAATGAGAAACTCGATGCTTATCATAAAAGACTTCTTCCCAAAAAAGACCAGCGTCAACAGCGACCGTTCGCGCTCGGCGTCATTTTGTTTGACTTGGACATATAAACCAGCGTCAATGCCGAAGAGATGACCTTCGTTCCGATAATCTCAAATCCACAACGATGATACAGCTTGATATTACGCTCACTCTTGCTGCCCGTGAAGAGCTCGAAGCGCTCGGCATCGGGGAATGACGCCTCAATGGCTTGCAACAACGTTGTACCAATGCCTTCACCTTGCCGTTGCGGTTCGACAATGAGACGGCCGATCTGGCATGCCCCGTTTTCAATCCGTCCACGAACAGAACCGACAATCTCCCCCTCTTGCACGCACTTGAGCACACAGGTGTTTTTCAGGTCACCGCGAAGCGATGCCAGCGTCTGCGTCAACGGCGGAATGGTCCAATCGTCATATAAGCGCGCCTCGGATTCATAGGCGCGTTTTTGCAGGGTCAGTATCGCTCCGGCATCGTCGACGTTGGCACGAAAGATTTTATTCATGCATCCACCATCAAACGGAAAAGAAATACGCAGCCGGATGCCCTTACACAATTGGCCATTGCATTACGTCTCGTCACTTTTTGCGGCCATTGCTGTGACGAGTGAAAGCGTGTGACTGCGAATATCGCGGGGCCATTTGGCAATCAGCTCCGCCAAGCGAGTCAAATCACCTGAAAACAACGCCCGTGTCGCCTCCTCATAACCGGGATTATTGCCAGCCATCGCTGTCATAAAACGGCAAGCCGATTCTTGCGCGTTTCGCTGACGATCGGATTCCTGGTTTGCTCGTATCGCTTGCTCAACGAGCTTGCGCAACGCCACCGACGCACCGCCCGGTTGCGAACCAAGCCATTCCCAATGCCGGGGCAGAAGCGTAACCTCTCGTCCCGTCACACCAAGTCTCGGACGACCGGGACTACGCTCAACTATTGGCGCAGTAGCAGAAGGCGGCTTCTCGGAATCGTTCATTCCCATCCGTTTCAGCACCGATGCGGGCGTACCGCGAAAATCGAGTTCCACTAACTGGCTTGTTCCTGCATCAAACACCAAAAGGTTATCGTTTTCGTGGACGTCAATATGTTTTTTGACAGCAGCGACCACTTCTTGCGGTTTGCCTTTCGCGATGCACCGCGTCTTGACAAACGCTAACCAGGATGGACTTTCTTGGGTATTCATTGCGTCACCTCGAACTTTAAGTATGGGCGAAATTATATCCGGGTAAAATAGAAATGTCAAATTTACCCGGGTAAATCAATCAACCTGTTGTGTCGCAGCAAAATCAATGCCCCCCTCTGCGAGCATGATCCGCTTTTAAACGCACAAGTTCTCGACAGGTCGTTCCATGGTCGTCGTCATTCTTCCATCCACTCTGCCAAAAACGCCGAGCGAAATGCCCGCAATCGTTCCAGACGCGCCTCGCACAGCCTGCGCCCTTCCAGGGTTTGCATGGTGCCGGCGATGCGCACCAGTTTGACCTCAATGTGGTCAAGCGCATAGGCCTTGTCGTCCGGAATGCGCTCAAGGGCTAGCGGATCGGTGGCGTGTGCAAGTTTTGACCCCATGCGCCCCGCCGTGTAGAAAAGGCGAGCCATACCGACAAACCCCAAGGCGTCAAGACGGTCGGCATCCTGCACAATTTTGGCTTCGATGGTTTGCGGCGTCACATTTGCAGAGAAACTGTGCGCTTCAATCGCATGACGAACGCCGGCGAGTTTTTCATTCGGAAAATTCAGCGCGGCCAATTGCTGGCAAGCGACCTGCGCTGCCTGGGTGGAAGCCAAAGGACGCTCAGGATGGGTCTTCGGAAGATTGACGATGTCGTGAAGATAGGTCGCCGCCAGTACAACCAGTCGATCCGCCGCTACGTGACCGCTCAACAACTTTTGCGCATTATTCCAGACACGATGCAGATGATTGAGATCGTGGGCGCCATCCGCTTCACCATGCGCCGCTGCCAAGTCCAACAAACGCGGTTTCCAGTAGGCGATTACATCTTCCATGGCATGAAAAGCAATCCAAGCACTTGTTTCAGGACGGCATACGCCGACAATTATCTCGCCGCCGGTGACAGAAGCATATAAAACTCAGGCCATCGCAAAACGCCCGAGTCCAGCACAAGCCGGAATCGGGCGTTAATCGTGTCTCTGATTGAAAACCAACGTCAGTCGATGAGCGCGAGATTCAAATTGAGTTGTGAACGTTCCGCGTCCTCGCTATCGGATCGCGCATTGTTGCGACTCGATTCCAGTCGATCCAGATACTCTGGCGTGATGTCACCGGTCACGTAATGCCCGTCGAAGCAGGAAGCATCCAGGCTCTTGAGCGCGGGGTTGATGTCGGAAATGGAACGGCGCAAACCGTCGATATCCTGATACACCAACGCATCCGCCGTAATCTCGCGGCACACTTCTGCCTCGGTGCGTCCATGCGCGATCAGTTCGCTGCGCGTCGGCATGTCGATGCCGTACACATTCGGATAAATCACCGGCGGCGCTGCCGAAGCAAAAATCACGCGACGCGCACCGGCGGCACGGGCCATCTGTACGATTTCGCGGCTCGTGGTACCACGCACGATGGAGTCATCCACCAGCAGCACGGATTTACCCTTGAATTCCGACGGGTTCACATTCAATTTCTGACGCACGGAACGCGAGCGCGTTTCCTGTCCCGGCATGATGAAGGTGCGGCCAATGTAGCGGTTACGCACGAAGCCTTCGCGGTATTCGAGATTCAGCTTGCTCGCCAGTTCCACCGTAGAGGGGCGCGAGGACTCCGGAATCGGCATCACGACATCAATGTCGCCGCTGCGGAATTCGCGTTTAATTTTTTCAGCGAGGTGCTCGCCCATCTTCAAACGTGTCGCATAAACCGAGGCCCCATCAATGATCGAATCCGGACGGGCGAAATACACATACTCGAATGCACAAGGATTCAGTGAGGGCTTCTCCGCACATTGCTGGTTGTAAAGCTTGCCATCGAGATCAATGAAAATGGCTTCGCCCGGTGCCACGTCTCGCAGCAATTTGAAGCCCATGCCTTCGAGCGCCGCCGATTCACTGGCGATCATGTACTCGATGCCTTTGTCGCTTTCGGCAAACCCCAAGCACAACGGACGAATACCGAAGGGGTCGCGGAACGCGATCAAACCGAAATCGGCAATTTGCGCCACCACGCCGTAGGAGCCGCGCACACGTTTGTGCACTTGCGTCACGGCCTTGAACACCGCCGCCGGGTCAAGCGAACCTGTCGCCGCCAGTTCAATCTCATGCGCCAGCACGTTGAGCAGCACTTCAGAGTCGGAGTTGGTATTGATGTGACGGCGGTCATTCTTGAACATTTCGGCACGCAACTGTTCCCAGTTGGTCAGATTGCCATTATGCGCCAGCGTGATGCCGAAGGGCGCGTTCACGTAAAACGGTTGGGCTTCTTCGGCACTGGACGTTCCTGCAGTCGGATAACGCACTTGCCCAATACCCGAGTTGCCCATGAGCGAACGCATGTTGCGCGTGCGGAAAACGTCGCGCACCAGACCATTGGCCTTGTGCATCGTGAACGTATTGCCGTTATTGGTTGCGATGCCTGCAGCATCCTGACCCCGATGCTGCAACAAAAGCAGCGTGTCGTAGATCAACTGGTTAACGGGAGCATATGAAACAATACCGACAACACCACACATGGTGGACTCCTAAAAAATTTCAGTTTTTAAAAATGTATTTGTCTTGCAAAACTGTACGGCAACAGCGGCATGATCATTTTTACGCCTGCTTCAGCCAGCGGGCTCAATAGCGCCTGCTTCCAAAACGGCTGCTGCGGAATGGCGGTTGTCCCGCATAGCAAGGTCACCGCCAGCACAATCACCACGCCCTTGCCCAACCCGAACAGGGCACCCAATCCGCGATTGGCTGTTTTGTACCCACCTTCCTCCACCATGCGCTGTAAGGCTTTTTCCAGCATCATGACCAGCAATTTCACCCCAATGAATAGCACCACATAAGCCGTAATCAACACCGCCGTGGTGTTTGAAAACCAATCCGGCAACAATTTCGCCAACGCGTCACCGTAGGCATTGGCCACCAGGAAGGCGACATTCCATCCAAGGAAAGACAACCCCTCTTTCACAAACCCATTCAATGCACTGATCACAATCGAACAGATCAGCACAAAGAGCACGAGATAATCAAAAATCGTCAAAGCAAAACCTTATTGCGACTGTATCAGTTCGACACCAGCGTGCACTTCAACTTCATTTTATTTAACTTCGGACAGACCTTCTCTGCCTCTTTCTTGCTGGCGTATGGCCCCACTCTGACCCGGATGCGCTCCCCACCTTCCGTCGCCACTTTCTGGGTCACGGATTTGAAACCGGCCTTTTTCAGTTTTCCCCGCAACTCTTTGACCTTGTCCGCAGACGCGAGTGCCGCCACCTGAATCATGACTTTGTTTTTTGGCGCTACTTCGGCTGATTTGGCATCACTGTTCTTTTTCTCCGCGGCCTTGGTCTTCTTCTCGGATTCGGGTGCAGGCTTTGCTGCCACAGTCTTCTCTGTCACTGCTTTCGCGGCGACGGCACTGTCCGCTGCGTTGACTACCGTTTTGTCCGCAGCCTTTTCATTCGTGTTTTTCGGCGCTTCCACTTGAGCCGCCTGTGCTGTCGCTTCAGCCTTCTCCGGCGCGGCCGCTGTGTCGGCCATTCCCGGATTGTCCACGCTCAATTTCGACGGCTTGTTTTTTGATGGGATATGGATAATGACATCGTCCGCAACGGGCTTTGGCTCGGCATCCAGCACCATCGGTAACACAATAACCAGCGCCAGCGTCATGGCCACCGCACCGACCAAACGTCTTCTTGCGCGCTTTTTCTCGGGCAAGGCCGGATCAGGCTGATCATCCTTGGTCTTACCGCGTCCTCGCGTTTTCACCGGGACGTCTTCAACCTGAGCATACAGTTCAGCCTGCTCAGGCGTCTGCTCAGACGTCATTTCCGACTTCTTCTTTTTCAGGAAAGAAAACCAGCTCATTCCAATTAACGATCTCGGTTGATTTCTGACTCGGCCACACCAGCCACTGTCCAGAATGATCCAAATACTGCGATTCTATCATTTTCCCCTGCTTGACTCCTCGCTTGTGCGAGTGCCGTCATAGGGGAAGAAAAGGTTTGAATCGTGCTCACCGATTCGGCTCCGGCCAATCGTAATTTTTCGGCAATTTCCGCCGCCGATGCGGCGCGCGGCAAGGGCAAGTCCGTCACATACCAGTGATCGACATGCGCTTTCAAGCGAGCGATGACCGCATCGATATCCTTGTCTCGCATGGCGCCAAATACGGCATGGGTCTGGAGATAGCCTTCCATCCTGACAAGATTGTCAGACAAAACGGCAGCCGCATGTGGGTTATGAGCCACATCCAGAATCACCGTGGGCTTTCCCGGCAATACCTGAAAGCGTCCGGCAACTTTGGCGCGGGACAATCCGGTACGCACCGCGTCGTCCGTCACGGGAAAGCGTTCATGCAAGGCTTCCAGCGCGGCCAGCGCGGCCGAGGCGTTCGCAATCTGATTGCGTCCATACAAGGCGGGCCAATCCAGACTATCGCGGCGTTGAGTCCGCCCACTCCAATGCCAGTGGCCGTCGAAGGTTTCGCCGCGAAAGTCGCGACCGATCACGCGCAAGTCGGCGCGCACGTTCAGCGCCTGCTCCACCAGCGAGGCGGGTGGATCGAAATCACCGCAAATCGCCACGCGCTTGCGCCGGAAAATGCCCGCCTTCTCGAAGCCGATCTGCTCGCGCGTATTCCCCAGATAATCGACGTGATCGATATCCACATTAGTAACGATGGCCACATCCGCATCGAGAATGTTCACGGCATCCAGCCGACCGCCGAGACCGACTTCCAGAATGACGATGTCCAGTTTGGCTTCGGCAAACAGCCGCAGAATGGCCAGTGTGGTGAATTCAAAGTAGGTCAGCGATGTCTCGCCCCGCGCCGCTTCAACCGCTTCGAATTGACGAACCAGCGCTTCATCGGAAGCCAGTTCGCCATTCACGCGTGCCCGCTCATTGAAACGATGCAGATGCGGCGACGTGTACAAGCCCACGCGATAGCCGGCGGCCATCAGCATCGCTTCGAGCATCGCACACGTTGACCCTTTGCCGTTGGTGCCACCCACCGTGATAATGGCAGAAGACATCGGCATACCCATGCGTGCATAAACCTGCGCGACACGTTCCAACCCCATCTCGATTTGCTGCGGATGCAAACTTTCGATGGCGGTCAGCCAGTCGTCAAATGATCGTGTGATCGCTGTCATGGAATGAAAAAGGCCTGACGATCCCGCCAGGCCAAAAAATTATCGCAATATCCGTCGTTTCATTTTAAGACCGAGAACAAGACGCATGGTCGCAGACCAACGCTGTTATCGGTTTCAAAATGGCGCGACATTACGCCAGGGCTTCGGCAGGTTGGTTCTGCAACAGCGCCAGCAGTCGTGCCATTTCTTCAGGCATCTGACGACGATCCACAATCATGTCGATCGCACCTTTCTCCAGCAGGAATTCGGCGCGCTGGAAACCTTCCGGCAATGTCTCGCGCACCGTGTTCGCAATCACGCGCGCACCGGCAAAGCCCACCAGCGCTTTCGGCTCGGCCATCACGACATCGCCCAAGAAAGCGAAGGAGGCTGAGACGCCCCCCATTGTCGGATCGGTCAGTACGGAAATGAAGGGAAGCTTGCGCTCGGACAATTTCGTGAGGATCGCGCTGGTTTTCGCCATCTGGAACAGCGACAGCAAGCCTTCCTGCATGCGCGCACCGCCGCTGGCGGCAATACACACAAAAGGCACGCGCTGGTCAATCGCCGCCTGCACGCCACGCGTGAAACGCTCGCCAACCACCGAGCCCATGGAACCGCCCATGAATTCAAATTCAAAACAGGACACCACGACCGGCAAGGTCTTGATCGAACCGCCCATGACGATCAAGGCATCCGTTTCGCCGGTGGCTTCAAGGGCCGCTTTCAGACGCTCCGGGTATTTTTTGCTGTCCCTGAATTTCAACGTATCGATCGGCAACGTCTCATGGCCGATCTCGTAACGGCCTTCCTGATCCAGCAAAGCTTCCAGACGGTCGCGCGCGCGAATGCGCATGTGGTGACTGCACTTCGGGCAGACATGCACGTTGGCTTCCAGATCAGAACGGTACAGCACGGCATCGCACGACGGGCATTTGACCCACAGCCCCTCCGGCATGGCCTTGCGGGTGCTTGATACGGACCGCTGAATGCGCGGCGGCAGCAACTTGTCTAACCAACTCATAGTGTCTCCTGACAAACGTCTTTGACCCCTTCTCTCTCGATAGGAAAAAAGGTAAGAGGGATGCCATGGTACGCGACCCCTCTCATTCTGGCCACCCCCTTCGTAAGGGGGTGGATTCTCACACCAAATCGTTTATTCGTCCAGTGCCTTGCGGATGCCCGACAAGAACGTTTGAACGGCTTCGGCCGCCTTGTCCTGCGGCACGCTTTCCAATTCCTGAATGATGCGACTGCCAATCACCACAGCATCTGCCGTTACAGCAATCGCTTTGGCCGTTGCCGCATCGCGAATGCCGAATCCTACCCCCACCGGAACCGATACCTGCTGGCGAATCTTCGAAACCATCGTTGCCACATTGGCCACATCGAGATTGCCGGACCCGGTCACCCCGGTCAGGGATACGTAATATACATAACCGGACGCCATTTTACCGATTTTTTTGATCCGTTCCTCTGTTGAGGTGGGCGCCAGCAAGAAAATCGCGTCCAGGCCGTTAGCTTTCATGGCTGCGGCAAAAGCTTGGCTTTCCTCCGGTGGATAGTCCACGACCAGCACCCCGTCCACCTCGGCGTCCTTGGCAGAACGTATAAAAACGTCAACCCCCATGCGTTCGATGGGATTCGCATACCCCATCAAGACAACCGGCGTTGTTGTGTTTTTCTCACGGAAGGCTTTCACATATTGCAAGACCATACGCAACGTGACGCCTTTGACCAAGGCCCGTTCGGATGCGCGCTGAATGACCGGACCGTCCGCCATCGGATCTGAAAACGGCACGCCGAGTTCAATGATGTCGGCACCGCCCGCCACCAGTGCATGCATGATGGGGACGGTCAGTTCCGGCGCCGGGTCACCCGCGGTAAAGAACGGGATCAAGCCTTTGCGATTTTGTTTGGCCAGTGCAGCCAGTGTATTTTGTATGCGTGACATGTCTGCCCCCCTTACCATTTCAAGCCAGAGCGCTCGGCGACGGTGTGCATGTCTTTATCGCCTCTGCCGGAAAGATTCACGAGAATAATTTTGTCTTTACCAAGCGTGGGCGCCAGCTTGACCGCATGCGCAATCGCATGGCTCGATTCCAGCGCCGGGATAATGCCTTCGATGCGGCAGGTATCGTGAAATGCTTTCAGCGCTTCATCGTCGGTGATGGTGACGTACTGCGCCCGACCGCTATCCTTCAGCCAGGCATGTTCCGGACCGACCCCCGGATAATCCAGTCCCGCCGACACCGAATGCGTTTCGATGATTTGCCCGTTCTCATCCTGCAAAAGATAAGTGCGATTGCCGTGCAGCACGCCCGGCGAACCTTCCGTCAAAGATGCCGAGTGATGGCCGGTGGCGACCCCCTCGCCTGCCGCTTCCACACCGACGAGCTGCGTATTCTTTTGATCGATGTACGGATAGAAAATACCCATTGCATTCGAGCCGCCGCCCACGCAAGCCAGCACATAGTCCGGCTGACGCCCCGTCATTTCCGGCATCTGGATCAGACACTCTTCGCCAATCACCGACTGGAAATCGCGCACCAGCATCGGATAGGGATGCGGCCCCGCGACGGTGCCGATGATGTAAAAGGTATTGGCGACGTTGGTCACCCAGTCGCGCATCGCTTCATTCAGCGCATCCTTGAGGGTTTTGGAGCCAGACTCCACCGGCACCACCGTCGCCCCCAACAGCTTCATGCGATAGACGTTTTGTGCCTGGCGCTTCACGTCCTCGCTGCCCATGTACACCACGCACTCGAGTCCGAAGCGCGCGCAGATGGTGGCGGTCGCCACCCCGTGCTGCCCCGCACCCGTTTCCGCGATCACGCGTGGTTTGCCCATGCGCTTGGCGAGCAAGGCTTGTCCGATCACGTTGTTGATCTTGTGGGCACCAGTATGGTTGAGGTCTTCGCGCTTGAAGTAAATCTGCGCACCCCCCTGCATGGTTGACCAGCGCTCGGCATGGTAAACCGGAGACGGACGTCCTACGAAATGCTTGAGCTCGCGACGGAACTCGGCGAGGAAGTCTTTATCCTGACTGAAACGCGCGTAGGCGTCGTTCAGCTCGGCAAGCGCATGAATCAGCGTTTCCGAAACAAAAATGCCGCCATAGGGGCCAAAATGGCCTTTGGCGTCAGGTAAATGGTAATCCTTCGCATGGAACAAGGGCGTCGTATCCGGCACTTCACGTCCCTGATTGGGTTGGAGTGTTTTCATGTACGGGTCTTTCGATCTGTCGTTTCCGACCGCATGTTCAACACGGCGGTCTGAAACTATTGGCTTGAATCTGCCTGACGTACCGCGCTGATGAAGGCGTGGATTTTGTCGGCATCCTTGATGCCCTTCGTCAGTTCGACACCACTGCTGATGTCAACTGCGAACGGGCGTACCTGCGCGATGGCGCCAGTGACATTTTGCGCATTCAAGCCACCACTTAAAACGACCCGAGGCGCGAGATCTTTTGGAATGAGAGACCAATCGAAAACCTTTCCAGAACCGCCATAACTGTCCACATGGGTGTCCAGCAGCAAACCTGCGAAATAAGCGCTGGCGGCACGATATTCCTGCTCGTATTGTAGCAAATCGTCCGGAGTGGTATCTGGTTTGACCCGAAAAGCACGGAGAAATGGCCTTTTCGTCGCCGCAGCAATAAAGGCACACTGCTCCGGCGTTTCATCACCATGAAACTGCAAAAGCGACACCTGTACTTGAGCAATCGTCTCGATCACTTCGTCCGGCGTGGCGTTGACGAACAGCCCTACTGTGATGACTGTCTCCGGCACCTGCGCCACCAGAACGACGGCTGCTTCTGGGGTGACGTAACGCGGACTTTGGGGATAAAACACGAAACCGAGCGCATCAGCACCTTCGGCCAGCGCCGTTTGCACGTCCTCCACCCGTGTGAGGCCGCAAATCTTGATGCGGGTGTGCTGCGTCATGCCTTACCCCCGAGAAGTGAAAATCAATAGCTGGCAATTATAGTCTGCCGTCAGAACCGGGACTTATTGCGCCTTGCGCAGCTCTGCCGCTGGCACCTTAATATTGCGCGAAATCCAGATCAGCATGTCGCGCCAGATGCGTTTACCCTCTTCCTCTGTCGGCATTTCCTGTGCATTGTCCAGCTCAATGGTGATCACCGGAATTTGCTTATGTCCCACGCCATAGTTGCCCAACGATCCCGGATACACGCCGATGCGGTTGTACATCAGACGACCGAAACGACGCGGCGGATTCGGCGGACCGTCAAAATCGAGTTCCCCCAACGGGGCATGCACGGAAATTACAACATGCGGTTGAAAGCTTTCAATAGTGTCATGCACCCAGCGACTTTCGGGTTCGGACAAAGGCGTCTTACCAGGAAAGCGGCGGGGATCGTTCTTCGTGCGAAGTTGCCAGTATTTCGGCGCATCGCGCTCCCAGTTCGGCGAATCGAAATTGCGATTCAAATCCACGCCGTTCGCATTAACGCGTGTTTGTGGCGTGACAAACAAACCGTCGGGGTTCACGACCGGCGCGACCTTCCATTGAATGGAGTGCGCAATCGGCAAATGCATGTTTTGCAGCCAGTGAAAAACAATGGCCGCGGCCGTCGGTTCGTCCCCGTGTATCCCGCCGATCAGCAGAATGCGCAACGGTACCTTGCGTTTGCCATCCGAAGCATAATCGCGCGTCAAAATCGGAAACCCTTTGACCGAGACGCTCCCAGTCGGCTGCAGACCAATGCCTTCGCACATTTCTTTTGACACTTTCGGCATGCGCTTGACCAATTGCACGCACCAGTCCGGCTTGACTTCTGCAGTCTGAGGTTTGACCGGTTCCGGCACTGGTTGGGTGGATCGCAGAAACCAAATAGCGAAAATAGTGAGCGCCAGGAGAATGAACGCAACGGGGATCAGCAAACGACGGTTATGTGAAGACATGCCTGAAAACAAAACGACGGGAGAAAAATAATCGAAAGGGGGATTATAGTATGTCCGACTGCCAAGAACCGCAGAGAAACGTCCTCGGCCGACGAAATGAATCAAAGAAAACCGTCGCCCAGTCCCCCGCCATTTTCTTGCGGCAAGCCCCACTTGTCATCGTAAATCACTTTGGCGAGATACAGTCCATCTGGCATGAAAGTCGGCGCCGCGCGACTACGGTCACGCAACTGCAGCACCTGTTCCAGCCAGGCTGGTGACTGATCCCCCTTGCCCACCACCAGCAAGGACCCCATGATATTGCGGACCATGTGATGCAGAAAAGCGTTCGCGCGAAAAGTAAAAATGAAGATATCGCCTTTTTGTTCGATGCCGATGTCTTGTACTGTTTTGACAGGGGTAATCGATTGACACTCTGCCGCACGAAAAGATGAAAAATCGTGCTCCCCCAGCAAGTATTTTGCCGCCTCACGCATGGACGCCAAAGCCAGCGGACGAAATACCCAGCCTGCCCGACCTCGCAGCATGGGCGAACGGACTGGGTGGTTGTAAAGCACGTAGCGATACACCCGCGCCATCGCGCTGTTTCGCGCATGAAAGTCTGATGGCACTTCCTGCGCCCAGCGCACGGCAATTGACGGCGGCAAATAGGAGTTCACGCCGCGCACCCAGGAGATCGGCAAACGCTCAATTTCCGTATCGAGATGCACAACTTGTTCGAGCGCATGCACGCCCGCGTCCGTACGTCCTGCACACATCGTGCGAATCTCAGTTTGGGTGAAGTCGCGAATGGCCGCTTCCAGACGATCTTGCACAGTCTGACCGTCTGGCTGGGTTTGCCAGCCGCGCCATTCGTTACCGTCATACTGAATGCCGAGGGCAATGCGTTTCAATGGAACTCCTTGTGTAACGCGGAGAAAAAGTAATCAAGAAAAAAGAGAGGGAAGGCGCATGCATGCCGCGCGAAAAAACCACTGCCATTTTCTCAAAAAAAGCGGACACGGGCTTTTGCAAGCACCGTGCCCGAAAATATGGCTAGGTTCAGGAGAATTTGGCCAGGGATTCCTTGGCGCGCTGGACTTGTTCCGGCGTCCCTTCTTGCATGACTTCATCAAGCAGTTCGCGCGCACCTTCCTTGTCGCCAATACCAAAGTATGCTGCAGCCAGTTCAATCTTGGTATCCATCTCTGCACTGTCAACAGGCACGGAGGAACGCGGTGCCGGAGCAGGGGGTGTTGAAGCCGCAGGTTTCGATTCCTGTTTTGCAGGCGCCAAATCCAGATTGATGGAGCCAAAATCAAAATCAGATGGCGCAGCTTTGGCTGCTTGCGGTTGAGACGTCTTCATCGTGTCTACAGGCGTCACGGCATAAGGTTCGACTTTCTGGATGGCTGCCAATTCACGATCGGCTGCAGCCAGTTGCGCCTCGAACTCGCGATCTTCCGGTGAAACCGCCTCGGTCGATGATTTAAATGGATCCATTCCACCGAAATCCAGCGTAGACGTTTCACTCACAGACATGCCTTGTGTTGTCGGCTGATCCTTCTTGCCGCCGATATCGCCCAGATCAAACCCCAGGGGTTCTGGTGCTGCCGATGGTTGGGTCTTCGGCGCAGCGTCGTCCAAATTGAAATTCAAAGCGGCAGGTTCTGGTTTCGCAACAAGCTGCGGTATCGCGGCTGACACAGGCTCAGGCCCGCCTAAATCCAGCGGCAAATCCGGTTTCTCAATTTGTTCGCGCGCTGGCTGCACAAAGTCGTAGCCCAAGTGTTCTGGCTGCTTGCCTTTTTTGGCCGTTTCCGCCTCAAGATCCTGTCTCGGCTGCGTCAAGCTGCCTTGCAGCGACGTAGGACGGTTCATCAATTCTTCGGACATATCGCCGCCGGCATATAGCGGATTGGTCGGATCGATGGACATCCCCAGACCCGCCGCATAAATCCACTCTTCGCCCTCGCCGCGCGTCAATCCGTACAACTCGCCGGCGAGCAAGTCGAATGCCTGAACATCTTTTTGTGAAGCGTAGATTTCCAGAAGCTTGACGCGCAAAGCATTGCGCTCGGGATGGGCACGCAAGGCTTCCTTGAGAATTTCGATGGCCTGCGCTTCGCGGCCATAGGCAATGTAAACGTCGGCTTCGGCGACCGGGTCTACTTCGTTAGCATCCAGCAAACTTGCCGACGGCGTAAACCCGGAATTGAAAATGCTGTTGTTGGTATCAACACTCTGTCCCCCAGATGAGCCAAACAAGGAATTCTGGTACTCACGGTTTTCACCGACCAGACTACCGCCTAGGGGCGCTAGGGACTTTTTTTTTGAGCGGCTCCGTATCAGGAGATAAACCAGCAGAAGCAGGACAATGCCGCCACCGCCTATTGCGATCATGTTCTCCTGAACCGTATCCATCATTTCGTCAAAGAACCCCTTCTGTGCTGGGGGCGGCGCAACACGCTTGATCGGCTTTTTCACGGCAGGTTTCGGACCTGAAGCTGATAGCGGGGCTGAAGCGACCGGCGGAGCAGAAACGACCGGTGAGGTCACAGCAGGCACCGAAGCTCCTTTTTGTGCCGCCAACGCTTTTTCTGCTGCCAACTTGTCAGCGGCGGCCTTGTCTGCTGCAGCTTTGAGCTCCGCCAATTTGTCGGCAGCTGCTTTATCCGCTGCTTGTTTTGCTGTGGCGGCATCGGCTGCACGTTTGGCAGCAGCGGTGTCAGTGGCATGTTTTTGCTGTGCCGCAAGTTCCTGATTCTTCAGCTCCAGAAGGCGCTGCAATTCGCCAACGTTCTTTTCCAGCTCCTTGACACGCGCCCGCTCTTCGGCGCCAGCTTTCGCTGCTGCGAGCTTGTCTTCTGCGCTCACACCCGCTGTCGGCGCACCAGCCAGTTTACCTGGCGCCACTTTCGACAATTTCAGCTTGTCCTGCGATTCCTTGACAGGCGTTGTCTTGTCTTGAACTTGAGCCGTGATTGCGCCGCCGGCAGCCTGTGTCGCATCAGCATGCTGCACCGCTCCCTTGGTCGCCTGATCGGCCAGCCTCTGACGATAGCTTGCAAAATCAGCTGCATGAGCCACAATCACTTTTCTGGCTTCCGCCTTGCCGATGCCGCCAGTCGCTTCTTCATTCGGCACATTCAAGACACGGCCCACGCGCAAACGATTGATGTTCTTGGCAATGAAGGCGTCCGGATTGGCTCGATAAATCGAGACCATCATCTGCTCAAGCGATACATCTTCGTACTTGTAACGCTCAGCAATCACGCCGAGGGTATCGCCCTTCTTGACTTTGTGTGCGACAGCTTCCGGGACAGCCTTTTTGGCCTTGGCCGGCGCTTCGCCAGCTTCTTTCGCCTGCTTCTGATCGACTGGCGCAGGTTTCACGGCTTCCGCCGGTTTCGGCGCTGCGGCCTGTGCCGTTTTCGCTACAGGTTTCGCACCTTCTGGCTTCGCAGGTGCGTCCGTTTTCTTGGGCGCTTCAACAGGCTTTTCCGTTTTAGCCGCCACAACAGGCTGCACCGGTACCGGCGGTGTCAGAACCGCAGGCGTGCTGCGCATTTCCGCCGGATCAAGCAAGAATGTGTATTCGCGTGTAATGCGACCGCTGTTGGAGTGCAACTCCAGCAACATGCCGATAAACGGTTCATTGAGTGCCTGACCCGATGTGACCTTGACCACATGACGGTCGCCACGTTTCTCAACGACAAAATTCAGCGAGTAGAGCGCCGTATTAAAGTCAAGATTGGCTTGGCGCCAGGCATCCGGTGAAGCAAGCTTGACGACAACGCTGTCTGCCTCATCTTTAGCGACTGCCGTGAGTTCAATTTCGGCACGCAATGGATGGCCGAGAGAAGAGAGAACGGTCAATTTGCCTAATCCAGCCGCATGCGCGCTGGAAAGTACCAAAAGAAACATGGCAAATACCGAGGCGAATGCCTTACAGGCGAATGCAGAGAATGATTGGCGCATTTTGGAGTGCATTTTTGTTGGCATAAATAAAAAACCCGTCAGAAACGATGGCCACACAGTCTTCGCGCAGCCATATTTCGCTCCGTCAATATTTGAGGAAGTTTCAACATATCATCAGCCCCATGCACTTGCAAGCAAGATACGCACGGCAAAGCGCTTAAGTAGTGGTATTTGATATGATGCAACACTCAGTAAGGTTTTTTTGTTGCTGAATAACAACGTGACCCAGCACTTCAAAGATTTGCGGTAAGTCGTTAATCCTCAAGAATTATCCGCAACATCCGACGTAAAGGCTCGGCGGCTCCCCAGAGCAACTGATCGCCAACGGTGAATGCCGACAAATACTCCCCGCCCATCATCAACTTGCGCAAACGCCCAACCGGAATGGTCAAATTCCCGGTTACGGCGGCAGGCGTCAAATCCCGGACGGATGCCTCGCGGGTGTTCGGCACGACCTTCACCCACTGGTTGTGGCTGGCGATGATGTCGACTATTTCATCCAGCGGCACATCTTTCTTCAACTTGATAGTAAGTGCCTGAGAGTGACAACGCATGGCGCCAATGCGGATGCACAATCCGTCGATTGGGATCTGACGCGCCCCCACCATCACGGTGTTACCCAGAATCTTGTTGGCCTCTGCTGCGCCTTTCCATTCTTCGCGCGACATGCCATTACCCAGATCGCGGTCGATCCACGGGATCAAATTACCGCCCAGCGGCGCACCGAAATTCGCCGTTTCTTCCGCCGTCATTGCATGCTGACGCGCCAGCACTTTGCGGTCAATTTCGAGGATGGCCGACGCCGGATCGTCCAGCAAGGCCTTCACCTCGGTGTTCAAGGTGCCGAATTGCGTCAACAGTTCGCGCATGTGTTGCGCGCCGCCGCCAGAGGCCGCCTGATACGTCATCGACGTCATCCAGTCCACGAGATCGTGCTGGAACAAGCCGCCCAGGCCCATCAGCATGCACGACACCGTGCAGTTTCCGCCGATGTAATCCTTGATACCACGCGACAAACCTGTCTTGATGACATCGCGATTGACCGGATCGAGCACAATGATGGCGCCATCGTTCATGCGTAGACTCGATGCTGCGTCGATCCAGAAGCCCTTCCAGCCTGCTGCGCGCAGTTTGGGATACACCTCAGTCGTGTAATCGCCGCCCTGGCAAGTGATGATAATGTCGCACTTCTTCAGTTCGTCGACGCTGTTCGCATCCTTGAGCGTTTTTTCATTCTTGGCTTGCGCCGGCGCCTTGCCGCCCACGTTCGATGTGGTGAAGAAAATCGGTTCGATCAGGGCAAAATCGCCCTCTTCCTGCATGCGTTGCATCAGGACGGAACCCACCATTCCGCGCCAACCGACCAGTCCGACTGTTTTCATACCATTACCCAAATATCGAGGTTTGTGTAGATCGGCCGTCAGGCCGACATATTCTTAGAGTGCCGCCACCACCGCGTCGCCCATTTCCTTCGTGCCAACTTTCTTCGTGCCCGTTTCGTAAATATCGCCAGTACGCAAGCCTTGCGCCAGCACTTTCTTGACTGCTCGCTCGATGCGATCCGCCTGTTCCGAACGATTGAGCGAAAAGCGTAACATCATGGCCGCCGAGAGAATGGTCGCCAGCGGATTGGCAACGCCCTTGCCCGCAATATCGGGCGCCGAACCATGCGAGGGTTCGTACAAGCCCTTGCTGTTCTTGTCCAGCGAAGCCGACGGCAACATACCAATCGACCCAGTCAACATCGACGCTTCGTCGGACAGAATGTCGCCAAACATGTTGCCCGTTACGATCACATCAAATGCCTTGGGCGCGCGAACGAGCTGCATCGCCGCGTTGTCCACATACATGTGATCGAGCGACACATCCTTGTATTCTTTGTGCACGTCGATCACGATGCTGCGCCAGAATTGCGAGGTTTCCAGCACGTTCGCCTTGTCCACACTGGTCAGCCGCTTGCCGCGCTTCTGCGCCGCCTGAAAAGCGACGTGAGCGATGCGACGCACCTCGGTTTCGGCATACCGCATGGTGTCAAACCCTTCGCGTTCGCCTTTAAAGACGCCATCGGGGGCCGTACGCATGCCACGCGGCTGGCCAAAATAAATGTCGCCAGTCAATTCGCGCACGATCAGGATGTCCAGACCGGACACCACCTCAGGCTTCAGCGTCGAAGCGTTGGCCAGTTCCGGATACAAAATCGCCGGACGGAAGTTTGCAAACAATTCCAGGTTCTTGCGCAAGCCGAGAATCGCCTGCTCGGGACGTAGCGACCGTTCCAGGTTGTCGTATTTAAAATCACCGACGGCGCCAAACAAAATCGCATCGGCTTCCTTCGCCAGTTTCAACGTGGCTTCCGGTAACGGATGGCCGCTGGCCGCATAGCCTGCGCCACCGACCGGCGCCGTTTCCATTTCAAATTTCTCGCCCAGTGCATTCAGTACCTTGACCGCTTCGGTCATGATTTCGGGGCCGATGCCGTCACCCGGCAGGATTGCGATTTTCACTATTCCCTCACTTACTTAAAAAATTAAATGGTATTGGCGAGCCACGGCTGCTCTGCGATATGTTTTGCTTCATACTCACGAATCTTGTCCGCATGCCGCAGCGTCAAACCAATGTCGTCCAGTCCGTTCATCAGGCAATAACGACGGAAGGGATCGATGGTAAACGGGTATGCGGTGCCATTCGGCGCGATCACGGCCTGCTTGTCGAGATCCACTTTCAACTTGTAGCCGGGGAACGCCTTGATCTCGTTAAACAGATGTGCCACCTGTCCTTCCGACAGCGTGATCGGCAACAAGCCAATTTTGAAACAATTGTTGAAGAAGATGTCGGCAAAACTGGGCGCGATGACGGCCTTGAATCCATACTGCTGCAGCGCCCATGGCGCGTGTTCGCGCGACGAACCGCAACCGAAATTCTTGCCCGCCACCAGAATGGAAGCTCCCTGATAACGCGGCTGATTCAGCACGAAATCCATGTTCAGCGGACGCGTGACACAATCCATGCCCGGCTCGCCATGATCGAGGTAACGCCACTCGTCAAACAGATTCGGGCCAAAACCGCTCCGCTTGATCGACTTCAGGAATTGCTTGGGGATGATCGCGTCGGTATCAACATTGACCCGTTCCAGTGGCACAGCCACCCCTTCGTGTACGGTAAATTTATCCATATTCGCCTGTCTTTACTTCAATCTTCGAACAACGCTTACTTTTTGGCTGCGCCTTCCAGTTTGTCACCCACTTTTTGAATATCCTTGCCAAACCCTTGCACGGTATTGCAACCTGCCAGCATGCATAGTGCGATCATCAATGCAAACATTTTTTTCATTTCAGCCTCCTGAGAAAAAATCAAAATCTGCGCACATCCACGAAATGTCCGGCAATCCCCGCTGCTGCTGCCATTGCAGGCGACACCAGATGCGTGCGACTGCCCGCTCCCTGACGCCCCTCAAAATTGCGGTTCGAGGTTGACGCGCAACGCTCACCGGGTTCGAGGCGATCGTCATTCATCGCCAGACACATCGAGCACCCCGGCTCACGCCATTCAAATCCTGCAGCCTGAAAAATCTTGTCCAGCCCTTCACGCTCGGCCTGTGTCTTGACGATACCGGATCCGGGCACCACCAGCACGCGCTTCACATTCCTGGCTTTTTGCTTGCCGCGCACCACGGCTGCGGCCGCACGCAAATCTTCAATTCGCGAGTTGGTACAAGAACCGATGAACACCACATCCACCGCGATGTCGGTCATCGGTGTATTGGGCGTCAGTCCCATGTACACCAGCGCCTTTTCAATGGCGTCGCGCTTGACGGGATCCTTTTCCTTGTCCGGATCCGGTACGCGACCATCGATTGGCACCACCATTTCCGGCGACGTGCCCCACGTGACCTGCGGCTGAATGTCGGCTGCGTTGATCTGCACCACGGTGTCAAACTTCGCACCTGGATCGGAATGCAGCGTGCGCCAGTACGTCACCGCCTTTTCCCATTGATCAGCCTTCGGCGAATACGGACGGCTCTTCAAATAATTGATCGTGATATCGTCGATAGCCACCATGCCAGAACGTGCACCCGCCTCAATCGCCATGTTGCACACCGTCATGCGGCCTTCCATCGATAGGCTGCGAATCGCCGATCCGGCAAATTCAATAGCGAATCCTGTGCCGCCCGCCGTGCCGATCTTGCCGATTACCGCCAGCACAATATCCTTCGCCGTCACGCCGTTCGGCAGAACACCGTCGACTTGCACCAGCATGGATTTCGATTTCTTGGCGAGCAGCGTTTGCGTCGCAAGCACGTGCTCGACTTCGGACGTGCCGATGCCATGCGCCAGGCAGCCAAACGCGCCATGCGTCGAGGTGTGCGAATCGCCGCATACCACCGTCATGCCCGGCAAGGTGGCACCCTGCTCCGGCCCGATCACATGCACAATACCCTGCCGCAGGTCATTCATCCCGAAATACGTGATGTTGTATTCCTTCGCGTTCGCATCCAGCGTCTCGACCTGCAGGCGCGCGATCGGATCGGCAATACCCTTGTCGCGGGAAGTCGTGGGCACGTTGTGATCACAGACCATCAGATTGGCAGACAGGCGCCACGGTTTGCGCCCCGCCAGTTTCAGCCCCTCGAAAGCCTGCGGACTGGTGACTTCGTGCAGCAAGTGCCGGTCGATATACAAAACCGCCGTGCCGTCTTCTTCGGTCGTGACGACGTGCGATTCCCAAAGTTTGTCATAGAGCGTTTTAGCCATTTTGCATGCCGGTTGGAAATTCAACGAATAGCCTTGCATTATGCCATTGAAGGCCTAAGGACGCCATGTCTACCTGGCAAGCTGACCCGGCTGGTACGATTAATAACGAACCGTCAACTCGGCGCGATCCCATTCACCCTGCTGGGTCAACTTCCCGGTGAAGAGTCCTTCCGTCAATTGCAACAACTGTGCAATGACTTCAGGGGGTGACGGCGGACACAGCAGATACCCCTGCCCCTCGTTGCAGCCGCTCTCACGCAAAAACGCCAGTTGCCCCGGGGTTTCGATCCCTTCCGCCAGAATGTGCATATCCATCTGGCGCCCCAGGGAAATGACGGTTTTCGCAATGGCGCAATCATCGTCGCTGTCCGGCACGCTGTGAATGAACGACTGATCAATTTTCAGCTTGGAAAAGGGAAAGCTCCGCAGCGCACTCAAGTTTGAATACCCTGTCCCGAAATCGTCAATCGACAAGGAGACACCCATGGCTTGCAGTTTTTCCATGGTAACAATGGCGTGACCGGGATTTTGCATCAATAGACTTTCCGTCACCTCCAGGCACAGGTAACGCGGATCCAGTTCGCTTTCTTTCAACGCCCGCTCGACATGGGGCAGCAAGTTATAGTCGGTGAATTGGCGGGCCGACACATTGACCGCCATGCTTACCGGCGGCAGTCCACTCATCTGCCACGCCTTGTTCTGCAAACACGCCGTACGCAATACCCACTCGCCGATCGGACCGATCAAACCCGTTTCCTCAGCCAACGCAATGAAGTCTTTCGACGACACGATGCCACGCGCCGGATGCCGCCAGCGAATCAAGGCTTCGACACCAACGATTCGACCGTAGCGCAATTCCACTTGCGGCTGGTACAGCAACATGAATTCGCCGCGGGCGAGCGCAACGCGCAAGCCGTCTTGCAAAGCGATTTTTTCGCGGATGCGACGATCCAGTTCCGGGGTGAAGAACTGACAGTTGTTCCGTCCGTGCGCCTTGGCCTGATACATGGCAGCATCCGCATGCATCAACAAGGTCGCGCTATCGACGCCGTCGTCCGGATAAACCGCCACGCCCATGCTGGCCGTCACTTCAATCTTGTTCTCGCCTAACACCAGGGGCTCAGCAATCGCCGTTCGGATTTTTTGAAACGTCGCGGCAAGCGTCTCGGTATGCGCTGGCTGACCTGATAGCACAACGACAAACTCGTCCCCCCCCAATCGCACGATGGTGTCGGTCTGACGCAGATTTTGCCGAATACGTCGCGCCACAGCCTTGAGCAACTCATCGCCCACGGCATGTCCCAGGCAATCGTTGACGAATTTGAAGTTGTCCAGATCCATGAAAGCGACCATGACTGAATGGCCGCTGCGCTGCGCCTGCAAAATGGCTTGCTGGATGCGATCTTCCAATAGCGTGCGATTCGGCAATCCCGTCAAGGAATCATGGTGCGCCATGTGAACAATTTTCGCTTCGGCCCGCTTGCGTTCGCTGATGTCACGCAAAATGACGATCACGCCGCCCGCCACGCGCACCACCTGCCGATGCAGCCAAACAGCGCGAACGGCCGGCATATCGTTTTTCCACTCTCGCTCATGCGACTCGCCAGTCAGCGCCACCTCAACCAGATCCTGAAAGATGCCGTTCACGCGCAAGTGCGGCAACATCTCGCATACTTTCTTTCCTACTATTTGCTCTTTCGGCATGCGGAACATCACTGCAGCACGATTGTTCGCACTCTCCAAAACAAAATCGGCAATATCACCGTTGGGATCGCGCACGCTGCGCAAGACGAACATGGCATCTAGGCTGGCCTCGGAGGCTGCATAGTAGGTTTCCTGTTCCTTGCGGGTGCGACGACGGCTCTCATTCAACTGCCAGGCATAGCGACTCATAATGGCAGCAACCACCACCAACAGCAAACTGGCCAGCCCGGCCCAATATAAATAAGCGCGCTCACGCGCCTGCCATTCCGCAAAACGCTCTGCCTTGGAGAGTCCGACTAACACCGACAAGGGAAACCCGTACAACAGTCGCACGCCAGCATAACGTTGCTCGCCATCCCATCTGTGGGTTTCCAGCGTCACCGTGGTTTTCTCAAGCTGCGAGGTCGCCACCATATGATTCGCCATCCCGCCAACGTGCGTCGCGTCTCCGGTCCGCCGAACGAGGAACTCGCCTTTTTCATTGAGCAGGGCCAGCACGCCCTTTGCACCCAGTCGGGTCGCTTCATATCCGCTGGTGAAATACGCGGGATCGACAGAAATTTGCGCCACGCCCATGAACCTCCCGTCTTTGTCATTCAAACGACGACTAAAGAGCAAACGGGCTTCTTCCGGCCCTACGTCGATTCGCTGAACGATCGGAATCGGCGAATGCGTCGCGCGGTGTTCTTCGAAATATTGGAGCCCAGAGATGGGCGGCAACGGGACAGCCGACGTACTGCTGACTGGACGACCCTGCGCATCATATATGCTGATCGTAAACAGCATCGACGGCGGCAACAGACGTCGTTCCTTGAGCGTCGTCAGCGTTACCGGGGTAGCCGACACTTCATACGCATATTTCACGGTTCCCAGGGCCTGATCAATGCTGACCAGGTTGCGTATCATTTGCGCTTCGTAAGTCTCCACCAGTTCCGCAGCCGACTCCAGGGTCTTCCTCTCGATGGCCTCCTGCTCCACGCGTATGAGGTGGAGGCACCCTCCCCAGATAAAAATCAGCAACAGCGCCGCGAAGACTGGAAATAAAACATACGACTCTTGCCAGCGCGCGAGCGTCCTGTCAGAAAAGGAAGAATGTTGGGAGGTCATCTCATTACCCTATCCATGTCCGGCGCTACTGACGTTGAATCGAAATGACTTTGACACTGGCATCCACGTCACGTCGATTGATGTATCCGATGTAGTTCGGGTTATCGCGTACGACCCGCTTGACCCGATCAGGCGGGGCAACTTCCGTCGGAGGATGCCCCTTTCCGGTAAACACGATCTTTGACCAGTAAATTCTGAGCTGTGCTGCGGTCTTCCCGATGTACTCCTTGTAGAACGCTTCGCGCTCGCTCGTCCCCTCCTGTTGATCGATCGGAATGACGCGTACACCATTCGGGAACGTGCTCGTTTTGCCCAGGAAAATATCCGTCACCTGTGCTGCCGTCAGCGAAGCGACATGGGCTTTCGGGGACACCACCAGCACAACGTCAACGACGATGTCAGCTGCCGCAATAACCTGGCATGCTGCCATCAGCATCACCATCAATATTGCTTTTTTCCATTTTTGTAGTGTCGTCATCCGGCACCTCAAAACAGAAAATCGATCGTTGCGCTAAACAAGTTGTAGTGGCCACCACGCGTGTAGCCAGTTTCCCTGTTGTTTAGCATGCCATAGGAACCGCTCCCCATTCGACTGTGATCGAGCTGGAATTTGACAGCGATGTCTTTGTAACCATCCCAGCGCATTCCCATCGAATAGGTTTTCTGGACGGGTGCACTGCCCAACATATTGTTGAGTTGTCCATTCATCACCGTAATTTGCGCGTCCACCGGCGGGAACCCCGTCAGGTTCAAACCCGGATCGGAGGTATTGCTTCTGACGTCCGCAAACGCATAAGTCACGTAGGGCGTGAATTTTCCGACACGGTAACCGCTACTAACGTACCCACCCTCGCGCTCGCCATAACCGGAATGCGGATTGATCCGGCCGTATTCCCCCATCAGGAACCAGTTATCTCCCTCGTAGCTCGCGCCGATGCCGAAGAAGTCAAAGGGCTTGTCCGTCTGACCGTATTTGTCGACCAGTGCCACACCCTGCGAGCTATAAGCACTTGCCTGACGTTCCAATTCCTGCGTCGCATCGATCGTCAAGCGGGTTCGGAAATACGACAGGCGAAACATCGTCTTGCCGTATTCCAGCGTATTGAAAACGCCCCAGCCATCCTTGCCCGTGATATGGGTGCTGTCTTTGTCCCCATTCGGCGCCCTATCCTTGCCTTCGCCAACAATGAACTGGGTGGTGTTTTTGACGGGGCCGAATTGGTGTCGATAGCTAAAATCGATGCCATCGCTGTTCGTGATGGGAACCAGGTTGTAAACCTCGGCTGGCGTTCTCACCCATGGCGTGGCGTAACCGACCTTGCGCGTATCGGAAAGCAAAAAGCTCGGCAGCACCACACGACCGACACGGATGCTGAAGTCCGGCGTGAGGTTGTACTTGACGTTGGCCCATTCGATCTTCGGGGTAAAGTCGCCGTCGTACCGCTGTTCTGAAACGACTTGCACCACGCCGGTCCAATCTGGCGTGATGTGCGCTGTCAACTGCACGCCAATCCGACTGTCGACGTAAGGACTCCAGGTGTTGCTGGCGCCAGCGCCTTTTCCTTGCAAATCGCTTGCAACAAAATCGGCATGATGTTCGCTGGAGTGCGCCACACCCAGCGTTCCGAATCCGCTAAAGGAAAAAATCGACGGTGTCGGCGGAATCTCTTGCGCGTGCACCACCCCACAAACCAGCAGGGTTGTGAATATCACCCCAATGGCGCGCTTCAACGCCATGGGATAGAACAGTGGGGGGGGCCTTTTAAACACGAGTCGCCGATTCTTTAATCTTCGCTTTTTTATTTTTTAATAGGCATCCTGCCGTGTCCGACTGGACCGATAGCGCTCAAACAAGAACCTGTTGGAAGATTTTGAGAAAATGGTAAAAAGACAATCTTTTAAATATCATTCCGTCAAACATCAATTGCAAAAAAAGCAAAGAATATGATGCCCTCAAATGGGAAGCGTTGGAAGAAAAATTCTGCCAAACCGTTGTTTTGTGAAGCATTGAAGTTAAAGAACGAGATAAAAACAACTCTTACGACACCCGTCATTGGCATAGGTGTTTGCATTTTTTTAACATGCTTATCTTATTTTGCGGAAATTCGTGCAATCGATGCAAAAAGCAAATTCAATTTGCCCGGACTGCATCGCCGTAGCACGTCGAAAGCGCACGTCGTGCGCCAGAAGAAACACAAACCGAATGAAAAGCGAGTCGTCGGAATCAGCACCAGAGTATCGCCAGCGATATCTTGTAAGCGATCCGCTTCCAAATCATCCTCTTAAGATGCGGATAACGCTGCATCGAAAAATGCGATCATGCGATCCTGATACTTGCTTCCGCGAATGTGATCGATCATTGCGTCGACGTGATCGCCATTTTCAATCGTGACCAGTTCTTTCGGCTCGCCCGCTTCTGCCATCAATCGCACTGAATGCGAGTAAGGCACCACTGCATCGCGCGTGCCATGAATGAAAAGCAGCGGGATCGGCGCGATCTTCGCCACATAAGTCGTTGCGCAGTACGTGTCATCCAGCACCAACCCTGCGTTCGGCATCTTGTCCTTCACGGTCGCGCTATAAGAATGGAACGGCGCTTCTGCCAGCACCGCGCGAATGCCTTTGGGGCTGGCGCCCGCCGCCGCAATCGCCAGCATGCCACCCAGACTTTGACCGAAGACGAAAATCTTGCCCGTATCGATGTCCGTACGCGAACGCAAATAATCGAGCGCCGCAACCGAATCCTCAAAGATCCCTTTGGGATCGGGCTGGCCTTCCGATTGACCAAAGCCGCGATAATCGAACGTGAACAGATTGTAGCCTCGGCTGGGCACAAACTCTGCGAAGCTCCAATGCGCCGTCATGTTCTGCGCATTCCCATGCAGATGGATCACCGTCCCTTTCGCTTCACGCGGGCTGTCCACACCTTTTGCGGGAATAAACCAGCCGGACAGGCGCGTACCGTCCGGGCTGTTGAAATACACTTGCTCGAAAGCGAGTCCGGCACGGTGCGGCGAATCGTATTCTTCGCGATCCGGATAATAAAACATGCTATACATGGTCGTTTATCAAATGAATGGGGGTGAAAAAAACAAGAATCGGCCAAACGCAAAACGCAGCAATGCCATCAGCGTTTGGGCAATGCGGATTCAAAAAACGCTATCATCAAGTCACGATATTTCAACCCGCGGATATGTTCAAGCATCGCATCATTATGCGCGCCTCCTTCGATGGTCTCCAGCCGCTTGGGCTTACCGGCTTTCGCTATGAGCCTTTCTGAATGCGCATAAGGTACCACCGTATCGTCCGTACCGTGGATAAGTAACAGAGGAATCGGCGCAATTTTTGCAACATACTGCGCAGCCGAATATGTATCTTTCAGAAACAGGCCAGCACCTGGCGCGTGGTCATTGGCAATCAAGGTGTAAGAATAAAATGGCGCCTCGACCACCACGGCACGAATTCCTTTGGGGCTCGCCCCAGACGAAGCAAGCGCGATCATGCCGCCGAGACTTTGGCCAAACACAAACAGTTTTTGTGCATCAACATCTTTGCGCGAACGTACATAATCCAGTGCCGCGATGGCATCCTCAAACACACCCTTGGGTCCCGGACTGCCGTCAGACCGACCATAGCCGCGATAATCAAAAACGAACAAATTGTAGCCACGATCAGGCACCCATTCCACATAACGCCAGTGCGCCGTCATGTTGCGTGCGTTACCGTGCATATGAATGATCGTACCCATGGCGTCATGGGGATGGCGTACGCCTCTGGCAGGAACAAACCATCCGCTTAACTGCGTACCATCCGCGCTTTTGAAAATCACGGGTTCGTAAGCCAAACCCGCGTTGCGCGGTGTCGTATATTCCACCCGATCAGGATAGTAAAAAAATCCGTATAAAAATCGGGGCATCAAGAGAAACCCCACGCCCAGCAGAATGAGCAAGAAGAAAATAATGGCCAATCGTTTTTTCATTTGTGTGCCGGATGCTTGATCGGATACCAGCGAAACAAGAATAGTGCGGCAATCAATCCTCCCAACGTCGCCAGTGCTGCCGCAACATACACCGACTGTGGATTGAAATGATCCCAGACATAACTAAAACCGATACCGCCGAGCGTCCCGCCGACACCATACGAGGAACTGATGAACAGTGCCTGACCGCGCGCCTGCAAGGGCCCGGAAAACCAGCGCTGCAAAGTCATGACGGATGACGAATGATGGACAGCAAAGGTCACGCCATGCAATACCTGCGCCAGCAACAGCAACCAAAGCGATTCCGCACCGTAGCCGATCATCAAAAAACGAACAACCCCAACAGCGAGGCTGAACAACATCAAACGTTGTATGCCGAAACGGCGAAAAATCGGCGCTTGATAAAAAAAGAACGCAATCTCGGCAATCACACCCAGTGACCACATCAAACCGATCACCAGTTTGCTGTAACCCATCTGCACCATGTAAAGCGAAAAGAACACATACAGCGACATGTGCGCCGCAATCATCAGCGAAACCGATACAAGAAAGGCGATGATTTCGCGCCGCTTGATCAACTCTCGCATCGACTGCTTTTCTTTCTGGGCATACGACTGCAAGGTTTCTTTTAACCGAAAACTGGCGTAAACCACCAAAGACAAAAGCGCGATGCCGATCAAGAGCAACAGCTTGATGCCAAACCCATCCAGCATCCAGCCGGCGCCCAATACCACCACGATATAGCCAACCGATCCCCAGAGCCGAAGCATGCCGTAATGGGTGAGATCGCCTTTCATCTCCGACAGCATCAAGGCTTCGGACATCGGTCCTTGCGCGCTGGTGAAGAGATTCAGCACGACCATCACGAGGAAGAGATACCCAAAACTCTGGCCAAATGAAATGCCAATGAACGACGCCAAAGCCCCCACGGCAGTAAAACGCAAGACTTGCACGCGTCGCTGCGTGGTATCCGCCACCCACCCCCACAGGTTCGGCCCGAAAATCCGCATGACCTGCGCGACCGACATCAGCATGCCGATCTGAATGGCCGTCATACCGATGTCGGAAAAATACAAGCTTACATACGGCGTAAACGCACCGACAAAGCCGTAATAGCCGAAGAAGAAAAAAGCGAAATTGAAGGCCTGCTCAGGCCATGTGCGCTGCGACACGTTTTTATTTGAGCTTGGGCGTCGCAGTTTTCACATCGGCGCACTGCGCGCGATGCCGCAACACATGATCCATCAGTACCAACGCCAAGAGCGCTTCTGCAATCGGCGTCGCGCGAATGCCCACGCACGGGTCATGACGACCGAGCGTCTCCACCATCACGGGCTTGCCGCTCTTGTCGATCGAACGACGCGGAATGTGGATCGACGACGTCGGCTTGATCGCGATCGATACCGTAATATCCTGCCCGGTCGAAATCCCGCCGAGGATCCCGCCCGCATTGTTGCCGACAAACCCTTCCGGCGTCAGTTCATCGCCGTGCTCGGAACCCTTTTGCGCAACCGACGCAAAACCGGCGCCGATCTCCACGCCCTTCACCGCGTTCAAACCCATCATCGCGTAGGCGATGTCCGCGTCCAGCCGATCAAACACCGGCTCACCTAGTCCAACAGGCACTTTTTGCACGAGCAATTCAATGCGCGCGCCAACCGAATCGCCAGCCTTGCGCAACGCGTCCATCGCCGCTTCAACCTTTTCCAGCAACGCTACATCGCCCGTTGCAGCAAAGAATGCGTTATTGCCCACATGTTTCCATGACTCAAATGGCATCACGATGTCGCCCAACTGGCTCATGCGCCCCTGGAACGTCGTACCGTACTGCTCGCGCATCCATTTCTTGGCAATCGCACCTGCGCCAACAATCGGCGCGGTCAAGCGCGCAGACGAGCGTCCGCCGCCGCGATGATCGCGCACGCCATATTTTTGCCAGTAGGTGTAATCGGCGTGACCGGGACGAAACACTTCCGCCAGATTGCCGTAATCCTTGCTGCGTTGATCCTCATTTTCGATGAGCAACGCGATTGGCGTGCCTGTCGTTTGACCGTCATAGACGCCGGAAAGAATTTTTACCGTGTCGGATTCCTGCCGTTGCGTCACATGACGGGAGGTGCCCGGGCGTCGACGATCCAGTTCTGGCTGAATATCCGCTTCGGACAGCACCATGCCCGGCGGACAGCCATCGATCACGCAGCCGATGGCGGGGCCGTGCGATTCACCGAAAGTTGTGACAGTGAACAAAGTGCCGAGAGTATTGCCTGACATAGCGTGACCGTTAGTAGAGGTGAAGTTCAGATTTTAACAGCGAAGCAAAAATGCGCCTATAGCGGGTAAATCCCCTCTCGTGCAACAGGAGGAACCGACTACGGGCCTATGTGCACGGTGTTTGAGCGCCTGTTTCTATAGCAGCCTTTGTCGCGTCGGACATCTCTTGCGGTATCAACGCGCTTTCCTACTGTTTAAGGTGTCGCGCTGGAGGGCGCCCCCGACTCCCTCGCCAGGTTTCTCGCTTGCTGAATCTGGTTCGCCGACATTTCCGATTCGGCCCGCGCTCTGGCCTGTTCGGATTCCGGCACGGAAAGCGCGGCCAAGGTGAACCATTTCAGCGCTTGCACCATATCCTTCTCGACGCCGTGTCCATTGGCATATTTCACGCCTAAGCGGTATTGCGCCTGCGCATGCCCTTGCACAGCGGCTTTGCTGTACCAATCGGCCGCCTGGCGATCATCGGGACGCGTACCCCGCCCCATTTCGTACATCACGCCCAGTCTGAACTGCGCGTTGGCATCGTTTTGTTCGGCGGCTTTCAGATACCACGTCATCGCTTGCTGATAATCTCGTGGAACCCCTTCTCCTGATTCATACCGATGACCGAGATTGGCTTGCGACGTCGCGTTTCCCTGTTCGGCTGACTTGCGATACCAGGCCACGGCTTCCTGAGGATCTTTCGGCACACCCTCCCCTGCGCTGTATCCCACACCGATATTGTTCTGGGCCATCGGTTTCACTTTGGGATCGCCCTGTTCGGCCGCCTTGCGGAACCAGACCATGGCTTCCTGGTCGTCCTTCATCACGCCATTGCCTTTTTTGTACATCAGGCCCAGGTTGTATTGCGCGCCCGCATCGCCTTGCTCGGCTGCCTTGCGCAGCCAGGCGACGGCTTCATGATAGTCTTGCGGCACACCCTCCCCCTTGATGTAATAAAACCCCAGCAAGGACTGAGCTTGAGCATGACCCTGTTCCGCCGCCTTGCGATACCACGCGGCAGCTTCGCGCGAATCCTGCGGCACGCCCGTCCCTTTGGCATAGCGCTGTCCCAGCACCAGTTGCGCCTGCACATCACCGCCGTCGGCCATTTTGCGCAGGACATCAACACTGAGATGCTGTGCCTGTCCCGGCTGCAATTGATCCTCGGGATTGCGATGCGCTTCGTCCCCTGCTGCCGATGCAGACTTGGCAGCAGGTTTCTGAACGGAAGCCTGCACTGGCTTTTTTCCGCTCAAAGCACGCGCATACGCCTTGACGAAAGCGCTTGTGAAGGGCTGCACAAAAAAAGCGTACAGGAGCAGAACCACGATGATCATCCAGACGGCGCTGGCACTGGTTCCGCCTTCTTTCTTGAGTGAGGCGATGGCCTGTTCACGAGGAAGCGACATCGCCGATCGCATGCGCGATTTCGCCGAGAGAAAATAAAGATAGTTGCCCATCAATCCCAGCACCAAAGCAAAAGGGAAAGCCATCCGATCAATCTGTTTGCCGAAATACAGCTCGGCGACCATTCCCATCAATAAACTCGCACCCAGAAAACCGTAGGCAATCACGGACATCCGCCGATAGGCAAACCAGAAAACACCAAAGAACACGCCGCAAATATTCGGGGAAAGCCAGCCTTTTTTCTTTTCATGCATCTCGCGGAACAATTCCAGATATTTTTCGCGCCGCGCATGTTTCTTGTGCGTTCCGGCACTGCTCGCGTCGCGATCATCGAGATCGCCTGCAATCACCGCATCGTAGTACGGCATCGCCGCTTCCCATGTCGCCGTATCGAGATCGAGCCGCTCGTACATGACCCACGGCGACACGGGCTGCACGGCAACGCCATCGGCTGCTGTTTGCGCAGGCTTCGCCGCGGCTGACACTTGTCGCGACAAAACAGGAGAGGCAGGCTTTTCGGGTTGAATGTGGCAGGCGCCGCCCGCAGCCCGGATCGCGGCCTGAAATCTCACGGCCATGTCGGCGCTCAAACCTGCTTTCAACACATGTTCGGGAATGGCCAACAACGCATCCACCTGTTCCATCGTCGCCTTGAACAAGGCGGCCAGACGCGTGATCGCGGCGGCGCGTTCGACATCGGGATGCAAGCCCGTCAAAATAATCTGAAAAGTAGCCGTTGCTGCAGCGCCCGATGCACCTGGCGGGCGTATCGCCACCGCACGCGCCTGCCCCGCAGCCTCGGCTCCTGGCTCACACGCCGGACACTTGCGGGAAAGTCGTGGCGTACCACATTTGATGCAATTCATTCCTGCTCCCCCCGATACCTCACGACGCAAGCCTAACCGGGGAGACGCGCTGCCGCAGCCGACACACCGCCCCCTGCCACCCATTTGCCGCGAAAGCTAATAAAATTGCAACACTGATTATCCTTGGCACAAATAACTGCGTCAATGACAAGCGCGCAATCCGTGGTGTGCGCGGCATTTTCGCGTAACATTGACCCTTTTTGATGCCAAAAAATGGATTACGCCATGCCTGACACTACTGTTTTGGACAAGTACTTTGCGCTCATTCCTGACAGGCAATGCGGCGACTGTATGGTGTGCTGCGAGTACATGCCCATCAGCACGAAAGGGTTGATCAAACCGGCCCAAACACTGTGTCCGCACGTCATCGTCAATCGCGGTTGCAGCATTTATGAAACCCGCCCCAACGTCTGCCGCACTTGGCATTGCCTGTGGCGACGCGACGCCGCCATGCCGGATGAACTGCGCCCCGACAAATCGCGCATGATTTTTTCGCTGGTCGTGCACGACGAAGAACGCAGTCTGTTTGAACAGGCGCATATTACGTGCATTGCAATGCAATCCAAATCGGATTATGAAGTGCCGCAGGTCGCCGCCACAATCCAGCGTTACATTGATGAAGGCGTGCTGCCCGTCTGGTTGAGCTATGGCGGCGGCAAGCAACTCACCTATCCCGACGCAGCATTAGCCGATGCCATCACATATCCGGTCAGCACACGCTTTCAGCATCTTGTCGAAGCGGGCAAGCAATGGCGGACAGGCTACGAAAGATTGATCGAAGATGTGCAACACCATAACGGCATGCTCGAAAGTCAGTTCATGAAACGCTGACCCATCACAAAGAAAAATGGCCGGAATAATCTCCGGCCCTTTCGATTCCACAACAACGTCTGCTGTTATTTCACAGGCGTCTGCATATCTTCGAGCATGGCCTGCAAATCTTCTTCATGTTCGACTTCATCCTCCAGAATTTCGAGAATGATTTTCTCCGTGATCGGATCCTTGCCCTTCACGAAATCCAGCAACTTGACGTAAGTTTCGATGGCACACTGCTCGCCCTTGATGTTCTGAATAAGCAAGGTCTTCGTATTGGGATCCGTCGGCGCATCATAACCGCAATTGGTTTCTTTCAGAATGGCTTCCGGCGTCAGCAGCGGCGCACCACCCAGCTGAATCATCCGCCCCACGAGTTTTTCTGCATGCTCTAACTCCTCCTGCGCGTGCTCTTCAAGCTCCTTGGCGATAATCCCGCGCATGCGCCCCTTCGCCACTTTGGCACCGACCCAATATTGATAATAGGCCAACCACTCATCTGCGTAGGCCTTGTTCATCAATGCAAGCAGTTGATCGACATCTACGCCAACAATCTCTCTTCCTTTCGTTCCCATGCTATTGCCTCCCTTTGATATCAAAAAACAGCGAATGCCATGTGAATGCGCCCGCATTGATGAAGCGAACAGACGCCAGTACGTTAGACTACTATCGACGAGATACGCTGGATTGTAATCCATGAAACGTGGTTTGATTATCCTCAATCAAACATTCTGCGAAAATTGATATTACACTCCCAGATCATGATCGCCATCATGGATTCGGGCGCTCGCAGACAGACTTTGCACCAAAATAAAACCTAACATTAACCCAGTACTTTTTTCGGGAGAATCACCATGGCAACGAAAATCCAGATCGTGTTTTACAGCATGTATGGACACGTCTACAAAATGGCAGAATCCGTGGCGAGCGGGGCGCGTTCTGTAGCAGGAACCGAGGTCACGCTGTATCAAGTGCCCGAACTGGTCCCCGAAGCCGTTCTGGAAAAGAGCGGTGCCAAGGCTGCGCGCACCCAATTCGCGCACATCCCCATCATCACGCCAGAAAAACTGGCCGAAGCCGATGCCATTATCTTCGGTACGCCGACGCGTTTTGGAAACATGTGCGCGCAAATGCGCAATTTTCTCGATCAAACTGGCGGGTTATGGGCGAAAGGCGCATTGATCGGTAAAGTTGGCAGCGTCTTCACCAGCACCGCCACGCAACACGGCGGACAGGAAACGACCATCACCAGCTTCCATACCACGCTCCTGCACCACGGCATGGTGATTGTCGGCGTGCCCTACTCCGAACAGGGACTCGTGAAAATGGATGAGGTTTCCGGCGGCACGCCTTACGGTGCTTCAACCATAACTGATGGTGACGGATCGCGTCAACCGAGCGCCAACGAATTTGCCGTCGCACAGGCTCAGGGAAAGCGTGTCGCGCAAATCGCTGCCAAACTGGCTGCGCGCTGATCTGCCGTCAAATTATTAAGGGATGCCACCACGTTCAAGGATGGCATCCCTTTTGCAATTACATGGCTTCCAGCAATTTTTCGGCGCCGGACACTTCCAGCTTGGCGCCTTTTTCGACATTCAATTTTTTGACGACGCCATCTTCAACCAGCATGGCATAACGTGTGGAGCGAATGCCCAAACCGGCCTTGGTCAGATCGAGTTCCAGGCCCAGTGCCTTGGTAAAAGTAGCGCTGCCATCGCCCATCATGCGAATGATCCCCGTCGCTTTTTTCTCACGACCCCACGCTCCCATCACGAAAGCATCATTCACGGCCACGCACCAGATTTCATCCACGCCTTTGGCTTTGAACTGATCAGCCAATTTCAGGTAACCTGGAAGATGATCGTCCGAACAGGTCGGCGAAAAGGCGGCTGGCACGCCGAATATCACAATCTTCTTGCTTTTGACCAAATCCGCGACCTGAAAATTGTTCGGGCCCAGCGTACATCCCGGTGTTTCGATATCAATATATTCTGCAAGTCTGCCCTCTGGCAAACGATCTCCAATTGCGATACTCATCGTCATCTCCTTTTTCATGGTTGCCGTTCGATGAAATACAAGATAGCAGCTTTTTAAAATTGCCGCTTGCCATGACGCATAAAAACCCCCAAACTATTTGTGGTCTATTGTCCGCACTCGGGCTCTATTTTGAGCGTATGCGCAGGGTTTAGAGAAGCATCAAGGAACGCATCCTCTGCCCGTAAAAATACCTTAGACGTTGCAGCGTCCCCCTTGGAAAGAAAAGACGGAACACTCATGCTCACACCAACAGATCTGCCCGAAATTGACCTCGATGTCTCCTTCAACGATCTGTTCAGCCTAGATGATATCCAGCGCTTGCAAGATGAATTTGCCGAGGCAACCGGCGTTGCCTCCCTCATCACCTTGCCTGACGGCACACCCCTTACCACCCCCAGCCGTTTCACCCGATTTTGCAATGACGTCGTCCGGCAAACGGAAAAAGGATGCGTCAATTGCTATCGCTCCGATGCCATCATCGGCAAGTTCTCAACCATCGGGCCAACGGTTCAGCCTTGTATCAGCGGCGGATTGTGGGATGCGGGCGCCGGCATATCGGTCGGCGGCAAACATATTGCGAACTGGCTCATTGGCCAGGTGCGTGACATGACGCAGTCAGAAGAAAGGATACGCTTCTATGCCAGAGAAATCGGCGCCGATGAAACCGAAGCCGTCTCCGCCTTCCGGGAAGTCCCCTCCATGTCGCGACAGACATTCGAGAAGATTGCGCAAATGCTGTTTACGCTGGCCAACCAGTTATCTCAAAAGGCCTACCAGAATCTGCAACAGCAACGTCTCATCGCAAAACTCAAAGAAACGGAAACGAGTTTGCAACTGGCGGCCAGCGTGTTTACCCACGCCCGAGAAGGCATCATGATTACCGACGCGAACGGCACGATTATCGACGTCAATCAAACTTTCTCTCACATCACCGGATACGACCGCGAAGAGGTCATCGGAAAAAATCCCCGTCTTCTGCGCTCAGGACAACACGATGCCGCTTTTTACAAATCCCTGTGGCGCACACTGACGCAAACCGGAAACTGGACCGGTGAAATCTGGAATCGCCATAAAAATGGCCAACCTTACGCCGAACTGCTTACCATCAGTGCCGTGCGGGACTGCGACGACAACACGCAACATTACGTTGCGCTGTTTACGGATATCACGCAGAAGAAGCTGCACGAAAAGCAGCTTCAGCAGATGGCGCATTACGATGCACTGACCGGGCTACCAAACCGCGTGCTGTTTGCCGACCGCCTGAGACGCGCCATTACCGCTTGTCAACGCAAGCAGCAATCACTCGCCGTCGTGTATCTTGACATAGACGGCTTTAAGGTAGTGAATGATCAGTTAGGTCACGTGACAGGCGACGAATTGCTGGTCGCCCTGGCGCAACGCATGAAAGCCGCCATACGAGAAATCGACACCCTGGCACGTATCGGCGGCGACGAATTTGTTGCCGTGCTGGTTGACCTCGACAACCCGCAAGACTGCAAACCCGTATTGGACCGTTTGTTACAGGCTGCCGCAAGCAAAGTCATCATCAACGGCATTCCACTCCAAAGTTCAACCAGCATTGGCGTAACGATTTACCCACAAGATCCGGTCGACGCCGATCAATTGCTTCGGCACGCCGATCAAGCCATGTATGAGGCCAAGCAAGCTGGCGGCAACCGCTATCACCTCTTCGACATCGATATGGCCGTTGCCTTGAAAACGCGGATGGAGCATATGGAACGTATCCGCCACGCCCTCCATCAAGCGGAATTCGTTTTATATTATCAACCCAAGGTCAATCTGAGAACGGGACAATTCATCGGTGTCGAAGCGCTCATCCGCTGGGAACATCCTGAACAAGGCTTGCTGCAACCTTCAACATTCATGCCCCTCATTGAAGAGCACCTCATCGGCGTAGAAATCGGTGAGTGGGTGCTCCATGCGGCCCTCCGCCAACTCACGGCGTGGAACAAAATGGGGTGGCGCATTCCTGTAAGCGTTAATATCAGCGCCCGGCAACTCCAGCAAAACAATTTCGCATCCAATCTGGCTGAAATCCTTTTTGCTTACCCCGATGTCGATCCGAATTGTCTCCAACTCGAGATAACAGAAACCACCGGTTTAAATGACATGGCACAAGTTTTTGAGATCATGCAAGCGTGCAAAGCGATGGGAGTCAGTTTTGCTCTGGACGATTTTGGCACCGGTTATTCTTCACTTGTCTATCTCAAGCGCCTGCCATTTGATGTCCTGAAAATCGACCAAAGCTTCATCCGCAACATACGGGAAGACGCGGAAGATTTGGCGATCGTTCAAGCCGTCATCCAACTCGCCAAAGCCTTCCAGCGCGAAGTGATCGCCGAAGGCGTCGATGCAATGGAACACTCTCAAATTCTGCTCTCGGTCGATTGTGAGATGGCGCAAGGGTATTGCTTTGGCCACCCCATGCATCCGAACGAACTGCCCGAATGGGTCCGCTCATGGGAAAACACGAAAGCATCCCCTCCCCTTCCCAATTGAAGGCCAGATACAAAGCCTCGCTGCTTCACACAAAACGCTTCCTCAAAAAAACAAGCCAAGGTTTTTGCCTTGGCTTGTCGGTTGTGTCGCAAAATATCTCTCAAAACTCTTCCCACTCCTCATTCTTGGCAGTGGGGGGAAGTGCTGCCGGACGCGTTGCAACCGCACCGGCCTGCGGCGCGGATACAACCGGCGCTGCAGGTCTGGGTGCAGATTTGACCGGCATCCGGCTAGCTGCTTTCGCTACGACCTTCGTCGCTTTCGCTGCGACCTGCGTCGAAGCCACCTGACCCGTACGGAAGACACTCACCACTTCCACCAGCTTACCGGCCTGATCTTGCATCGATTCCGCCGCTGCCGCCGCTTCTTCCACCAGAGCAGCATTCTGTTGCGTCACCTGATCCATTTGCGTGACCGCCTGGTTGATTTGCTCGATGCCATCCACCTGCTCGCGCGTCGCCGCCGTGATCTCGCTCATGATGTCGGTCACGCGCTGAATGCTGGAGACAATCTCCGTCATCGTCGAACCAGCCTGATCCACCAGCTTGGTGCCTTCGCCCACCTTGCTGACCGAGTCATCAATCAGGGTCTTGATCTCGCGGGCCGCCCCTGCGCTACGCTGCGCCAGATTGCGCACTTCGGTGGCCACCACCGCAAAACCGCGACCTTGCTCGCCTGCACGTGCTGCTTCCACTGCCGCATTCAGCGCCAGAATATTGGTCTGGAAAGCGATGCCATCAATCACATTGATGATATCGGCCATTTTCTTGGATGAATCGTTAATCGCGCCCATGGTTTGCACCACTTCGGCAACAACCGCTCCACCCTTGGTGGCAATGTCAGAAGCCGTCTTGGCCAACTGATTGGCTTGCTGGGCATTGTCGCCGTTCTGACGGACCGTCGAGGTCATTTGCTCCATCGACGAAGCGGTCTCTTCCAGCGAGCTGGCTTGTTCTTCCGTGCGCGACGACAAGTCCTGGTTACCGGCTGCAATCTGTGCCGAGGCCGTCGCTATCGTGTCCGTCCCCAAACGCACCTGGCTGACAATATTCAGCAAATTGTCATTCATGTTCTTCAAGGCTTGCATCAGTTGACCCGTCTCGTCCGTCGATTTCACGTCAATCCGACTCGTTAAATCGCCTGAGGCAACCGTCTCGGCAACCTTGACCGCTTCGCTGATCGGGCGTGTGATGCCACGCGTCAGGAAAACCGCAAACACCACGCCAGACAACAGAATGACGGCACCCAACACCACCAGCTCAATCCGGCTTCGCTTGTCGGTCTCTTCTATGGCCGCTGCCTTTGCATCCAGGCTCTTTCGCTGAATCGCAAGAAAATCCGTTACCATCTTCTGGTATTGATCCGCCGCCGGAATGAAAGCTTTTCCCAAATGCGCCTCGGCCTCTTCCGCCTTGCCCGCTGCCTTCAGCTTGGAAACATCATCGCGGCTTTTTGTATAAGCCTTTCTGATCTCCAATAGCTCCGCATAAAGCTTCTTTTCTTCTTCCGTAGAAAGCAATGCTTCAATCTGCTTGACGAGTTCGGTTGTGTTGGTGGCAGATTCTGCAACATCTTTTGCAAAAAAACCCGCCAGCGCGGGGTCATTGCTTTTCGCAATGGCCGTCGTGCGCACCACGGCGGCATAAATATTCCGCGCCCAATCGCTGGCCAGACGTTCCTTCACGACAGATTGCTGCGCCATTTCCTTCGTCATGTCGGAAACGCTTTTGATTTGCATCACGCCAATCGCAGTAACGAGCGTTGATAACGCGAGCACCGCAAAAAAGCCCAGCCCCAATCGTTTGCCTATCTTCCAGTTAGAGATTCCCATAGGTTTTCCTTGATGATTTCCACTTACCGCCATTTCGGGGCGCCATTATCGATGCCTGACTACGTTATTAACATCGCTGCAAAATCCTTGTTGCGTCAAGTCCTCACCGAAGGAGGTTCGACATACATCAGACTCGTACCATTGTATTGGCAGCACACCTTATCAAAAGGCGAAACAAGCCTCCAAAGGCAGCCCATTTGGCGCAATTAACTGTTGCCAATTGTCAAGATGAAATCGTTTTAATACGCCATGTTAACGACACGACCAGCAAGATTAGTCTTTTCATTAGAGAAGGGTAACGTCGCTGTTTCAGGCGCTAGCAAGAAAAATCGGCCTTTCGAACGGCAGACGCGACGAATTTTTTCAGAGTCCGTACATCAACAGTGAGAAGACGAATGCGCAACGAAGAAGCGCAAAAACTCATCCGTCGGCATCGGGCGCCCGCAATAATAGCCTTGCGCTTCGTCGCAACCGTAGGTGCGCAAAATGTCCAGTACCGCTTTTGTCTCGACGCCTTCGGCAATGGTTTTCAGACCGAGGCTGCGCGCCATTTGAATGATGGCCAGAACGATCGCAGCATCTTCCGAATCTGTGACCAGGTCACGAACAAATGAACGATCGATTTTCAGCTTATTCACATCGAAGCGCTTGAGATAGGAAAGACTGGAATAACCCGTGCCAAAATCGTCAATCGATAAATTGACCCCCATGTTCTTCAACCTTTTGGCCGTCGCCAGCACATTGTCGGTATCGCGTATCAGTATCGATTCGGTCAGTTCAAGTTCAAGCATGCGTGGATCGACGCCTGACTCCTCAAGCGCCTGCGCAACCGAATACGCAATCTCGCCTCGCTTGAACTGCACCCCAGAAAGGTTGACGCTTACAGCGGGAACACGAATACCTGCATCTCGCCAGCGCGCAAGATCACGACATGCTTCCCGCAAGACCCAGTCGCCAATCGGCACGATCAATCCAGTTTCTTCGGCCACGGGGATAAATCGCAAAGGCGATACCAGCCCAAGTTCCGGGTGCTGCCAGCGCACCAGCGCTTCGGCGCCGACCAGCTTGCCGGTTTCAATCTCAAACTGTGGCTGGTAGTGCAAGACAAACTGTTTGTTCTCCAGCGCCCGCCACAGACCGGCATGCATGGTCATCAGCTCGGCCGCTTCGCTGTTCATTTCTTCGTTGAAAAACCGATAGGTATTACGTCCTGCATCCTTGGCGCGATACATGGCCATGTCGGATTTTTTCAGCAAGGTATCGAAGTCCGAACCGTCTTCAGGGTAAATGGCAATGCCAGCCGAACAGGTCACCGTGAATTCGTTGTCGTCAACCCAAAAAGGCTCTCGCAACTGGTTCATGAACATCCCCAAAAATCCTACGACGGCATCCGTTTCGACCATATCGGTCAAGAGCAAGATAAATTCGTCTCCGCCCTGTCGGCTGAGGGTGTCCGTCGTCCGCAGCCCTTTCGCCATTCTGGATGCGATATCGACCAACATCCGGTTGCCTGCCTGATGTCCAAAAAAATCGTTCAACATCTTGAATCGATCCAAGTCGATCACGATCAGCGCGATTTTTGTGCCATTGCGATTGGAAAAAGCCATGGCTTGTTCCAGACGATCTCGCAATAATAGTTGATTGGGCAATCCCGTCAGCGCATCGTGATACGCCAGAAAATTGGCACGGTCTTCTGCCTGTTTGCGCTCCGTCACATCGGTAAACGTCCAGATACTGCCTTCCAACGGATGCGCAGGATCGATGGCCCGCCCCGCCACTTCGCACCAGAAGGCATTGCCGCCCTGGCGCACCAGCATGACGGTCGCCGCAAAATTCTGTCCGCTTTTCAAGGCGCGGTAAGCATCCCTGCCCGTCACGGAATAATCTTCTTCGGCTTTATATAACGCCCGCACAGATTGCCCAAGCAGCGCACCATCCGGAAAACCGAAAATCGCTTCAAAACGGCGATTACACGAAACAATGATCCGATCCCGCAGCATGGCCATGCCGATGACGGCATTGTCGAGCAAAGCTTCTTTTTCCACCAACAATCCAGCAAGCATCTCGTGGACGCGCTTGCGCTCGGTGACATCGCGTCCGACAATCACACCATAAAAACGATCATCCAATCTGGCCGCATGACAGGTCAATTCCAGCCAGAGCCCTTCCGTTCCGCGCACCAATTCCACCTCAACATGCTGACTGCTCACCACATCATCCTGCGCGCCGGAATCCATATCCTCAAGCAATTGGTTCAGGGCTTCTCCCGCTTTTCCAAAACCAAGTGACGCAAACGGCTGCCCGATCAAATTTGCAACAGGCTTGCCCAACAAATTGCCCAAAGCGGCATTCGCATCAGCAATGCGTGCCTCGGGCAAGGCTACCAGCACGACAAAATCACTCGTGCAATCCAGCAACGTCCGGAAACGCTCCAGCCGATCGAGATTCTCCCGAAGCTGTGGATAGTAACTCTTGTGGAAAGAACGCTCACCCAGGCCGATGACGCGAGCCTTGCGCGAGTCCCAGTCATTCGGATCAGGTAGCTTCGGCATAAATCGTCTTCACGTCGGTGGCATTGATGTGCCTGGGGTTGGTGACGATGCAAGCGTCATTGACCGCATGGGTAATCAATTCGGGAATGTCCGTCATACGCACCCCACGCATCGCTAATCCGCCAACCACGCCAACGCGCTGACGCAAGGCCGACAGGGTTTCGGTAATCCGTCGGGATAAATCCTGTTCGCTGGCACCTTTCACATCCAGCTCCATCGCTTCGCCGATCTGTCGATAACGTTCCGTCGCAGCCGGCATGTTGAAACGCACCACATGCTCCAGCAGCAAGGCATTGCATTCGCCGTGTGGCAAATCGAGATAGCCCCCCAACGAATGCGCCAGCGCGTGCACCGCGCCCAGGCTGGCATTGGAAAACGCTAGTCCCGCGTGCAAGCTTGCCAGTGACATGTTTTCTCGCGCAGACAGATCGTCCGGCACCGTCACCGCTTTTTCAAGATTGTTCGATACCAGTCGAATGGCTGCCAGCGCATGCGCATCCACAATCGGCGAACTAGCCGTTGACACGTATGCTTCGATGGCATGCGTCAGCGCATCCAGCCCGCTGCACGCCGTGAGGTACGGATCCATGGTGAGCGTGGTTTCCGGGTCAATCAGCGCCACATCCGGAATGACCGTTTTGCTGATGATCGCCATTTTGTATCGCTCGGCTTCGTTCACGATAATGCAGAATTGCGAAATGTCTGCCGCCGTTCCTGAAGTCGTCGGAATGCAGATTAACGGTGGGCCGGGCACTTTCACCAAATCAACGCCCTCGAATGCCATCACATGACTGCCATTGGTATGCACAATGCCAATCGCCTTGGCGCAATCAATCACGCTGCCGCCGCCCAGCGCCACGATAATGTCGCAATGTTCCCGCGCGAACAGGTCCGCGCCTGCCATCACTTCATGCGACTTGGGATTAGGCGTGAGGTCCTTGAACACCACCGACTCAACGCCAACCTCGGCCAGATCGGACAACACGTCCTTGAGCCATCCGGCTGCAATCACGCCTGCGTCGCTGACGACAAAGGCGCGTCTTGCCATCATGTTGCGTGCGTAATGCCCGACACGCCGTCGTGAGCCGACACCAAATATGAATTCCGGAGCGACAAACTTGCGCATCTCGTACAAAGCCATACTCCCTCCACGGTCTCGTATCGCGCCTTACTGCAGCATCCACCACACTGCTCGGAATAAGCACGTCCACTCAAACAATCCGTTGTCGCCCCACTTGCGTCTTTATCCCATGTTTTTGATCATACGGCCTTGCTTGATGTCATCATTCGACAAATATCCAACAGTCTACCGCCCCAGCAAAGACGCGAAAAAAATCTCATCCAATTTTTCGCCTTCTTTGATGTTCATCAAATTCATGAGGGTAAACTTCATTTACGCCATGACGAAGAGGCTGGCTTGCAAACTGATCAGAGGGCGGCCAGCCAGAGTAACTTGATGGTGAAGCGAAATTCAGGAAAGGCCTCACTGCGTCATGCGACAAAAAAACGAACCCGTGAGAAAGTACTGGCCCGCCATCAATTTGACGCTCTTGGCAGGAATGGGGCCCTCACTTTTTTAGCGCATTGACCTCATGTGTTGAATTCGTAATGCAAAGACAAGCACTCAAACAAAAACCCCACCAGATCGCTCTGGTGGGGTTTTTTACCAATGAAACTTGTCGGCTTATTTCTTCGCGTCGGCCTTTGCCTTTGCACCGCAGAACGGGCAGAAGGTGAAGGTGTCTGCCGGGAGCGGCTTGCCGCATTCCGGATTGATGCAGACTGCGGGGACCGGACCGAGTTCGACAATGAGTTCGCCTTCGCGCACCGGTACCATCTGTTTGCTTTCGCTGAAGTTCGCCGTCTTGAGTACGCGCTTGACGACACCATCCACTGGTGCGATCACGGCTTTCTCCTGCTTCATGATGGAGATGTTGAACAGCTCGTCCCCCTTGCGAACGACCTGCCCCGGGCTGACGTACATCACCCACAGGTCGCCGTTACTTGGCGCACCCACATGGTTCGGATTGTCCGGGTCGGCCTTGGAAACGTTCAGCTTACCCGCCCCCGGCTTGGTGACCTGTACTTCCGTACTCATGATTTCGGAGTCCAGCACATAACGCACGATAGACATGCCGCTTTCGTCCGGCGCACGAATACTCATGAGCGAGAGTTGATGCGGTTTGCCCTGGCTGTCCAGGAAGTTCAGTTCATCGCCCGGCTGCATACCTTCGAACCATACATCCAGCGGCAGGTTGTTCGGGTTGCCGAAGTTCATGCGGAAGTCGAAGGTGGTCAGCGCGTCGGCCGGGTGGTTCAGGTACAGCAGGAATTCTTCTTCCGTGGGTTCGCGGTGCAGGTGCGCGTGCAGTGCGGCGCGCTCTGCGTCGAAGTCCACGTCGGAGAGCGATTCCAGCGGCGAACGCTCGGTGCGCTTGCTGATGGCATCTTTCCAGGTTTCACCGAAGGCACTTTGGTACACCCAATCCGGCGGGAAGCCCAGCGGCAGTTTGCCGTATTCGCCCAGCAGCAATCCGCGGAAAGCGTCGTTGCAATCCTTGTAGATATTCAGACGCGCGTCTTTCATTTCCTTGGAGAGTTCGTTCTCCGGCGTGCGTGCCACGTGTTCCAGCACGTTGAGCAGTTGTTCCACTGCTGCAGTGCCGCCGCGGCGGTAAGCGCCCGTCACACCCAGGAAGGCCGTGTTCCAGGTGATTTGCGAACCCGGCGTCACGTCATGGTAGTGAACGATTTGACGCAGACCCGCAAGGAAGCGCAGCATCTGCGGCAACAGGTGGATGTACCCCTGATTGAACGCACCTTGCTGCGAAGAAGACGTGGCACCGCCCGGCATGCCGTGGCTGACCACATCGTAGTCAATGCCCTGGAAGTACGGCGCGGTATAGCGGTCGTAGTACGGCATGATTTGCTTGAGCACGAAGTTGCCTTCGCGGAGCATCGGCTTGTTCAGGTTGGTCTTGAGGCCGACTTCTTCCAGATACGCTGCGGTGGAGAGAATTTCGCCCTGACCGTACCAGCGCATGGCCGCGCCCATCGAGGTGTCGATGATGTGCGCACCAGCCTTGGCCGCTTCGGCGACGGCCGGGATGAACAGGCCATCGGTGAAGTGACGGTGATGGTGCAGCACCAGTTCCGGCCATTGCTTGCGCAGTGCCGTAACCAACTCACGCATGAAGTGCGGCGGGCAGTTGCCAGCCATGTCTTTCAAGCCGAGGATGATGTTACGGGAAGCATCGTTCAGATCCGTTCCCAGAATTTGTGCGGTCTGGCGCAGAATTTCTTCGGTGACGCTCAGATAGTGTTCGACCGTGAAGCCGCGACCGTAGGTAAGCGAAAGCGACGGCTCGAAGACCACGCTCTTGTTATGCAACACCACTTCGGCGAACGGCTTCATGTTTTCAATGTGGTTCAGGAAGTCGAAGCTGCGAATGACGTGACATTCCTCACATATCTTTTCTGCAGTGGCGTGCATGACGTTGCGCGGCTGCGGACGGTAACCCAGCACGTTGGTCGAGCGAACCAGGATTTGCTTGAGCGTCTTCGGTGCAATGCGGTTCAGTTCCGTGGCTTCCTGGAATGGCGATGTCATGTTGGCCATCAGGTTGACGTGGAAATGCGCGCCGCCAGCAGTTTCGAGCGAGAAGAAGTTACAGCTATCCAGATATGGTGCGACGAGCAGATCTTCTGCCAGACGGAAACGGTTACCGCTGTTAGATTGGGTGTTGTCGCGCAGCGTGGTGTCAGTGAAATGCACGTAGCCGGAATCGCGGATGAAGGAAAGCAGTGCTTTTCTGTCACCGCGCGGATAAGGCGAGGGCGCATTGCGAACCGCATCGGCAATCGGCGGCAACACCGGCGCAAACTTCGGCATGCGCGGCGTGGTGCGGGTGCGGTATTCGCCCAGCTTCACAAAGCGGTTGTAGCCGAGCGCGGAAATGTCGGCGATCAAACGCGCGGTGCGTTCCGATTCGCGCGCAACGTCAGCATAGTCCATCAAATCCGGATGCGATGCGATGAAGCGGGTATCACATTCGCCCTGACGGAAGAGCGGATATTTCAGCACTTTGCGGTAGAACGGGATCGTGGTCTTCACGCCAGCGACGATATATTCGCCGAGCGCACGTTCCATGATGCCGAGGGTCTTCGCCCAGTCATGCGCGTAGGTGATGAGCAGCGCACCGGCAGAGTCGTAGTTCGGCGGGAATTCGTAACCGGCGCTCAGGTTCGAGTCGATACGCACGCCCAGACCGCCCGGCGAAACGTAACGGCTGATCAGTCCGGAGTTCGGCGAGAAACCTTTTTGCGGATCTTCGCAGTTCACGCGCACTTGCATCGCGAAGTGCAGCGGACGGGTGTTTTCTTCGGTGAAGCGCAGCGTGCTGCCGAAGGCCACCGCGATCTGTTCTTCCACGAGGTCGATGCCGTAGCGGCATTCGGTGATGCCGTGTTCGACTTGCAAACGGGTGTTGACTTCGATGAGGTACGGCGTGCCGTCTGAAGTGACCAGGAATTCCACCGTGGCGACGGAATGGTAACCCACGGACTTGACCAGCTTGCGTGCGTAACCTTTCAGTCTTTCACGCAGTTCGGGAGTGATCTTCGCCCACGGCGACGGGGTGATTTCGATGAGCTTCTGATTGTTGCGCTGCAAGCTGCAGTCGCGCTCGTCAAACGCAAAAACATTGCCGTGTTGGTCAGCGATGACCTGAATTTCGATGTGTCGCACGTCGCGCAGGAATTTTTCCACATACACGTGCGGGTTGCCGAAGGAAGCTTGCGCCATCGTGGACGCCTTGAAGAAGGCGTCTTCCATGGCTGCTTCATTGTGTACTTCAAAAATGCCGCGACCGCCGCCACCACCTTCTGCCTTGAGCATGATGGGGAAGCCGATTTTTTTCGCGATATCGCGCGCCAGCGGCACGTCCACCGCGCCGTCGGAACCCGGCACGACCGGAATATCCAGCGTCTTGGCCAGTGCGCGTACTTGCACCTTGTTGCCGAGCAGGCGCATCGGTTTTTCTTCGGCGCCGATGAAGATCATGCCCGCTTCTTTACAAATGCGCGGGAAGTCCTCGTTTTCGGAAGCAAAGCCCCAGCCCGGGTGAATCGCCACAATGCCGCGTTGTTTGGCCAAACGGACGATGCGTTCGATATCCAGGTAGGCGCGCGGATTTTCGCCGAGCAGCAGCAATTCCTGCGCAGCCGAAGCTGCGGGGGCTGTCTTGTCGACGTCCGCGGCGGTCATCACGGGAACCGCATCGAAACTTTCGCGAATGGAACGACAAATCCGGCGGGCCGGAATCCCTCGGTTGGCAACGAGGATGGGTTTTCCACGTAGTTCTTGCACAACCTGTTCAAACGTTTTCCTGGACATGCTTCTCTCTCTCTCCTATCTATCAACCGCACATAGCGGGGCACAATAACAAAAACCATTTTCGGGCGACTTACGCCCGAGCCAGACTTCCTCTCAAGATTTCACGCGATCTTCCTTCAGAAGTCAGTAAAAATAATCCGCCAGAAAGGCCGATGCCTTCCAGCCTGCCGCTAAGCTTGGAGCCGTCTGCGTTGGAGACGATGACAGCTTCACCTTGCCATGCGAGAAACGGGTCAGCCATGCTAGGCAAGGCTTCAGCAGTCCCTGCGGCAAAACTCTCCTTGTACACTGAAATCATCTCTCCTACAAGTGTTTTCCATAGAGAAAATGGTGCAAAAGGAGAAAGTTTTCCATCAAAATTTTGTAACAATCCAGCGAGCGTGGCATGTTCCTGGCGCAGCTGCTCAGCCTCTGGCAAAACACGCAAATTGACCCCCACACCGGCCAGCAAAATACCCCCTCTGTCTTCCAGCAAAATGCCGGCCGTTTTGGCTTGTTCACGATTCAACAAATCATTGGGCCACTTAAGCTGGAGCGGATAACCCAAGCGAGAAAAAGCCTTGGCCAGCAGCACGCCCGTGAAGATGGCGGCGGCGCTGGTCCGAAAAATCGGGACATCCGGCAGGCGAAACGTGACGTACAGATTGCCGCGCGGCGACTGCCAGCGCCTACGAAGCTGTCCTCTGCCGTCGGTCTGGCACGCCGCCAGCACGGCACCCCAGGGAGGCAACTTGCCTTCCTGCGCCAAGGCATGCGCGACAGCGAAAGTGGAGGTGACTTCGTCGCAGAGGTAGATGGGCGCGGGCGCGTTAAAAAAGGTTGCAGCTTCCTCGTCAGACTGCGGTATGTCAGGGCCCAATAGGGCATCCTCTCCGGAAAGCACTTCCAGCGAAAAAGCAGCAGCATGCTCCCCCAAGCCTTCCGTGAGAGCGAAACAGCCCGACGCGACCGGCGTATCTGGCAAGGTCGTGGACAAAAAACGAGTGGGAAAGGAAGCCTTTGGCATGCGCGGCTATCCGACGGAGCAAAAAAACATGGCCAGAAAAGATCTAATACATCCGTCAGTTTGTTGAAGAATTCGACATGATAGCAAACTTGGCGCAGATGATGCGCCCCCGTGCTTTTTCTTGCGCCATTTTTTGTCCGGAAAACCGGCTTGCCATTCTGGAAATCCAAGGTCGACACCCCGGAAACGGAACGTAAAAATGGACGTGATCTGAGGAGATGCTGCATGCGTCGCGGCACAAAGAACCAGCTTTCGCCCACGCCAATTCAGGCATCGCTCACACCGTCACAAAAAAGTCACCCACACAAAGAAAAACGGGCCAGTGCGTTAACACTAACCCGTTGATCTTGATAAGAAATCTGGCGCGGCTGGCAGGAATTGAACCCACGACCCCCTGGTTCGTAGCCAGGTACTCTATCCAGCTGAGCTACAGCCGCGAAGACAGCGATTATAGCACAGGATTTTATGAGAGTGGAAGCAGCCAGTCTCACTTTCCTTTTGAATAAGGCCGTTTCCCTTTGAAATCACCCACAAAACGGGATTCTCATTCCCTGCCAAACATGGGAGAATGACAAGCGCTTTATCGGACATATATCTCCCACATCCTGCATTTGAAAGAGTACAAGAACCATGGCCAAGAAAAAGAATGCCTTATATGCCCAATCGGGCGGCGTCACTGCCGTCATCAACGCATCTGCCTGCGGCGTCATTGAGACCGCGCGCAAGCATAAGGACAAAATCGGCAAAGTGTACGCGGGCCGCAATGGCATCGTCGGCGCATTGACCGAAGATCTGATCGACACCAGCAAGGAATCCGCTTCCAACATCGCCGCCCTGCGCTACACCCCGTCTGGCGCATTCGGTTCGGCTCGTTACAAGCTGAAAGGACTGGAAGACAATGACCGCGAATACGAACGCCTGATTGCTGTCTTCAAGGCGCACGACATCGGCTATTTCTTCTATAACGGCGGCGGCGACTCTGCTGACACGTGCTACAAAATTTCCAAGCTCTCCGAAACGCTCGGCTATCCGGTGCAAGCGATTCACGTGCCCAAAACCATCGACAACGATTTGCCGATCACGGATTGCTGCCCCGGTTTTGGCTCGGTTGCGAAATACATTGCCACCTCCACGATGGAAGCATCTTTCGACGTGAAGGCAATGTTTAAAACCTCAACCAAAGTGTTCGTGCTCGAAGTGATGGGACGTCATGCGGGCTGGATTGCCGCGGCAAGCGGCCTGCTGGTTGATCACGACATTCCGATGGTGATTCTGTTCCCGGAAATCACCTTCGACAAAGACAAATTCCTCGCCCGCGTCGATGCCAACGTGAAGAAGTTTGGCTACTGCACCGTAGTGGTATCGGAAGGCGTGAAACTGCCGGACGGCAAGTTCCTCGCCGAGCAAGGCACCGTCGATGCCTTCGGCCACGTGCATCTGGGTGGCGCAGCGCCGGTGATCGCCGATCTGATTAACAAAACTTACGGTCACAAGTTGCACTGGGCAGTGGCGAACTATCTGCAACGCTCGGCACGCCATCTGGCATCGGCAACCGACGTCAAGCAGGCGTACGAAGTGGGCAAAGCCGCAGTGCAGTTCGCATTGAAGGGTTACAACTCCGTGATGCCGACGATCGATCGCATTTCCGACAAACCGTACAAGTACAAGATCGGCATGGCGAAACTGGAGAATGTCGCGAATGTTGAGAAGTTCATGCCGATGAATTTCATCAGCAAGGATGGCTTCGGCATTACTGAAAAATGCAAAACCTATCTCCTGCCATTGATTAAGGGCGAAGACTATCCGAAATACAAAGACGGTTTGCCGAATTATGTGACGCTGAAGAATGTGGCTGTTCCGAAAAAACTGCCTACATACAAAATTTAAGCGTCACGCTTGCACTTACCCCCTCCCCCTCACCCTCTCCCGCAGTGAGAGAGGAAATCATAAAAAAGCCTGCTTGCGCAGGCTTTTTTTAGTGCTACCGAAAATTCCAATTCCAAATCATTGGTGGCTTGACGGCGGGGCGAAGTCAACAACGCCACGGAAGATTTAAATTGGAATTACTTCTCGAGATAAGTATCGTTGTCCTTATCCTGCAAGAACACTTGCGCGTACTTGCCTTTCGGGACATTCTCGTACTGTTCTTCGCCCCATTCGCGACAGGCATCGCAACAATAGCGCGGCAGTTGCACCGCGAAGATGTTGCCCTTCTTGCCGGTATCCGCGCGCGATTCGATGGTAACAGCGCCGCCGCAATGATTACAGGTACGCACAGTCTCGTTGATCGATTCGCGAATGCGTGCGGTATCGTAAAAAATCTGCACGTTGCGTGTATGAAACGGACGATCCGGATACACTTCTTTCTTTAGTTCGTGACGATTGTTCCAGTGCTTGAACGTCACTTCCTTCAGCTTTTCCAGATAAGCCGTGATGTTCTTCGGCTGGACCTGATCGGCTGCATCGTAATCCGGTTCCTTGATTTCGCTGTAATCCATACCGGCCATCGCGAGGATGATGCCCGTGTTGATGTACGGCAGTGCGCTCTCGATGGAGTAACCACCTTCGAGCACCGCGATATCCGGTTTCAAGGTGTCATTCAGCACCGCATAACCGTGCGCCGTGAACTTCATGTTCGTGATCGGATCGGAATAGTGATTGTCCTGTCCCGCAGAATTGATGATCAATTCCGGCTGGAACTCGTTCACAATCGGCATAATGATTTCGTTGAGCACGTACAGGAAACCTTCTTCGCACGTTCCCGGCGGCATCGGCAGATTGATCGTCGTACCAAACGCATTCGGGCCGCCAAGCTCATCCGGAAAGCCGGAACCCGGATACAGCGTGCGGCCATCTTGGTGCATGGAGATGAAAAGAATATCCGGATCGTGCCAGAAAATATCCTGCGAACCGTCGCCGTGGTGGCAATCGGTGTCAACAATCGCGATGCGGCGAATGCCGTATTTGTGGCGGATGTATTCCACCATGATCGCTTCCATGTTCAGCGTACAGAAACCCCGGCTGCCATGCACTACACGCATCGAGTGGTGACCACACGGCCGCACCAGCGCGAACGCATTGTCCACTTCCTTCGTCATTACCTTGTCGGCCGCGGTCAGCGTACCGCCGACCGCGATCAAGTGCGAGCTGTGCACGATTTCATCAATGCCCGGCACGCAGAAATGTACGCGCTGGATGTCTTTCGCCGTGGCGAGATCCGGCTTGAATTCCTTGATGTTATCGAAATCGAGCAAACCTTCTTCAACCACTTGATCCTGCGTATAGAGCAAACGCTCTTCGCGTTCCGGATGGGTGGGCGTAATCGCGTAGTCAAACGCCGGGAAAAATATCAAACCTGTTTTCTTTTTCATGGTGCGCCTCTCAAGCCTGTTCTTGCTTGATCAAGCCGGGCTTGATCTGCAACCGGACCCGCATATTTTTGCCGGTCGTCGAATAATCTCGAATCACATTGAAGCTTTGCTGATCCGTCACTTCAATTTCCAGATCCGCTTCGCGTGCGCCTGCCTTGCGCGCAATCCCCACCAGCCGCTCTTTGCCAACCGCAATCAAATCATCGATCGAGAAGCGTGACGGAATATCCGCTTGCACGCCTTCTTCGGCAATGCTCAGCGTGCGGGATTCGGTATCGGCCATCAAATTCAGTTCGACCGTGGTACGCGCCATTGCTGCGCCGCTGGCGTTGATGACGTCCGAATCACCCGGCACGACTGCTGGCAGGCCGATCAGTGCGCCAACATTTTGCGCGATATACGGCGCCGGGCCACCGACCACAATCAACTCCTTCGGCGCGATCTTCTTGCCTTCCAGCAGTTCGTGAATGGTGTACACCGGCTTGCTGTTGATTTCGGCGATCATGGACTTGATCTTCGTAACGATCAATTCCGCCATCAAATCCACAATAGCCTGTGCCGCTTCTTGCGGACGCTTGTCCAGCGCAGCCGCCACTTGCTCCATCGCTTTCGCAGCCTTGGCTTTGTCACCCATATCCGCCATGCCGAGGAAAATCAGCGCGTCGGTCGGTGTCGGCACCGGGCCATCGAAGGCCATCGCATTGCCCTTGCGTTCCGGCCCCAGTTGCAATTGCTTGTTCACAACTTGCACGTGGCTGTCGCCGCCCAGTGCCATGGAGTGCGTGAGCAATCCGCGAATGAGCGTTTTGTGTTCTTCGATCTGCACGCCTTGCGGTTCCAGCAGCGGCGCGCCATCCGCAAACAACGCGATATCCGTGGTGGTGCCCCCGATGTCAATGGAAATGGAATCCTTGTCGGTCGGCACATACGGCAAAACACCCATGATGGTGGCCGCCGGACCGGACAGAATGGTTTGCACCGGGTAACTGCGCGATTGCTCGACTTCAATCGTGCCGCCATCCGCCTTCAGGATGTACAGCGGCACATTCGCACCGAGTTCTTTCATGTACGCACGAAGCTGGTCGGCCATGGCGTTGTGCAGGCTCCAGACGGCTTCATTCAGATAAGCCGTGGAAATACGGCGCGGAAAATTCAGTGTGCCGGACAATTGATGTCCCAGCGTCACATGCTTAGCCTGCTTGTCGAAGAACGATTTGATCTTGAGTTCATGCACCGGGCTGCGCGTGGAGAATTTTCCGACGATGCCGATGTGATCGATTTTCTTTTTCGCGAATTCTTCCTGCAGGACTTCAATTTCTTTTTCATCCACCGAATCCGCTTCCAGGCCACGGTGATTCATGTAACCCGAAACAAAGACCGCGCGACTGCTGAGTGGCAAATCCTTGTGCGATACGCCAGGACCGCTCATCACGATCATGCCCACCGGATCGAGCTGATTCTGTGCCACGGCATTCGTGGTGATGGTCGTGCTCAGCACGATGCGTTTGAGTTGTTTGATGTCTTCTGGTTTGGCGACAGCTTCCGTCGCTTGGGTAACCGATTTGAGGAGGTTGCTTTTATCCGTCAAGACTTTCGACTTGCGGATGATTTTCCGATTCTGCATCAGTACCGAATCGGTGTGGGTTCCGCCCACGTCAATTCCAAGGATCATGCGTTTTCTCCGGCAGGGGGCATCCGCCCGTTTCCGGCAGCAGATTCCGATTACCAAATTCAAAAACCTGCTAGGCAGGTTTTGGGCTTAAATAGTGCATTGTGCCAAATTATTTGCTTCCCTTCAACAAACCTCTCGGGAATATCAAAAGACCATCGTCCCAGGCTGTGCGCAAACACGTTCAATCCCAATATCCCTTTTGGGCATAAACCGTCCGCAAAAACTCAATGAACAGGCGCACACGGCTTGGCATGTACTTGCGCTGGGCCAACACGGCATAAACCGGATCATCGGAGGGTGTGTAAGATCCCAGCAACTGCACCAAGCGTCCTTGAGCCAGATCCTCTTTAACTTCCCACAAAGGCCGCCAAGCCACCCCCAACCCTCCCAGCACCCATTCATGCAATACGTTTCCGTCGGAGCATTCGAGGTTCCCGCGTACCCTTTTATATAGTGGTGCGCCATCCACCTTGAAAATCCACCCGCGACTCTGGCTATCCCCCATTAACAAGAGGCAATCGTGATGATCCAGATCTTCAGGCGTTTGCGGCACCCCTCGGCGCGTCAGATAAGCAGGGGCCGCCACTACGACGCGCGCAATTTCGGCCAGCCGAACCGCCACCATCGAGGAATCCTCCAGTTCGGAAATGCGAATCGCGCAATCGATCCGTTCGCGCACCAAATCCACGACTCGGTCCGACAAATCCAGCGTAATCCTCAAATCCGGCTGCTGTTGCTGGAAAGCCGCAATATGCGGCGCAATATATCGGCGGCCAAACGTCGCGGGGGCCAGTAAATGCAAATGTCCGCCAACAGTGGTGTTATCGCGAGCAACGGCGGCCTCCGCATCCTGCAATTCCTGCAAGATGCGTTGCGAATCGTCATAAAAAGCACCGCCTTCCTGCGTCAGCGCAATGCTGCGCGTCGTCCGAACCAGCAATTTGACACCCAGTCGCTCTTCCAAAGCATCCAGGCGCCGACCGATGACGGCCGGGACGACTTCTTCTTGACGTGCAGCAGCCGAAAGACTGCCCAGATTGACAACAGAGACAAACGTTGAAATTTGTTTGAAATAGCCCATTATGCACTTTTCAGTAAAGAATGCGCCTCCATTTTATCTCCTTGGTGACAAATACGATATGCATTGCATTCACCACACTGTGTTTTTTCATGTACAAATCGCCTTCGCACCAAGAAGGCAACAAAACAGACGAGTCCAAAAATTCCCTGGTGTTTCCCGCGTGAAACACTCCGACAGCAAGCTGAGATGGCCATTGAACCACCCTGTTATAGTTCGCAGTAGCCCTCTCGCAATCAGGAAAATTTCTGTGGCGATCCTTAAAAATTGCTGTCAAAATACGCAGCCCTCAAAGTCTCCATCGACTTTTTGACACCCGCCGGGCACATGAAACGCGATTCAACTCCCCCATGACTATGACATCCTGAACATCCAGGAGAAGTTTTAAATGACAAACAACGAAACGACACTGGACGCCTTATTGGTCGGCGCAGGCGTGATGAGCGCCACCCTCGCCGTCCTGCTGAAAGAACTCGACCCCGGTCTTCATCTGGAAGTGGTCGAACAAAAAGCCGCCGAGGCGCAAGAAAGCTCCGACCCCTGGAACAATGCGGGCACCGGTCACGCCGGGCTGTGCGAACTGAATTACACGCCGGAAGCCGCTGACGGTTCCATCGACAATCAGCGCGCCGTGCGCATCAATTGCCAGTTTGAAGAATCCAAACAGTTCTGGTCTTATCTGGTGGCCAAAGGCGCGTTCAGTTCGCCGGACTTTATCAACAAGACGCCGCACCTGAGTTACGTCGCAGGCGAAAAAGACATCGCCTATCTGCACACACGCCATGCCGCGCTGACAAAACATCACGCTTTCGCCGGAATGGAATTCTCCGAAGATCACGCCACGCTGGCAAAGTGGATGCCGCTGATGATGCAAGGGCGCCAATCGGATGAGCGCATCGCCGCCACTTACGCCGCATACGGCACCGATGTCGATTTCGGAAAACTGACGTCGCAATTGCTGGCGCATCTCGGCAAACAAAGCGGCACCGCCATTCACTTCAAACAAAAAGTGGTTGGCATCGAACGCGCCGACAAAGGCTGGCGTGTCACCATCAAGAATCTGGCCACAGGCGAAAAACGTACGGTGCTGTCGCGATTCGTGTTTCTCGGTGCCGGTGGAGGTGCACTGCCGCTGTTGCAAATGTCAGGCATCCCCGAAGGCAAAGGCTTCGGCGGCTTCCCCGTCGGCGGCCAATGGCTGCGTTGCGACAATCCGGATGTCATCAAACAGCACGGCGCAAAGGTTTACAGTCGCGCAGCCGTCGGCGCACCGCCCATGTCAGTGCCGCATCTCGACAACCGCGTCATCAACGGCAAAGCCTCGCTGATGTTCGGCCCTTACGCCTGCTTCACCACCAAGTTCCTGAAAGACGGTTCCATTTTCGATCTGCCGTTTTCCGTTCGTCCTGACAATCTCTGGCCGATGCTGGCCGTCGCGCGCGACAACACCGATCTGACGGTTTATCTGATCAAAGAAGTGTTGCAGTCGCATGCCAAGCGTCTGGAATCCTTGCGCAATTTCTACCCGACGCTGGATCCGGCAGACTGGCGACTGGAAATTGCCGGGCAGCGCGTGCAGATCATCAAGAAAGATGCCAAGAAAGGCGGCATCCTGCAATTCGGCACTGAAGTCGTTGCCGCGGCAGATGGCTCCATGACCGCACTGCTCGGCGCATCCCCGGGTGCGTCCGTCAGCGTGTCGGTCATGATCGATCTAATCGAACGCTGCTTTGCTTCACGTAGAGCAGAATGGGGTATCAAATTCGCAGACATCGTTCCCGCACGCATCAATGCATTACAAAGCAGCGCCGCAACTTACAACGAAGTTCGCGCACGTAGCGACAAGTTGCTGAAATTGGCTTAACGAAAACTTCGTGAAGCAAAATGGCGATACGCTGGTATCGCCATTTCTTTTTTGATCTTGCGAGAAGACTCAATTATCAAAAGTTAATCGACGTTACCCACCGTTGACTTTTTTCGCGAGCGATTAAGATCCTTGGGCAAACTCACGCCACAACTGCGGCACCTTCCAGTTGGCGACCCAATCAATCATTTCCTCAGGTGGCATCGGGCGTGCGATGCCGTAGCCTTGCCCCAACCTGCACCCCAACTGCAATAAAGATAATCCCTGCTCTTGCGTTTCCACACCTTCGGCAATGACCTGTCGCTCAAAAGTTTGCGCCAATTTCACAACGCTTTCTATGAGTGCGTAATCCGAAGGATTATTGAGCATATCCCGAACAAATGAACGATCGATTTTTAATTGGTCTGTCGGCAAACTGCGGAAGAACGTAAGCGACGAATACCCCGTTCCAAAGTCGTCCAGTGCGAAAGTGACGCCCAGTTTGCCACATGCAGAAATAACGTTTCTCACAACATCAATATCTTCCATGTCGCTGGTTTCCAGAATTTCGATCTGAAGACATTTTGGATCGACATTTGGGTGTTCGGACAACAAACCCGATAAACGTTGAACAAAATTCGAATGCTGTAAGTGGAAAGCAGATACGTTGACGCTGACCGGCAGAACCAGCCCTTTGACAGACCACTCCATCATCTGACTCAATGCACGCCTAATGACCCATTCTCCCAGACTGATAGCAAGCTGCGTATTCTCTATCACAGGCAAGAATTCCGCAGGGCCAAGCAATCCGCGCGTCGGATGCTCCCAACGTATCAGCGCCTCTGCACCAATCACCTTGCCATGCAGCATGTCTACCTTGGGTTGGTAATACAATCTGAGCTCGTCGCCCTTCAACGCCCGATCAATACGCTGCATGAGATCGTGCTGTTCGCGCCATACGCGATCCGCTTCAGAGTCAAAAACGTGAAACTGATTCTTGCCTGAACGCTTGGCAATGTACATCGCCTGATCCGCGCGGCGTATCAATGTGTCTGCATCTTCGATGTCATCTGGATAGATGGAGATGCCGATGCTTGCCGTGAGTTGCGTGTCCGTATTGCCCACATTGACCGGCTGGGATATCACCTCCAGCGTCCGCATCACCTCCTGCTCAATTGCTGCGTAATGCTTCATGTTTTTGAGAAGAAGAACAAATTCATCCCCCCCCAAGCGCGCCACACAATCGCCCGGACGCATGTTGACACTCAAGCGCGAAGCTATTTCGACTAATGCCGCATCACCTATGTGATGACCCCAAACATCATTAATCGTCTTGAATCCATCAATGTCCAGATAACAAACGCCAAGCAGTTCTCCACTATGCTCTGCCTGGCTCATGGCATGATTCATCTGCTCGACCAACATCACACGGTTTGGCAAACCGGTCAGTTTGTCATGGAATGCCAAACGCTCAATTTCATGCTGGCTGGCGTGCAATTGCGTCAGCAATTGCGTCAACGATTCGTGACCTTGTTTCAGTGCTTCTGTTGCAGCAACTTGCTGTCGCCACGTACGGTACAGCAACCAGCCAATCAATGCAGTGACTGTCGCAAACGTCAGCAGAAAGGCCACCGTTTCCCATAAATCACGGCGCCACTGCGCCAGATAATCATCTTCAGCCAGCCCCGCAATGACATACATGGGCGCGTTCGGAAGCTTTTGGTATGAAAAAATTCGATGCGCACCGTCATAGGCTGCAACGGCACGGTAAGTGCCGGATGTCGCACCACTCGCAACCAGTTTATGCAAGGTCGACGTCGGTGGTGTTGTACCCAGGCCAGAATCTTTGCCAGATGATGTCTCAGGAATTCTCAAGAACATGCTCAAATCACGATCACGCAACACCAACACACCGTTCTTTCCCATGTCGAAATTCAGCATCAACTTCTTGAAGTGATCGATCGTCATATCTGCCATAACCATACCCGCAAATCGGCCATCAGGATAGTTAACCCGGTATGCAACGGAAAATACGGAATGCCCCGCTTGAGAAGCGTTGTTCGGTTTGGAATAGATGAAACTATCGCCTCGAGTCTGCTTCAAATAGGTGAAATATTCTTGTCTTGCAATGTCGGCATCAGGGTTTGCCCTCTCCATATGCCCCACCATGGAATCCCCGTCTGCACTGATGACACGAACACCGGTAATATCCGCAATAGACTCTTTTTGTTGGCCAATAATGTCCAGTAAGGAAGAACGATCAATTTTTCCCGTCTTGAGTTGCCGTTCCATCTCGTACTTGATCGTACGCACGGATTGATTCACTTTGTCGATATTGTTGGCGATCCCTCGACTAATCGCATTCGACATGTTCTGAACCTGAACTTCAGCCCAATGCTCGGTCTGTGCACGACCGTCAACGAGACTGACCAAACTGTAGCCGATGACAAGCAAATTACATGAGATGGTAGCGACGACTAACCAACGCCCTAGGGAGCGGGTTACGAGAGGAACGCTCAACTCGCTGAAGATATCATTTGCCAAGCACAACCCCGATCTCTGATTTATTTGAAAAAATTCTAGGAGATGTAGGGAGAATATACATACATTCTTTCATCAGCACGTTGAGTAATCACAACATCCTCATGCAATATTTTAAATACGCAATTCCACCTTTCCCCTCATATCGTGACAAGTAAGCAATCTTGCATCACGTTGGGCTTTATAAATGAAAATGGTGACTTCAAACATATCACATGTCTTGCGGCATCAGTGATCGAAATGGCATGTTGTTGCCGCATTCCTATGCGCACTTTCGGCAATAGACCCCCAGGAAAAAATTTCATTAAAATTTACGCCATCTTTATATCCATAGATTAAATCACTACCCCATATTTATCACTGCTTTCCTAGTATGTGGTCATGCGCTGCTCACCTGCTTTTCAGGCGCTGTCATGTATAGGGAGGTCAATCATGGATCTGGTAATGCTTGCGGCAATTGTCGCAATCACCGCTTTGACGGCAACACTGGTCGCTGTCTGCCATCGCCTGGAGGGTCGTCAACATGGGCGCTGATCATGCATGGATTTACTGGCTGGCCGGTCTGACGGTTGTCGGCCTCCTGGGCTACCTGCTTTACGCGCTGTTTCATGCAGAGGACATGACATGAACCAGTCCGCCGTCATACACATTGTTCTCTACCTCACCGTTTTGTTTGCGCTGTCCTGGCCGCTGGGCATATATATGCGTTCGCTATTTGAAGGCAGGCTTGCTGCGCGCTGGACGTGGATCTCAAAAACAGAAAATGGCTTGTTGCGCGTGCTGGGCGTCTCGCCAGAGGAAGAGATGCACTGGTCGCGTTATGCACTGACCCTCATCGTGTTCAATGCCATTGGCGTGCTGGCTTTATACGCGCTGCAACGCATGCAAGGCGTCTTGCCACTTAATCCCGCTGGCATGTCGGCCGTTTCGTCGCATTCGGCATTCAACACCGCCCTTTCCTTCGTCACCAACACCAATTGGCAAGGATACGGTGGCGAATCCACGATGGGGCATTTGACGCAAATGCTTGGCCTGACCACACAGAATTTTCTCTCGGCAGCTACCGGGATTGCCGTCGCCGTGGCTTTCGTGCGCGGATTCGTTCGTCGCACCTCAACCGGCATCGGCAATGCTTGGCTGGATCTTACCCGCGCCAATGTGTGGCTGCTGCTTCCGCTCTCCTGTATTTTTTCCTTGTTCCTGGTGAGTCAAGGCGTCATTCAGAATCTGGATGCGCCGAAGACAGTGCCATTAATCGAGAAAATCCGTTATCAGGAAACGCAAAAAGATGGCGCGGGAAAACCCATGCTTCAGGAAAAACAGGTCGACAGCCAAACGCTGCCGATGGGGCCGGTTGCGTCGCAAGACGCCATCAAGATGCTGGGCACAAATGGCGGCGGCTTTTTTAATGCCAACTCCGCCCATCCTTTTGAAAATCCGACACCGCTCACCAATTTTGCCCAGATGCTTTCCATCTTCCTGATTCCGGCTGCGCTGATATTCATGTTCGGACACATGGTCGGTGATATACGGCAAGGCCTCGCCATATTGGCCGCCATGACGGTTTTATTTGTGCTGATGTTTGTCGTCGTCTATTGGTCCGAGGGTCAGGCCAACCCGCAGATTGCCGCACTGGGCGTTGAACACCTCGCTGGCAACATGGAAGGCAAGGAAGTGCGTTTCGGCATTCTGCAATCCGCCTTGTTCGCCACAATCACCACGGCAGCCAGTTGCGGCGCAGTCAACGCCATGCACGACAGTTTCATGCCGCTGGGTGGCGGTGCAACGATGTGGCTCATGCAATTGGGCGAAGTCGTATTCGGCGGCGTCGGTTCCGGCTTGTACGGCATGCTGGTGTTTGCCATTCTGGCCGTGTTTCTTGCCGGTTTGATGGTCGGTCGCACGCCGGAATATCTCGGCAAGAAAATCGGCAGTTTCGAAATGAAAATGGTCTCCATCGCCATTTTGATCACTCCCTTTCTGGTTTTATGCGGCAGTGCCGTCGCATTGATGACGGAAGCAGGCCACGCAGGACTGGGCAATCCCGGCGCACATGGATTTTCCGAAGTGTTGTACGCACTCTCGTCGACCACGAACAATAACGGTTCCGCGTTTGCCGGATTGACGGTGGACACGCCGTTTTACAACGTCTTGTTAGGCATCGTCATGTGGTTTGGCCGCTTCGGCGTCATCGTCCCGGTATTAGCCATTGCCGGCAGCCTAGCCGCCAAACAGCGACTGCCCGCGTCGGGCGGCACCATGCCCACGCACGGCATGCTCTTCGTCGTCTTGCTCATCGGCGCGGTCATTGTTGTGGGTGCGCTGACTTACATTCCCGCGCTGGCGCTTGGTCCGGTAGCCGAACACCTGCAATTGTTCGCGTCTTTGCGATAAGGAGATCGACATGACTAATGCAAAATCTCTGCCTTTGCTGGAGTCGAACATTTTGAAACCGGCGATGGTTGACGCCTTGCTTCGACTGTCGCCGCTGGCCCAATGGCGCAATCCCGTCATGCTGGTCGTCTGGGTGGGCAGTGTGCTGACCACGGTGTTAGGTATTCATGCACTGTTCGGAAACGGTGAAGCTCATGCAGGATTCATCCTCGGCATTTCCGCATGGTTGTGGTTCACGGTGCTGTTCGCCAATTTTGCCGAGGCATTGGCCGAAGGCAGGGGCAAGGCGCAAGCTGCCGCATTGCGTGGCGCACGCAAAAATGTTTTTGCGCGAAAGCTTGCTTCACACGATCCGACATCTCACGTCACGATTCTGGATTCGAACAGTTTGCGCACCGGGGATTACGTCATGATTGCCGCAAACGAAACCATTCCGGCTGACGGCGAAGTCATCGAAGGCGTAGCCTCGGTGGATGAATCCGCAATCACAGGCGAATCGGCACCGGTCATCCGCGAATCGGGTGGCGATTTTTCTGCAGTCACAGGCGGAACGCGCGTGCTCTCAGACTGGCTGATCGTGCGCGTGACGGCCAATCCCGGCGAAGCTTTTCTGGATCGCATGATCGCCATGGTTGAAGGCGCCAAGCGCGGCAAGACCCCCAATGAAATTGCACTCACCATTTTGCTGGTGGCGCTCACGCTGATATTTCTCTTCGTCTGCACCACGCTCCTGCCGTTTTCCATTTTCAGTGCCAAGGCTTCCGGCACAGGTGCGCCAGTGTCGGTCACTGCACTCGTTGCCCTGCTTGTCTGCCTGATTCCCACCACCATCGGCGGTTTGCTCTCCGCTATCGGTGTCGCCGGCATGAGCCGTATGATGCAAGCCAACGTCATTGCCACATCGGGCCGCGCAGTTGAAGCGGCAGGTGACGTCGACGTTCTGTTGCTGGATAAAACAGGCACCATCACGCTGGGCAACCGACAAGCGGCAACATTCCTGAGCGCGCCTGGGATAAACGAACACGATCTGGCCACAGCGGCGCAACTGGCTTCACTGGCCGACGAAACGCCGGAAGGCCGATCCATCGTTGTCCTCGCCAAGGAAATGCATGGCTTGCGCGGACAGGACGTGCATGATGCGAAGTTCATCCCCTTCACGGCGCAAACGCGCATGAGCGGCGTCGACATCGGCGAACGACAAATCCGCAAAGGCGCAGCCGAAGCGATCAAGCAACATGTGATGGGATTGGGCGGATCATTCCCGCCGCCCGTCGTGCACATGGTCGAAGAAGTCTCCCTGCGCGGCGGAACGCCGCTGGTGGTCGCCGACGGTCTCAACGTGCTCGGCGTCATCGAATTGAAAGACGTCGTCAAAGGCGGCATCAAGGAACGCTTTGCCGAACTGCGTCAGATGGGCATCAAGACCATCATGATCACCGGCGACAATCGCCTGACGGCTGCCGCCATTGCCGCCGAAGCGGGTGTCGATGATTTTCTGGCTGAAGCACGACCGGAAGACAAACTCAAACTGATCCGGGATATTCAGGCAGAAGGCAAACTGGTCGCCATGACGGGAGACGGCACCAACGACGCGCCCGCGCTGGCGCAAGCGGACGTCGCCGTCGCGATGAACAGCGGCACCCAGGCCGCGAAAGAAGCGGGCAACATGGTCGATCTCGACAGCAATCCAACGAAATTGATCGAGATCGTCGAAACTGGCAAGCAAATGCTGATGACGCGCGGCGCCCTGACGACATTTTCCATCGCAAACGATGTGGCCAAATACTTTGCGATCATCCCCGCCATTTTTGTGGTGACCTATCCGCAACTGGGCGTGCTCGACATCATGGGATTGCACAGCCCGACATCGGCCATCCTCTCGGCGGTGATATTCAACGCCTTGATCATCGTGTTCCTGATTCCTTTGGCCTTGAAAGGCGTCACCTATCGCGCCCTGCCTGCCGGTTTGCTACTGCGCCGCAATCTGCTGATTTACGGCCTGGGCGGATTAATCGTTCCTTTCATCGGCATCAAGTTCATCGACATGCTGCTGGGATGGACTGGCATCGCATAAAGCAAGGAGACCGCATGTTTACCCTGATTCGTCCTGCACTGATTCTCTTTTCGATACTGGCCATCCTCTCCGGGCTGGTTTATCCACTGGCGATAACCGGCATGGCTCAACTCACCTTTCCACATCAAGCCAACGGCAGCCTCATCGAAATAGACGGCAAGATTGTCGGCAGCGCGCTGATCGGTCAGACATTCGCTTCATCGCAATATTTCTGGAGCCGCCCTTCCGCCACCGCACCTTTTCCCAATAATGCGATGGCCTCCGGCGGCAGCAACCACGGGCCGTTGAATCCGGCATTGATCGAAAACGTCAAGGAACGTGTACATGCATTGAAAAACGCCAACCAGCAATCGTCAGAAGAAGTGCCGGTCGAACTGGTCACGGCATCCGGCAGCGGACTGGATCCACACCTTTCACCACAAGCGGTGTATTATCAAGCCCAGAGAGTGGCGCGTGAGCGTGGGCTGACAATGGAAGACCTGCACAAACTGATCCAGCGACATATCGAAGCCCCTGATGTCGATCTCTTCGGTCAGGAGCGCATCAACGTGCTCAAGCTTAATCTTGCGCTTGACAAAATGACGACCTCGCCCCTCTCCAGATAGGTGTGCCATGCTGCCAGAACGTCCCGATCCTGATCGTCTGCTCGACACCATCAAGGAAGATGAAAAGGCTGCTGCGCGCGGCAAGCTGAAGATTTTTTTCGGCGCCTGCGCAGGCGTCGGAAAAACCTATGCAATGTTGCAAGCGGCGCGCCAAAAGCAAAGCGAAGGCAACAATGTGTTGATCGGTATCGTTGAAACGCATGGCCGCGCAGAGACAGCCGTCTTGCTGGACAAGCTGCCCATCCTTCCCTCTCGCATGCTCGAATACAAGGGCAAGACCATTCCGGAATTTGATGTGCAGGCCGCGCTGTCCGCCCATCCGGAATTGATCATCGTTGATGAATTGGCCCATTCGAACCTCGAAGGCAGCATACACGTCAAACGCTGGCAAGACGTTGAAGAATTGCTGGAGGCCGGCATCGATGTGTACACCGCATTGAACGTGCAACACCTGGACAGCCTGAACGATATCGTCTCCGGTATCACCGGCATCAAGGTGCGCGAAACGGTTCCCGATCATGTGTTCGACCACGCCGACGAAGTATCGCTCGTCGATTTGCCGCCGGACGAACTGCTTTCGCGTCTGGCTGCGGGCAAGGTCTATGTGCCCGATGCAGCCGCCCGCGCCGCCAAGAATTTTTTCAGGAAGGGCAATCTCATCGCGCTGCGCGAGCTGGCATTGCGTCGAACGGCGGATCGCGTAGATGCGCAAATGCGTGCCTACCGGGAAGACCGTGCCATCAGCGCACTCTGGCGCGCGAAGGATCGACTCATCGCCTGCGTCGGCGAAGGCCCTGGTGGAGAACGCATCGTTCGTGAAACGGCTAGGCTCGCCGCCAAACTGCAAACAGACTGGATTGCCGTGCATGTGGACAGACGCGAGAGCACGGCGAGACACCAACGCCGCCAGGCGCTCGATTCGCTCAAACTAGCCGAACAACTTGGCGCAGAAACCGCCACAATCCCCGGTGCCAATATCGTCGAAGCCCTGGCATCTTACGCACGAAGCCGAAATGCGACCCAATTGGTGATGGGACGAAAGAAGCGCTCGCGATTCCATCAACACTTCACCGGCACAGCCGAGAAACTCGCCGAATCGCAACCCGACCTGACGGTAATTTTGATCGGGCTTGGCGAAAGCAAACCGCTTGCGCGAACCAATCGCAATACGCACGGAAGCTCATCTTTCACCGACTATATCTGGGCGACGCTTGCCTGCCTTGGAACAACCGCACTGGCGGAAGCGTTACTGCGAGTCTTCGATCAGGCTAATGTCATCATGGTGTTTTTGCTGACGGTCGTGCTGGTCTCCTTGCGTTACGGGCGCGGGCCGGGCGCCTGGGCCGCGTTTCTGGCTGTAGCCTGTTTTGATTTCTTTTTCGTGCCGCCACTGTATACGATTACCGTCAACGATACGCAATACATCCTGACATTCGCCATCATGCTGGTCGTCGCGCTAATCATCGGACAACTGGTCGCCATGATGCGTTTTGAAACCCACGTCGCCAGCCATCGCGAAAGGCGCGCGACCGCGCTATCCAATCTTGCGCGGGAACTGTCCGGCGCCTTGCAGCAAGAACAAATTCTCGAAATAACGATCCGTAATCTCGAAACACTCTTCCAGGCAAAGATTGGCATATTGCTCCCCGACAGACGCGATCGCATGCGCGTCGTACACGGTGATTCGCTCGACGAGAGCGTCGCGCAATGGGTTTACGATCATCAACAGGAAGCCGGATCGGGAACGAAAACGCTCGCGGCAGCAACCGCTCGCTATCTTCCCCTCAAAGCACCGATGCGCACGCGCGGCGTACTGGCACTGATGCCAGAACGAATCGACATTTTTCAAGAACCGGAAGAGCGCCGTTTGCTGGATGCCTGCACCTCGCAAATCGCGCTGGCACTGGAACGCATTCATTATGTTGAAGTCGCGCAAGACACGCTCGTTCAGATGGAAGGCGAACGTTTGAGAAACGCCTTGCTGGCAGCCGTGTCGCACGATTTGAAAACGCCATTGACCGCCATCGTCGGTATGGCCAGCACATTGGAACGCGATCCGCCACACGCGATACGCGACGAGTTGGTGACCGCCGTCCGCAAAGAAGCCGAACAAATGTCCCGTCTGGTCACCAACCTGCTGGATATGGCACGACTTCAGACCAGCGGCGTGCAACTACGCAAGGATTGGCAATCGATTGAGGAAGTCATCGGCAGCGCCCTGCATCAACTCAAACACGTATTGGCGCACCATCGCGTCGAGACATCCGTGCCATCCGATTTGCCGCTGGTAGAAATGGATGCGATGCTAATTGAAAGAGTTTTCGTCAACCTGCTGGATAATGCCGCAAAACACACCCCGTCCGGTTCGGTCATCAGCATTTCGGCTACCCTCTCCAATCGCGAAATCGTCGTCACCATCGAAGACAATGGCCCGGGATTGCCATTCGACGATCACACCAAACTGTTTGATGCCTTCACCCGCGGCGAAGTTGAGCGTACTGTTCCCGGCGTCGGCATCGGTCTGGCGCTGTGCCGTATCATCGTGGAAGCGCATGGCGGTAGAATCACTGCTGCGAACAAACCGGAAGGGGGCGCACAGTTCCGATTTGCCTTACCGGCAACCGAGTTGCCCAAGCAGGAGAGGGAATGAGCAGTCAACGCATTTTGATCATTGAAGACGACGAGAACATCCGCCGCTTCATCCGCATTGCCTTGGAAGACGAAGGCTTCACGGTATTCGAAGCAGAAAATGCAAAACGGGGATTGATCGAAGCAGCCAGCCGACAACCGGATTTGGTCATCGTCGACTTGGGCTTGCCGGATGCCGATGGCAAATCATTGATACGCGAACTGCGCAACTGGTCCGGTATGCCGATCATCGTGCTTTCTGCGCGAGACCGTGAAACGGAAAAGGTCGCGGCATTGGATGCCGGTGCCGACGACTACCTGATCAAGCCCTTCGGCGTTCCGGAATTATTGGCCCGCATTCGCGCGCAACTACGCCGCGTCTCCCTGAGCGGTTCCGGTGAGGCTTCCAGCAAAGTCGCGTTTGGCGATGTGACAGTCAACCTGAGCACGCATGAAGTACGCAAAAAAGGCGAGGCGGTCCATCTGACGCCAACGGAATTTCGTTTGCTTTCGGCACTCATCAAAGGTCACGGTCGCGTGCTCACGCATCGTCAACTACTTGTCGACACGTGGGGGCCGGATCATACGGAACGCAGTCACTATCTGCGGATTTTCATGGGCAATCTGCGTCAGAAGCTGGAAGACCATCCGGCGCAACCCCAATACCTGCTGACGGAATTGCAGGTCGGGTACAAGTTGGCGGGGCTGGTAAAAGCATCTTGATGAATGGCAATGCAGGGTGTCTCGCAATTTTCAAGATTGATCGACTTCATCCCCATCCGCTCATTATTTCTGGGAATAACTGCACACCCGGTTGCGTCCGTCCTCTTTCGCGTAATAGAGAGCATCGTCTGCTGCTTTAATCAGCTTCTCTAGCGAGTCGCCATGCTCCGGGAAGACAGCAATCCCAAATGAGGCCGAAACTTGAACCTGCTCATTGTCCACAACAAAGCCGCACACTTCCATTGCAGATCGCAATTTTTCCGCTCGTCCAAACGCTGTTTCTTCGGTCATGTCCGGGCAAACCAGCAAAAATTCTTCGCCACCGTATCGGCAGCAAATGTCACTTCCCCGAGCGTTTCCAGAAATCATGTCGCCACACAATCTAAGAATCCGATCACCAACAAGGTGTCCGTAGGTGTCGTTGACCGCCTTGAAATGGTCGATGTCAACCATGATGATACTCAATGATGAGCTATGTCGCTTTGCTCGCGCCAGCTCCCTTGCAAACATTTCGTCGAGATAACGACGATTGTACAAACCTGTCAGATCGTCGCGAATCGACATATCTCGTAGCTTCTGGTTGAGCGCCTTGATTTTTTTTTCTGCTTTCACCCGCTCAGTAATATCCATACACGTAAAAATCAGGGAAAGCCTTTCGCCGTTTTGAACACGTTTGCTCAGCATCTCGACAAACACTTCCTGACCACTCTGGGTGACACCGCGATAAATAAAACTGCCACCATTATTTTCACCTGCCATTGCTTTACCCAAGCGCAGAACAAAAACCGCGCGGTCGCCTTTGGCCACCAGTTCGATGGGATCGATCAACAACAGTTCATCCGTGCTGTAACCGAAGATGTCTACCATTTTTTCATTGGCGAAAACGATTTTTCCAGATTCAAAGACGCCAATGCCGACCAGCGAATTCGTTACCAGGGCACGATACTTTTCCTCCGAAACCCCCAACGCACGTGTAACGTACTCATTCTCTCTCAGGAGGGTCTCCAACGCTTCCGTCCGACGACGAACCTGTTCTTCCAGAACGACCATCGTCTGGAAGAGGTTAAAGCCGGACTGCTCCGAACTCACCTGACGCTCCGCCCTATCCATCAAGACCTTAACCGTTTTTTTAAGGCGTGCATTTTCAGCCCGTAAAGCTTCCGTGTCGTCCTGGGCATTCATGCTTTTTTCCCCGGCCATTGCTCATGCCGCCTCTCGCCAATGGCAACCCCTGTCATCGTCTGGTTGAGGTGCACCCCCTTGAACTGCTCCCCGTAGGTATAAAACCCCACTGCGTTATTTTCGCGGAAGAACTGAATAATCGCGTCCTGGTCGCCACGCCGTTCGGCATCAAGCGCCCGCTCAAAACAATCGAACGTCAGCGTGACGTGCGGCTGACCAATTTCCTGTCGAATGGTTTGATACATCTCACTGAGCGAGCGCTTTAAATTCCCAGGCTTGGCTAACCGGAATACGATTCCTTCATCAATAGCACAGAAAAAAGTCAGCGATCCATCCTCATTCACCTTTTGAATAGTCCGAACATATTCCTGACCGTCAAGCACCACCACCACGGGATTAGCCGCAAACACTTCCGAATTCAGGTCGCGAATATCCATGCCGATCGCCTGTGCATAGGCCTCTGCCGCAAGGAAGCCATCGATTTCTTTGACGATCCGTCTGGATGCATCCGCTTCCGTAACCACCATACGCTTGTCCGTCGAAACAATATGCTGCGTATGAAACAATTTGAAGGGCAAGTGTGTCGTTATGATCGTTAGGACGGCACTCTTCGTATGGAACTTCCCCCCATGGTATACGTATGTCTGAGAAATTTTGTGGTCGTCTGCGGCGGAACCGCCAACGATCGGTATTCTGTCCAACCCCATTTGCAAGGTGTGCGCGACGACTTCCTCGCGTATGGACAAGCCATCAATCAATGTGAATGCAAAGCTGTTGGCTGAACTGGCATTCGGCTCTGACCGCTCCAGTTGCTGCAGCAAGCCCTGGGCAAAAGCATACCCTTGGGGAATGTCAAAGTCTTTGAGGTTACTAATCAGGCCACTCACGACTTTGCAGCTTCCTGCCGGAAAGCCAACCCCAACCAACCCTGATCGCAGAATACCTGCCGGTCCAATTTCTCCCGCCGTCGTGCAACCAACAACCAGAACGTCCGCGAACAATCTGTGTATCTCTCGAGCCAGCGCTTCGAGATCATAGTTGCTGGAGCAGAAGAACACGGCCAATTCCAGCTTGGGCGAAAACACCTTTTCGTAGAATTCCTGCGCCGCCAATACGGGATCGCTCTGGCTTGTCTGGAAAAGCTTGAATGGATTAACCTTCATGGCAAGACTTCTGATAACACATAGTCAACACGCTTGGTGAGCCAATATCTAAAATGCGCCATTATAAAGAACAATGTTGAAGCACCTCAGTTTCAACGCGCACGAAGGAAACAACCCGCCTCCACAGTGGACATATGCCATATCGACTCTGCATACCATAATGGATAAAAAGAAAGGGCGATACGCTTATATCGCCCTTTCTCTGGTGAGGTCGAGAAACTTAATTACCCAAAATTCTTCGCCACAAAATCCCAGTTCACGATTTGCCAGAAATTCTCCACGAACTTCGCACGTAGATTGCGATAATCGATGTAGTAGGCATGTTCCCACACATCGCAGGTCAACAACGGCTTGTCGAGTCCCGTGAGCGGCGTCGCAGCATTTGACGTGTTTTCTATGTACAAGGAACCGGACGGCTCCTTGACCAGCCACGTCCAGCCCGAACCGAAATTGCCGACGCAGGATTTGGTGAACTCAGCTTTGAAATTATCGAAGGAACCCCATTTCGCGTTGATCGCCGCGAGCAGTCCGCCACTCGGCGTGCCGCCGCCATTGGGTTTCAGGCAGTTCCAGAAGAACGTGTGATTCCACACTTGCGCCGCATTGTTGAATACACCACCCGAAGATTTTTTGACAATATCTTCCAGCGTTGCATTTTCAAACGGCGTGCCTTTGATCAGGTTATTCAGATTGGTCACATAGGCTTGATGATGTTTGCCGTAGTGGAATTCCAGGGTTTCTTTGGAAATGTGCGGCTGCAGCGCATCCATTGCATAAGGCAAGGAGGGAAGGGTGTGCTCCATGGTGACTCCTTTCGGTTATTCAAGGCTTATTGGAAGGAATTTGCATTGTAAGACGGTTCCGGGAATGTTGCAGGATCCCACCACCGAAGCATGCGCTTGCGCAAAGCTCCCTTTCCATACGGTGGTATGGTGGCTCTTATCAACAGCCGTTATGGATAAGGCTTTATGGAATCCGAAAAAAATCCCAGCGCCCCCATTATTTTTGCCTTGCGCGCCAGCCACGATTTCGGCACGCAGGTCTGCCAACACCTTGGGCTAACACTGTCCGAACACGAGGAGCGCGAATTCGAGGATGGCGAGCACAAGGCCAGACCCATCTCAACCGTCCGACAGCGAAACGTCTTTGTCATTCAATCCCTCTATGGCGATAACCATCAAAGCGCGAATGACAAACTGACGCGACTGTTGTTTTTCATCGGCGCGCTCAAGGATGCGGGCGCTGCCAGCGTCACGGCCCTGACGCCTTACCTCTGCTACGCAAGAAAAGACCGGAAGACCCAGCCGGACGATCCGGTCACAACTCAATATGTTGCTCGCATGTTTGAATCGGTCGGCACGGATCGCATCGTCACGCTGGATGTGCATAATCTGGCCGCCTATCAAAACGCTTTTCGCTGCCGCACCGAACACCTTGAAGCCAATCCGATCTTCGTCAATCATCTGCTCCCGATGCTTGCGAATGAAGACGTCATTGTCGTCTCACCGGATGCGGGTGGCATCAAGCGCGCTGAACGCTTCCGGCAAGTGCTGAGCGCATCGCTGCAAAAACCGATTCACGCTGGGTTTGCCGAAAAATATCGGGCCAAAGGCATCGTCAGCGGAGAGATGGTCATTGGTGAGATCGAAGGAAAAATCGCGATCATCATCGACGACTTGATCAGCACCGGCGGCACCATCGCGCGCGTGGCGAAAGTCTGCCGTGAACGTGGCGCCAAACGCGTGCTGGCCTTGGCAACTCACGGCTTGTTTGTGGAAGGTGCAAATGCCGTTTTGTCCGGAGAAGCACTGGATGGCACCCTTGTCACCAACTCGGTTTCTTCGTTCCGTGTCACGGATGAAACGGCGCGTCAAAAATTGCAAGTGCTGGATTGTGCGCCGTTATTCGCGGAAGCGATTCAGCTCATCCACGGCCGTGCGTGAGATCGTGTGTGAAATCCTGAAGCGCGCTCGGAAGAAGCGGTGATCTCACTTGCCCATCAGTCCGGCATGCGTCACCGCCAGACGCAGCCATTCCTTCGCTTGTTCCTGCCACTTGGGATCATTTTGGTACTGCGGCTCCTGCAAATGTCGCAGCGCCAGCCATGCACGCGACAAAGCATGAGAGGTCTGGTAAAAGTGAATCATGTCCTGAGAGGGATCATCCCCTGTCACGGCGCAATAACGCCTGAGCAATTGCTGTCCCGCCTGGAGCCCCCCGAGACGCTCGCAATCCAGCGCGAGAAAGGCGATATCGGAAATGGCATCAACGGTGCGCAACTCTTTCGAGAATTCCAAGCAATCCACGATCATCGGTTCGGTTTCCAGATACACGTGTTCTGCGCGTAAATCGCCATGTCCTTCCACAATTTTGCCGTCGAGGACGCGTCGATCGAGCATGTCGATATTCTCGCGCTGGAAAGCATGAAGCTTCCGAAAGATCGCCTGAACGATGTCCATCGGAATCAAATGCTGTGCGGAGGCAAGCTCGGCAATCGCGTTAATGATGTTGCGCGTGCAGCGTTCCCGGTATTCGCGAGGTTGCATTTTTTCGGATTGGCATCCCAGGTAGAATCGCCCCAGTTTTTCGGCCAATCGTATAAAAGGCTGCTCGGGAGTATTGCCGTTGCGGATGCATTTGTCCAAGGCCAACGCCGACGGCAAGCGACGCATTTTGACCAACCATTCCGCAATTTCCCCGACACCAGCCACCTCGAACTGTCCACTTGCGTTTCTTACCAATGGCAGGACATTTAAATAGACATTCGCCGCCAGTCGCCGGTTCAGTCGCACCTCCTCTTCGCAGTTATGCCAACGTGCCTGGAGGGTGCTGAAATCAAGATGATCGTAAACCGCCGGCTTCTTGAGCTTGTAGACAAACTGATCCGTCAAAAACACCCAGGACATATGCGTTTCGATAAGCTCGACCGCCGTCGTTTTGTCTGGGTAATTTGACGGGTGTGAAAGAAAGTCAATTTTTTGTTGTAGGGTTTCCGGCATGGTGTCCGTATGATGGCACAAAATGAATCATCATGTTCTTCGGAATCCGCACTCATCTCTTGACTGTCATCAAGGCTCCTGCGCGATTGACGCATAGAATTTCCGGTAATGACACGCCCAGCCATGCAACCATGTTTTCCCAACCCCTCTTTATCGACCGTAGCGATGCTGCCAGGCAATTGACAGAGGCCTTGCAATCCTACCGAGACCAAAACCCATTGGTTCTCGCCATCCCGCGCGGCGCTGTCCCGATGGGAAAAATCATCGCCGACAGCCTCCATGGCGAGCTGGATGTCGTGCTGTCACGCAAACTGGGCGCCCCCTACAGCCCCGAATATGCCATCGGCGCCATTGACGAAAGCGGATGGGTGTACCTTTCGCCCGATGCCATGATGATCGGTGTCAGTGCGCAGCACATTGAACGGGAAAAAAACAAGCAGATGGACGCCATCCGTCAGCGCCGCGCACAATACACGCCATTGAAAAACCCCGTCGATCCCGCCGGGCGCATCGTCATCATTGTGGACGATGGCCTGGCCACCGGGGCCACCATGATCGCTGCACTGCATGCGCTGCGTGAACAGCATCCGGCCAAACTGATTTGCGCTGTGCCTGTTGCCGCACCAGACAGTCTGGAAAAAATCCGGGAATTGGCCGATGTAGTTATCTGCCTTTATGCGCCCTCCAACTTCCACGCAGTGGGACAGTTTTACCAAAGCTTCAATCAGGTGGAAGACGAAGAAGTCGAGCAGCTTCTTCGGTCGAAATAAATTGCTTACGCCTGCACTTTCCCACGCATCGCTTTAACCTGACCGCGCTGCATCTTTTTTTCCAGCCGCTTTTTCCGCGAAGCGTATGTCGGTTTTGTCGGACGCCGTTCCGGTGGCACGACCGCAACGCTCGCCACCAAATCATGTAAACGGCGCACTGCAGCTTCCCGATTCTTGTCCTGCATACGAAACGTCTGCGCCTTGATGATCACCACACCCTCCTTGGTGATCCGATGATCGTGCAAAGCCAGCAGGCGCTGCTTGATCTCATCAGGCAAGGAGGAGGCCGCAACATCGAAGCGCAAATGCACTGCACTCGACACCTTGTTCACGTTTTGTCCGCCCGCACCCTGGGCACGAACGGCGGTAAGTTCGATTTCGGATTCGTGAATGTCAAACAATTTTTGAGTGTCCATAAATACCATTCAACAGGAGTGGAAACATTATCGCCGATACCCATCTTTATCTGCCAAAATAGGGCTCGCGATATAAAATATTCCTTTCTCTTTTCTTCCAAACGGAGCGCCCGTATGAACCCCGCCCTGAATTTATTGATGACTCACCGCAGCTATCGCGACTTCACGGACCAACCCGTGAGCGATGCCGATCTGGATGCCATCATCGCCGCAGCACAGCGCGCGCCGTCATCAATCCACGCGCAAGTGAGCTCGCTCATCGTCGTGCGCGACCCGGCCAAGCGCGCAAAAATTGCGGCGTTCGCCGGCAATCAGGAATGGGTGGCCAAAGCGCCGGTTTTCATCTGCGTCGTGGCGGACTTTGCCAAGACGCAAGCCGCCGTTGAGTTTGCGGGGGGAAAGCAAGTCATTCAGGAGAGCCTGGAAGGTTTCGCTGTCGGCGCACTGGATGCCGGCATCGTCGTCACAACACTCTCCGCTGCCGCGCGCGCACTCGGTCTGGGCGCCGTGATGATCGGCGGCATTCGTAACAGCCTGCAAGGCATGATCGATTTGCTCGGGCTGCCGCCGCTGACCTTCCCCTTCATCGGTTGCTGCATCGGCCACTTCGCTTCCGAACCGCCGCTCAAGCCGCGTTTGCCGGGCAATACTTTCCGCCACGATGAGCAATGGCACGGTGTGCCGGACAAGACCACCATTGCGGCATACAACACGGAATTGATGGATTACTGGAAATCGCTGGGCCGCACGGATGGGCAATCGTGGACAGAGAATACGGCAAGGCGTTACAAGGTCATTTACAACCCGACCACCAAACCTGTCGCGATCAAGCAGGGGTTTACGCTCGAAAAATAAACGAGCCAATCACGTCTCAATAAAAAACGGGGTCGCTTGACCCCGTTTTTTATATCGCCTGGCACAGCAATAAATGCTGCGTCCTTTTCCGGCTTCCTGCTGGCGTCGAGAACAAGGCCATGCAGCGGTTATCGGCTTCAGCAGAAGACGGTTATATGTGCAATGCCGCGAGTATGCCCAGTATCACCCCCACAATCCCCACACCGTAGGAACCGTAGTTCAGCCACTTCTTGCGCGTCAGCAAAGTGATGGCGGCCAGCGCAATTGCCACCTGAATCGCCGTGGTGGCCTGTGCCCAGCGGTGATGCTCATGCATGCTCTTGTCTGATTTCACGTCAAAATCATGCGATGCCGCTTCGAGTTTTTCGGCATCAGCCTTGATCGCCGTCTTTTCTGCCTTGTAGCGATCCACTTCTTCTTTATACTTGGTCTTGCTCACCCCCGGCAATACCATCGCCAGCTCCGCAAGATTCTGCTTGTTCGACTTGGCCTGATAGTAGTTCCACTGGTTGGAGGCTTCCGTTTTCTTGATCGCGGCATTGTTCTTGAACATCGCCGCATCCGCTTGGGTCGCGCCTCCCATATAACCAAACAAAGCGCCAATGGTGGCCAGAATAGCGGTCATCACCGCAATCCGGCTGGAAAAGGCGTCGCCGCCATGCGCCACGTGCTCCACTTCGTGATCATGCGGCCCGTGTACGTGAAAACCATGTCCTGACATGTTTTTACTCCTTACTTAACAAACGGTTCATTGATGAGGGAACGGAATTCTAATACAAATTCGCCTTTTCAATTCAAGCGTTGAATACGGTTAAGTACAGGAGGCGACAGCGGCTGTTTCGCCCGCAGATACGTCGTTAAGGCATCCAGATCCACCGCACCATCCTGAAGCTTTTTTCCCTCCGTAAAGACGGTGAAATTGTCGCCACCCGATGACATGAAAGCGTTGACGGTAACGCGATAAGACTTGTGCGGATCAATCGGCTGACCATGCAACTTCATCGAACCGGCCACGATGCGATTTCCGTGACCCGGCGCTGCGCGTGCCGGACGGTTAGCATCCCATATGTAGGTAAACCCTGCCGATACGCCCAACACCCGTCCGCCTTCCGGTTGCGGACTTTCCCATTGCTGCTCCAGCACGCGACGAATCTGATCGCCGGTCAAATTCATTGTCACCATATTGTTGCCGAAGGGATGCACGCGATACAGATGGCCATTCGTCACTTTCAGGCTGGCGGTCAAATCGCTGCGAATGCCACCGGGATTGACGAAGGCGATTTTCGCCGCGTTCGCCCCATAGGAAGCCTGGGCGGTGACATCCAGATAGGCATCGGCCAGCATGGCGGCCAGCGTGCTTTCCCCAGCGGCATTCTGCTTGCGATCGAAAGGTCCGCCGATATTCGCCACCACCACTTTCGCGCGTTTTTCCGTCAGCTTGGCGTAACGCTGCACCAGCTTGTCCATCACGGGATCTTTGGTCAGCATCTCATACGGCTCGGGCAAAGGCACCGGCTGCTTGTTGGCATCTCGAGCCATCGTGTCATTGACCGTGACATGGTTGGTCGCGTCCATGTCGATTATTTGCCGCGTCTTTTCGTTGAGCACAATATCGATCTTGGTTACCAACCGTCCGTAATGACCGGCTTGCGTGACCAATTTTCCGTATCGTTCGCAAATAAATTCTTCGTGGGTATGACCGGTAATCACGACGTTCACCGCAGCGTCCATGCGGTCGATGATCTTGAGCGCATCGCCATTGAATCCGGGACAGGATTTGTCATTCACCACTTCCGCCGCCGTGGCTGCCCCTTGGTGCATCAGCACCACAATGACATCCACACCCTGTTGTTGCAACACCGGAACCAGTTGGTTAATTGTCTTGGCTTCATCTTCAAATTTCAGGCCAACGACACCTGACGGAATGACGGCGGCAGGCGTTTCCTTGAGGGTCACGCCAATGAACCCGATTTTCACGCCACCCACCGTGCGGATCACATAGGGCAAGAACAAGGTCTTACCCGTTTTTTGATCGATCACGTTGGCCGCCAGATAGCGGAATGTCGCGCCACCGAACTTCCCTTTGTTCATGCAGGTATCCACGCCGACGATGCCGCGCGTTCCGTCTGCCGATTTCGGATGACAACCGCCATACTGCATGCGCAGCAATTCCTCCTTGCCGCGATCGAATTCGTGATTACCCACAGCCGACACGTCCAGCCCCATCATGTTCAGTGCATCAATCGTCGGCTCATCGTGAAACATGCCCGATACCTGCGGCGATCCGCTGATCAAGTCGCCCGCCGCCACAACAAGCGTGTTGCCGGGATTTTGGGCTTTCAATTGCTTGACCAGCGTGGATAAGTACGCGATACCGCCCGCCGGGACTCTGACCGACTGGCCCGTTTCGGGATCATCAACGACGGCACCCGTATCGGGGGGCAAAAGATTGCCGTGAAAATCGTTAAAACTGACCAGCGAGACCGTCACGGTATCGACGGATCGGTCGGTCGTCGCACACGAGGCCAGCAAAAAACTGGCGACGAGGACCAGAACACTCCACCATGATCGCCTGAACTTGGACATTTCCCCCCCCATATTATTGGCATTGTCTATTATCGCTTATCGCAAGAATTTTCCGCTATGATTGGGTCAATCCCCATGACCGCTCAACGCCTCACTGAAGAAAGGACGCGCTTCATGTCGCTCTCGCTCACCTCCCCTGCATTCCGACACAACACTACCCTCCCCCCCGAACACACTTGCGAAGGGAAAAACATTTCGCCGCCGCTGGCCTGGAACGCGCCGCCGCCTGGTACGAAAAGTCTGGTGCTGATTGTGGATGACCCGGACGCCCCCGATCCGGCTGCCCCCAAAATGACCTGGGTTCATTGGGTGCTCTACAACCTGCCGCCCGTCGCCGGTCGTTTGCTCGCTGGTGTGACGGATGTTGAACTGCCACAAGGCACCTTGATCGGTATCAATGATCGCAAAAATGTTGGATACAATGGCCCCTGCCCGCCCGTTGGCACACACCGCTATTTCCACAAACTGTATGCCGTCGATACCGTGCTACCCGACATGCACGCGCCCACAAAAACCGAAGTTCTGGCCCGCATTGAAGGACATGTACTGGCCTACACGGAATTGATCGGTCTTTACAAGTTGACGAAATAATTGGCAGGGAATCTCGTAAAAACCGTTCAGCGCTTCGCGAGAGATCGCAGGAAGGTCATGCCGAACGTCTGAAGACGATGCAGGCTCGACTTCCCGTTTGACTGAAAAATGGACGATTCAGACGGTCATTTTCGCCAAAACAGGCTTACTCTAAAAGGATGTGACCATAAAATGTGGTTTGATGGAATTCATCTTGCGCAGGACAGAATATTCCTGCTGAAGAACACATATAATGCTGTTTCATACCTAACAGCTTTATTGCACCCGGAGCAACCTTGAACAACTATCCGCACCCCCTCATTGCCCGCGAAGGCTGGCCTTTCCTGTTTATTGCCGTACTTTTGGCCGTCGTTGTCCACTATTTTTGCGGATGGTGGTCTATCCCGCTCTGGATCATCGCTCTGTTTGTGCTGCAGTTTTTCCGCGATCCGCCGCGTGTCATCCCGTTTAATTCCAAAGCCGTCCTCTCGCCTGCAGATGGCCGGATTGTGGTCATCGAAAAAGCCCCCGATCCGTTTTCCGGCAATGAAACGCTCAAGATCAGCGTGTTCATGAATGTCTTTAACGTGCATTCCAACCGCATGCCGGTCGATGGCACGATTCAAGACGTGCAATACTCCCCGGGAAATTCGTCAACGCCGCGTTTGATAAAGCCTCGACCGAAAACGAGCGCAATGCGGTCTCGGTTATGACGCCGAATGGCGTCAGCGTCTCCTTCGTGCAAGTGGCGGGATTAATTGCGCGTCGCATTCTCTGCTACGTCAAACCGGGCGATGTGATGCACCGCGGTCAGCGTTATGGTTTTATTCGTTTTGGTTCGCGCGTCGACGTGTACCTGCCGACCACTGCCACCCCCAAAGTCACGGTGGGCGACAAGGTATCAGCGACCGAAACCATTTTGGCGGAACTCTGATATATGTCCGCCCCCCAACCGGAAAACACAACGCCCGCAACGACACCCATGACACGTCAACCAACCTCTTTACGCAGACGCGGCATCTATCTCTTGCCGAATGCTTTCACAACAGCGGCGCTGTTTTGCGGTTTCTTCGCCATCGTGATGGCCATGAACCACCGCTTCGATAACGCGACCATTGCTATTTTTGTGGGCATGGTGCTGGACAGTCTGGATGGCCGCGTGGCCCGACTGACGCGCACGCAAAGCGAATTTGGCGCGCAGTACGACAGCCTGTCCGACATGGTGTCTTTCGGCGCCGCCCCCGCGCTGGTCATTTACGAGTGGTCGCTCAAAGGCATGGGGAAGCTGGGCTGGATGGCCGCCTTCATTTATTGCGCCGGTGCGGCGTTACGACTGGCCCGCTTCAACACCAATATCGCCGTCGTGGACAAACGTTACTTCCAGGGCTTGCCCAGCCCGGCGGCCGCGGCCATTGTGGCCGGCTTTGTGCTCATGATGGATGACATGCATTTTGCGGGCGCCAATTTCTGCTGGCTTTCCTGGGCGCTCACGCTCTTCGCAGGACTGACCATGGTCACGAATGTCCCCTTCTACAGTTTTAAGGACATCAATTTCCGAAAATCGGTTCCCTTCATTGCCGTATTCGTGATCGTGCTGGTTTTTGTCCTGATCATGAGCGACCCGCCTAAAGTCATGTTTGGACTGTTTCTCTTGTACGGTCTGTCGGGGTATCTGATCTATTTTTGGCACTTGGCCAAAGGCAAACCCGTCAGCATCGTTCAAACCAAGCCGGAAGATGTCGACATCAAGGAAACTGGCCAGGGCTAAAGTGTGCTGGGAGAGCAAGCAAAAACGGGTGGGAGAGAGTGTGTTTTAGCACCTCGGTTGCGGGTTTCCCGGAATAGGCATATAGTGTCACCGTATGTTCAAGACCACCCACATTCCCGCTACCGATTCAAGCAGCAGCCCGATCCAAGGCGTGCTGCTATCTCTGCTACTAGCTCGCTAACGCGCGCTAACTCTCCCTACTTCCACAATTCGTGCCGTACCGCGCTCATGCCAACTCAGGCAAGGGCAGGGCGAAAAGTATTCAGCATTCAGTTATCATAACGACCAGAATCAAGCAAAGGAGCAATATAATGACCGCAGCAGCCAAAGAAAAACTCGTCATATTTGACACCACCTTGCGCGACGGAGAACAAGTCCCGGGCAGCCAGCTGAACACGATTGAAAAAATCGAGATCGCCAAGGAATTGGAGCTGCTGGGCGTGGATGTGCTTGAAGCCGGTTTCCCGATGTCCAGCCCCGGCGATTTCAAGTCGGTCATGGAAATCTCGAAAGTGGTGACCAAGCCGATCATCAGTGCCTTGACGCGTGCGCAGGAACGCGACATCGATATTGCGATTGACTCGCTCAAATTTGCGAAGCGTGGCCGCATTCACACGGGCATTGGCACGTCGCCATTGCACATCAAGTTCAAGTTCAACTCCACGCCCGAACAAATCATCGAGCGCGCCGTCAAAGCCGTGTCTTATGCGCGCCGCTTCATCGATGACGTCGAGTTTTTTGCGGAAGACGCCGGTCGCACCCCCAACGAATATCTCGCGCAAGTGGTTGAAGCCGTGATTGCCGCTGGCGCGACGACAATCAACCTCCCGGATACCACCGGCTACTGCACACCTTACGAGTATGGCGAGAAGGTCAAGTACTTGATGAACAACGTCAAGAACGTCGACAAAGCCATCCTGTCCGCCCACTGCCACAACGACCTCGGCATGGCAACCGCCAACGCCCTCGCGGGCGTGTTGAACGGCATGCGCCAGGTCGAATGTACGATCAACGGCATCGGCGAACGCGCCGGCAATACTTCGCTCGAAGAAATCGTAATGATCGTCAAATCCCACACGGACATGCCGGTCTATACCGACATCGATACCAAGCGCATCATGAAACTCTCGCGCATGGTATCGAACATGATGCGCATGCCAGTGCAAGCCAACAAGGCCATCGTTGGTCGTAACGCCTTCGCGCACTCGTCCGGTATCCATCAGGACGGCATGCTCAAGAATCGCGAAAACTATGAAATCATCGATCCAGTGGATGTCGGTGTCACCGATTCCTCAATCGTGCTGACGGCCCGCAGCGGCCGCGCCGCGCTTGATCATCATCTCCGTCGCCTCGGTTACAACCTCAAACCGGAAGAGCTCGATGCAGCCTATACCAAGTTCCTCGTGGTGGCCGATGCACAAAAAACGGTTTCCGACGAAGACTTGCGCACGATCGCGGGCACGGACAATGAAGTCAACGCAAACCGCATTCGCGTCGATCATCTGCAAGTGGTCTGCGGCAAGAGCACCATCCCGATGGCCACCGTGCGCTTGATCATCGATGACGAACCGCATACCGCCACCGCAGCCGGAAACGGCCCGATCGATGCCTCGCTGAATGCCGTGCGCGAAATTCTCAAACAACAGGTCAACCTCGAAGAATTCCTGATCCAGGCCTTCAATCGCGGCACCGACGACGTGGGCAAGGTGCACATCCAGGTCGAAAACAACGGTCAGGTTTACTACGGCTTTTCGGCCAACTCGGATATCGTTACGGCTTCCGTCGAAGCTTACATCGACGCCGTCTCCAAGATTCCGGCCGCCGCCTGATAGTTCTCCTGGCAATAAAAAACCTTCCCACCCGAAAGGGGGGAAGGTTTTTTTACGACGTTTTTGAAGGGCTGCAATTACCGGCCGCGTTGTGTATCGTCAAAGTGCGGATCGGGTCCGGTGTACATCTTTCGCACCACCCCGGCTTGGTCGAAATGGATGTGCATCAGCGAATTCCAGACCCCTTGTTCCTTGAAGCGATACGACCAGATTTCGTCTTTCATGAAGGGCATCACCATGGTTTCAGCAGGGGTGCCGAAGGTCAGCTGCACTTGCTGCCGGGTCATCTGCCCCACTTTCACCGTCGCAAATTTGGGACTGGTCAGCACCTGTTCCCAGGATTTCAGGCGGCCGTCCGCCCCAAACCGGGCCATGTACGTCTGCTGTCCCCAGTATCCGGAATACTCCAGGAGCTTATCCTTGCCGTCTTGATATTGCGCAGAAGGCTTCCCAGCTTTGACGATAAGCTCCTGCTCAGACATCCCCATTTTCGGCGGCGGATAGTCCAGGGTCGTACAGGAAATCAGTAGCCCGGCCAATAATAGTTGCAATATTTTTAATGATTTATTCATGGCGCCTCCGGTTTCCGAGAGAAAAAGTGTGTTTGTACGAGAGCGGGTTTTCCGCTATAATCGCGTGCTTAGCTAATTGGCTATTCCCTGTTTTTATTGTCAACACCACGGTGCAAAGACGGGTTCTACCCGGGGGTTTCGACTCCGCGCACCGCATGTAAAAGGTAATTTTAAATGACTATTTCAAAAGAAAAAAAGGCATCCATCGTCACGGACAACGCACGCGGCCAGAATGACACCGGTTCTCCGGAAGTGCAAGTTGCGTTGCTGACGGCGCGTATCAATGACTTGAACACCCATTTCTCGTCACACGCGAAAGATCATCACTCCCGTCGCGGTTTGATCATGATGGTCAACCGTCGCAGAAGTTTGCTGAACTATCTCAGGAAGAAAGACGTCAACCGTTATCGCGACCTGATTGCAAAACTTGGTTTGCGCAAGTAATTGGGAAAAAGCAAGCCTTCCTCCAGTAAAATGCCTGCGCCAGAAAGCTGTCGCAGGCTTTTTGTTATTTGAGTTTTTAATCGTCAATAAAACCAAAGCATTACCACAGCAAGAACGCAATTCAAAAGAGCAACAACACAAGCAGTGAGGCGGAACAAATATGAAAGCCGCCTGCAATGAGGTGAACGGTAGCGCCTGAAAATCTGCCGGCTAACAAAGAAAGGAACACCATGTTTAACAAAGTCACCAAAACCTTCCAGTACGGCCAACATCAAGTCACCTTGGAAACCGGCGAGATTGCTCGCCAATCCTCAGGCGCAGTGCTCGTATCAATGGAAGATACTGTCGTGCTTGCTACTGTCGTCGCGCAAAAGAATGTGCGCCCGGGTCAGGACTTTTTCCCGCTGACCGTCGATTACGTTGAAAAAACCTATGCAGCAGGTCGCATTCCTGGCGGATTCTTCAAGCGTGAAGGCCGTCCGTCCGAAAAAGAAGTTTTGACATCGCGTCTTATTGATCGTCCGATTCGCCCGTTGTTCCCTGAAGGCTTCATGAATGAAGTCCAGGTCATCATCCACGTACTGTCCGTCAACCCGGAAATCGATCCGGATATCCCGGCAATGATTGCCTCGTCGGCCGCACTCTGTGTTTCCGGCATGCCGTTCGATGGCCCGCTCGGCGCGGCACGCGTTGGCTACGACAATGGCCAATACATTCTGAACCCGACCACCACGCAACTCAAAACCTCGAAGATGGATCTCGTCGTCGCCGGTACCGAACTGGCCGTGTTGATGGTCGAGTCTGAAGCACAGGAACTCTCGGAAGGCGTCATGCTCGGTGGCGTCGTCTACGGTCATGAACAAATGCAAGTTGTCATCAACGCCATTCACGATCTGGTCGCCGACGCTGGCAAACCGGAATGGGATTGGAAACCGGCTGCGAAGAATGAAGCCTTAATCGCTTCAGTCACCGCAATTGCCGAACCACTGCTGCGCGAAGCGTATCAAACTCGCGAGAAACAGGCGCGCACTACCAAACTGCGCGACGCGACATCGGCCGTTATGGCAGCGCTGTCCGCGCAAGCGGCAAGCAGCGGCACAGCAGCGCCGGATTCCGCTGAAGTCGGCGACATTCTCTTCGGCCTCGAAGCGAAAATCGTACGCTCCCAAATCCTTGATGGCGAACCGCGTATTGATGGTCGCGACACCCGCACCATCCGCCCGATCGCTATCCGCACCAGCGTGCTGCCGCGTACCCACGGCTCTGCACTCTTCACGCGCGGTGAAACGCAAGCGCTGGTTGTTGCTACCTTGGGCACAGCCCGTGACAGTCAGAAGATCGATGCACTGATGGGCGAATTCACCGACAGCTTCATGCTGCACTACAACATGCCGCCGTTCGCCACGGGCGAAACGGGTCGTGTCGGCTCACCGAAGCGCCGCGAAGTCGGCCACGGTCGCCTCGCCAAACGCGCGCTGGCATCCGTACTGCCGGCTACTGAAGAATTCAGTTACTCGATGCGTCTCGTTTCCGAAATCACCGAATCCAACGGTTCTTCTTCGATGGCTTCCGTTTGCGGTGGTTCGCTCGCACTGATGGACGCCGGTGTACCGATTAAAGCGCACGTAGCTGGTATTGCAATGGGCCTGATCAAGGAAGGCGGCAAGTTTGCCGTGCTGACCGACATCCTCGGCGACGAAGATCACTTGGGCGACATGGACTTCAAGGTAGCCGGTACGACCAATGGCATCACCGCGCTGCAAATGGATATCAAGATCCAAGGTATCACCAAGGAAATTATGCAAGTCGCTCTTGCGCAAGCGCAGGAAGGCCGTATTCACATCCTCGGCAAGATGCAAGCAGCCATGCCGACCTCCAAGACAGAACTGTCTGATTTTGCACCGCGCCTGATCACCATCAAAATCAATCCGGAGAAAATCCGCGACGTGATCGGCAAGGGTGGTGCTGTCATTCGCGCGCTGACCGAAGAAACCGGCACGCAAATCGACATCACCGACGAAGGCGTAGTCACCATTGCTTCCGTAGACGGCGCAGCCGGTCAAGAAGCGAAGCGTCGCATCGAAGAACTGACCGCCACCGTCGAAGTGGGCAAGATTTATGACGGCGAAGTGCTGAAACTGCTGGATTTCGGCGCGATTGTCCAAGTGTTGCCGGGCAAGGATGGTTTGCTGCATATCAGCCAAATCGCCAACGAACGCGTGGCAGCTGTTTCCGACAAGTTGCAGGAAGGCCAGAAAGTCCGTGTCAAAGTGCTGGAAACCGATGACCGCGGTCGCATGAAGCTGTCGATGAAGGCCGCCGCTGCTGAAGAAGGTGCGGAGGCACCACAGGCTTAAGACCGTAGCAGAAACCCACTTGAGTATTATGGGTTTTTGCTTTTGATGTCTCAAGTCAATCTTCATCCAGTCAATCCGCTATAAAATCCCGTTTGTGAAATGCCACAAACGGGATTTTTAGCAAGATGTGGCTACATCCTGTTCACATACGTTAATTAACAAGAATTCGCACATGCGAGCCATCGAAATTACCAAAAGCGGCACCCCGGATGTCCTCCAGCTTTGCGAGCGTCCCGTGCCGCAGCCTGGAAAGGGTGAAATCCTCATCAAAGTCCACGCCGCGGGTGTCAATCGCCCGGATGTGCTGCAGCGCATGGGCAGTTACCGGGTCCCGGCAGGCGTTACCGACATTCCAGGACTGGAAGTGGCCGGTGAAATCGTCGATGGCGATCTGACCGGCAGCGACTTCAAAAAAGGCGATATGGTCTGCGCCCTGCTACAAGGCGGCGGTTACGCCGAATACTGCACCGCGCCGCTCCTGCAATGCCTGCCGGTTCCGAAGGGGTTGACCCTGCTGGAAGCGGCCTCGCTGCCCGAAACCTACTTCACGGTCTGGAGCAATGTCTTCGATCGCGGTCAGCTGTCGAATGGCGAGACTTTCCTGGTACAAGGTGGCACGTCCGGCATTGGCGTGGCGGCCATCCAGATTGCTACCGCACGCGGCCATCGCGTCTTCGCCACCGCCCGCACGGAAGAAAAATGCCGCGCCTGCGAAGCGCTCGGCGCGGTGCGCGGCATTCGCTATACGGCCGAAGATTTTTCGGAAATCGTGATGTCGCAAACCAATGGCAAGGGCGTGGACGTCATTCTCGACATTATGGGCGGCAGCTATTTGCCGCGCGAAATCAATTGCCTGGCAGACGATGGCCGACTGGTGCTCATCGCCCTACTCGATGGACGACGCGGCACGCTCGACATGGGACAAGTCTTGCACCGTCGCCTTACCGTCACCGGCTCGACGCTGCGTCCACGTTCAGAGGAATTCAAAGGGGCGATCGCGAAAAATTTGCGCCAGCATGTCTGGCCTTTGCTCGAATCCGGCAAAGTCAAACCCGTGATTTTCCAATCTTATTCGCTGGAGCAGGCTTCAGAAGCACATGCGTTGATGGAATCCAGCGTGCATGTTGGGAAAATTCTTCTCAAAGTAATTTGAGAAGCGCCGAGCCAATCTCACTGCATCGTCGCAGAGTCAGATGAAATGGGAGCACGCACTGCTGTCGGTTCCGTTTTCCTGATTTCCACGCGCTTGACGGTAAACCTTGCGGACGTACGCGGCTTGACCATGATGTCATAAACCCCGTTCCCCACGCCCACCACACCCAGGTTACGCTTCCAGACAATCCCCCTGTTGGCAGGCTGTGCGTGAACCAATAACACCCGACCCGAATACTTCCCAGCCAGATCCGTCAACTGCTTGCGGACGTCCGAAAAACCGTCCGGCCGGTCGGACTGTCTTCTGGAACGTGACGGCACGACCATTGGATTAGCGTCGGCAAACAGCACGATGCTCTTGATCTTGTGGTATCGCGCATGATTAAAAACACGCCGCAACCAATGCCGGTTAGCCATCGCGCGATCTTCAAACTCATGGTTTCGGCCTGCCGCTGCAAGATAATTATTATTGTTGGATGGCAGGTTGACCGTTGCGAACAACACCTTATTCGACTCCCAACGCATATTTTCCGAATACTGGCGATGCATGGCTGCGGTTGATTGCTGTTTCGGACGCAGGTGCTTCGCATGCGCTGACAAATTTTTCACGTACAGCCACTCTCTCAGAAAACCCAGACGGTCCTGGGCTATCGACCGTCGCATCTCATTACGACATTCGGCCCAATCGAACGCGCCGAGCGACACAAAGACAGGGACAGCGATTTGCGCCAGTACCTTGCTGCGACGCTGCAAAACCTCATCACTACAGGCTTCCTGTCTCGGACGAATGCCGTTGACGACAATGAAGGAGGCATGGTCATGGCTTGCCTGCTGCATCGAATGAAGCAGTGCACCATCATCTGCCGTACGCTGAGAAATCACCGTGAAATGAAACGTGTCCGTTTGAGGCGCAGCATGCAGCCGTGATGCAAGCAGCATCAACAATGCAAACACAATGGCAGCGGAACGGTGGATTCTCATTGTCGTATCCGTTTTTTCAGACTATACAATGTTTCCAGAGCCTCGCGCGGCGACAGGGCATCCGGGTCGACTTGGGTCAAGGCTTCCAACAATTCGACGGCAAGCGGATCGGACGAGGCTGGTTCCTGCTCAGGTTCAGAAAGAACGGTTTGGGCGACAGAAAACAAATCAAATTGCGGGGTCGATTGCATCGAATGGGATTCCAGCATCGCCAAATGCTTGCGTGCGGCACGGATCACCGGCTGCGGCACCCCCGCCAGTTGCGCCACTTGCAAACCGTAGCTCTGCGACGCGGGACCAGGTTGCACCGCATGCAGGAACACGATGCTGTCCTTGTGCTCCACCGCCGATAAATGCACATTGGCCGCCGTCGGATGCGCTTCCGGCAATTGCGTCAGTTCGAAATAATGCGTGGCAAACAGCGTGAAGCTTTTCGTGCTTTCGATCAAATGGCGCGCAATCGCCCACGCGAGCGCCAAGCCATCGAAGGTGGAGGTCCCCCGCCCCACTTCATCCATCAGCACCAGTGAATACTCGGTCGCGCCGTTCAGAATGGCCGCTGATTCCGTCATCTCCACCATGAAGGTCGACCGTCCGCCGGCCAAATCGTCCGCTGCACCAATGCGCGTAAAAATCCTGTCGATCGGACCGACCGTGGCATTCGCCGCCGGAACGTAACTGCCGACATACGCGAGCAGCACAATCAGTGCAACCTGTCGCATGTAGGTCGATTTGCCGCCCATGTTCGGGCCGGTGACCAGCAGGAATTTTCGTGCTTCAGACAAATCGCAATCGTTGGCAATGAACCGCTCGATCTGCCCTTCCACCACCGGATGGCGCCCCTGCACAATCGCAATCGTCGGCTCGGCCACCAATTGCGGCGCGCACCAGTTGCATGAGGCAGCATGGTGCGTCAACGCAGCAAGCACGTCGAGTTGCGCCAGTGCTTGTGCAATGGTTTGCAATACCGGGATATGTGGCGCCAGATCCTGCAGCAACGCATCGTAAAGCATCTTTTCTCGCGCGAGGGCACGATCCTGCGCGGAAAGTGCTTTGTCTTCAAACGCTTTCAATTCCGGTGTGATGTAACGCTCGGCGTTTTTCAGCGTCTGACGACGACGATAATACTCCGGCACCTTGCTCGTCTGGCCGTGCGTCACTTCAATGTAAAACCCGTGCACCTTGTTGTATTCGACGCGCAAATTCGCAATACCGGTACTGGCGCGTTCACGCGTTTCCAGATCGATCAAAAACTGCCCTGCGTTTTCCGATAACCCACGCAGCTCGTCCAGCTCTGCGTCGAATCCGCGTGCGATCACGCCACCGTCGCGCACGATCGCGGCGGGTTCCAAGGCAATGGCTCGCTCCAGCAAATCCAGACAATCGCTTGGCGTCGCAATCGCATCGTGCAGGGTTTTCAGCAACGGCGCATCGGCACCGCCCATTGCCACGTAAGAACGAATCGACGGCAGTTGCTGCAAGCCGCTTCGCAAACCGGCGAGATCGCGGGGCCGCGCAGACAGCAAGGCAATGCGCGTCGTGATGCGTTCGATATCCGGCACGTTTGCCAACGCGTTGACCAAACCGTCGGTGGCATCCGCATTCATCAACGCGCCGATGGCCACGTGACGCGCACGCGGCACGGCTTGCTCGCGGACGGGATGGTGCAACCAGTGGCGCAGCAGACGCGAGCCCATCGCCGTGCGGCAATGATCGAGAATTGAAAACAGGGTCAACGCCGATGCCGATGCGTCTTGTCCACGCAAGGTTTCGGTCAATTCCAGATTGCGCCGTGTGGCGGCATCCAGCCCAATAGCGTCATTCTCGGCTTCCACCGTGAGGGTGCGCACATGCTGCAAATTGCTGCCCTGCGTGGCTTGCGCATAACGCAACAAAGCCCCGGCCGCGCCTGCCGCTGCATGCCTGTTGTCTGCGCCAAAACCTGCCAGCGTGGCCACAGACAACTGGTTCAACAAGGCTTTTTCACCACTCGCCGGATCGAAATGCCAGTCCGGCACTTTCACGATCCGCCCCGGTATCCCGGCCGTCATCGCGACATCGCTGCCCTCTGCCATTAGAATCTCTGCTGGCGCAATACGTTCCAATTCCTGACGCAGCCATGCACTCGCGGATTTCTCGTCCACCGCGCATTCCATCAATTTCAATGCACCGCTCGCCATCGACAACCAGGCCAGCCCCAGCGTCGTTGCCTTGCGCTGGGTGAGAACGGCAATCGCCAGCAGCGGTCGCTCCGCCTTCTCCGGCAATAAATCAGCATCGGACAAGGTGCCAGGCGTGATCACACGCACTACCTTGCGTTCGACCGGCCCCTTGCTGGTGGCGGGATTGCCGATCTGTTCGCAAATGGCAACGGATTCACCTTGCTTGATCAGTTTCGCCAGATATTGATCGACCGAATGAAACGGCACGCCTGCCATCTTGATCGGCACGCCATTGGTCGCACCGCGCTGGGTCAAAGTAATGCCAAGCAGACGCGAGGCCTTGGCCGCATCGTCAAAAAAAAGCTCGTAAAAATCGCCCATGCGGTAGAACACCAGCGTGTCCGGGTGTGCCGCCTTGATGGACAAGTATTGCTGCATCATCGGCGTATGTTTGGCCAATTGCAGGTCGTCCGTCGATGTAGGCATAGAGTGGGGGCGTTAATCAGAAAACATCCCTGCACCGACTGCGGCGCAGGCAAAACGCTATTGTAGGAAAAACTTCGACCCAACGCGCGAATTGTGCAAAAAATTGTAGCGACTTGTTCTTCATAGCCCCTATCCTTGTGAAAACACAGGGGCATGATTGATTCAGACTGAAAATCGAAGGTCAGTGGAGCCAGATTGCATCTACACGACAAGCTGCGGTTGAGGGCAGGCCCGATACTCGAATCTGATGCAAACGCACCCTCTGCCAAGCTTAATCCACTTTCTGTTGCTTTTCCGCTCGCACGTTTTCTGCCAGCGCCTCAAGATCCAACACATCGTCCTTCTGGGCCGTGAGGTACCACTTCACCACTTCATCGGCCACCCCTTCACCAAAATCGGCGTCAATTGCCTGTAGGCGACGGGTGCAGGCCAATGGCAACCCGATCAACAAGGCCAGCACACCCCCCGCCAGCGCCAGCACAACGCGCAGAGTGGTGTCCTTGATAAAAATGGGGGCAATCAGCGTCGTCACACCACCGCCGATGATCAACAGTGTAATGACCTGGCCTAGGCCAAAAAAGAGCGCCATTCTGACTTTTTGCATGTACGTCATTTTTTGCTTCATCATTTATTTCCTTTATCTCGGCCACAGCGTTGTGCAATGTATGTGACACGACGTTTTTCAGCAGGCAACCGTCATCGCCACCCGACAATCTAACACGACGCTTTCTGAAACCCAAACAAAAAGGGCAACCCCTGGCTGCCCTTTTTAAACCAGCGGAATATCGAACAGCTGATCAGTTCTTGCTTTGATCGACCATCTTGTTCTTCGCAATCCACGGCATCATCGCGCGCAGTTGTGCGCCGACGACTTCGATCTGGTGCTCGGCATTCAAGCGACGACGCGAGGTCAGCACCGGAGCGCCAGCCTTGTTTTCCAGAATGAAGCTCTTCGCATATTCGCCAGTCTGGATGTCCTTCAGGCATTGGCGCATGGCTTCTTTGGAAGCGGCATTGACCACTTTCGGGCCGGTCACGTATTCGCCGTACTCGGCATTGTTCGATACCGAGTAATTCATGTTGGCGATGCCGCCTTCATAGATCAAGTCAACGATCAGCTTCAGTTCGTGCAAGCATTCGAAGTACGCCATTTCCGGTGCGTAACCTGCTTCGGTCAGGGTTTCGAAACCCGCCTTGATCAGCTCGACAGCGCCGCCGCACAGCACAGCTTGTTCGCCGAACAGGTCGGTTTCGGTTTCAGCACGGAAGGTGGTTTCGATAATGCCTGCACGGCCGCCGCCGTTGGCCGATGCGTAGGACAGCGCGATGTCGCGTGCCTTGCCGGATTTGTCTTGTTCGACCGCGATCAGATGCGGTACGCCGCCGCCTTGCTTGTACGTCGCACGAACGGTATGGCCCGGCGCTTTCGGTGCAATCATGATCACGTCGAGGTCGGCGCGCGGCACGACCTGGCCGTACAACACATTGAAACCGTGGGCAAATGCCAGCACTGCGCCTTGCTTGGCGTTCGGTGCAATGTTCTGCGCGTAAACATCCGCGATGTTTTCGTCCGGCAGGAGAATCATGATGACGTCAGCATCTTTCACAGCATCATTCACTTCCGCCACTTTCAGTCCCGCGCCGACGACCTTGTTCCAGGATGCCCCGCCCTTGCGCAAGCCAACAGTGACCTGGCAACCGGAATCGTTCAGGTTTTGTGCGTGAGCGTGGCCTTGTGAACCGTAGCCGATGATGGCGACTTTCTTGCCCTTGATAAGGGAAAGGTCGCAGTCCTTGTCATAAAAAACTTTCATAATTCTTCCTAGTTAATCTAAAAAATATTTATCAATTTTCTTCAAGGCATTTGTGACGCGAAGACGAGTCGCAGACAGTACGAGCAGTACGGCAAGACGAAGTCAACAAAGCCACGGATCCCCCGAAAAAATTAAACTTTGAGAATGCGTTCACCGCGACCAATACCGGAACCGCCTGTACGTACGGTTTCCAGAATCGAAGCGCGATCGATGGATTCGATGAAGGCGTCGAGCTTGGTCTTGTCGCCGGTCAGTTCGATGGTGTACGACTTTTCCGTCACGTCGATGATGTGACCACGGAAGATATCGACGGTACGCTTGATTTCTTCACGCTCCTTGCCAACCGCGCGCACCTTGATCAGCATCAGTTCACGCTCGATGTGCGAACCATCCGTCAGATCGACCACTTTCACGACTTCGATCAAACGATTCAGATGTTTGGTGATCTGTTCGATGATGTCATCGGAACCGCTCGTCACCACCGTGAGGCGAGAGAGTGTTGCATCTTCGGTTGGCGCGACCGTCAGCGTTTCAATGTTGTAGCCACGGGCGGCAAACAAACTGACCACGCGGGAAAGTGCGCCCGCTTCGTTTTCTACCAGTGCAGCAATAATGTGGCGCATATTACAGATCCTCCGAACCCAAAATCATTTGCGACAGTCCCTTGCCCGGCTTCACCATCGGCCAGACGTTTTCTTCTGGATCGGTGAGGAAGTTCAGCAGAACGAGCTTGTCTTTCATGGCGAACGCTTCTTTCAGCGCACCTTCGACATCGGACGACTTCGTGATCTTGATGCCGACATGACCATACGATTCGGCCAGTTTTTCGAAATCCGGCAATGAATCCACGTAAGACTCCGAATAACGCGATTCGTAATCCAGACGTTGCCACTGGCGCACCATGCCCAGCACACCGTTATTCAACATGATGATCTTCGGCGTCAAATGGTATTGCTTGCACGTCGCGAGTTCCTGGATATTCATCTGGAACGAGGCTTCGCCGGTCACACAGGCCACCGTGGCATTGGGGTTCGCAAACTGCACGCCCATCGCGTACGGCAGACCGACCCCCATCGTGCCCAGTCCGCCGGAATTGAACCAGCGACGCGGCTTGTCGAACGGATAGTACTGCGCTGCCCACATCTGATGCTGTCCAACGTCGGAACAAACGTGAGCATCGCCCTTGGTGACTTCCCAGAGTTTCTGAACCACGTACTGCGGCTTGATAAACGTACCGGCGGTGTCGTAACCCAGGCAATCGAGCTTACGCCATTCGTTGATCTGTTTCCACCAGTTAGCCATCGCCTGCGCATTCGGTTTGGCCGTGGTGGCATCAAGCTGTGCATGCACTTCCTGCAACACCTCTTTCACACCGCCGACGATCGGCACCTCCACCTTGACACGTTTGGAAATCGAAGACGGGTCGATGTCGATATGAATGATTTTGCGTGGTGATGCCGCAAAGTGCTGGACACTGCCGATCACGCGGTCATCGAAACGCGCACCAATGGCCAGCAACACGTCACAGTTCTGCATCGCCATGTTGGCTTCATACGTACCATGCATGCCCAGCATGCCGACATACTTGTCGCTGGAAGCGCGATAGCCGCCCAGGCCCATCAGCGTATTCGTACAGGGGACGCCAAGACGATCCACCAGCTTGTTCAATTCTTCCGCTGCGTCGGCAAGCACAATGCCGCCGCCAGAGTAAATCATCGGGCGCTCGGCTTCCAGCAACATTTGCACCGCCTTGCGAATCTGACCGGCGTGGCCTTTTTCGATCGGCTTGTACGAACGCATCTCGACTTCCTTCGGATACTCGTACACGCACGGCGTCATGCTGATGTCCTTCGGAATATCAATCAGCACCGGACCCGGACGACCGGTAGCGGCAATGTAGAAGGCCTTCCTGACCGTCGCAGCAAGATCACGAACGTCCTTCACGAGGAAATTATGTTTGACGCACGGACGCGTAATGCCAACGGCATCAGACTCCTGGAATGCGTCTTGACCGATGACGCTCGTCGGGACCTGCCCGGAAATCACCACTATCGGCGTGGAATCCATGTAAGCCGTTGCAAGCCCCGTGACGGCATTGGTCACACCCGGGCCGGAAGTCACGATGGCCACCCCCACTTTTCCCGAACTGCGTGAATAGGAGTCGGCTGCGTGAACAGCAGCTTGTTCGTGTCTTACCAGAATGTGCTTGAACTTATCCTGCTTGTAAATGGCATCGTATATGTAGAGGACGGCACCGCCAGGATAACCAAATACGTGCTCGACACCCTCTTCTGCCAGACAGCGCACGAGAATATCGGCGCCGATCATTTCATTACTCATAACATCCAGTCCTTTCAAGGTCCATTGGAAATTGATCGGATGTTCTCCCCTGACGAAATGGAATTGAGGAAACAGATCGAGGGCTTCACTTGAGCATGCGCTTTGGATACCTGCGTCGCCCCGGTAAGGGCAAGCCCGAATATCGTCAAGCGCAACAGATACGGCCAGAATTCCTGTAGCACCAATGCCAATCTCTCGCGCTTGTGGCACGGGTTAGAACAAACAGCTTCAACAATTGAGAGCAGGTCAGTCGCCTCGCCGCATTCTGTGCCGGAGGCGTCAAAACCAATAATTCGCCTGTCGCGAAGAAGACATCAATGGTAATCCGAAGCCACATTTTGGTAAAGCGCAATTAGAGAATAAGCCATAAAAAAGATGTGTATTTCTCAATAAACACCCACAAAATGCCAGTTCTTTGCTAGCATGCGCTCATCCTGCGAGCAAACAAAATTGAACCCGTTTTTCTTCACCTTTATAAGGCGAACCAAGGTACTCCCTGATGCATTCCAAACCCATGCGTTCGCAATCCAGAATGCCGACTTGGCAGGACGGCATGCCTGATGGCCACCGATAAAGAACTTTCAGATTTTCTTAAAAGCGTGGAACGGCGCGCCTTCAAACAAGCCGTCTACGCCGTGCGCAACGATGAGGCCGCACTTGACGTTGTTCAAGATGCCATGATCAAGTTGTCAGAAAGCTATGGCGATCGCCCTGCTGGCGAACTGGCACCCTTATTCCAGCGCATCCTGCAAAACACCTTGAATGACTATTTTCGCAGGGAAAAGGTTAGAAATACCTGGGTCAGCCTTTTTTCGAGCTTCAGCAGAGCGGGAGACGAGGATGAAAATTTCGATTTGCTGGATTCCTTTACCCCGGAATCAGGCGCTCAGGTCGCCGAATCGGGGGCGGACCAGCTTGAACGTGCCCAAGTCCTTGAAATTATTGAAAATGAGATAGAAAAGCTTCCGCCACGTCAACGGGAAGCCTTCCTTATGCGTTATTGGCATGATATGGATGTTGCTGAGACGGCTGAAGCTATGGGTTGTTCAGAAGGCAGTGTCAAAACACATTGCTCAAGAGCAACAAATACGCTTGCCGAAGCACTCAAAGCCAAAGGAATCAAACTATGAACGCACAAGAAACCGATTTCGCATACAAAGTGCGTCATGCCTTGAACGAAAAACTCGACCACCTTCCCGCTAATGTGGTTGATCGTTTGGCATCGTCGCGCAAAACGGCTTTATCTCGCAAGAAGGCCGATTCTCCCTTGCACGCCCTCGTATGCCAAAACGCCTTTGCTGGTCATGTCGGCAACTTTTTCACCAACCCTGCCACGTACTGGTTGAGTCGCCTGAGCGCGATCATCGCGCTGGCCATTCTGATTACGGGATTGATGGGCATTTATCACGCCGAAGAGCAGCACCAACTCCAGGAGACGGCCACGATGGATGCGGCCGTGCTGTCGGATGAATTGCCGCCCAATGCCTATCTGGACCCGGGTTTCAAGAATTACCTGCATCGCCGGAGTTTCTAAGTGACAGATCACACCACCCCCACCGCAAGCAACTGGTCAAAAAAGACCGGTTTGCTGGCGTTCGTGGCGATCGTTTCGGTTGCCATCGTGGGGATGGGGTCGTATTTCGCCTGGAACACGCATGTGGAAGCGCAAGCAAGCGCACGCAAGAGTTCAAAGAAAAAAGTGACGAAACCGCGCTGGTCGGATCTAACCCCTATCCAGCGTGAAGCCCTGGCACCCCTTTCCAACGAGTGGGATCAGATCAGCACTGCCGGGAAAAAGAAATGGCTGGTCATGGGCGACCGTATCGCATTGATGCAGCCGGAAGAAAAACAGCGGGCACAGCAACGCTTGCGCGACTGGGTCAAACTGACGCCGGAACAACGCAAGGTCGCACGCGCCAATTACGCACTCGCCAAAAAGAAGCTCCCCGCCAATGAAAAGATCGCGCAGTGGGAGCGTTATCAGCAATTAAGCGAGGAACAGCGCAAAGAACTGGCGGCAACAGCAGTGCCCAGCAAGAGCCAGGTCGTCAATCCCCCTGCCGTTTCCGAAAGAAATACCCAGATGGCCCGCTCGGTAAAATCGACATCACGGGAAGAACTGCAAAAATCGGTTTTACCGCCAGGGGCGGAACCCGCAACGCCTCCTGCACCGGCCAAGCCGCCAGCCACATCGGAAGCCGCGCCTGTCTGAGCATTCACCCCAGCGCTGACGTGCAACCCATGATCCTGAATAATATCTGGCTGCATCTGAGACCACTGCTAAAGTAGGTCGTTCTCCACTTCGCAGGCAGCCCGACGTTCTGAATGGGCACCCCCCTCCCAAACATCGTCAACACCAACCACGCACCTAGCAGCCCACTAGTTTGCGACTAGGGACAATCGCGGCAAGGCCAGCCGTGCTTTCAGAAAAGATTCCAGTTCATCGGGGGGGAGGGGTTTGGAGAAAAGATTGCCTTGCGCGTAGTCGCAACCTGCCTCGATCAACAAATTGCGCTGCGCTTCGGTTTCGACGCCCTCGCCTACCACCTTCAACCCCAATTTGTGGGCCATCACAATGATCGCCTCAACAAGCGCCATGTCATTCGAGCTCGGCGCGAGGTTCTGAATGAACGATCGATCGATCTTGATGTAATCAATATCAAATTTTTTCAAATAGGAAAGTGAGCAAAAGCCGGTGCCAAAGTCATCGAGTGCGACCTGAATTCCGGCGTCGCGCAGCGCAAACAAGCGATCGGTAATACTGGCGCGTCCGTCAAGCAATATCCCTTCGGTAATTTCAACGGCGACCCCCTCTCCGGGCAGTCCCATTTCGGCAAACATCTCAAGCCATGAATCGAGGAGGTTATTCTCGCTCAGGAAAATAACGGGGGAGAGATTGATGTTGACCTGAAACTCGGCATGCGTCGTCGCTCGCCAAATGGCCGTCTGGCGAGCGGCGGTACGAAACACCCAATCGGTAATATCGCCAATCATGCCGCTTTGTTCCGATATCGGGATAAATTCTGTCGGATTGACGAGGCCACGCTCCGGATGCAGCCAGCGAATCAGCGCTTCCGCTTTTTTGATCTTCCCCGTCGCCAGCTCGACAATGGGCTGGTAATGCAGCACAAAAGGATGCTCGGCCAATGCAGCGCGCAAGTCGTTCATCGTGGACATTCGCTGACGCGCTTCTTCCTGCATAGCCGGAACGTAATACTGGAAGCGATTGCGTCCACTGTTCTTGGCTGCGTACATGGCATGATCGGCGTTCTTCATCAAATCTTCGATGGTCGTGGCATCTTCCGGATAAAAGGTGACGCCGACGCTTGCCGACACATGCGCAATCCGTGTATCCAAATTGAACGGGGAAGACAGCGCGCTCAAAATATTCTGTGCCACGCGATTAACATCACTGGGATCAATCACGTCATCCAGCAACACCACAAACTCATCGCCGCCGGCCCTGGCAACGATGTCGGATTCACGCACGCAGCGCCGGAGTCGCTCCGCAGCCTCCTTCAGCAGCGTATCGCCGATGTAATGGCCAAACGTATCATTGATATCCTTGAAGTGATCGAGATCAATGAACAACATGGCCAACGAGGTGTTATAGCGCTTCGCTTTTCTGATGGCTTGTTCGAGCAACTCGTGAAACATACGACGATTGGGCAACTCCGTCAGTAAATCGTAGTTCGCCTGCTGCCAGATCAGTTCATCTGCACGCTTGCGCGCAGTGATGTCGCGGGAGATCCCCAGCACGCCAATCAGTTCGCCGCTTTCCGTCTTGACCGGCACGCTGGTGGTTTCCAGATACGATGGGTGTTCGCTACCAGGACGCGTCACGATATCTTCATGGGTACTGGGCTTTCCTGCCGAAATGGTCGCAACGTCTTCAGCACGCAGGCGCAACGCCAGTTCCGGCGGCAGAATATCCTGATCGGTTTTTCCAATAACGGAATGAACATCTTTCCCGAAAAATCGCTGGAATGCTGGATTGCATTCCAAAAACACCCCTTTGTCATCCTTTAACCAAACCAGGTCGGGCATCGTATCGAGCAAACTGCGCAAGCGCGCATCGTTTTCCTCTTTGGCAATCTTAATTTTGGCAAAACGCCACGAGAAAACAAAAAATAGCAGGAGAAGCAGCGCCATGCCGCTAGCAAGATTCTTGCGGAAGTCCACGATTCCGGCGTAGTAATTTTCTGCAGGAAGCAGCGACACGACTTTCCATGCGTACCCGCCATTCTTTTTGGGGATGGAAAGGCTCTTGAAGGATCCGCGACGATCCTGAATCGGCTTGAAAGGATAGGCCGTGGAAAAAGTCCACAACCCTTCATTTGTTTCAAATTGTCCCTTTTCAGAGTCGGCGATTTTTTCCCACGCTTTGGGATAACGCTGCGCCATCGTCAAGTCATCGCGGCCAAACATGAACCCGAACTCGTCGGCACGACTTTGCCCCTTCAGCCAGTACCCATCCTTGTTCAGCAACCAAACGGAATTTTGGTGCGCGCTGATTTCACTTTCAAATTGGTTGAGCAAATAATCTGCGGAATAATTGACGAGGATGATGCCACGGCGCTTGCCTTCCGCATCAAACAACGGCATGCCAAACCGGATCACGGAGAATCGCGCGGTCCCGGTGGGCACGGTTTCTCCGTGCAACCGAATGGGTGAGACATAAATCTCTCCTTCATTAAGCTTGACAGTCTTTCTGAAATAACCGCGATCGTCCTTGCCTTCCAGTTCCGATTTGCGCGCGATACGCGCGGTGGGTTCATCGTATTCAACGCGCAATCGCTCTTTTCCATTCTCATCTATCCAGCGAATCTTGTCGTAGACCAGACTGTTCTGTGCAAAAGCAACCCAAGCTTTCGCCAGTCTCGCCAATGACTTGTCATCAGGCTGATTAACCAGCAGCCTGTTTTGCTGCAAACTGACAAAATTCACCAAATTGCGTGCAATCACTTGAATGGAACTGGTGACCGTTGCCTCCCCCGCCCGGACCGCTTCACTTTCCTGGCGCGCGTGAGCCGCATGCTGTTGTTCTGTTTCGACATGATTGACGTAAAAGGCCGCGCCGCAAAGGAGCAAAGCGAACGGCAGAAATAGTCGCAGCGCGCGCATCAGCGTCGCAATGAGGAAAACGGGCCCTTGTTCTGCACGATTCATAAACATCAATTCTGCGTCCCATGACAGGATCGCACTTTCATCAATAAACTATCTGTATGAAGGCTTATCAAGAAAGGGCATGACGCCCGATTTCCATATGAAAAAACGTCAGGCAAGTTTTACCGATTCAATTTCACATTTTCGTCAATGGGCTCAAGCGCAGATATCCAAACGATCGCATGAAGGCATCCACCACGCCAGCCTGTCAGCAAAAGAGGCACATGCTCTCAAAAACTTAGCCCACTCAATTATGCAAGAAGAATAACAATAGGACTGTATTTTTTGCATGAATTCAATGCGTTTTGTGCAAATAGGCAACTGATTCGACGCGCGTGCGCCAAGATGATTGACGCGAGTTATCGATTCGTCACAATCTTCCAAGCAACGCGTGAGCACGGATGGCTAATACGCCCATCCAGACGGCATGAACGCTGTCCAATCCATGAGACATCACTTGTTGTCCGCCGATTTTGGGAAAGACCTTGATAGAAGGACGCGACCTGCGCCGCCTTAGCCTTTTCGTCTGTCGACAACACGCTTTCGACGCGACGCCTTCGGATCAGCAGTCAAAGTGCGATAGATTTCGATGCGGTCATGCTCACGCAAGACGGTATTCAGCGCTTTCAGCTTGCCATGAATCCCGACGCGAGTATGCTGCAAATCGATTTCAGAAAACGACTGCAAAACCCCGCTTTGTGCGATCGCCTGCTGCACCGTCGCACCTTGCGGTACTGGGATGTCGCGCAAAAACTGTTTTTGCGGCGTCGCATAACATACCTGCACGACAATCCCGTCAGCCATAGACTGCCTTGGCGCGCTGACAAAAGGCATCCACCATGCTGGTAGCAATCGCGCCAAAGACCTGCTCAATCAACGAGGCCAGCACATGCTTTTGCATGTCGTATTCGAGATTCAGTTCCACCTTGCATGCATCGGCACGCAAGGGTTTGAACGTCCACCCCCCCTGCAATTTGGTAAACGGGCCATCGACCAGCCCCATCGAAATCGACTCCGGCCGAACATTGACGTTTTTGGTTGTGAAACTTTTGCGAAAGCCGTGAAAATCGATCGTCAGTCTGGCCACGACTTCGTGGTTGTCCTTTTCACGCTGGACCACTACTTCGCCACACCAAGGCAGAAATTTAGGATAGTCTTCAATGTTATCCACCAACGCGAACATTTGCTCCGCGCTGTATTCCAGGAATACCGATTTGCTTACGAATGCCATCTCACACCAGTCATTTGATAAAATCGCAGCAGCAATTCATTTATAATCTCAGGCTATTTTGAGCCTTTCGCAGCCGCAGCAGTCATTTTCCCACTCATGAGCATTGTCGACAACAAAAAAGCGTTTCACGATTACTTCATCGAAGAGCGCTTCGAGGCCGGCCTTGTTCTAGAAGGCTGGGAAGTCAAGTCTATCCGGGCTGGACGCATCCAGTTGAAAGAAGCCTACGTCATTGTGCGCAATGGCGAAATTTTCTTGTTCGGCGCCCATATCAGCCCGCTCCCAACGGCATCCACCCACATCCAGCCCGACCCCGTCCGCACGCGCAAGCTTCTACTGAATGCGAGTGAAATCAGCAAGCTGATCGGGAAAGTGGAACGCGCCGGCTTCACGCTCGTGCCGCTGAATCTGCACTTCAGCAAGGGGCGCATCAAGTGTGAGATTGGACTAGCGAAGGGCAAGAAACAATACGACAAGCGCGATGCCGATAAAGCAAGGGACTGGCAGCGCGAGCAACAGAAGATTTTGAAGCAGAATCGGCGTTAAATCGGCCGCTAATTCGAGGCCTGAAGCCAACAAGATACGCTATTTTTTCTTGCTCTCGCTGGTCAAATTGCGCGTATAACGCGGAATCTCCACGACCAAATCCGTTCCGCCCAAAGCCACCTGGCAAGAAAGACGCGATTCGGGTTCCAGCCCCCAAGCACGCCCCAGCATGTCTTCTTCGCGTTCGCTCGGTTCTTCCAGCGACAGAAATCCTTCTCGCACCACCACATGGCAAGTACTGCACGCGCAGGATTTTTCGCAGGCGTGTTCAATTTCGATGTCGTGTTCAAGCAAAGCATCACACAGGTTTTTTCCTTCGGGCGCCTCGATCACGGCGCCGTCCGGACAAAGTGTGGCATGCGGCAAAACAATGATTTTCGGCATGGGGTTCTCCTTAGGCGATTTCGTCCAGCGCTTTGCCCGCCAACGCATTTTTCACGCTGCGATCCATGCGCCGTGCCGCAAAGGCTTCCGTGCCTTTAGACAGCGCCTCCACAGCTTTGCGAATCGCTTCATGATCAGCACCGTCTTTTTGAACACGCACTGCATTCATCAAGCCTTCGATCGCTGCACGCTCAGCCGTCGACAGCAAATCGGCATCCACTGCCAACGCCGCCTCGGTTGCAATCACCGTGCGATCAGCTTCAACCTGTTCTTCGCGCAACGCACGCTGCTGCTTGTCGTAATCCGCCAACTTCACCGAATCCAGCAGCATCTTCGTGATTTCCTCGTCCGTCAATCCATAAGAGGGTTTGACCGTAATGGAGGATTCCACGCCCGACGACATTTCGCGCGCCGAAACGGACAGCAAGCCATCCGCATCCACCTGATAGGTAATGCGAATGCGCGCAGCGCCCGCTGTCATCGGCGGAATGCCACGCAACTCGAAACGTGCCAAAGAACGGCAATCACTCACCAAATCGCGTTCGCCTTGCAACACATGCACGGCCAGAGCCGTTTGCCCATCCTTGAAGGTGGTAAATTCTTGCGCGCGCGCGCAGGGAATCGTCGCGTTGCGCGGAATGATGCGCTCGACCAGCCCCCCCATCGTCTCGACGCCCAGGGAAAGCGGAATCACATCGAGCAAGAGCCAGTCTTCGCCTTCGGCGTGATTGCCCGCCAGCAGATTGGCTTGCATCGCGGCGCCAATGGCCACCACTTTTTCTGGATCGATATTCGCATGGGGTGTCAGCCGGAAAAATTCCCGGACTTGTTTGCGTACGTGTGGCATGCGCGTTGCACCGCCGACCAGCACCACGCCCTTGATGTCATCCCCGTCCAAGTCCGCATCGCGCAACGCGCGCTTGATGAGGGTGATCGTGCGACACACCAGATGATGCGTGATCGCTGCAAACTCACGATCGGTAATGACGAGCGAAACTTCCAGGCCGGTTTCCAGGGTGGCTTCGATACGCGTACGCGAGGCGGAAGACAGCCTTTCCTTGGCCTCACGCACTTTCACCATCAGGGTGCGGGTATCGCGACGGCTCAACGGCGGCATGTTGGCTTGCTCCACCACCCAGCAAAAAAGGCGATGATCGAAATCGTCGCCACCCAACGCGGAGTCTCCGCCAGTCGCCAGCACCTCGAAAACGCCCTTGGTCATCTTCAGGATTGAAATGTCAAAGGTACCACCGCCCAAATCGTAAACGGCATAAATACCTTCGGCGGCATTGTCGAGTCCGTAAGCAATCGCTGCGGCTGTCGGCTCGCTCAGCAAACGCAAAACGTTCAAGCCTGCGAGCTGCGCCGCATCCTTGGTCGCCTGACGCTGCGCCTCATCGAAATAAGCTGGCACCGTGATCACTGCACCAACCAGATCGTCTCCCAAGGCATCTTCCGCACGCTGGCGCAAGGTTGCCAGAATCTCTGCCGACACTTCGACCGGACTTTTTACGCCCACCACGGTTTTCAACTGAATCATGCCCGGTGCATCGACAAAACTGTAAGGCATGTTTTCAATGTACGGAATGTCTTTCAGCCCGCGCCCCATGAAACGCTTGACCGAGACGATCGTATTGCGCGGGTCCGTGGTCTGCGCCGCCAATGCCTCGTAACCGATCTTGGCGTTGCCCTCCGACAGATAACGCACCACAGACGGCAACAACGGTCTGCCCTGCTCGTCATTCAACACTTCAGGAATGCCATGCCGGACGGTGGCGACCAGCGAATTGGTGGTACCCAGATCGATGCCGACCGCCAGTCTGCGCTGGTGCGGCAAGGTGGACATGCCCGGTTCGGCAATTTGAAGAAGAGACATTTCAGCTTTCCATCATTTCATAAGCGTCGCGCAATTCTTCCCCGAATTTTTCCAGGAAAATCCATTGCCTGACATCTTGCGCCGCCTGAACAAAGTCATTCACGTTCAAACAGGCTTCTGTCTTTTGCATCAATTCGTTGCGCGCCTTGCGCCAATGGGCGTTCAATTCGTCCAGTGCTGGCATGTTTTTTTTCGACTGAATTTCTTCCAGTGCTTCACGCCATTCCATTTGCTGCATCAAAAATGCGGGTGCCATCGCGGTATTCGACTCGACATGCAAGTCGGTGCCGTTCAATTCGCACAGGTAAGCCGCACGTTTCAGCGGATTCTTCAAGGTCTGGTACGCCTCGTTCGCACGTGTTGCCCATTGCATGGCCACGCGCTTTTCGGCATCGCCCGCATGCACAAAACGATCCGGATGTACCTGCCCCTGAATATCGCGATAAGCAACATCAAGCGCTCGCGCATCCAGTGCGAAACGCTGCGGCAGACGAAAAAGGTCAAAATGGTTTTGCATGCGAAATTCCGGCGGCGTTGGCTTTACACCTTGAAGCTCTCGCCACAACCGCAGCTATCCTTGACGTTCGGATTAAAAAACTTGAAGCCTTCGTTCAAGCCTTCACGCGCATAATCCAGCTCCGTGCCATCGATATACGGCAAACTTTTCGAGTCCACGAAGACTTTGACGCCGTACGATTCGTAAACCTGATCTTCCGAATCGGCAACATCCACGTATTCCAGTTTGTACGCCATCCCGGAACATCCGGTCGTCCGCACCCCAAAACGCAAGCCGATGCCCTTGCCGCGCTTTTCAAGAAAACGCGCCACATGTTTCGCCGCTCTTTCTGTCAATGTCACTGCCATATCATGCCTTTTGCGTATGAGTTGTCGGGTTTTTTTCCCGGTAATCGTTGACCGCCGCCTTGATCGCGTCTTCCGCCAGAATCGAACAATGGATCTTGACGGGCGGCAGCGCCAGTTCTTCGGCAATATCCGAGTTCTTGATCGCCAGTGCCTGATCGATGGTTTTGCCCTTGATCCACTCAGTGACCAGAGAGCTGGACGCAATCGCTGAACCGCAACCATACGTCTTGAAACGCGCATCCTCGATCACGCCGCTCGCGTTGACCTTGATTTGCAACTTCATCACGTCGCCACAAGCCGGCGCGCCCACCATGCCTGTGCCGACCGTGTCGTCGCCCTTTTCGAACGACCCGACATTGCGCGGGTGTTCATAGTGATCCATGAGTTTGTCGGAATAAGACATCTAAGCTCCTGTTTTACTTTTGGGATGGCACACACTTTTGTGCGGTCACCCTCACCCTAGCCCTCTCCCTCAAGGGAGAGGGGATCTATTATATTAGTGGGCGGCCCACTGAATTTTGGACATATCCACGCCGTCCTTGTACATTTCCCACAGCGGCGACATCTCGCGCAGCTTCGCCACTTTTTCCTTGAGCAGCGCTACCGCGAAATCAATTTCTTCTTCCGTCGTAAAACGACCGATTGTGAAACGGATCGAGCTGTGTGCCATCTCCGCGCTACGCCCAAGAGCACACAACACGAACGACGGTTCCAGGCTGGCCGAGGTGCACGCCGAACCGGAAGACACGGCCAGCCCGCTGATCGCCATCATCAGCGATTCGCCTTCGACATAGTTGAAGCTTACGTTCAGATTGTGCGGCACGCGATGTTCCAGATCGCCGTTCACATACACTTCTTCGATCTCCATCAAACCTTTGAGCAACTTGTCGCGCAAAGCCTTGATACGCGGAATTTCGGTTGCCATTTCTTCTTTCGCGATGCGGAAGGCTTCGCCCATGCCGACGATCTGGTGCGTGGCCAAGGTACCAGACCGCATGCCTTGCTCGTGACCGCCGCCATGCATTTGCGCCTCAATGCGCACACGCGGTCGACGACGCACGAACAACGCACCAATCCCTTTCGGGCCATACGTCTTGTGCGCAGTAAAGGTCATCAAATCGACTTTGGTCTTTTGCAAATCGATCTCGACCTTGCCGGTCGCCTGCGCCGCATCGCAATGAAAGATGATGCCCTTGCTGCGGCACAGTTCGCCGATGGCGTCGATGGGCTGAATCACGCCGATTTCGTTATTCACCAGCATCACCGACACCAAAATCGTGTCGGGACGGATCGCCGCTTCCAGTTGCTCGATGGTAATCAAGCCGTTCGGCTGCGGCTCGAGGTACGTCGCCTCGAATCCCTGGCGCTCCAGTTCGCGCACCGTATCCAGCACGGCCTTGTGCTCGGTGGCCACGGTAATAATATGCTTGCCCTTCTTGCTGTAGAAATGGGCGGCCCCTTTGAGTGCCAGGTTGTTGCTTTCGGTTGCGCCCGACGTCCAGATGATTTCGCGCAGGTCAGCATTCACCAGTGCGGCCACATGCCCGCGCGCTTCCTCGACCGCCTTTTCCGCTTCCCAGCCATACTGGTGACTGCGCGACGCCGGATTGCCAAACTGCTCGCGCAGATAGGGAATCATCTTGTCCGCCACGCGCGGGTCGATCGGCGTCGTCGCCGAGTAATCCATATAAACAGGGAAGTGAGGCGCCTTGATGGAATCCATCAAGTTCTTTTCTGTATCCATTTTTCTTAGCGGATTCATGTTGTTATCCATTCTTTAAGCCATGGCCACCGCGCGTTGGGTGGCTTTGACAGTCTTCACGCTTTCTTCGTGCTCTCTCTCCAGCTGCTGATCGAGCAAATCCTGCAAGCTTACCGAATCCAGATAGTCCACAATCCGGATATTCAGGGCCGACCACAAGTCGTGGGTAATGCAGCGCCTTTCGGGATCGTCTTCACTCTTGTGATGACAATTGCCGATCCCGCCGCACATGGTGGTATCCATCGGTTCGTTCACGGCAAAAATGATGTCCGCCATCGTGATGTCCGAACTCTTGCGCGCCAGCCGATAGCCGCCGCCCGGCCCCCGTACCGAAGACACGATTTGGTGGCGGCGCAGTTTACCAAATAACTGTTCCAGATATGACAATGAAATCCCTTGCCGTTCGCTGATGCCCGCCAGTGTCACCGGACCTTTGGTTTGTCGCATGGCCAAGTCCAGCATGGCCGTCACTGCAAAGCGCCCTTTTGTTGTCAGTCTCATCACATCCTCCAGCAGCAAATAGGTGTAATAACCTTAATTGTTGAACGTTTTGGTCAAGTATACCAAAGCTTAAATTTTCGTGCTGTGCCCGACTTGCATGGTCGCTTTGCCGACAAAAGATGTCCTCACAGTTCTTTATGCAATTGCTGTGCCACTTTCCTAACTCACTAATTTGGGGCGGCATGAATCTTGCTCAAAGCCCATCAAGATGAGCAACTTCCTTAAAAGCGATGGAGTGGAGCCTATGCCACGCGAGAACAGCAAACCCGGCCTCGATGCACATGTCGTACCCGCCTCCCTTGAGATGGGAAAAGATGACGAGCTACGTACCATTTATGAAGTCAGCAAATTATTGAGCGCCTCTCTGGATATCAACAAAGTTTTTCGCGCATTGTTGAATCTGTTGAGCGTCAATCTGGGCATCTGGCGCGGCATGATTTGTCTGGAAGGCGACAATGGACAACTGAAACTAATGGGCGCAAGCGGCATCCCTGCAGAAAACCTGCGCGATGTACGCTACCAGATCGGCGAAGGGATTACGGGGCGCGTGTACAAAACAGGCGCGCCAGTCGTTGTTCCGGATATTTCCAAGGAACCGCTTTTTGTTAGTAAGCTGGGATCGCGAGAAGAAGCCGACGGGAAGAATGTTGTGTACATCGGTGTACCCATCAAGTCCGCATACTCGACCGTTGGCGTACTTTCGATCATGCGCATCGACACTGACCGCACCAAATACGCTTTCGACAAAGATGTAAGCCTGCTGACCATGATAGCTGGCTTGATCGGACAAACCGTTCGACTGAACCGAAGCATCCTCGCCGAGCGCTCGCAATTGCTCGAAGAAAAACAACTCCTCGTCAAAGCATTGAAGCGCAAATACAGCCTGGAGAACGTCATCGGTTATTCCAAACCCATGCAGGAAGTCTTCGCGGAAGTGCACCAATCCGCGCCAGGCAAATCCACCGTGCTGCTACGCGGCGAAAGCGGCACCGGCAAAGAAGTGATTGCCAAGGCCATTCACTTCCTCAGCCCGCGCAAGGACGGCCCCTTCATCAAGATCAATTGCGCCGCGCTCTCGGAGAGTCTGTTGGAATCCGAACTCTTTGGACATGAAAAAGGCGCGTTCACCGGCGCACACACTGAACGCAAGGGGCGATTTGAGCTCGCGGATGGCGGCACCTTGTTTCTGGATGAGATCGGTGACATCTCTCCAGCCTTTCAAGTCAAATTGCTGCGCGTGCTGCAAGAACGCGAATTCGAGCGCGTCGGCGGCTCGAAGCCAATTAAAGTGAATGTGCGTCTCATCACCGCCACCAACCGTAATCTGGAAGAAGCGGTGGCCAACGGCAGCTTTCGTGCCGATTTGTATTACCGGATCAACGTCGTGAGCATTTTCATTCCGCCGCTACGCGATCGCAAAGAAGACATTCCGTTTTTGATCGAGCATTTTCTGGATATCTTCAATCGGGAAAACCGCAGACAGCTCCGCATTTCACCCGAAGCAATGAGGCAATTCACGCAATGCCGTTGGCCCGGCAATGTCCGCGAGCTGGAAAACTGCATCGAACGTACTGCCACCATGACAAACGGCGATGTCGTCCAGGATGTTCATGTGCTTTGCCAACAAAACAAATGCATGGGGAAAATTCTGCATATGCCACAGCCAACAAAAGGAGGCATTGACTGCGCCCCCCCCGAAAGAGAAGTGCTTATTCCCATCAAGGAAATCCCCCCGGAAAAACCGCAGCCTGATTCCGGGTGGGTCGCGCCAGACACACCCGCAGCACCGATCGTGGCACCGGCAAAAGCGCCCTCTTCCATGAGCGAAAGAGACAAACTTATCTGGGCGATGGAGCAGTGCGGCTGGGTGCAAGCCAAGGCCGCGCGCCTACTCAATCTGACGCCACGGCAAATCGCTTACGCGCTGATGAAGCACGATATTGAGGTTAAAAAATTTTGAGTCGCTATTCTCGCAAGAAATACAGAAAGTCACCGGACCACAGCATACGCTGGGTGACAACAGTCCACAAAGTAGCGCCATCCCATAATTTGTCGCATTCCCTACAATCTCCGGACAATTCAATCGCGCAAAAACCGGCCGCGACCATGCAAGCTCGCTTAAAAACAACAACCCACTGATTTTCAACAAAAATTTCATCTGGCATGAATCTCGCTAATCTTTTTGCACACATCACACCGATGTCTTGTGCAATGAACTGCAACAAGGGGAACGATTCATGCAGACACATAAAACCTTTTTCATGCAAACTGCATCGAGCGGTCCAGCAGCCGGGTGCGCTGGTGGGCTTAGAAGTTCCTGCGCATCGAATAGCGGCGCCAATGGGCAGGAGAACCTCTCGCCCGAAATCTGGGAAAAGATCAAAAACCATCCGTGCTACAACGAAGGCGCGCACCAACATTTTGCACGCATGCACGTCGCTGTGGCACCGGCCTGCAATATCCAGTGCAACTACTGTAACCGCAAGTTCGATTGTTCCAACGAATCGCGTCCCGGTGTGGTGAGTGAAAAACTCACGCCGGAACAAGCCGCCAAAAAAGTGCTGGCCGTCGCCAGCAAAATTCCCCAAATGAGTGTGGTCGGCATTGCCGGCCCCGGCGATGCCCTCGCCAACGGCGACAAAACTTTTGACACCTTCGAGATGATCGCCGCCGCCGCGCCGCACATCAAACTCTGCCTCTCGACCAACGGTTTGCTGTTGCCGGAATACGTGGGCCGGATACAAGCACTCAATATCGAGCATGTCACGATCACAATCAACATGATCGATCCGGAAATCGGCCAAAAAATCTACCCGTGGATTTTTTACAAAAACAGCCGCTGGACCGGCATCGAGGCATCACGCATCCTGCACGAGCAGCAAATGAAGGGCTTGGAAATGCTGGCAGAGCGCGGCGTTCTTTGCAAGGTAAATTCAGTCATGATTCCCGGCATTAACGACGAACACCTTGTTGAAGTAAACAAGGTCGTGAAAGCGAAAGGGGCATTCATTCACAACATCATGCCCCTCATTTCCGCGCCGGAACACGGCACCGTTTTCGGATTGCAAGGCATTCCTGGTCCGAGTGCGCAAGAACTGAAAACCTTGCAAGATCAGTGCGAAGGCAACATGCGCGTAATGCGTCACTGTCGGCAATGTCGCGCTGATGCGGTCGGCATGCTCGGAGAGGATCGTAACGCCGAATTCACGCAAGAAAAAATCGATACGATGGAAGTGACTTACGATGCCACGCTCCATCGAGACTACCTGAACCGAGTCGAAGCACTTCGCCATGACAGCGCGGACAAAGCGCTGGCCAAACTCTCGGAAATGGCGCACGGAAACGAAGACGTGTCGATTCTGGTTGCCGTCGCAAGCAAGGGAGATGGAAAAATCAGTCAGCACTTTGGCCACGCCAAGGAATTCCAGATTTTTGAAGCCTCGATGCACGGCGCAAAATTTATCGGTCATCGTCGTGTCGACCTGTATTGCCAGGGCGGATATGACAATGAAGAAGTGCTGCCCAATATTTTGCGCGCCCTGAACGATTGCCATGCCGTACTCGCCGCCAAGATCGGCGCCTGTCCGCAACATGAATTGAAAGCATCGGGCATCGAGCCCGTTGAAGACCAGGCGTTTGAATATATCGAAGCAGGCGTGCTTGCCTATTTCAAATCCTACTTGGCCAAAATTACCGGCGGCGAAATGGTGCACATGCCGCGCGGCGATGCGCAAATCAGGCAGGGCGCCTATGTTTCGGCTGCTTAATTAAGGAGGAGTGATGCCTTACAAAATCAATGAAGCCTTGTGCAGCGGTTGTTCGGCTTGCGAACTTGCTTGCCCGAACAATGCCATTCGGGAAAAAGCGGGACTGTTTGTGATCAACCCCAAAAAATGTACGGAGTGCATTGGAAATTTTGATCAGCCGCAATGCGTTGCCACCTGCCCGGGGAAGAAAACCATTGCCATCGATGATTCCCTGCCTCGCTATCAAGCATAACCATCACGGAGCACTCTCACCATGAAAATCGCCCGCGACAGTGACATCATCGAAATCGACCGTCCGCCGCATTTTGAATATGGCGAAAAGGTGCGTTGCAGGATCAACATAAAAAACGACGGCACCTTTCCGGGAAAGGAAATCGGCGAAGTGCTGGTCAAAAAAGGGGCCGTCGGCTACGTCGCCAGCATCGGCACTTTTTTGCAGCAGTTTTACATCTATGGCGTGGAATATGTGGAAAACGGCTATCGCGTCGGCATGAAAAAACGCGAACTGGAATCGCTGGACTATATCGACTGATCGAATGAATACACCACTGACGCAACCCAACCGAAAAAAAGAGAAAACGATGACAATGCTCTCACCTGTCATTTTTACGCCCCTCTCGTCAGCCCTGCCTGTAACAGGCTCGCAACCCAACGAGTTCGACTTGCGCCGTCTGAAACGGATGCTGGAAAAACGCGAGCGTTATCGTTACGTCACCGTCAGCATTGCCCCAACCGCCAAGGGCTATCACATCACCAGCCCGTGCTGCTCGCGCTCAATCGCATCCGACGGTCACTTAATCGACATCGCCCTAATCGAATATGAAGACGCTTCCTCATCCTGGAAATTATTCGGGAAAAACCATACTGACAATACCTGGAGCCTGCATCATCGCTCCGATGCACTCAGACCTCTGGTGGAATATCTGATTGCAGATCCGTCCAAAACTTTTTGGCAATAACCACACCTTATTAATTTGCGAGACACGGAGAAAAATATGAAAGTCATGATCAGAAAAAACCGAGCTGGCGCACTCTCCGTCTATGTTGCGAAAAAAGATTTGGAAGAACCCATCGTTTCAATGGAAAAACCCGGCATGTGGGGCGGCATTGTCTCGCTCGCCAACGGCTGGCAATTGGAGTTGCCGCCCATGGCAGAAGATACGGCCCTCCCGATCACCGTTGAAGCGCGAAAGCTTGCTTAATCAACCGACCACTGTGCGATCACCACTGCGAGCGTGGAGCCTTACAGCCGCCATAACTGGCGGCTTTTTTTGACCCTTTGCCTAATCAAGGCATGGCTGGCCCGTTTATTGCTAGTTTTACTGTGTCAGAGAATTTATCCGAAGGACATGCTCTGTGAAATAGGTGCTGAAGAAACAGGATGACGCGGAAAGATTTCGCGTCGCATAAGCAAGGAGAAGAATGATGGATGCAATGACAAAATTAAAACGACGCGGTTCAGGCGATGTAGAGGGTGGCGCTATCGATTCGGGTTTCAACGTGGACCTCGTGGTTCAAAAACCGGTTCACATTGCACCCAAAACGTGCATCGGAGATGACGAAGGCGACCCCAAAACCGAGATCAACTACTACGGTGTGGGCGTGGCTAAAATGGACGAATGAGCACAAAACAGATCAGATGTGCATTTGCACGGGCAAACAAAAATGGAGGCTTCGCTTTGCGAGAGATTAATCGATGCTGACCCTATCGATCCCTTTAATCCGCTCATTGGTTTTCTGGAATCGGGTCGATAAATAAATAGCGCTGACTTGAATGCAGAACGTCGCTGTATCTGGTGATGCAATGAATTCTGCCATTTGGGGATGGCGGGCTAGGTAAAGGAGCTTTCCTGATTCACGATCCGCTTCGCTCAGCTCTTCCGCTTCGCCCTGGAATGTGGCCGCAATTGCTTGACTAAAATCTGTGACTTGATTATTTCGGTTATCTATCAGAAGGGAAACCTTTGGGTTATTGACTAGGTTAAACCATTTGCGTGTGTTGCGGGATGTAGCGAAATAAAGCTTTCTGTGGTCTTGTGAGATCGCAACGACGACCAGGCTCGTGTACGGGCCGTCAGGATGGCTCGTTGCCAGCACTGCTAGCTGTTGTTCTGAGCAAAGTTCACTGAGAAGCTTGATATATTCGTCTGCGTCGTTTATCTGAGTCATAAGTGAGCCATAAGGGTCAGCTTCGCTTTTCTAAAAATTAATCGATGCTGACCCTTTAATTCGACAAACAGTTTGAATCAAGCGCAGCATGAAGATCGTTCATCATGATGACCTTACGTGTTATAGATCGCAAAACTGCATAATAACATCTGCACTGCGTAATAACATGGCAATTCAAACCCTCTGAAAGCCGTATGGATACTGGCTTTTACGTTCAAATCGTCTGACGTCAGCCCTCATAACAAACCCATAAACCACGCAGCCCTCCCACGGCGGCACCCCACCAAAATGTTGCCGTGCAGCACCTCGTTAATCCATCCACTATATATCTAGCGTCACGCTTCTTGCCCGCCCCAAACTTTCGCCTTTGTCTGCTCATTGTCGCGTTCCCGACAATTTTCCCTTTATCACCTTTTTCCTTACATTCCTCCCTCCCTCCCACTTTGCGCATCCGCCCGCGAAAAAATAAATTCCCCATATAAATCATCGTGTTAATCGCCAAAAAACGTGCTGGCACACCTATTGCAATAACAAGGTCAAACCGATTCCATTTTGCCGAATGCGGACTGAATTCGAAGAACGACAAAGTTTCGAAGCGGCTAAAACCGGTTGCAAGTGGGATGCACGATCAACCAAGCAATTATCAAGGAGATTCACATGGCTGCATTAAGAAGACAAATCGCGTTTTATGGAAAAGGTGGCATCGGCAAATCCACCACCTCTCAAAACACGCTCGCCGCGCTGTCCGAAATGGGACAAAAGATTCTCATCGTCGGCTGCGATCCGAAAGCGGACTCGACCCGCCTCATCCTTCACGCGAAAGCGCAAGACACCGTGCTCGGCATGGCTGCTGAAATTGGTGCTGTAGAAGATCTGGAACTCGAACAAGTGATGAAGATGGGCTTTGGCAATATCAAGTGCGTGGAATCCGGTGGTCCGGAACCGGGCGTAGGCTGCGCCGGTCGCGGTGTGATTACCGCGATTAACTTCCTTGAAGAAGAGGGCGCATACGACGACATCGATTACGTTTCTTACGACGTGTTAGGTGACGTGGTGTGCGGCGGGTTCGCCATGCCGATTCGCGAAAACAAGGCCCAGGAAATTTACATCGTCATGTCAGGCGAAATGATGGCGATGTATGCAGCAAACAATATTGCACGCGGCATTCTGAAGTACGCCAGCACCGGCGGTGTGCGTCTCGGCGGCTTGATTTGCAACGAACGCCAAACTGACAAGGAACTGGAACTGGCGGAAGCGCTGGCGGCAAAACTCAACACCAAGCTGATTCACTTTGTCCCGCGCGACAACATCGTGCAACACGCGGAGTTGCGTCGCATGACCGTCGTTGAGTACGCGTCGGATTCCAAGCAAGCCGGTGAATATCGTGCGCTGGCGAAAAAGATTCACGAAAACGCAGGCAAGGGCACGATCCCGACACCGTTAACGATGGAAGAACTGGAAGAACTATTGATGGAACACGGCATTCTGCCCGCCGAAGATGAATCACTGATTGGCAAAACAGCCGCTGTAGCAGCATGACGTCTGACGTCCCCCGCCGAACACTGCGGGCGACGTCAACTGAACACACATCAATTTATATATGACATTGGAGCGCGACATGAGCCTCACGATCGAAGAAACAAAAGCCCGGAACAAGGACCTCATTGAAGAGGTGCTGTCGGCTTACCCAGACAAGTTCGCCAAACGTCGGGCGAGACATCTCAACACTTTTGAAGAAGGCAATTCGGATTGCGGCGTGCGCTCCAACATCAAGTCGATTCCCGGCGTGATGACGATTCGCGGTTGCGCCTACGCAGGCTCAAAAGGCGTGGTGTGGGGCCCCATCAAAGACATGGTACACATCAGTCACGGACCGGTCGGTTGCGGACAGTATTCTTGGGGAACGAGGCGCAACTATTACAACGGCACCACCGGCGTGGATGCTTTCGGCACCATGCAATTTACTTCCGACTTCCAGGAAAAAGACATCGTTTTCGGCGGCGACAAGAAACTGGAAAAACTCATGGATGAAATCCAGGTGTTGTTCCCGCTCAATCGCGGCATCTCAGTGCAATCGGAATGTCCGATCGGTTTGATCGGCGACGACATCGAGGCAGTTTCACGCAAAAAATCCAAAGAGTACGGCAACCTGCCCATCGTGCCGGTACGCTGCGAAGGATTTCGCGGCGTGTCCCAATCGCTTGGCCACCATATTGCCAACGACGCAATCAAGGAATGGGTGCTGGCGCCGGGCGAAAGCAAAGTAGCTGAATTCGTTTCCACTCCCTACGACGTTGCGATTCTCGGCGATTACAACATTGGCGGCGATGCATGGTCTTCTCGCATCCTGCTGGAAGAAATGGGCTTGCGCGTGATTGCGCAATGGTCCGGTGACGGCACCATCGCGGAAATGGAAAAAACGCCGAAAGCCAAGTTGAACCTGCTGCATTGCTACCGTTCAATGAACTATGTGGCGCGGCACATGGAAGAAAAGAACGGCGTGCCCTGGGTGGAATACAACTTCTTCGGCCCCTCGCGCATTGCGACCAGCCTGCGTGAAATCGCCAGCCACTTCGACGACAAGATCAAGGAAGGCGCTGAAATGGTGATCGCGAAGTACAAGGCGCAGATGGATGCGGTCATTGCCAAATACAAGCCACGCCTGGAAGGCAAGAAAGTCATGTTGTATGTCGGCGGCTTGCGTCCGCGTCATGTGATCGGCGCCTATGAAGATCTCGGCATGGAAGTGATCGGCACTGGCTACGAATTTGCGCACGGCGACGATTACCAACGTACGACGCATGACATCAAGGACGGCACGCTGATTTACGACGACGTCACCGCTTACGAATTCGAGAAGTTTGCAGACAAGCTGCGTCCTGATCTGGTGGGATCGGGCGTCAAGGAAAAATACGTTTTTCAGAAGATGGGGGTACCGTTCCGGCAAATGCACTCTTGGGATTATTCGGGTCCGTATCACGGTTACGACGGCTTTGCGATCTTCGCTCGCGACATGGACATGGCCATCAACAGCCCGGTGTGGGGTTTAACCAAAGCACCGTGGAAATAGCATGGGGACTGGAAAATTCATGAAGCACAGAATTCACATTAACGCTGTCATGCGCTAAACGCAAAGGAACTTATCATGTCACAAACTGCTGAGAAAATTCAGGATCACGAAACCCTGTTTCAACAGCCGGAATACAAATCACTGTTCGAAACGAAAAAAGCTTTCGAGAACGGTCACACACCCGAAGTTGTCGCCACAATTTGCGACTGGACGAAGACGCCGGAGTATCGCGAAAAAAACTTTGCGCGTGAAGCCTTGTCGATCAATCCAGCCAAAGCTTGTCAGCCGCTCGGTGCCGTATTTGCACACGTCGGATTTGCCAAAACCCTGGCGCTCGTTCACGGTTCGCAAGGCTGCGTCGCCTACTTCCGCTCGCACTTCACGCGTCACTTCAAGGAACCGACTTCCTGTGTTTCGACGTCCATGACAGAAGACGCAGCGGTCTTCGGCGGCATGAACAACATGATCGACGGTCTGGCGAATGCAGTCAATCTCTACAAGCCGGAAATGATCGGCGTGAGCACCACCTGCATGGCGGAAGTCATCGGCGATGACCTGGATTCGTTCATCAAGAACGCCAAGGGCAAGGGCAGCCTGCCACAGGATTTTGATGTGCCGTTTTCGCATACGCCTTCCTTTATCGGCAGCCATGTCACCGGCTACGATAACGCCATGCTGGGCGTGCTCAAGCACTTCTGGGATGGAAAATCCAACTCAGTCGCTCCCCTAGAGCGCAAACCGAATAACTCGATCAACTTCATCGGCGGCTTTGACGGTTACGTTGTCGGTAACATGCCGGAAATCCGTCGCATGCTGAATGAAATGGGCGTGGAATACACCATTCTTGGCGATCCGTCTCAAGTCTGGGATACGCCGACCGATGGCGAATTCCGCATGTACGATGGCGGCACGACCAAAGCAGAAGTTGAACAAGCGATCCATGCTAAAGCCACAATCATCTTCCAGGAACATTGCGGCACAAAGACAGGTGATTACATCGCAGGCAAGGGGCAGGAAGTCGTTTATCTGAACCATCCGATGGGCGTGGGCGGCACCGACAAATTCCTGATGGAAGTGTCTCGCCTGACCGGTAAGCCGATTCCGGCTTCGCTAGAAAAAGAACGCGGTCGCCTGGTTGATGCGATTGCCGACTCGCAGGCGTACCTGCACGGCAAACGCTTCGCGCTGTTCGGCGATCCGGATCTGATGCTGGGCATGAGCGCCTTCCTGCTAGAACTCGGCGCGGAACCCGTACACATCGTTTCAACCAATAGCGATGACGATTGGGCGAAAAAAGTTCAGGCCGTGCTGGATGCATCGCCCTTCGGTGCCGGTTGCAAGCCTTATCCGAAGCGCGATTTGTGGCACATGCGCTCACTGCTCTTCACCGAACCGGTGGATTTCCTGATCGGCAGTTCACACGGCAAGTATCTGGAACGAGATTGTGGTGTGCCCCTGATTCGTTTGGGCTTCCCGATCATGGATCGTCACCATCACCATCGCTTCCCAATTTGGGGCTACACCGGCGGTTTGCGCGTGCTTGTTTCGATTCTCGATAAGTATTTCGATATCACGGATGCGAATTCGGAAAACTCCACCAGCTTTGATTTGGTACGTTAATTTTTGTGCACAACATGCGGATGGTTTTTTTAAGTGACGATGCATAAACCCCCTTCCCCCAGTGAGGGGGGGGCAACGCGGATGCGTCAAGTGGAAATATAAGTCTCAATAATTTAAGCAATCTATTACTAACTTATGCGAGTTCGTCATGGGAACCAACCTATCTGCCAAAGTGCAAGCTGCCTTCAACGAGCCTGGTTGCGACCACAACCAGGCCAAAACGGAAGGCGCACGCAAGAAAGGCTGCTCCATTCAACTCAAGCCCGGCGCAGCGGCGGGCGGTTGCGCTTTCGATGGTGCGAAAATCGCGTTACAACCCATCGCCGATGTCGCGCATCTCGTACATGGTTCGATAGCCTGTGAAGGGAACTCCTGGGATAACCGGAACACGCCATCCTCCGGCCCACAGTTGTTTCGCACGGGCTTCACGACCGACATCAGCGAATTCGACGTCATTTATGGCGGAGAAAAGCGACTACTCAAGGCGATCCAGGAAATCATCGAGAAATACGATCCACCTGCCGTTTTCGTTTATCAAACCTGCGTCACGGCGATGATCGGCGACGACATCGAAGCGGTTTGCAAAGTCGCATCGGAAAAATTCAGCAAGCCCATCATCCCGGTCAACATTCCGGGATTCGTCGGACAAAAAAATCTGGGCAACAAACTGGCGGGCGAAACCCTACTCGATTACGTCATCGGCACCATGGAGCCGGAATTTACCACGCCGTACGACATCAACCTGATCGCCGAATTCAATGTGGCAGGCGACATGTGGCAGGTGAAACCGCTGCTTAATCAGTTAGGTATTCGCATCCTCTCCAGCATTTCCGGCGATGCACGTTACAAGGAAGTCGCCTGGTCGCATCGCGCCAGGGTATCGATGATGGTGTGCTCGCGCGCCATGATCAATGTCGCGCGCAAGATGGAAGATCGCTACGGCATTCCGTATTTTGAGGGGTCCTTCTATGGCATCGGCGACACGTCTGATTCACTGCGCAAAATTGCCGAGCTACTGGTTCAACGCGGCGCTGCGGATGTTTTACTGTCACGCACAGAAACGCTGATCGCCATCGAAGAAGCCCGCGCTTGGGCACGCCTGGAACCATATCGCCAGCGTCTCGCAGGCAAGCGCGTCCTGCTTGTTACGGGCGGCGTCAAATCTTGGTCGATGGTCTCCGCGCTGCAAGCTCTCGGCATGGAAGTGGTTGGCACCAGCGTGAAGAAATCCACTAAAGAAGACAAAGAACGCATCATGGAAATCATGGGCGACGAAACGCACATGATTGACGACATGCGGCCACGCGAAATGTACGCAATGCTGAAAGAAGCGCGTGCGGACATCATGCTATCCGGCTCGCGCACCCAATTCGTCGCACTGAAAGCCAAGATGCCGTGGATCGACGTGAATCAGGAACGCGCCAACGGTTACGCGGGTTATGACGGCATGATCAAGCTCATTCAGGAAATCGACAAGGAATTACACAGCCCGATTTGGGAACAGGTCCGCGCGAGCGCGCCGTGGGATTAATCTTGAGAGATTGAATATGTCCACCATCGTCAAACCCACCAAAGCCGCCAGCGTGAACCCGCTCAAGATGAGCGCGCCACTGGGAGCCAGTTTGGCCTTCCTCGGCATGAATCGCTGCATGCCAATGATGCACGGCTCGCAAGGCTGTGCCTCACTCGGCCTGGTGTTGCTGGGCCGTCACTACAAAGAAACCATTCCGATCCAGACGACGGCGCTCAATGAAGTGACCAGCATCCTGGGCGGCTATGACAATATCGAACACGCTATTCTGAATGTGCGCGAACGCGCAAAACCCGCGCTCATTGGCATCTGCTCGACAGGCCTGACCGAAACGCGCGGCGATGATATCAAGGGGCATCTTGAAATCATTCATCAATTGCATCCGGAAATCGCCGACACGAAAATCGTTCACGTCTCCACGCCGGATTACATTGGTGCATTTCAGGATGGCTGGGCGAATGCGGTACTCGCGATGATTCGGACGCTGGTCAAAAGATATGAAGGCACTCAACCTTCACAAATAAATATATTGGCGGGTTGTCACCTCACCGCAGCTGACCTAGAGGAAATTCGCGAGATGGTTGAAGCTTTCGGCCTAACACCGATCATCCTGCCCGATATTTCCGGCTCGCTGGACGGTCACATCATCGACGCCTTCAGCCCAACAACCATCGGCGGCACCACGATTGCGCAAGCTGAGGCGATGGGTGAATCGGCCGTTACCATTGCACTCGGCGAGCAAATGCGCGAGAGCGCCATGGAGCTTGAGAAAATAACCGGCGTGCCTTACGTCGTTTTTGACCGACTCACCGGCTTGCAAGCGAGCGACCGCTTCTTGGCCTATCTGGCTTGGCTGACCAACAAACCCGTGTCGGAAAAATATCGTCGTCAACGCAGTCAGTTGCAGGATGCGATGCTGGACGGCCACTTTGCCTGCGGTGGCAAAAAAGTGGGTATTGGCGCAGAGCCGGATTTGCTGTGGGCACTGGCCAACACCTTTTCGGAAATGGGATGCGAGATCGCTTGCGCCGTCACGACAACCGATTCTCCGATACTGGAAGCCTTGCCGACAGATAAAGTTTGGATCGGCGATCTGGAAGATCTGGAGCTGGGCGCAAAAGATTGCCAGATGCTGATCACGCATGCGCACGGACGACAGGCCGCAGCCAGATTAAACATCCCGCTTTATCGCGCAGGCTTACCGATATTCGACCGCATCGGTGCCGCACATCAGCTATCCGTGGGCTATCGCGGAACGCGCACCCTAATTTTTGAAGTTGCCAATCTGTTTCTCGCGCACGCGCCAGCCATTCATCCGCCAGGTGAAACACAGGACAGAGACAATACCTCGCAGGACGCTCCCGAAAATGTTCCTGCCATCACAAAACTTGAGAAGGAGTTGCCATGAAAGTCGCATTCACTACCGAAGACATGAAACGCGTTGATGCGCATTTTGGATGGGCCCGCAGCATCATGGTGTACAACATCACCGGCGAGAACTATACGCTGGATAAAACCTATGTGTTCGATGGCGTGCTGGAACAAGACGGTAACGAAGACAAAATCATGCCAAAGCTGGAGGCCATCAAGGATTGTGCGATTGTCTATGTCGCTGACATTGGCGGTCCTGCTGCGGCCCGCGTTGTCGCCAGCAAAATCCATCCGGTGAAAGCCAAGAATCTGGAAGCCATCGAAGATCTGATTCGGGAAATCCAGAAAGTCATGAAAGGCACGCCGCCGCCATGGCTGCGCAAGGCCATGATGAAAGACCAAGACGCCCCAAGGAACTTTGAATAGGAGGCATTATGGATCGGGAATCGGCGATCAATTTTTCCAAATTGAACAAGCATTTTGGAACAACACCGGATCTTGATGATCCGGCCTTCGATCACCCTTTTATTCAGGAACTCATCATGCAAATGCACACACAGGATCAGCATGGTGTATGGGATCGAAAAAACGATGCCGAACTGATCGCGCCTTACATCATCACGAAAACACGACGTCGTGAAATGCCCATCATTGGCGACCCGGATGAACGAACCCTGTTTCGCATCGAAATGTTTTACAACGCCGTCGGTATGGCCATCGAAAAACGCTGCGGCATCATGGCCATGCCCATGATGAAAATGCACCATGAAGGCTTTGGACGACTGGTGCTCATCGCCGGACGTCTGGTGCTTGTCAGCCGCATCATGCGCGATGCGCACCGTTTCGGATTCGAGAGCCTGGAAAAGCTGGCGCAGGAAGGCGGCAAGCTCATTGAAGCCGGCATCGAGATGATTAACGCATTTCCTGAGGTGGCCCGTTACGAAGGCTAGCCCATAACTGATTAACTTACAAGGAGAACACCATGCCTGTCTTTACCGTCATCCTCCCTTCCGGCGAACCCTGGGTGCCGCAATTCGTAACCAACATCAATGCGGAAAAGTGCATCGGTTGCGGTCGTTGCTTCAAGGTCTGCGCACGCGATGTGCTAACACTGATGGGCCTCAACGAGGACGGGGAATATATCGCCATGGACGGTGACGACGATGACGACGAATATGAAAAGAAAGTGATGGCCGTGTCGCACGCCAAAAACTGCATCGGCTGTGAAGCATGCGCGAAGATTTGCCCGAGAAACTGCTATACGCATGCACCGGCAGACGTTTGAGCTTCTCGTCAACACGATCACATAATCGAACAGCTTGGATATGAATACGATATATCAAGCATATCAAGAGTACCAGCGACTGATTGCCGCAGCACACGATCCCCAGGATCTGGCCGCGATAGCCTTTGCTGGCGTGTTTTCGATGCGGCACGCACGTGCAGCACCGTACAATGTTCCAATCTTCGGTTTGCGCATGGACGATCTGTTTTCCTTGATGCAACGTCATTTCCCGGGCATTGCCGATCCTTCACCATGGACAGCATTTGAAGCCGGCGCAACAGATCGTCTGGATGAATTTGAGGATTTGCTGGATTTACTCATGCGCAACAGAACGATTGCAGACAGAGATTCACTATGGCTAGCACATGCGGTTGCAACCGCCAGCATGTCAGATGATCATCTCTGGCAAGACATGGGTTTGCCCAGTCGGCCCGTACTCTCACAACTACTTGGCACCTACTTTACTCCGCTTGCTCAGCGCAATATCGGCGACATGAAGTGGAAAAAATTCTTCTATCGCCAGTTATGCGAAGAAGCGGGATTGAAAGTTTGCCGCTCCCCCAGTTGCAACGAATGCAGCGACTATTTGAACTGTTTTGGCCCGGAGGAAAACACCGCCATCCGTTTGGCGGTCACAACATGACGCGAAACCAGGAATCGCATAAATTGATCCGGAATTTCGTAAAAGCCATACCCGTTTGCGCGCCCTTCGCAAGACATATTGAAAGCCAGTCACATGATTGATGAGGTGCACCCTTCGCACTGGTACACCACCAATCTCGTGGGCATCCCCGCCACGATGATCGGCAGCGCCGCATTCAATGCGCATCCGCAACCCTTGCAAATCGCTGGCGCGCGTGAATCCAATCGCGGGCTCTTCTCCCTGCTGGAGCGCGCCGCCAGCCTTGACGAAGCCCGTGCCATATTCGAGCATTACATGCGCATCGTCTTCGGACTGGAACAATCCGTACCCAGCGTAGCAGCACTGGAAGGCACAGCGGAGCGACGTCGTTGGCGTTCCAGCTACCTCAAACTCCTGCAAGGCTGGGGGTTGGACGCCAACAGTCCTGCCGGGGCCGTTTTCAAGGGATGGGTGGAAAGCCGCTTCGGCCTGGTACCCAGTTTTCACGTCAACACGCTGGGCCGTTTTCCTTCGCCGACATGGATTTCATATCTGGAGCAAAAATCCGGCAGTCGATTTCATAACAACAGTATTTATCAGCAACTGGATTTGCTCTTTGAATTCTGCCAGTGGATGATGCACCGATTTGGTCTGTTCGGCGACGGAAAACATGTCACGCTCTGGCGCGGCAGCCTGAATTTTGAAGAGCAAATCGTTTCCGGTTCTTTGCGCGAACGACGTTGCGTGGTGCATCTCAACAACCTGATCTCTTTCACGCTGGATCGCGAAACGGCCGGATGCTTCGGCGACTGGGTGATGAAAGTGCGGGTGCCAAAATATAAACTGCTGCTGATTCCCGGCCTGCTCAACACCAATTCCCTACAGGGCGAATCTGAAGTGTTGGCCATCGGCGGTGACTACGACGTAGAGGTGTCGTATGGTCCGTAAGATCATTTACGAAGCGCCGGAACGTCTCTATGACCGCGTACTCGGCGCGTATCTCGGTCTGGCGATTGGTGATGCGCTGGGCGCCACCGTCGAATTCATGACGCCGCGCGAAATTGCGCATCAGTTCGCACGAGAAGGCGGCGTGCATCGGCAAATCATCGGCGGCGGATGGCTGAAACTGGCAGCGGGTCAGGTCACCGACGATACCACCATGTGCCTGGCACTGGGCGATTCATTGCTAAAAGGCGAGGATGAAGGCCGCCCATTCGACATCAAGCTGATCGCGGATGCCTATGTCGCGTGGTGGCGCGGCAAACCGGTCGATTGCGGCGACACTTGCAGACGCGGCATTGTGCGCTACATCCGCGACGGCAGTCTTCAAGGAGAGAAAACCGAAGGTGATGCCGGGAACGGCGCACTGATGCGCAACCTGCCAGTCATCATCGCTGCGCTGGGCGATAGCGAAACATTCGAGCGCGTCGCGCTTGCGCAGGCGCGCATCACCCACCATCACCCGCTCTCGGATGCAGCGGTCATCGGCATTGGTCATCTGACGCGCCGCATTTTAGTCGGCGAAAATCCGCTCAGCATTCACAACGCCCTCAATCGCTGGCTCGCGGACTGGCCAAAATTTTCATTTCAGCCTTATCCAGGACGCGCGAGCGGATATGTGGTCGACACCGTGCAGACCGTGCTGCATGCCTACACCACACATCGCGATTTTGAAAACGCCGTCGTCATGGCGGTCAATCGCGGAGAAGATGCGGACACGACCGGTGCGCTGACAGGCATGCTAGCCGGTGCACGTTGCGGCGCGAAAGCCTTGCCTGCGCACTGGGTACACCGATTAGATCGCAATATCATGCGCGCAATTAGCGATCAGGCGAGCGCCTTGCTGGCGATAGCGCTCACCCCTTCTTCGCGTTCGGATTCTCCATGAACGGCATGAAGTTCACCGCAGCTGCGCGTTTGGCATTGACGGCCTTCCGCATCAATTTGTCGTCCACCAGGAACAGTGCTTTCGTCGGACACACTTGCACGCAAGCAGGGCCTTTTTCCGCCGGACCGCACAAATCGCACTTCACCGCGATTTTGCCGTTCGGTTTCGGAATGGCCGCCGTGGCATTGAGTGGCGATGCGCCAGTCTCATCTCCCTTCGTCGCCGCATCGGCAGACACGACTTTAGCAGCGACCGAAAGCACGATGGCGCCGAACGGGCAGGCAATCACGCAGAATTTGCACCCGATGCACTTGTCCTCATCCAAATCAATGGCTTGCTTGCTGATGCTAATGGCCCCAACCGGACACACTTGCGCACAAGGTGCGTTTTCGCATTGACGACAAACGACCGGCGTAGTCGCATCCCCGTTGCGGACAATCGCAATCCTTGCCTGATCCTGCACCCCCCGAGCTTTATGCGATTCCGTGCAGGCATCAACGCAGGCATCGCAACCTGAACATAAGCTTGGATTGGCATATACAAAGCGCGTCATTTTCCTCTCCTCAATTTGACACATACCCCCTATCTAGCATTTCCCATGCCAAGCCCCATGTCGCATCAAGATATTGATCCATCATCAAAAAAGGCTTTTCATTCTTGCCACATCCCTTTCACCCCCCACTTTTGGCGCAAACACGACACAATTTGTCGCGAAAACCTCATCCCAAACGTTTCACCGCACTAGGCCTCCTGCTTCCTGCCTGAAAAACGCCCAATTGGATGGCACATCTCTTGCAGATTGTTGGTAACATATGGCCTTTCGTACATACCATAGAGATCCCGGCATTTCTGAATGCCAGACCGGATGACAGCAACGCGCAGCAAAGAAAGGTGTTGAGATGGAGAAGGTAAAAACAATCTGTCCGTATTGCGGCACAGGATGCAGCATGAACTTATCGGTGCAGGACGGACGAATCATCGAAATCAAGGGCGATACCGACCATCCGATCAGCCAGGGCGAACTGTGCCTGAAAGGCTACTACGGCTACAAGCATGTTGCCGACCATCGCCGCCTCACCACGCCGCTCATCAAGCGTAATGGCAATTTCGAGGAAGTCAGCTGGGACGAAGCATTGGATTACGTGGCCGGACGCCTTTCCACCATCAAGCAACAGCATGGCCCTGAGGCATTCGCGCTTTTCGCTTCTGCGCGCGCCACCTGCGAAGACAATTACGCTGCGCAAAAATTCGCGCGTGCGGTGATGGGCACCAACAGCATCGATCACTGCGCCCGCCTCTGTCATGCCTCAACGGTGGCCGGACTCGGCATGACAGTCGGCAGCGGCGTGATGACGAATTCCATTCCTGAAATCGGCAACGATTCGGATGTGATCCTGATCATCGGATCGAACACCGCCGAATGCCATCCGCTCATCGCCAAACAAGTAATTCAAGCAAAAAAGCGCGGCGCGCAGCTCATCGTGATCGATCCGCGCTGGAATGACATGGCGAACAAGGCCGACATCTTCATTTCCATGCGCGTCGGTTACAACATCCCCATCATCAATGCGATGATCCACACGATCATCAAGGAAAACTTGCACAAGCCGGATTTCATCGCCGCGCACACCACCGGCTTTGACGATCTGGCGCGTTCCGTCGAAGATTATTCGCCGGAGAACGTGCAATACATGACGGGCGTTCCGCAACAAACCCTGATTGACGCTGCACGCGCGTTTGCCAACGCCAAGGCCGCCTGCATTCTGTACGCGATGGGCATCACGCAATTCACGCACGGCACCGCCAACGTCGTCGCTTTGTCCAACCTCGCGCTGATCACCGGGCAAATCGGACGACCGGGCGCAGGCATTGCGCCGCTGCGTGGGCAAAACAATGTGCAAGGTGCCTGCGATCTCGGCGCGTTACCCGACGTATATCCCGGCTATCAACGCGTGACCGATGAAACCGTCGCCGCGCAATTCGAAGCCGCGTGGAAGGTGCCGCTCTCGCGAAAACTCGGCACCCGTGTCACACAAGTACCCGGCGCCATCGAAGCCGGGACGCTGCGTTCGCTTTTCATCTTTGGCGAAAACCCGTTGATGAGCGATCCGGATTCCGGCGAACTGCGTCACGCGTTCGCGCATCTCGATCTGATCGTCGCAACCGATCTCTTCCTGACCGAATCCGCACGGCAAGCGCATGTGGTGCTGCCCGCCGCAGGCTGGCCGGAAAAAGACGGCACCTTTATCAACACAGAACGCCGTGTGCAACGAGTGCGCGCGGCCGTGCCGCCGCCGAACGGTGCCAAACCGGACTGGTGGATTTTCGGCGAACTGGCCAAGCGCATGGGGTACACCGGCACAGGTTCTGCGGGCATGAATTACAGGAACGCGGAAGAAATCTGGAATGAAGTGCGCCAAGTGGCGCCAGCCACCTTCGGCGGCATCAGTTATGCGCGCCTGGGAAACGAACCCGGCATTTGCTGGCCCTGCCCGGATGATAAACACCCAGGCACGCAAGTCCTGTACAAGGACGGTCTCTTCCTCACACCCACACAGAAAGCCCAGTTGCTGCCCGTGCTGTTTGATCCCAACGAATTACCCACGCAGCAAGGCATCGTCTTTGAAAAACCGCTGCTGGGTCACATTGCCGAACACGTCAGCGACGACTATCCTTTCCTGCTCACCACCGGGCGCCGCGTGCAGCATTACCACACCGGAACGATGACGCGTAAATCGCCGATGCTGGAATCGCTGTCGCCGGAAGAACTGATCGAACTCCATCCCGCAGATGCACAGGAAATCGGGGTCAACGACGGCGACTACATTCGTGTCGAAACACGACGCGGCCACATCGTGGCACGCGCCACCGTCACCGATCGCGTGCAAAAACGCACGATCTTCGGCACCTTCCATTACTGGGAAGCCTGCTGCAACGAACTCACGGGCGCAGGCGAGCTGGACCCGGTATGCGGGATTCCCGAGTACAAAATTTCCGCGGCGAAGGTTATCCGTAGTTCTCCAGCAGAAGCCGCCGAGTGGATCAAAACCATCGGCTGCATTTATAAAATCGAGATGCAAAACATCGGTACAGCGCACGCGCCCTGACGTTGAACCGCGGCTAATCGCCTCTCCAACACCCTCCCCCCGAAACACCCCAGCGATGCTGGGGTGTTTTTATCTATCAGTCCTACAATTTTCAAGACATTGCGTGCCTCTTGCCGATCATCGTTGATGGCACGCCATTTGCATGATCCCTGACAAGCCTCGCCGCATATGTGGAATGCCGCGCGAATGATTTTGGAAGGAACCATCATGTCTCATCTTCGCCAGCCCGTTCAACACTCTCGCTCACTTTTGGTGCATGTATTGCCAAAATGCTGGGGTATTTTTTCGTGGCTGGCACAGAAGCCGGGATGTACACACATGCTTGCCATGTGCATCCTGCTCGTTTGGATGTTGCCGGTAATGGCCGAAGAAGTGCGCGTTGCCGTAGCGGCCAACTTCACCGCGCCGATGCAGCGTATCGCGCCGGATTTTGAGGCGACAACCGGGCACCGTCTGGTCATCAGCTATGGTTCGACCGGCAAGTTCTATGCGCAGATTCGCAACGGTGCGCCCTACGACATTCTCTTGTCTGCCGACGAAGCGACGCCCAGAAAACTGGAAAGCGAAGGCCTCGCTGCTACAGGTTCAAATTTTACGTATGCCATCGGTAAACTCGCATTATGGAGCGCCCTGTCGGAAAGAGTGGATCAGCAAGGAAAAGTCTTGAACGGCAATCAGTTCACGCACATCGCCATCGTCAATCCCCGCCTTGCGCCTTACGGCGCAGCTGCCGTAGAAACCATGCGCAAACTCGGCGTGTACGAGTCCTTGCAAGGCAAGATCGTGCAAGGCGAAAACCTCACGCAGGTATATCAATTCATTGCCAGCGGCAATGCCGAATTGGGATTCATCGCACTCTCGCAGATTTACCATAATGGACGCTATGCCAACGGTTCGTACTGGCTAGTGCCGGAAAAACTGTATCCGCCGCTGCGACAAAACGCCGTGGTGCTGACACGTGGCGCCAATAATCCCGGTGCGACCGATTTCATCAACCACCTGAAAAGTCCGAAAACGAAATCCGTCATTCAATCTTTTGGTTACGCAAGCTAAAGTGGGGGTCAGACGCCATGAGCTTTTCCGCTGAAGACTGGGGTGCCATCGGTTTGACGGTGAAACTGGCCGCTTATGTGACCGTGCTGCTGCTCATCATCGGCACCCCCATCGCGTGGTGGTTGTCGCAAACGCGATCGCGGCTGAAAGTCTGTATCGGCGCCATCGTCGCAATGCCACTTGTGTTGCCACCGACAGTGTTGGGGTTTTATCTCCTGCTGTTGATGGGGCCAAACGGCGCAGTCGGGCAACTTACGCAGGCCTTGGGACTGGGCTTGCTACCGTTTACGTTTGCGGGGCTCGTCGTCGCTTCCATTCTGTATTCGATGCCTTTCGTGGTGCAACCGCTGCAAAATGCGTTTGAAGCCATCGGCAAGCGTCCGCTGGAAGTGGCGGCCACCTTGCGAGCCAGTCCGCTGGATGTTTTTTTCACTGTAGTCTTGCCACTGGCGCGCCCCGGTTTCATCACCGCCGCGATTCTCGGTTTTGCACACACCGTCGGCGAATTCGGCATCGTGCTGATGATCGGCGGGAACATCCCCGACAAGACGCGCGTGGTCGCCGTGCAGATTTACGATCACGTCGAAGCTTTTCAGTATGCGAATGCGCACTGGCTCGCGGGCGGCATGCTGCTCTTTTCCTTCGCGGTGTTGATCAGTTTGTATTTTTTTAACCCGGCCAAGGAAAAAATTCGCCCATGAATGACGCCCCCGAAGACGCCTTGCGCGCGACACTCAAGGTCGACTATCCGGGCTTCTCGCTGGATGTCGATCTTGCCTTGCCCGGTCACGGCATCACCGCCCTATTCGGACAATCCGGTTCCGGAAAAACCACCATCCTGCGCTGCATCGCCGGACTGGAAACCGCGCAGGATGCTTTCATCAGCGTGAACGGCAACACCTGGCAAGACGATGCAAAGCAGATTTTCGTCCCAACGCATAAGCGTTCGCTGGGTTACGTTTTTCAGGAAGCCAGCCTGTTTCCGCATCTGTCGGTGCGCGGCAATCTCAATTACGGTCGCAAGCGCGCAGGCAAGCAAGACGATGCCGCCTTCGAGCAAGCCATCGGATTGCTCGGCATCGGTCATTTGCTGGAACGATTGCCGGGCAAACTTTCCGGCGGCGAAAGCCAGCGCGTAGCCATCGCACGCGCCTTGCTCACCGAACCGAAGCTGCTGCTGATGGATGAACCGCTGTCCGCACTCGATGCCAAACGCAAGGAAGAAATTCTGCCTTACATCGAACGACTTCAAAGCGCGTTAAATATTCCCATTCTTTACGTCAGCCATCAACCCGATGAAGTCATGCGGCTGGCCGATCACTTGGTGCTGCTGGAAAACGGTCGCGTCAAGGCCAGCGGCCGCGGATTTGAGCTGCTCGGACAAATCAACGTATCCAACGCCATGTATGAAGATGCCAGCACACGCATCAACGCAACCGTCAGCGGCCATGACGATCACTACCATCTGACACACATCGATTTTTCGGGCGGCTCGTTTCGCATCATCAAGCGCAATTTGCCGATCGGCCAGAAAATCGAATTAAAAATCTTTGCACGCGATGTCAGTCTGAGCAAGAGCATTCCCAACGACAGCACGATCCTGAATCATTTGCCCGCAACCGTTGGCGAGATTGCCGATACGCGCAATCCTGCGGTGATGATGGTGCGATTGGATACCGACAAGGGCACAGGCAGCGCCCCCCTGCTGGCGCATATCACCAAACGTTCTTGGGATGCGCTGGGGTTGGTCGTCGGCAGTTCCGTCTACGCGCAAATCAAGTCGGTTGCCGTGCAAGCGGCGGACTGACATCATTTCTCCTTGAAGACAGGTCTTTTTTTCAACGACTCTTTCAATGCACTCAGGGATACACGCTGCCCTTCCGCGTTTTGTAACACCTTGAACACTTTTTCCCTTGCCGGCGTGGAACGCAAAAAATCGTCATAGGCTTTTGCCAGAAGTTGACGCATCTGCCGAAACATCTCCGCTTCGTTTATCGCTGAGTTGCTCGTATCCATAACCTGCTCTTGCCGCATATATTGAAAAAACCGCTGCAAGATGTGCAAACGGCTCGTGTTCAAAACAGATTCCTCGTAAGGCACACCAAAAAAATTTAAAAAATCTTCCGCGGAAGTAAGTTTCGATAACCGCTCCACCAAAGTATTCATATCACCTCCCGCTTTAGGCATACCGGGTCTTCTGAAAGCGTCTCGCCTGAAAAAGCGCTCTCCAGATAAAACTGTGCCAGCTCTTTTGCACCTGGACTATTTTTGGTCTGCACGGCAAATCGCCGTATTCGATCCAGCACGTAGCGCGCGGCTTCCGGTGAAAGCGTCACGCCGATTCTGTCATACGCGTCGCGCACGGCGCGAACACCCGAATGCTTGCCTAACACAGTGCGGTGCCTGCGCCCAAGCTCAACGGGGCTGAACCCTTCGTAATTCACCGCATTCTTGAGCAAACCATCAACATGAATACCGGACTCATGCGTAAACACCGCCGAACCGACAATGCTCTTGTTGGGTGGCACCGTTCTTCCGGATGCCTCTGCAACCAGCTTGGAAACATTGACGAGCTGCGCCACTTCAACGCCGACATTCATGCCATACAAATGCCGCAGCCCCATTACAACCTCTTCCAGAGGCGCATTGCCTGCGCGCTCACCCAAGCCGTTGACCGTAGTATTGACATGTGTTGCGCCCGCTTTGATGGCGGCCAGCGTGTTGGCTGTCGCCAGCCCCAAATCGTTGTGCGCGTGAATTTCAATTTCCAGATCAGTGTTCATGCGCAACGCGTGAATTTTTTGCCAGGTCATGAAAGGATCCAACACCCCCAAGGTGTCAGCAAAACGCATACGTCGTGCGCCAGCAAGTTGAGCCGCTTCGACCACTTGGCAGAAAAAATCCATGTCCGCGCGCGATGAATCTTCGCACCCCACGCTGACTTGCATCCCGGCATCCAGCGCCCTGGGGACACAGCGCCGGATTTGCGCCAGCACCCACGCCCTGTCACGATACAACTTGTTATCCAGATGGATATCCGAAACGGGCACCGACAGATTGACGAAACGCACACCTGTTCGGGCCGCTGCGTCAACATCGGTATCGCACATTCGCCCCCAGACCATCAGCCTGGCACGCAACTTCAAACTGGCGATCGCACGAATCACCTCTATCTCGGCCGGTCCCATCACAGGAATGCCAACTTCCATCTCCGGCACACCCATTTCATCCAGCGACTGCGCAATCGCAATCTTTTCTTCCGCAGTGAACGCCACGCCAGCCGTTTGTTCCCCATCTCGCAGCGTTGTATCGTTAACGATCACCTTTGTCATAAATCGCCTTTCTGGTGCAATACCGTGCGCACAGTTGTACTCATCAATGAAATAGCAATTCATGTGCCACCATTGAAAATGGAAATCTCGCTGGTTTCATGGGCTTATCACGGACATTCCCCACTGCAAGATTGTGGGGTTTGTCGTGTTTCTGACATACGTCATGCGAAACCAACCGAGATACTTTGACAATTCTCATGTCTTGCTTCCGCCCCCCCCTAAGCAAGCCGATTCTTTGCCATACTTTTCTCTGCGCTTTTCTCAGTATTTTTTGTATCCGCAGGAACTCGTCTTCGGGAGGTGCTGCCATGTCCGCCAAGAAATTGATATTTCATGATGAAGCTCGAGAAAAAATCTGCATCGGCCTAAACCTGCTGGCCGACGCCGTCAAAATCACGCTCGGTCCCAAAGGCCGCACGGTGGTGCTGGACAAACCTTACGGCCCGCCAATGATCATCAATTCCGGCGTGATCGTCGCGCGAGAAATTGAACTCCCCGACAGGGCAGAAAACGTCGGCGCGCAAATGGTGCGCGAAGTGGCGTCGCGCACCTCCGAAAAAGCGGGCGACGGCACCACAACCGCGACGGTGCTCGCACAAGCCATCGTCATGCAAGGCATGAAATATGTGGTGGCCGGATTCGACCCGATGGATTTGAAACGCGGCATCGATGCGGCGGTAGACGCCGTCATCGCGCGCCTGAATGCCAATTCACGCAAAATTACGTCTGGTCAGGAAATCGCGCAGGTTGGCACCATCTCCGCCAACGGCGACACAGCCATCGGCGAGATGATTGCCGAAGCGATGGACAAAGTCGGACGTGACGGCGTCATCATGGTGGAAGAAGGTCGCAGCATGAACAACGAACTGGAAGTCGTCGAAGGCTTGCAATTCGATCGCGGCTTCCTCTCGCCCTACTTCATCAACAATGCGGAAAGCAGCGAAACCGTGTTTGATAATGTGCTGGTCCTGATCTGCACCAAAGCAATTTCGATGTTTAACGATTTGCTGCCGATTCTGGAACAAGTCGCCAAGACTGGCCAGCCCTTGCTCATCATTGCAGAAGATGTGAGCGGCGAAGCGCTCGCCACGCTCGTCATCAATGCACTGCGCGGCACATTGAAAGTGTGTGCCGTAAAAGCGCCGGGGTTCGGCGATCACCGTACGGCGCAACTGGAAGACCTTGCCACCGTCACCGGCGGAAAAATCCTCTCGGAAGAAACCGGTCTCACGCTGGAAAAAGTCAGCCTCGCCGATCTGGGCCGCGTGCGACGCGTGGAAATTGACAAGGACCGCACGTCGCTCATCGATGGCGCAGGCGATCCCGCCAAGATCAAGGCGCGCATCGCGCAAATCCGGCAGCAAGCCGAAAAAACCGATTCCGATTTTGAACGCACGCGGCTTGAAGAACGCGCCGCCAAACTCTCCGGCGGCGTGGCGCTGATTCGCGTGGGTGCATCCACCGAAACCGCGATGAAGGAAAAGAAATCGCGTGTCGAAGATGCCTTGCATGCCACCCGCGCCGCCGTCGAAGAAGGCGTCGGTCCCGGCGGCGGCGTCGCACTCCTGCGGGCAGCAAAAGCCTTGGACGACATGAAGTACGACAACCTCGCGCAGGATTCCGGCGTCAAAATCGTGCAACGCGCACTCGAAGAACCCTTGCGCCAAATCGTCGCGAATGGTGGCAAAGAGCCGTCGATCATCGTGGATGCCGTCAGCAAAGGCAGCGGCAACTTCGGCTATAACGCCGCCACCGGCGAATATGGCGACATGCTCGCGATGGGCATTGTCGATCCGACAAAAGTCACACGCCTCGGGCTGGAACACGCCGCCTCCATCGCGGGGCTGATACTTACGACCGACTGCATCGTGGCTGAAATTCCGCAGCCGGAGAAACACCCGGCGATGCCGGAAGGCATGGGTATGGCTTAAACCCCGCCTGAAGCTTTTGGCATAGCCTGATACAATGCACGCGTGGCGACAGTTTTGTGTGTTGTCACATCTGACGAAATTCGGGGGCGACTTGGATTCGACAGGGGTTGCAAAGCATGCAGGGCATACCGAGGCCTGGTTACCTCGTAAATACACCCAGAAAAAACTAAACGCAAACGATAACGTTTACGCTGTAGCCGCTTAATACCGGCTCACCCTACACCGTCTCTTCCCTGGGGCGGGCTGGCAACAGCAGTAGGGTCATTTACAGGGAATCGCTTCAGGCGTCGTCATCTGACCTGAAGTTAAATCAAAGGTGAACCGCCTGTGTGCAGCGTGTGCGTCCGCGTCATACTGGTTAAAGCAAATGACAGCACTAAGTATGTAGAACTGTCTGTAGAGTGCTTCTGGACGCGGGTTCGAAACCCGCCGCCTCCACCAAATAAAAAAAGCCACCTGTGCGGTGGCTTTTTTTATTTGTGGGGGTGGTGCGTAAGAACCCGCTGGTTCGCGGAGCAAGCACTGCTTGCGACGGACAGCCGAAGCTCACTCCGAGCGAAGCGAAGGATGAGCGCAGGCTGGTCCCGAGCTTTGCGAGGGATGAGCCATTCGCAGAGGCAATGCGAATGGCGAACACACCCGCCGCCATATCAACAACGATCAAATCCTCAGACCTTTTGCTTTGTTTGCGCTTCGTCGATTTAAAAAAATATTCGACACTGCCCCTTTTACCATTGAAGCCCCTCTTCTGTACACTCTGTCAATCAGCCCTCACTTTCAAGCCACTGGTCGAGGGCCTTCTTTGTATCTTCATCCGCCAAGATTGAAGAGCCAGAATCAAAGCTCTTCAGAATGTATCCATTCTTTCTATCCATCTTATCTAAGCTAAATATCTCTTTCCGTTTGGTGCCCACGTTATAGGCAACAGAGATAAACGGAAAAAGCGTGATGGCTTTTCCGCCGCCCAACATATGCATATGATTTTTGGACAACGGATCATTAAGCGATAAGGTTTCTTGTTCGAAGCATGGGTGATCCCCCTTTAACAGACTAATAGAACATGAAAAGCTTTTGGATGAGCCGTAATACCTAAGCTCTTCACAGATAAAAAACTTCCACTGCGAAATAAACTCAATGCCTAAGAGTGCTTGATCTATCAGACCTTGATGATCTTTTGCTGCCACTCTGCACTCATCCGATGTACTGGGGCCCCGATGATGTTTGCTGTCATTAAGTTTTTGTACAAACCCGCTCATTGTAAGGTTGGCAAAATCAGAAAGCTTGTTTCCTCTACCTTTATACCAAGCATTGGAAAATTCCGTAGCAAGCGGGCAATCATTCATTTGCCGAAGACGTTCACATACACTTTTAAGCAAACTCCACCAGTCCCCCGGAGAAACACCTTTACTCAAAGCATCACGCAAATTCTCATGGATACCTGAAATGGAATAACCACGTGTCTCTCGGTGATGGGTGAGCAAACTCAAACCGACTCCCACCAAAAAGGAGAGCATTTGCTCACCAAACTTCATTTGCCGGCTATAGACAGCCGTCCATTCCCGGTCTGCGTAAAGATTGCGGTATAGGTAGGCAAGTGGGAAAGGATATTGATGGGCAACTTTGTAACTTACCTTATCCTTTTGCTCCAATGCACTTTCTAAGGTTTTTACAGAAAACCGAACCTGATCGTAGCTATCCGCAAGTTTTTCAAACCCAAGCCCCTCGAAAACCTGATGCTTTAGACTCTTGGCTCGAATCAGTTCACGACTTAAAGCCAGTTCCGCCTTTGTAGCCTCAAGCACCAACTCTTTTAATGCGGCGTCAGCAATCGGCACATCAATCTCTTGTAAAACCGTTTTAGTAAGTGTTTGCACAGTGGTAGAACGACAGAATGAGGCGATATGGCCCGCTCCTCGTTTTGAGTTGAAGAACTCAGCAATAAAGTGGATCTGGCCAGGATCGACAAACTTGCCGAATCTAAGTAAAAAGACAGTTTGATCAATTACAATGCCTACCCTTTCTGGCGGCACAACATACGCCGCAGGCTTATCCCCCAGGCGCTGAAGAAGGACATCATACGCAGCCGTTCGAACCGGTTTTCCTGAAAGCTTAGCCAAGTCTTTCATCTCGAACTGGAATGTACCTTCATTCATTTCGTGGAGGTGCTTACCACAAATAACAGGGGTATCCCCTTTTGCCAAGGGGCCAAGGTTGCGGGTACCCTGTTGAATAGTGGCAATATCACTTAACTTTTCCCACCGTTCTGCCACACGACTTGCCACCTCATAAATCTCTTTCAGTACATACGCGTCAGGGTGCAGGGAGTAGTTTTTGCTACGAATTTCATCGAGAGAGGCCCGACAGGAGAATGGTGTAGTCTCCGTTTGCAAAAACCTTTCGTTGATAATATTAAGTACATCATCAACCAATACAGCACGGCTTCCTTTAATCTCTCTATACAAGTCATCAGCCTTAACAAAATTCACTGATGTATTTTTACTTGGCGATTTTTCAAAAATTAAAATGGCGCACTTATTACTGGTATGTGGTAAAAGCTTGCCAGGCAAGGCCACCACGGCACTTAACTCGCCACTTTCCAACCATTCGGCTCGCACATCCATGGCATCACCCAGCGAATAAAGCACCCCCATATTGACCAAAAATGCAGCCTGGCCGCCCGGTTTCAATTTACTCAAGCCAAGCTGAATAAAGTTAAGTGACATCTCACCAGATGGTCTGCGTGGCTGCATTGCTTCTGCATAACGATATGCAGCCTCATGCCGGTTAATGCGTGTAATGGGCGGATTGGAAAGTACACAATCATATTGAACATCATCAGTCAAAGCATAAAATGCACTACCTCGTCTCATCTGAAGATGATCTGTGCGGCCTAGCTCACAATAGAGCTGACAGATAAACTCTGCTCTTAAATTTAACTCCGCGCCAACAAATCGAATCGGTGCCTTGGCTATAGCATTGCACGCTCGCAAAAAGCCCCCAGTGCCGACACAGGGATCAAGTACATCTCCGCCCTTAACATCTACCAGCTTTACCATCAATTCGGCAATCTCTCGCGGCGTAGCATATGCACCAGCATCAACACTTAAGTGGTCAACCACCCAGTCCAGAGTCTCTAGGTATTCCTCGTCAGTCCCTTGTATGTCGCTAGAGTAATAAGCAAGCTCGAGCATTGATCCATGAGGGCGATTAAGCAATGGGTTGATAGAATCTGCTATTTCAGCAAGCTTTGGTCGTTGAAAAAGATAAGAGCGCAAAGAATTTAATAACTCATCAAGCGATCTTGGAAGCATCGCTACCGAATTCACCTCTCGAACCATCAAAAGGATCAAAAATCCAGTGAGCAAAGCATCATCTTCGCTCACACCGTAACGCTGATAATGCTCAGAAAAACGACTTAACGCATAGCACAGATGTTGTGAGCTGCTTGCCTTAGGCTCCACGGTCCCTCCTAGAGTAAAGCCTGTTCGACGATAGCGTCGGCAAGATGGAGCTGAATGGTTTGCGCCGCGCTCCGGCGTGCCTTGAGTTGATCGCACAGCGCCATCAGCTCGTCGACTTTGGCAACGATGCGGTGCTGTTCGGCAGTAGGTGGTACCGCAATGACCGTTGCAATAATTTTTTCTCTTGAGATGTTTGGTTGTGCGCCACCTGCCCCCATACCAATAAAACGAGGCTTATATGCCTTCAGCAGCGTAAGAAGATAGGTATTTTCAAAGCCTGAAAATGGTGTGCATGCGCATACAGCCTGATTAGTAGTGGCTGGGATGGAAAGGATTGCTGTCTTCCCAATCGTCGCGCCATACATCGCAATCAAAACATCCCCCACCTTGTTGTAACGAAGAGAGGCTTTTTCCAATGCCAACTCAGTTACTGTTTCCTCAGATTGAGATATGTAATCTGCAATTAGCTCCCCAGACTTAAACCAAGGGATATTCCCGCCATAAAGCTCTGAATTATTCCGGCTAGGAGTTGCACCCGCTCCCCAGTCACCCAAGTCATTTAATCTCGCAAAGGCCCACCCAGTGGGAAGCGACATGAACTTTTCATCGTCAGAAATAGCAGCAAGCGGTCGAGAGTTCTTTATTATTTTCTCTTTTATTAGCCGCGCTTTCTCAGAAGCGATCTTCTTGAGCAGTTCGCTCGCTGGTTCGTCCTTCGGATCTTGCGGCACAAGCTTGCCCATCACAGCCAGTTGCAGGATGGTCTGTTTGAGTTGGTCGATACTTTCTTCGGTGGCGAACAGCGTGTCGAAGTGCTCGGCGATGCGCTGCCATGCGCTGGCGAATTGCGCGTGGTCGGCGGCATTGGTCAGCGCGTTCAACAAGGTTTCCACCAGCGTTTGATGGGCGCTGAGGCTGGCGTCGGTCTGTTGCTCAAGCTGGTCACACAGCACCATCAGCTCATCGACTTTGGCGACGATGCGGTGTTGCTCAACTAGTGGGGGTATTGGTACCACAAGGCCCTTTAGAGACTCACCATTTACGTTAGGCTGTCCTGTTCCCATCGACTTTGCATACAGCTGACGCCAGTAAAGTTGGCTGCCTAAATAAATCTTTTTGTATCCCGCATCCATACCGTTGAGATGTCGGACACGTATTAAGTAAGATGCAAAGACTGCGCAGACATTTATGTTTTTTACTAAATACGATTTTCCAATTGTTCCACCAGTTCTAGCTATGAGAATGTCATCGTCAACGAGTTCATATTGCGCAATTTTGTCGGCTTCAATTTCACAGCCTGGCACACTATCCCATTCAACTGCATCATCCTGAATATCCGTAATCCTCAAGAGGCGCACGCTCTTAATGCTTTCACTTGAAGGTGCTGTGTAACCGTAATGAACGTTTGCAGAAATGTCTATAAGCTTTGTCCATTTCCATCCTTTAGGCAACTCAAACGGTTTTTCATTCTCAGCAATCGGCGGCAGCGAATTTTCCTTCTTGATCTTGCCTTCCTTCACCAGCTTCGCCTTTTCAGCCGCGATCTTCTTGAGCAATTCGCTTGCGGGTTCGTCATTCGGGTCTTGTGGCACGAGCAAACCGCGCACGGCCAGTTCCAGAATCAGCTCACGCAGCTTCTTGGTGCCATACAACTCAATCTTGTTGGACGAGCCTCTGCCCGCAGTGGATCTGCGTTTGATGGCGGCGGTCCACAGGTCGATGTGGTCTGTAACCAATTTTTCTACACTGGTCATGCTCATTACACTCCGGTCAGCGCCGCCGAAAGAATGCCCTTGAGCTGGTCGCGCAGGGTCTGAATATCCTTTTGCTGGGCTTGATACTGCGCCAGAAGCGCTTCGGGATCGTGGCTGACCAGCTCGTCCACATGCGGGTTCTTGCTGTCGAGGTTGTAGTTATTGGCCGCAATTTCTTCAATGCTCAGCTTCCAGGCTTGCGGAGTTTCCACACGGCTCTTGAAGCCATCTACTTCATCACCCCACCATGCGCATTCGGTTGCAAATTCTTCGAACTGCATGGGGCGCGTTTTATTGTAGCTGGTAACGCCTTGAGGATAGGGATGCTCATAGAACCAGACTTCTTTGGTAGCAGGCCATTCGGCCTCAGGCTTTTTGGTGAAGAAGAGGATGTTGGTCTTGATGCCGGTATAGGGGTTGAACACGCCATTAGGCAAGCGCACGATGGTGTGCAGATGGCATTGCTCCAGCAGCGTTTGTTTCAGGCGGGTTTTCATGCCTTCGCCGAACAGGAAGCCATCGGGAAGCACGACGGCAGCGCGGCCATTATTTTTTAACAGCCGAATGACCAGCGCCATGAAAAGATCTGCCGTCTCGCGCGTGCGCAAGGTGGCGGGAAACTGGTTTTCAACGCCGTCTTCTTCCATGCCACCAAAAGGCGGGTTAGTGACAATGACGTTCACGCGGTCGGCATCGCCATAGTCGGTGTAAGCACGTCGGCTGAGCATGTTGTCGTGCTCGATTTGCGTGGGGGTATCAATGCCGTGCAGGATCATGTTGGTGGTGCACAGCATGTGCGGCAAGGCTTTTTTCTCTACGCCGTGAATGCTGGCGACCAGCACGGCTTCATCCTCTGCATTTTTTACATACCTGGTGCGCTTGTGTTCGATGGTGCAGGCGAGAAAGCCGCCGGTGCCGCAGGCCGGATCCAGCACTGTTTCATCCAGTTTTGGGTCCACACGATCAACGATAAATTTGGTCACGGCTCGGGGCGTGTAGAACTCGCCAGCGTTGCCCGCACTTTGCAGATCTTTGAGAATCTGCTCGTAGATGCCGCCGAAAGTATGGCGGTCTTCTGTGTTATTGAAGTTAATCTCGCTGATCTTGTTGATCACTTGCCGCATCAACGTGCCGGACTTCATGTAGTTGTAGGTGTCTTCGAAGACATTGCGAATCACCAGGGCGCGCTTTCCTGCCGGGCCGCTAACGGGTAGCTTATTCTTCAGTGTATTGAAGAGTTGCAGGTTCACAAAATCGTTCAGCTCTTCACCTGTCATGCCCTCAGAGTCGGCAGCCCAGTTGCGCCAACGCAGATGCTCGGGCAAAGGGGATTTGTAATTGTCTTCCAGAAGCTCAACTTCAGCTTCACGGTCGTCATAGATTTTCAGGAAGAACATCCACACTAATTGGCTGATGCGTTGTGCATCGCCGTCGACACCTACATCCTTACGCATGATGTCCTGAATGGACTTGATAACACCGCTGACGTTGCTCATTTCGATTCCAAAGTTACTTAACCTGCTTGTTTGAATAGTTCTGTTTCAAGCGCTTGCAGCGCTTCTTCGTATTTTGTTTTGCCACCAAAGACGCCATTGATGATTTCTACTGGCGTGCCCATTTTCTTGAAGGGATCAAGCTTCAAGACGTTGTTGTTTTCAATGCTGATAATGCCTTCGTCGGCATACTTGTCCAGCAGCGCTTCCAGTACGGCGCGGGCCTGCTCGCCATATTGCGTGAAGTAATTGCGTTTCTTGACGTTGTTGGCACGTTCACTGCGGGTAAGGGGTGGCTGATCGAATGCAATGTGACAGATGAGGTCGAAGTCGCCATAGTCCTTGCCCACTTCCTGAGCGAGCTTGGGTAGCTCAATCCCGTATTCTGCGAGCGCTTCAATGATGGCGGCCTTCTTTTTGGTGCCGTTCCACTTTTGCAAAAATTCATCCAGCGAGGCAAATTCCTGGCGGATATTCTTGCGGCTGTAGTCGCGGTAGCTCTCGATGACCATCTGGCCATCCTCACCCAAGAATTCAACACGCTCTCCAAGGATGCGCACTTCCACACCACCGACGTGGAACTTTTTGACGCCTTCACCTTCTCCCTCTTCGCCTCCGTCATCATCTTCACCTGGAGGTGGATCTGGTGGTACGGGGTCGTCGTCACCGCCCGGCTCATAGATGACCACGGGTTCACCATCGAATTCCGGATCCTTGAATAGCTCAGTGGCCTTCCTGAAATCCATGATGGTGAAGAAGTATTTGTTTTTTGATTCTTCGATGCGTGTGCCACGCCCCACGATCTGTTTGAAGGTGGTTAAGGAGTTAATGGTCTTGTCCAGCACGATGAGCTTGCAAGTTTTGGCATCCACGCCCGTGGTCAGCAGCTCTGACGTCGTAGCGATAACGGGGTATTTGCTTTCCGGATCAATGAAATTGTCCAGCTCGGCCTTGCCCTCGACACTGTCTCCGGTGATGCGCATGACGTACTTGCTGTTTTCCTTGGCCAGTGCACCTGATGCATTGACGATGGCTTTGCGCATGCGCTCGGCATGATCGATGTCTTCACAGAAGATGATGGTCTTCTGGAAAGGGTCTGTCGCATTGAGCAGCTTCATCACTCGCTCTGCCACTAGCTTGGTGCGCTTGTTGAGCACCAGAACCCGATCCATATCAACCTGGTTGTATTCGCGGTGCTCGATCACGTTGCCGAGATCGTCTTTCATGCCGGGGGGTGGCGTCCATCCTTGAACGTCTTTATCGATGTCGATGCGCACCACTTTGTAGGGAGCCAAAAACCCATCCTGAATGCCCTGCTTGAGGGAGTAGGTGTAGATTGGCTCGCCAAAATAGGTGATGTTGGAGGCGTACTTGGTTTCCTTTGGCGTAGCGGTCATGCCCAACTGGATAGCGCCATTGAAGTATTCGAGAATTTCTTTCCACGCTGAATCGTCATTGGCACTGCCACGATGACATTCGTCAATGACGATCAGGTCGAAAAAATCCCGATTGACCGACTTGAAGATTTTGTCTTCTTCATACGGGCCGGTAAGCGCTTGATACAGCCCAAGGTAAACTTCATAAGACGGGTCGATCTTGCGATTTCTTATCTTGGTCATGACCGAACCGAATGGCTTAAAATCGTTGACCAGCGTTTGGTCTGCCAGAATGTTCCGGTCCACCAAAAACAAGATGCGCCTGACTTTCTTGGCCTTCCACAAGCGGTAGATGATCTGGAAAGTTGTGTAGGTCTTGCCGGTGCCCGTAGCCATCACCAGCAACAAGCGCTTTTCGCCCTGGGCTACCTTTTCAATGACGCGGTTGATTGCCTCTGCTTGGTAATAACGTGGCTCCTTGCCGCTACCATCATCAAAATAGGGCTCAGTCACCAAAGGCACATCAACATCCTCAATGCCACGGAATCGCTTGTAGCGTTGCCACAGTTCATCTGGTGGCGGGAAAGCGTCCATGCCAAATTCAGTTTCGGTGTCTTCACCTGCCGCTGCGGCCTTGTTGTGGCTTGCAAAACCATCGCCATTAGAGCTGAAGGCGCAAGGTACGTCGAGCAGTTCCGCATAACCCAGCGCCTGCTGTAAGCCGTGGCTGATGGGGTCTTTGTTGTCCTTAGCCTCTACCACCGCTACGGGTACCCCCTTCTCTTTTTGAAGGACGTAATCGGCGAATTTCATTTTCTTTCTATTGCGCGAGGAAAGGTTGCCACGCACGATTACTGGCCCAGGGGTTAGCGCGACTTCGCGGCGAACCTGCGTCATCTCATCCCAACCTGCCTTGACCATAGCAGGCGTAATGAATTTGGCTTTGATGTCAGCTTCGCTCAGTTCTTTCTTTTCGTTCTTATCCATCGCGAATACCACAAAAAGATTGTCTACGTTTTGAAGATTGGCATCATCAGTTTGGCAAACAGCAGATGCATTGATGACCAGCAAAATGAGGCTAATGTAGCAATATAAACGGAATGGTTGGAGTTAAGCAACATTAATCGGCATAGCACTCCCCCCACTAATATGAGATGCAACAATCGGGAGTCATTCCTCGGGTACGCTTATTTTTAGGTATATCGAGATGGCAGGGTCACTATATGGACCATCTGCGACGCGAAGCCATGTTGCCTATTTTTGCGGCAGAAAAAATTCGATTAGGTGGCGCGGTATTAGCTAAAAAGTGTCAAAGATTAGTACCACCCCATTTCAATATCCAATAATCGACATTCTCCGCTGTCGGCTACACGCTACCAAACCCTGTCTATACACCAAATCCGGCGTTGCACTTCTAGAATCGCTACGTCATCGTTGACTCTCCTGCATAAACCGGACATTTCCGCTCATAATATTGAATGCCCGCTTCGCTCGACAACCCGTCTTCTGAAACAGCCCTGTCATCTTTACCTGCTAAAATCTCCTAATCACCCGACGATCACGCAACAGCCAATCGTCTTTGAAACCTGAACGACCGCCTTACACCATCTGATCAATCAGGATCAGCGCTCTCCATAGCAAAAACCCTGCGGGAAATTGCATCACTTGACGGGTATTGATGTTCACGAAATAGCTGTCCTCGCGCGAACACCCGGACATATAATGAAAGCCGCTTGCCGCGCATGAAGCTGTGCGAGCCCAAAACAGGAAGGGAAGGCACGAACGGATGGAATCCATAGAACTGGCACTGGCAATGCTGTTGGCGGTCGTCGCCAGCGGCTACGTTGTGCGTGTCGTGCCGTTCTCGCTGCCTTTGCCTATGATTCAAATTGCGCTGGGTGCCGTGATCGCAGGCGTGTTTAAACGCGGCGTAACCTTGAACCCGGAGATTTTTTTCCTGCTCTTTCTGCCGCCGCTGCTGTTCCTCGACGGCTGGCGCATTCCCAAAGACGGACTGTTCCGCGACAAAGCCTCCATTCTGGAACTGGCCTTGGGATTGGTGGTCTTCACGGTTATCGCCGTGGGGTACTTGATTCATTGGCTGATCCCCGCCATCCCGCAAGCGGTGGCCTTCGCGCTAGCGGCGATTTTGTCGCCGACCGATCCTGTCGCCGTAACGGCCATAGCCAAACGCGCGCCGATCCCGAAACGGCTCATGCACATATTGGAAGGCGAATCGCTGCTGAACGATGCCACGGGTCTGGTCTGTTTCAGTTTTGCGGTCACCGCCGTCATGACCAGCAGTTTTTCGCTCGCATCGGCATCGCTCACCTTTGTGTGGGTTTCATTGGCGGGATTGGGGATGGGCGTGGGTCTTACCTACGGCGTGAGCTTTGCGCAGCGATGGCTGTCACGCAATTTCGGTGAGGAGAGCGGCGCTTCCATCCTGATCAGCCTGTTGCTGCCATTCGGCGCCTACCTGCTGGCCGAATACGTTCACGCTTCCGGCATCCTCGCGGCTGTCGCGGCCGGGATCACGATGAGTTATATCGAACTGAGCGGGCGCGCACTGGCTACCACGCGCATCAAGCGCGCGGCGGTGTGGGATACCGTGCGGTTCGCATTGAACGGTGTGATGTTCGTTTTGCTCGGCGAACAGTTGCCGGGCATCTTGCGCGGCGCCATCACAGTGGTGGAACAAACCGGAAAATTGAATCCGTGGTGGCTGGCCGTCTTTGCACTGGGCATCAGTCTGGGTCTGATACTGCTTCGTTTTGGGTGGGTGTGGGTATCGTTACGCCTGACTCTCTTCAGAGCCCGCCAGCTTGGGCAAACCGTCAAGACCCCGCATTGGCGGCTTGTATTGGCAACCTCCCTGGCGGGTGTACGGGGTGCCATCACCTTGGCGGGTGTTCTGTCCCTGCCCCTGCTCTTGCCGGACGGATCGCCTTTCCCGGCGCGTGAACTGGTCGTCTTCCTGGCGACGTCCGTCATTTTGCTTTCCCTGATCACGGCGTCCATTGGCTTACCGCGATTACTGCAAGGTCTTGAGTTGCCGGGAGAACCCAAACAATTGCTGGAAGAAGATCGCGCGCGATTTGAAGCCGCCACCGCCGCGATTGTTGCGGTAGAGTCCGCGCAAACCCGCTTGCCCCATGATGTTGCCGATGCCGACATTTACACGCAAGCTACCGCGCGCGTGATGGCCTTGTACAAACTGCGACTGGATCGTCTGGAAGGCGCGCCAGGCGAACGGGAAGCGGGACAATTGCGAAAGGCTGATCAAGCTGAACGCGCACTGCGCCTGGCCGGATTGCACGCAGAACGCGAAGCCATATTAATTCTGGCGCGACAGTCCATCATCTCCGATGAAACCGCCCGGAAACTGGTTCGGGAAATAGACTTGGTAGAATCACGGTATCGCTGAACATGTAACACTCACTATTACTGGAAACGCTGCGCGTCATCGCTTATCCCGGAGATTTTCAAAAATGAAAAAACTGCTTGGCCTTATTTTGCTTGCCACCGTCCTGTCAGCACACGCCGCGCCAAAATGCATGCACTACACCCAGCAGGAAATGGAAGCCATGACGATTGATGAACTCAAGGCCGCCATCGCGGAAAACAAGGAGAAGATCGATGACTACTCCACCATGTTTGCGTCTCAGCGGGCGGAACACCACAACTGCCTGGTTCAAAATCAACGAATCACGACGGTGCTCAACGCCAAGTCTTCCGTAGGAAAAGCGCCCAAAGTATTAAAATAAGGCGCCCCCCCCCTGCCGCCGACAAGCTCTTACCACAGACAGATGTCAATTCGTGCCGCAGAAACTATAATGACCTGTACCTTGCACAAGAAAAGGAGCTGACATGAAAAAATACCTCGCCATTGCCTCACTCGCATTCCTGGCCGTCGGCTGTGCAGGCTATCGCCCCATTGTCGATATGAAGGGCGTGGATCAGGCGCAATATGAAAGAGACCTGAGCGAGTGCCAGCAATATGCGGAACAAGTGAACGTGGCCGGTGAGACGGCCACAAGCGGCGCCATCGGCGCGGGTGTTGGCGGCGCAATTGGCGCCGTTACCAGCGGACGTGTGGGAACGGGTGCCGCCGTGGGTGCCATCGTGGGCGTTGCCAGTGGCGGTGGCCATGCGGCCAGCGGACAGAAGCAGGTCATCAATCGCTGCCTGATCGGGCGCGGCTATCGCGTGCTGCGGTAATTCACGTTTTCCAAAACAAAAAGCCCAACCAGACGGTTGGGCTTTTTTGATCTTGTGCGTTCGATTAGTGCAACGTCACCACATCATCCAGCACCTCTGTGGAAATGGGCGTGGACATGGAAAAGGTGAGGCTGTCTCCCGTAAAATTTTCCACGCGACCAGTAAAGGTCATCACCATGGTGGCGCCGAGCGAAAACTCCATTTTCACATCAAGGTCTTCATTTTCGGTCGCCAGCAAATCCTTGACTGCGGAGGCCTGTTGGCCAGTCAGCACGAAAGACACATTGTTTTCGTCGCTATCGAAATCGCTACGCTCGAAAGACTGAACGCCCGCGACCTCTTTATATGACCCGCCTGATTTTTTGACAAAAACGCGCGGCTTAAGATCAATTTCCGGCAACAAGTCTAAATTTGGCATTTCCTTCGCCATTTGCTTAACTCCGTTAGAATGAGGGTGGGTTGACTCAACACGTCATGATACCGTTTTTTGTTTGATCCAGGCAATTGAACCCCATGGACACGCTGCCCATCATTATCCTTTCAATACTATTTCTGGGTTTAATCGGCCTGGGTGTCTTTTTCGCGCTCAAACAACGGGCCCAAAGAAAGAAATGGCAACAATCCCCCTTCATCCGGCGCGACGATGACGATGAACCGCGTGGCGAAAAACAGCACTGCGACGGTTATTCTGTCGGCACGTTTTACTGGTAACCAAATCCTTTGCAACACTTAACGATGAAACCCCGCTTTACGTCAAAATCGCTCATCGGCTACGGCCTGTGGAGTCTCATCACGATTCTGTTCACCGTTTTCCGGGACAATGATTCCACCCTCGGCCCGCAATCTGGCGCTGCTGATCACCGGCTTTCCCGCTTCGCTGATTTCGCTGCTATGCACGCTGGATGGATCGCTTTTCGCAGTCGTGCTGACCGCGCTGCTGGGACTCGCGCAATGGCTGGGCCTGGCTTACTGGCTGACAAAACCAAAATCTTCGGCCTCATCGGACGAAAGCGCTTGATACAGCTTCACTGAGGGAGCTTCACTGAAGCGCACGACTTCAAGGCTTGCCCGGCACAGAGGGTGCGGCAGTCACACTCATCACTGAAGCGGCATCCGATTTTTGCAACAAGGGGTTGGCCGCTTGCCCTGTCGACTTGTCGATGATGGGCACGGGTGATTTTATATCCGGTTTTGCATCCAGTTTTTTATCCGCCTTTATTTCCGCCTCTTTCGGTTTGCCAAACCCGAACCACCGCGAGAATTTTTCCGCAAGCGTATCGACTACCGTGGGTTGTGTTGGCGCATACTCCGGCGCAATCGGACTATTGTTCGGGCCGGAATAGAAGGTCTGCTTGTAGAAATCGCCGACGATGTTCAGCGCATTGTGGCCGCCCTGTCCCCAGTAACTGCTGCGCATGACCACGCGCGAATCGTTGAAGCCCACCCATGCGCCCGCCACCAGTTTGGGATGCGTCAAGATGAACCAGCCGTCGGTATTCTTTTGCGTGGTGCCGGTCTTGCCCGCCACATCGGCCATGATGCCGAATTCGGATTGAATGCGCGATCCCGTGCCTTCCTTGATCACGCCGCGCATCATGTCGATGAGCGCCTCCACCACGCTCTCCGATACGACACGTTTCGCTTCACGCTGCGCCTCGAGATCGAAACGCATGAGTTCGTTGCCGTTCTTGTCCGTCACACGCGTGATGTAAATCGGCTTGCGGTATTCGCCGCGATTGGCCAGCGTGCCGTAAGCGGACACCATTTCCAGCAGCGTGACCGGGCTTGTCCCCAATGCCAGCGAGGGCACCACATCGAGCTCGCTCTGGTTGACGCCCATGCGCCGCGCAAAGTCGGCCGCCTTCGTGGGACCGACTTCCTGCATGATTTGCGCAGTAATCGTATTGCGTGAATGCACCAGTCCTTCACGCATTGTCATGTCTCGACCGATCTGCGGCGAGAGATCGGTGGGACGCCAGACCGTGCCATCGCCCAGTTTGATTTCCACCGCTTTCTCGGTGAATTTTCTGTCTGGCTGCATGCCTTGTTCCAGCGCCGCACCATACACAAACGGCTTGAATGTTGAACCGGGCTGCCGCTGCGCTATCGCCACGTGATCGTATTGGTCCACGCTGAAATCGCGGCTGCCCACCCAGGCCTTCACATGACCTGTCGTCGGATCGATGGCGACAAACCCGGCTTGCAGACGCGTTTTTTCTTCGCGCAACCGAGCCATGAATTTTTCGTCTTTCTTCAATTGCGCCAGTGCTTCGGCAGGTTTGAGGCCGGTTTCAATAGCGCGCGCATAGGCGGGAGATTCCTTGACGAAGGCATTGACCAGTTCAGGCTTGGCACTCCAGAAATAACTGAAAGGCTGCGTGCGCTGACGCAAGGAAGCATACGCGGTTGCCTTTCTCGAAATCAGCTTGGCAGATTTTGTTCCCCATTCCACGTCGGCGATGGTTTGCAGCATGTCCATCTGACGACGCACTGCCTGATTCGCAACGGCCTGCACGCGCGAATCAATGGTGGTGTGAACGATGAAGCCATCGGCGTAAATGTTGCGGTTCTGAAGATCCGCCCATTCGATCAGCCATTTGCGCACATGCTGCAAAAATGCGGCGCAATACCATGCACGCCGAAATAATGATCGAAATTCAAATCCAGGCTTTGCTTTTTCAGCCGTTCGTAACTTGCTTGACTCAAGACCTTGCGCTTGACCATCTGTGCCAGCACCACGTTGCGGCGTTGCAATGAGCGTTCGGGATTGAGCACCGGGTTGTAGTAACTGCTTCCCTTGAGCATGCCGATCAGCGTGGCGCTTTCGAGCACGTTCAGTTGCGACGAAGACTTGTCAAAATAAATGCGCGCCGCCATTTCGATGCCGTGCGCATTGTAAAAAAACGGCACCGTGTTCAGGTAGGTTTCGAGAATTTCTTTTTTGGAGTAGGCGCGTTCGATCTTGACGGCCGTGATCATTTCCTTGAGCTTGCGTGCAATCGAGCGGCTGCGACCGATTTCCTGCAGGTAGCGATTGCGCGCCAACTGTTGCGTGATGGTGGACCCACCCTGCTGCCGTCCCATCAGCGTCCAGACTGCGCTGGAGAGTGTGCGGAAGACATCCACGCCACGATGTTCGTAAAAACGGTGATCTTCTGTGGCGATCAGCGCTTTCACCACATGCGGGGAAACGCGCTCGATCGGCACCCACTCGCTGTTCATCCGGCTGAACGTCGCCAGCACTTTGCCATCGGCGGAGAGCACCTGACTGGGTTGTTCGATCTGCGCCTTGCGTAAATCGGAAACGTCCGGTGTTTGCGGAATCAGGGCAATCGTGTAACCCAACAACAGCATCATGCCGATGATGCCGACGATCATGAGTGTCTTCGTGCCATGCCACACGCGCGCTTGCCAGCGCAAGCCAGGCTCGAACACGCGCGTGACATAACCCGCGACCTTCAAGAACGCCTGCCAACACCGCCTGCCCAACCCGACCTTTTCTGCTGTCATGCCGCCCTGCTCATTCGCCGTAGCTGGCGCTTTGCCACCCGGCTTGTCGAAAAAGCGCATTGTGCGGCATTTATCGCAAATGGCCTACTCATGCCGTCTCAAAAGTGACGATTTGCTACGGCATTTGTGGTCTGACAGCCTTTTTTGCCACGATCTTGTTTCCAACGAACAAGAAATTGTTTTCCTGTCACAAGCCGCGCGCTGTCAAAGCATCCCGGGGAAGTTCGTTTGATATTCGCGCGGGAATTCGGCAGCACGCAAAATCGCATTCGCCGTATGGCGCGATTTGCACTGGCGTGGCACGGAAATGAAGGTGGCGTAGTTTCGCCAGATCTCATGTGTGCAGTCGGGCGACTGCATCTCGAAAGCAAAGTCCGCCATGCGCAAACAGGTAACCAAGCGCGAAAAAAAATCGCTGACAGTCGGGAAACTCATGTGGCAGGCCACTCCAGCACGGGCAACGCAGGATTTTTACTATGCACGCACAGCGCCACCAAATCGCGCACAACACGTTCCGTCTCCACCTTCAACTCTTCCAGCGTATCAGCTTCCACCACCAGCCCGCGCAGGTTCTTGCTGGTGCCAACATAGACATCCACTTCTTCATCGTAGAGCACGTCCATCTTGATCGTGAGTCGGCGACCGAAGCGCGCCAGCAAAGACCAGAGCGGATATTCAAACCAGAACATTTTCTGTTTTTTCAGCGCCATGCTTGAGCCAAACGAAATCAAAGCCTTATTCTAGCGCAAGGAAAATTTCAGCCGGGCTTTTCATGCCAGAAAAAGCTATGCCACAATAAGCGTCATCTGACACGCCTCACCCGAACAGGAAGAAAACAATGAAAAAGAGGAACTTCCCCCTAGCCAAAGTCAATAACCTGATGCAGTCCGGTCCTACCGTGATGATTTCGACTGCGTTCAAGGACAAAACCAATATCATGACCCTGTCCTGGCACACGATGATAGAGTTTGAGCCGCCGCTGATCGGCATCATCCTGAGCGATCAGAGTTATTCCTTCGAATTGCTTAAAAAGTCGAAGCAGTGCGTGATCAATATTCCAACAGTTGATCTCATGGAAAAAGCGGTCCGCTGCGGCAGCATGTCTGGACGCACGCGCGATAAATTCAAGGTCCTGGGGCTGACACCCGTTCCAGCCGAAAAGGTCACAGCCCCTCTCATCGCCGAATGCTACGCCAGCCTGGAATGCCAAATCGCCGATGCCCGCTGGGCAAAAAAATACAATATGTTCGTGCTGGAAGTGGTCAAGGCGTGGAAAGCGCCGATGAAGGAAGCGCCCCAAACCATTCACCACCTTGGCGGCGGCGAGTTTATGGTCGGCGGAAAAACGATCAAGGCGCGTTCAAAAAAGAAATAATTTCTCTGTTGCTGGTGTAACATACGTACTGATCCCGAACAGAAAAAACGGCATGTCTCCTTCGAGAGCGCATGTGACGCTGAGCACAACAAAAGCCTGACAGGAGTCAAACGGATGCCCCTGCATCGCATGATGACAGCGCTGAAAATCTCCCTTATTGCAGGCCTGCTGGCCGCAGCCCTGCCGACCGCCGCCATGGAAGTGGCTTTCGGCTATCTGGGCAAGGACAATGTCATCGAGCGAATCATGTATTACCAGAACGGCAGCTGGCAAAAGCCGCTGTCGGCATCCCTTACCGCAACCGGCCAGTTCAGCAGCGGGATAGAGCCGCATGACGCCATCGTCAAGGCTTGGCTTAACGCCCAGAGCAGTGCCGAACTGGATTGCACGCACGCCGATCCCAGACAATATGACGCCAGTCACTGCCTTTACACCAAAAAACTGCATCAGAGATTAAGCGCAACCTCCGCAAAAGAACTCTCGACCTTCCTGGTTGGCTTACCTCCCAGAACCCGCTCCCCAGTCAACGCCGAACGGACTCAAATTTTTAGCCCCGATATGCTGACGCGCCTGCTCGCGTGGAAAGCCTTGAAATCGGACACTCCGGACATGGAAGCCTACGCCAAGATTTTCTGGGGAACCACCCCATCGGCTTTCATCAACTGGTTTAGCATCAGCCAGCCGGATCCACCTGCCAGAGTTGCCGGGGGCGCCGTGCTCTCCCGCTTCATGGAATGGCTCGGCCTTCAGAAACCGCTTCCCACCGACATCGAATCGCGCTCCGGCGTGTTCTTGAACGCCAACGCGGGCGGCTGCTTTACCGGCGCGCCCAGCATCAAAGTCCAACCCAGTCGGAGTGCCCATGAAAATGAAGAATGGGTCGCAACGCAAAAGTGGGGATACCGATGGATTCCTTTTGAAAAAATTGTCGACAATAATTTCGACCCGCAATCCGGCGCAGCGCATCCCGGAAACACGGAAACCCCGATCCTCTTCGCCTCTCTGGTAAACCACGTCAGGAAAAACTGGGAAGCCGCAGAAGGACGCATCGTTCCCCACAAGCTGAAGCTGGGCCCCTTGGGTCGCCAGGAAGCCCTGAAACAGCTTCGGGCCACGCCGCTGCGAAAACTGACTGTAGAGCGCGCGGTGTCTTACCAGAATCGATCGACCCTGCTCATGTTTTACGGCGAAAAAACCTATCGCCCGCCAAATGCCGCCGCTTCAAATGAAGGCGCGACACTGGATATTGCTTTTCGCGCCTGGGCTATTCGCCACCCGGAAGGCCGAACTGAATGGATTTCATCGCGCATCGATCTGGATCCGTCCGCATCGGCCATCGCGCACGTTGATGAAACGATCACATCCATTTCCCCCTACGCCCTGCTGGAGATCGATGGCAAGCAATATGTCATCGCCACAAGCAACCTCAACAGCGCCAAATCCTCAACACTGCGCACAGAAGTGTTCGAGCTGGTGAACTATCAGTTCAAATCGCGCGGCATCTATGGCGGCGCGTGCAGCGGAACCGCTGCATCAAAATAGCGTCTTAAAACAAAGACAGCGTTTCGCCCTTGGTGGGTTCTGCCGCTTCCGTCGGCGCTTGCGAAAAATGTTTGCGAATGACGGCAGGCAGCTGTTTTGGTGATCGGATTCGCAACTGCTTGTTAACATTGAAGCGACCAAAGACCACTTCGATATCGCCAACCGCCACGCCGAATTCCTTCGTGAGAAATCGCACCATGTGATCGGTCGCCTTGCCCGCCACCGGCGTGGCAATCACACTGATGCACAATTGCTTGCCTTTGGGTTTGCCAATGGCATCGCCACCCGCGCTCGGAAAACCCAGGACATTGAGTACCAGGGTGTCGCCTTCCCACACGCAAAAAGAATCCAGTGCGCTTCCTTTGCTCTGCGCTTTTTTGATCAAGCCTGATCGGGTACGTGCCACAACGATCTCTCCATCCATGCGCTTCACCCGTTGACGAAGCTGCCATTTATTCAACAGACCGTATTGTGCACCCGTTTTCGCTTATTCCATCTCAACGCTTGCCATTTTTTTGGATCGATGCTGGCACCAACGGCGTGGTTGCTGCTAGCATTGGACATCGCCTCATCAGCAAAAAACCACAACATTCCCTATAACTGTCGTGGTCGATCAGGAAAAACATGACCCGTCGCATTCGTCTCACCGCCCTTCTCTTCGCTTTCTGGCTGTCCCTGTCGGGACAACACGCGCTGGCGCAACCCGCCGACCCTGCCGAACAGGAAGCGCGGGGCGCGCTCCAGCAAGCGCAGACCGAGAAAGACTGGCCGCGCACGCAGCACTATCTCGACGTATTGCTCAAACGCCATCCGCGCAATGTGACGCTGCTCGGCCAGAAAGGAGACGCGCTCAACGCGATGGGAAAATCGGAAGAAGCGCTCGCCATTTTCCGGCAACGAACCGAACTGTCGCCGAAAGATGCCAGCGCCTGGAACGATCTGTGCTGGCAACTGATGTTTGCCAGAGGGCCGCAGAAAGCGCGGCCAGCTTGCCAGCGATCCGTTGCCATCCACAAGCGCTACGACAACACCGCCAATCTCGGACACACCTACCTGCTCACCGCAGACAGCCAAACCGCCTACCGCTGGTATCGCGAATCCATCAAGCTGCAAGAACACGACGGCAACTTGTTTGCACCCAAGGGACCGATTGCCGCTTTCGATCAATTCATCAAGAACGGCTGGCTCACCAATGACAGTCGACGGGCGCGCGCCTGGATGCTCCGGCACTTCAACGAAAGCCAGGAGGTCGAGGCGCTGAAAAAACAAGCCACATCTCTGGCGCAACAGATCGACAAGCAACCCGGTTTTTATCCGGGTGCCGTCGTCAACAGACAGTCGCAAACCTATCTGCAGGAAAATGAAAAAGTCATCGCGCTACTGGAAAAAGCGCTCGACATCGCCAAAAAACGACGCGGCCCCCATCATCCGCAAACCCTGGACATTCTGAACGCGCTCGCCGACCGTCATGCTGTCGCGGGGAATTACCCAAAAGCGGAAAAAATTCTGCAAGCGATGCTGGCGCGCTCGAAAAAACAATATGGAATGAATCATCCGCAAACGGCAGAAGCACTGACACGGCTTGTTCTGTTGCATCTGGAAGCGCGTCAATATCAAAAAGCGCGGCCGCTCACGAAACAGCTGATCGCCATCGCCGAAGAAACTTACGGTCGCGAACATCCGAAAACCCTCGAACAGATGGAACGCGCGGCCACTTACTACCAGGCTGCAGGAGAGATCGAAAACGAGCTGGCCTTGCGACGCCGCATCTTGACGCTCTCGGAAAAAATCGACCAACCGTCCGGCGAGAACCTGATGCGTCTCGCCCTGCTTCAGGGTCAGGCCAATAGCGAAGCGCAGGCACTGCGCTCTCGTACCCAATCGAATACCGATTCTGCCAGCCCTTCCGTTTCAGGCAGGATTGTGTCAGATGCTGAAACGGCAGCGCGCGCTGCGCTTCGCACCGCGTGGCAAGCCAAAGACTGGCCCCAGGCATTGCAGCAGGTGAACGCCCTCATCGCGCTTCATCCCGACGATGGCACGCTTATCAGATGGAAAAGCCACTTCCTGTCGCAGCTGGGAAAAACGGAAGAATCCATTGCCACCTATCGTCGCAGCACCGAACTGACGCCGAACAATGACGATGCGTGGAACGGGCTTTGCTGGCAACTGATCCTGGCACAACGTCTGCCGGAGGCCCGCGCCGCATGCGAACGATCGGTTGCGCTCAAAAAGAATTTTGCTAACACAGTCAACCTCGGACACACCTATCTGCTGGCAGGTGACGCGACGGCGGCCTACCGTCATTATCGCGACACCGTTGCGCTGCTCAAATCAGAAAAGGATTTGATCGCCGGCCCGTTAAACGATTTCGACACGTTCATTCGAAACGGCTGGCAGCGACCCGAAAGCCAACAGGCGCGCGAGTGGTTTGTGCGGGAATATGCGGAGCGCGAGCACTCCGCTCCTCCCGTGCAGGGGCAACCCCGGTGATAAAGTGAAAATCGGTCGGGATTGTGTCTGTCTCACCTTACGGTGATCCAGCCATTCCGCTAACGCGGAACCGTTGCTGCGACCCGCAGAGGGTCAACTTCAACTAAATTTTGGTGTGAACGGAGAGGGAGATTGTGTCTGTCTCGCCGCGACGTTTCACTGCGGCGATCCAGCCATTCCGCTAGCGCGGAACCGCAGCTACGCTGCGTCCTGCGCGACTGCCCCCGGCAGTCGCTGGTCGAACCCAAAGAGGGTGCTCACACCTCGCCTACACCATCCAGAAATAAAAACACCCCTCACAAGGAGGGGTGTTTTTATTTCTGGCGGAGGGAGGAAGCCTAATCATAGCCTGTAACCCGCATGTGCATTAGGTCTTAGTTATTTCAAAATTCTAGATACCAACAAATATACCAACAAGCGTCGCCTTTCCCGGCCTTTTTTATGGACTCCAATAATTACAGTAGTTTGTTGATTGCATTAAAAAGGGGATTTATTCTCTGCATGGGGCAAGACGCGGTTTATAGAGCAAGAAGGCCGCAAAGTCTCACGCGCCCCCCATCATACTGGTTTCCGCAATCATCCATCTCGCAGCAATTCCATTTCCCTGCTCGAACTTACAGTCTTATAGCAGCCCTACTTCCCGTAAATCGCCCTATTTTACGGACTCCAAAAACCCGTTGTTTCCACACACAACTTCATGATTACATGAGCATTTTAAGTGCTAACTTTCAGACATTCAGTCTCAACTTCGTCACTCTATCCATGGGGCAAGCCACGTTCTTGAAGGTCACTAATAATTGATGCTCGGAACTCTTCGAAATTGGAAATGTCTTCTCCCGCGCACTTCATCGACTCTCTAATCAATTGGTCGAAGGTCATATCCGTGTTTCGCATCTTCCATCGAAATTCACGAATAGCCTGGGGTGCTCCTGAATCTTTGGCAAGTCGGTAAAGAATCATCGCAACAGCGAAGGCAACATTAACCCAGCTTAGCAACACAAAAGGGAGGCCAACCCCCACAAGAAAAAGGTATCTTAATACCTTGGAGATTGTAGAACGTGATAAGTCTTCTGGCTCCAAACGCTGTGGGGTAAGAGTGAGCCAACTGAGACGCTGCCCCATTCGATTAAGATTTTTTTCAAACCGTGAGTTGGCTAGGACAACAATCATTACTGCGTTGTATAGCCAAAAAAGAAGCGCAATGAATATTCCATTTTCATAATTAAACATGGGCACTCTCCAGTGTATCGGCCAAAAGAATAATTAGGTGCTATAGGTTCTCATACTTCATAACGGCATCATCCTACATATGGTAACTTCTATAAAGCACTACGATTGCCGTAGTAAGGAAACGAGAAAAATTCACTGCATAGCTACGATCATCGAGGGTCTGGCGCAAACCATATCTCAAGAATCGTAGCTATCCGTGATTTCATATCTCAGCAATCGTAGTAAGGCTTGCGTTTTTATGCGGCATTTTTCACAACCACTAACGGCTGCCTTGCTTTATCCCACACACCCATTGGAAAACTATACGGCTTGATGTCGTACTTTTGCGATGGGTTGAGCGGTTGCCACGTTATGCCGTACAGACTGCACAAATTCGGTCTCCGCCCTTTTCTGGTTTCCGCAATCAATCCCGCTTGCAGCAATTCATTCTTTGCCGCCTGCAAGGTCTGTTCGGACTTCCAGCCACGCACTCGCATGATTTTCCATGCCGTACATAAATCGCCGTTATTATTACCATCGTATTGCATAGCAATATCAATCAACAGCTTGACGGCCTTCGCTGAAAGCCCGCGAAATGATGGGCTATGCATGACAGCATGTGGCATCAAAAGAAAACGGCCATTCTTATTCTTTTTTTTCGCCATATGCCCTCCTTTCAATTCGCTTCAGGAAGCAATATGCGCCCCACCGTTCGTCCAAATTCATCTCATCGACATCGTGGGCTATACCCAAATGCGAAAAGCGCGCCATGAGCCTGTAAAACTCTTCTTGCCAGGGTTCATTTTTCATCACGCCCCCTCATACCCATGAACACATAACATGCCATCCGGTGCAGTTCTCCACAATCAGTCGGATAGTTTTCCCACATCGTCAGAATCTCGAAACCGCGCGCACGCAATTCCTTGATACGCCCAGCGGGATGCATCACATCGATCAAACGTCGCGCCTGTTCGGTAGTCAGACGATTACAGGTCTTAAACCATTCCATTATCCGATGACGTTGTGCGTACAAGCTATTCGGGTGATAATGACGGTGTCTGTTTTGCTTGGCCGCCTTGGTGTGCTCACCTTGCGCGGCCTTCTCTTTTGGATTGTTTTTCTCGCTCATCGCCGCCCCCTATTTATCATTCGCAGGGCGGCCAGACTTGATACGATTATCAATCCACGCATCAATTTGATCAGAAGCCCATGCAACAGCTCTTGAGCCGATTTGAACAGGCTTGGGGAATGTGCCATCTTTCACAGCGCTATAAATAGAACTGCGACTTTTGGCCACTCTTGCTTTAACTTGATGAAGCTTCAAAAGATGTTTCACTTCAGTTGCCATATTAAATCCCTTATATGAAAAGTTTTAATAGGCACGAAGACACCCAGTCCATCTCGAAAGATAGAAAACTACGCGAACAATTTAAAAAAACTTACTTTTATTGCCGCACTAAATTGATCTCGATCATTTACGCGACATTAATCAGCATGTAAATTGTGCGCATATAAATGTCCATTTATATATTACTGGTTGCCTCCGTGCCACCTAAAATGCCCTGATAGTCTGCGAAACTATCGGGGCGTTTCATTTCTAAAACGCCTTTTCGGGCATGCCTCATATCTGCAAAAACTTGCTTGGTTTTTTGAGGTACATGCAAGCTCGCTTTGCATCTCTGAGGCGCGGCGATGATACGGTGGCCAAAAGAAGAGTGTCAACTGGGAAATTTCTAAATAAACGGTACTTAAGTTGTGTTTTGATGACATATCGCACAACTCAAAGACATGAGAAACCGTAAGTGCCCGCTTTTATTAGAGTTTACTATTTCGCTAGATTTTTTCGCATTTGATTTATATCAACCGTAAAATCACGCCGCACGAAATTTCCCATGAATTACTTTGTTACCGCTCTCGATAGAGTCAATGTAATCCGCCCATTCCTGCATCATCTTTTTGCGCTCATCAAGAAATTTTGCGCGGTCATAGGCGCTAGCCACTTTGTCTTTTTGGGCGTGTGCTAACTGGCGATCAACCACTTCATGCCGATAACCTAGCTTTTCCTTGAGCGTACTCATGGCCAGCGCACGGAAACCGTGACCTGTCATTTTGTTTTGGTACCCCATGCGCCTCAAGGCCATCAAAATTGCGCCGTTGCTCATCGGCTTCTCATGGTCACGCTGGTTTGGGAAAAGCCATTTGCTGCCACCTGTAAGTGTGTGCAGTTCACGCAATAGCGCTAATGCTTGCTGAGATAGGCAAACATGATGATCCGTTTCGTCAGGGTTCACGGCCAGCTTGCCGCGCTTCATCCGATACCACGGAATTACCCACTCCCCTTTTTCAAGGTCTATTTCGCTCCAAGGGGTTTCGATCAATTCGCTGGTTCGCGGGAACAGTAGCAGCATCAATCGCAAGGCAATGCGGGTTGGCATGTATAGCCGTGCATCATTGTTTTTCATGGCAGCCAGAAATTCCGGCAATTCATCCGGTGCAATGGCGGCGAAGTGTCCAGCCCTGACAGGTTTTAGAACATCCTTGAGGTCAGCCGCCGGATTACGGTTTTCTATGCCGTGCTGGTTTGCATAACTGAAGACGCGGGCGCACGTTGCCTTGAGGCGTTTGGCGATTTCATTCGCGCCGCGTTTCTCAATCTTGCGGAGCGTGGCAATCATTTGCTTATGCGTTATTTCAGTAATGGGCAGCGCGCCGATTTGCGGGAATATGTCTTTTTCTAGGCGGGTAATAGTGTCTTTGGCCGTTGATTCGCGCCATGCCCCCAATCGGTTTGCGTGCCATTCCCGCGCAATCTTCTCGAAAGTATTGGCCGCGTTTTCCTTCGCAATCTGCTTGTTTTGTTTTTTGATTTGGGCAGGGTCTAAGCTATCCGCCAATTGTCTGCGCGCCGCCAAACTTTGTTCTCTGGCTTTTTCCAGTGAAATATCAGGATAGACACCCAAAGCAAGCGTTTTTTGTTTTCCGAGGTAGCGATAAGCCATGCGCCAATACTTTGCACCATCGGAATTGATCAGCATGAATAACCCATTGCCGTCTGAAAGCTTGTATGGCTTGGCTTTGGGCTTCGCGTTGCGGTAAGCAGTGTCCTTCTTCAATCGTGTAGCCATTTTGTTGGTACCTGAAAAGAGGTGCTAAAGCAGATACCAACAAATGTACCAACAATTTCGCCGGATGTCCACGGACGCCATAAACGCTTAGAAAACAAAAAACCCGCGATTCCTAGAGGGAAAACACGGGTTTGCTGTATTTCTTTGGACTTCTTAAAACCTGTCCTTGGCGGAGAGGGAGGGATTCGAACCCTCGGTAGACTTGCGCCTACGCCTGATTTCGAGTCAGGTACATTCGACCACTCTGCCACCTCTCCTGATTCGGTCGATTGCGTCTTGGGATTGCCGCAAAGACGCGCAGTATAGCAGAATCAGAGGCTCTGTTGAAGATGCCTTTTGCCCAACACACAAGCAGGCAAATGAGGGGCCTGTAGCTTATAATCTCATCTTGCGGCGTCGTGCGCCGCGCTCTCATCAACTCATTCACGCCATGGGCAAAATACTTATCAAGTCAGCCGACGAAATCGAAAAGATGCGCGTCGCATGCAAACTCAGCGCAGAAGTGCTGGACTACATCAGCCCCTTCGTCAAGGTAGGGATTACGACAGGCGAACTGGACAAGCTCTGCCACGACTATATGGTCAACGTGCAAGGCACCGTCCCAGCCCCGCTGAATTACTGCCCTCCCGGCTACAAACCTTATCCGAAAGCGACTTGCACCTCCGTCAACGATGTGATTTGTCACGGCATTCCCGGCGGGAAGATCCTGAAGAGCGGCGACATCATGAACATCGATATCACGGTGATCAAGGATGGCTTTTACGGCGATTGCAGCCGGATGTTCGCCCTTGGCGAACCCTCGATTCAAGCCAAACGGCTGAACCAGGTCACTTATGACTGCATGTGGATCGGAATCGGGCAAGTGAAACCGGGTGCGCATTTTGGCGACATCGGTTATGCCATTCAAACTCATGCCGAGAAAAACGGTTTCAGCGTGGTGCGCGAATTTTGCGGTCACGGGATCGGCAAATCCTTTCACGAAGAACCGCAAGTGCTGCACTTCGGCAAACCGGGCACGCTCGCAAAAATGGAGCTGGGCATGATCTTTACCATCGAGCCCATGATCAATGCCGGTCGCCGCGAGATCAAGGAAACAAACGATGGCTGGACCATCAAGACCAAGGATCGCAGCCTCTCGGCACAGTGGGAACATACCGTGCTGGTGACCACCACGGGTTACGAAGTATTGACCGTCTCGCCCCTGATGCCGCCGCCACCAAAATGGATTCAGGACGGCTCGAATAAACCCTGACAAGCCCTGATGACGCCGATCGCACAGACACTGCGCAACAAGATCAAGGCCGAGCGGGAAGCAGCCATCGCGGCTTTTCAATCCGGCGGCACGCCCACGCAATTGCTGGTCCGCATGCGTCAAATCGTGGATGCCGCACTCACGGAAGCCTGGCGAGCGTTTGACTTGCCCGCCACTCACGCGCTGGTCGCCGTCGGTGGCTACGGACGCGGCGAACTCTTCCCGCATTCCGACGTCGACGTGATGATTTTGCTGAATGAACCCGTCAATGCGCAATGGCAGCCGAAACTGGAGAAGTTCATTGCCCTGCTGTGGGATCTCGGCCTGGAAGTCGGCCACAGCATTCGCACCGTAGACGAATGCATGGAAGTTTCGGCGCAAGACATCACGATTCAAACCGCCTTGCTCGAAGCGCGGCTCGTCACGGGCAACCGAAAATTGCTCCAGACGATGCAGCAACGCTACCGCGCGCAGATGAACCCACAAATTTTTTTCCAGGCCAAGACGCTGGAAATGCGGCAACGGCATGTGAAATTTGAAGACACGCCATACAGCCTAGAACCGAACTGCAAGGAAAGCCCCGGCGGTCTGCGCGATCTGCAAGTCATTCTCTGGGTCGCCCAGGCGGCCCGGATGGCGAAATCGTGGCGCGGCCTGGCGCGACAAGGGTTAATCACGCCGACCGAGGCGCACCAACTCGCTGAGAGCGAAAATGCCTTCAAGGAGGTACGCATCCGCCTCCATCTGGCGGCAGGCCGACGCGAGGATCGCCTGGTGTTCAATCTGCAGGAACCCGTTGCCAAGAGCATGCAACTCAAGCCGACCGGCACCGGATCCAATGCGCAACGGGCCAGCGAACTGATGATGCAGCAATACTATCGCGAAGCCAAAGCGATCACGCAATTGAACACCATCCTGCTGCAAAACATCGAGGCCCAACTGTTTCCGCAAACTTTTGAGCCAATTCCGATCAACCCCCGCTTCAACGAAGTGAACGGCTTGATCGATATCGTCAGTGACGACACCTTTGAACAAACGCCGTCTGCGGTGCTCGAAGTTTTTTTGCTGCTGGCCCAAAATCCGGAACTCAAGGGAATGACCGCACGTACCTTGCGCGCCGTCTGGCATGCGCGCTTGCGCATTGACGATGCCTTCCGGCAGGACCCGAATAACCGAGCGCTCTTTCTGCTCATCCTGCAAGCCCCGCGCGGCGTCACGCAAACCTTGCGCCACATGAATCAGACCAGCGTGCTGGGCCGTTATCTGCCGAATTTCTATCGCATCGTCGGCCAGATGCAGCACGACCTCTTTCATGTCTACACCGTCGACCAGCATATTCTGACCGTGGTGCGCAACGTGCGCCGCTTCGCCTTGCCGGAATACGCGCATGAATTTCCTTACTGCAGCCAATTGATGGCGAACTTTGCGCGCCCCTGGCTGATTTACATTGCTGCGCTTTTCCATGACATTGCCAAAGGGCGTGGCGGCGATCATTCAACGCTGGGCATGGAGGATACGCAACAATTCTGCCGCGATCACCGGCTAAGCGAGGAAGACACGGAATTAGTCGTCTTTCTGGTTCAGCATCACCTGACGCTGTCGCATGTCGCGCAAAAGCAGGATATCTCCGATGCGCAAACCATTGAAGACTTTGCGAAAATCGTCAAGGATGAGCGCCACCTGACGGCGCTCTATCTGCTCACGGTCGCCGACATTCGCGGCACCCGACCGCAAATGTGGAATGCCTGGAAAAGCAAATTGCTGGAAGACGTGTATCGCCTGACTTTGCGCGTACTCGGTGGCGAAAAACTGACGCCCGACAGCCAGCTCAAACTCAAGCAGGAAGAAGCGCTGAAGACGCTGCGGCTGTATGCACTGCCAAACAACGCGCACGAAAAATTCTGGGGGCAACTCGATGTCGTGTATTTCCTGCGTCACGACGCGTCCGACATTGCCTGGCAAACGCGCCACCTGTTTTACCGCATGAACAGCGACCGCCCGATCGTCAAATGCCGTCTCGCTCCCATCGGCGAAGGCTTGCAGGTCGCCGTCTATGTCAAGGATCAACCGGATTTGTTCGCACGCATCTGCAGTTATTTTGCGATCAAGAATTACAGCATTCTCGATGCGAAAATTCACACCACCAAACATGGTTACGCGCTCGACACTTTTTTGGTGACCACCCCGCTTTTTGCAAAAAATTACCGCGACATCATCAGCCTGGTCGAGCACGAACTGACGGAACTGTTGATATTGCAAAGTCCTTTGCCCGTGTTACAAAAAGACAGTCTGTCACGCCAGTCACGGACATATCCGATCACGCCGACGGTGGACTTGCGTCCGGACGAGCGCGGGGAACAGTATTTACTCACGATTACCGCGAACGACCGCAACGGCTTGCTGTATTCGATCGCGAACCTGCTGTCGAAATACAAGGTCAACCTGCATACCGCAAAAATCATGACCATGGGTGAACGTGTCGAAGACGTGTTTTTGGTGGATGGCGAATCCCTTATCCACCCCCGCACCCAAATTCAACTCGAACAAGATTTGCTGGAGTTACTCAGAATATGACCGAACCCCTCCGCCTTTCAAAACGCATGTCCGAACTCGGGCTGTGCTCACGCCGCGAAGCGGACGAATGGATTGCGCGCGGCTGGGTGCGCGTCGACGGGAAAGTCGTTTCGGAACTGGGCAGCAAAGTGCTGCCAAACCAGAAAATCACCGTCGACAAGCAAGCCAGCGCCGAGCAATCGAAGCGCGTCACCATTCTCATCAATAAACCGATGGGCTTCGTCAGCGGGCAAGCCGAAGACGGTTACAAGCCCGCTGTCACACTCGTCGGTCCCGACACTCGCTGGAAAGAAGACAAGGCACCCACACAATTTCAACCGATGCAATTGCGCAGTCTGGTACCCGCCGGGCGACTTGATATCGACTCGGTCGGGCTGCTGGTGCTCACCCAGGATGGCCGCGTCGCCAAGCACTTGATCGGCCAGGATTCGGAAATCGAAAAAGAATATCTGGTGCGCGTGCAATACCCTCAACCGGGTCGATTGCCGCCGGAAAAATTGAAGCTGTTGAATCACGGTCTGTCGCTCGACGGCAAGGCATTGCAACCCGCCAAGGTACAGTGGCAGAATGACGATCAGTTACGCTTCGTACTGAAGGAAGGGAAGAAGCGACAAATCCGTCGCATGTGCGAAGCAGTCGGATTGAAGGTGGTAGGCTTGAAACGCGTCCGCATTGGAAAAGTTTTATTGGGCAATTTGCCTCCCGGACAGTGGCGCTACCTGCGCCCGGATGAAAAATTTTAGAAAAACATGCCTGATAAAAAAACACGCATCGCGCTTATCGCCGCCGTCGGCCCGGACGGCACCATCGGCAGCGAAAACAAGATGCCCTGGCACATGCCGCGGGATTTGCGCTTCTTCCGCCGCGTCACCAGCGGCCATACCGTCATCATGGGGCGCAAAACGTTTGAAGCCATCGGCAGCAAACCCTTGCCGAAGCGGCGCAATATCGTCGTTACCCGCAATGTGGCTTTTGAAGCGGCCCGTTGCGAAGTGGCGCACTCGCTGGATGAAGCCCTGTCAATGGCACAAGGCGAAACGCGCGTCTTCATTATCGGCGGCGGGGAACTCTATCGGCAATCGATGGCCTTCGCAGATGAAATTTATCTCACGCACATCCATGATCTGCACCCCAACGAGAAGCTGTTTCCGCTCTTCGAGTCGGATACCTTCTTCCCTGAAATCAAGGAGAGTGACTGGATCGTGCATCGCCAAGGAAGGCAATTCGCTGCATCGAACAAGCTCCGGGCCAAACCCGGCGGTGCTGCTGCCGGCATGGTCATGCAATTTGTGACTTACAAGCGCCGCCCTGCAAATACCGCATAGCGTGCCTCGAGTGGCGTCATAGGGAGATTTTTTGCCAAAAATGTATCGTTTAGCACAAAGTTTGCGCTGAAAATCCCCCAAAGGGGCAGCATATCTGCGAAAATCCCCCTCTCATTTTCCGGCGCGCAAGCGGTTGTTGCCACAGCTTCCCAGGCGTCTCCCTTGTTATTTGTTTAATAGGAAATTGCGATGAAATTCCGCTTTCCCATCGTCATCATCGACGAAGACTTCCGCTCCGAAAACAGTTCCGGCTTGAGCATCCGTGCCTTGGCCGATGCCATTGAAGAAGAAGGCATGATGGTGCTGGGCGTCACGAGCTATGGTGACTTGTCCCAGTTCGCCCAACAGCAATCCCGCGCCTCAGCGTTCATTCTGTCCATTGACGATGAAGACTTCGGCGATGGCAGCACGGAAAACGTGGATATCGCGCTTCAACCATTACGCGATTTCGTCGAAGAGATTCGCGCTCGCAATGCCGACATCCCCATTTATCTGTACGGCGAAACCCGCACCTCGCGTCACATCCCGAACGATATCCTGCGCGAACTGCATGGCTTCATTCACATGTATGAGGACACGCCGGAATTCGTCGCGCGCCACATCATTCGCGAAGCAAAATCCTATCTTGACGGGCTCGCGCCGCCGTTCTTCCGCGCACTGATGCATTACGCGCAGGACGGCTCTTATTCCTGGCACTGCCCCGGCCATTCCGGCGGCGTCGCCTTTTTGAAATCGCCCATCGGCCAGATGTTCCACCAGTTCTTTGGCGAGAATATGCTGCGTGCCGACGTGTGCAATGCGGTTGAAGAACTCGGCCAGTTACTCGACCATACCGGCCCGGTTGAAGCCAGCGAACGCAATGCCGCACGCATCTTCAACGCCGATCATTGCTACTTCGTGACCAACGGCACGTCTACGTCAAACAAGATCGTCTGGCATTCGACGGTGGCCCCCGGCGATATCGTCGTCGTGGATCGCAACTGCCATAAGTCCGTGCTGCATGCGATCATCATGACGGGCGCCATTCCGGTGTTCCTGATGCCGACGCGCAATCACCTCGGTATCATCGGGCCGATTCCGCTGGAGGAATTCCATCCGGATAACATCAAAAAGAAAATCGAGGCCAATCCGTTCGCTCGCGAAGCGAAGAACAAAAATCCGCGCATCCTGACAATCACGCAATCCACCTACGATGGCGTGGTGTATAACGTCGAAACCATCAAAGGTCTGCTGGATGGCAAAATCGACACGCTGCTGTTCGACGAAGCCTGGCTGCCGCACGCCGCTTTCCACGATTTTTACAACAACATGCACGCGATCAGCAAAGATACGCCGCCCGCCAAACAATCGATCGTGGTCGCCACGCAATCGACGCACAAGCTGCTGGCCGGGCTGTCGCAAGCGTCTCAAATCCTGATCAACGATTCGGAAACGGTGAAGCTGGATCGCGACATGTTCAACGAGTCTTACCTGATGCACACTTCCACATCGCCGCAATATTCGATCATCGCATCGTGCGACGTCGCGGCCGCGATGATGGAGCCGCCAGGCGGCACCGCGCTCGTCGAAGAATCGATTCTCGAAGCGCTGGACTTCCGTCGCGCGATGCAAAAAGTGGACAAAGAATTTGGCAAGGACTGGTGGTTCCAGGTTTGGGGTCCGGAGAATTTTTCCAAGGAAGGCATCGGCACGCAATCTGACTGGTTGATCCGCGCCGAGGACAACTGGCACGGCTTCGGTAATGTCGCGCCGGGATTCAACATGCTCGACCCGATCAAGGCCACGGTCATCACGCCTGGGCTGGGCATTGACGGGCAGTTTGCTCCGACCGGCATTCCAGCATCGATCGTGAAGGAATACCTCGCTGAGCATGGCGTTATCATCGAAAAATGCGGACTGTATTCTTTCTTCATCATGTTCACCATCGGCATCACGAAAGGCCGCTGGAACACGCTGGTCACCGCATTGCAACAGTTCAAGGATGACTACGACAAGAACCAGCCGATCTGGCGCATCCTGCCGGAATTCGCTGCTGCCAAGACCCGGTACGAACGCATGGGCTTGCGCGATTTGTGCCAAAACATTCATGATTTCTACAAGGCTTATGACGTCGCCCGTCTGACGACGGAAATGTATCTATCCGACATGATCCCGGCCATGCGCCCCGCCGACGCGTTTGCCAAGATGGCGCACCGCGAAATCGAACGCGTGCCCATCAACGAACTGGAAGGCCGCATCACGTCCACGCTGCTCACGCCTTACCCGCCGGGCATCCCCTTGCTGGTGCCGGGCGAACGTTTCAACAAGACCATCGTGGATTATCTGAAGTTTGCGCGCGACTTCAACGAAAAATTTCCTGGCTTTGAAACCGACGTGCATGGCCTGGTCAAGCGGGAAGTCGATGGAAAACGTGGCTATTTCGTGGATTGCGTGAAATAAAAAATAAGCGTCATCGCATGTATGCGACACATCGCCACGTCAGGCTTCCATTAAACGCCAGGGAGGAGCGAGGCGCGTCTGTTGACAAGCCTCGCCCAGAAGCAGCGATTTGACGCTGAATGACACCAGGCGACTCTCTGACGATGCCCTCACGTATGTCCACTCCCCCGCCACCCGATCATCGCGCCAGATTTCTCGTCGCCATCGCTGGCTTGGCGATTGCGTTGACGTTTGGCGGCTTTGTCTGGACATTCGGTCCGACCATCGAAAAGAAACTGAGTCAACTCAGTCACAATACCGAACTATCGCAACGGAAAGCCCTTCTGCTTCGACAAATCAAGGAATTGGTCGACACGGAAGAGGAAGCCAACTTGATGGCGCTCGCACGCGCCAAAGCGGAACTCTTCAAAACGTTTGAAATTTATTCGAGTCGCACGCCGCAATTTGCCAAGGAAATAGCAGGCTTCAGGAATCGACTGTCTATTGCCGCCAAATCGGCAAGCGACAGCGTCAACAAAACAAATGAAGCTGGAAAATTCATCGGCGAAGTCTTTGGACAGCAAGTCGTCTTGCCGCAGCAAATGAACAAGGACGTCCGGAAAATCATCACGCAATTCCACCGCGATCTTGAAACAAACCGGGGCATTCTGATCATCGCTGCAACCCGTCGCATTCATGAAGCCGATCTTCCCGATTCACAATACGAACTTTCCGAAAACACTTTGCGCGACAAACTCCTCAAGCAAATTGCGCAAGAAAAAAGCCGCGTATCGCGTAAGAAAGCCAACATTTCCGGGACCGAATACAACGATCTCAGCATTGCGGAAGAATCCACACAAACCCTGAATGCGCAAGTTGCCCGAGTGGGCGCCAGCAATATCGTGTTGGAAGTCATCCTGAAAGCCGGAACAGCCGTCGGCCTCGTTGTCGGATTGGGAATTGGCTACATTGCAGACGAATGGCTCAGCGCGCGCCTGCAGAAGAAAATCATCAGTAACACCCAAAAAGCCTTAGCCAAAATACGTGACGATATCTGGGGAAATCCTAAAACCGGCTTGAAAGCGCACATGGAACAGGCCATTCAGCAAAACAAGCAAATCAGCCTCCGCGCACTGGATCACGTCGTCACGGGGGAAATATAACGCACGCCGCTGGACTCCCTTGATGCATTGAATTATCCTTACAAGCATCATGTGGGCGAACATTAAGCATTGCTTGCGGCATTCATTCCTCAGACCCTCTTTCCATAACAGGAGGCATGCACTGTGAGTCGCATTCTTATCGGTTGGGAATTGGGCGGAAACTACGGACATCTCGCCCGTTGTTTGCGAATCGCTATCGCTTTACGTGATCGCGGACACAATGTTGCCTTCGTCGTTCGCGATCCGCGCACAGCGGCCGAAATGCTCGGCAAAACGGGTTTTGTTTATTTTCAGGCGCCGCACGCTGGCACGCCCACCAAGCTGGCTAATCCGCCCGCCAACTTTTCAGAAATCCTCATCGGCAAAGGCTACGCCGACCAGCGGGCGTTACTGGGCATGACACGCGCCTGGCAAGCCTTGTTTCAATTTTTTCATCCCGACGTCGTCTTGGCCGATCATGCGCCGACGGCACTCTTTACAGCTTACCTATCCGGCATCCCGGCCATTCCCATCGGCACCGGTTTCGCTGTTCCCATGCCGGTTTCGCCGCAACCGTCGCTACGACCTTGGGAAGCCATCGCCGAATCCCGACTGATCCATGCCGACCGAACCGTCAATGCCAGTCTGGAAGCCGTCGCGGTAGCCATAGGATTCAAAGGGAAGCGCGTTCCCACGCTCTCCGATTTATACGAAAACGCGCTCTTGGCCTTCTTCCCGGAATTCGATCACGCTGGCGTCAGGCCCGATGGAAGATACATCGGGCCGATCTTGTCCTTCCCGCCCAAGCGATCGCTCTCCTGGCATGACAATCGCCCACACCGCGTGATTGCTTACTTGCGCTCTGAAACGAGGGGCTTTACCTCGTTGATGCAAGCCTTGCGCAACAGTTCAACTTTTGAAACCATCATCATGGTTCCTGGCTTGGGCGAAAGCAATGCCAAGCAATTGGCTGCGCCGCATGTGCAAATCTTCCGTGAAACGACTTCTATTGAAGAAATTTTACCCAAGGCGGACGTCGTCATCAGTCAGGGTGGCGTGGGGACGATGACAGAATCCCTGTTGAATGGCGTTCCCATGCTGTTGATGCCGCACCACGTCGAACAATATCTCACGACCCAACGGGTGAACCAGCTTGGCGCGTCGATCATATGCGAACCGGCGGAACGTTCGATTGAAAAGATCGCGACAAGCCTAGATGAATTGATTGAAGAAAAATCTTACCGGACCAACGCGGAAGCCTTCACCAGAACGCATGCCAACTTCAATGTCAATGCGCCGGTGCTCGCCACCGTTGCGGCCTTGGAAGCAAAAATCCGCAGACGGTAGCGCCAGTGTCAACTGAATGGATTCAGTCGGCCACAATGACTGAAGGGAAAACGGCGGTAAATACACTGCCTTTGTCCAGCTGCGATTCGATTTCCAGCGCTCCCCTGTGACGCAATAACACGTGACGCACGATGGAAAGCCCCAAACCGGTACCACGCGTCTCGCGTGATCGTCCCTTGTCGACACGATAGAAACGTTCAGTCAAGCGGGAAATGTGTTCTGGCGCAATACCAATGCCGGTATCTTGCACGACAAAGCGCGGACCAGAACTCGAATCCTTCCACAAGAGCGAGATTTCCCCTTTTTCCGGAGTGTAACGCACAGCATTCGACACCATATTGCTGAAGGCCGCATGCAATTCTTCAGCACTCCCCATCACGTCCGGCCCATCCACCGTCAGCGAAATCGTGTGCTTGCCACCGGACAGCGCCAGCGACTCTTGATGAACTTGTTCCAGCACAGCGGCAATGTTGACACGCTCGGCACGCAACGGTAAGTCTGTGGATTCCAGCTTGGTCAGCGCCAGCATGTCCTCAACCAGCATCTGCATCCGCTCGCCTTGCTCGCGCATCAAATGCATATGTTCCTTGCGCGTCACCGGATCCAGATCAGGCTGGGTCATTTCGATTTCCAGGAATCCGTTGATGACCGTGAGTGGTGTACGCAACTCATGCGACGCGTTGGCGATGAAATCGCGGCGCATCGTGTCGATACGTTCTGCATCGGTCGCGTCATGCGTGACCATGATTTGCCGACGGTTTTCAAATGGAATGATCTGTATAACCAGGCGACGATCCCGCAAGGTCACCGTCAGCGGCTGATCGTATCGCCCCAGGATGATGTAATTGATGAAGTCCGGATTGCGAATCAGGTTGGTGACGCGCATCCCCTTGTCTTCTTCCATCGTTAAACCGAGATGGCGTTCGGCAATAGGATTGCACCATTCGAGAAACAAGACGTTATCCAGAATGGCCACGCCATCCGGCAAAAAGCTCATCGCCTGTTTGAAGCGCGCCAGCCATTCGGACAATTCCGCACTGCTCTTCTCTTCTTCGCGATGCATCTTGTACAAGCGGGCAAACACCGCATTCCATGCACCCCAGCCGTCCGGCAACTTTTCGCTTTCCGGCAAGTCAAGCCAGATGTTCAGTCTGTGCAAATAATGGAGCTGCATGGCTGCAATCGACGTCATGGCGACCAACGCCGCCAGCAGGCCGATAGCCGGGCCAAAGAAATACCACAGCACGCCGCATCCGACCCAAATCAGGACAAAGCGCAATACTGCGGGAATCCAGAATAAAACGTGCGGATTCATCAAAAATTCATCTTTCTGAAAACATGTAACCAACACCGCGTACCGTCTTGAGCATCCCTTCTGCCTCTTTGAGTGCTTTCCTCAAACGCAGGATATGCACATCCACGGTACGCTCCTCAATCTCGGCGTGCGTTCCCCAAACCTTGTCCAGCAACTGGCTTCGGGAGAAAACGCGCTCCGGGTTGGCCATCAAAAAACGTAGCAACTTGAATTCTGCCTGACCAATATCGATCTTTTCGCGATCAATCGTGACAGTATAACTCGCCGGGTCCAGGGTCACCGAACCCATTTGCAGCATTTCTTGTACACCTTCCGGTTTTTTCCTGCGCAGCAAGGCCTGGATACGTGCCGTCAATTCCTTCGGCGAAAACGGCTTGGTCACGTAATCGTCGGCACCTTTCTCCAACCCGGCCACCTTGTCTTCTTCCAGCCCCTTGGCCGTGAGCATGATGATCGGGATCGATTTGAAGTTGAAGTCTGCCCGCAATCGCGTCAAAAACTGTAGGCCGCTTTGATCGGGCAACATCCAGTCCAGCAATATCAAATCCGGCGGCTGTTTTTTCAACGATTCCCAGGCTTGCGCAACGGTGTCTGCCTGCTGCACACTCCAGCCTGCCGATTTCACCGTAAAAGAAACCAATTGCATAATCGCTGGTTCGTCTTCGACGACCAGAATGGTAGTTTTTTCAGAAGCCATATCGTTCAATCGTTATTCCAGCAAATCCGTTTGAGTCGTAGCGTAGTCAGTATGACGGATGTCCTTCCCTTCGACAATGTATATTACTTGTTCGGCAACATTTGTCGAATGATCCCCAATCCGCTCAATGGCTTTTGCAATCCAGAGCAAATCCAGCGAGGCTGAAATCGTCAGCGGTTCCTTCGTCATGCAATCAATCAGGTCGATCATCATCGCATTGAACTCCCGATCAATTAATGCATCCCGACCGATCAGCCTGACGGCCAACTCTCGATCCAGTCGCGCAAACGCATCCAGCGCATCGTGCAGCATCTCGCTGGCCGTGTCTGCAATGCCTCGAATCGTCTGGTAGTGATTCATGAGCACCACGTTACGGTTTTGCAGGTTCTTCGCTGAACGGGCAATCTTGGTCGCTTCATCGCCAATACGTTCCAGATCCGTCACGATCTTGGTCGTGGCCATCACCGTACGCAAATCGTTGGCAGCCGGTTGACGCCGCACGATCAGCTGCGTGCAGACATTGTCCAGGCTGACGTCGAGCTGGTTAACTTCCACATCACCTTGTATCACTTTCTCCGCCATCGCTGCACTGCCTTCGTGCAGCGATGCCATTGCATCGCGGAACTGTGCCTCGACGAGTCCACCCATCTGGAGGACGCGAGATCGGATGGTTTCCAGATCCCGGTCGTATCGTTTCGATAAATGTTCCTGAGCCATATGCTTTGTCCTCGTTGAATTATCCAAATCGTCCGGTGATGTAATCTTGCGTTTCTTTCTTGCTGGGCCGCAAGAAGATTTGATCCGTCTTGCCGAATTCGACCAGTTCGCCCAAGTACAGATACGCCGTGCAATCGGAGCAGCGCGCCGCCTGCTGCATATTGTGCGTCACAATCGCAATCGTATAATCTTCTTTCAATTCCGTGATCAATTCTTCGATCTTGGCCGTCGAGATCGGATCGAGCGCTGAAGTGGGTTCGTCCAGCAGCAACACTTCCGGCTTGACCGCCACGCAGCGCGCGATGCACAAGCGCTGCTGCTGACCACCCGACAGACTCAAACCACTTTGGCCGAGTTTGTCTTTCACTTCGTCCCACAGAGCCGCCTGTTTCAAGGCCCATTCGACCCGCTCATCCATCTCGCCGCGCGAGAGCCGTTCGTACAGCCGCACCCCAAAGGCGATGTTTTCGTAGATCGACATGGGGAACGGCGTCGGCTTTTGAAACACCATGCCGATTCTGGCGCGCAGCATGTTGACGTCTTCGTCGGGTCCCAGAATATCGCGGCCCTGAAACAGGATTTGCCCTTCGGCCCGATGGCCGGGATACAGGTCGTACATGCGGTTCAGGGTGCGCAACAAGGTCGACTTGCCGCAACCGGACGGGCCGATGAAGGCGGTGACTTTCTTGTGCGCGATGGTCAGATTGATGTCTTTGAGCCCCTGGAAGTCGCCGTAGTAAAAGTCCAGTCCCCGGATATCGATTGAAGTCTGGGTGAGCGTGTCAGGGGTATCTGACGTGCTGGCGGTGCTGTTCGGGATGTCCTGCATCTTCATGATTTGTCTTTCACTTAGCTTTCTTTCTTTTGGCTAAACAGGGTGCGAGAGAGAATATTGAGACCCAGCACGCCGACTGCAATCAACAGGGAACCGCCCCAGGCCAGCGCGCGCCAGTTGTCGTACGGGCTCATCGCAAACTGGAAGATTACGACCGGCAGATTGGCCATGGGCTGGTTCATGTTGGTGCTGAAGAACTGGTTATTGAGCGCGGTAAAGAGCAAGGGCGCGGTCTCGCCGGATATCCGGGCCACCGCCAGCAAGACACCGGTCAGAATCCCGGCGCGCACGGCTCTTAAGCGAATCGCCGTAGCGACTTTCCAGCGCGGTGCGCCTAATGCGTAAGCCGCTTCTCTCAAGCTCACCGGCACCATGGCGAGCATGTTGTCCGTGGTGCGTACCACAACAGGTACGGCAATCAGGGAAATCGCAAAACTGCCCGCCCAGCCGGAGAAGTGTTTGGTGTGCATCACATACAGCGCGTAAACAAACAGGCCAATCACAATCGAAGGTGCCGAGAGCATGATATCGACTACAAACCGGGTCACTTGGGCAAAGCGGCTTCGGTCCCCGTATTCGGCCAGATATATCCCGGCCATGATGCCAATGGGCGTGCTGATCAGGGTGGACAGGCCGACCATCATCACACTGCCGACAATCGCATTGGCCAGGCCGCCACCTTCTTCGCCGGGAGGCGGGGTACTTTGGGTGAACATCGCCAGATTGAGTGCGCCAAATCCTTTGAAGAGGAGGGTGCCCAATATCCAGGCAAGAAACAGCATCCCGATGGCCATGGCCCCGAAGGAAAAGGCCAGGCCCATCCGGTGCCACCACAGACGCCGTTTGTAGACCGCGTTGCTGGACGCCTGGGCGTGCGGATGAGCGGCGTGCTGGAGAATGGTGTGCGGCTTCATTTCAGCCCCTCCTTTTTGGATAGGCGCATGAGCATGAGTTTGGCGGCGGTAAGCACGATGAAGGTAATCACAAAGAGAATCAGACCCAGCCCAAAGAGCGAGGCGACATGCAATTTGGAGTCCGCTTCGGCAAATTCGTTGGCCAGTGCCGAGGCAATGCTGTTACCAGCCGCAAACAAGGACCAGTCCAGCTTATGGGCATTGCCGATCACAAACGTGATCGCCATGGTCTCGCCCAGCGCTCTGCCTAAACCGAGCATCACGCCGCCGACCACGCCGGTGCGGGTGTAGGGCAACACGACCTTGCGTACCACTTCCCATTTGGTGCAGCCCAGCGCGTAGGCCGATTCTTTGAGTACCGTGGGGACCGTCTCGAACACGTCGCGCATCACCGAGGCAATGAACGGAATAATCATGATCGATAAAATGACGCCTGCCGTCAGAATGCCGATGCCCATCATGGGGCCTTGGAACAGTTGACCTAAATATGGCAGTTGTCCGAGCGTCTTCATCAAGGCCGGTTGCACGTAATCGGCAAAAATCGGGGCAAACACGAACAAGCCCCACATGCCGTAGATGATGCTGGGAATCCCGGCGAGCAATTCGACTGCCGCGCCCATCGGGCGGCGCAACCACGTCGGGCAGATTTCCGTCAAAAAGAGCGCAATTCCGAAACTGATCGGAAACGCGATCAACAGCGCAATAAGGGAGGTCACCAACGTCCCCACGATCGCAATCATCGCACCGTATTTGTCATTGACCGGGTCCCATTCCACCGTCGTGATGAACCCCGGCCCAAACTCCTTGAACGCGGGCCAGGCCCCGTACACCAGCGCCACGATGATCCCCGCCAGCACCACAAACACACTCAGCGCAAACCCTAATGTCACCTTGTGAAAAATAAAATCCGCCCAACGCTGCCAGCGCACGGAGGCCTTGACCTTTCTCGGCACGGCCGGTTCGTGATGTGTGGCAGCGGTGGGCATGGTGTGATTCCTTTTTATATTCAATGTCAGTGACGGATGCTTTACCAAATCGGCTGATTGGCGCCATCCTTGATTTGCTTTTTCCATTCCGCCTGGATCAGCTTAGTAACAGAAGTTGGCATCGCCACATAATCAAGTTCAGTCGCCATCGCGCCGCCATTCGCATAAGCCCAGTCAAAGAACTTCAGGACGGCTTGCCCTTTTGTTGCGTCGGCTTGGGTTTTCTGCATCAGGATGAACGATGCTCCGGCAATCGGCCAGCTCTGCGCGCCAGCCTGATTCGTCAGCACCACGCCAAAACCCGGCGTCTTAGCCCACTGTGCGCCAGCGGCTGCCGCTTTGAACGTTGCATCTTCCGGCTGCACGAAGTTACCGCTCTTGTTTTGCAATTGCGTGTGCGGAATGCGATTCTTCTTCGCATAGGCATATTCGACATAACCGATGGCGCCTTTGATGCGCTGCACATTCGCTGCCACACCTTCATTGCCCTTGCCGCCGACGCCGGCTGGCCACTTCACCGCCGTGCCTGCACCGACCTTGCTTTTGAATTCCCCACTCATTTTTGAAAGATAGTCAGTCCACAGAAAAGACGTGCCCGATCCATCTGCGCGGTGTATCACGGTAATGGAACGGTTCGGCAGTGCAAGGCCCGGATTGATCGCGGCGATTTCCGGCGCATTCCACTGGGTGATTTTGCCGAGATAAATATCTGCCAGCACTTTGCCCGTCATCTTCAATTGACCGGGCTGAATGCCGTCCACATTTACAACGGGCACCACGCCGCCAATAATCGCCGGAAATTGAATCAACCCCGACTGTTTCAGATCTGCTGCTTTCAAAGGCATGTCCGACGCGCCAAAATCAACGGTCTTGGCCTTGATTTGTTTGATGCCACCACCGGAACCGATGGATTGGTAATTCATGTTGTTGCCTGTGGCCTGCTTGTAAGCTTGTGCCCACTTGGCGTAAATCGGATACGGGAAAGTCGCGCCCGCGCCCGTCATATCTGCTGCTACCGCCGTCGATGCTGCCGAGATCGCCAGCACACACGTACCGAACCATTTATGTAATCTCATTTCAGTCTCCTTTTTTATCCACACTGGATAGCTGAAACTTTAATGACCAAATATGACAGCTTTATGACAGCCTTTGGGGCGCGTCATGGAACTGTCACAGGAATGTCAAAAATACCGCTTTCCGCTATGACAAGCGTAACTTTTGTTCCTCCCCACGTTTATGAGATAAGACAATGCTTGACCTTGTATATCGTGATAACATTTCTCGAAAGAAATCTGTTTCCATCTCGACCATAGCCGTACCCCCCTTCCGGCCCGTTACAAGAGAACGCTCATGAATGGCACTATCTGGCAGCGCGCCATGGCGATTGCTAAAAAAATGAGACTCAAGCGCATCGTCATTGGCTTTTTTGTCTTCCTGATAGTGTTCGGGGTGGTCGGTTATTTCGCGCTCCCGGGCATCATCCGCTCGCAAGCCGAAAAGATTCTGACCAAGGAATTGCATCGCCCCGTCACCATCGAAAAAATCACGGTCAGTCCTTACTGGCTCGCCGTGACCGTTCACAAATTCAAGCTGATGGAGCCGGACGGACAAACCGTGTTCGTGTCCTTCGATCGTTTTCGCGTCAGCCTGTCGCCGGAATCGGTGCTGCGACTAGCGCCGGTTATCCGAAGAGTGAAATTGGTCAACCCCTATATTCATGTCTCGCGCAACAGCACAGGCAAATTCAACTTCAACGATTTTCTGGCACGACAACCCAAAGAAGAATCTTCCTCTCCCCTGTCTGGCCGATTTCGCATTCAGAACATCCGGATTGAAGGCGGCACCTTCCTTTACGATGACGCGTACGATGTGCAACCGTTACACGCCTCGCTCAAGCAATTCGAGCTGAACGTCAAAGGCTTGGTCGTCAACCTGAATGCGCGTGAAGTCGATATCGACGAGATCACGTCGAACAATGCCGCCTATTTTGCAAAAACCCTCAAACGACGCGAGCGCGTGGCATCCGTTGCGAAAAAGGAAGCATCCCCTGCTTCCCAAACGGCATCCTTAAAACGCAGCGGCAAAAAAAGCACGAAAAACGAAGAAAAGCCGTTCGACGTCAGCATCGGCAAAATCGACATCGACAACTGGGCCGCAAAACTCGAAGATCACCATCTCAAAACACCCGTCACCACGACCGTTTCGCGCATCTCGCTCGATGCAAAGAATCTCTCGAGCAACTTGAGCAATAAAAACAGCTTCCACCTGAACGCCGCTGTGAACGCCAAAGGCAAACTCAATGTGAAAGGCGCCGTCTCGATTTCGCCCTTGATCGCCGATGTGAAATTGTCCATCAAGGACATCAACATCGCCGGACTCCAGCCCTACTTCGCAGACAAGATCAATCTGCTCGTCAGTTCCGCCAACCTATCAAGCAATGCAACCGTCAAGCTGAAACAGGACAAAACGGGAGCCACGACCGGCAACATCGCTGGCGACATCGCGCTCAACGATGTCATGACGTTGGACAAGGTCAACGAGAAGCGGCTCATGCACTGGAAATCTCTGTCGCTGAACGGCATTGACATTCAAATCGCGCCGCTGGCGATTGTCGTGAACGATATTGCGCTGAACGATTATTTCATGCGCATCACTGTTAACGAAAAAGGTCGTTTCAACCTGCAAGACATTGTGCCGGATCCGGAACCCGCGCCATCCACTACAACCTCTGCCTCGCCCACCATCGCTGCAACACATGAAGGAACGCGCGCGCAAGAAACAGAGGCTGTCGGCACAAGCGGCCCGCTGGCCGCCCCGCCCGTCACCGCACGGCCAGTGCAAGCCAGCCCCACCGCGCTTCTTCCGCCCATCAAAATCAACAAGGTGACGCTGGAAAACGGAAAAATTCGCTTCCGGGACAGTTACATCAAGCCCAACTACAAGGCGACCTTGACGGATTTTGGCGGCACCATCACCGGACTCTCTTCCGATGCGAACACCAATGCCTCCATCAATTTGCATGGCAAAGTCAACAATGCCCCACTGATGGTCTATGGCGACATCAACCCGCTGAAAGATGAGTTGTATCTGGATTTGCACGCAGAGGTGCACGGCATCGAACTTTCGCCGCTCAGCGCCTATGCCAGCAAATACACGGGCTACGGTATCGAGAAAGGTCAACTGTCTTTTGAGGTCGCTTACAAGGTGGAAAACCGCGAACTCACCGCCAACAACCGCCTGATCCTGGATCAACTGACCTTCAACGAAGACACCCAAAATGAAACGGCGGAGAAACTGCCGGTGCAACTCGCAGTTTCGCTGCTGCGCGACAGCGATGGCGTCATCGATATCGAACTGCCCATTAGCGGTTCGCTGAACGATCCGGAATTTTCCGTCGGCAGCATCATCGGCAAAGCGTTCGTCAACATGATGGGCAAAGCCATTACCTCACCGTTTGCCTTGCTGGGTTCCCTGTTCGGCGACCATGAAGATTTGGGCTGGCTCGAATTCGATGCGGGACAGTCCGCCATTCCCGCACAGCAGGAAGAAAAACTGAACACGTTAGCCGAAGCGCTCAAGCAGCGTCCCGAACTCAAGCTGGAAGTCACGGGCTTGGCCGATCCCGACACGGACAAGGCAGGACTCGCCCATGCCACGCTCCAGCGAAAACTGCGCGCCGCCAAGATCAAGAACATGGGAGAAAAAGGCAAGAATCTTGCCCCGAACAAAGTCGAGATCACCAAAACAGAATATCCCATACTCATCAGACAGGTTTATCGCAGCGAAAACCTGCTTAGCCTGCGCGCGCTGGCTGGAAAAATGTCCGTGACGGAAATGGAACAATCGCTGCTGCAAAAAGTGAAAGTGGGGCCTGAAGAACTGAACGCGCTCGCCACACAACGCGCCGTCTCTACCAAGGAATGGCTGATGTCAAAAGGCCAGGTGCAAGGCGCGCGCGTTTACATCCGGTCTGGCAGACTTGCGGACAAGGAAGACGACAAGGCGGACGGCAAGGCTAAATTTAGTCGGGTGGAGTTTGCGATCAAATAACGCTTGCCTCAACGCCCGGCCTTATGAGATATGACAAGGCCATAAAGGACTGCCCGTGATAGGTTTTGACGCAAGCATTCCTCACTCAGCACCGCGCACACCCAGGAGATCGCTATGAAAGGCATTGATTGGCAACGCATCGTCGAGATCGCCCTGAAAAAAAAGATCCAGCGCGCGCTGATTGGCCTGAGCCTCTTCCTGGTGCTGTTTGGCCTGATCGGGTATTTCACCCTTCCCAGCATCATCCGATCACAAACGGAAAAACTGATCGCTGACAAACTCCATCGTCCCGTCACCCTCGAGCGCATCACCGTCAACCCTTACACGCTGACGGTCACCGTCCAGAAATTCAAGCTGATGGAACCAGACGGCAACACGGTCTTTGCCTCCTTCGACGAACTGAAAGTCAACTCGTCCATTCAATCCCTGTTCCGGTTGGCGCCAGTCATTGAGGAACTGAAACTGATCAACCCCTATTTTCGCGTGGCGCGCAACGGTGACGGTCGTTACAACATTGACGACATCATCGCGCCCCCCGCAGTACCCGCGCCAACACCTTCAGACACTACCCTGCGTCTGCTGGTGGACAAAATAAGCATCGAAGGCGGCAGCTTCGCGTATGACGACGCCTTTTCATCCCGCCCAATCAACGCGTTGATTGAAAAATTCGATCTCGCCGTAAACGACGTGTCGGTAGATCTTGGCAAGCGCGAAGCCAGCGTCGCCGAAGTCCTTTCAAACAGTGCGCAGTTCACCGTCAAGCATCACAAGGGCGGCGCATCGCAGCCGAAAGCCGCCGTCGCATCTGCACGCGCCGCAAGCACCCCGGACAAAAACGACACGCCCCCTTTTGTTGCCGTCATTGAAAAGATCGCCATCGCCAACTGGCGCGCGCAAATCGAAGACCATCACCCAAAAAAGTCCGCCGTGACAACCGTTTCTAACCTCTCGCTGGATGTGCAACACCTCTCGACAAAACCTGGGGAAAAGGGAACGCTGGCCTTGAAAGCGGCAGTCAACGACACCGGCAGCATCGCTGTCAACGGAACGCTCGCGCCGACGCCGTTGCAAGCCCATCTTGCACTGGACATCAAGGCGGCCGACATCACCGCGCTGCAACCGTATTTCACCGAGCAAGTCAACCTGTTCATCACGAGCGCGCAGCTCTCTGCAAACGGATCCCTTGCGCTGGCGCAGGAGACAAGTGGCGCGATGGGCGGGGCATTTACGGGCAATCTCTTGCTGGGAAACGTCGCGACAGTTGACAAGTTCAACGTCGACGATTTTCTGCGCTGGCAATCACTCGCCATCAATGGTGTCCAGGCGCATCTTCGCCCCTTCTCGCTCGCGATCGATCACATCGCGCTGGATGATTTTTACGCGCGCATCATCGTCAACCGAAAAGGCCGGATCAACTTGCAGGATATCGTCCGAAGCGGAAAAGACAAACGCCTGACGGATGCCTCCGAAACGGACGATGCGAAAGAAACGCAAGCAGCAACCAATACGAAAACATCCCGACACCTGCCCGGCAAGACCGTCACGGCCCCGTCCCCGCCAATCACCATCGGCTCGGTGACGCTCAGCAACGGCAAGGTTCTCTTCACGGACAATTACATCACCCCTCACTACACGGCCAACCTCCTTGGGCTTGGCGGCACCATCGCGGGCCTGTCATCGGACGCAAAATCGACGGCGAGCGTCGCCTTGCGCGGTATGGTCAATAGCGCGCCCCTGCAAATCCGTGGGAAAGTGAATCCGTTGAAAGACGAACTCTTCCTCGACCTGAAAGCTTCCGTCAAGGGAATGGAACTCGCTCCCCTGAGTCCCTATGCCGACAAATACGCAGGATACGGCATCCAGAAAGGACAGCTGTCGTTCGCGGTTTCATACAAACTGGATCGCCGCCAACTCAGCGCCGAGAACCGGCTGGTGCTGGATCAACTCACGTTCGGCGAAAAAGTCGATAGCCCTTCCGCCACCACGCTGCCCGTCACGCTTGCCGTCGCATTGCTGCGCGACAGGAACGGCGTTATCGACATCAACCTGCCGATCCGTGGTTCGCTCGATGATCCCGAGTTTTCTGTTGGCGGCGTCATCGTGCAAGTCGTCGTGAACCTGCTGACAAAAGCCGCCACCGCCCCCTTCTCCCTGCTCGCCTCGGCTTTGGGCGGCGGAGAGGAATTGAGCTGGATTGCGTTTGATGCGGGACAGGCGACAATCCTCAAGCAAAACGAAGCCAAGCTGACGGCACTGGCCAAAGCCTTGAATGACCGGCCGGCGCTGAAACTCGAAATCACCGGCATCGTCGATCCTGACAGCGACAGCCAAGGCCTTGTCAAAGCCGGACTCCAGCGCAAACGACTGTTGCTCCTCAAAGCCAAAATCACGAACGACGACTTGATTGCGCTCGGCAACCGGCGCGCGCAAGCCACGAAGGAATGGCTGGTCACGAAGGGCGGTGTTCCGACTGAACGCATTTTCATCCTCGCCAGCAAGGTTGCCGCCAAAGATGACAGCAAACCCAAATCAAGCCGTGTGGATTTTTCGCTCAAATGACGTGATCGCTTCGAGGCTGCGCACGCCAGATCATGGATTGAGGATGGAGGAAAGCGTTGCTTCCCTCCGTCACTCAAGGATTATTTGAAAGGGTGGCGCAGCACCAGCGTCTGTTCGCGATCCGGCCCAGTGGACACCATGTCCATCGGCACGCCGATGAGTTCTTCCACGCGGCGGATGTAAGCGCGTGCATTGGCCGGCAGCGCCTCGAAGGATTGCACGCCCAGTGTCGGTTCTGTCCAGCCCGGCATCTCTTCGTAAATCGGTTCGCAGCGCGCAGCATCTTCTGCGCCGACCGGGAAAATATCCACGGTGCGGCCATCGAGCTTGTAGCCCGTGCACAGTTTGATCGTGTCGAGTCCATCCAGCACGTCCAGCTTGGTCAGGCAAATGCCCGTCACGCCGTTAATGCGCACCGAACGTTTGAGCAAGGCCGCATCAAACCAGCCGCAACGGCGCGCACGCCCCGTCACGGTGCCAAATTCCATGCCCACGCTGGACAAATGTTTGCCCACGCCCTGGTCGAGCGGCAGCTCGGACGGGAACGGACCAGACCCCACGCGCGTGGTGTACGCCTTGGTGATGCCCAGCACGTAATGCAGCATATTCGGTCCCACACCGGAGCCTGCCGCGGCATTGCCCGCGACGCAGTTGCTGGACGTAACATACGGATACGTGCCGTGATCCACGTCGAGCATGCTGCCTTGGGCGCCTTCAAACAGCAGATTGCCGCCATGCTGGAAAACGTCGTACAGCGCGCTCGACACATCTGCCACCATCGGCCGCAATTCTTCGGCGGCTTTCAACGCATCGTCCAGCGTCTTTTGATAATCCACCGCTGGCTTCTTGAGGAAATTCACCAGCACGTGATTGTGATAATCGAGATTTTCGCGCAGCTTTTCAGTCAGCCGTTTTTCGTTGAGCATGTCGGCCACGCGAATCGCGCGACGAGCCACCTTATCTTCATAGGTCGGGCCAATGCCCTTGCCGGTGGTGCCGATTTTCGCATCGCCACGCGCTTCTTCACGCGCCAGATCAATAGCCACGTGGTAAGGCAAAATCGCCGGGCAAGCTTCCGACACTTTCAGCCGCGAACGGACTTCGACACCAAAGCTTTCGAGGCGCTTAATTTCATTGAGCAGATCCGGCACGGACAGCACCACGCCGTTGCCGATGAAGCAGGCGACACCCGGACGCATGATCCCGGAGGGAATCAATTGCAATGCTGTTTTCTGTCCTTTGATGACCAAGGTATGGCCTGCGTTATGACCGCCCTGAAACCGCACCACGCCTTGCGCATGCTCGGTGAGCCAATCGACGATCTTGCCCTTGCCTTCGTCACCCCACTGGGTGCCCACTACCACGACATTTTTTGCCATAAATGATTCTGCTCTTGGTTGGTTTATTTCATTAATTTAAATTCTTCAGCATCCAGGCGCCGTTCTTGTCCTGAACCAGTTCGCGGTCCCACGAAAACTCGTCCTGCTCGTCCGCTTGACCAGGCATGCTCTGAATGACGACTTCGCCGCTCGCCCGCAACTCGACAATACGCTTGCGCAGTTCCGGCGTATTGCCCCACGGCGCGCGTATCGCTTTCTTGGGCTCCGCGCACGGCAGCAATTGTGCGAGTTCACGCAAGTCCATTGAAAAACCTGTCGCCGGACGTGCACGACCAAACGCTTCGCCCACTTGGTCGTAACGTCCGCCGCGTGCGAGCGCATTCGGCAAACCCGGTACATAGGCTGCGAACATCACGCCGCTGTGATACTGATAGCCGCGCATATCGGCCAGATCGACTGTCACGGTCGCGCCGCTCGCCCGCTCCGCCAGCGCCTGCAACTCGTCCAGCGCTTTCGTAATGCCTGGTAGTTTTGGCAGCACTTTGCGCGCCTCGTCCAGCACTTTCACGTCGCCATACAAACTCGGCAGCGCCAGCAAGGCATTGCGGATCGTAGCATCGCGCGATTGTGTCAAAGCCGTGATACCAGGCACATCCTTTGTTTCCAGCAGATTGAAAAGTATCGCCTCCTGTTTTTTGAGGCTGGGATCAATCTCAAACAAGGCACGCAGTACGCCAACGTGACAGAGATCGAGCGATACGCCCGTCACGCCCGCCATTTCCAGCGAAGCACGCGCCAGCTCCTGAATTTCGGCATCCGCTTCCCATCCGGCATGGCCGTAAATTTCTGCGCCGATTTGCAGCGGCTCGCGCGTGGCATACAAGCCAGATGGGCGCGCATGCAGCACGCTGCCTGCATAGCAAAGGCGTGTGACGGAAGTGCGATTCAGCAAATGTGCATCGATGCGCGCGACTTGCGTCGTCATGTCTGCGCGGATACCCATGGTGCGACCTGATAATTGATCGATCAGCCGGAAGGTGTACAGATCGGTGTCTTGGCCAGCGGCCGTCAACAATGAATCAAGATACTCCAGCATCGGCGGCATGATCAACTCGTAACCGTACAAGCGGAAGTTATCGAGTATCACACGGCGCAACTCCTCGATCTTGCGCGCTTCCGCAGGCAAGACGTCGGCAATGTACTCCGGTAAAAGCCAGTTTTGCATAATCAGTTCAGAACCATCCGTTACGACTCATGAAATCAGGCTTGAGTCCTGCAAGACTCAAGCCGCTTTCGGGCAGGCGTATTCCAGACGTGGTTTCTCCATACGTTTTCAGAATACGGCCTGTTGTTATTTGGCGCCAGATGCCCTGGGGTTCCTCATGTACTTGAAGAACTCGGAGGACGGGTCAACGACCATCACGTCGCTGCGGCTGTTAAAAGTAGCACGATACGCTTCGAGCGTGCGATAAAACTTGGCAAATTCCGGATTCTTGCCGAAAGCCTGCGCATACAATCGAGAAGCCTTGGCATCGCCTTCACCGCGTATCCGCTGGGCGTTGCGATGCGCTTCGGCAATGATAATCGTTTGTCGCTTGTCGGCGTCCGCTCGGATGCGCTCCGCTTCGGCCACACCATTTGAACGCGTCTCGTTGGCCAGATGGGTTCGCTCCGCTTTCATTTGCTCGAAAACAGGGGCGTTGTCCAGGTAATCCACGCGCTTAAGACGCACATCAACAATGCTGATGCCCAGTGCCTTGGCCTCCTTCGCCATGGTCTCCTGGATATCCGCCATCAACTCACTGCGATCGCCGCTCACCAACTCAGCCGTCGTGTAATTCTTGATTTCATCGTTGAGCGCCGCTTTCACCATTTGCAGCATCTTGTCCTGTCCCTGCTGCACGCTGCCACTAAATGTGACGTAGAAAAGACGCGGGTCGGCGATGCGCCACTTGACGAAAGAATCGACCAATACAATCTTCTTTTCGGACGTCGCCATTTTTTCCGGTTCGGGCATTTCTGCCGTCAGCGTCCGTTTATCGAGAAGAATAACGTTTTCCAGTGGCGTGGGGTTTTTGTAATACATGCCGGGTTCGGTGATCACCTGCTTGATTTCACCCGTGGCAAATACAATCGCATACTGCCGTTGATCGACAACAAAACCAATGGTCGAAACGAACGGATACAGGAATAGCGCGATGAGAAGCAGAAGAAGAAATTTTCTCATTACCGCGTCTCCCGATTGCGCGAATCACGCTCGCGCGTCGATGGAACCAATGATTTGCTGGCAGCCGATTCCGCAGCCGATGCTGGCGTGGTGGGATTGACCAATCCCGGCACAGAGGCCTTTCCGGTTGCAGCGGCAGGCGCAGCGCCAGCAGGTGCCGTTCCGTTTGCTGCGGGAGCGGCATTGGCATTTGGGTTGGCATTGGCCTTCGCCGGATCAGCGGTCTGGACTTGCGACATCAGTTTGTCGATCGGCAGATACATCATGTTCTTGCCGTTCTTGGAATCCACCATAATCTTTGTCGTTTTGGTGAAAATGTGTTGCATGGTTTCGATGTACATGCGGTCGCGCGTGACTGTCGGTGCTTTCTGGTATTCGGCCAAAATCTGCTTGAAACGCGCCGTGTCGCCTTCGGCATGCGCGATCACCTTGGCGCGGTAGGCTTCCGCATCCTGGATCAGACGCGATGCCACACCCTTGGCTTTGGGAACCACATCGTCCGCATACGCCTTGGCCTCGCTTTCCATGCGCTTGCGATCTTGCTCAGCCTTCTGAGCGTCATCGGCCGCAGCATGCACCTGCTCCGGCGCACCAGCACCCTGCACGCTGACACTCGTCACCAGAATACCGGCAGAATAACGATCCAGGACGCTTTGCAGCGTCTGGCTCACTTCGGCGGCAATCTTGTCACGCCCTTCGTACAGCACATAATCCGTCTTATTCTTACCCACGACTTCGCGGATCGCACTTTCGGCGACCTGCTTGACCATTTCTTCCGGCTCAGTATTGTTGTAAGCGAAGTCCTGCCCGCTCTTCAAGCGATATTGCACGGCGACCTGGAGATCGACAATATTGCCGTCGCTGGTCGGCATCAGCGATTCTTTGAGTTGCTTGTTCTTTTCGCTGGCCCGATAGCCGATTTCGACTTTGCGTACCTCTAGCAAATTGACCACTTCGACACTCTGGATCGGGTAAGGCCAACGCCAGCTTAGGCCCGGTTGCTTGGTTTCGGTGTATTTCCCGAAAGTCGTTACCAAGCCCACGCGGCCTTCCGCGATAACAACCAGTCCGCTCACCAGCCAGACCGCTACACAGATGATGATCAGGATGACGATGGCAATCCCCATGCCCTGGGTGGACGCATTCGGATTCTGCCCACCGCCGCCTTTTCTGCCAAAGAGTCGATTCAAGCGTTCATTGAATCGCAGCCAAAGCTTGTCCAGTTCCGGCGGTTTCTTTTCGCGATAGCTGCGTTCTTCCTCTTCGCTATCGGTACCGCGCCCCCAAAGATCCGACAATGTGGCGCCGATTTTATTTAGCAAGGCTCGAGACATGCTGATATTCTGACTTTAGTCTTTTTTATCGGGGGAGCAAGCCACTTTCGGTCCCCTCCTGCCCATCCGGATGGCTGACCTCGGTCGCACGCATTTTTTTACTGGAATTTTTTGCAAATTCGGTTATTGCTTCGCGCAACAAGCCAAGCCCATCCCCTGTCTTGGCGCTGACAAAAACGCGTGTAATTCTATCATACTCCCCCCACTCCAAAACCGGTTCCAGACCCGCTAGGTCAATCTTATTCCATACGAGTAATTGGGGGATGTGATCGGCGCCGATCTCCTTTAACACCTGATTCACTTGCTCGACTTGTTCCATGCGCGTCGAACTGGACGCATCGACAACATGCAGCAGCAAATCGGCATGAATGGTCTCTTCCAGCGTGGCGCGAAAGGCTTCCACCAATTGGTGGGGCAAGTCCCGCACAAATCCCACCGTGTCGGAAATCACCACATTGCCCACGTCTTCGAGGTAAATCCGTCGGGACGTGGTATCCAGGGTAGCAAATAACTGGTCGGCGACATAGACACCCGCTTTGGCGAGCGCATTGAACAGGGTGGATTTCCCGGCATTCGTGTACCCGACGAGGGAAACCGAAAACGTCTGACCACGTCCGCGCGCCTTGCGCTGCGTTTCACGCTGACGGCGCAATTTTTCCAGGCGCTGACGCAACGCCTTGACGCGATCGCCCAACAAACGGCGGTCCGTTTCCAACTGGGTTTCGCCGGGACCGCGCAAGCCAATCCCGCCTTTTTGTCGTTCCAGATGGGTCCAGCCCCGCACCAGACGCGTTGCCAGATGCTGCAACTGCGCCAGTTCGACTTGCACTTTGCCCTCGTGGCTTTTCGCCCGCTGGGCAAAAATATCGAGAATCAGACTGGTCCGATCGACCACATTAACATTGAGACGACGCTCCAGATTGCGCTGCTGCGCCGGAGAAAGCGCGTGATTGAAGATAACCAGATCGAGGTTTTGCTCGGCAATCGCTTGCGCAATTTCATCGGCCTTGCCCGAACCGACGAATAAAGCCGCGTCCGGACTGGCGCGCTTGCCTGTTATTGTCACAACAGGTTCAGCGCCAGCCGATTGCGTCAGCAAGGATAATTCTTCGAGACTGTCGGCAAAGTCACCTTTGCCAAAGTCCACACCAACCAGAGCCGCTCTCATGTCACATCAACGTGACGAAAAAACGATCATGACTCAGCGGGCGTTTCAGCATTGAGATTGACTGGGCGACTGGGAACGACCGTGGAAATTGCGTGTTTGTAAACCATTTGCGTGACGGTATTGCGCAAAAGCACGACATATTGATCAAACGAATCGATCTGACCTTGCAGCTTGATCCCGTTGACGAGATAAATCGATACGGGAATGTGCTCTTTGCGCAGCAAATTCAGGAAGGGGTCCTGGAGGGTTTGCGATTTGTTGTTGCTCATATCAGCTCCATTTTTAAATATAGTTATTGTTTGGCGAACTGAGGATACTTTGTCTCAGGAAACCTTCCGGTATCCACACGGGCATTGTATACAAATATTGTGTTTCGTGATTGATGTAAACCAAACCTTTACACAAGCTTACATTTCGTTATTTTTCTCGATCGAAAGGATTTTTTCCTGTTCGGAATTCAATGCGAAGCGGTGTACCCGTGAGCGAAAAAGTATCACGGAAATGTTTTTCCAGATAACGTTTATACGAATCACTGATGGCGTCCAGCGCATTGCCGTGAATGACAATGATGGGGGGATTTTGTCCGCCTTGATGCGCATAGCGCATCTTCGGACGTACCGGCCCTTTTCGACGCGGTTGTTGATGTTCCACGGCTTCTTCCAGCGCGCGCGTCAATTTTGGCGTTGGCAGCTTGGCCATCGCTGCGGCATACGCAGCATTCACAGACTTCATTAGCGGGCCAATGCCGGTGGATTTCAACGCCGAAATAAAGTGAAATTTGGCAAACGTCAGAAAATGCAATTTGCGTTCCAGATCGCTGCGAATTTCATCGCGCTTGTCCGCAGTCAACCCATCCCATTTGTTGACCGCCACCACCAGCGCCCGCCCGCTTTCCAGAATAAACCCGGCAATGTGCGCATCCTGTTCGGAAATGTCCTGGCGCGCGTCCAGCAAGAGAATCACCACGTTCGCTTCCGAAATCGATTGCAGGGTTTTGACGACGGAGAATTTTTCGATCGCTTCAAACACTTTGCCGCGACGACGAATGCCGGCGGTATCAATCAGCGTATAGTCCTTGCCATCACGCTCGAATGGAATCTCGATGGCATCACGCGTGGTCCCCGGCATGTCGAACGCGATCACGCGCTCTTCACCCAGCAAAGAATTCACCAGCGTGGATTTGCCGACATTCGGCCGCCCAACAATCGCGATCTTGATACCTTTTTGCTGAGACGCGGCTTCTTCTTCGACAGGCTTGCCTTGCGCCTCAACCATATCCAGCGCGTCATCCAGCATTTCGTGCACACCGTCGCCGTGCGCCGAAGAAATGATCATCGGATCGCCCAAGCCCAGCTCGAAGAAATCCGCTGTCACGGCAGAATACTTCATGCCTTCCGCCTTGTTCACCACCAACATCACTTGGCGTCCGGACTTTCGCAAGAATTCGGTGATGGTTTTGTCGTGCGGGGTCATACCTTGGCGACCATCGACCAAGAAGATCACGACATCCGCCTCGACCACGGCCTGCTTCGTCTGCTTGGCCATTTCATGCATGATGCCCGTCTTGGCAACGGGCTCGAATCCACCGGTGTCAATCACAAGGAAGGGGCGCGCGCCAATGCGCCCTTCGCCATAATGGCGATCGCGCGTCAGTCCGGGCAAGTCCGCCACCAGGGCATCGCGTGAACGCGTCAAGCGATTGAACAAGGTGGATTTGCCAACATTAGGGCGCCCCACGAGGGCGATAACCGGTTTCATTTTTCTTGCATTCTCCTGCTTCTTACTTGGCTGCGAAGGCCGTCAGCGTGCCTGATCGAGTCTGCACAATCAGTGTTGATCCCACCAGCAACGGCCGCGTGAGCACCGGACTGCCATCCGTGGCTAAACGATTGACGAACGAGCCGTCTTCTCGCGAAAGAAAGTGTACGTAGCCTTTGTAATCGGCAACCGCGACATAACGACCCAAGGCAGCGGGCGCAGACAATTCACGGTAGGCGAGCTTGTCATTGCGCCAGACGCTTTGCCCATTTTCATTCGATAAGGCGTAAATGGCGCCGCGCTCGTCCACCGCATAGACATAACGCTCATCCAGCGCCGTGCCCGCACCGGCGCCAGCCGTCAATTTTTTCGACCAGCGCATCGTGCCGTTCACGACATCCAGGCACGCCACCTTGCCCTGGTAGGCTGCAGCGCACACGTCACGCCGGTAAACCGCAGGGAAACCGGCCAGATCGGCAATGCGTTCCAACTCCGTCGTGCCGCGCGGCTCACCCACCGGCACTTCCCAGCGCGGACCACCGTTTGATAAATTCAGCGACAGCAGTCGGCCACTCGGCAAGGCCACCACCACCGTCGGGCCGACAATCACCATGCCCGGCGAAGTGCGCAATATCAGCGCCGGGCCCGGGCGATCGAGGATCCATTTGCGCTTACCCGTTTCCGCATCGTAACCGGCAATACGATTATCGATACTGCGCACCACCACGACCCCTTCTCCCACCACCGGCGCGGACAGGATTTCACTGGAGGCTTGCACTTTCCAGCGCAACTTGCCATCCAGCGCATCGAAGGCCAGCAACATGCCTTTGGCACCCGCGACAGCCACGACCTTGCCATCGCTACCGACACCCGCCGTCAAATCCATATCGGCATTCACGCGCCATTCTTCACTGCCATTATCCAGCGCAATCTTGGTGATCGTGCCATTGGCCGCAGCGGTATAAATGCGATCGCCAATCGGCATCGGCGAAAAAGTATATTTGCCCGCACTCCCCACCGACGTAGACCAAACTGTCTTCACACCAAACGTCGGCGTGATATCCACCAAGTCTGCAGGATTATTTTTGGGTGTGCTGCTGGAGCAACCTGCGAGCAGTAGCACCGCTGCCAGCGCGCCGAGTCCCGACCATTTCCGAATTGTGCGCATCATGTCTCTCATCTCACTTTGCCGATTTAGCCAACGGACCGCCGATGCCATCCAGCTTCAGCTGTATCAGCTTGCGTGCCTGATCTTTCGGATCGGATTTATCCAGCGCCAGCTGGTAAGCCGTGCGCGCCTCATCAATCTTGCCTTGTGCAACCAGGATGTCGCCCTTGCGATCCGCTACGCGAGCGGCAAAAGCTTCCGGGAAATCGCCAGACAACCATTTCACCCCGTCGTCGTATGCCTTCTCATCCAGCAACATGCCCGCCAAGCGCAGCTTCGCCAGCACCTTGTATTCATCATCAACGGCATTGTTTGCGACCCATTCCAGTTGCGCTTTCGCGGATTTAACTTCACCCGCCTCATAAGCTGCGCGAGAAGCAATCATCCCCGCCATCTGGGCGTAGGCGGTACCGGAATACTGCGTTTCCAGATCGGTTGCTGCACGCATCACAATGGTGTTGTCTTTGGCGACTACCGCCCTGAACATTTCTTCATAGAGCAGCGAGGCCTTCTCCGCCTGACCCCGCTGGTAGTACTTCCAGCCATTGAATCCGGCGTAAGCGAACAAACCGATGATGACCAACCACGTCAGCAGATTGCCGTATTTTTTCCACCAGGCCTTGAGTTCTTCTAACTGTTCCTGTTCTTCAAGATTGAGTGCCATGTTGTTTCCGCTTTATGTAATTGAGGATTTCCTGTTTAACAGCAACAATGATCGTCGCCACCAATAATCTGATCCAGCAAATAATCCGTCACTGCATCGAAGGGCACGCTGCTTTGATTGTTTTGCATGTCCTCCGCGCGCATCGCCTTCACGGAAGCCGTGCCGTTCGCCACTTCATCATCGCCCAGAATGATCGCGTAAGCGGCACCACTGCCGTCTGCGCGTTTCATTTGTGCCTTGAAACTGCCGCCCGCACCAGATGCCGCACAATGCAACATCACGTCAAGCCCCGCATCGCGCAAACGCTCTGCCAGCACAAACGCCTGGAGCTGCGCGGCCTCGCCTTGATGCACCACGTACACGTCGCACTGATTGGGCGCTAGCGGTTCGCTTGATGCCCGCATCAATTCAATCAAACGCTCAACCCCCATGGCAAAACCGCATGCCGGTGTAAATTTTCCGCCAAACATTTCAACGAGCGGATCGTAACGTCCGCCGCCGCAAACCGTGCCTTGCGCGCCCAGTTCGTCGGAGACCCACTCGAACACGGTGCGATTGTAGTAATCCATGCCGCGCACCAAACGCGGATTGATCCGGAACGGAATATTGTTGTGCTTCAGGATTTTCTGCACGCCTTCAAAATGATCCAGCGATTCCTTGTCCAGATAATCGATCAATTTCGGCGCCGCATTCACCATGTCTTGCATCGCCGGATTTTTGGTATCGAGAATGCGCAATGGGTTGGTATGCAAGCGACGCTGTGCATCGCCGTCCAGCAAATCCTTGTGTTTTTCGAAATGCGCAATCAAGTCGGCACGATGACGATGGCGTTCTTCGGCATTGCCGATCGAATTCAATTCCAGCCGGATATTCGGCAGCCCCAGATCGTCCCAGAGCCGCTGGCACAACATGATCAGCTCGGCATCAATGTCCGGGCCGACAAACCCGATCGCTTCGGCGCCGATCTGGTGAAATTGACGATACCGCCCGCGCTGCGGACGTTCGTGCCGGAACATCGCGCCCGCGTACCAGAGCCGTTTCGGGCCATCGTAAGTCAGATTGTGCTCCAGCACGGCGCGAACGACGCCTGCCGTGCATTCAGGACGCAAGGTGAGATGGTCGCCATTCAAGGCATCCTCGAACGAATACATTTCCTTTTCGACGATGTCGGTCACCGCGCCCAAGCCACGTGCGAACAGCGCCGTTTCCTCGACAATCGGCGTACGGATTTGCTGATAGCCGTAGCCCTTCAGTACCGATTCCACCGTGTTCTCCAACAGCTCCCACAAGGGCGCATCTGCCGGAAGAATGTCATTCATTCCCCGGATACCCACAATTTTCTTGATTTTCGTTTTTTCAGTCATGCTTGTTCCACACTCGTCCGCCTGATCACGCTGCGGCTTTTTCGTTTCCATAATGCGTTTTCACGTATTCCAGGACAATCGCCTGGAATTCTTCGGCAATACGATCGCCGCGCAAGGTCATCCCCTTGCTCCCGTCAATGAATACCGGCGCAGCGCTGGATTCGCCCGTACCCGGCAAACTGATGCCGATGTTGGCGTGCTTCGATTCGCCGGGGCCATTGACGATGCACCCCATGACCGCCACCGTCAGATTCTCCACACCGGGATACGTCTTTTTCCATTCCGGCATCTGATCGCGCAGATAGGTCTGAATCTTGTCCGCCAGATCCTGAAACACTGTCGATGTCGTGCGGCCACATCCCGGACAGGCCGTCACCATCGGCATGAACTTGCGCAAGCCCATCGTCTGCAAAATTTCCTGCGCCACAATCACTTCTTTTGTCCGACTACCGCCCGGTTCCGGCGTCAGCGAAACGCGAATCGTATCACCAATGCCTTCCTGCAGGAGCACGCTCATCGCTGCCGTGGACGCCACAATGCCCTTGCTCCCCATGCCGGCTTCGGTCAGCCCCAGATGCAAGGCATAACGGCAGCGGCGCGACAGTTCGCGATAGACCGCGATCAAATCCTGCACATCCGACACCTTGCACGACAAAATAATTTTGTCCGCACCCAAGCCCAATTCTTCGGCCTGCATCGCGCTATCGATTGCCGATGCAATCAGCGCTTCATACATGACGCGCTTGGCATCCCAGGGCTGCGCACGTTGCGCATTCTCATCCATGATGCGCGCGAGCAAATCCTGATCGAGACTGCCCCAGTTCACGCCAATGCGCACTGGTTTGTCGTAACGAACGGCCACCTCAATCATTTGCGCAAATTGCGTATCGCGTTTCGCACCCTGACCCACATTGCCGGGATTGATGCGGTACTTTGACAAGGCTTGCGCGCACGCCGGAAAGGTCTTGAGCAGCGTGTGGCCGTTGTAATGAAAATCGCCAATCAACGGCACATCCATGCCCATGCTATCAAGCTGCTGGCGAATCTCCGGCAGCGCGGCTGCCGCCGCCGGCGTATTCACGGTCACACGCACCAATTCCGATCCCGCCCTAGCGAGTTCCGCGACTTGTTGCACCGTACTCGCTACATCCGCCGTATTCGTATTCGTCATCGATTGCACCACCACTGGCGCACCGCCGCCCACCCTCACTTTTCGGTCGCCGTGACAGATGGCCACGCCGTGTGTCACGACACGCGCCAAGGGGCCAGTAGCAATCGAAGCAACGTCCATGACTACTTCACGTTCAACCGGACGACCTTGCTATCCCCGGCCGAATAAATTTTCAGACGGACGCCACGCAAGCTCGCGTCCACGGCGGGGGCATTGCCGATTGTCAGCTGCATCGGTTCATTGACCGTAAATCGCGCCGTCGTGCCAGCGGGAATATAGCGAGATGCCACCATCGTACCGTTGGCGCGTTTGAGTTCCACCCACGACTCTTCCCGGCATTTCAAGACCAAGGTGTTCTTCCCATTGGGAACCGGTGCTAGCTGAACCGCACTGACGCTCTTCTCCACTACCGCTGCGGCTGGCTTCGGTGCGGGTTGTGCGGCTGACGCGGGTTCTGCGACTGCCTTGGACGGCACGGGTGCAACCTGACTGGACACATCCACTGGCGGCAAATCGATTTGCTTGGTTTTCTCAGCTGTCGCCGCTTCAGCAGGCGCGGGAGCGGATGCGGCAGACTTGGTCTGCTCTGCTTCCGCCGGTGCCGCCACCACCGGCGCGGAAGCCGGCGCACTCTCCGCGCGCGTTGATGTCACTTGAGGCAAGGACGGTATCCATCCAACACGCTGCGCCAACAGCGCGCAAATCAGCAACGCAACCACAATGATGGCAATCCCCATGCGCCTCGATTGCATGCTGTATTTTGCAATAAACGGTATGTGCGTTTCCGAAAAACTATCCAGCGTCCTGTTTCGTGCAGGCGTCAAACTTACTTTTTTCGCCGCCTTGTCAGCGATCATCGCCACCAGCGGTTCGGGGTCCATCCTGAGCACTTTGGCGTACGCACGTACAAACCCACGATACACCGCCTTGCTATCAACCACTGTAGTATTATCTGCTTCAATTTCCAGAATCCGGCGCGTCGTCATCTTTAACTGTTCTGCCACCCGCTCCAACGATAACCCAAGCTCTTCCCGACGTGCTGCCAGCAGGGCCCCAGGAGACTGCACGGGGACCTCATTTTCGGGTGTCGCGGATACTTGCAACGCCTGAGATTCCTGCGTCAAATTCGTTTGTTCTTGTGTCTGTGCTTCATTCATCTTGTCTTCACTCATCAAACATCCCTCGTTGGTACGCAGAGAATTCCGGCGAATTCGGATGCAACCGTCGCAAATGCGAAATGTATACTGACTCAGCCGAACGGTCTTTGCGTTTACGCTCGATTTTGATCGCCGTCCACAACATATCGGCGGTCAGCGCGTCTATATTCGTCACGCGATTCATGTAAAAATGCGCGCGGTCATATTCGCCGCGCTTGTAATGCAGTTTGGCCAGATTGGCATTGGTGTGCGGATTGACGGCATCCACACGAAAAGCCCTGTTCAGGTAATCTTCTGCGGCCTTGTCGTTTTTTAACTTGATGCTGCAAACTGCCGCATTGTTCAGGGCTGTCGCAGGCGATGCATAAGCGCGTGAATTGATGGCTTTCTCGAAATGAAAAATGGATTTTTCAACGTCGCCCTTTTGACACAAAAACCAGCCATAGTTATTCGCTAGTTCCGGGTTGTTCGGCATGATGGACAAAGCCCGCAAGAAATTATCTTCTGCCAGCGCCATTTCATTCATTTGCACGTAAATCATCGCGCGAATGTTGTAAGCGTCCCCATTATTCGGATCGATGGTGAGCACTTTCTTGATTTCGTCCAGCGCTACCGGCCATTGCCGTTGTTCGTAATACCCTGCGGCCAGTTGCAAACGGATAGCCGCCCGCTTTTGCACATCCGTCATATCGGATTGCGTGCGGAATTCTTCAGAACTCCCCGTTGACGCGCACCCCACTAAGGCCATCGATAACAACGCACCGACGCCACAACACACCGCCTTGGTCCAGAATGTTTTCATGCCAATTCCTCCGCAATACCGCAAACACTGTGCTCCATACGCTGCTGGCTCACTGCCACCCTGATCGTCCGCTCATGCAAACGCGTCCGGTCCTGCACTTCACCTGCCAGTTGGCCGCACGCAGCGTCGATGTCGTCACCGCGCGTCTTGCGCACCGTCGTGATGAATCCGGCATCCAGCAAAATCTTGCCGAACGCGCGCACGCGCGCATCCGGCGAACGCTTCAAGCCCGATTCGGGGTAGGGGTTAAACGGAATCAGGTTGAATTTGCACGGCACCGATTTGCCCTTGGTCGTGACCAATGCAATCAATTCGCGCGCATGCTTGTCCGTATCGTTCACGCCATCGAGCATGCAATATTCAAACATGATCGCTTCACGAGGCGCATGGTTTAGATAACGTTTGCACGCTGCCATCAGATCGGTCAGCCCATGCTTGCGATTGAGCGGCACGAGTTCATTGCGCAAGACATCGTTTGGCGCATGCAAGGAGACCGCCAAGGCCACCGGACAATCCCGTGCCAGCCGGTCAATCATCGGCACCACACCACTGGTCGACACCGTCACGCGACGACGTGAAAGACCATACGCATTATCATCCAGCATCAACTTCAGCGCCCGCACGACTGCGTCGTAATTCAGCAGCGGTTCGCCCATGCCCATCAGGACCACGTTACTGATCTGGCGCTCGCCTTTCGGACCCGCCTCAATGCCTTTGGTCTTGCGCAACGCAAATTCCGCCATGCGAAGCTGGCTGATGATTTCGCCCGTTGTCAGATTACGACTGAAACCTTGTTTGCCGGTCGAACAGAATCGGCAATTGACCGCGCAACCTGCCTGTGTCGAAACACACAAGGTGCCGCGATCATCTTCCGGAATAAACACCGTTTCGACGGCATTGCCCTGGCCCACATCGAGCAGCCACTTGCGCGTACCATCTTCGGAAGTTTTATCGCTGATGATGCCGGGTTCGGCAATCACTGCGCGGCCTTTCAGCTTTTCACGCAGGGATTTCGCCAAATCGGTCATGGCGTCGAAATCGCTGACGCCAAACACATGCATCCAACGCTGCAATTGCGTGGCACGAAACGGCTTCTCACCCAGCTCGCCGCAATAAGCGGTGAGCTGTTCGGGATCGAGATCCAACAGGTTGATGAGAGCCGTCATCGTTAATAATTAGCGAGAATAAACGTTCAACGAGGGGAAGAAATACGCAATTTCGTTCGCTGCCGTTTCCGGTGCGTCGGAACCGTGTACCGCATTCGCATCAATCGAGTCGGCAAAGTCTGCACGAATCGTGCCCTTGTCTGCTTTTTTCGGATCGGTTGCGCCCATCAGGTCGCGATTTTTGGTAATGGCATTTTCACCTTCCAACACCTGCACCATCACGGGGCCGGAAATCATGAAACTCACCAAATCCTTGAAGAAAGGGCGTTCTTTGTGGACTGCGTAAAAACCCTCAGCTTCTGCCTGGGAAAGCTGGGCCATGCGTGCCGCCACGACTTTCAAGCCTGCCTTTTCGAAGCGGGAATAGATTTCGCCAATCACGTTTTTTGCAACTGCGTCCGGTTTGATGATCGACAGGGTGCGTTCGATTGCCATTTTGAAAAACTCCAATAAAATGAATGGGTTAGGACATTGTCCACCAGTGTGAATAACTTTAAATTCTACCATGAAAGGGCTGGATGCCCCTAATTACGCCCCTGCCATCCGATACGTCCGGTCAACCGAGCACGACGTCCAACACCATCATGAGCGCAAAACCGCCCATCAAGCCGACCGTCGCCGGGGTTTGGTGCCCGTTTCGATGCGTTTCCGGAATCACTTCATGCGACACGACAAAGATCATCGCCCCACCAGCCAGCCCCAACCCAATCGGATACGCTGCGGCAAAACCGCTGGACAGCCCCACTCCCAGCAAGGCCCCCAAGGGTTCGAGAATGCCAGTCGCAGCAGCCGCAAGAACGGCCCGTCCCGCCGAAAAACCGGCGCTGCGCAAGGCAATGGCCACCGCCAGTCCTTCGGGCAAATCCTGAAGACCAATCGCCACCGTCAGCGGGATGCCAATACTCATATCGCCCTGGGAGAATCCCACACCAATCGCCATCCCCTCCGGCAAATTGTGAAGCGCAATGGCAAAGACAAACAACCATAAACGGTTGGTGCGTTCATGTCCGGGGCCAAACGCCCCGGCATTTTCGTGTTCATGCGGCATGAACTCGTCCATGCCCAGCATCAGTAATACCCCAAGCGCCATGCCGATCACCACCAGCCCCGCCCCACCCGCTTTATTCGAGAGAAGTTTCCCGCCAGCTTCGATACCGGGCAGGAGCAGAGAAAAGGCAGCGGCGGCCAGCATCATGCCAGCCGCCATGCCCAACATCGCATCTTCGATCTTTTGCGGAACGTGCCGCAACACCAAGGCTGGCAGCGCGCCAACGGCCGTCGCACCAAGGCCAACAGCGCCCCCCAGCAAGGCATAGCGCACAATCGCGCTGGTTTCCTCTGACAGGACTTGCGCAATGCTTAACCCGATTAGAACGACAATCACGCAGAGCGACGCCACCAAGCCGACGAAGGCCCAAGGGTGTCGTCGCGCATGCTTGCGCACAGCCTGACGCCAGGTTGGTTTGATTGGGGGTTTCGTTGCGGATTGCGCGTGCGTCATCGGCGTTATCGTAGAGAGCGCCTATTGTGCGCTCAGTGGCCGAGTATTGAGAAGACCGATGGTTCGTATGGTCTTGCCGGTGGCGACATCCCAAATCTTGACTGTGTTGTCACCACTGCCTGAGACCAGCGTTTTACCGTTCGGCGCAAACGCTACCGAGGTCACACTCCAGGCATGCCCGCTCAGGGTACGCAACTCCTTTCCCTCGGCAACACTCCATAATTTCACGTTCTTGTCACGGCCGCCGGAGACGAGCAAGTCGCCCTTGGGCGACAACGCAATCGACTCCACCCAGCTGGTATGTCCGTAGAGCGTACGCCACTCCTTCGCATTCACCATGTCCCACAACTTGATGGTGTTGTCCGTACTGCCTGAAATCAGCAGCGCACCATCCCGTGAAAACGCCAGCGAGACGATGACTCCCGCGTGACCGTTGAAGGTCTGAAGCAGATCTCCCGAAGCAACATCAAACATCTTGATGGATTTGTCAGCACTTCCTGTGGCAAGGGTTTTGCCGTCCGGCGAAAACGCCACCACATGGACCAGCTTCGCGTGTGCGTTCAGCGTACGCAACTTGCGTCCGGTACTGACATCCCAAATGATGACGGCACCACTTGACCAGTCTCCGCTAGCCGTCGCAAGTTTTTTACCATCCCGCGAAAAAGCAACAGACTTGACTTCTCCGGGATGCCCTCCCAAGGTGCGCACGGAACGTCCTGTCGCAACGTTCCACAGCCGGACCGTTTTGTCAGCACTGCCAGACGCGAGAATCCTGCCGCCCGACGAAAAAACTAGGCTGTTCACCATGCCAGTGTGTCCGCGCAAAGTGGATTGCACCCGACCGGTTCGCGGATTCACCAACTTGATAAGTTTATTTTCACCACCATACGCGACGAGCTTGCCATTGGGCGCATACGCTACTGCCTGCACCATACCCGCCTGCGCCGCAGAAAAACACAACAGACACAACGCCAATCCCAGCTTCAGCCAATTTCTCGTCATTCCATCACCCAATTTCTCAACCACTCCATTTACGCCATCTTGCCCATGAGATTATTACAACCAGTCGACTTTCTTGAATTGCCGATGGAGAAAAATACACGCCCCCACTACGAACGCCAGACTCGTCGGATACGCCCACGGCCATTCCAGTTCTGGCATGTTCCTGAAATTCATTCCATACAAACTAAACACCATGGTGGGGATGGCCAGAATGGCGCCCCAACCGGCCAGCTTTTTTACGATTTCGTTTTGCCCGACGGTCACCAGCGCCAAATCCACTTGCATGGCCGCCGTGACCATGTCGCGCATATTGTCCACGGCCTCAATGATGCGCAACACATGATCATGGATGTCACGGTAATACACCCGGCTTTCACGGGGAATGATGTTGGTATGAAATCGCACCAAGGCGTTACACACATCGATCAGCGGCACGACAGCGTTACGCAGCAGCAGCAACTGGCGCTTCATTTCATACAATTCCTGAAGCCCTTCGCGGCTAAAACGCGAATTAAACAGATCGTCCTCCAGGGTGCTGAAACGTTCCTCCAGTGCATCGACAATCGGCCGGTAATTGTCGACCACAAAATCCATCAGCGCGTACATCGCAAACCCCGGACCTTCCGCCATATGCTCAGGCATCGCTTCGCAACGATCATGGACTTTCTGATAGCTCTGCGCATGGCCACGCCGCACAGATAATAAAAAGCGCTCACCAAGAAACAGGTGCGTTTCGCCGAAAAACAATTTTCCGTCGCAAAGATTCGCTGCGCGCAACACGATGAACAAGGTTTCGCCGTATTCCTCCAGCTTCGGGCGCTGGTGCGCGGTCTGGGCATCCTCAATCGCCAGATGATGCAATCCGAATTCTTCCTGCAGCTTGGGCAGCAGATCCAGATGCGTTTCGTGAAGCCCGACCCAGATGAAGACGTCCTGTCTTTTTTCCAGATAATCGCTGATTTCTTCGATCGGGATGTCGGCCAGTTTCTTGCCGTGGAGGTAAGCAGCGCAATAAACGCCGGAAGAGGTCGGCAATGGGAGCGCGCAATACGCAGTTTCACCGGAAAAGCGGACGTCGGTCATCTGCAGCCCTCGATCTATTCGGGGAGTCCCCCGCAACTATCCAATACCCACATAGTACACTGGACTGGCTATATAGAAAAAGGGATTCTTGCTCAAAATCCACTGAAATTCAAAGTCAGACGGATGTTCTGCGCCTTATTCGACACACTTGCATAAAGCTTGCGCATCGACACACCGCATCACTTGCATGTCGCTGATCCGATGAGCCGATCACGGCCCGTTTCCTTGGCCACATACAGACGTTGATCGGCTAATTCCACCATTTTTTCGATCGACAAGGTGCCATGGGGGAACTCCGACGTGTCTGCCATGCCGCAACTAAATCGGAAACAGATTTCCCTGCCGTGGTAAACGAATACCCGCTCGCGGATCACATTCATGATCCGCTCGATCAGCGCGATGGTCTCGTGCGGCATCGTATTGACCGAAACGAGGATGAACTCTTCGCCGCCATACCGACCTAAAATATCGTACGTACGAATGGAGGCATTGACGATATCCGCAAACTGCTTGAGGATGAAATCACCAGCCTGATGTCCAAAAGTATCATTGACCCGTTTGAAATGATCGATATCCATGATGGCAATCGAGAAATTTCGATTGCGCCGAATGTACTCCGCAAAGATTTCCTCAAGTCGTTCAAATACGTAACGCCTGTTATAAATACCGGTTAGCGAATCACGTATCGATATTTCAAGGATGCGTTCTTCAAGCGCCTTGCGCTCAGAGATATCCGACATGGTGCCAAACATCATCAGCGGTTTGCCCTCAGCGGACCACTCAATCACCATCCCACGTACATGCACCCAGACCCACTGTTGATTCTTGTGCTGTATTCTGTACTCAAGATCATATCGTGCCACCTCCCCTACAAAATGCTGCTCGATCATCCGGTCGGATTTCTGCAAATCTTCCGGGTATAAGCGATTTTTCAAGGATGTCATTTTCATCGGCCCCAGCTCTGCCAGCGTATACCCCAAAATCTCTGCCAACCATTCGTTCAGAATCACCTCGTCTGTATGAATGTTCCATTCCCATGTTCCCATCCGTGCGCCGTCGATAGTATTGCGAAGGCGCTTGCTTTGTGACTCCAGGTTGTCACGAAGCGCAACATGATCGGAAATATCCACTATAAAAATCAGCCAATATTTTTTTCCAAGACTCTCAAAAATCGTTCCAGAAAAAAGTCCGTCAATAACGAAACCATCTCTGTGTCTCACCTTCTTTTCGACATTCTTGATCACACCCGCTTTTTTTATGTCTGATGTCATCATTGAACGACGTGCGTCGTCAAGAAACAACCCCAGGTCCGAACTGGTTTTTCCGATGACCTGCTCGCGCACATAACCCAACTTTTCAAGAAAAGCAGCGTTGACATCTGTAAGCCGGTCGTCATCAAAACCAATAATCGCGATCAATGCCGGATTTGTTTCAAATATCCTGGTAAATTTCTGAAGCGCCTCCTGCTCTTTGCTGATGTCCTTGGATATTAAGAAAATACAATCGCGTGCGTTCCATTGTCCGAACAAAACACGCGATTCAACCATCAACCGCTGCCCCGACTTGTGACAGAAAAAAAGCGGGCATGACATTATTTCTTGTCGAAGCAACTCCCCTAGCGCGTTTATCGACTCGCCTGGCTGATCGCAAGGCGACAAATCCATGATTGTCATGTCGCGCAGTTCAGCAGAGGAGAATCCCAGTTTCAATTCGACTGCAGGATTCGCGAAAAGTATTTTTCCGTTAAGGTCGGCAATCACAATCAAATCGTCAATGATGTGAAAGAGGCGTCGGAAATTGTCCTCTGCGACTTTGTCTTGCTCGCTCCGAATTTTGCGTTCACAAAATGCCGAGATGATTTCCGACACAGTGCCCAACATATCCACTTCTTCTGCTGTCCATGAATGGACCTTGATGCAATCTTCGAAAGCCACAAGCCCAGCAATACGCCGGTTCATGACGATCGGATAAACCAGCAAAGACTGGATTCCATGCGACCCAAACCAAGATTGCACATCGTGCGGCAGTACAGCAAGGTCCGTTACAAAAATTCGCTCACGCTCTTGCAGCATCTGCTTAACGGAAAGATACGTACCAAAGGGCAGGGTCCCCAGCGACTCGCGCACGGAAGAAGCCGCCTCCGCGTGCCATTCATAAGCGTGCACTTCTCCAAAATGGTCGGCGCCATCGAGGAGAATGTAAACCCTGGAGAGTTGGAGACAGGTGCCAATAACTTTTAAGGCCGCATCTACCTGCTCATTAAAATGATCCCCCTCGACGAAGGCAATGGCTACCTGAGACAAGAGTTTGGAGCTAATCATTGTGTTCGTCCTGCCCAATAAAATGAAGTTGGGGCGGCGAGCATCAGCCCGCTACACCCGCTCATTCTATGACGGAACAATTGCTGATCCATCTCGATACATTGCGCTTTATCAATGATGTGACGGAGTTTTTTGAGTGACTTGAGAGGGCCATAAAAATCCGGAGCCCCCTTGACGACTTTACCCGTGTGCAGCATGGGGCAGAAAAACGCCGTGACCCCAAATCTTGAGCGTGGCCCAGCACGCAAATAGCTAGAAAAGGATCAGGTACTTGGCGTCGGCATGACGAACCGATCTCGCCCTTCCTGTTTGGCCACATACATTCGGCGACTGGCCATTTCCACCAATTGGTCGATGGAGAGGTTTTCCGGTGAAAACTCCGAGCCCGATGAAATGCCGCAACTGAAACGAAGACGAATTTCCATGCCGTTGAAAACGAACACGCGCCCTCTGATTGCACTCATGATGCGTTCGATCATGAAGACCGTTTCCGTTGCACTTGCATTGACGGAAACGATGATGAACTCTTCGCCTCCCCAGCGACCGCAAACGTCGTACGGACGGATCGAATCGTTGAGCAATTTGGCAAATTCCTGAAGGATGAAATCGCCTGCTTCCCGGCCATAGCTGTAATTGATGTTCTTGAAGTTATCCAGATCGATAATCGATACGCAGAAATTTCGTCCAAGTCGTGCGTATTCCGCGTCATATCCCTTCAATCGCTCCATGACGTACGGGCGATTGTGCAAACCGGTGAGCGAATCGTAAACGGAATGTTCGTCGCTGCCGATCTGTATCGCCGACCGCTTCGACCCCAGGTGCTGAGTCATCATTTCTCGATCCACAAACGATGAAAGAATTCTGGAAGCTGCATTCAGCAAATCGATTTCCGCCTCGGCCCAAGCGCGTCGGTTCAGACAGTCATCGTAACTGACAAAGCCGACAATCTCATGGCCCGACTCAATCGGGAAAACCACCGTCGACTGGATGCCGTGTGATTCCAGCAAATCGCTCAACGCGTCCGGCAATCGCTCCGCCGATGAAATGATCCTACCCTGCTGCGCAAGCGCTTGCCTCCATAAGTCGTACGAAGAATAGGGAATGCCGTCAAGCCACTGAGTCGCCACGCCGTCCCCGCACCACTCCCGGATCTTGCCCATCACGGGCCGATCCTGTCCCGCGAGAAAAACATAGGCGCGCGACAACTGCAATTCGGTCCCAATCATTTTGAGCACCCGCATCAAACGCTCGTCAAAGTCCTCGTGCGCAACGAATGCCAATGTGACGTCGGATAACAGTTTGTAATTCATCAGCCCCTCTCCACCTTGATGATTCTCTTCTGATGTGCCCACCTCAGATTGTAATGTCAAACTGTTTCATTGTTGCAAACAGGTGTTGCGATACGTCAACATCTTCAGCATTCATGCTCTATATCAAATCAGTTTTGACCGTTTCATACGCTTCCCCAGAGTGAAAAATGCCGCGGGCCAGGCACGCCACCCTCTCCTGTGAGCGCCGTTATTCGGATGCCTGATTATCAAAATGGTCGCATCGTACTTGGGCCTCGGAAATTTAACTGGTAAAGTAAGCTGTAAGAAGTTATGACGGATGCGAAGTCAACTCATCAAGGAAAAGAAAGGTGACACGAAAGATCGGCGCAGTCATATTTGAGGATGCCACAAGACTCTTCCTCATCTACGATGAGACAGCCAATGCGGCCCTGCGCCCCCTGTTTCTCAGTGAGAAGGCGGCGCGAGACTGGTTACGTGGCAACACGCCGACGCCCGTCACGCCCAAAAAAGCGGCTGAGTCCGAAGAGAACGTCAAACTCATCATGGACATCTCGCTGGAACAAGACAAGGCCTACCTCTCCCACATCAGCTTCGCCAGCCGCGCTTCGCGAAAAGATTTGTGGCTAACCGGGCCGCGCTCTTTTATGGAAATGATTTACGAAAACGGCGCAACGGCCTGTCGTGAATTCTGACGCAACACCGTCATTGCGTAAAAAAAGCCCGTCAAGACGGGCTTTGTCATTCGCAGGCTGCGCGCTCAAATCAATTCTCGACGCTGGCACTCCTTGCGCAATTCATCTTCCGACCAATTGTTGTAGCCCACGAATCCTTCCATCATCATCGTCGCCAGCGCAATTTTCGCGGCATCAGACGTGCGGATAAACGCGACAAAATACTCGACATCGTAACTCACCAGGTTCCGGATCAAAGTGTCTTTTTCTTCTGTCGACTCGTGCGACTCACGCACTGTCGTCAATTCATTGCCCATGTCATTCTCCGATAGCGGTCGGCGGTTTACGATACCTGCCCCGCAAAACAGCCTCATTGTAATCCAGCCCCAACTTTTTGCGTTTTTTATTCCTCTCGACGTTTACCGATAGTGAGGCGCGATACCCCGTTCTGGCGCATAATGAAGACGCCACATTTCATACAAAAGGAGCCTGTCATGGTTTTGCTCGAATTTGCAATGGCGCCCCGCGACAAAGGGGAAGAACTCGTTGAATACGTTTCCCGCATCCTCAACATCATCGATAAAAGCGGCGTGTCTTACCAGCTCACGCCCATGGGCACCATTCTGGAAGGCGAATGGAAAGAGGTCATGGGCGTCGTCGAAGCCTGTTTTCAGGAGCTGCAAAAAGATTGCAAGCGTATCGGCGTCGGCATCAAAATCGACTACCGCGAGGGCGGCGGAAAGAACCGCTTGCGCGACAAAGTCGATGCCGTGGAAAAACAGCTGGGGCGCAAGCTGTCCACCTAAAAGAAGTGAAGAAGAAAAACGGCGCGAAATCGCATGATGCCAATTTCGCGCCGCGTTCAAAGGAGGGAGCCCCCCTCAAGACTTATCGTGCGATGTCGGTAATCGCGTCCACCACCATCTGGGTGCCTACGGCAATCAACAAGATATCCGCGCCAACCCGAACGTAGCGGTGGCCATGCGGCGGCAGCCCCATCTGGACGACGACGCTATTGGGCACGTAGTAATACTTCACATCGTGCGGCAAAGGCTTATGCATCTCCCACCGTCTGGCTTGTCCCGGCGGCATACAGCCGTTGTGCTTCTTGGCTAGCCCCGGCGGGCATCTTTTATTGTTGTGATAATAGTTGCCGTAGTGATCGGCGGCGATCTTCCGATGATGATCCGAAAAATGGCGCCCCTGTTTTTCGTGTTGGTTTCCATGTCCGCCCCGACCGCCATCCTCCCGGCGATCTTGTTTGTACTCTTTTTGGCGCTCGTGCTTGTTACCCGCCCATTCGGGTTTATCTGCCCACGCGGGATTCACAACCAGAATGCTCAAGCCGAAAAAGGCCCAAAGCCATTTATGCCCCGAAAACTGTTTCATGCATCCTCCTTGTCAAATAAACCCATTAAAAATGATGCTCGCGCCCATTCTACAATTTTAATTCTCGAAGGGAGAATCAACCACGACCAATGCACCAACGACCCCACTGCGGCACGCCACTCGCCTGATGATGAGGCGAACATTTTTTCAAATGCACACGGCAACGGCCAACAGCATTGATTACATCACGAGATGAGCGGGGGGATGAAAAAACGGCTCTGCAACTCTTCCAGCCCCAACATTTGCAGCAATGCATTGAGACGCTCGCTTGCCTTTCTGCGCGGCAAGTCTTTGTAGCTGGCAATGATGAGTTCATTTTTCATCGAATGTTCCCAGCCCACCAGTTCCGTCACGCTCACCTGATAGCCATGCGCTTCCAGTTGCAGACAACGCAGCACATTGGTGACGTGACTGCCGAATTCACGCGTATGGATCGGATGACGCCATATTTCAGCGAGCGGATTGGCCAACATTTTCGCTTTATTCTTCCGCAGCACGGCGGCCACCTCGGCCTGGCAGCAAGGAACCAGCACAATATGCTGCGACCGCTTGGCCAGTGCGAAACGAATCGCATCGTCGGTAGCCGTATTGCATGCATGCAGCGCCGTGACCACATCGACTTGGGCGGGCAGCGCATTCGATGTGATCGAATCGGCGACCGACAGATTCAGGAAAGACATCCCGGCAAACCCCAGATTTTCTGCGAGCACGCGCGATTTCTGCACCAGTTCATCGCGGGTTTCGATACCAACCACATGCGAATCAGCACTGTGCAGTTTGAAGAACAGATCGTACAAAATAAAGCCCAGGTAAGACTTGCCTGCGCCGTGATCCACGAGATTGAGCGATGGCTTGTGTTGCAACACGTCTTTCAGTAACGGCTCGATAAACTGAAACAGGTGCGTCACCTGCTTGATTTTGCGCCGACTGTCCTGATTCATCTTGCCGTCGCGCGTGAGAATGTGCAGTTCCTTGAGCAGTTCGACCGACTGCTCCGGATGCACTTCGTAAGATTTGCTCGTCATTTTGCCGCTGCCAAAACACTGATGCGCACGCCGTTGCAGTCGATGCGCTGGCCCGCACGAATCTTGGCCGTCTTGCGGGTTTCCGGTTTCCCGTCCACGCGCACCATGCCTTGCGCCACCATCTGCTTGCCGCGCCCGCCACTATCGGCAAGGCCGGCCAATTTGAGCAGATTGCACAGCTCGATATACTCGTCATTCAGGTGAAACTCAAGAACTTGTGCTTGCATGTCGCTCTGCCTGTGTTTACAAACGCGTATTATCGCAGTTTGGAACCGCGCTTGCAGCGCGGCGACGCTAAGCCAACGCTTTCATTAAGTGCGCGCGATACCGGGAAACGTCACTGTCAATCGCGGGTTCCTTCACCACGTCGTTGCACATGAACGTCGGCAAGGGCGACATGCCAAGAAACTGATTCGCCTTGTGAAAATCGAAGAAAACGGCATCCACGCCCTTCCCTTCGAAAAACTGTTTGGGATCGGTGAAGGCTTCCACAGGCGCATTCCACGTCAGCGACAGCATGTATTTTTTCCCTTGCAGCAGCCCGCCAGAACCGTATTTCTTGCTAGCATCCAAACGCGTGCGACCATCATCCTTGAACAATTTGTTCCAACCAGCCGTGAATACCTCATCGACATATTTTTTCAGAATCCACGGCTCGCCCATCCACCACACCGGCATCTGGTAAATAACGACATCAGCCCACACGTATTTTTCGACCTCGTCCTGCAAATCGTAGCCGTCATCCACAGTCGTGGATTTGACGTTATGTCCGGCGTTAATCAGGACTTCGCCCGCAATTTCACTCAGATAGGCATTCAGCTTGCCGCCGGAAGACCCAAATTCCTTGGCTGCATTGATAATCAGAACGTTGCTCATGGTGTGCTCCTTTTTCGGAAAGATAACGTGATGCAATTCTAGCCGCTCACAAAAATCAGGCGCGGCCTCTGTTTAGGCTGCAACCGTTCAAGTGTTGGGGCGACATTACTTTAACCCAATATGACGGGGTTGATCTGACGCCACGGCTTCTTGCTCATGATTTCGGAGAACGGAAATCGGCAACACCTGCACAACCTTGCCTTCATCCAGTTCCCGCTTCGCATGGCGCACGATATCAATGCCCGACCACAGCGCGAGCCCCGCCATGATCAGCGCCACGATCAAATCCGGCCAACCGCTGCCCGTACCAAACACCCCGGCCGCCGCCAACATGACCGCCATATTCCCGATTGCATCGTTGCGACTGCATAACCACACCGAACGCATGTTCGCATCGCCTTCGCGAAACGCATACAAGAGTAAGGCCACGCCGCCATTCGCCATCAAGGCCAGCAGGCCGACCGCACCCATCACCCAGGGCTCCGGCGGCACGCCGTGGATGGCATCCCACGCCGTTTTGCAGATGACGAACACGCCAAACGCCGCCATCGTCACACCCTTGACGAAAGCGGCACGCGAACGCCAGACCAATCCCATCGACAGCACAAACAGGGAAATGCCGTAGTTGGCGGCATCGCCGGCAAAATCCACCGCGTCCGCCAGCAACGAGACCGAACCGGAGGTCATCCCGGCACCGATTTCCACCACAAACATCAGTGCATTCACCCACAACGCAATCCACAGCGCTTTTCTGAAGCGTGGGCTAACGATGGTATGCGACGAACAGCCGGAACTACAACAACCGACAGACATGAGGTTCCTCCTCTAATGCAATGCCGCTATTTCACACCCTGGAGCCACTACAGGGTCAAACGGGTACAATAACTGCGTACCTATGAGACGCCCACAGGAGAAACTGCTATGGACAAGCCCATGCGCATCGGCGAACTCGGCCAGACTGCCGGGGTTGATGTCGAAACCATCCGCTACTACGAAAAGGCCGGGCTGCTGCCGCCCCCAGCACGCAGCAGCAACGGCTACCGTGCCTACGGATCGACCCATCTCGAACGGCTGGCCTTTATCCGTCACTGCCGCGCACTAGACATGCCGCTCGCAGATATAAAACGTCTGCTGGCATTTTCCGAACGGCCGCAAGCGGACTGTGGTGATATCAACGTGCTGATCGACGCGCAGCTCGCGCGCGTGCGGGCACGCCTGAAAAGCATGCGCGCACTCGAACACCAGCTCACCGCATTACGGTCAACATGCGATGCGCGACACACCGCTGGCGAATGCGGCATCCTGCACGAACTCGTGGCTGCAGCGCATGGCGAAGCCTGTGCCTGTCACACACCCGCTCCGACCACACGCAACAGCACAACCATGCCGGCAAAAAAACCTTCGCGCAAGAACTAGACCGTTGTCTGATAAAAATGTCTGTGCTATGTTGACCGCTTGCTTTGACGAACAAACAAAGGATGGGAGCAAAACGTGATCGAAGTGAAACCCCTGTTTCGTTTGCACGCAGATGTGGCTGCGCCGCAAGTCATCGAAGGACCGCTCGGCAAACGACTGTTCATCCCCGTCACTGGTGGCAGGTTCAGCGGCGAACAGCTTTCTGGCATATTGCAATCGGGCGGCTCGGACTTTCAGCTCATCCGTCAGGACAACGTGGCGGAGCTGGATGTGCGCGTCACCCTAAAAACGGATGATGGCGTCGTCATTCAACTGAAAGGGCACGGCATACGCTACACCACGCCGGAAGTCTTTGCGCGGATCATGTCGGGCGCGGAAGTGCATCCGTCCGAATACTACTTCCGGGAAGCGATGTTCTTTGAAGCGCCTGCAGGAAAGTACGAGTGGCTGAACCGCATCATTGCAATTGCAAAGGGCGGGCGATTGCAGTCCGAAGTTTTGCTTGAGGTTTTTGAGGTGTTGTAGGGGCTCAAAACTTCAAGTTAAGGAAACGCCGTTTTGCTTATCCATTTTGCGCCTACGCATAGCGCATCAGCACTTACTGCAATTTTTATCAAATACCCGCTTGTTGATGGGATGGGGGACTACGCCTCTTCCACCCCACAAATCAATATGCTCATCCAAAGCTGCCAATACCGTTTCAGGCGACGTGGGCTTTTGAAAAGCGGCCGCCTCAGGATCGCGTTTGGTTTTGATCATCGGCATATCACGCCGCAATTCCATCATAAGCTTGATCAACTTGGCTGTCTTATGCTCCGTCAACAGATTCACCTGCAACTCCAGATGCGCGCGACGCTCTTCAATCTTGGTCAATCGATTTTGCTTGATCAGCAACACGACAGTAATCAGCAACGCAGCCAAACCGAAAATCCCCTGCAACCAGTGATAAGGGGGCTCATCGAACGGCTTTAATCCCGCCGCGTGAAAGGCGATATTGACAAGAATCCAAATCACACAAAACAGAATGATCAGGCTGATGTAGATGGGCCGCCCCATCGAATCCAGCATGTTCTCCAGCATGCGCTGCGAGCGCGGAATGCAGCGCTCCTCGCGTGCATAGAAGGCCAAAATACTTTCGATGTTCTGTCCCATCGGATCAACGTCCGATTTCGTGAACGGCTTTTGCTTATCCGAGGAAGGCGAAGAAGCCTCCGAGTATTTGGTGTCCATAAGCTCACCTCCTGAAGACCTGCTTCTTCATTTTAGGTCAGGATTTTTATTTAACAATTCACTGCGCGAAAGATTTATGCAAGACAAGATCGTTGAAGTGAGACGTAGTGATGGAATGATTTCCCGGAGGGAAGTAATCAAAATTTGTGCCACTCATCGTGGAAAAACGATATCGGTTCTGCATTTTGTCTGAGCTTGTTCAGCTTCGCCTCACATAAAAATTAACCGATACGGACCCTCATGATTTTCAGACGGTAACAATCGACAGCGTGTGCACAAGTCAACATCCAAATGGGGCGTGGTCAAATATTCCCGAGTGTTCACGTCACAAATAAATCGAGTCCCTTTGATTCAATGATTCTTATTCATACCGGGATTGTCTGAGACAAGCCAGGCAGTGCTAAACTGCTGATTTATTTAATCAAAGAGTGCGGTAGATCATGTTATTTGATAAGGGAGAGATCGTTTCAAGATCACCAGAGAATTATGCACAAGAGGCGCTGCGATCACACTTAGCTTCACGCACCATGATGCTCTCCATGCTGGTTACGAGTTTGATCGGTGCGGCTGAAATTATTTTCTGGCTCTATAGTCGAAACGATCTTTTTCTTATTGAAGGTGGCGCCAACCTTGCGTGGTTGATTCCAGACCTAATGATTCTTTGCACCATTCGTATCGCCAGCCGAAAACCCGACTGGAAAATGAACTATGGCTATAGGCGTATCGAAACCCTCTTCATGCTGTTCTTCTCTCTCTCAATGGTGGGAGTCGGAATCTTCCTCCTGCATGGAACGATAACCAGCCCGCCCGAACAGTTTCCTCTGGAATACGGCATAGCGACAGTCATTTTGTCACTGGTTATCATAACCGTACTCGCACTGCTCAGCCGCCACCTCTGGAATGTTGGCAAGAAGATTGCGAGCCGCCTCCTGATGTTGGATTCCATGATCGTGCGGCTGGATGTTGCCAGCGCTGTCATCCTTCTATTCAGCGGACTCTTTCTCATTTTCGTTCCATCGATCGGCATTCTTCAGGTTCTGCTAACGGTTCTGGTTGAGCTGGGATTGATTGTTTGCAGCGCCAATGAAGCCGTGCGTGCTGGCAAAGAGCTGGTTGATATGAGCCCCTCATTAGAAGTGCTGAGTCTCATTGAGAAAATTACGGAAGAATGCACGGAAGTTTATTTTATTTCCGACCAGCGCTTACGATCTTTTGGCGGAGCAATTGCCGTGGATATTACCCTGGAAACGGATCCGAATATGAGCGTTAAGAATGCCTTCCGTTTTTCATCAGAACTTGAAGAAAAAATCCTGTCCTCTGTCGAAAATGTGCTTGAAGTTCGCATTCGAATCAATCCGTCCGGAACGTATATCGCAAAAGAGCTGAGGAGCCACAATGGGCAACTTCATTTTTTGAAAGTTAATTGATGCTGGCCATGCTTCCCTCTAGCCCTGTCCCGCTCTCAACGTATCCCTCCCGGATAATACGACTCACCTTGTCGCTCAGCAAAAACCAGATGAGACCCATCGCCGTTGCTTCATTTATCTATCGAGGTATGTCATGCTAAAAATCATTCAATCCCCAGGAAAGTACATTCAAGGAAAAGACGTCCTCTCCCAAATCGGGCGGTTTGCCAGTCAGTATGCCGACAAGTATCTGGTTATCTCAGATCAGTTCGTCATGGAACTGGCGAACAAAAAAATCACCGGCAGCTTTGCCGCCAGCAAAACAAGCATGATCATCGAAGCATTCAAGGGAGAATGCAGCCAGAACGAAATCAATCGCCTGCTGGCCATACTCAAGAAGAACGCTTGCAACGGCGTTATCGGCGTTGGCGGCGGCAAGACCCTGGACACTGCAAAAGCAGTGGCTTACCACGCCAAGACGCCAGTCGTCGTTGTGCCCACAATCGCATCAACGGATGCGCCATGCAGTGCGCTTTCCGTCATTTACACGGATGCAGGCGCTTTCGAATCTTATTTGCTCTTGCCCAGCAACCCGAACGTGGTGCTGGTCGATACAGCCGTCGTCGCTGCGGCACCGGCACGGTTGCTGGCCGCAGGCATGGGCGATGCGCTGGCCACGTATTTCGAGGCACGCGCATCCTATCAGCACCACGCCACCACGATGGCAGGTGGCGAAGCAACGGAAACAGCCATGCGTCTGGCACGCCTTTGTTACGACACCCTTTTGGCAGAGGGCTACAAAGCCATGCTGGCCGTCGAGAAGAAAGTCGTCACTGAAGCTGTCGAGCGCATTGTCGAAGCCAATACTTACCTAAGCGGCGTCGGCTTTGAAAGCGGCGGACTGGCCGCGGCCCACGCCATTCACAACGGCTTGACGGTGCTGCCGGAAACCCATCCCTTCTATCATGGCGAAAAAGTTGCGTTTGGCACGCTCACGCAACTCATCCTGGAAAATGCGGCAGTTGAAGAGCTGGATACCGTATGCGCCTTTTGCACGCAGATAGGCTTGCCCATCACGCTGGCTCAACTCGATGTGCGCGAAAACATCGAAGAAAAAATGCGCAAAACGGCGGAAGCGGCTTGCGCGGAAGGCGAAACTATTCACAACATGCCCTTCCCTGTCACGCCAGACAAGGTTTACGCCGCGCTGATCACAGCCGATCAGTACGGAACGCATTATCTAAACAGGCTGTCCTAGCAAAATGGAATGCAAAAAGAAAGCCTCAGCGAACGGCTGAAGCTATTGTGTTGGAAACAGCACTAGAACTGCTCCCAGTCATCGCCTCCGCCTGATGGCCCCTGCACACGCGGAGGTGGCGTGGTACTCCGCACAATCGGAGCCCTGGCTGCTGAACGTATCGTCGGCTTCGCTGCCGGCTTCACGACTGCGGTCACCTTCGAAGCGTCTGAACCCGTCCTGAACACGCTGACCACTTGCACCAGTTTCGCTGCCTGATCCTGCATCGATTCCGCTGCCGCCGCAGCTTCTTCAACCAACGCAGCATTCTGTTGTGTGACCTGATCCATTTGCGTGACCGCCTGGTTGATCTGTTCGATTCCGTCAATCTGCTCACGCGTCGCCGCTGTGATCTCAGCCATGATGTCGGTCACGCGACGGATGCTACCGACTACTTCTGTCATCGTCTCGCCCGCCTGGTTCACCAATTTACTCCCGACCCCGACCTTGTCAACCGAATCGTCTATCAGCGTCTTGATTTCGCGCGCCGCATTGGCCGAGCGCTGCGCAAGATTGCGCACCTCGGTCGCAACCACTGCAAACCCCCGCCCTTGTTCACCGGCGCGCGCCGCTTCAACTGCTGCATTCAGCGCCAGGATGTTGGTTTGGAACGCGATGCCGTCAATGACGTTGATAATGTCGGCCATCTTCTTCGAGGATTCGTTGATCGCTCCCATCGTCTCGACAACCTCAGCCACCACAGCACCACCTTTAACGGCAACGTCGGATGCCGAGATCGCCAGTTGGTTGGCCTGATTGGCATTGTCGCCATTCTGGCGCACCGTGCTCGTCATCTCTTCCATCGATGAAGCCGTTTCTTCCAGCGAGCTGGCCTGTTCCTCCGTGCGTGACGACAAATCCTGGTTACCGGCCGCAATCTGCGCCGAGGCCGTTGCAATCGTGTCGGTGCCTGTCCGAACCTCGGAAACAATTTTCACCAGATTTTCCTGCATGACTGACAGCGCCTGGAGAAGTTGCCCGATTTCGTCTTTTCCAGTTACATTCAAAGAACGCGTCAAATCGCCCTCACCGATGCGTTGCGCTGCACCAAGCGCCGTATTGATCCCGCTGGATATGCTGCGCGAAAGACTGACGCTCGTGAATATTGCTACGATAAAAACGGAGGCCAGCAAAAAAGCGCCAATCACGTAAAGCTGCCGAAACATGGCGCCGACTTCTTCCTTGGCCGCGCGAGCGTTGGCCACCTCTCCGTCAACCAGTTCTTGCGTAACGCGAATATAGCTGTCAGTTGCCTGTACGAATTTGGTTTTGACCAAGGCAAGAGCCGCAGCTCCATCACCGGAAGCCTTCAAGGCATTAATCTTGTCGCGCACTGCAAGAAATTCCATTCGCACCTTGACCACATTTTCGGCACGTTTTTTAGAGGCATCGTCCTGTACCTTATCGAAAAAAGCCTTTTGTGTCTCTGTCGTCTCGCGTGTCGTTACAGCAATTGACTCTTTGAAGAAGTTGAGCATGTCCTCACCGCTAGCGTAGGCCACGGCCAAGGATCGCGCAGAGTTTTGTCGTACATCGCCCTGCCACTTGCCAGCCAATTGCAACAGTTCCGTCGAGCGCTCCATGCGAGCCGATGCCTCGAAAGCCTTCTGTGCGCGCCATGCGGTCACGCCCACGAGCAGCATGAATATCGCAATGGTGACAAGAAATCCGAGGTAGATGCGCGTTGATATCTTGAAGTTTCTCATGTGACGACTCTCTCTGATGTATATGGGCCTGCCAGCTTAAAATCCGATTCGATTATTAGTGCTTTTGGGCATCAACCCATTGATTAAAAGCAAAAACCCGCTCTCGCGGGCTTTCTGTTAACGACCTTAATGCCAAAAACGCACGACTCGCGCACGCTTCCTCTGAGGCTAGATCCACTTCACATCTACCATCACAGCATTCTTCTGCTCAGGTTAACCTTCTGAGATTCAAAAGATGCCTTGTCCTATTTCAGCAAGAATTAAACGGCACTGCTCCCCCATTCATTCACTTGCGCTCAGCGCTGAAATGCGCGTAAGCCAACCCCAACGCAACTGCCTGCAGCACAGCGCAAAAATACATCGGCGCACCGATCCTCCAGTCCCCGTACGGAAAGTGCGACACCATGCTAAGCAATGGCGTGCTGATCAACGGTGCGATCACCGCCATCAGGCTACTCAAGGAGTTAACTCCGCCCATGATCTGCCCCTGATTGGTCGACGAAGCGGCGCTCGACACGATACTCTGCATGCAAGCCGTGACGGTAAACCCAAGCGCGTTGAATGCAATAATCACAAACATCATCCAACCTTCGCTGGCCAATCCGAACATCAAATGCGCAAGCATGGAAGACGTCAAACCGATCAATGCCAATTTCCGCGCATCGAACCGTTTGAGCAAACGGCCCAGCAAAACACCTTGCACGATCACCGAGGTCACCCCAACCATCGCCAGCGACCACCCATTTTGCTGCGGCCCCCAACCAAATTTGAATGTCCCATACAGCACCCACGACATCTGTATGACGAACTGCGCCAATGCACTGCACGCGATCACAAAAGCCAGCTTGCTGTTCCCGGTTAAGCCAACCAACTGGCGGAAGGCATGAATTGGACTACCCGCACGCCAGACAAAAGGACGGCGGCGTTCCAAAGGCAAAGATTCCGGGAGCACGAAATAGCCGTAGCATAAATTCAGCATTGCCAAGCCACCGGCCACATAAAACGGTAAACGTAAATTGATACTACCCAAAAGACCGCCCATGACTGGCCCGACAATGAAGCCAACGCCGATCATGGCGCCCAGTGCGCCAAAACGTTTAGCCCTGTTCTCCGGCGGTGTAATGTCAGCAACATATGCGTTAGCCACCGCTGCGTTCGCTTGCATTGCACCGCCAAACAGTCGCACCGCAACCAGCATCCACAGTGCTGGTGCTAATGCCGTGGCGAAGAAATTCAAGGCCAATCCGCAAAAACCGATCAACAGCACAGGACGGCGACCATATTTATCGGACAAAGCGCCCAATATCGGGGAACCAAAAAAATTGGCAACGCCGAATGCAAACAACACCAAACCGAACCAAAATGCCTGGTCTTCCTGAGAACCGGTAAAACTGCCTACCAAAGCTGGCAAGACAGGAATGATCAAACCAATCGCTGCCCAATCGATAAGAACGACGAGCATGATGAAAGGCAGTGCAGCCGTACTGTCTCTCCAGGCAAAAGGGGGCTTAACGGAATTCATGGAAATTCCATTATACCGAGGCGGTTAAATGAAAGCTAAAGAAGAAAAGGGGGAAGTTTTGCAGGCTTCTTCAAAATCAATTCGGGCCTTAAACCTTTTCGCGGCTCACCTCTTTTTCTCTTGTAGATACCTACCAACAAAAGTTTAGCCACCACAAGGCCCGGTTCACGACTGCGTCAGAAAATGAAGAAAACCTCTCCCTGCACGGCGCAATTTTCATTTACATTGATTTTCCGTTAAAATCACTTCTGCCTGTTTTCCTGGGCCTCCCTTTTTCAAAATATAGGTTTGTATGTTGGAGCTTGTAGTCATCAAATAACCCCAACCCGGCAAAAGCAGGGTTTCGGTTATCAATGCGCACACATCCTTGGCGAGCATGAACACATGCTGGCTTTGCATTGCACATTTTGATTACTACATTTTCACAACATGAATATTTCCAAACCTGAACAAAGGACGCTGCACGTCCTCGCCAAAGGTGGTCGCATCATTCATCATCGCGATACATCAGGCAAAATCGTTTCCGTCGAATGCTTTACGCGAGAAGGTCATGTCCTCGCTGACTGTACGATGGCGGTGTTTAAAAAACTGAGGACCAAGCGACTCATCATGTCGAAAGAAGGACTGCCCTACCGAATCAATCGCGCGGGACTTCGAGCGGTTCGCTCACAACTCGACAACCAGTAGGAATACAAAGAGCCGCGAATGCGGCTCTTTTTGGTTGGAACAAAAGTCTGGGCAGTCCATTATTACTGTTATTAAGCCCAAAACTTGTTACGCTTCTGAAAAAAAGCGCCAAACTCAACCCGAAACCTTGAACGAATGGCCATTGGGTGCATGGGCCGACACAGCGCCATAAGCCGCCTTGAGCTGCGCGGGCTCCTTTGCGGCAGGAATAGCCTGCGGCGAAATCAGTTCTGACTTCATGACACGCTGCACGTCCTGCGCATTCATCGCCTGACCATCCGTAGCGTGAACCTTGATAGTTTCCGGCACGTCAACCAACCCGACAGACGACACGCCAGTACCCACATAACCATTCGTGCGCGGAACTTCGCACACTTGCTGATCATTTGTAATCTGGAATGTCGGCAAAAGGGTTTGCGACTGAATGCGCTGATTTTCGAGTGCCGCCACCAACGATGACACATCCGCTTTCGGATCTGCCGACGCCAATTTGTTATCCTTAGCCGCTTCTTTTTTGGCGGGCAAGGCAACCGGCGAGCTTGAAGGACTGGCTGCCGCTACGGTATCAGTCGTCTTATCGGATGTTAATTTATTGAAGAGAAGCTGAAACGGATCGGCACTACAGGATTTCTGATCACCACTCTCCAAAGCCTTGCCAACAAACTTTCCGATGACAGCGCTGGCGATGGCCCCAAGGATAATTGCCGGGAAAGCCATATAGGACCCTTGCGTAGATTTCAATGTGCGAATTCTATGATCAGGGCACCCTTCCCAAATCCGCAAACAAGGCAGTAAATTCCCTGCATATCCGGAATTTTTACCGAATGACGCCCCACAAGAAAGCTGTCAAAGGGTTGTTTGTTAAGATTGCGTTAAATTGAATGCCGAACGGACAAGCATGCTGAATGCCATGTCACACGCGCATGACGAGTCATGAAAAAATGGGCGCCTGCCATTTTGGCTCGGCACCAATTACCATCGAAACAGACTTTTTCGTTCAGCGTGTAACGATCAACATTTAACTTAAAAGGAGTCCGCTCCGTTTTTTAAATTAAGTGATGCTGACCCTATTAATTCCAAAAATCATGCGCTGCTGATTCTGTCGAGCTCATGTTTGTCATGCGCCTGCGCCATCTTTGCACTACAGCAAAATCAAAACAGTGAAAACGTCTTTGCGGAAAAGGTGAGAAGGGAGGGGCAGAAAGAGGCTTCGCTTTTCAAAATCAAATCAAGCCTGAGATCTTTAATTTACAACCAGCTGATACAGTTACGCCCCGATTCTTTGGCTTCGTACAGCGCCTGATCAGCCCGTTCAAGCATCCCACTCAAGGAATCATTTTCAGATAAAAGACTCGTTACGCCCGCGCTGATAGTGACAGCGAAGCTCCCTTCAGCTGAATCAACTTGACACAACTGCAAAGCCAACTGAACGCGCTTCAACACATGAACCGCCTGCTCTGTCGTTGAACCGGGAAGCAGCAACACAAATTCGTCACCCCCCAGTCGAGCGAAAACGTCTATCTGCCGGATGCTTACCTTGAACACATCGACGAGTGCCAATATCGCTTGGTCGCCAGCTGCGTGCCCGTAATGATCGTTAATTTCCTTGAAGTGATCAATATCGATCAATACCACCGCCATTTCAAGTTTCATGCGCAACGCTCGCGCATACTCCCTTTCCGCCAGCAACATGAAATGCCGCCGATTGAGCACGCCGGTTAGCCCGTCCGTGGTGGCCATGCGCTGGAGTTCCTCCTCGATGCGTTTGCGCTCAGTGATGTCACGCATGAAGGCCACAACCTGTCCACCCCGAATATTCCTGTAACTGGCGCTTACCTCAACGTCCACGAAACTGCCGTCCTTGCGACGAAGGCGGGTATCGAACAATGCTTGCCCGTTTTCTGCAACGTATTGAATGCGATCGAGCACATCTTGTGCGGAGCGCATCGCATCCACTTCTGACACCCGCATCCGCAACAGTTCCTCACGACTATAGCCCGTCATCTCGCAGCAAGCCTGGTTGACATCGATGATTTTACCCTGGCCATCAAGACGCCAAACGCCATCCAGCGTTGTGCTCAATATGCTTTGCAGTATCTCGTTACCATCCCTCAACGCATCTTCCGTCCGCTTTCTTTCCGTGATGTCCTGGAGCGCGCCAAATATCAACGTAGGCTTTCCATCCAAATCGGCCTGCACCGCCGCCCGATGATGTAACCAATGCACCTGTCCGTTTTTGCGCGAAATAACCGGATATTCCTCATTGAACGGAACACCTTGCTCAACAGCGGCGTTGAGTCGCAACCTCAATTTTTCACGATATTCGGGAGCAATCAGGCTAAGCCAGCCTTGACTGTCGGTGGGAAAGTCCGGCTCGATCCCCAGGATTTCCCGAATTGCGCCCGTGCCGTTCCAATTGTCAGTCTGCAAATCGTAGCTATAGCTGCTGATGCTGGCAATTTTTTGCGCGTCCTCCAGCATCGCTTGGCTGGTCGCAAGCGCATCCAGACTCGCTTCCTGACGGCGCCACCCACGGCTAATATGAAAGACTGAAACCATCAGCACAAAAATAGAGGCCAGCGAGAATCCACCGATTAACACAGCTTGCTGGCGCCAAGCGGAATAGGCCACCCGGCGATTTATGCCGACATCAACCAGAAATCCATAATGCGTATTGCGTCTGTAGACGTGGTCGCGCGCAATACCGTCAATATGGGATTCCGAGCAGGAATAGTGTCCTTCGTCTGGATTATCCTTCAACGCCATTTCCTGCGATGGCTCCATGGCGTCATTGTCACCTGGTGAAAAATACCTGTCCGGCGCGATATATTGTGCAATCAGCTGCTTGTCGGCATCGCGCAATGAAATAAGATTACTCTCCCGCAACCCAAGTTGAGTAAACAATTGGTTTATCGATTCGACCGTCTTCGCGCCGTAAACAATACCGAGAAATGAACCATCTGGCGCATTGATACGCCTAGCAAAGACCCAGATCCACTGCTTGCTGGTACGTGAGATCAAGGGAGTATTGATGAGCATGACGGCCTTGGGATCATCTCTCAAACTCGTGAAATAGCCACGATCCGAAATATTCAACGGTGTACTCAAATCGTCAATCCCAGAGATGACGTCGCCTCGCGCATTGGTTGCCCGCAAAATCTCCACTTTGCCGAAAGTTTTCCGCTGTGCGTCCAGAAAATCCGAAATGGATTGGGGGTTGAGGGCTCTCCGACTATGCTGCCGACTGATTTCACTGGCCGATACCTGTAAAACCAGATTGACCGCATCAAGCTGCCCTTGCAGCGTTTGCTCCAAGGATTTAGCCAGCACCAATGAAGACGACTTCACCCGTCTTCCAACCTCGTCGTGTAGCTGCTTCAAGGTAAATAAAGCCAAGCCGATGATAAACGCAACGAGTGCAGCCACACCGCAAAACAATCCCATGCGGTAACTGCGAGTCGACGTCGTGCGGCTTGCTTGAATCATCCAGCCACCTTGGTGGTGTAAAAACGGTCAAAATAACTGACCGGGGGCGCAAAAAAGGCTAAATCCTATTATGAAAAAGGAGTCCATAGTATTACCGAAAGAAAATTCACCATCAAAATACAACAAATTTTTACAAAATCTTGCTTTCATGTCTAAAAAGCCCGCTTCTGCGGGCTTTTTTTCTGGACGAATCATCCTGAAATAGGTGGCTTATCCAATTTTCTTATCAAAAAATAATTCCCCATTCTTCACATCAACCTTCACCACATCCTTCGGCCCCAGCTTGCCTTCGAGGATCATGCGTGAGATGGGGTTTTCGATGTATTGCTGAATCGCACGCTTGAGCGGGCGGGCGCCGTACGCCGGATCGAAACCGGCTTCGGCAATCTTCTGCAGTGCAGCGTCGCTGATTTCCATCGCCATCTCCATCTTCGCGAGACGCTGCTCGACAATTTTGAGCTGCACGCGTGCAATGGAACCGATGTTCTTCTCATCGAGCGCATGGAAGACCACAATCTCGTCGATGCGGTTGATGAACTCGGGACGGAAATGCGTTTTCACTTCGGCCATCACCGCAAGTTTCACCAGACCCGGGTCATTGCCTTCCATCGCCTGAATCTTGTGCGAACCGAGGTTGGAAGTCATCACGATCACAGTGTTCTTGAAGTCCACCGTTCTGCCCTGGCCATCCGTCATGCGGCCATCGTCCAGCACTTGCAGCAGCACGTTGAACACATCCGGGTGCGCCTTCTCGATCTCGTCCAGCAGGATCACGCTGTAAGGTTTGCGACGCACGGCTTCGGTGAGATAGCCGCCCTCTTCATAGCCCACATATCCCGGCGGCGCTCCGATCAAGCGCGCGACCGAATGCTTCTCCATGAATTCACTCATATCGATGCGGATCATCGCCTCTTCGGTATCGAAGAGGAAGCCTGCGAGCGATTTGCACAGTTCCGTTTTACCCACACCCGTGGGGCCAAGGAACATGAAGGAACCGTACGGCCTGCCCGGATCGCCCAAGCCTGCGCGTGAACGGCGGATTGCTTCGGATACCGCGACCACCGCTTCATGCTGGCCAACGACGCGCTTGTGCAAATCGTCTTCCATGGTCAGCAGCTTTTCACGCTCGCCCTGCATCATCTTGGAAACCGGAATGCCGGTCGCGCGCGAAACGACTTCCGCGATTTCTTCCGCGCCCACCTGCGTGCGCAAGAGTTTCGGTTTGCCCGGACCGACGTCAGCGGTCTGCTCGTCTTTTTTCGTTTGCAGTTCGAGCGCTTTTTCCAGCCCCGGCAATTCTCCGTACATCAGCTCGGACATTTTTTGATAATCGCCCTTGCGCTTGGCTTCTTCCACCTGCTGGCGCACCTTGTCGATCTGTTCCTTGATGTGCTTCGTGCCTTCGACGCCCGCCTTTTCCGATTTCAATACTTCTTCATAATCAGCATATTCGCGTTCGAGCTTGCCGATTTCTTCTTCAATCAGCGCCAGACGTTTTTGCGACCCTTCATCTTTTTCCTTCTTCATCGCTTCGCGTTCGATCTTCAACTGAATCAAACGGCGTTCCAGCTTGTCCATCACTTCCGGCTTGGAATCGATTTCAATCTTGATCTTGGATGCCGCTTCATCGATCAGGTCGATGGCCTTGTCCGGCAAGAAGCGGTCGGTGATGTAGCGATGCGAGAGTTCCGCCGCCGCGATGATCGCGGGGTCGGTAATGTCCACACCGTGATGGACTTCGTATTTTTCCTGCAAACCACGCAGAATCGCGACCGTGTCTTCTACGCTCGGTTCATCGACCATCACTTTCTGGAAACGGCGTTCGAGCGCGGCATCTTTCTCCACGTATTTGCGGTATTCATCGAGCGTGGTCGCACCCACGCAATGCAGTTCGCCACGCGCCAGCGCGGGTTTGAGCATGTTGCCCGCGTCCATCGCGCCTTCGGCCTTGCCTGCGCCGACCATCGTGTGAATTTCATCGATGAAGACGATATTGCGCCCTTCCTCCTGCGCAAGCTCTTTCAGCACTGCTTTCAGACGCTCTTCGAATTCGCCGCGATACTTCGCACCTGCAAGCAGCGCCGCCATGTCGAGCGAGAGCACGCGCTTGTCTTTCAGGCTGTCCGGCACTTCGCCATTCACGATGCGTTGCGCGAGGCCTTCCACAATCGCGGTCTTGCCCACGCCGGGTTCGCCGATCAGCACGGGGTTGTTTTTGGAGCGGCGTTGCAGAATCTGGATCGTGCGGCGAATTTCATCGTCACGACCAATCACCGGGTCGAGCTTGCCGATGCGCGCACGCTCGGTGAGATCGAGCGTGTACTTTTTCAGCGATTCGCGCTGGCTTTCCGCTTCGGCAGAGTTCACGCTCGCGCCGCCGCGCACCGCTGTGATCGCGGCTTCCAGCGCCTTGCGTGTGAGGCCGTGTTCTTTGGCGAGGCGTCCGGCTTCAGATTTGTCATCCACCAGCGCCATCAAAATCATTTCGCTCGCAATGAACTGATCGCCGCGTTTTTGCGATTCCTTGTCGGCAAGGTTGAGCAGCGCCATCAGTTCGCGGCCTACCTGCATATCGCCGCCCGTTCCGGAAACTTTCGGCATGCGGTCGAAGGCTTGCTTGAGCGCGGCCGTCAGGCCGGGCACATTCACGCCTGCGCGTTGCAAGAGCGAGCGCGTACCCCCGTCGTCTTGCTGCAGCAGCGCTGCCAGCATGTGAACAGGTTCGATGTACTGGTTGTCATTGCCTACTGCCAGACTGCGCGCATCCGACAGCGCTTCCTGCAGCTTGGTCGTTAGTTTGTCTTGTCGCATGGCTTGCTCCAATTAACGTAATGCGCTGGATGTTGGGGCGGGATGCGCCTTTTTCAAGCCAATTATGCTGATGGCAAGGATTCGGGGTGGTGATTTAGGTCAAGCCAAGAGCGTTTGCCCCAAGAAGAAGAGGCACCGAAGACGCCAATGCCCCTACAGAGAATAAGGCGTTTTACAAACCGACACAATGTAGACTTGTTCAAGAAGCCAGTGTGCGATAAATCGCGAAACCCAGCACACAGCACAAAATGGAACCAAAGAGGTGCAGGGCAGAATGTCCGACTGCCCACAGGTATTCTCCGCGTTGCAGTAAAAGCATCGATTCGGCAGAGAAGGTGGAAAAAGTTGTGAGCGCGCCGAGGAAGCCGGTGATCACCATCAAACGCCACTCCGGTGCCAGACCCGGATGGCTGTTAAAAAACGCGACGGATACGCCAATGATGAACCCGCCAGCCAGGTTAGCCACGATGGTGCCGATGGGTAGATGACTGTGCGCCTGATTGAACATCACGCCCAACCCCCAGCGCAACCATGCGCCCAACACGGCGCCCACGCCCACTGCGACAAAAGTCATGACTTGCCTCCAAAATCCTCACCATTAATATGCCAGCGTTTCATCGCTTTGTCATCCGATTCGCGCGCATCCACCCAGCGCCCGCCCTCCGGCGTTTGTTCTTTCTTCCAGAGCGGCGCAGCGGTTTTCAGATAATCCATGATGAATTCGCAGGCCGCGAAGGCTTCGCCGCGATGCATGGCCGTGACCGCTGCGAGCACAATTTGATCCATGGGTTTGAGCGGGCCAACGCGATGAATGACCAGCGCATCAAAAATGTTCCAGCGTTGCTTTGCTTCGGTGATGATGGCTTCCAGCGCCTGCTCCGTCATCCCCGGATAGTGTTCCAGTGCCATTTCCGACACAGACTGGCCTTCGTTAATGTCGCGCACCGTGCCGACGAATGCCGCCACCGCACCCACCTTGGAATTGCTGGCTCGAAGCGCCGCCACCTCTTTGGAGAGGTCAAAGTCTTCAGTCTGGATGCGGGCAGTCATAGCGATCTTTTGCAGAAAAGATGAATATGCAATGGTAGCACTACCGAATCCGCACCAATATATCCCTTCCCCTATCAGGAGCAGGGAGCCAACCGCCACAACGACGTGACTTCCGCCATCCGCGCGGGATGCAGCGGATCGGTCGCATCCATCACTTTCGGATGCGTGGGTTTCGCATCCAGCCGATCAATCACGCGCAAGCCATTGGCTTCGATCATCCCCATCAAGGCTTCGCGCGTACGCAAGCCGAGATGTTCGGCGAGATCGGACAGAATCAGCCAACCCTCGCCATCCTTGGTGAGATGCGTCGCCAGTTCAGACAGAAAACCGTATAGCATGGCATTTTCGGGATCATAAATCGCGCGCTCGATCGGCGAGACGGGACGTGCCGGCACCCACGGCGGATTGCAAATAATCAGCGGTGCGCGACCAAATTTCGACACATCAGGAAACATATCCTGCGGCACGATGTCGACCTGACTCGCAATACCGAGGCGTTCGACATTCTCTTTCGCACACGCGAGCGCGCGCGGATCGGTGTCGGTCGCAATGATTTTCCTCACACCCCGCCGCGCCAGCACCGCCGCGAGCACGCCCGTGCCCGTACCGATGTCGAAGGCCAAATCGTGCGACGGCAAGGGCGCTTCCGCTACCAGTTGAATGTATTCGCCACGCACAGGCGAGAACACGCCATAGTGCGGATGGATGTTGGCTTTCAACGCCTCGATCGGTACGCCTTTCTTGCGCCATTCGTGCGCGCCGATCAAGCCGAGAATTTCGCGCAGTGATACGACAGACGGTTCATTCGATGCATCCGGTTCACCGTAGGCGTCGGCACACGCCAGCTTCACCTCCGGCGCACGACGCAGCGGGATGGTGTAATCGGTATTCAGCGGGATCAGCAGCATGCCGAGCGTGCGGGCACGCTGCGATTGCGCTTGCCGATGCTGGTGAAACGTTTCACCGGGTGCCAAGGCTTTCGGTTTGAGCTTGCCAGGTTTCTTCTGCGGCTTGCGGTCGATGCGCCGCGCCATCGCATTAAGCAACTGGCGCGCATTTTGAAAATCGTCGTACCACAACAGGGCCGTGCCTTCGCTCGCCAGACGGAAGGCCGTGTCCGCCGTCATCGTGTCGTCTGCGAGTATCACGCGCTTCGGCGGCGGCACGCCACGCTCCGAACGCCAGCGCGCGGTGCGCGCCTCGCCGTCTTCTTCCCACTTGATGGTTGGATTGGTATTCATTTTAAGAACAGAAAATCCTCACGACTGCACACTCTTTGAAATCCCTTCCCCCTAAGAGGGGGAAGGTGAGGATGGGGGTGTTCAAATCAATCACGAACTTCGCTTGCATCATACGTTACCCCCCCGTCACCGGGGGGAAAAAGGCCACTTCGGAACCTTCTGCGATGGAAGTCGAAGCATCGCACATCTGCTGGTTATGCGCCATGCGCAGGGCTTTGCCTTCCGAGAGTGTCTCAGCCCACTTGCCGCCACGCGCCATCAGAAAGCGACGCACATCGCCGACGGTTTTCACATCTGGCGGCAACGAAACAGTTTCGGCACTGGTTCCAAGTATCTCGCGTACGCTGGCAAAGAAGCGAAGTTCGACGTTCATCTTGAAAATTATCTAGTAGAGCAACTCGTTGAATGGAAGGAATCGCACCATATCGCCCTGCGCGATCACGCGATCTGGCGGATTGTCGATCAAGCCGTCTGCCCACGTCGTCGACGTCAGCACGCCGGAGCCCTGATTATGAAACAGATCCAGTCCGCCATTCGCATTGATGCGCGCGCGCAAAAATTCATTGCGGCGGTCGCCCTTGGTCAAGGCGAAATCCGCGCGCATGCTGTACGCCCTGAGCGCCACATCCTGCACGCCCTGCAGCCGCAGAATGAATGGCTTGATGAAAAGTGCAAAGCCGATCAATACCGACACCGGATTGCCTGGCAGCCCGATGAAGTGCGCAACACCCTGATTCCGGTTCACCGCTCCAAACGCGAGCGGCTTGCCGGGCTTGATCGCCAGTTGCCACATCGTGAGCCGCCCTTCCGCTTCAAGCGCAGGACGAATGTGATCTTCTTCGCCGACGGAGACGCCGCCGGACGTGATGATCAGATCATGCGTTTGTGCTGCGCGCACGAGTGTTGCGCGCGTGGCGTCGAGCGTATCGGGCACGATGCCGTAATCAGTGGTGTCGCAACCGAGATTCTGCAACAGGCCCCGCAACGTGAAACGGTTGGAGTTGTAAATCGCGCCGGGTTTCAGCGCTTCGCCCGGCATCGCCAGTTCGTCGCCTGTGGAAAACATCGCTACGCGCACGCGACGCACGACCGGCAACTCCGCCAGCCCCACCGATGCCGCCAGCCCCGTCTCCTGCGGACGGATGCGCGTGCCCTTGGGTAGGATAATGCTGTGCTTGCGGATATCTTCGCCCGCACGACGCACCCATTCTCCGGGCGTTGGTTTGGTGTTGATCGTGACCTGATCGCCCTCGGCAACGCAATCTTCCTGCATGACAACTGCATCCGCACCCGGCGGAATCATCGCGCCAGTAAAAATGCGCGCTACCGTGCCTGCGTTCATCGGTTGCGCCACCTGGCCGGCCGGAATGCGCTGTGAAATTTTGAAACTGGCCGATCCGCTTGCGCATTCCGCCGCGCGCACCGCGTAACCGTCACGTTCGGAATTATCGGCTGAGGGTACGTCAATCGTTGACACCTGATCCGATGCAATGACGCGACCGTTGGCTTCAAAGGTGGGAATCGTTTCGATGTCAACAATGGGCGTCGCCGCTGCGAGAAGCGATTCGAGTGCCTGCGCCGCGGTGAGGAGGGGTTGCGTCATTGTTGTTCCAAAATACTAAGCTTGTGGAATTCCGTTTTCAACGTGCTCGTGGCCAGGCGACGAGCCGCAGACAGTACGACCAGTACGGCAAGGCGAAGTCAACGACGCCACGGGCGGGTTAAAACGGAATTACAGGCCGGTACGCGAGGCGATGTAGGCCTTCATCTTCTCCGCATCCACCGGCATCACGTCAAAACGCTGCGGCAACGCTTCAATCTTCTCGAATCCGGCAGGACGCGGCGCATCCACGCCCAGCGCTTCGCGAATGGTTTCGTTGAACTTCGCAGGCAAGGCGGTTTCGAGCACAATCATCGGCACACCCGGTTGCACGTGTTCACGCGCGACTTTCACGCCATCTGCCGTGTGCGGATCGATCATCACGCCATATTTTTTGTACACGTCACGAATGGTGTTGAGGCGATCCTGATGCGTGGATTTACCGGATTCGAAACCGAACTGCGACACCTTCGCAAACTCTCCGCCGTCGCTGCCCGGATTGCCGGAAAGATCAAAACCACCATGCGTGTCGATTCGCTTGAACAGCGCCTGCACGCGGTCGCCGTCACGATCTTCCAGATCGTAGATGAATCGCTCGAAGTTCGATGCTTTCGAAATATCCATCGACGGACTGCTGGTGTGGAAAGTTTCGGCCGACTTGCGCACGCGATACCTGCCGGTGCGGAAAAATTCGTCGAGCACGTCGTTTTCGTTGGTGGCCACCACCAACTTGTCGATCGGCAGCCCCATCATGCGAGCGATGTGACCCGCACAAATGTTCCCAAAATTGCCGGACGGGACGGTGAATGAGACTTTTTGATCGTTCGATGTCGTTGCGGCCAGATAGCCGCGGAAGTAATACACGACCTGCGCGATTACACGCGCCCAGTTGATCGAATTGACGGTGCCGATCTTTTGCTTGGCCTTGAACGGCAAATCGTTCGACGCTGCTTTCACCATGTCCTGACAATCGTCGAACACGCCTTCCACGGCGATGTTGTAAATGTTCGGGTCTGGCAAGCTGAACATTTGCGCGGTCTGGAACGCGCTCATCTTTCTGTGCGGCGACAGCATGAAGACGCGAATGCCTTTTTTGCCTCGCATCGCATACTCTGCGGAACTACCCGTGTCACCCGATGTTGCGCCGAAAATATTCAGCTCCGCATTCTGTTTCGCCAGCGCATACTCAAACAGATTGCCGAGTAGTTGCATCGCCATGTCCTTGAAGGCCAGCGTCGGGCCATTCGATAAAGCTTGCAAAACAATCTGGCCGTCGCCGATTTTTTCCAGCGGATACAGCGGCGTGATCTGTTGCGCATCTTCCGGCTTGCGGGCGTTGCAATAAATTTCCGGCGTGTAGGTCTTGTGCGTCAGCGCTTTCAAATCCGCTTCCGGGATATCGGTCGCGAATTTCTTCAGAATTTCAAACGCCAGATCCGCATAAGACAGCTTGCGCCATGCGTTCAGCTCATTGCCGCTCACTCGCGGATACGCGTCCGGCAAATACAGGCCGCCGTCCGGCGCCAGGCCTTCCAGCAGGATTTCGGAAAAGGTACGGGGGGCGGCAGAACTACGCTTGCCCGCGCGGGTGGAGACGTATTGCATAAAGTTTGTCGCCAAAATGGTGCAAAAACAGGATTTTACCCGTATTCAGGGCCGTACGGGAGAGCCCCTGGTGTTTAGCAATTCTTACCACGCGTGCGATAATCCCACCATCTACCTGACACTTTCCCGACCATGACGCTCAAAATCGCCATCGCGCAGATGAACAGCACAGTCGGCGATTTCGCTGGCAATCGCGCCAAAATCGTCGAATTTGCCCGCCGCGCCGCCGCCCAAGGGGCCGACGTGGTGCTCACGCCGGAGCTTTCCCTCTCCGGCTACCCCCCCGAAGATCTCCTGCTGCGCCATGCCTTCTACGACCTGACCCAGCAAACTTTTGAAGCGTTGACGGCGGAACTCTCCGATCTGAAAGATGTGCACGTCGTGGTGGGACTCCCGATCCAGCGTGGCGAAGATCGCTACAACGCAGCTTCCGTCATCGTCAACGGCACCGTGCTGGGCACTTATTGCAAGCACGACCTGCCGAATGACGCCGTCTTCGATGAAAAACGCTATTTCGCTTCCAGCGATGCGCCTTTCGTCTTTGAAGTGAAAGGCGTCAAGCTCGGTCTGAACATTTGCGAAGACTGCTGGTTTCCGCACGCACCGGCGCGCGCGAAGCAAGCGGGTGCCGAGGTACTGCTGATTCTCAACGGTTCACCGTATCACATGCACAAGCAGCATGTGCGCTATGACCGGATGCGCGAGAACGTGCTCTCGCAAGGCATGTCGCTCCTCTATGCCAATCTCGTCGGCGGGCAGGATGAATTGATCTTCGACGGCAATTCGTTTGCGATGAACCAGAAAGGCGAATTGTGTGCACAACTACTGCACTGCCAGGAAGACTGGCAAATCGTCGCATTCGATGGCGCCACGCCGCGCAAGAATTCTTTCGACGGCGACCGCGCGCTGGAAGTCATGGTGTACCACGCGCTGGTGCTGGGCGTGCGCGACTACATCGGCAAGAATGGTTTTTCGGGCGCGATTGTCGGCCTGTCGGGCGGCGTCGATTCGGCGCTGGTGCTGGCGATTGCCGTCGATGCACTCGGCGCCGAACGCGTGCAAGCGGTCATGATGCCTTCGCCTTATACCGCCGACATTTCGATTGACGACGCGAAAGAAATGGCGCGACGGCTCGGTGTGAAATACAGCGAAATTCCCATCAGCGGTTGTTTTGCCGCCTTCAACAACGCGCTGGCATCCGAATTTCGCGGTCGCAATGAAGACACGACCGAAGAAAACATCCAGGCCCGCATCCGCGGCACCTTGCTGATGGCGCTCTCGAACAAATTCGGACCCATCGTGCTCACCACCGGCAACAAGAGCGAGATGGCCGTCGGTTACTGCACCCTGTACGGCGACATGGCGGGCGGCTTTGCCGTCATCAAGGATATCGCCAAAACGCTGGTCTACCGCCTGTGCCATTACCGAAACATGATTTCCAATGTGATCCCGCAGCGCATTCTCACGCGCGCGCCGTCTGCGGAACTCAAGCCGAACCAGACCGATCAGGATTCGTTGCCGCCGTATGAAGTGCTCGATCCAATCATGCAAATGTACATGGAAGAAAACAACAGCGTCGCCGAAATCGTGGCAGCTGGTTACGACGCTGCCACCGTGCAGCGCGTGACACACCTGATCCGCATCAACGAATACAAACGCCGTCAATCACCGGTGGGGATCCGGGTGACGCATCGCAGCTTCGGACGAGACTGGCGTTATCCGATTACGTCGAAATATCGGGAATAATGCTTTACAATGCCTCAGCGCTGCATTCCATTAACGGGGAGTTTTCCATGAAACAAATCACTGCCATCATCAAGCCGTTCAAACTCGACGAAGTGCGCGAAGCGCTGTCGCAAGTCAACATTACCGGCCTGACCGTCACCGATGTTAAAGGCTTTGGCCGTCAAAAAGGCCATACCGAACTGTATCGCGGTGCGGAATATGTGGTCGATTTTCTGCCCAAAGTGAAAATTGAAGTCGTGGTGGACGACGACATGGCCGAACAAACCATTGAGGCCATCATCAAATCGGCGCGCACCGGCAAAATTGGCGACGGCAAGATTTTTGTGCAGAATGTGGAACAAGTCATTCGCATCCGTACCGGCGAAACAGGCGCAGAAGCGATCTAACCCGCTCCGCGGGCATAAACCGCGGGCATAAAAAAAGGCACGAAGTTCGTGCCTTTTTTGTTTCGTTAACCGATTTTATTCAGTCTTCGACTTCCATTGCGCAGACAGTTGCTTGCCCTTCTGAACATCTTCGGGCTTCATCGTTTCTTCCAAATCTTTCATGAAACGGGTTGCCGGGCCATAGGTACCCTTTTCCGAACACAAGGTCAGCCACTTGATGGCTTCAACATTGTCTTTGCGAACCATCACGCCCAGCGCATACATCATGCCCAAGTCGCCTTGCGCCATGGTGTGACCCTGGTCGGCAGCCTTGCGCACCCAGAAAGCGCCTTTGCGGTCGCTTTGATCAACGCCGTTACCTTCAAAATAAATTCTGGCCAGCTGATACTGTGATTCAGCATCCCCGCTTTTTGCCTTGGTGAGCATTTCCTTTTCTTGCTCTGCACCACCGACGCAGCCCGTCAGCACCGCCATGCCCAACATCATCGCGCAAAGCAGTTTGCCCCATTTTTTGATTCCCGAACCCATTCCGATTCTCTGCATCCCGATTTTCCTTTTGCCACATGACTTACTGTTAATAACCGACGCACCGCACGTCAAAAACTGCCCCAAACAGTAATGATACACCGGGTGTCAACCCCGCCCCTTCAATAACACAATCACGGCTCCTGATCCGCCATCCACCGCCTTGGCTTGGCAAAAAGCAATCACTTCCTCTTTTTGCACCAACCACTTGTGCACCATGCCTTTGAGTACCGGCTCCTTGTTGACCGATCCTAGGCCTTTGCCGTGCACGATGCGGATGCACCGCAAGCCGCGACGCGTCACCTCGCGCAAAAAATCGGCCAGTGCCTGTCGCGCTTCATCGCGCCGCATGCCATGCAAGTCAAATTCATCCTGAATCACCCAATGCCCTTTTCGCAACTTGCGCACCACATCCGACCCCACGCCCGGACGGGTGTAACTCAACTCGGCATCCACATCGAGCAAAGTTGTCACATCGAACTCATCCGACATGGACGCTCGCAAGGCTTCGCGATCATCCGCCTGTCGCTGATGCGCAACCGGAGAGGGCGGCGCACCGGCAACCGCTGCGCGATTTTGCGGCGGGAGCGGCTTCACGTCCCCCACCGCCTGGCGGAATACATCGGCTTCGCGTTGTGCATCCTTTTCACGACGCGCGCGTTCGCGCTCGGCAGCTTCATCCACTTCCCGCTGCTGTTTGAGCACCTTACCGAGTCCTTTTAAATTCGAGAGATCCTTGAAAGACTTGGACATCGTCACGCTCCTGATCAGACACCCAACGACTCCAGATAACGCTGGGCATCCAAGGCTGCCATGCAGCCGGTACCGGCACTGGTAATGGCTTGACGATAAATGAAATCCTGTACGTCGCCCGCCGCAAACACGCCCGGCACATTTGTCGCCGTATGCATACCTTCTGGTCCAATACCGGTCTTGATGTAGCCGTTGATCATCGTCAGTTGGCCTTTAAAAATGTCGGTATTGGGCTTGTGGCCAATGGCAATGAACACGCCATGCACCGATATCTCCTTGACGCTGGCACCCTGTGTGGACTGCAATTTGAGTCCGGTCACACCGGATTCGTCACCGACGACTTCCTGCAGCGTGCGATGGGTTTCGAGCACGATCTTCCCTTCGGCCACTTTGGCCATCAGGCGATCGAGCAGAATGGGTTCTGCGCGGAACTTGTCACGACGATGGATGAGCGTCACTTTCGACGCAATGTTCGACAGATAGAGTGCTTCTTCCACGGCCGTATTGCCGCCGCCGACCACCGCCACATCCTTGCCGCGATAGAAAAATCCGTCACACGTCGCGCAAGCGGACACGCCCTTGCCCATGAAGGTTTCTTCGGATGGCAAGCCCAGATATTGCGCAGAGGCACCCGTCGCAATGATCAAGGCATCGCATGTGTATTCGCTGCTATCCCCAATGAGACGCATCGGCTTTTCAGAAAGCTTCGCCGTATGGATATGATCGAAGATCATTTTGGTATTGAAGCGCTCGGCATGCTGTTGAAAACGCTGCATCAATTCCGGACCTTGTACCCCCAGCGGATCGGCGGGCCAGTTTTCGACTTCGGTCGTCGTCATCAACTGCCCGCCCATTTCGGCACCCGTCACCAAAACCGGATTCAAATTGGCGCGCGCAGCGTAAACTGCCGCTGTGTAGCCGGCCGGGCCAGAACCAAGAATCAGAACGTGGGCATGCTTGCTATTGGGCATAGTGCTTCTCTGTGGTGAAGGGTTGGAGTGGAATGATCGACAAAATGCCAACATCCTGTCAGGCGTTTTTCGTGAATATTTCTCATCTACTCAAAAACTGGGTAAGATTATAGACGAATGGGCTGTGGAACACCGCCCCCACAGACATCTAGCGAAATCCATGAATCGACCCAGCACTGCCTACACCCGACATTCCCCGCCGCCCAAGGAAAACCCCATGCCGGACCGACTCCGGCGCCTGCTTTCGGAAGCCGGCATGTTCGTGCTGGCTGCGCTGACCGTTTATCTGGTGTTGATCCTGTTGACGTATTCCCAGACTGACCCCGGCTGGTCACACGCCAACGCCGTGAAGAAGGTGGGCAACTGGGGGGGGCGCCTGGGCGCTTATCTTTCCGATTTGTTGCTCTTCGTTTTCGGTTTCTCCGCCTGGTGGTGGAGCCTCATCCTGCTGCACGTCAACTGGCGTAATTTCAAAAAATTCACGCGTCGCCTGCTGCTACGCGAAACGCCGCCTCCCAAACACCGCTTCGAGAATCCAGTTCGTGGCCTCGGATTGCTCCTGCTCATCACTAGCAGCCCCGCTATCGAATTTTTGCGGATGTACACGCTGAAAGCCCAATTGCCCACCAAGCCTGGCGGCGTATTGGGAGCGGCCGTCGGAGCATTGGCCGAGCGGATTTTGGGATTCAACGGTTCCACCCTGGTCCTGCTCGTGATGCTGATTCTGGGATTCAGTCTGTTTTTCCAGGTCTCCTGGCTGCAAGTCGCTGAAAAAGTTGGCGGCGGTATCGAGAACACCATTCTCTGGTTCCGCAACTGGCTTGCCGCACGCGCCGATCGCAAGATGGGGCAAGTCGCCTCGGTCAAACGGGAAGACGCCATCGTGCAGGAGCGTGCGCGCATCGTCGAACATCCGCCGATCAAGATCGAACTGCCGGTCGTCTCCGTGCCGAAATCCGAACGTGTCGAAAAAGAAAAGCAAACCGCCCTGTTTGTCGAACTGCAGGAAGGCGATTTGCCACCGCTGATGCTGCTTGACCCCGCACCCAACACCCAGGAAGCCATCAGCGTGGAATCGCTGGAATTCACCAGCCGCTTAATCGAGAAAAAACTCACCGACTTTGGTGTCTCTGCCAAAGTCGTGGCGGCGTACCCCGGCCCCGTAATCACGCGCTACGAAATCGATCCGGATGTGGGTGTCAAAGGCAGCACCATCGTCAATCTCGCGCGCGATCTCGCGCGCTCTCTGGCGCTCACCTCCGTGCGCGTTGTGGAAACGATTCCGGGCAAGAATTACATGGGACTGGAATTGCCAAACGCGAAACGGCAAGTGGTGCGCCTCACGGAAATTCTCGGCTCCAAAGTCTACAATGACAGTTCTTCTTTACTGACGATTGCGCTGGGCAAGGATATCGCGGGCAATCCGGTCGTCGTGGATCTCGCACGCATGCCGCACATGCTCATCGCCGGCACCACCGGCTCAGGCAAATCGGTCGCGATCAACGCCACCATCCTGTCACTCCTGTACAAAGCCGATCCACAACAGGTGCGTCTGCTGCTGATCGATCCGAAAATGCTGGAACTGTCGATCTATGAAGGCATTCCGCATTTGCTCGCGCCCGTCGTCACCGACATGACGCAGGCCGGGCACGCGCTCAAATGGGCCGTCGAGGAAATGGATCGCCGCTATCGCAAGATGTCGCATATGGGCGTGCGCAATCTTTCCAGCTACAACAACAAAATTACCGAGGCCCGCAAACGCGAAGAGTTCATTCCGAACCCGTTCAGCCTCACGCCGGAAAATCCGGAGCCGCTGGAAACCATGCCTGCCATCGTCATCATCATCGACGAACTGGCCGACCTGATGATGGTCGTCGGCAAGAAGGTCGAAGAATTGATCGCTCGCATCGCACAAAAAGCACGAGCCGCCGGCATTCACCTGATTCTGGCCACACAGCGCCCTTCGGTCGATGTCATTACCGGCTTGATCAAGGCGAACATTCCGACACGCGTCGCGTTTCAAGTCAGCAGCAAAATCGACTCACGCACCATTCTCGATCAAATGGGCGCAGAATCGCTGCTTGGCATGGGCGACATGCTCTATCTGCCGCCGGGCAGCGGCATGCCGGTACGCGTGCACGGTGCATTTGTCTCTGACGACGAAGTGCATCGTGTCGTCAGCCATCTGAAACAGCAAGGTGCGCCCAATTACATCGAGGACATTCTCGATGGCGATCGCGCCGACAACAGCCTGATGGGTGTCGAAGGAGGCAACGGGGGCGAAACCGACGCGCTGTATGATCGCGCCGTGGCCTGCGTGCTCGAAACCGGTCGCGCTTCAACCACCTTCGTGCAACGCCGCCTCGGCATCGGCTATCCGCGCGCCGCACGATTGATGGATCAAATGGAACAAAACGGCGTGGTTTCGCCGATGCGTTCCAACGGCAACCGGGATATTCTGGTACCGCACACCAAAACCGAATAAGGAAAACAGCATCATGTCACGCTCCGCCATCAAAAACGGCATCGCACTTCTCATTCTGATCCCGACACTTGCTTTCGCATCGGCACTGGACCAGTTCAAAACTTTCGTCGCTTCGACGAAATCGGCCAAAGGCGAATTCACGCAACGCAAGATCGCCACACTGGATGGCGAAACCAAAGCATCCAATCCCGCCTCCGGTACCTTCATTTTTTCTCGTCCGGGCAAATTTATCTGGACGTACACCAAACCCTACCACCAGGTGATCCAGGCAGATGGCAACAAGCTTTACCTGTACGACAAGGATTTGAATCAAGTCACCATCAAGAAACTGGGTGCATCGATTGGCTCCAACCCGGCCGCCATTCTCTTTGGCAGTCCCAATCTCGACAAGCATTTCACTTTCAAGGAAGGGGGCACCAAGGAGGGACTGGCATGGCTGGACGTCACGCCGAAATCCGACTCTTCATTTGAAAAAATCCGCATCGGTCTGCGCGATGGGACGCTGAGCGCCATGGAGCTGCATGACTCCTTCGGTCAGGTTTCTGTACTCCATTTCAAGCGCATTGAGAAAAATCCCGCGATCAAACCGGGCTTGTTCAAATTCGTGGTACCGAAAGGCGCGGATGTCATGCGCCGCTAAACGCGTTTAACGTCAAGCCTTGGCCAGATAAAGCAGCGCAACAGCTTCTGCCACCACGCCTTCCTCCCGACCGACAAATCCCATCTTCTCGTTCGTCTTGGCCTTGACGTTAACCTGGTTGATTGAAACGCCCAAATCGCTCGCGATGTTTTCAATCATGCCGGGAATGTGCGGTGCCATTTTGGGCGCTTGCGCAATGATGGTGGCATCGATGTTGCCGATGACATAGCCTGCGGCCGCGACACGCTTGACGGATTCGCGCAACAACACGCGCGAATCCGCACCTTTGAAACGCTCGTCCGTATCGGGGAAGTGTCGGCCGATATCGCCCAAAGCTGCTGCACCCAATATCGCGTCGGTGATGGCATGCAGCAGCACATCGGCATCGGAATGGCCGAGCAACCCCATCGTGTGCGGAATAGTGACGCCGCCGATGATCAGCTTGCGTCCTGTCACCAGTTTGTGACTGTCGTAACCTTGTCCGATGCGAAAGGAAAACATTTTCTCAATATCTCAAAGAATTGGACTTCAGAGATTTAGGTACCTCTAGCATTCTAGGTAAATACTATGGCAAGCACAACAATTACAACAAACAAGAGCCAGCCAACCCACTCACGCCGCGTAAAAAATCGTCCTTCTCGTGACTTCGCATCTCTATCAAGAAGAATCGGCCAGAGCAACAGGTAGTCAATCCATCCTCGGCGAGATCGTGGGACTCGACTGGGTCTACGCAAATAGACCAAAAATGCACCACAAATACCCAACATAACGACGCCAATTAGATATCCGTATTTTTCCACCGCAGGCTCTTAAGAAATTTAGGTTCTTAAAAATAACTCGACCATTTCCTTGTCGGACGGACGCGTCACTTTACTGTTGCGCAAATGACCTTCGACGAGTTTCGGCATTAATCCGACGGATTCCATCGCGCTCGACTCATCCGTCACATCAGGCACCAGTTGCAGCACACGCCGTAAAATCGCGTAGGGAAACATTTGCGGGGTTTGCGCCAACCACAAGCCCTCACGGGAGACGGTCGTCACCTTGTCGGCTTCCTGCCGTTTGACGGTATCGGTCACGGGCAAAGCGAGCAATCCGCCAACGGGATCGTCTGCAACTTCTGTCATCAGTTTGCTAATCAGTTCCGTCGTGATGCCAGGACGGGCCGCATCATGCACCAGCATCCAGTCATTCGACTCCACCAGTTCGCGTATCGCGCGCAAACCGCCCAGCACCGAATCGCGCCGGGTCGCGCCGCCGCAGCGCAGCACCGTGACGCCGCCAGCTTCTCCCGGCAACACACTGTCAACCCAACCGTCATTTTCGCTCACCACAACAAAAACATGATCAATCTTCGGATGCGCGAGAAAGACCTCCACGACATGGGCAAGCATCGGTTTGCCTGCGAGGGGCAAGTACTGCTTGGGCAACTCGCCTCCCATACGCGCCCCTACACCGGCGGCGGGAATCAGGGCGAAGTAGCGTGATGGGGTCATGGGATGATTTGGATGGGCCTTGGGACCGAAATGGCACTAAAGGCTATAATGGCAAGCTTGATTGTAGCAAGTTATTGCCCGAGACAACAAACGGGCGAATGTCATGAGAAATCCGCTGTCCCGTCATGTCTTTTGACCTGAAAAAAACACTTCCCCAACCCGGCCACCGTTTTGCCTTGCCTGCCTTGCATGGGTCGGCAGACGCCTTCCTGCTTGCGCAAACCGCCGCGGAACTGAAATCACAAAAACGCATGCTGGTCATCATGACGGCACATGCGACCGATGCCCAGCGCCTGCTGGAAGAAATACCGTGGTTTGCCCCTCAAAACGGCGTGGCGGACGATAGCGCAGAAAATCACGCCCTGCGCTGTTGCCTGCTCCCCGACTGGGAAACCCTGCCCTACGATACGTTTTCGCCCCATCAGGACCTGGTTTCCAAGCGTCTGGCGGCGCTATATGAAGTGATCAACGACCGCTGCGATGTCTTGATTGTACCGGCCACCACCGCGCTGTTGCGTCTCGCCCCGCCCGCTTTTCTCGCCGCCCACACCTTCTGGTTCAAACAAGGCGAATCGCTGAACGAAGAACGCTTGCGCGCACAACTCACGCTGGCTGGTTACGACCCGGTGCCGCAAGTCATGTCGCCGGGTGAGTACTCGCTGCGCGGCGGCCTCATCGATTTGTTTCCGATGGGCTCGGCGGTGCCGTATCGCCTGGATTTGTTCGGCGACACCATCGAATCGATCCGTACCTTCGACGTGGATTCGCAACGCTCGCTCCATCCGGTCAACGAAGTACGCCTCTTGCCGGGACACGAATTCCCGATGGATGAAGCCTCGCGCACGGCTTTTCGCAGCCGCTGGCGCGAAGCCATCGAAGGCGATCCGACGCGTTCCGTCATTTATCGCGATATTGCGAGCGGCATTGCTTCGGCTGGGATCGAATATTACCTCCCGCTCTTTTTCGACGAAACGTCCACGCTCTTTCACTATTTGCCGGAAACCGCCAGCCTGGCGCTGATCGGCGACATTGATGAGTCCATCAAACGTTTCTGGACCGACACCCGCAATCGCTACGATTTTTTGAAGGCAGACATCGAGCGCCCCGTCCTGCCGCCGGAGCGTTTGTTTTTATACGACGAAGATTTCTTTTCGCTCGCCAAAGTGCATGGCCGCTGGATCATTCGCCCCGACGCCGAACCGTCCGAACTATCGTCGCCCTTGCCTGATGTGGCCGTCAATCGTCGCGCGCCTGATCCGTTGGCGAACCTGCGCGCCTACCTCGAAAAACCCGGACGCCGCGTGATGATCTGCGCCGAATCGCCGGGCCGCCGCGAAACCCTGCTGCAGTATTTCAGCGAATTCGATTTCGCCGTCACGCCTTGCAACAGCTTCGCCGATTTCGCCGCAAACAGTGCATCACCCATGTTCGGCATCGCGCCGCTGCAAGCCGGATTTGCGCTCAGTGAAGCGCTGGGCAATCTCGCCTTCATCACCGAAACGGAACTGTATGCCGGGTCCGGTCGCCGTGTCGGCCAGCGCAAGCAAGAAAGCACGACGCAAGTCGATACGATGCTGCGCGATCTGTCCGAACTCAAAATCGGCGATCCAGTCGTGCACGCCAAACATGGCATCGGTCGTTATGCGGGTTTGATCAGCATGGACATGGGCGAAGGCGAAACAGAGTTCCTGCACATTCGCTACGCTGACGATGCGCAACTGTACGTACCCGTTTCACAAATGCACGTCATTTCACGCTATGCGGGCGCCTCGCCGGACGATGCCCCCTTGCACACGCTCGGCTCCGAACAATGGGATCGCGCCAAGCAGCGTGCGGCGGAACAAGTGCATGACACCGCAGCGGAATTGCTCGACCTGTATGCGCGGCGCGCGTTGCGTCAAGGCCATGCTTTCCGTTTCTCCCTGCGCGATTACGAAGACTTTGCCGCCAGCTTCGGTTTTGAAGAAACGCCGGATCAGGCCGAAGCCATCAATGCCGTTGTCCGGGACATGACCTCGGGCGAACCCATGGATCGCTTGGTGTGCGGCGACGTCGGCTTTGGCAAAACCGAAGTGGCCTTGCGCGCATCGTACATCGCCGTCATGGGCGGCAAGCAAGTGGCAATTCTCGCGCCAACGACGCTGCTGGCCGAACAGCACGCACAAACCTTTGCCGACCGTTTTGCCGACTGGCCGGTGCGCATTGCCGAACTCTCGCGTTTTCGCACAGCCAAGGAAGTGGCCAAAGCCATCGCCGGGCTGGAAGATGGCAGCATCGACATCGTCATCGGCACGCACAAACTGCTCTCGCCCGATGTGAAGTTCCAGCGACTGGGACTGGTGGTGATCGACGAAGAACACCGCTTCGGCGTGCGCCAGAAAGAAGCGCTCAAATCCTTGCGCGCCAACGTGGACGTGCTCACGCTGACCGCGACGCCGATTCCGCGCACGCTCGGCATGGCCCTTGAAGGCTTGCGCGGCTTTTCGATCATCGCCACCGCGCCGCAAAAGCGATTATCCATCAAGACCTTCGTGCGCAGCGAAAGCGAATCCATTATCCGCGAAGCCTGTCAGCGCGAATTGAAACGCGGCGGCCAGGTTTATTTTCTGCACAATGAAGTCGAAACCATCGAAAACCGCCGCGAGCAACTTCAGGAATTACTACCCGAAGCGCGCATTGGCGTGGCTCATGGACAAATGCACGAGCGCGATCTGGAACGCGTGATGCGTGACTTTGTCGCCAAGCGTTACAACCTGCTGTTGTGCACCACCATCATCGAAACCGGCATCGACGTGCCGAGTGCGAACACCATGATCATGCACCGCGCCGACAAATTCGGGCTGGCGCAATTGCACCAGTTGCGTGGGCGCATCGGGCGTTCGCATCATCAAGCCTATGCGTATCTGCTTGTGCATGACATGAACAGCCTGTCGAAACAGGCGCAACGGCGACTCGACGCGATCCGGCAAATGGAAGACCTCGGCAGCGGCTTTTTCCTCGCCATGCACGATCTGGAAATTCGCGGCGCAGGCGAAGTCCTCGGCGAAAACCAATCCGGGCAAATCCAGGAAATCGGTTTTCAAATGTATTCCGACATGCTCAAAGAAGCCGTGCGTGCGCTCAAGGCGGGAGAAACGCCGGACTTCGATGCACCGACGCAAAACGCCATCGAAATCAATCTGCACGTTCCCGCGCTGTTACCCACCGATTTCTGCCCCGGCGTCAACGAACGCCTGTCGATCTACAAACGCTTCGCCCATTGCGAAAACCAGGAAGCGATTGACGACTTGCAGGAAGAATTGGTGGACCGATTCGGCGACTTGCCCAATCAAGTGCGCTCGCTGATCGAAACGCATCGTCTGCGCGTGCTGGCAGCAACGGTTGGCATCATCAAGATCGATGCGCACACCGACGCCGCCGTGCTGCACTTCAAACCCAACCCGCCCATTGACGGCTTGCGCGTCATTCAACTAGTGCAAAAGAATCGCCACATCAAGCTGAACGGCCAGGACAAACTGCGCATCACTGCCGACATGCCGGATTTGGCGGCCCGGGTGACGCAGTTGAAGAATACGATCAAGTCGTTGGTGGGGTAGCGCCGCTTACCCCCTCTCCCGCACAAAGCAAATGCCAAGGAACAGAAACAACACATCGTCTGCGTTTCACTACTCAACTCACCGAGTTTAAGGAACAAATCAGGCTTTCCCCTTCTGACTGTGGCACAATATTTAATCTTGAGAGGAAATGTTGTCCGACTTGCATGTCCATATCAAGATTGCCCTAAGCGGCCTTTCCGAAAAATACCGTCACAACATCATGGCCACCAAAATCGTTCTGGACGAACAAACCCAATCCATCAAAAAATTGGCTTTCTGGATCTACATCCTGCACGCAGCCAGCCTGGTGCTCGGAATGGGCATGTTTTCGTGGATTCCGCTGATCGCGAATTACGTCAAACGAGACGACTCTGTAGGCACCTTCGTACACGGTCATCACACGTGGCTGATCCGGACGTTCTGGTGGACGCTAGGCTTGTTTGTACTGGGCTATTTACTCTTCCTCACCATGGTGGGCATTCCGCTGGCGCTGCTGTGCTGGTTTGGCGCCTGGATTTGGGCCGCGTATCGTCTGGTGAAAGGTTTTCTCACGCTGATCGATAACCGCCCGATCGGCGCTTATTCAGCAGAATAAGTCGACCGAATAACGAAACAAAACCGTTCGGGAGACGAACACCAACAGGCAAGCGTGACTACCTGTTTTTCAGTTTGCGGGCGACATCATCGCGGCGCATCAATTTAAAAGTACCCATCGCCTTGGCGACAAGCTTGTCGTCGCGCCACACATCACCTTCGCAATAATACATCGTCGTGGATTTGTGCAGAACACGTCCCTTGGCGATCATGCGCTCGCCGGGATGTCCGCCAGGCTGGAAAAAGCTGACTTTCATTTCGACCGTCGCCGTGCTGGTCGCTTGCGGATCAAGCGAACGCGCCGCGCGCGCCATGCACACGTCGAGCAACGTCATTGTCACGCCACCGTGCATGACTTGCCAGCTGTTGGTATGCCGGAGTGAGATGTCCAGCGCCACTTCGGACTGGCCGTCAGCCATGCTGACGACCTCGAGACCGATCTCGTCCAGAAAGGGAATGTTGTTCGCCATGCTCAGCTTTTGCTCTCAGCCGCCTTTGCAGGTTTGAGCACTTCTGCCTTGGCTTTTTGCTTGAGTGCTTCGACGTATGCCGCCATTTCTTGCTGCGACAGGATGCCGCTCAACTGTCTACGTTCTGCGATGCGAACGTCATTGTTCACTGCCGGTTGCGTGACTTTCGTCACGCGATAAATACCGTAGCCTTGGAGCGGCACTTCGACGCCCACGTAGGCGGGTAGCTTGCGCGTATCCGCGCGCATGACGGCGTCAAGCACAACGGGATGCACCGCCTGTCGCTTGGCGTGCGAAACAATTCGGGTATCGGCAAAACCTGCTGCATCGCTACCCGCCTGCAATTTAGCCAGACGCGCTTCGCCTTCCAGCTTGGCGAGCTTGGTCGCTTCTTCCATTGACACGCGCGCCTTGATGCCAGCTTTGACTTCGTCAAAAGGCCGCATGGTCTTCGGTTTGTATTCGACAACGCGACCCGCCATCAACACATTCGGTGCCACTTCGACCGCCTCGGAATTGCGTTTGTTCTTGATGGTTTCATCAGAGAATATCGCTTTGAGGAAACGTTCGTTGTTGTAGGGTGCGCTCTGCGCCGCACGCGGATCCAAATCGCGTTTCAAGCCGGATGCCGTTTCGACTTTCAGTTTCAATTTTTCCGCCACCGGCTTCAGGCTGTCAGCTTGCTCGTACACGGTATTGGAAAAGACCTCAGCCATTTCAGCAAAACGTTTCGCCATCTGCTGTTTTTTGAGTTCCATCGCGATTTCATTCTTCACATCGCTAAACTTGCGTGTGGCTGCCGGTTTGGCGTCCGTCAGCTTGATGATGTGATAGCCGAAATCAGATTGCACCAGTTCGCTGATCTCGCCTTTTTTCAGAGCGAAAGCGGCATCCGCAAAGGGCTTGACCATTTTGTCTTTGGAAAAGAAGCCCAGATCGCCGCCACGCTGTGCCGAACCCGGGTCGTCAGAATTGGCTTTCGCCAGTTTGGCAAAGTCGGCAGGTTGGGCGCGTACTTGCATCAGCACCGCTTCGGCTTTTTTCATTGCCGCTGCTTTCTCACCGTCCGAAGCCTCTTTGCGCAAGGCAATCAGGATGTGGCTGGCGCGACGCTCTTCGGGAATCGCGTAACGTGCGGCCTGCTGCTCGTAAAAGGCCTGGATGTCGGCGTCCTTGACGGTCACGGAGGAAGCGACTGTGGCAGCCGTCAACACCACGTATTCCACTTTCATCTGCTCAGGGATTTCAAACGCCGCGGCATGCTTGTTGTAGAAATCCTTCAGCATCTCATCGGTAACATTCACTTTCGACAGATAACTGGCCGCCTTGAAGGACAATTGCTGCACTTCGCGCTCTTGCGAAGCCAATTGCGAAATTCTGTCCGCTACCGTTACAGGTATGAAATGACTGGATTGCACGGCACTGCGAATTCGCTGGAAGGTCATTTCCATCCGCACCTTTTCCTGGAACATTTCCGGCGTCATGCCTTGCGCGTCCAGAAATTGTTTGTAGCGCTCCTTGTCGAATGAACCGTCCGATTTGGTCAGCCCGGGGATATTGAGAATGGCCTGCTGCAAGGCTTGGTCGGGCGCCAGCAAGTGATGACGTGCCGCCTGGGCATGAATCGCTCTTTCGATGATGAGGTTATCCAGCACGCTATTCTTGAATTCAGGCGACTCGAACAGTTTCGCATCCACTTGCCCGTAATTCTGGCGCAGACGATTCGCCTGTTCTCGAAGCGCTTGATCCCATTCTTCTTGGGTAATCTTTTGTCCCGCGACCTTCGCCACGGCGTTATCGTCCGTCAGGCGGCTATACCCCTCGACCCCGACGAAAGCAAAGGCTGGAACAATGAAAATCAGCAGAATGAATTGCGCCAGGCGTTGATGGGTGCGGAAGAATTGAAGCATGGCTGTGAATGGTAAGTGTTAAAAGCAAGATGATACTGCAAAAGGCAGGCCAATTTCACAGCATCCTGTCAGCTTGTGTCTTTGAAACACTGGCAAGCAAAAATGAGTCAAAAAAAACAGTGTTTTCTGCTGTAAACAAAGAAACATCGAAGAACCGGTGCAAGCGCCCAAAGAGCAAACCGTTTATTTGGGGTTTCACAAAAGAAAAAAGGCGAACTTTCGTTCGCCTTTTTGTCTTCGTTGCTGGCGGAGTGGACGGGGCTCGAACCCGCGACCCCCGGCGTGACAGGCCGGTATTCTAACCAACTGAACTACCACTCCTGAATTTCTTATGTTTGGCGCAAACTGCTGGTGGGTGCTGAGAGGCTCGAACTCCCGACCTACGCCTTGTAAGGGCGCCGCTCTACCAACTGAGCTAAGCACCCACATCCAAAATCCATGATGACTCGAAATCACCAAAGACCGCTAGTTTACCGCATCTTTCAAAGCTTTGCCAGCCCTAAATTTAGGAACTTTTGCGGCCTTGATTTTTATGGCCTCTCCAGTCCGCGGGTTACGGCCGGTTCGTGCTGCGCGCTTGCCCACGCTGAACGTACCGAACCCCACCAATGTCACACTGCCATTTTTTTTCAGCGTCATTTCCACTGCGCCAACCATAGCATCCAGCGCTCGACCCGACGCAGCCTTGGAAATGTCAGCCGTTTTGGCAATATGTTCAATCAACTCTGTCTTGTTCACTCTTCCCCCCCTGAGATAGTGCGGTTAACCCTCAAAAATCCTGCCAATATCTTCAGAACACTCTACAAACACTACAGACAACCTGTACAAAATCCTGAGCGTACATTAGACAAGCCCGACGCATCTCGTGTCAATGCGGATTGCCGGTTTTTGCGTACGCGAAAAAAAATTTTCTGTTTTATGACCCCAAGCCCTGCCACAAAAACGTGTTGCTTAAGAGAAGTCTTGTTTCATTCGCTTCAATTGCCGCAACATGGCAACTTCATTCAAAATCAATGCCACCAAAACAAAGCTGCCGCCAACCAATGTTGCACTGGCAGGCACTTCGCCCGCGCCAAGCCACGCCCAAAACGGCCCCAGCACGATTTCCAGCATGGCAATCAGCGAAATTTCCGGCGCCGATAAGGCGCGGGACGCCTTGACTAGCAACATGCACGGCAAACCCAGCTGAAACACGCCCAAAAGCGCCATGATGCCGATGTCATGCCATGACGATTGCAACGGCCACGCCAAGGGCAACATGAAGCAGGCAGAAAAGAACGCGCCTAGAAAGACGGTTGGGATCAAGTCGGTTTGATGACCGGCCTTCTGGAGAATAATGAAATTGCCAGTTGCCGAAAAGGGGACAACCAGGGCCACCAGCATTCCCGCCAGATGCGTCGTGCCGAATTCGGCCATGTTGCCGGCAAACATCCAGACGATACCCAGCGACGCTAAACCAATGGCCACCCAGGTACGCAAGGGCGTGCGTTGCTTGAGGAATATCCACGCTGAAATGGCAGTCAGAAAAGGCACAATGCTATCCACGACCAGCGTGTTGGCCACCGTCGTCATCGTGAGCGCCATCATGAAACAACTGAACATGGCGCCCCAGAACAAACCGGAGAGGATGCCGAGCCAGCCCACCCTGCGCACGGACGTCACGACCTTCGACTTTTCGCGGAAGGCCAACGTGGCGAGAACAAACAGCGCCGTCACCAGGCTGCGCCAAAACGTCATTTCAAAGCCGCGCACTTCATCCAGATGCCGCGTGAAGACGCCCGCGATGCTCCACAACGTGGCCGCGCAAATCATCATCACGAATGCAGCGCGATAGGAAAGCGGCCTGGACGTTTGCATAGGCGTCTGCATGATGTTCTACCGCATCGGGTTTAAACCGCTTCGCGACTCGCGCGCTTGCGTTCATGCTCCTTCAGGAAACGTTTGCGCAAGCGAATGCTCTTCGGCGTGATTTCGACCAGCTCATCGTCATCGATGAATTCCACCGCATATTCCAGCGACAACTGAACCGGCGGCACCAGCCGCACGGCTTCATCCGTGCCCGATGCACGCACGTTGGTCAACTGCTTGCCCTTGATGGGGTTCACGGTCAAGTCGTTATCGCGCGAATGGATGCCGATGATCATGCCTTCGTATACCGGATCGTTGTGACTGACGAACATGCGACCACGTTCCTGCAACTTCCACAGTGCGTAGGCGACGGCTGCACCATCATCTTGCGACACGAGGACGCCGTTGCGACGACCGGACAATTCGCCTTTGTCGGTATCGACCGGATAGTAATTGTCGAAAATATGACTCATCAAGCCAGTACCACGCGTGAGCGTCATGAATTCGCTCTGAAAACCGATCAAGCCACGTGCCGGAATGCGGTATTCGAGACGGACACGTCCTTTGCCATCCGGCTGCATATCCTGCAATTCACCGCGACGCTGTCCCAATTCCTCCATCACGCCGCCCTGATTGGTTTCTTCCACATCCACGGTCAGCAATTCATACGGCTCGTGGCGCACACCATCAATCGTCTTGTACACCACACGCGGACGCGACACCGCCAGCTCGTAGCCTTCGCGACGCATGTTTTCCAGCAAAATCGTCAAATGCAATTCGCCACGCCCAGACACTTCAAATATAGTGTCGTCATCCGTTTCTGCGACGCGCAAGGCCACATTCGATTTCAGTTCGCGATCCAGACGCTCGCGCAATTGGCGACTCGTCACGAACTTTCCTTCGCGTCCTGCGAGCGGCGAGGTGTTCACCATGAAGTTCATGGTCAGCGTGGGTTCATCGACCGTCAGCATCGGCAGGGCTTCCGGCGCTTCTGGCGCACATACCGTCGAACCGATGCCCACTTCTTCAATACCATTGATCAGCACAATATCGCCTGCCATGGCTTCATTCGTCAGTTCGCGCTCCAGTCCGTTGAAGGTCAACACCTGATTGACACGCGCCTTGATCGGCGTGGAATCCGGTCCGTTCAGGATCACCACGTCCTGCAAAGCCTTGATCCGACCGCGGGAGATACGTCCGATACCGATCTTGCCAACGTAGGAAGAGTAATCCAAGGAGGAAACTTGCATTTGCAGCGGGCCGTCTGGATCGTCATCGCGCACCGGAACGTATTCCAGAATCGCATCGAACAGCGGCGCCAGCGTCCCTTCGCGCACCGATGGATCGCGGCTCGCGTAGCCGTTCAAGGCCGAGGCATACACCACAGGGAAATCCAGTTGCGCTTCCGTCGCGCCCAATTTATCGAACAGTTCGAAGGTGGCATTCACCACCCAGTCCGGACGCGCGCCTGGACGATCGATTTTGTTGACCACCACAATCGGTTTGAGTCCGAGCGCCAGCGCCTTGCGCGTCACAAAGCGAGTTTGCGGCATCGGGCCCTCCACGGCATCGACGAGCAGCAACACGCTATCCACCATCGACAGCACGCGCTCCACCTCGCCGCCGAAATCGGCATGCCCCGGCGTGTCGACAATATTGATGTGTGTGTCTTTGTAGGTGACCGCACAATTCTTGGCCAGAATCGTGATGCCGCGTTCTTTTTCCAGATCGTTGGAATCCATGACACGAGCATCTACCTGCTGGTTTTCACGGAAGGTGCCGGATTGACGGAGCAATTGATCGACAAGCGTCGTCTTGCCATGATCGACGTGGGCAATAATGGCGATATTGCGAAGCGCTCGTTTGGTTTTCATATCTTTAATTTCTTTCAAAGGCTTAAAATTCTATCAATTTGATTCACTCGCTATGGGACATCCTATACTCCGCATCGCACATGTATGTTGGCGATGACGCGTTCGGGTGCGAGTACGCCGAACGATGTGATTAATCCGGTTCCGAGCAACATCTTGTCCGATGCGCGATAGACCCGCACACGCCCCGCCGTCTTCAACAGCGTTGCCCCTTCCGTCCGCATCGGCAAACGTTGCCCTTGCAAAAACCGTCTAGCCAACTCTTCTGTCAAAACCATTTCCGGAAACGTCGAGAGCAAGCTATCGGGCGCATTCACAACCGTTGCGCGATTCGTTTCCGGCAACGCTTCCATTTCCGTGAGCGTATGGGCAGCATCCAAGCTCAAATGCCCGACCTGGGTGCGACGCAAGGCTTGCAGATGCGCACCGCACCCCAGCGCCTTGCCGATATCCTCGCCCAGTACGCGAATGTAGGTACCCTTGCTGCATTTCACGCGCAAGGTCAGAAACGGCGGCTGGTACGCTAGGCATTCCAGTGCATGAATCGTCACTGCGCGCGCGGCGCGATCCAGTGTGATGCCCGCACGCGCATATTCGTACAGCGGCTTGCCGTCGCGCTTCAAGGCTGAATGCATCGGCGGCACTTGTTCAATCTCGCCTTCAAACTGTTTCAATACTTTTTCGATTTGTTCTCGCGTGACATTCACTTCATGTGTGGCCGTCACGTCACCTTCCGGATCACCCGTTGTCGTGCACACGCCCAACTGCACGACCGTTTCATAAACTTTGTCAGCATCCAGCAAATCCTGCGAAAACTTGGTGGCTTCGCCAAAACACAGGGGCAACAAGCCGGTCGCAAACGGGTCCAGCGTACCGGTATGTCCCGCTTTTTTCACATTCAACAGCCGCTTGGCTTTTCGCAAGGCATCGTTACTCGACAGGCCGACAGGCTTATCCAGCAGCAAAACGCCATCGAGGTCGATGCGCGGTTTTTTTACAGGAGGGTTAGACATTACTGTTATGGTTTCGATTCCATTCCAAAATAGCTTGTGACGCGATGGCGCGCTGAAGACAGTACTGGTAGTACGGCGAAGCGCGCCAACAAAGTCACGGGGTATTTGGGGATGGAATCAGGTATCGTCAGCGTCTTTGGCGCGTGTAGCGTTAGCTTGGTCAATCAAGTTCGACAACGCCATACCGCGCAAAGTGGACGTGTCATGCACGAACGTCAAATGCGGCAAGGTGTGAATGTGCAAACGCTTGCCGAGTTGCGCGCGGAGAAAACCGGATGCCTTGGCGAGTCCTTCAATCGTCGCTTGCACCGCCTTGGGATCATCTGCCAGGGTCGTAAAAAACACTTTCGCGTGCGCGTAATCCGGCGTGACCTGCACTTCGGAAAGCGTGACCATGCTGACGCGCGGGTCCTTCAACTCCAAGGAAATGATCTCGGCCAAATCGCGCTGAATTTGATCAGCTACGCGCAAACCGCGTCCGGGTATCGACTTACTGTGTTTTGCCATGACGGTCGAACTCCTTCAGTGCGTTCACGCCTTGATTCTCATTACAGCGTGCGTGCAATTTCCTGAACCTCGAAGACTTCGAGTTGATCGCCTTCCTTGATGTCGTTCTGGTTTTTCAGCGTCAGGCCGCATTCAAAACCGGATTTAACTTCGCGAACGTCATCCTTAAAGCGTTTCAATGAATCAATCTCGCCAGTCCAAATCACCACGTGATCACGCAGCAGACGAACATTCGACGCACGCTTGACCATGCCTTCGAGCACCTGACAACCTGCAATGGCACCCACACGACTGATATGAATGACTTGACGGATTTCGACCAGACCGATCACGTTCTCGCGTTTTTCCGGTGCCAACATGCCGGACATCGCGGCCTTCACGTCGTCGATCGCGTCGTAAATAATGTTGTAGTAGCGGATATCGATGCCATTATTCTCGGCCAAGTTACGCGCCTGCACATCCGCGCGCACATTAAAGCCAATGATGACCGCCTTGGATGCCACCGCCAGGTTGACGTCCGATTCCGAAATACCGCCCACCGCTGCATGCACGATCTGCACGCGTACTTCGTCGGTCGAAAGTTTTTGCATTGCATGCGACAGGGCTTCCTGCGAACCTTGCACGTCGGTCTTGATGATCATCGGCAGGTTCTTGACTTCGCCATCGCCCACGTTCTCGAAAATATTTTCCAGCTTGGCTGCTTGCTGTCTTGCCAGTTTCACGTCGCGGTACTTGCCTTGACGGAACAGAGCCACTTCACGCGCCTTGCGCTCATCGGCCAGCACGACCACTTCTTCGCCAGCCGCCGGCACGCCGGTCAAGCCTTGAATCTCGACCGGAATGCCTGGCCCCGCTTCCGTGATGGCTTTGCCGGTTTCATCCATCATCGCGCGCACACGGCCGAATGACGAACCCGCCAGCACCACGTCGCCACGCTTGAGCGTACCGGATTGCACCAGAATGGTGGCCACCGGACCTTTGCCGCGATCGAGACGGGCTTCAATCACCAGACCCTTTGCCGGTGCATCCACCGGTGCCGTAAGCTCCAGCACTTCGGCTTGCAGCAAGACGTTTTCCAGCAACGAATCGATGCCCTCACCCGTCTTGGCCGACACCGGTACGAACGGCGCGTCGCCGCCATATTCTTCCGGCAGCACTTGCTCGGTAATCAGTTCCTGGGTGACGCGATCCCGGTTCGCACCGGGTTTGTCCATCTTGTTGATCGCCACCACCAGCGGCACACCGGCCGCTTTTGCATGCGCAATCGCTTCTTTGGTTTGCGGCATCACACCGTCGTCGGCCGCCACCACCAGAATGACGATATCCGTCGCTTGCGCACCGCGTGCACGCATCGCCGTAAACGCTTCATGGCCTGGCGTATCCAGGAAAGTAATCATGCCGCGCGGCGTTTTCACATGATAGGCGCCGATATGCTGCGTAATGCCGCCCGCTTCGCCCGTGGCGACTTTGGTGCGGCGAATATAGTCGAGCAACGAAGTCTTGCCGTGGTCGACGTGGCCCATGACGGTCACAACAGGCGCACGCGGCAGTGCTTCATATTCGGCTTGCGTGCCCTCTTCGGCCAGCAGCGTTTCAACGTCGTCGATCTTGGCAGCATGCGCAACATGCCCCATTTCTTCCACGACGATCATCGCCGTTTCCTGATCGAGCACTTGATTGATCGTCACCATCTGGCCGAGCTTCATCAAATGCTTGATGACTTCGGATGCCTTGACCGACATTTGATGCGCCAATTCGGCAACGGTAATTGTCTCAGGAACGTGCACATTTTTGACGATGGCTTCCGTCGGCACCTGGAAATTCGAGGCGCGGTCATCGGCCTGCTGCGACGACCGACGACCTTTCGGACCACTGCCGCGCCAACTGTCACGCCCCCCTGCCGGGCCTGTCGGCCCACGCGTTTTGATTCCCGTGCCGCGTTTCTTGGCGCTGTCATCCTGCCAGGTTGAAGAAACATTAGCGGACTTGATTGATTTCTTTTCCGACGTTACCGCTTTTTCTTTTTTGTCGCCAGAGGTTGGCTTTTTGTCGGTGGGCTTGCGAATCGTCTTGTCTGCTGCCGGGGCAGCCGGGGCCGGTTCTGGTGCCTTCACAACCTTGCGCGGCGTAGCCATCATCGCCTTGATCTGGGCGACTTCGTCTTCCACGGCCTTGCGGGCACGCTCGGTCGACGCGACTTGCTGAACGGCCGTTTCGGCAGCTTTCTTTGCCTCTTCCGCAGCAACGCGTTTTTTGCTTTCCGCCGCTTTGGCCGGATCAACAGCAGCAACCGCTTCCTTCTCCGCTTTTTTCGCTTTCTTTTCAGCGTCTTGCTGCGCCTGGATGGCAGCGTTCGCTTGCGCAATCTTCTCGGCTTCCAAACGCGCCAGATGCGCCTGCTTTTCACGCAACTCAGCTTCCTGACGCGCGATCAATTCAGCCTGACGCTTGGCTTCTTCTGCTCGCTTGGCGCGTTCGGTTTCATCGATGATCGGCGTTGCCACTTTCGCCGGCGGTGCTTCCACAGGCGTTTCGTCGCGTTGCACAAAGGTACGCTTCTTGCGCACTTCCACCTGAATCGTGCGGGATTTACCCGAAGCATCCGCCTGTTTAATTTCCTGCGTCTCCTTGCGAGTCAACGTAATCTTTTTCTTCTCGCCCTCTGCATCCGTCCCGCGCGCACGACGAAGATGCCCCAGCAGCTTGTCCTTGTCTTCCTTGGTGAGCGGATCGGAAGCCGATTGCTTGTCGACGCCTGCCGCGCGCAATTGCTCCAGCAGGACATCGGCCGGCATTTTCATTTCGGCTGCAAATTGGGCTACGTTGTTGCTACTCGCCATTCATTCCTCTTTTTTCTATGACGCTAGGTGCGTCATACGATCAACATCATTTTGCCTCAGCCATATCCCATGCCTTGGCTTGTATCGCCTTGGCACGGTCATCGTACTTGGCGTCGATAAGTTTCATTTCTTCGTCGGTGACGTCTTCAAATCCATTGTCCAGCAACGCGCGCACACGTTCGGCTGGCAAAGCGAGAATCGCGCCGAATTCGTCATAAGCCAGTTCGGCGAACGCCTTGACCGTCTTGATGCCTGCAAGGCCGAGCTTGCCCGCCATCGCGCGATCCATGCCTTCCAGATTGACAAGCGCTTCTTCCATGTCCGCCAGACCTTCTTCCGATGCAATGGCATCAGTCGTCAGCACGTCACGGGCACGCGTGCGCAATTCGTTCACGGTCTCTTCGTCAAACGCGTCAATCGCCAGCATTTCGGTGATCGGCACATACGCAATTTCTTCCAGGCTGGTAAAGCCTTCTTCCGCCAGAATGTCGGCCACTTCCTGATCGACATCGAGTTTTTCCATGAACACCGAACGAATCGCTGCGGTTTCTGCGGCAGATTTGTCCTTGGATTCTTCCTCGGTCATGATGTTGATTTTCCAGCCGGTCAGATCCGATGCCAGACGCACGTTCTGTCCGCTACGACCAATCGCAATCGCCAGATTGTCTTCGTCCACCACCACGTCCATCGCATGTTTTTCTTCATCGACCAAAATCGACGACACGTTCGCCGGGGCCAATGCGCCGATGACGAATTGCGCCGGATCGTCAGACCACAACACGATGTCGACACGCTCGCCACCCAGCTCGCCAGTCACGGCCTGCACGCGCGAACCGCGCATGCCCACGCAAGTGCCGATCGGGTCAACGCGTCTGTCAGACGTAAAGACGGCGATCTTCGCGCGGACGCCCGGATCGCGGGCTGCCGACTTGATTTCCAGCGTGCCTTGCTCGATTTCCGGCACTTCCAGCTCAAACAGTTTCATGATGAATTCCGGCGCTGTGCGCGACAGAATCACTTGCGGACCACGTGCATTGCGATCCACGCGCAAAATGTACGCGCGAACACGGTCGCCAATCCGCAGATTTTCCTTCGGAATCATTTGATCGCGCGGCAAACGGGCTTCGATTTTGCCTGACTCGACGATCGCATCGCCGCGTTCCATGCGCTTGATGGTGCCGGTCACCAGCGTGTCGCCACGCTCGAGGAAGTCCGCCAGAATCTGTTCACGCTCGGCATCGCGAATGCGTTGCAGCACCACTTGTTTGGTGTCTTGCGCAAAGCGGCGACCGAACTCCACCGATTCGATTTCTTCCTCGATGTATTCGTCCAGCTCAATATCCGGATATTCCTCTTTCGCTTCGAAATACAGAATTTCCTGATCGGGCTGTTGCAACCCTGCCTCATCGGGCACGACATGCCAGCGCCGGTAGGTTTTGAATTCCCCGGATTGTCGATCAATTGCCACGCGAATATCGGCGTCGCCCTCATAACGCTTCTTGGTTGCCAACGCGAGTGCGTGTTCCAGCGCGCCAAAGACGACTTCCTTGTCGACATTCTTTTCGCGTCCCAGTGCATCAACCAACAGCAGGATTTCGAGACTCATGCTTTTCGGCTCCTAAAGTCCACTTGCGGCACCAATCGTGCCTTGTCCACATCGGCCAGAACGAACGCCAGCATTGCCGGTCCCTCCTTGCCTTCAAATTCCAGCCTCAACGTATCACCTTCTGGTTCGTGCAAGATTCCCTGGTACGACTTGCGGTTTGACGTGCCCGGCATGGGCATGCGCAATTTCACCGTTGCCTCATGACCGGCAAATCGAACGAAATCCGAGAGTTTCTTCAACGGGCGATCCAACCCCGGTGAGGAAATTTCCAGCCTGTCATAGTTGACGTTCTCGACTGTCAGCACGTGCGACAGTTGATGACTGACTTTCTCGCAGTCGGAAACTGTAATGGCGCCTTTTGCAGCATCTTGCGGCGGAAAATCGATGTAAACGCGCAACAACCCTCGTCCTGCCCGCTCAAAATCAACGAGCTCATACCCGAGGCCCTCGACCGTTTTTTCGATTAATCCCTGTAGCTGCAAAACTTTCCCTTCACATGTTCAGCGTCAAAACAATTTTCAAACAAGAAAAAAAAAATGGGCATCAGCCCATCTTCTCGTCATTTAAGTAACCAGGAATCCGTTAACCATAAATAATTATGGGCCAACTTCTTATAAGAACGGAATTATAGACGAATACGCCTCTTATGGCAACGATGGTCCATCGGGCGGACAAAATGACACGCATTGCTTTAATTGCAACCTTTTTCGGGGCCTATGTTCCGATGTTGTCCCGGTGGTGCAACATTTCGCCGCGCAAAAGAAAAAAGTCCACTTCGCTTTCTCGCTTATACTGAACAAATTAGCATGGCAAGTCAGTATCACCTTGCCTTGAAGCAAAAGAAGCTAGGTGAATGCATCGACATGTGGCGCAAAAATATGATGCTTGATAACAAGCTGCAAAGACAAAATGCAGGCTCACTCACCGCAAATAACACGAGACTATTTGTTGTGCACGACGATGATGCCCTTGATAAATCACAGTATTTTGACCAATCGCAAATTCTTATCCACAATAATTGTGAGTAATTCGTAACCGGAATTTTTTTTGAAATGGCCACACGCAAATCGACTTACAGCGAATCCTCCATCCGCGTACTCAAAGGACTGGAACCGGTGCGACAACGCCCCGGCATGTACACCCGAACCGACAATCCCCTACACATCATCCAGGAAGTCATTGACAACGCCTCCGACGAAGCGCTCGGCGGACACTGCACGCACATCATCGTGACGCAAAACGCCGACGGCAGCATCAGCGTCGAAGACGATGGTCGCGGCATTCCTGTCGGACTGCATCCGGATGAAAAAGTCTCCACGCTGGAAATCGTCTTCACCCGCCTGCATTCCGGCGGCAAGTTCGACAAAGGCGTGGAAGGCGCCTATGCGTTTTCTGGCGGCTTGCATGGCGTGGGCGTGTCCGTCACGAACGCGCTTTCCAAACAACTCGATGTCACGGTCTGGCGCGACGGCCGCATGCACCAAATGACTTTTTTGGATGGTGAAGTCAGTAAGACCCTGAAATCGCGCACGCTTGGAAAAGGGGAAAAATCTTCCGGCACGTGCGTCACCGTGTGGCCCAACCCGAAGTATTTCGATTCCGCCGTCATCCCGATTCAGGATTTGCAACACTTGCTCAAATCCAAAGCGATCCTACTACCCGGCATCACCGTCACGCTGAATGCGCTGAAAAAAAACGACAGTCACACCTGGCAATACCAAGATGGCTTGCGCGGCTATCTGACGGAATCGCTCGTCGAATCCGGCAGCAGCGAACCCCTCATCCCTTTCTTTGAGAGTGAAGGCTACGCCAGCAAGGAAGCCGAAGGCTTTGCCGAAGGCGAAGGCGCGGGATGGGTCGTCGCCTGGACGGAAGAAGGCGCGCCCGTGCGCGAATCGTTCGTGAACCTGATTCCTACGACCGCCGGCGGCACACACGAATCCGGCCTGCGCGACGGGTTGTTCACTGCGGTGCGCAGCTTTGCCGAACTGCATTCGCTGCTCCCCAAAGGCGTGAAGCTGTTGCCGGAAGACGTGTTCGCCCGCGCGTCGTTTTTGCTCTCCGCGAAAGTGCTGGACCCGCAATTCCAGGGGCAGATCAAGGAAAAACTGAATTCGCGCGATGCCGTGCGACTGGTGTCCAGTTTTGTGCGGCCGCAACTCGAGCTCTGGCTGAATCAAAATGTGGATCACGGGCGACGTCTCGCCGAACTCGTTATCAAACAAGCGCAGGCGCGCGTGCGTTCATCGCAAAAAGTGGAGAAGAAAAAATCGTCCGGCGTCGCGGTCTTGCCGGGCAAACTGACCGATTGTGAATCCGACGACATCACGCGCAATGAACTGTTTCTCGTCGAAGGCGATTCGGCAGGCGGCTCTGCCAAGATGGGCCGCGACAAGGAATTCCAGGCCATCCTGCCTTTGCGCGGCAAGGTGCTCAACTCGTGGGAGACGGATCGCGATCGATTGTTTGCGAACAACGAAATTCACGATATTTCCGTCGCCATTGGCGTGGACCCGCATGGCCTGAAAGACACGCCGGATTTAAGCAATCTGCGCTACGGCAAAATTTGCATTCTCGCCGACGCGGACGTGGACGGCTCGCACATCCAGGTGTTGCTGCTCACTCTTTTCTTCCGTCACTTCCCGCGCCTGATCGAAAACGGTCATATATATATAGCGCGTCCACCGCTGTATCGCGTGGATGCGCCTGCTCGCGGCAAAAAGCCGATCCAGAAACTGTACGCGCTGGACGACAGCGAACTCGGCTCCATTGAAGACAAACTGCGCAAGGAAGGCGCGAAAGACGGGGCTTGGGCGATTTCCCGTTTCAAAGGCTTGGGCGAAATGAACGCGGAACAATTGTGGGAAACCACGATGAATCCGGATACGCGCCGCCTGTTGCCAGTTGCACTCGGCGATTTTGATCAAAAGGCATCCGAAGCGCGCTTCAACATGATGATGGGCAAGGGCGAAGCGGCCGCTCGTCGCGCGTGGATGGAGGAACGAGGAAATGATGTTGAAGCTGATATTTAGTGATGTGAAACACCAAAAACATGAAAGCGTTTGAAATTTAAATCCCCTCCCCCTGCGAGGGGGAGGGGATCAAAAAATATTTTGAGCACCAAACCACATGAGCAAGAAAAAACAAACCAGTCTTTTCGAACAAGCCAACGCGCAACCCGATGACGAAGCGCTGACGCTGGCGAGTTTTGCCGAACGCGCCTATCTCGATTACGCGATTTCGGTTGTCAAAGGCCGTGCGCTCCCCGATGTGACCGACGGTCAGAAACCGGTGCAACGCCGCATCCTCTACGCGATGAACGAGCTGGGGCTAAGCGCCACAGCCAAACCGCGCAAATCCGCTGCGGTCGTCGGCGATGTACTCGGCAAACTGCACCCACACGGCGATCAATCCGTGTACGACGCGCTGGTACGCATGGCGCAGGATTTCACGCTGCGGTATCCGCTGATCGACGGGCAAGGCAACTTCGGTTCGCGCGACGGCGACGGCGCAGCAGCGATGCGCTACACCGAAGCGCGCCTCACGCCCGTTGCCAAACTGCTGCTCGATGAAATCGATGCGGACACGGTGGATTTCCAGCCGAACTACGACGGCGCCTTTCAAGAGCCAAAATTGTTACCGTCGCGGCTGCCGATGGTCTTGCTCAACGGTTCTTCCGGGATTGCGGTAGGCATGGCGACTGAAATCCCCTCGCATAATCTCACCGAGATTGCGAATGCAGCGATTGCACTGATACGCAATCCGAAGCTCAAGCACAGCGACCTGATGCGCCTTGTGCCAGGACCGGATTTCCCCGGCGGCGGACAAATCATCACGCCGCCGGCAGCCATCTCTGAAATTTATGCATCGGGACGCGGCTCGATCAAAGTGCGTGCGCGCTGGCACATCGAAGATTTGGCGCGTGCGCAATGGCAAGCCGTCGTCACCGAACTGCCGCCCGGCACCTCTGCACAAAAAGTGCTGGAAGAAATCGAAGAACTGACCAACCCGAAAGTCCGAACTGGCAAGAAAACACTCTCGCCGGAACAGCTCTCGCAAAAACAATTCATCCTCTCCTTGCTTGACACCGTGCGTGACGAATCCAGTCGCGACGCACCGGTGCGCATCGTCTTCGAACCGCGTTCGCGCAATCAGGATCAGGAAGAATTCATGCAAACGCTGCTGGCGAATACCTCGCTGGAAACAAACGCCTCGATCAACATGGTGATGATTGGCAGCGATGGGCGCCCGCGCCAGAAATCGCTGACGGAAATCCTGTACGAATGGATCGGTTTCCGATTCGAGACCGTCACACGCCGCACGCAATTCCGCCTTGGGAAAGTCGATGATCGCATCCACATTCTCGAAGGTCGCGAAGCCGTCCTGCTCAACATTGATAAAGTGATTCGCCTCATCCGCAATTCGGATGAACCCAAGCCGGAGTTGATGAAAGCTTTCAAGCTCACCGAACGTCAGGCCGAAGATATTCTGGAAATCCGCTTGCGCCAACTGGCGAAACTGGAAGGCATCAAAATCCAGCAGGAACTCCGTGATCTGCGCCAGGAAAAGGAAACTCTGCACGACCTGCTCGAACGCCCCGACACCATGCAGCAAGCCATCATCAAGGAAATCGAATCGGATCGCAAGCAATTCGGCGATGCGCGTCGCACGCTGATGGAAGAAGCGGAACGCGCCGTGATCGAACAAAAAATCATTGATGAACCCGTCACCGTCGTCGTGTCACAAGGCGGCTGGGTGCGTGCGCGCTCCGGACACGGTCATGATCCCGCGCAATTCCATTTCAAATCGGGCGACGCGATGTACGACACGTTTGAATGCCGCACTGTCGATCATTTGCTGGCCTTCGGCTCCACGGGCCGCGTGTACACCGTGCCGGTATCGTCGCTGCCCGGCGCACGCGGTGATGGCGTCCCCGTCACCACGCTGATTGAACCGGCTGCCGGCGAGCGCATCGTGCACTTCCATGTCGGCACCGGCGATACCACGCTGTTCGTTGCCACGAGCGCGGGTTACGGGTTCGGTGCCAAACTGGAAGACATGACGAGCCGCGTGAAAGGCGGCAAAGCCTTCATCACGCTGGACGAAGGCGACGAAGTGCTGCGTCCGCGCATCCTTGCAGAAGGTGCTCGCGCCATCGCCTGCCTCTCGCAAAAAGGCAAGATGCTGATTTTCTCGCTGGACGAATTGCGTATGCTGAGCAATGGCGGACGCGGAGTCACCCTGATGGGACTGGACGACAAGGAACCGCTCCTTGCTGCACTCCCCATCAGCAAAAAAGGGGTCATCGTGTCAGGCACGGGCCGCGGCGGCAAAGCACAAGAACATCAATTGTCGGCGTCAGAAATTTCCACCCATGCTGGCGCACGCGCGCGCAAAGGCAGAAAAGTGAACGTGAAATTTGTGCCAGAAACTTTGTCTGCGGTCATTTAATTAGAGAAACAATGACGACGGACAAACTCGTTCCCGCGCACGTAGCAGCCTGGAATCAGCGCTTTGACCAGGCAACCTACCTTTTCGGCAAGGAACCGAATGCGTATCTGACCAATCATGCCACGCTATTCTCACCAGGGCAGCGCGCACTGCTGGTAGCTGATGGCGAAGGACGCAACAGTGTCTGGTGTGCGCAGCAGGGATTGGATGTCGATGCCTTTGACGTTTCGCCGATTGCCGTTGAAAAAGCACGCGCACTCGCGCAGGAATGCGGCGTGCACGTCCATTACGCCGTGGCGAATATTGCCGAACTGGCGTGGCCTGAAAATGAATACGACATCGTCGTTGCCATCTTTATCCAGTTTGCGCCACCGAAGTTACGCGAACGGATTTTTGCGAACTGCATTCGTGTCCTCAAGCCGGGCGGCCTGCTGCTCCTGCAGGGCTACTCCCCCAAACAACTGGAATATAAAACGGGTGGGCCGCCCATTCTGGAACATCTGTATACCGAAGCGATGCTCAAAGAAGCATTTGCTTCAATGGAGATTGTCGAATGCCGTTTCTACGATGCGGAAATCCGCGAGGGAACGGGACACGCGGGGCTGTCGGCATTGGCGGGACTGGTGGCGCGAAAACCCATCGTGTAGGTCGGCCTTCAGGCCGACACCGCCGCACAAACTAAAGCTAAGATTTGACTAGCACTCGCACCCTCTCCCCAACCCTCTCCCATCAAGGGAGAGGGGAGAACAAACGAGTCGTCATAAAAAACGACTTGCGCTCATAGTCAAATCAGTTCGGCGATCAGCTCAATTTCCAGACACGATCCCAACGGAATCTGCGCAACACCAAACGCCGAGCGCGCATGACGCCCCTTGTCGCCAAAAATCTCGACCAGCATTTCCGAAGCGCCGTTCGTCACCAGATGGTGCTCGGTGAAATCAGGCGAAGAGTTCACCAGGCTCATCACTTTGACGATGCGTTTCACACGATTCAAATCGCCGCCGCACGCGGCCTGCAAGGTTGCGGTCAAATCGACGGCAATGCTGCGTGCCGCTTGCTGACCTTCGGCTACCGTGATGTTCTTGCCGAACTGCCCCACCCAAGGCTGGCCATCCTTTTTCGCAATGTGTCCAGACAAGTACAAAGTGTTGCCTGTTTGAGCATACATCACGTAAGCCGCGACGGGCGCTGCCACCGTTGGCAGCGCAATGTTGAGTTTTTTGAGGTTTTCGTAAACGGACATAAGACATTCCTGTTGCAATGAAGCCCCTATCCTACAACATCGCTACAAAATCAGTAGCCCAACAGCACAAAAACTCACAAAAGATCTGCCTAAGCGTTATACAATCACACGACCATGAGCGACCTCGACGACATCTCAACCCCCATTGACGACCGTTTCTTCAAACTGGTCGACCGTGTCCCTGTCCGCTGCACCTTTGCAGAATTTGCCGAGGTGATGAAGGACGAGGCCAACCGTATCGTCGCTCAAAACATGGTGGGGGAACTGCAAATATCCACCATCTTCACGGGCATCGATTCCAACTATGGCGAAGGCGATCCCATCCTGTTCGAAACCGTGGTGTTCGGACTGCCCGGAGAGTTGCGCCCGCAATGGAGCTTGTCGAATTGGGAAGAAGCGATGGCCGTTCACACCGAACTCGTCAATCTGCTCACCGAGCACGGCTCCGAGCCGTTGCTGGGACTCATGCGCGAAAAGCAGACGATGCAGCAGAACTGAAGCCTCAGTGCCTGACGCGTTGCACTTGACCGCCAACGCTGAACTACAACAAGCGATCCAGCCGCAACAGCGTCAGTACTCCCAACACCGCAAAGATCAGCGCGGCAATCGTGTGGACCAGTTTCAGCGGAATCCTGTCTGCAAATTTTTTACCGACGAATACCGCAGGCACATCCGCAATCATCATCCCCAGCGTTGTGCCCGCGATGACCCAGAGCGGGGTCGCATAGTGCGCGGCCATCGCAACGGTTGCCACCTGCGTCTTGTCGCCCATCTCCGCAAGGAAAAATGCAATGAGTGTCGTGCCGAACACGCCAAAGCGCTGAACGGAGCGCAGCCTCATCCTCGTCGATTTTGTCGGGAATCAGCGTCCAGATGGCCATCCCGATAAAGAACACCCCAGCACCCAACGCATGATTTCCGGAGCAAGCACTGTTGTAATCCAGGTACCCAGTGCGCCTGCCAGCCCGTGATTGAGCAGCGTGGCGACCAGGATCCCCGCCACAATCGGCGTGCGCTTCCGAAACCGTGCGGCCAGGATAAAAGCCAGCAGTTGGGTTTTGTCACCCATTTCCGCAAGCGCAATAACGCCGGTTGATACGAGAAAAGATTCCATCAAGATTTCCTGGACTGGCGATTAAAACAAATGACCACATACCCCCTCGCCAGCCTGAGAAGCATGTAGTCAAAAGTCTTGCCAAGCACTTACCGCTTGCACCATGGCTGTTTTTGCCAAGTATGTTGATAAAGAAATTCATCGCGCGGCTACTCCCTGATGACGGGGGACATTCTAGCCGATCATGCTGAACAGGTAAAGAACTTGAGGGCACCTCTTGAAATCCCGCTTACAATCCCCATTTGCTTTCAATGTGTTCAACAAGCTCTCTCAAGAGGAAAAAATGGCCGCAACCGAAAAACAAACCATGGGCTTTCAGGCCGAAGTGAAGCAACTGCTGCACCTGATGGTCCACTCGCTCTATTCCAACAAAGAAATTTTTCTGCGGGAGCTGATTTCCAACGCTTCCGACGCTGCCGACAAGCTGCGCTACGAAACCATCGCCAAGCCGGAACTGTTTGAAAACGACCCGGAACTCAAGATCGGCGTCGCCTTCAACAAGGATACCCGCACGATCACCGTTTCCGATAACGGCATTGGCATGAGCCGCGAAGAAGCCATCGAACATCTCGGCACCATCGCCAAATCCGGCACCCGCGAATTCTTTTCGAAGCTCTCCGGCGATCAGCAAAAAGATGCCGCGCTCATCGGCCAGTTCGGCGTGGGCTTTTATTCTGCCTTCATCGTCGCCGACAAAATCACCGTCAACAGCCGCCGGGCCGGCCTGCCCGCCAATCAAGGTGTGCGCTGGGAATCGGACGGCACGGGCGAATTCACGGTAGAAACGATTAACAAACCCACACGCGGCACGGAAATCATTCTGCATCTGCGCGAAGGCGAAGATGAATTGCTCGCAGGCTGGCAACTCAAATCCATCATCCGCAAATATTCCGATCACATCTCGCTGCCCATCCTGATGCAAAAGGAAGAATGGGACAACGACGCGAAAGCGATGGTGATGCGCGACGAAATGGTGACCGTCAATCAAGCCAGCGCACTGTGGGCACGCAACAAGGCCGACATCACCGAAGAACAGTACAAGGAGTTTTACAAACACGTGTCGCATGACTTCGCCGAACCGCTGGCGTACACGCACAACCGCGTGGAAGGTCGCAGCGAATACACGCAACTGCTGTACATTCCTTCCCGTGCACCCTTCGATCTGTGGGATCGCAACCAGCGCGGCGGCATCAAGCTCTACATCAAACGCGTGTTCATCATGGACGATGCCGAGCAACTGATGCCGGTGTACCTGCGCTTCGTCAAAGGCGTGATTGATTCCAGCGATTTGCCGCTCAACGTTTCGCGCGAAATTTTGCAGGAATCGCGCGACGTGAAAGTGATCCGCGACGGCTCCACCCGTCGCGTGCTCGGCATGCTCGAGGAACTGGCGAATTCAGAAGAACAGGAAAAGAAAGACAAGTACGCCACCTTCTGGAAAGAATTCGGTCAGGCGCTCAAGGAAGGCATTGGCGAAGATCAGGCTAACCAGGAACGCCTCGCCAAGCTGCTGCGCTTCGCTTCCACGCACAACGACACCGACGTACAAAACGTTTCGCTCGAAGAGTATGTGAAGCGAATGAAAGAAGGCCAGGACAAGATCTACTACATCACCGCCGAAAACTACACTGCTGCGAAAAGCAGCCCGCACCTTGAAATCTTCCGCAAGAAAGGCGTGGAAGTGCTGCTGCTCACCGACCGTGTGGATGAATGGATGTTGTCCTTCATGCGGGAGTTCGATGGCAAGCAACTGCAATCGGTGGCGAAAGGCGGTCTCGACCTCGGCAAACTCGAAGACGAAACCGAGAAGAAACAGCATCAGGAAACTGAGGCTGGTTACAAGGAACTCCTCGACAAGATGAAGACCTCGCTGGCCGAGAAAGCCAAGGATGTGCGCGTGACCTTCCGCCTCACCGATTCGCCAGCCTGTCTGGTTTCGGATGAGCACGATATTTCGGGCAACCTGCAGCGCTTGATGAAATCCGCCGGACAAAATGCGCCGGACACCAAACCAATTCTGGAAATCAATCCGGAGCACCCGTTGGTGCAACGCCTGAAATACGAAGATGCAAAATTCGACGACTGGTCGCACCTGCTCTTCGATCAAGCGCTACTCGCCGAAGGCGGCGGCCTCGCCGATCCGGCAACTTTCGTGAAACGGATGAATCAGATGTTGCTGGATGGATCGAGCAGATGATGCGTTGAATTGTGCAAAAGTAAAAAGGGAGGCGTAGCCTCCCTTTTTATATTGTTTACATGTCGCACCTAGAGACCCGTTCAGAAGTTTCTTAACTCTTTTATCTTCTTCCAAATGATTTCCGCACTTCTCTTTCGACCGTCCATCTCATTAATCCTGCTGCCGAGTCTCGTGGCTGCTTCTTTAAATTTCCTGTCGCAGACAACATAATTTATCGCATCTCGTATGTTCGGGGCCTTCCATTTATCGTACGGAATACGAATGCCCGCGCCGTACAAAGCAACATTGGAAAGATTGATAAATTGCTCTTGCTGCATTGCCACACCGACTAAAGGAGTCCCCGAGGACAATGCCGTCTGAATGGTACCCTGTCCACCGTGACAAACCGTAATGTCAGCAAGAGCATTGACAGTTTGTGCCGGGACAAACTCGTCGGTTATAAAGACACCTTGTCCTATCTCCAAAATACCGCCCATATTCTTTTCAAGCGGGCAAACAGAGTGATGGTGAAAGAATCAGGCCGCATTCCATCTTCAACCCCTCTCTGCCGTAAAAACCTTGACGATTTCCAGAAGCTGTTTCTTTGTACCGGAGCTTCCAAGCGTGCAGTAAATTCTAATTTTCCCGAATGATTGGGATCAAAAACTTCTTTGCTCCTGTGATACATATTGCCATCCGCGCGAGCGAAAATTGGCCTCGCAAATAAGACATTTTGAGGAAAGAATTTCATGATCGTAATAGTCAGGGAATCGTTGACCAAAGTAAAGTCAGCTGTTCAGCAAGTTAAATATATTCAGCAATGGCCCTGCGCTCTCGATGACAACCAAGGTCCATGGCTGTCCAACGAATATTAGATCTTCATCGCCTAACGCGTGGATCCTTTTTTGATTTTTTGGGATCCATCTAAAAATGAACATTCTCTACTTTGGAAGTCAACAAAGAAAGAAGCTTTATCTGCTCTTGAACATCAGAAATAACATCAAGAAACGCCTCAATGAGCGGCAATGGCACAAAGCAAATGCCGGGGATTTCCCTTTCCATCATCCTGCGTGCAACTCCAGCAATAGGCCAAAACCCATGCAAGACAATATCGGGGGCAATTTCTCGATATGCCTTAATCTCTCCTTTGATCAGCTCTAAAGCAATGCTTTTGTCGCCAACAAAGTTTTCATTAGTCATTTTCAAGTCTTGATGCATCCCAATGCCGCTCATTTTAGGATCGGCATGATGAACCTCAAACCCGCCGTCTATAGCCTTCTGCTCAAAACGACTTCCCCTCGATAAAAAGACAATCCGGACCTCCACACCTTCGGGGGCATACTCCCTAATCCCCTTAGCGATCTCTATGCCTCTTGTTGCATCACCTGCATCTTGAAAGACCGTTGCTATGACAATTGTGATTTTATTTTTAATCATCTTATGTACTAATAATCGTAATAATCGGGGACGGACCACGGTTTCACGCCGCCTCATCCATCACATTCCACCCCGGAAACAGCAGCACTGCGGGATGGCACTTGAGCGCACGCGCGAACACCTTCGCGCGTTCCACACCAAGATTCACCCGATCATTTTCAATTGCGGAAATGGTCGCTTGCGGAATGCCGGTCAACGCTGAAAGTTGCGTCTGGCTGAGTTCCTGCAATTCACGCAAGATGCGCAGCGATTCGCCAACACTTACCTCAACACGTTTTTTAGCCGGACGAAAATTCTTCATGTCATGTCCTCCTGTAATCATGCGGCGTAACTTCTACAACCTTCACCAGTAGTACGTCACCAACAACCTGGTAAATCACCCGCCACTGCAAATTCAGTCTCGAGGAACGGTATCCCTTCCAATCCCCGGAAAGCGCTTCATCGTGAAAACCCTTGATTGCCCTTAACCCTTGCGGCCCGGAAATACGAACAATGTCTTTCCACTTCTCGTAGCGCTTCAAAATTTCGACAGGAGCCCCTTTGCTCGATAGCTGTTTATCAACGCTGCGATGCTCCTTGATTGTCCACATGGCTTATTGTATATATATCTTATTTAGCATGTCAACCACCTCACCCCAACCCTCAGGGAGAGGGGGTAGCATATTAAAGTTCCACGCTTGATTTATTTTCCTGCCACAGAATCCATGGGGGCAGCGTCGCTTATCTTTTGCGGCCACCTCCTATTGTTTGGTCAGACGCATCCCTGCTTATTTAATAAGCATACCGCCATCGCGCGCAAATGGCAAAGTTGCAAGGGCAAATAACGGAATTCTGTAGGCGAGACGAAACAAAAAGGGAGGCATGGCCTCCCTTATTAACGCAAACCGAAAGCGGGTAAAACAACTACTTTTTCTTCGGCAACGCCAACATCGTGCCACGACAATTCGACGCGCCACAGCGGCAGGCATAGCGCTTTTTTTGTTCCGCTGATGCGTTGACATCCAGTTTGTAATCGAAAGTCAGCTCCTCGCCAAGTTCGATATCGCGCAACGCATCGACGAAGACGCGGCGGTTTTCAACCGTCGATTTGCAGTTGGGCGCGCACGAGTGGTTGATGAAGCGTGCATCGTTGCCGTTCACACCACCGTCGATGGTGGTGCGCCAGTCTACGTAAAACATGTAGACGTGCGAGTCCTTGATGATTTCGCCCACATCGTCGACCTCGACCTCGCTGCGTTCTTCGACCACCGAAGGCGGGATGCGCTGGCCCAGATACTCGATGATGCGCGTGCCTGCGGGAATGTGCTGTTTCGCAAAACAGCCTGTGCCTTCAATCTCCGATGCGCGCGCTTCCAGATACTGATTTTCCATGATGATCCCATGAGATAAAACTGCGGTGCGTATTTTAACACCGGGAAATTCAGGGGGAGCGTCAAGACGATGTTTTGGCACAGGCTAAGGGAAGCGAGCGAACGATATACTTTCGCTCGCCTCTCACTCAGGAAAAGGGAAACAACTGACCACAAAAGAATGCCGCCCTTTTTCGTGCCGCCAGTTTCATTAGCCGGTCTAATGAAACGCCATAAGACGCTGGATTCCAGCCAGCGCTGGAAGGACGCTCGCAAGGCAAATTTAAGCTTTGGGTTTCACGCATTAAACGAAAAAGGCCAACCCGCTAGGGTTGGCCTTTGATGCAACAAACTGCGTAACGGTAGCTGACACTATTTAATAGCCAACTGCCAAACCGTCGCCTCGCGGATCCGTGCCCGCAGACTTCAGGTTGGTTGCAGGATCAATGACGATTGCGCCTGCGTGTCCCATCGTGTCGGTGTAATCGTCAACCTTGTTTACAGGATGTCCGCGACGTTTGAGTTCGTCACGCACGCTTTCCGGAACACGACCTTCGATCTTCAGATCGTTCGATGAAGCCCCCCAGGTACGACCGTGCAACCAGCGCGGCGCAGCAATCGCATCTTGCGGCGACATGCCAAAATCGACTACACGTGTGGCAATAGCCGCTTGCGTCTGAGGTTGACCTTCGCCGCCCATCGTGCCGTAAATCAGGTAGGGCTTCTTGTCTTTCAGCAGCATCGCAGCGTTCAGCGTATGGAATGTGCGCTTGCGCGGTTCCAGACGATTAACGTGATTCTTGTCCAGCGAGAAGAAGCTGCCGCGATTTTGCAGCAACACGCCCGTTCCTTTTGGAACGACTGCCGAACCGAAATCATGATAAATGCTTTGAATCAGCGAAACGGCGTTGCCATCCTTGTCCACCACGCCCAGCCAAATGGTGTCGCCTTTGGGTTCAAGCGGTTTCAGGTTTGTGGCGGCGATATCCATTCTGATCCGGGCTGCCTGTTCTTTCCCGTGTTCTTTCGAAAGCAGGTAATCGAGAGGAATCTTGTTAAAGCCGGGGTCAGTCAAATACTTATCACGATCGACAAAGGCTTCTTTCGTCGCTTCGACAATCGCATGGTAATAGTCCGCAGAACCTTCACCCAGGGACTTGACGTCAACATTGTTCAGGATATTGAGGATTTCAAGCGATGCCATGCCTTGTGTGTTGGGCGGCAGGTTATACGCTTTGTAGCCGCGATAATCCACCGTCAGCGGTTTAACCCAGTCTGCGCGATGCTTGGCAAAGTCGTCAAGCGTGAGCATGCCGTCGTTGGCCGCAAGATCAGCCACGATTTTTTTCGCAATCGAACCGCGATAAAACTCGTTGGCACCCTTGTTGGCGATGAGTTTCAATGTGTTGCCGAGTTCGGGCAGCTTCATGGCTTCGCCAACCTTGTAAGACGAGCCGTCAGATTTCAAATAGGTTTGACGGAACCCGTTAAAGCGCTGAAGGTTCCGGAATTCATTGTTGGTCGGATCGACGTTGATCTGCCCCCAGCGTTCCAGCGACGGCGTTACCGGGAATCCCTGGTTCGCGTAAGAGATGGCGTTATCAAACAATTTATTCCACGGCAAACCCTTGTTGCTCATGTTGGCGTGCGCATATTTGTACGCCGCATCCCAACCGGACACGACACCCGGCACCGTGTTCGCGGCGTGATAGCCTCGCGCTGGAATTTTGCTGTAACCCTTGCTCTTGTAAAAATCGATCGTTGCCTTTTGTCCGGAACGTCCACTTGCATTCAACGCACGGACTTCTTTGGTTTTGGCGTTGTAAATCAACCAGAAGTTGTCACCACCGACTGTATTCATCTGCGGATACACCACGGCCAATGTCGAAGCTGCAGCGATAGCCGCATCGACCGCATTGCCACCCTTTTTCAATACTTCCAGTCCGGCTTGTGATGCCAAGTAATGCGGCGTCGTCACGGCACCATTCGTCGAAATCGGATCGAGACAACGCGACGGCGTGTCGCAATATTTTCCCGGTGCCTTTTCTGCTTGGGCCATGCCGCCCAGTGCCAGCAAGGATGCAATGAGCGTCATGCATCCGAGTCGTTTTGTTGTTAAAATAGCCATAAAACACCCTTTCACGAAACGTAAATAAGCTGTGTGGCCTTCCAATTTCCGCTAACTGATATATCAGAAGGTTTATGTAATATATCAGATGATCTAGTACGCATATCAAAAATAAGCCTAGCTGTTGTTTATTTGGGTTACCCCTTTGACAGCCCAGCCTAAAAACCCTGATAAAACAGCGATCTTGCTTTTTTGAAAATGGCTAACGGTGTGTGCGATAATCACGAGATGCGTAATCAATCTGATTTGTCTGTCTCGTGAGTAAATCCGCTTTAGAAAAAAGGTCCCAGACCAGCAAGGCGTATGAAATCATTGAAGAAATGATCGTCAGCCTGAAACTGTCGCCTGGGGCAAAAATTTCGGAAAAATACCTGTGCGAGTTGCTGGGGATGGGGAGGACGCCCGTTCGCGAAGCCTTGCAGCGACTCGCCGCAGAGGGAACCATCGTCATTGCGCCGCGTGCAGGCATTGTGATCTCTGAAATTGATATTACGGATCAATTTCGCCTGATTGAAGTCCGTCGCGAACTGGAGCGCATTATGGCCGGGCGCGCCGCCCTGCTTGCCACCCCGGAAGAACGCTCACAATTCACCGAACTGGCAAAAGACTTTAATATTGCGGCCGATGCGAGTGACGAAAACATGTTCATCACGACTGATCGCAATTTCAATAATCTGGTGGCAGCAACAGCGCGTAACAAATACGCGCTGCTAGCCATGTCCGCCATACAGGCACAAACCCGCCGCTTCTGGTATCTGTACTTCAAACAATTCGGCGATCTGTCAAAAGTCAGCCGACTGCACGCCAGCCTTGCGCTCGCCATTGCGAACGGCCACGAAAAGGGCGCGATTAAAGCATCTGATGCGTTGATCGATTACGTGGAGGAATACACTACCCAAACAATGAAGGCTGTCTGACCGCGAACCACCGCAAACTTAAGTACGGTAGCCAGCTACCCCCGCAGCATGGGTGAGGTGGATAAATCAGTAGGCTTCGGCATGACACCGAAGCCGACCAGATCAGGCAGCTTTGCGCTTTTCGGGCAGCAGTTGTACTTTGCTGACACGCGGTTTTTTCGGCATTGGCACATCCAGCATCGTGCCACGGCAGTTCGGCGAACCGCACAGACAGGCATAGCGCTGCTTGTCTTCTTCGGTCACCTCTTCGCCGATGTCCAGTTGGTAGTCGTAGTACAGCTCTTCGCCTTCTTCAATCGTGCGAATGGATTCGATGTAGACGCGTCCCTTCTTGACGACGGCTTCGCAGTTGGGGTCGCAGGAATGGTTGATGAAACGCGCATCGTTGCCATTCACTTCGCCATCGATGATGGTGCGCGTGCTCACCGTAAACAGGTAGACGTGGCCAGCTTCACCGACGTCGTCATCGCAGTTATCTCTGCCGTAACGTCTATCGGCTTCGGCATGCGTAATCCGCTCGCCGAGGTATTCAATAAGGCGCGTGCCCTTGGGGATACGTTTCTTTGCGAAGGCGCCACGGCCCTCGATGGAGGAAGGCCTAACTTCCAGATAGGGATTCTGCATGATGTAACGAATCGGTGAAAAGCGGTAAGCCTACCATGTTGTAGGGTCGATTGCCAGAGGAGAATGGCGCAAAGGCGGGTTAAAAATCACCCATACGCCTCTTGCCTCGCGTGGCATAAAGCGGCTAGCGCAAAGGCATGTTGGGAGGTCTTTTGCGCTCACTCACGCCGCGTGGCACACGACGTTCACGGCACCGCTTAGCTTAGGACTGGGTTAACACTCCAACTTACACTTTTGGAAAAGCGCTTTCGATTTTTGCATGCACATGGGCAGCTTCTCAGATTCCGCGCTCGCCGAAAAATGCTTCCGACAATCGGTGCGCCTGCGCCCTTCGTTCCTTTGGCACGCTCTCCGACATGCGGTTTTCGCTGTCATCATTGGCTTGGCCGAATCGCCGCCTTCCTTCTTCGTCATCGGTGCGCTCGTGCTGTCACATTGCGGGCAACCTTCCCTCGGACACTCGTACCAACAGGGGGTCATCACTTGCGCGAATAGCGCCAAGCTGAATGTCAGACAGCACACCAAGGTGCCCACCAATAACGAAATCCTGAATCGCTTAAGCATTTTGCCCCCCCCGCACTGGACCCCCTTGCCACGCCAACATGGGACGTAGCAATGCACTCAAGCATAGGCAATAACAAAATAGCGGTATTGATTTATCCCATACGATGGGGAATCGTTGCATGGGCAATCACTGGGGGTGCGATGGTCTCGGTCCTAGGGGTTTTGCGCCTAAAACCAAACCGGCCATTTATTCCGGTGCATCAAAGGCGTTGTGAAACCGGACCGTTGCGGCAGGAATCGGCCGTTTGAACGCGGCGGCCATGAAAAACTCCGGCGAAATGCCGGGATAGACCAGACGCGGTTCCACATGAATCACGACAGCATCGTTGTGCGATTCGATTCGTTTCGGATTTGGATTGTATTATTCATGGAATTGCAACATTAACGAACATCGATGGATTCCACCCGTATCACTTCACATGCGCCCGCGCCACTGTCTTCGCGCGTCAGCGAAGAGCGCCAACGCCATCCGTCGGGAGCGCGCGCTTCGACAAGCTGTCCGACAATGGTCACGACCTGACCAACGCGAACGTCCTTCATTTTCTTTTCAACATAGGAATCAGCCGGTATCAGATGCATGTTGGCGCTACTGCGCACAATTTCCTGCGGCGGAATAGGCGGTTCGTTTTCCCATCTGTAATGATAAAAACGTCCGCCCTGACTGATCGACAATTTTTCAAGGACGGCAGAATCGGACATTGCGCCCCACCCCAAAGCCAGATCGACTGGCGACAGTTCCGACTCCCTGCCGGAACCATACGTTTCCTTGCTGAGCACACGCGCTTCAATCTCAAAGTTGGCCAGCGCTTCCAGCGCGTAGTTTCCATGCTGGTGAATCGTTTTGGCATCGACTGCTGTCTGAATCGGCACATTCGGCGCGATACTGCCCGGCGGTACTTTGACCGCGCGTGAAGGCCAGAACTTCCAGGCGCACACGACAACAATGGCAATCACAATCCACCGACGACGAAATCCACTCATGCTGGTTCTTTCCCAATCTCTCGTATGACCATTTTGACCAATATCCAACAAAAAGAAAAAGCGGAGACCTCTCCGCTTTTTCATGAAAATTAGCGATGACTCCCCTGACGCCAAAGTTTATCGCTCATTTTCGCCTGAAGATTCCGCATGACTATACTTGGGGTTGTTCTTCTGGTTCAACTGGTTTTTTCTTGACCTTCTTTTTTTTCACAACCTTGATTTTGTTTTTGATGGATTTCACACCTTCCACCTGACGTGCGACCCGCTCGGCTTTGCGCTTGGCTGTACCCGTTTCGACTTCCCCCATCAAGGTCACGACACCTCTTACGGTTTCAATACTGACATCATTCACTTTCAAATTAGGCTCATCGTAAATAGCCGACTTGACCTTCGTGGTAATAACGGAATCATCCCAGTAGCCGCCCACCCCGTCACTGGAAGGCGTAGAGGAAGACGACGCACATCCCAACAGCGTCGCCATCAGGATAGCGAGAATCCATCCTGTAATAAATCTGAGTTGTTTCATACCATTCCCCCTCTCAATGTGTTCATGTAACCTCAAAATGGCAAAACAGATATCCCCCTGTTTATCGCCGTTTTGATTATAACCACGCAAAAATCCCGATTTTTCGGCTCGCACTTTCAACAATTTCCTTGCATGAAAGCGCCGCAGCCATGCCGTCGTGGCAAGCTGTGCGCGTCATGCACGTACGATGATGCATCCGGCATACGGAAAAGACAGAAAAAACGGCAAGATCACAGACCCATTTGAAAAATAATCCGGATTGCTGTTATAATCTTGCGCTTGATGGGCTGTTAGCTCAGCTGGTAGAGCAGCGGACTCTTAATCCGTAGGTCGAGTGTTCGATCCACTCACAGCCTACCATCAGATTTTGAGAGTAAAAAAGGGTTGTTTTCACACAACCCTTTTTTATTGCCTCCTTCACCCGTGTCGGCAGTGCGTCACGCAAGCGTTTATCGACAACTCTGGCCTGTTGCGCGCATAGTGTCGAAATCAGATGGGCCTATCGCTACATCGCCCCCACCCCAGTCGTTTTTCAGCCACTAGTTCATCGTTTTGATGGGAATGACGTCGCCTCTTGCTCAGCTTTTCTGACCCGTTCGATGCGTTCCGTCGCTGGCGGATGCGTCGACAAATAGGCACTCATTTGCGGCGACTTCTTGCCGAGTTTTTCAAAGGTCAGCGCCAGTCCTTTCAAACTGATAGCGTTAATTTGCATCATCGCGATTGCATAGTTGTCCGCTTCACGTTCAGCATCGCGCGAATACTTCATGTCGAGCATTGCCGTCGGAATCGCCGTCACGACAGAGGAGGCATCGCCAAAAACCACCAGCGTCACCAAGCCAACAACTGAGCCCTGAATAATCCTGCGCAGCAAATGCCGCTCATGCAAATGCCCCAGTTCGTGTGCCAGCACGCCCATCACCGCGTCATCATCGCCCAGCATTTTCACCAGCTCATCCGTCATCACGATTTGACCGGACGGCAAGGCAAAGGCATTCGGCCCGATACGGCTTTTGCGAAACAGAATTTCGTAAGTGGGCGTGCCCTCCCTGGGCAAAGCGAGCGCGCCAAAGCGGCTCACGATGGCTTGCTGACGCTCCGGCGGCAATTCGCTCGGCGAAAATATTTTTTGGTCGAGAAAGCCGAGCGCTTCGTTTCCAATACCGTGCTGCACATTCTGCGGCATCCGCTTGGCAAGCTGGTTGGCTGCGGCGGGTAATCCATATAAATAGCCAGGCACAATAATCGCGATCAGAACCAGCCCTGCTGCGATGATCCACCGCCAGCTATGGTGCATGCGTATGGCAACCGGATCGCGATAACCAAGCTTGGCAAGCAATGCGTCGAACGCGGCCGCATCGTTCACTTCAAGATAGGCGCCGTCAGGAAAGGCCAGCTTGCGCGTGCGATTCCCAACACGTTCCAGCACCTGCACATCGGACAAGCGGAACGACCGACGAATCTCACCGGAGAGCGCAATCAAGCCATTGTGATGCATCAACTCAACGGCGTGACGGCGCGATGTCTTTCCATCAAAGTAAGCGGCGGAGATTGTCTGCGTCATATGGAATGGGCCACATCACAACGCAAAGTCAAAATCAAGCAGGTCGGTCATGCCTTCGCTGGTTGCCGACACTTCTGCCGCTGTATCTGCCACAAAGCCATCCAGATTTCCCGCCGGGATCAGCGTCATGGATTCCACACGATACTTCAGCATGCGAATTTTTGCGAACGGTGTGAAAAGCCCTAGCGTCAGCGCAATGAGCAATACATTTGTCAGTGCGATGGACACCACGCGAGTCCATGCCATGTCGCTCTTGAACTCATGCACATTCAAGCGCGTGTTGTTCCAGACGAGGTTCTGGAGCATGGTCATGAAAACGTGGTACACCATGTTGGCCCACGCGAAAAACGCGACCATCAGCACGAACCCGAGAATCATGTGACTCGCGCCCTTTTGCGCACCAACCTGCGAAGCCGACTTGAAAACACTCCCGCCGAATATCTTGCCAACAAAAAAGATCCCCAGCATCCCAACGAAGAAAATCACGATGGTCACAAAGTACGCGCCATAAAATTTTCCGGCAGAGCCATGAAATGAAAACTGGCTCATGCCAAAACGGCTTTCGTCATGCTGGAATTTTTTGATGCGTTGATGCGTGAAGGGCACCAGCAAACCCAGCGTCAGCGCAGACAAAATCGGATAGAGCAAGTAAACCTTGTAAGCCTGCCTGGCCGACCCAAAAAAGCTGAAACGGATACCCCGATAACTGGAGTTGTAGAGCTTGAATTGCAAGCTTTTCCACGTCAGCCACGGCATGACAAGCGCAAAGATGACCATCATCACGTAACCGGCCGTCATGGAAAATTTCGGCGCAACGTTGTAGGCAACGAGCAACCCCGCTGCAATCAACCGTCCCTTGAGAATCGCCACAGGGTTGCCGTGGTATTCAAAGGAAGAACCGGCCAGTTGCGTGTTGTCGTAGAAGTAGCGCATCTTGCGCACTTTTGCCCACGCGGAATAAATGCCGCAGGTGACAATATTGAGCAACAGGTTCACGATCCAGATACGAAAATATTCACCTCCCGTACCGGAAAAAGTCATCCGCTCTGGACGAGACGGTTCGCGCGCGTCACGGTCAAACGTCGGCGCAGGTGGTGACGGGGGTGGCGTGGGTGGTCGCGCCGGACGCGGCGTCGGAGAAACCGGCATTACGGGTTTACCGTTCGCTCCCAGCAAGACGGTCGGTGGAAAATCGCGGGAATCGCTCATGGATGGAAAACTACAAATTTACTCTATTGACAACTCACTCTGGCTTTGGGGACACACAAAGTCAACGATAAAGGCTACCTCTGTTGCGCACAAGTCTTTTCCCGAAACGACGCGACAAACGGTCAATGTACTCGCTGACTGGTGCCTGACGGCATGGGCTGATCTTCCGCCCCTGAAATCCATCCTGGCCAGGCATCCATCGGCCATGCCGCTTGCCGGTATTGATTACGCAAAATGCCCAGCCACTGTCTGGCCTGTTGAATCGACAGGGCGAACTGCGCCGTGTCTGCACCCGGAATCAAGAAGCTGAGTAAAATCTGCTCCTTGCGATACGTCACGTCCACTCTTTCAACCAGAGAGACCGATGCATTCTCGGGCGGGACCACCGGATCCGAAGCGGGCTTTCTCACCATCGCCGCACTTTGCTTGAATGACAGCACCAGCTCCTTGTCCGATCCGGTCGGCACAGCCGAGGCTTTTTCAACAAAATTGCCCACGATACTGACCAGCTTTTGACAAATCCGCAACGTCAACCAAAAAACCCGCGCACCCGATTCGTTAACTTGACCGGTCATACGGATCCGATCCTCGGTCGACGAATAAGTCAAAGACACTTTCGTGAGTACAATCGGCGTATTCATGGCTTTTGCGTCGCATGCTGCAAAGAATAACGGGAACTTTCATTTTAACGCCATCGTCCTCGTTCGCGCCATCTCTCTCAAACGTCGGTCCTGCCTACCGCCCGCCCCATGCGGATTAAAGCGCAAACGCCTTAAAAACTCAGCTACAATCTCAAAATTGTACAAACCGACATCACAACGAAGGAGATGGTATGAAACTGGCGCGCTATGGCCAACCCGGTGCAGAAAAACCAGCAATGGTCGATAAGGACGGCAAACTCCGCGATCTCTCCGGCATCATTGCAGATTTCACGGCCGATCAACTATCCGACGAGGCGCTGGCCAAGCTCAGAAAAATCGATCCCGCGTCGCTGCCGCTCGTGCCGGGCAATCCGCGTCTGGGCGTGCCCGTGGCGTTTGTCAGCAAATATGTGGCCATCGGTATCAACTACACCGACCATGCCGAAGAAGCGAAGATGCGCCTTCCGAAAGAACCCATCGTCTTCATGAAAGCCGTCTCCTGCCTGTGCGGTTCGAACGATGACATCATCCTGCCGCTGGACTCGAAAAAATCCGACTGGGAAATCGAACTGGGCATCGTCATCGGCAAGACCGCGCAATACGTGAGCGAGGAAGACGCGCTCAACTACGTTGCCGGTTACTGCACGACCAACGATCTCTCCGAACGCGAATTCCAGATCGAACGCGGCACGCAATGGGACAAAGGCAAAGGCTGCGACACCTTCGGCCCCATCGGCCCGTGGCTCGTCACCCGCGATGACGTGCCCAACCCGCAAAAGCTGGCGATGTATCTGGATGTGAACGGCCAACGCATGCAAAGCGGCAATACCGACAAGATGATTTTCTCGTGCGCGAAACTGGTCAGCTACCTGAGCCACTTCATGACGCTGCTGCCGGGCGACGTAATCTGCACCGGCACGCCGCCGGGCGTGGGCATGGCAAAAAATCCGCAAACCTTCCTGAAACCGGGCGACGTCGTCGTTGCCGGCATCGAAGGGCTGGGCGAACAGAAGCAAATCGTGAAAGCCAATCCGCGTCAGAAAGAAAATATCTGGGGTTGATTGCCAGTCGAGCGAGCATGAAAAAAGGGCGGAAGTTTCCGCCCTTTTTTGTTTGTGTTCGGTTTGTGCTCAATCAGGCAATGCCTGCCTGAGGATCGCGCTTATCGATAATACGGTTCGACCTTACCTTTAACCTTGATGAGCAAGGGTTGGCCTTTGCGATCCAGCGTCTTACCGGCAGGGACTTTCACCCAACCCTCGCTAACGCAATATTCTTCAACGTCGTTGCGGTCTTTGTCGTTCAGCTTGATGCCGACTTCGTGTCTGAATACGGCCTCATTGAAGTAAGGGCTGCGAGGATCGATGGAGAGTCGGTCGGGAAGCGGGGGGCGTTGTGTCATGTCGTTCATGCACGGAATTATCACCTATACGGTCAACCAAGACAACTTTTTGCTGCGGTTTTTTCAGATGCCTCGCAGGCGGCTATCGACCCAATGCAGCCCTTCAGCTAGTTCGATTTGGGAGTTTCTTCAACCAGCCTAACTGCCTTCGGTTCTAAGGCAAAACCAGATGCGGGAAAAGCAAACCAAAGGTATCCAAATCTATCTATATCTTCAACTGATACCAACTTTCCTTGAAAAGACTTTAAGCGCACTTGGTCCTCAAACGGGAGGTCGTGGATGAGCCCATGAGGAATCGAAAGTATTTCGACGTTGTCCCCAATTCTGACTGGCACTCCATGTGCATCTATCGGTTCAAGTGGATGGGTATTAGCCATATATGAATTTAATCCAGCATTAGACTGAAATCGACCCTTTGCAGACGGTCCGATGGGTCAGGTGCCTATTTGTTTATAGTAGTTACTAGTTCGTTCGTTTTACTACTACGGTGCCAAAACCATTTCTCAAGCCACCAAGTGATGAATGCGGAGATAGCCGCAGGCACCGCATAAATTTCTAGCGAAGACTCCCATTCACCTAAATAACCATAGCCGAGCATTAAACTTACTGCAAAAGCCAGGAAGCTGAATCGGACTGCAGATGAAACAAGGCAACGAAGAGGTGCGAACTCTTCACAAATCCCCCAGACAGTAAAACCAATCACGAGCCAAAACACTAAGACAAATATCCACACAATCGCAAAACCTCCGATAGTCATAAGGAAATTGCGGAAGTGATAGTTGGTTGGATGGAGGAACAAGTTCATAACAAGCCAAATTAACGGCACGGTTGCTGCGCCGACCAAAATGCTTTTGAACATTGAGGAGCCTCTTCCGTTTCTCATTCAGCATCCTTTTGATTGATTGGCAGTCTTCGACTCAAAGCAGACGCCTACCGATTGAGGAAGGAAGACAAGCGCTGAATCTCGCACCAAGCGTCAAGGTATGCAATAGAGGCTTCTTTTTGCTCAAGGGGTATTGGTTGCTTTACTTGCCATTCAGCGAATTCGTGGCCGAGTCGGTTAAGAACGGTGGCCAATACGTGACACAGATTCAGGATTGGCGTGACCTTGGGATTTGCTACTAAGGTTTCAGCCCCTTTCTGCGCTTCACACAAAAGGGTTACGAGTTCGATTGCAAAATCAGGTTGCAATAGCAGTGAGGGAAACTGGTCACCTGTAGCGGCGACAACCGAACATTTATCGTCACTATAGATAATGTCTATTGTTTTAGTCGTCATGGTTATAACGCCCTATGCCATTGCAAATATGGCAATCATAATACAGCATCGTAATACGCGGCAAACACTCTGACAAACATTACATGAACGACTGCTACTGGCCGATAACGGAAATCGCTCACCCACTCATAAAAGAATGAGGCGCCGTGAATTAGGGAGGCCGTATTAGTACCCCGCAAAGCAAGCCATCACTTCTCCAGCTTGATCGTTCCCGAAACTGAAACGGTCACCATGGTTTTGCCTGCTTCCATCGGCACACTGGGCGAGGCCGATTTGGCGCGGCTCAATTGCATCACGCCTTCATGAAAGCGCACGCTTTGTCCACCGGTCGCAATTCTGGCCTCGGCAAGCGCATACCGCGCGTAACCGAACTGGCGCGTGACCGCCTCTGCTTTTTCCTGGAAAGCGATGATGGCGTCTCCTTGCAACGTTTCCTGCACCTTCCGCCTTGCCTCAAGCGAGAGCGAGAACCACATGTTTTCAATACTCATCGTCTCGGCCAACGTCGTCAGGTTTTGACTTAGCGCCGCCGCATCTTTGCTCTCCAGCACAAGCTCACCGCGAACGCGCCAGCCTGTCATGCGATTGTCCTTGCCGTAAACGGCATAAGTCGATGTGCGGCCGGTCTTGATGGAAACGTCCTTTCCTTTTTTTGCCTTTTCCAAAGCAGCGGACAGCACTTCGCTTACCTGCTGTTGTGCCAGGACTGCGCTGGCATTTTCTTTTTCAATAAAGAGCACGGCATGCGCCGTATCCTCCAACACGTCACGCGAAACGGACGCTTCCAGATGAACGCCAGGCCGTCCGTCCGGCACAAGCGGATTCGCTACCGCAGAAAAGCTGCAAACCGCCAGCAATGCCCATACCAGAATACGCATATCACTCTCCTAAAATAAAGCGATCTCACTCCACACCGATATCTTCGTTCCACAATTCCGGATGCGTCGCGATGAAGTCTTTCATCATCGTGATGCACTCGGTATCTGCCAGATCAATCACGTTCACGCCGTTTTCGCGCAACCAGTCTGATCCGCCTTTGAAGTTCACCGACTCGCCGACGATCACGGTACCGATGTTGAATTGCCGGATCAAGCCGCTGCAATACCAGCACGGGTCGAGCGTGGTCACCAGAATTTTGTCGCGATACGTGCGTTGCCGTCCCGCTTTGCGAAACGCATCGGTTTCGCCATGAATCGACGGATCGCCTTCCTGCACGCGGCGGTTGTGGCCCCGCCCGAGCACCTTGCCCTGTGCATCGAACAAGGCCGCGCCGACGGGCACGCCGCCTTCGGCTAGTCCTTGTTTTGCTTCTTCAAGCGCCACCACTAACAAAGATTTATAGTTCATAAAGCCGGTTTCCTTCAGCTATTCCCGAGGTGTAGGTCGGCCTTTAGTTCCGGCATCACGCGTCCTTTGGACGCATGAGCTTGCTCTGAAAGCTTTTCGGCTTTTAGGCCGACTTCACAACACGAATTAACGTCAACATTTACAGGTATGAGCACCCTCTCCCCGTCCCTCTCCCGTCAAGGGAGAGGGGGATCTGATAGTCAGCCTTTCGCAATCGCCAGCACTTCTTCTTCCGACAAGGTCTCTTTTTCGAGCAAAGTTTTCGCCCCTTTTTCAAGCGCGTCCCGCTTCTCTTGCAAAATGCGCGTCGCCTGCTGGAAAGCGGCATCGACCAGTTCGCGCACGGCCTGATCGATTTCTTTCGCCGTCTCTTCCGAATAGGTGCGATATTCGGCTGGCACCGGCCCTTGCTGGCCGAGGAAGCTGTGGCCGCCGTTCTCGTACGCGAGCTGACCGAGTTTCTTACTCATGCCGTAACGCGTGACCATACTGCGCGCAATTTCGGAAACGCGCACCAGATCGTCGGCTGCACCGGTTGTCACACGGTTGAAGACCAGTTGTTCGGCCGCGCGCCCGCCCAGCAGCACCGACATCTTGCGCTCCAATTCTTCCTGCGTCATCAGATAGCGATCTTCGATTGGACGAGAAATCGTGTACCCCAACGCACCAATCCCGCGCGGGATGATCGACACTTTGTGCACCGCTTCGCTGCCCGGCAGGTTAATTGAGACCAGCGCATGCCCCATCTCGTGGTAAGCGACCACTTCGCGCTCCATCGCATTGATCAGCCGGTTTTTCTTTTCCAGCCCCGCGACGATGCGCTCCACCGCGCCGGTGAAATCGTCGAGCGTCACAAACGGACGATTGTTTCGTGTTGCCAGCGTGGCCGCCTCGTTGACCAGATTGGCGATGTCCGCGCCAGAAAAACCGGGCGTCAAGGCGGCAATCTGTTCGCGATTCACATCCGGCGCCAGCTTCACTTTTTTCAGATGCACGTCGAGAATCTGGATGCGGCCTTTCTTGTCCGGTCGGTCGACCAGAATTTGTCGGTCGAATCGTCCCGCACGCAGCAAAGCCGGATCGAGAATTTCAGGCCGGTTGGTTGCCGCCAGCAGCACGAGACCCGAAGCCGAATCGAAGCCATCCAGTTCGGCCAGCAACTGATTGAGTGTCTGTTCTTTCTCGTCGTGCCCGCCCAGCCCGAAGCTGCCGCGCGCCTTGCCCAGCGCATCGACTTCGTCGATGAAGATGATCGCGGGCGCCTGCTTGCGCGCTTGTTCAAACAAATCGCGCACACGCGCGGCACCCACGCCGACGAACATTTCCACGAACTCGGAACCGTTGATCGAAAAAAATGGCACCCCCGCTTCACCCGCCACCGCACGCGCCAGCAAGGTCTTGCCAGTACCCGGCGGCCCGACCAGCAAGATACCGTGCGGCACGCGCGCACCCAGGCGCCCGTACGACACCGGATCACGCAGGAAGCCCACGACTTCCTGTAATTCTTCCTTGGCTTCATCGACACCGGCCACATCGTCGAAGGTCACGCCGATATCTTTTTCAACATACACCTTGGCGTTGCTTTTGCCGATCGACATGAAACCGCCGCCCATGCCCCCCATGCCGCCTTTTTCCGCCATGCGTCGCATCGCAAACATCCAGATGCCGAAGAAAACGATGGTGGGAATGATCCAGCCGAGGATGTCACGCATGTAGGTGCTTTCGATCACGCCGCTAAACTTGACGTTTTTCGCCGCCAGCAATTCTGCCAGGCGGTTATCGACGCGCGTGACCGTGAATTGTTTTTTGCCGTCGGTGCCGGGTTTGTTCAATTCTCCCCGAATTTGATCGCCGTACACCCGCACTTCCTTGATATTCTTGGCTTCCAGCTGTGTCAGGAATTCGCTGTAAGGCATAGGCTCTGCCGTTTGCCAGTCCTGATAAAACCCTCGGAAAAGTAATACGCCAACGATGGCGATCACGATGTACCACATCGTCATTTGTTTGCGGTTGTTGTTTTCCATATCTGTCCTTCTTATCGAGATGATGTCGGGGCGGATGAAGGCTGGGTGACGCAAACCGCATGGGATGTGAGGCTTGCCTCAAACAATTAAGAATGATTGTACGCAATTCAGGGGCGTTTTGCCCACAACTTCGGTGCAAGAAGCGGCGAAGCCTTTAGCGCAGCTTGGCGAGCGCTTCCAGGAGAATTGCCGGATCGCCCGATTTCAGTTTGGCGGGATCGGAGAGCATCCGACGAAACGCCCGAGCGCCGGGCAGGCCATTGACCAGTCCGAGCATGTGACGCGTCATGCTGTTGAGCCGCAATCCGCCGCCGCCCGCCGGGCCGTATTTGCCGAGCTGATCGCACATGTAGGGAATCATCTCGCGCATGATTTCTTCGCGCGTTCTGATTGGTGCGGAATCGCCGTAATAACGCGCATCGAAAGTCGCCATCAGGTAAGGATGGTGATAGGCTTCGCGCCCGATCATCACACCATCCACATGCTGCAAGTGCTGATCGATTTGCTCGACAGTCGTGATGCCGCCATTGAGGATGATTTCCAGTTGCGGAAAATCGCGCTTGAGCTGATACGCCACGTCATACTTGAGCGGCGGCACGTCGCGGTTTTCCTTGGGACTGAGTCCTTTCAGAATCGCCTTGCGCGCGTGGACGATAAACGTGCGGCAACCGGCTTGCGATACCGTGCCGATGAAGTCGCGCACAAAATCGTAGGTTTCAATCGCATCGATCCCGATCCGGTGCTTGACGGTCACGTCAATCGAGACGGCATCGCGCATCGCCTTGACGCAATCGGCCACCAAATTCGATTCAGACATCAGGCACGCACCAAACGCGCCTTTTTGCACGCGCTCGGAGGGGCAGCCGCAATTCAGATTGACTTCGTCGTAGCCCCATTGCTGACCGAGCTTCGCGCAGCGCGCCAGATCGTCCGGCTCGCTACCGCCGAGTTGCAATGCGACAGGATGTTCCGCCTCATTGAAATTGAGATGCCGCTCGACATCGCCGTGCAGCAAAGCACCCGTTGTCACCATTTCGGTATACAGCCAGGTGTGGCGTGTGATGAGCCGGTGGAACATGCGGCAGTGCCGGTCAGTCCAATCCAGCATCGGCGCAACGCTGACGGTGCGTTTGGGGAGCATCATGAAAAAAGGAAGTTTGCGTGTTACGGTTTGGCCGCAAGCGCACATTGGCGGTAATGGAATGCGGCTTCTTCCGGACGATTGAGTCGCTCATGCATGGACGCAAGCAGATAATGCCCTTCGCGCGCAAGCCTCGGGGGCGGCGATCCGGCAACGGCTTGTTCCAGATGCAGCTGGGCTTTCCCCCACAATTTTTGTTTGAGACAAAGCGTTCCCAGCGTCATGGCCAACTCCGGATCGGTTGGGTGTTTCTTTCTCCACTCTTCGCACTGTTCAATTTGCGCCAGCAAGGCCGGTGTTCCTTCATCGGCGGCGGATTCGCGAAACACGCGCAGCAAACGCTCATCCCAATCGTTTTGCAACGCTTTGCTTACTGCAGCACGCGCTTCGTCGTGCATGCCGAACATGCTGAACGACTTGGCCGCCCGAACCGCTACGTAGGGGCGCCTGCGGTCGTCTGAGGGTATCTTGCCCCAAATCCGACGAATCGATTCCGGGTCGTGCGCACGTGTGGTCAGCAAATCTTCATAGGCCAACTCACGCAGGCGATCCGACAAGGCCGGGTGAATGGCGTCGTGTTTATCAAGCGACTTCACCAATCGCAAGACTTCGTCCCAGTTTTTGGCTTGCTGATTCGCTTTTAATGCTAGGCGCAACGCATAAACGTGACGCGCACCTTTTTTGTTGAGTTCATCCACAGATTCCAGCGCCGCCCTGGTCTGATGGTCTTCCACCAGCAATTCGACTTTCGTTGTCAGACGCGCGATCCGGAATGCCGGATCGTTTTCGATTCTGGCCAACCACACATCCCGGCGGTCATGCTGACGCATGGCATGCGCTGCGCGCGCCCCGATCAATGCCGCAGCACCTGCGTTTTCCGGCAACTGCGCCGCGCGCTCTGCGGATTTTTCAGCTTGCACGAAACGCCCTTCGTACAAGGACTTGAACGCTTCGCGCAAAGCCTCGTTGGCATCGTGTTCGCGTCTTTTCTGACGATAAGCGGCAACCCGCGATGGCATCCTGCGCGCATGCCGAATCAATCTCACGACAAAATACAGGAAAAGGAAGCTCGCCGTCAGCAAGAAGAGAAAGAGATTGAGCGACAGATCCACCCGATAAGGCGGATAAAACAACACGACATTGCCCACGTTGAAATGCGCCGACACCGCCAACCCGACGGCAGCGGCAAACAAGGCTAGAACCCAAAGAAATATTCGCATTAATGCTTCGTCTTGAAGTTATTGACCGCCGCCAGACTTTCCAGCGCAGGCATTTCAATGGACAGATTGCTTGCATGGATCTGTTTCAGAATGGCTCGAACGGCTTGTGTCTGCTTGGCCAGCGGGTCGAAATATTTGTCGACGGCATCTTGCACGGCCATCATGTCGCTGCGGAACGTGGTTTCGCTGCGCGAGAGCAGCGCCATGCGCGCATTCAGCAAGCGCAACTTGAGGTTCTCGCGAATGAAGTAAGCTTGTTCCGGCGATACCAGCAAGGCGTCCGATTGCTCGACATTGCGCACCCGAATCAACTGCCGGATGTCTGCCCACATTTCGCTCGACCATACCTGCCATTTGTTCTTGACGACATTCCAGAATTCTCCCGCCTTGGCCTTCATGGCATCGGTCGCTGCCGCTTTCTGGTCCGGCGCCGGTTCAATCACTTGTTGTGTCTTGAGTTGTACCGGCGGAATGGCTGGTTTTTCATCCGCATACAGCGGCAACTTGTCGACCTGGGCAATGATACTGTCGATGCGCAAGGCCACCCCTGTCGTATCCACGTTGGGCAAAGCCTTCAGCTGACTGATGTCCCGCGCGATGGCGCGACGGATCGCCGTAAACTGCGGCTTGTCCATTTTGGCCAGGCTGCGATCCGCATTTTGCAACGCAATCAGCGCGCCTTGCACGTTGCCGGATAGGTGCAATTGCTGGTTCGCCGTCGATAAAACCTGTTCGATTTCGGACATCACCCAGTCGTCGCGACTCTTCGACAAATCCTGATACAACTCAGCCAGCGCCAACTGTTGCGTCTGCGTTTCTGACTGTTTGGCTTCCAGACCCGCCACCTTGGCCTGCAATTGTTTGACGCCTTCTTGCGTGGAAGCCGCCAGATTCTTTGTCTCGATATTCGTGCTGTCACCTGCCTGCAAGCGGCGTGCCAATTCCTTGCGTAGCTTGCTGGTCTCCGCATGCGAGGACCACCATTGGATGCCCAGAAGGACAGCCAGCGCGATCACTGCCCCGGTCAGGATTTTCGAGGACGAGCCGGACAGCCCAGACGACGTCGCAGCCCCAGCAGGATCTTTCGCCGCAATGGGTGGAGAAGCCTCTGACGCTGGAGTCGGTTCGGGAGATTTGACAGAATCATTCATGAACAACATTGTAGCTCAGCTAGCAATCCTGCCGCATGACATCGCAAGACAGAAAAGATAAAAAATCCGGGGTTCAGCCCTTTTCTCACTCAAACAAGGTATTGTGTTTTATGCAACTTCACTGCACCACACTTTAGCCTGTTCCCCTGATTTCCCCCAAAAGTCCAGCTTTCAAATAATGATAAGATTCCAGCCTCAGTCAATCGTTCCAGCCACGAGCAACACAAGCCGCTTTTCAAGACTTTTCGTTTTGACCGAATCCGTTTTTGCCTGGATTGGCTCGAACACACATTGCACATTTTTTGAACGCATTCGGCCACACGACAGACGGACAAATCATTCACCCCTTATCTCGGTATAACTTTCGCCATGGCTCCACAAATCGCAAAAAAATCAATCAGCGACATCGACCTGCCTCTCAGAGAAGACATCCGTCTTTTAGGGCGCATGTTGGGTGACGTCCTGCGGGAGCAGGAAGGCGAGGAAACCTTCAATATTATCGAATCCGTTCGCCGCACCGCCATCAGCTTCCGCCGCAATCCCACCGCGCAATCGAACAAGCAACTCAGCAAAATGCTCCAGGAGCTGACCAAGGATCAAACCATTGCCGTCGTTCGGGCCTTTTCCTATTTTTCGCATTTAGCGAACATCGCCGTCGATAAACACCAGAACCTCAGCTGTCGCGCAAAACAAATCTCCGGCGACCCGCCAGAGCCGGGCAGCACCACGCTGGCACTCCGTCGCGTCAAAGACGCCGGCATTTCCGCCAACGACATCAAGCAATTCTTCCATGAGACGCTGATCACGCCGGTGCTCACCGCGCACCCGACCGAAGTGCAGCGCAAAAGTACCCTGGACGCAGAACGGGAAATTGCCCGTCTGCTGATTGAACACGATCACGTGCAAACGCCGAAAGAACGCGCGCAAAACAATGAGGCGCTTTATGCCCGCATTGCAACGCTGTGGCAAACTCGGATGCTGCGTTATTCCAAGCTGATGGTTGTCGACGAAATCAATAACGCGCTCTCATATTATCAGCTCACTTTTCTGGAGGAACTGCCCAAACTGTACGATGACATTGAAGACGGGTTCCGTGAATGTTTCCCATCAAACGACAAAAACAGCCCCTTCCCCTCTTCGACGTATCTGCAAATGGGAAGCTGGATCGGCGGCGATCGCGACGGCAACCCCAATGTCAACAGTGACACCATGCGCGATGCGCTCATTCGCCAGTCCACCGTGATCCTGGAATACTATCTGGAGCAAGTGCACGCTCTGGGCGCAGAACTTTCCATGTCGGCACTGCTCACCAATTTCAGCCCGGAACTGATGGCGCTGGCCAATGCGTCGCCCGACAACTCGCCGCACCGCGCGGACGAACATTATCGTCGCGCCCTCATTGGTGTGTACACCCGCCTGGCCGCCACAACGCGGCTGCTCGGCAACACCAACCTCATGCGCCATGAAGTTGGAACCGGCGCGCCCTATGCCAATCCCGAAGAGTTCCGTGCCGACTTGCAAATTATTATGGATTCACTGAAGTCCAATGGCGGCGTTTCGCTGGTCAGTTTGCGCATTGGTCCGATGTGCCGTGCCGTTGATATCTTTGGTTTTCATCTGGCGACGCTCGACATGCGTCAAAGCTCGGACATGCATGAGCAAACGCTCTCGGAACTTTTCGCGCATGCCAAGGTCGAACAAAACTACGCCGAACTTGATGAAGCCAGCAAAGTGACATTGCTGCTCAGCGAATTGAATCAACCAAGATTGCTTTACTCGCCTTTCATCCGCTACACGCCGGAAACCACGTCCGAACTTGAGATCATGCGCGCGGCACGCGAAATCCGCGAACGCTATGGCAAGCGCGCCATCAGAAACCACATCATTTCGCACACACGAAACGTATCAGACTTGCTGGAAGTGCTACTGCTGCAAAAAGAAACCGGCATGATGCGCGCCAAATGGTCCAAGGACACGGACGCCAGCGCAGGGCCGGTGGAAGCCGAAAGCGATCTGATGGCCGTGCCGCTCTTCGAAACGATTCCCGATCTTCAGCGTGCGGCAGACATCATGCAGCGCTGGCTGGATATCCCCTTGATTCGCCATTTGATCAACAAGCAGGGCGACTTGCAAGAAGTCATGCTCGGCTATTCGGATTCCAACAAGGATGGCGGCTTCCTCACTTCCAACTGGGAGTTGTACAAAACTGAAAAAGAACTGGTCAAGGTATTCGATCGGCATAACGTGAAGATGCGCCTCTTTCATGGTCGAGGCGGCACGGTTGGTCGCGGCGGCGGCCCCAGCTACGAAGCCATTCTTGCGCAACCGGCGGGCACTGTGAACGGGCAAATTCGCCTCACCGAACAGGGCGAAATCATTGCCTCCAAGTACTCGCATCCGGAAATCGGTTCGCGCAATCTTGAATTGCTGGTCGCTGGCACATTAGAAGCCAGTCTGATTCCGCAAGAGCCGAAGGGGCATCTCGCACAAAGACTGGCACAGTACGAGCAAGTGCTAGCGGAGCTATCGGCTTTCGCCTACAAAGCGTACCGGAATCTGGTATACGAAACCGTCGGCTTTACCGACTACTTCTATATGACGACCCCGATCGAGGAAATCGCCGAACTCAATATCGGCTCACGTCCGGCCTCGCGCAAATCCACGCGACGTATCGAAGACCTGCGTGCAATTCCCTGGGGGTTCTCCTGGGGACAATGCCGCATCCTGCTGCCGGGCTGGTACGGTTTCGGCAGCGCGATCGACGCCTGGCTCAAAGATGGCGATCCGGCACGCAAGGAAGAAAAAACGGCCACACTACAGGAAATGTCTCGCGAATGGCCGTTCTTTGCCACGCTCATCTCCAACATGGACATGGTGCTCTCAAAAACCGACCTCGGCATTGCCGCCTGCTACTCCGAACTCGTCACCGACAAAAAACTCCGCGAGGAAATTTTCGGACGGATCGAAGCGGAACTGGATCGCACCACGGAATATCTCGAAGTCATCACTGGCGACAAGGAACGTCTCCTCAGCAATCCATTGCTGGCCAGCTCCCTGCGTCACCGGCTGCCGTACATCGACCCGCTTAACTATCTGCAAGTCGAAATGCTCAGCCGCTATCGCAAAGACACCACGAGCGCACTCGAATCCAAGGACGCCCGCGCTCGTCGCGGGATTCACCTTTCCATCAACGGCATTGCAGCCGGATTGCGCAATACGGGTTAAGCATTCATCTATTCAAAAAAAACGGGGAGGCACAGCCTCCCCGTTTTTTATGCAATGCTTAAAATCATTTTGCGGATGCGGAAGGCTTTTTCGCCTCCTTCACGCACTTCTTCACGAAGGCGGCTTTCTCAACGCCTTTCAACTTCTGTTCAGTAGCCTGTGCTTCGCATTTTTTGGCAGGCTTCGTCGTCGCGCTTCTCATACACTGTTTGACATATAAAGTTTTCTGCGCGCCTTCCAGTTTCTTTTCTGCTGCCTTAGCTTCACACTGCTTTTCCTGATCAGATGCGGCGGCTTTTGCCGAGGCCTTCTTCGTATCCTTCACGCATTTCGTCATAAACTTGGCGTATGCAACGCCTTCCAGCTTCTGTTCCGTCGCCTTGGCTTCACATTCCGATTTGGCGCTGGCTAACGCACCCGTTGCAAAAAGACCCGTCAACAAAACAACCCATAATTTACGCATAATGCTCTCCTTGGTGTGATAATAATCTCTGTCAGGTAAAACACATCCATGAACATGATGTCAGCGCGCGTTGATGAGCGCGTTACATCATGCCGACGCACGTCGGCATGACACGATACCACAAGACGCTGCCCCATTTACCCAAACGGCGACACCCCAAGGATCGCCACGCACCCTAGTCTTCTGGGAAAAGACGCGGTTACGCCAACGTTCTGCTCCAATGTCGGGCTTCATCCAATGACGCAAACACCTGTATCTCATAGGCATCCGCCGCCGCATGTTTGTAACTATCGGCAAATTTGAGAATGTCCGGATTGTCCGTAACGACGGCCACCTTCAACTTGTCGTTGAGAATTTTGGCAAACATGTCGCCGATGGCTCTTTGATTGAGGTGAAGTGGCGATGTGGACAAACTTTCACACTCGCGAAGATCATTGAGGATGTATAAAACATCTTCAAACCGCGTATCGCCGTAGCACTCTTTTCTTACCCTTGCCAGCTCTTCATCATCCACATGCCCAAAGTAACGCACATAACAACCGCGCTCTTCCCAAATGATTTGATAAGACATGTTGACGCAATCCAATGCTGATAACAGACCATTTAACCCGACATCATTTTAAGGGCATCACGCCTGCCTATGAAATTTTTTGGCGTACGCGATAATCGAGCCTATCCCCTTTTAGCCCCCGGTAAAAAAAGGGGCGGCAAATTGCCGCCCCTTTTTAAGCATATTTTTACGCCAAACATTAAAGCCTTGTGCCGAAAGATATTACTTCTTCGCAGTCTTCATGCACTTGATCATGAAACTCTGTTTTGAAACACCTTGCAATTTCTTCTCCCTGGCCTGCTCTTCACAACTTGGTGCCGGCGCAGCACCTGATTCATTAACGCATTTCTTGATGAAAGTTTCTCTCTCGACACGACCCAGCTTCTTTTCTGTTGCCTTCTCCGAACATTTTCTTTCCGCGGCATACAATGCCGAGGTTGTCGAATTTCGCTTCGTATCTTTCGCGCACCCACCAATAAAACTCGCCTTCGCAGCGCCTTGCAATTTCCTTCCAACAGCCTGCGCTTCACAATCCGCTGTTGTATTGGCAGCTGCAACTGTTGTAAACAAAACCGTCACGAGAACTACCCATAATATACGCATATATGTCTCCGTAGTGTGTTGAAATAATTCCTGCAAAGCAATCGGTACCAGAGCGTCATATCCAATCTAATAGCGACTAGACATTATTACATGACGCGCAAGGCTACCGATGCATCGTCTCCCACACCTTTTGCAAGCGCTTCACCGACACTGGCATCGGGGTACGCAATTCCTGCGCGAAGAGGGAGACACGCAGCTCTTCCAGCATCCAGCGGAAGTCCTTCATCTTCGGGTCATTGGCGCGCCCACGATCTTTGAGTGCGCGCTGATAAGGGCTGGCGATGGCTTGCCATTCCCCCATCAGCCGTGCATCGCGCGCAGGATCGGCACGGAGCTTGTCGAGCCGCACGTTGATCGCTTTCAGGTAACGCGGAAAGTGCGCGAGTTGAGACCAGTCGTTTTCCAGCAAAAAACGTTTGTTGATGAGCGCAGCCACCTGCGATTGAATATCGGCCACCGCTTGCGTATGCGCCTTGAACCCTTGCAACTTGCGCGGCAACGCATGGTATTCGGTGAGAATTTGCGCAGCCAGTTGCGCGACCTGATTGGCGAGCAAGCCGAGCCGCGTGCGCGCCTGATCCTTGCGTGCCTCGAACTTGTCGGCATCTTTCGGCAGCGGATCGGCCATGCAGGCCAGTTCCAGCGCGGCATCGATGATTTGATCGCGCAATTCTTCCTGCGTGCCCAGCGCCATGTACTGCATTCCCATTTGCTGCAGGCCGGGAATGTTTTTGGTGAGGTAACGCACCTGCTCCTTTAGTTGCAGCGCAAAGAGCCGGCGCAGGCCGGCGTGATGCGTGCGCTCGGCCATATCCGGATCGTCGAAGACTTCCAGTTCGCAATGGTCGGTTTTATCCACCAGCGCAGGGAAACCAATCAGCGTTTGCTTGCCTTTGGTAATTTCCAGCAGCTCCGGCAATTCGCCGAAGGTCCATGCTGTGATGCTGTCGAGATCGCCGGTTGCCGTTTCTGTGTTTAACTTATTTAACGACACTGGATTCCCGCTTTCGCGGGAATGACTAATTTGTGGCGCATCACCAAACGCCGCCTGCAAGGTCGATCTGTCTGCAATGCGCTGGAAACTTTCTCGCGCATTGCCGCCAAGTTCTGCACGCAGGGAGGCGAGATTACGCCCCATGTCGAGCTGACGCCCATGTTCGTCAATCACCTTGAAATTCATGAAGTGATGCGCAGGCAGGGTTTCCAGCTTGAAGTCTCCTAGCTTCGCCATCACATTCAATTGATCGCGCAAGTCGGTAATCAGTGTTTCGATCAGGTCGCCTTCGCCGTAATGCTCACCTGCTTGAATGCGCTCGCAAAATCCGGCGGCATAATTTGGCAGCGGCACACAATGACGACGCAGTTTCTGCGGCAATGACTTGAGCAGCAAATGCACTTTTTCTTTCAGCATGCCTGGCACCAGCCAGTCGCCGCGCTCACTCGACACCTGATTCAGTGCATAGAGCGGTACGGTGAGCGTCACGCCATCGCGTGGACTACCTGGCTCGAAATGGTAGGAGAGCCCCATGTCGATGCCCGCCGCTTCCATTTGTTTGGGAAAGAGTTCTGACGTGACACCAGCCGCTTCGTGACGCATCAGGTCTTCCTTGTTCAGGAAAAGTAACTTGGAATTCTTGAAAGTCGCTTCCTTGTGCCACTTCTCGAACGCAATACCGTTGCAGACGTCCAAGGGCAAAATCTTGTCGTAGAACGCCATAATCAGGTCGTCATCCACCAGCACATCGACGCGACGCGACTTGTGTTCGAGCTTTTCGATTTCCTTGACCAATTTCTGGTTATGCGCAAAGAATGGCGCGCGCGTGTCGAAGTCCCCGCCAACCAGTGCGTCGCGGATGAAAATCTCCCGCGCATGCTCGGGGTTGATGCGCGCATAATCCACACGCCGCTGGCTGTACACGACCAGCCCATACAAGGTGGCCCGTTCGTAAGCGGAGACTTGCGCGCTGCGTTTTTCCCAGCGCGGTTCGCCGTATGATTTTTTCAGCAAATGGCCGCCCACGCGCTCCAGCCATTCCGGCTGAATTTGCGCCAGACAGCGCGCATACAGTCGCGCCGTGTCCACCAGTTCCGCCGCCATCACCCACCGCCCTGCTTTTTTCCCCAGCGACGACCCCGGCCAAATGTAAAAGCGGATGCCGCGCGCACCGAGATAATGCGGATCGTCTTCCGACTTGAAACCGATATTACCGAGCAAACCTGACAGCAAAGCCAGGTGAATTTGCTCGTACGTTGCGGGCGACTCATTCAGGCGCCAGCTGTGCTCTTTCGCAATCGTCAGCAATTGCGCATGCACATCGCGCCATTCACGGAGGCGCAACTGCGAGAGGAAGTTGGCACGACAGTTTTCCTGTAACTGCCGGTTGGATTTCTTGTGCTCGACGGCCTCTTCAAACCATTTCCAGATTTTCAGATAAGACAGGAATTCGGAGCGCGGATCGACGAATTTCTTGTGCGCGTTATCCGCTGCATCCTGCGCTTCCATCGGCCGGTCGCGCGGATCCTGCACCGACAAGGCTGACGCAATGATCAACATCTCAGTCAGGCAAACATTATCTTTCCCCGCCAAAATCATGCGCCCCACACGCGGGTCCAGCGGGAGTTGCGCGAGTTGATGGCCGATGGGCGTGAGGGCGTTGCTGTCATCCAGCGCGCCGAGTTCCTGCAGCAATTGGTAGCCGTCTGCAATCGCCCGACCCAGCGGCGGTTCGACAAACGGAAAGGTTTCGACATCCGCCAGCCGCAACGATTTCATCCGCAAAATGACGGACGCCAGCGACGAACGCAAAATTTCTGGATCGGTGAATTTGGGACGCAGCGTGTAATCCTGCTCTTCGTACAAGCGGATGCACACGCCCGCCGCGACGCGACCGCAGCGGCCTGCGCGCTGGTTGGCGGATGCTTGTGAAATCGGCTCGATTTGCAATTGCTCAACCTTGTTGCGATAGCTGTACCGCTTCACACGCGCGATGCCTGTATCCACCACAAAACGGATGCCAGGCACCGTCAGCGAGGTTTCGGCGACGTTGGTGGCCAGCACGATGCGGCGCGTATTGGTGGAGTGAAAAATGCGTTCCTGCTCTTGTGCAGAGAGGCGCGCGTACAGCGGCAAAATTTCCACATGCGGTGGATGGCGTTTTCTTAAAGCTTCCGCCGTTTCACGGATTTCGCGCTCGCCGGGTAAAAAGACCAGCACGTCGCCCTGTCCTTCGCGTGCCAGTTCATCGACGGCCTCCACCACCCCGTCGATCAAGTCGCGCTGTTCCCGCTGCCGCTGTGCAAAACTCGGCGCTTGCGATGCTGCGCCCTCACTGACCTGCATCGGTTCCACGGGTCGATAGCGCACTTCCACGGGATACAGCCTGCCGGAGACTTCAATGATCGGCGCGGGTTTGTCTTCGGTGCCGAAGTGCTTCGCAAAGCGGTCGGCATCGATGGTGGCCGACGTGATGATGAGCTTCAAATCCGGACGGCGCGGGAGCAACTGCTTGAGGTAGCCGAGCAGGAAATCGATATTCAGGCTACGCTCGTGCGCTTCGTCGATGATGATCGTGTCGTACTGCTTGAGCAAGGGATCGGTTTGCGTTTCGGCCAGCAGAATGCCGTCCGTCATCAGCTTGACCGATGCGCCCGCCGAAATCGCATCGTTGAAACGAATCTTGAAGCCGACGTGCTCGCCCGGGGGCGAACCCAGTTCCTGCGCGATCCGCCGTGCCGTGGAGGTGGCGGCCAGTCTGCGCGGCTGGGTATGACCGATCAACCCGGTCTGCCCGCGCCCGAGCATCAGACAGATTTTGGGGAGCTGGGTCGTCTTGCCCGACCCGGTTTCACCGCTGACGATAATCACCTGATGATCGCGAATCGCCTCCGCGATCTCGTCGCGCCGAGCAGAAACCGGCAATTCCTCCGGAAAGGTGATTGGCGGCAAAGGATTCCGCTCAACAGGCGTCACAGGACGCGGCGCCTTGCGGCGCCCTTGCTGTCGCACCTGTTGTTTCGGAGGGGACGTTGTTTTTTTGGAAGTTTCTGACTCTGACATGGCGGGTGAATTATAATCCCGCGTATGGAAAATCCCGATCAATTCATTAGCTGGTTTCGCTCGGTTGCGCCGTATATTCACGGCTTCCACGGCAAAACCTTCGTGGTCGCCTTTCCGGGCGATCTGGTCATGGCGGGCAAACTGCCCGTGCTGGCGCACGACCTCTCGCTGTTGCATGCGATGGGCATCAAGATCGTGATCGTGCACGGCTCACGTCCGCAGGTGGCGGAACAGCTCGCCTTGCGCAACGCGTCTTGCAGCTTTCACAAAGGCATCCGCGTCACCGACCCAGCCGCGCTGGAATGCGCGAAGGAAGCCGCCGGTGAAATTCGCCTCGACATTGAAGCCGCCTTCAGCCAGGGCTTGCCAAACACACCGATGGCACACGCCGCGATTCGCCTCATCTCCGGCAATTTCATCACGGCCAGTCCGCTAGGCGTGATCGATGGCGTCGATTTACAACTGACCGGCAAAGTACGCCGGATTGCTGACGAAACCATCGAATCCATTCTGAATGCGAATGCGAACGCGATCGTGCTGCTCTCGCCTCTGGGTTTCTCCCAAACCGGCGAAGCCTTCAACCTGACCATGGAAGATGTGGCTGTTTCAGCTGCCATCTCCTTGCACGCGGAAAAACTGATTTTTCTCACCGAATCACCCGTCATGAAAGATCAGGGGGGCGAAGAAATCCGCGAACTGTCTTCTCATCAGGCAGAAGCCGTGTTGCAAGCTGGTTTCTTGTCGGAAGACCATGCATTCAATCTGAAATACGCCATCAAGGCCAGCAAGGCCGGTACCCCGCGCGTGCATACCATTCCATTCGAGATGGATGGTTCCGTCCTGCTGGAATTGTTCACGCATGATGGCGTGGGCACCATGGTCTCCTACGAAAATCTGGAAAGCTTGCGTGAAGCCAATGTCGAAGACGTGGGCGGCATCCTCAAGCTGATCGAACCGTTCGAAGAAGCGGGCGTACTGGTCAAGCGTCCACGCGAATTGCTGGAACGGGAAATCGGCAATTTCTCCGTGATCGATCACGATGGTGTCATCTTCGGCTGCGCGGCACTTTATCCGTTCGCAAGCGAGAAGATGGCGGAAATGGCTTGCCTCATCGTCAAACCTGAAGTGCAAAAACAGGGCGACGGCGAGCGCATCCTGAAACACATGGAAAACCGCGCACGCGCGCAAGGTTTCACCAAACTGTTCATCCTGACCACGCAAACGGCGCACTGGTTTTTGAATCGCGGCTTCGTTTACGCAAGCGTCGATGAATTACCCAAGGATCGTCAACGCATGTACAACTGGCAGCGCAAGTCGCTGGTACTCACAAAGAAGCTTTAAGCCATCTCCGATTAAAATTGTTTGTGGCGACGCCGTAATTCAGTTGCGAGCCACAGACAGTACGAACGGTACGGCAAGGCGAAGTCAACAAAGCCACAGACAATTTAATTGGAATGAACGGAGATAAACATGGCTCACATGGTGCATTGCGTCAAGCTCAACAAGGAAGCTGAAGGCCTGGATTTTCCGCCGTACCCGGGCGAGCTCGGCAAGCGCATTTACGAGAATGTGTCGCGCGAAGCCTGGCAAGGCTGGATCAAGCTGCAAACGATGCTAATCAATGAATATCGACTGAACTTGGCTGATCCAAGCGCGCGCAAGTATCTCGCCATGCAGGTGGAAAAACACTTCTTTGGTGACGGCGCGGATGCTGCAGGCGGTTACGTTCCGCCTGCGCAGTAAATTTAAACTTTACTGATTTTTCTTTTCCACAAACGGCAAAGTATCGGCAATACCGCCCCCCAGTGCGCGGTAAAGATCGATACTGTTCGTCAACTGCACCAGCCGCGCTTGCACCAGCGCCTGTTCGGCAGCAAAAAGCTGACGTTGTGCATCGAGCACATCCAGCGAGCTGGACACGCCATTCTTGAAACGTGCTTCCGATAGCTGCAGTCGCTCAGCTTCCGCCTTCATGACGGCGTCTTGCGCTTCTACCTGCTGCACCAATAATTCTCGTGCGACGAGCGCATCGGCCGCTTCGCGGAAGGCGACCTGAACGGCTTTTTCATATTGCGCCACGGCGATGTGCTTGCGTGTCCACGCCAGATCGAGGTTGTTGATGTTGCGACCCGTGTCGAAAATAGGCATCGCGAGTTGCGGTGCAAACGACCAGGCGCGCGAACCGGATTCAAACAAGCCGGAGAGCGAACTGCTGGCCGTACCGTAACTACCCGTCAAGGCGATGCGCGGGAAAAATGCTGCGCGTGCCGCGCCAATGTTCGCGTTGGCTGCCAACAAGGTTTGTTCCGCTTGGCGCAAGTCCGGTCGGTTGTTCAACAGATCCGACGGCAGTCCTGCGTGAATTTCCCCCAGAATGCCTTGCGCCGACATCGGCTGAACTGGCGGCAAGTTACTAACTGATTTACCGGTCAAGACAGCCAGTGCGTTTTCGGCTTGGGCACGTTGACGCGCCAACGTCACCATCGACACCTTGGCCGATTGCATCAGCGACTCATACTGCGCCAGATCCAGTGCGGAGGTAGCGCCTACCTCGAAACGCATCTTGGCCAGTTTGTGACTTTCCGCGCGGGCGGTGAATGATTTTTCCGCCAATGCATATTGTTCAGCATACGCACGTTCGCCCAAATAGGCTTTCGCCACTTCGGCCACCAGTGAAATGTGCGCCGCTCGTCTGGCCTCTTCCGTCGCCAGATACGTTGCCAATGCTGCGTCGCTCAGACTTTTGACGCGTCCGAAGAAATCCAACTCGTACGACGCCAGGCTGACGCCGACATCGTAACGCGAGCCCGTCGTGGCAGCGCCTGTCGTCGATAAATCCGCTGGCGTTCTGGCACGCGATTCGCTCGCTGTCGCATTGAGGGTCGGCAGACGATCCGCACGCTGAATGTTGTACAGGGCGCGTGCTTCCTCAATACGCAGTGCGGCCACCTTCAAATCGCGATTGTATTCCAGTGCGGTTTGAATCAGGACTTGCAGGCGCGCATCCTTGAAAAATTCGCGCCAGCCAATGTCGGTGGCTTTCTTCGCCTTGGCATCCGTTTGGGTCGGAAAAGCTTCCGGCACCGGCGACTTGGGGCGTTCATAAGTCGGCGCCATGCTGCATCCCGCCAGCACGCCCGCAGCCATCAACGTTAACAACAGCGTTTTCTTAATCATTGAAATCAGCCTCGTTCTTGATATTCGCCGCGTACATCTTCCGCTGGCGTTCACTGCCTTTAAACACCGTCCGGATCACCACGAAAAACACCGGCACTAGGAAAACCGCGAGCACGGTTGCCGCGATCATCCCGCACATCACACCCGTGCCAATCGCGTTTTGCGCCGCCGAACCGGCACCGCGCGAAATCACCAGCGGCAACACACCGAGAATGAAAGCCAGCGATGTCATGATGATGGGCCGGAAACGCAAGCGAATCGCTTCCAGCGTGGACTTGATCAAGCCTTTTCCCTGCGCTTCCAGGTCTTTGGCGAATTCGATAATCAGAATCGCGTTCTTTGCCGACAGACCAATGGTCGCGATCAAGCCAACCTTGAAGTACACGTCATTCGGCAAGCCCCGCACGGTCATCCCGAGCAAGGCGCCAAAAATCCCCAGCGGCACCACCAGCATCACAGCGACCGGAATCGAGGTGCTCTCATACAAGGCTGCCAGACACAGGAACACCGCGATCATCGACAAGGCGTACAGCATCGGCGCCTGCGAGCCGGAGGTTTTTTCTTCCAGCGACTGCCCCGTCCATTCGTAGCCGAAGCCCGGCGGCAGCTTGTCCATCAATGCGGCCATTTCTTCCATTGCAGCGCCGGTGCTCATGCCTTCCGCTGGTTCGCCGGAAATCCGCACTGATGGATAGCCGTTGTAACGCACCAACTGCACCGGCCCGTTGATCCACTGGCTCGACGAGAAAGCGGAAAACGGCACCATGGTTCCCTTGCTGTTACGCACGTAAAGGTTGTTAACGTCTTCCGGTCGCATGCGTTGCTGCGCATCGACCTGAACAACGACGCGCTGCTGACGCCCCTGGCTATCGAAGTCGTTCACATAGCTGGAGCCCAGCGCAGTCGAGATCACAGTATTGATTTCCGCAAACGTTATCCCCAGAGCATTCGCTTTTTCGCGATCGATCTTCAATTCCAGTTGCGGCGCATCGTCCAACCCTTCAACGCGCACGTTCTTCACAGCCTTGCTTTGCGCCGCGAGCCCGAGCAATTGGTTGCGCGCATCAACGAGCGCATCGTTGCCCATGCTGCCGCGATCCTGCAAACGGAACACGAAACCGGTGGCGTTACCCAATTCTCGAATCGGCGGCGGATTCAACGGAAAGACCATTGCATCCTTGATTTGCATGAATCGACCGAAGGCCCGACCGACAATGGCTTGCGCGGAATTCGCTGCATCGCGTTCACTCCAGTCTTTCAAGGAGACGAATGCCAAGCCGGCGTTCTGTCCGCGCCCGGAAAAACTGAAGCCGTTCACAACAATCACGTTCTCGACAGCGGGTTCTTTCGAAAAATGCTGTTCGACCGTCGTCAACACTTCGTTTGTGCGCGTCGACGAAGCGCCAGGCGGAAGCTGAATGTTGGCCATGATGTAACCTTGATCCTCAGACGGCAGGAACGAGGTCGGCAAACGCCAGTACAGCACGCCCATCACGATTGCGATGGCACCATAAACCAGCATCCAACGCGGCAGCTTGCCCAGCATGGTGGTAACCGAACGCTCGTAGCGCACCGTCGTCGCATTGAACACACGGTTAAACCAGCCAAACACACCTTTCTTTTCGTGATGCTCGTCGGGCGAAATGGGTTTGAGAATGGTGGCGCACAAAGCAGGGGTCAACGACAATGCCAAGATCGCGGAAAACACCATGGACGCCACCATGGCAACCGAGAACTGTCGGTAAATCGCGCCGACCGCACCGCCAAAAAATGCCATCGGGATGAACACCGCGATCAGCACGACGGTAATACCGATGATCGCGCCGGTAATCTGCCCCATCGCCTTGCGCGTCGCTTCGCGTGGCGGCAAGCCTTCTGTGGCCATGATCCGCTCGACGTTTTCCACCACCACAATCGCGTCGTCCACGAGAATACCGATCGCCAGCACCATGCCGAACATCGTCAACACGTTGATTGAATAGCCGAGCGCATTCAATACCGCAAACGTTCCCAATAGCGCCACTGGCACGACAATCGTTGGAATGATCGTGTAGCGAATGTTTTGCAAGAACAGATACATCACGATGAACACGAGAATGACGGCTTCAAACAGCGTCTTGACCACTTCGTGTATCGACACTTTCACGAACTTGGTCGTGTCGTAGGGAATGACGTATTTCACACCCGGCGGGAAATAACGTGACAACTCTTCCATCTTGACGCGCACGGCCGTGGCCGTTTCCAGCGCATTGGCAGTCGACGTCGGCATCACGGCAAACGACGCATTCTGCTTGCCGTTCAAGCGCGCCTCCGTGTCGTAAGTCTGTCCGCCCATTTCCAGTCGCGCCACGTCACGCAGCCGCACCACGGAACCATCGGCATTGGCACGCAACACTACTTGACCAAAATCTTCGGCCGATTTCAGTTGGCCTTTGACCACGATGCTGGCCGTCATCGGACTCTTGCCATCATTCGGCAAGGCGCCGAGCGAGCCGGCCGATACTTGCGCGTTTTGTCCCTTGATCGCGAGAACCACGTCGCTCGCGGCGAGTTTCAGGCCGGAGAGCTTGACCGGATCGATCCAGATGCGCATCGCCTTTTCCGTACCGAACAGATTGACGTCGCCCACGCCGGGCACGCGCTTGATTTCGTTAATCACATTACGCGCCAGATAGTCACCCAGATCAATCGGCGTCATCTTGCCATCAGTGGATATCAACGTGCCGAACATCAGGATGTTCCCGCTCGCTTTGTTGACCTGCACGCCTTGTTGGGTCACCGCTTGCGGCAATCGCGACTCGACGCGTTTCAAGCGGTTTTGCACGTCGACCGCACACAGTTCAACGTTCAAGCCCTGCTTGAAGGTCACCGTGATCTGCGCCTGACCATTGCTCTGACTGACGGACTCCATGTAGTCCAGCCCTTCAGCGCCGTTCATTTCCTGTTCGATCAGCGAAGTTACGCTGTCTTCCAGCACCTTGGCCGTGGCACCGGGATAAGTCGCGGTAATCACAACTTGCGGCGGCGCAATCTTCGGATACTGAGAAATCGGCAGCACCATGATCGACAGCAAGCCGCCCAGCATGATGAAAATGGCGATCACCCACGCAAAGACCGGGCGATCGATGAAAAATTTTGCCATGCTTGTCTTCCCTTATTTTTTAGCAGGCTGCGGAGCAGCCGTTGGCACACTCGCGCCCGTCGTGGCGGGTGCAGGTGCAGGCGCGGGTGCAGAGGCATTTGTCGTTGCAGGCGCGCTTGATGCAGGTGCTTCCTGGCTTCCCGGTTTCTGCTCGACCGCCTTGCCAGATTGTTTCCACGGCACCGGTTTGACCGGCATGCCGGGACGTATTTTTTGCAAGCCTTCGACAATCACGCGATCCCCCGGCTTCAAACCTTCGCTGACAACCCAGCGATCGCCTTGCGTACCAACCGTCTTGACCATTCTGGCTTCCACCTTGTCTTCGGCGCCCACCACCAGCACGACGGATCCTTCGTTGGTACGCTGCACCGCCTGTTGCGGTACGGCCAGCGCTTCTTCGTTGATGGCTTGCTGCAAACGAGCGCGCACAAATGTGCCGGGCAACAGCAGATGATCCGGATTCGGGAAGGTCGCACGCAAGGTCACGTTGCCTGTCGATTCGTCGACTGTAATATCGGAGAAGAGCAACGTCCCTTCATGTTCGTAAAGGCTGCCATCTTCCATGACCAGCGTTACTTTGGCTTCAGCCTCCGTGGTCCCCTTCAGCAAGCCTTCTTTCAGTGCTTGTTTCAGTTGAACCAGCTCGGCGCTGGACTGCGTCAGATTCACATACAACTTATCTACCTGCTGAACCAGAGCGAGCGGCGTCACTTCGCTTTGCCCAACTAACGCACCTTCCGTCACCAAGGCGCGACCGATGCGCCCGGAAATCGGCGCCGTCACGCTGGCATAACCGAGATTCAGACTGGCTGTCTTCACCGACGCTTTCGCCGCTGCCACATCCGCAGCCGCCTGCAATTTCGCTGCATTGGCATCGTCAAATTCCTGCTTGCTGATCGCATTGATCTTCACGAGCGGTGCGTAACGTTCCATCTTCAAACTGGTTTGCGTGAGGTTGGCTTCCGCCCGCGCCAGCGACGCTTTGGCGCTACTCAGCGCAGCCTGGTAAGGCGCGGGATCGATCTGAAACAGCAACTGGCCTTCCTTGACTTGACTGCCTTCCTTGAAGGCCCGCTTCAAAATAATGCCCGGCACACGCGCCCGGACTTGCGCCACACGGTTAGCTTCCAGTCGCCCCGGCAATTCCCGGGTCATGCCGAGACGCTCTGCCGCAACCGTCACAACCGCCACCTCGGTCGGCGGACGCTGTCCCGCTTTCGGTTTTTCTCCGCAACCGACAAGAATGAGCGCCGAAGCCGCAAGGCTCAGCAAGGCATAAGGAGGAAGTGTTCTCATGGAAGTTCTTTATTGTTGAGGTTGGCGCACACGCACTATATATACTGGCAAACGCAAATCTTGCCAAAAAATCATCTTTATACACATTCAAAAACGTACAAAATCGCGAGGTGGTGCTATTATACATACATTGCTGTATGTATGTTACTCATCACAAATTAACAATGGCTCGTAATACCAAAGAAAAAGCGCTGGAAACCCGGGAACGCATCATCGATGCCGCCACGGATGTCTTTTATGACAAAGGTGTGTCGAACACCTCGCTGAACGACGTGGCCCAAGTCGCCGGGGTCACACGCGGAGCCATTTATTGGCATTTCAAAAACAAGACTGACCTTTTTGATGCTGTATGCCAGCGTGTGAAAACCCCCATCAGTCTGATGATCGATGAAGTGGCCGACGAAAAAACCCTCGATCCGCTGGGGCTGTTAGACATCAGAGGCACAGCCATCCGCCGTTCCGTCGTCGAAAACCCGGAAATTCAGAAGGTAATGACCATCATTTATCATCGATGCGAAATTACCGACAACAACGACCCCATCCTGATCTATCAACGCGACTGGCTCATGCTCAGCCGGGAATCCACCAAACGCATGCTGGCCAATGCCGTTGCAAAAAACCAGTTGCCGAAAGAACTCGACCTGCGCCTAAGCGCCATTCTGTTGCAATCCACCTTCACGGGCATCATGATGAGCTGGCTGCTGATGCCAGAAAGTTTCGATCTGATTGAAGAAGCCAATATCATTCTCAACGCCACCATCGAAAACATTCGCACCAATCCGGCCTTGCGGAAAAAATAAGCCATCACATCCGGTATCGAAACAAACGGCTGAACGATAGCAACACCAGCACCCCCATCATCAGCATCACGGTTGCGCCAATCCCTTGCCAATTCACGCCACTGAAATGAAACAGCGCGCTGACGGGCGGCACAAACAACGCCGCAATCAGCATACCCACCGTGCAGACCAGCACCCACCACAATGCTGGATTGGGCTGTCGCAAGGAAGCGGGCAAGGACAAGGACCAGGAGCGGTTCATGAAAATCAACCAAATGTCGCCAATAATCATCGCTGTAAACGCCAACGCCCTGGCCTGTTCTGCGCCAAGACCAAAGCATTGCGCCAGACGGTAAATCCCAAGCAACAGTACCAACAAGGCTGCGCCTTGCTTGATCCCCAACCATAAAATCGTGGGATCAAAAATTTTTGCGTTCATCGCGCGCGGGGGGCGGTTCATGACCTCGGTTTCTTCTGGCTCCGCTTCGAACACAATCGTGCAGGTCGGATCGACCATCAATTCAAAAAATACGATGTGTACTGGCAGAAGCACCAAAGGCCAGCCCAGCATCACCGGAATCAGCGACATGCCCGCAATCGGAATATGCGCGGCAATGATGAAGACGACCGCTTTGCGAATATTGTCGAAGATGCGGCGCCCCAATCGAATCGCTGCGACGATGGAAGAAAAATCGTCGTTCAGCAACACCAGCGCGGATGATTCGCGTGCGACATCGGTACCCCGCCCGCCCATCGCAATGCCGATGTGCGCGGCTTTCAAGGCAGGCGCATCGTTCACGCCATCGCCTGTCATCGCGACGATTTCGCCGCTGGCTTTCAACGCATTCACCAGTCGCAATTTTTGTTCGGGCGAAACGCGGCAATACACGTTAATCTCGCGAAGCCGTTGGATAAGCGCCGCGTCATCCAGCTGATCCAACTCGGCACCAGTCAGCATGCCATTACCTGAACTCAGCCCGGCCTGCCGGGCAATGCTCAGCGCTGTTGCCGGATAATCTCCCGTAATCATGACGACGCGGATGCCCGCCGCGCGACACTCGGCAATGGCGGTTTTCGCATTCGCACGCAGCGGATCGGCCAAGCCAATCAATCCGAGAAATTCAAAAACAAAATCATGCTGAATCGGTGGCAGATCGGCGTCGTGGAAAGACGCCTTGGCCACGGCTAGCACGCGCAAGCCCTCTTCGGCCAACGCGTTCACCTGCGCGGTGATGCGCTGAATCGTCGCCTCATCGAGATGACACAAGTCGACAATCGCCTCCGGCGCGCCCTTGGCCGCGATCACGTAATGTTCGAGATCCGGCGACTTCCACACGCGTGACATCGCCAGCAAGCGCGGTGATAAGGGATATTCTTCAACCAGCGTCCACCCGTCGTGAATATGTTCCGTACCCATCAAGGTGGCACGCCCGGCCTCACGAATCGCTTTTTCCATCGGATCGAACGGATCACGCTGACTGGAGAGCATGGCGAACTCCGTGATCTCGTGAAAGGTTTCCGGAAATTCTTCTGGCTTTGGACAAACCGCGCCGTCCAGACGGTACACCGCGTCGCCAACGGCGATCTTGGCGAGTGTCATCCGGTTTTGCGTCAAGGTGCCGGTCTTATCAACGCATAACACGGTCGCCTCGCCCAAGGTTTCGATGGCGGAAATGCGACGGGTGAGCACATCCTGTCTTGCGATGCGCCAGGCGCCCAGCGCGAAAAAAATCACCAGCACGATTGAAAACTCTTGCGGCAAAATACCCATCGCCAGCGTCAGCCCCGCGAGAATGCCGTTCAGCCAGTCGCCGCGCGTGACCCCATACCCAACCGTCAGCAACACCACCAGCAACAAACTGACAAGGGCAGCCGCCTTTACCGCACGCGACACTTCCCGGTGCACACGGCTGGTTTCTTCTTCCTGAGCGACGAGCGCCTTGCCAATCTGGCCTATCGCCGTCCGCTCCGCCGTGGCCACGACGCGCGCCACCCCCTTGCCTTGCACGACCAGGGTTCCGGAAAACAAAAACGGCTGGTCCTCCCCGCCGGGTTTACCCATGATCGCGTCACGCGCGGGATCCGCTGCTACCGCTTTACGCACCGGCACAGATTCGCCAGTCAGCAGCGACTCATCCACACTCAGCCACTGGTTTTCAAGCAGCATTGCATCGGCGGGGATGCGGTCGCCTTCGGCAAGCAAAATCATGTCGCCGCGCACAACGTCGCGTCCGGCAATACGCCGCTGTGCGCCATCGCGCAAGACCAGCGCACGCGGACTGGATAAATCACGCAATGCTTCAATGGCGCGTTCGCTCTTGCGTTCCTGCACAAAGCTCATGATCATCACGATCACGACAAAAAACAGGAGGATGCACGCATCCTGTTGGCTTCCCAAGAGGAGATAAATGCCGCCGCAAGCAATCAGCAACAGGAACATCGGCTCGCGCAGGATCGTCCAAGCGATTGCCAGCAACGACCGGGGTTTGGCCGAGGGTAATTCATTCCAGCCATCGGATATCAGTCGCCGCTGCGCCTCGTCCTCGCTTAAACCTTGCGGGATATCGAATGGCATGGTGACTACCCGTTCAACGCAGACTCGCCCGCGCTGCCATGTAGAAAGAGGACATCACAAAAAAACACACTCAACGAGCCACTTTTCATGACGCCCTCCTGTCCGAATTGCAAAACACGTCTAGCGCATTTTGTCGATCATTTGTTCCAGCTTGACGATATCGGCACAGAAAACGCGAATGCCTTCGGCGAGTTTCTCCGTCCCCATGGCATCGTCGTTCAGCATCAGACGGAAAGTTTTTTCATCCAGATTGATTTTCTGGATCGGATCGGCCTTGGCGATCTCCATGCTGAGTTTGCGCGGCATCGGTGCTTCAGATTCGTAAAGCTTTTGCAACAAGTCCGGACTGATCGTCAGCAAATCGCAGCCAGCCAGCTCGGTAATTTGCGAGGTGTTGCGAAAACTCGCACCCATGACTTCCGTCTTGTAGTCGAACTTGCGGTAATACGCATAAATGCGCTTGACCGATTGCACACCCGGATCATCCGCACCGACATATTCCTTGTTGTTCTTTTGCTTGTACCAATCGTAGATGCGGCCGACGAACGGCGAGATGAGTTGCACTTTGGCCTCCGCGCACGCTATCGCCTGCGGCAAGGAGAAGAGCAATGTCAGATTGCAGCGAATGCCTTCTTTTTCCAGCACTTCCGCAGCCTTGATGCCTTCCCATGTCGACGCAATTTTGATCAACACGCGATCGCGTTTGGTGCCGGCCGCTTCGTACAGGCGGATCAGTTCGCGGCTTTTCGCAATCGTGCCCTGCGTATCAAACGATAAGCGCGCGTCCGTTTCGGTAGATACCCGTCCCGGCACGATCTTCAAAATTTCCTGGCCGAACCCGACAAGCAAATTATCGATGATCACTTCGGTCGATTGGTTCTTATGATCGCGCACCGCCTTTTCCAGCAAGGACTGATAATCGACTTTCTGCACCGCTTTCAAAATCAGGGAGGGGTTGGTCGTCGCATCTTGCGGCGTGAAAGCCTTGATCGATTGAAAATCGCCGGTGTCGGCAACGACGGTAGTGTATTGTTTTAATTGTTCGAGTTGGTTCATGGCTGTGCTTTCTTGAAATTGGTTAGTAAACAGCTGCTCACAACAACCTTCTATCTTTTCTGCTTGGCGGCGCGCGCTCGCGCTATGAGTCCATTCGTCGAACTGTCATGCCGCTCCGGCACCGGCGCCCCCGTCAATTCCTGCTGAATGTTTTGCGCCAGCACCTTGCCCAGTTCGACGCCCCACTGATCGAAACTGTTCACCCCCCACAGCACGCCTTGCACGAACGTGATGTGTTCGTACAGCGCAAGCAGCGCACCCAGCGTTGCGGGGGTTAGCGCATCCATCAAAATCATGTTGCTCGGACGATTGCCGGGGAAAGTGCGGTGCGGCACCAGCATCTGGATTTCCGCTTCGCTTATCTTTTGCGCGCGCAAATCGGTGCGCACTTCATCCGCCGTCTTGCCGCGCATGAAGGCTTCGGCTTGCGCAAAACAATTCGCCAGCAAGGCGTCCTGATGTCCCGGCAGCGCATGACCTGCTTTGAGCACAGCGATAAAATCGATCGGGATCACATCTGCACCTTGATGCAGCAATTGAAAATACGCGTGCTGCCCGTTGGTGCCAATATCGCCCCAGAGCACCGGACAGGTCGCCACACCCACGGGCGAGCCATCTTTCATCACAGTCTTGCCGTTGCTTTCCATGACGAGCTGCTGCAAATACGCGGAGAAACGTGCGAGATCGTGGTGATACGGCGCTATCGACAATGACGAGAAGCCGAGAAAATTCCGGTTCCACAATCCGATGAGTCCCATGATCATCGGCATGTTCGATTCCATCGGTGCAGTGCGAAAATGTTCATCCATCGCATGCGCCCCTGCCAGAAATTCCGCGAAGCGTTCATAGCCGACTGCAAGCGCCACCGCCAGACCGATCGCCGACCAGACTGAGTATCGTCCGCCGACCCAATCCCAGAACGGGAACATATTGTCTGGATCAATGCCAAATGCCTTGACGCCCGCCTCGTTCGTGGAGACGGCCACAAAATGCCTGGGAAGATCCGATTCTTTTCCATGGCGCAAAAACCAGGTGCGCGCAGAACTGGCGTTGAGCATCGTTTCCATCGTGGTGAACGTTTTGGATGCGACGATAAACAATGTCGTCTCAGGATTCACTTGCTTCAGCGTAGCATCCATATCGTGACCATCGACATTGGAAACGAAGTGCATGCGGATACCCGGTTGCGCAACCGTGCGCAACGCCAGACACACCATCTTCGGGCCGAGATCGGATCCACCGATGCCGACGTTCACAATGTCTGAAATTTTCTTGCCGGTATAGCCGACCCATTGTCCGCTGTGCACACGCTTCGTGAATGCCGCCATGCGATCCAGCACTGCATGCACATCACGCGCCACATCCTGACCGTCGATGCTCAGTTTAAGCGTGCGCGGCGCGCGCAAGGCTGTGTGTAGTACGGCGCGGTGTTCGGTGTTGTTGAATTTTTCACCGGCAAACATCGCGGCACGCTGCGTTTCCACGCCGCGCTCGCGCGCCAGATCGGCGAGCAATTTGAGCGTGATCTCACTGATGCGATTCTTGGAATAATCGAGAAACAGTCCGGCAGCAGAAGCCGTCATGGCCGGAAAGCGTTGGGGCGATTGCACAAACAGGTCGCGCATTTGCCACGTCTTAGCCTGCGTTGCATGTTCCTGCAAGGCTCGATAGGATGCAAGCTGATTCATTGCCGGTTGTCGCATGATGCGTCACACTCCTTGTGAGAACAAGACTTCGAGAAAGCACGAGCCAACAAACCTTCACACTGCAGCCCCATTATAAGTTCTGCAAGTATCGGTTGTGAACCCTTCCGCCCCTCTTTTCGTCCTTGTCATGCCTGCGCAACGTCAAGATTCCCACATAATTGGTATAAAATTCGACATTCTCTTCCGTTCCCATGCTCATGAATCATGAATCAAGATCAACTCAAACTGGCTGTTGCCCGCTCTGCTATCGATTACATCGTTGAAGGCAGCATTCTTGGCGTCGGCACTGGCTCCACTGCAAATCTATTCATCGATGAACTCGGAAAGAAAAAACATCTCATCAAAGCCGCCGTTGCATCATCGGAAGCCACGGCCACGCGATTAAGATCCCACGGCATTCCCGTTGTCGATCTCAACGATGTCGATGCGATTCCCGTCTACATCGACGGCGCGGATGAAATCGACCCGCAAGGCGCCATGATCAAGGGCGGCGGTGGCGCGCTCACGCGCGAAAAAATCATTGCCTCCGCATCGGATAAATTCATCTGCATTGCCGATAACTCGAAACTGGTCGGCGTTCTCGGTCAATACCCGTTACCCGTGGAAGTGGTGCCGATGGCCAGGGCCGTGGTCGCGCGCAAACTGGCTGCCATCGGCGGCAAGCCGCATCTGCGCATGAACAAAGATAAAAACACGCCTTTCCTCACCGATAACGGCAACATAATTATCGACATCACGGGACTAACCATTGTCAATCCGGCAGAAATGGAAGACCAAATCAACAACATCGTTGGCGTGGTCACAGTCGGACTCTTTGCCCGTCAGGGTGCCGATGTCTGTCTGCTGGGCACCCCTTCCGGCGTGAACGTCATGACCTTCCGTCGCTGATCTGCCCGAGAATTTTTCGCTTGACGGGCAGAATCATCGTTCTTACACTTTCGAAGTTACCTTCATGGCTGCGCTGTCGCGCGGCTCGCCATACTCCCATGAAACAAACGACAGTCAAATCTTTGGCACTGGCGGTATTGTTTTTTTGCGCAAACTTTGTTGCGCAAGCCAACGATCTTTCCATTCCGCCGCAAGGCAAAGATATTCATCTGATCGCTTTTACGCCGCCGTCAACTGCGGCCGCGCCTGTCAACGACATTTCGGTACAGGAATTCGACATCTGGGAGCGTATTCGCCAAGGTTTTTCTGTCCCCAACCTCGAAGACAATCCGCGCGTTGACGCCCAGCTGAAGTGGTATGTTTCGCGCCCGGACTACATCCAGCGCACCACCGACCGCGCCTCGCGTTATTTGTTCCACATCGTGCAGGAACTGGAAGCGCGCGGCATGCCGACCGAACTGGCCCTGCTGCCTTTCATCGAATCCGCGTTCAATCCGCATGCGCGCTCGCACGCCAAAGCCGTCGGGATGTGGCAATTCATGCCGGGCACCGGCAAAAATTTCAACCTGAATCAAAGTTCGATCAAGGATGAGCGACGCAACGTGATGGCGTCGACGGAAGCTGCATTGAATTACATGCAACGGCTATACAACATGTTCGGTGACTGGCAAATCGCCCTGGCCGCCTACAACTGCGGCGAGGGCAACGTCCAGAAAGCCATCCGCAAAACCCGCGCCGCCCGCGAACCCGTCACGTTCAACAACTTGTCGCGCCGCATGCCGCCGGAGACGCGCGATTACGTACCCAAGCTGCAAGCCGTCAAGTACATCATTTCGCATCCCGGCAAATACGGACTCACCCTGCCGAAAGTCGAGGATCAGCCATTCTTCGTCACGATCCGCAAAACGCACGACATGGACGTGAAAGTCGCGGCTACGCTGGCAGAAATGCCGGTCGACGATTTCCGCGCACTCAATCCGCAATTCGGACAATACGTCATCACCGGCAGCAACACGACCAATATTCTGCTCCCCCGCCAGAACGCCGACAAGTTCAAGGCCAATCTGGAAGAGTGGAATCAGTCGAAGAAAGCGCTTTCTTCCTGGACCACTTACAAGGTGACCAAGCCGAAGGAAAAAGTCGAGGACATTGCGGCAAAGTTCAGCACCACGCCCCAAACTTTGCGGGAAGTGAATCATATCCCGCCGAAAATGCTGTTGAAATCCGGCTCCACCCTCCTGGTGCCGCGATCCGGGAAAAACCCGCACAAAGATATCGCGCCCGAGATTGCCGAACACGCGACCATCGCTACCGTCATCGACGGTCCGTCGAGCAAACGCATCAAAATCAGAGTCAAGAAACGCGATACGCTGAATTCGCTCGCCAAGCGCTATCGGGTCAAACCGGAGCAAATCAAATCCTGGAACCGGTTGAGCAGCAACAAACTCGTGGTCGGTTCACGACTCGAAATCCACGTTCCGTATAAAATAGCGAAAGGCAAGGGGAAAAAAGGCAATAAAAAAGTGGTAGCCCGAAAAAAGCCTGCCAAAAAATCAACCAAGAAGGACGCTGGCTAACTAATTGAACGAATTGGCCAATGAAGCACAAATAGTTGCTGCCACCTCAACTACAGCCTACAATCTCGTCAGCGAACAAAACAACCCGTTATCGGAGTTACAAATGGCATTTCTGCAAGGAAAGAAAATCCTGATTACAGGATTATTATCCAACCGTTCCATCGCTTACGGCATCGCGCAAGCCTGCAAGCGCGAAGGCGCTGAACTGGCGTTCACCTATGTCGGCGAACGCTTCAAAGGACGCATTACCGAATTTGCGAAGGAATTCGGCAGCGATCTCATATTCGACTGCGATGTCACCAGCGACGAACAAATCAACGCCTTGTTCGCCGACCTCGGCAAGCATTGGAATCACCTGGACGGTCTGGTTCACGCCATCGCGTTCGCCCCCCGCGAAGCCATTGCCGGTGATTTCTTCGACGGACTTTCCCGCGAAGCTTTCAAAATTGCGCATGACGTTTCCGCTTACAGCTTCCCGGCCATGATCAAGGCGGCCATGCCGCTTTTGAAGGAAGGGTCGTCCTGCCTGACGCTGACCTATCTGGGCGCCATCCGCGCCATCCCGTACTACAACACGATGGGGATGGCCAAAGCGGCACTGGAAGCCAGCGTGCGTTATTCCGCGGATTCGCTGGGCAAAAAAGGCATTCGCGTCAACGGCGTTTCGGCTGGCCCGATCAAGACCTTGGCGGCCAGCGGCATCAAGGATTTCGGCATTTTGCTGAATTTCGTTGCCGAACATGCACCTTTGCGGCGCAATATCACGATTGAGGAAGTTGGCAATACCGCCGCTTTCCTGTTGTCCGATCTGGCCTCCGGCATCACTGGCGACATCGTCTACGTGGACGGTGGTTTCTCGCATGTGATGGGGCTGAACCCGGATCAGGAGTTCGTCATCAAGCGCGGTGGCGACAACGATTGATTCGCAACAGATTCTGAAATATCCGTTATAATGCACGGCTGCGCGTGATATTTCATCACGCGCAGTTGCAGTTTTGTAATTAGAGCAGCATCGCAAGCTATCGGGCATTCCCTGGAATGCCGCTGAATATAAAGCCTCCCGCCCCTTGTGCCCGTCACCTTATGGCACTCTCCCGGCGCAAAGCTTTTGTGCCGAAGTTTCCTTGTTCCGCAAGTCATTTCGTCCGCTTGTTGTTGCATTTTTTGTTCGTGCGTTCGCGCATGAGCCTTGTCGTTTGTACTGAAAGATTGAATGAACTTTGAAACGCTCGGCCTGCATCAGGCCATTTTGAAAGCCGTCGGCGACGCCGGTTACACCCAACCGACCCCTGTGCAACAACAGGCGATTCCTGCTGCACTCGGCGGTGCCGACTTGCTGGTTTCTTCGCAAACCGGCTCCGGCAAAACAGCCGCCTTCATGCTGCCCGCACTCCATCGCTTTGCCTCCGAACCACAAGCATCGAACGGCAAAACACCAAATCAGGAAAAACAAGCCGCACGCGCCAAAGGCGAACGCATGCGCTTCAAGCCCGCACAACCGAAAATGCTGGTGCTGGCCCCCACGCGCGAGCTGGCACTGCAAGTCACCCAAGCCACCGAACAATACGGCGCACAAATGCGTCGCGTGAAAGCTGCGGCCATCCTCGGCGGCATGCCTTATCCGAAACAATTGCAACTGCTGAGCCGCAATCCGGAAATCCTGGTAGCGACACCGGGTCGTCTGATTGACCACATGGACTCCGGCAAGATCGATTTCTCGCAACTGGAAATCCTGGTGCTGGATGAAGCAGATCGCATGCTCGACATGGGCTTCATTGAGGACATCGAAAAAATCGTCGCTGCCACACCGGAAGCACGCCAAACCATGCTGTTCTCCGCCACGCTTGACGGCGTGGTCGGCACCATGGCCAAACGCATCACACGTGATCCGGTCGTGATTCGCATTGGAACCACATCCACCAAACACGACAACATCCTGCAATGCGTGCATTTCGTGGATGATTTATCACACAAAAACAAGGTGCTTGATCATTTGTTGCGCGACAGCGCCATTGACCAAGCCATGGTCTTCACCGCCACCAAACGCGATGCCGACATGATTGCCGATCGCCTGAACATCGCGGGCTTTTCCGCCGCAGCACTGCATGGCGACATGCATCAAGGTGCGCGCAATCGCACCCTGAACAGCCTGCGCAGTGGCCACGTGAAAATTCTGGTCGCCACCGACGTCGCAGCCAGAGGCATTGACGTACCGACCATTACGCACGTCGTCAACTATGATTTGCCGAAATTCGCCGAAGACTACGTACACCGCATCGGTCGCACTGGACGTGCCGGACGCAATGGCCTTGCCATTTCGCTGGCGAACCATGCAGAAAGCCAAAACGTAAAACGCATTGAACGTTTTACAAAGCAATTAATACCGGTGAACGTGATTGAAGGATTGGAACCGAAGAAATCGCAATCTTCCGGCAACGCTGCTCGCAAACCGAGTGGCTGGAAACCCGGCGACAAGCGCCGCTCCAACGCACAAAAACCCGGTCAACGCACCTTTGCCAAACCCGGTGCAGACCCCAAAAAGGGCGCCCCCAAGCATGCCCGTAGCGCAGAAAGTTCGCGCCGTGCATTTGGCAACAATTGATGACCATGCTCCAAACAAAAAAACCGCCGTCATCGGCGGTTTTTTTATGCCTATATTCGAGCATTGCATCGTGAACCGTGACGATCCCTGCAAGATTCAACGACGAAGCGCTAGGCGTTGAGGCATTTTCTGCGCATGCGCCACCCATTTTTCGTGGATCATGCAGCCATCGTGGCCCACCTCCCCGATCTTTGGCCGTTTCAGGATGGCAACAAATATCACGGGAGGGGTACCGCATGACACGGAGCACCTGTATCAGCATGGTTTGCGGCGCAAAAAACGCACGCACAAGCACTCCCGCTTTTTCTCAGTGCGTGCGAAACACGTTCGAAATGATCTAGCACAAAAACTGTTTCATCCCTGTTGCAAGGAAAGCGTCCCACGCACGCGGCCGCATGTGGCCATGTTATAGTTGCTGGGCCCCTGTGTGCTCGGTTGCCTGTGGTCCGAGGAACATTCGACGGTGCATCCCAATGAATTGAGAATCGCTACCGAAAATAATGAGTGCTGGCAAACACATCCCCGCCCTGTTGGCTCGCCTGAGCCCCGGAGCGCGTTTGTCGCCTTTATTCGGCAAGTGGCTCCCTTGGGGAGTCTTGATCGCCATGCTGGCCGTCACCGTATCCCTGTGGAAGAAGGATCGAGATCGAGCCGCACAACAATTCCAAGCGGAATTCAATTCCCACGCTCAAGAAACCCAGAAGATCATCGAGCGACGGATACAGGTCTACAAACTGATATTGAGCGGCGCGACTGGCTTGCTTACTGCATCGTCGGATGTCACGCGAAGTGAATTTCACAGCTACGTCAAGACGCTTGAACTGGAGAAAAAATACCCCGGCGTGAAAGCCATCGCCTTTTCTCCAATCATCCACGAGAAAGATCGCAAAACGCACATTGCGAAAATCCGTAACGAAGGATTCCGCAACTATCATCTCTGGCCAGAAGGCCCCCATGACATCACGGCTGCGATCGTTTATCGCGAGCCCATGAGTGACATCAGTCAGCGGCTTCTGGGCTTCAACATGTCTTCCAATCCGACGTGTCGCGAGGCCATGTTGCGCGCGCGCGATCTGAACCAGCCCGTCCTGACGCGTCTGCACACGCAACCACATCCCACAATCGCCTACGATGTCCAGTCCGTGTTCGTCATGTTTCACCCCATCTACAAGCATGATGCGCCTCTCTTAAGCGTTGACGCACGCCGGAAGAATCTCGTTGGCTGGATCCATGCGACATTTGATGTCAACAGTGTGCTCAACGGTTTTCCCGAATCGCTCAAAAACAAAATTGAGATCGTTCTTTACGATGGCGATCAGGCAGTCGAACACGCCCGCCTGACCGGGACGGTTCCCGTCAGCGCGACAGAGGCGCCACGCAGCCGTCAGCTTGTCACCATCCAACAAGTTGAGGTTGCCGGTCACACATGGACCATGAAGCTCTCCAGCCGCCCCGAAATGGAAACGGAACATGCGTCCACCGAGGCCGATATCATCCTGATTGCCGGCATCATCAGTAGCGGGCTGATGGCTTTCGTCATTCAATTGCTCATCCACGGTCGGGAACGCGCCTTCAAGCTCGCGCAGGACATGAACACCGAACTAACGGAAAGCGAGTACCGCTGGAAATTCGCGCTGGAAGGTGCTCGTGAGGGCGTGTGGGACTGGAACATCACCACCAACGCTCTTTTCGTTGGCCCGCGATTCAAACGTCTGCTGGGTTACGACGAGCATGAAATGCAGACGCTCGACTGGCATCGTCACGTCCAAAACATTCACCCCGAGGATCGTCCGACATTCCTGAACGCGGTGCGCGCCTATCTGGAGGGAACGTCACCCGAATTCGTCGTCGAATGCCGAAAGAAAAACAAGGCTGGCGACTGGCGATGGATGCTGGTTCGCGGCATGGTCGTCAATCGCGATGCAACCGGCAAACCTTCGCGCATGATCGGCACACTGTCTGACATTACCGAACGTCACAAGAGAAATGAATCACTCCATCTGGCAGCAACCGTTTTCGAAACCATGGGTGAAGCCGTCGTCGTCACCGACGCAGACAACCGCATCGTCTCGGTCAACCCGGCTTTCACCGCGATCACCGGCTACGCGCCGGAAGAAGTGATTGGCCAGAATCCCTCCATGTTGTCCGATGGGGTGGAACGCCCCGAACTGTTCGCGGGCATGTGGCAATCGCTCAAAACCCGCGGGAAATGGTCGGGAGAAAATGTCAATCGCCGCAAGACCGGCGAATTGTATGTCGCCTGGCTTTCCGTCAATGTGGTGCGCAACGCGCGTGGCGACATCACCAATTACGTCAGCGCTTTTTCCGACATCAGCGAACGCAAAGCCACTGAACAACGTATCCAGCACCTGGCACACTTCGACCCCTTGACCGACTTGCCGAATCGGGCACTTTTCAATGACCGCTTGCAGCAAGCCATCGCCACTTGTCGTCGGAATCGTTCGCGTCTGGCAGTGCTGTTCGTCGACCTCGACAAATTCAAGCCGGTCAACGACAACCTGGGGCATGGCATTGGCGACTTGCTACTCAAGGAAGTCGCCTACCGCATGATGGATAACATCCGCGAATCCGATACCGCCGCCAGGGTCGGCGGCGATGAATTCGTCATCCTGCTCTCCGGCCTCGAAACGGAAAGCGATGCGAAGATGGTCGCAGAAAAAATACTGTCTGCGATTCGAGAACCCTATCTGCTGGATGGACACACGATTCAGATTTCAGCCAGCATCGGCATTGCGGTCTACCCGAATCACGGCCATACAGACCATGTATTGCTCGCGCATGCCGATGAAGCGATGTACCACGCCAAGCGAGGCGGGGGATCAGCGATCGCCTCTTACGGCCAGATTCAACCCCAGAACCACGGGTAATTCTCTGGAGCACACAAACCGGCGCCACGTATCGGGAAGAATCGAATAAAGTGCCGGAAGGAACGAAAAAACGCTAAAATCCGTGATTTATGAAACAACCCTGCCAGCGGCCAGCCGCGCCTTATGCAGGAGGAAACCAAAATGCTCACTTTTCAGCAAGTCATCCTGACCTTACAGAATTACTGGGATAAACAAGGTTGCGCCATCCTGCAACCCTACGACATGGAAGTCGGCGCCGGTACCTCACATACCGGCACCTTCCTGCGTGCGATCGGCCCGGAACCCTGGCGGGCCGCCTATGTGCAACCCTCGCGCCGCCCCAAGGATGGCCGCTATGGCGAAAACCCCAACCGCATGCAGCACTACTACCAGTTTCAGGTCGTGCTGAAACCCTCCCCGGAAAACATTCTCGACATCTATCTCGGCTCGCTGGAAGCGCTAGGCCTGGATTTGAAGCAAAACGATGTCCGATTCGTGGAAGACGACTGGGAAAACCCGACGCTCGGCGCCTGGGGCCTGGGCTGGGAAGTGTGGCTCAATGGTATGGAAGTCACCCAATTCACCTATTTTCAGCAAGTCGGCGGCTTGGATTGCAATCCGATTCTCGGCGAAATCACGTACGGTCTGGAACGCTTGGCCATGTACCTGCAGGGCGTGGAGAATGTTTACGACTTGGTCTGGACCGAACGCAAAGATCGTGGCGTGAAAAAATCGCTGACCTACGGCGATGTGTTCCATCAAAACGAAGTGGAACAATCCGCGTATAACTTTGAAGGCGCGAACACCCAATTTCTATTCTCGCTGTTTGGCAATTACGAATCCGAAGCCAAGCGCCTGATGGAACTGGAATTGACGATCCCGGCTTATGAAATGATTTTGAAAGCCGCGCACACATTCAACCTGCTCGATGCCCGCAACGCCATTTCGGTCACGGAGCGCGCCGCTTACATCGGCCGCATTCGCAATCTGTCGCGCGCGGTCGCACAAGCGTATTACGAATCGCGCAAGAAGCTGGGCTTCCCGATGGCAGGCGATGGCCGCAAGGCCGCCTGAACCGATTGCAGATGAGATTTTCCGACATATTCGTCCACATAAATTGAATCCTCGCCCTGGCGGGATTGACGGCAACATGAACCAGACCTTACTTGTAGAACTCCTGACCGAAGAACTGCCGCCGAAAGCGTTGACGCGCCTGAGCGACGCTTTTGCCTCGACCATTTTTAACGTCCTGAAGGAACGCGATTTTCTATCAGACGGTTCCGTCATGACGATGTATGCCACGCCACGGCGGCTGGCCCTGACCATCACGCAAGTTGCGCACACATCGCCGGACAAACCCATTCGCGTGAAAGTCTTGCCGGTTTCGGTCGCACTCGATGCCAACGGCAACCCGACGGCACCGCTCCAGAAAAAATTGGCCGCACTCGGTTTTCCCGATATTGGCGTGAAAGACATGACCGCCGCACTGGACGGCAAGACGGAAACTTTCTTTTACACACACACGGCCCCCGGTTCCACGCTGGCCGTCGGCTTGCAAGCGGCACTGGAAAAAGCCGTTGGCGAACTGCCGGTTCCCAAGCAAATGACATATCAGCGCCCGGACGGCGTCACGGTCGAATTCGTGCGTCCGGCACACAAACTGATTGCCTTGTACGGCAAGGACGTCGTACCCGTTTCCATCCTCGGCCTCTCCTCCGGCCGCACCACGCTGGGACACCGCTTCCTTTCCCAAAACGAGATCGCCATTCACGACGCAACGGCTTACGCCGACGCGCTCGAAGCACAAGGCAAAGTCATTCCCGGCGCCGCAGCCCGCAAGGAACGCATCCGCGCGATGCTGCAATCCAAAGCCAGAAATGACCGCGTGCTGATGCCCGATGCCTTGCTGGATGAAGTCACGGCACTGGTGGAATGGCCAGTCATTTACGAATGCAATTTCGAGAATGAATTTCTCGATGTGCCGCAGGAATGTCTGATTCTGACGATGCAGACCAACCAGAAATATTTCGCGCTCACCGACAACGCCGGGCGGCTGCGCTCGCGTTTCCTGATTGTCTCAAACGTGGAAACGGTCAGTCCGCAACGCATCATCAGCGGCAATGAACGCGTGATCCGTCCGCGCCTTTCTGATGCACGCTTCTTCTTCGAGCAAGACAAAAAGAAAAAACTGGAAGACCGCATCCCGGGTCTCGCGAACGTCGTTTACCACAACAAGCTGGGCACGCTCGCCCAGCGCATGGCCCGCGTGCGCATTCTCGCGACGGACATTGCCGAAATGATGGGCGCCGATAAAGCGCTGGTGGAACGCGCAGCGCGTCTGGCCAAAGCTGACTTGCTAACCGAAATGGTCGGCGAATTTCCGGAACTGCAAGGCATCATGGGGGCGTACTATGCGCGCCACGACGGCGAACACGAAGAAGTCGCCATGGCCGCCACCGAACATTACATGCCGCGCTTTGCCGGCGACAAATTGCCTAGCACGACAACCGGCACCATTATCGCGCTGGCCGACAAGCTGGAAGCCTTGGTCGGCATCTGGGGGATCGGCCTGCAACCAACCGGCGATCGCGACCCGTTCGCGCTGCGTCGTCATGCGCTGGGTATTTTGCGCATTCTGATCGAGAAACGTCTGCCGCTGTCGCTGCGCGCGATGCTGCATTCCATCGTGCGCGTGCTGGCGGCCAACGCCACCTTCAAGGATTCGACCGACGGCGTGATTGCCTTCATGATGGATCGCTTGCGCGGCTTGCTGCGCGATCGCGGTTTCGATCCCGATGAAATTGAAGCGGTGCTGGCGCAAAATCCGGATCGTTTCGACAACCTCATCGAGCGTCTGACCGCCGTGAAAGCTTTTACCGAATTACCGGAAGCGGCGGCACTGGCCGCTGCCAACAAGCGCATCGGCAACATTCTCAAGAAAGCCAACATCACGGCGGGGAACGTCCAGAACTCGCTACTGGCAGAAGTGCCCGAGCAAAATCTCTATGCCGCCATGTCCGGCCTGAGACCGCAAGTCGAGACCATGTATGCACAAGGCGATTACACCGGCACCCTCAAGGCGCTGGCGCACCTGCGTACAGATGTTGATGCCTTTTTCGATACCGTCATGGTCATGGCTGAGGATCACAACTTACGCAACAACCGCGTGGCCTTGTTAACCGAGCTCCATGACATGATGAACCGCGTGGCCGACATTTCCAGACTGGCGAACTGACATGGCTGAGCGCTCGCCGACCAAACTGATCATCCTGGATCGCGATGGTGTCATCAATTTCGATCAGGAATCGTTTATTAAATCCCCGGAAGAATGGGTGCCGATCGAAGGATCGCTCGAAGCCATCGCCCGACTGAACCAGGCGGATTACCATGTCGTCATCGCCACCAATCAGTCTGGCGTGGCGCGGGGGTTGCTCGATCTGGCCACCCTGAACGCCATTCACCACAAAATGCACGCAGCGGCGCTCGCCGTCGGTGCCAGGATCGATGCAATTTTTTTCTGTCCACACAGTGCGCAGGAAAACTGTGATTGCCGCAAGCCGCGCACCGGCATGTTCCAGGAAATCGCCAAACGCTACGACATCAAACTGAAAGGCATTCCTTCAGTCGGCGATTCGCTGCGCGACCTGCAAGCCAGTTATCTGTCGGGCTGCATTCCTTATCTGGTCTTGAGCGGCAAGGGCCAAACCACGCTGGACAGCGGCGGCTTGCCCCCTGGCACGAACATTTATCCAAACCTGGCTGCGGTTGTCGACACATTGCTGGCCTCCGAAAACACTCCGTGAACTTTCTCCTGGCAAGATAAGCATGATCACTCAAGCCTTTTTGTTTTTGCGCTCGCTTCTTTTCACGTCGATCATGGTCATCATCACTCCGGTGTTGGTTACCTTGGGTTTTCTCGCCTCGCCGCTGCTTTCCTATCGCAAAAAATATTACTGGCTGACGCGCTGGAACGTCTTCATCATCTGGCTCGCGAAAGTGGTGTGCGGCATTCGCTATCAGATCAAGGGCGCGGAGAATCTGCCGGTTGGCTCGGCCGCCATCCTGCTATGCAAGCACCAATCGGCGTGGGAAACGATTTTTTTGCTCGCCAAGATGCCGGAACCTATCGTTTACGTACTCAAGCAGGAATTGATGCGCATTCCTTTTTTTGGCTGGGGGTTGGCGCAATTAAAAATGATTCCGATCGATCGCAGCCAGGGGGTGCGCGCCTTCCGGCACGTCATCACCGAAGGCAAGAACCGTTTGTCCGACAATCTGTGGATCGCCATGTTCCCGGAAGGGACTCGCACCCCCGTCGGTGAGCAAGGCGAATACAAGGGCGGCGGTACGCGCTTGGCACTTTCCGCTGGCGCGGTGATTGTGCCGGTGGCGCTCAATTCCGGCGCATGTTGGCCGCCTGGTTCCTTCATCAAAAAGCCGGGGCTGGTCACGGTTTCCATCGGCAAACCCATTTCACCCGAGGGCCACACGCACGAAGAATTGATGCAAATGGTTGAAAACTGGATAGAATCGGAAATGCGCGTCATTTCTCCTCAGGCCTATGCCAAATAAGCGACGACAATTTCTGCAATCCCCGCTGCAACTGAGTTTGTTTGATCTGGAGCCCACGCTCCTCCCTTTTTTTTCTTCAGGTCGCATTGCCCCTGCCTTACCGGACAATCCGGCTAAACCACCGCTGCAACGCCGTGTCCTGGCTGGCCCACACGTCATCGAATACCGCTTGCGCCGCTCGAAGCGGCGTTCCATCGGTTTTTTGATCGAAGAAGAAGGTTTGCGCATCACCGCGCCGCGATGGGTCACGATTGCGGAAATCGAAGCGGCGGTGTGCGAAAAGCAGCGCTGGATCATCAAAAAACTCGACGATCAACGCAAGCTGCTCGCCCAACGAAAACCGCTGGAGCCGCTGCGCGATGGCGTGACCATCAATTTTCTGGGCGCACCCGTCACGGTGCGCGTTCGTCACGATGCCACAGTCGCCACTGTCACGCTGGATGCGCCCACCGGCACCGTCATGGTCTCGCTACGCCCCAACCCTCGCGAAGATGCCTTGAAAACCGCCATGGAGCGCTGGTTGCAACAAGAGGCCCGACGGGTTTTCTCAGAGCGCTTGCCGCATTTCGCGCAGAAAATCGGCGTCACGTATCGCTCGTTTGCCCTGTCCAGTGCCACGACCCAATGGGGATCCTGTACGGGAGGCGGCGCGCTCAGACTGAACTGGCGCCTGATCCATCTCCCCATGCATTTGCTTGACTATGTGGTCGTGCATGAACTCTCGCACTTGCGGGAAATGAATCACAGCGCCCGTTTCTGGGACACAGTACAATCCGCCTTCCCGGAGTATCAGGCGGCTGAGCACGCCCTGAAACAGTACTCGCCTCGCGCCCTGTCCCAACCATAAAGAAGGAACTGCCATGAGAATTCTGCATACCATGCTGCGCGTCGGCGACCTGCAACGTTCCATCGACTTTTACACCCGCGTGCTGGGCATGACATTGCTGCGCACGAAAGACAATCCGGAATATCAGTACACGCTGGCGTATCTCGGCTACGGCACCAATCCGGAGCACGCGGAACTGGAACTCACGTACAACTACGGCATTGCCCAATACGACATGGGCAAGGCTTACGGACACTTGGCCATTGGGGTGGCAGACGCCTACAAGACCTGCGAGGACATCAAAACCAAAGGCGGCAATGTCACGCGCGAAGCCGGGCCGGTGAAAGGGGGCGCGACCGTCATCGCCTTTGTCCGGGACCCGGACGGTTACATGGTGGAGCTGATTCAGGATGGTACGGCTTGATCGCCTTCGCTCTCCCAAAGGCCTCCCCCAGGGCAATTCTGGCAACTTGCGCCAAATCCTTAAAAATGGGTTATGATTGTGTTTCCTGAATTTCTGCCACATGTTTGAGAACTTTATAGCATGTGTCGCGTCTCTGTAGCATGGCTGCAACTCCCGTAGCCCGAACAGCACACCGCGCAGAAACGACAACTCCGCTTCCACCGAATGATTTTATTTCCCCTCTAATCGAGGATCATCATGAGCGAAAACATTAAAGATATTACCGACGCGTCCTTTGAATCCGATGTGCTGAAATCCGACCGCCCTGTGCTGGTCGACTTCTGGGCAGAATGGTGCGGGCCTTGCAAAATGATTGCCCCCACGCTGGAAGAAGTCGCCAAAGAATACGGCGGCAAAATCACGATTGCCAAAATCAATGTCGACAATAACCAGGCTGTCCCGGCCAAGTTCGGCATTCGCGGCATCCCGACGCTGATCCTGTTCAAGAATGGCGTCCCGGCGGCGCAAAAAGTCGGCGCCGTCAGCAAAGGGCAACTCACCGCTTTCATCGACAGCAATATTTAATTGAATGAATTGAACCTGGGCGAACGCAGCACACTCATTAAATTGCTGCGTTCACTTGAACCACCCTGTAACAGCAATACCTCGAACTTCCCTCCCCCACCTTCGTCAATACTGATTCCTTCACGGAACGCTTTTATAACAACTGTATGCATCTATCAGAATTAAAGGCCATGCATGTTTCGGCACTGCTGGACATGGCCACCGGTCTAGACATCGACAACGCCGCACGCCTTCGCAAACAAGAACTCATGTTCGCGATCCTGAAAAAACGCGCGAAATCCGGCGAACAAATTTTCGGCGACGGCGCCCTTGAAGTGCTGCCAGACGGTTTCGGCTTCCTGCGCTCGCCCGACGCCAGCTATATGGCCTCAACGGACGACATTTACATTTCGCCATCGCAAATCCGCCGCTTCAACCTGCACACCGGCGATTCGATTGAAGGCGAAGTGCGCACCCCGAAAGATGGTGAACGCTATTTCGCTCTGGTGAAAGTGGACAAGGTCAATGGCGAATCGCCGGAAGCCTCGAAAAACCGCATCCTGTTCGAGAACCTGACGCCGCTGCATCCGGACGAACCGCTCAAGCTCGAACGCGACATCAACAGCAACGAAAACATCACCGGGCGCATTGTCGACATGATCTCGCCGATCGGCAAGGGACAGCGCGGTCTCCTGGTGTCATCGCCCAAATCCGGCAAAACCGTGATGCTGCAACATATTGCGCATGCGATCACCGCTAATCACCCCGAAGTCAAACTGTTCGTGCTGCTGATCGACGAACGTCCGGAAGAAGTGACTGAGATGCAGCGCTCGGTCAAAGGCGAAGTCGTCGCTTCCACCTTCGACGAACCGGCCACCCGCCACGTCCAGGTCGCCGAAATGGTGATTGAAAAAGCCAAGCGCCTCGTCGAAATGAAAAAAGACGTGGTCATCCTGCTGGACTCCATCACCCGTCTCGCTCGCGCCTACAACACGGTCATTCCTGCTTCCGGCAAGGTGCTGACAGGCGGTGTGGATGCCAACGCCCTGCAACGCCCGAAGCGCTTCTTTGGCGCCGCGCGCAACGTGGAAGAAGGCGGCTCGCTGACCATCATCGCCACTGCCCTGATTGAAACTGGCAGCCGCATGGATGACGTGATTTACGAAGAATTCAAGGGCACCGGCAACATGGAAGTGCACCTGGAACGCCGCCTGGCTGAAAAACGGGTTTATCCGTCCATCAACCTGAACAAATCCGGCACCCGCCGCGAAGAATTGCTGATTGAAGCTGGCCAACTGCAAAAAATCTGGATTTTACGCAAATTGCTCTACGGCATGGATGACATTGAAGCAATGGAATTCATTCTTGACAAGATGAAGGCCACCAAGAGTAATCTGGACTTTTTTGACCTGATGCGCCGGGGTGGTTAATCCCCCTGCTTTATGGCATAATTGCGAGCTAACCCATTGATAGGCAAGTGATTGGTAATCGGGTCGAGAAGTAGCGCAGACCGACGAAGTGCCAGTTGGCTACCACCCAAACCAAGAGGAAAACATGAAAGAAGGCATTCACCCCAATTATCGCGAGGTCGTGTTCCACGATCTGTCCTGCGATTTCAAATTCATCACCCGTTCGACCATCCAGTCCAGGGAAACGATCGAATTTGAAGGCAAAACCTATCCGCTGATCAAAGTTGAAGTATCGTCCGAATCGCACCCGTTCTACACGGGCAAGCACAAGATTGTCGATACGGCCGGTCGTGTGGAAAAATTCCGCCAGAAATTCGGCAAAGTCGGCTCCAAAGTTACCGGCTAATCGCGCCCCGTCGTGCAAAAAGGCAGCTGTGGCTGCCTTTTTTGTTGTATCCAAGCGTTTCACCCGCCTCATTGAGAGCCATACCAGCGCATAATCCGGCAATAAGCCTTTCACAACCATGAAACCCGTCCGCCTGCATGCCTCTGCCACGCTCGCGCTCCCGCGCTGGGGACTGTTGCTGCTCGCGCTTTTGTACATCCTCCCCGGCCTGATCGGTCGAGACCCGTGGAAAAACGACGACGCCGCCAGCTTCGGGATCATGTGGACGATGGCGCATGGCGGGTGGCAAGACTGGTTGTTACCCAACATCGTCGGCATGCCCGTGATTGAAGAAGGCCCACTGGCATTCTGGATCAGCGCTCTCTGCATCAAGCTGTTTGGCTGGTTACTGGGCGACGCGCTCGCCGCCCGCGTGGCCAACATTCTGTTCTTCCTGCTTGGCGCGATCACCCTCTGGCTCGCTACCTACCGCCTCGGCAAGCGCCCCGAAACGCAACCCATGCGCTTGGCTTTTGGCGGCCAGCCAGAACCCAAAGACTACGGCAAAATGCTCGCCGACGGCGCACTGCTCATTTACATGGGCTGTCTGGGGCTGCTCATGCACAGCCATGAAACTACCGCCGAACCCTTGCTGGTTTCGCTGATCGCCGCATTACTTTATGCCAGCGTTCGTTATGCGGAATCGCCCAGCACCCGCAACGCTTGCCTGATCGGGCTGACGCTCGGTTGCCTCGGCTTGACGCACAACTGGACTTTCCCGATCGCATTGTGGCTCACGCTACTGGTTTTCTACTGCTGGTGGCACGAAAGCGTCCGCAAGACGTTTCCACATCTGCTGCTGGCACTCGGCATCGGCGTCGGCATCACCGCGCTCTGGATGGGTGCCATATTCTGGTTGCAACCGTTCAACCAAACCTTCATGCAAGGATGGATGGCATGGCATGCATCGCAGTTCGGTTGGCCGAGTATGGACTCACTCACGTTTTTCTTGAAGTATGGCGTCTGGTTTTTCTGGCCAGCCTGGCCGTTTGCTGCGTGGGCCGCCTATTCCTGGCGCAGGCAACGCAGCGACTTGCATATCGTGCTGGCCTTGTGCTTCATCGCAGTTCTCGCCGCACTGGTGATTCTCGACCCGAGCAAGGATGAGAGTTCGCTGTTAGCGCTGCTTCCCGCCCTCGCTATGCTCGCCGCCTTCGGCTTGCCGACCATGCGGCGCGGCGCGATCAATGCAGTGGACTGGTTCTCGGTCATGGCTTTGACGGTCTGTGCGGCATTCGTGTGGGTCGGCTGGATTGCCCTCAACACCGGCTGGCCCCCGCGTATGGTCAAAAACATTGGCAAATACGCGCCCGGATTCTCCCCCAGCTTCAACGTTATTGCCTTCCTTGTCGCGGCCTGCGTGAGCGCTGGATGGTTCGTGCTGGTGTACTGGCGGCTATCCCGTCAACCCAAAGTCTTGTGGCGCGCCGCCGTGCTGTCTTCGGGGGGCATTGTGCTCGTCTGGGTGTTGATGACCACGCTCTGGCTGCCCTGGATTGACTACTCCAAAAGCTACGCGGGTGTCGCCCAGCAAATTGCCCAAGCACTGCCGACACCGCAAACTTGCGTCAACGGACGGGTCGGGCAGGCGCAACGCGCGTCGTTTGCCTATCTTGGCCCAGTCCACTTTTCTCCTGTCGGTGACGAGCACTGCAATTTTCTGCTGTTGCAAGACAAGGTGATCCGGCATCGTCGCAGCAAAGCGCCGATCGTTCTCCCGCCACCGGAAGGCAACTGGAAGCTGGTTTGGGAAGGCAGTCGTCCTGCTGAAAGCCGCGAGTACTTCCGACTCTATCAACGTCAATGAGCGCACGCACGGCATCGCGATCTCACACGTTTCGCATTGTCTCTCTCGCTTGGCCGATCCTGATCGGCCAGCTTTCCATCATCGCCAACAGCGTGGTCGACACCATGATGGTGTCGCGCTTTTCGGTCACGGATCTCGGCGCGTTGGCCCTTGGCGCATCGATCTATGTGAGCGTCTTCGTCGGACTCAACGGCGTGCTGCAATCACTGTCGCCCACCATCGGCCAGCTCTACGGCGCGCAACGATTTCGTGAAATCGGCGCACAGGCCAAGCAGGGCGTATGGCTGGCGCTTTTTCTTTCATGCTTCGGCTGTATGTTGCTTCTCTTTCCACAGCCCCTGCTCGGACTCGCGAAAGCCTCGCCAGAACTCACTGTAAAAGCCACCCATTATCTGCGCATGCTGGCGATCGCATTGCCTGCATCCTTGTGTTTTGTGGTCTATGGCGCGCTGAATAATGCGCTGGCTCACCCCAAAATGGTCATGGCCATTCTTGTCGTCGGCTTGTTGATCAAAATTCCGCTCAATGCGCTTTTCATTTTTGGCGGCTTCGGATTGCCTGCGATGGGTGGTCCCGGCTGCGGATTGGCCACTGCCATCATTGCGTGGCTTGGCGTGTGCGCAAGCTGGCTGGTCTTGCGACATCGAACGTTTTACCAATTTCTCGGACTGTTCGGCACAGGCTTCGTGAAACCCCAATGGGCTTCACTCAAAGAATTGCTCAAAATTGGACTGCCCATTGGTCTGGGGTTTTTTATTGAAGTCACGTCCTTTGCCTTCATCGCCATTTTTGTGGCACGACTCGGTGAAACCGTGGTTGCCTCACACCAGATTGTCGCCAACTTCGCCACGCTGCTGTACATGGTCCCGCTGTCGATTGCCAATGCAACGGCCACACTCACCGCGCAAGCCATTGGCGCGCAGGATCATGCGCAGGCGCGACGCATTACTTTTTCTGGCATTCGCTTTGCCGTCCTCGTTGCAGCCAGCGTCGGCGGTGTCGTCTGGCTGGGACGATCCGTCATCGTGCGTGCCTACTCACCGGATATCGCGGTCATTCATACCGCGCTTCCTCTTCTCATTTTTATCGCCCTGTATCAATCCTTCGATGCCATCCAGGTTGTGGTGTCGTACGTCCTGCGCGCTTACAAGGTTGTGCTGGGACCGACCGTGATCTACGCACTGGCGCTCTGGTGCATCGGCCTCGGCGGGGGCATTACGCTCGGTTTGAATCCTTTCAATCTCCCCGTCCCGCCCCTGCTCACCGGCGCAGGCGGCTTTTGGTTCAGCAATAGCATCAGCCTTGTGGTGCTGGCTTGCGGCATGCTGTGGTACTTGCGACGCGTACAGAACGCTGCTGAGCGCACCCCCAAACACCCTGTCTGACGCATCTCAACGGCTTCGACAAGATTAGCGCCATCCCCGACCGAACAGGCTAGAATGTCTGAAAGTAGACATTCCGGCGAGGTCTCCCATGTCCAAACATATCGTCTGTGTCGGCAAATCCGCCCTCGATCAAATCTGGCCCGTTGGCGACATGCCTTCGGGTGGCGGGAAATATCGCGCCAATGCTTATTTGGTGCTGGGTGGCGGCATGGCCGCCACGGCTGCGGTCGCGGTCGCACGCCTCGGCGGGCAAGCCACTTTTTGCGGCCGCGCCGGCAACGATGGCGCCGGTCATGTGATGCAACAGGAACTCGCAGATTACGGCGTGGACGTGTCGCAATTCAAATTGTTCGATGGCGCACGTTCATCGGTCTCCGCCATCATTGTTGATCGCTATGGCGAACGCATGATCGTGAATTATCCCGGCGGGGATATCCCCGATACCGCCGACTGGTTGCGACCCGATACACTGGATGACGCGGGTGCAGTACTGGGCGATGTGCGCTGGATGGAAGGCGCAGCGCTGCTGTATGCAAAAGCGCGCCAACGCAACTTGCCAACCGTGCTGGATGGGGAAGCCGCCACCGCAACCATTTTTTCGACGCTGTTACCGCTGGTTGATCACGCGATCTTTTCGCTCCAGGGATTGCGATCATTCAGTGGGGGACGCATCGTCGATCACTGCGAATCACTGCAAGCCGTGCGCCTGCGTGGCTGCAAGGTGGCCGCCGTCACACTCGGCGGACAAGGTGTCGTTTGGCTGGATGACGATGGGCTGCATCACTTGCCCTCCTTCGATGTCAGCGTCATCGACACCACCGGCGCGGGAGACGTGTTTCACGGTGCGTATGCACTCGCGCTCGCAGAAGGCATGAACGTTTCAGACGCCATGCGCTTTTCGTCAGCGGTGGCCGCGCTCAAATGTTCGCACCATGGCGGGCGGGCCGGTATTCCGACACGGGAAGAAGTGAATCAGTTTCTAGCGCAACAGAAATGAACAATGTTCGTCCCAACTATTTTTATGCACTGTGGCCGGACGATGCCACGCGTACCAAACTCGGCGAATTGCAATCGCATTTGCGCGGTCGCCTGACGCGCCCCAACAACCTGCACCTCACCCTCGCCTTTCTCGGTCCGCAACCGGATGCGTTACTGCCAATATTGCGCTCCATCCTTGCGCAACTCACGATGGAACCGATGCCCCTCACGCTTGATCGACTCGGTTATTTCAACCGCTACCGCATTGCGTGGGCTGGCCTGTCCGCCATGCCTGATGCGCTCGTTACCCTGCAAAGAACCCTGTCGCGCGAACTCACGCGCAAAGGCATCGCATCGGATAATCAACGCGCGTACAAGCCGCACATCACGCTCGCACGCGATGCAAACGCACCGGAGGTGACGGCATTTGAACCCTTTGAATGGCGTGCAGATCGTGTGGTGCTGGCGAGATCACCGTTGCCAGAGGAGAGGCCGTGGTATCAGGTGTTGGGAGAAAAACTTGCATTAGTTTGAGCATGCCGGGGGTAGCCCGGCGGCTACTTCCATTTGGCTGCGGCCGCTACGCTTAACGTTCGCGTTGTTCACGTTAGCCTACGCCGCAATCAGCCACATGTGGCTGATTGTCTTGCTCGCCAAGAAAAGAATGCAAAAGAAAGCGACCGCGGCGCCGCTGAATTCCCGCTATCGAAAAGGCCAAAGCGGAGAGAAAACCAAGCTTCCGAATCAGTCTAGATATTTTTAAAATCCACTGCCAATCAAAAAATAAATTGAACACGGCACCTTTGATTCCACTTTGAATTCCCTCCACAGAAAAAAGATCACTCACTACAAACGATCAAAAATAGAACCTTTATGAGGATAATAGAACTTTTCATATAGTCGTGCAGCATATTCATCAGTCATGCCAGAGACATAGTCGCAGATAACACGCATCTGCCCTTGTTTATCACCGCCTACTGATTTATAACGTATCAAGGTATCTCCAGGAAGAAGCCGCTCAGGATCGGAAGACAAAACATCAAACAATTCAATCACCAGCTTTTGCCCTTTAAGCTCTAATTGTTGAACATTCGAACTTTTAATAACTTTGCTTTTAACAAGACTGAAAATGTGGCCGCGAAGATCTTCGTGTGCCTTATCCAAATAGGCATTCCATTTAATCACTTCTGTAGTTGCATTCGGCATGTCTGATGTTCTCACTTCAGCGCTAATAATAAACCGGTGGACTAACTCCCCAATGGCTTCTTTACGTTGGAAACTCTCTTTTGAAAACAGCTTGTCAGACAAATTTTTGCTTTCTAACTGGCATTCTTTAAAGAGGCCTTCTTTTCCATTATTATGTTCGTCCCAATCTTCACGTGTCACCATTCTTAGAGAAATTGCGTCTTCCAGATCATGCAAACTATAAGAAATATCATCTGCTAATTCCATAATGGAAGTATCAAGCGCTTTATGTTTCGGCTTATTATGTTTGGGTTTGCCGTCCTTATCCCTCTCCTCTTTCGTTTGAACAAACTCGTTGCGCTCTTTTTCTGTGAGTGGCTCCAAAATCCACTTCACGACGTCTTTCTCATCATCCAAATAACACTTAGGTGGCTTTTGCCTCTCAGATTGACTTAGCCAACGCTGCTCAGAAATGTCGCCGTAAATTTCTGATTTTACTGTTTCAGCATAGGAAGCTGGATATTTCAACACTCCCAGCAACAAGCGACGAGTCGGGTTCATGCCATGCTCTCTAGTATATTTATCGAGATAAGACAAGATTCGTAGTGTTTGCCCGTTGCCTTCAAAACCACCGTACTTACGCATGCATAGATTTAATGCCACCTCGCCGCCATGCCCAAAAGGAGGGTGTCCGATATCATGTGCAAGGCAAATCGAGTTCATTAGCGCTTCTTCTGGCAAAGCATTCTTGATTTCCAGATTTTCTTCGTGGTGATCTTTCAACCATCGCAAAATTCCCACTCCGATCTGCGCCACCTCCATCGAGTGTGTTAACCGGGTACGATAAAAATCACTCTCTCCCAGCCCCAATACCTGAGTTTTAGATTGCAAGCGACGAAATGCCGAAGAATGAATCAAGCGAGCATAATCACGTTCCCATTCAGTACGAACATCCTTATCACGACGAACACTTTTTTCACGACGCTCTTCCCAAAAATTCTCCTTCATCAGCAACTCCTCCGTTAGTTAATTTGAGCTTAAAGAGCTTAAAGGGGTCGTGTTCGATTTTCTTTTTTCCATCCGCACGTCAAAAAACCACGACCAACTCCCGCACACCGTCTCCCTCCGCTTAGACGCTGCCGCTGGCAGAAAGCAAAAGCGGATTAGAAGCGAAAACTGTTTGAGCGCAGCGAGTTTTTTCGCTTCCCGCTTTTGCTGCACTGGCGGCGGGAACCCGAAGGGCTGCGTCTCGCGGTCGCCTTCTTTTGCCTTCTTTTCTTGGCGAGACAAGAAAAGAAGGTAGCCGCCGGGCTACCCCCGGCATGCACAAACTACTGCCTTCATCTTTCCGCCAACTTCCTCAACACATGCCCCGCCGCCACCAACCCGAAGCTCGCGGTCACCACCATTGACGATCCGAATCCCGCGCAGTTGAGTCCCGTCACGCCGGTGCGATCGTCCGCATCGAGCGAGCAGGCTTCGCCACCATCTGGATACCTCAAAGGCTCCATCGAGTACACGGCATCGATGCCAAATTTGTTTTTGGTGCCGCGCGGGAACCCATGCTTGGTGCGTAATTGTTTGCGTACCTTGGCCAGCAGCGGTTCTTGTTCGGTGCGACAAAGATCGACCACTTCAATTTTGGTGGGATCGATTTGCCCACCCGCACCGCCTATCGTCACCAACGGCACACCATGCTCGCGGCAGTAGGCGATGAGCGCGGTTTTCGCCTGCACGCTGTCGATGGCGTCAATCACGTAATCGTAGCGCTGATGACCAATCTGTTCCGAGAGATTGTCCGGCGCGATGAATTCTTCGACTTCATTCACCTTGCACCACGGATTGATTTGCGCAATCCGCTGCGCTAAGGCCGTCACCTTGGCCATGCCGAGCGTACTTTCCAGCGCCTGAATCTGCCGGTTGATGTTGGATTCGGCCACATTGTCGAGATCGATCAACGTCAGCTGCCCAATCGCGCTGCGCGCCAGCGCTTCCACCACCCAGGACCCCACCCCGCCCACGCCAATGATACAAACATGTGCTTTTTGGAAACGATCGAGGGCTTTCGCGCCGTAAAGGCGACCAATTCCACCGAAACGCCTTTCAAAGTCGGCATTCTCAAGCGTCACCTCTTTATCGGATTTTATACATATGTCATTCATACCGGCATTGTACTGGAGCCAGCGCATGGCCTTATCGGCTATTTCACAACGCAGCCGACCGCCACCTGAAAATATTTGCCTTTTACACAAACTTATTATTCCCACCTCTTCAAAGTTGGAGTAGGATGGGGCCGTTATACGGGTGATGTTCTAAGCTGAATTTTTCATTCTTAATGTGTAGCATCTGATCAAGTTGTGTCAGATATGGCCATGATGAGAAACAGGTTTTGCCGACTTTTCCGGAAACGGCTGCAGCAGCCAGCCGCGTGCCTGCTTTTTTCTCAATCACCCCGCCCATCCAACATTTTTTCTTGCGCCTTTTCGCTTCCGCTTGCCGGAAGCGCCTATCGACGCACGCTTATCGCATTCAGGCAGAAGTGGTTACCACGCTTCCATGGCCACATCCTGCTTCGACCGAAAACAATGGGAGCTGGCAACACCACGGGCAGGAACCCCGATTCATAAAAACACCGGTTATCTGCCTTTCTTTACCAACTAACTGACACGGAGGACATCGTGATTTGGGAAAAGAAATTAAACAATTGGGTGGAAAATATCCGCAGCAAAGCCGCGCTACCATTGCGACTGGAGCTCTGGAATGGAAAGCACTACGACTTCAGTCACGAAAGCCCCAGCGTCACCGTCAAGGTGCCCGGCATTTCATCGCTCAGTTATTTGCTGACGCCATCGCTCTCCAACCTCGGCACCGCTTACGTCGAAGGAAAGATCGATGTCAAAGGCAAAGTCACCGATATCGTCAACCTCGCGCACGGCCTCGCTCACCGCGCACTGGAACCTGAGGGCACGTTGGCCCGGATTGCCCAGAAATTCACTCACACGAAGAAAAAAGACGCGGAAGCGATCCAGTATCACTATGACGTTTCCAACGAGTTTTACCAGCAGTTCCTTGATCCCAACATGGTGTACTCGTGTGCGTATTTCGAGAGCGGTGATGAAGACTTGGCGGCCGCGCAAATCAAAAAAATCGATCACATCCTGACCAAGATCCAGTTACAGCCCGGACAGCGCTTGCTGGATATCGGATGTGGATGGGGCGCCTTGGTCATCCGTGCTGCGCAAAAATATGGTGCCAATTGCGTTGGCATCACGCTCTCGCAGCAGCAATATGAACTCGCCTGCGAACGCGTGAAAGCGGCCGGTCTCGAAGATAAAGTTGAAATTCGCCTGGAAGATTATCGCGATGTAAAAGGCACGTTCGACCGCATCACCAGTGTCGGCATGTTCGAGCATGTCGGCCTCAAGCACATGGCGGCGTATTTTAAAATCATGAGTTCCCTCCTGTCGGAAAACGGCATCGCCATGAATCACGGCATTACTTCATCCGACTCGGAAAATGGAGCGACCCCATACGGTGGCGGTGAATTCATCGACAAATACGTTTTCCCGCATGGAGAATTGCCGCACATCGGCTATGTGCTGAAAACCATGCAGGAAGGTGGACTGGAAGCACAGGATATCGAAAATCTGCGATTCCACTATGCCAGAACGCTCGACCATTGGTCCGAGAACTTCGAAGCGAAAACCGACATCATCAAAAACATGATCGATGAAAGACGTTATCGCATCTGGCGCGTCTACCTGGCCGGTTGTTCCTATGCGTTCACCACCGACCTGATCGCGCTTTATCAAGTCGTGTGCGTCAAGGCGGGCCGGATGGCGCCACTCTTGCCGATGTCGCGACGATATATGTATACGTAAGGCATTCAGAAGTCAAAACGCCGGAGCATGCTCCGGCGTTTTTCTACGCAGCACTCTCTTTCAAGCCCTGTCTTTCAGTCGGCCCGCAAACGTCTGTCGAAAGTACCCGACTTTCGGCGCCACAACAAACGTGCAATAGCTCTGGTCGGGATTTTTGCGGAAGAAATCCTGGTGATAATCCTCGGCCGGGTAATACGTCGCGGCCGGACTGAGCTCAGTCACAATCGGCGCATCCCAAACTTTCGCCATCGCAGCCATCACCTGTTTCGCCGTCGCCTCCTGCTCCGGGGAATGGTAATAAATAACGGAGCGGTACTGCGTTCCCTCGTCATTACCCTGACGATTAAGCGTCGTTGGATCATGGATCGTGAAAAATATTTCCAGGATGTCCCGGTAAGACACCACGGCGGGATCAAAGGTCAGCCGAACGACTTCGGCGTGGCCGCTTGCCCCCGTACAAATCATTTGATAGGTCGGATCGGGAATCGTTCCACCCGTGTAGCCGGATTCAACGCTTTCCACGCCTTTGAGTTGCCGATAAACCGCATCCAGACACCAAAAACAACCACCACCCAATGTCGCTATTTCCGTCGTCATAATTCCCTTCGCTCAACGTAGGCATTTCATTGCTGGAGTGCACCATTATGCACGGATTTTCTGAACGAATCCCCTAATGATCGCGAGCCATCGAAACTGTCGTTTCCACGCACACGCATTTGCTCTTAATCAACTTTTGACATCCCCTATGTTGACCTCAAGAAATCTTTCATGAAGAATGAAATCGCGGACTGATCCATTTAACGATTCTCACGGGAAAACCGCAGCCAAAATGAGGTAAAAAATCGAACTCTAACACTCTCATGCGAGGTGAAAATATGTTTACAAAAATACTCATTCCCACAGACGGTTCCGCAGTTGGAACCTTGTCCGCACTGGAAGGCGTCGTGATGGCGCAAAAACATGGGGCGGAAATCATCGGGGTTTTTGTGGCGCGTGAATTGCAGAATCCGGCTTTCGATTTTTCCGACCTCCGACAGAAAAGCTTTCCGACCAAGGATGAATATAACGACTCCGTCCTTTCCGCAGGCAAAGCCATCATGAAACCCCTTGAAGACGCGGCAAAAAAGGTGGGGATCGCCTTCACGGGCATCACCAAAATTTCGAATGCCACGGCGCGCACCATTGTGCAAACCGCCGAAGAACAAGGATGCGGTCTGATCTTCATGGGTTCCCACGGCTGCGCGGGCTGGGGGCATAATTTGCTGGGCAGCGTCGCAACCAAGGTACTTGCCACGACGCAAATCCCAACGCTGATTTATCGGCTGAAAAAAGAACCGGGGCCCGAAGCGGAGAAAGTGATCGGGTTCAAGCCCAAGCTCGGGGCATAGCCGTCGTCCTTCATTTTCGTCCACAAAAAAACCGCACTTCAGAGTGCGGTTTTCATTTAATGCGGGCTGGATGTGTGATGCTGCGATCAGCGAACGGCATTCGCCCAGTCGGCTTCCGGATCGGGCATGACAAACTGGTGTATGCCATCGGTAAAATGGTTTTGCAAGAGTAGGTACTGTTCCTGCAATTCTTCGACCGGGTGCTGCCAGTCGTGCAGGTAATACACGGCCCGCACTTTGGCTTGCAGCATCGCCTTCGTGCAATCGAAACAGGGGCGAAGCGTCGAGTACACGATGCTGTCACTGACCGCATTCCCGAAACGCGCCGCCGAGATCAAGGCATTCATCTCCGCATGCACGCACAGACACACGTCATACCCCACCGAATTCTTGGCACGGAACAGATCCCGATCGCGACAACGCACGCAGCCACCGTCGAGGCAATTGGTAAAGCCTTCCGGCGTACCGTTGTATCCGGTCGAGATGATCCGGTTTTCCTTCACCATGACCGCGCCGACTTTTCGTCCTACACAATTCGCATTCTTTCGAACAGCCATGGCGATGTTCATGTAGTACTCATGCCGTTTGCGATCCGATTCACTCCAATCCATGGGTTTCCTCTGTGCGTGTGAGAATGCCTGATTTTACCTTGCCGTCGGGGCTTCGCTCAGCCCTTTCAGGAGCGCGGTCAACAATTGCCAGCTTTTCGCCACCGTCTCAATCTCGACCGACTCACCCGGTGCGTGCGGGCTATGAATGCTGGGACCGAAGGAAATGATGTCGAGCTCAGGATACTTGGCTCCGATGATCCCGCACTCGAGTCCAGCGTGAATCACCCGCGTGCCCGCCTCGACACCGAATTCCTGCCGGTAGATTTTCTGGCACGCCGCCAACAGGGCCGAATGCGGATTGGGCGTCCATCCCGGGTAATAACCGGCCTTGGCGGCAGGCGTCTCGGTCAAGGTGAACAGACTGACGATCTCATCGGCCAGTGCATCGCAGGCGCTATCCATCGTCGAGCGCACCATAAAATTGCACGATGCCGCTTCGGGCAACAACGACACCATGCCCAGATTGTTCGAGGTTTCGACCGCACCCGGCAGGCTCGTACTCATGCGCTTGACGCCGTGTGGCGCCACATGCAAGGAACGCAACCAGATTTGCTGATCCGCGAACGACAATATTTTTTCGGCCGATGCCGGAACACTTTCAATGCGAATGCCTTCATCCACCCCGCTCAATTCCCAGCGCAGCAAGTTCTGCCATTCGATCAGCGCTTCGCCGAGGGCCGCAACATGCTTCGACTGAACGGCCACCACCGCCGACGCTTCGCGCGGCAAAGCATTGCGCGCCGTCCCGCCGGTCAACTGGCTCAAGCGAAGGGAAAACCGATCCTGCAAGGCACACAGGATGCGCGCCAGCAGCTTGATCGCATTGCCGCGCCCTTCGTGAATATTGATGCCGGAATGTCCGCCGCGCAAACCGGACACGTCGATGCGTATCGCCTGCCAGCCCGACGGAAACGGTTCCGCCACGACAGCTCGACTGACGTTCACATCCATCCCGCCCGCGCAACCGAGATAAAACGCGCCCCACTCTTCAGTATCCAGATTGATCAGGCATTTCCCCTGCAAGAGATTGCCTACCAGCCCCTGCGCGCCGCCCATGCCTTCTTCTTCGTCCACCGTCAACAACGCCTCGAGCGGACCATGCACCAACGTGTTGTCTTCCAGCGCCGCCAGTGCCAATGCCACGCCGATGCCATTGTCCGCGCCCAATGTCGTGTCTTCAGCCAGCAACACCCCATCACGCACGACAGGACGAATCGGATCGATCAGGAAATCGTGCGTCGTCGCATTGTTCTTCTGGCAGACCATGTCCAGATGCGCCTGCAGGATCACACCGGGGAAATGTTCGCGCCCGGCGCTCGCAGATTTGCGAATGATCAGATTGCCCGGCTGATCGACGATGGCCGTCAATCCCTTGCTGACGGCCCACTGATGCAGATGATCGCGCAAGGGCCCTTCATGCTTGGAACGGCGCGGAATGCGGCACAGCGTCGCAAAGTGCGCCCAGACGGAAGCGGGTTCCAGATCAGTGAAGGGTTTTTCCAAGGCGCTCATATTTTTCATGGCAATAAAATCCGGTTACTTGCTTCGCTATTTAAGTTGCGCCCCATGTGCCGCACGCCGCAAACGATCGTTAACGCCCTGCCACGCGGCATCCTGCGGCGGCAATTCCACTGCAATCACATCGGCACCAACGCCGTCCAGTTCGCGCAAACTCGCGTAAAGGTGATGCGCATAACCATCCGGGGCAGCGGGCAGTGTACGTTGTGACAGGATATCGACCGCGTCCACGGAAGCATAATGCATCAGCGCAACGCGTTTGCCTGCTGCCACCCACTGTTGCAGTTTTGTTTTCAACTCATTCGGCGCGATCAACACGACAGGGGTACGGGGCGCGTAATGCGATTCCAGCGTGCCGGATGCGCGCGGCGCGGCAGAATCGGGCGTACATGGCATCACGCCAATGATCTCGGCAATGCGTTCTGCCGAAATGTGCCCGGGCCGCAGCAAGACCGCGCCTTTTGTTTTCCAGCGCGACAAATCGAGAATGGTCGATTCGATACCGACATTGCTTTGCCCGCCGTCGAGAATCATGCCGAGGCGAACATCTCCCGCGAATTCATCGCGCACATGCTGCGCGGTCGTCGGACTGACATGACCGAAGCGATTGGCAGACGGCGCAGCCACACCGCCTTTGCCTTGTTTGAATGCGCGCAGCAAGGCTTGCGCCACCGGATGCGACGGACAGCGCAAGCCGACGGAATCCTGTCCGCCGGTGACGGCATCCGGTACATGCGCCGCTTTTTTGAGAATGAGCGTGAGCGGTCCCGGCCAGCAGGCGGCAATCAATTGGTGCGCGGCATCGGGAATGTCAATCGCCCAATCGTTTACATCCGCTTCGGGTGCGAGATGCACGATCAGCGGATGATCGGCAGGACGGCCTTTGACGGCAAAGATGTTGGCCACTGCTGCAGGATTTTCCGCATCCGCACCGAGGCCGTAGACCGTCTCGGTCGGAAAAGCAACGAGGCCGCCCGATTCTAAAATCTGGGCGGCCTTGAGGATGTCTTCTTTGGATGCAGACATCAGCACGTCAACAGTTTGAGCGCCTCGGCATATTTTTCTGCCGTCTTCTCCGCCACTACAGATGGCAGCTTCGGCGCTGGCGCCTGCTTGTTCCACGGTTGCGCTTCCAGCCAGTCGCGCACGAATTGCTTGTCGAACGACGGCGGCGAACTGCCGACCGCATAACTGGCCGTCGGCCAGAAACGCGAAGAATCCGGCGTCAGAATTTCGTCGATCAGATGCACCTTGCCATTCGCATCCACGCCAAATTCGAACTTGGTGTCGGCAATGATGATGCCTTTCGTGGCCGCATATTCGGCCGCAGCCGTGTACAGCTTGATCGCGTAATCGCGTACTTGCTTAGCGAGATCGGCGCCAATGTTTTTTTCCATCTGTTCGAAAGAAATGTTTTCATCGTGCTGACCGACGGCTGCCTTGGTCGATGGCGTGAAGATCACTTCCGGTAGTTTCTGCGCCTCCTGCAAGCCGCTCGGCAAAGCGATGCCGCACACCGCGCCGGTCTTCTTGTAATCCTTCCAGCCGGTGCCGATGATGTAACCGCGCACGATGGCTTCGATTGGCAATGCCTTGAGTTTTTTGACGACGATGGCACGACCTTCCACCTGACTGCGTTCTTCCGGTGCCACGAGCGTGGTCGGATCGATATCCGTCATGTGATTCGGCATCAACTCGCCAAATTTCTTGAACCAGAAATTCGACATCGCGGTGAGAATTTTTCCCTTCTCGGGAATCGGATCGTCGAGCACCACGTCAAAGGCCGACAGGCGATCCGTCTGGATCACCAGCAATTTATCGTCCCCCACCGCATAAATGTCGCGCACCTTGCCGCGATGCACGAAAGGCAGCGACTTGATATTTGTTTCCAGCAAACTAGCCATGACAATTCCTTATTTAAGTTCGGGCAAGGTGGCGTTCTTCACTTTTTCCGATTGCGTATCGCGAAACTTCACCAGCTTCTCTTTCATTGCTGGATCGTGCAGGGCCAGCATTGCAATCACGGCCAGCGCTGCATTCGCTGCGCCCGCTTCGCCAATCGCCAGCGTCGGCACCGGAATGCCTTTCGGCATTTGCACGGTGGCCAACAAGGAGTCGAGTCCCTTCATGTATTTCGACGGCATCGGCACGCCAAACGTCGGGAGAATGGTTTGCGATGCCACCACACCCGCCAGATGGGCCGCCCCGCCTGCACCGGCAATGAATGCCTGGCAACCGCTTTTCTCCATTGCAGCAATCCATTCTTCAAGCTCGATCGGCGAACGGTGCGCGGACAAGGCGCGCGCCTCGTAGCTGACGCCGAAATCCTTGCAGATTTGGGCGGCTTCCTTCATCACTTCCCAGTCGGAAGTGGAGCCCATCACAATGCCCACCAGTTTCTTTTCTGACATGTTGCCTCGCTTGAATGGTTGCTGATGCTGATTCCCGATGCTTCCCCGTGAGAGGGAAGAACGGGATTATAACCAATCTCTTATTTGATCACCTGCGCCAAATCGCCCTTCTTGTAACGCTCGGCCATCTTGTCTAGCGGCATGGGCTTGATCTTGCCAGCCTGCCCTTCGCAACCGAAGGCCAGATAACGTGCGACGCACATTTTCTTCGCCGCCTCACGCGCCGGCACCAGGAATTCGCGTGGATCGAACTTGGACGGATTCGTCGCAAAGAAACGGCGAATGGCCGCTGTCATCGCCAAACGAATGTCGGTGTCGATGTTGATCTTGCGCACACCGTGCTTGATACCTTGCTGGATTTCCTCGACCGGCACGCCGTAGGTTTCTTTCATGTCGCCACCGAATTCGCGAATCTCTGCCAGCAACTCCTGCGGCACCGATGACGATCCATGCATCACCAGATGCGTGTTCGGCAGCCGTGCGTGAATTTCCTTGATGCGGTCGATGGCCAGAATGTCGCCCGTCGGCTTGCGCGAAAATTTGTACGCGCCGTGCGATGTGCCAATTGCAATCGCGAGCGCATCGCATTGCGTTTGCTGCACGAAGTCGGCCGCCTGATTCACGTCCGTCAGCAATTGTTCGCGCGACATTTTGCCTTCCGCGCCGTGACCGTCTTCCTTGTCGCCTTGCATCGTTTCCAGCGAACCGAGCACGCCGAGTTCGCCTTCGACCGTCACGCCGATCGCGTGCGCAAACTTCACGACTTCTTTCGTGACCTGCACGTTGTAGTCATAGCTCGCCACGCTCTTGCCATCTTCCATCAGCGAACCGTCCATCATCACCGAGCTAAACCCGGAACGAATGGCGGCCATGCACACGGCGGGCGACTGACCGTGATCCTGATGCATCACCACCGGAATGTGCGGATAGGCTTCGACCGCCGCTTCGATCAGATGACGCAGAAAGGCCTCACCCGCATAGCGGCGCGCACCCGCAGACGCTTGCATGATCACCGGGGCGTTCACTTGATCGGCTGCCGCCATGATCGCCTGCACCTGTTCCAGATTGTTGACGTTAAACGCAGGCAAACCGTAACCGTTTTCCGCTGCATGATCGAGCAACTGTCGCATCGATACGATGGGCATGTCTTCTCCTTATATTTCGCTGTTGAGAGTGTTAAATGGTTGAGTGGGTTGGCGATCCCGTCAGGCGCGCTGCGTCAGCACATCCACCGCTGGCAACACTTTGCCTTCGAGGAATTCCAGAAACGCGCCGCCACCTGTCGAGATATAGCCGATTTTGTTCGTGATGTCATATTTCGCAATCGCCGCCAGCGTATCGCCGCCGCCCGCAATCGAAAACGCTTTGGAATTGGCCACGGCCATCGAAATCGTTTTCGTGCCGCTGCCGAACTGATCGAATTCGAAGACGCCGACCGGACCGTTCCAGACGATGGTGCCTGCCGACGCCAGCTTCTCCGCCAGCATTTTTGCAGTCTTGGGGCCGATGTCGAGAATCATGTCATCGTCTTCAACTTGCGAGACATCCTTGACGGCTGCCGGGGCACTTTCGGAAAAACTTTTCGCACAAATGACATCCACCGGCAAGGGCACGGACGCACCGCGCTTGGCCATCATGTCCATGATGGTCTTGGCTTCAGCGAGTAATTCGGGTTCCACCAGCGACTTGCCGATCTTCAAGCCGGACGCTTGCAAGAAGGTGTTGGCAATGCCGCCGCCGACAACCAGATTATCCACCTTGTCTGCCAGCGATTTCAGGATGGTGAGCTTGCTCGACACTTTCGAGCCGCCGACAATCGCCACCAGCGGATGGGCCGGTTGTGCCAGCGCCTTGCCCAGGGCATCGAGTTCCGCCGCCATCAGTGGGCCTGCACAGGCAATCGGCGCGAACTTCGCGATGCCGTGCGTGGTCGCTTCGGCGCGATGCGCGGTGCCGAAGGCATCGTTGACGAACACGTCGCACAGCCCCGCCATTTTTTTCGACAGGTCGTCGCTGTTTTTCTTTTCGCCTTTGTTCACGCGGCAATTTTCCAGCAAGACCACCTGACCCGGCATCACCTGCACGCCATCGAGCCAGTCTTGTTTCAATTCAACCGGAACCCCAAGCAATTCAGACAGTCGCTTGGCAATCGGTGCCAACGAATCTTCCGGCTTGAACGCCCCTTCGGTCGGGCGTCCCAGATGAGAGGTCACCATCACGGCCGCCCCGGCCTTGAGCGCCATCTGAATGGCAGGAATCGATGCGCGAATGCGCGTGTCTTCGGTGATGTTGCCCGCATCATCTTGCGGCACGTTCAAGTCGGAACGGATAAAGACGCGTTTGCCCTTGAGTTCATTGCGTTCGACCAAATCGGAGAGGCGTTTGAATTTCAGCGCGGCTTGCATGATGGATGGATCCCTTTGTTGAATAATCCCGCCATTTTACCGCAGCCCACCCCTCGCTAAAACCGTTTTTGTGGCCAGGCTGGCAAGCGTCGGCGCGGCGCCTGAAGCATCAATTTTTTCGCCATCCGGGCAGAATCCGCTAGAATCATTCTTTTGGATCGTTTTTGGAGACTGCATCATGGGAATGGCGAATCGCGAAGGCAAAATATGGCAGGATGGGAAACTGGTTGACTGGCGCAGCGCGACCGTTCACGTCTTGACCCATTCGCTGCATTACGGCATGGCTGTGTTTGAAGGCGTTCGGGCCTATAACACAGTGAATGGCACGGCCATTTTCCGCCTGAAGGAGCATACCCAGCGTTTCCTGAATTCGGCCAAGATTTTCCAGATGGCCATTCCATATGACCTGAATACGCTGATGGAAGCCCAAAAGGAAGTCGTCCGCGCCAATCAGCTGGAATCCTGCTACATCCGCCCCATCGCCTGGATCGGTTCGCAAAAGCTCGGCATCGGCGCCAAGGAAAACATGATCCACACCGCGATTGCGGCCTGGACCTGGGGCGCTTACCTGGGCGAAGAAGGCATCACCAAGGGTATCAAGGTGAAAACGTCTTCCTTCACGCGCCACCATGTGAACGTCTCGATGGTCCGCGCGAAGGCCAGCGGCTACTACATCAACTCGATTCTGGCGAATCAGGAAGCCACCGCCGACGGTTACGACGAAGCGCTGCTGCTCGATACCGAAGGCTTCGTCTCCGAAGGCTCCGGCGAAAACGTCTTCGTCGTCAACAAGGGCAAGATTTACACGCCGGATCTAGCCAGTTGTCTGGACGGCATCACGCGCGATTCCGTGATCACCATGGCACGCGATCTGGGCATCGAAGTGATCGAAAAGCGCATCACCCGCGACGAAGTGTACTGCGCCGATGAAGCTTTCTTCACCGGCACGGCGGCAGAAGTCACGCCGATCCGCGAACTCGACAAACGCCAAATTGGTTCTGGCTCGCGTGGCCCGATTACCGAAAAACTGCAATCGTTGTTCTTCGAGATGGTCGCGGGCAAAGTGCCAAAATATCAGCACTGGCTGACGCCGGTGAAATAATCGTCGGATTCATCGTTCAAAACAGCGATCGGTTGATCGCTGTTTTATTTTCTTCGGTGCTTTTTCATGTCCCAACCCCGCCTCGTCCTCGACACCAACGTTTGCCTGGATCTGTTCGTGTTCCGTGATCCGCACTGCGCGCACTTGCATGCAGCCCTATCAGCGGGCAGCGTCGCAGCCGTCACGCGGGCGGATTGCCGGAATGAATGGCTGCGCGTGCTGGATTACCCGAATCTGGCGCTGGATGACGCCGCCAAAAAACAGGCGGCAGCCGAATTTGACGCGCTCATCTCGTGCATTGCGCCGGAACAGCAGGCTATCCCCTTGCCCTTTTGCACCGACAGGGATGATCAAAAATTTCTGGAGCTGGCGCGCGACGCCAAAGCAAAATGCCTTATCACCAAGGACAAGGCATTGCTGAAACTGGGAAGGAAAATGGCGCGCTCGGGCCTGTTTGAAATCAGGCGTCCCCAAACTTGGGCAGCATGATCTTGTTATCCGTACTGAACTGGTAATCCTTGAAGATGTGTTCAGCGCTCAAGCGCTGGTAACTGCCGTCGGGCAAGCGGTTCGTCGTTTCTTTCAGGCGATAGGTGGTGTGGCCGCAAGTCCAGAGAAGATCGTCACGCATGTAGGTACACAGACAGGTCTTGTCTCTCACGAAAATTTTCCGCTCGTCAGGCTGCTTCCCCAGTTCGCGTTTATACGCGTCGATATACTGACACTTGCCGTCTTCCAGCAAATAGCCGTAAGGTTCGCAGTTCGGGCGCACGGCGGAAAAACAGGCCGGCGATTTTTTCAGCATCCGCATCGGATAACCTGTCGGCGACATCTCGTTGACTTCGATGTCGTCTTCGTTGGCCTTGAAATATTCCTGTTTGGTTTTTTCGGGCAAACCGCATTCGTTGGCCACCGTAAAGCGCGTCGCCACTTGCACGGCAGCCGCGCCTTTTTCCAGATACGCAACCGCATCCGAGCCGGTAAAAATGCCGCCGGCGGGAATCACGGGGATGTCCAGTCCTTCGGCTTTCAAATATTCCATGACTTCCGCAACAATAGTCGCGAGATCATATTTCGCCCAGTCCATGCCAAAACCAAGATGGCCGCCGGCCAGCGGGCCTTCAACCACGATGAAATCGGGCAAGCGGTTAATGCGCGCATTCCGGCGCAAGAAAATATTCAGCGCGCGGTGCGAGGAAACAATGATCCCCAGCTTCGCATCACGGAAACGCGGATGGTCTTCGATCAGCTTGAAAGAATTCTGGTGCAAGCCGGCACCCATCGTGATGCCGTCAATGCCTTCATCGAGCGCCGTCGCCAAACGCACCTTCAGCGTTTCCCGCGGCGCGTTCATCGTCAGCTTTTCCATGCAGTTCGTGAAGACCAAGCCGTCGCCGCGTTTTTTTTCCATCACGCTGCGCACTTGCCGACGGGTTGCATCGGCAATCCAGTCCAGATTGAATTTGATTTCGGACTTGTCGAAGTTGCTGAGGCAATGACGGTACTGATTCGCCTTTTGCAAGGTGTAATCCGTGCCATAGAGTCTGTCGGACACATTCACGATCATGGCGTCAGAAATCGTGCCAATGCCACCAAGCCGCGCCACTTCCAGCGCCAGCGCCTCGGTCGAAATATCCACGCCCATTCCGCCAATGACGATTGGTACCACTTCTTTTTTGCCAAATCGCAGGCGGAAATCATCAACACGTTTCATACGATCCTTGCACAACCAAAACTGTCACAAAAAAGCTCATTCTGCCCTTACTGAACGAGCGCGGCTCCAATGTTCAATTACAGAAATCCTACCCCCGGCAGGGGCTCCGTAACCTTGGATTGTAACCTAGACTCTTGCTTTTCGGGAATACGAATCAATGTGACATCATGACCGGAATGGTCATATCCGCCAGCACCGAGCGGGTCACGCCACCCAGCAGCATTTGCCGGAAACGTGAATGGCCATAACCACCCATCACGATCAAATCGGAGGACAAATCTTTCGCTACCGCGAGCAATGCCGTGCCAACTTCTCTTCCTGTTTTCTGCTGTAGCACCTCAACCTTGATGCCGTGACGCGCGAGATAGAGCGCCAAGTCCGCCCCCGGTTCATCGCCGTGCGCAACCGAGCGGCTTTCAGGGTTGAACACCGCGACCTGTACGACTTCAGCGTGTTGCAACAGCGGGATCGCTTCCGTCACCGCCCGCGTGGCGCCGCGGCTCGCATCCCATGAAATCAGCACTTTTTTGCCAACGTTCTCGTACTCGCCACGCTTCGGAACAATCAACACAGGACGTCCGACATGCATCACAACGTGGTGCGGAAAATCAGGCGGTACCGAGGGAGCCGGTTCTTCGGGATCAGCCTGACCGACGATCACCAAATCGCTATAACGCGCCTGAAGCGCCATGCCTTCCATCGCCTCGCCGTCAACAACACGTCCTTCATACGAAGCGACACCCATCTGCTGCGCGGTGGCATTGAACTGCGTCACGGCAAGCTTGGCGCGCTCGCGCAAAAACTCGATGTGTTTCGCCAAATTGGGATCGCGCTCGATCATGTTCGTCTGCTCATAGGACTGGGTGGCAATCCCAATCATGGACGCCCCCACCAAATGAGCGTCATCTTCTATAGCGATGCGGGATGCGATTTTGACGCGCTCTTGTGCACGCAGGGATTCGTCCAGGTGCACCAGTATGGTTTTGTACGGCATGACACACTCCTTCTTTGACGATAGAAAGATTATAAGCGCTGCCCCTCAAACAAAAAAGCCCCGCGCAGGCAGGGCTTTGGGGGGCTTTGGCTTTCTCGACAAAAACACGACGCCGATCAAATCTTTTCAAGCCCGAACGCCTTGTGGAGCGCGCGCACGGCCAATTCCATATATTTTTCGTCAATCAGAACCGAGATTTTGATTTCGGAGGTGGAAATCATCTGGATGTTGATGCCTTCGTCAAAAAGCGTCTTGAACATTTGCGCGGCAATGCCGACATGGCTGCGCATGCCCACGCCAATCACGGACACTTTGGACACATGGTTATCGCCCACAATTTCCGTCGCACCGATCTGCGCCTTCACTTTGCCGTTCAAAATCTCCATCGAGCGCGCATAATCGCCGCGCGGCACCGTCAACGAAAAATCCGTCTTGCCCTCCACCGACTGGTTCTGGATGATCATGTCGACTTCGATGTTCCCGTCGGCGATGGCGCCCACGATCTGGAAGGCAATGCCCGGACGATCCGGCACCCCCAGTACGGTAATTTTAGCTTCGTCGCGACTGGATGCAATCCCTGAAATGACAGCTTGTTCCATATTGTTCTCTTCCTCAAACGATATCAGTGTGCCAGACTTGGCTTCTTCTTCGAGCGACATCATCGGATCGGTCAGCGACGACAAGACGCGTGTGGGGACCTTGTAATTGCCAGCGAATTCGACCGAACGAATTTGCAGCACCTTGGAACCCAGCGATGCCATTTCCAGCATTTCTTCAAAAGTGATCCGCTTCAGCCGACGCGCCTCCGACACAATGCGCGGGTCGGTGGTGTACACGCCGTCCACGTCCGTGTAAATCAGACATTCGTCTGCCTTGATGGCCGCTGCCACCGCCACTGCGGAGGTATCGGAACCACCACGACCCAGCGTCGTGATGTTATTTTGCTCATCGACACCCTGAAAACCGGTGATGATGACAATTTTGCCTGCATCGAGATCGCGTTTGATTCTCTCGTCGTCAATCGACTGAATGCGCGCCTTGGTGAACGCGGAGTCCGTCTTAATCGGCACTTGCCAGCCTGCATAGGAAACGGCTTCCTTGCCAATCGCTAGCAAGGCCATCGACAGCAGTCCGACGGAAACTTGTTCCCCCGTCGCGGCAATCATGTCCAACTCGAGCTGGTTCGGCTCGGGCATGATTTCCCGCGCCAGACCAATCAATCGGTTGGTTTCCCCCGACATGGCAGAAGGCACCACGACAATTTTGTGACCGGCGTCATGCCATTTGGCAACCCGTTTGGCGACGTTCTTGATGCGCTCGGTCGAGCCCATCGATGTACCGCCGTATTTGTGGACAATTAATCCCATAAAAAGAACCAATAATTTCTAAAATCAGCTCCGCACTTTAACCTTGGCGTCACGAAATGACAAGGGGTGCGTCCTTCAGTTCATGCCACCGGTGACTCCCGGCACTCCCGTTCATACTGCCTCACGTTTCGCCGGATCCTGACGTTTGGCTTGTCCGAACGCTTTCCATGGGGGTTTTGGCCAGCGATTTGGCCAGAGATTGGCACCGCGCCTTTCGTTTTTCTCGTCCTTTTGGGCTTGTTTGGCAGCTTTCTGGCGTGCTTTTTCATCCGCCTTTTCGCGTTTCAGGCGCTCTTTGCGCAGCGTCGCCGCCTGCTGCTTTTCTCTTTTAAGCTGCTCTTCCGAAGACAGTTGCTTTTCAGACTGTGGTTCAAGGGCGTCCTTTATGGCAATCTGCATGCCCGCCCCCTTCTCGCAAGGCTTGTCGCCATAAACCACCTGCCCGCCCACATCGCATTTGTAGGTCGCAGCCCAAGCGTGCGTCACCACCAGAACCAACAATATCAACAGGATTTTCATGCGCATATGAACTTTAAGATTGTCATTCTTTAAACATTTTACACACACAAACAAATGTTGTCTAAAAAATCACAAATCTGGGTGTTTTCAATGAAGGGAATGCGAAAAGGCGTTTCGAGGCTAATCCCCTGACCAGCGTAGCGTCACCCCCGGTTCACCGGATGGTGGACGGCAATCCTGACCGATACCGGCCGCAAAAAGCAGGGAGGCGTCCGCATAAAGCAAATGCAGCCCGGGTCGTTCCCAGGCCGGAATGGCGCATTCCTGATACCACTCCTTTAAAGTTTTGCTCGGGCGGTTCAGCGTAAGCTTTAACCGCCCTCCGCCAGCCCGGTATTGCAGGCGTAAAGACTGATTGCGTAGCCATTCCGGATCCAGCCCTTGCTCGCTCTTATCGAAATACAAGCGGCCACTGAAGGCTTCCATGTAGATGCTCTCCTCGCCTTGCCATTGAAAAATAATGGGTTCCGCGTGAGTATGCACTTGCACTGGCATTATTACGATGCGATTGCGGTAGCGTCGGACCTCCCGATCCGCCAGTCTCACGCAAGCCTGAGCATCTTCTCGCGCGACCAACAACTGGGGGATGGCTTCGTTGATCCAGGCTGTCGACGGCGGACGCAAGCCTTGTCGCATCAGCCAGTACCGCAACAAATTGGCGACGCGGTCATCGCTCAAGTGTTCGAGATATCCGGCGTCCAGTCCCTCATCCTCCCGGCATTCGTCCCAATCCTGTTCCGCCAGTTCGTCGAGCAGGCGCTGTGCCGCCTGCACGTGCTGGGCGCTTCGTGCCAGACATTCCTGATACGCGGGGAAGTGTGTCGCCAGCATCGGCAACACATCGTTTCTGAGAGCATTGCGGGGATGATGAACATTACGATTGGATTCGTCTTCGACGTAATGGAATCCCGCACGGACCACCCAGGCCGACAATTCAGCACGCCGCACCTGCAACAGCGGACGTCCGATAGCGATAGTTTCATCGCCCAACAGATCCGGCGCGACACTCAGCGTTTCCATGCCGGACATCCCGGCTAGGCCCGCCCCGCGCAGCATTTGCAGCAAGACCGTTTCAGCCTGGTCGTCCAGATGGTGCGCGGTCAGCAATACTGACACGTGATGCTGGCGGCACAGCTCGCCCAGCGCGCCATAGCGCGCGGTACGCGCCGCCGCTTCCAGCCCGCGTCCATCGTCTTTCGCGACTTGTACTTTGCGTGCGTCAAAAACAATCTGCCGCCGCACACAGACACCTTCACAGTGCGTCAGCCAGGCATCCGCGTTCGGACTCAATCCGTGGTGGACATGAAAAGCGAAAAGCGAGATCCCATGAGACGACTGCGTAATCCTGCGCCAGATGCAGCAAGGCCGAGGAATCCAGCCCACCGCTGTAAGCCACCGCCATCGCGAAAGTGTCGGGCGCACTCGCCGAAACAAAAACGCGCGCCAGAATATCATCCAGCGCGCGTTTGAATGTTTCGGTTAATTGGTCAGTTTCAGCGTGAGCCATTGACGATTCCGTTTCCAGATTGCTTGTGACGCGAAGACGAGCCGCAGACAGGTCAAATTGTACGGCAAGGCGACGTCAACAAAGTCACGGACGATCCAGGAACAGAATCAGGCGGTGGTGTCCTTGTACTGTCCGTAATCCAGAATTTTTTGCATGCGGGCAGCAAGCAAGTCCTTAGTCTTCACACCCTGAAACTGACGCAGGGTATCGGCCAGCGCACGCTTGAGCATGGCAGCCATTTGCTTCGGATCGCGATGCGCGCCGCCTAACGGCTCGTTCACGATCTTGTCGATCAAACCCAGTGCCTTCAAACGGTGCGCCGTCAGGCCGAGTTGTTCCGCCGCTTCGTTGGCGCGTTCCGCCGTCTTCCACAAAATGGACGCGCAACCTTCCGGCGAAATCACCGAGTAAACGGAATATTGCAGCATCAGGATCGAATCGCCGACCGCAATCGCCAGCGCGCCGCCTGAACCGCCTTCACCGATCACCGTCGTGATGACAGGTACCTTGAGTTCGGCCATCACGTATAAATTGTGACCAATCGCCTCAGACTGACCGCGCTCTTCCGCGTCAATGCCGGGAAACGCGCCCGGCGTATCGACGAAGGTGAAAATCGGCAGGTTGAATTTCTCGGCCAACCGCATCAGACGCAAGGCCTTGCGATAGCCTTCGGGCTTGGGCATGCCGTAATTGCGGTAGACACGCTCCTTGGTATCGCGCCCTTTTTGGTGACCGATCACCATGCACGCCTGACCGTTGAAACGCGCGAGGCCGCCCACAATCGCCTTGTCGTCGGAAAAGCTCCGGTCCCCGTGCAATTCATGGAAATCGGTAAAAATTTCGCTGACATAATCCAGCGTGTACGGCCGCATCGGGTGACGCGCAATTTGCGACACTTGCCACGGCGTCAGCTTGGAATAAATTTCCTTGGTCAGCTGCTGGCTCTTTTTCGCCAAACGCTCAATCTCTTCGGAAATATCCACGGCTGAATCGTCTTGCACGAAACGCAGTTCCTCGATTTTAGAATCGAGTTCAGCGATCGGCTGTTCAAAACTCAAGAAGCTTGTCTTGCCCACAGTGTGTTCCTTTCCTCATCATCAATGGGCGCGCCGGTTTGCGCCATCATTCACGACATCGTCCTCCAGGATGGGGAGGATATGAAAATAAAGGGGCGAGTCATTGTCATTTTGACCACCCCATCTCATTCCGGTCAGTATTCTACCGGAACCGGGTCTAAACTGCGCCACAAATACCAGGTCGCCACCGTGCGCCACGGCTCCCAGTTAGCGGCCACTTCGCGCGCATCGCTGCGTGAGACAGGTTCCCCGGAAAAATAACAGGTGCTAATGCCCTTCAACAAGCCCAAATCATCCAGCGGCAAAACGTTGGGGCGCAACAAATTGAAGATTAAAAACATCTCGGCCGTCCAGCGACCGATGCCACGAATGCCCGTTAATTCGGCAATCACCTCTTCATCCGGCAGGGTCATCCATTTATTCACGCGGACGCGATTATTCTTGAAATGGTCGGCCAAATCAATAATGTATTCGACCTTACGCTTGGAGAGCCCGCACTCGGACAGGCCATCCTTGCCGACGGACAGGACATGCGCCGGGGTGCATTTGGGACACGCCAGCAAAAAACGCTGCCAGACCGATTCCGCTGCCTTGACGGAAATTTGTTGGCCGACGATCGATCGTGCCAAGGTCGTGAATGGCTCGCCCCGCCCCACCAGTTGCATGTCGCCAAATTGCGGAATGAGTTTTTTCATCACGCGATCGCGTTTCATCAAATCGGATTTCGCCTCCTCCCAGTAGGGGGGAACCGAAACCGATGGCACTGAACCGCGGGGTTTGGCTTTTGTGATCATGCGCGACGCCATTCGGTGAGTCCGCCGGGTTTGTCTTCGAGCACGATGCCCTTGCCCAGCAGCTCGTCACGAATTCGGTCGGCTTCTGCAAAATTTCTGGATTTTTTCGCCTGCGTTCTGGCCGCGATCAGGTCATTCACCATCACATCGTCGATCCCCGCCCCACCCACAACGCCTTGCAAAAACGCTTGCGGATCGCGCTGCAACAAGCCCAGCACGCCAGCCAGCGCTTTCAACTGCCCTGCCAGACGCGGCGATTTCGTGCGATTGACTTCCGTCACCAGTTCAAACAACACCGAAATGGCCACTGGCGTGTTGAAGTCATCGTTCATCGCTTCCTTGAAACGCACCGCATGCGGTTCGTTCCAGTCCAGCGGCTGAGCGTCGGCCACCACCTCCTTGCACGCCGTATACAAACGCGTCAGCGCATTTTTCGCGTCATCCAGATGTGCGTCCGAGTAGTTGAGCGGACTGCGATAGTGCGCGCGAATGATGAAGAAACGCACGACTTCAGCGTCGTATTGTTCCAGCACTTCGCGAATCGTGAAAAAATTGCCCAGTGATTTGGACATTTTTTCGTCGTCCACGCGCACGAATCCATTGTGCATCCAGTAATTCACGAACGTGTGCTGGCACGCGCCTTCGGATTGCGCAATTTCATTTTCATGGTGCGGAAACTGCAAATCCGCGCCGCCGCCGTGAATGTCGAAATGCTCGCCTAGGAGCGCGCTCGACATGGCCGAGCATTCGATGTGCCAGCCGGGACGACCGCTGCCCCATTTCGACGCCCATTTCACTTCCTGCGGCTCAGCATCCTTGGACGCCTTCCACAGCACGAAATCCAGCGGATCGCGTTTGCCCGTGTTGACATCCACGCGTTCTCCAGCGCGCAAATCGTCCAGCGACTTGCCCGACAATTTGCCGTAGCCGCGAAAATCGCGCACAGAAAAGTTCACGTCGCCATCGGACGATTTGTAGGCCAGGCCGTTGGATTCGAGTTTTTCGATGATGCCCAGCATTTGCTGCACATATTCCGTCGCTTTGGGTTCGTGATCCGGCGACAGGATACCGAGCGCATCGGTGTCTTCATGCATGTACTGAATGAAACGCGACGTCAGTTGCGAAATCGTTTCACCGTTTTCCACCGCACGCGCGATGATTTTGTCGTCAATATCGGTGATATTGCGTACATAGGTTACCTGATAACCCAATGCTTTCAACCAGCGGTACACCACGTCAAAGACCGTCATCATGCGCGCATGGCCGATATGACAGTAGTCATAGACCGTCATCCCACATACGTACATGCGAACTTTGCCCGGCTCAATCGGCGTAAACACTTGCCGATCACGTGTTATCGTGTTGTAAATCTGTAATTTACCCATGGGGAATTCTGTCTTGCCTCAGGTGATTATTCGGTGATTATTTGGTGAGGTTCGTGAATAGCGCCAAATGGCCCGTCAATCTTTCATACTGTTTTATACCATTCGCCAATTCAGTTCTATCTCTTGGAGAAGCTAATTTGATAGAATCTAAGGCGCAAAGTATAGCACTTGCGCTTATAAATTTTTCCTGACGTCTTTATGAATCATTTTTCTCGCTGTTGTCTGATCCGTCGCACGCTTCTTATTAGCTGTCTGTTTGTCTTGTTGCCGCTTCAGCAGGCTTTTGCCGATGCGCGAACCGACGCGCGGTCCCTGGCCAGCAGCGGAAAGCTGGCCGAAGCACTCGTCATCACGGAAAAATTTCTGGACAATCATCCGAACGATGCCAGCATGCTTTTTTTGAAGGGCGTGATCCTGACCCAACAGGAACAAAATACCAAAGCCATCGCTGTTTTCACCCAATTGACTGAAAAACACCCGTCCCTGCCCGAGCCGTACAACAATCTGGCGGCACTGCATGCCGCCAATGGCCAATATGACAAAGCACGCGCCATGCTGGAAGCAGGCATGCGCACCAACCCCGCTTACGCGACAACCTACGAAAATCTGGGCGCGGTGTACGCCAAACTGGCCAGCCAGGCTTATGAAAAAGCGCTGCACACCAATATCAATCGTTCTGGCGACAAAACCAAGCTCGCGCTGGTCCACGCATTAAGCACAGACGGCCCCGTCAAAAAAGTGCACGGCACGATCGTGGCGGCGGCTTCCGCACCGGCAACGCCTGTCGTGTCTGCACCCGTAGCTGCCCCCCCGTCCGCTCCTACGACGCCCGCCGCGCCTGCAACACCTGCCAAACCAGCTGACGCTGGTAGCGCCGCTGACCGCGATGCCGTCGGCAAGACGCTTAACGACTGGGCCGCTGCCTGGAGCAACCGGGACGTGAAAAAATATCTGGGCTTTTATGCGAATGATTTCAAGATACCGGGCGGTAAATCGAGAAAAGCCTGGGCAGAAGAACGTCGTGCGCGTATCGCCGGAAAAAGTCGCATCAACGTGAAGGTGGAATCGCCACAAATCACGATCTCCGGCAACACGGCAACCGTGAAATTTCGACAGGCGTACAAATCGGATCGCTTGTCCACCTCGAGCCGAAAAACCATGGTGTTCATCAAATCCAATGGCCAGTGGAAAATCCAGCAGGAACTCTCCAATTAAAGCGTGATTGAATTGATGCGACCCTCTTTCGACTCAATCGCTTCGCCGATGAGAAAACACCTCTCGCACTGGCATGCCATCCTGCTCGCGGTTTGTCTTACGCTGTTCGCGGCCTTTTGCGCCGTCGGGCCGACGGATGCGCACGCCAAGCCCCGGAAAGCCCGTCAGCCGGTCAGCAAAAGCAACCTGCCAAATCCAGATGCGCTGCTGGCCGCCATTTATATGGATCTATCCGCTGGCCAACTGCGTGCCGCGCTCGCCAAGGCGGACAAATTGGTCGAGGCTTATCCGAAATTTCACCTCGCACACCTCATCCGTGGCGATTTGTTGATGATGCACGCGCATCCTGTTACCGCGCTCGGCGCGGCAACCAACGGTCACAACCCGAACAAACTGCAGGAGTTGCGTTCCGAAGCAATGGCGCGACTGAAAACCCTGCATTTGAAACCTGACCCGGATCTGTATCCGCGCGCGTTCACCCAATTGCGCGAAAGTCATCAGTATGCCGTGCTGGTTGATGCCAATCGATCGCGCATGTTTGTCTATAAGAACAATAACGGCAAACTCAGGCTGCTGCATCATTACTACGTCTCACAAGGCAAACTCGGCGTGCACAAAACCCGTGAAGGCGATCAGCGCACCCCCGTCGGCATGTATCGCATCACCAGCCGTATTGCCGGCGCCAAACTCCCCGATTTCTACGGCACCGGTGCCCTCCCGCTGAATTACCCGAATGACTGGGACAAAATCTATGGCCGTGGCGGCTCCGGCATCTGGCTGCACGGCATGCCGTCCGAAAGCTTCAGTCGCCCACCGCTGGCTTCCGACGGCTGCGTGGCCATGACCAACCCCGACATGACCGAATTGAACACCACGCTGGATATTTTCAAAACGCTTGTCGTGATCAGCGATCATGTCGAAATGGTGAACGAAACCGTCCTGAACAAGGATCGCAAGCTGGCACATACCCTGCTGGAAAAATGGCGGCGCGACATGGAGTACGGCAACCGCACTTATCTGAAAAAGCATTATTCAGAACAATTCCGTTCCAACACCCGCGAAGATTTAGCAACCTGGTTTGAAAAACACCATCCGGCGCGTGCCACGGCCAAAGCCGCGACCTACAAAGTGCGCAACATCAGCCTGATCCGCTACCCCGGCTATGACAACATGATCGCAGCGGCGTTTAACCTGGATGTCGTTCACGGCAACGTTACCTCACAAACCCGACGCTTTCAAATGTGGGCGAAAGAAGGCGCGCAATGGAAAATTGTTTACGAAAACACGATCAAGGACTTTTTATGATGAATAGACCCCTGCACCGCTTGGCCACCCTTTTTTCTGGTTTGCTGCTGGCCTTGACCTGTCTTGTCTCTCAAGCGGCCGATACCCCCCGCGTACTGATGAAAACCAGCATGGGCGACATCGTGCTGGAGCTTTACCCGGACAAAGCCCCCCAAAGCGTAGCGAATTTCCTTCAGTATGTGAAAGACGGCCACTACAACGGCACGATTTTCCATCGCGTGATCAGCAACTTCATGATTCAGGGCGGCGGCTTTGACAAAAACATGCGTCAAAAGCCAACCCGTGCGCCCATCCAAAACGAAGCAAAAAATGGCCTGGCCCACGAACCCTATACGCTGGCTATGGCGCGCACACCGGCTCCCCACTCTGCCTCCGCCCAGTTTTTCATCAACGTCAAAGCCAATAGCTTCCTCAATTATCCCGGTCAGGACGGCTGGGGCTACACCGTATTCGGCAAGGTCATCAAAGGCAAACAAGTCGTTGATAAGATAAAGTTAGTACCCACGGGGCAGATGGATATTCCTGCAAAGCAAGTTGTCATCGAATCTGTCACGATTGTGAAATAAACTGCTAAACTCTCCACTTGTTGACAATTTTTATACATATTCGAGGAAAAACATGGCAGTCCTTCTCTCTACCAATTTCGGTGACATCACCATCGAACTCGATGCAGCCAAAGCACCCAAGACCGTCGAAAACTTTTTGAGCTATGTCCGCTCTGGCCACTACGATGGCACGATTTTCCATCGCGTCATTCCGGGTTTCATGATTCAAGGCGGCGGCTTTGAATCCGGCATGAAACAAAAAACGACGCAAAATCCCGTCGAAAACGAAGCCAACAATGGTTTGGCCAACCACAACTACACCATTGCGATGGCGCGCACGTCCGATCCGCATTCGGCCACCGCGCAATTCTTCATCAACGTGAACGACAATCACTTCCTCGACTATCCGGGGCAAGATGGCTGGGGCTATTGCGTATTCGGCGAAGTAACGGGTGGCACGGATGTGGTCGACAAGATCAAGGCGGTTCGCACCACGCGCGCGGGCATGCATGCCGACGTACCGGTCGAGGACGTGCTCATTCAAAAAGCATCCATCGTCTAAACAACGCCACTAACGCTGCACGGTTTTTTCATGATGGCGACCACATCAGCGCAACCTGACACGGTTGCGCTTTTCGTTTCCGATCTCCACCTGAGTCCGTCGTCTCCAAAAACGACGGAAGCGTTTTTCGATTTTCTGCAAAAGCGTGCCACGCGCACACAACGCCTCTATCTGCTCGGCGACATTTTTGAAGCCTGGGCAGGTGATGACGATCTGAGCTCCCCATGGAATCAATCGGTGGCAAAAGCCATTCGTGCGGTTGTTGAATCTGGCGTTCCGGTTTTCTGGGTCAGCGGCAATCGCGATGTGCTGATCGGCAACGCTTTCGCGCAAGCCGCGGGTTGTACCCTGCTGCCCGATCTGTGCATCGTCGATCTGGCAGGCAAGCGCATTGCGCTGGCACACGGCGACGCGGAATGCACCCACGACAACGCCTATATGGCCTTCCGCAAAAAAACGCATCATCCCGCGTGGCAAAAACTGTTTTTAGCTTTGCCACTGAGCTTGCGTCAACGGATCATTGGCAGGCTGCGCCAAAACAGCGAACGCAGCAAGCAAACCAAATCGCACATGATGATGGATGTGAGCCCAACCGCTATCGATGCCGTCTTCGATGCAACGGGCGCCACCGTCATGGTGCACGGCCACACGCACCAGCCACAGCGACACGATTCTGCTGACGGCAAACGTTCCCGTTACGTTTTACCTGACTGGGATTGCGAAACCAAACCCGAGCGCGGCGGATGGGTAGCGCTGTACGCAGATGGGTCGCTGCGGCGCCTCGACATTCAGGGCAGGATTGTGACCACGTATCCGCCGCAATATATTCCGAAAACAAGGCCAGCGAACGCGTCGAAGTGAAAATGCGATTTGATGCTGCCTGATCTTCTTAACCCAGCATCCACTGCACCAACCCAATTCCCGCCCCGCCCGCAATCAGCCACGTTGTGTTAATTTTGTAGCGCACCAGCAGCACCAAACTCACGATGGCCGTTGCGGCTGTCACGCCATCCACCACCGACGCTACGCCAAGTTGCCACGTCACGGCCGCCATCAAGGCGAGCGAGGCAACGTTCAAGCCGTCGAGCAAACTGCTGAACCAGACAGAGTCACGCATGCGCGGAATGAAGGGATTGGAAATCGCCACAAAAACAAACGACGGCAAAAAGATGGCCACCGTCGCCGCCACTGCACCCAACGTGCCGCCAAGCACATAACCGACGAAGGTGGCGGTGGTGAAGACCGGCCCTGGCGTGATCTGCCCGATGGCGACGGCATCGAGCAACTGTTTATCGGTGAGCCAGCCCAGATGCACGACGAGATCGGCATGTAAAAAAGCGAGCAGCACGTAGCCGCTGCCGTACAGAATGGAACCAATCTTGAGAAAGGTGAGAATGAGTTGCCACAGGCTGTACGCAACCGGTGCAAGCGGTGAAGCGGTATCACCTCCTGCCGCCATGACGGGCAGCACAGCCACGGACATCATGCCGCTCTGAATGCGACGTGCGTTCGCCATCAGCATCGTGAGCAATCCGGCGACAAACAGCAAGGCGATTTCACTCAGGCCGAGCGCATAGCCTGCCAGCACGGCGCCGCCCATCACGATAGTCAACCAGTCTTTGAGTGCTTTGCGACCCAGCCCCCACAAGGCTTGCGCGATGATCGCAATCACGACCGGCTTCACGCCAACCATCAACCACTGCACCTGCGGCAGCGTGCCGTACGCAACATACAGCGCCGCGAGTCCCAGCACGATCAGCATTGCCGGACAGATGAAGCACACGCCTGCGACAATCAGGCCACGCCATCCCGCGCGCAGATAACCAATGTGAATGGCCATCTCGGTGGAATTGGGGCCAGGAATCAGGTTGGTCGCGCCCACCAAATCGAGGAAGGCCTGATCGCTCAGCCAGCGACGTCGCTGCACGACTTCCTCGTGCATCATCGCAATGTGCGCGGCCGGACCACCAAAAGCGGTGACGCCCAGCCTCAAAAAAAGACGCGTGACTTCCGATAACGAAGAATGAGGTGACGCAGAAAGATCGACGTCAGGATGTGGCATCTGCCGCTATTCCACCAGCCTGCGGAATTTTTCCAGGTCGAACTTCGCCGATTCCGGCAAGCTGTCATGCGAAATGCCGGCCTTGTCGAGCGCCGCCGTCAGCACGCGAATTTGCTGATCCTGTGCGGCAGCATGATTGATCAACCCGTGCAAGGCTTTGATGAGAGGATCATCGAGATCAGGCGTGATGCCATAAGAGGAGAACACACGCGTGGCGGCATCATTGCCGCCTTCCACATGTTCTTCCTTCAAAATGATGCGTGCGGGATTGCCCACCGCCGTCGCGCACGGCGGTACTTCTTTGAGCACCACGGCATTCGATCCGACTTTCGCGTTTTCTCCGACAGTGAAAGCGCCGAGAATTTTGGCGCCCGCACCGACAATGACGCCTGCGCCCAAGGTCGGATGCCGCTTCGCGCCCTTGGCAAGCGAGGTACCGCCCAAGGTCACGCCTTGATAGATCGTGCAATCGTCACCGATTTCTGCGGTTTCGCCAATGACCACACCGAAACCGTGATCAATGAAGACCCGACGGCCAATGGTCGCACCGGGATGGATTTCGATGCCGGTCAAGATCCGGCCAACGTGCGAAACAAAGCGCCCCAGCCATTTCAGCCGGTGCATCCAGCACCAGCGCGCCGCGCGATGAATCGCGATAGCCTGCAAACCCGGATAGCACGTAAGCACTTCCCACGCATTGCGTGCAGCCGGGTCACGCTTGATGATGTTGGCAATATCTTCGCGGAGCTGGGGGAACATGGCGAGTCTGTGTCGTCTGTTATTTTTGATTTTGTAATGATACCCCACTCGCCTTCCCCTGTGACGAGGAAGGCGGGTCAGCTCACGACTACCCTGCGATCCGTTGCCGCTTCGCCTCATACAGGCATACGCCTGACGCCACGGAAACGTTCAAACTTTCGACCGCCCCAGCCATCGGAACGCTGACCAGGATGTCGCAGGTTTCGCGCGTCAAGCGACGCATGCCTTCTCCTTCCGAGCCCATCACGATGGCGACACCGCCGGTAAAGTCTGCTTCATACAGACTTTTCTCGGCATCGTCCGTCGTGCCAATTACCCAGATGTTGCGCTCTTTCAAATCACGCAGGGTGCGCGCCAGATTCGTGACGGTGATGTACGGCACAGTATCCGCCGCGCCGCTGGAAACCTTGATCACGGTGGCATTCAGCCCCACGGCCTTGTCGCGTGGCGCGATCACCGCATGCGCGCCCGCACCGTCGGCCACGCGCAAACACGCGCCCAGATTGTGCGGATCGGTAATGCTGTCCAGAACCAGTAATAACGGCGGCCCTTCGATGGCATCGAGCAATTCGTCCAGATTGCGCGCCAATGCCAGCGGCGCGGCTTTGGCAACCACACCTTGATGACGGCGCGTTCCCACCATGCCATCCAGACGTTGATCCGCCGTTGGAATGACGCGCACGTTCGCGGCCTTGGCAGCTTGCAGCAAATCCTGCATCCGCCTATCGGTCCGTCCTGCGTCGACATAAATTTCTTCGACCGATGATGCTTCGTGCCGCAAGCGTGATGTCACAGCGTGAAATCCGAAAATAAATTTACTCTTCGCCGTTCCCGTTTTTTCGTTCATTATTTTTTCTTCTTTCCGGATTTTGCAGCAGCCTTTGCTGCTTTAGGTTTTTTACCAGCACGCGAAACGATCGGCGCATGCCGACTCGCGTTCCGGTCTCTTTCCGCTTCCAATTTCTTTTCCATCGATTGACTGGACGGCGAAGCCTTGCCAGGCTTCACGGAGGCCGGCTGGCTTTCGGTCGGTGTATAGGGGGTGCGATGCACGTCGCCTTTCGGCGCAGGGCGTCCTTTCTGACTCCGTCCAAGCTCTTCGACAAGCCGCAAGTCAATGCGGCGCGCATCCAGATCGACCCGACTGACTTGTACGGTCACACGGTTCGTCAATTGGTAACGCTTGCCGGTACGCTCGCCGCGCAGTTCATGCCGTGCCTCGTCAAACTCGAAATAATCGGCACCAAGATCGCTGATGTGCACCATGCCTTCGATGAAAATATCGTCGAGCTGCACGAAGATACCGAACGGCGTGACGCCGGAAACGGTGCCAGTGAAATGCTCGCCGAGTTTGTCGCGAATGAAGTAGCACTTGAGCCAGGCTTCCACATCGCGCGATGCTTCGTCGGCGCGACGCTCGTTGGCCGAACAGTGAATCCCGAGCGCATCCCAAATAGTCAACGCCGACTCGGATTTTGCTTTACCCTCAGCTTTGTCCTTCAGGTGCTGCTGCCGCACGGCCGGTGAGGTCATCGTATTCAGCGCGCTGGTATCAATACCACGCGGCTCATATCGCTGGCCTTGCAAAATGGCCTTGATGACCCGATGCGTGAGCAAATCCGGATAGCGCCGGATCGGGCTCGTAAAATGCGTGTACGCATCGTAAGCCAGACCGAAGTGGCCGATATTGTCCGGGCTGTACACCGCCTGCTGCATCGAACGCAGCATCATCGTCTGAATCATGATGGAGTCCGGACGCGCCTTGACCTTGTCCATGATTGTCGCATAGTCGGCTGGCGCGGGAGAATCGCCGCCGCCCAGCGACAACCCCGCCTGCTTAAGGAAGGATCGCAGCTTGGTCAGTTTTTCCACGCTGGGTTTCGCATGAATACGATAGGTGCCGGGATGCTTGTGCCGATCCAGCAAATCCGCCGCGCACACGTTGGCGGCCAGCATGCACTCTTCAATCAAACGGTGTGCATCGTTACGCACACGCGGCAGAATTTTTTCAATCTTGCCCTGCTCATTGCTGACGATGTAGGTTTCCACCATTTCAAAATCGATCGCGCCACGTTTTTCGCGCGCAGCATGCAGGATGCGAAACAGTTCATACAAGTCCAGCAAATGCGGCACCAGTTCCTTGCGCCGGTCCGCTTCCAGTCCTTTGGTGTTACCGAGAATCGCCGCGACTTCGGTGTAGGTGAGCCGCGCCGCCGAATGCATGACGGCCGGGTAAAACTGATAAGCGGAAACCTCGCCCGCTTCAGTAATCACGGCATCACACACCATGCATAGCCGATCCACGCCGGGATTCAGCGAGCACAAGCCATTCGACAATTTTTCCGGCAACATCGGGATGACGCGGCGCGGGAAATACACCGAGGTGCTGCGATTGAGCGCTTCCGCATCGATCGCGTCGTTCGGCTTCACGTAATAACTGACATCTGCAATCGCCACAATCAAGCGATACCCAGTGGTTTTGCCAACCTTCACCGGCTCGCAATACACTGCGTCGTCGAAGTCGCGCGCATCTTCGCCGTCAATGGTGACCAGCGGGATATCGCGTAAATCAACGCGACCGACCAGATCTTCTTCGCGCACTTCGGAGGGAAGCTGGGTCGCCAGCGCCTTGGTTTCTTCCGGAAATTCGTGGGGCACGCCAAACTTGCGCACCGCAATTTCAATTTCGATGCCCGGATCGTCAATCGTGCCCAGCACCTCGACGATTTTGCCGATGGGCTGCGTGTAGCGCGAGGGCTGTTCGATCAACTCGACGCTCACCACCTGCCCCGCCTTGGCTTCGCCCGGCGAACCCGAAACGATGATGTCTTGATTGATGCGCCGGTCTTCGGGGGCAATCACCCAGGCGCCCTGTTCATTGACCAGGCGACCGATCACGTGCGTGTTGGCGCGGCTGACGACTTCGACAATGGCGCCTTCCGAACGTCCGCGCCGATCCACACCGACGATGCGCACCTTCACACGATCGCCATGCAGCACCTTGCGCATTTCATTTTCGGGCAGGAAGATATCGTCGCCGCCTTCGTCCGGAATCAGAAACCCATAACCATCAATGTGGCTGCTGACGCGCCCTAAAATGAAATCGACCTGGTTCAATAGTTGGTAGCGTCCGCCAGCGTCGAGCCGAATCTGGCCATCACGCTCCATCGCCGTCAAACGACGCATCAAGCCTTCCATTTCCTTGCGCGTGACGCCCAAGGCTGTTGCAATTGTGGGGATGTCGTGCCGTCCGGGCGCTTTTCTGAGTAACCCGAGAATGTCTTCGCGGCTGGGGATGGGGTAGGGGTATTGTTTCAACGGAAATCTTGTAATGCCTATCTAGGTGGAAATCGAATTGACTAATTGGGTTTTGGCGCTATAATACTCGTTTTTGCGGCGCCTGTATTGCATGAAGAACAGTCGCACAGCAATGCCCACGTGGCGGAATTGGTAGACGCGCATGGTTCAGGTCCATGTGCCGCGAGGTGTGGGGGTTCGAGTCCCTCCGTGGGCACCAGCACTTGGTAGTGAATTGTTTTTTGAAATGGCAGTGCCCTTAAAAGGCTTTCTGATGTGATTCAAGGTGTGATGCCTCTGTATCACGCTCTCATCAGAAAGCCTTTTTTGTTTTTATCGTTCGGCATCCCGCCCTCTCCCGAAAGCCCCCCGGCATCCTCAAGCCGGGAAGGTATGCCAATTCCTTTTCCGTCTCTCTGTCGACCTGCCTGTCTCCCCTGGGAATTTCTTCGCCGGGTTTGCATTCCATATAATTTTTTGAGCTTTGGCTTGCATTCTGGCGTAGCCGTTTCCCCAAGCTTCAGGCAAATGCAGAAAATTTGATCTTTATCAAAATAACCTTTGGTGGTCATAGTAAAAACGAGGCGCGTCCCGTAGTAACCGTTATCGCTCGTACTGAGAAAACGGTTTGGACCGGGCCGCAAAAATGTGTTTAACCTGTATTAATAAAACCAGAAGCGCCCATTATCTTGACTATCGCCAACCTAAGCAGATTGACCATTGCCAACCTAAAGGAGGTGCCACTATGACTACCGAAAAAAAGAAATTGTCTCTCTCAGAATGGATCGTATGGTATTTTGAGCAACTTTTTAAAACTAAATGAACCAGGTAATCTCCCTCAAGACAACAGGGAGATTACAAAATCGGCCGAATAAATCAGGTCGCCCAAAAACGCCTGCCTCAACAAAGAGGCAGGCGTTTTCGTTGGAAATGATGATGGGCCTGAAGCTGATTTTCCGGATTGGAAACAAAAACATGCCTTTCGCGCAGTATGCCTCGACCCAATGCCTGAGCCAATTCAGGGCACCCGATTCACCAAGGCCCGGTCGATTGACTGGGCTTTTTTGTTCCCGGTTTTTTTAGCGAGGATGATATGATTGCCCCTCTTACGGAACAACCATACGTTTACATCCTCCTGGAGACAAAATGAAGCTCGCGGTATTGCTCGGTTCACTGATTATTGGCTTATTGGTCACGGGTTTGCCCGCCTACAATGCAGGCTTTACGCCTGCGAGCATCGGTGAATGGTTATTCAATGCGCTCTTTGTTGCGGCCATCCTGGGATTTCTGGGCATGAAGTTTTTGCTCAACGACCACACTCGCTCGCCGTTCTCGGCAAGAAATGGCAAAAAGAAGAAATAACGGGATGCAATGAAAAAGGCCCTTTTTATTTTCATCTGGGCATTTGCCACCCTATCGGCTTCCGCCCAGACTGCCTCCTACAACGGCATGCGTCAGGATCTCATTCTTGATGTGCGCACCCCCGCAGAATTTGCCTTGGGTCACATCGAGGGGGCCGTCAATCTTCCGCTGGATCGCCTTACCTCGGGAATCCACACGCTCAAGAACATCGATACCAACAGCCGCATTCTGGTGTACTGCCGTAGCGGGCGTCGCTCAGCACAGGCCAGCAAACTCCTCAAAGAAAAAGGTTTCCGCTATGTTCAAGATGGCGGCGGGTACAACACCCTCGAAACCAAATTGAAAGCGTGCGACAGCCATCGCTGCTAAACCGTATAATCAAAGCATCTGCCAACCCAAGCCTATTCCATTATGAACGCACCCAAAACCATCATGCCCAACGCGCAGCTTGACGCTATCAATGATTTTCTCAACCCAACGCCCTCTAAAAAATCAGGGCTGGAAGAAAAAAAAATCGATAAAGTTCAGGACTTTCTGGACGCGCATCCGAAAGCCATGAATTTCGAGCACCTTGATGGTTTTTTTACAGCATTGATTTGCAGTCATCAGTCGGTTCCGCCAGGTGAATTTCTTCCCTATATTTTTGGCGGTCAAATGCCCCAATTCGACTCCAAGGAGCAAGCGGATGAAATCATGGGTATCTTGCTGGAGCACTGGAACTTCATTGCCGATGCGCTGGCGGGCGGCATTTCCTACTACCCATTTCTGTACGCCGATCAAGACGACAAATGCTCAGCCAACGACTGGGCCGACGGGTTCCTGCTAGGTGTCCAGCTTCGCGAAGCTGCCTGGAACGACCTGTTGACACAGCAAAGCGAAGACCCGCTGCTGCACGAAATCATCGAACTGCGCAATGAAATCACCGACATACGAGAAGGCCGCGGTTACACGATCAACAGTCAAGACCGCGACGACATGATTGGGAAAATCGTGGCCAAGCTTCAACTGATTTTCAATCATTACGCCAGCCTTGCCGAGCAAAGCGAGGCGTAAGGAAAACGACTTCAATATGCCGATGAAAACGAGATGTTGAAGTCGTTTGTTTTCAGCTGTGGAAGAATCGAAATGCCTCGTCTGCTTGACTAGAACAGCATCTTGCGTTCAGCGGCATCGACGCACTCTGCCGTCCCTCGCACAACCAGCACATCGCCCGCTTGCAAAACCAAATCCGGCGCAGTACCAAGTCGCTCTTTCCCGCGCCGCACCATCGTCACCTCTGCGCCGAGCGTGAGCAAATCGACTTCCCCCAGCGTCTTGCCAACGGTCTGCGCGCCCTCTGGCAACGCAATGGAATGCAAGCGCACCAATTCTTCGCTATCTGGCCCGGCTTCTGAACCCCGGAAATAACTGCGTAATGAGGCGTAACGTTCCTTGCGCGTATCCTGAATAATGCGCAAAACGCGTTTGGTGGGCACTCCCAGGGCGCGGATCGTAAACAGCGCCAGCACCATGCTGCTTTCGATTGCTTCCGGCACGATTTCCGTGGCACCTGCTTGTTTCAATCTGTCAAAATCGCTGCCATCAAAACTGCGAACAATAATCGGCAGCGAGGGGGCAATCTCATGTGCGAAATGCATGACCCGCTCTGTCGCAGACGTTTCAGCAAACGTGATCACCATCACCGCTGCACGGTGAATCCCGGCCGCCACCAGGCTTTCTCGACGCGAGGCGTCGCCGTATGAAACTTCTGCTCCCGCTACGCTGGCTTCCTGCACGCGCTCTGGATCGAGATCTAACGCATGGTATGGAATATTTTGCTCTTCGAGCAGTTTCGCCAAGCTTTGTCCTGTCCGACCAAACCCGGCGATGATCACGTGTTTTTCCGTTGCAATAGTGCGACTGGCAATATTCGTGAGCGCGACAGACTGCATCATCCATTCGTTCGCACATAACTTTGTCACCAGCGCATCCGATTTCGCAATCAGAAATGGGGCGACAAACATGGACAACACCATGGATGCCAAAATCAATTGAACGAACACCGGATCCAGCAAACGCAAGCCATCCGCCTGGTTGAGTAATACGAAACCGAACTCACCCGCCTGCGCCAGCGCAAGCCCCGTACGCATACTGGTACCGGGTGAAGCGCCAAAAAATTTGGCCAGGTAAGAAATTAGTGCAAACTTGAAGAGGATCGGCACAATCAGCAGCGGGATCATCAGCCACCAGTATTCGAGCAAAATACGCAAATCGAGCAACATGCCGATGGTGACAAAGAACAAGCCCAGCAGCACATCCCGGAAGGATTGGATATCCACTTCCACCTGATGCTTGTACTGCGTTTCCGAAATCAGCATCCCTGCGATAAACGCGCCCAACTCCAGCGATAACCCAGCCTGCTCGGTAATCCAGGCTGCCCCCAGCGTGATCAGCAAGAGGTTAAGCATGAACAGCTCTTGCGATCGGCGCCGCACCACCAAATTCAGCCACCAGCGCAAAACTTTCTGGCCGATGAACAAGAGCAAGACCATGACGACCGCGGCCTTCCCGAAGGCCATTAGCAGGGTCCACCCCAGATTGCTCGCGCGATGGGTTAAGGCGGGCACCAAAATCAACAGGGGAACCAGCGCCAAATCCTGGAACAGGAGAATGCCGAAAATGCGGCGGCCATGCTCGGTCTCGAGCTCCATCCGCTCGCTAAGCAATTTGGAAACAATGGCGGTCGATGACATGGCCAGCGCCCCGCCCATGGCGAAGCCGGCCTGCCAGCTTACTTCCGCAAAACGCGGTATGAAATAAGCCCCTAACAGGCAAAGCACCATGACGACCGCTATGGAGAAAGCCACCTGACAAAAACCAAGACCAAACACGATGCGCCGCATGGACTTCAGTTTGGGCAAGGAAAACTCCAGGCCAATCGAAAACATGAGGAAGACCACACCGAACTCTGAGAGTGTTTGAAGCGTTTCCCTCTCAACAACAACCCCGGGCGTATGCGGCCCCACCACCAAGCCAACTACGAGGTACCCCAAAATCGGCGGCAATTTCAACAGGCGAAAGAGCACCACGGCGACAACAGCCAAACCGAGCAAAAACAGGACAAGTTCGAGAGAAGTTTGCATAAATGACAAAGACGTAGGTCTGAGTATTGTACCGCTTGACAACACTTCCAGAAAGCAATTTCAGGTGGCAAGGTTTTTGCTTTTGCAATTTCGTTTATACTCCTTCCATCCGCGTTTTTGAACCGAAATCATGCCTGAAACTTTTGATGCACAGCGTTCGCTCCAACTGGCTGCGCAAACCCTCCAAATTGAAGCCGACGCCCTTCTCACGCTCAAGCAACGTTTTGCCGCCGAGGACGGCGAGCGCTTTGCCAAAGCGGTCGCCATCCTCTTGCAATGCGAGGGACGCATCGTTGTCTCGGGTGTCGGAAAATCCGGCCACGTCGCACGAAAAATTGCGGCCACCCTGGCTTCCACGGGATCGCCCGCACTTTTTGTCCATCCGGCAGAAGCCGCGCACGGCGATCTGGGTATGATCAAATCTATCGACGCCTTCATCGCCATTTCCTACTCGGGCGAAGCAGAAGAGTTGACGGCAATTGTGCCCATTATCAAGCGTATGGGTTCCCCGCTCATCGCGATGACCGGCAAACCAAGCTCCAGTCTCGCGCAATTGGCGAATGTCCATCTGGATATCAGCGTCGAAAAGGAAGCGTGTCCCCTGAACCTTGCCCCCACAGCCAGCACCACGGCAACGCTTGCACTGGGCGACGCGTTGGCCGTCGCACTGCTGGATGCCAAGGGCTTCCGCGAAGAAGATTTCGCCCGCTCCCATCCCGGCGGCGCGCTGGGTCGTCGTTTGTTGACGCTCGTCAGGGACATCATGCGCAGCGGCGATGCCGTACCGCGCGTCACACCGGATCAGCCACTAACCGCTGCCTTGCTCGAAATTTCCCGCAAGGGCATGGGCATGACCACCGTCGTCGATAGCGCTGGCAAATGCGTTGGCATCTTCACCGATGGTGACTTGCGCCGACTGATTGAGCACGGCCGCGACTTGACGAAACTCGTCATCGGCGATGTCATGCACGCCAACCCGCGCAGCATCACCCCCAACCAAATGGCCGTCGAAGCGGCGCGCATCATGGAAGAACATCGCATCAACCAGCTGACGGTGACTGATTCCGATGGCACGTTGATCGGCGCACTGCATATTCACGACCTGACACAAGCCAAGGTGATCTGATGCAAACTGACACCTTCGCCCGCGCCGCACGCGTTAAATTGATGGTCTTTGACGTCGATGGTGTTTTGACGGACGGCGGCCTGCATTACGGTCAGGATGGCGAAGTCATCAAGCGATTCCATGTACAAGACGGGCTCGGCCTGCGACTGCTTCAGGAATCTGGCGTGCAAACCGCCATCATCACGGCGCGCCAATCCCCTATCGTTGCGCGCCGCGCTGCTGATCTGGGGATCCATCACGTGCAACAAGGCGTCCACAATAAATCGGATGCTTTCGATCGGCTGCTGCAACAAACGGGCTTGACGGACGACGACTGTGGCTTTGCTGGCGACGATCTCATCGACTTGCCGGTTCTGATGCGCGTCGGCTTCGCCGCCAGCGTACCCAATGGCCACTCGGAAGTCATTGCCCGCGTCCACTTTATTACCCAAGCCTACGGGGGCAACGGCGCGGTGCGCAATATCTGCGACTTCCTTTTGCGCGCGCAAGGCAACTACAACAAAGTACTGGCATCATTTCTGTCATGAGCAACCCTCGAACCGCCCTCCGATTCCGCCTCATCGTCATCCTCGCCGTGACGGGGCTTATGGCATTGAGCACTTTTTGGTTGAACATGGTGATCTCGCGATCCTCGTCCGATCCGCGCGCCGGCGAACAAAGAAAAGAACCGGACTACTTTGTGTTTAATTTTAATTACATCAAGATGCTGCCGAGCGGGAAACCCAATTACCATCTGACGGGCACGAAGTTGACGCACTTTCCGGCCGATGATTCGCATCAGATCGACATGCCGGTTTATACCAATCTGGACAAAACCAAACCGCCGCAGTATGTGCGATCGAACATGGCGCTCATCAAGGAAGACTCGACCAAGGTGCACATGCATGGCAACGTAATCGGCGATCGCTCCGCGACTGCAACCACAGAGTCGCTTCGTCTGGAAACCGAATACCTGCTGGTTTTTCCTGACGAGGATGCCATGCAAACCGACAAGGCTGTCACGATCAAGCGCGGCAACGCGACCATACAAGGGGTGGGCATGGATGCCAACAACGCCACCGGCGAAATGCGTGTTCACCACCAGACCAGTGTCACCATGTCCCCTAAAAAATAACTGTGTCTTTCTCCAGCATGCGCATTCTTTCTGTCATTCTGCTCTTTGCGTTGGGAATATCGCTCTCGCCGAGCGCTTTCAGCGTACAAACAGACTCCGATCAGCCCACGCACATTAAAGCGGACCGGATGGAATACGACGATGTCAAACAAATCAATACCTTTATCGGAAATGTCCGCGTCACTCGCGGAACACTCCTCATGAAAGGCGACAAGATGGTGGTCCGCCAGGACCCGGCCGGTTACCAGTACGGCACGCTTTACGCACCCAAAGGCGGATTAGCGTCATTCCGTCAGAAGCGCGATGGCGAGGGAGACCTGTGGATAGAGGGGTATGCCGAGCGGATGGAATACGACAGCAAGACGGAAATTTCAAAACTCTTTCATCGCGCCAGACTGCTACGACTCGATGGAAAAAAAATTATTGATGAAGTGAATGGAAAATTCATCACTTATGAAAGCAAAACGGATATTTATACCGTGAGCAACGCCATTGAAGGCGAAACAAAACCTGGTACAGGCCGCATCAAAGTTATTCTCCCGCCCAAACAAGACAAACAAACAAAATCCAAAAATGTGCAGGGAAAACCACCAGAGCCCAACACATCCACAACAGGAAAATGATATGACACCCAGTACCTTGATCGTTCGGGGCCTTGAAAAATCTTACGGCAAACGACGTGTCGTGCATGACGTGTCCCTGAATGTCGAAAGCGGCGAAGTGGTCGGACTCCTCGGCCCTAACGGCGCGGGGAAGACCACGTCGTTTTACATGATTGTTGGACTGGTCCCGTCAGATGGAGGAACCATTCAGCTGGATGGCACCGACATTTCAGGCTTGCCCATCCATCAGCGCGCGCGCCTGGGGTTGTCTTACTTGCCGCAAGAAGCCTCGGTGTTTCGCAAATTAAATGTAGAAGACAATATTCGTGCCGTGCTGGAATTACAGCAAGAAAATGGCAAACCGCTGACCAAGGAAGCCATCGATGAACGCCTGAACCGACTGATCGCGGAACTGCAAATCGAAAAAATTCGAGAAAACCAGGCTCTTTCCCTTTCCGGCGGCGAGAGACGACGCGTTGAAATCGCCCGATCCCTGGCCACCAACCCCCGTTTCATTTTGCTGGACGAACCCTTTGCCGGTATTGACCCCATCGCCGTGATTGAAATCCAGCGCATCGTTCGATTTCTCAAAGAACGCGGCATCGGGGTCTTGATCACCGATCATAATGTTCGCGAGACGCTGGGCATATGCGATCGCGCCTACATCATTAATCAAGGCGCTGTACTAGCCAGCGGTCAACCAAACGATATCATTGCCGATGAATCCGTCCGTCGCGTCTATTTGGGCGAACATTTCAGAATGTAGTCGGAACATCTGCCATGAAACCCATGCTCCAACTTCGCACCTCTCAGCATCTTGCACTGACGCCGCAGTTGCAGCAATCCATCCGTTTGCTCCAGTTATCAACGCTTGAGCTTCAACAGGAAATTGACCAGATCATTCAGAATAACCCGCTACTTGAACGCACGGACGACCCCATGGACAAGTCCTTGCGTTTGCTGGCGGACGGTGCCATCAATACGGCGCCACAATCCTCTCCTGATCCCATCGACACTGCCAACAGTGCGCCGCTCACCCCACCTGCGCCAGAGGAAGCGGGTGCCGAACGCGACACATCCGCGCGTGAAGATACGGACAACACGGACGCTGACTGGAGTTTCGACGATGCTGCCAGATCTCATTCATCGCCGGATGATGACGAAGGACGCCCTCAAATCGAGTCGGCGCGTGAAACGCTGAGAGATCATCTTCTCGAACAGGTCAGACTTTCCCCCTTCGATTTGCGCACGCAAGCTTTGTTGACTCTATTGGTCGATGCGCTGGACGAAAACGGCTACCTCCAGGAATCGCTAGAAGAAATGCTGGCATGGCTTCCGGAAGAACTCAACGTTCGCATCGAAGATCTCAACGAAGCGCTTGCCTTGCTTCAAAAATTCGACCCCGCTGGCGTCGGCGCCCGCAGCGTATCTGAATGCCTCGCCCTTCAGATTCGGCAACTGCCCAACGTGCCTTATGTTACGCGCAGGACAGCGCTCGCCATCGTGGAACATCATCTTGGCCTGTTTGCACAACGCGATTTTAACAAGCTCAAAAAAGCGCTCGATTGCGACGACGAAGATTTGCGTGAAGCGCAAGTCGTTATCAAACAGTGCAACCCGCGTCCTGGCGCACCCTACGCCGATGATCTCGCGGACGCCATTCAACCTGATGTCGTCGTGAAGCGTACAAATGATGGCTTCCAAGTCGAGTTGAACCCGAGCGTCATCCCGCGCCTCCAATTAAATGCCCTGTACGCCGACATATTGCGAAACAACAAAGGAAAAACGAAGCTCTCTTCCCAATTGCAGGAAGCCAAATGGCTGATCAAGAATCTTCGGCATCGATTCGACACCATCCTGCGCGTGGCCCAAGCCATTGTTGAACGTCAAAAAAACTTCTTTTCTCACGGGGCCGTTGCCATGCGGCCACTTGTGCTTCGTGAAATTGCTGATACACTGGAACTGCACGAAAGCACCATTTCGCGCGTTACCAACCAGAAATATATGCTGACCCCGCACGGCATGTTCGAATTGAAATATTTCTTTGGTAGCCACATTAGCACTGAAGCGGGAGGAGAGGCTTCCTCAACGGCCATACGTGAATTAATCAAACAACTGATAGGAGCAGAAGACCGCAAAAATCCCTTTTCCGATAGCAAGATTGCAGAAATTCTGGGGGAGCAAGGTATCGTTATCGCGCGCAGAACGGTGGCGAAATATCGAGAATCCATGAAAATCCCGGCAGTAAATCTGCGAAAGTCTTTATAGTCGTTTTGTTAAGTTGTATTCCGAAATTGTTCTGGCATCAAGACAATCGAGGAATCGCATAGCAGCTTCAAATAGGAGAAATGTATGAATCTCACCATCAGTGGGCATCATCTTGAAATCACCCCCGCTATCAGGGAATATGTCAAAAACAAGCTTGAACGGGTCACCCGACATTTCGACAATGTGATTGATGTCACGGTCACCCTCAGTATTGAAACTCTCCCGGAAAAGGAAAAACGGCAAAAAGCTGAAATCATTTTGAATCTGAGCGGCAAAACCATTCACGCTGAAAGCGTTTCTCAGGATTTATACGCCGCCATTGACACCTTGATTGACAAGCTCGACAGGCAAGTTCTGAAACACAAAGGCAAACTCAAGGAACATACGCGCGAAGCCATCAAGCATATGCCTGAGCCCTCCCCATCCACACCTGCCTAAACGGCGAACTCCAAAAATAAAGGCGCGGTTTCCGCGCCTTTTTTGCGTTGGTGACTCGCCGAATGCCACCCCGTCACCCTTAATGCATATCAAACAATCGGCCATGTTCGCTCATGGCATAGCGATCCGTCATACCCGCGATGTAATCAGCAATTCGTCGTGCCTGATCAGCCCTATTGCCGTTTTTTGTCCGGTATTCCGGCGGCAGCATACCCGTATCCTGCATGAATACTTCAAACAATTCAGTCACGATGCGTCGTGCCTTATTCGTCATGCGATTCACTTGATAATGACGATAGAGATTGTCATGCAAGAATTGCTTCAGCTCGGTCGCTTCACGTCGCATGGCGTCGGAGAATCCCATCAGTGGTGCGGCATTTTTTACGTCATCCATGGTTTTCGGATTCACCTCCGCGATACGTGTTGCCGATGTGCGTATTGCATCCTCGACTTGCGCATTGATCATCCGACGCACCGTCTCATGAATAACCCGACGCGAGCCAATCCCGGGCATACTATCTTCCACCTCACGGTGGTAACGTCCATACAGGCTGACTTGCTGCAATTGCCCCGTCGTCAGCAAACCAGAACGCAAGCCATCGTCAATATCGTGATTACTGTAAGCAATTTCATCTGCGAGGTTGGTCAATTGCGCTTCCAGTGACGCTTGCTGGTTCTTCAAGAAACGTTCGCCCACCGCCCCGAGCGCGCTGGCTTTATCGCGCGGGCATCGCTTCAGGATGCCTTCTCGCGTCTCGAACATCAGGTTCAATCCATCAAACGTTCCATAGCGTTCTTCGAGCACGTCGACCACACGCAGGCTTTGCAGATTATGTTCAAACCCGCCAAATGCCGCCATGCACGCATTCAACGCATCCTGGCCGGCATGACCAAAGGGGGTATGGCCGAGGTCGTGCGCCAGCGAGATGGCTTCAACGAGGTCTTCGTTCAATCGCATGTTGCGAGCCATGGATCGCGCGATTTGCGACACTTCGAGACTGTGCGTCAGACGCGTGCGAAACAGATCGCCCTCGTGGTTCAGAAAAACCTGGGTTTTGTATTCCAAACGCCGGAAAGCGGCGCTGTGAATAATCCGATCCCGGTCACGCTGGAACTCCGTTCGCGTGGTTGGCGGCGCCTCGGCGTACGTGCGTCCGGGTGACGTCTCGGCACGAACGGCGTACGACGCCAGAAAATTTTCCTTATCCATCGCGCTTTACACACGCAGCGATCGTGGCCTCAAGCGTATCCTGCGGCGCCGTGATCATCATCGGCGTACCCAATGGTTTCAGCAGCACAAACTTGATTTCCCCGCCCGCCGCTTTTTTGTCGACTTGCATCAATTCTATCCAGCGTGCCGCGCCCAGATCCGGCGCAACCACGGGCAAACCGGCTGCGGCAACCACCGCCTTGATGCGATTTTTTGTGGCGTCATCAATGAACCCCATGCGCCAAGACAAATCCGCCGCCATCACCATCCCGCAACCGACGGCTTCGCCATGCAGCCATTCGCCGTATCCCAAACCAGCCTCGATCGCGTGGCCAAACGTATGGCCGAAGTTCAATATCGCGCGCAGTCCGCCTTCGCGTTCGTCCTGTCGCACCACATCGGCCTTGATTTCGCAAGATCGCTGAATGGCGTAGGCCAACGCTACGGGATCTTTCGCCAGCAGCTTGCCCATGTTCGTCTCAATCCATTCGAAGAAATTTCCGCTGGTGATCGCGCCGTGCTTGATGACTTCGGCCAAGCCAGCGGCCAATTCACGCTGTGGCAAAGTCGCGAGCGTTGATGTATCGGCGATCACGCATTGCGGCTGATAAAAAGCACCAATCATGTTTTTTCCCAATGGATGATTGATGCCCGTCTTGCCACCCACGGATGAATCCACCTGCGCCAGCAAAGTGGTCGGCACTTGAATGAACGGTACGCCACGCATGTAACTGGCCGCCGCATAACCGGTTAGATCGCCAATCACGCCACCGCCCAGGGCAATCAACGTCGTTTGACGATCGCATTTTTGCTCGAGCAGCACATCAAACACCTTCATCAGGCTTTCCCAATTTTTCTCTTGCTCACCGTCTGGCAGCACAATCGATATCACCTGCTTTCCCGCAGATTCCAGTGCACGCGTCAAGCGGTCAAGGTACAAAGGGGCGACTACCGTATTGGTAATAATGGCCACGCGCCCGCCTGCCACATGCTTGGCGATCAATGCTGAATAATCCAAAAGTGATTCGCCGATTTCGATCGGATAGCTGCGATCACCGAGTTCGACTTGTAAATGTGTTTTCTGCTGTTTGCCGCTCATTTCATACCTGATTCTGAAGTGTTGTCGTGCGATTTTACGCCATTGGAGCTCTCGGCCGCTTTTTTGAGTTCCCGCAACTTGTCCACGATGGATTGAACCATCAAATGGACATTCGGACGCCCTGTATCAATCGTAATGTGTGCCACTTCGCGATACAAGGGTTCACGCTGACGCGAAAGTTCTTCGATTTTCTTGCGCGGATCCGCTGTTTGCAGCAAAGGACGATTCTTATCCATGGCCGTACGATGCAAGATGCTGCTCACCGTCGCCCGCAAGTACACCACCGTTCCCCGCGTTTTGAGGTACGTACGGCTTTGCGGATCAAGAACCGCGCCGCCACCCGTTGCCAGCACAATGCCATCTTGCGCAGTCAAATCGCGAATCACCTCGGCTTCACGCCGCCGAAAACTCGCTTCGCCTTCAATTTCAAAAATCGTCGGAATCGTCGCCCCGGTCCGCGCCTCGATCTCGTGATCGGCGTCGACAAAGGGCATCCCGAGACGTTTAGCTAACGCCCGACCAACGGTCGTCTTACCGGACCCCATCAAGCCGACAAGGAAAATGTTTTTTGCTTTCATACAGTGCAAATTATAAAGCCGGGCAAGCCCGGCTTTATCACTTTTCAAACAAGGTGCTTACTTTTGTTGAGGTCCCGCCATAATCTTTGGTGTCAAGAAAACCAGCAATTCGGTCTTATTGTCAGTAATCTCCTTGTTTCTGAACAACCAGCCCAGCACGGGGATATTCCCCAACAAGGGAACTTGCGCTACCTCTTCCCGTTTCTCTTGCTGGAATATCCCGCCCAATACCACGGTGCCGCCATTTTCCACCAACACTTCGGTGCTCACCCGCTTGGTATTGATTGAGACTCCTCCAGGAAGCGTTTCTCCAACGCTGTCTTTGTTTACATCGACCGTCAAAATCACTTTGCCATCCGGGGTAATCTGCGGCGTCACCTCCAGTTTCAACACGGCTTTTTTGAACGAAACCGATGTCGCACCACTCGAAGAAGCTTCTAAATACGGAATTTCCGTCCCCTGCTCAATCAAGGCTTTGACGTTGTCCGCTGTCACAACACGTGGACTCGAAATAATCTTGCCCTTGTTATCTGCTTCCATTGCCGACAACTCAAGATTGAGGTAACGCGTGGCCGACGAATTGAACAAACTGATGCCCAGTGTGGCCGCTGTATTAGACTGAACCGCCGAGGCCGGCAAACTCAAAGCCGTACCCGAGGTAGTCGACGTAGTTCCCGTACTCGATGGGAGCGACGACAAACCACTACCAATGGCGACGTTATTTGCAATTTTATTGCCGAAGAGTCCCAACCGAACGCCCAAACTACGACCAAATTTATCATCCGCCTCCACAATACGCGCCTCAATCATGACCTGGCGCTGTGCGGTATCCGTTTTTTCGATCAGCTTCCGCAACTCTTCCAGCTTGCTCGGAATATCCGTAATGAAAAGCTGATTGGTGCGATGATCCAGTACGGCGCTGCCTCGCTTGGAAAGAATCCGGTTCTTGTTACTTGGATCAGAGGTGCCGTCGTCCTTGATGCCGAAAATTTTCCGGAAGGCCATGGCCTTGATGTAATTCAACTGGAAAATTTCCATGCGCAAGGGTTCCAGTTCGGCGATTTGCGATTTCTGTTCCAGTTCCAGCTTTTCTTTCGTCAACAGCTCGTCGCGCGGCGCAATCCAGACCACGTTGCCATTTTTGCGCATGTCGAGCCCTTTGGCGCGCATGACAATATCCAGCGCCTGATCCCACGGTACATCTTTCAAGCGCAATGTCAGATTGCCGCCCACGGTGTCGCTGGTAATGATGTTAAACCCGGTAAAATCAGCAATCACCTGCAGCACAGCACGCACTTCGACATTCTGGAAATTCAGTGAGAGTTTTTCGCCGCGATACCCCTGACTTCCCTGCGCCAGTTTGTTCGGGTCTTCCTTGATCGGCTTCACCTCAATCACCAGTTGGGCATCACTTTGGTAAGCGCTGTATTCCCACACCCCGGCCGTTTCAATCAACAGCTTGACGTTCTGCCCTTGCTGCTTCGTCGTAACCTTGGTAACAGGCGTACCGAAATCGGTCACATCCATTATCCTGCGCAAAGCATCCGGCAACGTGGCTTTCATGAAGTCCACTTCAATGGAACGCCCTTTATGCTTGACGTCCACAGCAACATCGCTGTGCGGCAAATCAATCACGACGCGCCCTTCGCCAACCGCGCCACGACGAAAATCGATATTGCGAAGCGCTGCATCAGACGATACAGCAGCTTGCTGCTGCGGTTGGGCGGCCGACGTTTCTGCTTGCGCCGGTTTTTGGGTTTGCGCCACTGGCAAGCCAGGTGATCGGTCAATCGTTACCGTCACCACGTTGTCTTTCACGTCTGTGGAAAAATTCAGCGGTTTCTTCAGGTTGAACACCAGACGGGAGCGCTCTCCCACTTCAACAATATTCACGGTACGAACATCGCCCAAATTAATGTTCTGAAGGGTTTTCCCCGTCGCATTACCCGTGCTGGCGAAATCAATCGCAACACGCGCTGGATTGGTAACCGCAAAACCGATGGGCTGCTTGCTTGGCGCGGATTTCAGCGTGACCTTGACGACAACCCCCGAACCTTTCTGGGTAGCCTCAATCGACTGGATGCTATTTTCCTGTGCGTACGATATCCCGCAAATCGAGAGGAACAACATAGCGCATCCCAACATGCGATACCGCAATAAAAACGATTTCGCCATGCTTACTCCCTGGTTTTGATTTTTTGTTGAAGATGTCATTTTTTACTCTCCTGCTTGCTTTCTTGCAGTTCCAGTCTGGCTTTACGCTCAACCCACTCTCCTGAAGCGTCCTGCACAACCTCTTTCAGATCAACAGCATCTTCCGATATGCCAGTAATCATGCCGTAATTCTGCCCCACATAATGGCCCACTTTCGCCTGGAAGATGGCCTTGTCGACCTGCAATATCGCGTAGGTCATGCCAGGTTTTTGCAACATCCCGACCATCCTGATCGTATCCAGCGGGTATTGTTCCAGTGGCTCGCGTCGCCGCTGCATATCCGGCATCAAACCCTTGTTCGACTGCGCCCGCAGCTTTGCAATCGCCAACGATAATTTGACTGGATTAAAAGGATCAATACTGTCCTTGCGACCATACGCAAAAGGCGTGTGGGTCTTGGGTTCTGAAATCTTGGGAACGGAAACCGGTGTTTGCCGTTTCGTCTCTTCCATCCATTCCCGAATTTGCGCCTCTTGGCTACACCCCGACAGCATCGCCATCATCAGCAAGAGCAAGCATAGATTTCTCTTCTGAGAGCACATCATTTCGGCCCTCCTTTCTTGGCCTGCCCCTTGGCTTGCACCTTGGCTTTACGTTGCGCATCAATTTCGCTTTGATCCAGATAACGGAAGGTCTTGACCACCGCATCCAGGCCGAGCTTACCATTCTTGGCCGCCGTTATTTTCAAGTCGTTCAGGGTCACAATGCGCGGTAAATTGGCAATATCGCTGGTAAACGATGCCACGTCATGATAACTGCCGGACACCTTGATTTGAATCGGCAACTCGGCGTAATACTCTTTGACCACCACTTGCCCTGGCTTGAATAACTCAAACTGTAAGCCACGACCCACACCGGCCTGGTTGATGTCGGACAATAGTGCATCCATTTCCGCCTTGCTCGGCAACTGTTTCTCCATCGCCAGCACGTACTGGTTCACCAGCTCTTTTTGCTTGGTCAGCGCGGCAAGATTGACCGCTTGCTGAATCTTGACCTTGTAAGCATCCTTGAGCTTCACTTCTTCCTGCACCCCACGATCAAGGACTTCCATACGTCCGTCGATGTAGGCAAACCAGCCTGCCGCCATGACAAGCGCCATCACCCCCAACGCACAAAAAAGCTGAGGGATGAGGGGCCATTGCTCCGGGGAACGCCCTTTCAAACCGCTGAATTGGGAAGTAAAAGATTGCGAGATATTTTTTAACTTAGTCGCCATATCGCATCTTTCGAGTTTAATGTTTACCCGTTGCTGCAGGCGCAGCCGGTCCAGAAGCCCCCGAAGCAGCGGGTTTCGCACCCGATGCTGCCACATCACCGCCCGGAGCACCCTTCACTGCTGGTGCTGCCGCGCCACTCACCGGTGCCCCCTTCATGGCTGATGCTCCCGCGCTATGCGCCTGACTGGCTGCCGCCTCTTTGTCGCGCGGGCGCCGGATGCCGACATTAATCGTAAACAGAAAAACGTTCTTCATGTCACGACCGGCCCCAAAAGTTGCCGCCTTGATCTCAACGAGGTCCGGGCGTTCCAACCATGGAGAACCATTGCCCAAATTACGCAAGTACTCGGAAACTCGTTCGTTCGACTGTGCATGCCCAATCAGCACAACACGCTGACCGGTTTGGTTGATCGAAGTCAGGAAAACTCCCTCCGGCGTTTGCGCCACCAACTCATCCATCAAATAAACCGGCTGGTTGCGATCCGCCTGCAAGTCTTCCACCGCTTGTTGGCGGGCACGCAAGGATTCGATTTCCTGTTTGAGCGTCGCCACCTTCTTGATTTCTTCGTCAAGCCGCTTGTTTTCCTGGCGCAGCACGTTATTGCGCTGCTCTTGGCGAGCGATGAAGCCTTCCAGCAAGCCCCCCCCTACAACGACGATGAGCGCGCCCACGATGCCACCGAGAACCAGCAATGCATAAAACGCCTTGCCGCGTTGCTTGCGCTTTTCTTCGCGATGGGGCAAAAGATTGATTTTGACCATCAGTCGAACCTCCGCATCGCCAAACCACAGGCCACCAGATAAGCCGGTTCATCCTGTTGCAATTGTGCTTCCCTGACCTTGGAAGAAAGACGCATCCCACGGAAAGTATTCACGACGGAAGTCTTCACTCTCGTCCGATTGGCGACCATTTCATCCAGTCCTGGCAGGATCGCCGTGCCGCCCGCAAGGAAAATTTGGTCCACACGCGTGTAACTTGAGGAGGTAAAAAAGAACTGAATAGCGCGCGTCAATTCCTGCGCAATGCTTTCCATGAACGGGACCATCACGTTTGGTTCATAATCGGCAGGCAAGCCACCACCCCGCTTCTTCAACTCGGCCTCTTCAAAAGACATCCCATAGGCACGAACAATATCTTGCGTCAGCTGATTGCCGCCAATCGGCTGTTCCCGCTCGTAAACCGGTTGCCGATCAACCAACACGCTGAAATTGGCGGTTTGGGCACCGATCCGGAACAAAGCCACCACTTGCCCCCGGTCGCCACCGGATGACATCGTGGACATGACTCGTGCAATCGCCGAACGCGCCGCATGCATGTCGATATCCATAACGACGGGCTTCAAGCCTGCGGCCTCAGCCACGGCCACACGATCTTCCACTTTTTCACGGCGTGCTGCTGCAATCATGACTTCCACATCCTCGCTGGAACCCGGCGCCGGACCCATCACATCGAAATCGAGATTCACCTCATCCAGTGCAAACGGAATGTATTGGCTAGCCTCAGACTCGACCTGGGCCTCCATGTCGTCATCGCTCAATCCCCCGCGCATCAAGATTTTTCTGGTAATCACGGCACCAGACGGCATCCCCAACACCGCCGCCCGCGCGCTTGATCCACTTTTTCGCCAAACCCGCCGCACCGCATCGGCCACGCCATCAATATTGTCGATATTGCCATCCGTTATAGCGCCGCGGGGCAAGACCTCCGACGCGTAGCACTCGAGCGTATACTCCCCCTTGTCATTGCGTGACAATTCGACCAGCCGGACACCAGACGTGCTGATATCCAACCCAACCATGGGCGGGTTTTTTTTGGAAAAAGATAACAATGCCCCAAAATCAAGTTTCAAGTGCAAATCTCCCTGGAAAACAGCTTTTTGCCAGTGTTCAGGCTCTACTAGGTACATTGCATCGTAGCAATAAGCTTCCCTTCGTGTACAGATATTCATCATGTGCGCCAAAGATTTCGTTGTTTAAATCCCACGCACTTGATCTATCCCAGACGTTTGCAGCCCCCCTCTACGCGGCAACCCAGCGCCCCCTCCAATCCAACATATCGCCACCGGGTTATCGGTATAATGCGAGCTCTTTGATCGGTTTTCGGTAGAATCCTCGCATGTCTTCTGTCACGCCCACCCCACCCCAGCCCACCCCCAAACGTTTTTCCAAAAGAATCCGACGTCTATTCATAGGATGTCTGATTGTGATGGCAGGGTTGCCAATCGTCGGTGCATTGTTGCTGACGTTCGTCTTGACGGTCGCTTACCCGACGCTCCCGCCGCTGGACTCCCTCACTGACTACCAGCCCAAAATGCCGTTGCGCATCTACACGGCAGACAGTGTGCTAATTGGCGAATTCGGCGAAGAACGGCGCAACATGGTGCGCATCCAGGACATTCCCGATGTCATGAAAAAAGCCGTCCTGGCCATTGAAGACAATCGTTTTTACAAGCATAGCGGCGTCGACTACATCGGCATCGCGCGCGCGGCTTTACGCAATGTTGTCGGCGGCAGCCGTCAAGGCGCCTCGACTATTACGCAGCAAGTGGCACGCAATTTCTTCCTGAGCAGCGAGCAAACCTACAAACGCAAACTCTATGAAGTGATGCTGGCATGGAAAATCGAAAACCAGCTGACGAAAGATCAAATTCTGGAAATCTACATGAACCAGATTTATCTCGGCCAACGTGCGTTCGGTTTTTCTTCCGCCGCCCAGATTTATTTCGGCAAGGCGCTGAAAGACATCACCATTGCAGAAGCTGCCATGCTGGCCGGGTTGGCAAAGGCGCCCTCCGCCTTTAACCCTGTCGCGAATCCCTCTCGCGCCAAAGTGCGTCAGCAATACATTCTGCAACGCATGCTCGCCTCGAACTACATCACCAACGAACAATACGAACAGGCGAAAAAAGAAGAACTAAAAATCAAGACGGATAGCAGCCAGTTTTCCATTCACGCAGAATATGTTGCCGAAATGGCCCGCATGATGGTGTACGAAATGTACAAGGAAGACACCTATACCCACGGCTTGAATGTCTATACCACCATCACCAAGGACGAACAGGTTGCCGCCTATCAGGCTTTGCGCAAAGGCGTTCTGGATTACGAAAAGCGCTACGGTTATCGCGGACCGGAAGGTTATATGGAAATCCCGCAATCCCGGGATGAGGCCGCAGACGCTATCGAATCCGAACTGGCCGACCGCCAGGAAAGCGACGAACTGGTTCCCGCCGTCGTATTGGAAGCCACGCCCAAGCAAGTGCGAGCCGTTTTGTCTTCTGGAAACGAAATCCTCATTTCGGGAACAGGACTGGATTTGGCAAAATCTGCACTGGCCAAGAACACCGCCTCCAACCGCAGGATCCGGCGCGGCGCCATCATTCGCGTCGTCAACCATGAGAAAGGCTGGGCCATCACCCAAATGCCGCAGGTGGAAGCAGCATTCGTCGCCGCCAATACGAACGATGGGGCCATTCGCGCCTTGGTCGGCGGCTTTGATTTCAACCGCAACAAATTCAATCACGTCACGCAAGCCTGGCGGCAACCGGGGTCGTCATTCAAACCCTTCATTTATTCCGCTGCCCTGGAACAAGGCTTGTCGCCTGCCACCATCGTGAGCGATTCCCCTGTCTCGTTTTCTGCGGAACAAACCGGCGGTCAGCCCTGGGAGCCCAAAAACTACGACAACAAGTATTCCGGCCTAATGACCATGCGTAGTGGGCTCACACATTCCAAAAATATGGTGTCGATCCGTATCCTGAACAAGATCGGCCCGCAATACGCGCAGGAATATATCACCCGATTTGGTTTTGACGCCGAGAAAAACCCGCCCTTCCTGACCCTGGCGCTGGGTGCGGGCGCGGTCACACCTTTGCAAATGGTCAGCGCTTATTCGGTCTTTGCAAACGGCGGGTACAAGACCAATCCCTACCTCATTGCGAAAGTGACCGACACGTCAGGAAAGGTCCTCTCAACGGCACAACCGGGCAAGGCGGGGAATGAAGCACAACGCGTCATAGACGAACGCAACGCTTTCATCATGGACAGCATGATGAAAGATGTCGTCAAGCGCGGCACGGCAGCGCGTGCCGGGCAAATCCTCGGCAGAGCTGATCTGGCCGGAAAGACCGGCACCACCAACGATTCGCACGACGCCTGGTTTGCGGGTTACCAATACAAAGTCGCCGGCGTGGCCTGGATGGGCTACGATCAGCCCCGGAATCTGGGTGCAAGGGAAACCGGTGGCGGACTCGCGCTCCCCATCTGGATTGGCTACATGCAAAAGGTCTTGAAAGACATCCCAGTCGAGACCCGTTCTGCGCCGAAAGGATTGACTTATTCTGACGGGGAATACCATTACGTTGAAAGCCCCCCGGGCACGAGTGCTGCGCACTTCATCGCAGGCGACGAACGCACGTTGCCGTCTGTTGGCGATTCAGGTCACACGCCAACGCCCCCGGGTGCAGGTACACCTGCGCGAACAACGCCGCCGAGTAACGACAAACCCGCCCGAGAAGAAAAGAAAGCGATCGCCACCCCACCCTGGCGATCCTTGTCTTCTCCCACACCGGACCGTTAACCCTTCTCGCCCATCCCTGCCTGGCATGGGCGCCTGCATGCCTTGACGCCGTCGACCGACCACGATCCCCCCACCAGTGCCGGAAATTTCGAATTCAATCATGCTACACTTTCACCGCTCACCACCGACTCCACACCAAACGTGAAATCACACACCCTCTTGCGCAGAATTGCCGTCATGATCTTGTTGATCAGCATGCTGGCTGCTTGCGGACAACGCGGCACCTTGTATCTGCCGGAAAAAGGCAAGCCCAAAAAAACCAAGTCGTCGACTGCCAAAAAAGTGGAAGCAGTCAAACCGCATGGACCGACGCCAGACCAAACGGATGCCAAACAATCTGATGCGCCGACTGTTGATGACGAAGCTGACGAGAACGACAACGACGAACAATAGAACGATATGACCATGCCACACTTTTCTTATCAAAACGGCGTTTTGCACGCCGAAAATGTGCCGCTCAAGGATATTGCCAAGCAGTTCGGTACGCCGGTCTATGTCTATTCCAAAGCAGCGCTGACCGAAAACTATACGGCCTACGCCCAAGCCTCCCGACAATACGGCCAGGGGGATGATCCGGCCCTCATATGTTTCTCAGTTAAATCCAATTCCAATATCGGCGTGCTCAACCAGCTTGCACGCCTGAATGCGGGGTTTGACATCGTTTCCGGTGGCGAGTTGCAACGCGTGATCAAAGCGGGCGGTGACCCGAAAAAAGTCATCTTTTCCGGCGTTGGCAAAACGCGCGATGAAATCCGTCTTGCTCTTTCCCACGACATCCTTTGCTTCAATATCGAATCGCTGCCCGAGTTGCATCGCCTCAACGAAGTCGCCGGTGAAATGGGCAAGCAAGCGCCCATCTCTTTCCGCGTCAATCCGGATGTGGATGCCAAGACGCACAAATATATTTCAACGGGCTTAAAAGAAAACAAATTCGGCGTCGATTACTTTGCCGCGCTGGACTGCTACCGCCACGCCGCAACCCTGCCGCATATCCGGGTGGTCGGCATCGATTGTCACATCGGCTCCCAATTGCTGGATGATGCGCCCCTGTTGGCTGCGCTCGACAAAATCATCGACCTCGTCGATCGCCTGCACCGCGAAGGCATTCGCTTGCACCACCTCGACATCGGCGGCGGCTTGGGCATTACCTACAACGACGAGCAACCCGTCAAAATCGCGGATTACGTGCAACGTGTTTTTGCGCGCGTCAACGACTGGCGTTTGCACGCCCATCAGGGTCGCCCCATCCAAGTCATGTTCGAGCCGGGCCGCTCCATCGTCGGCAATGCCGGCGTGCTGCTGACAGAAATCCAATATCTGAAAGACGGCCCCGTCAAGAATTTTGCCATCGTGGATGCCGCGATGAACGATTTGATGCGCCCCGCCATGTACGAATCGTTTCACGGCATTCTCCCCGTGGAAAAGCGAAACGGCACAACCAAAACCTGGGATGTGGTCGGTCCCGTATGCGAATCGGGTGACTGGCTGGCTCGCGCACGCGAATTAACGGTGGCACCCGGCGATTTGCTGGCTATCCTTTCCGCGGGTGCGTACGGCATGGCCATGGCGTCGAATTACAACACGCGCGGTCGCGCTGCAGAAGTCATGGTGGATGGCGATAAGGTGCATTTGATCCGCCAACGCGAAAAAGCCCAGGATCTTTTTGCTCTCGAAACTGTACTCCCATAATTATGTGAAGCACGCGCAGCGAACAACGTGCCTTGTTTGATTCGTTTTTGTTGACACACCGTCCGTTGACGCAACACCGCAGCACGGCGCGACCCGCAAACCGTCTTGCATGATTTGAATTTTCTTTTAGCCCATGTCAAAACTCTGGCAAGCACGATTTTTTACCACCGTAAACCACACACGTGATTTGCCGAACCTGCCTGTTCCGGAAATTGCGTTTGCGGGACGCTCGAACGCGGGCAAATCAACGGCCATCAATCTGTTGTGCAATCAAAAAAAGCTCGCCTTTGCTTCCAGAACCCCCGGGCGTACCCAGCATATCAATTTCTTTTCCATCGGTGGCGCACACGTTGGACAGCATCGACACGACCCCACCAATGAGGATGAAATACAAGCGATGCTGGTGGATCTTCCCGGCTATGGCTATGCAGAAGTGTCAGGCTCGGCCAAACTACACTGGCAACAATTACTCAGCGATTATGTGCAACGTCGTGACCAGCTCACTGCATTGGTCCTGATGATGGATGCGCGCCGCCCGTTCACCGAACTCGATATTCAAATGCTTGAATGGTTCGCTTCGACCGGCAAACCCATCCATTGCCTGCTGACCAAAGCCGACAAACTCAACCGCAGCGAATCCATGAATGCCTTGCACCGGGCGAAAACGCTATTGCAAAGTTATGTGGACGCGCAAGGACAGCCCTTTCCCTTCACCGTACAACTCTTCTCCGCCACCAAACGCATCGGCCTGGAAGAGGCCGATGCCAAAATTCAATCGCTACTTGGATTGCAACTCACTGATTGACAATCCACCCCCACGCTGGTTTTCTTCGATTCAATATCGCTCTTGAGTCAGCCGCTAGCCACACGCGATGCGGCCACGTGCGCTTTCCCTTTCGCGGCCCAACAACACGGCTGTGTGTGCGCACTAACTTAAATGCCACGCCGTTGATTTTTATCAAAGAATCTTGCCAGCCTAGCCCTTCTGTCCTTGTTACCATTGGGAAATTTTGAAGCGGCCCAAAATTACAACGCACCGCAAACAGCAAAGCAAAAAGGCCGTGGCACCTGGTCCACTGTAAACGCCAGCGAAGCCTTTTTATTTTCTCGCGACTTATTGAAAAGCTTCTCGCTTCACCCACACGAGCCGCGTAACACGATTCACCTCTGGCGTTCGAGCACAGTACTACTTTTGTTTCGCTCATCGAAGGAGTTGTTTTGCATCTCTCTCGCGCAAACTATCGCTGGAACGATTTGCCACGCATGATCGGTCTTGCGGCACTGTATTTCTTTCTTGCCGCCATCAGCCTTGCTTTCGCTGGCATCAAAGGAGCGATGTTGCTCATCTGCTTGCCGAGTGGCTTGGCCTTGGCGGCCTTTCTGATATGGGGCAAGCGCTACTGGCCGGGCATACTGCTGGGTGCCATTCTCGCCAACCTGCTCAAAGGCTTCGCGGTTCCTGACGCCATGGCCCTCGGCGTCATGCTGACGCTCGGCACCTTGCTGGGCGCCTGGTTGTTGCGGCAAGTCCGCTTCGATATCCAGATGCCCCGTGCTCGTGACTTCTTTTTTCTGTTTCTGCTGGCTGGCGCCGTCGCCACTGGCGCTGCGGCGCTCGGCACTACCCTGCTTCTTGGTTTCAACGTGGATCGCGCCCTCAATTTGTGGTTCAGCAACCTCCTGGGCGTGACCTTGATCGCTCCCCTCATCTTGATCTGGCGACAGCCCTTCTGGCAACCGCCCTGGCGTACCGCATGGCGCAACATGTTCATCAGCCTGCACGCCGCAGAATTTTGTCTTCTGATGATCCTGTCCTTGATCGCGGGCCAGATTGTCTTTCTGGATCTGTTTATCCACACCATCGGCGCCTTGCCCCTCGCATACCTTGCCTTCGCTTTCATCGCGTGGGCCGCCCTCCGATTTGGACGTCATGGTGTGCTGTTCATTCTTGGCCTGACCTTTATTCAGGCCATGTTGAGTGTCCGAAACGGCACCGGTTATTTCGGACGCGATATCGACAGCGGACATTTTCTGAATTTCTCGATCTATTGCACCGAGCTCGTCGTCGTCGGTATGTTGCTGGCCAGCGCCATCCGCGAGCGCAATACCGCAGCGGCGACCGCGACACAGAACGAAACACGGATCCGGCGGCTCACGCAGCTACACAAAACACTCAGCCAGTTAAGCCAAGGCTTCATGCGTTTGCAAAACGAATCTGAACTTTTCCCGTTTATCTGCCGAACGGTGGTCCAGTACGGCGGCATCAATATGGCATGGATTGGCGTGCCCATCCCGTCGTCCAAACTGCTCAAGCCTGTTGCCACGTTTGGTCAGGGAGTGTCGTATCTCGACAAAATGACACGGCAACACAATGGGCAATTCGGTATTCGCGATGCCGCAGCCGTCGCCTTCCACCACAACCGCGTTGTAATCCTCAATACCCAGCATGCCAATCCGGACCGTGCGCGCCACAAACATTTCGCCGCCTTCGGCTTTCGCTCGGCGGCTTCCTTTCCCATCCTGCGCTCGGGACAACCCTATGCGGTACTGTCGGTCTATAGCGACCGTGAAAATGCTTTTGATAGCGATGCAACAGCCCTGCTGGAAGAAATGTCGCTCGACATCAGCTTCACCTTTGACAGCTTCGAGCGCGAACAACGGCGCCAGCAGGCCGAGTTGGCCGTGCTCAACAGTGAACAACGATTCCGCGCTTTTTTTGAACGTTCCATGATCGGGATGGCCACGTGTGACGCACACGGTCAATTGCTCGAGGTGAATGACGCCCTGTGCACCATGCTCGGCTACCCACACAACGAATTGCTCCGCTTGAATCTGGTGCACATTGCGCACCCTGACGATACGGGCCCTTCTCGTGCGCTTTTTGACCGCGCCTTGTGCGGTGACATTGACGAGTACGAGCTGGACGTGCGTTATTACCGTAGCGACGGCGACATTATGTACGCCCATGTCGCTGTCCGATGTCTCCGGCACGAAGATGGCAGCATCAACTACTTTGCTTTCCTGGTGCAAGACATTACCGAATCCAGAAAATCGGCCGAGCTGATCTGGCGACAGGCCAACTTCGATCAACTAACCGGCCTTATCAACCGCAATCTTTTTCACGATCGCCTCCAGCTAGAAATCAAAAAATCGCACCGCACCCGAATCCCGCTGGCGCTGGTTTACATAGATCTGGATCGATTCAAGGAAGTGAATGATTCGCTGGGACACGCGTCAGGTGATGCAGTATTGGTTGAAGCCGCGCGACGAATCGAGTCTTGCGTGCGTGCTTCCGATACCCTGGCCCGCATCGGCGGAGACGAATTCGTTGTCATCCTCTCTCAATGCCCGGATCGGGTGCCCGTCAATCAAATCGCGCACAAAATTATCGGGCGACTGAGCGAGCCTTTTCTGCTCGGCGAGGAAACCGCGCACATTACCTCCAGCATCGGCGTGGCCTTTTATCCCGAAGACGCAACCGATATGGACAGCCTTTTGCGATACGCTGACCAAGCCATGTATGTGTCCAAAAACAAGGGGCGTAGCCAACTGAATTATTTCACGCGATCCATGCGAGAAGACTCGCAAAACCGTTTGGCCATGATCAACGATTTGCGCGAAGCGCTCGCCATGAACCAGTTCCAGCTTTATTTCCAGCCCATCGTCGAGTTGTCGACCAATAAAATTTTGAAGGCCGAAGCGCTGCTCCGTTGGCATCATCCCGCCAACGGCCTTATCGAGCCAACCCATTTTATTCATCTTGCGGAAGAAACCGGCCTGATCTTCAAAATTGGCGACTGGGTTTTCCGGGAGGCCGCACAATGGGCACACCGCTGGCGCCACTATCGCGGCGACGGTTTACAAGTCAGCGTCAACAAATCTCCGCTGCAATTCATGGTGCAGGGCATCGAGCCGGAAATCTGGATCAATCATTTGGAAGAGTTGGGCGTTCCAGGCAAACACATCGCCATTGAAATTACGGAAAGCTTGCTCATGCAATCCGACCCCGCCGTGATGAACAAACTGCTCAAATTCCGCGACGCCGGCATTCAAGTGGCGCTGGATGATTTTGGCACAGGCTATTCTGCGCTTTCTTACTTGAACAAATTCGACATTGACTATCTTAAAATCGATCAGTCTTTTATCCGAAATGTCGTCACCGATCCGTTCGACAAGGCCTTGTCTGAAGCCATCATCGTGATGGCACACACGCTGGGTCTTCGTGTGATCGCTGAAGGCGTGGAAACCGAAGCGCAGCGCGACCTGTTGACCGCTGCAGGGTGCGACTTCGCACAGGGATTCCTGTTTTCGCCCCCGGTCAGCGGCAGGGCATTCGAAGCCCTGCTCCATTGAGCACCGCGCAGACGGCCTGTGTGATGTCCCGTTCTGTCATACAATTCTGAGCCCCGACAAGGCATTTTTCAAAATAACAACATGCATCCTTTTGTCTCCGGTTACGTCTTCTGTCGTGACCAGACTTGAATGACCTTCTCCATGCGCGCTTTTTTACCATCACGACACGACTGGATTCGCCGCCACCCCCGGGCATTTCTGCTATTGGGCGCGCTGATCTGGTTCGGGATTTATCACAGTCTGGCGCCTCTTTCAGCAGCCGTGGTCGTCTGGCTGCCTGTCGATTCCAACAGCCGACTCAGCCACGCGCTGGAATTTTTTCTCTACGACACCCCCAAGATTTTTTTGCTGCTGTCTGGCGTCGTTTTTCTCATGGGGATCGTCAATTCCTGGTTTTCGCCGGAACGTACCCGCGCGCTGCTGGCGGGCCGACGCGAGGGCCTCGCCAACGTCATGGCGGCTTCGCTGGGTATCGTCACACCTTTCTGTTCCTGCTCCGCTGTTCCGCTTTTCATCGGATTCGTACAGGCGGGTGTTCCCCTGGGCGTCACGTTTTCATTTTTGATCGCCGCGCCCATGGTGAATGAAATTGCGCTCACCCTGCTGCTGGGGATGTTCGGCTGGCAGATCGCTGCGCTGTATCTCGGCCTTGGCCTGTCGATTGCGATTATTGCTGGCTGGGTCATCGGTCGCCTGAAAATGGAAGCCCATCTGGAAGACTGGGTGCGCGACATGCCGCACCTCCAGCCAGACACAATCGACAACACCTTGACGCTGTCTGATCGCATTGACGCCGGATTGACTAACGTACGGAAAATTATCAGTCGCGTCTGGATTTACATCATCGTTGGCATTGCCATCGGTGCGCTCATTCACGGCTATGTGCCCCAGGATTTCATTGCCAGCATCATGGGCAAGGATGCCTGGTGGTCGGTTTTGCTGGCTGTACTGGTCGGCATACCCATGTATGCTAATGCGGCAGGCATCATCCCCATCGTGCAAGCCTTGTTGGCCAAAGGCGCAGCGCTGGGCACCGTGCTGGCGTTCATGATGAGCGTGATTGCTTTGTCGTTGCCGGAAATGATCCTCTTGCGCAATGTACTCAAGCCGAGACTCATTGCCACTTTCATCACCGTCGTCGGCGCCGGCATCCTGATCGTCGGTTATATTTTCAACGCTGTTCTGTAGGAGAAGAGGATGGACATCAAAGTACTGGGCACCGGTTGTGCCAACTGCACCAACACATTCAAACAGATCGAACAAATCGCTCGGGAAAAAGGCATCGACGTCACGCTCTCGAAGGTCGAGAATATCAAAGACATCATGGCTTACCGCGTCATGTCGCTGCCGGCCATCGTCATTGATGGCAAGGTCGTACACGCGGGCGGCATTCCCTCCCGTGACAAGATCGAAAGCTGGTTCTAGCTTGCATGCGGAAAGCCCCTATGTTTCCTCCGCCTTTTATCCGCAAAATCGTTTCATCCGTTATGATGACCTGAACCGCTCACAGTGCCCTCATGAACGAACACATCCACCATCATTCCTGTCATCACCACCCTCACGGCGCCGATGCCACCAGCCGCGCACTCGCCATTGGGGTTGTTCTCAACATGGGGTTTGTTTTGGTGGAAATGGGTTTTGGCATTGCCTCGAATTCCCTCTCGCTGCTGGCCGATGCCGGACATAACTTCAGCGACGTGATCGGCTTGCTGGTTGCCTGGGGCGCCATCCTGTTGGCACGACGCCTGCCAACGCCGCGATTCACCTTCGGATGGCAAAGCGCCACGATTCTGGCGGCCCTGGCCAATGCCATGCTGCTGCTGGTTGCCGTCGGCGGCATCGCATGGGAAGCCGTGCGTCGATTGACTCGTCCTGCTGCAGTTGACGAGATCACGATCATCTGGGTGGCCGCCGTCGGTGTCATCATCAATCTCGGCACTGCCCTCATGCTCATGAAAGGGCACAAGCATGACTTGAATTTGCGCGGCGCATTCTTGCACATGCTCGCCGATGCTGCCATCTCGGTTGGCGTGGTGCTTGCAGGCTTTGGCATGATCTGGACCGGCTGGCGCTGGCTCGATCCGGCCATCAGCCTCATCATTGCTGTCGTGATTCTGGTCGGTACCTGGGGACTCTTCCGACAATCCTTGCACCTCTCCTTACACGGCGTCCCGGAAAACATCGATCCCCATCAGGTCAGGGCCTATCTGGCCAGTCTGCCGGAAGTCGCCGAAGTCCATGATTTGCACATCTGGGGCATGAGCACCACTGACACCGCCCTGACCGCCCACCTCGTCGTGTGCGACACACATCCCGGCAACGCTTTTTTGGTGAAGCTGACGGAAGATCTGGATCGTCGATTCGGGATCAATCACGCCACCCTCCAAATCGAACTGACCGGCAGCGATGTTCCCTGCAAATTCGCGCCCGACGATGTGGTGTGATACATGAAGAAACTCGATATAGATCGCGAGCTGCATCATGTCATCGCTAAGTTTCGTTAGCGCCCGCCTTTCACCCGCTTGAGACGCTGCCGCTGCCGAATAAAAACTGAGATCAGCGTAACGTTACACAAATCGATTGCGGCGTCATTGTTCTGGGTAACAGTGCAGCCGAGAGCAAGGCGCATGCGCCGCAGACAGTACAAGACAAGACGTACGGCAAGGCCATGCAACGCCGCTATCGGCTGCACTGTTACCCAGAACTAGTGTAGAAAGCCTTTGCCGTACTTATACTCGGTAATCATATTCCGCTCCGTCACCACTTCCGGCGGACGTTTGAAATCCACCTCGGATTCCAGCAGAATCGGCGTCATCGCGACATTCCACGCAATCCGGTTCAACGCTGCCTCATCCGTTCCCTGTTTCGCGGACATCCGGCGTCCCACCTCGACAATGCGCGCCGCATTCTGGCGTAAATCCGCTCGCGGGTCGTGATCGCTGGCAAAAACGAAATTGGAATACAGCCCCGCAAACGGGAAAGTTTGTGCGGCCGTGTGAAACACGTCCATCGAGCTCGTCGTATTGAATGCCACGATGCCGCCTGGCGCCAGCGAATCGCGCAAGGCCGTCAGAAAATCCTGCCCGAGCAGCAGCACGCTATACGCGCGCCAGTGCCACGTCGTGTTCATCACAATCAAATCGTATTTCTCGTTGCTGTGCTGCTTCAGATATTTCCGTCCGTCTGTGATGTGAATCTTCACGCGTTTGTCATCCAGCAGTGGTGCCACTTCCTGATGATGCTTGACCAGATCCAAATAATTCGGATTGATCTCCACCACGTCAATGCTTTCCACCTGCGGGAAATGACGGATCACCTCCACCCAAGAACCACCGCTCATCCCGATGACGAGAATTTTCCTGGGCGCAGAATGCATCGCCGCCAGTGCATACACGCGAAAAATGCCGTTGATGTCATGGGTCAGGCTGGTGTTGATTTTCCCGTCATACAGGTTTTCGCCGTACACAATCGTGCTGCGATCAGGCATTTCGAGCGTATGAATCGTGCCATGACGACTTTCGTTGATATACCCAACCGTTAACTCTCGGCCATTTTCATTGGCCACCAGTTCGCGAATCAGCAAGTGCTTGTCGGCTAACCCCAGCGCCAGCAACAACACCACGCAGGAAAGAACGGCAAACCATTGATGCTTCTTGCCCGTCGCCGCGCGCGACACTACCGCCCACACGACCAGCGCCGCCAGCGAGCAAATCACCATCGCTTGCTGCAAGGTCACCAGATTCATCAGCACAAATCCGACAAACAACGGCCCGATGGTCGCCCCGGCCACGTTCGCGGCATAGACATTGGAAATCGACGCGCCCAGTTCATCGTCGCCGCGCATCGAGCCAATGTAATGCACGATGGGGAAAATCACGCCCTTGATGCCCGCCGAGAGGGTAATGACGGTCAGCAGATAAATCGCGTCGCCGTACGGATTCAGCGGGGCAACAGCATAAATAGCGATGGCGATCACATCGAACACCGAAGACCAAATCAGCGATTGCCCGGCCACTTTCCATAACAGACTGTCGTCCCCATTGCTGCGATTGCAGACCTTCTTCCCGACATGCGCCCCCAACGCAATGCCGAGCAGGTAGGCAAACAGCACGTAGGCAAACGATTGCGGCACGGTATGGTGGGTAAACGACACCAACCGCGTCCAGATAATTTCCATGCCCAGACTGAGCAGGCCCGAGGCAAAGGCGAGCAGCAGGGCTTTGTTGCGATCAGACATAGCGACGGCCCTCCACATACGCCAGCGTCGCCACAATAAAGTTGCTGGCCGCCGCCATCCAGATCACCTGGTACAAATCGAAGAACATGAACAACACAAACGCCGTCGCGAAGCAACCAATGGCCGCTCCCAGCGTATTGCAAAAGTAGAGAATGCCGATCGCATCGCCCACACCACTGGGTTTCTTGGCCAGCCACGCGGTCAGCATCGGCAACGTGCCGCCCATCAAAACAGTCGCCGGAAGAATACTGAAAAAGTTCAGCACCGCGATGGCCACCAAGCCGCTGCTCGCGCCCGCCTGACCGATGTATTCAATGAAATAGGGGCTGCCGATACCGTAGCAACCGATGAAGGTTTCAAACAGACAAAACAACAAGAGCGATTTATTGAAGTAGCGATCCGCAATCCGACCGCCCAGATAACCACCGCATCCCAGCCCCAGCATGAACGCCGATACCACCACCGTGATGGATTCGATATCCACGCCAAAGTTCGCAAACAGCAGCCGCTGCCACGCAATCTGATAAATCAGGCCGGCTGCGCCGGACAAAAAAAATGCCGCCGCGATTGTCGGAGGCAACACCACTTTTCCAGCCGCATTATTCATCCGAAGACCCCTGCTTATCGGGTACGTTAACGCAAAACGGTTAGTATGCGCCAGCCGACGGTCTGCCGTCAATTTCCGCAGTTGCCGCCTGCACCAGCCAAACACGCCCACACCTCGCCTCGGAAGGCATCTGTAACAAACCCTGCCATTTTTCTGCGAAAATACGCGATATCATGATTTCTGCTTCACTCACCCGGCCGCCGCTCCCGGTCCGAAACGGTGTCAGTGCCAGTTGTGTCGCCCTTCCCGAAGGTGCCTGGCCCACCCTCGCCGACTATTTGGCCCATCGTTTTGCGCGCTTTCCGCTGGAAGAATGGCAGGCGCGCATGGCGCGCGGCGACGTGTTCGATGCCAGCGGCAAAAGGCTGTCGCCCGACTGCCCCTACGTGTCGCACCGCAAAATTTATTACTACCGCACGCTGCCCCCTGAACGGCCGATTCCCTTCGAAGAAACCGTGGTCTATCAGGACGACTGGCTGGTGGTCGCGGACAAACCGCATTTCCTGCCCGTCGTCCCCTCCGGCCGCTATCTGCAGGAAACCCTGCTGGTGCGACTCAAACGCAAACTCGGCATCGACACACTGGTGCCCATGCACCGCATCGATTTGGACACGGCAGGACTGGTACTGTTTACCATTCAGCCGAAAACACGCAATGCGTATCAGGCGATGTTTCGCGAACGCACCGTCGAGAAGCACTACGAAGCCATTGCACCCTACCGCGCCGATCTCCCGCTGCCTTCGGTCATCACCAATCGCCTGCGGGAAGCGGCTTCCTTCATGCAAATGCAAGTCACGACGGGCGAACCGAACGCAGAAACCCATCTCACCCTGCTGGAGACGCAAGGCGCGCTCGCCCGTTACGCCCTTCATCCTGTCACGGGACAACGCCACCAGTTGCGCGTGCATATGGCCTCGCTCGGTCGGCCTATCGTCAATGACCGGATTTATCCCCACCTTTACCCGGAACTGCCGCTTGGGCAGACGTCGGATTACGACCGGCCCTTGAAACTGCTGGCCAAATCGATTGCGTTCACGGACCCCATCACCGGCGAACGACGCACCTTTGAAAGCAAGCGATGTCTGACTTTTTGAATGCTTCTCCCAACGGTTCCCAGCTGCCGCTTGCCACCACCACAGAAGACAAGGAACTGCGTTATCTGCACCTGGGCACCTCGTGGATCCAGGGCGCCATGCATCTCGCCAAACCGGATGCGATTGCACTTGAATATGTACAGCAGATGATGATCTGGATGCTGTTTGAAGAACACCCCAAACACATCGTGCAACTGGGCTTGGGCTCTAGCGCGCTGACAAAATTTTGCTACCGCCATTTTGCGGAATCGAAAGTGACCGCCATTGAACTGAACCCTTCCGTCATCGACATTTGTCGGAACGAATTCTTTCTGCCGCCGGACGATGATCGCCTGCAGGTGCTGAAAATGGATGCCATGACGTTCGTCACCGATCCGGCCAATCGGAATAGCGTCGATATTTTGCAAGTGGATCTCTATGATGAATTCGCGCGCGGCCCCGTGCTGGATTCACCCGAATTTTACGAAGCATGCGCCGCTTGCCTCACGGAAAATGGCATGCTGACCACCAACATTTTCGGGGATTACGAGAGTTACGAAAAAAATCTGCACGGCATCCTGATGGCTTTCGATGCCACCGTGTGGCTGCCGCGCGTGGATGATGAAAACATGATCGTCATCGGTTTCAAGCAATCACCATCGGTTGATTTTTCTGTGCTCAACCAACGCGCCGCCGCCATCCGCCAACAAACGGGGTGGTACACCCGGACCTGGATCAATGGCTTGAAAGAATGGATGCTGAACGGCGCTTGAGACACGCCGTCAAATACCCTCGAAAAGTTCGGAACTAAGATACCGCTCACCCGAATCCGGCAAAATCGCCACGATCGTCTTGCCTGCGTTTTCCGGACGACGGGCCAGACGCAAAGCCACCGCCGCCGCCGCACCACCGGAGAACCCGGCAATAATGCCTTCCGTGCGCGTCAAGCGGCGCGCAAATTCAATCGCTTCTTCGTCCCTAACGGTTTCCACGCCATCGAGCAAGGACATATCCAGCACATCGGGCACAAACCCCGCGCCGATGCCTTGAATTTTGTGCGGCCCAGGCTTGAGCGTTTCCCCCGCGCGCGTTTGCGTCAACACGGGACTGCCTGCAGGTTCGACAGCAATGGCTTCAATGGGATGGCGACTCACGCGTTTCAGGTAGCGCGTCGTGCCGGTAATGGTGCCGCCCGTCCCCACGCAGGCCACCAGCATATTCACACGCCCACCTGTGCCTTGCCAGATTTCCGGACCCGTTGTCGATTCATGAATCGCCGGGTTGGCCGGATTTTTGAACTGTTGCGGCATGACGTAACGGTTCGGATCAGACGCCACGATTTCTTCTGCCCTGGCAATGGCGCCCCGCATGCCCAATGCGCCGTCCGTCAACACCAGCTTCGCCCCATACGCCGCCAGCAACTTGCGACGCTCGATGCTCATTGTCTCCGGCATCGTCAGCGTCAGCGGAATACCGCGCGCTGCCGCCACATACGCCAAGGCGATGCCCGTGTTGCCGCTGGTCGGCTCTACCAATTCTTTGCCCGGACCCAGTATTCCTTTTTTTTCAGCATCCCGAATCAGCGACGCTCCCACGCGGTCCTTGATCGAATAGGCGGGATTGCGGCCCTCGACTTTAACCAGCACAGTTGCCTTGGTCTCGCCGATGATTCGGTTCAACCGAACCAGTGGCGTTCCACCGATGGATCGCGAATTATCTTCAAACCACTTTAACATCACGTCACCTTATATTTTTTGTGTCCGACGTAGCGTTTCGCAGCAAGCATTCCTGAAATGAATGCGACAGGCCCATCAAATCAATCTTGTGTCCACGGCAGTTTGCTGTAACGCCATCCGTTGTATGTGCCGCGTTGATGATGATTGTCGAGTTCCCCTTCAAACCCTTCCAGTACGTTAAACACATTCACATAACCCGTTTTGGCCAAGGCTTCCGATGCTTCCGTCGAACGTCCCCCACTGCGGGAGAGCAAGAGCACCACCGTATCTTTCGACACAACCGCCTTCACTTGCTGCATGAACTTCGGATTCACCGCCATATTCATGCCCATACGCCATGCCACGTGCGGCGTGTCCGGCACACGGCCAACATATTTGCGTTCCTCTGCTGTCCGCACATCCATCAACACAGCAGCGCCGGAACGAAAGAGGCTCCAAGCTTCAGAAGGATAGACCAGCCCGGCAAACTCCACGCCAAAAATCTGCGCGCGCTGACGCGCACGCTCCAGCAATGCTTGATCGGCCTCATCGATTTCTTTCTGCTTGCCGGACACCCGATACTCCCTTCGTTTCCAACCAGAGCCACATTATTAGGCAAAACGATTCTTTCTCAAACACCTTTATGGCAGAAACCGATGACCTTTTTAAAAATTAAAAGCCGCTGCGGGCCATACAATATAAGTCAGCATGGAAACATTTCTTGCAATCTTTCCACGTTGACACTTGTTTCTTTTTCTTAATCGAAAAATTTGCTCTCAGCCTCCAAACTTTTTTCGAGAGGGATCACGTCTCTACGCGATCACGTCAATGTTTTACTTTAACTTCCATTGATCTCTTTTAAAAAAGTTGCTAACTCTCTCGTCTTCTGCCCCGTTGTCACCCTTGCCATTGGCGTAGAATTTCGGCATGACATGCCCACACCATAATTGAGACACTTCTTTGCGAAGGGCGCCATGATGAAAGCGCTTTTGTCCAGTTTACTCTTCTTGGCCTTTCTTTTCGGCAACGGCACATTGCACGCGCAAGGCCTGCCGCACACTTACACATCAACGGTTTTCGCCAATGACCTTGCCGACATTCAATGGGAAGCCAGCGCCGCCTTCATTGGTGCCACCACACTCGGAATTGCCAATTGGCGCTGGGGCAGCCAGCGCAAATGGGTCTCCAATTCGGAAGGCTGGTTTAGCTCACAGACTGATTATGGCGGCGCTGACAAGCTGGGCCACGCCTTCACCAGCTACGCCATCACCAACGTTCTCACGGAAAGATTGATCATGCAAGGACGCACGCCCGAGCAAGCAGCACGCACATCTGCCCTCTTTTCGTCTGGGCTGCTGCTATACGTCGAAGTCATGGATGGCTTCTCCCGTAAATATGGGTTTTCTCACGAAGACATGACAGTGAACCTGCTCGGTTCGGCTTTTGCTTATGCCCGCCATGCCATACCGGGCATGCGTGATCGGGTTGATTTCCGAATGGAATACGAACCGTCCGGTCACAAAGGGTTCGATCCGCTCGGCGATTACTCTGGCCAAAAATATCTGCTCGCGCTCAAACTTTCCGGCACCGACACTTTTCGCAATACGCCGATGCGCTATCTGGAACTTCAAACGGGTTATTACACCCGCGGCTTCAGCAATACCGAACGCGCGCATGGCGACGATCTGGAACGTCACGTGTTTGTCGGCATCGGCATCAATCTCTCCGAAGTCTTTTTCGGCCCGCGCACATCTGATGACTCCGGCCTGCGACGCCTTGGCCGCGGCTTCTTCGAACACGTGCAAATCCCCCACACGGCCATGCGTAACGATTCCCGCTACTAGCAGGACACCGACTTAATCCCACTCCATTTCTCCGGTTTTCTCCCCCTATCCTGCTGTTATACTTCGACGCTTGAAGTGGTGTCCGTTCACTGACAAACCACGTGAAGACACACCGCTCACTAGGAATCCGCGCCGCCAACCAGGCTGGCTGTTCGTGTTAACCCGCCGATTCAGCATTCAGGAAATCACATGCGTTTTGAAGGAAGCCCAAACTACATCGCCACGGCCGATTTGCAACTGGCCGTCAATGCTGCCATTACCCTCCAGCGCCCACTACTCGTTAAAGGCGAACCCGGCACCGGCAAAACCATGCTGGCCGAAGAAGTGGCCGCAGCACTGGACATGCCGCTTTTGCAATGGCATATCAAATCAACCACGAAAGCCCAGCACGGCCTGTACGAATACGATGCCGTCTCCCGTCTGCGAGATTCCCAGTTAGGGGATGAGCGGGTTGCCAATATTGCCAATTACATCATCAAGGGCGTATTGTGGCAGGCATTTGAATCGGACGTGCCGACCGTCGTGCTGATTGATGAAATCGACAAGGCCGATATCGAATTCCCGAACGACCTCCTGCGCGAACTCGACCGCATGGAATTTTTTTGCTACGAAACGCGTGAACTCGTGCGCGCGAAGCATCGTCCCGTCATCATCATCACCTCGAACAATGAAAAGGAATTGCCGGACGCTTTCCTGCGCCGCTGCTTCTTCCACTACATCGCTTTCCCCGACAAGGAAACCATGAAGCAAATCGTGGACGTGCATTTTCCGGGATTGCAGGACGAACTCACGCGTGAAGCGCTCGAAGTCTTTTTTGAAATGCGTCAGGTGAACGGCCTCAAGAAAAAACCCTCCACGTCGGAATTGCTCGACTGGCTCAAGCTACTCAATGCGGAAGGTATTGATCCGGCCTCCTTGCACACCAATAACAAGCGCACCGAATTGCCGCCAATGACCGGCGCGCTGGTGAAGAACGAGCAAGACGTCGGGCTGCTGCAGCGCATCGTGCAGTCCAACAAGCAAAGAGCGTAATATTTTTTCAAGCGCGTTTTAGATGCTCATCGATTTTTTTCTGCATCTTAAGCAACATCGCCTGCCGGTCACCACGACGGAGTTTCTGGCATTACTGGACGGCCTCAAAGCCGGTGTGGTGCGATACAACATCGATGAATTTTATGCCTTCTCGCGCCTGTGTCTGGTGAAGACCGAAGCGAACTATGACAAGTTCGATGTCGCTTTCGGCGAATACTTTAAAAAACTGCACGCGGAAAACGGCGAAACGCCGGAAAAAACGCTGGCAGACATGTTGAACGACGCGGCGAGGCACCTTCCGTCTGACGATCTTCTACTGGAACCCGACATCCCCCAGCCGGTCATGCCGAAATCCATCCTGCAGCGCAGCAAAGATCTCGAACCGGAAGAAGAGGATAAGCAGCGTTCGTCGCTTCTCGGCGAGAGCGGCAACAGCCCCGTCGCCCAAGGTGGCTTGGGGGAAGACGACATGCCTGCCGAAAACACGGAAACCGGCAACCGCAGCGCGGTCAAAGCGTGGGACAGCCGCGAATTCAAGGGGCTCGACGATGAAATCGAGTTCAACACCCGCAGCATCAAGATTGCGCTGCGCCGCTTGCGCAAGTTTGCTCGCGAAGGCGTGCCGGAGGAACTCGATCTCGACAACACCATCGCCAGCACTGCGCGCAATGCGGGTTGGCTCGACATCAAGATGCGCCCCGAACGCGAGAACAAGGTGAAGGTGCTGATTCTGTTTGATATCGGCGGTTCGATGGACCCCTATTTCAAATTGTGCGAAGAACTGTTTTCTGCCGCGAAATCCGAATTCAAGCAGCTCGAATGGTTCTATTTTCACAATATCATGAGCGATTCCGTCTGGCGCTACGTTGGCGCACGCGTCGTGGAGCACTATTCGCTGCACACCATCATGAACAGGTACGGCAAGGATCACAAACTCATCATTGTCGGCGATGGCACCATGGGCACAACGGAGTTGCTGGATCCATGCGTCTACCAGGATGGGAGCGTCTCGCAGGATGCCGGCATCGTCTGGATGCGTCGCCTCGTTGATCACTACAAACAAGCCGTCTGGCTCAATCCCGAACGCGAACACTACTGGCACCTTAGCCGAACCATCGTGCTGCTGAAGGACGTCATGCACAACCGGATGTTTCCGCTCACGCTCTCGGGGCTTGAGCAAGCCATGAAAGTGCTCGCCAAATAAATCATCATGACATTCAGATTTTCTGCATCGCTGGCCTGCCTGCTAATCACTTGCAGCAGCCTGGCTACCGAACTTCCCCCTGCCTTCAAAAAGCAATCGACCGCGCGTGTCGCTGCGATGTGTGCGGCTTGCATGACACTCAGCGCGGCGACCATGTCTGGCGCCAAAAAAGACAATGACAAGGAAATTGACGTGGCGGTATTGCTCTATCGGGTCTGGCTCGATCGGGCAGAACGTCTGAGCGCCAATGAAGCCGACATTCGTTGGGCCTTGGACCGACTGAAAAAACAACCCAACAAGGTGACCCTCCTGCAGATCGACTATTGCGTCAGCCGGGGGCACCAACACTTTGAAGCCTTGCCCGCAGAAAAACGGCAGGCGCTCATGTCTGACATCGAAGAGGACAAGGCGCGCCTGCTCAACCCGTAACTGACGCGTAAAAAAAAGCCGGTCGCACCCATGACCGGCTTTTTTGTATTGAACGCCTGCCCACGACACCGCAGATGTGCCGTGGATTAAAAAATCACGTGATCTTCATGAAACAATCGTTGATCAGTTTCTTCACGCCGGCACTGTCCTGTTTCAGATCGTCCGCGGTAAAGAGCGGGTCCTTGTCCAGCACGCGCAGCTCCATCGAAGAATTGGCAAATTGCCGATCCTTGAGCTTGCCTTCGCTGACCGATTTCACGCCTTTGTAACGCTTGTCTTTGCCAATCGACGCCAGAATTTTTTTGACATTTTCCTTGTCACCTTCGTAGTAGTGGATGAAGGTGTTGCGATGGAAAACCAGCAAGCCGGTCACCCCCGATTTTTCACATTCCGTTCTTGACTTCGCCTTGATGTTCATGAGGTCACTGTCGGCCAAAGGACTGCTCGCAGAACTCGTACAAATGCTGTAGTACATATCGCCCCCTCTTTGTTATGTAGGCAAAAATTCCGTAAAGAATGACCTTTGCTAGTGTTGATTCTTACATAAAAAAGATGTTTCGGGAAATAAGGTCGCGCAGCTTCTTGCAAATTCTATGGCGATTTCTTGACGGATCGCGCAATGCGCGCCAGCCGCAAGTGGTGTTCTGCCTCAAGATAAGCCGAAAAGCAAAAAGCCCAACCAGTCTGGTCGGGCTAAGCGCTTTATTTGTTTGGTTGCGGGGGCAGGATTTGAACCTACGACCTTCGGGTTATGAGCCCGACGAGCTGCCAGACTGCTCCACCCCGCGTCTGAGCCTTGCATTATACAACACCCTGAGAGTAAGTGCAAACAGATAGATCATACTGCCCCGAACTGATCGCTTTTCACGCAAGACAGCACCGCTCAGGAAATCGTCGGCCAAGATGCGTCATCGGCGCCGGTGGTAAACTGCCCTCTTGTTTGTGACAACTGCACTGCCCTTTCTTTGCCGCGAATTTCCTTTAACCGCACGTCCATCCCTGACCCGCCCCGATTCGTATCATGAAATTCTGCTCAACCTGCGCGCACCCCGTTACTCTTGAAGTGCCGCCTGACGATACTTTGCCGCGCCACGTCTGTCGCAGCTGCGGCACCATTCACTACCAGAATCCCAAACTGGTGATTTGCACGCTCCCGACCTGGGAAGAAAACGGTGAAACGAAAGTGCTGCTGTGCAAACGCGCCATCGCGCCGCGTCACGGCTACTGGACCCTGCCCGGCGGCTTCATGGAAAACAAGGAAACCACCACCGAAGCTGCGATACGCGAAACGAACGAAGAGGCGGGTGCGAATTTCGAATTGCTCCCGCTTCATTCACTGATTAATCTTCCCGCTTTCCATCAAGTGCATCTTTTCTATCGGGCTACGTTGCTCAATCTGGAATTCGATCCTGGCAAAGAAAGCCTTGAAGTGCGCATGTTTGCCGAATCCGAAATCCCATGGGATCAGGTTGCATTTGCCACCGTCACGGAAGCGCTGCGATTATTCTTTGCAGACGACACCAAAGTAAAGCGCGGCGGATCTTTCGGATTCCACTCGCACGACATAATGGGACCGGGCTATCCCGGCGGCTAAGGCCGCCGAAATACCATCAACACTACTGATGGCTAACAATAAAGTCTGTCACAATAGCATGCGTAACCAATTGATTTTATTGGCGCCCAAAATTAGCAAATTAATTCAAAGTCTGTCGGCGATGGCACACGAAGAGCTGACGCCAGAAGAGCGTCTCAACAAATTGAAAGCGAGCGTAAAAGCAGCGGAGGATGAAGCTGCTACAGCAGTCATGCTTCACGAAACTTGGAAGCCGACAGCTTACGACGAAGATCTTTTTGAACGAATGGGGGAATCCTTTGCCACACATTCTTTCCAAATCATTCGATCTGCGCTAAGAAGGGAAATGCTGCTTGCGTTAATGAGGCTTTGGGACAGCAATAAGCAAGCTATTCGCATGACAAACATCAGAGACAAATTGCAAAAAAAAGATATTTTCAATGCTCTTGTCTCAGAAAGAGCCGCCAATACTGGTCTTTCAGCTTCAGGAATCGTTAATTTCTTAGAGGTCGAGCTGGATGAAAAACGAAAAGAAGTAATAAACCTCATTCAAAAATATTTGGAAGGTGGTTCCGAGCATGCGATCCTTAAAGAAGTTCGCACATTACGACATGAGCATTTAGCTCATCGACAAATCACACCGACAAAGGCTTCTTTCGCGGACACTACTGACAAGGATATAGAATCATTCTACGAAGATACTTTGGAAATCGTCAGACTTCTTCTCAGCCTTGTGTTGGCAAAAGCATTTGATTTATCAGATGCCGCCAATGTGTATCGTCATCATGCAAAATTCTTCTGGATAAATGCACGTGGCGAACGCACGGAAGGTCACCCAAACTACCGGCCTCCCATTTCTAAGAGTTAATAAGAGTTAAATAAGTCTGTCACACTTGCTTGCTGGCCAAATTTTCGGACAGACTTTATTGCAACGTGACAGACTTTATTGTTAGCGATGAACGATCACTACCAACTCGACTCGCGTTCCGGTGTAGAAGAAATTTTGTGAATGGCGAGATCGGCACCCTGGTATTCCTGCTCATCATCCAGCCTGAGGCCAACAGCCTTTTTCAAAAGACCGTAAACCGTCACGCCTGCGATCAGCGCGATAGCAATCCCCATTAGCGTGCCAATCAATTGCGACAGGAAGGCCACGCCGCCTACACCACCGAGCGCTTTCAGCCCAAAAATTCCTGCCGCGATCCCACCCCACGCACCGCACAGTCCATGCAATGGCCAGACACCCAATACGTCGTCGATCTTCCATTTGTTTTGCACGAGCGTGAACATCCAGACGAAAATCGCACCGGCAATGCCGCCCGTCACCAACGCACCCAGCGGATGCATAAGATCCGACCCCGCACATACCGCCACCAGCCCGGCCAACGGTCCGTTATAAACGAAACCCGGATCGTTCTTGCCCAGCGCCCACGCGACAATCGTGCCGCCCGCCATCGCCATGAGCGAATTCATCGCAACGAGTCCATTCATCTTGTCCAGCGTTTGCGCGCTCATCACGTTGAAACCAAACCAGCCCACTGTGAGAATCCACGCGCCCAGCGCGAGAAACGGAATGCTGGATGGCGGATGCGACGCGATGGCACCACTCTTGTGATAGCGTCCACGACGGGCGCCGAGCAATATCACGGCGGGCAACGCCACCCAACCGCCAAATGCGTGCACCACCACCGAACCGGCAAAGTCATGGAATTCCTGACCGAAAGTGGCTTTCAGCCAACCTTGAATGCCATAGGCCTGATTCCACGCGATGCCCTCAAAGAAGGGATAAAACAAGCCCACCAATGCAGCGGTTGCAAGCAATTGCGGATTGAACTTGGCGCGTTCGGCAATGCCGCCGGAAATAATCGCGGGGATCGCGGCCGCAAAAGTCAGCAAGAAAAAGAATTTCACGAGTTCAAACCCGTTCTTGTCCGACAAAATTTCAGCGCCCGAGAAAAAATTCACGCCATAGGCGATACTGTAGCCTACGAAAAAATACACGATGGTCGAAATTGAAAAATCGACCAGAATTTTGACAAGTGCGTTGACCTGATTTTTCTTGCGCACCGTGCCGAGTTCCAAAAAGGCGAAACCGGCATGCATGCCTAAAATCATGATCGCGCCCAGCAAGATGAACAAGGCGTCGGCACTGTTTTTGAGCACATCCATACTAAAATCTCCCGATAAAAGTGCATAATCCAACGAAAACTAGTGTAGATAAGCAAAAAACGTTCCATTTTGAGGCATCTCATAACATATTGATTTTATTTGACGTTTTTTTGGTGCGGCGCAATATTTTAGAAACCGCACCACAACTAAGCATTTTTTTGGTGCGATGATTCCCTGGCTACAATCTAGTGATCCTTTTCCCAATGTTGCCGAGGCGCTCTCTGAAGCGACCGGCGCACCCGGCCTGCTTGCCGCCGGTGGGGATCTGTCGCCCGGACGATTGCTGGCGGCCTATCGCCAGGGAATTTTTCCGTGGTACTCGGCAGGGCAACCGATCCTCTGGTGGAGCACCGATCCGCGCATGGTGTTACACACGGATCATTTTGTGATTTCCGCCAGCCTCAAGAAAAAACTTAAGCAGGTGCAAAAAAGCATGGCGACCGACGGCCGCTGGCAAGTGCGTTTCGACAGCGCCTTTGAACAGGTCATGCTGGCCTGCGCCGCCCCGCGTAAAAACGACCTTGGTACCTGGATTACCGACAACATCATTCACGCCTATTGCGAGTTACACCGCATGGGCCATGCGCACTCATCCGAACTCTGGCTGGATGGCGAACTCGTCGGCGGTGCTTACGGCGTGGCCATCGGACGCATGTTTTATGGCGAATCGATGTTTGCCCGTGTTTCGGACGCTTCCAAGATCGCCCTCGCCTGGCTGGTACACTTTCTGAAAAAACAGGGCGTTTCAATGATAGACTGCCAGCAAGAAACGGCCCATCTGGCCAGCCTCGGCGCCGCACCGATCCCCAGAGCGGCATTCGTAACGCACCTGCAGCAAACCGTTGACTTGCCCGCGATTGAAAATTGGCAACCGCTGGCACCCTTTTGAACTTCCATACTTTTCATCATGTGTGACAAATTTCTTTACAAGCTCGCTCGCCCTGTTCTGTTTGCGCTTGACCCCGAAGTCGCGCACTCATTCACCATGACCTCGCTGAAATACGCGGCCATGTTCGGTGCCACCACGCTCCTCCCCAAACCCAAGGATGATCCCCGCACCGTGATGGGACTGACCTTTCCGAACCCGGTGGGACTCGCCGCCGGGCTGGATAAAGATGGCACCTACGTTGATGGCGTGGCGGGCATGGGATTCGGTTTTCTGGAAATCGGCACTGTCACGCCGCGCCCACAACCCGGCAATCCGAAACCGCGCATGTTTCGCCTGCCCGCTGCGCAAGGCCTCATCAATCGCATGGGCTTCAACAACAAAGGCGTCGATCAGTTTGTCACCAACATTCGCGCGTCGCGGTTTTATCGCGAGAAAAAAGGCATCCTCGGTCTGAACATTGGCAAGAATGCGGACACGCCCATTGAACGCGCCGCCGACGATTACGTCATTTGCCTGCAAAAAGTCTATCCCTACGCCGACTACGTTGCGGTCAATATTTCGTCGCCCAACACCAAAGACTTGCGCCAGTTGCAGGGCGCCAACGAACTGGATGCGCTGCTCGGTGCCGTCAAGGCCGAACAGCTCAAGCTCGCCGAGCAGCACAAACGCTACGTACCGGTTGCCGTCAAAATCGCGCCGGACATCGACAACGAACAAATCAAAGCGATTGCCGATGCACTCATTCGGCACAAGATGGATGGCGTGATCGCCACCAACACCACCATTACGCGCGATGCTGTCAAAGGCATGCGGCATGCCGAGCAGGCAGGCGGACTTTCCGGCGCGCCGGTTACCCACATGTCCACCCAGGTCATCCGTGCGCTCAAAACGGAATTGGGCGGCGCGATGCCGATCATCGGTGTTGGCGGCATCATGAGCGGCGACGACGCAAAAGATAAAATCGCGGCCGGAGCCGATCTCGTTCAGTTGTACACGGGCCTGATTTATCGTGGCACCGCGCTCGTACGCGAATGCGCCGAGGCGCTGCGAAAGACGCCGTAAAATCGCCGTTGCATATCACGGAGCGCTATGCAAAAAATTCCGCTCGGCACCAGCAACCTGCGCGTTACCAAGCTCTGCTTGGGGACGATGACGTTCGGCGAGCAAAACAGCGAAGCAGAATCGCATGCCCAGCTGGACTACGCCATCGAACGCGGCATCAATTTTATCGATACGGCGGAAGTCTATCCCGTCATGCCGCGCGTGGAAACACAAGGCGCGAGCGAACGCATCATCGGCAACTGGCTGAAAAAAACAGGAAATCGCAGCAAGGTCATTCTCGCCACCAAAATCACCGGTCCGGCACGCAGCATCGACTGGATTCGCGGCAGCAAAAACGACATCAACGAAGTCAACCTCCGTGCCGCCGTCGAAGCCAGCCTGAAACGTCTGCAAACCGACACCATCGATCTTTATCAGATTCACTGGCCCAGTCGCAACGTCCCCGTTTTCGGACAACGCACGTTCAACCCGGAAGCCGAACGTCCCTGCACCGCCATTGAAGACACGCTGGAAGCCCTGGACAAATTAATCACCGAAGGCAAAATTCGCCACGTCGGCGTTTCCAACGAATCAGCCTGGGGCGTGTGCGAATACATCAAGCAATCGGAAATGAAAGGCTTGCCGCGCATCGCCTCCATCCAGAACGCCTATCACCTCGGCAATCGCATCTTTGAAACGGATCTGGATGAAGTCTGCTTCCGCGAAAACGTCGGTCTCATCGCTTACAGTCCGCTTGGTTTTGGTCAGCTCACCGGCAAATACATCGACAACCCGGAAGCACGAGGACGCCTGACGATTTTCCCCTCCACTTGGAGCCCGCGTTTCCTGCGTCCGACCATGATCGAAGCGGCCAAACGCTATGTGGAACTCGCCCGCGATCACGGACTCACGCCCGCACAAATGGCGCTCGCCTGGTGCTATTCCCGCTGGTTCATCGACGCCACCATCATCGGCGCGACCAAACTGGAACATCTGAAGGAAAACATCGATGCGCTCACCGTGCATTTAACGGATGAAATCATCGATGCCATCAATGCGATTCACGAAGATATTACGAATCCGGGGCAATAAATCAAGCGTCACACCCCCACCCTACCCCTGAAAGGGGGAGGGGATCAGGCGAGTTTCCTGCTCAAATAATCCAGCACATTCTCCAAGGTCACCAACCCCTGGTAATCCGCTTCGGGAATATCCACCTTGAGTTTTTCGTGCAAGCCGATCAAAAAGTTCAACCAGTCCATCGAATCCAGATCGACTTGATTGCGCAACGGTTCGGTGTCCATCAATTCGCTTTCTTCCACTTCCGGCGCAATCGTGCGGAGTGTGCCAATCACCACTTTGCGTAAGCCTTGCCGATCCATAGTCACCTCAGCGTATCGTTTTATAAGGTTTCCGGCTTTTGCAGCGCATCGCGAATCGCCGCCAGAAACAAGCCGCCGCGATGCCCATCCGAGACGCGATGATCTGCCGCCAATGTGGCCGTCATCATCGGGATCGCAAACAGTCCGCCGTTCTCCACCCATGGCCGTTCACTGACGCGACCGAACCCAACGAGCGCCACTTGCGGCGGATAAATCACGCCACTGACGGATTCCACACCTTGCTCACCCAGATTGGTCACGGTGATCGTCGGATCCATCAATTCCGAACCCCGCAGCGTTCCGGCGCGCGTGCGCTTCACCAGGTCCATCAAATCGCGCATGATTTGTTCAAGCGACTTATCTGCAACATCATGTATCGCAGGCGCAATCAAGCCGCCTTGGCGCAAAGAAATCGCCACGCCGATGTGAATGCCTGCTCCGGAACGAAATGCACCCTCCACATAAAACCCGTTCATGTCCGGAAACTGTTTCAGCGCAAGCGCTACAGCTTTTAGTTGTAGTGTCGCCATCAGGATGCGATCGGTGATTGAGCGTTTTTCGTTCGCGACCGTCAACCAGCGCTGTGCCTTTTTCATCGGTACGGTTTCGCTCAGATAGTAATGCGGGATTTCTCGCTTGGAGCGACTCATTGCTGCCGCAATCGCCTTGCGCATGTCGCTGTGTTTATCCGCATCCGCAGTGGGAAGTTTCGACACTTCTTGAACAGACGCTTGCGTTGTTTTCTGTACCGCGATGGCTTGTTCCACGTCTTGCAAGGTGACAGCGCCGTCCGGTCCTGTACCGGCAATCGCATCGAGAGACAACCCCGCCGCTTCCGCATGTCGGCGCGCGGCAGGCGAGACGCGACGCCTGCCGGAGGTAATCTCCGGCATTGAGGCGGGTATCGCAGATGCAGGTGATATTTTTGTCGAGAGCGTTTCGGTCTGTGTGGCGATTTCTGGCTGCGCCAATGTTGGCGCAGCCTTCGGTGGCATCACGACACGATTCGCGTCTTCTCCCGCTTCCAGAAGCGTTGCCAGCGTCGTCCCGACTGGCACGATCGTCCCTGGTGCCACCAGCAATTCCTGTACAGTACCGTCGTGCCAGATTTCCACATCGACGGCCGCTTTCGACGTTTCGATCACAGCAACGATTTGCCCGCGTTTGACCACATCGCCAGGCGCAATTTTCCACTGGACGAGCTTGCCTTTGTCCATATCGGCGCCAAGAGAGGGGAGCGTGAAGGCAATCATGACGCGCTCGTCAGACTTGGCGCAGCATGTTTTTGGCTGCCATCACTACGTCTTCCACTTGCGGTAAGGCAGCCTCTTCCAGATGCTTCGCGTAAGGAATCGGCACTTCTTTCGTGCAAACGCGCGCAACCGGTGCATCCAGTTCAAAGAAGGCATTTTCCATGATGATCGCCATCAGTTCCGCCGATAGTCCGCAAGTCTTCCAGCCTTCATCCACAATAATCGCGCGATGCGTCTTGCGCACTGATTCAATGATGGTGTTTTTGTCCAACGGGCGCAACACACGCAAATCGATCACCTCCGCATGCATGCCGTCGGCCTCCAACTGCTCGGCAGCTTGCATGACCTTCGGCAAGCTCCCACCATACGTGATGAAGGTGATATCACTGCCCGTCTTGCGCACAGCAGCCGTTTCAATATCGCACTGCCATTCTGCTGAGTCTTCACCCAGATCACCTTCCATGTTGTAAAGCTGTGCGTGCTCGAAAATGATGACCGGATCGGGGTCGCGCAAGGCGGGCGCCAGCATGCCACGCGCATCAGCAAGGGTGGCGGGCGCCAGTACCTTGATGCCGGGAATGTGCGCATACCAGCCTTCCAGACTGTGCGAATGTTGAGCGCCCAATTGTCGCCCCGCCCCCGTCGCCATCCGAATGACAATGGGTACACTGAATTGCCCACCCGTCATATGCCGGAACAAGGCCGCAATGTTCACAATCTGATCCAACGCCAGCAAGCTGAAATTTACCGTCATGATTTCGACGATCGGACGCATGCCATTGAGTGCCGCGCCGATTCCTGCGCCAACGAACGTCAATTCCGACAGTGGCGTATCCCGAATGCGCTCCGGGCCAAACTCCGCAAGAAACCCTTTCGATACCGCATACGACCCCCCATAGCGGCCCACATCTTCGCCCATCAGAAACACGCGCTTGTCGGCCTTCAGCGCCTCATGCATGGCTTGTCGCACGGCTTCACGATAAGTGATCTTCATCTCAACGGCTCCGGCGTATGAACGTCCTTCAGTAAATTTTCGACCGGTTCCAGCGTACCGGCTTCTGCAAAATCGATTGCTTGTTGCACTTCAAGGTCGGCCTGCGCGACAATCGCCGCATATTCGGTGCCGGTCAATTTGCTTTCCTGTTTGAGACGATCAACAAAAAGTTGTATCGGGTCGCGTTTTTTCCATTCATCTATTTCACCCCGCTCGCGATACAGGTCCGGGTCATACATGGAATGCGGACGGAAACGATACGTCTGCAATTCCACAAAATACGGCCCCGCACCGGCGCGCACATGCGACATGGCCAGCTTGATCGCTTCATGAACCGAAATCACATCCATGCCGTCCACCCTGACGGCTGGCATCTTGTAGCTGGCTGCCTTGACGCATAAATCCGTTTGCGACTCGTAACGATCCAGCGCCGTCCCCATTGCGTAAAAATTGTTTTCACACAAGAAAAGAACTGGCAATTGCCACAACGAAGCGAGGTTCATCGATTCGTGGAAGGCGCCTTCTGCCATGGCGCCATCGCCAAAAAAACAGGCGGTGACACGCGGCAAGGCGTTCATCTTGTCGGCCAATGCGACACCGACTGCCATGGGAATGCCGCTGGCGACAATCGCCGTACCACCGAAAAAACGGGATTCGCGATCGATCAAATGCATCGACCCGCCTCGACCATGCGAACACCCTTCCTGCTTGCCAAACATCTCGGCCATGATGGCTTTCATGGAGATGCCCTTGATAAGCGCATGCCCATGCTCACGGTAAGTTGCCACGACGTTGTCTTCCGGTGAAATGGCACGCAAGGCGCCTACCGCAACGGCTTCCTGGCCGATGTACAAATGCAGAAACCCCCGGATTTTCGCGGCACTATAGAGTTCTGCGGCTTTCTCTTCCATTCGGCGAATACGCACCATGTCGCTGAGCAGCGACATCGACATGGCTTTGTCATACGTCATATTCATGCGCCGCCCTCCAGCATCGATAAATCGCCTTCCGGCAACCCGAGTTCGCGCGCCTTCAGCAGCCGCCGCATAATCTTGCCGCTGCGCGTTCTGGGCAAGGCAGGGAGGATGTCGATTTCTTTCGGCGCAATGGCCGCGCCCATTTTTTTGCGAACATGAGCGAGCAACTCCATCCGCAAGGCTTCGGACGGCGTGTAGTTGGCCTTCAACGAGACGAACGCTTTCACCACTTCGCCGACCGTCGGATCCGGCTTGCCGATCACCCCGGCCTCCGCCACCGCTGGATGTTCCATCAAGGCGCTTTCCACTTCGAACGGACCGATCAAATGTCCCGCCGACTTGATCACATCGTCACTGCGTCCAACGAACCAGAAATAACCATCCTTGTCACGCTTGGCGAGATCGCCTGTCAGATACAAATCGCCAACAAAGCAACGCTTGTATTTTTCTTCGTTGTTCAGATACCCGCGCATCATGGAGGGCCAGCCGGATTTCAATGCGAGTTCACCTTCCTTGTCCGGTTCGTCAATGATGCGCACATGACCCTTGCCATCGTTCTCGACGATGTAAGCGTCAATACCCGGAAGCGGTCGGCCCATCGATCCCGGTTTGATGTCGAAGGCGGGCGTGTTGGCGATCATAATGCCACCTGTTTCCGTTTGCCACCAGTTATCGTGTATCGGCAAACCCAACACTTCCTTGCCCCACCAAACCGCTTCCGGGTTCAATGGTTCACCCACGCTGGCGACGAAGCGCAGCTTGGGGAACGCATATTTTTTGGCGATTGCCGCATCGGCTTTCATCAACATGCGAATCGCGGTAGGCGCGGTGTACCACACGGTCACCTGCTGATCCTGCAAAATGCGATACCAGCGTTCCGCATCGAACTCGGCTTCATCAACAATCGACGTGACGCCATGCAGCAAGGGGGAGATGATGCCGTAAGAAGTGCCCGTCACCCAACCGGGATCGGCGGTACACCAGAAGATATCGTCGGCATGCAAATCCAGCGCGTATTTGCCGGTCGCCCAGTGCGTTGCCACGGCCCCATGCACATGCACGGCACCTTTCGGCGTGCCAGTGGTACCGCTGGTGAAATGCAGCAGCGCCATGTCTTCGGGTTGTGTCGAAACGATATCGAAGTTGTCCGATGCTTCTGCCATCAACGCGTCGTAACTTAAGGTGTCGGGGAGGTTCGGCGTCGGTTTGCCTGCCTCACCAACAATCAGGACATGATCCAGATGCGGCAATTGATCTCGCATTTTTTCCAGCTTGCGACGATATTGCAGCTCGGTGGTGACCAGCACTTTCGCTTCGCCCAGATTGAGTCGCGTCATCAAGGGTTCAGGCCCGAAGGCCGAGAACAAGGGACTGACAACCGTGCCGTTCTTGAACGCGCCCAATACCGAAATGTAGAGTGCCGGCACGCGACCGGTCAGGACGAACAACTTATCACCCTTTCCAACGCCCAGCTTTGTGAGAACGTTGGCGAAACGGTTCGTTAATCTGGAAAGTTCCGCATACGTCACGTCGCGACTGTGATCCATGCTCAAAAACCGGAAGGCCACACGAGTGCCGCTATCGCCAACCGCGTGGCGCTCAATGGCTTCATAGGCCAAGTTGACGCCGCCGTCGGGCAAGCCGAGCATGGCGTCCTTCACCGACTGCCACGAAAATGTGGCGCGCGCGCTGCCGTAATCGGCGAGATTCGCGGGAACCCGCAAGTCCGATGGCGTTTTGTGAATAATGTTGGGTCGCGTCACGATGGCCTCCCGGATCGAAGTCAGATCTGATGCACCGCCCTGGCGAGTCACTCAGGAGTTCAGCTCCATGGTGCGGCGTGATTTCGCTGCACTCATTGCGTTAACACAAACTTGCTGCATTCACCCTCGCCTCCGCGGGCACATCATTGAACTTGAGCAAGGTTGACGCCCCTCAAAACGCCGAATGGCAGAGGCCCTTATGGTTAAGCTATTCCAACGAGAGGTCTGCTCATGAAACCCCGCCCCGCAATGACTCCCTTGACGGCAGAACAGCTTTACCGCGCCTGCGATCTAGCGACCTTGCCTTTCGACTCGACGGCACAATTGATTGATCAACCTGCAGCCATCGTGCAAAAACAAGCGTTCGATGCGGTCAAATTTGGCGTCGAAATGCAACATTCTGGCTTCAACCTGTTCGTCATGGGGCCACCTGGGTCCGGGCGTCACGGCATGATGTCGCGTTTTCTGACGGCTCGAGCACACCAAGAACCCGCAGCGGACAGCTGGTGCTATGCCAACAATTTTATCGACCCGACCAAACCCATCGTCTTGCGCCTGCCGCACGGGAAAGGCGAGCAATTGCGGGGCGACATGCAACAACTGATCAAGGAGTTGCAGGTTTCCATTCCGGCCATGTTTGATGGCGAGGAATACCGTTCACGCGTAGACAAGCTGGATGCCGAGCTCAACGAAATTCAAAAGAAAGCGTTTATCGACCTGGCCAATGAAGCGGAAAAGGACAGCATCGCCCTGATGCGCACGCCAGAAGGATTTTCCTTTGCCGCCGAAAAAAACGGTGAAGTGCTCAGTGAAGAAGCCTTTGAGAAATTGTCTGAAGAAGAAAAAGATGACTTTGCAAGAAAAATCGCCGCACTGCAAAAGAAACTGGAAAACCTCCTGTTGCAAGTGCTGGATTGGCGCAAAGAACATCGCGACCGGCTGCGACAACTCAATCGGGAAGTCACCATTTTTGCTGTCGGCTCGCTGGTCGATGATCTGGTGCGCCGTTACACGGCTTATCCGGACACCGTCACTTATCTGGAAGCGGTCAAGCGGGATGTCATCGAGAATGCGCAAATTTTCCGGAAGTCGGAAGCGGGTTTCATGCATAACGAAGAACTCCCGCCTCTGCGCCGCTACCAGATCAATGTGCTGCTGGATGGGGGTACGGACGATGGAGCGGCCAAGGGCGCGCCGGTCATCATGGAAGACAATCCGACCTTTCAAAATTTGTTCGGCAGGGTCGAACATATCGCTCGCTTCGGCAATTTGATTACCGATTTCCTGTTGATCCGGCAAGGGGCGCTCCACCGCGCCAATGGCGGCTATCTCATGCTCGACATTCACAAACTGCTCAGTCTGCCCTTTGCGTGGGAGGGATTAAAGCGTGCGCTGATCACGCAAGAAATCCGCATCGAATCCGTCATGCAAATGGTGGGGATGGTCACCACCGTCTCGCTGGAGCCGCAATCGATTCCCCTCAAGGTGAAAGTCATTCTTTTTGGCGAGCGGATTTATTACTACCTGCTGCAAATGTACGATCCGGATTTTGGAAAGCTGTTCAAAATTGCTGCCGACTTTGAAGACGATGTCGTTCGGAACAACGACTCTCAACTCGACTATGCGCGACTCATCGCAGAAACGGCGCACGATCATAAACTTCTGCCATTCGATCGGGGTGCGGTTGCCCGCATCATCGAATACGGCGCGCGGGATGCAGGCGATGCAGAAAGAATTTCGCTGCACATGCAGCGTCTGAGCAACCTGATGCATGAAGCCGAATACTGGGCGCATGCCGAAAACGGAAAAATTGTCACAGCAGATCATGTGCAACAAGCCATTGATGCCTGGGTACGACGGTCTGATCGCATTAAACGCCGATTGTTTGATGAAATCCTGCGTGGCACGATCATGATCGACAGCAGCGGATCGCGCGTTGGTCAAGTCAATGGGCTATCCGTTTTACAGGTGGGCGATTATGCCTTCGGCCAGCCGACACGCATCACGGCCACGACGCGATTAGGCGATGGGGAAGTGATCGACATTCAACGCGAAGTCGCCTTGGGAGGCGCGTTGCATTCCAAAGGCGTATTAATTCTTTCATCTTTCCTCGCCACACGTTACAGCGCCCGCCAGCCGCTGTCACTCAATGCCAGCCTCGTGTTTGAACAAACGTACAGTCACATCGAGGGCGACAGCGCTTCCATGGCGGAACTGTGCGCGCTGCTGTCATCGCTCGCCGAAGTGCCTGTCAAACAGTCCCTGGCCATTACGGGTTCCGTCAACCAGCATGGACAGGCGCAAGCCATCGGCGGCGTCAACGAAAAAATTGAAGGTTTTTTCGATCTGTGCGTCGCGCGCGGATTGACCGGCGATCAGGGCGTGCTGATTCCCGCCACGAATGTGAACCAATTGATGCTGCGCGCGGATGTGGTCGCGGCGGCCAAAGATGGAAAATTTCACATCCATGCCATCGATGATATCGATCAAGCGATTGAAATTTTGACGGGCATCCCCGCTGGGAAACCAGATGCGGTCGGCGACTTCGCGCCGGATTCCATCAATCACCGCGTGCGTTGGCGGCTGAACGAGCTGTTGCAAATCAGAGTGTCGCTTCCAACCAGTGCCAGCAGAAAACGCCGCCGGATTCGCACACGTACGTTGAACGAACAACATTAAAAAAGGCGCCATCACACCAAGCCGCGACCGCAAGATATGCAAGAGACGAAATAAAATCTCGCGTCCATCACCTAAAACGTTCCGTCACTGAACTAGATCGCCACTGAATTTTTTCAGCGAACGCCACGTTACTCGCCGCCCCCCTCGCATCTCAATAACAAAAAATCAACCCCCTCTCTGGCTGCCACCACAAAAGGAACGAACCGTCACTGCAAACGTTTGGTGGAGTCCAAAAAAATCCCTAGTGTTACCAGTCAAGCATTGCTTCTAATATTTCGAGTCTTTAAACTTCAAGTTTTTTGATTTGAAAATGATGGCGCCTCTCACAAAAATCACGCCTTTTCCGCAACACCTCTTCACCTATTGAGACGCCATGAGCAATTGGGTTGGGGAAATGTTTGGCCCGCTGAAAAAAATGATCCATGATTAGTCATACAGTGCTCCCGGATTTCTTCTCTCAAGACATTGCCCCCCGCATTCCTCCCCCACGAAATGAATAGATTACTTGAACAAGCCGCGCCGAAAGAAAACGGTCATTTTGAACCCCGACAGAACGCCCACGCTTCATCGATGCACGCGATCCGCAGTATCGACAGCCTGACAGAAAATGACCTCTCGGTTATCCGACAAAAAGCAAAAGAGAAAATCATTCAATCGCTGGAAGATTCCTTGCGATTGGAGGATATTGTCACCTCGCAGGCGTTAAGCGCCTACGCGCATAAATTGCTGGACTCGGACAAATCTCCCTGCTTCAACGCCATTCGTGACGAAGCGAGCACACGCGACATCATCCTGCGCACCATCCAGTCCATCCCACTTCTGCCGCCGCTTGCGGCAAAACTGACGGTAGCACGCGATCAACGTCACGAATTGTATGACCACAGCATCCGCATGACCTTGTTTGCGCTGTATATTGCGATAAAAGCAGAAGTTTCTGAGCAAGACTTGCAAATTGTTGCTGCTGCGGGCATTTTTCATGATCTGGGCATGCTGCAAGTTGACCCTTCCTTGATGACGCACGGTCGACGTCTCGTCAGCCACGAACGCCAGCATCTTTACTCACATCCCATTACAGCCTATCTGATGCTGAGCAAACATCCCGCCTATCATCCGGATGTCAGTCGCGCTGTCTACGAACATCATGAACGCCTGGACGGCAGCGGATACCCGCGCGGACTCCAAGGCGATGAGATCGGCCTTCACTCGCAAATCCTGATGCTGGCCGAAATGGCGTGCACCTTATTCTCTGGAAACAAGCAAGAGAGCGCTATGCGTCTTTCGGTCATGCTCAAGCTCAACCACCAGAAACTGAACAGTGCCTTATGCGCACCCTTGCTGCAACTGAACAAGAAACTGTTTGGTGACGACAATACCCCGAACAAACAACCCTTCGACCTCGGCATCATCATGCAGGCAGAAAAGCTGGCCACCGCCATCCGTGATTGGCGCACCACCTTTGAGAATTGCAAAACGCAGCCAATGTCACCTATGCAAGCCGAATTATTGGACCTGATCAACGAGCGTTTTGCAACCTTAATCAAGAACCTGATGGATGCAGGCTACGATCCCTACACGCCCATGGCCACATTGATTCAGTTTGACAATGACCCACAAGTCATGCTGGAGCTGGAATTTTTGGTTCGCGAAGCGCTCTGGCAAATGGTGGACATTGCTTACGAAGGACTCCGCAAATCGCAACACGGTGCGATGGCGCTACCCGATTTGCTGAAATGGTTTGAAGAAACCGTGAATGCGATGGACTACGTCATCTAGGTTTTCAGCGCAACGCGCTGAACTAGCGGAGACGCTCACTCAATCACACGAATCTTCGCATCGGCCTCACGCATCGTCGCGCAACTGCTGGCCATAATCTGCCAGTGCGTTTAGTGTGTCCAACCCCTGCGGCGGCGCAGTCGAACGAAGCGCCTCAACGGTTTCCAGCCAAGCTGCATAATGCTGCAAGTGTGTTTTGCAATGCGCCTGCCAAGTCGCGCGCTCCTCTAACGACAGGGTTTCCGGAAAATTCCGCGCACGATAACGGAACAGCAGCTCTTCCATCCGCCCGTCTTCAAAACTGAATCGCGCTGTGGCCAGTGCCTGCGGCGAAAGCGATCGCGCGCGATTGAGTTGCCGCCGGTCGGCATTGCCGATAAAGCCGCCATACAAATCTTCATCGACATCGGGTTTTGTCTGCGGAGACTGACGGTAAACCTCCCGCCAGATGCTGCTCATTTTTTTGTCCAGTTCCGGGGTCACGGCATGCTGCGCATGCTTGGACGCCACATCCATATTGACGCCCCATTTTTCTGCCATGTCTGACGAAAGCGTGCGCAAATCCTTGATCACAATCGGCGAGCGATTCAGGTGGATGGTCTTGATGGGCAACCGATCCACCGCTTCCGGCAAATCGTCTGCTTTGGTGAACATTCTGGTGCGGATCGCCTCCGCATCGAGCGAGAGCAATTCGGCCGGGTCCGCCGATAAATCCCAGGCTATGATTTCATTTTTATTAGTGGGATGCTGCGCGAGCGGCAGCATCAGGGCCAGGCACCCGCGATCCGGCGAAAATCGGCCTGAGATGTGCAAGAAGGGGCGACGCTGGGCTGGTTCCAGTTGCAGTCCAATCGCATCCGCCACCTTGTCTTTCTGACGCAAGCTCAAACAGTAATCGAATAGTCGTGGCTGGTGATCGCGAATCAGTCTGGCCAGCGCAATGGTCGCACGCACATCGGAGAGCGCATCGTGCGCAGCATCATGCTGCAAGCCGTTCGCCTGAGTCAAATCTCCCAGCCGGAAACTGGCGCGCCCGTCGCCGTTGGTGGGCCACACCAGCCCTTCGGGTCGAAGCGCATAGGCAGCGCGTACCACGTCCAGGATATCCCAGCGTCCGCAATGGTTTTGCCATTCGCGCGCGTACGGATCAATCAGATTGCGCCAGAAGAGAAAACGGGTCACCTCATCGTCGAAACGAATGGAGTTGTAGCCCACGCCAATCGTGTAGGGTTGGGAAAAGGCGCGCTCAATTTCTGCAGCGAAACGATATTCCGTCAAACCTTTTGCAAGACAGTGTTGCGGCGTGATGCCGGTAATCAAACAGGCTTGCGGATCGGGAAGATAATCGGGGGCTGGCTGGCAGTACAACATCAGGGGTTCGCCCACCTCATTGAGTTGCGCGTCCGTGCGGATGGCGGCAAATTGCGCAGGGCGGTCCCGCCGAGGATTGACGCCAAAGGTTTCGTAATCGTGCCAGAGGAAGGTGTGCATATGCTGGCTATGATACCTCACGCCAGCATGCCATTGACGCACGCGCCGGAAAGAAGATCGCGCATCACAACGCGCCCATTGATTTGATTCAATCGGCCTGGTTAAATGGCCATCTCAAACCGCGCCGCTTCGGATCGCAACTCGGTTTCCCGGAAAATCCGTTTCGCCCTCGTGCAATCCATCTGCAAGGCCTGCCAGACGGCCATCGACAAGGGCGGCACCAGATCGTTCGGCTCTGCTGAACAATCCAAACCATGCACAATCGCATCGGCAATATGCACAATGGCGGCGACTTGATCACCTGCGCTGACATCCGGTTCATGATGTTTGGCGATGGCGCTTCGTATGCCGTCGGAAAATTGCCAGTGCTTCCCCAGCAACTCGCCGATTTCCGCATGATCCGTGCCAAACACGGCCCGCTCGGCTTCCATCAAATAACAATCCTGCTCGGCACGATATGCCAGCGCATACTCGTAATGCCGGGTAAAGCGTGAGGCCATAACCAAACGCCCGATATCGTGCAGCAATCCTGCCGTGTAGGCGTAATCCTGGTTCAACTGCAAGTTTCGCGCAAAGACTTTCGCACAAACAGCGGCAGCCACGGAATGGCGCCAGTACACTTGGCTGTCAAACCCCTTGCACTTCACTTCGGGAAAACTAAATTGCAGCATCGTGGTCATGACCATGTTGCGCACACCCGAAATGCCGATCAAGTTGATGGCTTGCTGAATCGTGGTCACCTTGGACTGCGTGTTGTAAAACGCCGAATTGGCATAGCGCAGAATCTTGGCCGTGAGCGCCTGATCCAGCATGATTTTTTTGGTCAACTGATAAGTATCAACCTCCTCCTGATCGATACTCCGAAGCACGCTCATCACAACCGACGGCATCGAGGGCAGCCCCTCGATATTTTTGATAACTTCGTCAAGTGAGATTTTCATTCGGCTGTTCCTTGACGATAGTGTCGCAAGCAAACCCGCAGCCAATCATTGGCATTGACTTCCGGGTTGCCGTAAGCGCCCTTTCTGAAAAGCCGCTCCAGGCGAGCCAGGCGCGCTTCCATTTGCGCCGCCCTTTCCTCCACCGTCAGATCTTCGTCAACAATCGGAATCATTTCAATGTTGTGACGCCGCAAGGATTCCAGGTGCTTTTCATCCAGAACGGTTTTTTCGGAAAGCAAGACCTTGCCGTAACGATCCAGCAGATTGTCCGACAACACCATCCCTGGCACAGCGTTCTGCAGCAACACAAGTTTGGAACTGTAGATCATCCCGTCCTCCTGATTGATGACGAAAGTGGTCTCGCCTTATTCGGAGACGCAATCGCGTCCTGCCTGCTTTGCGCGATACAGTGCCTGATCTGCGCTGGCAATCAAGTCCTCGGCGTTTTGCCCGGCACGCAAAAGCGCCACGCCAAACGATCCGGTCACATGCGGCAATGGCACCCGCATATCGTCAAACACAATCGTCTGCCGCATTCTGGCACACAAACGATTCGCCACCCGCTTGCCCGTCTTTTGATCCGCGCCAGGCAGTATCACGATAAACTCTTCACCACCGTATCGCACGGCATAATCGGTCGGTCGGAGCGCTTCGCCAAACACCTTGGCAGCAGTTCGCAGTGCGTCGTCGCCTGCCAGATGCCCATTCTGATCGTTGAACTGCTTGAAGTGATCCAAATCCATCATGATGACCGACAAGGTGCGCACCGGCGCATCGGCGTTGCCAACCAGTAAAGGCAAATTCTCATTCAGCCAAGCTCGATTGTACAAACCCGTCAAGCCATCCAGCATGGAGAGCTGTTGATAAAACCGGCCAACCTTGCGGCGCTGACGCAACCGGGCATTGGCGGCCTGTATCCTGAACGACAGCAGATGCAGCAAATTCCGGGCGACGCCATGGATGTCATCGACGATGTGCCACAGACGGGACGACTCGATCACCAGCAAATCGGATGGCTGTTTTGCCGTGAATGGAGGTAACGCCGATTGTTCGTCAAAGACCGATAGCTCACCAAAGCATTCGCCGGGCAGCACGTTGTACATCGCACTTTCGTTCGGTTCATTTTGCTGATCCGCCATGACCCCCAGTTCGCCGCTCAGCAGTATGTAGAGGTTCCCCCCCCTGCGTAACGCTTCGGTCACGGTTTTGCCAGCTTCCACGCGCATAACCGGACAGGCCGCCAACGCCTTTTCGACCGTATCCTGTTTCACCCCACGAAAGAGGTGCAAATCGCCAATCGCGTAGCCGGAATGCTGAAAAGTCGTTAAATATTCCACCCTGGTCTTCCCCTCACACACTTGCTGCAAGTGTAGCGTAAATTACTGTTGTTATTGTTGCGCCAGTTGCATTGCCTCAGTGCCCCGAAAAGTGGAGAATTACTCCTTGTATTCCTCCCTTAACCCTGCCCGCGCCATTTTCTTTGGTGTGACCTATTGCCTCTCTTACCTTTCTTCAGGAGTTCACTATGCGCAAGACAACAGCCGTTCCTGCCCTCCTCTGCCTCTTGTTTGTCGCCGCATGCGGCAAAGCTGGTCCCGTGACAAGCTCCCCCATGAAAGCCGGCTTGTGGCAAGTCACGATGAAATCCGATGCCATGAAGAACGTCCCGAAAATATCCTCCGCGCAAGCCGCACAGATGCGCAAGATGGGCATGGAGGTGCCGGATATGGAGAATGGCGGCATGAAAACCAAGGTGTGCTACACCCAGGCCATGCTCTCGCAAAACAGCGTGCCAGGCCAGCAAAATAGCGAGTGCAAAACGCAAGGCTTGAAGCAGAGCGGGGATACCTTCTCGGCCGAGACAGTCTGCAATGGTCCCAACATGAAAGGGACCGGCACCGCCAGCGGCACCATGACGCCCACTCGCTTTGAGGTTCAGTCCACGTTCACCGGAACCCTCGGCGGTCAGACGGTTACCCAGCGTTCGCAAGTCAGCGGCACATTCATCAGCGACGACTGCGGCAAGGTGAAACCCCTCGGTACGCCGTAGTCGCGCCATCTCTTTCCGTCAGGGTGCGGCGCGCCTTCCCTAGGGAGAACCGCCCGCACCCCGGACACGCTTCGACGCCGTATCCGTCACGGCATGCGTCGTCGCGTTATGTGCATGCATGAAAAATGTCGAGCGCCGGATTGCGCACCGACGTTTGGATGTTCAGCATCCCCAGGACGGAATGAAAAAGGTTGTCATGGGAAAGTTCCTGATTAGATCGCGCGGCAAGACAGGTTGTGTCGATGCGGAAGCGTGAACGGAAACTATCGGACATCCACACCATGAACGGTACGTGGCGCTGCTCGATCGGCGAGAAACGGTAAGGCGCGCCGTGTAAGTACATGCCGTTTTCCCCCAGCGATTCGCCGTGGTCGGAAATATAGACGAGCGACGTGTCTACCCCGTCTTCCTTTTCCATCCGTCGCAACAGGTTAATCGTCTGGCTGAGGAAATAATCCGTGTACAAAATCGTGTTGTCGTACGTGGCAGCAATATCCTCATTGGCGCACTGCTGCAAATCGCTGGTGGCGCATTCCGGTCCGAAGCGCTTGAACTTTTCCGGATACCGTTTCCAGTAAGTCGGGCCATGACTGCCCTTCTGGTGCAGCACGATGACCATATCTTTTTTAGATGCCCTGATTCGCTCCGACAATCCCTCCGTCAAACGCTCGTCGTAACATCCATCGTCGTTACAGAGCGCATTGCCGGGGACGGTCTTCGACAGATCCTCATATTCAACGCGATCGCATACCCCCTTGCATCCGGAATTGTTATTGCGCCAAAGCACCTCGAATCCCGCATGCGACAACACATCCATCAAGCCTTGCTGACTCTTCGCCTTGCGATCGGAATAATTGCTTCGGCCAAGCGAGGAAAACATGCACGGCACCGATTCCGCCGTGGCGGTGCCGCAAGATTGGACGTTCGTAAAATTTGTCAGGCCAGACTGCTTCGAGAGTTCAGGATTGGTATTGCGCGCATACCCATTGAGTGAAAAATTTTTCGCGCGCGCGGTTTCGCCCAGCACAATGACCGTGACGGTCTTGCGCGGCTTCTCCGCCCAGATTGCCCCTTTCGCGGCGTCAGTACCCAATGGCGCAACCACCGCCGACCTGCCAAATTTTCGTTTCAAATAGCTGTTGGTTGCCCAAAGGTAGTTGATCGGTGTCAGGGTGAATTGCAAATCGTGATGCTGCCGAAACGTCGGCGCATATTGCTTGTAAAAGGTAAGCCCCAACCCACTCACCGCAATCAGCGACAGCCCAACAATCCCGGCTCTGATAACCAAGCCGCGACGAAATGTCGGAAAAACCAGCTTGGTGCGCCACACGACGATCGAAGGCAGCACTCCGAGCACCAGGAAGAACATCACCATGCGCCAATTGAACAGTTCAGCCGTTTCTTTCCAATTCGTCTCGAATACGTTTTGCACCATTGCGGCATCGATCCTGACGCCGTAGCGATTCATAAAATAAGCCGCCATCGCAGTCGTGCAAAACAGCACCGTCAGCAAGGGTTTGATGACCAGTCGGAATGTCACCAGCGTCAAAAGAGCATTGATGGCCAACACCATGATCAAAAACGTTGCAGCGTGCAAGGGGAGGTTGTGCCAGCTGACACCGCCGGTGACCGTCACAAAACGGTTCCAGAAAGTGGTGTTATAGGCGACAACCAGAAACAGCGACGCGGCCATCGTAAAAATGCCTGGCTTCGCTGTCAGGGTGAGAGAGGTTAGCTTGTTTCTTGGCAGGAACATCATGCTCGCGACAGACTCCAAAACGGAAAGCGCCAAAAATACGTTTTCGGCAGACCGTTTCAGATTATCGGGAGACGCGTGATGTTTCCGTCAGAACAGCGTTAAGATTTCGTTAAAAGCGGTGAAAAATCAATAGTGAATGTCGTGCCGCCGGACGCACGCCCCGTTACATGCAGCTGAACGCCAAGATGATCGCAAATGCGCGACACCAAAGACAACCCCAACCCCGTTCCGGCGGAACCCGTTTGCGCTGTCCGAATCGGTTCTTTCATCAATCGCGCCCGCAGGAAATCCGGTATGCCGGGGCCTGTATCTTCAACAACGACCGTCGGCTGATCGATCCGAACCGTGATGGCACCCTGCATCGTGTACAGACAAGCGTTGCGAATCAAATTGCCAATGATCGCCGCCAGTAATTCCCGTCGGGCTGAGACGGAAAAATCATTCTGGATCGCGCACTCCAGCGCGATAGGTTTGGTTCCCAGAAGCACCCGATGTTTTTTCAATTCATCCTGAGCCACCGCCGAGATATCCGTTTCTGGCATGTCGATCAAGTCCGGCGTACGCGCCAGCAGCAACAACACGGTAATGTTCTCGGCTGCCTCCGTCGCGGTCCGCAAGATACGTTCGGAAGCTTCCTGAAGCAATGGTTGACCACGGGTGTTCGCCTGAATGATTTCAGCGGCACCGATCATCACGGTCAACGGCGTTCGTAACTCGTGACTGACATCGCCGGTAAAGAAACGTTCGCGATCAAGGAAGTGTTTCAACTCGTCTGTGCGCGCCGTGAACGCGCGTGCCAAATCACCAATTTCATCTTTGCTGTTGAGTAGCGCCCGTTCGGACTGCACATCATTTTCGCGCACGGCGGCAGCAAGCGTCGTGATCGGTGTCACAATGTTGCGCGCCACCAGTCGCCCCAAAAACAGCGACAACACAATAAATCCAAGGAGCCCGGCAGCGATCATCGAATACACAATCAATTCAATCTTGTCGTATTCGCTAGCATGGTCAATGGCGACATAATCGCCGGCGGCATCTTTGCCGGACAACACATGAAGCTCGTTGCCATCCACAAAAAATTCATGCACACCCTGCGGGTGACCACGCAGGAATTGTGGAATGTCATCACCGTGATAAAAAACCAGGCCGGCGGGCATATCCACAGGCATTTTCGCTGCATGACGTGGCGATGCCCAACTTGCCACGTTCGCCAGGCGCTCGTCGACCAGATATACCTCGATTCCCTCAACGGCCAGCGCAGCCAAGACGCCAAAAAAGACGCATGAGCCAAGCGCCAATTGAACGAAGGCACTGACAATACGTTGATGTAAGGATTTAGTTTTTTTCATCGTCACTTACCAGCCGATAACCCACCCCTTGAACCGTGCGCAGCATTGAAAACGCTTGCGATTTGTCGATCGCTTGCCGCAATGCGTGAATGTGCGTGCGCAGCGCATCACTATCGGGACGATCATCGCCCCACACTTCTTCTTCGAGTTTTTCGCGCGACACCACTTTCGGCGCCTCGCGCATCAGACACCCCAAAAGTTTGTATCCGGTTTTGGTCAGCGTTAACGACCTCCCCGCCCGATTGGCTTCCAGTGTCGCCGGATCAAAAGTGAGCCCGCCCACTTTCAGAACATTGTCGACAACATTCGTTCCACGAGCGCGCCGAATCAGCGCCTTGATACGCGCTTCGACTTCAATCAACGAAAAGGGCTTGACCAGATAATCATCGGCCCCACTATCGAAACCCGCCACCTTATCCTCGACAGTGTCGCGCGCGGTCAGCATCAACACCGGCGTCGCCGTGCGCAACTCTTCACGCAGCTTCCGGCACAGATTCAATCCATCCATGCCCGGAAGTGTAATATCTAAAATAACGGCATCGTATTCGTTTTGCGCCGCCAAGGAGAGGCCCGCATACCCGTTGGCCGCGCTATCAATGCCATAGCCACGCGGCTCCAGATAAGCATACAAATTCGCAACAATGTCGGCATTGTCTTCAATAATCAAAATACGCATTCCGTCGAACCTCACTGTAGCAAACAGCAACGCCCCTCTGGAGGGGCGTTTGTTTTTATAAAACATCCGTCGTATTGCGGATTCCTACTCAATGGCTTTCTTGCCCTCTGCTGAGAGCAAGTCATGCGTTTCAGGGCGTTTTTTCATGTAGCCCACAAACACCGGGCAAACCGGCACGACAGACAGCCCGCGTTCGCGCGCAGCTTTCAGACAGGCTTGCACGAGCTGCCCGCCCAGGCCACGGCCTTGCAGCGCATCGGGCACTGTCGTATGTTCAAAATGAATGGTTTTGCCTTCCAGCTTGTAGTCGACCTTGGCCATGTGACCGTCAATCGTGGTTTCAAAACGCTTCTTGGTGGGGTTGTCCGTAATGACTGCAGGCGTGGGAGTCGTGCTCATGATACGTTCCTTTATCTTTATCGTTATTGGCGATCCATTTCCGGCTAACAGAATGAAGCCGATGCTTTTTTGCTGCGTCGGTTTGAGTGTAACGCCATTTCGAAAAATGTGCAGACACGCGTGTGTTTCACCTCTCGGCCTGGGTTACACCGTGTCCGCGTTAACGGTTTTCTTCAAGAGACGATCTCGCACGAACCCGATATGTCCGCGCAGCACATAGAATTGCTCTGCAAACGATGCCGGGACACGCATGCCGTTGACCACCTGCTCAATGTAATCCAGTCGCTCGCGCAATTCCTGCTGTTTTTCTGCCGACACATCACCGATGAGTTCCTGCTCCACCCCCAGCAAGGCACGATACCAGCGATAAATCCCTAGGTTGACCCGCCAGCGATAGATCTTCGGAATGATTTTTATCCCCGGAATCAGAATCATCAGCATGGGGATGAATGCCACCAGAATACGGCTCAGCAAACTGGCCAGAGTGTAAGGAAGCACCCTGTAGAAAAAACTTTTGCCCGACTTGTAGTAACGCTGCGCGTCTTCACTGATCGGGTATTCGCGCTCATGCGGCGCAGGAAATTCACCCTGCTTCCGGAGCAAGCCGGGACGACCGTGAACTTCGCGTGCGGCTTCCAGCAACAAATCGGACAAGGCCGGATGCAAATCGTCGCGCACAATCAATTCGATGGACGGCCCCACCAGCCTGACATTCTCGGGCGGAATATCCTTGCCGAAATCCAGTGCTCCCTTCGGCAATTCCAGCTTGTTCAAATAATGAATGCGCCGCACATAACCGTCCGCCTGAGAAAAACTATAGAGGTGCACTTGCGGCGCACGCATCAGGGTTCGAATGGTCTTGCCTTCGGCGGACTCGCTCATCAAAAAGATGGCATCGATTTTTCCTGACACCAGATCCTGGGCTGCGTCATCCGAATCGATCTCCAGCAACGACGTATCGCCGCCGGGTTCGATGCCATTCATCGACAGCAATTTCTTGGCAAGGATTTGCGCACCGCTGCCGGATTCACCAATAGCGACGCGCTTGCCTTTCAACTCGGACAACACGTCGATAGGTTTTGTCCCACGGTAAAAAACATAAATGGGCTGATACGCAATACTGCCAAGAGACATCAGATTGTCTGCCTTCACACGATCTGCAATGCCGCCTTGCACAAAACCGATATCCACGTGAAACTTGGGATCGGCCAGGCGTTTCAAATTCTCCTCGGAGCCGCTGGAGGTCAAAATTTTCACCGTCACGCCGTTGCGCTTCAAGATATCGGCATATCTTTTGGCACTGCGATGAAACGTGGTATTTTCCTGCCCCGTTGTGATCACGATAGTGCTAGGCGGCGCGGAATAAAAAAACCAGAAGACGGCCGACACGACAACCAGTCCGGTGAAGATGAGAACGCTGATCGTGACCGCACGCCCCAACCCGAAAAATTCTGCAAACAAGACTTGTAGCCGATGAAAGCCAAACCTGGCGATTTTTTTCATGCCTCACCTCTGTATGAATGATCCAAGCGGCCTTGCTCTGCGCAATGTTTGCGCGACGAACGTTGCGAGGCAATATCTGCCACCCTGCAGCGACTCAGTCCTAACAATCCTTCACCCCAAGCGAGAAAAGTGCTGGTTACGCGCTTCGCCACGGCGCGCGCTATCTGATCCTCGATACAAGGTCTGGATCGCGGACGCCACCTTGACGCTGGCGTCGTGCGTCGATGCCGCTTTCATCCGGCGCGTCACCATGAGGATCGATATGATCGCAAAGAGCAGCAAAAAGGCAAGAATGATGCGCTGCATGTTTTTCATGCGTCCCTCCTCTATTCACGTGCGAACGGCACCCGCCATTTCATTCTTCACGGACGGGTGCGCGTTCCCTGCCAATACCTCGCATGCCCAGCCCAGTGCCTCACATTGCTGGGCAATCCACTTTCGGGCATTTTCAAAATCGAGCCTGCCCGCCTCAGCATGAACGGGCAGTGATGGCGGAAACAAGCCCGTTGATTCTTCTATGGCGCTTTCGCGCAACAACAGCGTTTTGCGGCCATCGTCAAATTTCAACTCCAGACGGAATTTGATGCTGCGTTGCCCGAAAAACCAGCGCCTGAAAAACCCCTCCCGCTCGGCCGAAACACCGCTGCCATCGCTACGCACCCGCCAGCCCGTGGCGCTCAGCGTTTTCAGCAATGATGTATGAAGACTGCTCATTTCGGTTTCATCCTTCCAAGCCAATATTATCAAATGTTTTTCTGCTGGTAGTGAGAACCATGCAAAATGTTGATATTAGTTCAGCACAACGAGCCAAATGGACAACGTTAGCACCGCCCCGAAAGTCGACAGCAGGATGGTTCTGGATGCAATGCCTCCGCCGCGCCGATATAGCTCCGCCAGCATGAAGGGGCCGGTACCGGTGGGCAATGCGCACAACAGCACCGCCGATTTGGCCCAGAGCGGCGGCATCTCAAAAACATAAAAAGCCAGATACCAGGCCAGCAACGGCTGCACAATCAGCTTGATCAGCACGATGGCCACCGAGAGCGGCACACTGGCTTCCTCCTGTTTCATGGCCAGAAACAAGCCGATGCCCACCAGGGCGCACGGACTGGCCGCCCCGCCCAGCAGCTTGATCGATTGCACCACGCCTTTCGGCACTGCCATCCCGCTCGCACTGACGACGACCGCTACCAGCGGTGCCACGATGAGCGGATTTTTGATCAGCGAGCGCAGCACATTGCGGAGGCTTTGCCATACGCTCACGTCTTTTTGCGTGCTGATCTCGATCAACACAATCGAGAAAGCGAAATTCAGTGAAACAGTGAGCGTCGCACCCAACATGGCAGGCAGCAGGTTTTCCTGTCCGAAGGTCAGCGCACACAATGGCAAGCCGATATAACCCGTATTCGCGTAGGACGCCGCAGTGCATTCAATCGTAGACGCCGCCAGTTGACGCGTTTGCAGCCAGCGCCAGACCAGCACGCCCACAAAAATGATCGCCACCGCCAGTTCAAACGCCAGCAAAAACCCGGGCTGGTAAAACGCTTCCCAGGGGCTGCTGATCATCACGTCGATCATCAAGGCAGGCAATGCCAGGTACACGACGAAACGATTCAACTCCGTACACGCCGCCGTACTCAACACATTCAGACGGCGCAAGAGATAGCCTGCGAAGATCAACGCAAACACCGGCAGGATGATGTTGACGACGGTCAGCATGTCAAAGGCGATCAGCTTGGATCAAGCGCAATCGAGGCGCGGTGATAAATTTCAAATTCCGGCGGCATGCGTCGCACGCGTCCGGTACTCAATTCGATGCACACCAGTTCCCAGCGTCCACGCATCAGCGTTTCACCATCGGAGGCGCGCGCCAGTTGAAAGCGCCGCTCCAGCATCAGCTTCCTGCCCGACTGAACCAGCCAGGTTCCGAGTACGAGTTCGTCGCCCACCTTGGAAGGCAACAAATAATCGTATTCGCCGCGCCGAATGGCAACGGCGCGATTGGTTCGTTCGTAATCGGCGATGCTTAACCCCAAACGTTCGGAATGCGCCCAACCAATCTGTTCGCACCAGCGCACATACACGGCGTTATTTACATGCTTCAAACCATCGATGTCGGCGCCTTGCGGAGAAAGATGCAAAGTAAAAGGCGAGGGGTAATCCCAAGTAATGACTGACATGATTGAATACTGCCAGAATTCGGCGAAAGGTCTCCAAAGGCGTTAGTTTAGCTGAGAATGGCTCCATGCAACTTTTCCCTCCGCAAATCCAAGGTCTTTAGAAACTAACGCAGGTTCATCTTCCCTAATAAATTTTCCCTGATAAAAAACGGCAGCGTGAAACGCTGCCGTTTTTGTCGCTTCGAAAAAAACATTACTTTCCGTAATACGGTAACCCCATCCGTTTACGGCGTTGGCACCCCTTCTTTCAGATACTTGGGTGAACGCGGACCATACAGGATGCCGTTGGGGCGACCCGCACTCAAGAGGCGATCACTGGTTACGCCAGCAACCGGATGGCCTCGCTCACTCACCGTCTCAATGACTTGATTGACCGCTGCGCTGACCAAGGCGCCAACCAATCCCTGATTATTGTTCCGCCCCTCCGCGCTCGATGCGGTCGCCGCGCCTTCCCACAAAACCTTTCCGGTTCGCAGGTCAACCAGCTTGGCTTCGGCTGTCACGCGCGTCTCACTCGATATGAGGATATATTTTGTGCCGTATTCCTTAACATTGATGTAAAGCGCGGCATCAGCTCCGAAAATCTTGCGCAACTTTTCAACTGATACCTGATGGATATCCTCCTCTGCAGTCAAGCCATTTTGCTTGAAAGTTTCGTCAACCAATGCCACCGGAAAAACATAGTACCCAGCTTCCGCCAAGGGCCGCGTTGTCTGGGACATCATGCTGTATGTCGCCTTAATATCTGGCGAGTTGTTCAGCGGCGGCAAAACCAGAATGGATTTAGGGCGCGCCTCCTTGAATGCCGAATAGTCATACGGCTTTTGTGTGACACACCCCCCCAGCAAGGCAGCCGCCGTCAACGAAACGGCGAGATATTGCGTGAATATGCGAATGGTTTTCATCGTGTTGCCTTCTTCTTGGGAGTTTTCTTAACGAGGAAGTCCAGATAATTGGCGCTTTCCGGAAAATACTGCCGTTCCGCTTCCAAACACTGCTCAAACTTGTCGGTACGTCCCGTTTGCCCATATAACAAGCCAAGATGCGCCTCGAACCCTGGCGGCACCGGCTTGCCTTTTGACTTGGCATCTTCGCGGATTTTCTCGAGTTTGAGAATGCTGTCTTCCGGACCCCGCTCTCCCTTGAAATAAGCATACTGTTCGTTCTGGAAATCGCCCCAGTAGTACAGTTGTCGATCACCCGTCGCACAACCCGACACCAGAAGCGTCGCCAGCGCTGCCATCAGAATGGCCAGGTGTTTTGCATGTTTGTAACCCATGGTGCCCCCGGAATGATCAGTTGCTCGGACGCCATGCGCCAGCTTCAATGCCGCTTACCAACCCATCGACGGCTTGACGAATGGCGAGATCCAGCACTTTACCATTGAGCGTGGAATCGTAGCTTGCCGTGCCGCCGAAGCCGATGACTTCACGATTGGACAGCGAATATTCGCCAGCGCCTTGTGCGGAATAAATCACTTCGGAAGTTTCGACATCCACCACATTCAATGAAACCTTGGCATAAGCGATCTGCTCTTTGCCGCGCCCCAAAATTCCGAAGAGCTGATGATCACCCACTTGCTTGCGACCGAATTCGGTCACATCGCCTGTGATCACGTAGCGTGCGCCCTTGAGAGATTGTCGTTTCTTTGAAAGTTCGGCTTCTTGCCTGATTTCGGACATATTCTGGCGATCCAGCACAGTAAAGCGATTGGTTTGCTGGAGATGCGTGATCAAGATAGTCTTGGCCTGACTGCCCAAACGATCAGCGCCATCAGTAAAAACGCCGCGCATGAAACTGGAGCGGTTATCGAATTTTCCCACTGAAATGGGTTGACGCTTGCCAGCATAGGGACGTACGGCTGCAGCGGTCTGTTGTGTGGCAAGGGTGCGCGAATCTTCTGTGGCGCATCCGGCTAAAGTGCCAACCAGTATAACGGCTGAGATACAAATAGAGGCCTTCTTCGTAAACACGTTTTCTCCTTAGTCGCTGATTACAAAATTTACAACAAAATTAAATTCTATCATCGTCATTTTTTGCGACCAAGGTATATTGGGTGCGTGTGCCTAATCCACAACGAAATTTTTCACTTGCGCATGAATCATTCGTTTTCAAAACAGAATCCTTGCTCAAATAGATAAGTTTTTGTTGCGCACATTTGCCAGTTCATTTAATTAAACCGGACGTTGGCGGATCACGTACAACTTGACGAATCCCATACACATGAAAGAAGCCGTGGCCGCCATCGAGCGCGGCGACAGGCGAGACAGGCCGCTGACGTCGGCAACCCATCCATGTGAGCGCAATAAAACCGCTATCGCCCGCCCGCCCCGTGCGCCGCCGCCCCTGCAAGCGGCGTGAAAGGTGTCCCGTTGATCCTTATTTTTTGCCCTGCTTCGGTTGGGGACAGTACAACTCGTACATCGCCCCTAGCAACACCAGCACTTTTTCATCGGCAATCGAGTAGTAAATCCATTTGCCATCGCGTCTTGTGTTGACCAGCCCCATCGTGCGCAACACACCCAACTGTTGCGAAAGCGTGGGCTGGTGGATATCCAGCAACGCCTCCAGTTCGCTCACGGATTTTTCGCCCTGACTCAACTGACAAAGCAATAGCAGACGATCTTCGTTCGCCAGCGCACTCAGCACTTTTGACGCTTCCGATGCCGCTTTGCGCATCATGCCCATGTCGAGCGTCAGTTCCTGCGTATCCATTGGGTCTCCCATTTTTAACGGCACATAAAATTTGCGCCCCGATCCCTTCTCTTCCGGCTGCAGAGAATGGCTGGGGTGGGGGCGTTCAAATTTTTAAGAGGCGCCCACACCCTGTACAAATTATAGCTTACAATATTATATGTTTCGATATATTGTTGCTTTGCTATTTATTCCGCCACTGTCCAAGAGGTCCTGATGAACCCCAAGAAAATTCTCGCCATCGGCGGCGTTGCCGCTGGTGCTTCCTTTGCCGCGCGGGCCCGCAGACTGAGTGAGACCGCTCAGATCACCGTGCTGGAGCGCGGCCCGGACGTCTCGTTTGCCAACTGCGGCTTGCCGTATCACATCGGCGGCGAAATCCCGACCCGCGACGTGCTGGCGGTGCAAACACCCCACTCGCTCAAAGCCTTGCTGAATCTCGACGTACGCACCCGCTGCGAAGCCGTGCGCATTGATCGCGAAGGCAAGCGCGTGCTGGTACGCCATCTGCAAACCGAAGAAACGGAATGGATGGCCTACGACAAGTTAATGCTCGCGCCCGGTGCGGCACCCCGCGTGCCGACCATCCCCGGCATCAACGACGCACGCATTTACACTTTGCGCAATCTCGCCGACATGGATCGCATTACAGCCGCGGTTAATTCTGGCATGCGCGCCGTTGTCGTCGGCGCCGGTTTCATCGGACTGGAAATGGCAGAACAATTGCATCGCAAGGGTTTGAATGTGGAAATCGTTCAAATCGGCAATCAGGTCTTGCCGCAAGTCGACGCCAAGATGGCGATGCTGATCGAAAACGAACTCGTGCATCACGACATCACCTTGCATCTGAACGATCAAGTCACGCGTTTCGATGGCACGGATGCGGTGCTGCATTGCCAGCTTGCCTCCGGCAAAACGCTGAATGCCGATTTCGTCGTCATGTCGATTGGCGTTGAACCGGAATCGACGCTCGCGCGCGAAGCCGGACTCACGTTGGGCAAGCAGAATCACATCGTGGTCAACGATTTCATGCAAACGTCGGATCCCGACATTTATGCGGCAGGCGATGCTGTCGAAACCACGGACCGCGTGCTGGGCGCAAAAATCGCCGTGCCGCTGGGCGGACCGGCGAATCGACAGGGCCGCGTCGCGGCCGATCACGTTTTCATGGGCAAGCAAGCGCGGCCGTATCCGGGGTCGATTGCCACCGCCATCGTCCGTGTGTTTGGTGTCGCAGCTGGCTCCACAGGCTGGACGGAAGAACGTCTGAAACAGTTAGGTCGTCCGTTCGGCTCCGTCACGGTGAACGATCATCATCACGCCACCTATTTCCCCGGCGCGAAACCGCTGATCATGAAAATGCTGTGGGATCCCAACACCGGCATTATCTTGGGCGCGCAAGTCGCCGGTCACGAAGGCGTGGACAAACGTCTCGATGTGATGGCCACCGCGATCACCGCGAAGATGACGGTGGAAGACATCACGCATCTGGAATTGTCTTACGCGCCGCCGTTCGGTTCTGCCAAAGACATCGTGAACATTGCCGGTTTTGCGGCAGGCAATCAGCGCGATGGCTTGGTCGCTGTCACCACCGCGTTGCCGACCGATCCGAATGTGCAAGTGGTAGATGTGCGCGGCAAGGCGATTGCCGATGCCAGCCCAGTGCCCGGCGCGATCAACATTCCGATGCCGACGCTGCGCGCGAACCTCGACAAGCTCGACAAGAAGCGTCCGGTCGTCGCAGTCTGCATGATGGGCAAAAACAGTTATTTCGCGTCACGCGTGCTCTCGCAAAATGGCTTTGATGTGAAGAGTCTGGACGGTGGCGTGAAAATTCTGATGAATGCGCGCAATCCGGCAAAGATTTAACGCGTCATAAAAAAGAGCGCTGCATCACCCCGCCAAAGTGATGTAGCGCTCTTTTTATTTTCACACGTCAGTGCAGTGCCGACGATGTCGACGCGCTCGACGGAATCGCTTCTTCCATCATCTCAGCGAGCGCCTTGTCGCACCCGGTGTGACCTTTTTCCGATCCTTTTTCAAACCACGCGCGCGCCTTGTCCAGATCTTTTTTCACACCTTGGCCATGACGATAGAGATTACCAATCCACAAATAAGTAGGTACATAATTTTTTTCGATGGCTTGCTCCATCAAGGCAATGCCGCGACCGACATCCACTTTGCCGTGTGTGCCAGTCACCAGATAATATCCCAGTAGGGCCATCGTGCTTTCATTGCCTGCAGCAGCCGCTCGGGAAAGCCATTCATGTCCCAACTCGATATCCCTAGGCACATACTTTCCTGCCAGGTAAGCATCGCCCAACTGATTCGCCGCATTGGTGTAACCTGACTCGAATGACTCTCGCAATAGTTGCAAGCCGCGCACCACGTCCTGCGGCACACCGTCGCCCGCCATCAGCATCAGCCCGAGCGAAGCCTTCGCTATATAGACACCGTTGTCCGCGCCCAATGAAAGCAAACGAAACGCTTCTTTCTTGTTGGGCGGGATGATGCCGAAACCATACTGGTATATCCAGCCGAGATTGCAATTCGCGCGCATCTCGCCCGCTTCGCCGGCTTTTTGATACCACGCCACGGCTGCCAGCATATCCTGCGGCACGCCGATGCCATGCACATGCAGTTTCCCCATATGGAACATCGCTTTCAGATCGCCTTTTTCCGCCAGCTTGCGAATGCGCTCCACCGCACGCGTGTACCCCATCGGGGCGCGATCGCCGCCTTCCAGCGTGTGCAATTTTTCCGTTGCTTCTTCGCGATGACGCCCTTGCTGTGGCCGATGAATCTGGTAGCAAATGAAATCGCCGCGCGACGGACTATCCTTGATCTCTTCCCAAATGATGTCGTCTATTTCACGATCATCGAAACTGGATGGCCATACGTCTTCGTTGAAAATATCCATGTTGGCTCCGTTTGTTTTTTGTCTGTTTGCCCATTTCCATTCTCGATCCTTGCTAGCATTTTACCTGCTGCAATTTTTTTTGCATCGCCCGCCACAACCGAATCCAGCCCCCTGCCACTTACTCGCCCACACACACCAATGATTGTTCGTGCGCGCGTTTTTGAACGATCGCCAGGACGCGAGGCAAATCCTAACCACACGCAGCAGTCCATCCAAAGGCATCTGATTGGAGGTGACAGTGGGGTTGGTGTAGAGGTGGTCATGTCAGCGACAAGGTGTCATGACTTATGCTGGATGGGAGTATCGGTTTTGAATAGCCCAGACAACATCATGCATATATGTGCGTTATCAATCTTCTCGATGCCTCGCTCCTGAACCTATTGCGGCTTGGCTGGTAAAGACGGCGCATTGCCGGTGAATGCGCCGATGATGCGGTCCATCGATGCGAACAGCAACTCGATGCTATACCCGGCCAAAAACGCCAGAGCAAACGGCGACAGCGATTTGAAAATTTCGCCGGAATTTTCTGGCGTCACAAACCATGCAATGACCATGCCGCCGAGCATGCCGAGGAACAAGCGGATTTTCAGGTTGATGTTGGCTATTTCGGTGTAGGTATTGGTTTTGATTCTGCTCGAAAGCGTGCGCAAGATATATACGCATGCGCCTAACAAGCCATACAACAGCGGCAAGATATACCCTTGAATGGCTTCCAGCTCCAGCGTGAGCTTTTGCAGCATGCCGCCGTAAATGGCGGGGGACAGGAATACGGTACCCGTCGTAGGCTCTTTTGTTGATAAGCGGCTTTTGTTGCTCGTCGCCATGTCGGCTTTTATTGCCGCTTCGCCCGCAGCAATATCTTCCTCTTTTTCCGTACGCAGCAACTTGCTGCGCCAATTTTTAATCAACGCCAAATTTGTGTGTTTTTGTTGAAGCAAGGCTTCCCGCTCCTGTTTCAGGAAATGCAAATCAAGACTTTTTTGCGTCTGGCTCTCTTTCGGCAATTTTTCAATCGTCATGATTTGCGTTTCGACTTCCTTGAAACGCTTTTCTATTCTCTGGATGTCCTGCGCCAGATAAGTGCCTTGCGCCCAAAAATACTGGAACGTCAGCAACACCATCAAACTGACGACCGCCACGAACGTATAACTCAGCACCGTTCGCCGCGCTTGCGACATCCGACACCATCGCGTCCACGGCCATGTCCACCCATTCCCCGGCTGCGGATGGCCATGCATCGCCCGCAAACTTTCGGCGGTTACCGGAGAAACCGCTTTCACCAACTGATTGAACTGCGTCCAGAAAGCGACTTCTTCCTCTTCGGTGAATGCGTCATCCGCCCTCGCCTTCACCACGGTCTCGATGATGCCCTGTTCCAACGCAACGCCGTTCCGGGCGGCAAACGCCAGAAGCAATTGTGCGTCTTCGATTGCACGTCCGACTTGCGAATTGCGAGGTGGCATTGTGGGGGCAGATTTGCGATCAGTCATATTTCATCCGAATGTATTAGTTGGTTACGACGAAAAAACATTTGAAGATGAACGCAACTTTTTAGCGCACCCAGTTCAGGGATAAGATGCGCAATGCGTATTGCGATATTAACAACTCAGTTTACCATGCGCTGTTGTCAATTTTGTCACTTTTGTTTGTGCTTGATCATGCGAACCCGCATTGGATACATACGGGCGTAGGGCGAGAAGCCTGAGAATGCCGACGCGGCTTCCTTAAAGGTCGATAACAAAATGGCTTCGTGCCCTTGAAAATCTATCAAGCGGCCCCTATACTTAGCACTCGTTAACGGAGAGTGCTAATAATTCTTCGCGTTACCAACCCTTCATGCCGTCGCGCAACATCACTTGCCGCGGATAAAGTCAACAACCCATTGAATTAAAAGGAATTTCTATGAAACTTCGTCCTTTGTATGATCAAATCATCGTCAAGCGCATGGACCAAGAAACCAAAACCGCTTCTGGCATCGTCATTCCTGATGCCGCTGCAGAACGCCCCGATCAAGGCGAAGTGCTGGCTGTCGGCGATGGCCGCGTTATGCAAGATGGCAGCTTGCGTCCGCTCGTCGTTAAAGTCGGCGACCAAGTCCTCTTCAAGAAATACGCATCCCAAACCGTCAAAGTTGATGGTCAGGAATTGCTGGTCATGAATGAAAGCGACGTCGTAGCGATCGTCCAAAAATAAGCCACACCGAATAAATCAAACGAACTCAGGAGTTAAACATGGGAGCAAAGAACGTAGTTTTTCACGACACCGCCCGCAACAAGATGGTTGAAGGTGTCAACGTCCTCGCCGACGCAGTCAAAGTCACGCTCGGCCCGAAAGGCCGCAATGTCGTCATCGAAAAAACTTGGGGTGCACCGATTGTGACCAAAGACGGCGTGACCGTCGCCAAGGAAGTCGAACTGAAAGACAAGCTGATGAACATGGGCGCGCAAATGGTGAAGGAAGTCGCGTCCAAGACCAGCGATAACGCAGGTGATGGCACCACCACGGCAACCGTACTCGCACAAGCGATTGTTCGCGAAGGCATGAAGTATGTGGCTGCTGGCATGAACCCGATGGATCTGAAGCGCGGCATCGACAAAGCCGTTGCTGCCACCGTTGAAGAACTGAAGAAGATTGCAAAACCCTGCACCACCACCAAGGAAATTGCACAAGTCGGTTCCATTTCGGCCAACGCAGACAGCGACATCGGCGACATCATTGCCAGCGCCATGGACAAAGTTGGCAAGGAAGGCGTTATCACCGTTGAAGACGGCAAATCACTGATCAACGAACTCGACGTCGTCGAAGGTATGGAATTCGACCGTGGCTATCTCTCTCCGTATTTCATCAACAATGCGGAAAAACAAGCCACCCTGATGGACAATCCGTACATCCTGCTGACCGACAAGAAGATTTCCAACATCCGCGATCTGCTGCCGGTGCTGGAACAAGTTGCCAAAGCTGGCCGTCAGTTGCTGATCATCGCAGAAGACGTCGATGGCGAAGCACTCGCCACACTGGTGGTCAACAACATCCGCGGCGTTCTGAAAACCTGCGCCGTGAAGGCACCGGGCTTCGGCGACCGTCGCAAAGCCATGCTGGAAGATATCGCGATCCTGACCGGCGGTACCGTGATTGCGGAAGAAGTGGGCCTGACGCTGGAAAAAGCCACGCTGGCTGAACTGGGCCAAGCCAAGCGCATCGAAGTGGACAAGGAAAACACCACCATCATTGATGGCCTGGGCAAATCCGAAGTCATTCAGGATCGTGTCAAAACCGTTCGCAAGCAAATCGAAGATGCCACCTCCGATTACGACAAGGAAAAGCTGCAAGAACGCGTTGCCAAACTCTCTGGCGGTGTTGCCGTGATCCGCGTCGGTGCTGCAACCGAAGTGGAAATGAAAGAGAAGAAGGACCGCGTGGATGATGCACTGCACGCGACCCGTGCGGCTGTTGAAGAAGGTATCGTTCCCGGCGGCGGCGTGGCATTGCTCCGCGCACGCGCCAACATCACCGTCAAGGGCGACAACGCCGATCAGGACGCTGGCATCCAAATCGTGATGCGCGCCGTTGAAGAACCACTGCGCCAAATCGTCATCAACGCTGGTGACGAAGCCTCGGTTGTCGTCAACAAGGTTCTGGAAGGCAAGGGCAACTTCGGTTACAACGCTTCCAACGGCACCTATGGTGACCTGGTTGAAATGGGCGTGCTGGATCCGGCGAAGGTGACCCGTTCTGCGCTGCAAAATGCCGCGTCGATCGCTGGCCTGATGCTGACCACCGACTGCATGATCCATGAACTCCCGGACGACAAGCCGGCTGCTCCGGACATGGGTGGTATGGGCGGCATGGGTGGCATGGGCGGCATGATGTAATAAACTCCCTCCCCCTAAAATGGGGAGGAAATGACACAATAAAAAACCCGCAAGGATTACCCCTTGCGGGTTTTTTATTCTTGCCGCATGATGAGCCTTGTCAAAATTAAAGCCTGCGATCTTTGTTAATATCTTTTCGTTTTCAAGGAACCCTGATGACTTTTACCGATTCGATTAAAACCTGCCTCTCGAAATATGCCGATTTCAAAGGGCGTGCATCTCGATCAGAATATTGGTGGTTCATTCTTTTTCTTTTCCTTGGTTTTTTCATCCTTTCGTTCTTCGGGAAAACCCTGGTCTTGATTTTTAATTTCGGAATGTTGCTCCCTTCTATTGCAGTCGCCACACGTCGACTGCATGACACCAATCGCACAGGCTGGCTGCAATTGATTGGCATCATTCCGATCATCGGCTGGCTAATTTTGATCTTTCTCCTCGTTCAAGGCCCCAAGGAACCCAACCGCTTCTGAACGTTGACCACCTGAAATATTTGTGCCATTTCACAGGAGGCCCCCATGTTAAAAGCTGTGATCATCGACGGAAACGCGACATCTCGCGGTCTCTTGCAAACCATTCTCGTCAACAACGGATGGGATGTCGTCGGTCATACCAATACAGCCGTCAAAGGCATGCAGCTCGTGCAAAAGTTTCAACCGCAGTTTGTCTGCATCGATTTGCAACAGGTGAACGATGATCCCGACATGATCGAAATCATCAGACATGAGTGGCCGAAGACGCTGATTTTTGTGATCAGCAGCGCAATCGACGCCGACACGGCAAAAAACATCATTGGGCGTGGCGCGCACGGATTTTTTCTCAAACCGTTCAATCAAGCGACCGTTGCCAACACGGTTCGCTCTGCCGTTTTGCGACTCGTCAACAGTCAGCAATCCAATGGCGATGCCGCCAAACCTGCTTCATCCTGATGCCATGATCGCCATTGATATTCCCGGCTTCACGTCGCTCCGCCTCGCGCATCTTGTACTGGATTACAACGGCACGATTGCGGTGGACGGCCATCTGATCCCCGGTGTCGCCGACGCGTTTCATTCACTTCGTGCTGACATCCAGATTCATGTCATCACGGCGGACACCTTCGGCATCGCCGCCGCACAACTGGCCAACCTGCCGCTCACACTGACGATCATTCCGCAAAACGAGCAAGCGCAGGAAAAGAACCACTACGTTCATCAACTTGGCGCGGATTCCGTCATCGCCATCGGCAACGGCCGCAACGACCACGACATGCTGAAGTCTGCCGCCGTTGGCATTGCGCTTGTTCAAGCCGAAGGCGGTGCTGCAGAAGCGATCATGGCGGCCGACATCGTCTGCTCGAACATCCTCGATGCGCTGGCTTTGTTGCAACATCCGAAGCGACTCGTCGCCACGTTGCGCGCGTGAATAGACTCCCCACTCAGATCAAACATCGCTTTTTCGGGTAAATCTTTGTAGAATCAAAGCTTCGCATACGCGCAACCAGCTCTGGCGCATGAACGATCCAACTATCGATAGCACGCCTGCCACAGAGGCAACATCAACAGCAGCATCCTCTCGCATACAGAAAATGCTGGATTTCTGGCGCCGCTGGTACGCCTGGATTGCGGCCCCCTTGTTGATTGGCCTTGCAGGGGTGGGCGTCGCCAAAGCGTGTGATTACGCCGGGCATCTGAACCGCGTGATGCTTGAACGGTATCCGCATGCGCCCATCCTGATTTTGCCACTGGCCTTTGCTTTGTTCGCTTACCTCGTCCAGCGTTTTTTTCGCGGCACGCCTGGCAGCGGCATTCCGCAAACGATCGCTGTCATCGAAAACGAAGATCCTAAAAAAACCAGTCATTTACTATCGCTTCGCATCGCTTTCGGCAAAGCGATCATGCTGATCGGCGGACTCGCGGCTGGAGCTTCGATTGGCCGTGAAGGCCCCACCGTTCAGATTGGCGCGTCGATCATGCACGCCTTCTATGGCAAAGGTTTCCTGAATACGGCGGAACAGCGTCGCACACTGGTCATGGCCGGTGGTGCCGCCGGCATCGCCGCCGCCTTCAACACACCACTGGCTGGCGTCATGTTCGCCATTGAAGAGCTTGGCAAAAAACACGTCTTCACCGCGCATAGCTCAACGCTCTTGACGGTCATACTTTCCGGGCTGGTGTCGCTCGCGCTGGTCGGACAATACACCTACTTCGGTTCGACCTCTGCGTTTTTGAGCGGTTTGAGCAGTGCCCCCGTGGTCCTCGCCTGCGGCATCCTCGGTGGTGTAGCCGGTGGGCTTTTCAGCCGACTGATGATCAAGGCGACCTTCAACCCGCCAGGCATCCTCGCCAATGTCATGCGCAACCGTCCCATTGTCTTTGCGGCCTTCTGCGGCGCGATCCTTGCCATCCTTGGCATGACGACCGACAACCTGGTATTCGGTTCAGGTTATGAAGCCACCAAAGCAACTCTCGGAAGCGAGGCCAGCATCTATTCGTGGTTCTATGGCATCGCCAAGTTTGCGGCAACGTTTCTTTCTTCCATCAGCGGCATTCCCGGCGGTTTGTTCGCGCCCACGCTGTCTGTCGGCGCAGGCCTGGGCGATGGGCTCTCCGGACTCTTTCCCGCCTTGGGGCCACACGGCGCCATCGTGCTGCTGGTGATGGCCGCTTATTTGTCGGGCGTCACGCGTTCGCCGCTCACCGCCCTCATCATCACGATGGAAATGACCAACGGCATGTACCTGCTCTTGCCCCTGGCCGCTGCCGTCCTCATCGCAAACGGTATCTCAAAACTGATCAGCCCCGAACCGCTCTATCACAAGTTGGCGGAACGATTCATGCGCACATAATCGCGTCCGCCTTGCGTATCAACGCAGTTTGCGCAACGTAAAAAAGCAGGGCCGGCTTTCACCGGCCCTGCTTTTGGGAATGGCTTCTTTAGAATTTATGCAGATATTGGACTGAGGCAAAATAAACTTGCGGATGATCATATTCGCCGCTGAGGCGTGGGTGCTGATCGTAGCCGCTTTCTGCACGCAAATAGGCAATGGCGACTCCCAATTCATCATCCTTGTTCATTTTGTACTGAATGCCCGTACCGATACGCCACACGGCCCCATTGGGCAAAATCAGCGCGGTATCCTTCTGGCTCTTGTACATACTGGTGTCGTAGGCAGTACCAATGTTCCACTTGGTGTTTGCGTTGATCGTGTATTGGGCGCCGATAGCGACATGCCATGTGTCCCTGAACTCGAGTGGTCCATTGTAGGAACGATTCTGTAACCCATCATTCGTGTATTTGCTCCAGCCTTGCCAGCCGATATTGCCCATCACGGCCCAGGAAGGATTCACACGTTGCCAGACACTCAGCATGCGCTCTTCCGGTCGCACACTTTTCTCCAGCATTCTGGCATAGACTGTAAGGGGATTGGTGGAACTCCAGTTCATGTCGTACTCATGCTCTATCTTGCTTTGCCACACGAACCCAACACGCGTCGTGGCAGTCGGTTCGTACATTACCCCCAAGCGCCCCCCATATGACCAGTCCTGATCATCTTCCGTAATTTTCACGCCACCGGACCTACGCTCCAGCTTGGTGAATCCATAGCTCATGACCATGCCCCCACCTACCGACCATTGGTCGTTGAGCCGATAAGCGGCTGTCGGCTGAAAACTCACTGCCTTCGTGGAGATCTCTTCAACCAGCGGACTACCTGCCCACTGCCCGAAGTCCAACGCTAATCCGTAGTTGCCGTAGATTCCCAGCCCTAATTTAAGGCGATCGCTCACGCTATGGCTGTAAAAAGTGCTAACGTGCGGAAAAGCCCCACCCACGTTGCCCGGATCATTGCCAGCCCATGCCCCAGGCTTATTGGTGTCGCGTTTGTACTCGGCGTCAGCGTACACAGCCACCCCTCCCAACGACAATTGGTTGCCTGCGAGACGCGTCATCCCCGCCGGATTGCCATACACGGTGGATGCATCTTCCGCACGCGCCGCCTGCCCTGCGGCAGCCAACCCCAAATCGGTTGTCCCCATTTCATAAAAATGCATTCCCCCAGCCCGTGCAACGAAAGGCGCGGCCATCACAACAGCAAACAAGGTGCGGGAAATCCTGGTTTTCATATGACCTCTGAAAAATTAAAAAAGCGCTCCTGTCCTGCAAAGGGCAAGTTACCGATCTGTGTGGGGAAAACATGTGCAGGTTGGATATGCTCGATGGAACTGCGTTCCGGACAATCCAGGGGACTGCGCCTTCCTTACGCCTTCCATTCCTACCGCACTGACAGCGCATGGTACTCGCTGGGTGAATAATTAGTCGGCGATTACAAACTGGTCACTAATCGACGCGAAGTTTATCACCTCAAATTTGATTTTCGTCAAATTATTCTGCGCCCTGTCTTTTTTAAGATAAACCCATGCACCAAGGCGACACCTTCTTTGCAACATGCCATCGTGGTGTTTGTCTTTTTTCAAGGCAACATGAAGCGATTAAGGTCATAAGGAGGCAGGGGCTGCCTCAACCAATCCTGCACACATGTCGATTTTTGATTACACTTAAGAAAAATATATATTGTTTTTCTTTCCCACCCAAGGAGGCATCATGAAATTCAGAACAAGAGAAGAAGGCTGGAGTCCTTACTTCGCAGGCGGACTGACGGGCATTCTCGCCGTCCTTTCCGCTTACGCCACCACCATCTGGATGGGCAAAACGAATTTCCTCGGCGCGTCCACTACCTTTGTGCGCGCCGCCGGTTTTATCGAGCGCATCTTCTCATCCGAACACGTCGCGACCAATGCTTACTTCATCAAGGAAAAGGTCACGCTGGACTGGCAATTCCTGCTGATCATTGGCATCTTCATCGGCGCACTGATTGCGTCGCTGATGGACAAGAGCTTCAAGCTTGAAAGCGTGCCGCCTGCGTGGCGCGACCGCTTTGGCTCATCGATCGGCAAGCGCGCGATTGGCGCTTTCCTCGGCGGCATCGTTGCGATGATCGGCGCACGCATGGCCGACGGCTGCCCCAGCGGCCACGGCTTGAGCGGCATGATGCAACTGTCGGTGAGTGCATTCTTCGCGCTAGCGCTCTTCTTCGGCGTCGGCATGCTTGTTGCCCACTTCGTTTACAGAAAATAATAAGGAGGCCATCATGAGTACCGCACAAATTCTCGGCTTGATCACCGGCGTCGCCTTCGGCTTCCTGCTTCAAAAAGGGCGCGTGCTGCGCTTTGACAAACAAATCGGCGCCATGCTGCTCAAAGACATGACGATTCTGAAGTTCATGCTCTCCGCCATTCTCGTCGGCATGATCGGCATCATCGCCCTCTCCAGCATGGGGGTTATCAAACTCGGGCATAAGTCAATGAACGTCGGCGCCGTTCTCATTGGTGGCGCACTCTTCGGCGGCGGTTGGGCCATCATGGGATTTTGCCCCGGCACATCGGTCGGCGCATTGGGCGAAGGCCGCTGGCATGCGATCTTCGCCATTGCAGGCATGATCGTCGGCGCAGCGATTTACGCCGAACTCTATCCGTTCTTCAAATCGACGGTACTCGCCTGGGCGGATATCGGCAAGATCGGCTTGCCCGACGTGCTCGGCGTCTCACCCTGGATCATCGTGATCGCTGCATGGGCGATTTGCATCCCGTTGTTTGTGTGGTTTGAGAAGAAAGGGCTGTGACCTTGGGGAATTGCAAGTAGGGCGTAGGAAGTGGAAAAATTACGCTCTACTTGCCACTCGCCACTTTCGACGCAAATGGAATACCATAAGGTTTTCCTGAATTGTTCGCGGCCCTCATGAATCTGCTTGATTTCCCCACCGGCTTCATCGCCGAACTTGAAACCATCCGCCGCGACATCCACGCGCATCCGGAACTCGGCTATGAAGAGCATCGCACCGCCGATCTTGTCGCTGCCAAATTGACTGAATGGGGCATTCCCGTCACACGCGGTCTGGGCGGCACGGGCGTCGTCGGCGTGATCACTGGTACAGGTGGGGAGGGGAAAACCATCGGCTTGCGCGCCGACATGGATGCGTTGCCGATGCAGGAACAGAATACGTTTGCGCATGCCTCTCAACATGAAGGCCGCATGCACGCCTGCGGTCACGACGGTCACACCACGATGCTGCTCGGTGCAGCGCACTGGCTCTCACGGCATCGCCATTTCCCCGGCAAAGTCGTGCTGATTTTCCAACCGGCGGAAGAAAGTCATGGCGGCGCCAAGCGCATGATCGACGATGGCTTGCTGCTGCAATTTCCGCTGGATGCGGTTTTCGGCATGCACAACTGGCCGATGCACGACGTCGGCACCTTCGGCGTGCGCGCAGGCCCGATGATGGCCTCCAGCAATGCCTTTCGCGTCACCGTGAAAGGACGCGGCGGCCATGCGTCGCAACCGCAACGCAGCGTTGACCCCATCATGACCGCCGTGCAAATTGCACAAAGCTGGCAAACGATCATCTCGCGCAACACGAACCCAAACAAATCCGCCGTGCTGTCGATCACGCAAATTCATGCAGGCAGCGCCTTCAACGTGATTCCGGATGAAGCCGTCCTGATCGGCACGGTGCGCAATTTCGATGCGGGCGTGCTGGACATGATCGAACGTCGCATGCGGGAAATTGCGGAACACACCGCCGCCGCGTTCAATGCCACCGTCGATTTTCGATTCATGCGCAGTTATCCCGCCGTCGTCAATCACGAAAAAGAAACGGCGTTTGCTGTCGCGATATTGGAAAGCGTCGTCGGCAAAGAAAATGTAGACGCACACATGGAACCGACGATGGGCGCGGAAGATTTTGCGTTTTATCTGCAACAGGTGCCCGGCTGTTACGTGTTCATTGCGAATGGACGAGACGAGCATCGCGACGATCTGGGCGATGCTGGCCCGTGCAACCTCCACAATGCACGTTACGACTTCAACGATGCCTTATTGCCCATCGGCGTGACGTATTTTGTGCGACTGACCGGGGCCTTCCTTCAATCGCAAGATAGTCGCTAACCCTGTCCGAAAACATTGAGGGTTACATATTTCTGCGACATTCAAAATATTGCACAACCCGAGCATGGTCCATCTCCCTTCCCCCTCATAAGGGGAAGGGGTCTTAATGGCTGTCGTTTAAAAACGTCTCCATATTTTGTCATTCTCAATAATCAAAACGCCTGCCGATAGCTGGCGGCAAGCCAGTAGCGCACCGCGTCGTTTTCCGTGCTGGCGTTGAGCATCAACGAACCGGTGCCGTCTCCCATTTTGCCTTCCACACCGGCACCCACGCGCAACCAGTTGCGCTTGTAGGTTTCTCCGTCAAAGCTGAATCCGTACAACCCCGCGACATCGCCGCTGGAGGCGGCGCCCTGATTGTTGAAGCGATGCACACCTTCCAGCTTGCCCAGCAAACTCAGCCGTGCGTCCAATTGATGCACGCCATCCACGCCCAGACGCGCTTCGGTCGAATGCTCACTGCGGCTGTTCCAGTGCGCCGGAAAGTTGCCGCCGGTTTCAGTGTAGGCATCCATCTTCGTGCGGATGTAGGTGAGGCTGGTGTAGGGCGTCAACGCGGTGGCATCATGCTTGATCGCATCGAGCCAATCGATTCTTGCCCGCGCACCCAGCGTTTCCGTATCGGCGCTACCGCGCGAATATTCGCGCACACCGGCGTTGTCGTAACCGCGCTTCACATCCGAATCGCCGAAATGATAATAGCCACTGAACGTTGCATAGAGCGGCGTGTTCGCTATTTTCGTTGTGAATTCCGGCAGCAGGTAGGTGCCGTCCACGCGCGTCTGGCCGCCATACGTGGTGTCTTGTTTGCTGTACGAACGCCCTAATGCGAATTTGATCGTGGTGGACGAATCCAGACCATAGGCATAGCCCACTTCGCCTGCACCTTGATCGCCGTCCGCCTTGGAACTCTCGGCATGACCCCAGTCGCCTGCCAGCCACATGTTTTGTTTGCCCGCCACTGGCAAACCGCGCATGGGATTCCCGTGCGCACCGTTGATCACCATGCTGGCGCCTTGAGTGGCGGTGGCGGGCGCACCCGCAGATGCGGCCAATCCGCGATTAACGTTATCCGTGTCAATCAGCCCTTGTGTCGTCGCGATGAAGGCGTGGGTGTTGACGAGTTGTCCCACCACCACGTCCCCTGCGGCATTCACGCCATACGCGACGAATGTTTTGGACGCGCTGTCATTGACGGTGACGCCATTGGATTTGAGCCAGTCTTCAATGGTTTGCATGCCGGTCGCTTGCGTCCAGCGAAAGGCGCGATTCCCGGCCGTTGAACTGGCGTTGCCCACCACCACGTCGCCCGCCGCGTTGACGCCACTGGCACTAGACGTTGTGCCACCCAGCGTGCCCAGATCGGTCATCGTGTTGGTGGCAGCCGTCCAGCGAAACGCATGGATGTCACCGCTAGCGACGGCCGCCTGGCCGACCACCACGTCGCCGACCGCGTTGACACCGTTGGCATTAGACGATGCACCACCTAGCGTGCCCAGATCGACCATGCCGCCTGCTTGTGTCCAGCGGAACGCATGGTAGGTGCTAGGGGTGGCAGCAGTTCCGACCACAACATCACCCGCCGCATTGACACCATTGGCAAGAGACTGTACGCCACCCAGCGTGCCCAGGTCGATCATGCCACCCGCTTGCGTCCAACGAAATGCATGGTAGGTGCTTATCGTATCTGCATAGCCGACAACCACATCACCCGCCGCGTTAACGCCACGGGAAACAGATGATGTGCCACCCAATGTGCCCAGATCGGTCATCGTGTTGGTGGCAGCCGTCCAGCGGAACGCATGGGTAGCGCTTCCGGTAGCAGAAGAACCGACCACCACGTCGCCGGCTGCATTGACACCATTGGCAACGGACTGTGCGCCACCCAACGTACCCAGATCGATCATGCCGCCTGCTTGCGTCCAGCGGAACGCATGTGTGGCGCCGCTAGTGACTATGGTGCCGCCGACCACCACATCCCCCACTGCATTCACGCCAAAAGCGTTTGAATAATAAGCATTGTCTGCGTACAACGTACCCAAATCGCTGATACCAGCGTCGGCTTGCGCCGGGTGCGCCGCACCAAGAAACAACAGGGAGATGGCCAGGGCCAGCGGGCGCAGCATCAGGCGGGATCATGCATAGACGTTGTTGTGCACCGCGTGCTCGCATGGCGCGGCGCGCTGTAAGGGATTTTTTGACATGATGAACTTCTTGGAGATCAGGATAAATTTTTAAAACGCCTGCCGATAACTGGCGGCGAGCCAGTAACGCACCGCGTCGTTTTCGGTGCTGGCATTGAGCATCAACGAGCCGGTGCCCTCGCCCAGCTTGCCTTCCACGCCCGCACCCACGCGCAACCAGTTGCGCTTGTAGGTTTCACCGTCGAAGCTGAAGCCATACAGCCCGGCCACATCACCACTCACACCCGCACCTCGATTATTGAAGCGATGCACGCCTTCCAGCTTGCTCAATAAATTCAGACGTGCGTCGAGTTGATGCACGCCGTCCACGCCCAAACGCGCTTCAGTCGAATGTTCGCTGCGGCTGTTCCAGTGCGCGGGGAAAGCGCCGCCGGTTTCGGTGTAGGCATCGATCTTCGTGCGGGCATAAGACAGCCCCGTATAGGGCGTCAATTCGGTCTTGGCGAAGGTGAGGGCGTTGAGCCAGTCAATGCGCACGCGCGCGCCCAGCGTTTCCGTGTCCGCGCTGCCGCGCGAATATTCGCGCACGCCCGCGTTGTCGTAACCGCGTGTCACGTCGGAATCACCGTTACTGTAGTAAGTAGCGACGGTCGCATATAAAGGCGTGCTGGCAATTTTCGCCGTAAGTTCCGGCATCACGTAGATGCCATCCATGCGCGCCGTACCGCCATACAGCGTATCTTGCTTGCTGTACGAACGCCCCAGCGCCAGCTTGACCGTGACGGTATCGCTCAGTCCGCGAGCGTAGCCCACTTCGCCGGCGCCTTGATTGCCGTCCGCCTTGGCACTTTCGGCATGGCCCCAGTCGCCTGCCAGCCACATATTCTGTTTGCCTGCCCCCGGTAGCCCGCGCAATGGATTGCCGTGTGCGCCGTTCATGATCATGCTGGCGCCTTGCGCCGCCATCGCGATCGTTCCGCCGGAAGCGGCCAATCCGCGATTGACGTTGTCCGTATCGAGCATGCCTTTTTCCGCCACCGCGATGAAGGCGTGGCTATTCGCCAGCCGCCCGACCACGACATTGCCGTCGGCATTGACACCGTACGCCCCCTGGGCTTTGACAGCGGTGGGATCGACCGTCACGCCACTTGCGGCCAACCAGTCTTCAATACTTTGCATACCGGTGGCTTGTGTCCAGCGGAAAGCGCGAACACTGCCTTCCGAACCGGAATACCCCACCACCACGTTGCCTGCCGCGTTAACCCCGTAAGCCACTGAACTTTCGTCGCCGCTATTCAAAACACCCAGATTCACCATCCCCGTGGATTGCGTCCAGCGAAACGCTCGATTGTCACCGTTATCCAAGCCGGACCAACCAACGACAACATCGCCCGCCGCATTCACCGCGTAGGCGACGGAACTCCCACCGCTACTACTCAACGTCCCCAGGCTCACCACCCCCGTCGCAGCCGTCCAGCGAAATGCACGCATCCCAACTGCCGAATCAAAGTACCCAACGACCACGTCACCCACCGCATTCACGCCATAGGCCTCCGAAGCATAGGTGCCACTCAGCTCCGTCAGGTTTTGCATGCCCGTCGCAGCCGTCCAGCGATAGGCGCGCATCCCTCCCTGCGATGAATCAGAGTATCCGACCACGACATCGCCAGCGGCATTCACGTCGTTGGCCGATGACGTTGTCCCGCCAGCCAGGGTTCCCAAACTCAGCATCCCTGTCGCAGCGGTCCAGCGAAAGGCTCTATACTTGCCTGCTGAAGACAAGGAATTGCCGACGACCACGTCGCCCGCGTCATTGACGGCACGCCCAATGGATGAAACGTCACCACTCACCGTCCCCAGGCTTTGCATACCCTCGGAGGCGGTCCAGCGAAATGCCATTTCTGTATTAGAGCCCGATTTCCACGCGTACCCCACTACCACATCGCCTGCAGCATTGACGCCCTCCGCCCATGAATAGCTGTAACCCGGCAAGCTGCCTAAATCCGTGATGCCATAATCGGCACCGTGGGCAACTGGCATTGCTGCACCAAACAACATCACGGAGATGGCGGCGGCCAGTGGGCGCAAGATCAGGCGGGAATGGGAAGCGGCGCGCTTGGGCGTGATGCGCGGAACAAGCGCGGTGGAGCGTAAGGTTTTTTTGGGCATGATGGTGTCCAATCAGTGATTCAGGGTTGACGCCCAGGCATGAAGGGAACCGCTCCTCGGCATTTGCTGCACCATCACCAGGACGTTCGTCATTCTGTGATGTGAAATAAAGGCTTACCTCAACAGGCCAAACCGTTTATTTAGATAAGCGCAAAAACACACCTATGAACGCTGCTAAAACATGCTTTCGGGCAACATTGTCGAAGTATAGGTTTGTGCTGAATGGAAATGTCTGACGGTTTCTGACATTCGGCGCAGGTGCGCCATCAGAAAAATCAGAAAATTCAGGTGTGCACGTCAATCGGTGCAGAAAACACAAAACCGAAAGCGCGCACGGTATGAATGGGCAAAACGACGGCGGATTCTTTTTCAATTTTTTGGCGCAAACGACGCACCATCGTATCGAGCCGGTTTTGATCGTATTGAAGATAGTCTTCGCCGAATCCCTCAACGATTGTTCTGCGCGATACCGGCTGATTGGGCGTGCGGGCCAGCATGTGCACAAAGTCATATTCCAGCGTCGTCAACGGAATGACCACGCCATGCGGCGCAGTAAGTGCATGCGTTGCCGAAACAAGCTGCCAGGCATTTTTTTGCGGCAGGCGTCGCGTCATGGCTGTCACGATCGCGCCCAGTTCCGGCAACTTCGCCGGTTTGCTGACGTAGTAATCGACACCGCGTTCCAGTCCGTCGATTTTGTCGGCGCTGTCGGTGCGCGCAGTGAAAACGATGATGCCGATGTGCGGCGAGGACAATTCGTTGACCAGCGACAGACCATCGCCATCCGGCAAACCACGATCGATCAAGGCAATCTCGCACGCATCCGGGTAAGCAGCCAGACATGCACGAAATTCGGCTATGCTGCCGGCTTCCACCACACCATGACCATGCGCGCGAAAAAACGCGGCCAATTCTTCACGCAACTCGACTTCATCCTCCAGCAAAAAAAGCTTGGCCATAACAATGCACGTGCTCACGAGTGGTATTCATGAGAATATACACTTTATTTCCCGAGAGAAACTAGCTGGGCGCACATGCGACTGCCTCGCGGCCCCTTTACGGCATGAAGCTTTTTTGTCAACTTTTCTTGTGTTTCGCCTGGTGCATCGCCTCGCCGGTCTGGTCCGTTGAACACGCCCCCCCTGTTCAGCTTGACGCTGCCACAGCATTCGTCGACCTTGGCGGACACCTCGACATCCACCGCGACCCCACACGTGCGCTCACTATTGACCAAGCTGCGGCAAGCGACTTCCAGCCATTGAATCAAGCCTTCAGCCTCGGTTTCACGCAAGATGCCGTGTGGTTGCGCATCACCGTTGATCGACGTGCCGATGCGACTGACGAATGGTGGCTGGAAATTCAGCAACCGATGATGGAAGACATTCGCCTGTATGAACAATCAGCAGATGGGGCTTTCCGCGAACGGCGCGGCGGCGAAATCTATCCGCATCGCACACGCGAAGTGAACCATCGCAATGCCATTTTCAAGCTGCAATGGGATCAGCCCGGCGTGCAGACTTTTTATTTGCGTCTGGCTTCCAATAAGGCGATGACCGCGCGTTTCAAACTCTGGCAACCGACGGCGTTCTTCGATACGCTGATGCGAGACACGATCCTGAACAGCATGTTCTTCGGCGTGAATGCCGTGATCTTGCTGATCTACGCCGCCTTCTGGTTGCAAACCCGTCAGAAGTCCAGCCTTTATTATCTGGCTTACGTTTCGCTGCTGGTCTTGATTTACGGCGTGACCATGGGGTACGTGCAGTCGTATCTCTATCCGTTGCACGGCGATGTCACGGCGAAACTGTTCGGCGGCAGCGTCTGTCTTGCCGTGAGCGTCGGCGCGTCGTTTGCATCCTTGCTCTATGATTTGCGTCGCTTGATGCCGCGCTTTAACCGCATCTATCTGGCGATCCTCTGGGGCGTGCCGCTGTTCTGTCTGGCGCTGATTGTGCTGGGGTATTACCCGCTAGCGATGCCGATCATCGAAACCGTTTCGATGGTCAACAGCGTCGTCATCACGACGGTGCCACTCTATTTAGGTTTTCGCGGACACCGTCATGTCTGGTTTTATCTGCTCACGTTCACGATTCTCGAAGCGGCCGTCACCGTGCGCTTCATGAACAACCTGGGATTTTTCCCCGGTGCAGTGTGGGCCGAGACGGCCATGCAAACCGGCACACTCATTCACTTGGCGCTGATGAGTTGTGCGCTGATATGGGAGTACCGCCGCGTGAGCAAAGAACGCGACCGCGCCGAAGCCGACAAGCAACGCATGGAAGTGTCGCTGGTTCAGGAACGCCAGACGAACCAGCAGCAAAAAGATTTTCTCGGCATGGTGTCGCATGAATTTCGCACGCCCTTGTCGATCATCGAAGCATCGGCGCATATGCTGCAACATCATTCGCACGATGAAACGGAACGCTCGCAACGCTATTCCAAAATCGAACGCGCCACCGATCGCTTGCGCAGTCTGCTGGACAATTATCTGTCGCGCGAGCGACTCGAAACAATCGAATCGAAACCGCAACTGCGCGAACACGATGTCATCGCACTGGCGAAAGGCACGATCAGCGAAGTGCTGGCGACATCCGGCCCGTCCGTCGATCTGATTTGCGACCATCCTCCCGCAACGGCCTGCTGCGATCCGGATTTACTGCGCATCTTGCTGCGCAACCTGCTGGAAAATGCGCGACGGCATTCGCTACCGCAACAAACGGTATCGCTCACGCTGACCGGACTGGAAGATAACGGAGTGCGCATCACCGTGCGCGATCTCGGCGCAGGCATTCCGCCGGATGAATTGCCGCATGTCTTCGACCGTTTTTTTCGCGGTCGCGGATCGCAAGGCAAAGTAGGCGCAGGGCTGGGGCTGTATCTGGTCAGACAAATCGCCGCGCAGCATGGCGGCAGCGTGACGGTAGACAGCACGCTCGGTGTGGGAAGTTGTTTTACCGTGACGCTTCCATCACTGGCTTCGACAACGCGGGACTCTTCGGCGTGATCCAGGCTGGGCCGCCCCTTTCGCAAAACACATTGACGCTGTTTTACCCAAGCCGCCAACCACTTTGCCCCCACCTTTTCCCCAACGCAGGCCAACGTCAGCAAAATTCTGACAGAAAAAACCGCGTTCATTAACGTCTCTCGTTATTGTTTTACATCAAACCAAATATTTTTCTCTGCCGTCACCTCGCGTGAGCTTGACGTACAAAAAATTGGCAGGTCGCTCCCTTCTGCGCCCTGCCGGAGAGGGGTATGCCGACCATTTCGCCCCGAACCACTCATAAACAGGCATACCGTCGCAAACCCTAGGGGGAGTATGCTTCCAAGCGATATTTTTCCCGCCGTTTGCGTTGCTCATGTTTTCGGCGAATGCGCTTAACACGCGTGCAAGCTGTCTGTAAAAAACAACCCTTCGTCACATTTTGCCAGTTGACACCCCTTTATTTAGTCACTTACGATTACAGGACCACTACATGTTGTGTTGAATTTGTCTTGATTGGAGAAACGATGACCGCATCACCTATTTCCCTGCTGAGCCGCATCGTCAAACGCGATGGCACCGTCAAGCCATTTGATCCAAGCAAAATCCAGGCGGCGATTGCCAAGGCTGGGCGCGCCACAGGGGAATTCGATGATAGCGAAGCCTCTCGTCTAACCGATAACGAGGTGCTGAAGAAACTCATCAAACTCGGCACCGGCACACCCCACATCGAACAAATTCAGGACGCAGTCGAATGCGGACTGTACGAAGCGGGTCACAAGAAAACGCTGCGTGCGTACATCGTTTATCGCGAACAGCATCAAAAACTGCGCACGGACAAACAAACGCTGGTCGATGTCGAAGCATCGATGAACGAGTATCTGCAACAACTTGATTGGCGCGTGAATGCCAACGCCAATCAGGGTTACTCACTCGGCGGACTGATCCTTAACGTTTCGGGCAAGGTCATCGCCAACTACTGGCTCAACCATGTGTATCCGCCCGAAGTCGGCGAAGCGCACCGCACCGCCGCGATCCACGTGCACGATCTCGACATGCTCGCCGGTTACTGCGCGGGCTGGTCGCTGCGCACGCTGTTGAACGAAGGCTTGAATGGCGTACCGGGCAAAGTCGAATCCGGCCCGCCGAAGCGCATGTCCACCGCCATCGGCCAGATCGTCAACTTTCTGGGCACACTGCAAAATGAATGGGCGGGTGCGCAGGCGTTCAGTTCGTTCGATACGTACATGGCGCCGTATGTGCGCAATGACGGATTGGACTACACGCAAGTCAAACAGCACTTGCAGGAATTGATTTACAACTTGAACGTGCCGTCGCGCTGGGGCACCCAGACGCCGTTCACCAACCTGACCTTCGACTGGGTGTGTCCGGAAGACTTGCGCGATTCGGTACCGGTCATCGCGGGCAAGGAAATGTCGTTCACCTACGGCGATCTGCAACCCGAAATGGACATGATCAATCGTGCCTACATCGAAGTGATGATGGCCGGGGACGACAAAGGACGCGTATTCACTTTCCCGATTCCGACGTACAACATCACCGACGATTTCGACTGGCACAGCGAAAATGCGGAATTGCTGTTCGAGATGACCGCGAAGTACGGCCTGCCCTACTTCCAGAACTTCCTGAATTCGGAACTCAAGCCGAACATGATCCGTTCGATGTGCTGCCGTCTGCAACTGGATTTGCGCGAATTACTCAAGCGCGGGAATGGTTTGTTCGGTTCCGCCGAACAAACCGGCTCGCTCGGCGTGGTCACGATCAACTGCGCGCGTCTCGGCTATTTGCACCAGGGTGACGAAGCGGCATTAATGGCGCGCGTCGATGAACTGCTGGAAGTGGGTAAAACCAGCCTGGAAATCAAGCGCAAGGTCATTGAGCGCCACATGGACAACGGCCTGTTCCCCTATACCAAACGTTATCTCGGCACGCTGCGCAACCATTTTTCGACCATCGGCGTGAACGGCATCAATGAAATGATCCGCAACTTCACGAACGATGCGCACGACATCACCACTGAATACGGCCACGCGCTGGCGGTACGTCTGCTCGATCACATCCGCGCGCGCATGATTGCCATTCAGGATGAAACCGGCAACATGTACAACCTGGAAGCAACGCCCGCGGAAGGTACGACCTACCGCTTCGCGCGCGAAGATGCGAAACGCTTTCCGGACATCATCCAGGCTGGCACGAAAGACATGCCGTACTACACGAATTCGTCGCAACTGCCGGTCGGCTATACCGACGATCCGTTCCACGCGCTGGAAATGCAGGATGAACTGCAACGCAAGTACACGGGTGGCACGGTGCTGCATCTGTACATGAACGATCCGCTGACCAGCACCGATGCGTGTCGTCAGTTGATCAAGCGTGCGCTGTCAACGTTCCGCCTGCCGTACATCACGATTTCGCCGACCTTCTCGATTTGTCCGAAACATGGCTACATCGGCGGTCATCATGAATTTTGTCCGAAGTGCGATGAGGAAATCATCGCGCGCAAGAAACTGAAAGTCGCTGCTTAAACAGAATCCACTCACAGGAGGCCCTATGAAAGAACCCCAACTCGGATTGCAGGAAGTCGTTACCCTCACCGACGCAGAACGCCAACGCTGTGAAATCTGGACACGCGTGATGGGCTACCATCGTCCGCTATCCTCGTTCAACACTGGCAAGAAAGGCGAATTCCGCGAACGCACTTATTTTGTGGAACCCTGCGACGACAAGCCGACGTCCCATTGATGGCTTGCCGCAATCGCTTCGTCACGTTCAGGGAAATATAGAAGCGATTGGGGAGAAAGAAAAACGTTCTCCGAGGCGCTCAGCGCCTGCCTTCTCCCCCTCCTTGTCCCCCTCAAGGAGGGGGTTTTTTCTCTACCCCTGTCCTGCTGCCAAGGGGGATCGGATGGGGTGAGGAAACGTCACCGATCCGATGCGCCACACTTTGCCATACCGAATAAAGATGTCTTCCGTCGCACACAACGCTCAAGCCGCAACCCGCCAACTGAAAGTCGGCGGCTTCGAAGCTTTTTCCACCACCGACTTTCCGGGCAAGCTCGCCGCCGTCGTGTTCGTGCAAGGCTGCCCGTGGGAATGCATTTACTGCCACAATCCGCATCTGCAACCGCGTACCGAAGACAGTCCGATGCCGTGGGCCGAGGTGCTGGCGCGCCTCAAGCGTCGCCAGGGTTTGCTCGATGCCGTGGTGTTTAGCGGCGGCGAACCGACGCTCGACCCGGCGCTGGAAGATGCGATCCGCGACGTGCGCGCACTTGGCTTTCAAATCGGGCTGCATACCGGCGGCGCGTATCCGAAGCGCCTCGCGGAAGTTCTGCCACTACTCGACTGGATCGGCCTCGACGTCAAAACGTCGTTCACCTATTACGAGCGCATCACCGGCGTCAAGGCCAGCGGGGACCCGGCCCTGGCTTGCACACAACTGGTCATCACCAGCGGCATCGCGCACGAATGTCGCACCACCATCCATCCGAACCTGATGTCGAATGACGAACTGTTATTGCTGGCGAAAACGCTCGCCGGGATGGGCGTGACGCATTACGCGCTGCAGGTTTTTCGGGAGCAGGGGTGCGATAATGCCTCACTCACTGCGGTCAGCGGCTATCCTGACAAAGATCTGGTTTCGCAAATTGCCGGGATGTTTAAAGGGTTTGTTTTCCGCGACACATGAAATGCAGCAGGGCGAAAGCCGCCTCCCCATAACTGATGGATATCCAGTCTAACGCTTCGACTTTATGTCAACGCTATCGCTCATCACCTTCCTCGCCCGCACCGCCGACCGCAACCCATACGGCATGCTCGGCGCGGCCATGCTCTGCGATGCGCTGACGGAGCGACTCGACCTGGACCCCCTCATCATCGGCATCCCTTCCGAACCGCTGAACCTCAACTGGGAAGGGGAACTCGACGCCGCGCGACCTGAACTGCAAGACTTGGCGCAAACCTGCGAACAAACACTGGCTTTGCACATGACGCCGCTGATCGTGATGGGACGTTGCGCGAGCGCGCTGGCGACGCTGCCCGTCGTCGCACGTCATCGTCCGGACGCCTGCATCGTGTGGTTCGACGCGCATGCCGATGCCAACACACCGGACACCTCCCCAACGGGCTACCTGGGTGGCATGGTGCTGACCGGCGCTGCGGGCATGTGGGAGTCGGGATTGGGAGATGACATGCCGCTGTCGAACGTCGTACTGGTTGGCGTGCGCGACATCGACCCGTCGGAACAGGCATTGATCGATGCGGATATATTACGCGCCGTTCGCCCGGGGAAAAACATGATCGAGCAGTTGCGCACCGGTATCGGCAATCGACCGGTTTACATCCACATCGATTGCGACGTGCTCGAACCAGGCATCGTGCCGACCGAATACCGCGTCCCGGGCGGGTTGACGTTGGCTGACTTGCGCGCCTGCTGCGAAGTGCTGGCGCAAAACGAAATCGTCGGCATCGAGATTGCCGAATTTGAAGTGCTCTGGGCAGAAACTGACACAGTGGCATCGCCCGATGCCTTGATCGACGCTTTACAACCGCTTCTCGATACATGGCAGCCAACATCGTAAAATAGTGGCTGTATTCAACGGCCGTGGCTTTCGGCGGAGACATCATGGTCTGGCTTATCACAAAATATTTACTCACCGCAGGCATCGTTGTGCTGGTGTCGGAGATCGCCAAACGCAGCGACAAACTGGGCGGCCTTATGGCTGCGCTGCCACTTGTCACGCTCTTGGCGCTGATCTGGTTGTACGTCGAGAAACAGCCGCAGGAAAAAATTGCCAATCACGCCTGGTATACGTTTTGGTATGTGGTGCCAACACTGCCGATGTTTTTGGTTTTCCCAATTTTGTTGCCACGTCTTGGATTCTGGTTAACATTACTCGCATGCATTGCCATTACCATCGTTTGCTTTGCCCTGTTCGCACTGGTGATGCGCCGTTTTGGCATTGAACTGCTGTAATCCAAGCGGACACTTTTCTACATTGATAGGAGACGAAGGTGCAAGAAATCATCCTGCTGCTCGGCGTTGCTGGCGCCATCGCCATCGGCGCCGTCAGTCCTGGCCCCAGTTTTTTGATGGTGGCGCGCATCGCCGTCGCCTCCTCCCGTTCGCATGGCGTTGCTGCTGCATTCGGCATTGGCGCGGGCGGCGCCATCTATACGATTGCCGCCCTCGCGGGCTTGCAAGCCGCTTTTGCCGCCGTGCCCAGCCTGTACCTTGTTTTGAAACTGGCGGGCGGCAGTTACCTGGTTTTTCTCGGGTATCAAATCTGGAAAGGCGCAGCCCAACCGCTCGATCTTCCGCAGGATCCCGCCGAACAAAATGTCCTGACGACAAAACGCGCCTTCCTGATCGGCCTGAGCACACAATTGAGCAATCCAAAAGCCGCGATTTATTACGCCAGCGTGTTTGCCGCGTTTCATCTTCAGGATTTTTCGGTTTTCCTAGGCGCGTGCACCGTGCTGGCGATCTTCGCGATCGAGGTGGGGTGGTATCTGATCGTGGCGGCGCTGCTTTCCTCCGCGCGACCACGCAGCGCTTACCTGCGCTACAAGACCTGGATCGATCGAACGGCAGGCGGCGTGATGGCCATTTTAGGCATTAAGCTGATCACGTCTGCTCAACAGATTTAATACCCTATTCAAGATTCGCATGACACCGTTCGACGCCTACCAAGGTCCCCATCAACGCAGCGAGATGTTCAATGCCGTCTCGCATCTTGTCGGCGCCGTCTTCGCCCTCATCGGTGCGATCGTATTAATCACGATGACAGCGAAGGAAGGCGACCTCTGGAAGATCACAAGCGCCGCCATTTACGGAACGACCCTTTTTCTGCTCTATCTTTTTTCCACGCTGTATCACGGCCTGCGGGGAACCGCCAAGCGCATCATGCGCGAATTCGACCACCACGGCATTTATCTGCTCATCGCGGGAAGCTACACGCCGATTTGCCTCGTCACCTTGCGCGGCACGTGGGGATGGTCGCTCCTCGGCGTGATGTGGAGCCTGGCCATTGTTGGCTGTGTTCAGGAATTCTGGGCGAGGAATGGCTCACGCAAATGGTCGCTGGTCATTTACATCGTGATGGGCTGGGTGGCCGTGATTCCGGCGCTCCCGCTCTTGCGCACGCTCGGCATCGCAGGTTTTGCGTGGCTGGCCGGCGGCGGACTCTTTTACACGACCGGCATTATTTTTTACATCTTGGGCCGACGCGTACCGTACGCACACTGCGTCTGGCATCTGTTTGTCATTGCCGGCAGTGCCGCGCACTATTTCGCCATGCTGTTATACGTTTTGTAGCCACGGCGCGTAACCCTCCAGCGCTCCAGCACGATGAACTATTGCAAGGAATAATCGACCGTCACGACCACGCGCACTTTCTTGTTGACGTCTGACGCGCCGCCTGACCCGCCCCCTTCTGCGTGCGATGCGTTATCGCGATCCGTAATCGCAAACAGCCCTTGCGTTGCACGGCGGATTGCGCCGACGTTGCTGCCGCTGTCTGTCGCAAACTGCGTGGCCACTTCGAGCGCGGATTTCGTAGCGCTGGCCATCATTTCGGGTTTGATGGTGTTGAGTTGCGTGTACATGAATTGCGGGCCGACACGACCCCAGTTGCCCTGCGATGCCAGCACGACACCGGCGGCAACAAGCTTATCCGTCATCTGGCTGATTTTTTTCACGGTATCGACATCGGTAGAGCGCACCAGGATCGTATATTCGACAACGTAGCGCAACGCACTGTGCGCCTGTTCATAGTCCTTGGCTTGCCGGTCCTGCACGCGCAAGTCCTGGCTGGCAATGTCTTCAGGTTTGATGCCATGCTCGCTCAAGAAGGCGAGCACTTTTTTCCGCGCCCCTTCCGCCTCCTGATTGGCGATGCCCAGATGATTGTTGGCCACGCGAACGCGAATGGGCCACACGGCCAGATCGGCTTTCACTTCCTTTTCTGCGACGCCGCGTACCGTCACGTAGCGCTCGCCTCGTTTTGGCCCGCTGATCGACTCTCCCAGGATAGCGGCGCTGCCGATCAAGCCAATCACCAGCGCCAATGCCGCCATGATTTTGGTGCCTCTATCATCGAACATCCACATGGATAAACCTCCTGGTCACAGAAAATGCATCAGATGGGATATTGTACTGCTATCATTTGGCATTGCCCATATCCGTAGGAGAACACCGTGCCCTATGCCCTTCGTACGTTTTTCCGGCATTTGCTGTCTTGTGTCGCCGTTATATTTGCATGCTTGACCACATCGGCTTATGCCGAAGCGCCCATGGTCAAGACGCAAGCGCCGGGTTATTACCGGATGATGGTCGGGCAATTCGAAGTGACAGCTCTGTTTGACGGCGTCTTGCAACTGGACAGCAAGCGCCTGATCAATGGCAAGCGCAAGGACATTGAAAAATTACTGTCGCGATCCTTTTCACCGGCGGAGAAAATGCAATTGTCCGTGAATGCGTATGTGATCAACACCGGCAAACAGCTGGTGCTGGTGGATGTCGGCGGCGGGACTGCGTATGGCCCGGCCTTGGGGAAAATGCTGTCCAATTTGAAAGCGGCGGGTTATGAACCAGATCAAGTCGATGCCATCATTCTCACGCACATGCATGGCGACCATATTGCCGGTCTGGTGGACCGCGATAACGACCGGGTCTTTCCCAACGCCACGGTTTATGTGGAAGAAGCAGAAAACCAGCACTGGCTCGCTGCGGCAAACGAAGCCAAGGCACCCGCTGCATGGAAACGCATTTTTGCGACCGCACGCACAAGCGCGGCACCTTACCTTCAGCACGGCAAATGGAAAACCTTCACAATTGGTGCGGAACTGGCACCTGGCATCAACACCATTCCAGCGCGCGGTCACACGCCCGGCCACACGATCGTGACGGTTGAATCGCATAACCAGCGTTTACTGATTGTGGGCGATCTGATGCATAGCCATGCCGTGCAATTGGCGCGACCCGATGTGGCGTTCGACTTTGACGTCGCCCCCAAGCAAGCCATCGAAACCCGTCAGGCCATTTTCAAACGGCTTGCACGTGACAAGACACTGACTGCGGCTTCGCATTTGCCCTTCCCCGGCATCGGACGTCTCCGCGCGGAAAGCGCCGGCAAATATACCTGGGTACCGGTTGAATTTGCGCCGATCCAATAAATTTCGTTTTCCCGCATGACGATTCTCCTCACCACGCTCAACGCCCGCTACGCGCATACCTCGCTCGGGTTGCGCTATCTGGCGGCGAACATGGGCGAACTGGAAGGTAAAACGGAAATCGTCGAATTCATCATCGGTGGCAACCTCACCGCGATGGCGGAAAAGCTGCTAGCGAAAAAGCCACGCATCATCGGTCTGTCGATTTACATCTGGAACATCGAAGAGACAACCAAGCTGGTCGCACTGCTCAAGCGTCTCGCACCAGAGGTAACCATCATCCTCGGCGGGCCGGAAGTCTCGCATGAGACCGAAGCGCAGCCCATTGTGCAACTGGCCGATTACGTCGTGACTGGCTGGGGCGACATCACCTTCCCGGCACTATGCAAACAACTCCTGCGCAGCGAGAAACCGATTCAAAAAATTCATATCGGCGAACAACCGAACCTCGACACCATCGCGATGCCGTATCGTTTTTACACAGATGAAGACATTGCCCATCGCACGATTTACGTCGAAGCCTCGCGCGGCTGCCCGTTCAAATGCGAGTTTTGCATTTCGTCGCTCGACAAGACTGCGTGGCGTTTCGATCTCGATGTGTTTTTGCAGGAAATGGAAACACTGCATGCGCGCGGTGCGCGGCAATTCAAATTCGTCGATCGCACCTTCAACCTGAACACGCAGGTCAGCCGTCGCATCCTGCAATTTTTCCTCGACAAGCTTGCGGCGAATCCCGATGATCCCGTTTTTGCCCATTTTGAAGTGGTGCCCGATCACTTGCCGGAAGCGCTGAAAGAAAGCTTGGCGCAATTCCCCCCAGGCACGCTGCAACTGGAAATCGGCGTGCAAACGTTCAACCCGGATGTGCAGGCGCACATCAGCCGCAAGCAAAACAATGAACGTTCGGCAGAAAATATCCGCTGGCTGATGGAACATACGCACGCGCACTTGCACGCCGACCTCATCGCGGGATTGCCCGGAGAAGATATCGAAAGCTTTGCATGTGGGTTCGATCGCCTGATTGCTATCGGCCCACATGAAATTCAGTTCGGCATTCTGAAGCGGCTGCGCGGCACGCCGATCATCCGTCATACGGAAACGCACCAACTGGTGTTCGACCCGAATCCGCCCTACACCATTCTGGCAACGGACTGCATCGATTTTGCCACCATGCAGCGTCTGGTGCGCTTTGCCCGTTTCTGGGACATGATCGCCAACTCGGGCCGGTTTGCGAATACGTTGCCGCTTATTCTTGAAAAATCGCCTTTCGCCCGCTTTTTGTCCTTGTCAGACTGGCTCTACGCCAAAACGGGCGCCACTCATCAAATCGCGCTGGCCAGATTGGCAACCCTGGTCGCCGCCTGGCTCACCGAACAGGGACATAACGCCGAAACCGCTCGCGCGACCATTGACAGCGACTACGCGGGAAGCGCCATCAAGCCCCATCTTTCCCGGAAGGCGAAGCCCGAGGCACCCTCCCCCGCCCGTCAGACCATGCACCGGACGGCGAAAGCATTGTAAAACTGACAACCCAGCAAAATACCGGCTGCCTTGCCATTCTTTCCCAAGCTTTGGTATAATTGCAGGCTCTATAAAATTCTGTGCGTTGGTTCATTCCAGCGCGCAAAATGTTGAACCCCTTTCAGGAATTTTTATGGCAAATACTGCACAAGCACGCAAACGCGCTCGCCAAGCCGTCAATCAAAACGCTCACAATTCGAGCCTGCGTTCCACGCTGCGCACCGCGATCAAAGCTGTTCGTAAAGCGATTGAGTCCGGCGACAAAGCTGCAGCCATGGCGACTTTCTCGAAGTCCGTGTCGACCATTGACCGCATCGCTGACAAGAAGATCGTTCACAAGAACAAAGCTGCGCGTCACAAGAGCCGTCTGTCCGCTTCCATCAAGGCGATGGCTTAATTTACGCCGGGTTTGCGCAGCCAACGTTGCGCAAACGGTTGTGTAAAACAAAAACCCTCATGGCGATGCATGAGGGTTTTTTGCGTTTGAAAAGTGCTTGATTAGATGCTGAATCTAAACGCCGCACCTAAATTCTATAGCCAAACGCTTTGTTGAATTGTTCCGTGATCTCTGCGCGCGTCGGCTTATGATTTTGCCCCCCCTGGTGCCCAATCTTGATCGCGCCCATCAAACTCCCTAAGCGTCCGCAAGACAGCAAATCCATGCCGGCAACGATGCCATACATCAACCCGGCACGAAACGCGTCGCCACACCCCGTCGGATCCACCACTTTGTCCACCGGCACGCAGGGAATATCCAGCACGGCGTCGCCCGTGTAAATTTCCGCGCCCAGTTCACCGCGCGTCACAATCAGTGCAGCCACGCGCTTGGCGATTTCTTGAAGCGTTAACCCGGTGCGCTCCATCATCATTTCAGCTTCGTAATCGTTGACGGCAACGTAAGTCGCCATATCGATGAAAGCGATCAACTCTTCGCCGCTGAACATCGGCAAACCTTGCCCCGGATCAAAAATGAAGGGGATGCCGAGTGCTGCACAGTCCTTGGCATTCTGCACCATGCCGTCACGGCCATCCGGTGCGACAATCGCCAGCTTCACATCCTGCGCCGCCTCCGCCACCTTGTTTTCATGCGCCATCCACATCGCGCCCGGATGAAACGCGGTGATCTGGTTACTGTCAACATCGGTTGTAATGAAGGCCTGCGCCGTAAAAGATTTCTTGATCGTGCGAATGTGGCGGCGCGAAATATCCAGCTCCGTCAACCGGTCGAGATACGGTTCGCCATCGAAGCCGATGGTGGCCATGATGCGCGGATCGCCGCCCAGCAATTTCAGGTTGTACGCAATATTGCCTGCTGTGCCGCCAAATTCGCGCCGCATGCCAGGCACGAGAAAGGCGACGTTCACCTTGTGCAATTGTTCCGGCAGGATGGCGTCGGAAAAACGGCCATTGAAGGTCATGATGGTGTCGTACGCGAGGGATCCGCAAATCAGGCAAGTCATAGTCTCTGCTCAATAAGTAATAGGTCAGGAATAAAAAAGATACACTTCATAGCCAACCGGCTTGAGCGGCGGCTCCACTTCAAATTGTAATTTGACGGCGTATTCCGAGTTCGCGGCAAAACCTTTGGCGATCTCTTGCTTACTGTTCTGATATTCCTTGACGTTGAAAACACGCCGCACAATCGGCGTTTCCGTCGCGTCTTTCAGCGTCAACTCGAAATACGGCCACGCCTGCGCTAACTGGCTTCGGTTACGCAACAGCACATTCAGCGTGTAAGTTTTCTCGCCTTTGGTGGGCGAATGCAGTTCGTAAGAATCGATGGTGACCGACTCGATATGCGCAGGCAAATCAGCCTGGCATTCAATCACGCTGCAGACTTGCGCCAGCATCGGGCGCGCGCTCGGGAACATCGCCCCGATACGCAAATGAAACGCATCGACCGTTTGCAGAAAAAGTGCGGGCAACAATCCGATAACAATCAGCACCATGGCGATCCGGCCCATGCGCCCGTAACGCTCCTGTTTTTTTGCGCGTTGCACAAAAGCGGGCTCGGCCACCTGCGGGCGAATATCCAGCCGATAAGCCGGGTCGTCGTCGTCCGCTTCGATCGGCGCGCCTTGCAGCGTTGGCTCCACGGGAGGCAACTGCGTTCGGGGGAAAGTAAAGTCTTCGGTAAAGTTTTTTTCCTGCTGCGCATCAACCTGCATTTCGTCAGCCAGACGCGGCTCTTGGCGCCCGTCATAATGCAGATCCAGATTGAGTCGCGATTCCTCATGTGCTCGCATCGACAGCGGAGGTTCGTCAGCAAATAAAGGATCCGGCGTTTCAGAGAGTCGCGTCGGCTGGGGCGGCGGCTCGTCTGTTGGTGTCAGGATGAGTTTCAGATCATCATGCGCTTCTGTCATTGCGGCGGGCGCCGGTTGCGTATTCTTCCAGTCAACATCTGCAACGATCGTCACCGGAGCCGGATTAGATTGGGCAGACTCTGGCCACGTCGGTTCCGGTTTCGTCTTGCTCCCCATCGGCTCGCTGGCTTGCTCGCGTGCCTGTTCCCGCATCGCCTGTGCGGCCGCGTCTGCGCTTTGAAGCTGTTCAATCCCGTTGAAAACCTGGCGACATGATCCGCACCGTACGATACCGTTGCAAATCTTCAGCTGATCCTGCACCACGCGAAACATTGTTCGGCAATAAGGACAGCGTGTCGCCAGCATCATGGTTGGCGTCCTCCGCCGGGTCGCTGGCCACACAAGGCCACCCACCCATCATGGGTGCGCCACATCTTCATCGGGATATGCGGTGCATACACTGCCGCCACGTCGTCGGCCTGCCAGTCCAGAATGCCGGACAAAACCAGCCACCCGCCCGGCGCCACATGGCCGGCGAGCATTTGCGCCATCAACTTCAGCGGACTGGATAGAATGTTGGCAACCACGATATCGAATGTGCGGATTGTGCTTTTGTGGGCAACGCTCAGAAAGTCATCAGGGAGATAATAGTCTATTTCGCAATGATTGCGAACAGCATTTTCCTTCGCCGCCACAATGGCTTGCGGATCAATGTCCACCCCGGTCACTTTGAATGCTTTCAACTTGCTGGCGACCATCGCCAGAATGCCGGACCCGCAACCGTAATCGAGCACCGTTTTGCCGATGGGCGCATGCGCTTCCAGCCATTCCATGCAAAGTCGCGTCGTCGGATGACTGCCCGTGCCAAAGGCCAAACCCGGATCGAGTTCGAGAATGAGCGCATTCGGATCGGGCGCTTCGTGCCAGCTCGGTACGACCCAAATATTTTTGCCGATATGGATGGGATCGAATTGCGATTGGGTCAAGCGCACCCAATCCTGTTCAGCGACCGGACGAACCATGTAGCCCGGCATGTCGTCCAGTCCGCAAGTTTGTGCGACTTGCGCCAGCATGGATTGGACATCGGCATCATCCGAGACCAGCACCACGACGCGACTGCGATCCCAGGCGGCTTCGGAGGGGGTGAGTCCCGGCTCACCGAAAAGGGGGCGTTCGGCGTCCGTGCCCTCGTCCGCATCTTCGACCGAGACGGACAATGCGCCAACATCCATGAACACGTCGGACAAACGTTCCGCGTGTTCACGTGGCACTTCAATGACGATTTCGTTCCAGGCCATGCGGATGGCCGCTCCCGTTGTGTTGGCTATGACGATTTTTGCAGCTTCTGTGCGGCCGATCTTTCGGCGAGCATATCCTCAAGATAGTGGATATTGGTGCCCCCCGCGATGAAATGCGGATCCAGCATGATATCCCGATGCAGCGGGATATTGGTGAAAATGCCTTCAACGACCATTTCGGACAGCGCGATGCTCATGCGCTTGATGGCCTGTTCGCGGGTTGAACCATACGCAATCACCTTGCCCACCATCGAATCGTAATGGGGCGGAACCGTATAACCGGAGTAAGCATGCGAATCCACACGCAAGCCCGGTCCGCCCGGTGCATGCCAGGACGTGATCTTGCCCGCCGATGGCGTGAACTTGTAAGGATCTTCCGCATTGATCCGGCATTCAATCGCATGGCCGCGCGGCACGATGTCACGCTGACGCATGCGCAGCGGCAGCCCGGCGGCGATGTAAATCTGCTCCTGAACGATGTCGATGCCGGTCACCATTTCCGTTACCGGGTGCTCAACTTGCACGCGCGTATTCATTTCGATGAAATAAAACTCGCCATCTTGATACAGAAATTCGAATGTGCCTGCACCGCGATATCCCATGCGACGACACGCTTCGGCGCAACGCTCGCCCACCCGCTCGATCAATTTGCGCGGAATGCCGGGCGCGGGCGCTTCTTCAATCACTTTTTGGTGGCGACGTTGCATCGAGCAATCGCGTTCGCCCAACCAGACGGCATTACCATGTTGATCGGCCATCACCTGGATTTCCACGTGACGCGGATTTTCCAGAAATTTTTCCATGTAAACAGCAGGATTGCCGAAAGCGGTTCCCGCTTCGGATTTGGTCATCGTCACCGCATTCAGCAACGCCGCTTCAGTATGCACGACACGCATGCCGCGACCGCCACCGCCGCCTGCCGCCTTGATGATGACCGGGTAACCTACCTTGCGCGCCGTCTGAACAATTTCTTTCGGGTCATCTGGCAGCTCGCCCTCTGATCCCGGCACACAGGGTACGCTAGCCTTGATCATCATTTGCTTGGCGCTCACTTTGTCGCCCATCAGCCGAATCGATTCGGGTTTCGGGCCAATGAAAACAAAGCCTGACGATTCCACACGTTCGGCGAAATCCGCGTTTTCTGCGAGAAAGCCATAGCCGGGATGGATCGCCTGCGCATCTGTCACTTCGGCGGCGCTGATGATGGCTGGCATATTCAAATAACTTTGCGCAGAGGGCGCCGGGCCAATACACACCGACTCATCCGCCAGCTTCACGTACTTGGCTTCACGGTCGGCTTCGGAATGCACCACGACAGTTTTGATACCCAGCTCACGACACGCTCGCTGGATACGCAGCGCGATTTCTCCGCGATTGGCAATAAGGATTTTTTCAAACATGCGATCTATCTTTCGAATTACGGCCATCATTAGACGGAACACGCCGGATCACGGCGTGTCGCATCACCTCTTGGCAGAACCGGCTTGATCAGCCGACGATGAACAACGGCTGGCCGTACTCGACCGGCTGACCGTTCTCCACCAGGATTTGCTTGATCACACCAGCCACCTCCGCTTCAATTTCGTTGAGCAACTTCATGGCTTCAATGATGCACAGCGTATCGCCCATCTTCACGGTCGACCCCACCTGGACGTACGCCGGATTGCCAGGCGCAGAGGCTGCGTAGAACGTGCCGACCATCGGCGATTTAACGGTATGCCCCTGAATTTCAGGGACGGGAGCGACAGCAGGCGCTGCAGCAACAGGCGCGGCGACCGGCGCTGCAGCCGGAATCTGAACATATTGTGGCGCCTGTTGCATCAGGGCGGACGAAGCGGCAGACGGCTCCACGGCTTTGACGATGCGCACCTTGCTCTCACCTTCAGTCACTTCAAGTTCAGCAATGTCGGACTCTGCAACGAGATCAATCAACGTCTTCAGTTTTCGTAAATCCATAAAAAACCCCTGAAATATGCCGCCGCGCTTCCGGCGACGCCTAAATTAAGAAGAGCGCAATTGTACGCGATTTAAAGAAATTATGTGAAACTGAAAGGAGATATTACATTTTTTTGATGGCAAAATCGACGGCAAACCGATAGCCGTCCACTCCGACACCGCATATTACACCAACAGCGATATCGGAAAAGTAAGAGTGGTGCCGGAAGGTTTCCCGGCGATGAATATTGGAAATGTGCACTTCCACAAAAGGTACCGCAACGCCCGCCAATGCGTCCCGCAAGGCGACGCTCGTATGCGTCAATCCGCCCGGATTAATGATGATGGCATCCACCCCGTCTTTTTTGGCGGCATGCACGCGATCAATCAATTCGCCTTCGTGATTGCTTTGAAAACTCGTCAGAGCGACGCCCGCCTCCTTGGCTTGCTGCTGCGCCGCGACCTCAATATCTTGCAACGTCACGCTACCGTATATTTCCGGCTCCCGCGTTCCGAGCAAATTCAAGTTGGGACCGTTTAGCAAAAGAAGCTGCTTCGCCATTGATGTCACTCCAATTCGCGGTTAAAAACCCTTAACTTAATGACCCGGAATGCGCTCGCATTCAATTGCGTGGACCTGCAAGTTCCGTGATTCTGCCGCCAACCCTGATGATTGGCAAGAAAAAAGTGTGCTGCGCCCCTGACGTTCGCCTTTTGGGAAGTTCGCCTTTATTGCTACAGGAGCAACCTTACAGCCTCCATGTCCCCGCGATCGGCTTGTGCACCGGATTTGGCCTTGATCGCCCCTCGTAAATCGTTGGGTTGAAACAAAGCCAAATGCACTCCTTCGTTATGGTGCATAAAACTCAGGGTTTCGACCGGCGCCTGGTTGGGCTTGAAATGCGAGGTTTCAGACACCTCAAAATTCACATTTTTGTTCAACAAAAAAATTTCGACATCCTTGGGATTGTCCACAAAGAGTTGCAAGTGGATATCTGAATGCTCGCCCGCTGTTCCATTCCACACCGCGCCCGTCAAATAGGGGGCGAAGGGTGAGAGATCTTCCATCAGCTCCAACGCGGTTTCACGCAACTGTCGCAAACGGGCGGGCTGGGTTTCCCCAAGAAAAATCTCGTTGTAGATGCGCAACTCTTCTTCTATTTGCGCATTGCCGGGCAAAAATTCCCTGCTGGCCCGTTCATCTCCTAAAATCTGCTTGGCTGCCTTACGCTTGGCGGCCCCGTAACTGACGCCTTCTTCGGCGATCATGCGTGCGGCAGCCACGGCAATTTCGGCGCGGAGGGTGTCCGTATCGGAAAAATAGGGCTTACCTTTATTCATAGCCGCCATGATACAGGCACAACCGGCCCCGTCAGGTAGAATCCTGCTTTTGGATTCCCCCTCCTGCGTACCAGCATGCACATTCACATCCTCGGCATTTGCGGCACTTTCATGGGCGGCCTGGCCGTGCTGGCGAAAGAAGCCGGCCACACCGTCACCGGTTGCGACGCCAACGTTTACCCCCCGATGAGCACCCAGCTCGCCGCGCAAGGCATTGAACTCATCACAGGCTACGACCCGGAACAAACCAAGCTGAATCCCGATCTGTACGTCATCGGCAACGTTGTCTCGCGCGGCAATCCGCTGATGGAAGAAATCCTCAATCGCGGTCTACCCTACGTCTCCGGCCCGCAATGGATCGGCGACCATATCCTGAAAGATCGCTGGGTACTCGCCGTCGCGGGCACGCATGGCAAGACCACTACGTCCTCGATGCTAACCTGGATCCTAGAAGACTGCGGTTATGCGCCCGGCTTTTTGATTGGTGGCGTGCCGCTCAACTTCGGCGTGTCCGCACGATTGCACGGCAAGGACAAAAATTCCGTCTTTTTCGTGATCGAAGCAGATGAATACGACACCGCTTTTTTCGACAAACGAAGCAAGTTCGTTCACTACCACGCGAAAACCGCCATTCTGAACAATCTCGAATTCGATCACGCCGACATTTTTGCCGACCTTACCGCCATCGAAACGCAATTCCATCATTTCGTGCGCACGGTACCCGGTGTCGGCCGCGTGATTGCGAACGCCAACGAAGCGTCGCTGCAACGCGTGATCGAACGCGGTTGCTGGAGCGACGTGGAACGGTTCGGGAACCAACCCAACGTCGACTGGACGATGGCGGTGCACGGCGACGGCAGTTTCGATGTCTTCTTCAAACAGGAAAAACAGGGCACGGTGCGCTGGACGCTGGATGGCGAACACAACCGCCACAATGCGTTGGCAGCCATCGCGGCCGCCCGTCACGTCGGTGTGCCACCTGCGCAAGCGATTGCCGCACTCGGCAAATTTGAAAACGTGAAACGCCGCATGGAAGTGCGCGGCACCGTGGGCGGCATTACCGTTTACGACGACTTCGCGCATCACCCCACCGCCATCGCGACCACCATCGCAGGCTTGCGTCAGCGTGTCGGGGAGGTCAGAATTTTGGCGGTGCTGGAACCGCGCTCGAACACCATGAAGCTGGGCACGATGAAAGCGGCGCTGCCGGACAGTTTGAAAGCCGCGGATCTCGTTTTCGGTTATGGCGCGGCCAGCGGCAAAGAAGCGCTCGGCTGGAGTCTCGCCGATGCCCTCTCGCCGCTCGGCGAAAAAGCGCAAGCTTTCGACGATCTTGATATGCTCACTGCTGCCATCGTCCATGCCGCGCGGGCGGGCGATCACATTCTGGTGATGAGCAATGGCGGTTTCGGCAACGTGCACCAAAAAATTCTCGACCTGCTGGCCAAATCATGTCAAACAAAATAGTCGCCCACAAAGTGGTGGTGTATGTTCACGGATTCCGCTCTTCGCCTGCCTCGCACAAAGCGCAAGTGCTCGATCAACGCATCGCTGCGCTGAATGCTGAGCGAAACGCCAACGACCACTATTTCTGCCCGCAACTGCCCGCTTCGCCGAACGACGCCATTCAATTGCTGGAAGAATTGCTGCGTCCCTACGCACCAGAAAACGTCACGCTGGTCGGTTCCTCGCTCGGCGGGTATTACGCAACCTGGCTCGCAGAAAAACACGGCTATCGTGCGGTGCTGCTCAACCCCATGACCCGCTTGCTCCCCGAATTCGAGCAATTCGTCGGCGTCACCACGTCCTTCCATTCCGACGAGCCCTTCGAGTTCAAGCGCGAATATGTGGATCACTTGCGTGCGATGGCTGTCACGCACATCACGCGTCCGGAACGCTATTTTCTGATCGCAGCCAAAGGCGATGAACTGCTCGACTGGCGCGACATGGTCGCCCACTATCCCGGCGCGCGCCAGCGCGTACTGGAAGGGAGCGACCACAGCCTGGCCGGTTTTGAAAATTTTATTGAAGAAGTGCTGGCTTTTGCCGGCCTCCCCACTCAGGCCAACCCGTGACGCCACAACCGTCGCTGGCGCGCTGGCATGCCCACGTCAGCGCGACGCGTCCTTCGTCGCCGCTGCGCGACTGGCTCACCCTGCGCACCTCGCTCACCACTGCCTTGCGCGAACGCACTGCCCTGTTCGCCATTCGACGCCTGCATCAGCACCTTGCGTTTCCGTTGCAAGATGAATGCGAGGCGCTCGGCATACCGCACGACGAACACGTGCATGAACGGGACGTGCTGTTGTGTTGCGATGGTGTGCCAATCGTCTTTGCGCACACCGTGATGCCGTTCATGCATCCGCACGTCGACTGGCCCGCGTTTCACGAGCTCGGCGAGCAATCGCTGGGCACCGTGTTGTTTGATGACCCGCTGGTGACACGCGGCGTCTTGCAATTCTGCCGCTTACCCTTGCAACACCCCCTCCTGCACCGCATTGACCAGGAGATGGGCAGCGCACTTCCAGCGGAACGGATAGAATCTCGGCTGCATGCGCGACGTTGTCTGTTCCAGCGCCAACACAGCAAGATGCTGGTCACGGAAGTTTTTCTCCCCAGCATCGCCAATCTGAACTGAAATGAAATGAATTTGTTTTTTGAAGAATCCGGCGATTTCAAGGCTGGCGCCGTTTTATCCCACACGGGCGACTCGTATCAAGTCGAACTACCGGGGGGCAAACGCGTGAAAGTACGCGCGCGTGACGTGCTGCTGCAATATGCGAATCAAACGCCGATGCATCTGCTGGAAGACGCCCATACGATGGCGAACGACATTGATCTCGATTTTTTGTGGGAAGTCGCCGGGCAGGACGAATTCAGTTTTGCCGACCTGGGCAAGGAATACTTCGGTCATGATCCCCTCCCGCACGAAGCCGCCGGGCTGCTCTTCCGCCTGCATGCCGCACCGATGTATTTTTACAAGCGCGGCAAAGGGCGCTATAAAGCGGCACCGCCCGATGCGCTCAAAGCTGCGCTTGTCAGCATCGAACGCAAAAAACAACAAGCACTCGTTCAGGCGCAATACGTCGAAGAACTCAAGGCGCACCGTTTGCCCGAAGCCATGCAATCGCTGGCGGCGCAACTGCTCTTCAAGCCGGACAAAAACAGCATTGAATACAAGGCCCTCGCCGCCGCCTGTGCTGAATTGCAAACCACGCCGGAACGCTTGATGCTGGAAACCGGCGGACTGGCTTCGGTACTCGATTTGCATCTCTCGAAATTCCTGTTTGACTATTTCCCCAAGGGCACAGGGTTCGCACCTGTGGATCTCGCGGCCCAGTCAGTCGACTTGCCGGTCGCCAATGTGCAGGCTTTTTCCATCGACGACTTTACAACGACGGAAATTGACGATGCCTTTTCCGTCCAGACCTTGCCGGACGGTCGCGTGCAAGTCGGCATCCACATCGCTGCACCGGGTCTCGAAATCCAACCCGGCGATGCCATTGATGCCATTGCGCGGCACCGCCTGTCAACCGTTTACATGCCCGGCGACAAAATCACGATGCTGCCGGATGAAGTAGTGGAACGTTATACCCTTGGCGCAGGCCAGACACGCCCCGCCTTATCGCTGTACACCACGCTGAATCCCGCGGACTGGTCGGTCATTGACACGCAAACCAAAATCGAAGCGGTGCCGATGATCAGCAACCTGCATCACAACACGATGGATGCACTGGTCACGGAAGACGCGCTCATCAACCAGACGGGCACCTTCCCCCACCAAGGCGAAATCACCCTGTTGTGGCACTGGGCCAATGTGCTGGCACAAGGACGCATGGCCAAGCGCGAAAGTTTCGGTTTGCGACCGGAGCAAACCAATCGCGTGGACTTCAATTTTTATGTTGAGGCTGGCCTCGTCAAAATTGAAAAGCGCCATCGCGGTGCGCCGCTGGATAAAATCGTCGCCGAATTGATGATTTATGCCAACAGCACCTGGGGCAAGCTGATGCACGAGCGGGGCGTGCCCGGCATTTACCGCAGCCAGGGGCGCAATGGCGGTGGCGGCGGTTGGGCCGCTCGCATGCAAGTGCGCATGGGCACGCACGCAGCGCCGCATCAAGGACTCGGCGTCGATCAATATGCGTGGAGCACATCACCCTTGCGTCGTTACACCGACCTCGTCAATCAATGGCAAATCATCGCGTGCGTGCGTCACGGCGTGACGGCACCGCTGTCTGCGCCCTTCCGTCACAAAGACGCCGACCTGTTTGCGATCATCTCTTCCTTTGACGGCGCCTACGGCGCCTATGCCGACTTCCAGTCGCGGATGGAGCGTTACTGGTGTTTGCGCTGGTTAGCCCAAGAAGGCATTCGCCAGACCGATGCCGTGGTCCTCAAAGACGAAGTATTGCGTCTCGTCGATATTCCACTCGTGATCCGTTTGCCGGGCATGCCCCCCCTCGCACGCGGTGCGCAAGTCCGTCTGGATCTGTTGCGCTGGGATGAAGTCGAGCTTTCGATTGAAGCCCGCTTGCTGGAGGTGAAATCGGCCGAACCAGCCGCCGATGCCGACTTGCCGGATGAAGAGGAAGAAGATGACGGCACAGCAACAGTTTTGCCGCCAAACGACATCTCGGCAACACCACCCGACGATTCCCCGGCGTAATCGTTTAAAATCCGACATCCGCAACTTTTCTGTGTAGCGTGAACCTTAAGACCCTGATCCGCGAGAACCCGACCTTGTCCTTTGCCGTCGCCATTTCATTGGCTGTGCATGGGGTGGCCCTGACAGTACGCTTTGTTTCTCCGGAATCCTTCCGTCTACCACCCGCCAACCCACCACTGGAAGTGGTACTGGTCAATGCGCGCCACGATAGCACGCCGGTCAACCCCGAAGCGCTGGCACAAACCGATCTGGATGGTGGTGGCCACGCCGATGCGGGACGTGCCAAATCGCCGTTGCCGGACTTGCGCATCATGCAAGACGGCGACAGCTTGAAAAATTCCCGCCGTCGTATCGCCGAATTGCAAGAACAGCAGCGCAAGTTGATGACGCAACTGCGACGCGACACCAGTCACGTGGCACCGCTCATGCAATTTAAAGAGACTAACGACGTTCAAACTGGTCAAGGGGTTGATGCCCACGACACCACCGCGCTCGCACGGATGGCGGCCGAAATTTCGCGCACCATCGAAGACCAAAACAAGCGGCCCAAAAAAACCTACATCTCCCCCAGTACGCGACGCGTGGAATATGCGATGTACTACAAATCCCTGCAACGCAAAATTGAACGTGTCGGCACACTCAATTTTCCGCAACAGGATGGCAAAAAACTGTATGGCGAACTGACGATTTCCATTCCGATTTTCCAAGATGGCAGCCTGTATGAAAAAGAAGGCGGACCAACTGTGGATCACTCTTCCGGCATCCCGGCACTGGATCAGGCGGCAGTTGCCATCATCAAGCGCGCCGCGCCGTTTGGGCCTTTCCCGACTAACATGCTCCTCAAGAAAGGGGAGAGTGTCTGGGTCGTGGTGAGTCGCTTCAAATTCACCCGGGAACAGGCGCTGCAAACCCAGATGTATAACGCCGAGTGAAGCGCGCATGAACCCCATTGACCGCTACGCCGTCATCGGCAATCCGATCGCCCACAGCAAATCGCCGGAAATTCATGCGCGTTTTGCCACGCAAACGGGGCAGTCCCTCAGCTATGAACGCTTGCTGTCGCCGCTCGATGGCTTCGCCGGCACTGTACGCACTTTCCGTTCGCAAGGTGGAAAAGGCGCGAATGTAACGGTACCGTTCAAGCTGGAGGCCTTCGAAATGGCCACTACCCTCTCTGATCGGGCGCACGTTGCTGGCGCAGTCAACACGCTGCGTTTCGATGGCGACGCCATTTTGGGCGACAACACGGATGGCGTCGGGCTGGTCAACGACATCCTCCATAATGCCCAAATCTCCTTGTCAGGCCAACGCATTTTGCTGTTGGGTGCGGGCGGGGCGGCACGTGGCGTCATTCAACCCTTACTCGAACAACGCCCATTGGAATTGGTCATCGCCAATCGCACGGCACACAAAGCCGTTGACCTGGTTCAGCTTTTTGCGGTTCCTGCTGGCGTCACGCTTCGTGCTTCCGCCTTTGGCGATTTGCGCACGCCGTTTGACGTCATTATCAATGGCACCTCCGCCGGGCTGACCGATGAGATGCCGGATGTGCCTGCCGTCATTTTTGCGCCGCATTCGCTAGCCTATGACATGGTCTATGGCAAGCATCCCACGCGCTTCATGCAATTTGCGCAGCAACACGGCGCGCGCGCGCGCGACGGGCTGGGCATGCTGGTCGAGCAGGCGGCGGAATCTTTCTTTATCTGGCGCGGTGTACGCCCTGAAACAGCTTCGGTACTCGCTGCCCTTCGCGAAAGTTTGTAAGCCATGAAGTTCCTGCGCAAATACATTTGGTGGATTGTGGCGGCGCCGTTTATTCTGGTGTTGCTCATCCAGCTTTATTTCTTCGTGCAAATCGGCTGGTGGAAATATTTCAACCCGAGTTCCACCAGTTTCATGCGCGCCCAACTGGCTGAATTGCAAAAAAAGAACCCTAAAGCCAAGCTTAAACACCAGTGGGTGCCTTATCGCCGCATTTCCAACAACCTCAAACGTGCCGTCATCGCGGCAGAAGATTCCACTTTCGCAGACCATGAGGGTGTGGACTGGGAAGCCATGCTCAAGGCTTACGAAAAAAATGCCAAGAAAGGAAAAGTCGTTGCGGGCGGTTCCACCATCACCCAGCAATTGGCAAAAAATCTTTTCTTGTCTGGATCCCGCAGTTATATCCGTAAGGGACAGGAAATCATCATTACCTATATGCTGGAGTTCTGGCTGGACAAGGAGCGTATCCTGGAAATCTACCTGAACGCGGTCGAATTCGGTACGGGCGTCTTTGGCGCCGAAGCAGCCGCCCGTCATTATTACCACGTGCCAGCCTCCGCCTTGTCCGCTGAACAGGCTGCCCGACTGGCCGTTTTGTTACCGCGTCCACGTGTCTACGGCAAACTGCCGCACTCCGAGTATCTGGCCCGCCGCACGGATCTCATCATGCATCGCATGCACCAGGTCGAGTTGCCCTAAAACACCTCTTATTGACAAGCGTGCAATGCCGCAACAAGCAGCAAAATTACGCTTGCCTGCCCGCATCGATGTCAGTAAACTTGCGCCAGTTTTATAGCGTAACGCCCTGAACCGACACGCCAAAGCCCCGGCGATTCCATCTCCAAATCTTTTGCGCTCTGCCTTGAATGACGCAGGCGATTTGGAACTGGAAGAGCGCCCCGTTTTGTCCGGAAAAGAGCAACACCAACCCGGCTGGGAGGACTCATGATTAATGTTTTTGTACTGCAAAACGGCAGACTGAACCAGGTTCCTATCGAGACACGTCAGGATCTCGAAACCATCGTACCCGTCTGGGTCGATTTAACCGATCCAACCGAAGAAGAGCGCCAGTGGATCAAAAGCATCTACGGTGTCACGCTGCCGGACGAGGATGAAGTCAAGGACATTGAAGCCTCGGCCCGTTACTACGAAGCAGAAAATGGCGATCTGCATCTGCGTACCGACTTTTTGATTGACGAAGACGATGGCCGCTCCCGTGCAGTCACGGTGGCGTTCATCTTGGCGCGTGGCAAACTTTTTTCGGTCCACAATGAAGATTTGCCAGTTTTCCGCCTGGTGCGCCTGCGTGCCCGCTCCCGCCCCGGGTACATCTCCAACTATATGGATGTGTTGCTGGATCTCTACGCCACCGACGCCGAATACTCGGCCGACGCCCTGGAGGGGATTTACCTGGTTCTGGAAAACGTCAGCGCCCGCGTGCTGCAAGAAGAATTCTCGGACGCAGATGCCGCCGAGATGTTGAACCTGATTGCCCATGAAGAAGACTTGAATGGCCGCATTCGTCGCAACATGATGGATACCCGCCGCGCCGTCAGCTTCTTGATGCGCTCGCGCCTGCTCGATGCCGAACAGTTCGAGGAAGGGCGCCAAATCTTGCGCGATATTGAATCCATTGACGGCCATACCTCCTTCTTGTTTGAAAAAATCAACTTCTTGATGGATGCCACCGTCGGTTTCATCAACATCAACCAGAACAAGATCATCAAAATTTTCTCGGTTGCCAGCGTCGCCTTTTTGCCTCCCACGTTGATTGCCAGCATTTACGGCATGAACTTCAAGGCATGGTTCCCGGAACTAGACTGGGTGTACGGTTACCCATTCTCGCTTGCCCTCATGGTCGCCAGCGCCGTCGCGCCGTTCTGGTATTTCCGCCGCCGCGGCTGGCTGAAATAAGCCTTACGCGCCGTCCGCTGGATGACAGGATTTTTTTGCGGCCCCCCGACCAGAGAAAGCCCACTCGCGCAAGCATCCACTTTCACGCGCCAGCATTTCAGGTACCCCAGAGGCAGTGAGCGCACACAAACATCTTCGCCGACATAAAAAACCGCACTTTCTGCGCGCCACCGGTGGAGGAGGGTCGTTTTTCACCCTTTGGAGGGCGAAAGCGCCTAGGCTTACGTGCCCCCCCCTTGCCCCACCATCAGGCAACAATGCGTCAGGAGAGCGCGCTTAAATTATGCGCAAATGGCCTATGTCAACAAACCAACACAATGCCCCTCAAAAAGCTGTTTTTCTATTGCAGATTAGCAATAATGGTGTATTCTCGATTAAGCTAAGGGAGCTTTGCCCACGAGACTTTCTGCTAGATGGATAAAAATGAAAATCATGGTGATTGATGACAGTAGCACCATCCGCCGGACTGCGGAGCTCTTTTTGCGCCCCGCTGGTCACCAGGTTATTCTCGCGGATGACGGATTTGATGCGCTCGCCAAAATCAACGACCATCGTCCCGACCTGATTTTCTGTGACATCCTCATGCCCAAGCTCGACGGCTACCAGACCTGCGCCCTGATTAAAAAAAGTGCGCGCTTTCATGGCACCCCCGTCATTATGCTCTCTTCCAAGGACGGCCTGTTCGACCGCGCCCGCGGTGCAATGGTCGGCTCGAATCACTATTTAACGAAACCTTTTACCAAAGATGATTTGCTCAAGGCCGTGCAAGATCACGCTCGACAGCAAGCATCCTGATATTTCACACAATGAAGAAGGAAACACAACATGCCAATCAAAAGAATACTGGTTGTCGATGACTCCCCGACCGAACGTTATTTTTTGACCGATCTCTTGGTCAAGAATGGCTATTCCGTCTCGACCGCGGAAAGCGGCGAAGAAGCGCTGGACAAGATCAAGGCCGACAAACCGGACCTGATTTTGATGGACGTCGTGATGCCTGGCAAAAACGGTTTCCAAGTGACCCGTATCATTGCGCGCGACCCAGAGATGCAAAATGTGACCGTCATCATTTGCACCAGCAAAGATCAAGAGACCGACCGTGTTTGGGGCTTGCGTCAAGGCGCGCACGACTATCTCGTCAAGCCGGTTGATCCGCAAGTGCTTCTCGACAAAATCAAGGCCCTCGGCTAAAAAGACGCCCCATGACACTCCCCTCTGAGGACACTCGCGCTGAAAAACCGACCGGAACGGCGGGCCGTATCGACCGCCGTAAGCGGTTGCGCGTATTCCAGGAGGAACTGGTCGAGCGCATGCAAGCCGCACGCGCACAAACCGAAGTGCGCGACAACCGACTGGGCGTGCTAATTGGACAACAGCGCTGGCTGCTGGATTTGCAGGAAACAGGGGAAGTCGTTCCGCTCGCGCCCATTACAAAAGTGCCGCTGACCCATGACTGGTATTTGGGGTTGTTGAATGTGCGCGGCAATTTAGTCGGCATCATCGATTTTGCCCGCTATCAAGGCCTCGCGCCAACCGAACCGGGGCCCACCAATCGAATCGTTACCTTTGCACCGTCGTTGGGCGTGAATTGCGGACTGCTGGTGTCACGCGTTCTGGGCTTACGCAACGTCACAGAAATGTTGGCGCAGCCCCCCTCACCGGATCAATCCGACACATGGATGGGAAACAGTTATCGCGATAGTGAATCGCAAGAGTGGATGGGCTTAAGCCTGTCCGCCATCACCCACGAACCAGGGTTCATGCAAATTGGTTTGTAGAATGTAGAACACGCGCAAGACATCATTGGCAAACAGGAGACCCGAATGGCATTCGAACTAGCTTTTAAGAAAAATAAAGGCGCCAAAGCGCTGTCACCGGATTTGCCTGACACATATGATCCAGACAAGCATATGTGGTACAGCGACCTGCAGTTCGTGCAGACGCCTGGCGCGCGCGCGCTGAATCTCCGCCTCCCTCTCATTGGGCACCGCCCACGTCAATGGCAAGAGCGCATCCTCGCGACGCTCATGTTTTTTGCGATCGTTTTCGGGATTATTTTCGCACTGGCGCAATGGCAGCGTTCTTACCTGACGACTTATCAGACCAGGATCACGACGGATACACAGCAACACTATGCGAATCTGGTAAGTGCAGCGCAAAACGCCTATTTGGGTAAATCCGACGCGCTCCCCCAGCTGCAGGCTAGCCTGGATGGGTTCAAAAAGAACTTCTCCTACCTTCAAGGTCTCCACCGCGGTACGGCGGGTTCCGAAGAAACGGGCGGCGGTGTTGAAGCATACAAAGCAACGGCAGCACTGTTGGCGGCAAGTCAAAAAATCGATCACACATGGGCAGGCTTGGAGAGTTCTGTTACCGCTATTCTCAGCGCGAAAGATGAGCTGACCCAGTTCAGCGCAGCCATGCAAAGAGTGAACGCCAACGCTGGTGTTATCCCGAAAGTGGTCGCACAAGCCACCGCGTCACTTGAGCAGTCGCGCGCAACGGCCGCACAACGCCAGTCTGCAGAACAACTGCGCACCTTGGCGCGCAAACTGGAGCGCGGCAAAAATGAGCTGGTGACCGACGATGGCATCAACAGCGAACTAGCCACATCCCTCAGCAAGGATATCAGCGCCGCGCGCAATATTACCGAAGGCTTCCTGATCGGTGGCAATGCGGAAGTAATGGGCGACAGCAACCTGCGCCCCAGTCTGGTGAGAATGCAAGAGATGCTTTCTCAATACCAGCAAGCCCTCAATATCATCATCGACAAAGAATCGTATGTTGCCACGGCCAAGCAGGCGTCGCAAAAAATTCTGGCTGCCAATGAAACGATGAAAGACAGCCTGTACGAAATGAAGAGCCTCTACTTTGAAGAACAACAGGAAACAAGCTGGTATACCTGGGCCATGCTGGGATGTATTGGTATCGTACTGTTCGCGCTGGGCTGTTACATGCTGGTGCAAATTCAGGGTAGCTCGGATGACGCCATCGAAGCAGAGAAACGCCGTCTGGAAACGGAACAGCAACGTCAGGAAGCGGTCCGACTGGAGGAAGAAGCGCGCGAACTCAATGCCAGAAACCAGGAAGCCATTTTGCGCCTCATGAACGAACTGCAGGTGGTTGCGGACGGCGACTTAACGATTCAGGCAACCGTTTCAGAAGACATCACCGGTGCGATCGCAGACTCGATTAACTACACCGTGGAAGAATTGCGCGACCTGGTCGGCCGCGTCACGACAACGGCACAGCAAGTTAACGATGCATCGGTGGGCGCCGCCAAGATTTCTTCGCAACTGATTAGCGCTTCGCAGCAGCAATCGCGCGAAATTGAAGACGCCACCCAGATGGTTTTGCAAATGGCAGAAGACATTAACAGCGTTTCACGTTCTGCCAACGAATCCGCTGAAGTGGCACGTCAGTCGCTGATGGTGGCGTCGCAAGGCGCCGCGGCGGTGCAAAACACGATTAAGGGCATGAACGAAATTCGCGATCAGATCCAGGAAACTGCAAAACGAATCAAGCGACTGGGTGAGTCTTCCCAGGAGATCGGTGAAATCACGGAACTGATTTCAGACATTACCGAACAGACCAACGTACTGGCGTTGAATGCTGCCATTCAGGCGGCATCCGCAGGCGAAGCGGGGCGCGGCTTCTCGGTGGTTGCGGAAGAAGTTCAGCGCCTCGCAGAACGTTCTGCCGAGGCGACGAAACAGATCGGCGCGCTGGTGCGCACCATTCAGACCGACACGCACGATGCGGTTGCAGCTATGGAAAACTCCACGCAGGGCGTGGTGGAAGGAGCCAAGCTCTCCGACGCTGCGGGCGCCGCACTGGCAGACGTCGGTCGCGTTTCGAACCAGCTCGCCGAACTGATTCAAGGTATTTCGGTCGTTACGCAAAAACACGCGGCCACGGCAAACGGCCTCGCACAGAACATCCAGCAAATTCTGGGGATTACAGAACAAACGCAGCAAGGTACCGAACAAACGGCATCCTCCATTCAACAACTCTCGGTATTGGCCGAAGAACTGAAGAATTCGGTGGCCCGTTTCCGCGTGACCGCGTAACGCTAACGCTTGGGGTGACTGGCCGGCGCGAGCATCCAGCCAGTCAGTCATGTGAAATGACGTCAACCCCGGTCCTTGCATTTTTAAAGTGAGCGCACCATGACCATCTATTTATCCACCTCATCGGGAAGCCCCCGAGCGAAATTCGACAGCGGCCCACTTTCATGGGTGATGGATGAAATCCGCGAGGCCCTGAATCAGTCCAAGACGTCGCTCCAAAACGCCTCAGGGAAAGACAAAGATGCCGCCGCGACGCTGCTCAACCAGGCTGGCGCCTACCTCCATCAAGCCCACGGCGCATTGCAAATCGTGGATGTCGATGGCGCGACCATTATCACTGAATGCATCGAAGACATTTTTCGCCGCATCGCTGCCAATGAACTCCAACTCTTGCGCACCACACAAAAAACGATTGAGCAAGCTTATCAAGCGTTAACAGAGTACCTTGAAGAATTACTGGCGGGCGAAGAACCCAAACCGATTCGCCTTTTCCCGTATTACAAGGATTTGCAGGAAATTCGGAAAGCCGAGAGAATCCATCCGGCAGACCTTTTCTTTGCCGACCTGGAAGCCCAGGGCAAACATGCTCAATTGTCTCCGGTGATGGCCGACGCCTTGCACGTCAGCACAGACATGTCTCGTCTGCGCCCCCGCTTCGAAAAAGCACTACTTGCACTGTTAACCTCGACCAAAGCGCCCGCCCAGACCGAAGCCGTGAAAGAGCTGCTCCATGTTGTCACGGATATTGAGCATGCGCAAAGCAATCACAAGCAGCGTGATTTTTGGTGGGTCATGCGCGGCTTTATTGAATCGGTTGTAAACAGCAACGAAGCGTTGCCGCTGTTTGCCAAGCAAGTGTGCGGCCGTATGAATCGGCAAATCAAAGTGCTCGTGCAAGGCTCTCCCAGCCTCTCCGACAGATTATTACTGGATGCACTTTATTGCGTGGCGCAACAGGAAAACCCCTCCGCCGAGCTTGAGGAAATTCGCAATGCCTATCGGTTGCGTGATTTAATCCCTGAAAATTTTGAGGAAAAACGTTACGGCTTGATCGACACCGTTGCGCTGAGCATGGCAAAAAACACGCTCTCCCAAGCCAAAAACACTTGGTACAAAGTCACCCAAAACGAATCGGGCGCTGCAGATGCATTCATTCAGCAGCTCCAGCAATTGATCGCATCCTGCACCAAACTTAACTCGCCGCCGCTGGTGAATTTGCTCAACGCTGTCAATAAAACTGCTGAGCCGTTCCGGAAAACTTTCCCCAGCAGGCCTCTTGGATTGGAGGTTGCGGCCGATCTGTTGTTCATTGAAAACGCGCTAGATCATCTGATCCGCGTACCGGAAGATTTCCCACAACGCGTTGAAGCCCTCATTTCGAGACTGAAAACAATTGAAACAGGTGGAACCCCCGAAGAGTCGACCCAGTGGATTGATGAGCTCACTGAACAAACCCAGCAACGTCAAACCATCGGCGTGCTCGCAGCCGAAATGGAAGGCAGTTTGCGGCAAATCGAAAAGCTACTCAACAATTACTTCGACGACCCATCGACGTATGCCGTGCTTGATCAAATCCCGCCAGCGCTGCATCAAATCGGCGGCGTGCTGTCAGTACTCGGGGCCGAAGATGCCATGCTGGCAGCCGAAGCAACACAGGAAGCCATCAAACAATATAAAGTCGCCCTCGATTCGACTGGCGGCAATGTAAGCGGCGTAGAATTTCCGGCAACCGTTACGCAAAACATTACGGCCCTGGGCTTCTTTGTCGAAGTTTTGCCCCAGCATCCCGAATCCGCCAAAACGCGCTTCAAGTTCGATCACAAGGAAAAGATTTTACTGGCCAACCTTCTCGAAAGAGGTATTCCGCGATCAGAAGCCTTGTCTTCTGCCGATCCCTCCTTCGACCCCTTGCTGGATGTGGATGACGGGGCAGGACTTAAGGCCAAACCCTTGCCTGTCCCGCGCCCTGCGCCCAAGATTCAACCAACCGCACCGCTCCCCGTCTCCGGCGAAGAAATCGACGCCGAACTACTCGATATCTTCATGTCGGAAGCAGAAGAAGTCCTGTCTTTCGTCGCGCATAATTTGCCTGCGGCGCGTGTCCATGCTTCCGATCAGGATCAACTTGCCACGCTGCGCCGCTCCTTCCACACGCTCAAGGGCAGCGGGCGCATGGTTGGCCTGAACGCCTTTGCCGAAGCCGCTTACAGCATCGAACAAGTGATGAATCTGTGGCTGGCCGAAGCCCGCAGCGGCACACCCGATCTTTTCGCGCTACTCGAAAAATCTGTTGATGAACTGGGGAAATGGGTGACGGATTTGCGCATGCAGGGGAAATCTCATCGTACCCCGACCCCGCTATCCCATGCGGCAAATCTGGTCAAAACAGGTCATCCGTTCCACTATGATGACGTCAGCCCGACCACATCTTCGGAGGCCCCCCCCGACCCAAATGACCCGGCGCCGGTTCGGCCGGCGCATACCCCTACCCCCTCACAATCGACGCAATCAACCGCTCAGACGACCGTTCCCGGCCTGACAAGCTTTCCTGCGCCAGTCGTACCGACTTTAATGACGCTTGAAAGCACGGACACAGCGCCTGCGCCGGAATTGCCAGACATTCTCGTCGAATCGCAATCGCCGAATCAAAATGTGATTGAGTTCCCCATGACCTCTGCTGTGCAACCCACGGCAGCAGAGAATGTCAAACGCATTGGACATCTCGAAATCAGTCCACAGTTATTTAACATTTATGTTGCAGAAGCTGACGTCCTGTTACGCACCCTAACGCAGGATTTCTCCGAGTGGCAACATGAACCGGATCGTCCGCCGTCTTCTCGTGCCATCCATGCCGCCCACTCCCTCGCGGGCAGTTCTGCCACGGTAGGCTTGACGCCTCTTCAAGACCTAGCCCATGCGCTGGAAATGTATCTGCACACCTTGGTGCAGCATCCGCTGACGCTTTCTCAAACAGAGCTGGATGTTTTTCAGCTCTGCATTGATCGCATCAGGCAGATGATCGAAGCCGTGGCGCTCGGGGAATTTCCGTCGACCCAACACGATCTCGCTCAGTTACTGAGTCACCTCCAACAAACAACTCCGAACGCCTCTGCTGCCGCTGCGTTGTCTGCCGTCGCAACAGACGTCTCCAATACGGAAACACCTTTCCCGACACTAACCGAATCGACGCTCCCAACGGTCGATGACATGTCGTCGACCGACGCCGCCTTGAAGTTTGAAGAGGATGACGAAGATGAGGAAGACGACCGTGCGCCGATCAAGGATCAGCTTGACCCCGAACTTTTGCCCGTTTTTATGGACGAGGGACGAGATCTTTTACCCGAGATCGGCGAAGCCATACGTCTGTGGCTACAGCAACCGACTGACCTGAGTCCCGTTCCCGAAATTCTGCGCCAACTCCATACCGTTAAGGGCAGTGCGCGCATGGCGGGAGCCATGTCGCTTGGTCAACAATTCCACGCAATGGAAACACAGATCGAGAACATTTTAAGCAGCGGGCCGGCCACCGTGAGCATGCTCGATGATCTGATGACGAAGCACGACTACAACATGCAGTTGTTTGAGCATCTTCAGAATCCTGAACAGGCGATGCCCAAACCGCTTCCCCAGCAACCCCAGGCGCCGGAGCCTTCGCCAGAGCAACCCGCCGCTTCCGAACTACCGTCCACTGACCTGCCGACAACGATTGCTCACGCTGCACCGGATGCCCCGGTTGCAACGACGATCGCTGATTCGCCCGTCGCGCCACCGGTGCCGCCTGCGTCCGCCCCGTTGCCAACATTAACGTCTGCCAAACACACCCCAGCAGCGCCCACAGCACCCGTCTCCCCTACGCCTGCAACCCCAGCGGCGCCGGTTGCACGTGTGCGTGTTCGTGCTGACATCCTCGACCGTTTGGTGAACCAGGCCGGTGAGGTATCGATCGCCCGCTCCAAGATTGAAAATGAAGTGGACACCTTGCGCGGTTCCCTGTCTGAATTGACGGAAAACTTGTCTCGTCTGCGTGGTCAGTTGCGTGAAGTGGAAATTCAGGCTGAATCGCAAATTGCCTCACGCTCCCAGGCGGCCGATCGCGAATTCGATCCGCTCGAATTTGACCGCTTCTCTCGACTGCAAGAGTTGACCCGCATGATGACGGAGAGTGTGGACGACGTGGCTTCCATTCAGGACAGCTTGGTGCGCACGGTAACCGGCGCGGTATCGGATCTGGAAACCCAGGCGCAGCTCACCCGTTCGTTACAACAAGACCTGATGCAAGTGCGCATGGTGCCCTTCGCCAGCATTTCCGAACGCCTTTACCAGATTGCGCGTCAGGCATCGAAAGAAATGAACAAGGCCGTCAACCTCGACATCAAAGGCACGTCCGTTGAAGTGGATCGCGGCGTCTTGGAACGCATGGGCGGCCCACTGGAACACTTGCTGCGCAATGCGATTGTGCACGGCATCGAAACACGTGACGAGCGCCGCATAGCGGGCAAAAACGAAACCGGGCAATTGCTAGTTGAAATCAGGCAGGAAGGCAATGAAGTGGTCATCCAGCTTTCCGATGATGGGAAAGGGCTGGATCTGGCCCGCATCCGCGAACGCGCTCTGGCCATCGGATTGGTTTCAAAAGATCGTGAACTAACCAACGCTGAATTGGAAAGCATGATTTTCCAACCGGGATTTTCAACCGCCAGCGAAGTTACGTCACTGGCGGGACGCGGTGTCGGCTTGGACGTCGTTCGTGCAGAAGCCGCCTCGCTCGGTGGCCGCGTCAACGTCGAATCGGAATTGGGCAAAGGCACACGCTTCACCGTTCATCTGCCGCTCACACTGGCTGTAACGTCCGTCGTGCTGATGGAATCGGGCGGAACGACCTATGCTGTCCCATCCGTTCTCGTCGAACAGGTTCAGCAAAACACCATCACCGCATTGACCGCCGCTTACAACGAAGGCGCGATCATGTGGCATGGTGCCCGCGTTCCCCTGTTCTTCCTCTCCGCATTGCTAGGCGACAAACAAACCGTGCCGGTCGCTCAGCAATATACGCCCGTCATGATCCTGCGAAGCGGCACCGATCGGGTCGCGATCCATGTCGACGAAGTGGTCGGTAATCGAGAAGTGGTTGTCAAGAATATCGGCCCGCAATTGGCGCGTATGATCGGTGTCGTGGGCGCAACCGTATTGGGTTCGGGTAATATTGTTTTGATTTTGGACCCAGTCGCCTTGGGACATCGCTTCGCACAACACGCTGGGACGCCCGCGCAACACGCGCCAACGATGCCCCACCTCGAGACGACATCCTCTCCCGCCACAAGAGCGATATCGTCACTCATTGAACCCGTCACGGCAACACCAGCCGACAAGGGTGCAGACCAGACCGTCCAAGGTCTACGCAAACAAAAAATCGTCATGGTCGTGGATGATTCACTCACGGTGCGACGGGTCACGCAACGCTTCTTGCAGCGCGAAGGCTATCAGGTAGTGCTGGCAAAGGACGGCGTGGATGCGCTCGAAAAACTCCAGGAAGTCAAACCCGATGTGATGCTGGTCGATATCGAAATGCCACGCATGGACGGCTTTGACCTGATTCGTAACGTGCGAAACGATAATCGCGTGGCCAAAACGCCGATCATCATGATCACGTCACGCACCGCCAGCAAACACCGTAACTACGCGATGGAGTTGGGTGCCAATGAGTATTACGGCAAACCCTTCCAGGAACACCAGTTGCTGGAGTCAATCGAGGAGTTTGTCGGGAAAGACCCATCAAAAGAAGCCGAAACGACGAACTAACAAGCTTCACACAACGCGCAGGAAACCAAGGCCACCTCCAAGGGTGGCTTTTTTATTTTTCAAAGCATGAGAAACGCGCTGGTTTCCTGGAAAGCGAAAGCCTCCGGGAGGTTTTTTGCTGGATGTTTCGTTAGGAGCAAAAAAAAAGCCCTAGCTGCATTAGCTAGGGCTTTTTCGTTGTAAGAGCCTGACGATAACCTACTTTCACACTGGTAATCAGCACTATCATCGGCGAGAAGTCGTTTCACGGTCCTGTTCGGGATGGGAAGGGGTGGTACCAACTCTCTATGGTCATCAGGCATAACTTGTAGGTTGTTTGCGTGGTGCTGCAAACAACGCAATCTTGGAAGAAGTAGAGAGTATTACTTAATCAGCGGGTCAGCTGATTTATTTAGCGGGCGTGAATGCAAAAGGCATTACGCTTTACTCTTGCTCTATAACAGTCAATGTTATAGGGACAAGCCGCACGGGCAATTAGTATCAGTTAGCTTAACGCATTACTGCGCTTCCACACCTGACCTATCAACGTCCTGGTCTCGAACGACCCTTTAGGGGAATCAAGTTCCCGGGAAGTCTCATCTCGAGGCGAGTTTCACGCTTAGATGCTTTCAGCGTTTATCTCTTCCGAACTTAGCTACCCGGCTATGCCACTGGCGTGACAACCGGTACACCAGAGGTTCGTCCACTCCGGTCCTCTCGTACTAGGAGCAGCCCCCCTCAAACTTCCAACGCCCACGGCAGATAGGGACCAAACTGTCTCACGACGTTTTAAACCCAGCTCACGTACCACTTTAAATGGCGAACAGCCATACCCTTGGGACCGGCTACAGCCCCAGGATGTGATGAGCCGACATCGAGGTGCCAAACTCCCCCGTCGATATGAACTCTTGGGAGGAATCAGCCTGTTATCCCCAGAGTACCTTTTATCCGTTGAGCGATGGCCCTTCCATACAGAACCACCGGATCACTATGTCCTACTTTCGTACCTGCTCGACTTGTGGGTCTCGCAGTTAAGCACGCTTATGCCATTGCACTATTAGCACGATGTCCGACCGTACCTAGCGTACCTTCGAACTCCTCCGTTACAATTTGGGAGGAGACCGCCCCAGTCAAACTGCCTACCATACACTGTCCCCAACCCGGATAACGGGCCAAGGTTAGAACCTCAAACAAACCAGGGTGGTATTTCAAGGTTGGCTCCACGATACCTAGCGGCACCGCTTCAAAGCCTCCCACCTATCCTACACAGATCGATTCAAAGTCCAATGTAAAGCTACAGTAAAGGTTCATGGGGTCTTTCCGTCTAGCCGCGGGTAGATTGCATCATCACAAACATTTCAACTTCGCTGAGTCTCGGGAGGAGACAGTGTGGCCATCGTTACGCCATTCGTGCAGGTCGGAACTTACCCGACAAGGAATTTCGCTACCTTAGGACCGTTATAGTTACGGCCGCCGTTTACTGGGACTTCAATCAAGAGCTTGCACCCCATCATTTAATCTTCCAGCACCGGGCAGGCGTCACACCCTATACGTCCACTTTCGTGTTAGCAGAGTGCTGTGTTTTTATTAAACAGTCGCAGCCACCAATTTTTTGCAACCCCTTCACCCTCCTGGCGCGAGCCAGTCAAGCTACAAGGGCGTACCTTATCCCGAAGTTACGGTACCAATTTGCCGAGTTCCTTCTCCCGAGTTCTCTCAAGCGCCTTAGAATACTCATCTCGCCCACCTGTGTCGGTTTGCGGTACGGTCTTGTTAAACTGAAGCTTAGAGGCTTTTCTTGGAACCACTTCCGATTGCTTCGCGGCACAAGGCCACTCGTCTCAACCCCTTGAATTACGCTGCCGGATTTACCTAACAGCCTTCTCCAGGTCAAGAACCGGGACATCCAACACCCGGACAACCTTCCGCGATCCGTCCCCCCATCGCATTTAACAATGGTGCAGGAATATTAACCTGCTTCCCATCAGCTACGCATCTCTGCCTCGCCTTAGGGGCCGACTCACCCTGCTCCGATGAACGTTGAACAGGAAACCTTGGGCTTACGGCGTGGAGGCCTTTCACCTCCATTATCGCTACTCATGTCAGCATTCGCACTTCTGATACCTCCAGCATCCTTTACAAGACACCTTCTCAGGCTTACAGAACGCTCTCCTACCATATACCTTGCGGTATATCCGCAGCTTCGGTGACTGGCTTAGCCCCGTTACATCTTCCGCGCAGGACGACTCGATCAGTGAGCTATTACGCTTTCTTTAAAGGATGGCTGCTTCTAAGCCAACCTCCTGACTGTTTTAGCCTTCCCACTTCGTTTGCCACTTAGCCAATCTTTGGGACCTTAGCTGGCGGTCTGGGTTCTTTCCCTCTTGACGGCGGACGTTAGCACCCGTCGTCTGTCTCCCACACTCGCACTCACCGGTATTCGGAGTTTGCAATGGTTTGGTAAGTCGCGATGACCCCCTAGCCATAACAGTGCTCTACCCCCGGTGGTGATATGTGAGGCGCTACCTCAATAGCTTTCGGAGAGAACCAGCTATTTCCAAGTTTGTTTAGCCTTTCACCCCTACCCACAGCTCATCCCCTAACTTTTCAACGTTAGTGGGTTCGGACCTCCAGTACCTGTTACGGCACCTTCATCCTGGCCATGAGTAGATCACTTGGTTTCGGGTCTACACCCAGCGACTAAATCGCCCTATTCGGACTCGATTTCTCTACGGCTCCCCTATTCGGTTAACCTCGCCACTGAATGTAAGTCGCTGACCCATTATACAAAAGGTACGCAGTCACCCCATTACTGAGGCTCCTACTGTTTGTATGCATACGGTTTCAGGGTCTATTTCACTCCCCTTCCGGGGTTCTTTTCGCCTTTCCCTCACGGTACTAGTTCACTATCGGTCGATTACGAGTATTTAGCCTTGGAGGATGGTCCCCCCATCTTCAGACAGGATTTCTCGTGTCCCGCCCTACTTATCGCAAGCTTAGTTCCACATCAGGGGTTTCGTGTACGGGGCTATCACCCACTATCGCTGCACTTTCCAGAGCATTCCACTACCACTGATGCTAAATCTTGCTGGCTCATCCCATTTCGCTCGCCACTACTTTGGGAATCTCGGTTGATTTCTTTTCCTGTAGCTACTTAGATGTTTCAGTTCGCCACGTTCGCCTTGCAACCCTATGTATTCAGGTTGCAATACCCTTGCGGGTGGGTTTCCCCATTCGGAAATCTGCGGATCAAAGTTTGTTTGCTAACTCCCCGCAGCTTATCGCAAGCTACTACGTCCTTCATCGCCTGTAATCGCCAAGGCATCCACCATATGCACTTATTCGCTTGTCCCTATAACGTTGACCTCTTTTGCAAGAGAACGTTATAAAGAATTTGAGTTTTGCGTGTTTGCCGTATCCAAAGCAAAATCGTATTACTTCTTGAGATCACTTTACATACTTTTTGATTTTACAATCACTACCCACCAAGCAAATCCAACATCTCATCAATGTCTTCATCACTTGATAAATCTTTACTTCTTCCAGATTGTTAAAGAACAGTCACTTCTTTTGGCTTAAAAAACCAAACCACAATGCACAACGCCTCTCGCGTCATTCATTCTCGTTTGGATTTTTTGGTGGAGGATGACGGGATCGAACCGACGACCCCCTGCTTGCAAAGCAGGTGCTCTCCCAGCTGAGCTAATCCCCCGCGCTTTATATGGTGGGTCTGGTTGGAATCGAACCAACGACCCCCGCCTTATCAAGACGGTGCTCTAACCGACTGAGCTACAGACCCATTCAGATCAGCTCTCAGCCGACATGGCTCTGCCGTTACCGACCGATGACTGCTTTTATTAACAGACGATAAGTGTGAGTGCTTGACGCTCTCGCTACTCTAGAAAGGAGGTGATCCAGCCGCACCTTCCGATACGGCTACCTTGTTACGACTTCACCCCAGTCACGAATCCTACCGTGGTAAGCGCCCTCCTTGCGGTTAAGCTACCTACTTCTGGTAAAACCCGCTCCCATGGTGTGACGGGCGGTGTGTACAAGACCCGGGAACGTATTCACCGCGACATGCTGATCCGCGATTACTAGCGATTCCAACTTCATGAAGTCGAGTTGCAGACTTCAATCCGGACTACGATACACTTTCTGGGATTGGCTCCATCTCACGATTTAGCAGCCCTCTGTATGTACCATTGTATGACGTGTGAAGCCCTACCCATAAGGGCCATGAGGACTTGACGTCATCCCCACCTTCCTCCGGTTTGTCACCGGCAGTCTCATTAGAGTGCCCTTTCGTAGCAACTAATGACAAGGGTTGCGCTCGTTGCGGGACTTAACCCAACATCTCACGACACGAGCTGACGACAGCCATGCAGCACCTGTGTTCAGGCTCTCTTTCGAGCACTCCCAAATCTCTTCAGGATTCCTGACATGTCAAGGGTAGGTAAGGTTTTTCGCGTTGCATCGAATTAATCCACATCATCCACCGCTTGTGCGGGTCCCCGTCAATTCCTTTGAGTTTTAATCTTGCGACCGTACTCCCCAGGCGGTCAACTTCACGCGTTAGCTGCGTTACCAAGTCAATTAAGACCCGACAACTAGTTGACATCGTTTAGGGCGTGGACTACCAGGGTATCTAATCCTGTTTGCTCCCCACGCTTTCGTGCATGAGCGTCAGTGTTATCCCAGGGGGCTGCCTTCGCCATCGGTATTCCTCCACATATCTACGCATTTCACTGCTACACGTGGAATTCTACCCCCCTCTAACACACTCTAGCTATACAGTCACGAATGCCATTCCCAGGTTAAGCCCGGGGATTTCACATCCGTCTTGTACAACCGCCTGCGCACCCTTTACGCCCAGTAATTCCGATTAACGCTCGCACCCTACGTATTACCGCGGCTGCTGGCACGTAGTTAGCCGGTGCTTATTCTTCAGGTACCGTCATTAGCAGAGGATATTAGCCCCCACCGTTTCTTCCCTGACAAAAGAGCTTTACAACCCGAAGGCCTTCTTCACTCACGCGGCATTGCTGGATCAGGGTTTCCCCCATTGTCCAAAATTCCCCACTGCTGCCTCCCGTAGGAGTCTGGGCCGTGTCTCAGTCCCAGTGTGGCTGATCGTCCTCTCAGACCAGCTACTGATCGAAGCCTTGGTGGGCCTTTACCCCACCAACTAGCTAATCAGATATCGGCCGCTCCAGGAGCGTGAGGCCTTGCGGTCCCCCACTTTCATCCAGAGATCGTATGCGGTATTAGCCAGTCTTTCGACTGGTTGTCCCCCACTCTAGGGTACGTTCCGATATATTACTCACCCGTTCGCCACTAAGGTATTGCTACCCTCGTTCGACTTGCATGTGTAAGGCATGCCGCCAGCGTTCAATCTGAGCCAGGATCAAACTCTTCAGTTCAATCTCTGTTGTGACATTTCTGTCATGTCTTTCGACTTACTCACTCAAAATACTGACAGGCCATTTCACTTTCGTAAAATGTCCTACTTCTTTATTTCTATGTGAGCATTTGATAATTATTTAAGTATTACAACCCCGAAAGGTTGTCGCTTAAGCATCAAACACCCACACTTATCGTCTGTTAAATTTTTAAAGATCCTGCCCCACCCGACCAGTCTTTCAACTCGCCTTCGCTAACAAATCGTTTTGTTTGTCAGCAGCAGAGAAACGAGATTATGGACCACTTCATTCAACTCGTCAACTGCTTCTTGAAATAATTTTGAAGCCCTCAACAAAACGCGCCAAAACTTCAAAATCACTGCAGGGTCTGAAACTATAACAAAGTTTCTGGAAACCTGCAAACCGCCTCACCGAAACGGCATTCAGGGGGGGGGAGTGGCGCCCAATACCCAGATCTGTACAAGAAACTTTATTGGATGAACGCCTCAAGGTTAAAATAGACGGCTTTTGGCTGGGCGGCATATTTGCTTTTGTTGCGCCCAACTGCCTCGCTCAACCCTTCCAGAAAGTTTCACATGAGTCTCAAATGCGGCATCGTCGGTTTGCCCAACGTTGGCAAGTCCACCCTTTTTAATGCATTGACCAAGGCCGGCATCCCTGCCGAAAACTATCCGTTTTGCACGATTGAGCCCAACGTCGGTATCGTCGAAGTGCCCGATCCACGTCTAGCGGCGCTCTCCGAGATCGTCAAACCCGTACGCGTTCAACCCGCCGTGGTTGAATTTGTTGACATCGCCGGCCTCGTCGCCGGCGCATCAAAAGGCGAAGGTCTGGGCAATCAGTTTCTCGCCCACATCCGCGAAACCGACGCCATCGTCAACGTTGTGCGCTGCTTTGAAGATGACAACGTGGTGCATGTGGCTGGCAAGATCAGCCCGCTTGATGATATTGAAGTCATCCAAACCGAATTGGCGCTAGCCGATCTCAATACCGTCGAACGCACAATTCAGCGCGAAGTGAAGAAAGCGCGCGCTGGCGACAAAGATTCTGCCAAGCTGGTCTCGCTGCTCGAAAAAATGGTGACGCATCTGGATCAAGGCAAGCCGGTTCGCACGATGGGGCTCAACAAAGAAGACATGGAACTCATCCGGCCGCTGTGCTTGATCACTGCCAAACCCGCGATGTATGTTGCCAACGTTTCCGACACTGGCTTCACCAACAACCCGCTACTCGATCAACTCACTGCGTACGCAAAAACCCAGAACGCCCCCATCGTCGCGATCTGCGCCGCCATCGAATCCGAAATTGCGGGCATGGAAGATGATGACAAAAACGCTTTCCTCGCGGACATGGGCATGGAAGAACCAGGCTTGAATCGCCTAATCCGCGCTGCCTACACGCTCTTGGGCCTGCAAACCTACTTCACGGCGGGCGTGAAGGAAGTGCGCGCCTGGACCATTCATGCGGGCGATACCGCACCCAACGCAGCCGGCGTTATCCACACCGATTTTGAGCGCGGCTTCATTCGCGCCCAAACGATTGCTTACGACGACTTTATCGCTTTCAAGGGTGAGCAAGGCGCGAAAGAAGCGGGTAAGATGCGTGCGGAGGGCAAGGAGTACATCGTCAAGGATGGTGACGTGCTCAATTTCCTTTTCAACGTATAGAAAAATTATCGGCTTGCAAATGGCGGCTGCTATCGACGCGTGTGTGGGTACGGATACGCGCACGTGCTGCACAATGAATTCTTCGCTTATTCAAAAACGTCTCCATGTTAATGAATAATGATGCATTGTTTGGAAAAATTTTAAAAGCGCTTGGCGTGTGTGCGCCGTTCTGACACACCCAAGCCGTTGATATGCCAATCACGCATTGAACCGCAGCACATGCCATGAACAAACGCTTCAAACCACCGCTCGGCGAACATGCACCATCCGCTGCGCTTGCGATTGAAAATCGGCAGCTGCGCTCGCAATTGCATGAGCTATTGACGCAAGCACATAACAATCAGCGCATCATGCACCGGCATCATGCGCTGAATTTGAAACTCATCGGCGCCAATGGTCTCTTGGCACTGCTGGATGCGATCTTTGACGATCTAAAAGAATCCTCCTCGCTCGACGCAATCACATTGATGATCTTTGACGCGGACTATGAAGTCCGACGCGTGCTAGCAATGTTGAACGTTGACGCGACAACGCTTCCCCACTTGCTGATACATCAAGCGCCGGACCCTCATGGCGCGGAGCCACCAACAGTAAACAAACCTGCGCTGGGTCCTTTTTCACTGGCGCACCACGCCGCCTTGTTTCCCACGCATACCCCCTCGCCAGCGAGCGTGGCGATCCTGCCGCTTTATCGTCATGATCACTTGATCGGCTATCTGAATTTCGGCAGCCTCAACCCCAATCGTTTTGTCGTGAATGTGGCGACCGATTTCATTGAAGAACAAGCCGCCATCATCGCCATTTGCCTGGAAAATGCGATCAACAACGAACGATTAAAATTCATGGGATTGACTGACCCGCTCACCGGCATCAACAACCGTCGATACATCGAGTCCAGGCTGGTGGAAGAAATCCGGCGCGCACAACGCCATGGGTATGCGTTGTCGTGCATGTACATTGACATCGATCACTTCAAGCAAATCAACGACGTACAGGGGCATCGCATCGGAGATGAAGTGCTTCGCGAAGTGGCTGCCAGAATCAAATCGGAGCTGCGTCTGTCAGATGCTTTTGGTCGTTTCGGCGGCGAAGAATTTATCGTCCTGCTCAACGACAGCCAAGCGGAGGGCGCCAAGTTGGTTGCCAACCGGATATGTGACAGCATTGCTGAACAGCCGTTCATGCTTAGCAATGGAGATTCCCGCAATGTCACCGTTTCAATCGGTGTGGCCACCTTGTCCGCTCACACCCAAAATCAGCCCATTGGACTCATCGCACAAGATTTTGTCGGCCGCGCCGACCGTGCGCTCTATCAGGCTAAAAATGGCGGGCGCAATCGCGTTGTCTGCGCTGCATGAGCAGGCGCATCATTTACAGGTAGAATAGCAATCCCGATCAGGAATCCATCATGTCTATTTCCAGTACTCAAGAAATCGTCGCCGAATTGCGGGCAGGCCGCATGGTCATTCTCGTCGATGAAGAAGATCGCGAAAATGAAGGCGATTTGGTGCTCGCAGCAGATTTTGTCACACCAGAAGCCATCAACTTTATGGTCAAGCACGCGCGCGGTCTTGTCTGCCTTACCATCACGGAAGAAAGAGCCCGACAACTTGGCCTCTCGCAAATGGCGCGCGACAACAAAAGCTCATTCAGCACGGCTTTTACCACGTCCATTGAAGCCGCTGAAGGTGTGACAACCGGTATTTCTGCCCATGATCGCGCACGCACCGTCCAGGTTGCCGTCGCCAAAAATGCCAAGCCTGACGACATTGTGCAACCCGGTCATATATTCCCCATCACGGCAAAACCGGGCGGCGTTCTCATGCGGGCGGGTCACACGGAAGCTGGTTGCGACCTGGCAGCAATGGCCGGGCTGACGCCTGCAGCCGTCATTTGCGAAATACTGAAAGATGACGGCTCCATGGCGCGTTTGCCTGATCTGATCACATTTGCGCAGCAACATCAGCTCAAAATCGGTACCATTGCCGACTTGATTCACTATCGCAGTCAGAACGAAAGCATCATCGAAAAAGTGACGGAACGTAACATGCACACCATGCATGGCCCATTCCACACCGTTGCTTTTCGCGACAAGCCAACTGGCGGCGCACACATGGCTCTGGTTTACGGGAGCATTACGTCCGACCGCGAAGTGATGGTGCGGGTGCATCAACCCTTGTCGATCATTGATTTGCTCGAAACCCATGCCTCCACCCACTCGTGGAGTATCGGAGCTTCTATGCTTGCCATCAAAGAGGCGGGCTGTGGTGTTATCCTGTTACTGAATTGCGAAGAATCCGCGACGGACATTTTTGCAAACTTTACGGCACTGGATTCGCCACACCAAACACCCCCGGCACGCAGCGCCAGTGTGGATTTGCGTAATTACGGCATCGGCGCTCAAATCCTGAAAACGCTCGGGGTCCGTAAAATGAAATTGCTAGCCAACGCTAGAAGAATGCCATCCATGCATGGTTTTGGTTTGGATGTAACCGGGTTCATTGAAAAAACGAATCGTTAATCGATAAAATAATTATTACTTTTCCTGGAGAAACCCATGACTATCGGAACTTATGAAATGAGCCTGGAAGGTGAAGACCTACGCATTGGCATCGTGCAGTCGCGTTTTAACGAAAACGTTTGTCAGGGACTCTTGACTGCTTGCTTGAACGAACTCAAGCGCCTGGGCGTTCTGGATGAGGACATTCTCCACGTGACGGTACCCGGTGCACTCGAAATTCCGGTGGCCCTCCAAAAAATGGCGGAAACCGAGCAGTTCGATGCGCTGATTGCCTTGGGTGCGGTCATTCGCGGCGAGACTTACCACTTCGAGCTGGTAGCCAATGAATCCGGCGCTGGCGTCTCGCGCATCGCCCTCGACTACGGCATTCCGGTCGCCAACGGCATCTTGACCACCGAAAGCGATGCGCAGGCCGAAGCGCGCATGCTTGAAAAAGGTGCCGACGCTGCACGGGCCGCTATCGAAATGGCGAACCTCGTTTTGGCACTCGAAGAACTCGCCGATGCCGGCGACGAAGATGATGAAGACGCGTAACCGTCCCACCTTTTCCTTCACGCATCAACACAACAATCATGGCTGAAAAGATCCCGCACGCTAACCCAGGCAAAAACCGTTCGCCGCGCCACCGCGCGCGCGAATTCGCACTTCAGGGCCTGTACCAGTGGTTACTGAACAAAGACGATGCAGCAACCATTGCTGCACACATTCGCAACGCGCACGGTTTCGACAAGGCCGATGCTGTCCACTTTGATGAACTTATCTCCGGCACCATCCGCGACGCAATAAGCTTGCGGGAAAAATTGACTTCGCTGATTGATCGCCCCATCGCGGAGCTCTCGCCGATCGAACACGCCATTTTGCTGCTTGGCGCGCACGAACTGACCAGTCATCTGGAAATCCCTTACCGTGTTGTCATCAACGAAGCAGTGGAGCTCGCCAAATCATTTGGCGGCATTGACGGTCACAAATATGTCAACGGTGTGCTCGACAAACTGGCTGCCAACATTCGCCCCGCCGAAGTTCAAGCCGACAAGGCTTCCTAACGCGACAAGGGCATGGTAAATACCATGCCCTTGTGTTTTCATCCAACGCAGCGGTGCCAACTACATGTTTGTCTTGACCTGCGTTTTGTCCTGTTGCGACAAGCTGGCGACATCCACATCATCATCCTGCTCTGTCTGGTTCTTGGCTTGCATGATGGTTTTCGCCAAGGCGGGCACGTGTTTACCACCGGCGACCTGTTTTAACCTGTGATATTCAGAAAGCACTTTTGCGCCATAACCACCGTCTGTTCGGTGCATGGCCGCACCCACATAACTCTTCAGTCCGGCCTCCACTGAACCGCCGCGGCTGACGTACTCTCTCAGTATTTGCGACCCCACCTTGATGTTCGCCACGGGATTTAATGCTGCCTTTACCCCGCCATGATCGTCGAATTTTTCGCTATGCACTTTCGACATCACCTGCATCAAGCCCTGCGCACCCACGGGACTTTCAGCGATGGGGTTGAACCGCGACTCGACGGCAATCACCGACAGAATCAACAACGGATCAAGGTTGGTTTCCACTGCAGCAGAGTAGGCTTCTGTCACCATCATGTCCGCAGCCGCATTCGCGACGCGATAACGCTTGGCGATCCACTCCGTGACTCTTTTCCTTTCGATCGGACTGCCTTCTATGACTCGGTCTTCCTGTTCGCTGCTCACCAGTAGCAGCGCGTGATTCACCGTGTTGGACTGAACAACCGACCGCGTCAAACGGCTCCATTGAGATTCCGTTGGGACCGAATCGTCAATGTTGCGGTTGGCATAAGGTGAAAGGGCGAGAATTTCGTCGGCAAAATCTGGCTTGACGAACATCAGACCCAGCATGCAGATGGCCGTCATGCCAGCGATCAGCGCAAACTGACGGAGCCCCGCAAGGATACGTCCCGCTGCACGAGGGCTACCAATTTGCAAGGTGGCATACTGTTTGTAAATGCCCCGTCCTGCCATGCGTTTCTTACTAAAAAATTGATTAAGCATAGTACCTCCTGACTCATCACGGATTCGCATAATTTCTTGATCGTTAAATGCAGAACAGCGTCTGCCGTGAATCACTACTCGCGCCCAGGTTCGCCTGCTTGTCGCGAAACCTTGACGCCGTATCGAACTTCTGGCGCTGCACTTCCTGTGCCTCACGCCAAAAAACTTTTTCGGGTTTGAGACTGACGTCTCGTGAAATCACTCCTTACAATGTGGTACGGGGACCCGACCCCCAGAAAATATTGCAATTGCCTTTTTGGCACGTCGCAAACTTGCTGCTTCTTTGGAAACTGGTTTTTTTAATTTTGGCGAATTCTATGTTCGGTTTTTAAGCACGTCAACCCTTTAAAATCATATTTTTGCTGTGGTTAATGATTTGACAGGCCCACCATACATATTTAATCCCATTAAAATCAATGCGTTACACGAAATACCGCGACCCACAACAAAGACTTGATGAAAAATAAACAAAGATGAAATATCGCGACTTGAGAGATTTTATTTCCCAGCTTCAACATCTCGGCGAATTGAAACGTCTTACGACGCCTCTCTCGCCTCACTTAGAAATTACGGAAGTCTGTCGCCGTACACTGGCGAACGCTGGACCCGCACTTTTGATTGAACAGCCGACCGGTTTTTCCATTCCCGTGCTTGCCAATCTCTTCGGCACAACCAAGCGCGTCGCACTCGGCATGGGTGCTTCAGATGTCACTGAACTGCGTCGCATCGGTCATCTGCTCGCCGCGCTAAAAGAACCGGAACCGCCCAATGATTTCAAAGATGCGATGGGCCTGGGTTCCCTGCTCAAAGCCGTCTGGGACATGAAACCCAAAACCGTCAGCGCGCCCCCTTGTCAGGAAATTGTGTGGGAAGGAAGCGATGTCGATTTGGCACGCCTCCCTATCCAGCATTGCTGGCCAGACGATGCGTCACCGTTAATCACTTGGGGCTTGGTTATTACAAAAGGCCCGCACAAAGCCCGTCAAAATCTCGGCATTTACCGCCAGCAGGTTTTGAACCGCAATCAAGTCATCATGCGCTGGCTCCCCCATCGCGGCGGGGCCCTGGACTTTCGTGAGCATGCGCTTACTTATCCAGGAACACCCTTACCTGTTGCGGTGGCGCTGGGCACTGATCCTGCAACCATTTTGGGCGCCGTCACGCCGGTTCCCGATAATTTGTCTGAATACCAATTTTCAGGCTTGTTGCGCGGGAGTCGAACCGAGGTCGCCAAGGCGCTCGGCTCCGATTTGCAAGTACCTGCTTACGCTGAAATCGTTCTGGAAGGCCATATTCAGCCAGACCCAGGTCACGCAAGCGGTTACCAGCATGCGCTCGAAGGCCCCTTTGGCGACCATACCGGCTATTACAATGAGCAGGACTGGTTTCCGGTTTTCACGATTGACCGGATCACCATGCGCCGCAATCCGATCTACCTCTCCACGTATACCGGCAAACCCCCGGATGAGCCCTCTATATTAGGCGAGGCGCTGAACGACGTTTTCGTCCCATTACTGCAAAAACAATTCCCGGAAATCCTGGACTTTTATCTGCCCCCGGAAGGCTGCAGTTACCGGATGGCGGTCGTGCAAATCAAAAAGGCTTACCCTGGTCACGCCAAACGGGTCATGTTCGGCATCTGGAGTTTTTTGCGGCAATTCATGTACACCAAATTCATCGTGGTCGTCGACGAAGACATCCCCATCCGAAATTGGCAAGAAGTTATCTGGGCCATCACCACCCGCGTCGATCCCAGCCGCGATACCGTTTTCGCCGAAAACACGCCCATCGATTATCTGGATTTTGCCTCTCCAGTCAGCGGCCTCGGCAGCAAAATGGGCATTGATGCCACCAACAAATGGAAAGGGGAAACCGACCGCGTGTGGGGCAAGCTCATTTACATGTCACCGGACGTGACCGCCCGGGTTGACGCCCTATGGCAAGAACTGGGGCTCTAATAAGGCTAACGCCCGTAAAAAAACACCCCAAAAAAACGCCCCGGACCAACCGGGGCGTTTCACTACTATATATAGAGTATTACTGCGGCAGCACGGCCAACTGCTGATCGACAAAAGCTTTGAGCGGCGGGGTCAACTTGCCGCTATCCCGCGCTTGCGAAAAGGCGACCCGGGCATCTGCGGTCCGGCCGGCCGCCTTGAGTGAAATGCCATACCCCATCCACCAAACCCCATTGTCTGGCGACTCCCCTACCGCAGCGCGATAGTGTTCAATCGCTTCTTTGTGACGGTTGTCACGCTGATACAAGGCCGCGATGAAGGCTTGATAGTCTGGTTTGGTTTTAGCGTAAGGCAAGGATTGCTGCAAGGTCGCCAGCGCAGCGCGATTGTCGCCTTTATCCACTTGCAGACGCGCCAAAATCATCGCCATCCCAGTTTGAGTCGAATCCACCCGCAAACCGTCTTTCAACACTTTCACTGCATCGCTGGAACGTTTGGCATCAATCAGCAGCCCCGCCAGCGTCTGACGTGCTGCGGCATGCTTGTACTGTTTCATCAATATGCCCTCTAACACCGCCATCGCTTCGGCATTGCGTCCCGCTTCAATCAAGGCAATGGCTTTGCCGTAATCCTTGTCGGCTTGCTGTTGCGGCGTCACTTCGATTGAGGCTTGCTTGGCTTGTGCAGCACCCGCTCCTCGCTTGGCCGACTTGCGTGCAGCCGTCCTCTTTGGCGCAGCAATTTTCTCTTCGGCTATTGTCGCAGGTGCAGGCAGCGTTGTTTTCGCTGAGGCAGACGCCACGCGCGTAGTAGCGGCAGATGCGGGCGGTAAGGTCTTCTTGGTTTGAGTTGCTGCCGTTGATGTTGGCGCTGGTGCTGCTTTGACAGGAACGCTTGGCACGGTGGCAGCCGTTGGCGGCATTGCCGGTTTCGCGGCAACCGTCGAGGCAGGTGCCATCGACTTGGCAGCCGGCGTTGCCACCACGGTCGCGACGCGTGGCGGTTGCACGACCGTGTCCGGCACAGACTTGCCGGGCTCCGTCGATTTTGCAACGCCGGTTGCAACCGGCGGTGTCGCCGTCACCAATGGCGGCGCAGAAGAAACCAGCGGAACCGGCGCAGATTTCACAACCGGCGGCACCCGCTTGAACACCTTGTCCCGGAAAACCCAACCTGCAGCCGCGACCAATGCAACCAACACCAGCAGGCTGATCCACAGCATCGGTCGACCTTTTTTGCGACCGCCAAGCGAGACGGCCTTGACGGAAGCGCGCGCAGCATCCGCTCCAGCATTGTCGCCGCCGCGCTTATCCAGGTCCTTTAGCATCTTGTTGATCAGACTCATCCGCAATCACTCCACTCTCTTAAAGCGGCCACAATGGCCGAGTCTTTTTTTTCACGGAGGCCGTATCGCCCACCGCCACTTTCATGTGTCTTGCACCAATTTGGTGGTGCCCTTCCCCGTACGCCGTGAGCATCGATTTGTGCGCCAAAATATTGATGAGTCGCGGCACGCCGCCACTGGCCTTGTGCAACCACCGCAGTGCATACGGTGTAAACAATGGCCCCCCACTGTACCCTGCCACGTGCAAGCGATGCGACACGTAGTAAGTCAAGTCATTTCGGGAGAGCGGCTCCAGGTGATAATCGAAGGTAATTCGTTGCATCAACTGACGTATTGATTGTTGCGCCAGTTTTTCGTCCAATTCAGGTTGACCAAACATGACAATTTGCAGCAACTTGCGCTTCTCGGTTTCCAGATTTGTTAGCAGACGCAGCGCCTCCAGACTCTCGATCGGCAAGGCCTGTGCCTCATCCAGGCACAACAACACTTTCTTGCCACTACCCGCCAAATCCAGCAGGCGCTGATTGATGGATTTGAGCAAGCGATGCTGATCCACATCGCGCTCCCCCTCAATTTCCAGTTCATCTGCAAGCGCCTGCATCAAGGCACGCGGCTCCAGATACGGATTCGGAATGTAGGCCGTATAAAAATTATCATCCAGTGCGGCCATCAATTTGCGACACAACAAGGTTTTGCCCGTGCCAACTTCGCCGATGACCTTGATGAAGCCTTCGCCGCCATTCGCCGCAATCAACACCGTGTTAAGCGCCGCTTGATACGCATCGCATGCGAAAAAAAAGCTCGTGTCGGGCGTAATCCCGAAGGGCAACTCTCGCAAACCGAAATGCGCCTTGTACATTTATTCTTTCACCGTTTTTTCAAATCAAATCATCACTGCAGTCCGCGAACGGCAGGCGGCTCCAGCGCCTTGATGCGCTTGCTGCTTTCCATCATGTCTTGCGCCCAGTTGCCCCCACCTTGCACGATGGTTGGTTTAATCAGGATAACCAGCTCACGTTTTTGCGTTGCGCGCACCGTGTTGCGGAACAAGTTACCGACTACCGGCAAATCCCCCGCGCCCGGCAATTGCGAACGATCCGACACGGTAGACTGACGCATCAAGCCGCCAATCGCGATAATGCTGCCCGATTTGCCACGCACCACGCTATCCGTTTCCGACACAGCGCTCGACGCCAAGGGCAATACATAGTCTCCCAAGCCGGACCCCGTGCTCCCCAGTTTGACCGTTTTTTCCACCGTCGAAACTTGACTGACGGATGGATGGACGTGCAGCACAATATTGTCGTCGTCGTCGATTTGCGGCGTCACATCCAATGCCACACCAGAGAAAAAGGCCTGCACCTTGACGGACGCCGTGGGATTCGTCGTCGTGCTGCCCGTGGAGGTGCTGGTGTTGGTGGTGACCTCGGTCACGAAGAATTCGTCCGTCCCGACTTTCAGCACCGCTTTTTCATTATTTAAGGTTGCAATGCGCGGACTGGAGAGCACATGCACCGTGCCCTGGGATTCCAGGAAGGAAATGAGTCCGGCGAAATGATTGCCCTGGAAGGACAAACCGAACAAACCGCCTTGCAGCACCGAGCCGTAATTGGCAGCCACCGTTCCGTTATAGTTCAACGAGGTTCCGGCCGTTGAGGTCAGACCTGTGCCGCTCGTATTCGCCGTGCCGGAAGTCGACGAGAGTGTGCCGTTGGGCGTCAGGAAACCAGCAGACAGTTTGCTGTTACTGCCCGTTCCGAACACAGACCAATTGATACCGGACTGAAAACCATCATTCAATTCCACTTCCATGATCTTGGCTTCCAGGATCACTTGACGATCGACGGAAAGCTGCGTCGCTTTCAAAAACGCGCTCACATTGCGCAATTCATCCGCCATCGCACGCACCACAACCACACCGGAGCGAGGGTTAATCACGACGCTGCGCCCTTCCTTGTTGCCAACAATAGCTTCCAGCGAGGTTTTCAACTCTGCCCAGAAATTGCTGGTTGACGTGGTGCTGATCTTGCTGCTATCCAGTGAGTGTGTCGTCGTACCCGAGCTTGTTCCCGTGCTGGTCGTGCCGCTCGAGCTTCCCGAGGTGGACATCGAATCGCTGACAGAACCGGATGTCACGCGAATGTCCGATGCACCCTTGCGATTGTAATTAAGATAGTTCACGCGGAAGATGGCCGTTTGCAGCGTCAACGGCTTGATGTAAATACGATTGCCTTCCACCTTGTATTCGTAGCCGTACAATTCCCGCACTGCATCCAGCGCCTCGAAGAGCGTCACGTTCTTCAATGTCGCCGATATCGCCCCCGACACATCCGGATGCACCATCATGTTGTAACGCGTGCCGGAAGCAATCGACATGAAAAACTGTTGTGCGGGCGCATTGCTGAAAGTCAGATTGAAGCGCTCCTCGCCAGTCTTGCCAGATTTGGGCATTTCGACCACCAGCGGCGGCAGCAATGAAGCGGCCACCGCATCAGGCTGCGCAGGCTTCATGTTGACATCCACCGCCTTGTTCATCTCGGCGTTGATTTGATCGTAGGTACCACGTTGAGGAGCCGTTTGCTTGCACGCCGCCAGCGAGAGCATCAACATTATCAAAAGTATTTTTCTCATTCCTTACCCCGCGTCTTTTTGCTGCGCTGGCTCGTTGTGTTGCGCTTGCCAAGCTGCACATTTTGTTTACCACCATCCGGGAAGAGCTTCAATGTCTGCACCTGCTTACCGCTTCGCAATATCACTTCCGTATCCGAAATCCGCACCACGCGCGCGCCATTAAACTTGTCATTCTCTCGCACTTCCTTGCCGCTGATAATCGCGATCTTTCTTCCGCGCGACACCAGCACCGACTGCAACACCGGCCCGGTCGATTCCGCTGACGTGCGCGCCTCGGCCGGAATCAGCGCAGTAGGCGGACGCGTCGGATCGACCAGCACCTCAGCCGAGGCCGCGCCTGCCGTCGCCAGCACGCCCAGCAGGAACCACCGTCTGAAGTGCATCAGAGATTTAGCCATGTCTTATCCAGACTCAAGGTATACACCGTCAGCGACAAGGTTCCATTGGGATAGGACTCCACCTGAAACTTCGCCTTGCTCCAGTACAGTTGCCAGCGCATCGACTCCAGCGCCGTCAAATAATTCATCACATCCAGATAATTGCCATAGACCACAATTTCCACGGCGTGCTGATAGATCGCCCCGGTTTCAACATCCGCTTTCGTCGATGTCGATGTCTTGGTCGTTGCGCTATCCGACTTTTTCAGCTCCAGCTTGTTCAGATTCACTCGCGGCAAATTTTTCATCGAAACCAGTTTCAGCCGTCCGTTCCGCTTGAAAATATCTTCCAGCACCATCGTCATCTTTTGAGGTGGCACCAGGTTTTTCTGCATGCCCGTCAGGTCGGCCCGCAAGCCTTCCATCTCCTGCTGCAGCTTCTTCAGTTTTTCCTGATTGAGCTTGTCCGGATCTTCGGCTTGCGCACGCACTTTGCTCTGTATCTCCAGCTGGATTTTGGTGGTCTGTTCCTGTTCCAGCTTCATTTGCTGCGACAGTGTTTTTTGCTGCCGGAATGCAGGATCCAGCAACAGCGCATTCAGCAAGAACGCCAGCACCAAGGCCGCGCCACTAAACACCAGCACCCGCTCGCGCAAATTCAGCGCATCCAGCCTCAGCAATAATTTTTCCCAAGTCTGCCTCATGATCCTTTGGCTCCACTTGAGAGGTTGGCGGATGGCGGGGCGGATGAATTGCCCGACGGTTTCACAACCCCGGCTGCAGCGCTCGCACCTTTTTCAGCGGCTTTTTCCAGACCTTCCGAACGCAAATCGAATTCCACATAAGTCGGCGAGACTGGCGCGCTTTCCTTTTTCTCTTTTTTCCCTGCGACAACCTCCGCAGGTTTTTGCTCCACTTCTTTGGGCTGGCGAATCTCAAACGTCGCAAAGGACTTCCCTTGCAACACCGGCTCGCGCTTCAGCCGATTCATGTAACCCGGGATCAATTCGGGCGTCAGCGCCGCTCCCTGAATACCGATGGCATTCCCGCCGCCTTCGATGCTGAATCCCGTCAGCCACACGCCCGAGACGATTTGACGCGAAAATGCGCGCAAATAATCGGAATAGCCTTTCTGGGTGCCAAACTCTTCACCGCGCAAGCGAGCAAAGGCTTGCTGCATCGCTTCCACTTCCTGTTGCGCGCGCTTGGCTTGCTCTTCCAGTTGCAGATCCTTCTTGCGCGCCACGAATGCTCCGGTCACGGAAGCCAACTGTTGCTGCGCCTGCTTTAACTGTGCTGAAACTTTGGTGGCCTCCTGACTCAATTTCCACACTTGATATCGGGAATAGCCAAACAACAGCAAGGTGCAGACAACAATCAGACCAAGTCCCTGCCCCATGGTCTTGGCCGAAAAATGCTTTTTCTCTCTCAGAAAAATCGGGTTGAAGAGATTGATCTGCTGACTCATAGCACCTTCTCCTCGTGGCGCAAGGCCGCCCCGATCACCATCAGATATTTTCTCTGCGCTTCTTTGCCCTTTAACTCCGGCACGCGCGATAAATCGAGTATCGACTCCAGATCCAGCAACTCCACCGGAACATAAAGGTTTTTCGACAGATAATCCCGCAACCCGCTCGGGTCTTCCATGGGGCCTAGCACCACCTTCGCCAGCGGGATGGTATGGTGCTGTCGATCGAAGTGATCCAGCGAGCGCTGCATTTCCAGCGTAATCCGCTCGTAAACGCTTTCCGGATGGCGCAGCAACTGCGCGGCGGTCACCTCCATGCGACGCGAAAAATACAGCTCACCGCCAGCCGTCACGGTCAACAACACACCCTCGTCACCTATGGATAACATGGCCACGGCGCGCCCCTCCGGCTCCGCCAACGCAGCAAGGTTGCGTTGCGCCATTTCCGGAATATCAATCACGCGCAGCTCAATGCCCGCATCGTCGAACATGGCTTGCGTTTGACCGATCAGCAAATTCTTGGCCACAACAGCAAACATGCTACCAGGGCGACTCGCGGCACCTTTGTCTGCCGGAATGGCCAGCACGTCGAAAGTGGCATCGTCAATGTGGAAATCGAGCATGTCCTTCAGGCGCCAGCGCACGGCGCTTTTCAGCTCGTCCGGCGGCACCACCGGCGCTTCCAGCGACAGGATTTGGCAATCATCCGGCGACAACAAACAGGAACATTGATAGGCATTCGCATCCCGTTCCAGACGCGTCAGCGCGCTTGCGCGGGCATCTTTTGCAGCGGCATGGAAGGACACCCCCTCGACAATGGGCCGGCTTCCCGCCCCGCCACGATTCGCGCAGACGGCGACAACACCCTCGGTCAGGAAACCGATGGCCATCCAGCCCGTGCCCTTCGTTCCTTTCCGCTTAAAGAGTGACCTCATTTTTTCTCTGGGCTGGGTTTCATCCGTGTCCGGATTCTGTTAACGTTTAAAGAGCAAAACCCGCTCTTATCACTGGCAAATTCTATCTGTTGCCGATAGTTACCACAATAGCGCCGCCTCTAAAACTCAATACATTTCTCGTATATAGATGAAGTCGCTCTTGTAGACGCCGAAAGTCGCTCGCGCTTTCGGATCGTCGACATACGCGCCGCCAGTCCACCTGCCTCGTAGCCATGGCAGACTGGCCGTCGCAGCGGCAGAACAGGCATAATTGGCATCCGTACTGTCCAGATCGACGCAGACGTCGACACTACCTCTCGATGTCAGCGATGTCGGTTTTTTCAGCAAAAGCCTCCCCGTTCCGGAAGAAAACTGGCTGCTCGTTCCGGACGTTCCCAAAAACACGTTGGACTGGGGCATGTTGGTATCGCTGAATACCGTTGGCTTCTGGTAATTCTGAAGCTTCACGTTATCGCTAGCGATGGTCGTGCAACTGTCCAACGCATTTGTAACAAACATCGTGCCGTTCCAGTACTGTGCCCGCATCGGAATCGGAAGATTCAACCTTTCCGATCCGTGCGCATTCAGCAAGCGCAAACGACCAAAGCGCACGATGGTGGCACTGCCAATCACCTTGCTGTTACAGCCCGTACCGCAAGCGCCAGTTGTTCCTGCGTTCATATCCGCCGCCTCCATCAATACCCCATCAACATCTCCGTCAACAATGACCCCACCGCTAACGTGCGTCACACGCACGCCCAATTGAAGATTGTCATAGGGGCCATCCGGGGAAGCGTCCGTACAAACCAATGGGCTTCCGGTGCATGTCTGCGGACGGATGAATACCGCCGCACTTGTATCTACGGAATAAGCGCCTGTTGACCACATCGTGGCAGGGATGCCTGTTACGCGCGCACCCAAATCCGCTGCATTATCCCCATTTTCAGCCACGATAACCGGCGCAGCCGTAGCGAGATTGCCTGCATAGTTTTTCGTTTTGTCGCCAGCCCCATTTTTCGCTTCCAGATCAAACTTCAATTGCTGGAACGGTTGATTCATGTAGGTGAAACTTGACGCCCCATCGCAAGCTGGATCAAGCACACTTCCGGCCAAGAGCGTGAAATGGTCAGGGATGAAACGTCCGAATGATGTCGAACCTATCGTGCCAAACAGGCATCCGAATTTACCGTAGTTGGCGTTCGACGCATACGTTCCCGTTGTGTCGCGTGCGTTGGAATAGCTCTCATCAACACAATCGCCTTTTGCGCTGACACTATCAACCCCTGTCCATGTGCTGGTCTTGCGCGTATCTTTTTCTGCTACGGTGCAAAGCGTTGCGCCGCACTCTGCTGCATGCACGCCATCGTACACACCGCGCGGCGTCGTTGCATCCGTCGCCGGAGGATAGCCCGGCAAAGTGAACGTGCCAACTTCGCTGTACGTGAAACCCGTATTGGGTGGATCTGAAGCTGACGGATATTCAGTGACCGACGATCCCGTGCCTGGCGTCGCAGCGGGGAACAAAACGGGCGCAACACCACCGGCAACCAGCGTTACGCCCGCCCCGGACGGTCCAGCCTGCAACACTGCATTGTTGATCTTGGGCTGACCGTTGTAACCGCTGGCCACATCGGCAACACCAATGCTTGTGGCCTTGATGTGGAATTTTCCGGTCCCCGCTTTGAAAACGGGCGTGCCTGGGGGCAGGCCCGTTTGTATGGCATTGCTCGTCGCTAATACCTGAAAACCGGAAGGACGTACAGAAAATGCATCGACTGAACAAGCTTTGGTGCCGTTCGTATCGCTAATGACTGCCACCAGATTTCTGTACGCCGTGTTAATGGTGAAATCCGCCGAGAGCTTCTTGCCCTGATCGCTGCTCTCGAAAGTCAGCACCTGCTCGCCCCCGCTCACCGCAGGGGCGCTTTGGCAAGCCGCATTGCAAAAATCGGCCTGTCCCATTTTGCAGATATCGTTTTGATTGTCGACCAGCTTGACCGTCACGTCTTTGGTTCCGGAAAACACATAGCTTTGCAAAATCGCGTCATCTTTGATCGCGGCCACATTCAGCTTGAACGGCACGCCCACAATTTTCATGTAGATATGCCCATCAACGAACTGCGTCGAAGCCGGGCCGGCGGGAGGCGTGCCATAGGCTTCGTCAATCACGCTGAAATCCTCGGCCACATTGCCGGGAAGCGACTGAATGGTTTGCGCGCAAATGCGTAGAGAGTCAATCAGATGGTTATTGGTGGCGGAACCGGTCGATCCCGTAAAAGAAATCAACCAGTTGGGGGGCACGGTTGCCTGTGTCGTTCCCTGAGACGTTGCCGCTGTAAAAATGTTGGCGATGTTAAGCATCTGGCTGAAGCTGCTTCCCGTCCCGCCTGTATCACGATTCACGGTAACAGTCGTGCTGTTGCCAGCAGCATTGCGCGCATCCACAATCACCTGATAGCGATACCCTCGCCCGATCGTGCTTGAGTTAATGTCGACAGGATAAGTAGTCTGGGTACTCGTACCAGCTAGCCAGGCATATCCCGTCGTGCCCGATCCCGACCCGCGCACAGCAACCGACTGTGCACGCCTCCCTGGGCCGCCGATTCGCCCTTCCGCTGGGTCCTGAAATCCACCATATTCATCAAAGCCCAGCCCGACCCACCCACCTTGAAAACCGGGACAGTTCCCTCCTGGCAAAGCACAGTCCGATCCCACTTTTTGTGCATAGCCCAGCGATCCGCCATAGGCTCCGGAAAGCGGCGCCAAACGGGAATCAGACAAAATCACAGCCATCCCGTCACCCCTATCGCCGCTATTGCTGCTATAGGCATAGTGATTAAAGTCGATTGAGATGTAATTGCCGGCTGCGGGAAAACTGCTGGGCACGGTCGCCACACGGGCACGGCGAACGTCATTGGGTGTCAACTGCAAGCGGTTATTCAGAATCGTTGGCAAGCCAGCGGCGCGCCCGTCGCTCGTGTCATCCTTCTGGTCCAAAATCCAGTAAGCGTTGTTGATCGGCGAAGGATTCAAGTCAGTCCGATCGAATTTGTCGCACACACAGGTCAAGGCCAGTCCGGATGGCGCGTTGCTGGGCGGCGGACAATAGTCAGTGTAGACAACGGTTATCCGGATGCTGTCAACTTCCGCCGTGCGAGAACTGGAAGCATGATTGTTCCGCGAAGCAAACGCAATCCCGAAATTCGCGTCGTTGAGATCGGATGGTGTCCAGGACGCAGTATTCACTGTGTAGTCCACCGTACTGTCAGAAGTGCCGTAGTTGGTGGTCAAGGCACCGTAATTCGGCGTCCCTTCCACCGTACCCGCACGGATCATCTGGACGTATGCATCGCGAACGGAATTCGTGCTGCTCGCACGACGTTCAACCCTGACCGTAATGCTGTTAATGGTTGCGGTGCCCGGGATCGAAAAATCGAACCCGGAACACTTCAGGTAATGGCTGGTCTGACCACTTGGCAGGCTGGCGGAAGCGCGCTGGTTATTACTGGTGCGCGCATTGGCGGGATTTGTCCAGGCAACTGTCCCCACGGCGGGATCGTTACTGCTCACGCAACTGGCGGGAACCACATTGGAGAGCGTCGTAGTCACCGCGCTCTGCGCTTTCGCGCCCGTGACCATCGCCAACAGGCAACACCCGACCCCCAGGCTGGCAAGGATGCGGCGCGCGCCGTTTTGCGTCAGGTTTGGCCAGATCCTCATCCGCAACTCGCTCCGCTCGCTTCTCGACACGTTCCCGCCGTCGCCGTTATTTGACGTTCCACGCGCCCGACGGTTCCCGCCTGACCATAAGTTGCGGTTGACGTGACCTGATAAACCCTGATCGTATTGCCGCCTTCATTATGCGTTGTCTGCGTGCACGACACGGCAACCGAAAACCCGGCCAGCGTACCGCCCAGCGCTGCCAGCGGCGATCCGGCCATTGGTGCCGCGCAAACATACGGTACGGTGAAGCCTGCGGTCTTGTTGTAATTGTCGTTTTCCGGTTTCATGATTTGGTAGATGCCCCACTCGATGCCAGTGCGCGCCGCCTGATACGCGCGGGTGCCTTGCACATCCTGCGCGGCCGTCGTGTGCTGCACGGATGACATGAGCAGCATGAACGCACCCAGCGCCGCCAGCACCACCAACAGAAAAATCGCCGTCGGCAACGCAAAAGCTTTTTGCGCGACGAATCGCCACACAGGCTTTTTCTTTTCACGGCACATTGCTGACATGGGCTTCATGGTACAGGGTTACCGTTTCATTGTTTCTAGTTAAGGACAGCGTCATCGTCATCAGGCCCCAGCGCTGATGAATCAGGTTCTGGTCATATGTAAAAAAAGTCTGGCCGCAGTCAACATCCGCCACCAGCGCGGCGCTGCTTTCAGCGGCAGTTGGCGGGGCACGCCAAGTTCGGATCAATGCGCCGTTCTGGCATGCGTAAGACACCAGCGATTCCACAATCTGAAAACGATTGCCGGGAGACGCAAGCGGGAAAGTCGTTGCGCTGGCCAGTTTGATGTTGGTACCCGTCGAGCCGGCAGCGACCACCGCCCGGTTACTGCCTTCGTATGCATCCGCCCCGGGAAGCCCCAGGTTATAAACGACCACCCATTCGCCGGCTTGCGGTGTAACCAGCGCGCCGCCCAATGTGACATCGCCCATCACATCGAATTCCATCACCGCGCCCTCGCCCGGGAGCAGGGGGTTTCCTGTCGGCAGCGCTGGAACACTGTAATCCTGCTCCGCACGATATCGCCCGCCCGTTCGCGTTAACAAAAACGACACCGTTTTGCCGTCCGCAGAAACCGTAACACTGTTGGGCAGGGCCCGCCGCAAGTCACGTCCGATGCGACGCAGCGCGGTATCGGCCCCATCCGTCAAGGCAACGCGCGATTCCAGATCAAAGTAGCCTTGCACCGGCGCGCGGACAAACACGGCCACCATCCCGGCAATGATGCCTGTGATGACGATCACCATGACCATCTCGATCAATGTGAATCCTCGTAGTGTGCGCATATGCCTGATCATGGCACGGCCCTCGGCGCGTAACGCAAACGATAGCCTGTCAGCGTGATCGATTCCCCTCTCCCGCTAACCGTCACATCGATCTGCAAGGCATCATTGTTGTTGGCCAGTCCCAGCGCGCTGCCTGCCTGCGCGATCGCAACGGAAGCGCTGTATCCCGCCAAGGTACCGTTTACATCGCCAGTCACGCCACGAATCGGCGACATGGAAAAATTATTGTAATCGGCAACATTGTCAGCATCTCGTGCGCCAATATTGCTGACACGCGAAACGGAAGGCAGCGTGTCTTCGTTACCGAGACTGACGGTGCAATCACCAACACCGGCTGCCGTTGACGCTTGCTCGTCTGCCGGAAAACAATAGGTAAACGGTTGCAACTGTATCTCTTCCAGCAGCGATTCGGCAATGGCCAGCGCCTGTTTGCGAATCATGGGGTCCGCACTCGCGCGGGTCGTGATGTTCATCACCGACAAAATGCCAACGACAGCCACGCTGACAATCACGATGAAGATGATCAACTCAATCAGTGTCACGCCAGACTGGCGCATGCGTCGGGCCTTAATGCACATAGCCCGTCTCGCCTTCCACGGTGATATTGCGGACCATGCCGTCCCCAGTCACGCCGACCACCACAGCGGCAGAAGGACGGCCTAGCGGGGAAAAGGAAAAACTGCCGACGGCGTTAAAGCTGACACCGGAAGGGGCTTCCGTGTAAAAACGCTGGCCACTGGCCGGACTCAAGACAATGTCGCTGGCGTTGACATTCACGCAGTTGGCATCGGCAACGTAAGTCAAGCAAATGGCATTGCCCCTCAGATTCACATGCACCGTGCGACGCTGCGCAATCGCTGTTTTCTGCGCGTAGCGGATGGCGGCTTTGGTTTGGTCGAAGAAGCCTCGGGATTCAAAAGTCTGGCGGGAGAAAAAGCGCGGCATCACAGTCAGCGCCAGAACGCCAAGAATAACAATAAGCACGACTAATTCAACCAGCGTAAAACCACTTGAATGACGCCGCAGCATGATCAGGCCTCTTTCAAAACGAACAAACCTGGCAAGGAAGACCTTGCCAGGTTTCTTGCTGATATGGCTTTTAGATGCCTATCGCACCCAAAAATCCTAAACGGATCAACCAGAGCAAATCACGGTGGCGTTTACGGAAGCGCCTTTAGACCCCTGTATAGTGCACTGAACCGCAGTGCCCGCTGCCCCTGCTGCTGAACAGTTGCCTGTAGTGGAACCTGTCAGTACGTTATAAACATTTGAGCCGGAAGATGCGGCGATGGGAGTTACCCCAGTAAAAGTAACGCCCGTCACCAGCGCCTCAAGATTGGCTTTCGAGCAGACATCAGCCGTATTCAGCGCTACAACCCCTGTTGTCTTCCCTGCCATTTTTGCCGCATAGTTCACCGATGAGCCGGACGCAATAGCGGCCGCAACTCCATTCGTTGCCGCAGTACCCGCTTCCTCCGACAAATCCACAAATTTGGGAATCGCCACCGCCGCCAGAATGCCGAGGATAACGATCACCACCACCAGTTCAATCAAGGTAAAACCCTTTTGCTTTTCCATGTTCCACTCCGTTTCTTAGGTAAGTTTTGCGTTCAAGTTTTTCCTGCTATTTATTTTGTTCGGTCTTGCGCTTGCCTTCTGGTCTAACGGTAGACACCCACGACAGAAAATGACGCCCAGGCTCACCAAACCACGCGGACCATTCCGCTGCCAGTCAGTCGCAGGAAGCAACTGTCAAATTGGTTGCGTAGGTCGGCTGGTTGTAGACAATATTGGGCGCTGTGCCACTCGACGCCGCCGCCGTGTTGTATGTAATTGTGCAATTGTTCGGGGCAGTGATGTGGTTCGCGTCCGGCGCCAAGGTAATTGAAGTGGCACTCACCGCCGAAACATGATAATCACCAAATGCACCAACAGCAGGAACAGCCGTTCCACCAATACCGGCCAGTTGGGCAATGAAATTCGCCGCCGGATAGCCATTGGTCAACGTCACCGACACGCCTTCAACATTGATAGCAGCCGCGCCCGTATGATCGGCAGGCAGGCTATTTGCCAAGGCCAGCGCATGCGATAAGGCAGCCGCGGATTTCATCGCACCCAGTGCGCCATTCATCTTCGCGATACGCGCTTGCGCCTGAAGACTCGCGAAACGCGGTAGGGCGAACCCTGCCAGAATTCCCAAAATGGCAATCACAACAACTAACTCAATAAGCGTAAAACCAGACTGTATTTTGCGCATCACCGCCCTCCAGATTGAACTGTCAGGTTATGAATGGCTCGCAATCCGCATACACCATTCTCACTGACAAATATATACGACACACCCCCGACAATGGCAACAGACATTTCCTGACAATAGCCGCAGGCATTTCCCGACATAAATAATGCCTTATGGTAATAATAGCATAGCCATTTCTTTAAAGTTTAACGGTTACAAATATCACGTTTTAATGCTGAAAATATCGCAAAAATACGACATTCTCATAATCTTTTTCACTTTTTTGTAACAATATATCTTTAAAAATCATGACGTTCTTCGTTTCCCCGCGTCACCTGACACATCTTCAGTGCCTTTGTTGGCTTAACATAAACATAATAGGCAATGTCGTATAAATTGGCTTACAATACTTTTCTGTAATATGTTGCATCGCAGCATTTTTTTGGAGGGGGTTTATGTCGCGGCCGGAAAAGATTCGCTTGGGCGAGATGCTATTGCGGCAACGGCTTATTTCCGAAGAGCAACTCCAAACCGCGCTGTCAGAACAAAAGCGCAGCGGCCGTAAACTGGGCCGGGTTTTCATCGAAAACGGTTTTGTCACGGAAGATGTGATCTCAGGTGCCTTGGCGCGCCAGATGAGCATCCCCTACATCCATCTCAAGCAATACAACCTGAAACCCCCGGTCGTGCGAATGATGCCGGAAATGCAGGCACGCCGTTTTCGCGCCATCCCCCTGGAAGACCAGGGAACTGCCGTGCTGGTCGGCATGGCGGACCCGACCGATCTCTTTGCCTATGATGAAATCACCCGCGTTCTGAAACGCGACATCAAACTGGCCGTCGTCAACGAAAATGATTTGCTGCAGGCGATTGATCGTCTGTACCGCCGCACCGAAGAAATCACCTCGCTGGCACGCGAACTCGAACAGGATGTGGGTGACAACATCATCGATTTCGGTGCCCTGGGCATTTCGCCCGGCATTGAAGATGCGCCGGTTGTCCGGCTGCTGCAATCGATTTTTGACGATGCCACGCAAGTCGGCGCTTCGGATATTCATATCGAACCGCAAGAAGATAATTTGCACATTCGCTTCCGCATTGACGGTGTGCTGCATTTGCAGACGGAAGCCGACATTAAAATTGCGCCCGCGCTGGCCTTGCGCCTCAAACTCATCTCCGATCTGCAAATTTCCGAAAAACGGCTGCCACAGGACGGGCGTTTTTCCGTCACTGTCCGAAAACAGTTGATCGACGTGCGTATTTCCACGATGCCGACCCAGTACGGCGAATCGGTCGTGATGCGCTTGCTGAATCAAAGCGGCGGCGCGCTCAGTCTCGAAAAAATTGGCATGCCGCCGGACATGCTCCGGCGCTTCCGCTCAATCATTCGGCGTCCCAACGGTTTGGTGCTGGTGACCGGCCCCACCGGTAGCGGGAAAACGACGACGCTTTACGGCGCGCTGACTGAGTTGAACACCGAAGCAAAAAAACTGATCACGGTAGAAGATCCGGTGGAATATCGCTTGCACGGCATCAATCAGGTCCAGGTCAACGAAAAAATCGATCTGACTTTTTCGCGCGTGCTGCGATCGGCCTTGCGTCAGGATCCGGACATCGTGCTCGTCGGTGAAATGCGCGATGCTGAAACGGCCCAAATCGGCATGCGCGCCGCCATGACGGGCCACATGGTGCTCTCCACGCTGCACACCAACGATGCGATCAGCACCCCTATCCGCTTGCTCGACATGGACGTGCCACATTACATGGTGGGCAGTTCCTTGCAAGCGGTGCTCGCGCAGCGCCTCGTGCGCCTCATCTGCGAAAGTTGCATCGAAGCTTATTCGCCACAGCCGCACGAACATGAGTGGCTACGCGGGGAATTAAAGGACACTATTGATCAACATGACTATCAGCAAGGTCGGGGCTGCACGCACTGCAACGGCACTGGTTATCGCGGCCGCACTGGCGTTTATGAGTTTCTCGAAATGACGAATGAGCTGGCCACCGCAGCCAGCCATGCCGACCCCGCCCGTTTCATCAAAATGGCGCAAACACAAATCGGCAACCAGACGCTTCGGCGACATGCTGTCACGCTAGTACTGGAAGGGAAAACCACCATCAGCGAAGCCATGCGTGTCACCAACCAGCTTGAAGATTAACAAGGGCAAGAAAACGGATGCCGTTCTTTAAATACAAAGCACGCAACTCCCGGGGCGAACTGATCGAAGGCGTTCTGGAAGGTCTGGATTCCGGTGCCGTGGCCGCTCAACTCTTCAATTCCGGTGTCACCCCCGTCGACATTCAGCAAACCCGCCATCGCAGTACGAGTTTGCAGGCAGGCTGGTGGGAGCGTCTGTTTGAGCAAAAAATTTCGTCCATGGACGTGCAGCTTTTCAGTCGTCAGCTATTTGCTTTGATCAAGGCGGGCGTGCCCATCATGCGCGCATTAACCGGCCTGCAGGCTTCGGCAACCAACAAATCTTTCGGGCGCGTCATTCAAGACATGCGCGAATCGCTGGATGCCGGACGCGAACTCTCGGCATCCATGCGCCGTCACCCGAAAGTGTTTTCATCCTTTTACGTCAACATGATCACGGTAGGGGAATTGACCGGTCGACTGGAAGAAATTTTCCTGAACCTCTTTACTCAGCTGGAATTTGAACGCGACATGAAGCAGCGGGTGAAATCGGCCCTGCGTTACCCAGCTTTCGTTTTAACGTCGATGCTTGTCGCCATTGTCATTGTGAACATCTGGGTCATCCCGGCTTTTGCCAAAGTTTTTGCCGGTTTCAATACCGAATTGCCGCTGATGACGCGCATTTTGCTGAATGTATCCAACCTTTTCGTTAACCACAAATTTTCGCTGTTGGCTTGCGCCACCGGCGCGGTGGTGTTCTTCAAAATGTACATCGCCTCTTCCCGTGGTCGCTACGCCTGGGATCGTTTCAAGCTGCGCATTCCGATTGTGGGAAAGATCGTGTTGCGCGCCTCGCTGGCCCGCATGGCCAGCAGCTTTGCACTGGCCAGCCGAAGTGGTGTACCCGTTATCCAGTCTTTCCATACCGTCGCGCAAACGATTGACAATGTTTATATTTCACGCCGCGTGGAACAGATGCGCGACAGCGTCGAGCGCGGCGAAAGCATTTTGCGTGCGGCCACTACGGCCGGTGTCTTTACGCCGGTCGTCTTGCAAATGATCGCCGTGGGTGAAGAAACCGGCATGATCGACGACTTGATGCAGGAAGTCTCCGACATGTACGCCCGCGAAGTGGATTACGAGCTCAAGACGCTGGCGTCGCAAATCGAACCGATCCTGATTATTGCCCTAGGCGTGCTCGTGCTCATCCTGGCGCTGGGCATTTTCCTACCGATCTGGGATCTGGGTAGCGTGGTGCTGAAGAAATAACGCTGTCCAGCTCCACAAAACCGCAGCCTTCTCTCGGCAATGCGGTACAATGTCGCCCGGCGGGCCCCTGCGCATTGTGGCTTGGTGAATCTGGTCAGGTCGGGAACGAAGCAGCCATGTCCAAATACCGCAAGTGCCGCAGACAAGGCTCGCCTTTGCTTTTTCCTTTTCCCTCCTAAAAGATGGCAAAAAGCTGGCAAACACGTACGAAAACATGGTTGATGGCCGCGCTGGTGTTGGCTGTCATCGCTGTTGCTATTGTGGCCATCCGTCATTTTCTCAGTCCATCGGATAAACGCGCTCGAGACGGCACGCAAGCCGTCAAAACAGCCCTGTCCGAACAAAAAACCGTGCCGGTCATCCTCCGCGCCAACGGTTATGTCACCGCCATCAAGACAGTTGAAGTCCGCCCGCAAATTCAGAATGTGGTGCGCACCATCCATGTGAAGGAAGGACAAGACGTCAAGGCCGGGCAATTGCTGTTCACGCTCGATGCGCGCAACGAAGTCGCCAACGTCGACAAGGCGAAAGCGCAGCTCTCTCGTGATAAAGCCGATCTCGCCGACGCCGAAGCGACACTGCGACGCAACCGGGAACTGCTGGCCAAAAAATTTATTTCGCAAGCCGTCGTCGACACATCGAAAGCCAAAGTCGATGCGCTGCGCGGCACCACGCGCGGCGACCAGGCATCGCTCGAATCCAGTCACGTCACGCTGGGCTATAACCGCATCCACGCCAGCATCAGCGGACGCATCGGTGTCATCAACGTCCATCCGGGCAGCCTGGTGCAGCCGTCCGGCACCACCATGGTCACGATCGCACAGCTTGATCCGATTCATGTGAGTTTCACGGTGCCGGAAGGCGAACTCTCGCACATCACGACCTCTTACCCGAAGGGCAACGCGCCCGTGACGATCCAGCTCCAGAACAAGGAAGAGCTCGAAGGCAAACTCATTTTCATCGACAACACCACCGACCAGCAAAGCGGCACCATCAAGATGAAAGCCGAATTCGGGAACCGTGACTACAAACTGTGGCCCGGTGCATTCGTCAATGTGCGACTGATTTCGCGCACGCTGGAAAATGCGACCGTCGTCCCAGTGCAAGCGGTCGTCACGGGGCCGAAAGAACAATTCATTTACGTGGTGCAGCCAGACAGCACCGTTCAAGCGCAAAAAGTCACCCTTCTGACGACGGAAGGTGGTATCGCAGCCGTATCGGGATTGCAGCCCAACGTTCGGGTCGTGGTGGAAGGTGCGCAGAATCTGCGTCCGGGCACCAAAGTGCGTGAGGCGGGTGCCAAGGCTTCAGCATCTGCCACTTCAGTTAAGGCTTCTCCCGCTTCCTCTGCGCCTGCCAGCAAGCCCAAACCATGAACATTTCCGAACTCTGTATTCGCCGCCCGGTCATGACCGTGTTGCTGTCGATTGCGGTCGTGGCTATTGGTTTGTTCGCGTACTTCAACTTGCCCATCGCGGCGCTACCGAATTACAACACCCCCATCATCAGCGTCACCGCCGTCTTGCCCGGCGCCAGTCCGGAAATCATGGCGTCATCCGTGGCACGCCCGCTGGAAAAACAGTTTTCGATGATCGCGGGGCTCTCCACAATCAGTTCCACCAATACCATCGGCAACACATCCATTACGCTGGAATTCAACGCGGACCGCGACATCGATGCCGCAGCCGTTGACGTGCAGGCCGCGCTGTTGCGCGCGCAACGCAACCTGCCGGATGAAATGACCACGATGCCGGATTACCGCAAGGTGAATCCGGCGGATGCAGCCGTACTGATCATCGTGCTGACCTCTCCCTCGCTTTCGTTGGGTGAGGTCACCGACTTTGCCGAGAACCTGATTTCGCCCTCGCTTTCCACACTGGATGGCGTGGCGCAAGTGTCGATTTATGGTCAACGCCGTTTCGCCGTCCGCGTGAAAGTGCGGCCGGACCAGCTTGCTGCCCGCAACATGACGCTGGATGAACTGGCTGCCGCTGTCAACAATGCCAACTCCAACAGCCCCGTCGGGGTGCTGGACGGGCCGCGCCAAAGCTTGACGATTGAAGCGAACAAGCAACTCCCCAACGCTGCCGCGTTCGCCAACCTGATCATCCGCGCGAAGGATGGCGCGTCGATGCGACTGAAAGATGTCGCCGAACTGGAAGACAGCGTCGAGTCGCTCAAAAACAATAGCTGGTTCAACAAGGAACCCTCTGTCATTCTCGGCATCCAGCGTCAGCCCAACGCCAATACGGTCGCCGTCGTCGACGCGGTCATGGCCACGCTGCCCAAGCTGAAATCGCAGATGCCCGAATCGATCAATGTGCAAGTGTTGAACGATCGCTCAACATCGATCCGCGAATCCATTTTTGACGTAAAGTTCACCTTGCTGCTCACCATCGCGCTGGTCGTCTTGGTGATTTTCCTTTTTTTGAAACGCCTGACCGCCACGGCCATCCCGGTGCTGTCACTGCCCATCTCGCTGATTGGCTGCTTCGCACTGATGAAGTGGCTGGGCTACAGCCTCGACAATATCTCGCTGCTCGGCATCACCATCGCCGTCGGCCTCGTCGTCGACGATGCGATTGTCGTGCTGGAAAACATCGTGCGTTACATGGAAATGGGCATGAACCCGATGGCGGCCGCCTTGCGTGGCGCGAGGGAAGTCGGTTTCACCATTGTGTCGATTTCGCTCTCGCTTGTCGCGGTGTTCATCCCGATCTTCTTCATGCCAGGCGTCATCGGCTTGCTCTTCCACGAATTTGCGGTGGTCGTCTCGCTCTCCATTCTGGTGTCAGCGGTCGTTTCGCTGACGCTGGTGCCCATGCTGTGCAGCCGTTTCCTGAAAACGGAGTCGCACGAAAAGGACAACTGGATCAGCCGCAATTTCGAACGCGCTTTCAACGCGACGCTGAAATTTTATGAACGCGTGCTGGACTGGTGTCTGGCGCACAGCAAAATTACTTTGTGGATTGCCGTGGGCACGTTCGTGGGCACCGGCTTGCTGTTCGTAACGATCCCCAAAGGCTTCTTCCCCAACGAAGACATCGGCCAGATTCGCGCAACCGTGGAAGGCCCCCAGGATGCCTCCTACATCATGATGTCGGAACTGGTCACGAAAGCGGCCGAAATTGTCGCCAGCGACCCCAACGTTTACAGCGTCGCCTCGCGCTCGATGGAAGGCAATGCCGGACGCATGTTCATCGGCTTGAAACCGCGCAGCGAACGACAACCGATGGATGAGGTGCTGGAAAGTCTGCGCAAAAAAACGAGCAACATTCCCGGCTTGAGCGTGTATTTCCGCGCCGAGCAAAATCTGCAGCTCGGCGGCAAGCAAAGCAAAAGCCGTTATCAATACGTGCTGCAAAGCGTTCGCACGGATGAACTCTACGACTGGGCGGGCAAGCTGGAAGAGCGCATGCGAGCCGATCCGCTGTTTCGCGATGTGACCAGCGACTCGCAGATGAAAGGTCTGCTGGCTGTTGTCGACATCAACCGCGACCGCGCCAATGAAGCAGGCGTCAGCATCCAGGACATTCGCACCGCGCTGTACAGCGCCTTCGGTGACCGGCAGGTGTCGACGATTTTCACCAGCGTCAACAGCTATCAGGTCATCTTGCAAAGCGCGGGGTCGGGTAAGCAGGATGAAAACGATCTGTCCAAGCTTTACGTGCGAGGCAAAACCGGCGCGCTGGTTCCCTTGATGGGATTGGCCACCGTCCGACGCGCCGCCGGCCCCATTTCGGTCAACCATCAGGGTCAGCTCGAAGCGGTCACGATCACCTTCAACCTGGCGCCGGATGTGCCGCTGGGCGATGCGAGCAACCGCATCGACGAAATCAAGGCATCGCTGAATCTGCCACCCAGCCTCATTACCTCCTGGTCGGGCGATGCCGCCGTGTTCCAGTCGTCCAAAGCCAGCCAGGTGGCATTGCTCGTTCTGGCGATTGTCGTGATTTACATCTTGCTGGGTGTGCTGTATGAAAGTTATATCCACCCGCTCACGATTCTCGCGGGACTGCCGTCCGCAGCCATCGGCGCCTTGCTGACCTTGCGCCTGTTCGGCGTGGATCTGACGCTCATTGCCACCATCGGTATTCTGATGCTCATCGGCATCGTGAAGAAAAACGCGATCATGATGATCGACTTCGCGCTCCATGCCCAACGTAACGACGGCATGGCGCCGCATGTCGCCATTCGCACCGCCTGCCTGTTGCGCTTCCGCCCCATCATGATGACCACGCTCGCTGCGCTGATGGGCGCGCTGCCGATTGCGCTCGGCCTGGGTGCAGGCGCGGAACTACGCCAGCCGCTCGGTCTGGCCATCGTCGGCGGGCTGGTTTTTTCGCAAGTGATTACGCTGGTGATCACGCCCGTTATCTATCTGGCACTGGACAAATACAGTGGCGACGGGCCATTGAAAATGGAACCCGAGACGGGCATCTAATACAGTAAAATACGCGGATGTCTTATCTCGTCCTTGCCCGCAAATACCGCCCGCGTAATTTCGACACCCTGGTTGGCCAGGAACACGTCGTTCGTGCGCTGACCCACGCGCTCGACACCCAGCGCCTGCATCATGCCTATCTGTTCACGGGCACGCGCGGCATTGGCAAGACCACGCTCTCACGCATTCTGGCGAAATCCTTCAATTGCGAAAAAGGCATTACTTCCCAACCCTGCGGCGTGTGCGAAGCTTGCACCGCCATCGATGCGGATCGTTTTGTCGATTACATCGAAATGGATGCCGCCTCCAATCGCGGCGTGGACGACATGCAGCAATTGCTGGAACAGGCGATGTATGCGCCGACGAATGCGCGCTTCAAGATCTACATGATCGACGAAGTGCACATGCTGACCAACCACGCGTTCAACTCGATGTTGAAGACGCTGGAAGAACCGCCGGAATACATCAAGTTTATTTTGGCCACCACCGATCCGCAAAAATTGCCGGTCACGGTCTTGTCGCGCTGTCTGCAGTTCAATTTGAAACAGATGCCGCCGCCGCAAATCATCGGCCATCTGGAAAATATCCTTGGGCAGGAAAAAGTTGAATTTGAAACCCCGGCGCTGCGCCTGCTTGCGCAAGGCGCGCGTGGATCGATGCGCGATGCGCTCTCGCTCACTGATCAGGCGATTGCTTATTCCGCCGGTAAAGTCACGCTGGATGCCGTGCAAACCATGCTCGGCGCGCTCGATCAATCTTTCCTGGTTCGCTTGATGGATGCGCTGGCGGAAAAAGACGGCGGGGCATTGATCGCCGTAGCCAATGACATGGCCGAACGCAGCCTGTCGTACGGCGTCGCTTTGCAGGATCTCGGCACGCTGCTGCACCGCATCACGCTCGCGCAAACCGCGCCGTCTGCCCTGCCTGACGATTTGCCGGAACGCGACGATATCCTGCGTCTCGCGAGCGCATTCGATCCTGAAGACATTCAACTTTTTTACCAGATCGCGGTGCATGGGCGCAATGAATTGCATCTGGCGCCCGATGAATATGCCGGTTTCACGATGACGCTCTTGCGCATGCTGGCGTTCAGTCCAAACGAAACGAATGGTAGCGAACCGCCGCCGAAGAAAGCTGCGACAACCTCGACGTCTTCGCCCTCCACATCATCTGCAGCAGCGCCAACGGCCCGTTCCAGCGGCACCAGCCCCGCGAAGGCGGCGCTCGAAGCGGCGCGCGCCAAACCCAAAAGCACTGCAACCGTGCAAGCATCGGTACCTGCGCCCGCTCCTGCTCCCGCCGCCGCGCCGAAAACGCTGCCCGTTTCCTCAGGCACGAAACTCGATTGGGATGGCAACTGGCCGCAACTCGCCGGACAATTGCCGTTGCGCGGGGTCGTGCAACAGCTCGCCCAACAAACCGAATTGATCGAATGGAAAAACACGGGTGCGGGAACGCATTTTCATTTGCGATCACCGGTTGAAACGCTCTCCACGCCAGCCAATCTCGATCGACTGGCCCAAACCCTGAGCGATCACTTTGAGACGGCCATCCGCGTCACCGCCGAAGTCGGCAAAGTCGAACAAACCGCCAACAAGAAAGCGATGGATGAACGGGCGGAACGTCAACGTCAAGCCGAACAGACCATCCAGAACGATCCCTTCGTGCAATCGATGGTGCGTGAATTTGGCGCCACCATCGTGCCAGGCTCCATCAAGCCGAACTGATCACATCAAACGAAACGAATGATTCAGCAACTCCACAGGAACATCACATGAAGAACCAACTCGCAGGGCTGATGAAGCAAGCCCAGACCATGCAGGCCAACATGGAAAAAATGCAGCAGGAACTCGCCAAAACCGTCGTCGAAGGTCAATCCGGCGCCGGACTGGTATCCGTGCTGATGACGTGCAAATACTATGTCTCGCGTGTGTCCATCGATCCATCCCTGATGAGCGACGACAAGGAAATGCTCGAAGACTTGCTGACTGCCGCCTTGAACGATGCTGTGCGCAAGGTGGAAACAACCACGCAAGAAAAAATGGCGAGCGTTACGGCGGGCATGCCGCTGCCCCCGGGCATGAAAATGCCGTTCTGAGCCCCGCCTTCTCTTCACGATTTATTCCCGCCGGCCATGAAATCGCCGACCAGCCTCGACTTGCTCACCGATGCCCTGCGCCGTCTGCCGGGCATCGGCCCCAAATCCGCACAACGCATCGCCTATCACTTGCTTCAGCATGATCGCGACGGTGCGCTGCGCCTCGGGCAGGCACTGTGTCAAGCCGTCGACACCATCCATCACTGCACCCAATGCAACACCTTCACGGAAGACGTTATTTGCCCGACCTGTGTCGATCCCAAGCGCGACCCTACCCTGCTCTGCGTGGTGGAAACGCCAGCCGACCAATTGATGATCGAGCAAACGCTGACTTACAAGGGCTTGTACTTCGTGCTGATGGGCAGCCTGTCGCCGCTGGATGGCATCGGCCCGAAGGAAATCCACCTGGATCGCCTGATCGCACGCGCAACCGACACGGGGGTCACCGAAGTGGTCTTGGCGACCAATTTCACCAATGAAGGGGAAGCGACCGCCCACGTGATCAGCGAAATGCTCAAAGCGCGCGGCCTGAAAGTCAGCCGCCTCGCGCGGGGCGTCCCGGTTGGTGCGGAACTGGAATATGTGGACGCGGGCACCATCGCCCGCGCCATGCTGGATCGCAAAGCCACCTGAACACCTCCGGGCTATTGCCGCCAGAGAAGCCCCCGGCTTACTACCCACGCCAGGGACGAATGCCTTGAAAAGGATCGCTTTTTTGGTGAAAGGGAAAAGCAACCGGTGTCGGAATACCACACCCTCGCTTCTTCTCGCCATTGCAAGCCCCGTTTTTTAGCCACCAGACAACACTTTGCTTCACAGAAAGCCCTTCTTCCGCTAATCTGCGAAAGACTGCCATGCCCAGCCATCTCTGCGCTTGGCCTGGTTTCCATTATTTTGGGAGATTGACCATGCGTTATCTGCTCATCGCGCTGATGCTGACTGTTGCTTCTGCCAGCGCACAAAACGTCAATGAAAAACCGGCCTCGGGCGAGAAACCCCCAGCACCGGCTCAGGGAACGCCGACCCAGGGAACGGCTGTGCCAGACCCCGCCGCGAAAGGAAGCGCCGCGCAGGGAGCCACTGCACCAGGAACCGCTGCCGACGATCAAAAATTCATTGCGTCCGCCATCAAAGCCGCAGGATCCAAGGAAGCGGCGGCCCGTATTGAAATTACGCGCGGCTGGAAGCAACTCAAGCAGGGCGATCTGGAAGTCGCCATTCAGAGTTTTACCCATGCCTATGTGCTTGACCCGAAAAACGTCGAAGTGTACTGGGGACTGGGCAATGCGATGACGCAGCAAGGCAAATTTGCTGCCGCATCCACCTATTACGAACGTGCGATCAAAATTGAGCCGCAAAACCCGAAGTTGATGGCCGACATGGGCCTCTCGCAAACCTATAGCGCCTTCAAGAGCACCCCCAAGCCGGAAGAACAAGCCAAGCTGGCCAAAGATGCCATGCGGTGGTTTGATAACGCAGAAAAGATCGACCCCAATCGTCCTGTCATTTACGCCCACAGGGCCATTGCGCTTTACATGCTGGGCAATTACGCCGAAGCCTGGAAAAACGTCGAGAAGGCGGAAGCCTTGGAACGCACCAGTGTCGACCCCGCATTCCTCGCCGATCTGACAGCCAAGCAAGCTCGCCCGGAATCCAAGCCCCCTGCTGCAAAAAGCGAGGACGCTGCCATCAAGACCGAAACCGTAGCAACCCCGCCTGTCGCACAGCCGGAGAAAGCGCAACCCGCTTCCGCGAAAGAACAAGCGCCGCTGCCGACGACAAAACTGACGCCGCAAATCCGGGATCCCAACGCCCCGCAACAAGCGCCTGCACCCACTGCGGCTCCTTTAGCGCCCGTGAAGCAGGCACAGGAAGAGAAAAAGAATGACGCCGAACAAGCGCGCGTGACAGGCAAAACTGCTACCGAAGACGGCGATGAACAGAAAGCAGCCGCATCTGAAAAAACGCCCGTTCCCGCACAGCAGGAAAAACAGCTGGAGGTTGTTCAGGAAAAACCGTTGCCGCAAATCGGTCCGGACAAGCGCAAGTGCCTTGACTTACCCACCCAGGAAGAGATCATTCGGTGCGTGTATCCCGGTAAGAAATAAGGCAGCACAGCAAAATGAAAGGGCGGCTCACACAGCCGCCCTTTATTTTTTAGCTCCGTAATACCCAAAAATTTTCTTGCGCACACAAAAAATCGCCATGGCAATCTCCTCACCTTTACTTCGCCAAAACATCTCTCGCATTCTGCTGTCTGCGTGCCTGATATTTGCACTAAGTGCCTGCTCCATGCTGTGGAGTGGTGGTTCTGACATGGTAATCGTCAACCCGGAAAACGGCAAAGTTACTCCCTTGCCTTACTCAACCTTCCGGCAAACTATCGTGCAGACCGATGATGATGCTTCGCAATTTACGACGATCACCTTGGACGAAAAACGCGAATTTGCTCTATTGCGCCGTTACGATATTCAGGGCAATCGTTTAAGCGAGACCGTTATTCCCAAATTTCTGGACGGTTACGCTGGAGGCGAAAACCACAGCTTGTCTCCCGATGGCACAAAAATCATTTACAAAAAGCTTGGGGATTTACGCCTGCTGAATCTGAATGCGCAGCCCAGACAGGATAGCGTTGTTTTAAGTGACGCCATGCACAAATATGGCCGGATTTTGGTACGCTGGCTTACGAACGATCGCATTCTTCTGGTAACCGAACTGCCGGATCAAGATGAAAAGTATTCTTACCTTTATCGCATCCTGCTACTGGATATCTCCACCGGCAAAAGCGCGCAACTTTATCGTGATGCACACCTTGATCATGTGGGATATTCAAGCCACCTGTCACCAGACAAAACACGCCTTGTCATCATGGATAGAGGCGAGAGGCTCGGCCTCCAACAAAAGTTGGCTGTGCTTGATCTGAATACAGGCGGAGTCAGCCATATTATTAGCGAAGGCACCAACACTTATTACGGAGCCGTCTCGTGGAGTCCTGACAGCAAAGCGCTCGTTTTTGTTGAAAAAACCCAAAAGAGTAACAATGAATCCATCCAGATTTGGCGCGCAAGCGATCATTCTTTCAAACCTTTGCTCCAGGTTTCTGACGGTCGTTTGATTTATGGCTTGATCTGGGCAGGCGAGACCATTGGCTATTATGCTGGCCACTCAGGTGGACGACATTCTGATCTCACGTTGCTAGACGCATCATCCGGCCAGGAAATCCGCCGCGTGAATATCTACGTCAACGGAAAGCTTTATTATTTACCCAATTCAAAACGCATCATTGCCGAGACCAACTAATTCGCTTTGCGCGAAGCGTGTGAAAATACGGCCCGATTATTTTTTCTCAAGCTTCGCAACCCCCAAATCCAGCAACTTCATCCCGGCCTTGCCAAAGTTGATATTCGCGCGCGCGTTGGTGCCACTGCCTTCCATGTTCACAATCACGCCTTCGCCAAACTTGGCATGCACTACCGTTTCGCCGATCCGCCAGCCCGTGGATTGCTGGCTCACCTGACTCGCGAGTTTCTCCTGACGCGATGGCGCAAAATCCGCAATCACATGCTGATTGCTCGGCCATTGTGGCTGGAACTTCGGGGTCAGCCATTTCAGCGAATCCTCTGGCAATTCATCCAGAAAGCGGGAGCGCACGTTGTAGCGCGTCTGACCGTGCAGCATCCGCGTTTGCGCGAAACTGAGATACAGCCGCCGCTTCGCCCGCGTGATCGCCACATACATCAGGCGACGCTCTTCTTCCAGTCCGCCTTCTTCCTGCATGCTGTTTTCATGCGGGAACAAGCCGGCTTCCAGGCCGGTAATGAAGACCGCATCGAATTCCAGTCCTTTCGCCGAATGCACCGTCATCAACTGGATGGCATCTTGCCCCGCCTGCGCCTGATTGTCGCCAGCTTCCAGCGAAGCATGCGAGAGGAAAGCGGAGAGCGGCGACATGGTCTCCGACAACGGCACGTCGGCATCGAGGATTTCCATTTCACCCGATGCAATCAACGCCGCGTTGTCAGTATTTGTGTCCAATGTCTTCGGCCCCAGTTGTGCGGGCGCGTCCAATCCAAATCCTTCTTCGGAGACGAACACCTCCGCCGCCGCCACCAGTTGTTCCAGGTTTTCGATGCGGTCGGCGCCTTCTTTTTCACTGCGGTAATGCTGTATCAAAGTGCTGCGCTCAATGACCACCTGCACCAGTTCCGGCAAGGGCAGCGGCTGCGTTTCCGCACGCGTACTTTCGATCATCCGAATGAACGCACCGAGATTCGCGCCCGCCTTGCCAGCCACGTAGGGCACCGCTTCGTAAAGCGATAGACTGTATTGTTTTGCTGCATCCTGCAATTGCTCAATCGTGCGTGCGCCAATGCCGCGCGCCGGGAAATTCACCACACGCAAAAACGCGGAGTCGTTGTGCAAATTGTCGATGAGTTGCAGATACGCGATGGCGTGCTTGATTTCCGCACGCTCGAAAAAGCGCAAGCCACCGTAAACGCGGTACGGCATCCCTGCCGAAAACAGTGCATGCTCGATCACGCGCGATTGCGCATTGGATCGATACAGCACCGCGATCTCGCTGCGCGTCTCGCCTTCGGCAATCAAGCTCTTGATTTCTTCCACCACCCATTGCGCTTCGCGCAAATCCGACGGCGCTTCCACCACGCGCACCAGTTCGCCATGACCGGCATCCGTCCGCAAGTTTTTGCCGAGGCGTTTGCTGTTATGCGCAATCAATATGTTGGCTGCATCGAGAATGTATCCATGCGAACGATAATTCTGCTCCAGTCGAATAAGGTTTTCGACATGGAACTCACGCTCGAAGGTCGCCATGTTCCCCACGTTCGCACCGCGGAATGCGTAAATGCTTTGATCGTCGTCGCCCACGGCAAACACGGCAGCACCCTTCCCCGCCAGCAGCTTGAGCCATTTGTATTGCAGATCGTTGGTGTCCTGAAACTCGTCCACGAGAATATGACGAAAACGATTCTGATAATGTTCTCGCAAAGGCTGATTGCGCAACAACAGTTCGTATGATCGCAGCATCAATTCCGCAAAATCCGTCACGCCTTCACGCTGGCATTGCGCATCGTACAGTTCGTACAGTTCGATGAACTTGCGATTGTAAGCATCGTTCGCTTCCACCTCGCCCGCGCGCAAGCCGTGTTCCTTGGCGTTATTGATGAAATGCATCAGGTTGCGGGCGGGGTATTTCTCATCGTCGACGTTGTTTGATTTCAGCAAGCGCTTGATGGCAGACAGTTGATCCTGCGAATCGAGAATCTGGAAGGTTTGCGGCAGAGCAGCCGCCTGGTGGTGGGTGCGCAGCAACCGATTACACAACCCGTGAAACGTGCCGATCCACATCCCGCGCGTGTTAATGGGCAACATCGCCGACAGCCGCGAAAGCATTTCCTTCGCAGCCTTGTTGGTAAAAGTGACCGCCAAAATGCCTTGCGGCGAGACTTGTCCAGTCTGGATCAGCCAGGCAAGGCGCGTGGTGAGCACGCGCGTCTTGCCGGAACCGGCACCGGCCAGCACGAGCGCAGATTGGGCGGGAAGGGTAACCGCGGCGAGTTGCTCGCTGTTGAGATTATGAAGAATTTTTTGCATCCCGCCATTATCTCAAGATTCGGCCCCCTCGACATCGTGAATCTGCCTTGGGGTGAAAATGGACCAACGGGCCAACCCTGCCCCCCCTTCAATGAAGAACCGGCGTCCTCCGATTGAAAGGGGCATTGTTTCGATTAACGGCACACAACGCGCGTAATCCGCCCGCGATAGCTCTGCTGACAATACTGCCTGCCTTTGTCATCGACGCAGGTTCGCCAGTAGGTGCCATTGTTTTGTTTCATCCAGTTCGTACAACTGGGCGCAGCCGATGCTGTTGCGCCCATCCCCAACAAGGCCGCCGCGATAGCCAACAGTGTGATCTTCTTCATGCCCGCCTCCAGGAAATGATGGTTATTGGATAAGCCGTTTCTTACTTTCCCGGCAACCTTAGCACCTGACCATTTTTTGGTCAATCAATGCCATTCATGGCGCCCTTGGTTGTATACTTTCATGGCCTCTCCTTCCTTCGGAGAATGAACTGGGGGGTTGTCCATGTCATCCCGCGAGTCCACGCATAGTTCCTTGGGCGCCATCTCTGTCGCGTCTTCCCCTTTTGCGTTTTCAGACTATCCCTGTGCTTTTCAACACGATGACATGGGACTCTGGCTTTACCAAACCGACTGCCTTGCCTTCATGGATGCGCTCATTGCACGCCACCCCAACGGCTGCTTCGACATGATTTTTGCCGACCCGCCGTATTTTCTTTCCAATGACGGCATCACCTGCCAGAACGGCAAGATGGTCAAGGTCAACAAAGGACAGTGGGATAAATCACAGGGGCCGGCGCTCAATCACCAATTCAATCTCGACTGGCTCTCGCGTTGCCAGCAACTGCTCAAGCCGAACGGCAGCTTATGGGTCTCTGGCACGCAACATGCCATTTACTCCGTCGGCTTCGGCATGCAGCAGCTCGGTATGCGCATCCTCAATAACCTTACCTGGGAAAAACCGAACCCACCGCCGAATCTCTCATGCCGTTTCTTCACGCATGCCACGGAAACGATTTTGTGGGCCTCCAAAACGGAAAAGTCCAAACACCGTTTCAATTACGATGCGATGCGCGACATGAACGACGGCAAACAAATGAAAAGCCTGTGGAGAGTCGGCATCCCAAAAAAAGAAGAAAAACAATTCGGCAAGCACCCCACGCAAAAACCGGTCGCACTACTTGAACGCATTATTCTTGCATCTACAGATGCCGGCGACTGGGTGTTCGATCCGTTCTCCGGCAGTTCAACGACCGGCGTTGCGGCCACGCTGCTGGAGCGGAAGTTCGTCGGGTGTGAGCTGGATGACGAAGCGGTTGCGATTTCCGTGAGGCGACTGCGAAAAGCAGTCGACGATGCGACGCCGGATTTGGCGGGGAAGCGGCGGTGATTTTATAATCTTGATAAAAAATGGCGCTGCAAACTATTTTTTATCTGAGCAAACCTCTCTGCCCGATTTCTTTCCGCTTGAGACGCTGCCGCTGACTTGGCTGCACAAAAAAGGTAGGTAGCCGCCGGGCTACCCCCAGCATACTCAATCTACCGTAACTTGTTTATACCCGCCACTATTTGTACATCTCCGCAAACTTGCGCGCAGCCGCTTCCGGATCGTCCGCGAAATACACCGCACTGACCACCGCAATCGTATCGATGCCACGTTCGACCAACGGCACGGCGTTTTCGTGATCGATGCCCCCGATTGCACAGCTCGACAGCTCCGGAAATTCTTTCTTCATCTGCTTGACGATATCCAGTTCCGTCGTTACCGGATATTTTTTGACGCGCGACGGATAGAACCCGCCCAGCGCGATGTAACTTGCACCAGCCTTCTGCGCAGCGCGCACGCGATCCATCTCGCCGTAGCACGACGATCCCACAATTTTGCTCGGGCCCACTTTCGCGCGCACGGCGGCCACCGCTTCGTCGCTTTCGCCGACATGCACGCCATCGGCATCCAGCTCCATCGCCAAATCGACAAAATCATTGATGATGAACGGCACCTTGTAGCGTTTGCAGACCGCCTGCAGCGCTTTGGCTTGCTCGCGACGTTGTTCGGGTGTAGCCGTCTTGTGACGATACTGCACAATCGCTGCGCCACCCTTGATCGCTTTTTCGGTTACATCGACCAGTTTGGCGGTGTCATCCCAATCGGGCGTGACGATATAAAGACCTTTCATTTTTTCTTCCTGATTCAATCAATGATTTTTAAAACGGAATCCGCCTGCCATTTCCATCCCAGTAGAATGTTTCATTCGGCCAGACTGACATGTCGGTTCGGGATGCGCTGTCCCGCAGCGATGGGGAAAGACTGCTCCAGTGAACGATGCATATACTGCTGCGCCCGCGTCAAGGTTTCTCGCATCGGCTTGCCTTGCGCCAGCAGTCCGGCAATCGCGGAAGCCAGCGTACACCCCGTGCCGTGAAAGCCGCTGGGCAATCGCTGCCACGTCCACGCGTGGCTGTCGTTCTGGGTAAACCAGCTGTTCACGACATCCTTGTCTGCCGCGCCGTGTCCGCCTTTGATCAGGACATGTTTTGCGCCCGACGCCAGCAAGGCTTGCGCTTGCGCCTCCACCGTTTGCGCGCCCTCGCACAAGCGAGCGGCTTCGATCAGGTTCGGTGCAACAATCGTCGCCAACCCCAGCAAGGGACGTAGCGTGTGATTCGGATGATCTTCAGACAAGGCATCGCCGTGTCCGCTGGCCAGCACGGTATCCAGCACGACAGGCAAATCGGGTTGACGTTTGCGCAGGCGCGCAATCGTTTCGGCAATGGCCTCGGCGTTGGCGCGATTGCCGACAATGCCGATTTTGACTGCGGAGATGGGAATTTTGTCGATCAGGACTTCCGCTTGTCGACGCAGAATCTTGGCATCGACCGGATTAACGGCGTACACGTTGTCGTTATCCTGCACCGTCAAGGCCGTAACAATGGGCAGCGCATGCGCACCCATCGCGCCAATGGCTTCAATGTCCGCTGAAATGCCGGCACCGCCGCTGGGATCAAGCCCCGCAAAAACCAGGACGCTGTGACGAGTTTGCATGCTTTTCTCCTTTGGGTGATTGCTTGTCATTTGCCCCCACACCCTAACCTTCTCCCCTCAAGGCGAGAAGGGGGTGGTGAAGTGCGCTTTCAATCCGTTAACGGACTGCCAAAAACGTAGCGAGGATGGCCACCACAATATTTTTAGCAGTTCGTTAAATAAAACGACCTGCCATCGGCGACGACGGCGAAGCGGCAAACTTGCGCGGCATGCGCCCAGCCAAATACGCATCGCGTCCGGCAAGGATCGCGTTCTTCATCGCAGTCGCCATGCGGATCGGATCTTTGGCCAGTGCAATCGCGGAATTCATCAACACGCCGTCGCAGCCCAGTTCCATCGCAACCGCCGCATCCGATGCCGTGCCTACACCTGCATCGACGATGATCGGCACCTTCGCGTTTTCAATGATCAGCGAAAGGTTCCACGGATTCAGAATGCCCATGCCGGAACCAATCAAGGAAGCCAGCGGCATCACCGCGCAGCAGCCGATGTCTTCGAGCATCTTGGCCTGGATCGGATCGTCGCTGCAGTACACCATCACATCGAAACCGTCCTTGACCAGCACTTGTGCGGCTTTCAGCGTTTCCGGCATATTGGGGAATAGCGATTTTTCGTCGCCCAGCACTTCGAGCTTCACGAGTTTGTGACCGTTCAACAGTTCCCGCGCCATCTGCAGCGTGTAAATCGCATCTTCAGCGTTGTAGCAACCGGCGGTGTTCGGCAAAATCGTGTATTTGGAAGGCGGCACGAAATCCAGCAAGTTCGGCGCTTTCGGATCCTGGCCGATGTTCACGCGACGGATCGCCACCGTGATAATTTCCGAACCGCTCGCTTCAGTCGCATCACGCGTCTGTTCCAGGCTTGCGTACTTGCCGCTGCCCACCAGCAAACGTGAACGGTAAGTTTTGCCAGCAATGGTCAAAGTATGGTCTTGCGAACTCATTTTCTTTTCCTTCATTGATGTAATAAATTGGTTTTATATTTGCGTTTTATACCTGAATGGTGACGCAGGAATGCGGGATGGCCTGATTAACTTCCACAGTATCTCCAGCCAATATCTCTTGTTTCCAATCATGCCGCATCAAACGTTTCCGGTTAACCTTGATGGTCAACGGCAGCTCACCCAACTCCAGCTCTTTTACCAGATCCTTGACCAGCGATCCTTTTGGCAAATTGCACGGTTCCCCGTTTAGCGTGAAATCAACTGACATGATTACCCTCCTCCAATGGCACGAACAATCTCAACACGATCTTGTGCATTGAAAACCTTTTGCTGCCACGACGCCCGCGGCACCACCTGACGATTGACCGCCACCGCCAGCGCCTGCCCCGTCAATCCGAGCTGGTCGACCAGTTGTTGCACATTGTGTCCGGCGGGGAGACGTTGCGCCTCCCCATTCAACATAATTTCGATCGTCATGGCTAACCCATCATTGCTTGTGATAGATCTCGGAACCGCAGCTCACGAACTCGACCGAGCGTTCTTGCATGCCCTGTTTCAATGCCTCGATTTCCGAGATGCCTTTGTTCGCCGCATAATCACGCACTTCCTGCGAAATTTTCATCGAGCAGAACTTCGGGCCGCACATCGAGCAGAAGTGCGCAACTTTCGCGGAATCTTTCGGCAGCGTTTCATCGTGGAAGGACTTCGCGCGATCCGGGTCCAGCCCAATATTGAACTGGTCTTCCCAACGGAATTCAAAGCGTGCCTTGGACATCGCATTGTCGCGGATCTGCGCACCGGGGTGCCCCTTTGCCAAATCGGCCGCATGCGCTGCGAGCTTGTAGACGATGATGCCTTCCTTCACATCCGCCTTGTTCGGCAAGCCAAGATGTTCCTTTGGCGTCACGTAGCAGAGCATCGCGGTGCCGTACCAGCCAATCATCGCCGCGCCCATCGCCGACGTGATGTGGTCATAACCTGGCGCAATGTCAGTCACCAACGGTCCCAGCGTGTAGAACGGCGCTTCGAAGCACTGTTCCAGTTGCTTTTCCATGTTGACCTTGATCATGTGCATCGGCACGTGACCTGGCCCTTCGATCAGCACTTGCACGTTGTATTCCCACGCGATCTTGGTGAGTTCGCCGAGAATTTCCAGTTCGCCGAATTGCGCGTCATCGTTCGCATCGTAAATCGAACCCGGACGCAGCCCGTCGCCCAGCGAAATCGCCACGTCATACGCTGCGAGGATTTCGCAAATTTCGCGGAAATTCGTGTACAGGAAACTTTCTGTGTGATGCGCCAGACACCACTTCGCCATGATCGAACCACCACGCGACACAATGCCCGTCATGCGCTCGGCCGTTATCGGCACATGGCGCAGCAAGAGGCCTGCGTGAATCGTGAAATAGTCGACGCCTTGCTCGGCTTGCTCGATTAGCGTGTCCTTGAAAATTTCCCAGGTGAGGTTTTCGGCGATGCCGTTGACCTTTTCCAGGGCCTGATAAATCGGCACCGTGCCGATGGGTACCGGTGCATTGCGCACGATCCATTCGCGCGTTTCGTGGATGTGCTTGCCGGTGGAGAGATCCATCACGTTATCGCCGCCCCAACGAATCGCCCAAGTCATTTTTTCGACTTCCTCATTGATGCCGGATGACAGTGCAGAGTTGCCGATGTTCGCGTTGATCTTCACGAGGAAGTTGCGGCCGATGATCATCGGCTCGACTTCCGGATGGTTGATGTTCGCGGGAATAATCGCGCGACCGGCTGCGACTTCGCTGCGCACGAATTCCGGCGTGATCTCTTTCGGAATATTTGCACCAAACGGCATGCCGGGATGCTGACGCGTCATCAGCTTGACCATCTTTTCGCCATTCGGGCCGGACGCCTTCAGACTTTCGATGTAGGCTTTGCGATTCATGTTTTCGCGAATCGCGATGTATTCCATCTCCGGCGTGATGATGCCTTGCTTCGCGTAATACATTTGCGTGATTTGCTTGCCTGCTTTCGCGCGACGCGGCTTGCGCTTCAGATTGAAACGCAGCTCCTGCAATTCCGGATCGTTCAAACGCGCCTGGCCGTAGGTAGACGTTGGTCCCGGCAATTCGTCCGTGTCATTGCGCTCCAGGATCCACGGCGTACGGAAAGGATCGAGGCCGGAACGAATGTCGATGCTGGCATTGGGATCAGTGTAGGGACCGGACGTGTCGTACACGTAAATCGGCGGATTTTTTTCCGAACCGAACATAACGGGCGTATCACTCAGGGTGATTTCGCGCATGGGCACGCGAATATCCGGACGGGAACCGGTCACATAAACTTTGCGGGAATTCGGCAAGGGCTTGACCGCAGCCTCGTCAACAGTGGCGGTGGCGGACAAGAATTTTGGGTTGGCGTTCATGGTGTTTCCTTTGCAATTTTGGTACGCCTGCAAAGGAAACCCGGGAGATGCGGCTCCGTTGTCATACTACTCAGACACTTCGGGCCGTATTTCTTGCGCGCTTCCCTTCGCTGGCATTACCCAGATCAGGTTCAGAGGGTGTTTCTCGCCCGGCGATGTCCTGCCAGAACCCCTAGCGTTTGTTACGCATAATAATACAAACTTTTGCATTATAAGGTATTCCCCCAGTTTTTCAGCGGGCATTGCTCATTTTTTCCGCTTTTCCCTCCCGCTTCCTCTGCATTCAGGCGCTCAATTCAGGCCCCTGAGCCCGTATAATGACAAGCTTCACGAAAACACTACTAATAATATGGAATTAGCCAAGTCATACGAACCGTCCGAAATTGAACAATACTGGCGCGCAGAGTGGGAAAACCGCGGGTATTTCGCCCCCACCACCGACCCCAGCAAGTCCTCTTTCTGCATTCAGTTGCCACCACCCAACGTGACCGGCACGCTGCACATGGGCCATGCGTTCAACCAAACCATCATGGACGGTCTTACCCGCTATCACCGCATGCGCGGGTTCAATACGCTGTGGGTGCCCGGCACGGATCATGCTGGCATCGCCACGCAAATTGTGGTGGAACGTCAGTTGGAAGCAGCAGGGCAGACACGTCATGACATGGGCCGCCCTGAATTCCTGAAAAAAGTTTGGGAATGGAAGACGGAGTCCGGCAACACCATCACCGGCCAGATGCGCCATATGGCCGCCAGCGTCTCCTGGGAACACGAATATTTCACGATGGACGAGAAACTCTCGACCGTCGTCACCGACACCTTCGTCAAACTGTTTGAAGAAGGTTTGATTTATCGCGGCAAGCGTCTGGTGAACTGGGACCCGGTGCTGAAATCCGCCGTTTCCGATCTGGAAGTGGAAAGCGAAGAAGAAGATGGGTCGATGTGGCACATCCGCTATCCGCTTGCCGATGGTACGGGACATCTCGTCGTCGCGACCACGCGTCCCGAAACGATGCTGGGCGATACCGCTGTCGCGGTCGATCCGACGGATGAACGCTACAAACATCTGATCGGCAAGATGGTCACACTCCCCTTGTGCAATCGCGAGATTCCCATCATCGCCGACGATTATGTGGACAAGGAATTCGGCACCGGCTGCGTGAAGATTACGCCCGCGCACGACTTCAACGACTATCAGGTCGGGCAACGTCACGCCCTGCCGCAAATTAATATCTTCACGCTGGATGCGAAGGTCAACGAAAACGCGCCCGTCGAATATCAAGGCATGGATCGCTTCCTTGCGCGCCGTCACATCGTCGCCGATCTCGACAAGCTCGGCCTGCTCGTCGAAGTCAAACCGCACAAGCTGATGGTGCCGCGTTGCGGTCGCACGGGTCAGGTGGTGGAACCCATGCTGACCGATCAGTGGTTCGTTGCGATGACGAAGCCGGGCAAGGATGGCAAGAGCATCGCGCAAAAAGCCATCGACGTGGTGGAATCCGGTGAAGTGCGTTTCGTACCCGATCAATGGGTGAACACCTACAACCAATGGATGAAGAACATTCAGGACTGGTGCATTTCGCGTCAGCTCTGGTGGGGACATCAGATTCCGGCATGGTACGGCGAGAATGGCGAACTGTTTGTGGCACGCAACGAAGCCGATGCGCGCGTGAAAGCGACTGCCGCCGGATACAAAGGCACGCTCACGCGCGACGAAGACGTACTCGACACCTGGTACTCTTCTGCACTGGTGCCCTTCTCCACACTCGGGTGGCCGGAAAAAACGATTGAACAGGATCTCTTCCTGCCGTCGACCGTGCTCGTGACCGGTTTCGACATCATCTTCTTCTGGGTCGCCCGCATGATCATGATGACGAAACACTTCACCGGCAAAGTGCCGTTCCGTCATGTATACATCCACGGCCTCGTGCGCGATTCGCAGGGCAAGAAGATGAGCAAGAGCGAGGGCAATGTGCTCGATCCGGTCGATTTGATCGACGGCATCGAATTGAAACCGCTGCTCGACAAGCGCACCACTGGCCTGCGCAAACCGGAAACCGCACCGGCCGTGCGCAAATCCACCGAGAAAGAATTCCCGACGGGCATTCCGGGTTACGGTGCCGATGCGTTGCGTTTCACTTTCTCGGCACTGGCCACACTGGGTCGCAACATCAACTTCGACAGCAAGCGCTGCGAAGGCTACCGCAACTTCTGCAACAAGCTGTGGAATGCGACCCGCTTCGTGATGATGAATGTGGAAGGACACGACTGCGGCTTCGATCCCTGTTCCTGCGGCGATGATGGTCGCAGCTTTTCGGCTGCTGATCGCTGGATCGTTTCCGAATTTCAGCGCGTGGCGGCTGAAGTGGAAAAAGGCTTTGCCGAATACCGCTTCGACAATGTCGCCACGGCGCTCTACCAATTCATCTGGGATGAATACTGCGACTGGTATGTGGAAATCGCCAAGGTGCAAATCCAGAACGGCGACGCAGCACAACAACGCGCCACGCGCCGCACGCTCCTACGCGTGCTGGAACAAACGCTGCGCCTCGCGCACCCGATCATTCCGTTCGTGACTGAAGCATTGTGGCAAACGGTGGCGCCGCTCACCGACCGCGCCCCGCAAGGCGAAGCCAGCATCATGACGCAGGAATATCCGCTACCACGCCCAGACATGATCGACCCCAACGCGGATGCGTGGATGGCGCAATTCAAGGCGATGACGGATGCCTGCCGTGCACTACGCGGCGAGATGAATCTGTCACCCGCGCAAAAAGTGCCGCTCATCATCGAAACGTCGGACAAGGAACGCACGCAAACTTTCGCGGCTTCTCTCGAAGCACTCGCACGTCTGGCAGAAGTACAAATCGTCGACAAGCTGCCGAGCTCGCCTGCGCCGGTGTCCATTGTTGGCGAAGTGAAGCTGATGTTAAAAGTGGAAATCGACATCGCTGCCGAACGTGCACGCCTCGCGAAAGAGATGACGCGCATTCAGGGGGAAATCGACAAGATCAACACCAAGCTGGGCAATGAAGGTTTCGTTGCCAAAGCGCCAGAGAAAGTCGTCGCGCAAGAACGCGAACGCCTGGCCGGTTTTTCCGCAACGCTGGATAAACTCAGGGAACAGGATACCAAGCTAACGCAAGCCTGAACATCGCGCGCAGCTTTGTTCACCTAACGTCAAACCAACAGGCCGAGCACGCGATGACGTGCTCGGCCTGTTTTCATGCTTTGTCCCGCATTGCCCCTAATCGGCAATCGACTTCAGCACACTCACACGTTGCGCCTATTGCACAGCGAAAAAAATCGCTGGCGTTTCTTGCACCCCGCCCCGGAGCGATTGACGACCTAACGGGCCAAATCAGAAGATTCTGTTTTCGCTTTCAGTGCAAACGACCGACGCCACAGGGGCGCCACGGACAAAGGTCGATGACAGCGTCCCATACGTGCCGAACAGCTTTTTCTATCCTCACTCTGAAGGATGTTACCCCCCAGAATGGCCTGAATGATTTTCCCCATAAAGACTCTCTGTTAATTTTATTTTGCGACGTTCTAACCGTTTGCATGCCACATGCAAGCGATAACCTTCCTTCATTCTGCGTGATTTTTTGGGACTTGAATGAGTGATCACTGGTCCTTTGATTTTGACCAAATCATGGCGATTCATTTCATTCCACGTGGAAACAAAAGTGCCTGACTTGCGAAAAATGAGACAGCTTTTTCGCATATTTATTTAAAGCAAGCTGCCTTACGGCAACGCAATGCTAGACTCAGCATGCATATTTTGAGTTGTTACATCAGAGAAACTGTTTCTTTGCATCACCACATGACTGGGTTCCGCCCCTTTCAGAAAGCGTCTCATGAGCACACTGGATCAAATCAGAAATTGGTTTTTTAAACCCAAGCAAGCACGTCACATGAGCGTATCGGCGCGCGCCAAGAATGCCTTGCTCAAGCCTGATCATTTTTGGGTGATTGTGGCATCAGAAAAAACGTCCGTTGCGAATCTGTATTTTCAGTATCTCGCGCTCCTGGCCATCATCCCGTCGATCTGCGCTTTTATCGGCATGTTCACCATCGGCGTCGGCAAATTTGTTGCGCCAGTCAAAGTGCCGTTCATGTTCGCTTTTCTTCTGATGGTGCTCAGCTATCTGATGAGTCTGGCGATGGTGTATGTCTTGTCGCTGGCCATCAACGCATTGGCGCCCAGTTTTGACGGACAACCTGACGCGCTGCGCGCATTCAAACTCGCCGCCTATGCGTCGACGGCTCCCCTGATCGGCGGTGTCTTCGGTCTTTTCCCTCCCTTGAGTTTCTTGAGCCTGTTCTGTGCCGCGTACGCGGCATACCTGATCTACAAAGGGCTTCCCGTCCTGATGCGAAGCCCCAAGGAAAAATCCTTCACGTACACCTTGATCATTTTTCCGGTGGCGATGGCTTCGGGCGCCATCCTTTATGCAAACGTCGTCCTAGCGCATTCGCTTTTCGGCGCCAAAGCTTACAAACTCGGCCGGGATAGCGACGCCTATATTGTTTTGAATGCGCCCAGCGACCCGCTGAAATCTGCCCGCACGCTGCGCCCCGAAGAAACCCAGAAACAACTGGACATCATTGCGTCGAATACCAAAACCAATATGCAGCCGATCCCGCCCGAATCGCTGAAGCCTTATCTTCCGCTGCAAGTCGGGCCTTTCATGCGCACCACGCTCGAAGTCAGCACGGTCACCACACAAGTTTCCGTTTCAGTCGCCAGAGCGGATTACGAAGCTGGCCATCAAAAAATGGCCGTGACGATGCTGGATTCCGGTGGCCTCTCGCACGAAACGCTTCCCATGAATCGCGAAACCGAAACTACCGTGGAAAGAACGTGGCAAGAACATGGCCGCATTCTTTATCATAAATACGAAAAAAACGGCAGTCAGGCCGATCTCAAGATCATTTTGAGAAACGGCGTGACGCTGGTCATGCATGGCACACGCATTTCAGCGGACATGCTGAAAACCATGTCGCTCAAATTGAATTTGATCGGGTTGGAGAATCACCCGCGACAAAAAAAGGCGTAGCGCACCGAAGAAGCACGGGCTAAACAAACGACAGATTCAATCCTGATAGTGCCAAGCCCGCGTACGCCGTTTGCCAGTACTGGCCCGACCGAACGGAACGTCCATCTGTCCAGGATCCGGTGGTAATGATTTCGCCTGCGCCGAGTTGCGGGAAGCGCGACTGGTTTTGCAACATTTGATAGAGATGCCACAGCGCGTGCAGCGGACTGTTCAAAATATCGCTACCGAACCCCGCCGTGAGCAAAGCGCCATCGCAAGCCACGGACACACTCACACCTCGCATCATCGTGCCGAGATGATTTCGGCTCGCCGATGACAAAGTCCGTGGCTCGCCGATGATGAGCGCGCCGTGCAAACCAAACGCGGCAATCGCATCGGGCGTTTCAAACCACCAGTCCGGATAGGGACACGCCGTGATTTCGACGCCATGCGCCATCCATTCAATGCAGTCCGCCAGATCGTGCATCGTCGCTTCTGCAGAGGGCGCATCCTTCAGACAAAATACAATCTCGGCTTCCAGGCGCGGCTGCAACAAACCTTTCAGTTCAACCGTCGCCATATTGTCTTCGGCATGCATGACGGTCGTTTCAAACAGGGGCGTCCAGATGGGTGTATGAATTTGCGGCACGTCTGCCTGCTTGGGCCACACCACACGGTTGACGAAACCAATCTTGCGTCCAACCGGTTTCTCCCCTTCCGCGATGCGCACGTCATAAATGCGCCGCGCGATGTCGTATGCGTTCTCCTGCGTCAGCTTTTCGCTAGTCGATAACGGAGCCATCAGACTAGCACTGGCACGCGCCGCCAGTAACTGATGCGCATAGCGATTGATTTGATTGGACATCAACATAGAACCCCCCGCGAAAAAAATCGCTGCCGTAGTCTTTGCCTAACAGGCTCACTCTACGCAAGTACGGTCAAAAGGGTCTGCGTTTTGTCAATATTTATGCGTCGCGAAAAAAAGCCACTGGCTCATTTTGTTTTGCCAACATGATCTTTCGCAAATTGCCAGGCGATCCGGCCCGAGCGCGAGCCCCGCTGAAGCGCCCAGCGCAGGGCCTCGGCACGCGCTGCGGCGATCTCGGCTTCGGTGCAACCAAACGCCTTTAGCCAGTTGCCCACAATATCCAGGTATTCATCCTGACTGAAGGGATAAAAAGATAACCAAATACCGAATCGCTCGGACAGGGAAATTTTTTCTTCCACCGTTTCGCCGGGGTGCAGATCGCCATCTTCGCCGCGCATGACTTCGCGATTTTCGGAAGCGCGCTCCGGCATCAGATGCCGTCGATTCGATGTGGCGTAAATCAGCACATTGTTGGATTGCGTGCCGATGCTGCCATCCAGCGCCACTTTCAGCGCCTTGTATCCGGTGTCACCTTCCTCAAAAGAAAGATCGTCACAATACAGCATGAATTTTTCCGGTCGGCTCGCCACCAGATCCACAATGTCCGTCAAATCGGCCAGGTCACCGCGATCCACTTCGATCAGGCGCAACCCCTGCGGCGCAAAATGATTCAAGCAGGCTTTGACGAGTGAGGATTTTCCCGTGCCGCGCGAGCCAGTCAGCAACACATTGTTCGCCGGTTTGCCCAGCACAAACTGCCGCGTGTTTTGTACCAGCACCTGCTTTTGCCGTTCGACATGCTGCAAATCGTTCAGGACCACATCGGAAAGATGTGTGACCGGTTGCAGGAAAGCGTGGCCGGGTTGTCCGCGTCGCGTGCGCCAGCGGAAAGCGGTACTGCCCTGCCAGTCTACGGCGGGTGTCGCTGGCGGAAGCATATTGTCCAGCTTGGCAAGCACCGCCTCGGCGCGGTTCAGCAGTTTTTCAAGCGCGTCCATAAAAATCACAGAAGTGGTTGTTTTGAATTGGAAGGAAACTCTGATGAACCGTTGCGAGCGGTTGGATGGCAAGGCGCACGGCGCGCAGGAACCGGAGTGTACTTAAACGTACATGAGGATTCCGAGCACCGCGCAACGCAGCCATTCGACTGCGCAGCAGGTTCCTCAGTGTTTCCTTAGGAGCGGTAGTCTGCATTAATGGACACATAATCGTGCGAAAAATCGCACGTCCAGATAGTCGCTGCCGCATCACCCCGCGCCAGCGTCACGCGCACGGTGATCTCGCTTTGCTTCATCACACGCTGCCCTTGTTCTTCCTTGTAATCCGGATTGCGCCCGCCGTTTTTGGCGACCCACACATCGTCCAGATACAGATTCAATTTGCTCACATCCAGATCGTCCACCCCGGCGTAACCAATCGCAGCGAGAATGCGCCCCAGGTTCGGATCGGATGCGTAAAACGCCGTCTTCACAAGGGGCGAGTGTCCGATTGAATAGGCAATCCGGCGACATTCTTCGACAGACTGGCCCTGCTCCACCGTAATAGTCATAAATTTCGTCGCGCCCTCGCCATCGCGCACAATCATTTGCGCCAGCTCCTGCGCCAGGCTGATCACGGCTGCCGACAAGGCTGCGTATTCCGGCGACTCGATTGCGACCAAGCCAACGTCGTGCTTGCCGGTGGCGATCAACATGAAGGAATCGTTCGTCGAGGTGTCGCCGTCAATCGTGATGCAATTAAACGATTTGTCCGCGACTTCCCGCACCAGGTGTTCCAGAATGGCTTGCGGCACTTTGGCATCCATGGCCAAGTAGCCCAGCATCGTGGCCATATTGGGCTTGATCATGCCTGCGCCTTTGCTGATACCGGTCATCGTGATTTGCTGACCGCGAATAGTCACCGTGCACGATGCCGCTTTTGGTTGCGTGTCGGTCGTCATGATCGCTTCGGCCGCATTCAACCAGTTATCTTCCTTGAGGTTCGCAATCGCGTCAGGCAACCCCGCAATCACACGGTCCACAGGCAGCGGTTCCAGAATGACGCCGGTGGAATACGGCAAAATTTGCGATGGCGCGCAACCGAGTTGTTCCGCCAGCGCCACGCAGGTCGCGTTGGCGGCCAGCATGCCGGCATCGCCCGTCCCGGCATTGGCATTGCCGGTATTGACCAGCAGCGCGCGAATCGGCAGACTGTTTTTTTGCACATCCTCCAGATGCGCCTTGCACACTTGCACCGGCGCAGCGCAAAAGCGATTTTTTGTAAACACCCCCGCCACGGTCGCGGTCGGTGCCAGTCGCATCACCAGCAAATCCTTGCGATCCTGCTTGCGAATGTTGGCTTGGGCAAAACCCAGTTCGATACCGGCAACGGGTTGGAGGTGAGCTGCGATGGGGAGCGGGAGATTGACGGCCATAGTACTTCTCTCGTAAGTGGGGAAAAGAATTTATTGTAATCCGAACTTCAATAAAAAAGGGCGGAAAACCCTTTCGGAAGTCCGCCCTCTGTTTCTTGACGCACGGGGGTCATTTCAGCCTGCCATGACACTGCTTGAATTTCTTGCCGCTGCCGCAAGGACACGGCTCGTTGCGTCCAACTTTCGGTACCGCATTCACGATGGGTTTTTGCTTAGCCTCTTCGGGCTGATCCTCGGACGACAGCAAGGCTTCCGGCGTTGCATCGGGCAAAGCACCGGCATGCTGGTACTGTACATTGTCCACGTTTTGCATCAACTGCTCTTCCAGCGCTTCGATCTCTTCTTGCGACTGGATGCGCACCAGCATGATGGTTTGGATGACGTCTTGCCGAATCATGTTCAGCAACATGGCGAAGAGCTCAAACGCTTCGCGCTTGTATTCTTGCTTCGGATCTTTCTGGCCATAACTGCGCAAGTGAATGCCCTTGCGCAGATAGTCCAACGCCGAGAGATGTTCTCGCCAATGGGAATCCATGCTGTACAACATCACGTTGCGCTCAAATCCGGCAAACGCTTCCTTGCCGACCAGTGCAACTTTCATGTTGTAGACATCGTCGACCGCTTTCAGCACACGCTCCAGCAAATCGTCGTCCGTAATGTTTTTTTCGTTTTCGAGCATCTCGGCCAACGGAACGCGAATTTGCCATTCCTTGGCGAGCACATTTTCCAGTCCGGCGATATCCCATTGTTCTTCAACGGATTCGGCGGGCACGTATTCGCGGAAAATGTCCGTGAACAACCCGTGCCGCAACGATGCGATCAAATCAGCAACCTCTTCCGATTCGAGCAAGTGATTGCGCTGTTCGTAAACCACTTTACGCTGATCGTTGGCAACGTCATCGTATTCCAGCAACTGCTTGCGGATGTCGAAGTTTCGGGCTTCCACTTTGCGCTGCGCCGACTCGATGGACCGCGTCACAATCCCGGCCTCGATCGGCTCGCCTTCCGGCATCCGGAGCTTGTCCATGATCGATCGCACACGATCACCGGCGAAAATGCGGAGCAAGTCGTCATCCAGCGACAAATAGAAACGCGATGCGCCGGGATCACCCTGACGTGCCGAGCGGCCGCGCAACTGGTTGTCCACGCGACGGGATTCGTGACGCTCGGTGCCGACGATGCGCAAACCACCGGCAGCAATGACATGATCGTGCAATGATTGCCATTCGCTTCGCAGCGTCTGGATTTGCTGCTGCTTTTCCGCCTCGCCCAGCTTGTCGTCTGCTTCAATGAACTGCACCTGCTTCTCGACATTCCCGCCCAGCACGATGTCCGTGCCGCGGCCAGCCATATTGGTCGCGATGGTGATCATCTTCGGGCGCCCCGCTTGCGCGACGATTTCCGCTTCACGTGCATGCTGCTTCGCATTCAGCACGTTGTGGGGCAAGCCCGCTTTTTTCAGAATGTCCGATAGCATTTCCGAATTTTCAATCGACGTGGTACCCACCAGCACTGGCTGACCGCGTTCGTAGGAATCCTGGATGTCGCGCAGCATCGCTTCATACTTTTCCTGCGTGGTACGGTAAACCTGATCCAGATTATCCTTGCGCTGGTTCGGCTTGTTGTGCGGAATAACCACGGTTTCCAGACCGTAGATTTCCTGAAATTCGTAGGCTTCCGTATCGGCCGTCCCGGTCATGCCAGACAACTTGACGTACATGCGGAAATAATTCTGGAACGTGATCGACGCTAGCGTCTGATTTTCGTTTTGGATCGTGACGCCTTCTTTGGCTTCGACCGCCTGATGCAAGCCGTCGGACCAGCGACGCCCCGTCATCAAGCGCCCCGTAAATTCGTCGACGATGATGATTTCATCGTTTTGCACCACATAGTGCTGGTCGCGGTGGAACAGCGTATTCGCGCGGATAGCCGCATTCAAATGGTGCATCAGCATGATGTTGGCCGCGTCGTACAACGAAGCCCCTGCCGGCAATAACCCCATCTCTGCCAGCACTTTTTCTGCTTTTTCGTGGCCGGCTTCCGTCAGATAAATCTGGTGCGACTTTTCATCCTTGATGAAGTCTCCCGGCTTTTCAATCTTGCCCTTGCCGTCCGGCGTTTCTTCGCCAATCTGTTCGGTCAACTGCTTCGATGCCTGATTCATCTTCTGATAGACATCGGTAATCATTTCGGCCTGACCGGAAATAATCAACGGTGTCCTGGCTTCATCAATCAGGATCGAGTCCACTTCGTCGACAATCGCAAAGTTCAGCTTGCGTTGCACGCGATCACCAAGGTCATACACCATGTTGTCGCGCAGGTAGTCGAAGCCGAATTCGTTGTTCGTGCCGTACGTGATGTCGGCCGCGTAGGCAACCTGTTTCTCGTCGTGCTCCATCTCCGTCAAGTTGATGCCGGTCGTCAGCCCGAGGAAATGGTAGAGGCGCCCCATCCATTCCGCATCGCGTTGGGCCAGATAGTCGTTGACGGTCACGACATGCACGCCTTTGCCGGTCAGCGCATTCAGGTAGGCCGGCAGCGTTGCCACCAGCGTTTTGCCTTCGCCCGTTCCCATTTCGGCGATTTTTCCCTGGTGCAGTGCCATCCCGCCAATCAGCTGCACATCGAAGGGACGCATTTTCAGCACGCGCTTGCTGGCTTCGCGGCAAACGGCAAACGCTTCCGGCAGCAAGCTGTCGAGGGACTCGCCTTTTTCCAGCCGCGCTTTGAATTCAGGTGTCATCGCCTGCAATTCTGCGTCCGTCATTTTTTCAAACTTCGGCTCCAGGGCGTTGATGGTACGGACGGTTTTTCCATACTGCTTGAGCAGCCGTTGATTGCGGCTGCCAAAAATTTTGGTCAGGAATGACAGTGGCATACTTGGATACGTGAAGTGGCGCTTCGCTCAGGACTTCCGTCAAGCAAACCCTGGCAACACACCTGCGAGGAGGGGAATGACACGGGAGCAGCTTTCAGCGGCAACGCCGATACATAATAAAAAGGGCATTCTACCATGCGGGATGGCATGGTAACGGGAATCAGCCACCTTCTTGATTACAGCCCTGCAACTTTGGCGTGATTGGCCCCGGCGGCAAGGAATTTGATGGGGTTTTGCGCAACACCTTTGACGCGCACTTCAAAATGCAGATGCGGGCCGGTCGAACGTCCGGTCGTGCCCACGTCGGCAATGTGCTGTCCGCGCTTGACGATATCGCCAACGTTGGCATATACGCGGGCGGTGTGACCATAGCGGGTCACGATGTCATTGCCATGATCGATTTCAATCATATTGCCGTAGTCCGCGTTATATTCCGCCAGCACGACCACCCCACCCGCAGCGGCCACGATGGGCGTTCCCATGGGGGCAGCAAAGTCCGCCCCCTCATGTCGCGAGTGATCGCCGGTGAAAGGATCAAACCGTTTACCGAAATTGGATGTGGTGTAGCCTCTTTTCACCGGATGAATGGTGGGAAGCATGCGCGTTTTGACCTTCAGTCCCACCAAAGACGATTCGACCACGTTCAGATAATCGGCTCGCTGCTGAATATCTCTTTCCATTCTATCAACCAGTTGCTGGAATTCGTCCACACTCAGCGCCTTATCCTGGAACGAGATTTTGCCAATACCACCACGTCCCGGCTTTTCCTTGAAATTGAATTCTTCCGGTTTGACGCCCGCGAGTCCCTGGACGCGTTCGCCCAAGGCATCCAGTCGCATCAATTGCGCCTGCATTTCCCCCATCTTGGCGGTCATCACGGCCAGATTTTCTTTGGCCTGACGAACCTGTTTACCTGCCTCATCCTGTGCGATCAACGCAAACATCTCGTTAAGCACTGGCACACGATGGGTCGTGGCAAAAGCGAGAAGCATGTATAACATCAAGGCTGCGCACGTCGCCACACTGGCCAAAAACAGCACGGCAACCATCACAATATGCTTGGACGACAGGGTCAAGGACTTCGCCTGGGTAAAACGGGGATGCAACAGGATGACTTGCATACACTCTCCTACGGGTGTGATAAGGTTGGAGCATGGCTACCCGTTCCCGAACCACATTGAAGCAAAAGACGCCTCCGTCACGATTACCGCGCGGGACAAGCAGCGTCATGGATTCCTTGCGCGCGCATGAAGAACTAGCAACACTCATGCCTACCGTTACGCGCCTTGCTGCCATCCAAAAGGATTGCACAAGCTTTCTACCTGAAGCCTTCAGCCATTGTGCTGTGTTGCGCTTCGATTCCGGTCAGCTGGTGCTCTCTGCACCGAATGCCGCCATGGCGTCACGGCTCAAACAAAACTTGCTTTCCCTACAACAACACCTCGGCAAGGTAGGGTGGCAGGTTAGCTCAATACGTTTTAAAGTGCAACCTGAAAGGGCGGAGGTGTGGCAAACCGGTCCACAAAAGTCGCCCCTGTCGTCCAAAGCCCTGGCGGCTTTTTCGGATCTGGAGCGTTCCATAGAAAAAACGCCTCGAAACGAGGCGTTAAAAACAGCTATTCAGGCTTTGCTGAGAAAACACCAGCAGCACTCTACGTGAGCACCCACTCTCTCGCCGGGATGCGCGAGTAGTCCTGTGGCGCGTTAGCGTCATCTGCAAAACTGACTACTTCATACGCTTCCGGCTGCGCGAGCAAAGCCCGGAGCAATTGATTGTTCAGAGCGTGACCAGATTTGTGGGCCGAATACGACGCCAGCAAAGGGTGTCCAATCAAGTACAAATCGCCAATGGCGTCCAATATCTTGTGGCGTACGAATTCATCTGCGTAACGCAAACCGTCCGAGTTCAGCACCCGGTATTCATCCATCACAATCGCATTGTCAAGCGAGCCCCCGCGCGCCAAGCCCATGCCGCGCAACAATTCCACGTCCTGCATGAAACCGAAAGTCCGGGCGCGCGCCACCTCGCGTACGTAAGAGACTTTGCTGAAATCGATCTCGGCCGTCTGGGACGTTCCGTCAATAGCCGGGTGATTGAATTCAATGAAGAAATTGAGCTTGTAGCCGTGGTGCGGTTCGAGTCGCGCCCATTTCTCGGATGCGCCTTGGCCTTCGCGCACTTCCACCGACTTTTTGACGCGAATGAATTTCTTGGGCGCATTCTGCTCTTCGAGTCCAGCTTGCTGAAGCAAGAAAACAAAGGACGAGGCCGAACCGTCCATGATGGGAATCTCTTCCGCGCTGACATCTATATAGAGATTGTCGATGCCAAGTCCGGCACACGCCGACATCAAATGCTCAACTGTCGCCACCCGAACGCCATCACGCACCAGCGTGGAAGCCATGCGCGTATCGCCGACCTCAAAGGCGGTCGCATAGAAATCCACAATGGGATTCAGATCAACGCGGCGAAAAACAATCCCCGTATTCGGTGCAGCGGGGCGCAAGGTCAGTTCGACTTTGGTGCCCGAGTGAAGCCCGACGCCGACGGTTTTGATCAGTTGCTTGATGGTTCGTTGTTTTAACATGCGGCCGATTATAGCAACATACAGGCTTGAAGGTATCCAATGCGCTGGGCGATTTGGTTTCGATTTGTAACCCGATTGCCACACACACTATATATAGGAGAGGCGCCGCGATTGCGGCGCCTCTGGTTAAGGCAACAACAAATCAATCTGCCTGGCGACGCAAAAAGGCAGGAATGTCGTACGTTTCCATGCCATTCTTTTCGAGTGCTCGCACGGTATCGGACGCCGACTCTCTGCGCCAAACCGCCGGTTTTTGCAAGCCTTCGTAGGCGCCGCTGGACGACTGCACGGTCGACGTACTGGGCGGCGCCCCCGTCGAAGCCGTGATCCGATCCGTCACCACGGGAATATTCATGCCGGAAACCGGTTCATTATTGGTGCCGGTCCGCAGCACCGGAGTCGACACCAACATCGGCTTTCTGGCGCGGCCCAATCCGGTCGCAACCACGGTTACGCGAATTTCATCGCCCATTTCTTCGTTGTACACCACGCCACGCGCGATCGTGGCATCGGGTGCTGCAAAAGCACGCACCGCCGCCATGACCTCGCCGATTTCCTTGCCCTTGACCCCCTTGCTGGCCGTGATGTTAACCAATACGCCACGTGCGCCGGACAAATCAATCCCATCCAGCAGCGGTGACGCCACTGCCTGCTCGGCCGCAATGCGCGCGCGATCAATGCCGGACGCGACCGCGGTTCCCATCATCGCCTTGCCTTGTTCGCCCATGATCGTCTTGACGTCCTGGAAGTCCACATTCATGCGGCCCGGCACATTGATGATTTCCGCGATGCCTGCGACTGCATTGTTCAAGACATCGTCTGCGCGTTGCAACCACTCATCCAGGCTGTCGTCTTCGTAAATTTCTTCCAGTTTTTCGTTCATGATGACAATCAGCGAATCGACATGCTGTGACAATGCGTCGAGTCCGTCATCCGCCACTTCCATGCAACGCTGTCCTTCATAGGAAAACGGTTTGGACACGACCGCTACCGTCAGTGCGCCGAGCGACTTGGCGATCTCTGCCACGACCGGCGCGGCACCCGTCCCGGTGCCTTTGCCCATGCCTGCGGCGACAAACACCATGTGCGCACCGCGCAAGGCATCCTCGATGCGCGCGCGCGATTCTTCCGCCAGACGCCGTCCGATATCCGGACGCAATCCTGCGCCCAGCCCCGTGTCGCCGAGCTGAATAATATTGTGCGCACTGGATTGCGCCAGCGCCTGCGCATCCGTATTGGCTGCGATGAATTCCACACCCGACACGCCCTTGTTGATCATGTGTTGGACAGCATTACCGCCCGCGCCTCCAACGCCCACCACCTTGATCATCGTTCCTTGTGATGCGTTATCGATCATTTCGAATTCCATGATGTGCTCCTATCAAGATGCGGTTCACAGTCACCAATTTTCACGCGATGGAAAAACTGGCAACTGAAAACTGCGTTAATCAAAAATACCCTCGTTGCTTCAAATCCTTCTTGCTACCGCCGTGCCATTTCAAAAATTACCCATGAACCATTCCTTCATTCGCTGCCATACAGCTGCGGCTGAACCCTGCTGCTGCTTGACAACACTCCCGCGCATGAACTGCTTTTTCGCTTCGAGCAACAAACCCAGCACCGTCGCATACCGCGGGCTGCGCACCACGTCGGCCAACTGCCCGCGATATTCCGGCACACCAACACGCGCCGGCTTGAGAAAAACGTCTTCTGCCAATTCGATCATCCCCGGCATCAAGGACGAACCGCCCGTCAACACAATCCCGCTCGACAGCACGTCTTCAAAACCAGACTCGCGCACGCATTGCTGCACCAGCCCGAACAGCTCTTCGATGCGCGGCTCAATGACAGCGGACAACATCTGACGCGACAACATGCGCGGTGCGCGATCACCATGACCCGGCACTTCCAGCATTTCCGCCGGATCGACCAGCACTTGCTTGGCCACGCCGTAACGTAATTTGATTTCTTCGGCTTCCGCTGTCGGCGTCCGAAGCGCCATCGCGATATCGTTCGTAATTTGATCGCCAGCAATCGGCAACACCGCTGTGTGACGAATGGCGCCTTCCGAGAAAATAGCCACATCTGTCGTACCGCCACCAATATCCACCAGCACCACACCTAATTCTTTTTCATCCGGCGTCAGGACTGCATCAGCAGAAGCCATGGGCTGCAAAATCAAATCGGACACTTCGAGTCCGCAACGCCGCACGCATTTCAGAATATTTTGCACCGCCGACACCGCACCCGTCACGATATGCACTTTGACTTCAAGTCGGATACCGCTCATGCCAATCGGCTCGCGTACATCGCCCTGGCTGTCAACGATGAATTCCTGCGGGACCGTGTGCAGCAATTGCTGGCCAGTCGGAATGCTGATCGCTTTCGCCGTTTCGATCACGCGCGACACATCGGCCGATGAGACTTCCTTGTCCTTGATCGCCACCATCCCCGTCGAATTGAAACTGTCGATATGGCTACCGGCGATACCCGCAAAAACATTTTTGATCTTGCAATCCGCCATCAGCTCGGCTTCTTCGAGCGCGCGCTGAATGGAATCGACCGTCGTCTCAATATTGACGACCATCCCTTTCTTCAAGCCTCGCGACTCATGCTGCCCCAGCCCGATAACCTCATGCCGTCCATCCGGCATGACTTCCGCCACCACGGCCACCACTTTGGAAGTGCCGATATCCAAACCCACAATCAAATTTTTCGTATCTCTAGTCATATCCGTACACTTGTGCTTTCTACCTAACACCCTGATTCAATGTTCCTTCTCTCGTCACCACGGCGAACCCGTTGGGGTAACGAAAATCCAGGCCGTCGATCCGATCACCAAAACGTGCTTTCAACTTCGGGTAAACTTGCACCAGGCTTGCGAAAAGCTGTTTCACTTTTTCTTTGCCGTGATCGCGCCCCATCTTGAGTTTCATGCCGTTATCCAGCGTCACCATCCAGGCAAACCGCCCTGACAATTCAACCGACACCGGCGTCACCCCAATCGGTTTCAACCATTCATCCAGTTCAGCGTAACGCGCCAGCACTTCCTTTTCACTTCCGTCGGGCCCATAAAATTCCAGCAACTTGATGTCTTCTTCCGCTTCGGCCAAGTTAGCAACAAACACATCGCCTTTCGTCGACAACAGCTGCCCTTCCTCGCCCCATGTTCCCAACGGCTGATGTTCTTCGATCGACACCACCAGCTTGTTTGGCCAGTCGCGCCGCACGGTCGCCTTGCGCACCCACGGCACCGCTTCAAACGCCACACGCACAGATTCCAGATTCGTCGTAAAAAAATTGCCTTTCAGTCGCGGCATGGCCGTGCTCTTCACCGTCAGCGCATTCACATGACGCAGCTCCGCACCATCAACACCTTGCACGACAATGCTTTTCAGCGCGAACACCGGTCGTTGCGCAACCCAGACCAGTCCGGCCGTCAGCAATGCCAGTCCGCAGAGAACCCACAGGATTCCCGTCACGGTATTGAGCGCTTTGACGTCATGCCACATAAATCAGTCCGGTTTCCAATCGCTTGAGGGAGTCATATCCAGTCTGGCAGCACGTAATATCTGCAAACACAAATCGTCGTAGCTGATACCAGCCACTTTGGCGGCCATCGGCACCAGCGAGTGATCTGTCATGCCCGGCGACGTATTAATTTCGAGCAAAAACGGTTTGTTATCCGTCTGACGCACCATGATGTCCACACGCGACCAGCCGCGGCAGCCAATGGCACGATAGCTTTCCAGCGCCAGCGACCGAATCTGCAATTCCTGCTCTGGCGGTAATCCCGCGGGGCAAAGATACTGCGTCTCCTTGCCAAAATACTTGGTGTGATAGTCGTAATTGGCACCCGGCGCAATGATCCGGATAACCGGCAGCGCCTGCGGTTCGCCTTCCGTTTCCAAAATGGCGCACGTCAACTCCATGCCATCGATAAATTCTTCTGCAATCACATCCGTATCGAATTTGATCGCTTGCGCGTAGGCCCGCTGGAGTTGCTCCTGCTGAAGGATTTTGCTCATACCCAGTGAGGATCCTTCGTGCGCCGCCTTGATAATCATCGGCAAGCCCAACTCACTGAAAACACTTTCGCGATTCGATTCCTGCGTCAACATCTGGAATTTGGGCGTGGACAATCCGTACGTCATCCAGATGCGCTTGGTCATGGCTTTGTCCATCGCGATCGCGGACGCCATCACGCCAGGGCCGGTATAAGGCAGGCCCATTTGTTCGAGCGCGCCCTGGATCGTGCCATCCTCGCCATAACGACCGTGCAGCGCGATGAATACGCGATCGAAATTTTGCGCCGCCAGCTGCACCAGACTCTGCTTGCCGGTATCAAACCCGTGCGCATCCACGCCTTTCCGACGCAATGCTTTCAGCACACCGTTACCCGAACGGAGCGACACATCGCGTTCGGCGGATTTTCCGCCCATCAGCACGCCTACTTTACCCAATCGTTTGACCATGATGATTCCTCGTTATTGCTCGACCTTGTACTGCACCAGCTTCGCCGGCACGCTGCTGATGGATCCGGCACCCATCGTCAGCACCACATCGCCATCCTTCACGATATTCATGATGGCTTCCGGCATTTCTGCGATGCTCTCAACAAAGACCGGATCGACTTTTCCTGCAACGCGCAGCGCGCGCGCCAAGGTGCGCCCATCTGCTGCCACAATAGGCTGCTCGCCCGCCGGATACACTTCCGCCAGCACCAGCACATCCGGCAGTGACAGCACCCGCACGAAATCTTCGAACAAATCGCGCATCCGCGTATAACGATGCGGCTGGAACACCAGCACCAGCCGATGACCCGGAAACGCGCCGCGCGCCGCCGCGACGGTCGCCGCTGTTTCGGCCGGATGGTGGCCGTAGTCATCGACCAGCACGAACGTGCCGCCGGACTTGCCCTCCTTCGCAGGAATGGCAATCTCGCCGTATTGTGTAAAGCGCCGTCCCGCACCACGGAATTCCTGCAAAGCCTTTTGTGTCGCCGCATCCGGAATACGCAACTCACGCGCCACCGCAATTGCGGCACACGCATTTTGCACGTTGTGCATGCCCGGCTGATTCAGCGTCACGTCCATCGGCGGATACTCTTTCTGGACCACCGTGAACTGCATGACCGTTCCCACTGCCTTGGCGTCCACCGCACGCACCTCAGCCTTTTCATGGAAACCATAGGTCGTGATCGGCTTGGATATGAAGGGCATGATTTCACGCACGTTCTGATCGTCGTAACACAACATCGCGCGACCGTAAAACGGCAAGCGCTGCGTGAATTCGACGAACGCTTGCTTCAGCTTGGCAAAGTCGTGCCCGTAGGTTTCCATGTGATCGGCATCGATGTTGGTGATGACTTCGATCACCGGATACAGATTCAGGAAGGACGCATCCGACTCGTCCGCTTCGGCCACGATGAAGTCGCCCGCGCCCAGCTTGGCGTTCGCGCCGATACTGTTCAAGCGCCCGCCAATCACGAAGGTGGGATCGAATCCGGCTTGCGCCAGAATGCTGGCGACCAGACTCGTCGTCGTCGTCTTGCCGTGCGTTCCGGCGATGGCGATACCGCGTTTCAATCGCATCAACTCGGCCAGCATCAAGGCGCGCGGCACAATCGGAATTTTTCTCTGGCGTGCCGCGCGAACTTCCGGATTATCGAACCCGACCGCTGTCGAGGTCACCACCACGTCCACCTTTTCAACATGGGTGGCATCATGTCCTTGATACACGCGCGCGCCCAACTCCGACAGACGCTTCGTCACGGCATTGCTGGCCAAATCCGAACCTGACACCTCGTACCCCAGATTCAGCAACACTTCGGCAATGCCGCTCATCCCGCTGCCGCCGATGCCCACAAAGTGAATGTTTTTAATCTTGTGTTTCATAATCGTCTGCTTTCCGATTCTTAATGTGAGGGGCCAGCCAGTTTTTCCAGCGCATCCGCAATTTTCTGGTTCGCATCACGTCGCCCGATAGCCCACGCCGCTCCCGCCATCGTCCAACACTGATCCCGCGTCATCGATTGCAGCAGCGACGCCAGCTTTTCTGCCGTCATCTCGTGTTGCGGCAAATGCAGCGCCGCTTGATGCTGCGCCATCCACATCGCGTTATCCCGCTGGTGGGACGTGCTCGACACCACGAAAGGCACCAGCACGCTTGCCACCCCCGCCGCCGTCAACTCCGACACCGTGATGGCACCTGCGCGACAAATCACGAGATCAGCTTCTGCATAACGTCGATCCATGTCATCAATAAAATCCAGCACTTCCGCTTCCACTTGCACATCGGCATACGCCGCTTTCAACGCTGCAATATTTTGTTTGCCCGACTGATGCACAACGATCGGTCGTTGCGCCACCGGGATCCGCGCCAATGCCATCGGCAAAGTTTCGTTCAACACTTTGGCACCCAAGCTGCCGCCCACAACCAGCAAGCGCAACGGACCGCTGCGCCCAGCGAACCGTTGATCCGGATGCGGCACTGCAATGATTTCCTTGCGCACCGGATTGCCCGTGACTTCTGCCTTGCCAGCGGTCGGTCCGAAATCCGCTGGAAAACCGAACAGCACCCGCGATGCCGCATTCGCCAGCATCTTGTTGGACAACAGCAAGGCCGCATCGGCATTCACCAGCACCAACGGAATCCCGCGTGCTTTCGCCATGTAACCACCGGGCACCGTCACATATCCGCCCATGCCCAGAACCACATCCGGCTTGCGGCGGCCGAGAAGGCCATAGCACGTTGCAAAACTCGCGAGCATTTTGAAACCACCGCTCACCATGTGCATCACACCCCTGCCGCGCATCCCGGCAAAATCGATCGTATCCATTTCAATGCCGTGCTTCGGCACAATCGTGCCTTCCATGCCTTGCGTGGTACCCAGCCAACTCACCTGCCATCCACGATCGCGCATCGTCTGCGCGATCGCCAGTCCGGGGAAAATGTGCCCACCGGTACCGGCCGCCATAATCAGAAGACGTTTCGCGCGCGCGTTCATGTTCGCGCTCCTCGCATCCTGGCCCGATTTTCGTAATCGATCCGGAGCAATGTCGCAAACGCAACGCAATTCGCGATGATTCCAGAACCGCCATAACTCATCAACGGCAAGGTCAATCCTTTGGTTGGCAACCATCCCAAATTCACGCCGATGTTGACGCATGCCTGTACACCAATCCAGATGCCGATACCCTGCGCCACCAAGCCTGCAAATATCTGATCCATGGTAATCGACTGTCGCCCAATTTCAAACGCCCGCTTCACAATCCAGAAGAACAACGCGATTACCACCAGCACTCCCACCAGCCCCAACTCTTCGCCAATCACGGCCAGCAGAAAATCGGTATGCGGTTCGGGCAGGTAATGCAATTTCTCCACACTGGCGCCCAATCCGACGCCAAAAAATTCACCCCGTCCGAACGCAATCAAGGATTGCGTCAACTGATATGCCTTGCCCAGCGCATGTTCCTCGGCCCACGGATCCAGATAAGCGAAGAAGCGCTCGCGCCGCCACCGCGACAGCAACACCACCGCGCTAAAAATGCCTGCCAGTGTCGCGCAGATTCCACTGAACCAGACACCGTTGATCCCGCCCAAAAACAAAATGCCCATCGCGATACAAACAATCACACCGAACGCGCCCAGATCCGGCTCCAGCAACAAGAGCAGCCCCACCATACCCACCGCCGAAGCCATCGGCAAAAAACCTTTCGTCAAACGATGCATCACTTCCTGCTTGCGCACGGTGTAATCGGCTGCATACAACACAATCGCGAACTTCATCAACTCGGAGGGCTGCGGATTAAACACTTTCATCGACAGCCACCGGCGCGCACCGTTCACGGACTTGCCCACGCCCGGAATCAGCACCAGCACCAACATCAACAAGGAAACAATGAAAATCCACGGCGCGTATTTTTGCCACGTTTCAATGGGGATGCGGAACGCCAGCGCCCCGGCAATCAGCCCCACCCCGATAAACATCAGTTGCCGCATGAAAAAATGTGTGTTCTTGTAGGCGGCATATTTCGGTGAATCCGGCAAGGCAATCGATGCCGAATACACCATCACCAACCCCAGCAACAACAGCGACATCACCCCCCACAGCAAAGGCTGGTCGAAGGACATCAATTTGGAACGCTGCCCCAAGCCTTGCGTCGGCTGCTTGAGCCGCGCACCACTGCTTTTCAGGAACAGGTCCGCCACACTCATGCTGTCGCCTCCCCGCGTGATAGTCCGATTTCCTTCACCGTTTCCACAAATACCTGCGCGCGATGCGCGTAATTCTTGAACATGTCCATGCTTGCGCAAGCCGGCGACAGCAACACAATGTCGCCTTCCTGCGCCACCGCCGCCAGCCGTTGCACCGCGTCTTCCAGCGTGGCGCACGACACCAGTTCAGCGCCCGTTTCCTGCAAGGCTGCACGAATCGCGTCGGCATCTTTGCCAATCAAGGCGACGGTATGCACAAATTCAGCTACCGGCTTGAACAGCGGGCTAAAATCCTGACCCTTGCCGTCACCACCGGCAATGAGCGCAATCCGCTTTCGCCCATCTTTCGCTGCGCCCAATCCCTGGAGCGCCGCCACCGTCGCGCCGACATTCGTACCTTTGCTGTCGTCAACATATTCCACCCCAGCCGACGCGGTTAACCAGCTCCACGCGATGCGGTTCACCCTGGTAATCGCGCAAACCATGCAACAAGGGCGCCATCGGCAAACCGATCGCACGACACAGCGCCAACGCTGCCAAGGCATTCGCGGCATTGTGGCGTCCGCGAATTTTCAACGCGTCGGCGGGCATCAAATGCGTCATGTGAATCGGCGTATCGATCCGGGTCACTGCGCCTGCGCGCGCGTCTCGGCATGTCTTCCGAGATGGTCGTGGCAAGCCACGCCATCCCGCGCTCGTCATGCAAGCCAAAGCACCCAGCCTGCGTCGGCGCATCCAGCCCAAACGTAACCGTCGGTTTTTTCGGATGCGTCATCGCCATCACCATCGCGTCGTCCCGGTTCAGCACGCGCACCGTTTTCTCGCCGAAAATCCGCGCCTTGTCGGCCGCGTACGCTTCCATGCTGCCATGCCAATCGAGATGATCCTGCGTCACGTTGAGCACGGTCGCGACATCTGCGTTCAGGGTATACGTGCTGTGCAACTGAAAACTCGACAACTCCAGCACCCAGGCTTGCGGCAACACGTCGTTCGTCAACGCTTCCCGCAACACATCCAGCGCCGCCGGACTGATATTGCCAGCCACTTGTACCGTCAACCCGGCACGACGGCATAACAAGCCCGTCAAACTGGTAACCGTGGTCTTGCCATTTGTTCCCGTGATCGCAATGACTTTCGGCGCATATCCGCGCGACTCTTGCAAAGCCGCCAGCGCTTGCGCAAACAATTCGATTTCACCCCACACCGGAATGTTTTTCTCGGCAGCAGCAGGCAGCAACGCGGCGAGCTCTCCGACCGGCATCAGGCCTGGACTCACCGCAACGAAATCCACTCCGTCCAGCAGAGATGGCGAAAATACCCCACCGAAAAACTCGGCTGACGGAATATCCTCGCGCAGTTGCCGCAGACGTTCCGGCGCCTCGCGCGTGTCCGCCACGCGCACTCGCGCGCCACAATGCGCCAGCCAGCGCGCCATGGCCAGACCGGACTCACCGAGTCCGAGGACGAGTGCCTGTTTATCGCTGTAGTTCATCTCAATCATTCGCCTTGAAGATCTCTTTCACCCGGTTTTAACGCAACTTCAACGTCGCCAAACCAAACAGCACCAGCATGATCGTGATGATCCAGAAACGAATCACGACCTGCGTTTCTTTCCACCCTTTCTGCTCGAAATGGTGGTGCAAGGGGGCCATGCGCAAAATGCGTCGCCCTTCGCCATATTTTTTCTTGGTGTACTTGAAGTAAGACACCTGAATCATCACGGATAAGGTTTCGACCACGAAAATACCCCCCATGATGAACAAGACAATTTCCTGACGCACGATGACCGCAATCGTGCCCAGCGCGCCGCCCAGCGCCAAGGCCCCCACATCGCCCATAAAGACTTGCGCCGGATGCGCGTTAAACCACAGGAACGCCAGCCCCGCGCCCGCCATCGCACCGCAGAAGATCAGCAGTTCGCCCGCACCCGGAATGAACGGGATGAACAGGTAACGCGAATACGTTGCATGGCCGGTCAGATAGGCAAAAATACCGAGCGCCGAGCCCACCATCACCGTCGGCATGATGGCCAAACCGTCGAGGCCATCGGTCAGATTGACGGCGTTGCTCGTTCCCACAATGACAAAATAAGTCAGCGCGATGAAGCCCCACACACCCAAGGGGTAACGTATCGATTTGAAGAACGGCACAATCAGGTCGGCAGTGCGCGGCAAATCGAGCGTGAACCCGGACTGCACCCACGTCACAAACAATTCCCAAACTTTGGTATTGCTCGACGCCGAGACACAGAAAGCGAGATAAACCGCCGCTGTCATGCCAATCAGCGATTGCCAGAAATATTTTTCCTTCGACAGCATCCCCTTGGGATCCTTGCGCACCACTTTCCGGTAATCGTCCACCCAACCGATGGCACCGTAACCCAGCGTGACAATCAGCACCACCCAGACAAAGCGATTGGATAAATCTGCCCACAACAGCGTCGACACGCCAATCCCGATCAACACCAGCACGCCGCCCATCGTCGGCGTCCCCGATTTCACGAGATGCGTTTGGGGACCATCCATGCGCACCGCCTGCCCGACTTTCATCTTCGTCAGCATCCGGATCACCGCCGGTCCGGCGATCAACCCGATCGACAACGCCGTCAGCGTCGCAAATACCGCGCGAAACGTGATGAAGTTGAACAGGCGCAGGATACCGATGTCCTGTTTGAAAAATTGTGCAAGCCAAAGCAACATTAGTGCGTTCCTTCTTTGAATTCGTTTACCCGTTGTTCGCCTTCCAATCGGCGCACGACGCGTTCCATTTGCATGAAACGCGACCCTTTTACCAACACGGTTGCCTCTGCCGTCAGTACCGCATTCAGTGAATGCAGCAAGCTTTCCAAATCGTGATGGTGTTTGGCGTTGGTGCCAAACGCCTGCGACGCATGACGCGTCAACTCACCCAGTGTCAACAAATGCTCGATGCCGCGCTGTGCGGCACGCGCACCGACTTCTTCATGAAATTCCTTGCCCTGATTACCGACTTCTCCCATGTCGCCCAGTACCAGAATGCGGGGCGCAGCAGCTTGCGCCAGCACGTCGATCGCCGCCAGCACGGAATCCGGATTGGCGTTGTAGGTGTCGTCAATCACAACGGCACCATTGGCGGCCTGCTTGCGTTGCATGCGGCCGCTCACCGGCGAAAAATGCTGCAAGCCGCGCGCAATCGTTTCCACGTCGAGCCCCATCGCACACGCGCATGCCACAGCTGCCAGGGCGTTGCGCACGTTATGTTCTCCGGCGGCCGAGAGCCGGATGGAAAGCTTGCGGCCTTTGATATCCAGCATCACGTCACTGCCGAAATCCGTGGGGCGGTAGCTCCCAATCACGTCGGCATTCCCCGCCAAACCAAATGTAATGGTTTTGCGTTTGCCAGTGGCTGCGGCAAGTTCGCGCCACACCGGCGTGTAGGCGTCGTCTGCGGGGAAAACCGCCGTGCCTGATTCGGGCAGTGCCACAATGACAGAACCGTTTTCTCTGGCGACCGCTTCCACGCTTTGCATGAATTCCTGATGCTCGCGCTGCGCGTTGTTCACCAACCCAATCGTCGGCTGTGCGATGGAAGCCAGCAGCGCAATTTCGCCCGGGTGATTCATGCCAAGTTCGACAACCGCTGCGCGATGCTCGTCTGTCAGCCGCAAAATGGTCTGCGGCACACCGATTTCGTTGTTCAGATTCCCGCGCGTCGCGAGACAGCCTTCTGCGCCGAAAGCTTCGGTCAGTATCGCGGCAATCATTTCCTTGACCGTCGTCTTGCCATTGCTGCCCGTCACGCCAATGAGCGGCACCGTAAACTGCTGTCGCCAGCCCCGTGCAATCTCGCCGAGCGCCCTCCGCGTATCCGGCACCACCAGCGCGGGAACAGACAACCCTGCTGGCACACGCTCGACCACCACTGCCGCAGCACCATTGGCAATCACGTCGATTAAAAAATCGTGCGCGTCGAAGCGTTCGCCGCGCAGGGCCAAGAACACATTGCCTGGCGCCACGTTCCGACTATCGGTCGAGACCCCCGTCACTTCCGCCTCTCCGATCAGGCGCGATCCGGCAACCCAGGCCTGCAATTGAGACAGTGTCGTTTTCATTCACTCCCCCGCTTCATGGTGATGCGTGCGGCCAGTGCCAGTGCTGCATGATCGGCATCGGCAAATGGATACTTCGTTCCTTTCACTTCCTGATAAGCTTCATGACCTTTGCCCGCAATCAAAATAACGTCGTGTTTTTGGGCTTGCTTGACCGCCTGTAAAATCGCAGCGGCGCGATCTTCCACCGCCTGCGCTTCGATCTTCATGCCTCCCATAATTTGCTGCATGATGTCTTGCGGTTCTTCGCTGCGCGGATTGTCGCTGGTCACAATCACATGATCGGCCGTTTCGGCCACCGCGCCCATTTGCGGACGTTTACCGGGATCGCGATCGCCGCCGCATCCGAAAACGCACCAGAGCTGGCCTTCCCGTTCCGTGGATATTTGACGCAAGGCGACGAGTGCTTTTCCCAGCGCGTCTGGTGTGTGGGCATAATCGATTACGATCATCGGCGACTCTTTCCCGCCCAATTGCTGCATGCGCCCCGGAACCGGGTAGAGCGTGCTGATGGCGTCGATCGCTGCCTCCCACGCCATGCCTTTCGCCAGCAAAACACCCAGTACGCCAAGCACATTGCTAACATTAAATTGTCCAACGAGATGCGTCGTCACGCGTGCCGTACCGAACGGCGAATCGACGTGAAATTCCGTTCCGGCCGGGCGTGAGCGAATGCCGCTCGCCCGCAAGGTCGGCACATTGTCCGGCGCATTCGCGCTCAGACTGTAAGCGATGATCGGCAACTTATCGCGATAGTGCTGGATCAGTTTTTCGCCGAGTGCATCGTCCGCATTGATGATGAGGTACTTCAGCCCCGGCCACGCAAACAGCAAGCGCTTTGCCGTCTCATAGGCTTCCATGCTGCCGTGATAGTCCATGTGGTCGCGCGTGAAGTTGGTAAAGAGCGCGACGTCGACGTGCATGCCATTCAACCGGCCTTGATCCAATCCGATGGAAGACGCTTCGATGGCAAGCGACGTCACCCCTTTTGCTTTTAACGTCGCCAGCCTGCGCTGCAACATGACAGCATCCGGCGTGGTGTAACCGGTTGCGTGATGTTCCTCGCAAGCGCTGCCATGGCAAATGCCAACGCCCAGCGTCCCGATTACCGCAGCGGGATCGTTTTGATGCGACATCACGCTCCCCAGCCATTGCGTACACGATGTCTTGCCATTCGTGCCCGTCACCGCCACGGTAAACATGTCCGCATCCGGATGACGATAGTGCGCAGCGGCGATCGGTCCCGCCATGTGCTTCAAATTGCTGACGGCCAGATGCGGAACGGCCCATTCGGGTTGCCAATCAAAATTCTCCCCTTCGTGCACCACGGCTTTCGCGCCCGATTGAATGGCGTGCGCAATATAGTTGCGCCCATCCGCTTCATCGCCGGGGTACGCCATGAAGATGGCGTCGCCTGTCGTTCGCGCCGCCACTTCGCGCGAATCGGAATACAGGTGTGCCCCCGGTGCAATGGATGCCATCCAGTCGAGAATTTTCGTGATGTGCGGAGCGTGTTTGATCATCAGATGCTCTCCCTCACGCCATGTGCCGGAATAACGACATGCGTCCTGAGCGAATCCGGCGGCACGTTCATCGTGCGCAAGGCATTGGCTGCCACCGCAGAGAAAATCGGTGCAGCCACCTCACCACCGAAATATTTGCCGTTGGACGGCTCGTCAATCATGACAGCCACGATGATGCGCGGATTGGATGCTGGCGCAAACCCGACAAACGAGGACACGTACTGTTTGACGTACTTTCCATCCTGCAGCTTGTGTGCCGTTCCTGTCTTGCCCGCCACACGATAGCCCGCCACTTGTGCCCGAGGCGCCGTACCATCCGGCCCGGCAGCCATCTCCATCATCTTGCGCATCGCCTGGGCCGTGTCTTCCGAAATCACACGCTGGCCGATGGGTTGCGTCGTGGTTTTCTGAAAGCTCACTGGAATGAGGTCGCCATTACGCGCAAAAATCATGTACGAACGCGCCACTTGCAGCAGCGACATCGAAATGCCGTGACCATAACTCATCGTGGCCTGTTCAATCGGACGCCAGGATTCGTAGGGACGCACCCGTCCGGCTGCCGCGCCAGGGAAACCGATTTTAGGCTGCTGGCCGAACCCGACTGTCGTGAACATTTCCCACATATCTTGCGGCTGCATTTGCAGCGCCATCTTGGCCGTACCGATGTTGGAGGATTTTTCGATAATCTCTTCCACCGTCAGCGTTTTGAGCGGATGCGAATCGCTGATCGTTCGATTGCCGATCTTCATCTTCCCCGGCGCCGTCTGGATCAAGGTCGTCGGTTTGACGATCTCTTTTTCAAGCGCCAACGCCACGGCAAACGGTTTGATGGTGGAGCCGGGCTCGAACGTGTCCGTGATCACGCGGTTGCGCAACTGTGCGCCGGACAAGCCTTTGCGATTATTGGGGTTGTACGTCGGCAAATTGGCCAGCGCCAGCACCTCGCCGGTTCGCACATCCAGCACCACGATGCCGCCCGCTTTGGCTTTGTGCATTTCCACCGCATCTTTCAGTTGCGCGTGAGCGATGTACTGAATGCGATTATCGATCGACAGCACCAGATCTTTTCCATCCTGTGGTTCACGTACCGCGCGCATGTCTTCGACGATGTTACCCAATCGATCTTTGATCACGCGACGATTGCCGTCGATGCCAGCCAGCATTTCCTGATAAGCCAGTTCCATGCTTTCCTGACCCTTGCCTTCGACATTCGTGAAGCCAACGACATGCGCCATCACCGGACCTTCCGGGTAGTAACGCTTGTATTCTTTTTTCGTTTGGATACCCGGAATGCCCAGCTTCACGACCGCGTCGGCCACCTCCGGCTCAACCTGCCGCTTGAGATAAACGAAACCTTTTTCCGAATCCAGCTTCTTGCTTAAATCCCGTTCGCTCATCTCCAGCAACCGGGCCAGTTCACGCAATTTGTCTTTTGGGGCTGCTTTTACATCTTCGGGAATGGCCCAAATAGCCTTGACCGGAATACTGGACGCGAGCACCTGACCATTGCGATCCAGTATCTTGCCGCGCGTTGCCGGCAACTCGAGTGTTCGCGCAAAACGCGACTCGCCCTTTTTTCTGCAGGAAGCTGGTCGACCATCCTTGCAACCACACAGCACGTCCAGCCAGCATCAGCAAGCCACAGGAAAATAACAAACAGAACGAAACGCGACCGCCAGGACGGCAGCTTCACGGCCAACATCGGATTCGCTGAAAAAGGCGCGCCCTTCGCGTTTGCAACGCGTGGACTGTTCGCGATGGTGGCCAGTCGCTTCACTTCGCCTCCAGGGTCAGATAAACCGTCTCACTCGGCTTGACGCCAAGCATGTTCAAATTGCGTTTCGCCACCGATTCGATGCGGGCGTGTTGCGATAACTTCGATTGCTCCAGTTGCAGCTGCCGCGCTTCGATTTCCAACTGGCGCGTTTGCGCTTGCGCACGCTCCAGTTCGACAAACAAACGCCGCGACTGATACTGCGAGTGCACCAAAAACAAGGCGCACGCCACTAGGCACAGGGCCAAAATAGGATTCAGGCGCGCTTTCATGGGCGGCCTCCTGTTGCCGAAATCTCGGATACACGTTCGCATACGCGCATGATGGCCGAGCGGGCGCGCGGATTGGCCGCCACTTCCTGGGACGACGGCTTGTACTTCGCCACCAATTTCAAATTCGGCTTCGGTAAATCCTTCGCGCGGATCGGCAGACGACGATCCGGCTGCGCGACGTGTGCATGCGTCGCCATGAACTGTTTCACCATTCTGTCTTCGAGCGAGTGGAAGCTGATCACCACCAATCTCCCTTTCGGTGACAAATGCCGGTAAGCCGCCTCAAGTCCTATCTCCAGGTCCTCGAGTTCTTTATTGATGAAAATCCGTATAGCCTGAAAAGTACGGGTTGCTGGATCCTTGCCGTTTTCGCGGGTCTTAACTGCGTCTGCGACGATTTGGGCAAGCTGTCGTGTGCTTGAAATTGGCTGGACCGTCCGGCCAGCCACAATCGCCTTTGCAATCTGAAAAGCAAACCGTTCTTCCCCATATTCGCGTATCACCTTTTCAATGTTTTTTTCGGTTTCCGTCGCCAGCCATTCCGCCGCCGACATTCCCCTGGTGGCATCCATCCGCATGTCCAGCGGTCCGTCTTGCCGGAAACTGAATCCGCGCCCGGCCTCATCCACCTGCGGCGACGAAATCCCCAAATCCAGCAACACACCTGTCAACTGCGTGATCCCGCGCGCTTGCAACACGCCTTCCAACGCGGCAAAACTGTCGTGCACGATTTCAAAGCGTTTGTCGGCAATGTTGCGCGCGACCGCAATCGCCTCTGCATCCTTGTCAAATGCGATCAACCGGCCCTGCTTGCCAAGCTTTTCCAGAATCTTGCGACTGTGTCCACCACGCCCAAAGGTGCCGTCCACGTATATTCCTTCGACGCGATCGCCTTCGATCGCCAACGCTTCCACAGCTTCATCCAGTAGTACCGTGCGATGCATGTGAGCCGACACCGCGGGATTTGTCATTGCCGCCCTTCAGAATGAAAAATCGCGCAAGGCTTCCGGCATGCCGGCAGCAATGGTTTCGGCTTCGCTCGCAGCGTACTTGGCCTCGTCCCAAATCTCGAAGTGACCGCCCATCCCCAGCATCATCACGTCGCGCGTCAACCCTGCAGCTTGGCGCAATTCCGGCGCAATCAAAATGCGCCCTGCGGAATCCAGTTCCACGTCCACAGCATTGCCGAGAAAAATGCGCTGCCACGCACGCGCCGCGATCGGCCACGAGGCGATTTCCTGACGCAGTTTTTCCCAGGAAGGGCGCGGGAACAGCAGCAAACAGCCATCCGGATGTTTCGTCAGCGTGACACGCCCTTCGCACTGCAGCGTCAGCGCGTCACGGTGCCTTGCCGGGATCGACAAACGGCCTTTGGCATCCAGATTGATTGCAGACGGTCCTTGAAACATGGACAATTCCCCTATCCCTTTTTCCAGCAAATTTCCGCGACGAAAAACCGGGCGCTTTCGCTCACAAAATTTCCCACAAAAAAACACTTTTTCACACTTGCGGCCACTTTAGAGTAAGGTTTCTGGGCGGTCAAGCAATTTCCGACACAAAACACGATTTTTATCAATGAAGTCAAAGACTTAGCGCACGTCCTTGACGCACATTCTGCAAGGGTTTCTCCCAATAAATTAGAGACTTACAATGCACACTGAATGTGGAGTCTTAGCTCTGGCGCTTTTTGCCGTGTGTCGGAAAAATGTGAAGCCGCTCCAGAGGGAAACTGGTCCGCGTTTTTTCGGATTCGTCTGGGGAAGCGACTAACAGGGAGGGGGAAACGGGGAAGTTGCTGAAAAAATGGCCATGAGCGGTGTTGCCGTTACTGCCAATTCAAAAACCAAGCATCAAAAAAGTGAAGCAAGCCGATAGGCCGGATTCTGTTACGGCGGCTTGCGCCGCTATGACAGTCATTCATCTAGGCGCCGGATTGCTCCGGCGCTCGAGCTTCCTACCCGCACGCTCCGCGAGCCGCCTCAATGCGTGCCTATTTGGAATTGCACCAGGTGGAGGTTACCGCGTTTCACCGTAACTTAATACGCTCGTCTCTGTGGCCCTGTTCCTCGCCTTATACCTTGCGGCTTTCAGCGGACGGCCGTTAGCCGTCACCCCGCTCTATGGTGTCCGGACCTTCCTCCCGCTGCCGCTTGCGCGGCAACCGGCGACTGTCTGGCTTGCTTCACACGGCATTTTACTCCTTGTGTGCGAGGTACATCTTTCTCTCACGCAAAGAACGTGCGGCGAGGCACCGCTTTGCATTTTTTAAATGAAGAAAGAGAATACGCGCCTGCCCAGTCGCCTCACCGAACAGTGGCGCCAGCGGGAAGTCGCTCAAGATTATTACTTAGCCATATTCCTCACTGTAATCCACCAGGGCGGCGCGTACGACATTGAATGCGTGTTCGCGCCCATAGATCTGTTCGATCGTCGCCTCCGACGGCTGGCCAAACAACAGTTTGTAGGTCTCGAAATAGTGACGGATGCGCTCCAAGAGCGCAGGAGAAATGTCCGCGATATCGTTTGCGCCACGCCAGAACGGATCGTTGTCGAGTACGGCGACAATCTTGTCATCCGCCTCACCACCATCGATCATTTGCAGCCCCCCTACCACGCGCGCGCGCAAAATGACTTCGCCGCGATTGATGGGACGCTCGGTAATCACGCAAATATCGAGCGGATCGCCATCCCCTTTTTTTGCTTTCGGCGATAGCGCACTCACGCGCGCCGCACAGTACGTCTGGGGAACGAACCCATAGAGCGTCGGCGGCATCGACGACGTCAGCTGCGGTCGATCCACGCGCAAATAGCCTGTGGTTTTGTCGACTTCGTATTTCACCGCGTCGAATGGCGTCATTTCAATGTACGCATTGACAATCCGCGGCAGGTCGTCGCCAGCCTCCAGCCCATGCCAGGGATGCGGACGCCAGCGGTAAAACGATTTGGGGAAAGCCATGAGCACACTCCTTGGTGGTTTGCGGTTATCGCCACATGATAACCAAAGCTTGGCAGATTACGCTATGGGCGCAAACGACACTCAAAAAGGGATATGCTCACACGCCCCATCTTCTAGTAGGTGAGTCCGTTTTAGTGCGCGCGGGTAATGATCAAGTGTAATCCCCCAACGTCACGATCCGCAGCAAGCCCCGGTACACCAGAAACGCAAAACCGTACCACAAGCGCTTGTACCAGGGACGGTTCGCAAAGTCGTCCAGCTTGATTTCGACGCTTTCTGCAATGGCCACTTCAATGCACGCGCGCAGTTCCCGGGCAAAAGCCTGATCACGCGCGACGACGTTCGCTTCGTGGTTGATGAACAGACTGATGCCATCCACATTGCTGGACCCCACCGTCGCCCAGGTATCATCAATCACGGCCACTTTGGCGTGAAGTTGCGTTTTTCGGTATTCGTAAATCTTCACGCCTTTGCGCAACATTCTTGGATAAAACGATTGCGCCACCGAATCCTGCAACCAGAACTCGCCCACACCCAGGAGAATCGAGACTTCCACGCCGCGATCCACCGCATGCGCCAGCGCCTGACGGAATTTGCGCGCCGGTGCAAAGTAAGGATTAGCGATAAAGACGCTTTTACGCGCCACCCCCAACGCGCGCTGATAAGAACGCTGGATCATGCGGCGATTGTGCAGATTGTCGCGCACCACGAACCCCGCCAGTCCCGGCTTGCCGACGACCCGGTCCGGTATCGAGCGAGTTTCGCGCATCAAAATGATCCGCGAAATCAGGCCCATGGTGCCCGTGCGCTCCCATTCGGCTTCCACTTCATGATGGATATGCGCCACCAGCGGCCCTTCCACACGCACCGCAAAATCCCAGCGGGGGGCCGGCAACATTCGCTTATCCCTGTAATCGTATCGATAGTCGTTGTTGATGTTGATGCCGCCGACAAATGCCACTTCACCATCGACGACACAGATCTTTCTGTGCGTGCGGGCAATCCCGCGCACGAACCAGGGATTGAACGTGCGGTGCTCGACACCGTCGGATTTCAAGTCTGCGGCGAGTGTCTTGCCCCAACCGTTGCCGGTCCCCAACCAGTCCGTGATCACATGCACCGCAACGCCACGCGATGCCGCGCGCTTTAAGGCTTCCTTGACGGCGTGACCGATTTCATCTTGGGCAAAAATGTAGGTTTCGAAATACACCTCGATGCGAGCGGCATTGATGGCTTCAATCAAGGCTGGGAAGTAATCCTTCCCGCTCTGGAGAATGGACAGACGGTTTTGGGCAGTAAAGATAACCGTGCGCATCAAGTATCCATACGTGTCCGCTTCAGGTTTTTTTATTTCGACGTTTTTTCAATTCCAGTGTCGCGACAATCGGCGCATGATCGGACAAGCGACTCCAGCGTATGCCGTGCAGCACCTCGGCAGATTCTACCTCGAAACCGCGCACATAAATCCGATCCAGTCGCAAGAAAGGCTTCGATGCGGGAAACGTGCGGGCCGGATTCAGCCTCGGCTGGCGACCGGTGATCTTGCGCAGCGTGTTGAGAAATCCGGCTTCTGTTTCCAGATTGTCGAAAACTTCCTGCACGCCGAGCGCTTCGCGCAACATCTCTCCCAATTCGTTGCCCCAATCGTTCGTGTCGCCCGCGATGATGACGGGTTCCTCCTTGCCTGCGGTTGATTGCACGAATTTGATGAGGTCCTGCGTTTGGCGACGACGACTCACCGCCAGCAACCCCAGATGCATGACATAGCAGTGAATGTTGGCTGCACCGGTTTCGATCACGCAATATAAAATGCCGCGCGACTCCAGCGGGTTGTCGGACACGTCCAGGTTTTCGGAATGCATGATCCGATAACGGCTCAGCAGGGCATTCCCGTGATGACCGTAGTCATATTCCCGGTTCATCCCATACACGCTGTGGTAAAGACGGCCAGCCAGAAATTCATGCTGGGCAATCGTGAGCAGCGGATTATCCATGCGCACCGCCAGCAATTCGTCCTGTCCACGCACCTCTTGCAAAAAAACCAGCTCGGCGTCCAAGGTACGAAGCGCACGCTTCAGCGAATGGATGCGTGGGCGTGCGCTCAGGGAAGTCACGCCTTTGTGTATGTTGTACGTCGCGATACGCAATTTCATGTTGCCAATTTTAGAGACTTTCCCCGCAACCTGCGCCCTTCTCGACAAGTTTGCAATATTAAAACCTGCCTTATTCACAACATTCACTTGAAAGAAACAACTTTCCGGCCGACAATTGACGCTTATCAAAATGAAATGTTTTTCTGTTTGTTACTCTGAATACAAGTTAATCGACGTGCCATCGCAAAATTATTGTAATATTGATAAAAAGTTACCGCGTAAAGTGTGGCAAAAATAAAACGCGAACTAAATATTGCATAATGGAAAGTGAGTAAAATGTGTTGTAAAATCAAGTTCCCGTAAATTTATGTGCATTTTTATAAACGGGAAATGATGCCTCGTCTCGCGACCGCCTGAAACACGCCAACGCGAACCTTAAATGAATGTCTACAGGCTATTGTCGCAATTACCTTCTGTAAATAAAAAGGGATCATCAACCATGAGCAATCAAACCAAAAACGAGGGCGAACAGAAACTGGATCCGCGCGGCTACGATCCGAATCACTTGCTCGACACCCTGATCAAAAAGCTGGGATTGAAAAACGATGCCGCGCTCTCACGCGCACTGGAAGTGGCACCGCCAGTCATCAGCAAAATCCGTCACTACCGTTTGCCGGTCGGCGCCTCGTTGTTGATCCGCATGCATGAAGTCAGCGACATGACCATTCGCGACCTGCGTGCGTTGATGGGCGACCGTCGCGCGAAATTCCGCATCAGCGATAAGCAGTTCAAGCCAAAAACACCGCTCGACGCTTAATCACGCTTGATCCCTTTGATTGCGCCCGCCCCGCGGGCGCAGTTTGACTGCGCAATCGAAAAGCTTTTTTGCTTATTCGGTTGCGTTTGTTTTTGTGGGTATGTCAACGTCCCTCGCAGGAGCCGCACACATGGAAGCGTCTCTGGTCTGGTTCCGACGCGATTTGCGCGATTTTGATCACGCTGCGTTGCATCACGCACTGCGCCAATGTCAGCGCGTATATTGTGTTTTTGTTTTCGATACCGAGATTCTCGATCCCCTGCGCGACACCAATCTCACCGCTGATCGGCGACTGGCTTACATTCACGCTGCGGTACAGGAACTGGATGCCGCCTTGCGCTGCCTGGGCGGCGCGCTCATCGTCCGCCACGGACAGGCCGTGGACATCCTTCCCAAACTGGCAAAAAGTCTGGGCGTCGATGCCGTCTTTGCGAATCATGATTACGAACCTGACGCCGTGGCACGCGACGCACAAGTCGCGCAACAGCTTCAGCAGAATGATCAACACTGGTTCAGCTTCAAAGATCAAGTCATCTTTGAAAAAAACGAAGTCCTCACGCAAGCCGATAAACCTTTTACGGTCTTTACGCCGTACAAACGTGCGTGGCTGAAAAAACTTTATGCGGATGAAAACGCCGCCCCTTCCTTTTCCGGCTCATTTTCAACATTACAGCCCTGGCTCATCGAGCCGTATCGCCAGCACTTTGCGATGCCGCCAAAAGAAGTGCTTACCTCTCCACCCTCGCTCGATCAAATGGGATTTTCCGCCATTGATTCCGCAGCGCTGCCTTTTGCACCCGGCATGTCGGGTGGCGAAAAAATGGCGACGTCATTCTGGAAACGACTGGCACGATATGACCGCACGCGCGATTTTCCTGCGCAGGATGCCACCTCGCACCTCTCCGTGCATTTGCGTTTCGGCACGGTGTCCGTTCGCGCACTCGCCCGACACGCCGTTGATGCGATTCGGCTAGGCGAAGGTAACGGCGCGGAAGTGTGGCTTGCCGAACTCATCTGGCGCGACTTTTACTTCCAGATCCTGCATCACTTTCCGCAGGTGGTGGATCATGCCTTCAAACCCGCGTTCGACAACATCTCGTGGGAAGACGACGGTGATGCCTTGATCCATTTTGACGCCTGGTGCGCGGGACAAACCGGGTATCCGCTTGTCGATGCTGCGATGACGCAATTGAACACCACCGGCTTCATGCACAACCGCCTGCGCATGGTGACCGCGAGTTTTCTCATCAAGGATTTAGGCATCGACTGGCGCTGGGGTGAAGATTATTTTGCGCGCCACTTGAACGATTTCGACCTCGCCGCCAACAACGGCGGATGGCAATGGGCCGCATCTTCCGGCTGCGACGCACAACCCTATTTCCGCATTTTCAATCCCGTCACACAATCGCAAAAATTCGATCCGGATGGCGTTTTCATCAAGCGCCACCTGCCGCAACTGCGCAAGCTGGATAGCAAACATATTCACGCGCCCTGGCTCGCGCCTGAAAATATTTTAGAGAAAGCGGGCGTCGTCTTGGGTGAGAACTATCCGCATCCGATCATTGACCACGATGCGGCGAGAAAGCGCACCCTGGCACGGTATGCGGTGGTGAAATCGGCATCCAAACGATGATCGGAAAAAGGGAGGTGCAATTTACGCTTCGCGTGAGCATCGCACCCCCATCCTAACCGTCCCCCTCACAGGGGGACGGCATAAAAGTCATGGATTCGCTTTGAGAAATGCCGCAGCGGTCTTACGCAACATCTGCCCCGCTTCGGCAATCTGCTTGTCCGACACAATCAGCGCGGGGACGAAGCGCACCACATCCATGCCCGCAATCAGCAGCATCAAGCCTTCTTTTTCTGCAAGCGCGGTGATCTCTTTGGATTTGCCCCGATATTGCTCCGCCATGATCAAGCCAATCAACAAGCCTTTGCCGCGCACGCCGGAAAACACCTGGGGGTAATCCGCCACGATGCCGCGCAATGTTTTTTGCAACTGCTCGCCAGCATGGCGAACGCGCGATAAAAACTCGGGCGTGTTGATAATCTCCATGACCTTCAGCGCCACAGTCGCCGCCAAAGGATTGCCCCCGTACGTCGTGCCATGCACGCCGGGCGCAAACACGCTGGCGATTTCGTTCGTCGTCAGCATCGCGCCGATCGGATACCCGTTACCCAGCGCCTTGGCTGACGTCAGAATATCCGGCGCCACGCCATAATCCATGTAAGCAAAGAGATGGCCGGTCCGCCCCATGCCGCTCTGAATTTCGTCGAAAATCAGCAGGGCTTTTTTCTCGTTGCAAATCTCGCGCAAAGCTTGCAGATATTCCTTCGTCGCCGGGATCACACCGCCTTCGCCTTGCACGGGTTCGACCACGACCCCGCACACATCGTCCGTGATGGCCGCGCGCGCCGCCGCGATATCGTTGTACGGAATGTGGTCGATATCTTCTGGCAGCGGTCCGAACCCATCGGAATATTTGGGCTGTCCGCCCACGCTCACCGTAAACAGGGTCCGGCCATGAAACGAATTCAGGCAGGAAATGATTTTGCTTTTCTTGGGGCCAAACTTGTTGAAGGCATATCGCCGCGCCAATTTGAATGCGGCCTCATTCGCTTCCGCCCCGGAATTGCAAAAGAAAGCCCGATCCGCAAAAGTCGCTTGCGTCATCGCCATCCCGAGGCGCAACACCGGCTCGTTCGTGTAAATATTGCTCACATGCCAGAGCGACCGGGCTTGCGCGCAAATGGCATCCGCCAAGACCGGATGGGCATGCCCCAGCCCCGTCACCGCGATGCCCGCCGTAAAATCCAGATAACGCGTGCCCGTCTGATCCCACACATCCAGCCCAGCACCGCGCACCGGGACCATCTCGCTCGGCGCGTACGTCGGCACCATGACTTCATCAAAGGTTTTCCGGGTCACTGTCACCGGTTTTGCGGCGCCGTCTGCGCCTGCCTTGTTTGCTGTGCTCATGATCTCTTCCACCTCGCTACCGAGGATAAACGCTCAAAGCGTTATTATTCCACGAAAGCTTGTTTCGCTGCGCGGTCCTGTAAAATTCCCTCTTTGCTTGCGTGGTGCAACGCCGGCAACCATGTCCTAATAATTTATCCGTCAACTGCCTATGTCTGCTCCTTCCGAAGGCTCTGTCAAAGCCATCCTCTATGCGCTGGGCGCGAACGGTGGTATTGCCATCTGCAAATTTGCCGCCTCGCTCTACACCGGCTCCAACACTTTGCTGGCAGAAGCCATCCACTCGCTGGCAGATTGCACCAATCAGGTTTTCCTGCTGTTTGGGCTGCGTGAAGCCAAACGCCCGCCGAATGCATCCCATCCCATGGGCTATGCGCGCGTCGTGTATTTCTGGGCCATGATGGTGGCGCTCTTGCTCTTCTTCATGGGCGGCGCGTACTCGGTCATGGAAGGCATTGCCCACCTCAACCATCCGGAACCGCTGAAAAACGCGACCGTTGCCCTGGTGGTGCTGGGCATCTCTGTAGCCCTGGAAGCTTTCTCGCTCGCTGGCGCGATGCGGGAAATCCGCAAACTGTCCCAAGGCAAATCCTTCTACCGCTGGTTCCGTGAAACCCGCCAATCCGAACTCATGGTCGTCGCCGGCGAAGACATCGCCGCGCTACTCGGCCTCATGATCGCCTTCTTCGCGGTCATTCTCTCCGTCGTGACCGGCAACCCGATCTGGGATGCCATCGGTTCGATTTGCGTGGGCGCCTTGCTGATGGTCGTGGCGTTCTTTATCACGCGCGAAGTCAAAGCCATGATTACCGGCGAGTCGGCCTCTCCCGAAAAACAGGCCGCCATCCGGCAATTCGTCGACGCGCAGGAAGAGGTGGAAAGCGTGATCAACCTGATCACGCTGCAATGGGGCGAAGAACTCATGATTGCCGTCCAAGCCAAGATGAGCACGCAACCATCCGACCGCGCGCTGATCGATGCGATCAACCGTGTCGAGGACCGCATCCAGGAACGCTGGCCGCAAGTGAAATGGTGCTTCTTTGAGCCGGATATCATTGAGGGGAAATATGATTGCCAGACCGCTTTGAGCGAAAACAATCATTTCCCCCGTTAAACCCCTTACAATGGCACACGAATTTCTCTTTTTTCTCTTTTAACCCCGCTGCTAATATTCGATGACGATGTCTTTTGATTCATCCCCCATTGTTGCCATTGCCACCCCCTCTGGGCGCGGCGGCGTTGGCATCATTCGCATTTCAGGCAAAAATCTTTCGCCCCTGTTCCAACCACTTCTGGGTAAAGCAACGCTGACGCCCCGATACGCGACCTACCTGCCTTTCAAGGATCGCGAGGGCAACCTGATTGACCAGGGTCTCGCCATTTATTTCAAGGGGCCGCATTCCTATACCGGAGAAGACGTGCTGGAATTGCACGGCCACGGCGGGCCGGTTGTCACCCAAATGCTGCTGAGCTGTTGTCTCCAAGCTGGTAAAGACATGGGCTTGCGCGCAGCGGAACCGGGCGAATTCACCCGGCGCGCCTTCCTCAACGACAAAATCGACCTCGCGCAGGCGGAAGCGATTGCGGACTTGATCGACGCGTCGACCGAAGCAGCTGCCCGCTCGGCTTCGCGTTCGCTCTCGGGTGTCTTTTCAGAATCCGTCCGCACACTCGCCACGCGCATTACTGAATTGCGCACGCTCGTCGAAGCCACGCTCGATTTTCCGGAAGAATCCATCGACTTTTTCAAAAAGACCGACGCACACAAACAACTCACCGGCATCACAGGGGCCCTCACTGATTTGTTCAAACAAGCGGCGCAAGGCGCGCTCTTGCGCGAAGGCTTGAATGTGGTGCTGGCAGGCTTGCCCAACGTGGGTAAATCTTCCTTGCTCAACGCACTGGCCGGTGCCGACGTCGCTATCGTCACGCCCATTCCCGGCACCACGCGCGACAAAGTGACCGAAACCATTCAAATCGAAGGTGTGCCGATCAATCTGACCGACACCGCAGGCATACGCTCTTCTGACGAATCCAGCGACGAAGTGGAGCGGATCGGTATCGAACGCACATGGGCCGAACTGGGTCGTGCGGATGTGATCCTGCACCTGCTGGATGCTGATCGCGGCCCGACGCGCGCCGATGAACTGGTCGCGCAAGATTTCCCGGAAGACGTGCCGGTCATCCGCGTCTGGAACAAGATTGATCTCTCTGGTCACAAACCTGGCGTGGACGAAATAGGCGGTGTCGTCAGCGTTTACCTTTCCACACACGATAAATCCGGTATCGAACTACTGCGTCACGCGTTGCTGCGCGTGGCCGGATGGCAGCCTTCCGGTGAATCGCTGTATCTGGCGCGCGAACGCCACTTGATCGCATTGCGCAATGCCCACGATCATCTGGAAGCCGCACTTCATCACGCCGAATCCGAAGATCCCGCCCTGGATTTGTTTGCCGAAGAACTGCGCCTCATGCAAGATCAACTGGGCGTCATCACCGGCGCCGTGTCGACGGACGATTTGCTCGGCATGATCTTCTCTCGGTTTTGTATCGGCAAGTAAACTTGCGCCATGCAGCAGAGAATGATCGAGGTGTCGAATATCGAAGCGGCGCGTGAAGCGGTCGCGCTTGAAGGGTATGTCCTGCAATTTTTGCCACCGCAATTTCGCACGGAAGCCGTGTGCCTCGAGGCGGTGTCGACCGAAGGCTGTGCGCTGCAATTTGTCCCGCCTGACGTCTGCACCGAAGCCGTTTGCCTGAAAGCCGTTTCACGCAATCCGGTTGCTCTGCAATACGTTCCGGATCTCACCTGCACCGAAGCCATCTGCCGCAAAGCCGTGGAAACCGACGGTTACGCCTTGCAATTCGTCCCGCCGCGCTTTTGCACGGAATCGCTTTGCGAACGCGCGGTCATCAACGATGGCATGGCGCTTCAGTACGTCCCTGCTTCTTTACGTAGCGCGCAAGTTTGCGCCGCAGCGGTTCGTCAGCACGGCGAGGCGCTGCAACATGTGCCGAACGAACAACTCACCCAGGCGCTTTGCCTGCTTGCCGTCTCTCGCATCGGGATGGCGCTGCGCCATGTGCCGCACGATCTTCGCACCCTCGCTCTCTGCACGCAGGCCGTTGCCGCTGACGCTTATGCCATTCAGTATGTGCCAGTGGAAATCTTGAATGCCTCTCTGTGTCTGGCTTCCCTGGAGCGCGAAGGATTGGCGCTGCAATATATCCCCCCCGCGCTGATGACCGAGGCCTTATGCTTTGCCGCTGTTACACGCAACGGTCACGCACTGCAATATGCTCCCGATGCATTAAAAACCGAATCGCTGTGCACGGCCGCCGTTCAACAAAACGGTCATGCGTTGCGTCACGTCCCCGCCGAGAAACTCACGCATTTCTTGTGCGCCTTGGCCGTCAGCCGCACGCCTTCCGCTTTGCGTCACGTCCCCCAGCAGTGGCGCGCGTCGTTTTAATGTAACGGCGCGCGATCTTTCATTCTCATGCGCGATTTTCTGACGCGCTATTTTTATTCCCCCATCAAATGAAAAATGCATGACTGCACGACGCAGCCATGGCGGCACATTCCGCAGCGAAATCTTTGTCAAAGCGAAACGCGTCTTCCTTGATGAGAATCAAACGATTACGTCGCATTTGCACAGCAAGTTTTTGTACCATCCTTTTCAGGGTTCATTTTGAAATCGTTTGACATTACACATTTCGCCTTCACTTATCCCACAAACATTTCTCCCGCACCCTTTTAATCATTCAAATTGTTTATACACTCAATAAGTACCGTTTTCTTAGGGCGATTCAGTGGTATTACATGAAGCTTTCTTTTCTAAAAATTGACGACGACTTCGCTTTTAACAAGTTTTTTCATCTCTGCCAAAGTCACCAATCATCGAAGGAAACCACATGCCAGCCCGACAATTTGCTCATAAAATATGTGACTACTTTTCACATGGGCGCCCCTCCTTCGGCCCCTATCGTCCGGATAATCGTTTGATAGCGCGCACCAAACCGGGGCGCGCTATCAAAACGCCAACCACCGAAACACCCGAGCAAAACATACCGCCTCAAACGGACTGGATCGGTCTCGTTGATTTGATCCCGGCGCCAAACACCTTCGGTTTTCCTGGACACAGTGGTGCGGAATGTCAGAATCGTCATGCCTTCGCCGCTCTGCGCGGTGATGGCTCCGTCGTCACCTGGGGGCAAGCCACCGCTGGCGGCGATAGCGGTCATGTCGCTGCAATGTTGAATGGGGCAATCAAAGTGGTGCAAATTTTTTCTTCCCATCGCGCTTTTGCGGTCTTGCGCGAAGATGGATCGGTCGTCACCTGGGGCGACCCTGCCGCGGGAGGCGATAGCACGCGAGTGGCGCACGCGCTCGACGGCAACGTCAAAACCGTCACGATTTTTTCGACCGGCGCTGCTTTTGCCGCGCTACGCGAGGATGGTTCCGTGATTACATGGGGCGATCCGAATTGCGGCGGCGACAGCACCGAAGTCATTGATCAGTTGAACGGCACGACACCGGTTACCAACGTCTTGTCCGCTGGTCGCGCCTTTGCCGCGCTCCACGCTGATGGGTCGGTTGTCACTTGGGGCGATGCCGTCTGCGGCGGCGATTCCAGTGACGTCGCCCATCAACTCAATGGCGCCATCCCGGTCATACAAATATTCTCTTCTTTTGGCGCGTTCGCTGCGCTGCGTCAAGATGGCTCTGTGGTGCCCTGGGGTCACATCTGTGTTGGCGGAAACTGTCTTGACGTTTCCCACATGCTCAACGGCTCCATCAAGGTTGTGCGGATGTTCTCGACAGCCTATTCGTTTGCCGCGCTGCGCGAAGACGGTTCCGTCATCACATGGGGAAGCGATGCACGCGGCGGCACGATCCGCACCCATCTTGCACCGCAACTCGATGGTTCGATTGGCGTCATCATGATCTTCTCGACCAGTTCGGCTTTTGCGGCCTTGCGCGAAGATGGTTCTGTCGTAACCTGGGGCGATACAGCAAGCGGTGGCAACAGCGCACGGGTCGCACATTTGCTGGACGGTTCCATTCCCATCTTGCATGTGTACGCAACCAACTACGCTTTTGCTGCGCTGCGTGCAGACAACTCTGTCGTCACATGGGGCGACCCAAACGCAGGCGGCGACTGTAGACCTGTCTCGTCACTCCTGGACGGATCCGTCCCCGTCGTCAAAGTGTTTGCCACGAACGCCGCCTTTGCCGCATTGCGCGAAGATGGTTCCGTGATTACCTGGGGCGATCCAACCGGCGGCGGCAATAGTCGCAACGTGGCTAAATTGCTGAACGGCCAAGTCCCCATCATCAAGATTTATTCGACACCCTGGGGCGCTTTTGCTGCATTGCGCAAGGATGGATCGGTGGTCGCATGGGGAGACAGCAGCCAAGGCGGCGACAACCGGCATCTCCGTCATCTGGACGACGTCATGTATCTGGCCAATCCGCGCACAAACAGTGCCTTGGCCAGTATTGCCGCGGCGTTCGGTCATGCCGCGCGCATCCCCACGCTGAACAACGACAGACTGCCTGCCTAAATGCCTTCTTTCGCCAGGCACATGGGCCTCGCGCAACGCGTGATTATTTGAACGTCTGCAGCCGCTCGAACTTTTCGCGCAGTTGCGCTTGCGTTTCGACTTTTTCGGGATTGGGGAAAATGCAGTTGACCGGACACACGATCCGGCATTGCGGTTCGTTGTAGTGCCCCACACACTCGGTGCACTTGTCGGGGTCGATGATGTAGATTTCCGGCCCGAGCGTGATTGCCTCGTTCGGACACTCGGGGGCGCACACATCGCAATTGATGCAATCCTGGGTAATGAACAAAGCCATGTAGCTTCAGCCCATCAGGACTCAATCTTTCATGAGGGCCAGCTTTTGCTTGAGCCACTTTTCGACGGACGGGAACACGAATTTCGACACGTCGCCGCCCATGAAAGCAATCTCGCGCACGATGGTGCCGGAGATGAATTGATATTGATCCGAGGGCGTCATGAACATGGTTTCAGCTTCCGGCATCAAGTAGCGATTCATGCCAGCCATCTGGAATTCATATTCAAAGTCGGAGACAGCGCGCAGCCCACGCACAATCACCCGCGCATCGTGCTTACGCACGAAATCCTTGAGCAGCCCGGTAAAACTGTCTACTACGACGTTCGGATAATGACCGAGCACGTCATTGGCGATTTGCAGCCGCTCTTCCATCGTGAAGAAAGGACGCTTGGTGCGGCTTTCTGCAACACCCACGATGAGTTGGTCGAACATTCCGGCGCACCGACGCACCAGATCTTCATGACCACGCGTCAGCGGATCGAACGTCCCCGGATATACAGCAATCGCCATCAAATCCCCTCGGATTTTCTTGAAAAAGGGTTACATTATGCCCGAAAAATCAACTATTTGGACATCGCCAACAGGTAATAAAACACTGCGCCAGCCCGATCTGAACGAATAATGTCCCATCCTTGGAGCCAGCTCGCCCCCAATGCCCCTTCCTGCTCTGTGAGCGAATAGGCCGATTCAGCGTACAACAAGCCATTTTCCTTCAGAATCGCCGCGCAATGCGGCACGATCCGAGGAAGCCAGTCCTCGCTATACGGCGGATCGAGAAAAACCATATCAAATTGCTGCCCGTTGCGCGCCATGCGCTCTACCGTACCGAAAGCCTCGCCCTGCAGCACCGCCACTTGTTCAGCGTGCAATTTTTCCTTGGCGGCCTTCAATTGACGCACGGCGAGCGGGCTGGTCTCAACCAGCGTGGTGTGCGCCGCGCCTCGACTGGCCGCCTCGAACCCCAACGCCCCCGTTCCGGCAAACAAGTCGAGACAATTCATGCGCTGCCAGTCCCGCCCAATCAGATGCTCAATCCAGTTAAATACCGTTTCGCGCACGCGATCCGGTGTCGGGCGCAAGCCGTCACTCTCCGCCACCGGCAAGGTGCTGCGTTTCCACTGTCCGCCAATAATGCGCACCTGCTGCCGCTGCGATCCGGCACCCGATTTTTTTACCACCTTTTTTTTATTCGGCGCTTTCATTTCACTCTCATTCCGGCGTACCCACAATCACAGTAACCATTCGCTGCTGATCGATCTTGCGTTGAAAGGCTGCGCGCACATCCTTGGCTGTGACGTTGGCCACATGCTGTTTCCACGTATCCAGATAATCGAGCGGCAATCCGTAAAAACCGATCGCCGACACATTCGCCAGCATCTTGCTATTCGTATCGACGTTCAAGGCAAACCCGCCGATCATGTAATCTTTTGCAGCTTTCAACTCTGCTGTGGTTGGGCCGTCGTGCAAAAATTTTGCCAGCGTGTCGTGCACCACTTGAATAGCTTCAGCGGACTGCTCTTTCTTTGTCTGCAATCCAATCTGAAACGGGCCGGGCTGCTGCATCGGACTGAAACCGCTGCGCACGCTATACGCCATGCCACGCTTTTCGCGCACCTCATGCACCAAGCGCGACACGAACCCGCCGCCGCCCAATATGTAGTTCCCAACGATGAGGGCGAAATAATCCGCGTCATTGCGCGCCATTGCAGGCATCCCCATCATGATATGCGCCTGACTGGCCGGGTGCGCAATGCGTTTTTCATGCGCTGTGGGCGCCAGCACATCCACCACCGTCGGCAAACCCTGCGATGCAGACGGCAAGCGTTCGGTCAACTGTCGTGCCATCTCCCCCGCCTGTTCACGCGAGACATCGCCGACGATCGCGATCACAACACGAGACGATGCGTAATGTGCGCGGTGAAAGGCAACGAGATCCGCTTGCGTGATCGAATCGATGGAATCGACAGTCGGTCGATTGCCGTACGGATGCGACCCATACATGGCGCGCCAAAATACTTTGTCAGCAATCGGCCCGGGTTTGGTATCGGCTTCCTTGATCGCCGCGATCGATCGCGCTTTTTCGCGCGTCAGAAAATTTTCCGGAAAGGCGGGATGGGCCAACATTCGCCCCATCAGTGTCAGCGCCGTGTCTTGCTCGCGCGCCTGCGACAGGGTGCGCAACTTCACGATGGCACGATCACCATCCACGCTGCAATCGATCTCTGCGCCGATGTCCGCCATCGCGTCCGACAATTGCGCTTCGCTCATCGCGGGCGCGCTGCGATCGGCTGTCACGCCTTTTCGCAACATGCCGCACGTCATCGCGGCCAACCCGGATTGATTCTGTGGGTCCCGGCGCGCCCCTGCATCCAAATTGACGGCGATGTCCACAATCGGCACCGCATGACTCTTCACGAACAGCACGCGCGCGCCATTCGGCAGTGTCCAGGCATCGACGGGCGCCGCCTGCGCCGCGCTCATCGCGCAGGCGAAGAACAGTAGGAGTGACGTTTTCGTGAAAATGGATGTCCTGTTCATTTTTTTGCTTCTTTCTGCGCCACCGTGCGCACACTCGCGTGCAACGGCATGGGCACCAACGTCCCCACGGTCAAGGTATCGTCGACAAAATATTTTTTCGCCACCGCCTGAACTTGCTGCGGCGTCACAGCTTGAAGCCGTTCGATCAGCCGCTCGATGTGGCGATGCCCAATACCCGTCATTTCCATCGCGCCGATTTCGAGCGCCTGCTCGAATGGCGAATCCCGCTTGTACACTTGTGATGCGACCAACTGCGTCTTGACGCGCCGCAGTTCTGCTTCCGTGATGCCTTCGCTGGCGACCCGCTCAACTTCGCCACGAAGTCGCTGTTCCAGTTCCTCCACGCTCGTGCCCTGGGCCGGTACGCCACTTAATACAAACAAGGCGGGCCCGCGCCCGGTGGCGGCATAACTGGCGCTCACACTATTGGCCACGCGATCCGCGCGCACCAGCGTCGCATTCAGTCGCGCATTGTCGTAGCCGTCCAGCACGGCTTCCAGTACATCCAGCGCGTACACGTCATCATCTTTCTCCACCGCTCGCAACGTTGGCACCTTGAAGGCCAGCGCGACGATCGGATTTTCTGCCGGGGCTTTCACCGCCACGCGTCGTATCCCGCGCTGCTGCGGTTCTTCCTGAAGACGTCGCGTCGGAAGGGCGCGTGCCGGAATTTTGCCGTAATGCTTTTCAGCCCATCGCCGCACCTGCTCCGCTTGAACATCCCCGACCACCACCAAGGTGGCATTATTCGGCGCGTACCAACGCCTGTACCACTGCCGCGCATCCTCTGCGCGCATCTGCCGCAAATCGTCCATCCAGCCGATGATCGGCCAGTGATAGGGGTGCGCCACAAAGGCCGTGGCATACAAAGTTTCGTACAACAATGCCGACGCGCGATCATCCGTGCGCCAGCGGCGTTCTTCCATGATGACCTGAATCTCCGGTGTAAATTCCTTGTCGCTGAGCGCCAGATTCGTCATGCGATCAGCCTCCAGCTTCATCACGTTTTCCAGACGCGATCGGTCAATTTGCTGATAGTACGCGGTGTAATCCCGACCCGTGAACGCGTTTTCGCGGCCGCCCAGTGCCGCCACGCGCCGACTGAATTCGCCCGGCTTGATCGTTTTGGTTCCCTTGAACATCATGTGTTCCAGCACATGCGCTACACCCGTCGTGCCGCTGACTTCGTCCATCGCACCGGCCTTGTACCACACCATGTGAACCGCTGTGGGCGATCGATGATCTTCCCGAACGATCACTTTCATGCCGTTTTTCAGCATGAATTCCGCGGCGGGCTCCGCCTGCGCCAAGACTGCACAAGCCGTCAGCAAAATTGACAACCCCCATCGCATTTTCCGAAAATTCATTGCGCGCCCTCTGGTAGAATGAGGCCATTGTAGCGTTTCAATCATGGCTTTGCCTATTTGCTCATCGATGTTCAGTCTCTTCAAAAAAAGTTCCACCGCATCTCCCGTCGAATCGGCATCACCCGATGCGTCCGCGTCCTCGTCAAATCGTGGCTCCTGGCTGTCTCAACTCAAGGCTGGCCTGTCAAAAACATCCTCCAGTCTGACGACGCTTTTCACGGGCACGCAAATCAATGACGACTTGTATGAAGAGCTGGAAACCGCTCTCCTGATGGCCGATGCGGGCGTGGATGCCACCAGTGCTTTGCTCGACGCGCTCAAGCAAGAGGTCAAAGACCGCAAACTGACGGAACCGGATCAAATCCGCGCCGCGCTGCGCGAACGCTTGATCACCATGCTCAAGCCGCTCGAAAAACAACTGGTGTTAGGACAACATCATCCCTTGGTCATGATGATCGCCGGCGTCAACGGCGTTGGCAAAACCACCACCATCGGCAAACTGGCCAAACATTTGCAAGCACATGATCAAAAAGTGCTGTTGGCAGCGGGCGACACCTTCCGCGCCGCCGCACGCGAACAGCTTGCGGCCTGGGGCGAGCGCAACAACGTCACGGTCATTTCGCAAGTGTCGGGCGACCCGGCTGCCGTGGCTTTCGATGCCGTCCAATCGGCCAAAGCGCGCGGCATGGATGTGCTGATGCTCGATACGGCCGGACGACTTCCTTCACAACTGCATCTGATGGAAGAGCTCAAAAAGGTTAAACGCGTGATCGGCAAAGGACTGGACACGGCGCCCCAGGAAGTCTTGCTGGTCATTGATGGCAACACTGGACAGAATGCGCTCACGCAGGTCAAAGCGTTTGACGATGCCTTGGGCCTCACCGGTCTCGTCATCACCAAACTCGACGGTACGGCGAAAGGCGGCGTCCTCGCCGCCATCGCCCAATCTCGCCCCATCCCCGTTTACTTCATCGGTGTCGGCGAAAAGCTGGAAGATTTACAACCGTTTTGTGCCGAAGATTTTGTGGATGCTTTGCTAGGCTGACCGCCTCTCTATCATGGCTGCGATGATCCAATTTCAAAACGTCTCCCGCCAATACACGGGCAATATTTTCGCGCTTCAGGACGTTACGCTCTCCGTCGCGCAAGGCGAACTGGTTTTTCTGTCGGGCCCGTCCGGCGCCGGCAAATCCACTTTATTAAAAATGATCGCGGCCATTGATCGGCCCACCAGCGGTAGCGTGCTGGTCAACGGGCAGGATATCGGCGAGATCGACCGCGCCGGCATTCCTTTTTTGCGCCGCAACATCGGCTTGATCATGCAACGCCAAAACCTGCTGACCGATCGCACCGTGCTTGCCAACGTCATGCTGCCCATGCTGATTGTCGGCATCGCCGCGCAAGAAGCCGAAACGCGCGCACGTGCTGCGCTCGACAAAGTCGGCATGCTGGATCGCGCGCAGTCCATGCCCATGATGCTTTCCGGTGGCGAGCAACAGCGCGTTGAAATTTCCCGCGCGCTCGTCAATCGTCCGCAAATCATTCTGGCCGACGAGCCCACCACCAACCTCGATCGCGCCAGCGCCAACCGCGTGCTGGATGCGCTGACCGCATTCAAGGATGCGGGCGTCACCTGCCTGATTTCCACGCATGACGACAAGTACCTGCACCGCGCCAGCCGCGTCCTGTATTTGCGTGGCGGCCAACTGGTGAACGACCGGCGTCCGCTGTCGCCAAGGAGCGTCGGATGATTAACTGTTTCCGACAATGGGCTTACTCGCTCTCCGCGCTCGGCGCCCATCTGCGCCATGCGCCCGTCAATTTTTTGCTGAATTTGCTGGCGCTGACCATGACGCTGGCCTTGCCTTTTTGCGGCGTCACCCTTCTGGAAAACCTCAAGCCGCTGACCACGCAACTGGAAACGCACGCCGAAATCAGCGTTTTCATGAAGCCCAGCGCGTCGCGTGAAGTCACCGAGAAACTAGCTCCCTCCATTCGCGATGCATTCAAGAATTATGGCTTGAGTGCCAGCGCCACGTTTGTCCCGCGAGAGAAAGCGCTTGAAACGCTCAAGAGCAAAAGCGGCCTCAACGAGGCCATCGCCGCACTCGGCGGCAATCCCTTGCCTGACGCCTATCTGGTTCGGTTGGAAAATAGTCCGCGCCCGGAAGAAACCGCACGCATTGAACTGGTAGCCGACCAACTGAAAACCCTTCCCAACGTCGACAAGGTGCAGCTCGATTTCACCTGGATCAAACGCCTTGCCGCACTCATGCATGTCATCAATCTGGTGCTGCTGTTCCTGGGCGGCGCCATGGGGATCGTGGTCGTCGCGGTGGCATTTAATACGATTCGCCTCCAGGTGATGTCGCACCAGGAAGAAATTGCCTTGATGCGACTCGTGGGCGCGACCGACGCGTTCATCCGCCGCCCCTTCCACTACATGGGTGCCCTGCTCGGCCTGGGTGCCGGATGCATTGCGCTGGCGATTGCCACGCTCGCCCTGATTCCGCTCAACATTGCGCTGGCTGAACTCGCCAGACTCTACGGCGCCGATCTGCGATTAAGCCCGCTCGGGCTGCAGTCTTGCGTCATGCTGCTATTGGTTAGCGCCACACTGGGCTGGCTGGGCGCCGCCCTCTCAGTCCGGCGCAGCCTCGCGCGCGTCAATTGATCCCGCTCGCACATCACGAAAAGCGCCAGCACGCTTGATTGCCCCCCATTGTTGGGACGGGCAAACACAGCACGCTATTCAAACAAGCTGAAAATTAGGGTCGGAGTAAAATTGGCTTTTTGCGTAAAAATTTTACAGGGACAGAGTCATTTGTTTCCCCTGAAAGCATTTTTTACAGCCCTACACCCCACACCACAGAAACGCGCCCACGCCACAGCGCGCAATTTTTAAACAAACATAATAATAAAAACGATTATCTCTATTAATATTTATTATTCGAGATAATATTAATCGCGCATTATATTGGTGATTATCTCGATATCAGGGACAGAGTCGCGGTGGATTTTTCGAGCATTATATTTTTTGATTTTTTAATGCATAAAAAATTACTCTGACCCCAATTTAAAGTAAGGCCATCGCCCGCGCTGCGCGGGGTAATTTACTCTTGGGGTTTCTGGTCTTTGGCGACGTTGTTCTTGGCGTTTTCTTCGCCTAAGCGCTTGATTTCCATATTAACGAGGTCGTTCATCTTGAGCGCGGTCGTCATCAACGCTTCCGCATACAGGCCAATCGCAACGCCTAAATTTGCGGCATTGATCTTGATCCGACGATGCAGGCGAGAATCAATTTTTAAACTTTTCAGGGTAATCATATTGCGCAAAAAAAATAGTTAATTAAGGTTGACTTGCATTTTATAGCAAATTAATATTTCGGCTTAGTTTATTATTTTCCCTTTTTATCAAACGCTATTTTTAGTAACTGATATTTTTCTTAAAAAACACGATTACTTTATGACACTTTTGTAATTCGGCAATTTTCCACAAAGAGGCGCCCCCAAAAAGGGCGAAGTGCGATGGAAGGGTTCAGGTCTCACCAAAGACAGCGCCGACACAAGGAACGGATTTTAGCCACCAATAAGCCCAGAGTTATCCGAAAGACAACCCTGAACGTAACTTCACCTTGAAAGAGCATACTAAATGATTACCCTTCAACAGTTTTTGGACAATGTCAAACAACGTGACCCTGGCCAATCCGAATTCCATCAAGCCGTGACCGAAGTAATGGGCAGCTTGTGGCCGTTCATCGAAAAGAACCCGCAATACGCCTCTGTCATCGACCGCATCGTCGAACCGGAGCGTTTCATTCAATTCCGCGTTTCCTGGGTTGACGACAAGGGCAACACCCAAGTTAATCGTGGTTATCGCATCCAGCACAACTCGGCAATTGGTCCGTACAAAGGCGGTCTGCGTTTCCACCCGACCGTCAATCTGGGCATCCTGAAATTCCTCGCATTCGAACAAACTTTCAAGAACTCCTTGACCACCCTCCCGATGGGCGGCGGCAAAGGCGGTTCCGATTTCGACCCGAAGGGCAAGAGCGACAATGAAATCATGCGCTTCTGTCAATCCTTCATGACCGAACTGTATCGCCACATCGGTTCTGACACCGACGTTCCGGCCGGCGACATCGGCGTGGGCGGCCGTGAAATCGGCTTCATGAACGGCATGCTGAAGAAATTGTCGAACAAATCCGACTGCGTACTGACCGGTCGCGGTCTCTCCTACGGCGGCTCCCTGATTCGTCCGGAAGCGACTGGTTATGGCTGCGTCTATTTCGTCAATGAAATGCTGAAACGCACCGGCAAGAGCATGAACGGCATGCGCGCACTGGTTTCCGGTTCCGGCAACGTCGCACAGTACACCGTTGAGAAGCTCATGCAACTCGGCGCGAAAGTCATCACCGTTTCCGACTCCGGCGGCACCGTCATCGACGAAGCTGGCTTCACCCCGGAAAAACTGGCGATGCTCATGCAAGTCAAGAACGTCGAATACGGCCGTTGCAGCGAATACGCAGCACGCGTTGGCGCGAAATTCGTGCCGGGCGCAACCCCGTGGCACGTACCGGCTGAACTCGCTTTCCCGAGCGCAACCGAAAACGAACTCAACGGTGCAGACGCCAAGACCCTGATCAAAAATGGCGTGATTGCCATCGGCGAAGGCGCCAACATGCCTTCCACCATCGAAGCCGCTTACATGTTTGAAGAGGCGCGCGTCCTGTACGCACCGGGCAAAGCAGCCAACGCCGGCGGTGTCGCCACCTCCGGTCTGGAAATGTCCCAGGCAGCGCAACGCCTGTACTGGACCCGCGATGAAGTCGACCAGCGTCTGGCCGGCATCATGAAGGCCATCCACGAGCAATGCGTGAAGTACGGCACCCGTCCGGACGGCAGCGTCAGCTACATCAACGGCGCAAACATCGCTGGCTTCGTCAAGGTTGCCGACGCGATGATGGCGCAAGGCGTGATCTAATTCATCGTTGTGTTTTTACTCACAACCCTGATTTAAGTCACGTGACGGCTCCCCGCCGTCATATAATGTTCGTCAGATCGCCGGGCCGTTTTCACACGGTCCGGCGGTTTTAAAAATAACCGGCACGCTGGTCATCTTTTATGAGCGAACAACCTCTTCTCTCCGGAAAAAACAGTTTCAAGGCCCGCGCGCTGCTGGTTGGCGATCGCATTGATTTACGTGCGCTGGAAGAAGCCGACAGCCTGGCACTCACCCCTTTGACCATCGACATCGAAGGCGGCGTGGCTGTGCTGTATCGTTTTGGCGCCGTCGTCCTCTTCGCGGTGGATCCCTTGCACGAAGCCGTCATCCTTATGCGATTGGCTACGCTCATTTCCGGACCGTATGCATCCCCAGAATTAGAAGAAGTTTTTATCCGCGTAGAGCCGGATGCGCGCGAAGGCATGCGTGGCAACACCATCACCATTCGCAATGTCGAAGTCGAGCGCCTGCAAATCATCGCCGATGTGCTCGCCAAAAGCGTCGTCCTCTCGCAGTATGAAGCGAAAGTTTCGCACAACATCGAGCGCATTGAACCCTTGGCCGTTGACCTCGAGCGTCACGGTCGCATCAGCGGCAAACCCAAGGAAATGCTCCGTCATATCGGCACCATGCTGCTGTCCGAATACATGATGGTCGGGCGTGTCAACATTCCCGAAAAACCCGAAGTATTGTGGGACAACCCAGCCCTGCAAGGGCTGTACAACCGCCTGGAAGATGAGTTTGAAATCCTGGAGCGCCACGCCGCACTGGAACGCAAGCTGAACCTTATTTCGCAGACAGCGGAAACCCTGCTCGACGTGCTGAATAACCGTCACGCGCTTCGCCTGGAGTGGTACATCATCGTTCTGATTATCGCGGAACTGGTGCTTTCCTTGTACGACATCTTCTTGCGTTAATCCGCAGTCTTGTGCAGTCACGACGAAACCTTCTGTGCTTGGCAGAACGGTGTCCGACTTTCTCTGACACGCGCCACACCGTGACGCTGCCACCGAACCACACCCGCTTTTTCACTTCAGCCCGACCTCCTATCGGGCTGAAGAAGCGCAAATTGAAGATTCCACCTATTTCTTTTACCGTTTGAATAAATAACGGCACCGAGCCACTATAATCACGAAGTTGCACACTGATTCTGGATTTCGTCAACATTTTGTCCACATGAGCCCCACTCTGCAAACATCCTCGCTGGAAGAATTGCACTCGCTCGCCGAACGTGGCGATATCGAGGCGCAATACGATCTCAGCCTGATGTATGACCTTGGCATCGGCGTTCAGCAAAGCGACGCCCTCGCCGCCGAATGGTTCCGCAAAGCCGCAGAGCAAGGGCATGTACCGGCCCAATACAACCTTGGCAACATGTATTTCCACGGCCGGGGTGTGCCGCAGGACGAGACGCAGGGATTTTTCTGGCTACGCGAGGCAGCCGAAAGAGGCCATGCCTATGCCCAATACAACCTTGGCAGCATGTATCACCACGGTCGCAATGTCCCGCAGAACGACGCGCTGGCTGCCACCTGGTACATCAAAGCGGCCGAACAAAATCACGCGAAAGCCCAAAACAGTTTGGGCGTGATGTATTCAAAGGGCGAAGGCGTGCAACGCGACATCACGCAAGCGGCAATGTGGTTTCTCAAGGCTGCCCAGCAAAACCACGTGCCGGCGCAAGTTCACATGGGCTACCTCTATGCCACCGGCCAAGGCGTGCCCCAGGATAACGAAGAAGCCGCCACCTGGTACACCAAAGCGGCAGAACAAGGCGATGCCCGCGCCCAAAACAATCTGGCCGTTCGCTACGCCCGGGGACAAGGCGTCCCCAAAAACGATGCCCGAGCGGTCTACTGGTACCAAAAAGCCGCCGAACAAGGCCATCCGCGTGCGCAAACCAATCTTGCCCTTCGCTATGCCAACGGCGAAGGCGTTACCAAGGATTTCGCTGCCGCGCTCATGTGGTTTCGCAAAGCGGCCGAGCAAGGCAATGCCGAAGCGCAATGCAACCTCGGGGTGTTTTACGCGAAAGGCCATGGTGTGCCGAAAGATGAAGAACAGGCCGCACACTGGTATCGCAAAGCGGCCAACCAGGGTTATGCCAAAGCGCAATATAACCTTGGCGGCATGTACAGCAAGGGGAAAGGTGTCCCTCACAGCGATGATGAAGCCATTATCTGGCTGCGTCACGCGGCGGAACAAGGACACGGCATGGCCGACAAGGTCATGCAATCCATTGTGAGACGACTGCATCATCGCTAAAACTGCTGCAGGGCCTTCCTGCGAACAGGCGACCAGAACCCACCCCGCCGACTAAGCAGCACTTTGTCACGTCAGAGCAACAAAAATTTCCGAACGGATCAGCCAGCGCCCCGCTTGCTTGACCCATTGCGCCGCATAGCGTCCAGCGATGACCGATGCGGCCTGCGCATGGCCGGGATGCCCCGACCAGCGTCCTTCTTCAAATGCCAGCAATCCGTTTGAACTGACTTCAACCAACACCGCCTCGCGCTGATACACCAGCGGTGCATCGCCACTCGGCGTGAGTGCCGCCAATGCTTCGGCCACCCCACTCACGGCCTGACCAAGTGCACGACGCACAGTGATGTCATCTGTCCAGAAACCGGCGACCTTGTTGAAATCGCCTTGCGCGATGGCAGCGGTTTGTGCCGCGCGCGCCGCCCGGATCAAGGCGGCGTCAGAATGATTATTTTTGTTCACACTGCAAATGAGATGATGTCGGATCGCCCGAGGTTGAAAAACAAATTAACTTCCCTTTAGCTGTTGTTGCGCTGCTATCGCATGTAGGACCCCACGCAGGCAGCAATAACATCCAAAGAAGAAACGAACCCTTTGAGCTTACGATTCTCCGAAATGATAACGTGATGAATGCGGTGATCCACCATCAACTGCCCGACCGCCTCGATTGAAACGTTAGGTGCCACCGCAATGGGTTTGTACGTACATGCTTCCCATGCGCGAATCGCCTTGAGGTTCGTTTTCTGCGCATTCAGGCGGTGGATATCTTTCAGGCTGATGATGCCAAAACATTCGTTCGTCACAGGATCCACAACGGGAACAGACGACAAACGATGCTCGTGCAGCACCTCGGCAACGGCATGCATCGAATCCTGCATCTCCACCTTAATCAAAGTGGTGGCCATGATGTCCGCCACATCATCTTGCAACCTTCCAGTAGTCGTGTTCATAAACAACCCTCCCGAAAGCCATCGTTAAAAATATTCACGCCTGACTCGCCAGGCCGTCAATCAAACACCCGACGGAAGCTTGTCGCGCATCATTTTCTTGCGACTGAGCTTGCGTCCCTCCACGATGAACGTGCCGTCTCCCACGGCATGCACCGTACGCTTTTCTCTTCGCGCAGCATCGTAGTAGGCCGCCACGCCTTCGAGCACCACGATGTTATGCTTCTTGACGATATCGACAACCCGACATTCGATGTTGGCGAGACACTCCTTGATCAAGGGCGCCTGCACATGACGCCCCTTCAGCGGTGTCAGCGCGAACTGCTCGAATTTATCCGTATCCGCACCGGAACAGGTGCCCACCTTGACGACCGTATCGAGCATGTCCACAGTGGGGATGGCAATCACGCACTCTTTCGTTTTTCGCAGCGCAGCAAAGGAATGATTCCATGCGCCGGTTGTGATGGCAAAGGCTGGCGTAAAGTCGTTCACCATCGTCCACGAGATCGTCATCACGTTAGGCTTCTTGCCATCGTGGGTAGTGATCAGCACAACGGGGCCGGATTCCATCAAGGTGAACGCCTTGCCGATCTGCATTCTTTTCATGCTCATGCGATCCTCCCATTGGCTGGCCTTGCGTCACATGATCAAACGACTCCGTATTGGAATATCGAATCGAGACTGGCTCTCCGAATTCACCTCGCCACTCGCCTCACCACTCGCCTCACAGCTGACCGGACAATGCCTGCAAAATCAGACTGCTGATGGTAACCAATACCCACAAGATACCGCCTAATGCAATGGGCCGCCAGCCCGACTGTTTGATGGCGGTCAATGAACTTGACATACCCACGGCCGCCATGGCGACTGTTGTGCCGAAATGCGCCAGAAATTTGATCGGACCCTGCCATGTTACGGGAATGATCCCCAGCGAATTGATCCCTGCGGCAATCAAAAAGAAAACCAGAAAGGGCGGCACCAGCTTGTACCAGACAGGAGACGTAGCACCGGTCTCATGCGACGACTTGTTTTGCTGCCAAGATTCAAATATCGCCAGCGGAATGATGGCCAGTGTGCGCGTCAACTTGACGACCACCGCGTAAGCAGCCGCAGCGACGCCATACACGGTGGCCGCAGCCAGCACGGAGGAAGTGTCATTGATGGCCGTGCCCGCCCACATGCCGAAGGATTCCTGCGAGAGCCCCATTGCATGTCCCAGTGGCGGAAACAGCACGGCACCCAGCACGTTGTAAATCACAATGACCGTGATCGAAAACGCGACAGCCGGACCGGACGCATTGATCACCGCGCTCATCGTGGCAATCGCAGACGCACCGCAAATGGCCGTGCCGTAGGTGACGAGCATCCGCGTTTCGCGTTCCACTTTCAGGGCACGGCCAATCAACCACCCGCCGCCAATCGCAACCAACAGGGTGCCGATCATCACGGGCAAGCCCTCCGTGCCAATGCGCGCCACTTGCGTCAACGACATGCCCGCGCCCAGCAAGACGATGGAGGCCTGCAAGATTTTTTTGGAACAGAACGTCACGCCCGCTTCCCATGCCGCCCGCTGGCCGAACAATTGTCCGACGATGAGACCGAGCACAATGGCGACAACCGGCGCGCCCAGAATCGGAAACAGGATGCCGACCTGCCAAGCCACAACACTTAAAACAACGGGAGGCAACATCCCAACACAGAAATTTTTAAGAGAAAGGAGAGAGATTTTGTTCATGCCGTCATTATTTCACACCTCGCACTCAATTCCATCAATGCACAGGCGGTGTCATATTCATTCAGGCTGGAAATTTTTATACCCGCTCCGGCAAAGTTGCTCCCTTAATTCAGAATTTCTCTTACCGGTGGTTTCCTGATACGCTTGGCCGCATGTCCCTATTCCTCGTTTCCGTTCAGTTCGCATTTATCCTGCTGCTCTTGTTCCCGCTTCCGTTCGTCATTCCTTCATCGCCATTCGCAATAGCCACGATGGTCGTGGGTGCGTTACTAGGGCTGTGGACGCTGGTGTACAACCGGCTCGGCAATTTCAATATCCGTCCCGAACCGAAACCCAATGGGAAGCTGGTGACAGCCGGACCTTATCGGTTGGTGCGGCACCCGATGTACGATGCCGTGCTGCTCGTGATGGCGGCCTGGGCTTTCTTTACCGATGATGCAGCCAAACCGTTTTACTGGTTGGGATTACTGCACGTGTTGTGGGTCAAAGCGTCCATCGAGGAAAAGATGCTGGTCGTCAAATACCCTGATTATGTCGACTACATGCGTTCGACGGGGCGATTGCTGCCGCGCTGGTCATCCCTCATCGCCCCGAAAAAAATTCGAGATTAAGCCCTTTGATTGGTGGCCTGCCCTCTATCATTTATTGATGCTGGCCCGCTCCTATCTTTGTCAAAGCTGATTCTTGTGCTTCTCTGCGTTGAATTCTTTCGACTTGGTATATTTTTTTGAATAGAGATGAACTTCACCATCCTTGCCGTTTTTTCCAGCATGCTCCTTCGCATATGTGAGCTTCACATATTTACCAGGCCATGTCATGCTGCCGGGAATGTCAGATGTCGCCTCACTTTCTGAACCATACGCCGTGAACTGCGCCGGGCCGTACTTCGCCCGCAACAGCTTGACCATGTTGGCGACATCACCCCCCTTGAAATTGAACAGGACCGATTCGACCGCCCCCTCCACCGTCTCCACCTTCACCCCATAAATGTCCATCCCAATATTCGGCGGATTCATGACCGCGTAACTACCCGCACCGGAAAATTGCCAGCACATCTTTCCACCTGCGGGCACTCTTGCGTAACCCTTTTTTGTTTTGGGACATTCGCTCACCGATTCCGACAGTGGCACACCAAACTTGATGCCAATAAGGGAAACCGGCTCTGCCTTCCACTCCCACGTCACCCCTTGTGTATAGGCACTCGCTGAGGCTAAGCACATGACTAAAACGGCGATTACGCTTTTCATTCTGCTCTCCTTCAGAATACATCAAGGTTCATGTCTGCTGCTCGCATCCGGCAATTCACGCTGTGCGCGTTTTCAAAATATCGCGACTAAGTCGTTTCATCTGCTTCGCTTCCGCGGGAAATAATGGAGGCCACCCCGTCAGGTCTTAGACGGCCATATCCAGAACGGATGCCTTGACCTGATCCAGTGACTGTAGTGAGCTGTCCATTCAAACTCCTTTGTGTCGGTGGTGCGCCGTGCAAGGCGAGATGTTGCGCTTCTGTGCAGCGTAAAACGTGGTCTGTCCCTCTATCATTTCTATTGATCGTGCTGGCGCTTGTAATCTTCATGCGAAACGCCTGCTTTTGACATGCATTGCCGCCTTTCTTCCATGTCATTGCGACGATTGCATTCACTTTGCTGCATCGCCTGCAAGCCGCCGTACACCTGCTTTGCCGTGCAACCCGTCAACAATAGAATTACTAATACGCCGATGGCAATTGCTGCTTTTCTCATACAAAAATCCATTCCTGTTTGTGGGTGGCTAAAAAGGCTGGGGGCGTTCGCATATTAAAAATTATGTGATGCTGCCCCCTTTAATCGGTGGTCTGCCCCCCTATTATTCGAAAAACAAATCGAAGCCCCCTTTAATTTTATTTGAGAGGCGCGGATACAAATCGAGCCCGATCCTTTAAATTTTATTCCGAGTCACTATTCTTTATTTTTTAATTGCGAAAATACTACTGAGCCTGTATTTGATAAATCATTCAACATATCTTTTGCTTCCGGAAAATTTTTGCTAATGTAGTTCGCTACTGATTCAATCGTTTTATAAGAAAAGGAAACTCGAACAACTACTTGATTTCCATCTATTCGAGAAGGATAGTGTTTTTTATCGAACCTCATAAAAAATTGCAGATCACCACCTGGCGTATTAGCTGTAGCCATAAAAGACTTTTTTTGGTTCGGATAATCCACCGCAAAACCATTTCCCCCTTCGTAAAGTTTGGCTTTCTGATCAAATGCTAAGTGCATACTCACATTGCTTATCCCAACCATTACAGGATATAGCCCCTTGTTTTTGCTCTTGCATATAACTTGCCAAGTCCAATTATCAATTCTTGTATTCTCGCATTGGCTTTCTATCATGGGAACTTGCGAAAGAACCTGTCGCTGTGCCTCAATAGCAACCTTTTGATTTTCAAGCTGAATTTTCGGTTTCTCAATGAAGTGATAGCTAATGACATATTGAGCCAGGGTACCAATTATCACGCCAACCAAACCTGACAAGAATGATATATATTCCCGATTATTCATGTTGACCTAGACACATTAAGTTATCAATTTGGAGGATGAGTTCAAAGAGCACAGCGTGGCCGAAACCGTGGCCAGCTCCCTATTATTTTCTTGCTACAAATATCTCTCAATAATTACTGCGATTGCATTGTGACGAAGTATTCGTTGCTTAGTATTGTTCACAGCCTCCCGCGCTGCCAACGCGTAATCTTCTGGCTGGGCCTCAAGAAACCCGACCAGCTCGTCCTTAAGATCTCTCAATCCTTTCTTTGAAGCTTTTGCAATACCGTCTGAATATAAATCTAATGCAACAGTTAAACTAAAAGCATTTGATTTGGAGTACCAAGCAGAATTGGCAGCAAACCTAAAATTATTAAAAATATTGGCAGCGTTGTTTAACCTTGCGACAACGTTATCCTTTAATTCAAACTGCTCTGAATATTCATCCAGATAAGGCTCAATTCGATCGTTTCTGTTATAAAAATTCTCAAAAACAATCGTTGACATTAAATTTAACGTATACGCCAAATGTACTTGACGTTGAATTTCATACTTGGTGAATATTGGTGACTCTAAAATTAATTCCAAAAACGCATCAATCTTTTGTTTATTACCCCACTCAAAAAAATCCTCTGAAATATTTGGATCTTCCCTCTTTAGCTCTGGGGCAACGTTTTTTATTTTCATGGCCGGCGTTTCGTCAACGTCATTTTGTAGCTCCCCGCAAAGCATTTTCGCAACCAGCATGTATTCAGATGAGCCATATTCTGTTGATAGCTTCTCTATAGCAGACAATGCATAAAAGGTGCGATTTAGTCGCTTGAAAATTTCTATTATGGTTGGATCATCTTGAGGTAGATCCAAATCAATAATGGCGACCTCATACTTCAAAAAATTTTCCTTCTCTTCTTGAGTAAGATCCGAAAAATAACGCCCATCAACAGGAAATGTCCCATTAATATACTCGTGAACAGAGCTCATTCTCTGCTGTCCATCGACGATGCAACTAGTTGACTTCATCGTCACCACATCAAGTGTTCCCCGTGATAAAAATATCTCTGGAAAAGGAAATCCCAGCAATATTGTTTTTATAAAATCAATTTTGTGGGCCAGCCTCCACACTAACTTTCTCTGGAAATACGGAGATAAAATAAGTGTTTCATTTCTTATGTCGTTGACTATATCAACCAAATCTCGTGACCTAACTTTGTAATTTTTCATGGGTTAAATTTTGTAGTTGTTTAATGTTTTTACGAGCCTGCCCTCAAAAAATGTCTGCGACAAATAAATTCCGCAACTCACACCTTTAAATGTATTAATGTACTTGTTTGAGAGCCCTTGAAAAAAACTATGCCACTCAGTTTTTTGTCTGCAATTTGGCATCAAATCTGGCCTGAACCATCCTCTTGCCAAATTTTTTTTAAAAAATTGTGGGACGTCATTAACGTCACGCCTCGTTTGAAAACTCCTCAAGTCAGAGTATCCCTTTGTAACCACATAAGAAATTTCTGCATACCGTTGAAACAAATTCGCATCTACTATTGCCAAATCGAGATCTGATTCAGATTCTATGAAGTCACGGTTTTTATACAAGCTATGACCAGTTTGAGCAGATCCCGATACGTAAATCGATTTAAAAGGCACATTGAATCTTGCTGCCACTGAGTCAAATATATCGAAAATAGGGTCTTCGTGAACGACTGTGATTGGCGAGCGCCTAAAGTAAAACAAGCGTCGAACAATGCGTTCACTTGAATCCCCCACATCTCTTGCGCGAGCTATTACACCGTCCAGTTCATTTTTTAATTTTGGCATATCCAAAATTTTTAGTTTAGAAGATGGCACATATAGTCCTTATAGATTTTTACCTAATGAGTTCCACCATTCCACAAATAATCAAAAGGCTTTCTGTCATTAATAATAAAAAAGGCCGCAAACGCGGCCTTTTCTTTTTACATCAAATATCAATATTCCCTGCCCGAAGCGCATTTTCTTCAATAAATGCCCGCCGTGGCTCCACCTCATCCCCCATCAGCGTGGTGAAGATTTGATCCGCTGCAATCGCATCTTCAATGCCCACGCGCAGCAGACGGCGCACGGTCGGGTCCATCGTGGTTTCCCACAACTGATCCGGATTCATTTCGCCCAAGCCTTTGTAGCGTTGCTTGTTCACGCCGCGCTCGGCTTCCGCGCGCAGCCATTGCATCGCTTGCGGGAAATTATCGACCGCGAGTTCGCGCATGCGTTCACCTTCGCCGCGTCGCACGAATGCACCGTGTCCAATCAAGCCCTGGAACGTCAGCGCGGCATTCACCAGCACGCGGTAGTCGTTGCCTTGCACAAAGTCGTCGTCAATCACGGTCTGGCGCACGTTGCCGTGCACCATGCGTTCGATACAGAGTTTGTATTCTTCCGTCTTTTCATTGAATTGCGCCACCACGCGCACCAGCGGATCGTTGATCGCTTTGGCCAGCGATTGTGCGGAAGCTTCTGCGTCGTACTTGTTGCTCAGATTGATCGTCGCACCGGTCATGATGGCATTCAGGGCGGCAGCATCAATCAGTCGGCTCAAGCGCGTGATCACGGCATTGGCAATGCCGTATTGCCGCACCAATTCGGCGAGTGCATCGCCGGAAATCGGCATCGCACCTTCGGACGGAATGAGCGACGCACCATTCAAGGCCACGGAAATCATGAAGCTGGATTCTTCGGCATCGTCTTTCAGGTAACGTTCGTCGCGGCCTGCTTTTACCTTGTACAGCGGCGGCTGCGCAATATACACATAGCCGCGCTCGATCAGTTGCGGCATCTGGCGATAGAACAGCGTGAGCAGCAGCGTGCGGATGTGTGCGCCGTCCACGTCGGCATCGGTCATGATGATGATGCGGTGATAGCGCAGCTTTTCGATGTCGAATTCGTCCGCGCCGATGCTGGTGCCAAGCGTGGCGATCAACGTCGTGATCTGTTCGCTGGACAGCATTTTTTCAAAGCGGGCTTTTTCGACGTTGAGCACCTTGCCGCGCAGCGGCAAGATCGCCTGGAACTTGCGGTCGCGGCCCTGCTTGGCCGAGCCACCTGCGGAATCACCCTCGACAATGTAGAGTTCGGACATCGCCGGATCTTTTTCCTGACAATCGGCGAGTTTCGACGACAGGCCCAGACCGTCCATCACGCCTTTGCGACGCGTGAGTTCACGGGCCTTGCGCGCCGCTTCGCGCGCGCGCGCCGCCTCCACGATCTTGCCGCAAATGATCTTGGCGTCGTTCGGACGTTCCATCAAAAAGTCGGTGAGCGTCTTGGCGACGATTTCTTCTACCGGGCCGCGCACTTCGCTGGAAACCAGTTTGTCTTTGGTTTGCGAACTGAATTTCGGCTCGGGCACTTTCACGGAGAGCACGCAAGTCAAGCCTTCGCGCATGTCGTCACCGGCAATATCGACCTTGGCTTTTTTCGCGAGTTCGTTTTCTTCGATGTATTTGTTGATGACGCGTGTCATCGCCGCGCGCAAGCCGGTCAAGTGGGTGCCGCCGTCGCGTTGCGGAATGTTATTGGTAAAGCAGAGCACCTGTTCGTTGTAGGCGTCGTTCCATTGCATGGAAACATCCACGCTGATGGTGGTGCCTTGTTCGGAGGGACGTTCGCCCGTGGCCTGGAACACGTTCGGGTGCAACGCCACTTTTGAGCGGTTAATGTACTCAACGAAGCCGCGCGTGCCGCCTTCGAAGGCGAAAGCTTCTTCCTTGCCGCTACGCTGATCGCGCAAACGGATGAAGACGCCATTGTTCAGGAAGGACAGTTCGCGAATACGGCGCGCGAGCACATCGTAATGAAACTCGATGGTGTTGCCGAAAATTTCTTCGTCCGGCCAGAAATGCACTTCGGTACCACGGTGCTCGGTGTTGCCGATCACCTTGATCGGGGAACACTCCACGCCGTCGATCACTTCATGCTCACGATTTTGCGGCACGCCGCGCACGAATTCCATGCAGTGTTTTTTGCCGTCGCGGCGGATGGTGAGCTTCAACAATTTCGACAGGCCATTCACGCAGGAAACGCCCACGCCATGCAAGCCGCCGGAAACCTTGTAAGCGTTCTGGTCAAACTTGCCGCCCGCGTGCAACTCGGTCATCACGATCTCTGCCGCGCTGCGCTTGGGATCGTGCTTGTCATCCAGTTTTACGTCGGTGGGAATGCCGCGACCATTGTCAGCAATGCTGATGGAATTGTCGGCGTGAATGGTGACGTGAATTTCAGTGCAGTAACCGGCCAGCGCTTCGTCGATGGAGTTATCCAGCACCTCGAATACCAGATGGTGCAAGCCCGTGCCATCGGATGTGTCGCCGATGTACATGCCGGGGCGCTTGCGCACCGCTTCCAGACCTTCGAGGATTTGAATTGAACCGGCGCCATAATCACCGCTGCTGGTGCCGTTGCCATTACCGTTGTTTGGGTGCTGCGTGTCTGACATGACTGCTTTCTCAAGTTACTGCTGAACGAATGTGTGTGCTTGCTAAAACCGCTTTCGCTACCGAAATTCCGGGGCCAGCGTCATTGACGCTTCTCGTAAAGATTCTGCCCCGAATTTCTGCGCCGCGTTTTAGTTCACGTTGGCGTCGATAACAAGGCGCGTGGCCGAAGACAGTACGTGACGTACCGCAAGGCCACGCAACGCCGTTAGCGACGGCAGCGTGGGCTAAAACTAGATGCGCATCGGCATCACGACGTACTTAAAGCCCTCGTTATCCGGCACCGAAATCAGTGCCGACGAATTGGCGTCGCCCAAGGCCAAGGTGATTTGATCGCTCTTGATGTTGGCGAGCACGTCGAGCAAATACGTAACGTTGAAGCCGATATCGACGGTGTCGCCGTCATAATTGATTTCGAGTTCTTCGACCGCCTCTTCCTGTTCCGCATTGGTGGAACTGATCTTCATGCTGCCCGGCGCGACAACACAACGCACGCCCTTGAACTTGTCGCTGGTCATGATCGCGGCACGCTGCAAGGAGCGCTGCAAGGCATCACGGCTGACGGTGAAGCTGTTCTTGTAGCCTTTCGGCAGCACACGGTTGTAATCCGGGAACTTGCCTTCCACCAGTTTGGACACGAGTTCGGTTTCATCGAAGCCGATCTTGACTTGATTGGCGGTGATTTCGATTTGCACAGGATCGTCCTTGTCTTCGAGCAGGCGCTGCAATTCCAGAATGGTCTTGCGCGGAATGATGACTTCCTGCTTCGGACATTCCTGATCGGTCGCAATCTCGCAGAAGGCGAGGCGATGACCGTCGGTTGCCACCGCAATCACGCTCTTGTTATCGACAACGAGCAACAGGCCATTGAGGTAGTAGCGAATATCTTGCTGCGCCATCGCGAAGTGCACCATGCTGAGCAGATTGCGCAATACTTTTTGCGGCAACACGACTTTGGCATTGAATTTATCCGCTTGCGCCACCGTCGGAAAATCTTCCGCGGCCAGCGTTTGCAGGTTGAAACGCGATTTACCCGCTTGCACCGTCAGGCGCTTGTTGGCCAAGGTCAGCGTCACATCAGCCGACTCGGGCAAGGCGCGCAAAATGTCGAGCAACTTGCGCGCGGCAACCGTGGTCGCCGCGGCTTCGTCACCGGAACCGACGGCAGCATGCGTGGTGATCTGAATTTCCGTGTCCGTGGACAGGAACGATACATCGTCGCCTTGCTTGCGTATGAGGATATTGGCCAGAATCGGCAGTGTGTGCCGACGCTCGACAATACCACTCACAATTTGCAGGGGCCGCAGGATGGTATCTCTGCTGGTCTTTACCAATTGCATAGTTTTTGCCCTCTCATTTCCTTCAATTAATCATTGCTTCTTTATCAACCAAGCACCTTGGCTTAATTGCTTATTCTGACAGAAAAACGCTGTATTCCCTAGGGTATGGCGCGCTGGTGTATCTGGCTTGCCACCCCCTGCTGTCACCCTTTCAGGGTTTGCTCCAGCACATGCAACTGGTGGTTGCATTCGGGGTCGCTTCCCCGCTCTCCTGAAATTTTTCGCACCGCATGCAGTACCGTGGTGTGATCCCGCCCGCCAAACAAGTCGCCGATTTCCGGCAAGCTTTTTTGCGTCAACTCCTTGGCCAAATACATGGCAATTTGCCTGGGTCGGGCAATATTCGCGGGGCGCCGCTTGGAATACATGTCGGCCACCTTGATGTTGTAAAACTCGGCGACCGTTTTCTGAATGTTTTCAACCGAAATCTGCCGGTTTTGCACCGAGAGCAAATCCTTGAGCGCGTTCTTCGCCACGTCGATGGTGATGCTCTTGCCCTTGAAGCCGTGAAAATTGGAAAACACCATGACCTTGCGCAGCGCACCTTCCAGCTCGCGCACGTTGGAGCGCAGGTGTTTCGCCACAAAAAACGCCACATCGTCTGAGAGTGTTTCGCCTTGCATGCCAGCTTTATTTTGCAAGATCGCCACGCGCATCTCCAGTTCCGGCGGTTCGATGGCCACCGTTAAACCCGAATCGAACCGGGAAGTCAGGCGCGTGTCGATGCCGGTGATTTCTTTCGGATAGGTATCGCTCGTGATGATGATTTGTTTCTTTGCACCGATCAGGGTTTCAAAGGCGTAAAAGAATTCTTCCTGCGTGCGCGCCTTGTTGCCGCCGATGAACTGGATATCGTCGATCAGCAGCATGTCCAGCGAATGGTAGTAGCGCTTGAAATCGTCGAAACCCTTGCGCTGGTAGGCATTGACCACATCGTTCACATAGTGATCGGCGCGAATGTAACGGATGCGGGCATCGGGCTGTTCGGCCAGAATTTGATTGCCGATGGCGTGAATCAAGTGGGTCTTGCCCAAGCCCACGCCGCCGTAAATAAAGAGCGGGTTGTAGGAAACGCCGGGGTTGTTCGCCACCTGAATCGCGGCCGCACGCGCCAATTGATTGGCTTTGCCGGTCACCAGTCGATCGAAGGTCAGTTCTTCATTGATCCCGCTTTGGCTGCGCGAATTTTTGGGCGCAGCCACCGGTTCGACCAGCGGCTCCGGCGCGGAGATCGTATCCGTCGGGCTGGACGCGGCGTCTGTCACAGGGAAAGGCGGTTTTTTGCCGTTCAGCTTGGGATCGAGCACGAACAGGACATTGACCGGCTCGCCCCAGAACTGGCTGGCCAGCATGGAAATCCGTCCGTAAAACTGACTTTTGACCCAATCGAGCTTGATGCGGTTGGGGGCCGCGATTTGCAGGGTTTGGCCGTCATAGTCCAAGGGAGTCAAAGGCTTGATCCAAGTGCCGAATTGCTGGGGCGACAACTCTTTTTCGAGTTGCTCGGAACAGCTTTGCCAAAAATCTTTCATGGACATGAATACTCAAAAACGCGGTTCAGGGAGGGAATACGGAAGCACGTATTTTACATCCCCCGGCGGGGTTATCCACAGGCCGCCAGGAATTTTTTGTGAAATTGTCAATAATGAAACCCGCCGGGATGCCCGCGCTGCACGCAAGCGCTCGGTTGACAGGAGAGGGCAAAATGCTGTCTAATTCAGGGTTCCCTGCCCGATGAATTGGGGATGGTTTATTTACGCAGCTTATTTGGCTTTTTAAAATGGCTGCATCCGCACCCACCGTGGTTCGGCCGCCCCAATGAAACGACAACCCGATTTACCCCTGCTGAAATGACGAGGTCATTATGAAACGTACTTATCAACCTTCCGTCGTGCGCCGCAAACGCACCCACGGTTTCCGCGCCCGCATGGCTACCCGCGGCGGTCGCGATGTGCTGAACGCGCGCCGCGCCAAAGGTCGTCGGCGCCTGGCCGTCTAAACCGGTACAGCACCGCTGTGCTGAACCTGTGACGAGCACCTTCCAACGCGAACGGCGAATCGTGAAAACGGATGATTTTTCATCCGTTTTTCGTTTGCGCCCAGCCCGTCGAACCGCGCATTTCGTCTTGTACGCGAAAGCCGATCAAGCTGCGCACGCCCGACTCGGTATCGTCGTGGCCAAACGTTTTGCGCCGCGCGCGGTCACCCGCAACACTATCAAGCGTATGACCCGGGAAGTTTTCCGTCATGCCAGTTTGCCTGCACGCGATTGCATCGTGCGGTTGACGAACCCGATCAACACGAAATCGCAGCCAGCCACCTGCGCGACGCTTAAAACCGTTTTGCGCAATGAGTTGCTGGAATTGTTTTCGTCGCTACAACCGACCCGGTGCGCATGATGGCTTCGCCTGTGAAATCCCTGTTACTGTTATTGGTGCGCGGCTATCAACTCTGCATCAGTCCCTTGCTCGGCCCGAAATGCCGCTTTTATCCGACGTGCTCACGTTACGCGATGGAAGCCATTCGCGAATACGGGGCGGCACGGGGAAGCTGGCTGGCCGTCAAGCGCCTGTGCAAGTGTCACCCTTTCCATCCGGGCGGCGTGGACCCTGTTCCGCCAAAATCCGATTCCACCCTTTCTTCAACCGCTTGCGGCTGTAAACATTCCTGATTGTAAAAACCATGACTATCCGAAACCGTACGACGATGTGGCTGGTGCTAGCAATTTCGCTGGTACTCTTGTGGGATAACTGGAACGTCTATAACGGCGGCACTTCGATGTTCTTCCGGTCATCGGATTCCGGCACCAAGAAGAAGGCTTCCGTCAAAAAAGCTTCTGCAAAATCTGATTTGCCTGAATCAGCTGCGGCTGCCGCAGCCGGATCGTCCAAAAAAACGGCCAAGCCCGTTAAAAATGAGCTGATCCGCATTTCGACCGATGTGGCCCTGATCGACATCGATACCGAAGGCGGTGTGATCAAACGTCTGGAATTGCTCAAGCACCTGGACAAGGTGGACCCGACCAAGAATACCGTGCTGTTCGACACGGTTGCGCCGCGTACCTATCTGGCGCAAACCGGTTTGATCGGCGGCACCTACCCGAATCACCGCACGTCTTACGCCGTCAAGCCGGGACCGCGCACAACGGAGAACGCCGACCAGATTCAGCTCGTGCTGGAAGCAGAAGAAAACGGCGTGGTGCTGACCAAGACGTTCACGTTCAAGAAAAACGATTACGTGATCGGCGTGCGCCATGACGTGAAAAACCTGACCAAAGAGCCGATTTCGCCGTCGCTGTATCTGCAAATTCTGCGTGACGGCGACAAGCCGGAAGGCGAATCCAAGCTGATGAGCACGTTCACCGGCCCGGCGGTTTATACGGATGCCGACAAGTTCCAGAAACTGGATTTCGAAAAAATCGAAAGTGGCAAGGAATCGCACGCGACAAAATCGACCGATGGCTGGGTTGCGATGGTGCAGCATTATTTTGTCTCGGCCTTCATCCCGCAGGAAAAAGCAGAACGTGAAATTTTCTCGCGCAAGATCGATACCAACCTGTACGCCATCGGCAATATCCTGCCGCTGGGCACCGTCGCCCCTGGCGCGACGGTTTCAACGGAGGCCCGCCTCTATTCAGGCCCGCAGGATTCCGCGGTTCTGGACAAGACCGCGCCAGGACTGGATCTGGTCAAGGACTATGGCTGGGTGACCATCGTCGCCAAGCCGATCTTCTGGCTGATGCAAACCATCCAGAAAGTCGTCGGCAACTGGGGCTGGACCATTATCCTGCTGACGGTGCTCATCAAGGTGATCTTCTATCCGCTGGCCGCAGCGAGCTATCGCAGCATGGCGCGCATGAAGGAATTCACGCCGAAGATGAAGGAAATCCAGGAGCGCTACAAGGATGACAAACAGCTCAAGACCAAGTACATGATGGATCTGTACAAGGCAGAGAAAATCAATCCGCTGGGCGGCTGCTTGCCGATGGTTATTCAGATTCCGGTCTTCCTGGCGCTGTACTGGGTCTTGATGGCCAGCGTGGAAATCCGCAATCAACCGTGGCTGGGCTGGATCACGGACTTGGCCGTCGCCGATCCGTATTACATCCTGCCGGTTCTCATGGCCGTCTCGATGTACTTCCAGCAAAAAATGTCGCCGCCGCCGGCTGATCCAATGCAGGCGAAAGTGATGAAGTTCATGCCGCTCGTCTTCTCAGTCATGTTCTTCTTCTTCCCGTCCGGCCTGGTGCTGTACTGGATTGTGAATAACGTTTTGTCCATTGCACAGCAGTGGTGGGTGGAACGGCAAATCGCAACCGCGAAAGCCAAGGCAGCATCGTAATGATGTGAACCCCTTTCAAAGCCCGTGCATTGCATGGGCTTTTTTTATGCATGAAACCCCTGCTCTGGATCTTTGACCTCGACAATACGCTGCACAACGCCTCGCACGGGATTTTTCCCGCGATCACGGCGAACATGAATGCGTTTCTGGCCAACGTACTCGGTGAAGACGGGAAACCGGCAGACGCCGACACCGTCAATGCCGTCCGGCTCGCTTACTGGCGTCGTTACGGCGCCACCTTGCTGGGCATGATCCGTCACCATGACGTTCGCATGGAGGATTTTTTGCATGCCGCTCACCAGTTCGATGAGCTGACCGCGCTAATCCGTGCCGAGCGTGGTGTACAGCATTTTCTGAAACGTTTGCCCGGCAAGAAAATCCTCCTGACCAACGCCCCGCGCCGTTATTCGCGCGAGGTGGTCCGTCATCTGGGACTGCATCGTCACTTTGCCCGTCACATTCCGATCGAATCCATGCACGTTCATCGTCATTTGCGGCCCAAACCGTCGAAGCTCTTGTTGCGCAAATTACTGGCCAAAGAGAAGGTTCATCCGCGTCAAACCATTCTGGTCGAAGACACGGTCAAGACGCTCAAGGTCGCCAAATCGCTGGGGATGCGCACGGCACTCGTCACGCAATATTTGCGCGGAAATCCACTCGACATCCTGCACTCTGTCAACTTCGCGCAACTTCTTCGCAGAAAACGCCCCGTTTACGTCGATGTCAAAGTAAAATCCGTCAGACAGCTAGCGGCGCATCTGCACCGTTTGCGATCCTGACCTTCACTAGAACATCATGGCCACCACCAAGCCGGGCGAACGCAAACTTCAAATTCTCCAGACATTGGCGACAATGCTGGAGCATCCCAAAGGGGAAAAGATCACGACCGCCGCGCTGGCTGCCAAGCTGGATGTTTCCGAAGCCGCGCTCTACCGCCACTTCGCCAGCAAGGCGCAAATGTTTGAAGGCTTGATGGAATTTATCGAGTCCACGATTTTCGGCCTCATCAACCGCATTACGGAAGAGCAGGAAAACGGCAAGGCGCAAACGCAAGCCATCGCACTGATGCTGTTGAATTTCGCCGAACGCAACCCCGGCATGACCCGCGTGCTGATCGGCGATGCGCTGGTCAATGAAGATGATCGCCTGCAAGCCCGAATGAACCAGTTTGCCGAACGCATCGAACTGACTTTCCGCCAATCGCTGCGTGACGCCGCCGAGCAAGGCATCCTGCCCGAAAACACGGTCAGCACCCGCGCCAACCTGATCACGAGTTACATCATCGGTCGCTGGCATCGATTCGCCAAATCCGGTTTCAAACTCAACCCGGCTGAAAACGCCCACGCCCAAATTGCTCTCCTGCTAACGTGATCTGCGTTGTCGGCGCTACGTAGATGCAAAATTGTTGATGCGAAGCAAATCCTGCGCATCTATCGTTTTATCTCTTTTCTCCTCTCCGATACCATCATTCGCAGGCGGTGATTTTTTGCGGTGAAGTTAGTCATTCGACATTTTCCGCGCCGTGGGAACCGATTCCACAACACAGCCTGAGCGCGTCCATAACAGAGGAGGGTGCGATATGATTGAAAACATAGCATCGCGCCTTCGTCATTGCAGTTCTCTGCCGACGATACCCGGCATTGCCATGCGCATCATCGAACTGGCCAATCGGCCCAACGCCAACATGGCTGAGATTAGCGACTATGTGTCGATGGACCCTGCCCTCTCTGCCAAATTCTTGCGCATGGCCCGTTCGCCGCTGTACATGACGCGCCGCAACCCGACGAATGTGCGTCAGGCGATCAGTCTGATGGGAACGCATGCGTCCATCATGGTCGCGCTGTCGTTCTCGCTCGTGCATTCAATGAAGAACGCCCGGACAGCGAAGATATCAAACTGGATCTGTTCTGGCGCCGCTCTCTCCTGTCTGCACTCGCTTCGCGTGCGCTCGGTGAAAAACTCGGGCTTCAAAAAACTCGATGATCTTTTTCTGGCCGGTTTGCTGCAAGATGTCGGCATTCTGGCCTTCGATGCAATGATGCCGACAGAGTATGAAAAGGTGATCGCGCGAGCGCTCTCACACGAGGAGTTGCTTCAGGCTGAGCGCAAAACTTTCGGTGCCGGTCACGATGAAGTGGGTTACTGGCTGCTCAAGCACTGGAAGCTGCCGGATTATCTCGCACTGGCTTGCCTGGCCAATCATGGTCTTGTTCAGGAAAAAGGAAGCCATGTCAAAGATGACTGCCTGCATCGCCGTCTCGAACTTTATCGCGGAATATTTTCTCCATCCCGGTGATCCGCTGTTAAGACGCCAGGCAGCATCAGCAGCGGCAAATTATCTGGACATGGATGAAATCGCCCTTTTCATCTGTCCTCGATATCGTCGCGGCGCGCCTTCCTGCACGGAAGAATTATTTGAAATCCGCTTACTGGATCCGATTGAAGTGGACGCCTTGATGAAAGAAGCGCGCGATCTGCAAACGCTTCGTCAGCTCAGCAGAGACATGGAGCTTGAACGCAGCGCCCTGCGCGATTCGCTGACCGGCGCTTACAACCGCGGCTACCTCGAAACCATTTTGCAACGCGAATTTGAACTTGCAACGCGCAACCACTGGCCGCTTTCCGTTGCCATGATCGATGTCGATCATCTCAAAAACATCAATATGCTTTATGGCCATTCGGTTGGCGATGCCGTGTTGGTTTCCATTGTGCGCACCATGCAAAAAAAGATTCGCCCCGACGATGTCCTTGCCCGTTTCATCGGCGAGAATTTTGTGCTCGTTATGCCGGGCGCAAGCCTGGATGCCGCCAGACAAATCATCGAACGACTGCAAGAAAGCATCGGACTTATCGAACATGCCCAGGATCGCGGCACGTCGATCAAGGCCACCGTTTCCATCGGTCTCGCCGCGCATATGGATGGCGGCGTGCAATTTGATCTGCCGGACGCCATCATCCAGGCTGTCGAAGAGGCCTTGCTTCAGGATAAGCACACCGGGCCCAACCGTGTGAGCACGTGGTCCGAGCATAGCTGAGCTTTCCGTCAAGTGCGTTTGCGCCACGGTTTGGTTGACCCGCTTCGACTTTCCGGGTAAAACCTTGCTGTTATCCCTGCCCTCGAGACCTCGATGTTTAACTCCCTTTTCTTTTTGCCACCGGGCAGTCTGGTGCCGATGATTGTCGGCGGGCTGCTGGGACTGATGGTCGGCAGTTTCCTCAATGTCGTGATTTACCGCATGCCTCGGATGATGCAGCGCGAATCCGATAATTACGTGGCGCAGGAAAGCGGAAAAGAACTGCCGCATACCGATCGTTTCAACCTGATCGTGCCGCGCTCGGCTTGCCCCCATTGCGGCCACAAAATCACGGCACTGGAAAACATCCCGATCCTCAGTTATCTCGTCCTCGGCGGCAAATGCAGCGAATGCAAGGCGCACATTTCCATTCGCTATCCGCTGGTGGAACTGTGCTCTGGCCTCCTGTCCGCCTTCATGATTTGGCGCTTCGGCAGCGGCGGCGCCGGTATGGCGGCGCTCGTTTTTGGATGGCTCTTGCTCGCGATGACGTGCATCGATCTGGATACGCAATTACTGCCCGATGATTTAACGCTGCCGCTCTTGTGGGTCGGCCTGCTCATCAATATCAAGGGCACCTTCGTGCCGCTCAGCGAAGCCGTCATCGGTGCGGCAGCAGGCTACCTGGCCTTGTGGTCGGTTTACTGGATCTTCAAGCTCACGACAGGTAAAGAAGGCATGGGTTATGGCGATTTCAAATTGCTCGCCGCGCTCGGCGCGTGGCTGGGCTGGAAAATGCTCCCGGCCATCATCTTGATTTCTTCCGCTGTCGGCGCCTGCGTCGGCATTGGCTTGATCATCTTTGCGAAGCACGGTCGCAACAAACCCATTCCGTTCGGGCCGTATCTGGCGGCGGCAGGCCTCATCGCTTTGCTCTATCGCCAGCCCATTGCGGGTTTTGTGTACAGCTTCCTGTAAGCGCCATGACAGACCATTCTGCGACCAGCGGAAAATTCTGTGTTGGCTTGACCGGCGGCATCGGCAGCGGCAAATCGACTGTAGCTGACCTCTTTGCGAAACAGGGCGCCGCCATCGTCGATACCGATCGCATCGCACGCCAATTGACCGAACCGAACGGCATCGCCATCCCGGCAATCCGCGCCACTTTCGGCGATGACTTTATCGCCGCTTCTGGCGCCATGGATCGCGCCAAAATGCGCGCCGCTGTTTTCGCCGATCCGTCCGTCAAACAAAAACTCGAATCCATCCTGCATCCACTCATTCGACAGGAATCCGAACGCGCTGCCCGCGAGTCTGCTGTGATGGCACAAGCACCCTATGTCATCTTTGACGTGCCCTTGCTGGTGGAATCGGATCGATGGCGACAACGCGTTTCTCGCATCCTGGTCGTGGATTGCCCCGAAAGCGTGCAAGTCAGCCGCGTGATGGCGCGCAATGGCATGACCCGCGAACAGGTGCTTGCTATAATGGCAACCCAGGCGACGCGCGACGCACGCCTTGCGATGGCCGACGATGTCATCGTCAATGATGGCCTACCAAACGCTTTGATTGACCAAGTTGCCCGGCTCCACGCACACTATCTGACACTCGCCGCATCACCTGAATGGAAAAATTGATGATTTGGTTTGAATTTTTGCGCCGCATCAGTCAGAATCACACGATGCTTACCCGGTTTGAGGTGGAATCTTGATCATTTACGAATACCCATTCAATGAGCGTATTCGCACCTTGCTGCGACTGGAAGACCTGTACGAGAAATTCATGTTTTTTCTACATCAGGAACATCCGTTACAGCATCATGTTGCGCTTGCAACCATTTTTGAAATGCTCGAAGTCGCAGGACGCGCCGACTTGAAATCGGAGCTGCTGCAAGAACTGGAACGCCAAAAACAAACGCTGATCGGTTTTCGAACCAATCCCAATGTGGAAACCGGCGTTCTCGATGCGTTTATTAACGACATCGGTCAAGCCAGTGCCGCGCTCATGGCTTCGCAAGGCAAGACCGGGCAGTCTTTGCGCGAAAACGAATGGCTGATGAGTGTGCGCGGTCGCACGATCATTCCCGGCGGAGCCTGCGAATTCGATTTGCCTTCGTACTATGCCTGGCAGCAGCGCTCCTATGAAGCGCGTCATGCAGACATCTCGCGCTGGTTCGCCCCGCTGCAACCCTTGTTCAATGCGCTGAACCTCGTGCTGCGTTTGCTGCGCGAATCCGGCCTGACCAACCAAGTCGTGGCACAAGCCGGCAGCTATCAGCAAATGTTGCAAGGCAAAACCTACCAAATGCTGCGGCTGTCACTGGAGCGAAAACTGGATGTCATTCCAGAAATTTCGGCGAACAAATACATGTTGTGGGTACGCTTCACCACGCAAGGCGGCGATCTGAAACCCAAGCCACACGAGCAGGACGTTTCTTTTGAACTGTCGCTGTGTAATTTCTGATGGCAACCGTCGTTGTGGATTGCCCCACCTGCGGCAAAAAAGTGGTCTGGGCCGAGGACAATGTCTTTCGCCCGTTTTGCTCAGAAAAGTGCAAACTCATTGATCTTGGCTCATGGGCCGAAGAAAAGTATACAATTGCAGGAACTGAACCGGAAAACCCGGAAGACGACGCATCAAACGCTTAACCCCTCTTCATAAGCATGAATCATTATTCTCACACCGTAGATCTACGATGGCGTCGCTGGCGATAACGCGCTAGCCTGGCGGACATTTGTTATTCCGCCAACATGAGATAATGACCAATCTGCACTCCCCTTGTTTTTCATGACCCGCATCGCGTGATGCTGCGCCACAAACCGTACGCCTTGTGCGACGAGCTGAAGCAGCAACGCGCCGGTGGTTTTGATGGGGATCCAAGGAGCAACCCATGCTATTAATGATCGACAACTACGATTCCTTTACTTACAACCTCGTCCAGTATTTCGGCGAGCTAGGCGAAGATGTCCGCACCTTCCGCAACGACGAAATTACGATTGCGCAAATCGAAGCGCTCAAGCCCGATCGCATCTGTATTTCTCCCGGCCCGTGCACGCCGGCTGAAGCGGGCATCTGCATCGATGTGCTGAAGCACTTCGCCGGCAAAATTCCCATGCTGGGCGTGTGCCTCGGCCATCAAGCGATTGGCGCCGCCTTCGGCGGCAACGTGATCCGCGCGAAGCAAATCATGCACGGCAAAACGTCCGAAGTGTTCCATAACAGCGTCGGCGTATTTCGCGGCTTACCCAGCCCGTTCACTGTCATTCGTTATCACTCGCTCGCCATCGAGCGCGACTCGCTGCCCCCCACGCTGGAAGTCACTGCCTGGACGGCCGACGGCGAAATCATGGGTGTGCGTCACACGCAATACCCGATTGAAGGCGTGCAATTCCATCCGGAATCCATTCTGTCCGAACACGGACATGCGCTGTTGAAAAATTTTCTGCAAGGCTGACCCTCATGTCGATTACTCCGCAAGAAGCGCTGGTGCGCTGTATTGAGCACCGTGAGATTTTTCACGATGAAATGCTCTCGCTGTTTCGTCAAATCATGCGCGGCGAGATTTCGCCAAGCTTGATCGCTGCGATTACAATCGGCCTGCGCGTCAAAAAGGAAACCGTCGGCGAAATTTCCGCCGCCGCACAAGTGATGCGCGAATTTTCCACCAAGGTGCCACTCGCCGACACCACCAATCTGGTCGACATCGTTGGCACCGGCGGCGACGGCGCGAACACGTTCAACATTTCGACCGCCGCCATGTTCGTCGCTGCCGCAGCGGGCGCACGCGTGGCCAAGCATGGGGGGCGCGGCGTATCGTCGTCTTCCGGCAGCGCCGATCTGGTGGAAGCGTTGGGGGCGAACATCCATCTCACCCCCGAAAATGTCGCGGAATGTTTTGCCCGCACCGGCATTTGTTTCATGTTTGCGCCGCAACACCATTCGGCGATGAAACATGCCGCGCCGGTTCGTCGCGAACTAGGCGTGCGCACTATCTTCAATATTCTCGGCCCGCTCACCAACCCGGCCGGCGCGCCAAATATCGTCATGGGCGTCTTTCATCCGGATCTGGTCGGCATTCAAATCCGCGTGCTCCAGAAGTTAGGCGCACAACATGCGATGGTGGTGTGGGGACGCGATAACCTCGACGAAATTTCGCTCGGCGCAGGCACACTGGTTGGCGAACTCGTCAACGGCGAAATCCGCGAATATGAAATTCATCCGGAAGATTTCGGCATGCACATGGTGGCCACACGCAATTTTAAGGTCAGCAGCGCCACTGAGTCGAAAAAAATGGTGTTTGAAGCGCTCGCCAACAAACCCGGACCCGTCTCGGATATTGTGGCCCTCAACGCCGCAGCAGCAATTTACACTTCCGGCATTAGCAAATCCATTGCAGACGGCCTCGACCGCGCGCGCACCGTGATGGCGTCCGGTGCGGCCCGCCTGAAGCTGGACCAATTCGTGGCCGCCACTCAAGAACTTGGCAAGTAAATTTTATGTCCGACATTCTGAAAAAAATTCTCTCGGTCAAAGCCGACGAAGTCGCTGCCGAAAAAAAAATCTTGCCGTTTAACAGCCTGCGTCGCGATGTGGAATCCGGCCTGACTGCCGACAAAACGCCGCGTGGTTTTGAAAAGGCGCTACGCGCCAAAATCGCCGAGGGAAAAGCCAGCGTGATCGCGGAAGTCAAAAAAGCGTCGCCGTCCAAGGGGGTGATCCGTCCCGACTTTCAGCCCACCAACATTGCGAAAAGTTATGCCGATCACGGTGCCGCATGTTTGTCGGTACTGACCGATGCACCCTTCTTCCAGGGCGCGCCGGAATATTTGCAGCAGGCACACGCCGCGTGCGCGATTCCCGTGCTGCGCAAGGATTTCATTATCGATCTGTATCAGATTTATGAAGCGCGCCAGTGGGGCGCCGATTGTGTGCTGCTGATCGTGGCCGCACTCGACCCGGTGCTGATGACGGAACTCGAGGCCTGCGCGATGGAACTGGGAATGGATGTCCTGGTGGAATCGCATGACGGCGCAGAACTGGATACCGCCTTGCGACTGAAAACCCGTCTGCAAGGCATCAACAACCGCAACCTGCGCACGTTTGAAACATCGCTGGATACCACGCTGGGTTTGTTGAAGAACGTGCCGCAAGAAAAACTAGTCGTCACCGAATCCGGCATACTCACGACGGCCGACGTGAAAACAATGCGCGACGCGAACGTGAACGCCTTCCTCGTCGGCGAAGCCTTCATGCGTGCGCCCGAACCGGGGGTGGAGTTGGAACGATTGTTTTTTAATAGCTGATTGCACAACTTCCGATGCAAAAATTTTTCTGCGCCTGCACGCATGCAGAGTCGCCTCCGCCTTTGTCAGATGCGAACAAAGCAGAACTGGATCGGGCATTAAGCAAACTCGGCTTGACCCATGTCGAATCTTACGTTGCAAAGAACAACCCTAGTTCACACATCCCCTACCACAACCTGTACCACGCCCAAACTGTAGCGCTCACTTGCTGGCATGCAGCGCAATTCGCAAACCTGTCAAAAACGGACAAACAAGCCCTCATTCTGGCCGCGCTCTTTCATGATTTCGGCCATTCGGGTGGTGTACTACCCGACGCAGACAACATACGCATCGCCACTGATGCACTACGCTTTGCACAAGCGGCGCTAACGCTCAATCCTGCACTTGTGGAGAGTGCTATCGACATCATCTCGGCAACGCAATACCCGTATGTTCTTGAACCCGAAACCGAGATGCAGCGCATCATTCGCGATGCAGATCTGTGTCAGATTTTGTATGAAGGATGGGAAAGCATGCTCGACGGGCTGCGACGCGAAATGAGCGTCACCACTACTCAGCCGGTTGACCCAGGAGAGTTCGCAGTGAAAGCCTTTCGCTTCTGGCGAGGCGCCGCATTTCACTCAAAATGGGGACAAATCAAGCACGCTGAGTATATGCGGATTGTTGACGAGCGCGAGGCCGCAACACGGGGCGGCAGCCGGAAACAAGGTTTCAATGCGGACTAAGGTGTACAAAACATAACGCGTAACGCGCGATAAACAAAGTGGCTGGAACCAATGTCGCTTTCAAGGCCTCGTCCGCCACTTCGCATTCTTTCTCACTGCGATTGAAGCCGAGTCTATCGGACAAACCAGTCGAAGTAGGTTGGAGACAGGCGGAAACTTTCCCACACTTCCTTGCCATCTTCCTTCCGAACAAACTCCATCAATGGCGATGCACAGGGCAACACCAGCCTGGAACTCGACATTTCGACACGCGCGCAGACTTCGTTCAAATCGTAGGCGGCACCCTTATAGAAATGCGTCGCAAATTCAGCCACGGCCTTTTTGCCGTTATTGTTCATCCGCGCGACGCAGTCGTACCCTTCATCGTATTTTTTTCTTGCAGTTTCGTAATCGATTTTTTCCATTACTTGCTTTTCCATCAGAGACAGTGGGGGTCATGCCCGCATGTATTGTGACAATTATTTCTTCCGGATGATAAATTTCGCCCCTTGCGGTTTGCAATCATCACAAGGCTTGTAGTGCATAAACTCCTTGAATTGCGGATCGGCATACATCACGTGCAGGAAAGACTGGATGGCTGGCACCATGGCCTCGATCGCGTTGATACACGTTTTTTCTGCCATGATCGCCAGCGGAAACGCATATTCGTGTTGAACCATCAAAGGCTCCTGCCCCCACCCTCTCAAGGTGGCGCGCATGACCCATTTTCCTGTGCCAAATGGCTTGTAATCGAGCGTGCTGAAGGTCATCTCATCGAGACTGGCGCGCACGCGATACCTTTTGGTCCCCATCAACCCAGAGGCCTCCATTTCCTGGTTCACAGCCGATTCAAAGAGATAGGAAAAGGGCTTTTTGTTCGGGCCGTAGATGAGATGGATGCCCCGGCACTTGAGCACATGGGTTTCGTCCTTCGGGTGGGAAAAAACGATCGGCCTCAGCGCCAACCCATCAGTTTTTGCTGCTTTCAGGCTGGCAATGTTGCGAGCTGACGGCTGATATTTGTTCAAGGTATACACATTCCCGCCCGGCAGCCGCATTCGGCTATCATCTTTCCCCGGAGAGGAAACCGAATAGAAGCTGTCGGGGCTTTGCGCCGCGTCACCCTTTTGCGCTGGTTTTTGCGCACATGAAGCAAGCACGGCGACGGCGAGAAGCAAGGACAGGCGTTTTTTCATGGGCAGAATGCAAACAGGTTAGCCATGCGGCAAGAAACCCGATATTGGCGCACAACCGATAATGCGTCAAATCCTCTTTGGCTTTCCGTGGTTAATTGGTCGCCCACTTTTGTCGGCCCTCTCTTACTGTTGCAGCCACGCCTCCCTGGCCCGAACTTCCTTCGCGCCCAGCTTTTCAGTCGCCAGTTTCGGCTGTGGGCCGCTGTCACCTTGCAGCTTGACCTTGAAGGTCATCAGCTCATCGCGACGGAAAACGTGCGCCGTGAGAATGTCGCCCACAGCATAGCGCGACAACAGCGCATCCAGATTGCTGCCCGTGACGCGCAAGCCATCGAGCGCCATGAGCACGTCGTTGGCCGACAGTCCCGCTTTGTGCGCTGCGCCTCCCTCGTACACATGCGCAAGTTTGCATTCGCTCCCTCGCACCACGCGAACCTCCAGACTGGGCTGGCGTTTCTTGCGTTCATCCGTAAATGAAATGCCGAAGGGTTCCAGCAAGCGCACCAGCGGCAAGTCTTCCGTGCCACGCACATAACGCTCGAAGAAACGCTTCCACTTGATGCCGCTGATTTCATCAATCAGCGCTTCCACTTCCGCATCCGTGATGCCACGCTGCGATGCAGGGTTTTCGTAGAAATCCTTGCCGTAACGATTCCACAGCGCACGCATCACGTCATCCAGCGACTTCTTGCCATTCGTCTGTTCGCGCATCGTCAAATCCAGCGCCAGCGCGACCAGCGCGCCTTTGGTGTAGTAATTCACTTGTGCATTCGGCGCATTTTCATCCTGTCGGTAATACTTGATCCAGGCATCGAAGCTGGCGTCGGCCACACTTTGCTTCGCGCGTCCACTGTTGCGCAAGACGTTGCCGGCGATGCGTTCGATCCGCTTGAAATACGCCGGCACATCGATCACGCCGCTGCGCAGCAACATCAAATCATCGTAATAGCTGGTGAACCCTTCAAACAACCACAACAAGGGCGTGTAGTTTTCTTGCTGCAAATCGTAGGGCACAAACGCGGCGGGCTTGATGCGCTTCACATGCCAGGTGTGGAAATATTCGTGGCTGCACAAGCCCAGGAAGGTGCGGTAGCCGTCGGTCATCTCCGGCTTCCCGCGCACCGGCAATTCGTTGCGCGAGCAAATCAGCGCGGTGGAAGCGCGATGTTCGAGGCCGCCATACCCATCCCCGACAGCCATCACCAGAAACACGTAACGCTGCATCGGGGCTTTCAGCGTTTTCGGTTCAAAGAGCGCGATTTGCGCTTCGCAAACTTTTTTGAGATCGGCGCACAGGCGCGTCATGTCCAGCTTCGGTACCCGCCCCGTCACCGCCACTTCATGCGGCACGCCGAGTGCGGTGAAACGGCCAAGCACGAAGGTGCCCATTTCGACCGGGTGGTCGACGAGTTCGTCATAGTTTTGTGCGAGGTACGTGCCGAAGCCGTGACGCGCAGCTTTCAAAGTCGGCAGCGCGGTCGCCACACGCCAGTCGGCACAGGCGGGATCTGGTGAGCGCTGAATGTCCACAACATGCGGCAACGCATCACGCCCGATGATGCGCATAAAGACGCTGGTGCCGTTGAAGAACCCGTGGGTTTGATCGAGGTGTGCGGTACGCACGGACAAATCCCACGCATACACGTCATAGGTCAACGTCAGGCGACCTTTGCATGGCGCGGCTTGCCAAGTGTCTTTGTTCAGCTTGGTGAGCTGCACGACCTGCCCGGCGGATTCCGCGCGAATCTCCACGATGTTGCGCGCAAATTCGCGGATCATGTAACTGCCGGGAATCCAGGCTGGCAACGCAAAGGTCTGGCCGTCCTTGTTCGGCGAAGCCACGGTTACCGTAACGGTAAAAAGATGCGCGCCGAGATCTTTGGGAACGATGGTGTAAGTGATGCGGTTGTCTTGGGCTTTGGATTTTGTTTTCATAAGACGTACTCGCAATAAGATAGTCTGAATGGTTGCCCCCTCTCCCGCAAACGGGGGAGGGATGGGATGAGGGTGTCAAAATCAAAGCGCATTCCCCCTAAGCCGACGTGCGCAAATCCTCCAACCCTCTCCCAGAAGGAGAGGGGATCATGCATTAGAGATTCGGCGCCAGCCAGTGCTTCAGCATTTCTTCTGGCATGCCGCGTCGCGTAGCCATGTCTTTCAACTGATCCGCACCAATCTTGCCAACACTGAAGAATTTCGATTGCGGATGCGCGAAGTAGAATCCGCAAACCGACGACCCCGGCAACATCGCGTACGACTCCGTCAACTGCATGCCAATTTTTTCGCACTGCAGCAGCTTGAACATTTCGCGCTTGATCGAATGTTCCGGGCAGGCCGGATAGCCTGGCGCAGGACGAATGCCGCGGTAGGTTTCCTTGTGCAACTGTTCCTTGGTGAGTTGTTCATCATGCGCATATGCCCAGATATCCTTGCGTACCAGCTCGTGCAGATATTCCGCGAACGCTTCGACCAGGCGATCCGCCAACGCCTGCAACATGATTGCACTGTAATCGTCATTGGCTTTCTTGAATTCCGCCAGATGCTTCTCCATGCCGATGCCTGTCGTGACCGCAAACATCCCGATGTAATCTGCGATACCGGTGGATTTCGGCGCGATGTAATCGGCCAGACAGTGGTTTGGATGCGGCACACCGCTCACCACCGGTTTTTCGGTTTGCTGACGCAGGTTGTGCCAGGTGAATGCCACCTGCTGACGCGATTCGTCCGTGTAAATCTCGATATCGTCACCAACGCCGTTCGCCGGCATCAGCGCAACCGTCGCATGCGCTGTCAGCCATTTGCCTTCGATGATTTTTTCCAGCATGGCCTGCGCATCGGCAAAAAGTTTTCTGGCTTCTTCGCCGACCGTGGCATCGTTCAGGATCGCCGGATAATGCCCGATCAAATCCCAGGTATGGAAGAACGGCCCCCAGTCGATATATTGTGCAAGCGTGCCGAGGTCGGCATTCTTCAGCAAGCGCTGGCCGATCAGCGTCGGCTTCTTCGGTGCGTTCGCGCCGGTGAAATCCAGCTTTTCCGCATTGTCACGTGCTTTGGGCAACGGCAGCATGGTCGGCTGCTTTTTGCCTGCATGCAGTTCGCGCAGGTGCGCATAGTCGGCTGCCGTTTCTGCAACAAACTTATCGCGCTGTCCGTCGGTCAGCAAGGCTTGCGCCACCGCCACCGCACGCGAGGCATCCGCGGTTTGAATGACCGGGCCGTCGTAATTGATCGCAATTTTCACCGCTGTATGCGCACGGCTCGTCGTCGCGCCGCCCACCATCAGCGGAATCTTGCGCTCGCGGAACCACGGATCGCGCTGCATTTCGCTGGCAACATACGACATTTCTTCCAGCGACGGCGTGATCAAGCCGGACAAGCACACGATGTCGGCCTGCGCTTCTTTCGCCGTCTTCAAAATTTCCGCTGCGGGCACCATCACGCCCATGTTGACGACTTCGATGTTATTGCACTGCATGACCACGGCGACAATGTTCTTGCCGATGTCGTGCACGTCGCCTTTCACGGTGGCAATCACCACCTTGCCCTTGGGCTTGTTTTCGCCCAGCAGTTTCTTTTCTTCTTCGATGTGCGGCACCAGATGCGTGACAGCCTGCTTCATCACGCGCGCCGACTTTACCACCTGCGGCAGGAACATCTTGCCCTGCCCGAAGAGGTCGCCGACCACGTTCATACCTTCCATCAGCGGGCCTTCGATCACTTCAATCGGCCGACCACCGCGCACTGCGATTTCTGCGCGCGCCATCTCGGTATCTTCCTCAATCCATTGCGTGATGCCATGCACTAGCGCGTGCGTGAGCCGCTTGCCAACCGGCTCGTGACGCCATTCCTGCGTGGCCGCTTCTTCCTTCGCGCCCGCCTTGAATTGTGCCGCCACTTCAATCATGCGCTCGGTCGCATCCGGATGACGATTGAGCACCACATCTTCGACGATGTCGCGCAGATTTTTCGGGATTTCATCGTACACGCCAATCATGCCCGCGTTCACGATGCCCATCGTCATGCCTGCCTGAATCGCGTGATACAAGAACACGGTGTGAATCGCTTCGCGCGCGGCATCGTTGCCGCGAAAGCTGAAGCTCACGTTCGATACGCCACCGCTGATTTTGGCGAATGGCAAATGCTGCTTGATCCAGCGCGTGGCTTCGATGAAATCCACCGCGTAGTTGTTATGCTCCTCGATACCGGTGGCTATCGCAAAAATGTTCGGATCAAAGATGATGTCTTCCGGCGGGAACCCCACCTGGTTCACCAGCAGATCGTAAGCGCGTTTGCAGATGTCGATCTTGCGCTGAAAACTGTCCGCCTGGCCGGTTTCATCGAAGGCCATGACGATCACCGCCGCGCCGTAGCGACGACACAGTTTGGCGTGCTCCAGAAAGACGGCTTCGCCTTCCTTCATCGAAATCGAATTGACGATGCCCTTGCCCTGCAGGCATTTGAGCCCCGCCTCAATGACTTCCCATTTTGACGAATCGAGCATGATCGGCACGCGGGCAATATCCGGCTCGGATGCAATCAGGTTCAAAAAGCGCGTCATCGCCGCCACCGAATCGAGCATCGCTTCATCCATGTTGATGTCGATCACCTGCGCGCCGTTTTCGACTTGCTGACGTGCGACCGCCAGCGCTTTGTCATACTCTTCGGCGATAATCAGGCGTGCGAAAGCTTTGGAACCCGTGACGTTCGTGCGTTCGCCCACATTCACAAACAAGGAACTGTCGTCGATGATGAAGGGTTCCAGACCGGAGAGGCGCATTGCCGGGACAATCGTCGGCACTTGTCGCGGCGCGACATCCTTGATCGCTTCTGCAATCGCGTGGATGTGATCCGGCGTGGTGCCGCAGCAACCGCCTGCAATATTCAGCAAGCCGCTTTGGGCAAACTCTTTCACTAGCTTGGCGGTATCCGCCGGGCCTTCGTCGAAACCGGTATCGCTCATCGGGTTCGGCAAGCCAGCATTCGGGTACAGACATACGTACGTATCGGCGATGCGCGAAATTTCTTCTGCATACGGACGCATCAGCGCGGCGCCGAGCGCACAGTTCAGCCCGACGGTGAGTGGACGGGCATGACGCACCGAATGCCAGAATGCCGTGACCGTTTGACCCGAGAGAATGCGCCCCGACGCATCCGACACCGTGCCGGAAATCATGATCGGCAGGCGCTTGCCGGTTTCTTCAAAAAACGCGTCAATCGCAAACAACGCTGCTTTCGCGTTGAGCGTATCAAAAATCGTTTCCACCATCAAAATATCGACACCACCTTCGACCAGCGTGCGCACCTGTTCCAGATATGACGCCACCAATTGATCGAAGTTCACATTTCGCGCGCCCGGATCGTTCACGTCCGGCGAAATCGATGCCGTCTTCGGTGTCGGGCCGATGGCGCCTGCCGCATAGCGCGGCTTGTCCGGCGTTGAATATTTGTCGCACGCCGCACGCGCCAGTTTCGCCGCTTGCAGATTCATCTCGCGCACCAAGTGCGCCATGTGGTAATCGTCTTGCGCGACGCTGGTCGCGCCGAAAGTATTCGTTTCGATGATGTCGGCGCCTGCCGCCAGATATTGTTCGTGAATTTCCTGAATGATCTGCGGCTGCGTGAGATTCAGCAATTCGTTGTTGCCCTTGACGAACAGCTCGCGCGCACCCGCTGCGGCAGGTGGCGCAAAATCGGCAAAGCGCTGGTTACGATAATCGGCTTCGGTCAGCTTGTAGCGCTGAATCATGGTGCCCATCGCGCCGTCCAGAATCATGATGCGGCGTTGGAGCGTTTCGCGCAATTGCGCTTCAAGCGGTGAGTATGCGGGGAGCGTCATTTCATTCATCCAAATGCAAAAAACCCGACCAGCCAGCAAGCGGGTCGGGTCATCCGTTGCGTTCTTGCTTATTTTGCCAAGTGCGAAATTATACCGTCAGATCAACGGGTTGCGCACGATCTGACGGTCACGCCTCACTTAATCGTGGCAAACTTATCTTCAAACATTTTGGCGTCGATCGCACCGGAGATGCGCGTACCATCCGCAAAATAAATCGTCGGCGTGCCCTCTACCTTGAGCTTTTTGCCAAGCTCAAATACCTTTTGTCCCGGATCTGCGCATTTGGCAGAAGCGGCGGCCGGGGCCTTACCCTGCAGCATCCAGTTTTGCCATGCCGCGTTACGATCTTTGGCACACCAGATATCTTTGGACTTTTTCGCGGAATCCGCCGACAAAATGTTGTACATGAAGGTATAAACCGTCACGTTGTCCACGGCTTTCAAATTGTTTTCCAGACGCTTGCAATAACCGCAGTTTGGATCGGAAAACACAGCAATCACGCGGCTGCCATCGCCTTTCACCGTCTTGATGGCCGAATCCAGCGGCAGATCGCCGAAGGTAATCTTGCTCAGTTCTTCCGCACGTTCGCGTGTCAGGTTCTTGCGGCTCTGAATTTCAATCACATTGCCTGCAAAAACGTATTTGGCGTTGCCATCCGTGTAAAAAATGTTCCCATTTGCCTGTACTTCATACAGCCCGGCATACTCTGTTTTGGTGACCTTATCCACCTTGACACTATCACCCATATTTTTTTCCAGCAACGTTTTGATTTCAGCCTCATTGGGCGTCTGGGCACAGGCTGTCGCCACCCCCAACACCATCAAGGCCATCGCCGCTTTTTTGAAGAGATTTTTCATGTTCGTTTCCAGTTTTTCAAGGAAGGATGGACAAGCCACGGAAGCTACAGTATAGCTTGCCTTCCTGCCTGTATTCATGCGATGGGGCCATCTCACCACATGTCAGCATTCGACTGACACACCGAAACATCATGCCTCAGCCAGAAAACGCAGAACGTGCTACTTTTTCAAGCGGCAAAATTGCCGAAAATTTGGGCGCCAGCAGGATTTTGGGGGTGCGATTAGAATCTCATTACTACACAACAACGTTGTAATCGTAACAAGGATCATTCAATGCGGAACAATCAGCCCGTTACCAATCGAGAATACGTTCTCCAAGAGTCGGAAACCATCGTTTCCAAAACCGACCTGAAAGGCCGCATCACCTACGTCAACGACGATTTTGTCCGTATCAGCGGATTCGCGCCTGATGAACTGCTGGGCAAGCCGCACAACATCGTGCGTCATCCGGATATGCCGGAAGAAGCTTTCGCAGACATGTGGCGTTGCCTCCAGGCGGGCAAAGCGTGGACGGGGCTGGTCAAAAACCGCTGTAAAAACGGCGACCATTACTGGGTGGAAGCCAATGCCGCGCCGCTGATCGAGAACAAACAAATTGTGGGCTATACCTCCGTTCGCGGCAAACCCTCGCCTGAACAAGTGCGCGCCGCCGATGCCGCTTACCGCAGCATCAAAGCGGGCGAGACCCGTTTGATGATTGAAGAAGGCCAGGCCATTCCACGTTCGTCGCTGCGTTTTTTAGGAAAGCTACGCAACCTGTCGATCGCCACCCGGATGAATCTGTGCTTCGGCCTCCTGTTGCTGTTGTTTGCGGGCTGCGCCATTCAGAGCGGCATAACGTACGTTAACCAGCCCGCTCTCACCACACTGATCGTCGCCGCACTGGGCGGCGCAGGCAGCGTGGTCACGCTCTTCTTCTGGTTTAACTTGCGACGCAGCCTGATTACACCGATGAAAAATATGCTCCTCGACATCAATCAGATGAGTTCCGGCGATCTCACCGGCCGCATGGTTGTACACGGCAACGATGAAATCGGTCAAGTCATGCAAGCCCTGCGCGTCTTGCAAATCAACGTCAAACTCCTCGTCGGCCAAATTAGCGAAGCCACCGATCGTGTCAATGCGGGCGCGGGCGAAATCGCGACCGGCAACCTCGATCTTTCTGCGCGCACGGAATCGCAGGCTTCCAGCCTGGAACAAACCGCGTCTGCCATGGAAGAACTCACCGCGACCGTGAAGCAAAACGCCGCGAATGCGCAAGAGGCCACGGCAATTGTGGTCTCCACTTCTGACATCGCGGTGAAAGGCGGCGAAGCAGTCAGCCACGTCGTCAACACAATGGGGTCCATCAAAGAAAGCTCGCACAAAATCGTCGACATCATCGGCTTGATTGACGGGATCGCCTTCCAAACGAATATCCTTGCGCTCAATGCCGCGGTCGAAGCCGCGCGCGCGGGAGAACAGGGTCGCGGGTTTGCAGTGGTCGCCACAGAAGTGCGCAGTCTGGCACAGCGTAGCGCCTCAGCCGCACGTGAAATTCAAGGCTTGATTCGCGACACAGTCAGCCGCGTTGATGCGGGGGCCGACATCGTCGACAACGCGGGCCACACGATGACGGAAATCGTGGAATCCGTCAAACGCGCTGCCGCCATCATGAACGAAATTTCTCAGTCCAGTCACGAACAAAGCACAGGGATCGAGGAAGTGAATGCCGCGATTACGCAAATGGATCAAATCACCCAGCAAAATGCCGCCCTGGTGGAAGAAGCCGCAGCAGCGGCGGAAGACATGAGGGGGCAGGCAGACAAGCTCGCCTTGCTGGTGGATTCTTTCAAGATCATGTCGGGCGGCAAATCGCGCACCATTCCTGCGGCGCGTCCTGCTGCCACGGCGCGCCGAACGGCCTTGCCTGCCCCGGCGCGCCGCCCAGCCCTCCCGTCAGCCTAGCCCTCTTCATGCAGTCCAGCTCTCAGGCATGGCACAACGGGCGTTTAGACAACTTGGCAACGGAAGGTTTGCCAAATTCTGTCCATACACAACAAGAGGCAATAATTTGCTAAAATAGCGGACTTCGCTGATGTAGCTCAGTTGGTAGAGCAACTGATTCGTAATCAGTAGGTCGGAGGTTCGACTCCTCTCATCAGCACCAGTAATATCAAAGGGTTAGCAGAAATGCTGACCCTTTTTTCATTCTTACTGTGCCAATTTTGTGCTCTCCAACAACTGATCCACCTTCTGGGCATGTTGTGCAAATTGCTCCGGAGCCAGATGCGCATAACGCCGCACCATTTCCGCAGATTCCCACGCACCCATTTCCTGAATCACGTTTAACGGTACACCCTGTTGAGTCAACCAGCTCGCCCAGGTATGCCGCAAATCGTGCCAGCGGAAATCCTCGATTCCTGCCCGTTCCAACGCCTTGTACCAAGCCTTGGTGTTGACTTGTTCAACGGGCTTCCCCTTGTAGGTGAACACCCATTTCGGATGCTTGCCCAGTTGCTTCGTCAACATGTTGACTGCCGTGGCATTCAACGTCACATGAATCGGTTTTCCCGCCTTGGCTTGGTCTCCATGAATCCACGCTACCCTTCGCGCAATATCCACTTGCGACCATTCCATCTTTGTTACATTCGCCCGTCTTAACCCCGTCGCCAGCGAGAACCTCACCATGTCCGCCAAATGCTCCGGCAGCTCATCGAGAAGCCTATTCGCCTGCAGCGGCGTCAAGTAACGCACGCGCCGCTTCGGTTCGCGATACAGCTTAATCACCGGAGGCTTGTCTATCCACTCCCAGTCATAAGCCGCTTTTCGCAAAATGGCGCGAATCAAGGCCAAGATACGATTAGCCGTTGCTGGCGTTCGTTCCTTAAACTTCAATTCGCCCACTTGAGCGATCACGTCCCGCTTCAGCTCATCGAGATATTTCCCTCGAAAGAACTGTTGGAGCCACTTCACGTTTGCCACATCGCTGTGATGCGTCTTTTTGTGCTGTGTCTCTTCCAGCCATTTCAAGGCAGCCTCATCCCATATGCGCCTTGGCTTTTCGCCCAGCTTATCGATACGCCACGATTCCGCTTTTAGCTTGTCGTGCAGTTCTTGCGCCTGGGCTTTAACTTCTGTTCCAGCAGAGCGTCTAATGCGCTTGCCGCTGGGTGTGGTGAAAAATATCCACCACGTCTTTCCGCGTTTGGTAAGTGACATAAGTTTGTCTCCTCATGCACCACTTGCAACGCTTGCCGAGGATGAGCATACATTGATCGCATATACCCGGCAAGATCATCTTCAATGAAGCCCCAGCGCTTCCCCAGCTTGGCCCCTGGAAGAAGCCCCGCCCTGGCACGGCGGCGGACTTCCTCGGGGTGAAGTTTCAGGAATTGCGCAGCTTCCTTGAGGTCGAAAGTGCGCATCTCAATAGCCTTTTGAAAGTCTGCGATATTCATTCACCAGCACGTCATCCGCCGTTTCATCATCCCGCAGATTCAACCGAGTGTTGTATTTACGATTTAAGACAGCAACCTTTTCCTTGAAATGCTGAAGTTCAGGAATACCGATGGTTTGTGCTTGTTCAGACAGTGCCTGAAAGGCGGCATTGCCTAAGAGCGCCAAGGCATCATCAAAATCATCGATCCCTTCAACGGATGACATCGACGCCATCACACCGAGGGCTCTTTGTCCTAGCCATTGCTTACTCGGTGCACGAGAAGGCGAGTATTGGCGCAATAGCGGCTCACCACTCGATTCCCAATCCATGAGTGACATGCATCCCCATAAAGGATGGATTTCCCAACGGGAGCGCGTTTGATCGGTTTCGCTAGGGATAGTGAGCTTGAGCCATTCTGTCGTGGCGTACTTCCACAATCCACTCAGATTGTTCATGACTTGCGGCAGGGTATCCAATCCCAATTGATGCAGGATTTCCCGCTTGAACTGGAACTCCAAACGCCACACAGGCGTCTTGCCATCCCAATCGTTTTCTTCCCAAAGTGATTCCAGGTAAAGCTTGCCGCTTTTCTGGATTTCGATTTGCTTGTTGTAAAGCCTTGCCAGCAATGACCCACGAGCGCCGATCACCCATCCCGTAAATTCACGGTCTTGAGCATACTGATGGATAGAGCTGGCTTTCGTCACCCACGCATGACGTCCCAGGCTTTCCATATCGAACGTGGAGGCGAAATCGACATAGATATCTACCCGACTTACCGATGGCGGCTTGAGCTCGCCTATGGGGCGCAGAATCGTCCTGAGATGGTATTCCGCATCCAGTGGCTTTGCATGGCTGAGGTAATTACTCGATATCTGGGCTGAGACAATCGGAATGGATTTGGCCTTATGACTTGCCATTCTCAGGAAGAAGGCATCATCGACCAGGGTAAAGGGGTAAAGCCCAGATCCCTTGTCTTTGACTTCAAAGCGATGGCCACCAAGTGGATATTGTGCTTTAGCGGCAAACTCAGGACTGCCCTGGGCGATGGTCTTTAAATCTCTGAGTTCGTTATAAACCGATTCAAACATTTCTCCGTGATAGGAGAGATAAAGGCTATCGACACCCCAGCGCAAAGGCTGGAAGAAGATGTCATTGCATTTATCAGGTGCTGTGTTACAAGGCGGCGCACCTTTTCCGCCGTCGCTTCGCTCGGCGTGGCTATCGCCATCGCCTTGCGAAACATCGGCGGCTTGGTCGTACTGGCTATCGTTTGCAGCTTCGGGGAATGAGTTGTCTTGCTTGTTTGGCATAGTGGTATCCGTTTTTTCTTGGCAGGCGTGCGAAAACCGCTTCCTGCAACGGATACAAACTTTATGCATCAGATCGGCTTAAGGCGACCATTTCAAATTCGCCTTTTTAAATGGTTGCGTGAACCTTCATATACTTATCTGCATGCCCGCGAAGTGCTTTAATAACATCCCTTGATTTGGAGTTGGCAGCATAAAAACGCAGTTCTTCGACAAACAATTTATAGAGCTGATCGTCCGTAAGCCTGCCAGCACCAGTTTCGACAAGTACACGCATAACAACGCGCATTTTCTGGAAATTGGCATTCTCAGTTTTGCCCAATTTCCCTTTTAAGGCCTTTTTCAACTCGTTGAAAAAGGCTGCATCGTCAACTGTCTCTGCCAAAACCAAGTATGTCGCAGCCGTTTTAGTGCTAATTACTGTCGGGTCAATCCTGATGGCTCTAAAAAGAGCTTCTACATCGCCTTTGCGAGCTTCTGCAACTAGATCATTAAGGTAGTGTCCATAAGCCATCAAACTGCGTAAAGAATTGAACACGGAAATCTGAAGGGCATAAACAAAATGACGGCCTTTGCTTTTTAGCACATCACTATTTCTTAAGGCTTCCTCAATAGCTGAATTCGCTTTCGGGGAATGAAGGAGGGTTTTTTGAGGATTTGGCGAGGCCGATATTTCTGTAATTGCCTTTGTTAAGCCTAGCCCATTTATATAATGCGCAATGTGTTCAAGAAAGGGGAGTTCGTAGTAATCGTGCCATGTATAAATTCCTTTGCTCTCAGAGAGGAACTTTTCGGGATTTTCTGCGATAAATTGTTTGGTCCCATTCGCCTCAACCTCAAGAGAAGGAAGGAGGTTAATGAGAATCTTAAGGTCAGTAGAAGAGCATATTCCAATCTGCATAAGCCACCCCATTAATTTGCAATTAATACATTGTTCAAGTTACCATATACAAAACAACTTCTAGAAAATTAAACATCCACTGTGTTAGGTAGTTTTAATAATGATAACCATTGAAGAAATAAAAGCAGCTATAGATGCCAACAAATTTCCTTTAAGTGGCGACGTGATTAAGACGGGAACGTTGCAAGCGAGTGATGGAAGGAACGTTAACTTCGATTTCTACCTAGGGTGGGATTTAGTCAAATGCCGCGCATGCGACCGGGAATGGGGTGCCTACAATCTAGAACTTAGCGAATTTATCAAGGATCAGAATTATGACAAAGCGACCCTAAGCGCCGTATTAGACACAATCCAAATGGACGATAGCCACTGGGATTGGTTAGTAAAGGGGGGCTACTACCGTCAAGCGGAATATCGTTGGTTTTTCCTCATGGCAGATGGAAAACAGCAAGCGGCATGTTTAATCTATCACCCCAAAAAAAATGCTGAAGGTGACAAAGATATTTTCTACATTGAATATTTAGCAGTTGCGCCATGGAATCGTGGAAATCCCATGCAAAGTAAAGTTTTTAAGGGAATTGGAACAATGGTAATCCAATCAATTATCGAATTTGCGATTACTAAACTGGGGTTTCAACATGGCTTTTCATTGCACGCATTACCTAGAGCTAGCGGTTTTTATACCAAAATCGGAATGCAACGCTATCCACATCTAGACAAGGATGGATTACGGTATTTCGAGATGAAGGAAAAAGTTTCTAATGCATATATGGGGGGCGCATGACCTCAGATTTCTTCAAGTTTGCTGAATCAGATGACTTCCCGATGTCGCCCATCGGCAGGCAGCCCGGTCAAGATTTCTACGAATCTTTTTTGAAATTCAAAGAGATAATTTCAGAAATCCCTCCCAAAGAACTCAAAAAAAACGATAGCGGATCGAACTATCAATTATTCAAAGAAGTTGTTGCTACACGCACGAATAATCATGCTTTTTTTCGGAAGCGCCATGATGCCAAAGAATCGCTTTCAATTCTATGGTTATCAAGGGTAAAAGAGATTGCTTCAATGTTCCTGCATATGAACTCAATGCCAGATTTCAAAGGTATAAGTGCAGATGAACTTCCTAAACTTGCGAAACTAAGTGCTGATGTCGGGAATCTGCCCAAATTGCCTTCGATTCTATTTGATCTAGGAATCGTATTAATTTACGAGAGTTCAATTCCCGGAATGAAATTAGACGGTGCTGTATACAAGTCTAAGTCCGATCACCCTGTAATAGCGATGAGCCTGAGATATTCTCGACTTGATATTTTTTGGTTCACGCTGATGCACGAATTAGCACATGTGTGCTTACATTTTCCAACACTTGACACACCTATTTTAGATGATATCGATGATGATCTAGACGATGTTGTGGAATTAGAAGCTAACAGACTAGCGCTTAGTAGCCTCATTAGCCGGAGCGACTGGAGAAACACTCAAGTTAAATATGATGCTAAAGAACAATCGTTGATTGATTTTGCTAAGCGAGTAAATGTACATCCGGCCATAGTTGCAGGGAGACTCCAAAAAGAAACTGGCCGGCATGACATATTCTCAAAAATCGTAAACGAAGTTAACGTTAGAAAGGTACTTCTGCAAGATGACTAGCTACTTTCCTTTTCTAAAAATAAAAGTTAATGAAATCGGAGCACTTTCTGCTCTACCAATCGACTTAAAGAAATCCATAGTTCCTTTTTTTGACTTCCCGCGCAAAAAGGATATGACGGAAGATTCATTTAAAGATATGGTGGGAAAAGCTGCTCGTAGCGTTGCGAAAAACATTAAAGATTTTGAAACCATCATTCTTGATAATTTCGATATTGAAGATACGATCAAAGTCGGGGGGAGTGATAACTACATTTATATTATCTCAGCGTTTGAGAAGATAAATTTTGTTCCGGTAGTCGGATTGGATCGTACAAGCACACACAATCAAGCTGTTTTTGATGCTAAAAAAAATGGAAAGATAATTTCTGAAAAAGTAGCTATTCGCTTACAAGGAGAGGATTTTGAGAGTTTTGCGCTTGTCCAACATGAGTTAAAGGCACTTTTTGACGCGGGAACTGGACTATTCAAAAGCTGGATAGTGATTTTAGACAATAGAGTGTGCCTGCCTATTGAAGTGCTGGAGCGTAGCGAGCACATTATTAGATTTATTCCTGCATTAAACGCGAAACACCACATTGACGCAATCGCAATAACAGGTTCTTCGATACCTGCGTCGATCGGAGATTTGGTTGCTACAGAAAGCGCAGTTACCCAGCCACGGATAGAAATTGACATTTTTCGCCGTGTGAAGGCGGCTATTGATGATGAAAACGTTTTTTTGGGGGATTACACAATTGTAAGTCCGTTATATTCGGATTTGGATATACCTCCTCAAACACTACGCAATGTCACAGCCCCAAAAATCACGTATTCGTATGAAAACCTTCATTACATATTGAGAGGAGGTGCCCTGACCTCTCATCCTAGAGGAGATATTCAATACAATGACATGGCCAACCATTTGATTGCCCAAGCATTCTATCGAAAGCCACCATATTCGTTTGGTGATAATTATCTCCACGAAAAGGCTAACTTAATCGGAAGTCGTGTGACCCCAAGCAGCATACTAAAGCCAACGATAAATGCGCACATGACATATATGTGCAAGGACTTTAAGATCTGAAATTGCGCGAAACTAATTGAGTGCCAATATACATTGCTAATTGATTGGCATTAAATTTGTCCGCAATCAAATTTGATAGTTTTGCTCGGCTTAACTTGGCAAGATTTATGTCCAAATGAGGGCTTGCAACCTCTGTTAACTCAGATTTCCAAAGGGTCAATAAAGCTAATCTTTTGTCAAAATTTGGGGATGGGCTCGAAGAACGGAAGTGGGACAAAACTATTCTGCTATTAACGGTTTTGGCTATGATAATCCCCCAATAAGGAGGCATCCTGTCAATTGCTTTACTTAGGTGTTTCTGGGTCGTAACCAAAGTTACTTCTTGGAATGCCAAGTCATAGTAGTGAGATTGTTTAACAGCTCTTGCAATACTATCCTTGTCTGATTTTATTTCATAACAATGCGCATAATTGTGTATTGCTACTACGTCAGCAATTGCATTTCCATTATGTACACGTAGCTCTTCAATGATTCTTTTTGGAAGCTTAGATGCATTCTCCAAATAATGAATCAGCGATTCTCTAATTTCTTTGTCGCCGAGTAATAGATCGGCTTGCGGATCGGCTTTATTCATAGTGAAATCATAGTATTCAAATTACGATAATCCAAAACGCAATCTTGCCATTCTCTGCAAAGTCTTCAGGAGTCAAGCGAGTATATCTTCTCAGCCTAGCTGATTCATACCCTTAATGTGAAATAGTGACATTTTCGGCGAGTCTTGGCAAAACGTGACGAGTGAGGGCGTGCATAACTCAAACAAAACAATAAGTTATTCCACTCATAATCCGTTGGTGCGGTTTTCGACTCCCCGGAACCCACCTAACGAACCAAGGACTTAAGTTAAAGCTTGAGTCCTTTTTTATTTTGCCATAAAAAAGAGTGGCGGCTTCCTGCTTATAAGATGTGTCAAATCTGTGCCAACATCCCCAATATTGACATTGTTTTTTTCCTGGATAAAGCAGTGGTTTTGTAGGGCAAGCGGTGTAAGCGGTTGATTTATATAAAGAACATAAAACCTCTTCGCCTCTTCGTAATCAGTAGGTCGGAGGTTCGACTCCTCTCATCAGCACCAGTAATAACAAAGGGTTAGCCTTGCGCTAGCCCTTTTTCATTTCTGTGGCGCCCTCCTCAGTGCCCCATCAGGGGTTCACACTAATTCCACATCTGTACTAATCGCAAAAGAAATATTGACCGCCAGCGCGCCATAAGGGTGTCCATAGCAGTGATCCGATCGGACCGCGCAAATTCTTGCACGAGAACAAACATTCCCCCCCACCCACGACGCAACATTTCCTTGTGGCAACTGTTGCATGAGGGTAATATTGATCAATTGTAGTTAATTGCCATAAATTTTTTGAGGCGGCGACATGGTACAAACCGAACAAAACACAACCCTCGCCAAAACGTCGAATTCCCCTCTTTTACTTTCAAGCGAATTTCTGGCCTTCACCCTCGGCGACGAGGAATATGGCATCGACATATTGAAGGTGCAAGAGATTCGGGGATATGAAAGCCCGACGCGGATAGCAAACTCGACGAATTACATCAAAGGCGTGATCAATCTGCGCGGCACCATCGTGCCGATTGTCGACATGCGCATCAAGTTCAACCTCGGTGAGCCGACCTATGACAAATTAACGGTCGTCATCATCCTCAATCTTGATCGCCGCGTCATTGGCATCGTGGTCGATAGCGTGTCGGATGTGATGACTTTGACGCCGGAACAGATACGTCCAGCACCGTCGATGGGGACGGTGCTGGATACCGACTATTTGCTGGGGCTGGGAACGATAGAAGATCGCATGTTGATATTGGTCGATATTGAAAAATTGATGCTGAGTGCTGACATGGGATTGATTGACACTGTAACGGTGTAAGTAAAACGAAACATAACTTCAAGTGTGAGAACAATATGAAAAACTGGAAAATCGGAACGCGCCTTGGGTTGGGGTTTGCTTTAGTTGTATTGCTGCTGATCGTCAGCGCCGTCGTGGGCATCAATCGCCTTGCGGCGATCAATCACAACACAAACGTTATTGTCGTCGAGTTGCTGCCCAAACTGGATTTGGTGCGCGACACACGCGACGACCTGAACCTCATCGCACGGTCGGCACGCAATGTGGTGTTATTCGACGACTCAACACTGGTCAAAAAAGAACTGGAACGAATGGTCAAATCGCGCAAGACGATTGCCGATCGCATGCCTGCGCTTGAAAAAGTGTTTGAGTCTGGTCAGGGCAAGGAATTGTTCAAGAAGGTGGTCGAAACCCGAACGCCTTACGTGAATATCGTTGGGCAGTTCATGAAACGGGTTGAAGAGGGCAAGAAAGAAGATGCCAAGAAAATGCTGATTAGCGATATCCGCCCCGTGCAAACAGCCTACTTTGATGCGCTTGAAAAATTTGGTGTTCATGTCGAAGACGTGATGAAGCATGCCGAGAAGGAGTCTAATGAGACCTATGTCCTGGCGCGCACAATCATGATTGCGCTGGCGGCCATTGCCGTGGTATTGGCTGCGCTGATCGCTGTGTTTGCAACGCGCTCGATTACGCGTCCGCTGGGAGAAGCGGTCAAAGTGGCGGAAACGGTAGCATCGGGCGATCTGACGCATCGTATTGAGGTTCATTCAAAAGATGAGACAGGCCAGTTGATGCAGGCACTGAAAAAAATGAACGAAGAGTTGGTAAGGATCGTTTCGCAAGTGCGTGAGGGTACCCACACCATGGCCAACGCCTCGAAAGAAATTGCTGCAGGAAACCAGGATCTGTCGTCCCGAACAGAAGAGCAAGCCAGTTCACTGGAAGAAACGGCTTCATCGATGGAAGAATTGACCTCAACCGTTCGTCAGAATGCAGACAATGCGCGTCAGGCAAACCAGTTGGCTGTTAATGCCTCTGGTGTTGCCGAGAAAGGCGGAAAAGTTGTTTCGCAAGTTGTGGAAACGATGAACGCCATCGATGCGTCGTCGCACAAGATGGCAGACATTATCAATGTGATTGATGGCATCGCTTTCCAGACCAATATTCTGGCCCTGAATGCAGCAGTCGAAGCCGCGCGCGCAGGCGAACAAGGTCGCGGATTCGCCGTGGTAGCGACCGAAGTGCGAAATTTGGCACAGCGCAGTGCTGCTGCTGCCCGCGAGATCAAGACGTTGATCGATGATTCTGTCAATAGGGTTGAAGCAGGCAGCCGGTTAGTCGAAGAGGCTGGCGTGACCATGAATGAAGTGGTAACCAGCATCAAGCAGGTGCATGACATTATGACCGAGATCACGGCGGCCAGTGCCGAACAAAGCGACGGCATCGAGCAGGTCAATCAGGCGATTACGCAAATGGATCAAGTGACCCAGCAGAATGCGGCATTGGTGGAAGAAGCCGCAGCAGCAGCCGAATCCTTGCAAGATCAGGCCAACCAACTGGTCGACGCGGTAAGTCTATTTAGGACGGGTCAGGATTCAAATGTGACGGCCGCCAATACGATCAGGAAACCCGTCGTGAAGGTTGGAGCGAAGACGGCGACGAAATTACCTCCGAAGCCTGTAAGCGTCGCGTCGATGGCGATACGACAAATTGCGCCACCGCGTTCTGAACTCGGCAAGAGCGAGGATTGGGAAGAGTTCTGAATGGGGATATCCTGAATACTGCCTGAGTCGCTGTCGCAGCAAGCTGGGGTCGTGACCCCTGAAAAACGAAAGTCTCTGTCGAATGGTCTGTGTTGGGGTGGGCGTCGTGTTTTAATAGCCAGCGACGGCTTGGCATGCCGCTTATATTTTGCCGGCAGAAGCTACGGGGCATTATTGTCGGCAACGACTATAAAAGCAAAACAGAAACACGACTTAAACCAAACCGCTTCTACGAAAACCGGTGCGATTCTCTGGTGCATGGTGTTGCACACCGCACCACCAGTTTATGTAACCCCCCCGGGGAAATGTTTTTGTTGCAGCTTCACTGTTAAAGCAATTGGTCTGCTCAGGACATAAAAAAACCCCACACAAGGGAATTGTGTGGGGTGAGAGTGTCGGCTGACCATGGCGGCCATGAATTGTATTAAGGTTACAGTTACCGACGTGCAGTTTGCAGATTTCCTGCATATAACGTTGCGAGACTGAACCTCCTCAGCTAGCCCTTACGCTGGGAAAGCTATCTCGTAAGAATGCGATACGCCTTCTGGTACTTCATCTTCTTTGAGGCGATAGACCAGCACCGGAATTCTCGCGGTAGACAACACTTTGTTGGATACGCTGCCCATCAGAACATGATCCCAGCCTGCGCAACCATGCGAACCGATGAAAATCATATCGCAATTGTTTTCAATCGCTGCGCGGGTAATAGCTTGCGCCGGATGATTGGCGCTGACAATCAGAGTAGTGAGTTTTACGCGCGCCTTCGCGGCAGCTTCCTGAAGCGGCTTCAGAACATTGGCAGCCGTTGCTTTGGCTTCCGCTTCGTATTCCTCGCGAGTAGGACTTAAATTTTTACCAAAGCCCGGCTTTTGATATTCACGCATAACGTTGATGCCAACCACTTCAGCACCCATCTTTGCCGCAGCCTCAATGCCACGCAGTGCGGAAATATTACCGAGTACCGAACCATCACTAGGGATGAGTATTTTCTTGAACATCATTATTCTCCTGTTTTTTGCTTGCCGAACAATCACTTGAGCATTTCGTCACGCAACTTGGTGCGCTACGACTGATGCGAGTTTTGCTCGTCGACATGTGTGATTGTGATCTTTGCCTGTTCATCCCCACACATGCGATTGAGTTGCATGTTTAAGGCGGAACCGGTTGTCGAGACTGCTTGCTTCCACCGCCTGTGCGACAACCGGTTCAGAGTTAAATTTATTGTTGCTTCGCCGTTGCCAGCTGTTCCTGTGCAGCAGCCTTGACACCAGGCTTCGTCGGACGACCCATTTTCGGGATCACGAAGGTTGCCAAGGTGAACGAGATCAGGGACATACAACCGCACAGCGTGAAAGCAGTCGTCCAACCGAATGTGGTTGCGACCAAAGCACCCACACCACCACCGAAGATCGATGCGGTTGCTTTTGCGGCCCAGAAGAAACCATAGTTCTGTGCAGAGTAAGCCGTACCGAAAATATCGCTGTTGGTCGGCGGGAACAATGCGTAGCTACCGCCTGACGTGAAGAAGGCGATCATCAAAATGACAATGAAGAACACCGTGCCCAATTGGGAGACGTGCGTGAACAGGAACATGGCCAAAGCGTTGACACCAAACATGATGGACATAGCCTTGTAACGACCGATTTTGTCGGAAAGAAATCCCCAGAAAGGACGGCAACCACCATTCGCCAAATTCTGGAACATCACGACCACCGCGATCAACGTCCCCGCAATACCCAGCGTACGACCGAATGGCGCGCTGTTAGCGACCAGCAGCAGGAAACCGAAGTTCACTGAGAAGAAAGAAAACCACAGTACCCAGAAGTGCGGCGTGCGCAGCATTTCAGATGACTTGAAATCTTTTTCCGTTACAACTTTCGCCGCACCTGTTTGTCCCGGCGGGAATTTGATGAAGCAGGCAATCAGCATAATCATGCAACCCATGATGCCGCCGGTCCACATGAATGCGGAGCTAACACCTTCTGTCTTCAGCAAGCCACTAATCAACGGCAGGAATGGCAGCACGCCCAGACCGTAGCCTGCAGCGGTGAAACCGGATGCCAGACCACGCTTGTCCGGAAACCAACGGTTTGCCGTATTGATGGCAATCCCGTAAACAATACCTACACCGGCACCGGCCAGAATGTAGAGCGCATACAGAGCAGGGATGCTATCAACCTGACCCATCATGGACCAGCCGACCAGCACCATGGCGCCACCGGCGATCCCTGGGAACTTGGGACCGAATTTGTCCACGAATTTACCGCCGGCCGGTTGGGAACCCGCTTGAATAACCTGGGAAAGCGTAAACGCGGTCTGGATCGCTGCAAGCGATACCGCCAATTTCTCGGTCATCGGACGCGCGAAAAGTGTCCAAGCATATTGAACACCGGAGATCATGCACATGATCAAAACGGCCAATACCAGATAAAACCAGCGGTTGTTAAACAATCCCGTTGGTTGAGTTACTGGTGAGCTGCTAGTTGAAGTACTCATTGTAGTCTCTTTATAGGTTGATTAGAAAAAGGTGAACGAGGGAATAAGTGCGCTGAGAGAGGCCCTCTTTCTTCAATTTGTTTCTCCTGATTAACAGAACGTCAAAATTTGTCGCCTCCTAATCCGTATTTCGTAAACCACTTTTGTCAGCCAACATCCTGTATTTGAAGATGACTTCCGTACATCGTCCCATTCAAGCAAGTCACTCGGCTTTATCGCTTCATAATTTGCAAAAACTGGTGTGCAAAATCTTTCAGCAAAAGGATTGGTTGTACAATTCGCGCATTTACAGTTTCAAATATTGCGTCTATCGAGCAATTATTTGAAATGATTTCACAAAACGAACATGCGAGCAAGCGTTTTTTGACGCTTTTTCGTTTTTGATTCAGATATAGAAAGTTTATTTTGTGCGCAATCCATTTTATGACACTTTAGTTGGTGCGCTGACAACCATGTGATGCGCCGTCAGTCGATCGTCATCAAAACCAGGTGGTTACTTGAGGGAGAAATTCTTATTGAGCAAAGCGCACAGACGCTCTTTTCCATTGCTGAAACTTTGTGCTTCCGAGCTTTTTACTGAGGCGTTACCCAGTAAAAAAGTGCCTTTCACAAGGAACGTGGCGCGTCGTATCGCTGGGTAACAGGCTGGGTGGCCGGTAAGCGTGGGATGCATGGGGAAAGCGCGTTTAGGAGAGTAAATTCGCACTTTCCCCATCCCCTAGCCAGGCATGGCAAAACTGGGCGAGATATGCATGCGCATTGGCGTTGCATTCTCAGGAGATAAGTGGTTGTCGGGGAAAGCACGTCTGGAGAGTGTTTGTAGAGTTCTGGTACGCACTTTCCCCAACCCACTGTAAAACATTGCAAAACGTAAAAGCATGTCCTTTACGCAGATTCCGTTTAGGACAGCGGCGTCAATTTTTCAATCTTTTGGCGACTAGCGCTCAATTGCGTTGACTGCAAGCCATACGGATCAAATACAGCTTCGCCTGCCTCAGCGGCATATTGCATGCTTACCCAAACTTGACCGTAGGTAGATTTTTCAGCTTGACCTGAGCGCAATCCATACGGATCAAACACATCCAGGCTTGCCTCAGCGGCATATTGCACACTTGCCAAAACTTGACCATGCTTAGATTTTTCAGCTTGACCCGAGCGCAATCCATACGGATCAAATACATCCAGGCTCGCCTCAGCTGCATACTGCATGCCAGTAAGCGGCCGTCTGTCGCCATCGATGTTTTGTTGTAATTCTTGCGGCGCCACAACGCGCTCGCCTGCGGCCATCGCCAAAGCGTATTGGGCACTCACTGGCTCGTATCCATAAGATATGTAGGCCATGTGGGTATCGTCGGGCGCACTGTGTGCCGTCTTCAAACCGAACACCCCACACGTCAGCGCCAGTGTTGCAAACATAATAAACAGGTGGGCATTCACCAAAAGAGATTCTTTGAGAGTTTTCATTTTCAATTTCCATCCATAATTTGAATGATTTATGTACCGACTATTTCCATATACAAACAACAAGAACAGTACAATCTTATTTATGGCATCAAAATGTCATTTTTCGACAATAACCGTTTCAAAATTTGCGCATAACTTATCGGCTTGAGGTGATTGTGTCTGATTAAGAATCGAAAAGCAAGCGTAATTTGGTTTTTATTTTAAAACACTTCTTAAAAAGAAACTTTTAATGAATTGTTAACTTTCTGTGGTCGAACTGTAAGTGCAGGGTACGGAAGCCAGGGGAGCCCCTGGATTTTCCTGTCGCGGGCTAGAGCGCGTCTCCTAATAATCCTGAAAGACTCTTGGCGGGCTGGCGAGAAAGGCATGCCGCGCAAACGCGATGAGCCGCACGCCAAATGTGGCAGGCGCGACGTCACCCCACTTTGCGTCATCAAGTCGTCAGGGCCTTGTGCACTGCCCCGTATGTATCAACGTGCAGCCAGAATGCACGCAGCGTGCTCTATGCGTGCCGCCACATTCTCTGGCGGTTTCTCGGGTGGCCATTCGCCTACCAAAGCCCGTTCGCCCATCGTTAAACCTTTGCAATGAAGAATCCAATGCCGTATGATTCAAGCGATATATCGATAATCGTTATCGCCCGCGCGTAGCGCTTTCGCCCCAGAAAAATCACCCATGAATGAAGTGGGTGCCCCGGCAGATGAGTATCGCGTCAACCAGGTGCGAAAGCCTCATCGCCATTTGTCCAGTTATCAGGGTCACTCATTACCATGCTTACCCCCGTCGAATGCAGAAGCGGTCGTGCTCTTGATTGCCTCGGCCCCTTGTTCCAGCGAAACAACATTCAAATCCGGAACTACGTCAGTTATCTGTCCCGTATTTTTGACCTCAGCCTTTCTCAGGCGCGCAGGATGCTGGATCGCGACATCAGCGAGTGGTCAATGGCTGACATCCAGAAAGTGTTCAAGCATTTTGGTGAAGATTTTGTCTGTTATTCACGCAACCTGTCGCAAAACAGCGTGCAAAGTCCGCCCGGAGATATTTGTGACGCGACAATGCTCATCCCGGCCCATCCAGTCAAGTGTCAAGTCGCTCTTGATGGAGAGCTCTCGCCCCAAGACGATGAACATCTGTGGGTTGCCTACCGCAAGGACGGTGAACTGTTCGTCTGCGAGCGCATTGACGCCCCCAAGGACCAGTCCCTATTCAGGGTCAGCAAGATTGAACTGACGCTGAAACAGCACCAAGCGTTAACCGTCGCCGTATGCGATAACGACAAGGATCTGGCTGACAGCATCGGGGATTTTTTGCGTAATTACGGTTTTTCTCCGTCCGTTTTTTACACTGTGGCAGACGTCGAAAAAGCTATCGCAGACAATTTTTTCGATGCCTTCGTTCTGGATTGGCAGGTCGGAAGTCAAACTTCCGAATCGCTGATCCGACTGATCCGTCTCGCGAAATCACCAACCGTTCCCATTTTCTTGATCACCGGCCAGTTAAATCAGGGTTTGTCCAGCGAGACCGAGATCGCGGAGGTGGTGCGCAATTACCGGATTGTTCCACGGGACAAGCCCATCCGCCCCTCTCTCTTGGCAGCGGAGATTTTGTCTGCGATTCAGTATTCGGGTGCGGGCGTAAAATCCAAATCACCGTTGACGACTCAGCCTTAACTGACAAGTCTTCTCCGTTCTCGCCGTAACAACCCCGATGGGTGCCTCGCGAGAGTCATGCCCCTTGCTGGTCAGTCGCGATTATGGAGAGGCGCTGACGCACCGTCCGCCACAGGCAAACGCACAGTAAACCGCGTCCCCTTGCCTTGCGGACTCGACACATTGATCGTCCCGCCCATCAAGGTCACCAGCCGCCCGGTAATGGCGAGCCCCATCCCGATCCCCTGCGCTTGCGAACTGGAGTTTTTCCCCTGAGAAAACTCGTTAAAAATCGCCGGCAACAATTCCGCCGGAATGCCCGGCCCGGCGTCTTCAACGATCAAGGTCATTTGCAGAGTTTCTCTGGCATGACCCAGTTGGTAGGTCACAGAAACTGTCACAGGACCGGGCGATGCGTACTTGACCGTATTACTGATGAGATTAGTCGCGATCTGCCTGAAGCGTCGCGCATCCGAAACAATTATCTTTTCGGGATCAGGGAAATCATAGTTGAAATCAAGCCCTTTTTTCTCGCCTGCTGCCTTGAACTCTTCAACCATCATTTTTAATTCTTCCTGAGGGTTAAAAGGTTCCGGAGACAACACCAACATGCCAGACAAAATATGTGAATATGTTGCCATGTCAGCAATTTGCGCTTCAATCTGTTCCGACGCCTTGCGCAAGCGATTGATGACTTTTTCTTCGTCCTCATTACGGCTGTGAAACAATAACAAATCAACTGAAGCGACCACCGTCTGCAAGGGCGATCTCAACTCGTGACTAATCACGCTCAGCAAACGTACTTGTTCCATCGCTTTTCTTTCCGCCACCGCTGCGCGCTTTTGTTCTTGGCTGAATTGATCCAAAAGGCGATTGAGCCGCGTTGAATAGCGATACCAGAGTATGAAATTCGTCGCACATAAAACGACAAGAAGAAAAAAATAGAGGGCTGTTTGCATTGAAATTTATGTCTGATTAGGCCACTATTCTGATATGCGCCACTGAAAGGCAATAATTGGAGATATATGGGCAATTATAACCACCCGATCACGCATTGAAGATACCCAAGGCATTAACAGAGACATTCTGTAAGGATTTTTCTCCGTTATCAACACTTTCCATGCATTTTTTGACGCCATGCCTAAACAACTACTGAAAAATTTCTGGATGCGGCTTCTGATGCCGGTTGGGATCCTGACATTTATCATCATCTGCGTCGGCGCCACTTCCTACGCGCTTATCGCCAGGACATGGGAAGAAAAACGGCTCTCCATCAAGGTCGAGCAAACGACCAGCAACAACCTGAAAATTCTCGGCGTTATTCACGCCATGGTCAGCGATCGCGTGCATGGCGGCATGCGGCTGTTGGTAGATAAAGGCAAATCCATCGGGGAACCCACAATTGGGGCAGGCGTCAAAGTTGACGGGAAAATGATCCCCAACCTGTTATTCGGAAACATGACGCAGTCCGGCCATTACCAGCTCGTTGACTCGGTCACGCGGGCCATTGGTGGCACACAGACCTTGTTTGCACGCGTTGGTGATGATTTTGTACGTGTCTCGACTAACGTCATCCGTGACAATGAGCGCGTCATCGGAACCAAACTGGAGCGCGAAAGCAAAGCATATCTGGCCATCCGGCAAGGCACCGCCTATTACGGGATTGTTTACATTCTCGATGAACCGTATCTCGCAGGATATGAGCCGATGATAGGAAAAAATGGCGCGGTTATCGGCATTTGGTACGTTGGTTATCGCATCGACATGCAATTATTAAAGGATCTCGCCGCGCAAACTGTACTCCCCGAGGATGGGTTTATCGCTGCGCTGGATAGTCATGGCAACCCACATTTCCACTCGCCACACGTCACGCCGGAAAAAGTACGCGCCATGTTCGCCGCCGATCAGCCGGGTTGGAGCATCATCAGAAAGAAATTCGAGCCTTGGGACTTTGACCTCGTTGCCGCTTATCCGAACAATGCCTCAACCATTTTTGTCCTTTACCGCGTTTCCATCCTCTTCACCATTTTCACCACAGGCGGCGCTCTTGTATTTTTGACGCTGTCTTATCTGCTGAAAAAACAGGTCTTGGCACCAATTGGCGGAGAACCTGCTGACATCGCACGCTGTCTTTACACCATGGCTCACAGCGACGATGAAGTCGTCGACATCCCGCTCAAACGCGGCGATCTGGACAGCGCCATGGCGGCGCTCCATGCCCTGCAATCAAAAATGCGAAGCCACTTGACGCCGGTTCATCAAAATGTCCTCGACATCAATAGCCAGATACGCGACATGGAAGTCGCTGCCAAAAAGTTGCAGGAGGAGCGCAGCGACGAAGCCCTGATCAACTTGCAGGCCCAGCTAAGAGTTTTGCGCCGCACGGCCGGCATGCTGGACATGTCAGCCGAACGCATCCCGTCGGCCTGGCTGCAAAGCGGTCACGGCAGTTATACCTACAAAAATGAAGAGGACAATAAATAAGGGGCTCGCGCCGAGATCAGGCTAGCGCCAGAAGATGTCGGAAAAGGATGTAGGGCGGGAATACAGCGCTCCACACAGAGCGGGCCGTGTCGAAAAGGTGAATTAGAGCAGTTCAGATCGTTTCAGTTTTGGTTTGTGTTGTCTTGTTTTGAAGGTTCATGTTAACGCCAATCGCGAGGTGGAATTATGCATGTCATACCGTTGAAAACACAGCAAGCCCTGGCGCGCAAAAGCAGATTTCGCCGGCAAATTATTTTTTTCACCGTTTTGATCAACGTACTGGGTTATGCCCTGGTGTCATGGATACTGGCGCAAAGTCGCCAGGCGTATCAGGCCCATGCCGAAACCACGGCGCAAAATGTCGCGCAAATGCTCAGGCACAACATCTTTAATTCGCTCCAGAATGTTGAAATGAACCTGCTCGCCGCCAAAGCCGAGATTGAACGTCAACAAGCCCTCCTCAGCCAACATCCTGAAGCCTTAAAGTCATTTATGGCACACGCGCCTGCGCGCTTTCCCTTTCTGAGCCATATTGAGGTTGCCGAGACGGATAGCGTCTCGCAACAGGGCGCCGCTCCCGCTTCGCCTTCCCACGAGCACATCACGGGTTCGACTCACTTTCGTTTTTTGCGCGACCATCCGCTGGCCGGACTACACATCTCCCGGCATGCGCCCAATCAAAAAGGCGACGAGACGCTGCTTATGTCACGCCGATTCAACCATCTTGACGGTAGTTTTGCCGGCATCCTGAGTCATCAATTCAGCCTAAGGCATTTCCACGCATTATTTTCATCTCTCGAAATCGGAGAAAACGGCGTTGTGTCGCTGTGGCATGACAAACTGGGCACCATCGCCAGCCATTCCCAATCGCCGAAAGACTCCACCCAACCCTTGGCCGTGACAACCGCAGAATGGCAAAAACCTCGAACCGACATGCGCGAGCGTTGGTTGTTTGTTGCCGAGTCGCCAGAAGACAAGGCGTTGCGTACAACAGCCGTTCACAAAGTAAGCAGTTTCCCGCTGTACGTTTCCGTCGGTTTGGCCGCCGAAGATTACTTTGCAAAATGGTGGCAGTCCGTTGGCACCGCGAGCGAATCCCTGTTGTTGTTTACCATGATGACGACCCTGGCTGCGCTGTCGATCTACCATACGCGCTCCCCACGCTTCTTTCTCGCAACCGAAAAATGCGCCTCCAGGGCGCCGCCTTGTCACAGAAGCCCCTTCAGAAGCAGAAGCCGAACCAGCCTTCTGGCTTCATCGCTCATCAGACCCGCCTGGCGAAGGGATCGCCTGAACCCCGAGCCCATTGACCCTTTGGAAGGCAACCTGCTCACGGAAGGTTGATCAGCTTTTGTGTTCTCCCCGCAAAAGCCACAACAGGAGGCCGCGCATTCTCGTCATGGTGCAACAGCGCGGTAGCCCCATACGGCTACCGCGTGAAGCCAACTCTATTTGCGCGCTGGCTCCCTGACCAGTGCGGAGATCCCGCCCGCATAGTAAGGTTCTGAGAACATCACTTTCTGCGCACGCTCATCCGTCACCGTAATGCAGGCTGCGATCATGTCCACTTTTCCCGATAGGAGCGCCGGAATCATCGCACCAAATTCCATGTTCATGATTTCCAGTTTCATACCGCGTTTTTTCGCAATGTGACGCGCCAGTTCAATGTCGAAGCCCACGACATTCTGCGACCCATCCACAAAGGAAAATGGTTCGGTCACGGAGGCCGTTCCGAGTCTCAATACGCCAGCGGTGCCGTTCAGCGGGATGTCCGGCATCGGCGCGGGCGCGCCAGCTTGCGGAAACCAGCGTTTTTGCATGTCGTTGTAGGTGCCGTTCTGTTTTAACTCGGCAATCACTGCGTCGATGGTCCCCTTGAGTTCACGATTGGCTTTGTCGACGGCGAAAGCATAATTGTCTGCCGTAATTTTTTCGGGAAGCACGATCAGCCCCCCGTTTTTCGCAGCGATATTTTTCAAAATAGGCTCGTCATAAGCCGCAACATCGGCCTTGCCCATCTTGACCGCCATCGCCGCATCCAGCACGCTGTTGTAATACTGGAATTTGGCTTGCGGGTATTTCGACAGCACCAGCTTGTCCGCAGCCGTACCGGTCGGCACGGCAAAGACTTTATCCCCAAGTTGTGAAGCCGTCGTCGCGTTTTCCTGTTTCTTGCCACACCCGGTTGCGATGAACAGCGTGGCCACGGCAAAACAAATCCATCTTACAAATGTACGTTGCATACTGATGACTCCCTTTTCCATTGAATGATCTTTTCGTGTCAATCACGCGCCCAGCAATGACGCCCTTCCATTTTTGACGGCCTATCTCAAGGCCTGAAGGCTGGGTCATCTCTTGCGCACTTCCCCACGCGTCAGTTTAGTCTTTCCCTTCGTGCCTGTGGCAATTTTGCGTGCCCATCTGACGTTTCACCCTGCGGACGCAGCTTCCTTGGAGACGGCGCGCATCCCAGCCAGACCCATGCGTCAAAACAGAATCGCTCGCGACAAAAACTGGCCCTCTTCACTTATCTAGCTGACTTATGGATCAGAAAATACGCTAAACTGACCCGGGTTTCCCCCTATCACGATGGCCTCTCGCACCTGTTGCCCCACACAAGTTGCCCGACGCTTCGCTACGAATACTCAGAAAAATGAACGTTGCCAAAAAGATCACGCTAGTCAGTGTTCTCCTGTTATCGGGCCTGATTGCCGGTTGCAACCACATTGCTTCCCCGCCATCGACCAGTCTGGATGAAAAACTGGCCAGCGAATACCGACGATACGAAAAAGCACAGCAATACGTCATGGAGCGATACCGTGACCCAACCGCACCATTGGAGCAACAATGGATCGCGCGCGACGCATGGGAAACGATGCTGGCGCCAGCTTCTGGTGAGGCCTTCTCCGCAGACGATCTGAACGAACTCAAGACGCGCCAGCGGCGCCAGATCGCAGCATCACGTCAGGCGGCCATAGCGGCATCCCGTGTCGATTTTTCCAAGTGGCGCGCCCTGCCAGCCAACCAGGCGCAACAACACGTCCGCGCTTTTTGCAAGGCAGTCCCCAAGGGAGGCATGCTCCACATTCACCCCTGGGGATCCCTTGATCGTCACACCTTCGGAAAACTGCTCGCACGCAGCAATCCGGAAGTCCCCGTGGAAACGCTCTTGCGCAACTTAAGCGACCCACAAGGACTCGCTTACCTATACCCGGAAGAATTAGCCTGGCTGAAGACCCTGCCTGCAAAAGTCCGCTTCAACGATTTGCCCCAGGCCAATCAGGAACGACTTGTGCACATGGGCCTGCTACCGCCCGGCGCGCATTCCTTCGAGCGATTTGAAGCCGCATTTAATTTTGTGGCGCTGGTCATGATCGGCGACTGGGATAACGTCACCACGGCTTACGAGGATTTTGCGCAGCGCGCCGTGCGCGCCGGCGTGCAATACGTCGAATTCACCGAAGCGATTGCGCCGCAGGACGTGCCGCATTATGAAAAACTGGCGAATCGTCTGGAGAAAAAATACGGTTTGACCGTGCGTTTCAATGTCGCTTACTTCCGCACGCGCAGCGCCGCGTCGCAACATGAAGCGGTCATGGCGATGCTGAAACAAACCGACTCGCCAATCATCGTCGGCATCGATTTACTAGCCAGCGAATTGAACGCGCCCGCGCTGGAAACCGGTCAGGCTGTCTACGGCCCGGTGATGGCGGCCAATGCCCGTCGGTATCAAGATAGTGACAAACGCTGGCGCCGCACCATGCACGCAGGTGAACATGGCGACCCACGCAATCCGCGCGATGCGATTCTGCTGGGCGCAGAACGCCTCGGACATGGCGTGCGACTGATCGAAAACCCGGTCGTCATGCAATACGCGGCGAACCAGCGTATCCCGGTCGAAATTAACCTCATCAGCAATCTGAAATTGCGAGCGCTCGACGACATTCGTCAGCATCCCTACCTGACGTATTTGCGCTTGGGCATGCCGGTCAGCCTGTCGACCGATGACGAGGGCATTTACAGCACCACCATCAACGACGAATGCGAACTGGCCGTTGGCAAAACCGATGTAAGCTACTATGAATTCAAGGAAATGGCATTCAATTCAATTCGCACCTCATTTGCGCCGGAGGCCGTGAAACAACACATGCTGCGCGATCTCACGAAACGCTTTGCGCGATTTGAACGAACCTTGCGCCCAAACTGACGCCACCTGAGGAGCGGGCATCATCAAATAACCCAGCAATTTTTTCTCACACGCACCATGATCAATATCGCACACCTTCCCGCAAGCACCCGGCGCTTCATCGTGCATATGTTGAGGGGCTTTTTGCCAGCAGCGTTGCTCATCTGCGGCACCGCATTTTTCATCTATCAAACTGAGGTTGACCGGCAACATATCGACCTCGCCAGCAAAGAACAAGAAGCCATTCGTGCGGGTGCCGTTTCACTCAATCGCACGCTCCAGCAAGTGGGGCGCGATTTGCTGTATCTTTCGGGCCGATTTCAGAGTCGCCACATGATTGACGCCCCCACACAGGAACTGGTGTCACGCGTCTCGTCGGATTGGGTGACGTTCTCGCAGGCCAATCAGGTCTATAACAAAATCCGCTGGATTGATGAAAGCGGCATGGAGCGCATGCGCATCGATTACGACGAACCCGTACCGCAAATCGTGCCCACCTCTAAATTGCAGTACAAAGGCAACCGGTATTTTTTCACTGAAACCAGCAAACTCTCTCCCAACGAGATTTTTGTCTCACCGCTCGACCTGAACGTCGACAACAATCAGATCGAGGTGCCTTACCATCCCAACATCCGCTTTGGCATGCCGCTTTTCGACACCACCGGAAACCGACGCGGCATCATTCTGATCAACTACTCGGCACGCAACCTGCTCAAGCGTTTTGAAAGCGAAACCGGCACACACAACCATATGCAATGGTTGATGAACCAGGATGGCTTTTGGCTGAAAGGGCAACAGGCCGATGACGAATTCGGTTTCATGTTCGGTAAGCGTGATTTGACGATGGCGCAGCGCTACCCCGATGCGTGGAAGCTGATCACGGCAGCGGAGAAGGGCCAATTTGAAACAGCAGAAGGGCTCTGGACATTCACCACGGTTTACCCTTTGCAGGATTGGCGAAACCTTGACGACCGCGAGAAACGCGACGCTTCGATTGTCACCGCGAATGTCGCCGAAGGTAGCAAGTATGCCTGGAAGGCCGTCTCGCTCTTGCCCGCAGCCGAATACCACGCTGGCTTGTTCCAACTCCGTTTGAAACTGATCGGCGGCGCGTTTTTTCTGCTGCTGATTTTTCTCGGCGTGCTGGCACGGCTCACTTACGTTTCATCCATCCGCGATCGCATTCAGGGCGAACTCAGTCTCGCCACCGACATTCAGGCGGGTCTGCTTCCCCGGCTCTTCCCGCCTTTCCCGCACAGACAGGAATTCGATATTTTTGCTTCGATGGATCCAGCCAAGGAAGTGGGTGGCGACTTCTATGATTTTTTCTTGATCGACGAAAACCACCTCTGTTTCCTCGTTGCGGACGTTTCCGACAAAGGCGTACCCGCAGCGCTCTACATGATGGTTGCCAAAACCCTGCTGAAATCGGAAGGGCAGCGACTCGGCGATCCTGCGCAAATTCTGGCGTCGGTCAACAGCATCCTCGCCACGGACAATGACAGCTGCATGTTCACGACGGTGCTGTGCGCCGTGCTCAACACTTTCACGGGCGAGGTGCGCATTGCCAACGCGGGGCACAATCCCCCACTTGTCATGGATGCCCAGGGCGTACGCTATCTCCCGCTTAAAGCCGGGCTGGTACTGGGCCCCTTGCCGGAATCGACTTACTTGACAGAGCGCGTCATGCTGCAACCGGGCGACACCCTGTTCCTCTATACCGATGGGGTCACCGAAGCACAGAACCTTGAAGGCATGCTGTATGGCGAGGACCGCTTGCAAGCCGCGCTCACGCAATGCCCCAAAAACAATCTTTCGGAAATGATTTATTGCATTCGCACGGAAATCACGCGTCACGCGCACGGCGCACCTCAATCGGATGACGTCACCATGCTCGCAATAACGTACAACGGTTGGAAGCCCGGACAAAGGAACGACTCATGAAACAAGCACTGCGCTGCCTGCTGCTTTGCCTGCTCGCAGCAACCCTCTCTTTCGGCTGCGACAAAAAAGAAACCTTCATCGACAAGATCGACGACGTGAAAGATAAAAAGATCGGCGTCATGACGGGATCGCTCGGCGAAGGCCTGGCCAAGGAAAAATTTCCCAAAGCCGAAGTCCAGTGTTTCGATGACATCATGGACGCCGTCGCTGCCATCAAGTCCGGGCAACTCGATGCGATTATCACCGCCTACCCGACAGCGCTTCAAGTCTCGAAGAAAAACGCCGAACTGCGGGTACTGCCCGAACCCCTGGACAATGAAGACACTGCCGTCGCCATCAAAAAAGGGAATGACGCATTGCTGGACGACGTGAACCGGGCCATCGCAGAAATGCGCGACGACGGCACGCTGGACGCCATGAAGAAACGCTGGCTGAAACCGGATCTCAGTCCGTACGAAGAACGCGAGATTCCGCTGCCGCAAACTGGCAACCCCATCAAGGTGGGCGTCAGTGCCACCCGCGAACCGTTAACCTTTGTCGATGCAAAAGGCCGGGTCACCGGTTATGACGGCGAGGTGGCGCGCATGATCGGCTTCAAACTCAACCGACCCGTTGAGTTTTTGAACATGAAATACATGGCGCTCATCCCGGCCCTGCAATCGGGCAAGATCGACATGATCATCAGCGGCATGAACGCCACCGAGGAACGCAAAAAAGCGGTCGATTTCTCCCTGACTTATTTCGCCAATTCGCAAGTGATTGTGGCCAAGAAACCAAACAGTGCGCGCACGACTTCAGCAACATCCACGGCCGCGCTACCGGATAATCTGAAACCCTTTTCCGCCAAAAAAATTGGCGTCATGACCGGCTCGACCGGCGAAATGACGGCAACCCGACTCTTTCCCCAGGCGGACATCAAGCGCTTCGACGATCTGAGCGACGCCATCACCGCAATGAAATCCGGTCAGCTGGATGCCGTCATCGATTCGCACTCGACGACACCGCTCATCACGAAAATGCACCCAGATTTGCGCGCTCTACCCGATCAACTGTATGTCGAAGATATCGCCATCGCAATCAAAAAAGACAATGACGCATTGCTGCACAACGTCAATCAAATCCTTTCGGATCTCAAGAACGACGGCACGCTCGATGAAATGAAAAAACGCTGGTTCGAGAATAACTCGCCCGTTTACAAAACAGTCTCTGTCCCCGTTTCGGAAAGCGGCACGCCGCTCCGCATCGGCGTCAGCGCCACACTGGAACCGTTCATCTTCATCGACGGTCAAGGTCACATCATCGGATTCGACAGCGAACTGGCACAGCGCATCGGCGCGAAAATGAGTCGCCCCGTCGTTTTGATAGACATGAAATTCACGGCGCTTTTGCCTGCACTGCAATCCGGCAAGATCGACATGATTCTTAGCGACATGACCGCAACCGATGAGCGGCGGAAATCCGTCAATTTCACGCAGCCTTATTTTTCCGATGCCCAAGTATTACTGACAAAAACCACGTCGCCTGTCAACGTCGCGTCACCGTCTTCACCCCACTCGAACACCAACCCAGGACTGCAACAGCTTGACGGCAAACGCATCGGGGTGCTCACGGGTTCCGCCGGTGACTTGGCGGCCCGAAAGCGTTTCCCCACCGCCAGCATTCTGGACATGAACGCTGCCGCCGATGCCGCGCTGGCCGTCAAAACCAACAAGGCCGATGCCTTTGTCTATGACAAAAGCGTGTTGCTGAATCTGGCTGAAAAAAATCCCGAGCTGGTGATTCTCGATGAACCGGTCGCAAAACTGGAAGTAGCGGCTCCCGTCAAGAAGACCAACACCGCACTGCTGCGCGACATGAACAAGGTGCTGGCCAGCCTCAAAAAAGATGGCACCCTGGCGCATCTTCGACAGAAGTGGATCGACTCCAAAGACAGTGCCACCCGCCAACTCCCGCCGGAAAGCACCGCCCCGACGAACGGCGTGCTGCGCATGGGCACTTACGCGATCATCGAACCTTTTTCTTATCAAGCCAACGGAAAACTGACCGGGCTGGACATTGAACTGGGGCGCCTGATCGCAGAACGGCTCGGCAAGCGACTTGAAATTATCGACATGCAGTTTGAAGCGCTGATTCCGGCACTGCAATCCGGCAAAATCGATTTTGCGCTCTCCAACTTTAACGTCACGGATGAGCGTAAAAAGCTCGTGCATTTTTCCCTGCCCTACGTCGAGAACGACATCTCCGCGCTGGTCAGGCGCGACAGTGACAAAGCCGGTGCATCCGCCACCGAGGTGCCGCCCTCGGGGCCAAGCGATGGCATCAAGCTGGCGTCTCCTGCCGACATCAAGGACAAGCGCATCGGCGTGCTGCTCGGCTCCGACCATGACCGTTACGCCATGCGCGCTTTCCCCAACGCGACGGTGCTGCAATACAAATCGCCGCCGGACATTGTGCTTGCCGTCAAGTCGGGGAAAGTCGACGCAGGCTTGTACGCGCGCGAAACCTTGGTGGATGTCCTCCGCACGGAACCCGAACTGGGACAGGTCGGCGACTCCCTCTACGTGGTGCCGATTGCGATGGGATTCAAAAAAGGAAACGACGGCATCCGCAAGCAATTTAACGCTTTCCTGAAAAAAATCAAGGAAAACGGCGTTCATGCCGAAATGGTCGAGCGCTGGATCACCAAGGGCGCCACCACCATGCCCGAGATGCCGTCCGCAAAGCCTGGCGTCAAAAACAAAGGGGCGCTCACGGTCGCGATTGTGAGCGACAAAGGCATGCCCTTCACCATGATGAAGGATAACCAGTTAATCGGCTTCGACGTCGAACTAGTGCAGCGATTCGGCGCCTTTCTCGGAAAAGACGTCAAGTTCGCCGACATGGAATTCGGCAGTCTGATCGCCGCCGTTTCAACCGGCAAGGTCGACATGGTCACCAGCACGCTGATGGCCACGGAAGAGCGCAAAAAGCAAATCGACTTTTCCGATGTGTATTATGAAATGGGAACGAACGCCTTCGCCCTCAAGAAAAATATCGTCAGCCCCGCCGCGGGTGCCGAGACAAAACCGTCGCAACCCACTTTCCTGCAAAGTGTCAGCAACAGCTTTCACAGCAATATCCTTCTGGAAAAACGCTACCTCCTGATCTGGGATGGCCTGGTTGTGACCTTCCTGATCGCCGTGCTGTCCTCCATCTTCGGCACCCTACTGGGCGCACTGGTCTGTTTCATGCGCATGTCGAAGAAAGCGTTTCTGAACATCCCGGCCAAGGTCTACATCTCCATCTTGCGTGGCACGCCCGTGCTGGTCTTGCTGATGCTGATTTTTTACGTGGCCTTTGCCTCGATCAACATCGACCCGGTTCTGGTCGCGGTGGTCGCCTTCGGCATGAACTTCGCCGCCTATGCGGCAGAAATTTTCCGGTCGGGCATTGAAGGCGTGGACAAAGGACAAACCGAAGCCGGCATTGCGATGGGCTTCACCAAGACGAAAACCTTTGTGTACATCGTACTGCCGCAGGCCGTGCGTCAAATTCTGCCGGTCTATAAAGGCGAATTCATTTCGCTGGTGAAGATGACCTCCATCGTCGGCTACATCGCCGTACAGGACTTGACCAAGGCCAGCGACATTATTCGCAGCCGCACCTTCGATGCCTTCTTCCCGCTGGTGATGGTGGCGATCCTGTACTTTCTCATCGCCTGGATTCTGACGCAGTCACTCGAATACCTTGAACGCGCCACCGATCCGAAACGCAAACGTAAGCTGCGGAGCAAAGCATGATCAAAGTCGAACATCTCTCGAAGAAATACGGCAGCCTGACGGTACTGCGGGACGTGAACGTCCACATCCAGCGCGGCGAAGTCGTCTCCATCATCGGCCCTTCCGGCACCGGGAAAAGCACTTTCCTGCGTTGTCTCAACCTGCTGGACGAACCCAGCGGCGGCGCCATTCACATCGGCGGCGTGAACGTCATGGAAAAAAATATTGATTTACCAAAAGTTCGCCAAAAGGCGAACATGGTGTTCCAGTCTTTCAATCTCTTTGCGCATCTGACGGCGCTGGAAAACCTGACGCTGGCCCAAATCAAGCTGCTCGGCAAACCCCGTGAGGAAGCGGAGAAAAAAGCACTCGATACGCTGCGCCTCGTCGGCATGGCAGAAAAAGCGTTCAACTATCCGGATGAACTCTCGGGCGGACAAAAGCAGCGCGTGGCCATTGCGCGCTGCTTGGCGATGGACCCCGAAATCATTTTGTTTGACGAACCGACGTCGGCACTTGACCCAACCATGGTCAGCGAAGTACTGTCGGTTATCCGCCGACTGGCCCGCGAGGGAATCACGATGGCCATCGTCACGCACGAAATGGCCTTGGCGAAGGAAGTCTCAAATCGCGTGTTGTACATGGATGAAGGCATCATTTATGAAATCGGGTCGCCGGAACAGATTTTCGACAATCCGCAACGCGAAAAAACTCGTGCATTCATCAACCGGATACGCAGCCTGAATTACGATATCACGTCACCCGATTACGACTTGTATGCGATGAATGCAGAAATCGAAGCCTTCTGCGACAAGCAATACCTCTCAAAAGAAGTGCGCGACCACCTGCTACTGCTCGTGGAAGAAGTGCTGCAACTGTACACGCCGAACCTGCACACAACCCACATGCACATGAAAATCGCTTATTCCGAGAACACGAGAAAAATCGAAATCGTGTGCGAATCCGCCGGCTCGGGCAGCAACCCCGTTGAAAACACGGACATGCCGGACGACCTCGGGCTGATGATCATCAAGAACATGACGGAAAGTATCGCCTTTCAGCAAATCGATGATAAAAACGTTCTGACGCTGATGATGAAAATGAACTGAGCACAGCCATTCCACATATCTACTTCTGGAGAACCGTATGGAGTTTCACACAAAAAAAGAGGGTAATGTTTCAATCGTCACACTCACGGGCCGACTTGATGCCGTCACGGCATCGGAATACGAAAGCAAAGTCACGCAACTCATCAACGGCGGCGATACCCGCATCGTGATCGATTTTGACGGACTCGGCTACATCAGCAGCGCCGGGTTACGCGGTTTGCTTGTCACGGCCAAACTCGTCAAAGCCAGGTCAGGCGATGTCTGTTTTGCCAACGTGAAAGGGCCGGTCAAGGAAGTGTTTGCCATCTCCGGCTTCCAGTCCATTTTCAAGATGCACGACTCGGTCGCGGCCGCCGTCGCTGCCCTGGCCTGACCCGCATGCGCGCCGAAACGCAACACTTCACCTCACGCATCGAGCAGCTGCCCGATGCGAATGCCTTCGTGACGGCGTGTCTTGATCGTTTCCATGCGCCCACATCTGCCCAATTCGGCGTTTTGCTCGCACTTGAAGAAGCCTTCGTCAATATTTGCCATCATGCTTATGCCCACGGCGAAGGCGACATCGAAATCATTTGCGCCATCAACAACGACGCTTTCGTCCTGGAAATTGCCGATCGCGGCAAACCCTTCGATGTGCTCTCCCTGCCCGATCCCGACACTACCCTAGGCATCGAAGAACGTCCGGTCGGCGGCCTGGGGCTGTATCTGATTCGCACGTTGACGAGCAACGTCAGTTACACGCGCACGAACGATCAGAACCGTCTGCGCATGGTGTTCGCAAAATTGCCGGATTGATTCCCGTCGTTTTTCGTCGCCTGTTTGTGCTCCCGCTGCTCCCGACCACCTGCACAAGATTTTTTGTTGGCACAGGTTTTGCTCAACATAAAGTGTGCGCCATTCCATGCACATTTTTTGGGAGACCTTATCATGACGAACGCAAAAGCCGCCCTCGCAGCCCTGCTGGCCACCACCTTCCTGATGGCTGGCGCAACCGTTTATCTCAGCACGCTGGACCCCGCCGCAGAAAAACCAGCGGCACAACGAAATAGCATTTCCATCGAAGAGTGGCGTCGTCTGGTAAACCTGCGCTGATTCAGATGATTGGCATCACCGTGCGGCAAACACTCTCGTCCAACTGACGATGGCGTTTACCGCACGACAATTTCAGCACGCAGTTCAACATTAATCCTGCGCCACCGGCGTCAGCAGCAAATCGATCAAGCAAGCGATATCGATCACCTGAATCAGCAGTTCACCGTTGTTGGCCTTGATCACTTGTGGCACCAGCGTTTTTTCACTCATCTGCCCCAGCGGCGTGGCTACAATCATTGACCGGGCGAATTCCGGCACATCATGCAGATCGCTCACCAGCAAGCCCATCGTATGATCGCCATGCCGCACCACCATGACCTGACTTCTGCTATCGAGCGCCGAACGTGCGCCACGTATCAGGTATCCCAAATCGAATACCCAAATGACTTCCTGCGGCAACGCTAACACGCCGATACATTCTGGACGGCCGTTCATGGACGTCTGCGTAACCTTTGTGCCGGGAAACGCTTCCGTCACATATTCAGCGGGTATGGCGAACAAGTCCGTATCGATGTAAAAGGTCGCAAACTCGACACCGTTTTGGGCCGGCGCACGATCTTTCATCAGCAAGGTCCCATTTTGGGTATGCGTGTAGCCACTGCTATTACTGACGCGAATTTCTCCGAATGTTCGGAAGACGACCGCCAGCACATCATCCTGATATCCATCTGTTACCTTGAACTCCCGATAACCACTCGATGCGCTGCACCCCATAATGGCGTAGTGCCCATCATGGAGCACGATACGCGCCGCGCTCTCTCCCCTCTCCAGTTTGAGCAGCGACGGATCGATGTCCAGCATTGTCCCAACTGGACGTTTCTCGTCCGTGCTGGAAATGATACGGCCTGCGCGATCCACAAAAAAACCTGTCGTTTCCGTACGCTCACCCAGCCCACCGGCAATCATGGCAGAGAACTCGGGCGCAGCATCAAAAACAATGCCGATACCCCCGACGATATGCGACGGCTGGTCGGGATGCCGGATGGCAGCGTGATACACGTAGGTCTGCGCATGGTCATATAGCGGACTCGGCCCGAACGACGTCACATGGTAATCCTGCTCTGTCGTCAGCGTCAGCACCTGTGCCAGTGTTTCCATATCGATGCATTCTCCGGCAATCGACGGACTGCCGCCTCCCGAATTGCTGCGATCATCTGGATGCGTGCCGGTGATAATGCGACCGCTTCGGTCATACACGAACAGGCGCGCGTAAACTGTGTACAAGCTGTTGATGTAGACCAGGATACGGTTCAAGCGATCTACCGTTTGGGTATCTTGCTCGGGCGCAGCCAGCGCTGCGCGCAATTCCGGTGTCAGTGCCCACCAGCGACAATCGTTCGCACGCTCATAGAGATTCCGATCAAGCAAATCGACCAGCAAGTGCGCGGCGAATTCTACGTCATTCAAACTGGCACTCAGCACGGTCTCGTATAAATCCTGAATGGAATGCGAAAACAATGCATTGCTCCGATTCCCTGTTTCGCTGATTTGATCCAGAATCGTTTTCAGTTTGAGCAAATCGCCACATTGCCCGGCGGTCATCACCTGCCCATTCCATACCACGCGACGTATTGTATCGGCTGCCTGCATGATGTCGTACAACGGCGGACAGAACGTCTTGGCGTGCGACAGCAAACCATCTGCGATATCGTGATCGAGCTGGCTGAGCGAATGGCTGCCGCCACTGATAAAGGCCACCTCGGCCGGCACCATCACTTGCCCTTGCCATCCCGGCGGCCCCATATACGACTGATAACCTTCCGCATAACAGGTGCGCACCAAGTATTCGCGGCCGCCAAACATCCGCAAAGCCGGGCTGGCTTCATGATTCACCGGCACGTGAGCGCCAATCGGTATCCAGAGCGGATCGGCGCTGGCCACGACACGATTATCTCCATCCAGCAAGAGCATGTTGGATCGCTCGGCAGGATCGCGATGCGTTCGATAAATATCGGCCATTTCCTGCTCAAAGTTAAAACTCAAACATAACAAGCCGATGACGTCATTGGTTTCCGGGTGATGCATCTTGCGCGAATAAATCAGCGCCTGTCGTTTCTTCGGACGCAAGTCGCTCGCCCGAAAAGTTTCCACATAACTATCGGAAGCGAGTGTTTGCGCAATCAGCGGGTCCCTGCTGCCTTCCACTTGCATGTAACTGTCAATCTGCATGAGCACGCTGCCTGACGTATCCAGCAGCATGATTTCATCATAGACCGTGTACTTTCTTTGATACGCCAGCAATCGCTGCCGAACGGATTCTCCGTCGTCGCTCAAGCCTGCCACGTAGGCGCACAACTCGCGATCCGTCGCCAGAAAGCCAACGTCTGCCGTTCTTTCATAGAGGTTTCGCACCACAATATCGACCACGTTTTGCGCCTTGGTGCCCATCTCGGCCAGCACATTCGCCACTTTTTCGCGCACCAGGCTGGACACCAAATCCTTTTCAAGATGATCGAATCCTTCACGGGTCGCCGACATCGTCGGGATGATGGCCCGCGCCTCAACCGGGCAATTCATTTTGGCAGACGATTCAATCATTCTCCAGGTTAAATTCAGTTCGCGCAGCGATTGCTCGCATCGCGTGACATCGCGCATGTGGGGTAAAAATTTGTCGAGATTGAGCGTCGTTGCAGCATTCATGTTGTTCACTCGGTTTGTTGAAGGGTTTTATACAATCGCGATTGCGTCCAGGTCTGTCTGATTCATCGGATCACAAGCTGGCGAGGGGTTGGTATTGTTGGATAAGCGCTTGGGCAGACATCGGCCTCCCGAGCAAATACCCCTGCATCAGGGGATAGCCGTACTGCCGCAAGTACGCCAGTTGCTGCTCCGTCTCGACGCCTTCGGCGACAATTTGCAATTTCATGCGGTGGCCGAGATCGAACAGCGTTTGGACAATGGCGCAATCATCTGCGACGGACGGCACGCCGCGCACAAATGATCGATCAATTTTTATCGAGGAAATGGGGAGCGCCTTTAATCTTGACAATGATGAATGGCCCATGCCAAAGTCGTCGAGACTGATATGGAATCCCAATTTGCGCAAATGCTCCATGATCGGAATGACGTCATCGGCGTGCTGCATCACCATGCCTTCTGTCAGTTCCAGGCAAACATTGCTGGGTACAATCCCAGCCGCATTGATCACCTCCATTAATCGCGTCGGCAAACCAGCGTGGGTAAATTCTGCAACAGCCATATTGATGTTGACCTGAAGCTCCGCCAGCCCTGCGCGATGAAAAATCGCCAAATCATGACAAGCCTGTTTCAGCACCCACCGCCCGATTTGCACAATAAGATGACTTTGCTCCGCAATCGGAATGAACACGTCCGGCCGAACAATTTCTCCTCCCGAGCGGCGCCAGCGAATGAGGGCTTCAACCGCCACGATTTTCTCTGCGAAGCTATCCAGCACGGGCTGGTATTCCAGAAAAAATTCATTCTTCAGCAAGGCGCGATGCAATGCCGATTCAATCGTCAGTTGCTGAATCATGGCCGTGCGATCAAACTGCATCATGCCTGAATAAAAACAGTTGAGATTGCCGCCCATGTTTTTGCTGCGATACATCGCCGTATCGGAACTGCGCAACAGTTCCGACGTCGTTGTGCCGTTTTCGGGATAGACGCTGATGCCAATGCTGGCTGACACTGATAGTTCTACGCCGCGATGCTGAAACGCCGCGCCAGCAGCATTGAGCACCTTCTCGGCCAATGCTTTAAGCATGGTTAAGGAGGCATTCAATGGCGACAAAATAGCGAATTCATCGCCGCCGAGTCGCCCAACGCAAGCGCCCGCAGGCACCAATGCACACAGCCTTTTTGCAAACTCAATCAGCAGAAAATTGCCGACATCATGTCCATAGGCGTCATTGATGGGTTTGAACCGATCTAGGTCGATATACAAAACGCCAAATGATGTCTCTCTCGATTCAGCGTCCTGGCAGGCTTGCCCGACAAGATGGTAGAAGTGCCGTCGATTGATCAAGCCGGTCATTTCATCTGTGCGTGCCATGCGCTGAATCGTTTCGGTTTGCTCGATTCTTTGCATGGCTTGCGCCACCAACTCCCCGATGGCTCTGGACAAAGTCGGCAACTGCGCTTCGCGCTGACGCGGCAAACTGCTGCAAAACTCCAGAACACCTGAAACGTGGCGCACGCCTTCGCTGTTCACAAAACTCACGGGGAAGGCATACCCGGATTTCAGGCCGCATTCGACGACGCCTTTGTGACGGAGACAGTCATGAGGACTGGACAGGCTTTCAACCCATTCGGCGCATCCTGTGCGCCAGACACGTCCAATCACGCCTTCTCCCGGCAGGATTTGAAGTTCGCGGCTTTCTCGTGTGAAGGCGTTCAAGCCATACGCCGGATCGTGCCAGAAGTGCTTGCACACCAGAGACACGGGCGCACCTGGCTCGTTTTTCTTTTCCCAATAGGCGCCCCATTCCCACCCAAGGTTTTCGCACACGACCCGGATCACTTCGGTAATCGCTTCTGACTCGGTGGTCGCTCCGACCAGAATTTGCGTGGATGCGAACCCCAGCCGTTCGCGAACGCTGGCCTGTTGCGTAGCCGTGACGTTGATCACCACCCCCGCTATCATCCCTTTCGATTCAAGGATGATGGGAAGCGATGCCATACGCAACCAGCGCATACCGTCGATGGCATCGATCACCCTGATTTCGCAATCCATCGCAACCCCGGACTGCTTCAATAAATTGAACGCGTTCGTCAGTGTCCATGCATCATCGGGCAATACTTGCGAGAAGCAACGCTCATGATTGCGATACAGGCCCGGGGCAACATCAAGGTATCGTCCGGCCAGCGCGGACAAGACCAGCGCCCCGGTTTCGATATCCAGCCACCATCGGCCAAACGATGCCGCTTCCTCAGTCGGATCCACACGAAGGGATTGTTCCAACACAGACTTTAGCTTTTTCGACGTTGCGATTTCACGCGCAACATGACTGGACTGCAAATCACAATTTCTAGGCATGACAGGGACTCCCACGCTTTTCACCTTCTTATGCTTCTTATGCCCCTTATTCAGCAACATCCATGCCACACGGAAATTATTTTCATGCCTCGATGTGGTGCGTATTTGCGCCCCTGCTTTTTAACTTTTTCGAATCCCCGCGCAAGCCTGCCTCTGGGCTGCACCAAGACTGTGCGCTATCCGTATTCAGCTTAATAGTCACAACTTTTATTGTTGACGCACCCCCAAGTCATGCCCCCACCTGATGCGCCATTTGTGGCGGGCATGGCAATTGCGTCTCAGAATGGTCATGGCAGCGCCTATCGTTTCTGTCATGAAGCCGTCATGAATGGACGGCAGCATCCTTATCGACAATCTCACTGAATTTGGCCCACATGGAACAGGGCGCTGAAAAAATCGGCGCGAGGACGTGGGAGAACGAAATCCAACACAAGGAGGAACGCATGAACAAGACTTCACCAGAAATGCCGGGCGGCACGAATCCCTCCAATGAAGTGGAGGAGGCGGTGAATTTTTTCTTGCGCACTCCGTCTTTTTCGACCAAGCAAAGGGCGCTTGAACTGCTGCTTAGAAAAATTTATCTGGACAGCATGGGGCATGGCGAAACATCCGCCACGCCTTCCTGATTCGATTCATTTGCCTGCAAACACACGGCGCAACAGCCCAGTCATTTGTGAGGGCGTGATGGGGACCGGGTTGGAAGCGGTCGGACCCTTGAGGGCATTGACCGTCAAGTGATCCAGGTCGCGCTCAAATTGCTCGGCCGCGACGCCGGCTTCACGCAAGCTGCCCGGAATCTGCAATGCCTGGTTCAAATCAAAGAGCGCTTGAATCAAATCGTGCTTCCCCACTTGACGAGCCAGCCCATCCAGTTGCACCTGCACGCCTGGGTCGTGCGCCACATCAAACTGCAAGGCGTAAGGCAAGACAATCGCGTTGAGCAATCCGTGCCCCATGTCGTACTGTCCGCCGAGCGCATGGGCGATGCCATGCACCATCCCCAAGCCCGAGTTGGCAAAAGCGATGCCCGCCATGCTTTGATACGCATGCACCTTCGCCCGACTCTCCGGCGTGCTATCCCGGTAAGACACAGGCAGATAGTCAAACAAGCCGCCAATAGCACCGATCGATAGCGTTCGGGTGAATTCGTCGGCATTCGGATTGAGATAACTTTCAATCGCATGCGTCATGGCATCCATGCCGGTTTCCGCCACCAGATCGGCAGGCATGCTCATCGTCAAATCGGGATCCAGAATGGCCACATCCGGGATGAAGTAGGGCGTGCGAAAAGCAACCTTCAACTGCTGTTCCGCATACGTCACTACGGCGGATCGGCTCACTTCGCTCCCGGTTCCGGACGTTGACGGCACCGCCACGAATGTCACCTTCCCGCGCGCTTGCGGCAGCGGCGTGCGCGGAAGGGTATCGAGCGCGAGATGCGGGTGCTCGTAGAGCAGCATCATGACTTTGGCCGCATCGAGAGGGGAACCGCCGCCAATCGCGACGACCACATCCGGCGCAAAGCTGCGCATTTTGTCCAGCCCCGCGATGACCGCGTGCGTGTCCGGGTTTTTCCGGATGCCGGAATGAACGTAAACCGCGCATCCTTTTTTTGAGAATAAAGTTTGCACGGCGTCGATCGCCCCGTTTTTGAACATGGACGATCCGCCTGTAACGACGAACACGCGCGTTGCGGGAATATTGCGCAGGGCAGCCAGCGATCCGCTTCCTGTGTAAATGGTTGGCGCGCCAAGGTTAAGCTGTTTCATGGACCCCTCTCTTGATTTTCTTTTGGGATCTAATTTACGGGAGGATGGCGTAACAAGTCAACGCAGGATGTACGCGACGGCCTGTTAATGCCACATCTCAGACAAGATGTCATGCAACAAATCATATGTCACATACCCCAGCAACACACTGAGCGTGACGATCACGATCGTCGCCAATACATGGCCGGTCATCCAGTGCATCGCGCGCATGCCGCGTTCCTGGGCCATGCTCCGAAAGTCGTATGACTCCGCCGGTTGGGCCGCAATCGTGCCTTCGGGACGCGTCGCCTCAATTTTGACGTATCCGAATTTTTTGTACGCCACCCAGAAAAAGACGCCGCTTGCCATCACCATCGGGACCGACAGCATTTGGCCTGCCGAAACCGACATCCCTGCAAACGAAACGAGGTAATCCGGCTCGCGAAAATATTCCGTAATAAAACGCGCGCAGCCGTACAGCAAGACGAACATCCCGCACACGCTCCAGCGTGGGCGGGCCTGGCGCGAAAACAGCCACAGCAGCACGAAGAACAACAGCCCATCGACTAGCGCCTGGTACAGCGGCGAAGGGTGGCGAGGCAAATTATCCACGTTGGGGAAAATCATCGCCCACGGCAAGGACGCGTCCGCCACACGACCATGCAATTCTGCATTGATGAAATTGCCAATGCGTCCAAACGCGTGGCCCAGCGGCACCATCGGTGCGATGAAATCCAGCGCATCCAGCGGATGCCGGCCATGCTTGCGTCCCCACAAGCACATCGCCACCACCACACCGAGAAAACCGCCGTGGAACGACATGCCACCTTGCCAGACAGCGAAAATCTCCAGTGGGTGCGCCAGAAAATACATCGGGTGATAAAAAATCACTTCACCCAACCGGGCACCGACGAACACGCCCCATACGCCGTAAAACACGATGGAATCCAGATCTTCCAGCTTCCATTTCATGGCAACCATGTGCGGCTGCTTCAAGCGCATTTTGCCGAGCCAAATGAATTGCGCGAACGCCGCCACATACATCAAACCGTACCAATGCAACGACAACGGGCCGATCGCGATCGCAACCGGATCGGGCATGGGGTGAACTAGCATTTCGGAGGCTCTTACAGATCGGACAAGTGGATGTGCTCGCAAAGCACAAGAGAACAAAACCTTCGATTATACGCTTGCGCCTCTCAAAAACCATCCGTTGTCTTTTCACTTATTGCCATTTCATCACGTCTGTTTTCATGGCAATCCGCCATCCTAGATCCGTATAATGGGCGCTTTCGAAATGATTTGCCTCTGAAAGCCACAGCGCGCTTTCTTTCAATTTCTTACTGCATTTTTTTGCTTAACCAGGGCCCTCATGGAATTCATCGTTCGTATCGTTTCTGCCATCAATGACATCGTCTGGGGGCCGCCCATGCTCGTGCTGATTCTCGGCACCGGCTTCTTTCTTCAAGTGCGCCTCAAACTCATGCCCATCTTCCGCATCGGCACCGGGTTCCGCATGATCTGGAAAGGCCGTCATGCCGAATCGGGTGCGAAAGGTGAAATCACGCCTTTCGCGGCTCTGATGACGGCGCTGGCCGCCACGGTTGGCACCGGCAATATCGTCGGCGTGGCGACAGCCATCGCCGTCGGTGGTCCGGGCGCGCTGTTCTGGATGTGGATGACCGCACTCGTCGGCATGGCTACCAAATACGCCGAAGTCGTGCTGGCGGTGCACTATCGCGAAACGGACGACAAAGGCGAACAAGTCGGCGGACCGATGTTCGCCATCAAGAATGGTCTGAGCAAACACTGGCGCTGGCTCGGCACCCTGTTTGCCCTCTTTGGCGGACTCGCCGGCTTTGGCATCGGCAACATGGTGCAAGCCAATGGCATTGCTGACGTATTGAATGTCACGTTCGGCGTCAGCCCCTGGCTTTCCGGCCTGATCATGATGATTTTGACTGGCCTCGTCCTGCTGGGCGGCATTCGGCGCATTGGCTCGGTTGCCGAAAAACTCGTCCCCTTCATGTGCGCGCTGTATGTGGTCGTGTCCTTTGTGATCTTCGGTCTGTATTTCGATCGCATTCCGGATGCCATCGCGCTTGTCCTCAGTCATGCTTTCACGCCTGCGGCAGCAACCGGCGGCTTCTCCGGCGCAGCTGTCTTGCTGGCGATGCGCTACGGCGTTGCGCGCGGCGTGTTTTCAAACGAAGCAGGCCTGGGCACGGCCGGCATTGCGCAAGCTGCCGGGATGACAAAGAGTTCCGTCGAGTCCGGCTTGATCGGGATGATGGGTACCTTCATCGATACGCTCATCGTGTGTACGATGACCGGGTTGGTCGTGATCGTCACCGGCGTCTGGAACAGCGGCGCAAACGGCGCGGCACTGAGTTCCAGCGCCTTTGAAACCGCCCTGCCAGGTTTTGGTCAATACATTCTTGCGATTTCGCTCTCGCTGTTCGCCTACACCACTATCCTCGGCTGGGCCTATTACGGCGAAAAATGCTGGGAGTATCTGATTGGGTCGGCCGTCGAAAAGCCCTACCGGATTCTGTGGACGATCTTCGTGATGGTGGGCGCAGTTACCCATCTGAATTTTGTCTGGCTCGTTGCCGACACGCTCAATGCACTGATGGCGATTCCCAACCTGATTTCACTGCTGCTGCTTGCTCCGGTCGTCTCAAAACTAACGAAAGCGTATTTCGAACAGCACCCCCGGCCTTGACGCGCAGACGCTGGCCCCCAATAAAACAAGCACGGTGACCTGAAGTGGTCGCCGTGCTTGTGTTGAAGCGTGCTTGCGCCTGAACGGGCGTGTCAGTGCTTGTGTTTTGACTTGGAGGCGTGCTCGCTGCAGCAGGTTGGGTAGACGCACTCACGGAAGATCCGGCAGCGGCGCGCGTGGCCTGTGGCGCAGGCGCTGCGCTGGATGCGCTGCCCGCGGTGCAGCCATAGGAAACGCCCGTGCAGATTTTCGCGGGCGCACCCGACAAGCCGTTCGGCGCCAGTTCGTTCATCAGTTTTTTGATGGCACTCAAGTCAATGAAATGTCCGCCAAAATTCAAGGACGGCGCATCCGGCGAAAAATCCGGCAAGTTCAGGCTGAAATCAAACGGAAAATTCACCAGCGCCGCGTTGATGTTGCCAAAGGCGCCTTCCAGCTTGGCCAGCTCCGGAATGCGCAGACTCTGGTTCAGGTGCAGTTTTTTCTTGATGCCATCCAGCTCTTTTTCGGCGTCACGCTTGATCGCATTGACCAATTTGCCGACGCCAAACACTTTGGCAGCCTGCCACAGGGTTTTGCTCAACGCGTGCTCGATTTCATCTTCGATGGCCTTGGCGCCATTCAGGATAGTGCGCATCTTGACCTTGACTTCGTAGTGAGAAACCCGCAAAGGATTTTTCCAGGTGGGGTCCGGATACGGGAAGGAAGCACCGATTTTTTTGTCGAGCAGACTTTGCAGTTCGCGCAAGGCGCCGGTCATCTCGTGGATGCGCTTGATCATGGCTTCCACCTTGTCGCCAATCGCATCGATCGCTTCAAAATCCGCATCAAGTTTCTTGAGCGGCACAATGTCCGGCAAATTGGTCAGGGCCAGCTTGACCACCTTGTCCATTTCCTGCACCCCCTTGTCCAACTTGTTTGCCTTGTCGTCAACCGCACGCTGCATGCAGGACATCCGATCCTGTGCGGCATTGCTCACACAAGTTTGCGCCACCTTGGTGTAAGTCGGCATCGGCTCCGCAAAAAATCTTCTGAAGCGCTCGGCATTGGTGTCAATTTTCTGAACCTTGTTGTCCGCCGATTCGATTTTCGGCTTGTAAGGCTCCACGCGATGTTCCAGGTCTTCCGCTCTGGCGCGCGCCGCCGACACTTCCTTGAGCACGACATCGATCTGCTGCTTGGCTTTTTTCGCATCTTCCCGGAATTGCGGCACGGCTTGCGCGGTGTTCAACAAGCCATCCAGCAACTTCAACTCTGTTTCCAGTTTCTTCAGATCGGAAGCCAGAATGCCGGGCGCAGCCAACAGTTTTTTGGTGGTCCAGAGCACCTTGTGAATGTCCTGCAAGCGCGTATGCAAAGCCATCATGTCCGCGTTTAACTGGATGGCATCCACGTCCAGTCGACTCAAGCTGGCGGACTTGGCGGGAGCGCCCGCAGCGAAACTGACGGACGGCACGCCGATCGTCATCATAAACATCATCACAACGGCCATCACCATGCCCATCGCCGAAGATCTATTTTGTCTACCCAGCATGCCCCCTCCTGAAGTTTTCCGTTAATCGTGCCAGCGTCAATCCCGCAATGTACCACGACGATTGCGTGAATTTGCCTGATCTTGAAGAAGCCTTGCGCATATTGCCAACAGATCGCAGCTTTTTTGTGACGTGCTTTTCTCAAGCGTGGATGGCAGCGACGCAGCACCTTCTCTGGCAGGCAAGCCCATGTGTCTTTTCTGCTCACCTTCTATACCGTCTCGCCGTTTTCGACCCAGCGAAAGATTCCCAAAAACCGACTGCTTGCCGCGATGTGCGTCGAATTACAACAAATGTAATACTTTGTTTCGCCCGATTTTCCCGTACACATTCCCTTTTATATTGGAACCATAGGACAGGCAAAAAAACAGTCCGTGACATGAAAAGGGAGGTCCCTATGAAACTCGGTAAAAAAATCGTCGCCGCCACTGTTATCTCGGCTTCGGCCTTCGGGGTTTCCGCAAATGCATCCGCACACAGCGGCGCAGCCATTGCGGCCATTGCTGTCGGTGGGCTAATTGTGGGCTCGGCACTCGCCGCAACGCAGCCTGTTGCTCCAGCACCCGTGATCTACACTCCCGCACCAGTTCACTATGCTCCCGCGCCCGTGTATTACAGCACACCGGTCTACTACCATTCGGCACCCGTTTATCGCCATCACGACGGGTACGGACACGGCTACAGACACGCTTATTACCGGTAAGACCCCGGGGACCCCTGCTTTCGGCTCGTTTGCCTGACTCGCCAAAGCACGGGCTCTCCCCACTTCCCCTCGCACCCCGATTTTCTTCGGGGTGACGCGCTGGATGCGGTGATGTGAAACAGACCCCTCTCCCTGTCTCACATCACCGCTTTTTCGGCACCCCCTCCCAAATGCCTAAAACCTTGGGCAGATTACACCATCAACCCCAGCTCGCCTTATAATCATCGGGTAGAGGGACGCCCGTCCCGTTATTCTTCTTTCTCTCAGGGGATTTTTCATGCCAACCATTAACGTCCAGCTTTTTGAAGGCCGCACCCAAGAACAGAAGCGTGCTTTTGTCAAAGCAATTACCGAAGCGACTTGCGCCACTTTAAATGTCAGCCCCGACAGTGTGGAAGTCATCATGCAAGAAGTTAAACGCGAAAACTGGGCAACTGCGGGCAAACTGTGGAGCGATTAGTCTTTGAGCACATCGCTTGCTCGCCTGTTATGATTTGACCGTGCAAACCTGTCGATACCTATCCCATCATGGCACCTTTCATTACGCAAGACAGCTCAACGCTTCTCGGTCTCGATGCCAGACCGGATTCCAATTACGGCATTGCCATCCATCTGCCAACGCTCATCGTCAAGGCGGCGAAAACCCGCTTTGAGCAAGCGCCTTGGGTGCTCGATATTCCCAATCACCTGCTCCTGCGCGATGACAACCAAATTAGCGTTTATCTTTACCAATTGGATGAAGAGACCCGAGACTGGCTGCACAACCAGATGCTGGCTGGCGGCCACAATGCTGCCGCCGGCAACTTTGCTGCCTTGCGCGAAGCGGAACGCGATCCGGCCAATTCGCGCATCCCCAGCATGGAAGTACTGGCACAAGCCATTGCTTCTTACATCAAAGCCAACGCGATAGATGGCTGGCTCTATTCCCTCGGCGAAAGCGGTGAAGCGCTGCCCTGGCTGGTCAAGAATATCGAATTGCAGGAAATGTCCAATGGCCAGGAATGTGTGGTCATGCACCTGATCGCCAACTCCATCGGCACCAACAGCAGCGATTACACGCGCCCAAGCGATCGTCCTGTATTCTTTTTCGCCAACGATGTCGCCAACGAACGCGTCGCCGACATTCTCACGGCGAAGGGCTACATGAAGGAAACGCCTACTTTAAAACAGGCGTACGAAAAATCTATCCAAAGCTTCATGCAATATGTCCCCCAGATCAATGCGCAATTCATTGCGCAAGGGACGGCGCTGGAAGTCGATCTGACCAAACAATATCATTCGCCTGAACCTTTGACGCTATCCGTGCCTATGCGTGCGGTCAATGACGAAGCCCTCGTGCTGCGCAAATTTGTTACCCACACGGATTCGCCCTTCTGGCGCTATCAGAATCGCAATTTTTCAGCCATCCCCACCCATCCACTCATTCTGTGCTTCAATCTGGAAACGCATTCTAATATGTGGATCCACGTCGACAATCTGATGGAATATCGATACGACCCCGGCTTGCGCGAAAAACTCATTCTGCCGCCGCATCACCGTGATTTGATCGACATTCTGACGCAAGACATGGATGTATTGATGGATGACATCGTCGCAGGCAAGTCCGGCGGCACGACCATTCTCTGTAAGGGCGCGCCCGGCTTGGGCAAAACGCTAACGGCCGAAGTGTATGCGGAAGTTGTTGGCCGACCGCTGTATCGCGTTCACTCCGGACAACTGGGCATTAACTCCGCCGACGTCGAAAAGAACCTTGAAATCATTCTCAAGCGAGCGCAACGCTGGGGCGCGGTGCTGCTGATCGACGAAGCCGATGTGTACATCCGCACGCGCGGGAACGACATCGAACACAATGCCGTCGTCGCCTCTTTCTTGCGCACGCTGGAATACTTCCACGGATTGCTGTTCATGACCACTAATCGAACGCAAGATGTGGACGATGCGATTGCCTCGCGCTGCATCGCCATCATCCAATACGAGCCACCACAAGCCGAGGACGCGAAACGTATCTGGCGCGTGCTGTCTACCCAGTTTGAATTTCCGCTGGAAGACAAACTGGTCGATGACCTGGTCGCGCACTTCACCAGCATTTCCGGACGCGACATCAAGGAATTACTGAAGTTATCGGTAAAGTGGTGTCGTCAAAAGAAGGTGTCGCCGTCGATGGACGTCTTCCATTCCTGCGCACAATTCCGCGGGCTCTAGCAGGCTACCAGCCAAGGCGGTGACGCTTTAGCTTTTTTCCGCCAACGTCTTGTCGGGAATTTTTTCCGCCATGCCTAGCAACAGGCGCAATACGTGCGCAATCGTTTGCAAGCGCACGGCCTGTCTGTCGCCGCCAAACACTTGGCATTCAGCTTGCGCCACATCCGCTGTCGCGCAAGCCATCCACACCGTGCCCACCGGTTTCCCGGGTACGCCGCCCGTCGGCCCGGCAATGCCCGTGGTCGACACGGCGACAGTGGCTTGGGTCTTGGACAGTGCGCCCCTCGCCATCGCAACAGCCACCGCTTCGCTCACGGCACCATGTTCCATAATGTCTGACGCGGACACGTTCAGCATGGTCGTCTTGCAGTCGTTGGCGTATGCGACGTAAGCCCCCACAAACCAGTCGGACGATCCGGGAATTTCGGTAATGGCCTGCGCCACACCACCACCCGTGCAAGATTCGGCGGTGACCAAGCGCGCGCCCTTTTGCTTCAGCATCTTTCCCACTTGCGCCGCCAACTCAAGAACGTCGTCCATGACTACCCCTTTCCCTCTAGCCCGCAAACAGGCGCCACAACGCTAACACGAGTAAGGCATAAAATGACGCAACGATATCGTCCCACATGACCCCGAATCCGTTTTTCAAGGTTCGATCAAAAAACCGGATCGGTGGTGGCTTAATCATGTCAAACGCGCGAAACAGCACAAACGCTGCAAGCTGCATCGGCCACTCTGCGGGCATGACTACCACCAGAACGAGCCAGAATGCGACGATTTCATCCCACACCATCGCGCCGTGATCGGCTTTGCCGATGTCCCGGCCCGTGCGACCGCAAGCCGAAACACCTAAGACGAATCCTACGACGATGAGGACACCCCATACCTCGGGCGTAAAGATCTCGGGCCACTGCCCGGTCAGCAGTACATAGATTCCCCATCCCACCAATGTCCCGACCGTTCCCGGCACAATCGGCGACAACCCACTGCCGAAACCCAGCGATAACCAGTGTGCCGGATGCGACAGCAAAAAACGAAGCGTCGGTTGTCCCGCTTGGGGTGCGTCGTCTTGAATGTTGACTTCCACGGTCATGCCTTGAAATGATCAAAAGAAGCTGACTGCATCTGCACCGGCGCGCCGTGCGCATCCACCAATCGTACGCCGGCGACCGGTTCAATTTGCCCAACGCGTTTGACGGGTACCCCCGCAGATTTTCCGGCCGCCTCGACCGCTGCACGACGACCGACCGGTGCGGTAAAACACAATTCGTAATCGTCGCCACCGGCGAGTGCGAATCGACGACGCACTTCGGTGGGCTGCTGCATCAGCATGGGCCCCGCCGGCAGCGCATCCACATCCACAGTCGCACCTTTGCCGGAACGTTTCAAGATATGGCCGAGATCGCCAATCAAGCCATCGGAAATATCGATCGCCGCATGCGCGATGCCGCGCAAGGCGATGCCCAGCGCGACGCGTGGCGTGGGCACATGCAATCGGCTCGCCGCCTGCAGATGCGTTTTGTCATCCAGCGACATTTCCTTCAGATAGCCCGCCAATCCCAGGCGCGCATCCCCCAGCGTGCCGGAGACCCAGATATCGTCGCCCACCTGCGCCGCATCACGACGCAAGGCTTGGCCAATCGGCACTTCGCCAAACACGGTCACGCAAATATTCAGCGGGCCGCGCGTCGTATCGCCACCAATCAATTCGCAACCATGCGCATCGGCCAGCGCAAAAAACCCTTCGGCAAACGCTTTCAGCCAGGGCTCGTCCGGTTGGGACAACGACAGCGCCATCGTGCAGGCAATCGGCTTGGCGCCCATCGCCGCGAGATCGGACAGATTCACAGCCAGGCTTTTATGCCCCAGCATTTTGGGATCAGCATCCGCAAAAAAATGCGTGCCCGACACCAGCATGTCGCAGGAAATCGCGATTTGCATGCCAGACGCAGGCGTCATCAATGCGCAATCGTCGCCAACTCCCAACGTGACCTTGGGCGTCGGACGGGTGAAATATTTGGCGATCAAGTCGAATTCAGAGAGCATAGTTTTCATTCTAGGGAATATCTTCACTGCTGCGCCATTTACTCAAAAAAAAACCTGCCCGAAACCTCGGGCAGGTTTTTCTGGAGCATGATGCAGCCAGATTACTTTTTCCAGGCCGCCATCAAAGTCTTGGCCATTTCGCCCGGGTTGCGTGCGACTTGGATGCCGCAAGCTTCCATGACTTTGATCTTCTCTTGCGCAGTGCCCTTGCCGCCGGAGATGATGGCGCCAGCATGGCCCATGCGTTTTCCCGGGGGCGCAGTCGCACCAGCGATGAAGCCGACAACCGGTTTCTTCATGTTGGCTTTCACCCACTCGGCTGCGGTTTCTTCGTCGTTGCCGCCGATTTCACCGACCATGATGACCGCTTCGGTTTGCGGATCGTCGTTGAACATCTTGAGCACGTCGATGTGCTTCAAGCCATTCACCGGGTCGCCGCCCACACCGACCACCGTCGAGGTGCCAATGCCCAGCGCGCCCAGCTGACCGGCTGCTTCATAGGTCAGGGTGCCGGACTTGGAAACGACGCCAATCGGGCCTTTCTTGAAGATGTGGCCCGGCATGATGCCGATCTTGATTTCGTCGGACGTGATGATACCAGGGCAGTTCGGTCCGAGCAGAACCGTTTTCTTGCCTTGCATCTTGTAGCGGGTGCGAATCATGTCGCGAACCGGAATGCCTTCGGTAATGCAGATCACCATATCCATGCCAGCTTCGACGGCTTCATCGATGGCTGCTGCCGCGAACGGCGGCGGTACATAAATCACCGAAACATTGGCGCCCGTTTGTGCCTTGGCTTCGCCAACGGTGTTGAAAACCGGCATATCGAGGAAAGTCGTGCCGCCTTTTTTCGGGGTCACACCGCCGACATAGCATTGCTTGCCGAACGCATAAGCTTGCGACATTTCTGCGTGGAAGGCGCCGGTCTTGCCGGTGATACCCTGCACGATGACGCGCGTGTTTTTATCGATCAGAATAGACATGGTTATTTACCCTTTGCAGCGTTAATCGCCTTCTGCGCAGCATCGCTCATGCCATCTGCAGAGATGATTGGCAGACCAGACTTGGCCAGAATTTCCTTACCCTTATCGACGTTCGTGCCCTCGAGGCGCACGACCAGCGGTACTGTCAGCGCAACTTGACGCGCAGCTTCCACAACGCCGTTCGCGATAATGTCGCATTTCATGATGCCACCGAAGATGTTCACCAGAATGCACTTGACCTTCGGATTGGCCAGCATGATCTTGAATGCTTCGGTCACTTTCTCGGTGGTGGCACCGCCGCCCACGTCGAGGAAGTTGGCGGGTGCGCCGCCGAACAGCTTGATGGTGTCCATCGTGGCCATTGCCAGGCCTGCGCCGTTGACCATGCAACCGATGTTGCCGTCGAGCGCAATATAAGTGAGATCGAACTTGGAAGCGGCGATTTCATCCGGATCTTCTTCATCCAGATCGCGCATAGCCTGAATAGCCGGTTGACGATACAGGCCGTTGGAATCGAAATTGAACTTCGCGTCCAGCGCAATCACCTTGTTGTCGCCCGTAATCACCAGCGGATTGATTTCAGCCAGGGATGCATCGGTTTCGTCGAATCCCTTGTACAAGCCTTGCATGAATTTGCAAGCGTCCTTGACGGCGACTTCCGGTACGCCAATTTTGCGGGCGAGATCTTCGCCTTCGGCATTGGTCAAACCGGTTTCCGGGTTGATAAATACTTTGTGAATTTTTTCCGGGGTGTGTTCTGCCACTTCCTCAATGTCCATCCCGCCTTCGGAAGAAGCCATCAAGCAGACACGTTGCGTGCCGCGATCCACCACCATGCCAATATACAGTTCCTTGCGGATATCCGCACCTTCCTCGATCAGCAAACGCTTGACCAAACGGCCTTCCGGACCCGTTTGATGGGTCACGAGCGTCATGCCGAGAATGTCGGATGCAAACTTCTTGACTTCGTCGATCGATTTGGCAACTTTCACACCGCCGCCTTTGCCGCGGCCGCCTGCGTGAATCTGTGCCTTTACGACCCAAACCTTGCCGCCGAGACTCTCTGCCGCTTTGACCGCTTCGTCAACGCTGAAACACGGAACACCACGCGGCGTCGTTACGCCATACTTGCGCAGTATCTCTTTGCCTTGATATTCATGAATATTCATACTCGTCCTTAGTGTTGAGAGCTCAGGTAGCCCGCCGGACAACTCTTCCGGCAACGCATTTACTGCTCTTTAAAGTAGATGGGCGACTTTCGTCGCCCATCTTGCTACATTAAAACACTACTGCCTTTGAAACAGGGCAATATTATTTCTTGCGACGCTCCGGTACGGTGAACGCACCTTCTTCGGTCATCTTCTTGACTTGGTCCATGGAATAGCCGCAAACCTGGGTCAAGATTTCGTTGGTGTGCTCGCCGAGCAGCGGAGCAGCCAAGATTTCCGGAACATTGCCTTCGGACAGTTTCACCGGCATACCGACGGTCCAGTAGTTGCCACGCTTGCTGTCCTTGACTTCCACCCACATCTTGCGATGTGCAACGTGTGCGTCTTTGGATACGTCTTCGGTCGTCAGAACCGGGCCGCATGGGAAGTCTTTGCCGTTGAACAGTGCCGACAATTCGAACTTGGTGTAGTTCTTCGCGAAGTCAGCGATGATCTTCCACAGTTCGTTTTGGTTCTTGCGACGATCAGCAATCTTCAGGAAGCGCTCGTCGTTCTTGAGTGCTTCGCCGCCGATCAGTTCGCAAATTTGCGGGAAGATGGCTTCTTGCAGAACCATGTAGCAATAGTCGTTTTGGCCGAACGGTTTGCAAGGAATGCAGTTACCGAGCTGGCCGCCACCGGAGTCATTACCAGCGCGCGGTACAGAGGTCAGACCCAAGGTCGGACGGCTGTACTCGGACAGACCACCCTTGCCACCCATCAAGCGACCGTGGTCACGGTACTTAACACGGCAGAGGTTCATCACGCCGTCGGTCATTGCAACTTCGACCATTTGGCCTTTGCCGCCGTTGTGCGTGCGATGATACAGCGCAGCGCAGATACCGATTGCCAGATGCAGACCCGTACCGGTGTCACCAACTTGTGCACCAGTGATGGTCGGCGGGGATTCCGGGAAACCGGTCGTGGACATTGCGCCCGACATTGCTTGTGCGATCGGCTCATAAGCCTTGAACTGTGCGTACGGACCCGTAGCGCCGAAGCCCTTCAGGGTTGCATAGATCAGGCCAGGATTGAGCGACATCAGTTTTTCGTAGGGATAGCCAAAACGGTCCAGAACGCCAGGGCCGAAGTTTTCCATCATGACGTCGCAGTTCTTGATCAACGCTTCGAATGCATCACAACCAGCCTTGCTCTTCATGTTGACCGTGATCGAACGCTTGTTGCTGTTGAGCATCGTGAAATACAAGCTGTCGATCCACTTGCCATCTGCATCCTTCTGATGGCACAACTGAACGCGGGTGATGTCGCCAGTGCCCGGCGGCTCGAACTTGATGACGTCTGCGCCCATCCACGCCAGCAGCTGCGACGAAGTCGGGCCAGCTTGCACGTGGGTCATGTCGAGGACGCGAACGCCCGATAATGCATATTTACCCATAATTAAACTTCCTCCAATGAATCAGTTAGTTATGCTTTAAAGCGTTTTTAGACGCTGTTCATACAACAAGGGAATCACTTCCCGAAGGTCTTACCTACTTCTTATCAATCGCACATCAATCGCCTAATCATGCCAGCATGAAAGATGTTAAATAACCTATAATATCCACCCTCCAAACTTGCTATGCCACATAGCAACATAATCAAACTTCCTAGGGCAGAATATTTTTAAGCTAATCGCTATCATAGCGGCTTCGCCACCGTTACATTCTTGACCCGCGTCAATTTTCACCGCCTCATTCCTTTGATTCTTGACCCGCGTCAATTTTCTGGATACCCTATCGCACTGCACCCTGTTCAGAGAAGTTTTATGCCACTCATTGCGAATCATCCAGAGAAAAACATCATTCGTGTTCAACTCACGCAAAGTGCTGTTTTAAAAGACATGAACCCTCGGGAATTGGCCGAGTTAGAACAGTTTTTGATGGTAGAAGATTACGTTAAGGGCGACTGTTTATTGCACCAAGGGGATCGCGATCTGGATGTGGTTTTTGTTCTGGATGGTATTCTCAAGCGTGCTGTGGCTAACCAAAATGCCAAGGAAATGATTCTGCGCTTCACCAGCGAGCGCAACATGGAAGCCACTTATGCCTCCTGGCGATTGAACAAGCCCGCCCCGTTCAGTTTGATCGCTGTCACCAAAACTCGCGTCGCCAAACTGCCACTACCGCAATGGGTTTCCTTCATCGAAACCTACCCCAATCTCAAGCAACGCTTTGAGACGGAAGTGCTCAATATCATGAGCAGCATCATGGCGCATACGATTACCCTGCATTTGCTGGACGCGCCCGGACGTGTGCACCGTTTTCTGCGCAAACATCCGGACTTGTATGATCGAATGCCCAAGAAAGAATTGGCCTCATATCTGAATTTGTCGGCTGAAACCCTCAGCCGCCTGAAAAACCAAGGCAAAATTTGATGGTGAGCGCACACATAGCCCTTCGGCCAGTGTGCGCCATTCGTCTGAGGACCACAACATGAATATCGTCATCCTCGCTGCCGGCATGGGCAAGCGCATGCAATCTGACCTGCCTAAAGTGCTGCACCCGCTTGCAGGCAAACCCCTGTTGGCGCATGTGCTCGACACGGCTCGCACGTTGTCTGCAGGAAAGATTTGTGTGGTTTACGGTCATGGCGGGGATCAGGTGCCGACCACGTTGAAAGCTTCCGATGTCGTGTTCGCGCTACAAAGCCCGCAGCTGGGCACCGGCCATGCCGTCATGCAAGCGCTGCCGCATCTGGACAACACTGCCCCGACGCTGGTGTTGTATGGCGACGTTCCCCTAACCAAAGCCGAGTCGCTTCGCCGTCTGATGGCGTCCGCTGGCAACGACAAGCTGGGGATTTTGACCGTGTCTTTGTCCGACCCGACCGGCTATGGTCGCATTGTGCGGGACAAGGGCGCGAAGGGTTCCATTGCGCGCATCGTCGAGCAAAAAGATGCCACCGAAGCCGAGCGCGCGATTACCGAAATCAACACCGGCATCATGGTCATCCCCACGCCGAAGCTGAAGCAATGGCTGGGCGCCCTGTCCAACAACAATGTCCAAAAAGAGTATTACCTGACTGATATTGTTGCGATGGCCGTGCGCGACGGCGTGCCGGTCGTGTCTGCCCAACCCGATGCCGTGTGGGAAACCCTCGGTGTCAACAGCAAAGTGCAGCTGGCGGAACTGGAGCGCATTCACCAGCGCAACATTGCCAACCGTTTGCTGGAGCAAGGCGTCACGCTGGCCGACCCGGCGCGCCTTGATGTGCGCGGCACGCTCACCTGTGGGCGCGATGTCTTTATTGATGTCAATTGCGTTTTCACGGGCGATGTCACACTGGGCGATGGTGTGTCTATCAGCGCGAACTGCATCATCCAAAACGCGCTCATCAAAAACGGCGCCCGCATCCGTGAGTTTTGTCATATTGACGAAGCGGAAGTCGGGGCAGCTTCCATCGTCGGCCCCTACGCCCGCCTGCGGCCCGGTGCCCTGCTGGGTGAAGACGTTCACATCGGTAATTTTGTTGAAATCAAGAATAGCAAACTCGCTGCTGGCGCCAAGGCCAATCATTTGGCCTACGTCGGCGATTCCACCGTTGGCGAGCGCGTCAACTTTGGCGCGGGATCCATCACCTGCAATTACGATGGTGCCAACAAGCATCATACGATTATCGAAGACGATGCCTTCATCGGCACCAACGTCGAGCTGGTGGCACCGCTTCGCGTCGGCAAAGGCGCCACCATCGGCGCGGGCACGACGTTGACGCGCGACGCGCCTGCAGGGTCCCTGGTCGTCACACGCGCCAAACCCACCACCAAAGCAGGTTGGAAACGCCCGGAAAAAAATAAAAAATAACGCGTTCAGCATTACGCCATTTCTCCACTGTTTTGAACACGCCACAAAGGCGTGCATCCTAGTTAACCAGCATCAAGATTGAAAGATTTCCCCATTGCACGATCGCCGCGCAATGGTGTATTGTTGGCAATGAGCAGTTTCCCCCTTTGCGTCACCTACCTAGCAGTTTGCTGTTTCACAGCATCAGTCGTCTCACCCCTCCCGACGCGCGCACACGCTTTTTTTGCGCCGGTTCTTCAAACTGAAAAAGGAACAGGAAGATGAATTCAAAAGTGCAAGCCATAACAACGAGAAAAAACGCCGACAAATCCACTCCGCTCTCACCCGACATGCTGAAAAAAATGGATGCGTATTTCCGCGCCGCCAATTATCTGTCGGTGGGCCAGATTTATTTGCTGGACAACGCGATGCTCAGAAAGCCTTTGAAAATCGAGCACGTCAAACCGCGGCTACTCGGTCACTGGGGCACCGTGCCTGGATTGAATTTCATTTACGTTCACTGCAATCGCGTGATCAAGAACCATGATCTCAACATGATCTACATCACCGGCCCCGGCCATGGCGGTCCCGGCCTGGTGGCAAACACCTATCTCGAGGGGACGTACAGCGAGTTTTATCCAAACGTGCCGCAAGATGAAGAAGGGATGCAAAAACTCTTCAAGCAGTTTTCCTTCCCCGGCGGCATCCCCAGTCACGTTGCCGCCGAAACGCCCGGCTCGATTCATGAAGGCGGCGAACTCGGTTACGCACTCTCGCATGCGTATGGCGCGGCCTTCGACAATCCGGACTTGATCGTCACTTGCGTTGTGGGTGACGGCGAAGCGGAATCCGGTCCAATGGCGACCAGCTGGCACTCGAACAAATTCCTGAACCCCGTGACGGATGGCGCGGTGCTGCCCATTCTGCATCTGAACGATGGCAAAATCGCTGGGCCTTGCATGCTGGCGCGCATTCCCCATGACGAACTGGATGCCCTGTTCCGCGGTTATGGTCATAAAGTGTATTACGTCGAAGGCGATGATCCAGCGACCATGCATCAAAAGATGGCCGCCACCATGGACACCATCATCGCCGAGATCAAGCAAATCCAGCACGACGCGCGCACCAAAGGATTCACGCAACGCCCACAATGGCCGATGATCGTGTTGCGCTCGCCCAAAGGCTGGACAGGGCCGAAGGTGGTCGACGGCAAGAAAGTCGAAGGCACCTTCCGCTCGCATCAAGTACCACTCTCCGAGCTCGCCAAAGTGCCCAGCCACTTGAAACAGCTTGAACAGTGGATGAAGAGTTACAAACATAACGAGCTCTTCGACAAAAACGGGGCATTGCTCCCCGAACTGGCTGAACTCGCCCCCCAAGGCCAGCGCCGCATGGGCGCGAATCCACACGCCAACGGCGGTATCCTGATGCGCGATTTGAAGATGCCGGACTTCCGCAAGTACGAATTCAAATTCGACAAACCGGGAACAGTCGAGGCTGAAGCGACCCGTATCCAGGGTGCTTTCATGCGCGATGTGCTGAAACAAAACATGACCAACTTCCGCGTCTTCAGCCCGGATGAAACCAATTCCAACCGCTGGAATGCGGTGATGGAAGTGTCCAATCGCACGTGGACCGAAACCATTTATCCGTATGATGACCACTTGGCACACGATGGCCGCGTCATGGAGGTCTTGAGCGAACATCAATGCCAGGGCTGGCTGGAAGGCTACCTGCTCACGGGTCGCCACGGCTTCTTCTCCTGCTATGAAGCTTTCATCCACATCGTCGATTCGATGTTCAACCAACATGCGAAGTGGCTGGAAATCTCGCGCCGGATTCCGTGGCGTCGGCCGATTCCGTCGCTGAACTATCTGCTGTCCTCGCACGTCTGGCGCCAGGATCACAATGGCTTGAGTCATCAAAATCCGGGCTTCCTCGATCATGTGATGAACAAGAAAGCGACCATCACCCGCGTGTATCTCCCGCCGGATGCGAACACCTTGTTGTCTGTGACGGATCACTGCTTGCGCAGCCGCCACTACATCAACGTCGTGGTCGCCGGCAAGCAACCCGCGCTGCAATTCCTGACGATGGACGAAGCAATCAAGCATTGCACGGTGGGCGTTGGCATCTGGGAGTGGGCCAGCAACGATCAGGGCGGCGAACCCGATGTCGTCATGGCGTGCTGCGGCGATGTCCCCACCCTGGAAACCCTAGCGGCCGTCGAAATCATGCGCGACTACATGCCAGGCCTGAAAGTGCGTGTAGTCAACGTCGTGGACCTGATGACGCTGCAACCGCAAAGCGAACACCCGCATGGATTGTCCGACAAGGATTTCGACATGATGTTCACGAAGGACAAACCGATCGTGTTCGCCTTCCACGGCTACCCTTGGCTGATCCACCGTCTGACGTATCGCCGTACCAACCACGCCAACCTGCACGTGCGCGGCTACAAGGAAGAAGGCACAACCACCACGCCATTTGACATGGTGGTGATGAACGACCTCGACCGTTTCCATCTGGTCATGGACGTCATCGACCGGCTGCCGCAACTGGGTTCCAGCGCCGCGTATCTGCAAAAAATGTTGCGCGACAAGTTGCTGGAGCACAAGGCCTATGTCCACGAACATGGCGAAGACATGCCGGAAATCCAGAACTGGAAATGGGGGCAAGGCAGCTCACTGGCGGATACCCCCAAGAAAAAGCCCCGTCGCAAATAAACAGTCCGGCCAATTATTCGGACTTTTGACGGTAAAATAGCAAGCTGGCCCGGTTCCCCAATCGGAATCGGGCCAGTTTCGTTTTCTTTATTACCTAGCGAACATCATCTATGTGTGGCATCGTCGGCGCCATTGCGCAACGCAACATCACCCCCGTCCTGATCGAAGGCCTCAAGCGCCTGGAATACCGTGGCTATGACTCGTGCGGTCTCGCGTTGCATATCGACGGCGAACTGCAACGCGCCCGGAGCACCTCGCGTGTGGCCGATCTCGAAAAACAGATCACCGAAACCCGGCAAGGGGGCGTGCTCGGCATTGCCCACACCCGCTGGGCGACGCATGGCGCGCCCACGTCGAACAATGCCCACCCGCATTTTTCGCGCGGTCGCATCGCGCTGGTGCATAACGGCATCATCGAAAACCACGATGAACTCCGCAGCGAACTCAAGGGACTGGGCTATACCTTCGAAAGCCAGACCGACACCGAAGTCATTGCCCACCTCATTGATCATCTCTATGCAGGCGATCTCTGCGATGCCGTCAAGCGCGCCGTCAAACGGCTGACGGGCGCTTACGCCATCGCCGTGATCTGCCGCGATGAACCGAACCGGATGGTCGGCGCTCGCGCCGGCTCGCCACTGATCGTCGGGATCGGTCAAAATGAAAACTTTCTCGCATCCGATGCGCTGGCCATCGCCGGCACCACCGATCGCATCATTTATCTGGAAGAAGGCGATGTCGTCGACCTGCACCTGAACGATTTCCGCATCACCGATGTCAACGGCAAACCCGTCATGCGTGAGGTGCGCACCGTGCAGGCTTACACCGCCGCCGCGGAACTTGGCCCGTACCGCCATTACATGCAAAAGGAAATTTTCGAGCAGCCGCGCGCCATCGCCGACACGCTCGAGGGTGTGGAAGGCGTTGCCCCAAGCTTGTTCGGCGAACAGGCAGAAGCCATTTTTAACAAAATTGATTCGCTGCTGATTCTCGCCTGTGGGACCAGTTATTATGCTGGCCTCACCGCCAAATACTGGCTGGAATCCATCGCCCGCATTCCGGTCAGCGTCGAAATCGCGAGCGAATACCGCTACCGCGACAGCGTACCCAATCCGAACACGCTGATCGTCACCATCACGCAAAGCGGTGAAACCGCTGACACGCTGGCTGCACTGCGTCATGCGCGCGAACAGGGGATGGACAAGACGCTCACCATCTGCAACGTCGCCACCAGCGCGATGGTGCGCGAATGTGCGCTGTCCTACATCACGCGCGCCGGCGTCGAAGTCGGCGTCGCATCCACCAAAGCCTTCACCACACAACTCGCTGCGCTCTTCCTGCTCACGCTCACGCTGGCCAAGATCAAAGGGCGCCTGACGGCCGAACAAGAAACCGAACATCTGCGCGCAATGCGCCACCTGCCTGTGGCGATTTCAGCCGCGCTGGCCCTGGAACCGCAAATCATCGCCTGGGCAGAGAGTTTTGCAAAAAAAGAAAATGCGCTCTTCCTCGGGCGCGGCGTGCATTATCCGATTGCGCTGGAAGGCTCGCTCAAGCTCAAGGAAATTTCCTACATTCATGCCGAGGCGTATCCGGCAGGCGAACTGAAACATGGCCCGCTCGCGCTCGTCACCGAAGAGATGCCGGTCGTTACTATTGCGCCGAATGACGACTTGATCGACAAGCTCAAGTCCAACATGCAGGAAGTGCGCGCACGCGGCGGAGAACTCTTCGTGTTTGCGGATGCCGACTCGCGCATCATGCCGAGCGAAGGCGTGCATGTGATCCGCTTGCCCGAACATTACGGCATGCTCTCGCCGATCCTGCACGTGGTGCCGCTGCAATTGCTCGCGTATCACACGGCGCTGGTGCGCGGCACCGATGTGGACAAACCGCGCAATCTGGCGAAATCCGTCACGGTGGAATGATGACCGGCAACAACGGGAGCGCGCCGATCCTGTCGATTGTTTCCGACATGGAAGCGGTCAACCGCATCATCCGCACGCAATTGCACTCCGATGTGGTGCTGGTCAATCAAATCGGCGAATACATTATTAATGCGGGTGGCAAGCGTATTCGCCCGTCCCTTTTGCTACTTTTTACCAAGGCGTTCGGTTATCAAGGTGAACTGCATCACAGCCTGGCGGCCGTGGTGGAATTCATCCACACCGCCACCCTGCTGCACGACGATGTCGTCGATGAATCTGCGCTACGACGCGGACAACCCACTGCCAATGCCCTTTTTGGCAATGCGGCTTCGGTGCTGGTCGGCGACTTCATTTATACCCGCGCGTTTCAAATGATGGTGTCCGCCGACAACATGCGCGTCATGCAAGTCATGGCCAATGCCACGAATGTGATCGCCGAAGGAGAAGTGCTGCAATTGATGAACATGCGCGACCCTTCCGTCACAGAAGAGCGCTACATGGCCATCATTCATGCCAAAACGGCGGCCTTATTCGAGGCAGCCGCCATGCTGGGGGCGCTGGTCGCGGGCGCACCGGAATCCGGCATTGCCGCTGCCGCAACCTATGGTCGACAATTCGGCACGGCGTTCCAGTTGATCGACGATGCGCTGGATTACTCCGGCAACATCGACAATATCGGCAAAAACCTCGGCGACGATTTGCGCGAAGGCAAAATGACCCTGCCCCTGATCCGGCTGATGCAAACAGGCACGGAAGAACAACGTCGTCTGGTTCGCCACGCCATCGAAAATGGCAACGCTGACCATTTTGGCGCCATCGTGGAAGCCCTTGCCGCCTCTGACGGGCTGACCTACACACGCCAGGCTGCCGAAAAAGCAGCGCAGGCTGCCGCGCAAGCCATCTCCGCCTTGCCCCATAGCCAATTCAAGGAAACCCTGCTACAATTATCAGCTTTCGCGGCGGGTCGAAATCACTGAACCGCCCAAACGGGGTGTAGCTTAGCCTGGTAGAGCGCTACGTTCGGGACGTAGAGGCCGGAGGTTCGAATCCTCTCACCCCGACCATCCAAATACCGTCAAATGCCGCAGCAATGCGGCATTTTTCTTGGGCAACGGCCCGATCCGGGGGAGCACACGGCAGACCTTTTTCAAGCACCCCCGCCAAGTCGGGGTTTTTCATTTGAAGAACTCATTTAGAGAGCCGTTCGCGCCGTTTTTGCTGCTATATTTTTCACTTTGCGCATTCATTCGCACTCATGTATAGCACTTTTTATTTTCCTGACCGGATCAAATACGACGCGCCGGATCGAATCGGACTCGCGTTTGAGTCCATCTCCTTTCAAAGTGCGGACGGCACCGTACTCTCCGGCTGGTTCATTCCGGCGCTGGACACGGCCACCCCACGAGAAGCCAAAGGCACGGTGGTGCACCTGCACGGCAATGCGCAGAACATGACGATGCAGTGGCAATACGTGCAATGGGTGCCGGCGCGTGGCTATAACGTCTTCGTGTTCGATTATCGTGGCTACGGCCAGTCACATGGAAAGCCGGACCCGAAGGGCGTGTTCGAAGATGCCGTCGCGGCGCTCGATTACGTCCGTTCGCGACCCGACATCGACACAAACAAACTCTTCGTGTTCGGCCAGAGCCTGGGCGGCATGATCGCCATCGCCGCCGTCGGCGCCAGCCCGAAAGGCGTATACGCCGTCCTGGCCGAAGCCCCTTTCCATTCTTATACTGCCTTGGCAGACGACCGAACCCCGGGCGAGGGGCAAATCGTGGATGAAACCTGGAGCGCGACGACCCATGTTGCCAAACTAGCGCCGATTCCTTTGCTGCTCATTCACGGCACAGCTGACAAGATCGTGCCGTATTCGCACTCCGAGATGCTGCTGGCCGAAGCCAACGAGCCAAAGCGCCTGGTGACTGTTGAGGGCGGCGAGCATCTGGATATCATGACCGACTGCTACGGAGCTACCTATCAAGACATGCTGATCGATTTTTTTGACCAGGCACTCCTGAAAATCTGAACCTCCCGCGTCATCCCCCCCAAATCATGTGGATTTCCTTCCCAGCCAATAGCCCAATACTGTATTTTGAAATGCTACAATCCCCAAGTTATTCCATCATGGTGACGTATGCCATATAAGCCGTAGGGCCATTTGCTCTGCCGTTTTTTCACCTCTTTTTTCTTGAGCGACATTATGTACAGACGCATCTTTTATCCCGACAACATACTTGGCGCCACGCCTATGGAGCGGTTTGGTCTCGATTTTGAAAACGTCCGCTTCAGCGGCAAGGATGGTCAACAACTGACCGGCTGGTTTCTTCCTGCCACCACGGTAGCCAGCCCCAAAGAAGCCAAAGGCACCGTCATCCATATGCACAGCAACTCCGGCAACATTGCCTCGACCTGGCAATTTGCAGGCTGGCTACCGGATCAAGGCTATAACGTTCTCGCTTTTGACTATCGCGGGTTTGGCAAGTCCTTTGGCACGGCGGAACCCAAGGGCCTTCTGGACGACGCCGTAACTGCCATCACCTACCTGCGTTCACGCACCGACATCGACACCAGCAAAATTTTCATTTTTGGGCAAAGCCTGGGGGGATCACTGGCGATTGCTGCTGCTGCGCTCAATCCGGAAGGCGTGCGCGCCGTTGCCGTTGAATCGCCCTTTTATTCCTACTCCACCATGGTGGACGATCGACGCCCAGGCGAGGGGTTCATTTTTGAGGCGGACGACGCCTACTGTGGCGCAAAGTATGTCTCCCAACTCGCTCCCATTCCACTCCTGCTCATCCATGGCACGCGCGACAGCATCATGCCGCACGAGTACTCAGAGAAGCTGTTTGCCGAGGCAAAAGAGCCGAAAGAGCTGGAGCTGATTCCACAGGGACGACACTTGGCAGCCATGACGGAACGTTATGGTGACCGATATCAGAAGCGGATCACGGCATTTTTTGAGGCCGCCCTGAAAAAATAAGTTTTCAGGTGATGACTCCCTCAAACACCCCCAGCCGGGGGTGTTTTTCCTTGGCACCTTCCCTATCAAGCGTCTCCTAACCAAGACAGCAGATGACCAAATCCCTCACTTCCCACAATGACTGGCGCTATGTGCTGCGCGATTTTCTCCGATCATCGCAAGGCCGATCATTGGCAAACTTCCCGAGCGATGCGCTACGCTATGCGCTGACGCCGGTGGCGGCCATCTCCTTGTGGATAGACGAATACGCGCCCGCGCTGAAAGAAAAAGCCACACTGGATCTGGTGATCGCCGGCGCAGCACACGGCATGGATACGCTCGATGAAGGGCGGTGGTACCGTTTTTTGCCGCTCTTTTTGGGCAAGCCCGACATGAACGTGACGGTGGATCTGGTGGGCAAAGGGCTGGATCCGAATGTGCCCGAGGTTTTCAGTGGTGATGCGTTCCCCTTGCAACCAAAAAAATCTGCCATGGCGGCCAAGGTCGCCAATCTTGAAGCGCCCCAGCGCTTTCCCATGACGCTGGGCAAATACATGGCTTCACGTATCAATCGTTCCGCACCGGATCTGGTGTTTATTTTTCATCCCGGATTCATCATGAACAGCAACTCATGGATCGTCGATGGCGATTTGCGCTCGGTGCTGGCTTTGGGCGCGCCCATCGGGCTGGCGTCCTATGGTGAAGAAGAACACATGCAGGAAGTCTGGCTCTTGGCGACACACGGCTACCAGGGCAATCCGAAAGTCACCCCGAACCGATTTGCTGCGGCCCTGCACAAGCAAGTGTTGCCCTCATCTTTCGCGCATACGCTGTGGAAGCTGGATAACGCTTTGCCTGCGACCGACGCGCCCGTGTCGGAAGACAATCTGAACAAGATCAAGGCGTTTGACAAATGGATGTATGAAGCTACGCAAAAAGGCGTCATGCTGCCTTTTCTCAAAGCCTTCGGCGGAACGACCCAAACCAGACACGGCAACTTCATTATCCTGCCGAACCTGAAGTTGATCGACAAAGCCACCGGCCAGGTCTATGAACCCAGCAGTGCAGACAAGTTCAATGCACTCGGCGTGACGATTGAACAGGATGTGCTGGAAGCCTACCCAGAGCACTCGCCCTTCGATTTTGACCGGGCCTACTGGGCCATCCAGGTCGTTGCTTGGGTCGATCAAGCGCTCGGCGCGCAGGTATAGTAGGAAAATTAAATCTGGTCTGAGCCTGTTTGTTCGATAAAAAACCGGAACTGCAGTTCCGGTTTTTTTATGCGCAACAATACACTGCCACAAAATAACAACGCCCCCTGAGCTTTCACTCAGGGGGCATAACCTGCTAGCCGGAAACTCTCTGGTCAGACCAGTTCAGCTTCCGTCGGCGCTAATTGCTTAGGCCTTCTTCTTGCGCTCGATGTTCAAGCTAGCGATACGGCCAGATTCAACACCTGAATCCGGATCGATGATAGCGTTGATCAGGGTCGGCTTGCGGGACTTGATGCCTTCTTCCAGAGCCTTAGCCAGTGCAGCCGGCGTGTCAACGGAAACACCAACACCACCGAATGCCGTCATCATCATGTCGTAGCGTGCGCCCGGCGTGAAGCTGGAGATCGACGGATCGTCGAAACCACCGGAGTTTTCCTCGTTACCCTTGTAGATACCGCCGTTGTTCATGATAACAACGGTAATCGGCAGCTTGTAACGGCACATGGTTTCTACTTCCATGCCGGAGAAGCCGAACGCGGAGTCACCTTCAATCGCAACAACGCTGTTACCGGTAGCAACCGTTGCGCCGATCGCGGAACCCATACCCATACCCATGATGCCCCAGGTTGCGGTGTCGATACGCTTGCGCGGCAGATACTGGTCAACAATCATACGGGTGTTGTCGAGTGCGTTCGCGCCTTCGTTAATCAGGATGGTCTCCGGATATTTGGCCAGAACGTCACGAACAGCGCCCAAGGAATTGCGATAGTTCATCATGCCCGGTGCGGTCTCTTTCTTGAGAGTCGGCGCCAGTTTTTCCTTGCTTGCTTCCACGCGGGACTGGATACCGCTCACCCATGCAGCGTCAGCTTTCGGCATGCCTTTCAGGCCTGCGCGCAATTGATCCACAACGGAAGCGATATCACCAACTACCGGTGCAGCGATCGCTACGTTGCTGTCGATTTCGTCGGCTTTGATTTCAACCTGAATGAATTTCTTCAGTTGGTTACCCCAGGTTGCGCCCTTACCATTGCCGAGCAGCCAGTTCAGGCGAGCGCCAATGATCAAGCAAACGTCGCATTCCGGCAGAACGTAGGAACGTGCCGGGCCAGCGTTCAGCGGGTGGGCGTCCGAGATCAAGCCTTTTGCCATGGACATCGGCAGGAACGGGATACCGGTATCTTCTACCAGGGACTTGATGGCAGCGTCACATTGTGCATAAGCAGCGCCCTTACCCAACAGGATAATTGGCTTCTTCGCGCCTTTGAGCAGGCCAACAGCGCGTGCGATAGCTGCCGGATCAGCCGGTTGCTTCGGTGTCGGGTCAACAGGCTTGAACAGCAGTTGTTGAGCCTTGTCCATTGCCAAGGTGCCGGTCAGCATTTCGTGGGTCAGGTCGATGTATACAGCGCCCGGACGGCCAGAAACAGCCAAACGCACTGCGCGAGCGATTGCGATTGGGAGGTCTTCGATATGGTTAACGCGGAAGGATCCCTTCGTGTGCTGACGTGCAGCGTTCAGCTGATCCATTTCCTCGAATGCGCCCTTTTGCAGGTCGGTATCACGACGGCCAGCGGCGCCGCTCAACAGAAGCATCGGCCAGCCGTTCTGGGTGGCATTAGCAGCACCATTCAAGCCGTTCAAGAAGCCAGGAGCCGGGGTGGTCAAGCAGACACCCGGTACGCCCGTCAGATAACCAGAGGCACCTGCTGCCATTGCGGCACTGGTTTCGTGACGGAAACCAAAGTATTTGCCACCGTCAGCCTGCCAGGAACGGGTCAGCGCCGTGATTGGAATACCAGGAATACCAAAGATGTTTTTGATGCCGTTATTTTTCAGGCTTTCGATCAACATATAAAATGCGTCGACCAATTCTACTTCTTTCTCGTTACTCATAAGAGGATCCTCTCTTCTCAGTGATTGTTGAAACGCTGGGTGCTTTTATTAATAAAAGGCGTAGTGCTCTGCAAGTATGCCGCATGGAACGCAAAAGCTCGATTGACTTAGGTCAAGTTGCCAGATCTTCGCTGGCTTGAAATCCGAAAAACAGGCGCGTTTGGCCACAGTCCACCACAAAAAGACCGGGCGTCTTGTGTGGCGGGATGATCGGCATGAAATGCCTTTATTTTTTGCAGTTGGGGGAAGGTACGTTTCGGGTTGGGCCAGTCACGCAAACCGGGTCAGTGTCGATTGCAGGGCCCCAGGCCAAAGGCAAAGCACGCAGGGAAGTGTATCCGCCAGGCAAGCCTCTCTGATCGCCACCTCTATTGAATCGGGCTATCGCTGGATCGCTCGTGCCAAGGCGCCCCCTCGGAACTTTCCCTGATGATTTTTTGTGCCGTTATGGGAAAGCGTTCAGGACACGGTGCGCTTGAAGTCTTTGGGTCGAAACCCCATCACGAGCAAGGCGCCAAAATAAACGACGCCGCACGCCCCTAACAAGACGCACACGACACCCACCCGCTTCATCGGTTCGGCCTGCAAAGCCATCCAATCAAATCGTCCCGCCACCCACAGCGCAACCCCGGCCAGCAAGAATAGCGCGCCCGTCAACTTAACAAAGAACAGTTGCCAACCCTTTCCCGGCGTGTAAATCCCGCGCCGCCGCAACCCCCAGAACAGGAACCCGGCATTGATACAGGCGCCCAAACCGATGGCCAAGGACAATCCCGCGTGATCGATGAGCGGCACAAACAACAGATTCATTAATTGCGTTGCAATGAGCACGCCAATCGCGATTTTCACCGGCGTCTTGATATCCTGCTTCGCATAAAAGCCCGGCGCGAGAATGCGCACCAAAATCAAGCCGATCAACCCCACCCCGTAAGCGACCACGGCGTGGCTCGTCATGCTTACATCGTGTGCGTTGAACTTCCCGTAATGGAAGAGCACCGCCGTCAATGGGGTGGCAATCGTCAGCAACATCACAGCCGCCGGCAAAGCCAGCAGGAAAGTCAGCCGCAACCCCCAGTCGAGCAGGGACGAATATTCCTCGGCATCGCCGTCTGAATTGGCTTTGGACAAGCTCGGCAGCAAAATGGTCCCCAGCGCCACGCCCAGCAACGCCGAGGGAAATTCCATCAGACGATCCGCGTACGACAGCCAGGACACGCTGCCCTTCGCCAATCGCGACGCGATGTTGGTGTTGATCATCAGACTGATTTGCGCGACGGACACCGCAAAGGTCGCCGGCAGCATTTGCTTGAGCACACGCCGCACGCCCGCGTCGCGGAAAGGTGCCAGCGGGTTAAAAGAAAAGCGCGGCAGCATGCCGATTTTCATCAGCGCAGGCACTTGTATCCCGACCTGTAACACGCCGCCAATGAAAACGGCAATAGCCAGTGCATACACGGGCTGCGCCATGTGCGGCGCCAAAAACAGGGCGGCAACGATAAAGGATAGATTCAGCAGCACCGGGGTAAAGGCCGGAATTTTGAACTCGCGCCAGGTGTTCAGCACCCCGCCAGCCAGCGCCACCAACGACATGAACAGAATGTAGGGGAACATGATGCGCGTCATCCAGACTGCGGCAGAAAACGCATGGGCGTTAGATTGCAATCCCGTGGCAATAGCATAGACCACCCAGGAAGCGCCCACTATCCCCAAAACGCAGGTCAGCAGCAACACCCAGACCAAAGCTGAAGCGACATGATCAATCAGCTTTTTGGCCGCTTGATCGCCTTGCTGGTTCTTGTATTCCGCCAGAATCGGCACGAAAGCCTGGGAAAACGCCCCTTCGGCAAAGAGGCGGCGCAAGAGGTTCGGGATGCGAAACGCGACAAAAAAGGCATCCGTGAAAGCCGAGGCACCAAAGGCCCGGGCAATCAGGAACTCGCGAATTAAGCCGGTGATACGCGACAACATTGTCAAACCGGAAATGGTCGCCAGCGTCTTTAAGAGGTTCATGGAGCCGGATTATCGCGGATTTTTAGCAAAGCAACTACTGATTTAACCCCCGCAACCGCCCTGGAACACACAAACTTATCCTTCGAACATCGTTTGCGCTTTCTCCAAACGCCACCCCTGTTGGCAAGGCATACTTCCCTCACATCGGCCCCGGTCACCCCCTCCTTTTGCCCGCACAGCCGGTTTTGACTCCATTGCCAAGTATCTGTATAATTTGGGGTTTTCCCGTTTCGGGTCGCAAATTGCGGAAGAGGCGGGAGAAGAAATTTTCTTTCATTCATTTTCGATGAGGTTTCTCATGTACGCGGTCATAAAAACCGGTGGCAAACAATATAAGGTTGTCGCTGGTGAAAAATTAAAAGTAGAACAGATACCGGCAGACATTGGATCCGAAATCACGATTGATCAAGTGCTCGCAGTGGGCGCAGGCGACACCATAAAATTTGGTGCTCCGCTGGTTGATGGTGCAACGGTTCAAGCTACGGTGTTGGCGCAGGGTCGCCACGACAAGGTAAAGATTTTCAAGATGCGTCGCCGCAAGCACTATCAAAAGCGCCAAGGCCATCGCCAAAACTATACCGAATTGCAAATCGTTTCGATCAACGCGTAAGCGCTGGCCGATCCCACTGGAACACAGGAGTCAGACATGGCACACAAAAAAGGCGGCGGCACTACGCGCAACGGCCGCGATTCACAGGCAAAACGTTTGGGCACCAAGGTTTATGGCGGTGAAGCCATCAATGCAGGTAGCATCATCGTTCGTCAACGCGGGACCAAAATTGCAGCAGGTGAAAACGTCGGTTGCGGCAAGGATCACACCCTGTTCGCGCTGGTCAATGGCACGGTGAAATTCGTTGTCAAAGGCGAAGGCGGCAAACGCTTTGCGACGGTCGTCCCGGCATAAGCAGTAACATTCAAGGCGCAAGCCTTCCATAGAAAGGCTCTGCCTGAACCGGTAGAGCCTTTTTTATTTGCAATAACTTTTTCAAAGACACCATGAAATTCATCGACGAAGCACGTATCGAAGTCATCGCCGGCGACGGGGGCAACGGCGTGGCTTCGTTCAACCGCGAAAAGTTCCGTCCGTTTGGCGGGCCGGATGGCGGCGACGGCGGCAAGGGCGGCAGCGTCTGGGCTGTCGCCGATCGCAACATCAACACGCTGGTGGATTACCGATTCTCCAAGCGCCATGAAGCCAAACGCGGCGAGCACGGCCGCGGATCCGATTGCTACGGCAAAGGCGCGGATGATATTTTGCTGCGCATGCCAGTCGGGACCATCATCACCGATCGCGATACGGGCGAAATCGTCGCGGATCTCACCGAACACGCCCAAGTGGAATTGCTCGCCAAAGGCGGCGAGGGCGGCTGGGGCAATATCCACTTCAAGAGTTCGACGAATCGCGCACCGCGTCAAAAATCCGACGGCAAGCCGGGCGAACGCCGCGAACTGCATCTCGAATTGAAAGTACTCGCCGATGTCGGCCTGCTCGGCATGCCCAATGCGGGCAAGTCCACGTTCATCACCGCCGTCTCCAATGCCCGCCCGAAAATCGCCGATTATCCCTTCACCACCTTGGCGCCAAACCTCGGCGTCGTGCGCGTGGGCAGCGAAAAGAGTTTTGTCATCGCCGACATTCCCGGCCTGATTGAAGGCGCCGCAGAAGGCGCGGGACTCGGCCATCAATTCCTGCGCCACCTGCAACGCACGGGGCTGTTACTGCACATCGTCGATCTGGCACCCTTTGAGGATACGGTCGATCCAGTCAAGGAAGCGCAGGCGCTGGTGAAGGAACTGGAAAAATACGATCGGGAACTGGTTGATAAACCCCGCTGGCTGGTGCTGAACAAACTCGACATCGTGCCGGAAGACGAGCGCAAAAAGCGTGTGGCGAGTTTCATCCGCCGCATGAAGTGGAAAGGCCCGGTCTTTGAAATCTCCGCGCTGAACCGCGAGGGTTGCGAAGCCTTGATCGTGGCGATCTTCAGTTATATCGACGAACGCAAGCAGGCCGAACTTCGCGCCAAAGAAATTCGTGTCGCAGAAGAGGCGCGTGCGATAGAATCCATAGATGCGGACGACCCCCGATTCAAGGTCATCGAATAAAACCACCTTCACACACAGCATGAAATCGGTTATCCAGAAAGCGAAGCGCGTCATTATCAAGGTCGGCTCGACCCTGGTCACCAATGACGGCAAAGGCCTCGATCATGCCGCCATCGCCAAGTGGGCCGAACAGATTGCGCATCTGCGCACGCTCGGCAAGGAAGTCGTGCTGGTCAGTTCCGGCGCCATCGCCGAAGGCATGCAGCGTCTGGGGTTTGAAAAACGCCCGACCGGCATCCACGAACTGCAAGCCTGCGCCGCCGTCGGCCAAATGGGACTGGTGCAAATTTATGAAACCAGCTTTCGCGTTCACAACATTCGTACCGCGCAAGTATTACTGACCCATGCCGATCTGGCAGACCGCGAGCGCTATCTGAATGCGCGCTCCACGCTGTTCACACTGCTTGAACTGGGTGTGGTGCCGATCATCAATGAAAACGATACCGTTGTTACCGATGAAATCAAGTTCGGTGACAACGACACACTCGGCGCACTCGTCGCCAATCTCATCGAAGCAGAGGCGCTCATCATCCTTACCGATCAGCGCGGCCTTTACAGCGCCGATCCGCGCAAGGACCCGAATGCAACTCTCATCCAGAATGCGCAAGCGGGCGATGCGTCGCTCGAAGCGATGGCGGGCGGTAGCGGATCCAATATTGGTCGTGGCGGCATGCTGACGAAAGTGCTGGCTGCCAAGCGCGCCGCCAGTTCTGGCGCGCATACCGTGATTGCGTGGGGACGCGAAGAAAACGTGCTGTCGCGTCTGGCCGCTGGCGAAATCATCGGGTCGCAACTTCTCGCGCCAACCGGTCATCTGACCGCGCGCAAGCAATGGATGGCCGACCATCTTCACACAGCGGGTCGTGTGGTACTGGACTCCGGTGCCACGCGCAAAGTATGCGACGAAGGCAAATCGCTGTTGCCGATTGGTGTGACCGCCGTCGAGGGCGAATTCGGACGCGGCGAAGTAATTACACTCACGGACGAAAGCGGCCGCGAGATCGCGCGAGGCTTAACGAATTACTCCAGCGCGGAAGCGCGCCTTGTCATGCGTCACCAGTCATCCGAAATCGAATCGATCCTGGGTTACGCGGGCGACCAGGAACTTGTCCACCGCGACAATCTCGTTTTGCTGTAACTCTTTTTTCAGGTTCGGTTCAGATACTCGCCGAACTGTTTCGCATCCACGGGCTTCGCGGAATACCCGACGCCATGCATTCTAAGACGACGCACGGTCTTCAGCACTTTCTCAAGGTTACCGATCATGATGGACTCCGTCAATTCCAGCTCGATCAGCCTGGGGAGAAGTTGAGAGCGATGCCGTAAGGGGCCAGATAGATTGGTCTGGCCCTTTAATGACGCATCAAATGCTCGAAAGCACTCAGCGAGGCCTTGGCACCATCTCCCATCGCGATAATGATTTGCTTGAAGGGAGAATTCGTGGCGTCGCCCGCTGCAAACACCCCCGACACTGAAGTGTTTGCCCGACTGTCCACCACGATCTCGCCCCATTCATTGAGCCTCACCGTGCCTCCCAGCCAAGCCGTGTTGGGAATCAATCCAATCTGCACGAAGACACCTTCGAGTTCCAGAAGTTTTTTCTCGCTTGCCTTGGCAACGCTGTATGACAATCCAGTGACTTTCGATCCATCGCCCGTGATTTCATGAAACGTTGCCTGCCTGATCAAGCTCACGTTGGGCAGATTGAGCATTTTTTCGCGCAGCACTTTGTCCGCGCGCAGTTCCTCTCCGCGAATCATCACGGTCACGTGTTCCACGATACCCGCCAGATCAATGGTGGCTTCCGCTGCAGAGTTGCCGCCGCCAACCACGGCAACCCGCTTGCCCTTGAACAACGGCCCGTCGCAGTGCGGACAATAGGCCACGCCCCTGCCACGATATTCGCGCTCACCGGGAACATCCAGTTCGCGCCAGCGCGCGCCCGGCGCAAGGATCACGGTCTTCGCTTTCAGCGAAGCGCCGCTTTCCAGTTTGATTTCAATCTGGTCGCCGGGCACCAGCGCCCTAACGCGCTGCAGATTCATGACATCGACGTTGACGCTTTTCACATTCTGCTCAAGCGCGGCCGCCAGCTTCGGGCCATCGGTTTCTTTGACTGAAATCAGATTTTCGATGGCCAGCGTATCGAGCACCTGTCCGCCGAATCGTTCCGCCACCAACCCCGTACGGATGCCTTTTCGCGCCGCGTAGATCGCGGCAGATGCGCCCGCGGGACCGCCGCCGATCACCAGCACATCGTAAGGCGGCTTGTCTGCCAGCACTTGTGCCGTGCGCGCCACCGATTCGGTATCGACTTTCGCGAGAATTTCTTCCAGCGTCATGCGCCCTTGCCCGAACGCCTGACCGTTCAAATAAATCATTGGCACAGACAAGATGCCGCGTTGCTTGACTTCATCCTGAAAGAACGCGCCGTCAATCATCACATTCGATATCACCGGATTCAGTGCAGCCATCGTATTCAGTGCCTGCACCACTTCCGGACAGTTGTGGCAGGACAGTGAAATGTAGGTTTCAAAATGCAATGGCTCAGACAGCGCTCGGATTTGCACAAGCTGCCGGTCTTCGATTACCGGAGGATGTCCGCCGATGTGCAACAGCGCCAAGACCAGCGACGTGAACTCATGCCCCATCGGAATGCCGGCAAACGTCACGCCCTTTCCGCCACCGACATGCGTTATCCTGAATGACGGCACGCGTTCGGCAAGATCGCGCTTTTCGGTGATGGCGATCTTGTCCGTCAATGCGGCAATCTCTTTCAGCATGGAAAGCATCTCGCGGGATGCCTCGCCGTCATCCACGTACGCGGTGATATCCACCTGCCGCCTGAGATTGGCGAGATAGGATTTGAGCTGAGTTTGTAAATTGGCGTCGAGCATGATGTTTTCTTTTTCTGTGGTGACCCGTATCTAAAACTGATGTCGATGACGTATGGTCCAGTCTGTCATCTCGGCGTCTTTCCAGATTGATGCAGCGCAAAGGAACTTCACTGAGCCTTAGCCTGCGCTGGGGGCTTGAATGTTGCAAATTGCTTTTACGGTTTTGAAACGACAAGGCCCTGAACAATGACGTTCAGGGCCGCAGGAAACGTTTTGTTAAATCTTGCCGACCAGTTCCAGCGACGGCGCCAGCGTTGCGTCGCCTTCCTTCCACTTGGCCGGACACACTTCGCCTGGATGCGTGGCCACGTACTGCGCTGCTTTCACCTTGCGCAGCAACTCGGAAGCGTCGCGTCCAATACCGCCCGCGTTAATTTCGATGATCTGAATTTTTCCGCTCGGGTCAATCACGAACGTGCCGCGCTCGGCCATGCCCTGACTTTCGATCATGACTTCAAAATTGCGAGAGAGGGTACCGGTCGGGTCGCCCACCATCGGGAATTTGATTTTTTTGATCGTGTCGGACGTGTCGTGCCACGCCTTGTGGGTGAAATGCGTATCGGTGGAAACCGAATACACTTCGACGCCCATTTTTTGCAGCTCGCCATAGTGATCCGCCAGATCGCCCAGTTCCGTCGGGCACACGAACGTAAAGTCCGCAGGATAGAAAAAGACGATGGACCACTTGCCCTTCAGATTGGCTTCGGTCACCTTGATGAATTGACCGTTGTGAAACGCCATGGCCTTGAAAGGCTTGATTTCGGTATTGATGAGAGACGACATGTTTTTCTCCTTCTTTTTAAATGCTGGTGAGGGTTTACGTATTCATCGATGAGCGCAATTTCATTTAAACACAATTCCAAAAAACCTGCTTTCCCGCATGCTTTGTGGGGTTTTAGCAGCGCCTAAAGCCTTTAAGCCACACACGCAGAAGTAAGCCTTGCCCGGGAGAAGAAACCAGCCTAGCATGTGATTACTAGGAGCAACATTGCTTAACCTCAAGTGCCGAGGGAGTCGGCCCTCTATAATCCGCAGAGGGACTTACAGATCCCCCTTGGGAAGAAGTCTTGATCAATGGCCCACGCCGCAGCACGAACTGCAAGGAGTAACCGCTAATGATTGATGCAAAATCTTTTCAGGACGAAGTCAATGCGCGCACCAACCTGGCTGGCACCAACAAATTCGAATTGCTCCTCTTTCGTTTGGGTGGCGACGCCAGCAAAGAAGAGTCTGAACTGTTTGGGATCAATGTATTCAAGGTCCGCGAAATTATTGCCATGCCAACCATCACGGCCATTCCCGGTTCCTTGCCCAACATGCTAGGCGTCGTTAACATTCGCGGCACCGTCCTTCCTGTCATTGATTTGCCTTCCGTCGTCGGATGTACGCCCAAAACGGGCTTGAACATCATGCTCGTGACGGAGTTCGCGCAAACGGCGCAAGCCTTTGCCGTCGAATCGGTTGATGACATCGTGCGCCTGGACTGGAACCAGGTGCTTCCCGCAGAAGCAGGTGTTGCCAACAGCATGGTGACCAGCATTGCGCGCCTCGACGCCAGCCTGGACAGCCCACGACTGGTACAGGTACTTGATGTGGAAGCCATCTTGCGCATGATGTCGCCGTCTTCGATCAACGCCATTGATGCTGAAAATGCCGGCGCAACGGTAAAAATGAAACCGGGTTCGGTCATCCTGGCTGCAGACGATTCGCAAGTAGCGCGCGCGATGATCGACCAAGGATTAAGGGCGATGGGCTTGCCTTTCGTCATGACCAAGAGTGGCAAAGAAGCCTGGGACAAGCTGCACAGCCTTTTACAGGAAGCCGAAGCCGAAGGCACGTCGGTGACCGACAAGGTGGCGCTGGTGCTCACCGATCTGGAAATGCCGGAAATGGATGGCTTCACACTCACGCGCAACATCAAGAGCGACAGTCGCTTCAGCCAAATCCCTGTGGTCATTCACTCTTCACTCACAGGAAGCGCCAATGAAGCCCACGTCAAAAATGTGGGCGCGGATGCCTACGTTGCCAAATTCGATGCGCCGGAACTGGCGCTGGCCTTACGTACCGCACTCAAGCAACCGGAACCCGCATAGCTTGCGCGCATAAAAAAGCCGCCCGAGGCATTAACCCTGGGCGGCTTTTTTAATTGAAGACGGTCGATTACAAACCCAGTTTTTCCGAAACGAAGTCGGCATCCTTGTCGCCGCGACCTGAAAGGTTCACGAGGATGGTCTTGTCCTTCGGCAGCGTCTTGGCGAGCTTCATCGCGTACGCCACGGCGTGCGAACTTTCCAGCGCGGGGATGATGCCTTCTGTGCGTGAGAGCGTGATGAACGCATCCAGACATTCGTCATCAGTGATCGATTCGTACTGCGCGCGACCGATATCTTTCAGGTAGCAATGTTGCGGACCCACGCCCGGATAATCCAGACCGGATGCAATCGAATGCACGGGCAGCGGCACACCGTTAGCGTCTTGCAGCGTATAACACTTGAAGCCATGAATCGTACCCTTGGTTCCCAGCGTCATCGTCGCCGCATGATCCGGTGTATTCAAGCCCTTGCCACCCGGTTCCACGCCAACCAGTTTCACACCTTCGTCCGGCAGAAATTCAGTGAACATGCCGATGGCATTCGATCCGCCCCCCACGCAAGCCGTCACGATGTCCGGCAGCCGGCCTTCGCGCTCCAGGAATTGCGCACGCGCTTCCTTGCCCACGATGCTCTGGAAATCGCGCACCATCTTCGGGAAAGGATGCGGGCCGACGACGGAACCAATCGCATACAGAAAATTCACCGGGTCTTTCAAGTATTCGTCGAACGCGCTGTCCACCGCATCTTTCAGCGTCTTCGTGCCGCGCGTGACGGAAATCACTTTGCAACCGAGGATTTTCATCTTGGTGACGTTCGGATGCTCTTTCTTGATATCCACTTCGCCCATATGAATTTCGCAGGGCAAGCCGACCAGCGCGCATGCGGTAGCCAGCGCCACGCCATGCTGACCTGCGCCGGTTTCTGCCAGCACTTTGGTCTTGCCCATGTACTTCGCCAGCAAGGCCTGACCGAGACAGTGATTGATTTTGTGCGCGCCCGTGTGGTTCAAATCTTCGCGCTTGAGAAAAATGCGCGCGCCGCCCTGACGTGCCGTCAGGCGCTTGGCGAAATACAGCGGGCTCGGACGGCCCACATAATATTTGTACAAATCCGCCAGTTCATCCTGAAACGCCTTGGTTTGCCGAACGGTTTCGTAGGCCTCGCTGATTTGATCCATGATGGCCTTGAGTTCCGGCGGAACGATCTGGCCGCCGTATTCACCGAAGTAGCCGTTCTTGTCCGGCATTTCCAAAAACTGGTACGTCATGATGTCTCCTTGGGCTGCATATTCAAAATGGCAAGCGCCTGAAATGGCGCCAAACCGCTATTTTATTGCATTCGGGAGGGGTTTTACGCGTTTTGTGCCTCTCACATGAAAGAGGCGCAACAAATATATGCCGCAACGCACATCAAGAGGCAGATCCCCGACGTTAAGGGGGTGTCGGCGATGTTATGATGCGTTAGCTGATCAATAAGGCGCGCAATAAATAATCGACAGGCGACCGATCAGGCAATCCATAACCCGTTAACCCCCTATGAAGTTGAGATGAAACGATGAGTCAATTACCAAACTGCCCCAAATGCCAATCCACCCTCACCTATGAAGACGGCACCAACCTCGTTTGCCCGGAATGCGGCCATGAATGGTCGGCCACCGCCGCCGCGCCTGCGGAAGAAGTCGCGAAAGTGTACAAGGATGCCAGCGGCAACGTGCTGCAAGACGGCGACACCATCACCGTCATCAAGGATTTGAAAATCAAGGGCTCATCGCAAGTCGTCAAGGTCGGCACCAAGGTGCGCAACATTCGCCTCGTCGAAGGCGATCACGACATCGACTGCAAGATTGACGGCATCGGGCCGATGAAACTCAAGTCGGAGTTTGTGAGGAAGGCTTAGAGAATTGATGGGGCCACCAGCATTTATTGGAGAAGGGGTCAATATAAGCGCCCAAATACTTTTTCTCCTAGATCGCAACATCGTTTCTCTTATTAAAGCCGCAAAAAATGGAAAAGAAACGAATGATCAAAAAAAGCTCGAAATGCTTCGCACCCTGAGGAGAATCGATACACCGGCAAGTGCAATTAGCCCCATCCTCTCTTTGATTGAAGGACAGCTAGGTAAAAAGGAATCTTTCGAAGAAAAAACAATCACGCTAGATAAAGAAGCAGAGGCGCTTAGACATTTTTTCAGTTTTGCGCGCACTGATTGCGACTTCCTTCAAATTCATAAAAATAAATTCGCATCTACATTCACAGAATACAGGGAGGAATACTGGACAAACTACGCTGCGTTCTTAGAAGAAGCATTTAAGTTAATTAAAAACAAAGTGCCCACCCAAAAAAGACCTGTGGTCGAAAGCCAAATCATCCATCTCGCGAGAAAACACTCAATCTACACAGGCAGCACTATTGTCGTTGCCTGTTTATCCTGCCTACATGAAGGAAATGCAGCTAGAAATATATTGAAACCACACATAACGCCAGCCAATATATTTAATGTACTCAATGATTTACTGATCATTTCAAAGATATCGTGTGTAAAAGCTGTAGCGAATCAGCTTTGCGACTCCAATCTCAAAATATGCTTTCTCACTCTTGATGAGGGCTTACGTGATTTTCTTGAAGGGTTGCTCATTCATGAAGTGGAATTGACCGCTCGTGGCGTCAACATAAAACTTAAATTTTTAAACTCCCTTTTCCCATCACTGTCTGAAACTGAATATCTAAAACTGCTTCATAAAATTTGCTAAAGCCCTAGGGGTTAGCTCAGCTTCGATTTATTTTCTGAAATGGCAAACTTTACTGCGCCGCATTCCTCCGCTTAGACGCTGCCGCTGGCAGAAAGCAAAAGCGGATTAGACGCAAAAACTGTTTGAGCGAAGCGAGTTTTTTTGCGTCCCGCTTTTGCTGCACTGGCAGCGGGCGAAGCCCCGAAGGGCGCGTCTCGCGGTCGACTTCTTTGGCTTACCTTTCTTGGCGAGACAAGAAAGGTAAGTAGCTGCCGGGCTACCCCCGGCAAGTTCAAACTACTGCACGATTTAAATGCTGCGTCGGCCTGAAGGCCGACCTACACAAAATCCATTCGCGGATCTTGCGAACGCCGCACCCCTAGCCCTTTTGACTCCGGCCGCTTCGCTTAACATTCGCTACGCTCATGTTAGCCTACGCCGCAACGGGCTACTGCCCATTGTCCTTCCATGGCGCCACCTTCGGCAACAACAACATGCCGGGAATCGCCAGCAAGAAACAAAAATTGAAAAACATGAACCAGCCCGTCTGATCGACAATGAAACCGGCCGACGCATTGATGAACGTGCGCGGCACTGCCATCAAACTGGTGAAGAGCGCAAACTGCGTGGCGGTGTAACGCGGATCGGTGGTGCGTGCGATGTAGGCGACAAAGGCCGTGGTCCCCAGCCCCACGCCGAACGCTTCCGCGCCGATCACGAGCGCGAGCACCAGCGGATCGGCACCGACAAGCGAGAGCCACGAAAAGCCGAGAATCGCCACGGCCTGCACCACGCCAAAGACCCACAGCGCGCGATTGATGCCGAGCTGGATCATCCACAGCCCGCCGAGCAAGCCGCCGATAATGCTGGCCCAGAAGCCAGAAGTCTTGGCGATGACGCCGATCTGCGTCATGGTAAAACCCATGTCGAGATAAAACTTGGTGGCGAGTGCCGTCGCGAGACTGTCGCCAAGCTTGTAAAAGAAAATGAAGGCCAGTACGAGTAGGGCGCCTTTCCAGCCATCGCGCGCGATGAACTCTTGGAACGGCAGCACGACCGCTTCGCGAATGTTCGCGGGCGGCTTGCCATAAATTTCCGGTTCTTTCACCAGCAGCGTGCAAATGAAACCGGGCAACATGAAAGCTGCCGTGATCCAGAACACCATCGACCACGGCATCATGTCCGCGAGAATCAGCGACAGTGCGCCCGGCACGAGCCCCGCCACCTTGTACGCATTGACGTGCACCGCGCTACCCAGCCCCTGCTCATTGTCCGGCAACAGCTCGCGTCGATACGCATCGATCACGATATCCTGACTGGCGGAGAGAAACGCAATGAGCGCGGCCATCGCCGCCACCAGCGCCAAATTCTCCAAGGGATCGAGCATGCCCAGTGCGCCGATCGCAATGAAGAGCGCAACCTGCGTGACCGCCATCCAGCCGCGACGGCGCCCGAGTTTGCCGAAGCTGAAACGATCCATCAGCGGCGACCAGAGAAATTTCCACGTGTACGGGAACATCACCAGCGCAAAGAGGCCGAGTGATTTGACATCCAGCCCCAGCTTGGCGAGCCACGCCTGCAACAGCGAGAGCAGAATGAACAGCGGCAAACCGGACGTGAAACCGAGAAAAACGCAAATCAGCGTGCGGTAATTCAGTGCCTCCCGCCAGCTTATTTTTTTATCGGTCATGTCCGCGAATGAGGATTATTTTCGGAGCCGGAACACAGCCAGCGTGCCGCGCATGTTCGGCAGGAAGTGCACCGGCTTTCCTTCGTGCAGCGCCACGCATTCGAGCACTTTCAGGCCAACGCGGTTGGCCAGTTCGGTGAAATCGCGAATCGTCGCACAGCGCACGTTCGGCGTGTCGTACCAATCGTAAGGCAAGGCATCGGACACCGGCATGCGCCCACGCATCAGCGCGATGCGATGCGGCCAGTACGCAAAATTCGGGAAGGACACGATGGTTTCGCGCCCGACACGCGCAAAATCTTGCAGCAAACCTTCGACATTCTTCATCATCTGCAAAGACGAGAGACACAGCACCGTATCGAAAGAGTCGTCGGCAAACAGACCGAGGCCTTTTTCCATGTTGTGTTCGATCACATTGATGCCGCGTCGCGCACAGGCCAGAATTTTTTCCGGGTCGATTTCAATGCCGTAACCGGTGCAGCCTTTGACGGTGTGCAAATGCTCCAGCATTACGCCGTCGCCGCAACCGATGTCGAGCACGTGCGCGTTGGGTGCAATGCGTTGCGAAATGAAGGCCAGATCAGCGCGCAAGGAGGTTTTTTTCATGCCGTGCCCTCCGCAGATGTTTCGACTGTAATTTCTTCATACACGCGGTCGTACCACGCGCGCACCAGCTTGTGATAACGCGCATCGTCGAGCAAGAACGCATCGTGGCCGTGCGGCGCCTCGATTTCCGCGTAGGTGACGTCCTTGCGGTTGTGCAGCAGGGCTTGCACGATCGTACGGCTGCATTCCGGTGAAAAACGCCAGTCAGTGGTAAATGATGCCAGCAGAAATTTTGCCTTCACGTTGGCCAGCGCCTTGTCGAGACTGCCGCCATGCTGCGCCCCCGGATCGAAATAATCCAGCGCCTTGGTGATCAGCAGGTAGGTGTTCGCATCGAAATATTCGGAAAACTTTTCGCCCTGATAACGCAAATAAGATTCGATTTCGAAATCGACACCGAAATCGTATTGATATTTCCCCGTACGCAGATCGCGGCCGAATTTTTCCGCCATCACGTCGTTGGATAGATAGGTGATGTGGCCGATCATGCGCGCCACGGTCAACCCGCGCTTGGGCACGACACCATGCGCGTAGTAATCGCCGCCGTGAAAATCCGGATCGGTCAGAATGGCTTGTCGCGCGACATCGTTGAACGCAATATTCTGTGCAGACAGTTTGTCCGTCGCCGCAATCACCGCGCAATTGCGCACGCGTTCCGGGTACAGCATGCTCCACGACAAGGCCTGCATGCCGCCGAGCGATCCGCCCATCACCGCCGCCAGTTGCCGGATGCCGAGCGCATCAATCAGCCGTGCTTGCGCGTTGACCCAGTCTTCCACCGTCACGACAGGAAAGTCCGGGCCGTAGGGTTTGCCCGTTTTCGGATTCGCGTGCATCGGGCCCGTCGAGCCAAAACAGGAACCGAGATTGTTGATGCCGATGACGAAAAATTGATTCGTGTCCAGCGTCTTGCCGGGGCCGACCATGTTGTCCCACCAGCCCACTTGGTCTGGCACATCGGCGTAAATCCCGGCCACGTGATGCGAGGCATTCAGTGCATGACACACCAGCACGGCATTGGACTTGTCCGCGTTCAGCGTGCCGTAGGTTTCGTACATCAAGGTGTAGTCGGCAATCGACTCGCCGCCTTGCAAGACGAGCGGTTCGGCAAAATGCATGGTTTGCGCAACAACAGTTCCAACGGAAGCCATATTCGTTTACTGATCTGTTGAGGACAGAGTACGCTTTACTTAACGCTGTCCCGCAATTATTAAAAACAAAAAAGCCCGATCGCGGCTGGCAAAATCGGGCTTGTTTCAAGCTCGCTTTAGCCGCATTTATTCGGGGAATCCCCTGCGCCCGCAAGCTGAAGGAAACGGGTTCCTCGGTTCAAATCGGCGCAATGCATTGTACCTCAAAAAACGGCGGGCCAAAACGCCCGCTTCCGACCGCCGGGTTAGAGCGATTTCAGCTGATACACCTCGTGTTCGATCGCTGCCGGTTCCGTCAGGTTCAGGATTTTTTTGGCTTTCGATGCCAGGCGGGTCAAATCGCTGTTTGCCACTTCCTGCTTCACCCCCAAAATCTGCGACGGCTGGATGGAAAACTCGCGCAAGCCCATCCCCAGCATCAGCTTGGTCAAGCGCGGGTCGCCCGCCACTTCGCCGCAAACCGAAAGCGGTATACCGCTTTTTTCCCCCGCGCGAATCGTCATGGACAGCAGCTGCAACACAGCTGGATGCAGCGGGTTGTACAGATGGGCCACCTCGCGGTCCGCGCGATCAATCGCCAGCGTGTATTGAATCAAATCGTTCGTACCGATCGATAAAAAGTCGAGACGGCTGATGAACATCGGCAGCGACAGCACCGCTGCCGGGATTTCGATCATCGCGCCCACTTCGAGGTTGGCGTCGAATTTTTCACCCATCGCGCGCAACTGCGACTTCGCTTGTTCCAGCATCGCCAGCGTCTGATCAATTTCAAAGGCATGCGAAATCATCGGAATGAGCAGCTTCACTTTCCCGTAGGCCGACGCGCGCAAGATCGCGCGCAATTGCGTCATGAAAATTTTGGGTTCGGACAGACAGTAGCGGATCGCCCGCAGTCCCAGCGCCGGGTTCAGCTCCGTCTGTTCATCCGGATCCAGCGGCTTGTCGCCGCCGATATCCAGCGTGCGGATCGTCACCGGACGGCCGCGCATCAACTCCACGGCCTTGCGGTAGGCTTCGAACTGTTCATCCTCCCCCGGCATCTTGCTAACACCCGCCGGACGGCCCAAAAACAGAAATTCGGAGCGAAACAGACCAATGCCATTGGCGCCCACATCCATCGCGGCATGACAATCCTCCGGCAACTCAATGTTGGCCAGCAGTGTGATCGGCGTACCGTCCAGTGTGACGGCGGCGCTTTTCTTGAGCTTATTGAGTTTTTTCCTGGCTTTTTGCAAGCTCGCCTGACGCGCGCGATAATAATCGAGCACCAGCGGCGAGGGGTCCACAATCACGACGCCGGCATCACCATCAATAACAACCCAATCGTCTTGCTCTATCAAATCGGAGGCATTCGACATCCCGACTACGGCGGGAATATTCAAGCTGCGCGCCACAATAGCAGTATGCGATTGCTGCGCGCCCAGGTCCGTCAGGAATCCGCTGAAGGTATGGCCGCGAAACTGCATCATGTCAGCCGGTGAAATGTCGTGGGCGACGACCACCATTTGGGCCTGCTCCGGATCGTCATCGGGAAGGCGCAATGATTTGGCACTGCCTGTCAGCGCTTTCAATACGCGCTCTGCAATTTGCTGAATGTCCGCCTTGCGCTCACGCAGATACGGCTCTTCGATTTCGTCAAACTGAGCGACCAGTTCATCGATCTGGGTCACCAGTGCCCACTCGGCATTGTAGCGTCGCTGACGAATGGTATTGAGCGGGGCTTCAGAAATCATGGGGTCGGAAAGGATCATCGCATGCACGTCGAGCAAGGCGCGCAATTCCGTCGGGGCATCTTTCGGCATGTCCGTCCAGATCGTTTCCAGATCCCGCTGGACGGTGGCAACGGCATTTTCCAGTCGCTGCACTTCGGCTTCCACTTGCTCCTGCGCGATCAGGTAGTGCTGCACATCCAGCGCAGCCGGCGCAATCAGGTGCGCACGTCCTATCGCGACGCCACCTGAAACCGGGATACCGTGGAGGGTGAAAGAGGCCATGCTGCTTTACTTATTCTTCTTCATCAAAACGATCATTGATCAGCGCCCGTAACGCTTCGACGCATTCTTTTTCATCCTCGCCATTGACTTCCATCTCCAGCCTGGCGCCTTGCCCTGCCGCCAGCATCATGACCCCCATGATCGACTTGGCGTTGATGCGCTGCTTGTTCCGCGTGAGCCAAACCTCGCTTTTGAATTTGGCGGCCAACTGCGTGAACTTGGCCGAGGCGCGTGCGTGCAAGCCCAGCTTGTTAATAATTTCAATGTCTGTACGAATCATGCGTTTTTCTTTGCCTGTCTGGCGGTTTTTTTCAAAGTTTTACAAGTGCACCTTCACAGCGCCGTTGATAGCGCCCGACAAGGCTTTTTCCACAACCGTATCGAGATCGTTTTCGCGGTAGGTAATCGCACGCAACAGCATCGGCAAACTGATCCCGGCAATGACTTCCACCCGCCCGGCCAGCGGCAAGGCATTGCAGCAATTGGAAGGCGTGCCCCCCATAACATCGGTCATGATCAGCACACCGGATCCATCGTCCAGCCGCGCAATGGCTTCGCGCGCGAGCGTGTTCACCTCGCAAGGGTCCTGATCTGCCACCACGTCAATGGCTTCCACCCGCTCCTGTACGGCGGAAAACATGTGGGCGGCCGTGGTCACAAAAGCGTGCCCCAATGGCGCGTGCGTAATAAGAAGAATGCCTATCATGTTTACAAGCGTACCTCGTGTAATGCCGAACCAAACAGCCGGAATACCTTTTCCGGGTCAAACAGGGAAAACGATACGACAAATGGGCTCAGAATGCAAAACCGCCCCGCCCACGCTGACCCGCCCCAGTCGTTTCTCAGCAGCTTGCGGCTACCGTAACTTGCCGCTCCACCGCATCTAAGAACATCCCGGCCACATTAAAGCCCGTTTGCTGCGTAATTTCCCGAAAACAGGTGGGACTGGTCACATTGATTTCAGTCAGACAGTCGCCAATCACATCCAGCCCGACCAGCAGCAATCCGCGTCTGGCCAGAACGGGGGCGAGCGTTTCGGCAATCTCGCGATCGCGCGCCGACAAGGGTTGCGCCACGCCCGTGCCGCCCGCCGCGAGGTTGCCGCGCACTTCACCCGCCTGCGGAATCCGCGCCAGTGCATAAGGAACCACCTGTCCGTCAATCAGCAAAATCCGTTTGTCGCCCAGTGCGATTTCCGGAAGATACCGCTGCGCCATGATGGTCTTCTCCCCATGGCTGGTCAGCGTCTCGATGATAGCGCCCAGATTCAGGCCATCCTCTTTCACGCGAAACACCCCCGTGCCGCCCATGCCATCCAGCGGCTTGAGGATGATGTCGCGATGCAGCGCATGGAAGGCCCGTAACCGCGCTTCGTCGCTCGTCACCAGCGTGGGCGCCGTGAATTGCGGGAATTGCGCGATGGCGAGTTTTTCATTGTGGTTGCGAATGGCGGCCGGCCTATTGAAAACGCGCACGCCTTGCAGCTCGGCCAGCTCGAGCAAATACGTCGCATAAACGTATTCCATGTCGAAAGGCGGATCCTTGCGCTTGATGATGGCGTCAAATGCCGTCAGCGGTTGGGATACCGGCGCGTCGGCGGTGTACCAGTTGGCCGGATCGCTGTCAGAGGACGCAAGATGAATGCGCGCCACATTGGCGATGATACCGCCGTTATCCATCGCCATATCTTTCTGCTGAAAGGCATGCACCTCATGACCGCGCTTTGTCGCCTCGACCATCATCGCATAGGTGGAGTCTTTCCAAATCTTGAAACTGTCCAGCGGATCGGCGAGGAAGGCGAATTTCATCAATAGTCTTCCGGATTCGGATCGGTCTTTTCCAGCTCCACCGCTGCCGCGAGCAGCGCCAGTCGTGCGACCACGCCATACATGTAAAAGCGGTTGGGTGCGGTGGTGCCAGGTGTGGCGCGAAAATCCGGAATCGCGTGCTGCTGCGCGAAAGCCAACGGCACAAAATGTGCGCCCGGCGCATTCAGATTTTCGTTGATGTCGCGCTCAGCATGGACACGATAGAAACCGCCGACGACATAACGATCCATCATGTACACCACCGGTTCGGCCACCGCATCGTTGATGCGCTCGAACGAATGCACGCCCTCCTGCACAATCACCTCAGTCACTTCCAGACCGTCTTTCACGACGGACATTTTGTTGCGCTGCTTGCGATTGAGATCCTTGATTTCACTCGCATCAGTCACCGTCATGATGCCCATGCCGTAAGTCCCGGCGTCGGCCTTGACGATCACGAAAGGCTTCTCGGTGATCTTGTATTCCTTGTATTTCCGGCGAATTCTCCCCAGCACGGAATTGACGGACGCTTCCAGACATTCCTCGCCGGAACGCTGGGCGAAATTGATTTCGCCGCACTTGGCGAAAAACGGATTGAGCATCCATTGGTCAACACCGACCAGTCGCGCAAAACGCCGCACCACATCGTCATACGCGGCAAAGTGATTGCTCTTGCGCCGCACCGTCCAGCCGGCGTGCAGTGGTGGCAGCAAAGTTTGTTCGTGCAGATTCTGGAGGATCGGCGGCACGCCTGCGCTCAAATCGTTGTTCAGCAAAATCGTGCACGGATCAAAATCTTTCACGCCAAGGCGCCGTCCGTTTTTCGAGCGCTCCAGCGGCTCCAGCACCAGCATATTCCCGTCGGGCAGCGCCACGGGCGTCGGCGCCTTGATCTCCGGCATCAACGATCCCAAGCGCACATTCAACCCCGTCTGACGGAAAATTTTGACCAGCCGCGCAATGTTCATCAGGTAGTACATATTGCGCGTATGGTTTTCCGGAATCAGCAGCAGATTTTTCGCATCAGGGCAATACTTGTCGATCGCGGCCATCGCTGCCTGCACCGTAAGGGGCAGCATTTCTTGCGCGAGGTTGTTAAATCCGCCGGGGAACAGGTTGGTATCGACCGGTGCCAGTTTAAAACCGGCGTTACGCAAATCAACCGAGCAATAGAAGGGCGGCGTGTGATCTTGCCATTCCAGACGGAACCAGCGTTCAATGGCGGGAGTGGCGTCCAGAATTTTCTTTTCCAGATCAAGCAAAGGGCCATTCAAGGCAGTGACGAGATGGGGAACCATGGCTTCCTTTTCCAATGTTTTGTTATTTTTCCTGATTCTAGCCGTTATCTATCGATTTTCCGCTCTATTTGTCGATAAATATTGGGGCTATTTTATATATATCAACGGCAAACGTTGTCAAAAATCCCGCCAAAAAAAAGCGCCTCCGAAGAGGCGCTTCCAAAGGACAGGAAAAATGAAGATCGCTTATCTACTACGCTTGCTTCGCTCCTACAGGTGGTACGCCGATTCGCCGTGGGTCGTGATGTCCAGACCTTCACGCTCTGCTTCTTCCGGCACACGCAGCCCGATGACGAGATCCACCAGCTTGTAGGCGATGAAAGAAACCACAGCTGACCAGATAATGCAGACGATGACTGCCTGGAACTGCACCCACACTTGACCGAAGATCGAATACGGATCGGTCGAAGCCTTGTTGATCACGTAGTCGAAGATCCCTTGGCCGCCGAGTGACGGACTGGCGAATACACCCGTGAGCAGTGCGCCCATAATGCCGCCCACGCCATGCACACCGAAGACATCCAGCGAGTCATCTGCACCGAGCAGGCGCTTCAGACCAGTGACACCCCACAGGCAGACCAGCCCTGCGAGCAAACCCATAATCAGCGCACCCATCGGGCCGATGAAACCAGCAGCCGGAGTGACCGCCACCAAGCCAGCCACAGCACCTGACGCGCCGCCCAGCATCGACGGTTTACGTTTGATCACCCACTCGCCAATCACCCAGGAAGTGGTTGCCGCAGCCGTCGCGAGCAAGGTGTTGACGAAGGCCAGTGCAGAGATGTCGTTCGCTTCCAGCGCGGAACCCGCATTGAAACCGAACCAGCCGACCCACAGCAGCGACGCGCCAATCATCGTCATCGTCAACGAGTGCGGTGCCATGGAGTCTTTACCCAGACCGACGCGCTTGCCGATCATGTACGAACCGATCAAGCCAGCAATCGCGGCATTGATATGCACCACCGTGCCACCGGCGAAGTCCAGCGCACCCTTCTGGAACAGGAAGCCCGCCTTGGCCGTTTCCGTTGCCAGCGTTTCCGCGCTGGTAATCGCATCCGGGCCGGTCCAGAACCACACCATGTGCGCCATGGGGATATAAGAGAACGTGAACCAGATCAGCACGAAGAGCATGACGGCCGAGAATTTCACGCGCTCGGCAAACGACCCGATGATCAGGCAGCAGGTAATCGCAGCGAAAGCACCCTGGAAAACCACGAAAACGTATTCCGGAATCACCACGCCTTTGCTGAAGGTGGCCGCTGTCGTGAAGCTGCCCTTGGCCGAATCGTAGATGCCATTCAGGAACAGGCGGTCAAATCCACCGACGAAACTCGTGCCTTCGGTGAAGGCCAGCGAATAGCCGTAAATGCACCACAGCACGATGACGAAGGCGAAAATCGAGAACGATTGCATCAAAACCGATAGCATGTTCTTTGATCGCACCAGGCCGCCGTAAAACAGCGCAATCCCCGGAATGCTCATCAAGATCACCAGCACGGCACACACCATGATCCAGGCGGTGTCGGCCTTGTTCGGCGACGGTGCCGGTGCTGCCGGGGCTGCTGCTGCATCACCCGCGGGCGTTGCGGCCGCTGCCGATACAGAAGCGGATACCGATGCCGAAGCCACTGCTGATGCAGACGGCGCCGGATCAGCGGCCTGCGCAGGCAAGGCAAACCCAATTGCGGCCACCAGCGCCAACACACTCAACATACTTGAAATAAACTTTTTCATGACCGTTCTCCTAGATAGCTTCCACGCCGGTTTCGCCCGTGCGGATCCGGATAACCTCTTCCAGATTGCTGACAAAAATTTTCCCGTCGCCGATCTTGCCTGTGCGTGCTGCCGCAATCATGGCTTCAATCACCTGCTCGACGATGGCATCATCCACGGCAGCTTCGACCTTGGTTTTCGGCAGGAAATCCACCACATATTCCGCGCCACGGTAAAGTTCCGTGTGACCTTTTTGGCGTCCAAAACCTTTGACGTCGGTCACCGTAATCCCGGTCACGCCCACCGCCGACAAGGCTTCGCGCACTTCATCCAGCTTGAAGGGCTTGATGATGGCTGTAATCATTTTCATGTTGCGCTCCTTAGAAAGTTTTGGTCGCGGTCAGCACAAGAGCCGCTTTGCCCAAGTCTTTGCCACTCGGCGAGACATAGCTACCATCATGGTTATCAGTATCAATGTATGCCAAGCTGAAGCCCACACCGTAGAACTCCTTGGATACACCAACTTTCCAGTCGTAATAGCTGGCACCAACGGTACCCTCGATCTTCTGGTGACCAGCGTGCAGATTCAGGGTGTAGCCCTTACCCAAATCAACGTCAGCACCCAGATCAACGTAATTGCTGTTCTTGCTATCGTTAAAGCCAAAGGTGTCGGTCAGGGAATGTGAGTACTTGGCGTAGAAAGGACCGTAGCTCAACTTGCCATAGACCTCAAAGGTGTCGGCATCATTTGCCAAGCCATCCTTCGGATACCAGTAGTACAAACCGCCAACGTCGTAGCTGAAGCCTTTACCGAGGTCGCCTTTCTTACCGGCATACAGGTCGATCTCAACATTTGTGGGATTACCACCTGCAGTGTCGCCAATCCATTTGATGCTCGACGCCCATGTACCTGCATACAAACCCAGCGGGTTGTAGGTATAGTCCGCGCCACCTTGCAGCGCCGGCTCAAAGCGCGACTGCGAAATACCACGATAGCGATATTCACTGGCTGCGCCAATGTTGAAGCTAAACTCGTGATCCGGCTTTTTTTCCTGTGCGAACGCTGCACTGGAAGCCAAGAGCGCGCCAATCGTTGAAGCGAGAATCAGTTTTTTCATAACGTTTCCTTATTTGTATGTCTGCCAAGAGGTTGATATTCGGAACCATACCGGTTTCATTCCCTATAAAGCAGAAGTCGTGCCAGCTCGCTTGACTCCCGGTTTCGACAAGTTTTTGCGCGTGGCTTCGAGAGTGCGCTACCATTCACAGCCATACACAATGCCTACGCCACCCAGGCCATATAGAATCGACGATGCACCAATCTGGCATGCCGACCGACTATGCATCAAAACAGTGCAAGGAATATCATGGACCCTAAACAATTCATTGATCAGGTTCAAAGCCAAATCAATCAACTCCTCCAAACCACGCCTGCCAAGGATTTGGAAAAGAATGTCCGCGCGCTACTCACGCAAGGATTGGCGAAGCTCGACATGGTGCCGCGCGAGGAATTCGAAGCGCAGGCGCTTCAGCTGGCCCGCATACGCGAAAGGCTGGATGTGTTGGAAAAGCGGGTGGCGGAAATGGAAAAAATGTTGACGCCCGAAGCCGTGCATCGGCGAACGTGACGGCAAACCGGCTGAAAGCGCCAGCGGGTGGCGCTAGAACCATACGACCGGGTATCGCTGAACGCCCCGTGCGGTTGGGCGTCAGCAAGCGGACGACTTCGGTGCTTATCCGCAGGAGGCCAGCCGAATAGCGTTGCGTCCCGCGCTTTTGGCCTGATAAAGGGCCTGATCAGCCTCGTGAATCAGGCTTTCCGCATTGTCTTCTTTTCCGGGAATGCAACTGGCAATGCCGATGCTGACCGTGATCATACCTGGTCCCCTATTAATATGCGGCAGCTTCAGCGACTGCGCCACCACCTGGATGCGCCGGGCCATTTCCAGCGCATCGTGTTCGCGTGAGTCGGGCAGGAGCATCACGAACTCTTCGCCACCGTAGCGCGCCGCCAGCTCACCGCCGCGCCGCGCCACTTTCGACATTTTCTTCGCGAAGGTTTGCAAACAGGCGTCGCCCGCCAAGTGTCCGTGTACATCGTTAAACTGCTTGAAGTGATCCACGTCGATCAGGAGAAGCGAGATGGCATGCCCCGCACGTTTGGCCCGATTCCATTCCTGCCTCAAAAGCCGATCGAAGTAACGCCGGTTAGCGATGCCCGTCAAACCGTCGGTATTGCTGAGCGCTTCGAGCTTTTGATTGACTTCTTTCAGGGCTTGCGTGCGCTCGTCCACAATGGCTTCCAGATCGCGATTGCGCTGCTGCATGCTCTTGAGCGGATAGATTTCGCCTTCGCCGGCCTCATGATACGGCACCGAAATGCCGCTGTGCGCGATTTTCCAGTCTTCGCCTTCGCGCTGAAAGACCAGCACCAGGCGGGCAATTTCGTCCGACAGGAATTTGGCTGGCAGCGGCAAATGAATATAAAAGAACGCCGTCACCATCACGCAGTTTTCGGCCAGATCCTGCATCGACAGACTCTGCAGTTCAATGCCCACCCGCTGTGGCACTTGCGCAAAATCCTGCCTGGTGACCCGGATCCATTCTTCGCGATCCTTGACGAGCACGCTGCTGCTGCCAGCGTAACCGCTGAAATTGTCGCTGAAACGTTCGGTCAAGCGATCATCGCGCGACGCATACATCTCGATGTATTCGTCAAAGAGGGCGCGAATCAACTGCTGTCGTTCAGGACTCATCATCGCTCGGCCAATGAGATTGAAAAAACCAAATTACGTTTAAAAGAAGTCAAAAAACGTTGGTTTAAAGAAATCATTTTATCCCGGAAGCACGCAATACGTCAGCACTTATCTTTTTACCCCCAGACCGATGAAGTCATTTATTTTTCAGCCCACGCTATGACCGCCACACAAACCCGCCACGACTATGGCGACGGTGTAATTTTAATTGTTAAAAAAACATTTTTACTTCAAACTAGCAGGCATGGCCATGCCTGCATGGCGACCCAATCAATAGACCTCAACATGAGCCTAGCTATCCTCAAAAGCCGCGCCTTGAATGGCATGTCTGCACCTGAAGTCACTGTGGAAGTGCATCTGGCGAATGGCTTGCCCGGCATGACCATCGTCGGGCTGCCTGAAACCGAAGTGAAGGAAGCGCGGGATCGCGTGCGCGCCGCCATCCAGAATTCCCGTTTTGAATTCCCGGCGCGACGCATCACCGTCAATCTCGCCCCCGCCGATCTGCCGAAAGAATCCGGCCGTTTCGATTTGCCGATCGCACTCGGCATTCTCGCTGCGTCCGGCCAAATTTCCGCGCACACGCTCGATCACTATGAATTCGCGGGCGAACTCTCGCTCTCCGGCGAATTGCGTCCTATCCGCGGTGCGCTGGCGATGACGTATGCCATGCAGCGCAGCGGCGACGGAAAACAGCGCGCCTTCATCCTGCCGCACGCCAATGCCAACGAAGCGGCGCTCGTGCGCGATGCCACCATTTTGCCAGCCTCCTCCTTGCTGGAAGCTTGCTCACAACTCGCGCCCACCTGCGCCTATGCCAAACTACCCCGACATATTCCGAACGCTCAACGCATCCGCCCCCTCTACCCGGACTTCGCAGAAGTCAAAGGTCAGCAGCAAGCCAAACGCGCACTGGAAGTCGCGGCAGCAGGCGGACACAGCGTGCTAATGGTCGGCCCACCCGGCACCGGGAAAACCATGCTGGCCTCGCGCTTTGCGGGCATCCTGCCACCCATGACGGAGGAGGAGGCACTGGAGTCTGCGGCCGTGCAATCGCTGACCGGGGGATTCGATGTGTCGCGCTGGAAGACGCGCCCCTATCGCGCGCCCCATCACACGGCGTCGGGCGTCGCGCTCGTTGGCGGGGGCAGCACACCGCGCCCCGGCGAAATTTCGCTCGCGCATTGCGGCGTACTTTTTCTGGATGAATTGCCGGAATTCGAACGCAAGGTGCTGGAAGTCTTGCGCGAGCCGATGGAATCCGGTCTTATCACCATTTCGCGCGCCGCGCGACAAGCCGATTTTCCGGCGCGTTTCCAGTTGCTCGCCGCGATGAATCCCTGTCCATGCGGCCATCTCGGCCACCCCTCGGGAAAATGCCGGTGCACACCCGACGTAGTTGCACGCTACCAGGATCGCATTTCCGGCCCGATGCTCGACCGCATCGACATGCAGATTCACGTCGGCGCGCTCTCTCAGGATGAATTGATGTTGCAGGCCGATGGCGAGTCGTCAGCCACCATTGCAGCGCGCGTTGCACGCGCTTCTGAGGTACAGCAGGCGCGTCAGAACAGCCCCAACAGTCAACTGAGCACGAAAGAAATCGACCGACACTGCAAGCCGGATACCGCCGGAGAAAAATTGTTGCGCAGTGCGATGACACGGCTGAACTGGTCAGCGCGCGCCTACCATCGCGTGCTCAAACTCGCACGCACGATTGCCGATCTCGCCGATTCGGACAAAGTGACCCAAACGCACGTCGCCGAAGCCATTCAGTATCGACGGGCGCTAATGGAACGATAGCGTACTGATTGCAAGCTGCTTTGCCTAATGAGCTAAGGGGGGAGTAGACTTCAATTTATTTCTACCGCTTGGGTTTGTATCCGCTTGCGACGCTGCCGCTGGCGGGGAGGGAAAAGCGGATCAGAAACAAAAGTTGTTTGAGCGCAGCGAGTTTCTTTTGTTTCCCGCTTTTTCCTTCACGACAGCGGAGCATTCAGCGGCGCCGCGGTCGCCTTCTTTTGCATCCTTTTCTTGGCGAGACAAGAAAAGGATGTGGCCGCCGGGCCACCCCCGGCACGTTCAAATTACTGGAAACGCCTGCTCATACCCCCCTCACCCCAACCCTCTCCCGCGAGGGGAGAGGGGGCGAAAAGGTTTACCGCAACCCCCGCCTCGCCAACACCTCGGGCCCCATCGACTTGAGCAACGCGAGCGACAGCAATTCCTCGTTCACTTCCCCATCCGCCGAAAAGAGATGCTGCACGTGCCCCTCGCCACACCCAACTTGTCGCAACTTCGGCGTGAAGACCTGACTCATCGTGGACACCATGCAGCTTGTCGGGGCAACGTTCAAAATCAAATCCGAGCCATGTCGCAAGCTGCCGATGACTTCACCAAGATACGGAGCCAGTTCGCCGAAGGGACGCAAGGTCGGCAAGACTTCTTCCGCAACCTTCATGTGTTCGCCCGCCGATTCCGGCAACGACAATCCCGCGGCTTCGTAAATCGGCTTTGCGATCAGATTGCGCAACACCCAGCGCAGCCGCGCAATGCGTTTGCGGCGCGCTTCCGCCGCTTTCACATCGGCTTGCGGTGTCGTGCGGATTTCCGCATCGGCTTGCTCCACCAGATAGTCGAGATACGACCACACCGGCGCGACATGCAACTTGAAGCGGCCAAAACCCAGCATCGAGAGCAGGGACGTGAAAATCGTCTCGGCTTGTGCCACGCGCATATACACTTCGCCGGTCGCCAGAATGTCCAGCGGACGTCCTTCGGCAGGACGCTGCGGCCAGCGTTTCACAAACTTGCGCAAGGGCTCCGCCAAATCCCGCCCATTCAATCGGTAGGCCCAGTATTTCGCAGGCGTGCCAAACACTTTGCACAATGCCCGCGCCACCGGACCGGGGCCGGAAAATTTTTCGAGCGCAGCATACAGTTCTTCTTTTAGCACCGCGTAATCTGCGGTGAAACGACCATATTCTTCCGCATCGCGGCAAATCAGGGCACCCGTAAACAGGAGATCGTGCATCACGCCTTGCAGAATCGCCGCTTGGTACATGCGCAACAGCGTCCATTCTTCCAGACCGATGTTATAGCCGTCGCGTTCGCGCGCAATCAGGAAACGAATCGCGCCGGCGCCATGACAGTCCTGCGTTTCACGTTGCATGTCCTTGTGCGCGGTGAGCTTGTGCACTTCCACATATTGACCCTGACGGCACGGCCCCGTCCCCGCATTATCGAAAAACAGCAAGCGCGTTTTCCCGGCCACCAGCGGGTCATTCTGCGCGCGGCGACGCGCAAAGTCCGCCTTGGCGCGATCCAGATCGGCATAGACCGCCGCCAGCGGCGCGCACACCGCATCACCGACACTGCGTCGACCCGATTTGATCAAGCTCTGCAAATCCTGATCGCTGCCATAAATATCGACGCAGGCAAACCCCGCGCCACGCAAAATGCTGGTGAGCGCACGATTGTCGGACAGCGTCGGGAAATAAATCACGTCGCGCGCCGGATCAATGCCTTCATTATTTTCCAGATCGTCCAACGCTTTCACGTCAAACGCTTCTTCGTTCGCCGGTTTGAGCTTGGCATGCAGCCCCATGCTCAACTGATTCACGTACGTGTTGACGCGATTTTCCAGATGCGCGAGTTCCTTGATCACGGCATCGGACTGAATCAGCAGGAAAGGGCGCTGCTTCATCAGTTCGGCAGCCAATGGCAGCGTCACGCTGTCCGGGCCGCAACAGAACGTTGAGACCTGCACGACTGGCAGCAAATCGGTCGCAGATTCCAGCTTTTCAAACAAGGCGGCCAGACGGGGCTGGCGAATGCGCCGGTGCAGCGTGCGATCGGCCACCGCGGCGAGGATGGTCGTAATCAAATGCGGATTGCGCCAGTAGATATAACCGAAGTCTTCATTCAGCTCCACGTCCAGCACGTAGGAGGGAATCGTCACCATCGCCTTGTCGCGCAGCAGTCGGCGCACATGACTGTCGTAAATGCCAGGGTTCAGCAGATATTCCCGACCCACTACAAGCGCCACTTTCTGACCCGCCGCGTTCGCCTGCTCGATCATATCCGCCGCCATGTCTGCAGTTTGCACACGCAACGCGCGGTGATCATTGAGCGCACCAGCCAGGGCCGCCGTCAATTCGCCAAGCGTCGGCGTCAACCCGTACGCAGCGAACACCGGCGCAAACTGGCTGTGCAACTGATCGGCCAAATGCTGCACATCCTGATTGGATAAATCGATGTGGAACAGGTGGATTTTCGCATCGTGATGCACGGTTTCCGCCACCCCTTTGGCGACCGCGAAGCCGCCCTGATTCAAGGTGCAGGTGCGACCCATGCTCTTGCCATCGGTGGGCAGCAGCTCGATTTGCGGCGCCAGAATCATGCCGCTTTTTCCTTCGCCTTGCATTTTCGCCAGACGCAAGAACTGTCCGACCGCGCCCATGTGCGGCGCGCAGCTATCCACGCTGAAATACGGTTGCGCATTGACCAGATCGGCATCGCACACGTTGTCAACATACACCGGGATATCGAAACGCTCGAAAATTCGCGAGAAAAAATACGCCCACTCGGACACAATGAACCCGCGCGGAATCACCAGACGACGCGGATGTTCGCTACGCGGATGCTGACTGTCGATGAAATTCCAGATTTCCATGTATGCATCGCGGGGCGGGGCCGTCACTTCCATCGCCACACCATGTTCTTTGCGCGCGACATACTTGGCCAGCAACTCATTAACGGCTGAACAGCCGCCCAGCGTGAAGGCGAACAGATTGCCATCGCTCCCGTGACACCGCAACCCGGTGCGATTGCACGCCGCGTTGGGATCTTCGCAGGCAATCCCTTTGCACTTGATAATGACTTTATCAAACTTCGCTTCCAGCAAAGCGCTGAATGGCATGGTGACGGTCCCCGTTGGCGCCGTCGCGGACAAGGTGCGAATCAGCCCCAGACACGCACGGTGACCCGGATAAGTCGGCACCAAACAATACGCCGGTTCGCCCAAATAATTTTCAAGGCGGTGGCTCACGGCCAGCGGCAAGGGATCGGATAGCATGGTTTGCCCGTGCAGCAGCACCACCGTACGACCCGGCAAATCAACCTGGCTCCACAAGGTACGGGCCATGTTTTCCACGATGGCCCAGCTCGCCGAGGCCAAAATTTCGCCACGCGGCACGCCCTGCGCTTGCAGTTTTTGCGCATTCTCGATCAGGAACACGGCGCAGGTGGCATTGATTTCCAGTCCACGTCTGGCTTCAAATGCCAGCTTGCTGGCTTCGCCCGCGCCAGCAATACCGAACAAGGCGGAAAGTGTGTCCATCAAACTGCCGGTACCGGCAGAACACTTGATGTTCATCGCGTTGCTGAACAGTTCGGCTTCGCGCAATGCGATGGTGGAAATCTTGGTATCTTCGCCGCCGATGTCGACCAGAATGCAGAAATCTTCGTTGATGTCTGTCACGCCCGCTGCTTTCAGACGCTTCACGTGTTCACGCGCCTGATCAATCGAGCCGCGCGCATGCGCGTAGTTTTCCACCAACACCGCCAGGCGCGATGCGAGTTGCGGATAAATGCGCGCCAGGGCTTCACGTACTTGGTAACGCGCTGAGCCGGTGATGCCAATTGAACGTACCTGCAAACTGCTCATGCCTTGCTCTTGCAAATCGCTGAACACCCGCATGACGGTTTCGATCGTGTCGCCAGCGTTGCTGTATGCGTCGAGAAAAACAATTTCGCCTGCATCGTCCGTCATCACCACTTTCGCCATCGTGGAGCCCACGTCCATGCCGATATGCACTGGGCGCGTGGCCAGATCGCGCGCAGCGCGCACGGAAAACGCCCCTGCCGGTTCGCGGCGATAGCGCATGTTCCCTTCTTTTTCCGCAAGCAAGTCGGCAAAAGCCGGGTAGTCGTTCAGCTTGGGCTCAAACAAAGCGATGCCATCCAGCGATGGCATTCCCGCTACGCCGGCATGTTCCGCCAGATCATGTAGCGCATCCAGCATCAAGGTATTGTCTGGATCGTATTCGACGTGTTTGACGCCGAGCGGCCGCAAAAAATCTTCCGCGCAATCGCGCACAAATTGCCAGTTGAAAAAACGCCCAACCAACACCACCGTGTTGAACCCTTCGGGTAACTTGGTGATCACTTTTTGCAATTCGGACTTGAAGGTTGTCGCCAGCGCCACGGAAAGTGGAATGCCTTGATTCTTGTCAGAGATGGTTGCAGACGCACCGAACACCCCGCAACGGTCTACACGCGTGCCGATTCTGTCGCGCAAGGATCGCCCAGCATGACCGAGATAGTCTGCGAGAATGACATCCACGTCATCGCGCTTCATCCCCAGCTTTTGCAGCACGCGGTCAATATTCACACCCGTGCCTGCGCCGCAGCGCGGATTCGTCACGAGCAAATCTTCGCGCAGGCGACCCTGATCATCCACGCCCACCAACGTGTAACCCGAAGCGGAAATCTCGACAATCGCCAACGCATCTTCATTTTTCAGTTTGGCGCGCGTTTTGGCGGCCATCCACAATGCCGAGGCTTGCAAAAACGTGTGCCCGCCGCCAAGCGCTTTTTTCACCAGCGACGCCAGCTTGCCGGTAATGATGGCCTGCGCCCCCGCCTCCAGGCGCTTATCCAGTTGATACTCGTCGATAACCTCACGCAAATCACGATTGCTTGAAATGACGTGATTTTCGATTTCTCGGCCATTGCTGTCGCACACGCGCATACGCAGATACGCGACGCCCGCGTCAATGTACAGTCGTTCACCTTGAAATTTTGCCGCACCAGCCTGACCCATTCATACCTCTTTTTTGCTTTCGGACATCTGTACAAGACGTCGCGATAAAATATTGTCAAATAATAAATTTTGATCCAACGGAGAGTGTAGCCAAGCCTGATGAAATGTCAACCGGGAAGATGCGAGTTTTTCTTTTTGGCGACACACCAGCGAAGGCATTGCGCCTGCTCGTTCTTGTTATACTGACGAAATAACATTTTTACCAACTTTACATCTTAATTGGAACGCATGCTGATCATCTTCAAATCCAAGGTCGCGGGCGACATCATCATGTTCGAAGAAAACGCCAAGGCAGTACTCGAGGCGCTGGGCAAAAATATCGAAAAAGGCATCATTCTGGCCGATGAAGCAACGGACGCCATCGCAAAACTTCAAAACGAGATTGAACGGCGCAAGGTCATCGAGGCGCAAGAAAAAGCCGAGCGCGAAGCTTTGGAAAAAGATCGTGCCGAGCGCGAAGCGCGGGCGCGTGAAAATGGCAACCTGGAAGAGCTCGAAAAACTTTTGCAGGAAAAGGAACGTCGCAAGGAACGTCCCGAACCCGTCAGCTTTGCAGCGCGCGTTTATCCGCTGATAGAAATGCTGAAGCGGGCGCACAAAAAGAAAAAAGATATCGTCTGGGGGGTGTGAAAACGCTGCATAAAGGTGTACGGGCCATATGTGGTTCCGGCATAACGCCGCTCACGCGGCAAGCCTTCGCCGCAACGAGCCAGTGCGCGGCGGTTGTCTTAGTCGCTGCGCACCGTGCTTCTTGCTCCTTAACCCCTTGGCTGCGGCCGCTTCGCTTAACATTCGCTTCGCTCATGTTAGCCTACGCCGCAACATCGCTTTGCTCGTTGTCCCGCTCGCCGATGGCTTCAGTGCCTTCACCGTCGTTCGGATAATTTTGATTAATTTTTATGGTTTCAGTCTTTAGTCATGTCCATTCGCCTCATCGTTGGCCTCGGCAATCCCGGTGCCGAATACGAACAAACCCGACACAATGCCGGCTTCTGGCTGGTGGATAACCTCGCCAACACACTGCCCAACTGCCGTTTGCAAAAAGAATCCCGCTTTCAGGCGCTCGCCGCCAAAGCGCGCATCAGCGGGCAGGATGTGTGGCTACTGCAGCCGCAGACCTTCATGAACCTCTCGGGACAGGCCGTCGGTGCCATCGCCCGCTTCTTCAAGATCACCCCGCAGGAAGTGCTGGTCGTGCACGACGAACTGGATCTGCCGCCTGGCAGCGCCAAACTCAAGAAAGGCGGCTCCACCGGAGGACATAACGGATTGAAAGACATCGCCGCGGCGCTGGGTACGCAAGATTTCTGGCGGCTCCGCCTCGGCATCGGCCATCCGCGTGAAATGGGATTGAAATCGCAAGTGATCGATTTTGTGCTGCACCGTCCGCGTGCTGAAGAGCAGAAATTGATCGACGATGCCATCGCAAAAAGCTTGCCGATCATTCCGCTATTGTGTGAAGGGAAGTTTGATGTGGCCATGAAGGAGTTGCATACGGCGAAGTGAGTCGTAGCCGGATGCGATCGGTCCCTTCCAACCGCCGCGTCAAAACGTTCGCGCTCTTAATCTGCGTCGGCGAGATTCCCTTTGGGTTCGTGCAAATGCAGCGCATGCATGGCGCTGATGACATGACGCCCCAAATGCGCCCCAAACCGGAAGCGCCATTCAAAGGCTGCCGCCTCGACGAGTCCTCGCTCGTAATACCACAACCCGGAAATGAGATCGACGTAGATATCCCGAAAATCGTCAAAGAGATCGCCACAAACGGGTGCATCGTTTCCTTGCGCACAAGAGGGCGCGAGCATTCCCCAGTAATACTGGAACGGCAAGGCCTGGACGTTTTGCATCACGCCTTGAAGATGCTCGTCGATAACGGCGGGCACCGCTTCTGCGGCCGAACGGGATTCGATATTCGGCAAATGTATTCCCGCTGCGTAAATTAGCGACAACATTTGAAGCACTTCCTGCTGAATCAGGGCCAACCCTTTTCCACCGTGGGAAGTCTGACACCACGTCACGAATTCGCGGGCGCGCTCCGCAAAATACTCAATCTCTGCTGAATACATAGCCATTCATACGAAGGTCAAATATGCAAAGGGTACTATTAACGGGCCGTTTTTAAAAGCAAAAACAGGCCTCGAAAACACTTTCGCAGGTGGCAAGTAAGGCATTTCAGCGACACGCCTTGCCATTTTTTCATTTTTGCCAGATATCCGCTCGGCCGTGGTCTTTTGCCAATAAAAAACCGCCCTCGCGGGCGGTTTGGGATGATGCACGTTACGTTTACTTCGCGATGGTTGCAAGCGCTACGGCCAGCTTCGGGGCATCGGTAGCGACAACGCCGTTCGGCATTTTCACATCGGAAAGATGGATGGTCTGGCCGGGGCTGAGCGTCGCCAGGTCGACCGTGATGTATTCCGGCAAATCTTTCGGCAAGCAGCTGATACCCAAGCTGTTGATGGCGTGGCTAACGTTGGAACCGCCCACTTTGGAGGCCGGGCAAATGTCAGCGTTGATGAAACGCAGCGGTACGCGGATGGCCAGCTTTTGATCCGCAACGACACGCTGAAAATCGACGTGCATGACAATCTGCTTGAACGCGTGCATCTGGAAATCGCGCAACACGACTTGTTCAACTGCGCCGTCAATCTCCAGATCCAGAATCGACGAGTGAAAAGCTTCGCGATTGATGGCGTGGTAAAGCGGATTGTGATCCAGCTTGACGCTGACAGCGTCCTTGCCGCCCCCGTAAACGATGCCCGGGGTGGTGTTCGCATTGCGCAGGCGGCGGCTCGCTCCGGTCCCCTGTTCAGTGCGCTTGAATGCAATAACTTTCATGTTTGACTCCTGTTTTGCAAGTTGCCTTGCGGTTGTGAATCCCCCGCGACCAGGGGCTTCGAAAAATGACGCAGCGATGTGCTGCGCCACAAAAATTTATCCTCCGGAGCTTTCGTCTTCTGCGTCTGCTTCGGCAAACAGCGACATGACTGAGTCACCCGTGCTGATACGGCGCATGGTTTCTGCCAGCAGCGGCGCACATGTCAATTGACGAATCTTCGCGCAAGCCTTGGCTTTGTCCGTCAGCGGAATAGTATCCGTCACAACCAGTTCATCCAGCGGCGAATTGGTGATGCGCTCAATCGCCGGGCCGGACAGCACCGGGTGCGTACAATAGGCGAGCACTTTCAGGGCACCGTATTCCTTCAGCACGGCAGCAGCCGTGGTCAGCGTGCCAGCGGTATCGACCATGTCGTCCATGATCACGCAATTACGTCCCTTGACTTCACCGATGACGTTCATCACTTCGGAAACATTCGCCCTCGGGCGACGTTTGTCGATGATCGCCAAGTCACAGCCCAGCCACTTCGCCAGCGCGCGGGCACGGACGACGCCGCCGACGTCTGGCGACACAACGAGCACATTGTCCGGGTGTTTCTTTTGCAAATCGCGCAGCAATACCGGCGATGCGTAAACGTTGTCGACCGGAATATCGAAGAACCCCTGGATCTGGTCCGCATGGACATCCATGATCAGCACGCGTTCGACACCGACATCTTCCAGCATGTTGGCCACGACGCGCGCAGAAATAGCCACGCGCGCAGAACGCGGACGACGATCCTGACGGGCATAACCAAAATAGGGGATGACCGCACTGATGCGACCGGCCGACGCACGCTTGAGCGCATCGACCATCAGCATGAGTTCCATCAGATTGTCGTTGGTCGGCGCGCAAGTGGATTGCACCACAAAGACATCATTGCCACGCACATTTTCATTGATTTCGACGGTGATTTCGCCATCGGAAAATTTGCTGACGGTGGCGCGACCGAGCGGGATGCCGAGATTCTGTGCAACTTTTTCGGCGAGGTCCGGGTTGGCGTTCCCGGTGAAAACCATCATGTCTTTGTCGGTAGCCATGGAAATTGTCGGAGGTTGATTGGTGCGATGCGGGTTATCAAAAGAATGCTGAAACTGTCAGCAGCCTGTCGATCCCGAAATAGATTTCAATGTTGAGTGGCAGGGGAAGAAGGATTCGAACCTTCGCATGCTGGAATCAAAATCCAGTGCCTTAACCAGCTTGGCGATTCCCCTACTTTATTCAAAACTCCCGCAACACTATGTCGGTATCAAGGCTGTCATGGGATGATGCGCCAATGCGCGCGCTTTCCAGGCTTTCCAGGGCTGCGGTACGTTCCGGAGGGCTTGTTCAGCCGATTGCTCGTCGGGAAACGCACAAAACACGCAAGCGCCTGAGCCGGTCATCCTCGCTTCGCCGTATTGCGCCAGCCATTCTAGGGCGGCGGCAACCGGTGGGAAGTGCCTTGTGACTACAGGTTGCAAATCATTCTTTCCAAAGCATCCAGAAGCGGCCATGCCTTCAGAAAAGTCCGTAATTTTGACGGGTTTCGTATCCCTTGTCAAATCCGGCGACCCGAAGACGGTATGCGTCGAAACAGCCACGCCTGGCTCGATAACAATATACCAACAATGTTGCGTTTCGACAGGCGTCAACACCTCTCCCACCCCCTCCGCAAAAGCGTTTTGTCCAAAGAGGAAGAAGGGGACATCGGCACCCAGCTGCAAGCCCAGCACCATGAGTTCAATGCGCGAAAACCCCGCTTCCCAAAGGTGGTTCAAGGCGATCAACGTCGTCGCGGCATCGGACGACCCGCCGCCCAGCCCGCCGCCCATCGGCAAGCGCTTGTCGATGGCGATGGATACGCCGGGCACTTTCGTCTGCTTGCGCTCGTTCGCCGCCGCGCGCAACAACATGGCAGCACGCACCGTCAAATCTTCATCGGGCGCAACACCTGGTATCTCTGTCGTTCGTACAATTTTGCTATCGTCGCGCAATGAAAAGTGCAGCACGTCGCCGTGATCAATGAGTTGAAACACGGTTTGCAGCATGTGATAACCATCCGCCCGACGCCCAACAATATGGAGAAACAAGTTGAGTTTGGCCGGCGCAGAACAGTTGTGCAATTCACGAACGGGGTGCTTCATGGATACGGCATCCACTCGTCAATGATGAGGCGCACGGAAACCTCTCTCCGTCCGCGCTCGCTCCGCTGCAAATCGATGCGCTTGGGTCGTCGGCCATCGCGACCATCATCTGTCCACACGGGATAGGTAACGCGCCAGCCATCCGAAGTGGCCAGCTCCCGGTTTTCCGGCATCACCGGCGTGCGATAGCCACGCTCGTCACGCATGCAAGCCTGAATCCAATCACGCAAGCCAGATACCGGCATGGGCCAACCGAGCGATTCCTGCACCAGCGCATCCACATCTTCTGCTGTGCGCGTCACCTTGCCAGCCGAGGTCAAGGTTGCCGAATCTGCCGTCGCATCAATCATGGCTTGCGTGTCACCCAACGGCGACATCAGCACGATACGCATGTTGTGGTTATCCTGCCCCCAGCGAAAACTGCCGTGCACCGATTCTTCTTTGCCGTCCTTGAGATAACGCACAGAAAAACGCCCCGACAGGGCCATGCGTTCATGACAGGTCTTGACGCCGCGCGTTGCGGTCACTTTTTCACGGGGTGTCGGCACGACACTAACGCACCCTGCCAGCACGAAAAACGCCAGCATCCCGGACCACTTTTTAATGAAGGAAACCATTTAGAGTTTGACGTCGAACCGTTTAAGCGTGTTTTTCAAAGTTTCGTTTTTCGGTTCTTTGGCTGCCGCCTGGCGCCAGAGTTTCATGGCTTCTTCCTTGCGCCCCGTGACCCACATCACTTCGCCCAGATGCACGGCAATTTCCGCTTCGGGGCGTTTTTCATAGGCGCGACGCAGCCAAGTCTCGGCTTCCTTCAGATTCTTGAGACGGTAATGCACCCACCCCATACTATCCATAATGTAGGCATCGTTGGGGGCCAGCTTGTTGGCTTTTTCAATGAAATCGCGCGCTTCTTTCAGCCGAATGTTGCGATCAGCCAGCGAATAGCCCAGCGCATTGTAGGCCAGCTGATTTTTCGGCTCGATCGTCATCAACTCACGCAGCGTCGTTTCCATGACGGAGAGCTTGTCGAGTTTTTCTGCGGCCATGGCATAGTCGTATAACAGGTGCGGATTTTTGGGGAAACGCTTCAGCGCATCCTCCAGCAGCGCGTAAGCCTCTTGCGCGCGTTCGGCCTCGCGCAAAATCTGGGATTCGGCCAGGAGAAGTTGCACCTGCTCATCGCCTTCGTCCGCTTCGGCATTTTTCAGCTTGGTGCGCGCATCGGCCAGATGGCCCTGCTTGGCCAGAATTTGTGCCATCTTGATTTGCGCGCTGATATATCCCGCATTGCGCCCCGGTTGTGGTTCGATTTGCGAAAGCCACTTGAAGGCATCGTCCATGTCGCCGCGCTCTTCGGCCAATTGCGCCAGGAGCAGCATGATGCGACCCGGATCGTGTTCCTGATCCTGACGTTTATCCAGCGCGTCAAGGTAAAGCGTCAGGTAACGCTCCGCTTCCTGGGTGTCCTTGGCTTGTGCCGACAAAATGCCCAGCGAATACAGCGTGGTCGTGTCTTGCGGCTGCAGTTTCAACAGCGCCTCGAACGCCTTGCGCGCTTCGTCATATTTTTTTTGTGCAACCAGCATCCGGGCGTGTGCCAGCCGCACTTCGCGCGAATTGGGATATTGGTCAATGAAGGCGACGAGCCAGCGCATGGCCTGATCGACATTTTCGCTGGCCTGCGCACGCGTAAGCGCCGCCAGTTCAAAATCCGGCTTGATGGCCAGCGCCTTATTAGCTTCCGCCATCGCGCGGTCCCGATCCCCCTTGGCCAAGGCGCCCTGCGCCAGAGCCACATGCGCTTCCACCGTGTTGGCATACGGTGCCGTCAATTCTTCGAGCAACGCAAAGGCGCCGGCCTTGTCCTTGCCACTCGCCAGCAAGCGCTGGATCTGGAACATCAGCACACCTCGAATTTTCGGGGTGGCTTCCTTCAAGCGCTGCTCCAAGATGGGTTTGGCTTCTTTGAGGTTGTCGCTGATCAGAACAAAGCCGAGATAGTATTTGGTCGCATCTTCGGATTGCGGCGCCAGGTCATGCCACAACTTCACGGCTGCCATCGCTTCATTGGGCTGCTTCGCACCAATCGCCATTTCGGCAGCGCGGCGCGCCAAACGGGGATCGCGCGTTTGCTTGGCCAGACGCAAGGTCACTTCATAGGCAATATCCCATTGTCCGCGCTGATAAGCCAGATCGGCCGCCAACAGCCGAAACAGAATTTCCCGGGTCAAGGGCACGTTGGGCAAAGCGTCGCCGGTTTCGGTCACGGTGGTCGTGACGGGTTTCTCGTTGCCATGGGATGCCTGAACTGGCTCATGCAAGGAAGCGCGCAAGGTCGCGAACTGCGTACAAGCTGTTCCCATCAACAATGCAACCAGCAAGGGGAAAATCAGAAAGATTTTTTTCAAGGGCAATCCCGTGGAATCGTTGGAGTTGTGGAGCTGTGATTTTACGCTTATCCGCTCGGCATTGTGAATCGCGGAACGGGAGAAATCCCCCTTCAGTCAATGCAGGACGCTTCAAGCAGATTTCACCCCGAGTTGTCTTTATGACACCGTCAATTTGTATCATAAATGCCGCAAAAGCTGCGCTTCGACAAATCAGGTCTCTTTCCTTATAGAAAACATCTTGGTCGTTGGTAATATATGCATACAACGTGTCCTGAATATACGCGGTGTCCGGCACGCAAGCCCTCGTTTCGTGGCAAACTCGCCTTCGCGCTGCTAAAAGCATTAACCTTGGTGACCACCCACAACGTGATCCTGCGTTAATTTTGACCGCATCGTTATTCGTGCACCGCAGGGCAATCTCCGTGAATGAAAAACGGATGATGCTTTTTTGCACAAGTTTGCGGGTTCTGGGAAACAGGCTTGACGGCTAGTGTAAGATTCAAAACGCATGCATTTTGGCTGCCCCCTCCACCATCAGGGGGCTGTTTTATCAACAACAGGCTTGAAGAGTGGAGATATTGTGAGCAATCTGGTCCAGCAATTTAAGGAATACAGTGAGTGGCGCAAGAGCCTGGTCGTCGCCTTGGAGCACTACAGAAGAGGCCTGGACGAAAATAGCCTGTCTGACGCCGCCAGCACCCAGCGTTTTCAAAACATGCTGGCGCGCCTGACCGACGACAAGTTATCCATCGCCTTTGTTTCCGAGTTTTCTCGTGGCAAATCAGAATTGATCAATGCGATTTTCTTCGCCGATTATGGGCAACGCATTGTGCCCTCTTCGGCCGGTCGTACCACGATGTGTCCGACCGAACTCGTGTACGACGAAACACTTCCCCCGTCGATCCGTCTGCTGCCGATTGAAACCCGCGCCGGGAACGAATCCACCAGCGATTTCAAGTCGCAAAACCACGCGTGGACCGTTTTCCCGCTCAACACCAATTCCGCCGAGGGCATGATGGAAGCCTTCAGCCAGGTCAGCCGGACCAAGCGTGTTTCCATCGACGAAGCCAAGAAATACGGTTTGTACAGCGACGACGACCCGGATGCGGGACTGTCCGTTGACGATAACGGCCTGGTAGAAATTTCGATGTGGCGCCACGCGATTGTGAACTTCCCGCATCCGTTGTTGAAGGAAGGCTTGGTCATTCTCGACACGCCGGGCTTGAACGCGATCGGTACCGAACCGGAACTGACGCTAAACCTGATCCCGAACGCCCATGCGGTGCTGTTCATTTTGGCTGCCGACACCGGCGTGACCAAGAGCGACATCGACGTGTGGAAAGACCACATTGGTTCCGGCGCCGGACGCATGGTGGTGCTGAACAAAATCGACAGCATGTGGGATGAGCTGCGCACGGAAGACGAAGTCGAGCGCCAAATTCAAGGACAGGTATCGAGCGTCGCGCAAATGCTGGGCTTGAAAGAGCGTCAGGTTTTCCCAATTTCCGCGCAAAAAGGTCTGGTCGCCAAGGTCAATCACGACGACGATTTGCTGACGAAGAGTCGGTTGCTCTCGCTGGAAAACGCCCTGTCTTCGGAACTAATTCCGGCCAAGAAAGACATCATCCGCATGCAGTTGGCGTCTGAAATTTCGGCGCTGATCGATTCCAAGCATTCCCTGCTATCAAGTCGTTCGCGTGGGGCCGTCGAACAATTGTTTGAACTCAAGAGTCTGCGCGGCAAAAACTCGAACGTCATCGAACACATGATGAAGCGTCTCGATGCCGAGAAAAAAGATTTCGATAGCAGCCTGCTCAAACTTCAAGGCACGCGCGGCGTCTTTGCGCGCCTGTCTGCCGAGGTCTTCACCAGTCTCGGCATGGAAGTGCTGAAAGAAACCATCAACCAGACGCGTGAAGCGATGAACAGCAGCAGCTTTTCCGGTGGCTTGCGCACGGCTGTGAAGAAATTCTTCGACCAGGCCCGCGAGAACATGGAAATTTCCGACAAAAAGATCTCGGAAATTTCCGAGATGATGACGGTCATGTATCGCAGATTCTCCAGTGAGCATGGCTTGGCGGTCACGGCCCCCATGGCGTTTTCGATGGATAAATACCGCAAGGAACTCGACATGATCGAGAGCGTCTATCACAAGCAGTTTGGCACGGCGACCGTACTGACCACCTCGCGCGCCGTATTGATGCAGAAATTTTTCGATTCGATCGCATCGCGCGTACGTCACAGCTTCCTGCAATCCAACCGCGACGTGGAAGCCTGGATGAAAGTCATCATTGCTCCGCTCGAAGCACAAATCAAGGAACACAAGGATCAGCTCAAACACCGCCAGCAATCGGTGCAACGCATCCATGGCGCCATTGACAGTCTCGAAGAGAAAATCGAGGCGCTGGAGGCCGTCAAGAGCAGCGTCGATGAACAACGCCGCAATCTGGCCCAGCTGGAGGAACCCCTCAAGCAAGCCATCTCCACCAACCAGGACATGGGGGTTGCGGCCTAGGTGTGTTCATAAGTGTCGCCTCGTTCTCGCTTCGCTCCTGCTGCACCGCCTGAGGGCATCGGTCATACCATTTTTGCCGATGCCCTTGTCGCGTGGCAGCGCCGCCATGGCCGCCACGCCCTCCCGTGGCAAGGCACGCGCGACGCGTATCGCATCTGGCTGTCCGAAGTGATGCTGCAGCAAACACAGGTCGCCACCGTCATTCCCTATTACGCTCGCTTTCTCGAACGCTTTCCCGATGTGCGCTCGCTGGCGGCTGCACCGGTTGGCGATGTCATGGCGTTATGGAGCGGTCTCGGTTATTACAGCCGCGCCCGCAATCTACATCGCTGCGCGCAGCAAGTGGTGGCGGATCATGAAAGCACTTTCCCGACCGATCCGCTTGTACTGGAGACCTTGCCCGGCATCGGGCGTTCCACCGCAGCCGCTATCAGCGTCTTCGCCACCGGCGCGCGGGCGCCCATCCTCGACGGCAACGTCAAGCGCGTGCTCACGCGGGTGTTCGGCATCGACGGTTATCCCGGCGACAAAAAAGTCGAACAGCAATTGTGGCTGCTGGCGCACTCCCTGCTTCCCGAGAACGGGATCGAAGCGTACACGCAAGGCTTGATGGATCTGGGTGCCACACTGTGTTCGCGCACCAAACCGCTGTGCGCCAGTTGCCCGATGGTGGATTGCTGCGTCGCACATGCCACGCATCGCACCGCCGAACTGCCCACGCGCAAAACCGCCGCACCCATTCCGCAACGCGAAGTAGCGACGCTCGTCATCGTGCATCGCAAACAAATCTTATTGGAACAACGCCCTGACTCCGGCATCTGGGGCGGATTGCTGTCGCTGCCGGAAGTAGAAGCAGGTGATCCGAAACGCATCCGTCGTGCTGCAGCGAAGTTTGGTGTCGTCTCTCAGCTTGAACCCCTCGCTGCAATTTCGCACACCTTCACGCACTTCAAATTGCGCATCCATCCGTTTGCGGTTTCGCTTAAACAGCGCAAACCCCTGAACGCCAAGAGCACGTTGGCGTGGCACAAACTTGAAAGCCTCGAAAAACTGGGATTGCCCGCGCCAGTGCGGAAACTCTTAAATCACATCAAACCGCGGTGATGCACCACCACACTTTCCATCTTCCGAAAGTGCTGCGCGAGTTTTTCCACCATGTAAACTGAGCGATGCTGGCCGCCGGTGCAACCGATGGCAATGGTGACGTAGCTGCGGTTGTCCTGCTTAAAGGAGGGCAACCACTTGTCAACAAACGCGGTAATGTCGGTGAGCATGTCCGTCACCTCGGGTTGCGCTTCGAGATAAGCGGCCACGCGACTGTCCAGCCCGCTGAACGGGCGCAATGCCGGATCGTAGTGGGGATTCGGGAGCGCGCGCACATCAAATACCAGCGAAGCATCGCGCGGCGCGCCCTGACGGAACGCAAAGGATTCAATATACAGCGTCAGCGGCGCGCGATCGGTTTCGACAAATTCCTTGACCCAATTGCGCAACTGGTTGGCGCTCAAGTTCGTGGTGTCGACGGCATGCCCCAGCGTTTCGATGGGCGTAAGCAACTCGCGCTCCTCCCTGATGGCCTCTACCAGCGAACGGGGTTCCGAGCTGCCATCCGAACTGAGGCGATGCGACAAGGGATGATTGCGACGCGTTTCTGAAAAACGGCCAACCAGCGTGCGCGTATCCGCCGTCAGGAAGAGGGCTTTGATCTCGTGACCGTCCTGGCGTATCGCGCCAACAGCATCGGGCAAGCCTTTCAGTGACGACACGCTGCGGGAATCAATCGCCACCGCCAGACGGTGCTGGCCTTCCTTGACGAACGTGGCCACCAACTCGCGCAACAAGACTGGCGGCAAATTGTCGACGCAGACATAGCCCAGGTCTTCCAGCATGTTCAATGCCACGGACTTGCCGGAACCGGAAATGCCAGAGATGAGGACGATGTGCATAAGCCGCTCGATTGAAAGAATCTGTTCGACGCAAAACGACTGCGGCGCGAGGCGCCAGAAAGATGATGCGCCATTCTCGCGGATTTATCAATCCGAGGTCATAGCCTTGCGTTGGCGCTCCACGAAATCTTGCACCGTATTGATGCCCCGCAGTTCCAGAATGGTGTTGCGCACGGCCGCCTCGATCAGCACCGCCAGGTTGCGGCCTGCCGCCACGGGAATGATGACCTTGCGGATGGGCAGCCCCAGCACGTCCTCTGTCATGCTGGCAATTTGCAGGCGATCGGTCTTTTCTTCGCCCTGAAAACGCTGCAAATGCGCGATCAGTCGCAAGCGCATGCGGCGACGCATTGCCGCTTCGCCAAAAATCGCCTTGATGTCGAGCAGCCCCAAGCCGCGCACTTCCATCATGTTTTGCAGCAAGGGCGGGCAACGCCCTTCAATCACGCTGGGCGCAATGCGTGAAAATTCCACCGCATCGTCGGCCACCAACCCGTGATTGCGGGTCACCAGTTCGAGTCCCAGTTCGCTTTTACCCAAACCGGATTCGCCAGTGATCAGCACACCTGTGCCCAGCACATCCATGAACACACCGTGCATGATGATGCGCTCGGCCAGTCTTTTGGACAGGAAAACCCGCAGAAAGTCGATGACCTCGGCTGCTGACAGTGGCGTGGCGAAAACAGGAATGTCGTTTTCGTCGCAGATGGACAGCAAATCGGGGGGCACATCCAGACCGCGCGCGACAATCACGGCAGGAGGATTGCCGTTGATGAGTTCATGGATTTGGTAGGCGCGCGATTCCGGCGACAGCCGGTTGTAATAACCGACTTCCTGGCGGCCCAGCACTTGCACGCGTTCGGGATGGATCAGATTCAGGTGACCAATCTGGTCTGCGGCTGCCGTCGTGTTGCCCGACATGGGCCGCTCGCCGCCCTTGTGACCCGCCACCCAGGTCAGCCTCAGCGTTCCGCCATTGCTCTCGTACAGTTGCCGAATGGTCAGGGTCGGGAAATTGGCCATGGTCTCGCGCTCACCTCAGGCAGCTTGCCGACCTGGCTTCCACGCCAGAATCTTCGCGTGAATGATATCGGCTGCGGACTCTGCGGCCAGCATCGTGCGGAAAGCTTCATTCGAAAACATCTCGGCGATTTCCGACAGAATTTCCAGATGCTGTTGCGTGACATTGTCCGGAATCAGCACAATGATCGCCACCCTGACCGGCTGGCCATCCGGCGAATCGAAAGGAATCGGTTCCTTGAGCCGAATAAATGCGGCCATGGCCCCTTTGAGTCCCTTCACGCGACCATGCGGCACCGCCACGCCCCGTCCGAGACCAGTTGACCCCGCCGACTCCCGCGCCAGCAAACTTTCCAGCACCGTCGCACGGGCGATGCCACAATGGTTTTCCAGCAGCGACGCCGCTTGCTCAAACAAAGCAGATTTGCTCGACACGTCCATATCGAGCAAAACATTGTTAAGCGGCAAAATATTGGCGAGATGTGGCATCAACAACATTCCAAGTTAAATCCGTGCTGAATTATAAGCTGGTTTTTTGAGGGCGCAAGGTGTTAGGCGCGCTTAATTCATAGACACACCAACCACACTCGCACGCCGCGCCTCTCTTTATATCGAGTACCGCACCCCCCAAGCATCTTGGCTCCGGCCTAACGCCGCTTTGCGGAATTAGGCTTCGCCGCCACAAGCCCTCGTAGATTGTTGTCCTAACCTTCCCCCTCACAGGGAGAAGGAATCAGGTTGCTACTGCCGAGCATTCCGCGCATTCGATGGCCTGCCGCCAATCGTGAAATTCGTGCGCCAAGGGTTGATATCCACGCCGCCGCGCCGCGTGAAGCGGCCATACACGGACAATTTCGTAGGCTTGCATTGATTGAGAAGGTCCATGAAAATGCGCTCGATGCATTGCTCATGAAACCCGTTGTGCATGCGCAGGCTGATCAGATATTTGAGCAGATATTCCTGATTGATAGCAAAGCCCACGTAATGAATCTGCACGCTCGCCCAGTCCGGTTGACCCGTCACGGGGCAATTCGTGCGCAACAGATGCGACACCAGTTTCTCTTCCACGGGTGGCTCTTCGGTGTCGGTGCGCAACAACGCAGCATTGGGCGAATAGTCATCCACATCGATATCGAGCCGGTCGAGCAGCAAGCCTTCCGGCTCACCGAACGCGAGCGTGGCAAAGGCCTCCTGCGGCGTGAGCGAGACTGATACAAACGCACCGAACGCAGCGGAGAGATCCGCGCGCAGCAATTCGGTCATCGCCTCCGGCCCGCCCACCCTAGTCTGACTGAAAGAGTTCAAGTACAGCTTGAACGATTTCGACTCGACGATGTTCGGCGAATCGGCCGGCACGGACACGGTCAGCAGCGCGACTTGCGGCTTGCCGCGCATGTTCAGCCACGACAATTCATACGCATTCCAGATGTCGACGCCGAAAAACGGCGCCGTTTTGCCGAGGTTGAACGCCTCTCGCATCGGCGCGCGCGCAATCGGGAACAGCAGCCCGGGATTGTAATCGCCTTCGTAAGAAGCGGTTTTGCCGAGCGGAGAATCTGCAGGGTGATTGGGAGAAGACATGATGACGCTGATTATTTCCTTTAACCCAGGAAGAGTTTGTATACGGGATTGTCCGTTTCATTCCAGTGGCGATAGCCGAGTGTGGAAAGGAACGCGCGAAAATCCTTCATTTCTTTTTTCGGCACTTGCAAACCGACCAGGATGCGGCCGTAGTCGGCGCCGTGGTTGCGGTAGTGAAATAGGCTGATATTCCAATTCGGCGACATGCTCTGCAAGAAGCGCATCAATGCGCCAGGGCGCTCCGGAAATTCAAATCGGTACAGCAATTCATCTTTCGCCAGCGCACTCTTGCCGCCAACCATGTGACGAACGTGCGTTTGTCCCAGTTCGTCATCGGTCAAGTTCAGGGTCTTGAAATGATGGCGCTCAAAATGCCGCGCGATCTTCGCCGGTTCGTCATGGTTCTCAACGCCCATCCCGACAAACACGTGTGCCTGATTGTCGTCGCTGATCCGGTAATTGAATTCGGTCACATTGCGCGGCCCAACCAGTTCGCAAAAGCGGCGGAAACTGCCGCGTTCTTCCGGAATCGTCACAGCAAACAAGGCTTCGCGCGCCTCGCCCAGCGCCGCCTGCTCCGCCACAAAACGCAGGCGATCGAAATTCATGTTCGCGCCGCTGGCAATCGCCACCAGCGTCTCGTTGCGAATGGCTTGCTTCGCCTTTTTTGCGCGGGCCACGTATTCCTTCGCACCCGCAATGGCCAGCGCACCCGCCGGTTCCAGAATGCTGCGCGTATCCTGAAACACATCCTTGATCGCCGCGCAGATCGCGTCGGTATCCACGAGGATCATTTCATCCACATATTCGCGCGCGAGACGGAACGTTTCCTTGCCCACCAGCTTGACCGCCGTACCATCCGAAAACAGCCCGACATCGGGCAGCGTAATACGGCGCTTCAACGCCAAGCTGCGATCCATCGCATCGGCGTCCACGGTTTCGACGCCGACGATTTTGATTTCGGGCCGCACTTGCTTGACGTAAGCGGCAATCCCGGCAATCAAGCCACCGCCGCCCACAGGCACAAAGATGGCGTGGATCGGTTCCGAATGCTGCCGCAGAATTTCCATGCCGATGGTGCCCTGACCCGCAATCACGTCCGGATCATCAAAAGGATGCACGAACGTCAAGCCATGTTTTTGTTCCAGCATCAAGGCATGATCGTAAGCATCCGTGAACGAATCGCCGTGCAATACCACCTGTGCGCCGCGCGCGCGCACTGCATCCACTTTCAGCGGCGGCGTCGTGATCGGCATCACAATCATGGCTTTGCATCCCAAGCGTTGCGCGCCCAGCGCCACGCCTTGTGCGTGATTGCCGGCCGACGCGCAAATCACGCCTCGTTTCAATTGTTCCTGCGATAAATACGCCATCTTGTTGTACGCGCCGCGCAGCTTGAAGCTGAACACGCTTTGCATGTCTTCGCGTTTGAGCAAAACGCGGTTGCCGAGTCGCGCAGAGAGCAAGGGAGCCAGTTCGAGCGGGGATTCTTCCGCCACGTCGTACACGCGGGCGGTGAGTATTTTCTTGAGATAGTTATTCATAAATGGGGGGGGTTGTCCTTGATGACAACTTGAACATTATAATGGACAAACCTTATCCCTGATATGAAGGCGACATGATCGAATCTGCGGTCCTCTGGCTGCTCGGCTGGTTAGCAATCCCACAAGTTGGGCTGACATCGGTATTTCTGATCAGTCTGATTTCTGCGACGCTCTTGCCTATGGGTTCGGAACCCGCCGTCTTTGCCGTCGTCAAAGCGGACTTGAACCTGTTCTGGATCGTGATGCTGGTGGCCACCGTCGGCAACACACTGGGCGGCATGATCAATTACTGGATAGGGTACGGCGCGCATGAAACCTTTGCGAAAGAAAAGAAGACGCACTGGTTCGGCTGGCTGGAACGCTTCGGCCCCAAGGCAATGTTCCTGACTTGGTTACCCGGCGTGGGTGATCCCATCAGCACGCTCGGCGGCTGGCTCAAACTCCCGTTCTGGCCGTGCGTGGTGTACATGGCGCTCGGCAAATTCCTGCGCTACGCCCTGATGACGTGGGCCTTGATGCACGTCCCCGATCACATCTGGCGTCAAATCGCTGGCTGGGTAGGTTGATTGAATGCGGTAGTATTAGCCCTTTGCAGTCGGCCCGGTTGTCAGGCCGACCCCCTCATCCACAAGAATATTCACAATGTCTTATTGCGAACTGTGTCAAAACGATGGTGGCGAAGTCATGCTCCGCACGACGCTATGGCGCATCGTGTTGGTCGACGATGCCAACTATCCTGGCTTTTGCCGCGTGATCTGGAACGATCATGTGCGCGAAATGACCGATCTCGATGACGCCGACCGCGCGACCTGCCTGCGCGTCGTGCTCGCTGTCGAAGCGCTTGTCCGCGAAATCATGCAACCGGAAAAAATCAATCTGGCGAGCCTGGGCAATGTCGTGCCGCATCTGCATTGGCATATCATTCCGCGCTATGCCGATGATGCGCATTTCCCCGCACCCGTCTGGGCCGAAGCCAAACGCACCACGGCTCCCGAATCACTCGCCACACGCCATGCACGCTTGCCGCAGCTGCGCACTGCCCTCATTCAGCGCGTGCAAAAACTGGCCCTCGCATGACACAGCAAACGCATTTCGGTTTTGAAACCATTCCCGAAGACGACAAGGTCAAACGCGTCGCCGGCGTTTTTGATTCGGTCGCCGGCAAATACGATTTGATGAACGATCTGATGTCCGGCGGCTTGCATCGCTTGTGGAAAGCATTCACCATCGCGCAGGCGGGCATTCGCCCCGGCTTTCGCGTGCTGGATATTGCGGGCGGCACTGGCGATCTCGCAGCCGCCTTTGCCAAACAGGTCGGCCCCCAAGGACAGGTCTGGCTCACCGACATCAACGAATCCATGCTGCGCGTGGGGCGTGACAAACTCTTGAATAATGGCTTGGTGGCCCCCATCTTGGTTTGTGACGCCGAAGCGCTACCGTTTCCCGACAATTATTTCGATCGCGTTTCTGTCGCCTTCGGCTTGCGCAATATGACGCACAAGGAACGCGCGCTCGCGGAAATGCATCGCGTATTGAAACCGGGCGGCAAACTGCTGGTGCTGGAATTTTCCAAAGTGTGGGAGCCGCTGCAAAAAACCTATGACACCTATTCTTTTTCTTTTCTCCCCTGGCTGGGTAAGCAGATCACCGGCGATGCGGACAGTTACCGCTATCTGGCCGAGTCCATCCACATGCACCCGGATCAAGAGACGCTCAGGAAAATGATGCATAATGCAGGCTTCGAGCGTGTGGACTATTTCAATTTGACGGCCGGTGTCGCTGCCTTGCACACCGGCATCAAGCTGTAGCAACTTGCCTATAACAACTAACAACTTACTACGGGTGCTTATGAAAAAAATATTGACGACTCTTTTGTTGGTGACCGCCACGGTCCTCATGTTCGTCGCCGATGCGGACGCAGCAAGACTGGGCGGCGGCCGCTCCTTCGGCAGACAATCTCCGACTGCCGCACGGCAAGCGCCTGTGCAACGACAGGCTACCCCGCAACAGGCGGCAAAACCCCAATCCCCGGCAGCCGCACCCCAGCCTGCTGCACCGCGTCCGAGCATGTGGAAAGGCATTCTCGGCGGCGCCTTGCTGGGCTTGGGTCTGGGCGCGCTGCTCTCGCACTTCGGCATTGGCGGCGGGCTGGCGAGCATGATCAGCACCATCCTGATGGTGGCCTTGATCGGTTTTGCCATCATGTTCATCTATCGCATGCTCACACGGAAGAAAGAATCCCAGGCACCGGCCACGGCCTATTCCGGCAATGTCGGCGGAAATTATGGCAGCGGCTCTCCCAGTAGCTATGCCGGCGGCTATGCTGGCAGCGGTACACCGGAAGTGGGCTCAGGCCTGCAACAACCCGGCACAGCCGAATATGTTCCCTATGGCGTGCCGGGCGATTTCGACGTGGACGCCTTCGTCCGCAGTGCCAAGACGCATTTCATTCGCCTGCAAGCCGCGTGGGATCGCGCCGATATCGACGACATCCGCGAATTCACGTCGCCGGAAATGTTCGCCGAGCTGAAGATGCAGTTACAAGAGCGTGGTGCCTCGCCGAACGCAACCGACGTGGTCACGCTGAGTGCGGCCTTGCTGGGCGTCGAAGAAGTCAACAACCAGCAAATGGCCAGCGTGCAATTCACGGGCACCATCCGCGAAGCGCAAAACGCACCGGCGGTCGAGTTTGCCGAAATCTGGAACCTCACCCGTCCGCAATCCGGCAAGGGCGGCTGGCTGTTGGCTGGCATTCAACAGACTTCGTAATGTCGTTTTAAACTTCACTCCGAAGCTGATACACTGGAAACCGCCCACCTTGGGCGGTTTTCTTTTTGTGTCCCGCCATGACTTTTCTCTTCACGCCATGCTGACATTCCTGCGGCTCCTGAAAATTCTGCGCATCGCCTTGCGCTACGGGCTGGATGAATTTGCCACCGCTTTCGCTGGGTCCCGAAAAGCCAGGCTTTTGAAAGTACTGTTTTTCTGGCGCGATCTCTCTGCGCCGCGCGCAGAACGCTTGCGCCAAGCGCTGGAAGAACTGGGACCAATTTTCGTGAAGTTCGGTCAGGTGCTGTCCACCCGCCGCGACTTGCTGCCAGAAGACCTCGCCGACGAACTGGCGAAATTGCAGGATCAGGTGCCGCCATTTCCCGCCGATCTCGCTGTGGCACAAATCACGCAAGCGCTAGGCAGCCATCCGGATGAATTGTTCGCACGTTTCGAGCTCGAGCCCATCGCCTCCGCCTCAATCGCACAGGTGCATCGCGCCGTACTCCATGACGGGCGCGCCGTCGCCGTGAAAGTGCTGCGCCCGGGCGTGCTGAAGATGATCGAAGACGATCTGGCGCTGATGCACGCCGCCGCCGAGTGGCTCGCCTCGCTTTGGCAAGACGGCCGCCGACTCAAACCCCGCGAAGTCGTCGCCGAGTTCGACAAGTACCTGCACGACGAAATCGACTTGATGCGGGAAGCCGCCAATGCCAGTCAGTTGCGTCACAACTTCGCTGACTCTGATTTGATTCTGATCCCGGAAATCTATTGGGATTACTGTTCCAGCAGCGTGATCACCATGCAATGGATGCGCGGCATCCCGATTTCGCAACGCGACCGCTTGCGGGAAGCGGGCGTCGATCTCAGCAAGCTCTCCAGCATGGGCGTCGAGATTTTTCTCACGCAAGTGTTCCGCGACGGTTTCTTCCATGCGGACATGCATCCGGGGAATATCCTCGTCTCGGTGGAGCCGGAAACCTTCGGACGCTACATCGCGCTGGACTTTGGCATTATCGGCATCCTGAACCGCGCCGACATGCATTATCTGGCCACCAATTTCGTGGCTTTTTTCCGCCGCGATTACAAACGCGTGGCCGAAACGCATATCGAATCCGGCTGGGTGCCGCCGGACACGCGCGTGGATGAACTGGAATCCGCCGTGCGCGCCTGTTGCGAACCGATTTTCGACCGCCCCCTGAAAGACATTTCCTTTGGCCAGGTCTTGATCCGGCTTTTCCAGGCGTCGCGACGCTTCAACGTCGAAATTCAGCCGCAACTGGTTCTGCTGCAAAAAACCCTGTTGAATGTGGAAGGCCTGGGTCGTCAGCTCGACCCGGACCTCGATTTGTGGCAAACCGCCAAGCCGTATCTGGAACGCTGGATGGCCGAACAAGTCGGCTGGCGCGGCCTAGTGGAGCGATTGAAAGCGGAAGCGCCCCGCTACGCCGACATCCTGCCCCAGTTGCCCCGCCTGATTCACGATATGTTGACCCGCCCTCCCCAACCCAGCACACAAACCGATGTGCAAATACAAACACTCCTGGAAGAACAGCGTCGCCTGAACCGCCTGCTGGGCACCGTGGTCTATGGCGGCGGGGGCGTACTGATCGGCATTTTGCTGTCCAAAATTTACTCCGCCTTGCGCCACCTTTCCTGATTTTCTCCCCGCTTCCCGCCTACTGCCAAAGCTGTCTTTCGGGCAACAAAAATATTCAGTGCCGCGCCTGCAACAAGCTGATTAATTTGCCTTTATTTGGCGCACCATGTCGGTATAATTCCGAAACTTTTTTCCGAATTTTCTTTTTTCCACATCGGTCGCGCAATCGCTTATGAGCACACTCATCTGGTTTGTCATTCTGTACTGGGCCATCTCCGTCGGCATTGGAATTTATGCCGCGCGCTATGTCAGCGATTCCAGCGATTTCGCCGTCGCAGGCCGCGCCTTGCCGATGTATGTTGTGACCGCGACGGTGTTTGCCACTTGGTTCGGATCCGAAACGGTGCTGGGCGTACCCTCCGTCTTCCTCAAGGAAGGCTTGCGCGGCGTGGTGTCCGACCCGTTCGGTTCTTCCTTGTGCCTGATTTTCGTTGGCTTGTTCTTCGCCAAAAAACTGTACCGCATGAACTTGCTGACCATCGGCGATTATTATCGCAACCGTTTCGGTCGCAAGGTGGAGGTGTTGGTCACGCTGTGCATCGTAGTCTCTTACCTCGGCTGGGTCGCCGCGCAAATCAAAGCCCTTGGCCTGGTCTTTAATGTTGTCTCCGGCGGCTACATCTCGCCAGAAGTGGGCATGTTGATCGGCGCAAGCAGTATTTTGATTTACACCCTGATGGGCGGCATGTGGTCGGTGGCCATTACCGATTTCCTGCAAATGATCATCATCGTTGTCGGCATGCTGTACATCGGCTGGGAAGTGTCGGGCATGGTGGGCGGTGCGGGCGCGGTCATCGAGCACGCCTCAGCCGCGGGCAAACTGGAATTCTGGCCCCCACCAACCTCTCGTGAAATACTCTGGTTTATTGCTGCTGCGATCACGATGATGCTGGGTTCGATTCCGCAGCAAGACGTTTTCCAACGTGTCGCCTCCTCCGAGAGCGAAACGGTTGCGCGCAATGCATCGGTGCTGGGCGGCGCGCTCTATTTCATCTTCGCCTTCGTGCCGATGTTTCTCGCGTATTCGGCAACGATGATCGATCCCAGCATGGTGGATCGTCTGATCGGCAAAGACGCACAGCTGATCCTGCCGACATTGATCATGACGAAAATGCCGGTTTTCGCCCAAGTGATGTTCTTTGGCGCGCTACTCTCGGCCATCAAGAGCTGCGCGAGCGCGACCCTGCTCGCGCCCTCCGTCACATTCTCGGAAAACATCATGAAAGAATGGCTGCCCAACCAGACGGACAAGCAATTCCTCTTCATGATGCGCACGGTGGTGCTAGTGTTTACCGTCATTGTGACGCTCTTCGCACTGAATTCCGGGTCCAGCATTTTTCAGATGGTGGAAAACGCTTACAAGGTCACCCTGGTCGCTGCCTTTGTGCCGCTGACTTTTGGCTTGTACTGGAAACGCGCCACTAGCCACGGCGCGATGGCTTCCATGATTCTCGGCCTGTCTTCCTGGATCTTGCTGGAAGTGTTTGCACCGGAAGGTTTCTGGCCGCCACAACTCGTCGGCGTCCTCTTGAGCCTGGCCGGCATGATCATCGGCTCCTTGCTGCATGGCACGCAAGCGCCGCCCGCAGAAGTCACCGCCTGAGCCCAAGGGCAAGGCGCATGGCTGTCACGCCCTTTGACGTCGGGCGCCCTGGCGGCGTCTGACGCCTCGCCCGGGGGAGATTGCGCCCCCAACGTAATATTGGGCGGAAACCCACTATAATTCGTTGTTCACCAGCCATTTTGGGAGAAAAACATGCCTATTTATGCTTATCGCTGTGATGCTTGCGGTTTTTCGCAAGAAGTCTTGCAAAAACTGTCCGATCCACTGCTGACGGAATGCCCGTCCTGCGGCCAATCCAGCTTCAAGAAACAATTGACGGCTGCAGGCATCAGCGGCGGCTCGGGTTCTGGCTCCTCCTTTGGCGGCGGCATGCCGCCGTGCATGATGGGTGGGGGCTGCATGGGCGGTCCTTGCGGCTGATCCCGGATTTCATCGCCCTTTCCTCATCAGCGACACCCCATGCGCAAATATTTTGTCACAGGTCTGCTTCTCCTTATCCCGATCACCATCACGGCGTGGATATTGTCGAAGTTCATCTATATGGTGGACCACTCGCTGCTGCTGTTGCCGCCCAGCTGGCGTCCGGATGCCTTGGTGGGTTTCCACATTCCCGGCTCCGGCCTTCTCCTGTCCATCGCCATCATTTTTCTGACGGGCGTGCTGGTCCGCAATGTCATTGGGACCTACTTGCACGACCTGTGGGAAAAACTGCTGCGCAAGATTCCCTTCATCAGCCCGCTGTATTTCAGCATCAAGCAGGTTTCCGACACGCTGTTTTCGCCGTCGGGCAATGCTTTTCGTCAGCCGGTCCTGATGCAATATCCGCGCGAAGGCTTGTGGACCATCGCCTTTTTGACAGGCATCCCAGGCGGCGATGTGCGCAATCATTTGCCCGGCGATTATGTGAGCATTTACGTTCCCACGACACCGAACCCGACGTCCGGCTTTTTCTTGATGGTCCGCCGCTCTGAAATCATCGAATTGAAAATGAGCGTGGATGCAGCCCTGAAATACATTATTTCCATGGGAGTGGTTGCCCCCACTCCCGAACAAGCTTTACCAACGCTTCCGCAAAAGAAAGGCGCGGAACCGGCAAAACAACCCTGAATTATTTTCTGACACTCATCGGTAACAATCATGTCCATGCGAACAAACTACTGCGGCCTCACCACTGAGGCCCTCCTCGGCAAAACCGTCCACCTCTGCGGCTGGGTCCATCGTCGCCGCGATCACGGCGGGATCATCTTCATCGACTTGCGTGACCGCGAAGGTCTGGTGCAAGTCGTCTGCGATCCAGATCGCCCGGACATGTTCAAGGTCGCCGAATCGGTGCGCAACGAATTCTGTCTGCGCGTCACCGGTACCGTGCGCGCCCGCCCGGATGGTACCGTCAACACCAACCTCACCTCCGGCAAGATTGAAGTGCTCTGCACGCAACTCGAAGTATTGAATCCGTCCGTCACGCCACCGTTCCAGCTCGACGACGATAATCTGTCGGAAACGACGCGTCTGACGCATCGCGTGCTGGATCTGCGCCGTCCGCAAATGCAAAACAATCTGCGCCTGCGCTACAAGGTCGCGATGGAAGTACGCAAGTACCTCGATGCGCTGGGTTTCATCGACATCGAAACGCCGGTACTGACCAAATCCACGCCGGAAGGCGCGCGCGATTATCTGGTGCCGTCACGCGTCAATGACGGTTGCTTCTTCGCCCTGCCGCAATCGCCGCAGCTCTTCAAGCAATTGCTGATGGTCGCGAACTTCGACCGTTACTACCAGATCACCAAGTGCTTCCGCGATGAAGATTTGCGCGCCGACCGTCAGCCGGAATTCACGCAAATCGACTGCGAAACCTCCTTCCTCAACGAAGAAGAAATCCGCGCCATTTTTGAAGAACTGCTACGCACCGTGTTCAAGAACGCGATCAATGTCGACTTGCCGAATCCTTTCCCGGTGATGGATTACGCGACTGCGATGGCCAAATACGGCTCCGACAAGCCGGACATGCGCGTGAAGCTGGAATTCACGGAACTCACCGATGTGATGAAAGATGTGGCATTCAAAGTGTTCAGTGGCGCAGCCAACATGGACGGCGGCCGCGTGGTCGCTTTGCGGGTACCGGGTGGCTCCAAAGAAAACGGCGGCATGCCGCGTTCGGAAATCGACAGCTACACGCAATTTGTCAGCATCTATGGCGCGAAAGGTCTCGCCTACATTCGTGTGAATGAAAAAGCCAAAGGGGCGGCGGGTCTGCAATCGCCAATCGTCAAGAACTTGCACGAAGCAGCTTTGAACACGATTCTGGAACGCACCGGCGCGCAAGATGGCGACCTGATTTTCTTCGGCGCGGACAAAGCCAAGGTCGTCAACGATGCGATGGGCGCGTTGCGCGTGAAAATCGGTCATTCCGAATTCGGTCAAAAGAACGGCTTGCTCGAAGGTCAGTGGGAACCGCTGTGGATTGTGGACTTCCCGATGTTCGAATACGACGAAGAAAACAACCGCTGGACGGCTTGCCACCATCCGTTCACCTCGCCGAAAGATGGTCACGAAGACTGGCTGGAAACCGATCCGGGCAAGTGTCTGGCCAAAGCCTACGACCTGGTGCTGAACGGCTGGGAACTGGGCGGCGGCTCCGTGCGGATTCACCAGGAAGCCGTGCAAAGCAAAGTGTTCCGCGCACTCAAGATCGATGCGGAAGAAGCCCAGGAAAAATTCGGCTTCCTGCTCGACGCGCTGCAATACGGCGCGCCGCCGCACGGCGGGATTGCGTTCGGTCTGGATCGCATCGTCACGATGATGACGGGCGCAGAATCCATCCGCGACGTGATCGCTTTCCCGAAAACGCAGCGCGCGCAATGTCTGCTCACACAAGCGCCCTCGACAGTGGACGAAAAACAGTTGCGCGAATTGCACATTCGCCTGCGCAATCTGGAACCGGCCGTCAAAAGCTAACGCAAAAACAAAAGGGAGCTGAACAGGCTCCCTTTTTTACATCATGACTTACAAGATTCCCGAATCGATTCTCGTCGTGATTCACACCGCCGAACTGGAGGTGTTGCTGATCAACCGCGCCGACAAACCTGGTTTCTGGCAATCGGTAACGGGCGCCAAGAACACGATCGACGAACCCTTGTTTGAAACGGCGCGGCGCGAAGTGCTGGAAGAAACCGGCATTCGCGTGGTGGCCAACCCTGTCGGAGATGAAGTGCCGGAAGCCAACTTGCGCGACTGGAACATCGCCAACATTTACGATATCTATCCGCAATGGCTGCATCGCTATACGCCAGGCGTAACAAAAAACACCGAACACGTTTTTGGCTTGCTGGTGCCGCGCGACACGCCAATCGTGCTGGCCCCGCGTGAACACCTGCAATATTTGTGGCTGCCTTATCGCGAAGCAGCGGACAAATGTTTTTCACCTTCGAATGCCGAAGCCATCCTGCACTTGCCGCAACAGCGCTGAGTGCACGCAGGCAAGTCGCTAACTTTCAAAATTCATCCACAGCTTGAGCGAGCGCTCCAGGGATTCTTCGTGCAAGATTGCCACGACGGACGCCACGCGCGCATGATGCACGGCCAGCGGAATGCGTTTTTTGTTTTCGCGAAAACGATCCGCGATGGCACCAACGTCCACGCCGCGCGCCGCATCGAGCGCGATCTTCCAGTGTTGGGCTTGCGGATAAGGTTTGTTGGCGAAACTGATCCGCCCCTGTACGCGCGCAAGGTAATCGCATTCGGCGGCGGCCAGCATATCCATGAACCGTTCCGGACGTCGAAATGCGTCGCAACGCTCAAACACTTTGACAATGGCCGTCGCCGCCAAATCGATGCCGCGCCCGATATTGCCATGCTCGCGCGCCACCATCACGGCGAGATCGTGACAGTCGTTCGGTATACGCAGCCGCTCGCAGATGGCTTCGACCAGCGGCACGCCCCGCGCTTCCTCGCCGCGACTGCGTGACCGTTCTGTTGACGGCTTATTGGCCTTGCCGAGATCGTGCATCAGTACCGCAAATCGTACTCGCAGCGGATGGTTTTTTTCAGCGGCCATATCCAGCACACTCATCGTGTGCATACCCGCATCGATTTGTGGATGATCGAGTTCCGGCTTCGGCACACCCCATAGCGCGTCGAGCTCCGGCAGAATCCGCGCCAACGCACCGCAGCCGCGCAACACGGTGAACATCCGCGACGGTTTTTGTTCCATCAGCCCACGCGCCAATTCCTGCCAGACTCGTTCGGAAACCAGTGCATCCGTCTCGCCCGTTTCGACCATCTGGCGCATGAGCGCTCCAGTTTCCGATGCAATGACGAAGTCCGGGAATCGTGCAGCAAAACGCGCCACCCGCAGCACGCGCAACGGGTCTTCCACAAAAGCTTCCGAGACATGACGGAACACCCGATTACGCAAATCTTGCTGCCCGCCGTATGGGTCGATCACCGCCCCATCCTCATCCAGTGCCATCGCGTTGATCGTCAAATCGCGACGGCGCAAATCCTCTTCCAGCGTGACTTCCGGCGCTGCATGAAAGGCGAACCCTCGGTAACCCGGCGCCGTTTTGCGTTCCGTGCGCGCCAACGCATATTCTTCGCGCGTTTCCGGATGCAAAAAAACGGGGAAATCTTTGCCGACGGGTTGATACCCCAGAGACGTTAATTCCTTCGGCGTGGCGCCGACAACAACATAATCGCGATCCTGGACAGGAAGCCCAAGCAGTTGATCGCGCACTGCGCCGCCGACGATGTAGGTTTTCACTGTTCCCCCACTCGGTAGCCGTGCGAGGCCAGCACGTGTCTCAAGTTGGCGCTTTGCCAGGACTGCGGATCCGTAATGATTTTGCTCGCATCTTCCGCCACCATGGCCAGCAAACGCGCTGGCGTGAAGACGGCCCCGTGCGTGGCAAATCCTTCTCCAATCGCACCGCAACTGTTGCAGCGCGCCGCCAATTGCGTCAGCGCCTCGACTACCTCCTGACTGACTTCTACAGAGATCGTGGTACGCGTCATGTTTTTTCCTGTTACGGCAAGCTGGTGCCCCCGTTATTTTTAGGGGTAATGGTGCCCAGCCGCGCCTTCAATGATTGCGATCGGTTTTCCAGCAAAGCGGCATAGTACGTCGCGTTGGACATCACATGCTTCACGTACCCGCGCGTTTCGGAAAAGGGGATCATTTCCGCAAATATGGCGCCTTCCACGGGTTGCGTCAATGCTGCGCGCCAGGTTCGTGAACGTCTCGGTCCCGCATTATAGGCCGCCGACGCCAGGACTTGCGAATCATCCAGATCCTTGAGCACCATCCGCATGTAGTTGACTCCCAGCGCAATATTAGTCACGGGTTCGCGAATCTTGTTTTCTCGGTAGTCTTTCATGTTGATCTTTTTCGCGACGAACTTTGCCGTCCCGGGCATGAGTTGCATCAAGCCTTGCGCCCCGACACTGGATCGGGCTATCGTCACAAACCGCGATTCCTGTCGGATAATGCCGTAAGCCCACGCGGTATCGACGCCAACCTGCTGCGTCGCATTGCGCATCACGTCACGATACGGGGTCGGATAACGTTGCGTGAAGTCGAACTCGTGTTTGGTCCGGCCAGACGCGTTGATCATGCGGTCCAGCACCTGATGCGTACGCGCAAACTCGGCCGCTGCCAGCAAGGCCCGGTCGTTCATCTTGCGCAGTTCCCAACTCCATTCGCGTATCCCTTCCAGTCGCATGCCCATCGAGAAAAACTTGAGACCGCGTGCCAATCCCGCGTTGGTTTCCATCGGCTGGAGTTCTTCCGCCGATGGCGCACTTGCTTGCTGCGGAACCGCAATCTTGTGTCCCAGCTCTTCCGTCGCCAGCTGTCCGTAGAAATGGTATTCGTTTGAAATCCGCTGATACAGTCGATGCGCCGCATCCGTGTCGCCTGCTACGGCGTAGGCCCGTCCCAGCCAATACACCCAGGCCGGCTCGTGCTGGAGCCACGATGGCATCGCCAGAATGGCTTCCCTGACCATTTTCCAGTCACCGAATCGCAACGCGGTGCGCACTTTCCATTCATGGCCTTCGGCTGAAAGCGGTGTGTTACCGGCTTTTTGCCAGTATTCCAGCGCTTCCGGTGCCAGCACAATGGAAGCGGGCAAGGCGATCTGCGCCCATGCGAGCGCCTGTTCCTGTGCCGATAATTTTTTGCTCATGTGCTGGAGCACGTAGGCAGCCGCCTTTTCGTGATTCTTTTTCGCCAGCCGACCCAGTGCAATGGCATACGTTTCGTGTGCTGCGCGTCCGGTTCGCGTGCCACGCGCTAGCGTTATCAGCGGCAAATCCACCGAACGGGCCACTTGCGTCTCCGATGCACCGACCAGTGGCGCGAGATTTTCGGCAACGGAACCCATGCCGTATTCGCCGGCCAGACGAATCTGCGCCCACACATCGTCTTCATTGAATTGTTCGCTGCTGACCAATTGTTGAATCAGCGCCTGACATCCTTCACCGTATTTATTCGGTTGACGCAAGGTTTCTCGTGCTGCCATCGCGACGTTTTTGCCCTTGATGGCGGACGACATCAATGCGTAGCACTTCACTTGCAGGTCATCATTCAACACGAATAAAGGATGATGTCGATCAAAATTATCCCAGTCGCGGCGGCGTCCCAATTCGAGCAACCAGTCGTTGCGCAACCGATCCGCGATGGCGCTCCCGTCATATTTGGACAGAAAGGTTTCGACTTCCGTCGGGCCCGCTTTCCACAAGCGCGGCTTCAGTCGATAGTAATCAACGTAAGAGGGTATGGCATAATTCGAAAGTTGATCGGCGAGTTTTGCCGCTTTGTCAGCCTTGCCTTGCATAGCCGCTTCTTGCAAGGCGATGAAAGTTTCATCAGCGCTGGATAGTTCGCCGGACTGCGCATGAGCAATTTGGCCCATCATCAGCACGGCGGCTGTACTCAAGGCCATGCTGATAATTTTAAATCTGTATAACACGGTACGTTTCTTTACGCGAATCAATTGTCATGAGTTTACCACCAAGCGCTGTCAGCAAGGGTGATCTCCGGCGAGCTTTGCTGGAACGACGCCTGAATCTCGGCGATGCCGAGCGCACTCGCATGGATGCCGCCATTGCGGCACATCTCGAGCGTCTGCTTTCCAAACAACCGGTTGCATCACTGGGTGTTTTCTGGCCCATCCGGAAAGAGCCAGACTTGTTCGATCTTTATAGACGCCTTCACACACAAGGCATTCGTCTGGCATTGCCCGTCGTGTCGGCCAAAGAAATGCCCTTGCGTTTTGCATCGTGGGCACCGGACGATCCCATGATCAAGGACGGCTTCGGCGTTCCCGTGCCGGAAAAACAAGTTTTCGGCGATATGCCGGAAGCGCTGCTGGTGCCCTGTGTCGGTTTCAATTCGGGCCGCTTTCGGATCGGCTATGGCGGCGGTTTTTATGATCGCACGCTCGCGATCACGCCCAAACCTTACGCCATCGGCATCGCCTATTCCTGCCAACTAGCCGAATTTGAAGTCGGCTCACATGATGTGGCGCTTGACCTGATTGTCACGGAAATATCTTACTAGGCCACCGGATTTGAAATACGAGGCCGTCTCGCCTCTTGCAAAAAATTGCGGCGCAAATAAAAAGGTGTGCCTCGCACGCCTTTTTTGTCTTGCCCCATCTTGTACGAACGTATCACCGCGCGCCGGCCAACCGGTGCCAGATCGCCGCTGTGGGCGCGGCACGATTCAGCGTGAAAAAATGAAACCCCGGCGCACCGCCTGCAATCAATCGCTCGCACAATTGCGTGACGACATCCAGCCCGAATTCCCGAATAGCCTCCAGATCTTCGCCGTAGCTTTCCAGCTTGAGCCGCATCCAGCGCGGAATTTCCGCGCCGCACATCGACGAGAACCGCGCCAATTGGGTGTAATTCGTGATCGGCATGATGCCGGGCACGATGGGAATCGTCACACCCGCCTTGCGCACGGCGTCCACAAAACGGAAGTAGGCGTCCGCATTGTAAAAGTATTGGGTGATCGCCGTGTTCGCGCCCGCCTTGGCCTTCCGGACAAAGTTACTCAAATCGTCTTGCATCGACTTGGCCTGCGGATGCATTTCCGGATACGCCGCAACGTCGATCTGAAACCAGTCGCCGGTTTCCTTGCGGATGAATTCCACCAGTTCATTCGCATAATGGAATTCGCCATGCACATCGGCCGTATCTTTCGGCAAATCGCCACGCAGCGCCACCAGATGCTTGATGCCTTGCGTCTGGTATTCCTGCAAGCGCTTGCGCACCAGTTCACGCGAGGAGCCGATGCACAGAAAGTGCGGTGCGGCTTCGTACCCTTCGCTCTGGATTTCCGAGACGGTATCGTTGTTGCCATACATGGCCGAACCGCCCGCACCCAGCGTGACGGAATAATATTTCGCGCCCAGCGCTGCCAGTTCGGCGCGCTCACTACGCAGTTTCACCACCCCATCCGGTGTTTTTGGAGGAAAGAACTCAATGCTGAAATAAGGTTGACTCATTTATTTTCTCAATTTTTATTCCCGCGTTAGCTGCCCATATTCTTCGGCGAAGGCTAACATGAGCGTAGCGAATGTTAAGCGAAGCGGCCAAAGCCAAAAAATTCGATACTAAAATAAGGTTTCATCATTTTCTTTTCAATTTTTCGGCGCAGGCTAACATGAGCGTAGCGAATGTTAAGCGCAGCGGCCGGAGCCAAAGAACTCAATGCTGAAATATGGTTGACTCATTTATTTTCCATCAGCAGCGTATTCAACGCCCACGAAATGATGCTGTACAACAAAGCCCCGCAGACCGCTGACCAGAATCCGGCGACGTAAAAGCCTTTCACCAATTGCGCCACCAACCAGAAAAGCATGCCGTTGATGACGAAAACAAAAAGTCCCAGCGACACAAACGTGACTGGCAAGGTTAGCACCAGCAAAATCGGGCGGATCAACGTATTCACCAAGCCCAGAATCGCGGCAGCAATCAAGGCCGACCACACGCTGCCCAACTGCACCGTATCGATCAGATACGGTACAGCCAGCAGGGATGCGGCATTGATGACCCAGTTGATCAACAAACGCCAGTTGAGCATTTGTCGGTCAATCATCTTAGTAGCGATAGTGATTCGGCTTGTACGGGCCGTTCACCGAGACGCCGATGTAGGCTGCCTGCTCGTCCGTCAGACGCGTCAGTTGCGCATTCAATTTCTTGAGTTGCAGCACGGCGACTTTCTCGTCCAAATGTTTGGGCAAGGTGTACACGCCGACCGGATAAGACTTGGTGTTGCTGTATAACTCGATTTGCGCAATCGTCTGGTTCGCGAACGAGGAGCTCATCACATACGACGGATGACCCGTACCGCAGCCCAGATTCACGAGACGGCCTTCGGCCAGCAGGATGATGCGTTTCCCATCAGGGAAGATGATGTGATCGACTTGCGGCTTGATGTTTTCCCAAGTGTATTGCTTGAGCGCCGCAACATCGATTTCATTGTCGAAGTGACCGATGTTGCAAACGATGGCCTGATCTTTCATCTTCTTCATGTGCTCATGCGTGATCACATGGTAGTTGCCGGTGGCAGTCACAAAAATATCGGCATGTTCGACAGCGTAATCCATCGTCACCACGCGATAGCCTTCCATCGCCGCTTGCAGCGCGCAAATCGGATCGATTTCGGTCACCCACACTTGCGCAGACAGCGCGCGCATAGCTTGCGCGGAACCCTTGCCCACATCGCCGTAGCCCGCGATAACTACGACCTTGCCCGCAATCATCACGTCGGTGGCGCGCTTGATGCCATCCACCAGCGATTCGCGGCAGCCGTAAAGGTTGTCGAACTTGGATTTCGTCACCGAGTCATTCACGTTGATCGCCGGGAAAGCCAGCTTGCCTTCCTTGTGCATCTGATACAGACGATTCACGCCGGTCGTGGTTTCTTCGGTGACGCCCTTGATTTCTTTCAGGCGACGCGAATACCAGGTACCGTCTTGCGCGAGTTTTTTCTTGATCGAATTGAACAGGCACACTTCTTCTTCGGAACCGGGATTGCTCAACACAGACGAATCTTTCTCTGCGCGCGTGCCGATGTGCAGCAACAGCGTGGCGTCGCCGCCATCATCCAGAATCATGTTGGAATAGCCGCCATCCGGCCATTCGAAAATGCGGTGCGTGTATTCCCAGTATTCATCCAGCGTTTCGCCTTTGTACGCAAACACCGGCGTGCCGCATGCGGCAATCGCGGCGGCCGCGTGATCCTGCGTGGAGAAAATATTGCACGACGCCCAACGCACTTGCGCGCCCAGCGCTTCCAGCGTCTGGATCAGCACCGCGGTTTGAATGGTCATGTGCAACGAACCGGTAATGCGCGCGCCCTTGAGCGGCTGGCTGGCCGCGAATTCTTCGCGAATCGCCATCAAGCCAGGCATTTCGGTTTCGGCAATTTTGATTTCTTTGTCGCCCCAGATGGCGAGGCTCAGATCGGCAACAACGTAATCTTGTTTGGTGGCAGCGTTCATCACGCTCTCCTTTCATTAAAAACTAGAAAAAAGTAACGTGAGCGCCGTTGGAGTATTGATTTCTCCGAGCCTGGCACGGTCAAGTGACGTGTCGCAACGCTCCTCGGAGAACCGGCATCATACCATTTTCTGAAAATAGTATGGGAAGCATGACAAGACGCTATTTTCCCCGCTTACGAAGTTGTTTCTACCGCCGCTTCGACTGCCGCGCGTCGCGCACAGCCTGTCCCAGCGCCACCACCGACATGGCATACTGATAACTACGGTTGTACTTGGTAATGGCAAAAAAGTTCTCTGTGACAACCCAATATTCAGCAGGACGGTCGCCATTTTGCAAATCGATCACGCCATATTTCTGGTCGACAGACAAATCTGCCTCAGTTTGCACCCCGTCTTGTTTCAGTTCGGAAAGGGTAAACGTCGCCTGCAAACCTTGGCCCACCAAATATTTCAGCCGGTCCGGCTTGACGTTGTCCACATTCGCCAAGGCCACCAAGCCTGTGCTCGGAATCCAGCCGTGTTTTTTCAGGTAATTCGCCACGCTGCCGATGGCGTCTTTCGGCGAATCCCCCAAATTTATCCGGTCGTCCTTGTCAACATCCACGCCGAATTTGCGAATACTCCCCGGCATGAATTGCGGCATCCCAATCGCCCCGGCGTAGGAGCCGTTCAGCGATAAGGGATCAACGCCGGATTCGCGTGCAAACAGCAGCGCCTGTTCCAGCTCTTGCCGGAAAAACGCCATCCGCGCTTCCTTTTTCGGATGCGCCGGATATTCAAACGACAAGGTCGTCAACACATCCAGCACGCGGAACTTTCCTTTGTTGCGCCCGTAAAAAGATTCGACGCCAATGATGCCCACGATGATTTCCGCAGGCACACCGTATTCTTTTTCCGCCTTGCTCAGCTCTTGGCGGTGCGTTTTCCAGAAATCAACGCCCGACTTGATGCGTTTTTTATCGACAATATTCCGTCGGTAGACTTGCCAGTTTTTGGGTTTGCTGACCGGATCCGGCGTCACCAGCCGGAGCGCCCGCTCCGAACGCTTGACCCTCTGGAAAACCGCCGCCAGCACCACCTTGTCAAACCCGTGCTTTTCGGCCATTTGATCGATGAAAAGCGCAATCGCCACCATCTGCTCTGTGCGGAAATCCGTGCCGGGTCGTATGAGAGAAACGGGAGAGGCCGGGGGGGGCGGGGCCATCGTGCTGCATCCCACCTGGAACAGCACAGCAGCAGCACACAATAGCTTCAAAAAATTTCGCAACATGGCCATGAGTTCGTTTGTTGGCGAAGATTCGCACACCGTTCGGCGAAGCCTCATCCCACATTGTAGTGTGTCCTTCAAAAATAAGTACAGCGCCGCGACTGCAATCCTCGCAGCATTTTCCGCTAAACTGTCGTATTCCCGTACACGATATGGCTTTTCCTTCCGGAACGGCGTCATGACTACAGCCCTTTATTCTCATCCTCTCTGCAAGCTCCATGACATGGGTCCGTACCATCCGGAGAATCCCGCGCGCCTGGAGCGCATCGAGGCGGAACTGGAAGCCACGCAAACCCTCGCGCACCTGGAACGCCGTGAAGCGCCGGAAGCCACGGTGGCGGATTTGCGCCGCGTTCATACCGAGAATGCCATTGTGCTGGTGCGCGACAATGCCCCGGAATGGGAAGGCAACTACTTCGCAGTGGATGCGGACACCTCACTCAACGTGCATAGCTGGAAAGCTGCGCTGCGTGCGGCAGGCGCCGGTATCGCAGCCGTCGATGCCGTCATGGCTGGCGAAATCGATAATGCTTTTTGCCTGGTGCGCCCCATCGGTCACCATGCCAACGCCCACGGAGCCATGGGATTCTGTCTTTTCAACAACCTGGCCATCGCTGCCCAATACGCGCTGGAAGTGTGCAAACTGGAACGCATTGCCATCGTGGATATCGACGTTCACCACGGCAACGGCACCGAAGACATTTTCCGCGACGATCCGCGCGTGTTGATGGTCAGTTTTTTCCAGCATCCGTTTTATCCGTATGCCGGCACGCAGCATCCGCGCGCGCACATGGTCAATGTGCCCGTCCCCGCCGGCTCGGATGGCGAAACGATTCGCGAAGTTGTCACGCAACAGTGGCTGCCCGCGTTGCACGCGCACGCACCGCAAATGATTTTCTTTTCCGCCGGATTCGATTCGCACCGCGACGATCCCATCGGTGATCTCAACCTGCTCGAAGAAGATTTTGCGTGGATCACGCGCCAAATCATGGGCATTGCCGATCAGTATGCGCAAGGCCGCATGGTCAGTTTTCTGGAAGGCGGCTACAACCCCTCGGCGCAAGCGCGCAGTGCCGTCGCCCATATCCGCACCCTGGCTCGACTCGATGGAGCGCCTGCATGACCCATATAACGCGCGCCACGGCAATTTACACGCATCCGCTCAGCAAGCTCCATCAGCTCGGCGAGCGTCACTGTGAATGCCCGGCACGTATTGAAGCAATTGAAAATGCGCTTGTCGCGGCAGGGCTGGATCACGTGCTGGATTATCGCACTCCGCCAAGAGCAACGATTGACGATCTCAGTCGCGTACACCTGCTGGACACCATCCATTCTGTACGCGAGAATACGCCGAGCGAAGCGAATGATTATTTTCCGATTGACGGAATCTGCATCAACAAATATAGCTGGGAAGCCGCACTGCATGCTGCAGGCGCAGGCATCGCTGCCGTGGACGCCTGCCTCTCCGGCGAAATTCGTAATGCTTTTTGCCTGATGCGCCCGATTGGCCATCACTCGAACGCCAGCACACTGGCGGGCTTTTGCGTATTCAACAATGTCGCCATCGCTGCAATGTACGCGCTAAAAGCACGCGGACTGCAACGCGTCGCGATTGTCGATATCGATGTTCATCATGGCAATGGTACGGACGATATTATTACCAACGAACCGCGCATAATGATGGTCGGCCTTTTTCAAGAGCATCTTTACCCGTTTTCTGGCGGCGAAAAGTCTCGCGAACACATCATCAATGTACCGATGAGCGCTGGACAAGGCGGCGTAACCGTACGCACGCTGGTAGCGGAGGATTGGTTGCCCGCGCTTCATGAGCATAAACCTCAAATGATTTTTTTCTCCGCCGGATTTGATGCGCATCGCGACGATGCCATTGGCGGACTAAACCTTGTTGAAGAAGATTATGCCTGGATCACGAAGGAAATCATGGCGGTCGCGGATCAGTACGCGCAAGGCCGCATCGTGAGTTTTCTCGAAGGCGGTTACAACCTCACTTCGCTGACACACAGCGCCGTTGCGCACATCCGGGCTCTCGCCCAGCATGAGCAGCCTCCGCAACATGACCAGGGAACAGCATGACGACGGCGATTTATCATCATCCACTCTGCAAGCTGCATAAACTGGGCGAGCACCACTACGAATGCCCGGAGCGCATTGAGGCGATTGAAAAAGAGCTGGCCGCCCGAGGCCTCGACCGCGTGCTCGACTACCGCTTGGCCCCGGAAGCCACGGTTGAAGACATCCGCCGCGTGCATCTGGCGGACACGGTTGAATATGTGTGCGCCAGTACGCCGACGGTGCCCGACGAATATTTTCCGATCGACGAAATCTGCATCAACATGCATAGCTGGCATGCCGCTTTGCGCACAGCGGGCGGCGCCATTGCGGCCACCGACGCCGTACTGGCGGGCGAAATCCAGAATGCGTTTTGTTTCACCCGCCCCATTGGCCATCATTCCACCCCCAGTACGCTGATGGGATTCTGCGTCTTTAACAACGTCGCCATCGCCGCTGCGCATGCGATCAAAGTGCGCGGGCTGGAGCGGGTCGCCATTGTGGACATCGACGTGCATCATGGCAACGGCACGGAAGAAATTTTCGCCCACGACCCGCGCGTGATGATGGTCAGCTTTTATCAGGAATTTCTTTATCCGTTTTCCGGTAACGAACGGCAGCGCGATCACATGGTGAATGTGCCCATTCCGCGCGGATCAGACGGCACCGTCATCCGCCAAGCCGTGACCGAACGCTGGCTCCCGGCGTTGCACAAACATCAGCCGCAAATGATTTTCATCTCGGCCGGTTTCGACGCGCACAAGGATGATCCGCTGGGCGATCTGAATCTGGTCGAAGACGACTATATCTGGATCACGCAACAGATCATGGAAGTTGCTGATCAGTACGCACAAGGGCGCATCGTGAGCTGCCTCGAAGGCGGTTACAATCTGGATGCACTGGCGCGCAGCGCCACGGCCCATATTCAAACATTGGCGCAATACAAGGTCAAACGATCATGACGACAGCGCTTTACACCCATCCGCTCTGCAAGCTGCACCAGATCGTTGACTCGCATCCGGAATGCCCGGCGCGCATTGATGCGATTGAAGGTGCGCTGATCGCCGCCGGGCTTGATCGCGCACTGGATTACCGCAGCGCACCGGAAGCCAGCATCGAAGATTTGCTGCGCGTGCACGAAGCCAAACTCATCGAGAAAGTGCAGGCGATCACACCGGAACAGCCTGGCGAATATTGCGGCGTAGGCGGCATGTCCGTCAACACGCATAGCTGGAAAGCCGCCCTGCGCGCGGCGGGTGCCGGCGTTGCCGCCACCGATGCTGTGCTAAACGGCGACGTTCGCAATGCGTTTTGCCTAGTGCGTCCCATCGGCCACCACGCTACCGCCAGCACGCCGATGGGCTTCTGCCTGTTCAACAACGTCGCAATTGCCGCGCGACATGCGCTGGACGTACGCGGGCTGGAACGCGTGGCAATTGTGGATATCGACGTGCATCACGGCAATGGCACCGAAGACATTTTTATCGACGAACCCCGCGCCATGATGGTGAGCTTTTACCAGCGCGGCATTTATCCAATGTATGGCAACGACCGGCCGCGTGAACACATGGTGCATGTGCCACTCGAATCGCGCGCCGATGGCACGAAAATTCGCCGTCTCGTCGAAAACCGCTGGCTACCGGCCCTGCATCGCCATAAACCCCAACTGATTTATTTTTCCGCCGGATTCGATGCGCATCGTCACGACACGCTGGGCGATCTGGCGCTGGTTGAAGACGACTACGCGTGGATCACCCGCCAGATGATGGATATCGCCGACGTCTATGCGCAGGGGCGCATCGTCAGCTTTTTGGAGGGCGGCTACAACCTCGAATCACTCGCAAACAGCGCCGTCGCACACATCCGCACGCTTGCGGGACAATAAACGCATCAACAAGAAAGACGAACACATGGCCATTCAATGGTTCCCGGGACACATGAACGCCGCGAAGCGAAAAGCGGCAGAGACCATGAAGACCACCGATCTGGTGATCGAGGTGCTGGATGCACGCATTCCGCAAGCGAGCGCAAATCCGATGGTCGAACAGCTCCGAAAAGAACGGCAACGTCCTTGCCTGAAAATTCTGAACAAAAGCGACCTCGCCGATCCGGTGGCCACACAACAATGGCTGGATTTCTACAACGCGCAGCCTGGCGTAACCGCCATCGCGCTCACCACACTCGAACCGGCACAAGTCGCCAAAATTCCGACGGTGTGCAAAACGCTCGCGCCGCATCGCGCCCAACCGACCAAGCCGCTGCGCATGATGATCATGGGCATCCCGAACGTCGGCAAATCAACGCTGATGAATGCGCTGCTGAAAAAACGCGTCGCGAAAGTCGGCGACGAACCGGCCGTCACGAAATCCCAGCAGCGGCTGTACCTCGGCAAGGATATCGTCCTCACGGATACGCCGGGCATGCTGTGGCCGAAGATCGAATATCCGACAGACGGGCTGATGCTGGCGATCTGCCATGCAGTCGGCGTGAATGCCCTCATCGAAGAAGAACTCGCCGTTTTTCTCGCCGAACAATTGCTCGCGTATTATCCGAAAACGCTGACAGCACGTTACGGTATTGATGTCGGCAAAGTGGATGCCGTGGGTGTGCTGGAGGCGGTGGCGCAAAAACGCAGCCTGAAAATGCGCGGCGGCGATATGGATCTGGAGCGCGCGGCCCATCATTTGCTGCAGGATTTCCGCACTGGCGCACTTGGCCGCATTAGCCTGGAAACGCCGACGCGACGCGCCGAACTCTTGAAAAATCAGCCTGGCCCGCCGCGCGATGCGCTGGCACCAGAGACTGATAACCCTGATATGGAATAGCTTTTCGTTTCTCTATATTTAACGCATGAAACCCATCGCCCCCGGCACCGTCGTCTTTCACCGCTATCGCGGCTATGGCGTGCTCACGGCCGTCAATCTTCTGACAGGCTGGGTGTCCGTGCGCTTTGGCAGCGAATCGAAAGTGCTGGATCTCAATCTCTCTTCAGACGAACTCGAACATTCCGATGGCGAGCCGATCCGCTTTCGCATCGCTGCACCCGACCGTACGCCGCACGCACGGCTGATGGCGATGGTGCGCGAACTGCACCAAGCGGGTTACGAAAAACTCTATCTGCATTCCTGGCCGCGCCCGTCCGGCATGCATTACCGCTGGCATTTGTTCACCGGCACACGCAACTGGATTTACCGTCCGTGGCGCGAAGGCTGGTACGGCTCCGGCTCCGATTACATTTTCAACCCGGTGATGGGCTGGGGCGATACGCCCGGCGCGAATGCCGAAGAACTGGCGAGCTGCCTCGCCAAATGCGACCCGGAAGGATTGGCGCAAGCCCTCGGGCGTGATGAAGATCACACGCACTGGTTCAAGACCGTGTGCGACGCGCTCTTGCCAAATTACATGTACAGCCTGGAACTGGGCGACCGCGATCCGCATGCACCGGGCCCACTGCCCGTGCATGCCGTGCGCCACAACGTGCCGGAGTACGGCGGCCCGGATTTTCCCTGGCCACCGGGCTGGAACCAGATGTGGCGGCATTCGCGCAGCACACGCAAGAAAGCATTCATCTAAAGGAGGCAACATGACGCTTCGCTTCATCGTCACCGGCGGCACGCTCGACAAACACTATCACGCCATTGCAGGCGAACTCTCGTTTGTCGAAACGCACATCCCGCAGATGCTCGCGCAAGCGCGCATCACGATTCCGTATGTCGTCGAACCGCTGATGCTCCTCGACTCACTGCACATGCAGGATGCAGATCGTCAGAAAGTGCTGACCGCCTGCCAGTCCGCCGTGGAATCGCACCTCGTGATCACGCACGGCACCGATACCATGCCCGAAACCGCGCATGTGCTCGGCGCAGCCAAACTCAACAAAACGATTGTGCTCACCGGCGCGATGATGCCTTTTGAGATGAACAATTCCGACGCGCTGTTTAATTTAGGCTTCGCCTGCGCGGCAGCACAAACCCTGCCGCACGGCGTTTACGTCGCGATGAACGGGCAAGTGTTTGCGTGGGATAAGGTGCAGAAGAATAAGGTGGTGGGGAGGTTTGAGGAGGTCTGATAGGAAGCCGAGATCTGCCCCTGTTTAATCTGATGTTCAAGAAGGAGTTTCAATGCGTGTCTGGAAAACGATATTGACAGGAGCCACTGCCCTGAGCCTAATGCAGCCACTGTATGCCAGAGATCTGGTTGATGCTTTTTATAACTGCGAACATATTAGAGAAAATATGCTGGCAGCCGATTTAATAGCTACGATCCCTGACCCAGATGCGCGTGCCAAATTTCCTGCTAAATACGCCAGCGAAATTAAGGACTACAGGTTTGTTGCAAACGAACCTGCGGACAGGGGATATTCAAGTGTGACTTTTGTGAAGCCTATCAAAATCGCTGGGCTTCCTGCTAAAAAATTGAAAGCCACAACCTGCCTATCAGGTTGCGGTCTTATTACCTACGAGCTGGAATTTGGACGAGTCGCCAAAGAGGAAGTGCTACGCTTGCGTGAATGGGTGGAGAAATCAGGTGTAAATAATCGCCTGAAAAAAGAGGATTCAACGTCAACTGGATTGAGCGTCTATTACGGGAAGGACGGTGAGCTGAAGCTGGAATGCGACATGAGTAACTAATCGGCATTCGATGGTGACTTCGATTTTTTCACGGCGCTCATCAAAAATCCCGCCACTAACTTTCACTCATCGTATCCCTCCGCTTAGACGCTGCCGCTGTCAGAAGGCAAAAGCGGAATAGACGCAAAAACTGTTTGAGCGAAGCGAGTTTTTTTGCGTCCCGCTTTTGCTGCACTGGCAGCTGGCGAAGCCCCGAAGGGCGCGTCTCGCGGCCGCCTTTTTTGGCCCACCTTTTTTGGCGACACAAAAAAGGTGGGTAGCCGCCGGGCTACCCCCGGCAAGCTTGATCAACTGCTGCGCGTATTTCGACTGAGCGCCCCCTCACCCCAACCTTTTTGACTCCGGCCGCTTCGCTTAACGTTCGCTACGCTCATGTTAGCCTGCGTCGCAACTTATCGCTACGCGAAAGTTGTCCCGCAAGGGGGGAGGAATACACCTACTTAAAACTTATCCGGTCCTTCCCCTACCCGCCTCCCCGGATTCATCTTCTCAATCGCCAGCAACGCCGCCGATTGATCCGCATTCGGACATGCATCGAGAATGCTGTGATAAATGTCCGTCACCAGCGCCGACACGGGCAAGGTGATGCCCGCCTCTTTCGCTGCCATCATGATGTTGTCCATGTCTTTGGCCTGCGTCTTGATCTGGCCGCCGGGAATGAAAGCGCGATCGAGCATGCGCTGACCGTGGACTTCCAGTAATCGACTTTCCGCAAAGCCGCCGCGAATGGCCGCGCGCATCGCCGCCGGATCGGCGCCCGCCGCTTGCGCGAGGAGCATCGCTTCGGCAATGATGGAGAGCGTACCGCCGACAATCAGTTGATTGCACAGCTTCGCCACTTGGCCCGCGCTCACCGGGCCGACCAGCGTGGGACGTCCGAGCACGGAGAGCACCGGCTTGACGACATCAAAATCTGCTTCGCTGCCGCCCGCCATGATCGCGAGCGTGGCCGCTGCCGCACCGACCGTGCCGCCGGATACCGGCGCATCGACGAAATGCACGCCAACTTTTGCCAGCATCGCGTGGATGTCTTTCGCTTCGGATTGCTTGGTCGAACTCATGTCCACCACAATCGCGCCGCGTTTGAAGGCGGGCAGCGCGTCTTGGACAACCGCCATCACGCTGGGGCCGTCAGACAGGATCGTGATGACGATGTCGGCATCCTTCACCGCTTCAGCAACCGAGTTGGCCACGCGCGCGCCGTCTGCCGATAAGGGTTCGGCTTTAGCGCGTGTGCGGTTCCAGGCGATGAGCGGATAACCTGCCTTCAGCAGATTTTTTGCCATCGGCAAGCCCATGAGGCCAATGCCGAGAAAGGCCACGCGGGGTAAGGCAGTATTCAAATTCACTCCTGCTGGCCACACATCAGAAGCGGTAGAGCACGCGCAGCTCGGTGAAATCGACGCCGTCGTTATCATTCGACATGCCGCCGTTCGAGAAATGCTGGTACTTCACGCCAAGATCGACCCCATTGCCGAAAACATACCCCAGCCCGGCATGGTCGCCAAACTGAAACAGCGTGCCGTTCCGGTGGCCGGCATTGTTATAGGTTTCGGAGAGCAGGTTGGCACCAATACCGCCCTCGACATAAAAACCTTTCTTGTCGTTCCGCTGCCAGCGGAAGACCGGCGTGATGCCGACGCTGGTGATGTCCTGATCCTTGCCACGAATATTCTTGTATCGGTCCCCGCGCCATTGCATCACGTTCAAATCCCAGTAGCCGCCCAGACTCCAGCCGCCGGTCGAAAACCACTGTTTGTTCCAGTCCCATTGCACGGCAGCGCGGACCATTTCAACGTGCGAGCCAAAACCGTATTCAGCCGATACGGAATCCGGCAGCCAGCCTCTGTCTTTGCTCTTGTCTTGCGCAACAGCGGTCATTTGCATGGTAGCCAGTGCGGCGCCGACTGCCAGGACTTTCCATGTTTTACTGCGGGTCGTCATAATTTTTCCTTTTCAATTGAATTCACATCGCTAGATATATTAAGTGCAGCCTTACCATGGCCTAGTTTCGGCCAAATTCTTCTCCCAGTTCCTTGCTGCGCGCTTGCGCCGCCTTCAGGGCACGAACAATGACATCCTTGACCTGGTCCTGCTCCATGCTGGCCAGCGCAGCAAAGGTTGTGCCGCCTTTGGACGTCACCCGTTCGCGCAGCACGCTGATCGGTTCATCGGATTGCGCAGCCAGCTGCGCAGCACCCGTAAAGGTGGCGATGGCCAGTTGTCGTCCCTGATCGGCAGTCAATCCCATTTCCTGCGCGGCTTGCTGCATCGCTTCAATGAAATAAAAAACGTAAGCGGGGCCGCTACCAGAAACAGCGGTCACCGCGTCAATTTTGCTTTCGTCGTCCAGCCAGACCGTGGCGCCCGCCGCTTGCATGATCGCGTCGGCGGCGTCACGCTGAGTCGAAGATACGCCGGGCATCGCCACCATGCCGGTGATGCCTTGACCAATCAGGGCCGGGGTATTGGGCATGCACCGCACAATCGCCTGATGCCCCTTCAGCCAACGCGATAAATCCGCCATGCCGATGCCGGCCATGATGGACAGCACCAATTGCGTCGAAATGTGTGGCGCCAAATCAACAATGACGCTGCCGATTTGCTGCGGCTTGATAGCCAGCACCACCACGTCGCTACCAGCCACCGCCGCATCAATGCGTTCGGCCGTTGTGACGCCGTATTTTTGATGCAAAAGCTGCAAGGCCCCAGGGTTGAGATCGATCACATGGATATTGGAACCCGTCGTCAGCTTCCCGGCCAGCCCGCCGACCAAAGCGGTGGCCATGTTGCCTCCGCCGACAAAAGTAATTTTTAGCTTATTTTTCATTCGGTTTCCTATGGCCGAAGATCGCCGTGCCCACGCGCACAATGGTTGCGCCTTCGGTTATTGCCGCCGCGATGTCATCCGACATGCCCATCGACAAAGTATCTAATTTTAATCCGCGACGGCACAACGCGTCGAACAGTTCCCGCATTTTTTTATAGGGCACGCGCTGCTTTTCCGGATCATCTTCGGGTTCCGGTATAGCCATCAAGCCGCGCAATTTCAGACGCGGCAAGCCTTCGATGACACGCGCCAATGCTTCGACTTCTTCAGGCAGCACGCCACTTTTCGTCGTTTCACCACTGATATTCACCTGGATGCAGACGTTCAGTGGCGGCATATGGGAGGGGCGCTGGTCGGAGAGGCGCCGGGCGATCCGCTCGCGGTCCACGGCATGCGCCCAGTCAAAATGCTCGGCGATAGACCGGGTTTTATTGCCCTGGATGGGGCCAATGAAATGCCATTCCAGCGCCAAATCGGGCCTTGCAGCTTTCACGACTGCCATTTTTGCAACAGCTTCCTGCTCGTAGTTTTCCCCGAACGACCGCTGTCCTGCCTGGGCCGCCTCAATAATGGCTTCCGCCTCCCAGGATTTGGAGACGGCCAGCAAATTCACCGTTTGATCTTCACGCAACGCCTGTCTGGCAGACGTGGCAATCTGGTCATGAACTGCTTGCAAGTTGCGGGAAATTGCGGACATAATCATCTACTATCGATTCCTTGAGTGTTAAAAGGATTATAAATGGACATCTCCGAACTGCTGGCATTCTCCGTCAAGAATAATGCTTCCGACCTGCACCTTTCTTCAGGATTGCCGCCCATGCTGCGCGTTCACGGTGATGTGCGCCGCATCAACTTGCCTGTCTTGCAGCACCAGGATGTCCACAGCATGATCTACGACATCATGACCGATGCACTCCGCAAGACCTACGAAGAGCGCCTGGAATGCGATTTTTCTTTTGAAATTCCAGGCTTGGCGCGTTTTCGCGTCAACGCCTTTAATCAGGATCGCGGCGCCGCCGCCGTATTCCGGACCATCCCGTCCAAAGTCTTGACACTGGATGAATTGAACTGCCCCAAAGTGTTTGCCGACATCTGTATGCGGCCGCGCGGCCTCGTGCTGGTGACCGGCCCGACCGGCTCCGGCAAATCAACGACGCTCGCGGCCATGGTCAATCATGTCAACGAAAACGAAAATGCGCACATCCTGACGATTGAAGATCCCATCGAATTCGTGCACGAATCCAAGCGTAGCCTGGTGAACCAGCGCGAAGTCGGCCCGCACACGATGTCTTTCGATAACGCTTTGCGTTCGGCGTTACGCGAAGATCCGGACGTGATTCTGATCGGCGAAATGCGCGATCTGGAAACGATTCGTCTTGCGCTCACCGCTGCCGAAACGGGCCACTTGGTTTTTGGCACGGTGCATACCTCGTCCGCCGCCAAAACGATTGACCGCGTGGTGGACGTCTTTCCCGCCGAAGAAAAGGAAATGGTGCGATCCATGCTATCCGAATCGCTGGTGGCCATCGTTTCGCAAACCCTGTTACGGCGCAAGGACGATACCGGTCGCGTGGCCGCGCATGAAATCATGATTGCCACGCCGGCCATTCGGAACCTGGTCCGCGAAAACAAGATTGCGCAAATGTATTCCACCATTCAAACCGGCAGCAACGTTGGCATGCAAACGCTCGACCAGAATCTAACGGAACTAATCAAACGCAATGTGATCTCGGCGCAGGTGGCACGGTCGGCCGCCAAAGTGCCAGAGAATTTTCCGGGATAACTTTTCAGGAGCCGGTGCAAGATGGAACGCGATCAAGCTACAAAATTCATGTTTGACCTGCTGGGCCTGATGGTTTCCAAGGGCGGGTCCGATCTTTTTATTTCGACCGATTTCCCGCCAGCGATCAAGATCGATGGCAAGGTCACACCCATTTCAAACCAGTCGCTGACGCCAGCCCACACGGTGGAACTCGCCCGGGCGATCATGAACGACAAACAAGCGGCGTCCTTTGAGCAAACCAAGGAATGCAATTTCGCGATCAACCCCGGTCAACTCGGCCGTTTCCGCGTCTCCGCTTTCATGCAAATGGGGCACGTGGGCATGGTGATCCGAACCATCAACACGGAAATTCCAAAACTTGAAGATTTGGGGTTGCCCTCCACTCTCCGGGATTTGGCCATGGAAAAGCGCGGCTTGGTGCTGATGGTCGGCGCAACGGGCTCCGGCAAATCGACCACGCTAGCCGCCATGCTGGGCCACCGCAACGAAAACAGCCAGGGGCACATCATCACGATCGAAGACCCGGTCGAATTCGTCCATCCCAATCGAGGCTGCCTGATCACGCACCGCGAAGTCGGTGTGGATACCGAAAGCTGGGGGATCGCATTGAAAAACAGCCTGCGCCAGGCCCCGGATGTCATTCAGATCGGCGAAATCCGTGATCGCGAAACCATGGATTACGCGATCATGTTTGCCGAAACCGGCCATCTTTGTCTGGCGACCCTGCATGCCAATAGTGCCAATCAGGCGCTGGACCGCATCATCAACTTTTTCCCGGAAGAGCGCCGCCAGCAATTGCTCATGGATTTGTCGTTCAACCTGAAGGGCATGATCGCGCAACGTCTCATTCCGCTGCGCGACACGAAGGGACGCTGCGTCGCGGTCGAAGTCATGCTGAATTCGCCCTACATTTCCGATCTCATCTTCCGCAATCAGGTTCATGAAATCAAGGAAGCCATGAAAAAGTCGCGTGAACTGGGCATGCAAACTTTCGATCAATCCCTGTTTGACCTGTATGAAGCTGACTTGATCACCTACGAAGATGCCTTGCGCAATGCCGATTCGGTCAACGATTTGCGTCTGGCCATCAAGCTGCAGGGCAAGGACACGAAGAATCGGGATTTGATCGCGAACACGAAAAATGTGGGCATTTTGTAAAATGCCGGTGCTCCATTCTGTCGAACACCCCTTCCCGATCCCGCCGGAAGGTTTTATTTATAACGAGGGTTTCACATGAAAGTTTTGGCCTGGTTGGCTTTTTTGGGACTGGTGCTGGCGGCCTTACTCAGAAAGATGTCGGTCACCCGGATCAAGATCATGCAAACGGGCAGTCCTAAACAATTTGACGAATCCGGCGCCGAAATCATGGTTTGCTGCGCGCACTGCGGCGTTTACATTCCTTCCTCGGAAGCCATTCATCACGACAATGTCATTTATTGCAGCCTGGAGCACGTCGGCAGACCTATTTATCATCCCTGATCGATCATCTGCAGGCTGGCTAACTTCCTTGATATCATGCGTTGTCTGGCACCGCGCCGAACCTGACCCAATCGGGGTGGTTTTAGCGCGTTGCCCCTCCTTCGCGTATGACCAGCAAATGGTTCGCTAACCATGCCCGTACTCCGAACCGATTCGCAACATTCATTTTGGCGCTCCTTGGATGCGCTGAATGTTACGCGCCTCTTGATCGCCGTGCTGCTCTTTCTTTTCTGGGGGCTGGAGTCACCGCGCGTTCTACGCCTCACCACTTTCTTCACCCTTTTTAATATCTGCCTGTCCTATCTGGGGTTTGCCGCCCTCTCTACCCTGATCACCCTTTTTCATCGTCAGCATTTTTACGCACAGTTGTTTACCCAGATTGTCGTCGACATTTTCGTGGTTTGCCTGCTCTACGTTGCGGCTGGAGGCATGAAAGGCGGCATGGCCATTCTCTTCCTTTTTCCGCTGACCAGCGCCGCCATTCTGGTGCGCATACCGATCGCCTTGTTTTTTGCCTCCATCGTCACGATTTTTTTGCTGGCCGATACGGCTTTACGTTTTTTTTACTGGTTGACCGAAGCCTCCTTTACGCAAGCCGGTCTCTATGGCGCCGCTTTTCTGTCCGCTGTCTACATCGTCAACCGCTTGGCCGCGAAACTAATCAATCAGGAAAAGCTGACATCTCAGCATGAAAAAGCCTTGCTCATGCAGGAAGCCATCAACAGCATCGTCATCTCCGAAATGGATGATGGCGTCATGGTGGTCGGTCGGGATGGTGTCATTTTTGCGTGCAACCCGGCCGCTGAAAACATGTTGGGACTCTCCTTGAATGCATCCCCCCATCGCCTCAAACTCTCTGACGTGGCGTATCTCAAACCGTTGCGCAGCGCTTTTGAAGCCTGGCATCAGGCTCGGCAAGACGCCTCTTCGGCACACGCCAAATCATCTTCCGAATCGCTGGCTTATCTGGTAATCAAACCTGCGGAAGAGGTTTCAACGACCACCATCATGCGCCGCGAGAAAGCCCCGCCACTTGGCACTCACTTGAAATTGCGCTTTGCCAAAGCAACGGCCGACCCACTTCTCGAAGGACTCAGCGTCATTTTTCTTCAGGATGTCGCCAAGATTGATGATCGCGCACAGCAGCTCAAACTGGCTTCCATGGGACGCCTGACTGCAAGTATCGCCCATGAAGTTCGCAATCCGCTCGCTGCCATTTCACATGCCTCGGCCCTGTTTGGCGAGGAGGCGCAAACACCCAACCAGCAACGCCTTCTGAAAATCGTTGCTGACAACGTGACTCGGCTTAACCGTATGGTGGAAGACATTCTCAACTTGTCGCGAAAAGCCCAGTCACACGAGATGATCAACCTGGCCGAGGTGCTGCATGAAATCCAGCGCTCGCTTCAGGAAGTGCATGATGTGTCACAAGAAAAAATAATTATTCATGTGCCCAGTCATTACCGGGTCCGTTTCGACCCTGTGCATTTACGTGAAGTCGTCCTCAATTTGCTCAACAATGCGCTGCGTTACGCCAGCGGACGGCCCGGCGGCATCCTTGTTTATACCGTTCAGGCAACGCCAACGCGTCTGGAGCTGCATGTCATGGATGATGGTCAGCCCATTACCGCGGCTGTCCGCGCCCATCTTTTTGAGCCCTTTTACACCACGTCGCGTCAGGGCACTGGCCTGGGGCTTTATCTCGCCCGCGAATTGTGCTCGAATAATGGTGCCATGCTGGACTATGAATTCCACCCTGATCCGTTTGATGCCGACGCCCCGCGCGGACGTTTCGTGATCACTTTTTCCGAAGCCAATATTTCACAAGGGAGTTTATCGACATGACGGCCCCACCCCGCATTCTGGTTGTCGACGACGAGCCTGACCTGCGTGAACTTTTTGAAATCACCCTCATTAAAATGGGGTTGGATGTGGACGTCGTCGGTTCTGTCACGGCAGCCCTGGATCGCCTCGGGCAAACGGAATATGCGCTGGTCATCACAGATATGCGCTTGCCTGACGGCCAAGGGTTGCAACTGGTGCACGAAATCACCAGCAAATATCGCAACACACCGGTAACGGTCGTCACAGCCTATAGCAGTACCGATAACGCCGTCATCGCGCTCAAAGCCGGTGCGTTCGATTACATCAGCAAACCCGTTTCCCTCAATCAGTTGCGTGCGATGGTCAGCTCGGCTTTGCGTCAAAACGCTTTGGTCACCGCGACCAGCCCGAACCGGATCTCAACACCGCAAGCCGCCTCGCGTTTGACGGGCCACTCACAAGTGATAGCCAACTTGCGCGCGCAGATTTCTAAGCTCGCGCGCAGCATGGCACCGATTGCCATCTCTGGCGAATCCGGCACGGGAAAGGAATTGGCGGCACGGGAAATTCACGCACAAAGTGCCCGATCGGACAAGCCGTTTGTAGCCGTCAATTGCGGCGCCATCCCCGAAACGCTGATGGAAGCTGAATTTTTTGGTTACCGCAAAGGCGCCTTTACCGGCGCCACTGAAGATCGTGATGGCTTTTTCCAGGCTGCCAATGGCGGCACCCTTTTGCTCGACGAAGTCGCCGACCTGCCGCTCGCGATGCAAGTCAAGCTGCTGCGTGCCATCCAGGAGCGCAGCGTTCGCAAGCTCGGCTCAACAACGGAGGATCCGGTAGATGTCCGCATCATTTGCGCATCGCATCAAAACCTGGATGACTGTGTCGCCAAGGGCACCTTCCGCCAAGATTTGTATTATCGGCTCAATGTCATTACCTTAAATCTCCCACCTTTGCGCAAAAGGCTGGAAGATGTCGTGCCACTGGCGCAAGCGATTCTCATCAAGTTAGCCGGACGCGCCAAACCTTCCGACTTGACTCCAGCAGCACTGACCGCCCTGGGGTCCTATACCTTCCCCGGAAACGTGCGCGAGCTGGAAAACATCCTGGAGCGTGCGTTGGCTTTTGCAAACGACGGCGTCATTGACGTTTCGGATCTTGCCTTTAAGTCTGTGACGCCCGAAAGCAATGCTGCCACCGTTCAGACGGCGCCCCATTTGGTGACACCACCCACGGCACGCTCTCCCTCCACACACGCTTCTGCGACTGTAGTGAACGCGCTTATCCCGGATATCACAAACGGGCTGCCCGTTCCGCTTCCGGAGTATCTCGACACCGTTGAGCGTGAAATCATTTTGCGCGCGCTGGCCCAAACCCGCTACAACCGAACGCTCGCCGCGCAACTGCTGGGCATCAGCTTTCGGCAGTTGCGCTATCAAATTCAGCGACTGAACATTCAGGAACCTGAGGCATGAACGCGCTTGCGCACACATTGCGCATTGATGACAGGGGCTGGTGTCCGCAGGCGGAACACCACCCATCTCCCAATTGTGATGCCCGCCCCCCTGACACGTCGATTTCCTTATTGGTTATTCACAACATCAGCTTGCCGCCGGGCCAATTTGGCGGGCCGTGGATAACGGATCTTTTTCTCAATCGCCTGGACTTCGATGCGCATCCGTATTTCGATCAGTTGCGCACGCTGCGTGTCTCGGCGCATTTTTTGATCCGCCGGCAAGGGGAAATTGTGCAATACGTGGCCACCACAGATCGCGCCTGGCACGCCGGGGTGTCGACCTTTGGCGGCCGCGATCGTTGTAATGATTTTTCGATTGGCGTTGAACTGGAGGGAACGGATGAGACCCCGTTCACTGCGCCACAATATCGCGCGCTGGCCCGGCTGACCGCCGCCTTGCAGCGCCGTCATCCGGTGACCGATACGACCGGTCACGAACATATTGCGCCGTCGCGCAAAACCGACCCCGGCCCGTCATTTGACTGGGGCGTTTATCGCACCCAGCTCGCCGCTATCCAGTCTTCTGACGCACTGGATTTGCGCTTTCATCACGCGGCATCACGCTGCTAGAAACAACCGTGTCGCCGCTTCCACTGTCAACTGCGACGTTCGAATCTCGATCAGTTTTTTCTTGCTCGTCAGACCGTGGGTAATGCTCACCGCACTTTTGGGCACATCCAGCCTGTCGGCAATGTATCGGATCAGCATGTCGTTCGCCTTGCCATCCACGGGAGGCGCCTGAAGCTTGATTTTGAGTACGGCTTCGGCTTCCCCGACTACTTCGGTGCGTTTGGCGTTGGGGGAAATTTGAACGGCCAGGCGCAAGCCATTGGCCGTCGACGAACACCAATGCTTGCTCATATCAGCGAGACCAGGGTCCAGTTCAGCAACATCAACACGACACGCAACAAGACCAAACCGATCAAAACGCTGAGATCCATCCCGCCGAACGGCGGGATGAGGCGTCGAATCGGACGCAAAACGGGTTCGTTGAGCGCCCCAATAAACGGCGCAATCGGTGCCCGTGGATTGATCCAGCTAAACAACGCTTCCATCACCAACAAGCCCATCAAGCCATAAAAAATCCAGTTGAAGAACTGCTGGATGGAAAGTAGCGCGACAAATTTGGGCGTGAGGTGAGACGTCAGCCACAGCGCGGGCAGCACCGCGATCACGGCGACCAGCATCGTTCCGATTAAACTGGCCCAATCGTAGCCGCTCCCGGGCAAGATGCGGCGCAAAGGCAAGACCAGCCAATTGGTGGCCTTAAAAATGAATCGCGCAATCGGTTCCGGTGGGCGAGCGCGCACCGCCTGAGCCCAAAAACGCAATAAAAACGCTGCGGCCACAATCGTCGTCGCCGTATCGACAATCAACCCCACAATTTCGTTGAGCACGTGCCCTCCGTTGACCCATAAAAAATCCGCTGGCAACACTGGGTTGCTCAGCGGATATTATGCCTGATTACAGCCAGGCCTTGCTTTTTACGGACGCTTAGCTGCCGTCGGAAAAGGCCAGGTTGCGCTGGGGCTCAATGTCGTTTGCGTCACGACGGGAGCACTAGCGACCACCTTTTTTTTAGCTACTTTTTTGGCAGCTGGCTTTTTAGCTACTTTTTTTTTGGCAGCCGGTTTCTTGGCCGCGACTTTCTTCTTCGCGACCTTCTTTGCTGCCGGTTTCTTCGCCGCTACCTTCTTGGCGACCTTCTTCTTTGCGACTTTCTTGGCTGCCGGTTTCTTCGCCGCTACCTTCTTGGCGACCTTCTTCTTTGCGACTTTCTTGGCTGCCGGTTTCTTGGCCGCTACCTTCTTTTTCGCTACTTTTTTCTTCACGACTTTCTTGGCTGCCGGTTTCTTGGCCGCTACCTTCTTCTTGGCTGCCGGTTTCTTCGCCGCTACCTTCTTCTTCGCGACTTTCTTGGCTGCCGGTTTCTTCGCCGCTACTTTCTTCTTCGCGACTTTCTTAGCTGCCGGTTTCTTGGCCGCTACCTTCTTTTTGGCTGCCGGTTTTTTCTTGGCTGCCGGTTTCTTTTTAGCTGCTGTTGCCATAGTTTTCTCCTCCATATCAGATGGAAAAATTCAGGTTAATGATAAATCCGACCAGCAAATCAACCCTTGCCAGGCGGATTATTCATCGGCGCAAACGGTGCCGTTTGCGCTAATGAATTCTGTAGCGGCCAAACCACCCGTGTTTTCCGGCGCTTTGGCTACAACCTGCACTACTGAACTTCCGCTATCGACCAGTAGCGCAGGGCGAAATCAAAAAAAGCCGGCGACCCGCCCGGCTTCGGTATTCTGTAAACGGCAAATGAAAGCACCTGCGACGCCAAACACCCGCTGGGTAGCGAGCGAAGCATTGACTGACTGGGCGTCGTTTCGACTCATCGAGTTAGGATACCTTTCTGTGCCTGAGTTTTTCAGCTGCGTTTGAGATTGCGCTTGATCAAACGCTTTTGGTTCTCATATTTTTCAAAACATGTCAAACATTTCTGTGCTTTTTCCGCATCGTACAACATTGCGTTCTGAGTGCAACAATTATCTTGCATATCTGCGCATAAAAACAACGATTTATTTTCATTTCGTATTGATGAAATCCATTTTCTTTTATTCGCACACCTCAGACGCGCCATCAGCATTTTCTCTCGCCGTCTGTTGAGCGGTTACAATCACTTTAATCTCTCTCTTCTTTGCCGAACATGCGACGCAACTCTCGTTCACCCAACGCTCATCGCGACGCGACGCCGCGAGACGATTGGTCGACGCTTCGCTCCTTTCTCCCCTTTCTTTGGACGTTTAAGGCTCGCGTGCTGTTCGCGATGCTATTCCTCTTCGGCGCCAAAGTTGCCGCCATGGGTGTGCCGCTGGTGCTCAAACTCATCATCGATGACCTGGCTGTCAGTGCCGCAGCGCCGTCCGCCATGCTGGCGCTTCCCGTCTCGCTGTTGATCGCTTATGGCTTGCTGCGGCTAACCGGTTCTCTCTTTACCGAATTGCGCGAGCTGACGTTTGCCAAGGTTACGCAACGGTCCATTCGGTCGATCGCGCACCGCGTCTTTCAGCATCTCCATGCCTTGTCTCTCCGCTTTCATCTCAACCGGCAAACGGGAAGCATGACGCGTGATATTGAACGGGGCGCCCGCGGCATTCTGACGCTGATCACGTACACGCTCTATAACATTTTACCGACGATTGTCGAGGTCGCCTTGGTGGTCGCTTATCTGCTCTGGCAGTACGACATCTGGTTTTCCGTCATCACGATTTCGACGCTGGTGGTGTATATCCTCTTCACAGTGCTGGTAACCGATTGGCGCACACATTATCGTCGCGCAGTGAATCAGCTCGACTCGGACACCAACAACAAGGCGATTGATTCCATCATCAATTACGAAACCGTCAAGTATTTTGGCAATGAGGAACATGAAGCACGCGCTTACGACGCCGGACTGGAAAAGGTTGAGGCGGCCGCCCTGAAATCGCAGTTCGCTTTGTCTGTCCTGAATGTCGGGCAGGCGCTCATCATCGCCACGGCGGTCTCTCTGCTTTTATGGCGTGCCACGCAAGGTGTCATCGATGGCGCGATGACCCTGGGGGATCTGGTGCTGGTCAATGCCTTCATGATTCAACTGTATATTCCGCTCAATTATCTCGGCGTGATTTATCGCGAAATCAAGCAGAGCCTGACGGATATGGAGCGCCTTTTTTCGATCATGACCGAACACCGCGACGTCACCGATGCGCCTGACGCCCGTCCCTTGGTCGTGCAAGGCGCCGAAGTGCGCTTCCATCAGGTCAATTTCAGTTATGACCCCAATCGGCAAATCCTCATTGATGTGAACTTTGCCATTCCCGCCGGGACCTCGACCGCCATCGTCGGACACAGCGGCTCGGGCAAATCGACCTTGTCGCGTCTGCTCTTTCGCTTCTACGATATCGACAACGGCAGCATCACCATCGATGGACAAGACATCCGGCAAGTCACCCAGCAATCCTTGCGCGCCGCCATTGGCATCGTGCCGCAGGACACGGTCCTCTTCAACAACACCATCGGATACAACATCGCTTATGGTCATCCCGGCGCAACACAAGTGGAAATCGAGGCAGCCGCCAAGCATGCGTGCATCCACGACTTTGTTGTGACGCTGCCGGAGGGCTACAACACGCTCGTCGGTGAGCGGGGCCTCAAGCTTTCCGGGGGCGAAAAGCAGCGCGTCGCCATCGCGCGGACGATTTTGAAAAATCCGTCGATTCTCATCTTTGACGAAGCCACCTCGGCACTGGATTCGCAATCCGAGCAAGCCATTCAAGCCCAGTTAAAAGACATCGCCCAGAACCGGACGACGCTGGTCATTGCGCATCGTCTCTCAACCGTTGTGGAGGCGCAGCAAATCATCGTGCTCGACCATGGCCGGGTCATTGAACGAGGAACGCATGGCGAACTACTGTCCGCCAAAGGAACGTACGCCCAAATGTGGGAGCGCCAACTCGCCAACCTCGATGGCGACGATGACACCGACGCGCAACGTGCGAGCATAGTGCTGGGCACAAGCAGCGATGCCCTCCCCATCGAAATCGTCGCCAGCATCCATCTCGCCAAGCCGTAGCGTTTCCCGGATCCGGCATCCCATCCCCTTGCGCCGCTCCTTCTCCGCTCAGCCAAACAAAAACCCCTGCCGACTTGCGTGGGCAGGGGCGTTTGTCAAACAAAAGCTTTATTTCTTCTTGCCGCCGGGCTGACGCATTTGCTGCGCGGTCGCCGCGTGCTGGGCCGCATACGATTGATGCGCCGCTGCTTCGGCTTCGCCGACTTTCACTGCCAAGCCTTGGTCAGCCAACACGGAACCCAGTGCAGACAGACACAGCATTACGTTGGCCGATTGCGCGGAATAACCCATCAGACCAATCCGCCAAACCTTCCCAGCGAGGGGGCCGAGGCCTGAGCCGATTTCCAGATTGAACTCATTGAGCAGAATGTTGCGCACTTCAGCTTCGTTTTTGACGCCTTCCGGAATATAAACGGTGTTCATCTGCGGCAAGCGGTTTTCTTCCTTGACCACATATTTGAGCCCCATCGATTCCAGACCGGCCTTCAGTGCCAAGTGATGACGCGTGTGACGCGCCCAGGAGTTTTCAATGCCTTCGTCCTTGAGCAAGAGCAAGGCTTCATGCAGCGCGTACAGGGCATTAATGGGCGCGGTGTGGTGATACGTGCGCGTCGTATTGCCCCAGTAATTCAGGATCAGGTTCAGATCCATGAACCAGCTTTGCACCTTGGTCTTGCGGTTCTTGACGAAATCAATCGCGCGCTCGTTGAAGGTGATGGGCGAGAGGCCCGGCGTGCAGGACAGGCATTTCTGGCTGCCGGAATAGACGGCGTCCAGATCCCATTCCTTGACCTTGACCGGCGAACCGCCCAAGGAGGTTACGGCATCCACAATCACCATGGCGCCGTGCTTGTGCGCGATTTCGGCAATCACCTTGGCATCCGATGCACAACCCGTCGAGGTTTCGGCCTGGACGAATGCCACCACCTTGACGCCCGGATTCTTTTTCAGTGCGTCTTCGATCTTGTTCGGATCGACGGGTTCGCCCCAGGTATCTTCAACGATAATCGGCGTGCCGCCGCAACGTTCGACGTTTTCGATCATGCGGCCGCCGAATACGCCGTTACGACCGACGATGACCTTGTCGCCTGGCTCGACCATGTTGACGAAACAGCTTTCCATACCCACAGAACCCGGACCAGAGACCGGGAAAGTCAGTTGGTTATCGGTCTGGAACGTGTAACGCAACAGCGTCTTGAGTTCTTCCATCATTTCGACAAAGACCGGGTCCAGATGGCCGATCACCGGCAAGCTCATGGCCGCCAGTACGCGAGGGTTGATGTTAGACGGACCCGGGCCGAGCAAAACGCGTTGCGGCGCGTGGAAAGAAGCGATTTTTTTTCGTGAAGGTGTGGCTGCAGCCATGATGGTTCTCGATTATTAGGTTACTCATCGTGCCGGACTTGGGGGATCACCGTCCACCCGGCGCTTGTTACATTCCTGCTATAAATAAATCAATGTTTGGGGGATGCCTCGTTTTCACCGACAAGCTTAACGTGGCCTTTTTCTTCGTCCATCGTTTTTGCGAGCAGTTTAACCAACGCATAAACGGTATTGATATGCGGGGTCGCCGTATGCGTAATCCGACCCAATTCTACAACCGAACCGACCAGCGCATCAATTTCCGGCGCGCGACCCGCTTCGACGTCTTGCAACATGGAAGTCTTGTGTTTGCCGACCTTCTCGGCACCTTGAATCCGTTTTTCCAGCGGCACGCGGAACTCAATGCCCAGCTTGTTCGCGATGCGCTGCGCCTCAATCATCATGTCGCCCGCCAACTCGCGCGAGAGCGGGTACTGACATATATCGACCAGCGTGGAATGTGCCAGCGAGCTGATCGGATTGAACGTCAGATTGCCCCACAGCTTGAGCCAAATTTCCGAACGGATGTTTTCCAGAATCGGCGCCTTGAAACCGGCCTTGATAAAGCATTCCGATACCATCTTCGCACGCTCTGAAACGGAGCCGTCCAGCTCCCCGATCGGGAAACGATCGCCTTCAATGTGCACGACTACACCAGGTTCGGTCAGCTCAGAAGCCGGATACACCACGCAACCAATCACGCGATCCGGGTCAATTTTTTCCAGGATACGGCCGGTCGGATCCACACTCTGTATGCGGTGCCCTTCATACGGCCCGCCGTGTTTGTGGAAGTACCAGTAGGGAATGCCGTTTTGCATCGGGATCACGATGGTATTTTCGTGAAAAAGTTTTTGCACATCGTCTACGATGGCCTCGACCTGATGGGCTTTCATGCCCAGAATGACAATATCCTGCGGACCTGCCTCATCGTAATTGTTGGTGGCCTTCACATTTTTCGCAACGTGCTCGGTACCATCGTGCATGATCAGCTTCATGCCGTTTTTCTTGATCGCTTCCAGATTGGCACCACGCACCATGAACGTCACGTCTTCACCCGCCAACGCCAGCTTCACGCCAACGTAGCCGCCGATTGCCCCGGCTCCAATGATCGCAATTTTCATCTTTTTTCCTTATCAAAAAATTCTTACCCTAGCGGTCACTATTTATGATGCCCATGCAATTTCCGGTCTGATCCACCCCTATTCAGCATCCTACATAATACCGCCATTGCTTTAAATTGCGAGACTATTTTCCGTCATCTGCCCAAAAAACCCGCACCACGTGACTCTTGGTCATGGTTTGGTTTTTCAAAAAAACAATTCTCCCGCGCACCCTGTAGGTAAAGGTGCACGGGAGGTTTTTGTTATGATAACCCAGTTATCCGACCATCTGCATTCACGTCGATACTGGCCGAAGATGGGATCTTGGGCAAGCCCGGCATGGTCATGACATCGCCGCAAATCATCACGATGTATTCAGCACCGGCGGCAAGCCGGACTTCACGAATATTGAGCAAGTGACCGCTCGGCGCGCCGCGCAATTGCGCATCCGTCGAGAAGGAGTATTGCGTCTTGGCAACGCAAATCGGCAAGTGGCCGTAGCCATCCAATTCCAGTTGGCGAATCTGATTGCGCACGGCAGTATCGGCCGATACATCCTTCGCTCCGTAGAGCTTGGTAGCAATCGCACCGACCTTGTCCAGCAAGGGGATATTGTCTTCGTACAGGAACTTGAAGTTGGTCGGCGTCGTTTCAACCATATTGATGACAGCCTTGGCCAAATCTTCCGCTCCGCGACCGCCTTCGGCCCAATGACGCGACACTACGACCGGCGCACCTTGCGTCGCCATCTTGTCGCGCAACAGCTTGATCTCCGCTGCTGTATCCAGCGTGAAGTGGTTGATGGCCACGACGCACGGTAAGCCATAATGCGTGCGAACGTTGTAAACGTGACGCTCGAGGTTGGCCATGCCTTTTTCCAGCGCCGCGAGGTTTTCCTTGCCCAGATCGGCCAGATCAACGCCGCCGTGATATTTGAGACCGCGCACGGTGGTGACAACAACAGCGCAATCCGGACGCAAACCGGATTTACGACATTTAATATTGACGAATTTCTCCGCGCCCAGATCGGCGCCGAAACCGCCTTCCGTCACCACATAGTCCGCCAGCTTGAGGGCCGACTGCGTCGCAATCACGGAATTGCAGCCATGCGCAATGTTCGCGAACGGACCACCATGAATGAAGGCCGCATTGTTTTCCAGCGTCTGCACAATGTTCGGCTTGATCGCATCACGCAGCAGCGCGGCCATCGCGCCTTGCGCGTTCAGGTCGCGGGCCAAGATCGGCTTGCGATCGCGCGTATACGCCACCACGATCCGCCCCAGACGGTCCTTCAAATCCGCCATGCTGGTCGCCAGACAGAAGATCGCCATGACTTCGGATGCCACGGCAATATCGAAACCGTCATTGCGTGGGAAGCCATTGCCCGGGCCACCCAGACCAATGGCGATGTCACGCAGCGCGCGATCGTTCATGTCGATCACACGACGCCAGACGATGCGGCGCACGTCGATGCCCAGCTCGTTGCCGTGGAAAACGTGGTTATCGATCAGCGCGGCCAGCAAATTATTCGCCAGCGCGACCGCATTGATGTCGCCGGTGAAATGCAGGTTGATGTCTTCCATCGGCACGACTTGCGAATAGCCCCCGCCCGCTGCACCGCCCTTCATACCGAACACGGGCCCCAACGAAGGTTCGCGCAAACAGATAATCGCTTTCTTGCCAACACGATTGAGCGCATCGCCCAAGCCAACGGTCGTCGTGGTCTTGCCTTCGCCTGCAGGCGTCGGGTTAATCGCCGTTACCAGAACGAGTTTGCCATTCGGACGATCTTTTAGCGTCTCAAGAAACTCCAGCGAAATCTTCGCCTTCCAGTGTCCATACGGCTCCATGCACTCTTCCTCGATCCCCAGTTTTTGGGCTACTTGTGCGATGCGAAGCATTTTGGCACTTTGTGCAATTGCGATATCGGTCGTCATGTTATTCCTTCCTTCTCTTGGGTAAGGGGCTGCGCCTGAGAAAAACTATGGTTCAATTTTACATTATACAAACAAGCCCGCAATCATAGCAATCAGGGGTTGCCGATAAATAAACCCTCTTTCGCCATGGCGAAAATCTTACTTTCAGGCACGCTTTGACGTCTCTCTGGCCCATCCTTCGGCGGGGCATCGGTTAAAATGCCGAATCACCCGTGTTCTTTACGCACACACTCAATAAACACTTATTCACTACGGCCCGCCGATTTTCTTATGCTGGATAACCTGACCCAACGCCTCGCCAAAGTCGTTAAGACCATTCGCGGCGAAGCCCGTTTAACCGAAACCAACACGTCCGAAATGCTACGCGAAGTACGCCTGGCCCTTCTCGAAGCGGACGTTGCCCTCCCCGCCGTACGGGATTTCATCGCGCAAGTGCGCGAAAAAGCCATGGGGCAGGAAGTGATTAACTCACTTTCGCCCGGACAGGCACTGGTTGGGGTCGTGCAGCGCGAACTGGCCGCGCTCATGGGTGCCGATCTCGGCCCCAAAGCATCGGAGCTCAGTTTTGCCACCCAGCCGCCAGCGGTTATCCTCATGGCTGGCTTGCAAGGCGCAGGCAAAACCACCACCGTCGGCAAGCTCGCAAAACATTTGCGCGAGCAAACCAAGAAAAAAGTGCTGACCGTTTCGGCTGACGTGTATCGTCCAGCCGCCATTGCCCAGTTACAAACCGTCACCGAGCAAGCCGGCGCGGAATGCTTCCCCAGTCAGGCGACGGATAACCCCATTGCCATCGCCACGGCCGCACTCGACCACGCCCGCCGCCATTATTTCGACGTCCTCATCATCGACACGGCCGGGCGCTTGGGCATCGATGAAGCGATGATGAAAGAGATTTCCGCGCTGCACGCTGCCGTCAAGCCTATCGAAACCCTGTTCGTGGTCGATGCGATGCTGGGACAGGATGCCATCAACACGGCCAAGGCGTTCAGCGATGCGCTCCCGCTCACAGGCGTCGTCTTGACCAAGCTCGACGGCGACTCCCGAGGTGGGGCGGCCCTCTCGGTTCGGCATGTCACTGGCAAACCCATCAAATTTGCCGGCGTCTCTGAAAAACTGGATGGTCTGGAAGCCTTCGACCCGGAACGGATGGCCAACCGCATTCTCGGGATGGGCGATATCGTCGCCCTAGTCGAAGAAGCCCGCAAGAGCGTGGATATCAAAACGGCCGAAGACCTCGCCAAGAAGTTCAAGTCCGGCGCACGCTTCGACTTGAACGACTTCAAGGCGCAACTGGTACAGATGAAGAACATGGGCGGGTTGTCGGGCATGATGGACAAAATGCCCGCCCAGATGAAGCAATCGGCCAGCCACACCAACATGGAAATGGCGGAGCGCAACGTCCGCCGCATGGAAGGCATCATCAACGCCATGACCCCCTCCGAGCGCACCAAACCGGACCTGATCAAGGCTTCGCGCAAGCGCCGTATCGCGACCGGGGCCGGCGTTCAAGTCCAGGATGTCAACCGCCTGCTCTCCCAATTCGACCAAATGCAGTCAATGATGAAGAAGCTGAAGGGGGGCGGCATGATGAAAATGATGCGCGGCTTGCAGGGCATGATGCCAGGCATGCGCTAATTTTTTTCATTCTCCCTCTCGACGCAGAAGCGTTTTAGAGCGAATTTTTTCTCAATGTGTGGCTAGGGCGTCTCACTCTATGCACATTCAGAGAAAAAATCGAAAAAAAAACTTGCGTCGCGTGAAAATTCACAACATTATTCGAGTTGTATAGGGAAGCCCTGATTCAATGCGAAAAACTACGGTATGAATTGAATCAGTGGTTCCTTATAAGTGAAATTTCCCATCCCTTAAAAGTGAACGAGGCTCGAATATGGCGACAACCAAAAAACCAGCAGCAAAGAAAGCGGCAGCCAAGAAGAAAGTAGCTGCCAAGAAACCCGCAGCCAAGAAAAAGGTAGCTGCCAAGAAACCCGCAGCGAAAAAAGCCGCTGCCAAAAAACCCGTAGCCAAGAAAAAAGTGGCTGCCAAAAAACCGGCCGTGAAAAAAGCCGCAGCCAAAAAACCGGCAGCGAAAAAAGCCGCTGCCAAGAAGCCAGCAGCCAAGAAAGTTGTGAAGAAGGTCGCGGCCAAGAACCCGGCCGTGAAAAAAGCCGCCAAGCCGAAAGTGGCCCGCAAACCCAATGCGGCTTTCATGAAGCCGATGACCCCGTCGGCCGTTCTGGGCGCTGTCGTGGGTTCTTCCCCGTTGCCACGCACCGAAGTGACCAAGAAAGTGTGGGACTACATCAAGAAGAACAGCCTGCAAGATGCCGCCAACAAGCGCATGATCAATGCAGACGACAAGCTCTCCGCCGTTTTCGGTGGCAAGAAGCAAGTCTCCATGTTCGAAATGACCAAACTCATTTCGAACCACCTGTCCTGATCTGACTGATTTTCAGGTAAAGAATGGCCCTGCCAGCAATGGCAGGGCCATTTTCATTGGACTATCGGCTTACGTCGATCATTCGGCCTTTGCCGCCACCTTCCAATTCTGGGGAGTGACTTTGGCCGTCTTTTCCCATTGTCGCCAAGCCGCCAGCACGGCGTTGGGATATTCGGCACGCCCCCGGCTGCCGTTATAACGGCCAAGAGCCAAATACAAATTGCCATGTTCCATGTTCAGGTACATGCGCAGGATGGAGCACCCGTAACGCAAATTAGTCTGCATATGAAAGAGCTTGCGTCGGTCACCATCCCCCACCACACGCGTCCAGAAGGGCATCACTTGCATGTACCCGTGCGCTTTGGCGCTGGAAATGGCATATTTTTTGAAGGCCGATTCCACCTGTATCAGCCCCATTACCAAACCCGGTTCCAGTCCGGCGCGCCTGGCTTCGTACCAAACCGTCTCCAGAAATTCGCGTCGGGTTTGGGGGTCTGGGATCCGGCGCTTCAATCCCTCGGACATGTCCCCCAGCCAGTGCAGGTAGCGGATGCGGTGATTGATATCGTCAAATTTGGGCTTGGGCGGACGGGCGTCGGTAATGGCATTGGACAAGGCGACCCGCACCGCGTCGCCCAGTGCTTCTTCCTTCTGGTTACCCGCTGCGGCTGGCAAGCAGACCCACAAGCTGGCGAGCAATACCGCCTGCGCAATGCGAAAAGACCACTTGTCGACCATCATGGCACTCATTTTGATTTCGTCGTAAAACAATCTTACTGACCACGCGCCTTGTCTTCAAGCGCCTTTTCCAAGCGACGCTTAACGCGTTGGCGACAATTGGTTTTTCACAAACGCCACCATCTCCGCTACGGGCACAGCCGTGGCTGCCACGTCACGTCGTCCCTGATATTCAAGCTTGCCATCCTTGAGTCCGCGCTCCCCAATCACCACGCGGTGCGGCACACCAATCAGTTCCCAGTCTGCCAGCATGACGCCGGGCCGCTCGCCACGATCATCCAGAATCACGTCCACGCCCGCCTGCTGCAAATCGGCATGCAACTTGTCGGCCGCTTCCTTGACCATCGCGCTGCGATCGTAACCCATCGGACACAGCACCACCTCGAACGGCGCAATCGACGTCGGCCAGATGATGCCCTTGTCGTCAAAATTCTGCTCGATCGCGGCGCCCAGAATCCGGGTGACGCCGATGCCATAGCACCCCATTTGCATGAGTTGCGGTTTGCCGGTTTCGTCCAGATACGTCGCTTTCATGCTTTCGGAATAACAGTCGCCGAGCTGGAAGACATGCCCCACTTCGATGCCGCGCTGGATCGCCAACGCTCCCTTGCCATCCGGTGACGGATCGCCCGCCACGACATTGCGGAAATCGGCGATCACTTTCGGCAGCGGCACATCCCGTTCCCAATTGACACCCGTCAAGTGATAGCCCGCTTCGTTCGCCCCGCACACAAAATCGCTCATCGCTTCCACGGCATGGTCGGCAAAAATGTCCACCTCGTCCAACCCGACCGGGCCCAAGTAGCCGGGGCGACACGTCGTATGGGTGATCACCTCCTCGTCGCTGGCAAAGCGGAACTCCCCCAGTCGCTTCTGGGTCTTGATTTCGTTGAGATCGTGATCACCCCGCAGCAAGATGATCGCGAAGCGATCCGGCGCCGTTTCCGTTTCGCCCTTGCGCATGACCGCAATCAGCTTCACCAGCTTGGTCAGCGGCAAACCAAAAAAGACCGCCACTTCTTCCATCGTTTTTTTGCCCGGCGTGGCGACCTTTTCCATGGGCTGCGTCGCCACCGCACGTGCCTGTGGATGCGGCAAGGCTTCGGCCGCTTCCATATTGGCCGCGTAATCGGAATCCGGACAGTACACCAATGCATCTTCGCCCGTTTCTGCAATCACGTGAAACTCATGCGACCCGGTGCCGCCAATCGCGCCATTGTCCGCCGCCACAGCGCGGAACTGCAGTCCAAAACGGGTGAAGATCCGCACGTAAGCGTCATACATGATCGCGTACGACTTGCGCATGCCTTCCGCGTCCCGGTCGAAAGAATAGGCATCCTTCATCGTGAATTCGCGCCCACGCATCAGCCCGAAACGCGGGCGACGCTCGTCACGGAACTTGGTCTGGAAATGATAGAAGTTCACCGGTAACTGCCGGTACGACTTGATTTCCGTGCGCGCCACATCGGTCACGACCTCTTCCGACGTCGGCTGGATGATGAAGTCGCGTCCGTGTCGGTCCTTAATCCGCAACAGCTCGGGGCCGTATTTTTGCCAGCGCCCGGTTTCTTGCCACAACTCGGCAGGTTGCACGAGTGGCATCAACAGCTCCACCGCGCCCGCCCGGTTCATTTCTTCCCGAATAATATTTTCGACTTTGCGGATAACCCGCAAACCCAATGGCATGTAGGTGTAAATCCCGGAACCCAGCCGTTTAATCATCCCGGCCCGCACCATCAGCTTGTGGCTGACAATTTCGGCGTCGGAGGGGGCTTCTTTCAGTGTAGAGATAAAAAATTGCGAGGCACGCATTTGGCAAATTCTTTTCAAAAAAGGAGGAGTATAATCAATGCTATTTTATAGGATTAGCTGGTCGGTGCGTTGACAGATGACTCCAATAGCTTCCAATAGTGACTTTTTCGTGCGCCGCACCCATTGCGCAGGCGCTGATTGTCCTATATTCGAGCTGATTTACGTTTTATCCTGAGGGGCGCCCCGCAGCAGAAAGTTTTGAGGTGCACTATGCTGGACCGTGAAGGTTACCGCCCGAACGTCGGCATTATCCTGCTAAACCTCCAAAACGAGGTTTTTTGGGGTAAACGTGTTCGCGAGCACTCTTGGCAATTTCCACAGGGTGGCATCAAGCAAGGCGAGTCACCCGAGCAAGCCATGTACCGGGAGCTGGAAGAAGAAACCGGGCTGCGACATGAGCATGTGAAGGTCGTTGGCAGAACACGTGACTGGTTGCGTTATGAAGTGCCGGAAAATTTCATCCGGCGAGAAATTCGGGGCCATTATCGCGGACAGAAACAAATCTGGTTTCTCCTGCGCTTGATTGGTCGCGACCATGACATCAATCTCCGCATCAACGAAACCCCTGAATTTGACGCCTGGCGCTGGCACAGCTATTGGGTGCCGCTCGAAACCGTCATCGAATTCAAACGCGACGTATATCATCGCGCACTACAGGAACTCTCCCGGTTTTTGCCCCCGCCAATGCAACAAGGCGTCAAGCGCCCTGGTGCTCAACGCAAACGTTCCTTGGCCACAGATATAGAAAGCCGCGATGCCGCCACGGGCATCCTCCTTGTTCATGAATAATTACTTCACCTCTCACACTATCGCGACCTGCATGCGCATCGCTGGCGTGTGTATTGCCCTTTTCATCACCACCTCGCTTGTCGCCACCACCGCTCAGGCCAAATACGGCCCGGACGACGAAGCGGAAACGCTGGAAGCCATGCGCCCCAAGGAAGAAAAGGAAGCGCCACTGCCACCATTTCCAGTGTTGAAAAACCTGCTGACGGTGGATACTGGCCCGACAGCACGGCAATCCTTTGCCATCGATCCGCAAGCGCTCACCATCGCCGACGAATACGTTGTGCGCTACACGGTTGTGGCCACCAGTTCTTCAGGTGCCAAGAGCATCAGTTTTGAAGGCATCAACTGCATGACGATGCAATTCAAACGCTATGCTTACGGCACGCCAAGCGGCAAATGGGTGCGCACCCGCGAAAACCAGTGGCAGCCGGTTTCTTCCATGTCGCCGAACCAATTTCACCACACCGTACGGCAATTTTTCTTTTGTCAGGGCGGCTTCCCGGCCGGCGCCCCCAAAGACATCCTGAATCGTATTCGCAACAACCAGCCCTTGACGAATCATTGATGCCGGCAGGCCGAGGCGTCACACGGTCCGATCGTAATCCATCGTGAGCGGGGCATGGTCGCTGAACCGCTGCACCTTACTTATATATAGTAGCCGTGCGCGCTAACGCCGCCAGCCCCGCCGTCGCCACCTGATAGTCAATCGCATAAAAAACCCACAATCGCCGGTCGAGTGGCGGAGTTGTGCCCAAAGCAGCTTGGTGGCTAAAAAAGACAAGCGGCCAGAACTCTTCGCAATGGTTCTTCAAAGAAACCGAATCGAATTGCGCCCGGCTTCTTTAGCTTGGTACATTGCCTTGTCCGCCGTGTCGAGAATGCTAATTTGATCGGCCTCATGATTGACAAACAGCGTCACGCCTATGCTTGCTGAGCCATAGTGCTCAACTGTTGTTAAAGCCCCCCCTTCATGCCGGATTTCCAGCACGTAGGGTAATGCCAATGCGCCGCGGATTTTTTCAGCAATCACGCGCGCTTGCCTAGCGGATTCGATTTTATCCGGATCCAGTTCACAAATCAGGATAACAAACTCATCACCACCAACGCGCGCAACGGTGTCCATCTCGCGCACACAGCTATTCAATCGATTTGCCACCTCAATGAGCAGTAAATCGCCAGCTTCATGTCCATGCGCGTCGTTGAGCGGTTTGAAGTTGTCCAAGTCAGCATACATTACTGCACAGTAGCGACCGCCGCGCTTGCTGACCGCCATCGCTTGATTGAGGCGGTCAGCAAACAAGCGGCGATTAGGCAATTTGGTTAGAGGATCAAAAAATGCCAGTTGGCGAATTTGCTCCTCCATCTGTTTGCGCTCGGTGATGTCGCGACTCAGCGTCAAGCTATACTGCACGCCATCGAATTCGACTAGGCTAGGTGAAATCTCGACAGGATAAATGTGACCATCGCGTGCGCGATGGCGCCGTTCAAAGGTAGGGGCGATGCTGTACCCCTTGTTCCTAGCCCGTATGGCTCTGAGAGACTCAAAATCAAGATCAGGGTCAATATCGACAGGCGTCATCGTTGCGAATTCCTCGCGGGTGTAGCCAAGGGAGTGGCATGCTGCATCATTGGCATAGACGAAATGGAAATGTTCGTCCATCAGTAAGACGGTATCGGGCAAACGATTGATGGCAGCGGTGAGGATCACCAATTCGCGCTCTGCACGTTTGCGCTCAGTGATGTCCGCATGAATGCCGATTATCCGTGCGGCTCGGTGATTATCATCCCACTGCACAACCTTGCCAGTGGAGCGTATCCACTTCCAGTCGCCGGATTTGCTCTGGCGGCGATATTCTGCAGTGAGGGGCGCCTCATCGTGAATTGCAGTATGAATGAGAGCACGTATTGCATCGCGGTCATCCGGATGAACATGGGCCGCCCAATTCTGAACATCGGTATGGAATTCGTCCGGCTCGTAGCCGAGCATTCGGGCATATTCTGGACTGACGCTTACTTTCCCGCTAATAAAATCAGCTTCAAACCAACTTTGGTTCGCGGCTTGGAGGGCTAAACGCAATCGTTCTTCACTCACCTTTAGTGCTTCTTCTACCTGCTTGCGACGGGTAACATCAAGCATGATCGAAAGCACCAAGGCGCGCCCTTCCCATTTTATTGGCGATGCATGTACTTCCACGTCGCGCACTTCGCCTGAAGCCAAATGGTGCCGGAACAAGAAAATGTTGGATTCCCCCTTGACTGCGCGCTTCATCTCTGCGGCAAGCCCCTCAGGTGACATTTTGTTGATGTCGAAGACCCGCATGCGGGTGAGTTGCGTTTTGGAATAACCGTAAAAAGCGACTGCTGCCGCATTCACGTCGATGATCTCGCCCGTGGCAGGGTCAACTAACCACATCACCGAGGTGTTTTTCTCGAACAAGTTTCGGAAGCGCGCCTTGCTTTCGGACAGTTCTTGATTTTTCTTTGTCAGGTTGTCGCGTGCCTGAACGAGCGATTCCACCATATGGTTGAAGGCCACCGAGAAATCGCCAAGAAATTCCACACGTTGTGTAAAGTCCCCTGCAGCAACCGCTTTGGTTTGCCAAGTCAGATGGCGTAAATTGGCATGCAATGCCTTCAACGCACCGGCCAAAGGACCACGCTGGTCGAGCGTAGCGGACAAATCGCCATTTGCCATGGCCCGAGTAAAGGTGACAATGGCGGCCCAGGAATCGATCAGCTGTTGAAGTTCCTCGCGGCACTCACAGTCCGAAGGCAACTCGGTGGGAATCTCCCCGTCCGCGAGGCGCTTTAACAAATCAGCCAAATCCGTCATTCAGCATCCTGCGACGTTTCCATCGTCGCTTGAAAGCGACAGGTACGATCACCGGTACACCAGCAATCAATTTCCTTCACACGGAATTTCTTTCCGGAAAAGGACTCAAGCAGCGCGGCAACGAACCCTTCATCATAGGTGCAAACTTCGTAGCTCAACTCCGGCAGACCAGAGCAATCCAAATCTTCGGAAACCGTTAGCACCAATCGGCCATGCGCCAGGTCTTCCTCTTCGACCCTCAGAATCCCAATGGCCATGTCACGCAGAATCTCCTGCAGCTTCTTGACGAAAGTGTTGAGATCATGAACCGGGCCAACTGCATGGTCATAGAAGTGCTTGCCAGCGAGATAGCCGGCGCGATAGAAGAGATCGTCGGCTTTCTCGGTACCAAATTCCTGTTCCAAGACATCACGAAAACAGAATTGCATCAAACGATATACTTCCACCCGGGTCATGGGGCCAAGATTGGGCCGCCCCTCGTCCAGATTCCCAAGAAGTTTCCATGAAAAGGCATACTTGCGTTGTGCCGATGTTGCTTGTGAAATAGACATCATCCACTCCTATACCTTTAGATCAATTGAACAACCCTTTTATCGGCGTTTTATCACATAGGGAGGGGCGTAGACCCTGCGTCAAACTATAGCGCCGCACCAAACGCATCCCGTGACACAAATCAAGTCAACTATATGTCTGAGCACATCCATTATGATGCTCTTGCGGTTTTAGGGTTCGATGCTGTCTGCTTTGTGCCGAAGCAGCCCCATCGGTGCGCCGTAGACGTTGTGCCAACAGACATGGCTCCTCAAGTGGTCCAGTCGTAATTCACTCTTAGCAGCGCGTGGTCGCTGAATCGCTGCGTCTTGTACACTTCCGCCTTCCTTGCTGTGGCAGCAATGCCACCTGTCGAATCTGGTAGTCAATAACACAAATACCCAAGTTTCCTGATGGGATCCTGCAATTGACCAAATAGATATGTACTGCATTCACCGTTAGTCTTTCCCGTCATAGACTAGACCGGAAACTCAGCGGATATGACTCTGTTACGCCCTAATTGCTTGGCTCTATACATCGCCTGATCTGCTTCATCCAGTAAATTGGCAAGGTCTATGTCCCTTCCATTTGACTCAGTCAATCCTATGGAAATGGTGACCAGCACATCTGGAATGATTTGAGCATCAGCCACAATCTTACAAAGCCGTTGCGCAACATGCATAGCAATATTAGCGTTCGTTTCAGGCAGGACAACTGCGAACTCCTCTCCACCAGTACGCCCAACGATATCGACATCGCGCAGTGCCTCACGAATAATAAGCGACACTTTCTGCAGAACGACGTCGCCGGTACTGTGCCCCCAAGTATCGTTGATCGCTTTAAACTGGTCGACATCGATGATGAGTAAAGTGAACTGCCTCTGGTAACGCGCTGAACGCGCTAATTCGCGCTCAGCCAGCTCGATGAAGTGACGTCGATTGAACAACCCGGTCAAATAATCCGTACGTGCTTGATATTCAGCCTGCTCCCTGAGCTTTAGTTCTAGTTCCAGCTTTTGCTTTGCCAGATGTAGATCGAGTGTCGATTGCTGCCTTTCGTGCTGCAACTGACGCGTGCGAGCATGCAACATCATGGCAAACAGACTGGCTATGATCAGACCATTGACGATCAGAATCTCCCGCCCAAGCGTGCTAATGGTTTCTGCCAGGCCCGTGTGATTGGAAACCCAAAACACGGTAAAAATAAGCGTGATCGTGACAAAGAAAACTTGCAGCACCCGTCGGCTCGGTGATTGTTCTTTTCGAAGCGAAAAAGCCATGATCACAAAATACCACCAGCTAACCCGAATCAGTACAAGGTTGATCATCAGTGCAAGCGGTATATAGCCCAAGGCTATCGCCACAAGCTCAAGCGGGAAGACCAGCAACAACAGCTTCAATCCCCGCATCAAGCGTGGCGGGGGCGCATAAGGTTTAAACAGCGCCCGGCAAAACAACAGCGTTGTGAAACCTATCCCACAATAGGCAATGGCGGTCACCCCATCAGCCAACTGTGGATAGCTTGCCGGCATCCAAGGCGCCAGATAACCCGTGATGTTTACACCGTACAGGATATAGACCGCCTGATGGATAGCGAACAATCCGACCGACCGCAAGCGATCCAGGTAATAACTGTAGATCGCCCAAATCAGCAAGGCCAGCATGGACGTCACAAAAAACACTTCCATCAGATCGAACTGGTTGTCTATACGCTCCGCCTCAAGCGGCGTAAGCGCTTCGACACTCATCTGTGAAACCGTGTTGGTTTTGAGGCACAGATAATAGGTTGATTCGGGTGCAGTAACGTTGACTACAAAACCAAGCGTACTCTTGGCGCGTTCACGGTCGCCGTACGGGTAGTGGTTCCCCGTCACGCGCGTCTTCCAATGATGCGGATCCCCTGCATCGGCCTCATAAAGCCGAATGTCATTTAAGTAGGGTTGGCGAACGAACAGCACCACTTCATTCCCTGCCGCAGGCGCCCGTACCGTCACACGCAGCCAGTGCGCCGACTTGGTAAAGCCCTTGAAAAGCTTGGGACCGACCGGTTCAAACTCGCGCCCGGCCACCTCGGCAATGGACAGCGTTCCCGTCGTATCTTCAAGCACGGCTCGAGAAATGACTAAGTCCTCCGCATTGGACAGGGGCGCAAGAGCGAGTCCAAGGATCAAAAGCAGGATGCGAAAAGCATGGTTCATGCAAACCATTCTGAAAATTTATGAAACACCATCGTTTGCAAAATATCTGCGCCATGTGCATGAGATGTACAGCACCATAAGCTTTGGACGCATGATGCCATATATAGCTCAATGAATTGCACGAAGGAAACTATTTTAATAGAAATGTCACGTGTTCCGAAACCATGCGCTTGTTTAGATTTCGCTATGGCGATGGAAAAATGAGGCCTAAGGAGTAGGATGAAATTAGTTTATGCGTTTGCCTCGCGCAAAGAAAGGAGGCTCAAGGCATCGCATCGTACTCAATGATCAGTGGCGCGTGGTCGCTGAACCGCTGCGCTTTATAAACTGATGCTGCGCGGGAGCAGGCGGCTAAACCGGCTGTCGTCACCTGATAATCAATCCGCCACCCCACGTTCTTGGCCCAAGCCTGCCCGCGATTGCTCCACCATGTATAAGCTTCGCCAGTTGCGTCCGGGTGCAACTTCCGATACACATCCACCCATCCCAACTCGTCGAAAATTTTCGTCATCCACGCGCGTTCTTCGGGCAGAAAGCCGGAATTTTTCTGGTTACTCTTCCAGTTCTTGAGGTCGATTTCCTTGTGCGCGATATTCCAGTCACCGCACACCACGATGTCGCGCCCGCCCTCCATCAACGTTTGCAAATGTGGCAGGAATAACGCCATGAACCGAAACTTGGCCGCTTGTCGCTCGGGGGAGGACGAGCCGGACGGCGCATACAGGGAAATCACGCTCAGATCGCCGAAGTCGCAGCGCACGTAACGGCCTTCGGCATCGAATTCCGCATCGCCAAACCCGATTTGCACGGCATCCGGCTCCCGCTTACTGTACACGCCGACGCCGGAGTATCCCTTCTTCTCCGCATAATGAAAGTGGCCGTGGTAACCAGCCGGCGAAAGAAGAGCCGGTTGCATATCGGTCGCCTGCGCCTTGAGTTCTTGAACACACACAACGTCGGCAGCCTGCTGCGCCATCCAGTCGAAAAAGCCTTTGCTGGCAGCGGAGCGGATCCCATTGAGATTGGCGGTAATGATTTTCATGATGGTATTAAAGAAAACGACACAGGATTATCTCAAAAATCAGCGAGGACTTTTCGGAGCAGGCTACAATACTCCAATTATCTTTTTACTTTGCCTTTTTGGAGCTGATTGTGGGCACTTTGCAAAACGATTTCATCCGCTTTTCCGTAGACAGCGGCGTCTTGCGCTTTGGCGAATTCATGACCAAAGCCGGTCGCAAATCCCCTTATTTTTTCAATGCTGGGCTGTTTAATGACGGCAGCACGCTGGGCAAACTGGCCGATTTTTATGCCCAGGCCTTGCTGAATGCCGGCGTCGAATTCGACATGCTGTTCGGTCCCGCCTACAAAGGCATCACGCTCGTGGCCGCCACCTCCGTCGCGCTGGCCAACCGAGGCCGCAATGTGTCTTTCGCTTACAACCGTAAGGAAGCAAAAGATCATGGCGAAGGCGGCAACATCGTCGGTGCGCCGCTGAAGGGCCGCGTGGTCATCGTGGATGATGTGATTTCGGCAGGCACCTCCGTCAACGAATCGGTCGAAATCATCCGCGCTGCCGGTGCCACGCCGTGTGCCGTACTCATTGCGCTGGATCGCATGGAACGCGCCGGCAAGGAGGGCGCCCTGTCCGAGCGGTCGGCGGTGGAAGAAGTCCGTCTGCAATACAAGATGCCGGTGGTTTCCATCGGCAATCTGAATGACTTGCTCGGCTTCCTCTCCGATTCCAAAGCGGCGCCAGAACTGGGGCAATACAAGGAAGCCGTGGCAGCCTATCGGGAAAAATACGGCGTTTGTGTTTAGTGGGGAGTCGTAAGTAGGAAGTGGCCAGTGGGAAAACCAAGCGGCCAAATCGGCTGCCGCTCTCACTCACCACTCACCACTCACCACTCCCTAAACCTTGCGGTGCTTCAATGCCGGCAGGCGTTCGCGAATGTCGTTGAGCAGGTTCTGGTCGATATCGCCCATCACAATCCCTTCGCCTTCCGGCAACACATCGACAATCTCGCCCCACGGATTGATCAGCATGCTGTAACCGTAGGTTTTGCGCCCCGTCGGATGACGCCCGCCCTGGCCGGACGCCAACAAATAGCACTGGTTTTCAATCGCGCGCGCGCGCAGCAAAATTTCCCAGTGCGCCTTGCCTGTGGTGTACACGAACGCCGCCGGCATCACGATCAGTGCGCACGGTCCCATCGCGCGGTATAGTTCCGGAAAACGCAAGTCGTAACATACCGACAGTCCCACGCGTCCGAACGGCGCATCGAACGTAACGACCTTGTCGCCCGGCGTAATGGCGCGCGATTCGTCGTAAGATTCATTTTCCTTCACAAAACTGAACAAATGAATTTTGTCGTAGCGCGCCACATTTTCGCCTTGCGGGTTGTAGACCAGCGTCGTATTCAGCACTTTGCCTGCGACGCTGGATTTCAAGGAAACGGTCCCGCCCAATAACCAGATGCCAAGCTCTTTGGCGATGCCGGACATGAAATCCTGCACCGGACCATTGCCGGGCTCTTCGGCATGCGCAATTTTGTCGCTGTCACGCGCTTCGAGCGCCGCCCAGTATTCGGGCAGCAGCACCAATTCGGCGCCCTTATGCGCAGCTTCAGTGATCAGACGACGCGCCGTCACCAGGTTTTCCGGAATCGTCGGCGCTGAAATCATTTGTACGGCAGCTACTTTAGTCATGATGCCCCTTTATTCTTGTCAGTGTCTTGGCCTTCGAAAGGCTACTCTTCCATTTTATCGTTTTCTTTTCGCTTCAATTTAGTCACGGTTGGTTCTGCCCACGATCCCGTGACGTGATACTCAAACGTCATGGCCTTCATCAACGGATCTTTCAAGAACAATTGTGCAAGAAACGCGCCAACCCCCACCACCGGCCCCCCCGCAAAAGCCGCCGCTATCGACGCTGCCGACGCATCGAGTTTCGGTATCACGACCACGTGCAAATCCTGTGTTTCGTTCACGATATCAGCCGCCCCTTCCATCAGGACGGTCGAACCAACTCCGAGCATTTTGAGATTATTGGTTTGCAGCGTACCTTTTGAAATATCGGCCGTCGCCGATACCTTGTCAAAAGCGAAGCCCTTTGAAAACACATCCCGGAAATCCAGAATCAGTCGGCGGGGAAGACTTTGCAAGCTCAACACGTTCAGCAACTTGGCCACCCCGGGTTCAGCGGGGAGAAACTGTCCCTTCTTCAGTGAGAGCGTGATCTTCCCGCTCAAACTCGGTTTATCCAGGGCGAACGGCGTACCATTCCAGGCCAGCGTGCCATGCAACTTGCCTTCACCCTCGCGCAACACGTCCGTGAAACCCAATCGGGTAAGCAACTTGCCAGCGTCCTTGATTTTCAACGCATACTGCATGCGTGTTTTGTTCGCCGCTTTTCTGGCAGTCCACTTTCCCGAAGCATTCAGCGTTCCACCCGGATTATCAATCATGAGTTTGTCGATATTCCATTGTCGCCCCTCCGAACCTGGCGCATTGCCAGCGACCAGCTCCAGCCGCCCCAACTTCCGGCCGTAAATCTCAAAATTTTCGGCAATGATGTCCAGATTCGGGAGTTCCGACGGCTTGTCAGACGCCTCCAGCAATTCACTGGCTTTAGGCACGGAGGCCGAAGCGATATTCAATTCCGTCAGACGCGCCACAATTTTGCTTGACCCGTCCTTCGGTGCGTCCGCCAGATTCACATGCCCTGTCGCTTGTCTAGACTTGATCCCCACTTGCAAGCTGTTTTCACGCGGCTCGACTTGCAATTCCACCTGATCGAATTGCAGTCCGGAAGCGGTGAGTTTGGGGGTTTTGATGGAGAAGGTGCTGGGCAAAAAGTAGGATGCCACGCCGCCTGCCGCCGCTCCCGATTTTTTTTCGCTCGGTCCACTGGCAGTTGGTCCCCACACGGTTTTCCACGCATCCACATTCAACGGTCCCATCACCACTCGCAGGGCGACACCGGACGCTGGCTCGGGTGGTTTGGCATCGATGCCGATACCCCCCCGCACCACCTGCCAAACCGCGCCCTTCTTCATGGTCTTTTGTCGGTAATACTGTGCCGACATGTTTTTGCCGAGCGTCACGGCGATGTGATCGCGCCAGTACGGACTGTTCGCGGGCGTCTGATCCGTCAAGCGGAAGGTGAGCGGCAAAGCCTCATCCTTCAATTTTTTGATCGGTGCCGGGTAATCAAACGCGACACCACGCAAATTGGATTCGACCCGAATATCAGGCATCTTTCCGCGCTCGCTAATCGCCACCGAATAATTTGTCTTGCCGCTGATGCGGCTGGGCACAGCCGGGTATTCCTTGCGCACGCCTTCCAGCGTCAGATTGCCATCCGCCTTGATCAGAAATTTGCCATCGCTTTGTGTCCCGCCTGCGATGCGCGTGTCCCCACCCAGGAAACCCGCCTTAATGTCATGCAACTTGAATCCGCCTTCATAAAATTCCAGCTGGCCTTTCACGTTCGACAGAAGCGGCAAGTCTTTAAGCAATTTGATTTCATTGTCCTCAAACTGCAGCACCCCGCGCGCTTTGCTTTCGTTCAGGCGTTCCAACGGCAAGATCAGCTTGAGCGCCAGCCGCGCACGACCGCTGCCTTGGCTGTCTTCCGTCAAGTTGCCAATCCAGCCCGCCACCGGCGTGACATGGGTGTATCTCAAGAAATCCTGCAAGGCGCCGGCAGCACTTCCCGTAATCTCGACTTGCATATCATTCGACTGCATGTCAGGGATGATGGCCACCACATCTTTCAGCGCCACATTGGCCGTTTCAGCCGTGCGCGCTTCGATTTCCATGCGCGCGCCATTCACGCTGATGCGTCCCTGAATTTTTTCTGCCTGCGGCCACATCGGCGACACCCCGTCTTTGGCGAAATCTCCGGGGGAGTAATTCAACTTGGCATTCTCAATTCCGGCTGTCACCGAAAACTCTCCCTTGCGCACACCGGTTTTGGCGTCCACAAAGGGAAAATCGGCCAAATCGCCTTTGAGTTTGAGCCGAATATTTCGAGCAACCCCTTCCTCGATGGCACCGGTCAGCCATGCGCGAAGTCCGGTCGGCGTAACGAGCGGAAGATAACGGTCCAGTTTTTTCACATCGATGCTGGAAAACTCCGCCGCCAGATCGACGTAGCCCGGCGATTTATCCTGAAGATTAAGCTGTCGAACATGTTTGCCGGACAGCTTCCCAGCCATCCCCTCATGCACGAAACTCGCCTTCCCGATGGCAAGCTCAAAGCGCTTTTGTCTTTCCTGAAAAGCCCATTCGGCGTGCATCTTGAACACCTCGAATTTCATCGCCGGTTCCTTGAACACCCCGGGGAAATGCAAGACGAGATTGTCGGAATCGAGATCAATGTTGCCGCCGAAATGATTGGCGTGAATGCGACCGGTCAGATTTTCAAAACCGGGAATACCCACCTGCTGCACCTGCGTCTTGCGTAAGCCGGTGGCCAACGGGTTCGCGCCCGCAGGCTGTGATTTCAGCGTTAATCCCGCAAACTCGCCGCCCACCCGGTAAGACACCAGCTCGGGATAACGCCCTTCCCACTCCACCTCAAAATTCTTGATCCGTCCCGTGGGCGACAGCTCCGCCAACATTTTTCTCAGATCCGCCGTCAGGGGAACATACTGGGCGAATTTGCCGATGGTTTCGAGATCCAGTTCCTTGACTTGAACCGCTGTCCGATCAGGTTCGCCGTAGAGCCCGGGATGGTACTCTTCGCTGATCGTCGTCTCCGGCAAAACCAAGCCTTCCCGTGTCTGGAGACTCACGTTGATCAATTCAACGCGGTGTCCAGTTTCACCAAACTGCAACTTTCCCGAAGCACGGTCAACCGAACCCATCTCGCGTGCCGAAATGCGCCCGCTCATTTCTACCAGATCGAGCGGCGCCAGATCGCTGCGCAACCGTGCCGCCACATCCTTGAGAGACAAATCCGCCGTAAAGTCCGCTACACGTGCGTGATCCAGCGTGAGCCACGCGCGCACCGAACCATGTCCGGCATTCACGTCAAACGGATAGTCGATATAAGATTTCCAGGCGATCAGATCCGCATTTTGCAGATCGGCGTACAAGACCCCTTTCCAGCGTCGCACATCCGAGATGTCCGAGGCAAATAAGGGATGCCGAAAATCGCCGCGCACTTCGATGGGAGCGGCGAGCGCTGCAGGCGGCTTGGCGGTCAGCAACAGTTTGTGAAACCACCAGTTATTCTGGATCGCAATATGCACCTCTTCCAGCGCCAGCAGGGGCGCTTGACGCATGTCGTCCTGCCAGCGGAGTCGGCCATCGCGTATCACAATCTCGTTTTGCGACAAGACCCACTGCGCCCCATCGCTATCTGTGTCCTTGGCGGAATCAAACAGCATGCCGGCAATGTGGATGTTCCCCTGACGATCGCGCCGGATATCCAGTTCCGGCCGGATAATTTCCAGCCGCTTGAAGCGCAAATCCATTGCCGGGATCGACCACCACGACAAGCTCGCTGCCACCTGCGGCAAGACCACCTTGTTTTGCCCCACCTCATCGCGCATCACCACTTCATCCAACGTCAGATGCGGGTTGAAGCCTTCCCACGAAGCCCGCAGGCTGGATATCGAAACGGGTTTGCCCAAAGCCTGGCTGGCCGCTTGTTCAATCTGTGGTTTGTAATTTTCGATGCGCGGCCACAACACATAGCGCGTCGTCAAATACGCCACACATCCCAGGAAGTAGACGAGCACACCCACTTTGAGAAGAATGCCCAGAAGGCGTTGGGTAGTGGCATCAAGACGACGATAACGATCCTGTAAGGCGCGCCACGCGGAAAAAGCGCCCGTCTTGTTCAAATCCGGATCGTGTTGATCTGCCGTCATCTACCAAAAATATAGGGAGTCCTGAAAGTGAAGGGATCGCGCACGCGTTCCTTTCCGCAATACACGCTTCTTCACTGTTTTAAATGAAGGGCTTTTTGCGCTATGCTGGCAAGGATACTCTGAACCCGCCGCCTGTGTCAGCCAAGGCCACTATTTTACCTTTCCATCATGATCGCATCCCGCATTTCCGCCACAGAAGCGTCGCGTTTTTATACCCACTGGCTGAATGCCGACCCTGCCCGAAAGGCGCAAGTCGCCAACCTGACGGGATTATGCCTCTCGGCAATCGACTTTGGTGCACTGTTACAAAGGGAAACAGCCGCGGGCCTTCCCCTCCCACGCGCCATGCGACGCGTCCGAAATCTGTTGATCGCCACGCTGATCGAGCGTGACCTCACCGGTCAAGCCGACCTGGCAGAGGTGGTGGAAACCATGAGTGCCTTTGCGGATTTTGTTATCCGCACCCATCTTGACGCGCTCAAGACCGATATGGTGGCAGCCCATGGTGTGCCCATTGGCGCTGAAACAGGCGTCCCTCAGGAAATGATCGTGCTCGGCATGGGCAAGCTGGGCGGGCGGGAACTGAACGTCTCTTCCGATATTGATTTGATCTTCGTCTATGGCGAAGGCGGCGAAACCCAAGCCGCATCCGGTCAACGCCAACTCTCGAATCATGAATTTTTCGTTCGACTGGGGCAGCGTTTGATCGGGGCCATTTCCGAAATCATCGAAGATGGTTTTACTTTCCGCGTCGATATGGCCTTGCGCCCCAACGGGGCATCCGGCCCGCTGGCGGCCAGTCTGGCGATGATTGAAGAATATTTGTTCGTTCAGGGGCGAGAATGGGAGCGTTATGCGTGGGTCAAGGCACGTGCCATCACCGGCCGGACTGAAGATATCGCCGAGCTGGAAAACATCGTCCGTCCCTTCGTGTATCGACGCTATCTCGATTTCAGCGTGATTCATGCCATTCGCACCATGCACGCCCAGATCCGCGCGGAAGTGGCGCGTCAGGAAAGGTTGCATCCGGAACGCAGCAACAACATCAAGCTGGGCCGCGGCGGCATTCGGGAAATCGAATTTCTGGCGCAGTCCTTTCAACTCATCCGAGGCGGTCGCGATGCCGCCTTGCGCGATCGATCGACCCGCACCACGCTGCGCACCCTGGCGGAAAAAAGTTTGCTCACCCAGGAGGAAGTGGAGAAGCTGCTGGATTCCTACACTTTCCTGCGCAATCTGGAACATCGTCTTCAATATCTTGACGACGCACAAACTCATCTGCTTCCGGCCAACGACACGGATCGCCTGTTGGTGGCGAAAGCCATGGGCTTCGACGATACGCCAACCTTGTTCGGCGCGATTGAGGTGCATCGCCTATACGTCGCCAGTCGTTTTGACGTCATCTTTAGCGAAAAATCCGAACCCTCTGCGGCGGAAGCCACGGCCATCGATTTGCACGTCATGGCGGATTCCTCGTCGGATCAGCTTGAGATCATCGTCTCGCGCATGCAAGCGCTCGGCTTTGAACGCCCGGATGACAGCGCCAGGCGCTTGCTGACCATGTGGCAAGCCCCGCGCATCAAGGCGCTACCGGAAACTAGCCGCGATTTGCTCGCGTCGCTCTGCAACTCGGCGCTCCCGATCATCGTCCAAACTGGCGATGCGCATTTCGCGACACTCGCCCGCTTACTCGATTTGTTCGAGGCCGTGGCCCGCCGTTCATCCTATCTTTCCTTGCTGACAGAATACCCAAGCACGCTTGAACGCGTCATCCGCATGATGCGCGCCAGCGGCTGGGCAGCGCAATTTCTGACGCAGCACCCTATTTTGCTGGACGAATTGATCAATGACTTGCTGCTCAAAACCATTCCGGATTGGCAGGAAGTCGCCTGCGACCTACAACAGCAACTGACCGAATTTCACGGCGATACGGAACGCCAAATGGATTTGCTGCGCGAAGTACATCATGCGCATTTGTTTCATTTGCTGGCCCACGATTTGCAAGGCGGCCTGACCATGGAACATTTGGCCGATCATCTTTCCGCTCTGGCGGACACCATCGTCGCAACCGCGCTTCACGCCATCTGGCAAACCTTTGCCAATCGCCATCGCGATGTCCCCCAATTCGCCATCATTGCCTACGGCAAGCTCGGCGGAAAAGAACTCGGCTACGCGTCCGATCTCGATGTTATTTTTCTATATGACGACGATCATCCGGACGCGCCTTTGCTCTATGCGCGTCTTGCGCAACGTTTCATTACCTGGATGACGACGCACACCTCCGCTGGCATTCTGTTTGATATCGATACCGCACTGCGTCCTGACGGCGCCAGTGGCATGCTGGTCTCGACGGTGGCCGCGTTCGATCAGTATCAGAAACATTCCGCCTGGGTGTGGGAACATCAGGCGCTCACCCGCGCGCGCTTTTGCGCGGGCGATGCAAGCATCGGCGCGCGTTTCGAGCAAATTCGCGAAGATGTGCTGCGTCAGTCCCGCGATGCAGCCACACTCAAGAAGGACGTGCTTGCGATGCGCCAGAAAATGCGCGACGCCCATCCCAACCGCACCACGCAATTTGATTTGAAGCAGGATGCCGGGGGCATGGTGGATGTGGAATTCATTGTTCAATATCTGGTTTTGCTCCACGCCGCGCGCTATCCGCAGCTCACGGGCAACCTCGGCAATATCGCCCTGTTGCGTATCTGCGATGAATTGAGCCTGATCCCCCGCGGCATGGGGCTGGCAGTCGGCGATGCGTATCGCGAATTCCGCAAGCGGCAGCATTTGGCCCGCTTGCAAGGTACGGAAGATGCGCGTGCCGATCATCACGATATTGCCGATCAAACGCGCGCCACCCTGCAATTGTGGGAAGCCGTTTTGGGTGAATCATCATCCTAAATAGCGCCCGGCCTCCTTGACTAAAACACATCTTTTTTCCTGATTGGACGCAGTGGCGATTAGCAGCTAGACTCTCGTGTTTTCCGCAAGTAATTCCCCCTATGGCCGCCGATCAAGACAAACCGTCAACCGCTGCTTCCAGCAACGACGCCCTCGCCAAATTAATCGCGAAGGAAGTCGCGCGTCGACGCACCTTTGGCATCATTTCCCACCCGGACGCAGGCAAGACCACGCTGACCGAAAAGCTACTGTTGTTCGGCGGCGCGATTCAACTGGCGGGCACGGTCAAGGCGCGCAAGAGTGCGCGGCATGCGACATCGGACTGGATGGAAATCGAAAAGCAGCGCGGCATCTCGGTCGCCAGTTCGGTCATGCAATTTGAGTACCGCGATCACGTCGTCAACCTGCTCGACACGCCGGGCCACCAGGATTTTTCGGAAGACACTTATCGCGTGTTGACAGCGGTAGATTCCGCGCTGATGGTGATTGACGCCGGTAATGGCGTGGAAGAGCAAACCATCAAATTGCTGAATGTTTGTCGCATGCGCAATACGCCGATCATCACGTTCATGAACAAGCTGGATCGCGAAGCACGCGATCCGCTGGAATTGCTGGATGAAGTTGAAACTGTCTTGAAAATTCGTTGCGCGCCGATTACCTGGCCGATCGGCATGGGCAAGTCGTTCCGCGGCGTGTATCACCTGATGAACGATGAAGTCATGCTGTTTGAAGCCGGCAGCGAACGCGCCGATCAAACGTTTGAAATTATTAAAGGCATCGGCAATCCCAAACTGGATGAAATGTTCCCTATGGAGATTGCGCAATTGCGCAGCGAAGTGGAACTGGTGCATGGCGCATCGAACCCATTCAACCTGGAGGAATTTCTGGCGGGCGAGTTGACGCCGGTCTTCTTCGGTTCCGCGATCAATAATTTTGGCGTACGTGAAATCCTGAACGCGCTACTCGACTGGGCGCAGCCGCCGCGTCCACGCGATGCGACCTTACGCATGGTGGAACCCACTGAACCCGCTTTTTCCGGTTTTGTCTTCAAGATTCAGGCGAACATGGATCCCGCGCACCGCGATCGTATTGCCTTTTTGCGCGTGTGTTCGGGGCGTTTCGAACGCGGCATGCGCATTCGTCACTTGCGTCTGGAGCGCGATGTGCGCGTATCCAGCGTCGTGACATTCATGGCGTCGTCGCGTGAACAAGTGGAAGAAGCCTATGCGGGCGACATCATCGGCCTGCCGAATCACGGCAACATGCAAATTGGCGACAGCTTTTCGGAAGGCGAACTGTTGCAGTTCACCGGCATTCCGTATTTCGCGCCGGATTTTTTCCGTGTCGTACGCATTCGCAATCCGCTCAAGGTCAAGCAGCTTCAGAAAGGCTTGCAACAACTTGGCGAAGAAGGTGCTGTACAGGTCTTCAAGCCACTGGCTGGCGGCGACATGATTCTCGGCGCCGTTGGCGTGCTGCAGTTTGAAGTTGTGGCAAGTCGTTTAATGAATGAGTACGGCGTCGATGCCGCATTCGAAGGCACGAGTATCAGCAGCGCGCGTTGGGTGAGCGGCGACGACAAACGCAATCTCGATGATTTCGAAAAAGCCCTCTCGCACAATCTCGCGCACGATGCCGCAGGCAATCTCGCCTACCTCGCCACGTCTTCCGTGAATTTGCGGTTGACACAAGAACGCTGGCCCAAACTCACTTTCCACACCACGCGCGAGCATGCGGTGAAAGTCGGCGAAGAAGAATAACGCAAGCATAGACACTGCGCATGGCACTCAAATCCACCATCTTCAAAGCCTCGCTGAATATTTCCGACATTGATCGCGGTTACTACGCAGAACATGCGCTGACGCTCGCACGACATCCGTCGGAAACGGATGAGCGCATGATGGTGCGCCTGCTGACGTTCGCGCTGTTCGCAGACGAAGCCCTCTCTTTCGGCAAAGGCATCAGCACCGATGACGAACCAGACCTGTGGCAAAAGGATTTGACCGGCCAGATTCTTCGCTGGATTGAACTTGGGCAACCGGATGAACGTCGCGTGCGTCAGGCTTGCGGCCGCGCCGCGCACGTCGTCGTGGTTTGTTACGGCACTGCGGCAGATGTCTGGTGGAACCAGCAGCGCGACAAACTCGAACGCTTGTCCAATCTCACCGTGATCCGCTTGCCGGTGTCGGCAACCCAAGGGATGGCCAAACTGGCGGCTCGCAACATGACATTACAATGCATGGTGCAGGATGGGCAAATCATGTGGAGCGCAGATGATGTCCTGGTGCAGATAACGCCCGTTTTGTGGCAATCGGCACAAGCCTGAGTTAACCCCAGCACCCTGACAACATCGCCAGCGCCGCGACCCCTGCGGTCTCGGTTCGCAACACCCGCTCACCCAGCGACAGCAACACTGCACCTTTCGCTACAGCAAACGATTCTTCCTCCTCAGACAGCCCGCCTTCGGGTCCGATAATCAACGTGACAGCTTGGGGTTGCTGCGCCCTCGCCCAATCAGTAAAGCTTTGCGTGGCACGCGGGCTAAACAAAATGCGCGGCTGTTCACTCGGCACCCCCACCCAGTGCATGAACTCCCTCACCGGTTCCACTGACATCAGACGATTGCGTCCACACTGTTCAGAGGATGACGCTACAACCGCCTGCCAGTGGGCGAGCCGCTTCTCCATCCGCTCGCCTGACAGTTTCATGACAGCGCGTTGCGAGGCCAGCGGTTGCAATGTTGCTGCGCCGAGCTCCACCGCTTTTTCCACGATCCAATCCATCTTCGACCCTTCGGGCAGCGCTTGCGCGAGGGTCACAACATAAGGCAATTCCACTTCGCGCGAGGTGAAAGCCACTACAAAAGCACTCGCACGCTTTTTTTCAATGCTGATCAGCTTAGCCGTGTATTCGCCACCCTCGCCGTTGAAGAGCGTGATGACGTCCTCTTCTTTCAAACGCAACACATGCACGTGTTGCGCGACACTTTCCGGCAAGACAATTCGCGCACTGGACGAGAGGGGAGCAGAACAATAAAAGCGCGGCACGGTCACCCTTTCAGGATGCTTTTCTCAAACGATTTCCCCGGATTTTTTGCCCATTGCGGCTCAATTTGATGCTTATCATGTATTCAAAGGCCGGAATTTGTTTGAATGGGAGTGGGATTGCCCCAATTTTAGCCTTAGAAAGGGCCCCCTGGTGTAAAATGTCCCTCTTGCAATAGCATTTGCGCGATTTTCTTTCCGCATCCAAGACAAATGGCAAACACTATGACTACCTCGCTCTCCACCACTAAAATGGCTAATGCAATTCGTGCATTGGCAATGGACGCCGTTCAAAAGGCCAACTCCGGGCATCCGGGCATGCCGATGGGCATGGCGGAAATTGCCGTCGCCCTCTGGGGCAAGCATCTGCGCCACAACCCCGCGAACCCGAAGTGGATCAATCGCGACCGCTTCGTGCTCTCTAATGGGCACGGCTCCATGCTTCTGTACGCCTTGCTGCACCTGACTGGCTACGACTTGCCGATGAGCGAACTGAAAAATTTCCGTCAGATGCATTCGAAGACGCCGGGGCATCCCGAATCGCACATGACGCCGGGCGTGGAAACCACCACCGGTCCGCTCGGCCAAGGCATTTCCAACGCCGTGGGCATGGCACTCGCCGAAAAACTGCTGGCGACGCATTTCAACAAACCGAATTTCGATCTGATTGATCACTACACTTATGTTTTCCTCGGCGACGGCTGCCTGATGGAAGGCATTTCGCATGAATCCTGCGCGCTGGCTGGCACGTGGAAACTGAACAAGCTGATCGCGCTCTACGACGACAATGGCATTTCGATTGACGGACATGTCGAAGGCTGGTTCACCGACGATACCCCGAAACGCTTCGAAGCTTACGGCTGGAACGTGATTCGCGCGGTGGATGGTCATAATGTTGATGCGGTGGATGCCGCGATTGCTCAGGCGAAAAAGTCCGACAAACCGACACTGATTTGCTGCAAAACCGTCATCGGCAAAGGTTGTCCGACCAAGGCCGGCTCACACGATTGCCACGGCTCGCCGCTGGGCGACAAGGAAATCGCGGGCGTACGCGAAGCCATCGGATGGACGCATCCGCCGTTTGAAATTCCCGCCGACGTGTACACGGCATGGGATGCGAAAGCGACGGGACGCACCGCGCAAGGCGACTGGGATGCACTCTTCAAAGCCTATGCCGAACGTTATCCGGTCGATGCTGCCGAACTGGTGCGCCGCATGAAAGGCGAGTTGCCTCCCAACTTCGGCGAAACGGTGCGCAAGTACATTGCCGACTGCAACGCTAAAGGCGAAACCATTGCCACGCGCAAGGCCAGCCAAAATGCGATTCAAGCGATGGCGCCGGTGCTGCCGGAATTCCTCGGTGGATCCGCAGACCTGACCGGGTCCAACCTCACGAACTGGAAAGAATGCATTCGCTTGACGCCGGATCATCCTGGTAATCACATCAGCTACGGTGTGCGCGAATTCGGCATGAGCGCCATCATGAATGGCGTCGCGCTGCACGGCGGGTTCATTCCCTTCGGCGCGACCTTCCTCACTTTCTCGGATTACAGCCGCAACGCACTGCGCATGGCGGCGTTGATGCAGCTCCGTTCGCTCTTCGTTTTCACGCATGACTCCATCGGTCTGGGCGAAGACGGGCCGACGCATCAATCCGTCGAGCATGTTTCCAGCTTGCGCCTGATCCCGAATTTGGACAACTGGCGTCCCTGCGATACGGTCGAAGCAGCGGTGGCCTGGGCGCATGCAGTACGCCGTCACAACGGTCCGTCCACGCTGATCTTCTCGCGTCAGAATCTGCCCTTCATGCAACGCACCGAGGAACAGATCGCCAACATCAATCGCGGCGGCTACGTGCTGCGCGATGCGCCCGATGCACACATCATTTTGATCGCCACGGGTTCGGAAATCGAGCTGGCCGTCAAAGCAGCGGATCAACTGGCGCGCGAAGGCATCGGCGCGCGCGTGGTCTCCATGCCTTGCACGGATGTCTTTGATCGCCAGGATGCGCTGTACAAGGCAAGCGTTCTGCCGCGCGATTTACCGCGCGTCGCCGTCGAAGCGGGCGTCACCGATTTCTGGCACAAGTATGTAGGCCTGGAAGGTGAGGTCGTCGGCATCGATACCTTCGGCGAATCGGCACCCGCCAGCGTGCTGTTCAAACATTTCGGCATCACCACGGAAGGCGTTGTGGAAGCGGCGAAACGTGTGCTCATCGGCAATTGCTGCTGCGGTGGCGGCGGCTGTTGCAGCTAAATTCAATTTTAAACAGTCACTACACGTACTATCAGGAGAAGAAAATGACTATTCGCGTCGCAATTAACGGTTATGGTCGCATCGGCCGCAATGTATTGCGTGCCCACTATGAAGGCGGCAAAACCCACGACATTCAAATCGTTGCGATCAATGATCTCGGCAATGCGCAGACCAACGCCCATTTGACACAATACGATACGGCCCACGGCAAGTTTCCCGGTACCGTTTCGGTCGATGGTGATTATATGGTTGTGAATGGGGATCGTATTCGCGTCTTCGCGCAACGCGATCCGGCGCTGATTCCGTGGAAAGAACTCAATGTCGATGTCGTGCTGGAATGCACGGGCTTTTTCACCACCAAAGAACGCGCCTCGGCCCACTTGAAAGGCGGCGCCAAGAAAGTCATTATTTCCGCGCCCGGCGGCAAGGATGTGGACGCGACGGTTGTTTTCGGTGTCAACGACGGCATCCTCAAGGCATCGGACACCGTGATCTCGAACGCTTCCTGCACCACCAACTGTCTGGCACCGGTTGCCAAACCCTTGCATGAAAAGCTTGGCATTGTTTCTGGCCTGATGACCACGGTGCATGCTTACACCAACGATCAAGTGCTGACCGACGTGTACCACGAAGACTTGCGTCGCGCGCGCTCTGCCACCATGAGCATGATTCCGACACGCACCGGCGCTGCCGCTGCCGTAGGCCTGGTGCTGCCGGAACTCAATGGCAAACTCGACGGTCTTTCCGTTCGCGTGCCGACGATCAACGTTTCGCTGGTGGACTTGACCTTTACTGCAGCACGCGCGACGTCTGTCGATGAAGTCAATGCCATCATGAAAGAAGCGTCGAAAAATTCGAAAGCGGGCATCTTGGGCTACAACACCGAACCGCTGGTCTCCGTCGATTTCAACCACAACCCGGCTTCCAGCACCTTCGACGCCACGCAAACGCGTGTCAGCGGCGGCACGCTGGTCAAAGTCATGGCTTGGTATGATAACGAGTGGGGGTTCTCCAATAGAATGCTGGATACCACCGTTGCACTGATGAATGCCAAATAACCGACCCTGCCCCCACTCGTTACGGCGAATGCTAACCTGAGCGCAGCTCAGGTTAAACGAGCGAAGCGAGTGGCAGTAGCCACAATGAACGCCCCGATTAGGGGCGTTTGTTTTTCAGGGGCAACCGCATGCTGGATACCACTGTCGCACTCATGAGCGCAAAATAATTTTGCTCTGCCCCACTCATTGCGGCGTAGGCTAACGTGAGCGAAGCGAACGTTAAGCGAAGCGGCCGAAACCACAACGAGTGGAAAATAAATGCCCCGAGAAATCGGGGCATTTTGTTTCGGAGCTTTTGCTAAAATAACCCTCGCCATGGAACCCAGCAAACCCTCGCCCATCATTCAATACCACGACGCGCCCATCGATAACTGCGCCTTTGACAGCCCCTGCGCCCTGAAACCCCAAGAGCGCATTCAGATTGTGGCTTTCGCGGCGTTGGCCATCGGCGTGGTATCCGCAGTAATGTTTGGTCTGTATTGGGTTGCGAATCATTACCTATAACGCGCCGCATGCCCTATCATGAAAAACGCCCCAATCAAGGGGCGTTTTTATTGGTTCAAATTACTTCTTTTGCGCTTTTTTCTTCGCGATCTTCTTCGTTAGCACGTCTGGCTTCATGGGCGCACTCAGATCAGCTTCGCCATTGACTCTGTCGCGCCGGACGGTAATATCCCATCCTCGTTTGCCAGGCATGTACTCCGCCCAGCCAATCATCGGCATCAAGAGCGGGATCTGGACGGTTTTTTTCTTTTCAGCCATTTGCTGGACGACGACCTCCGACATCCGCTCCAGCGCAACTTGTCCGGCTTCAGAGCATTCTTCCCCTATATAGTCCACGACTTTTTTCTGCTGCATCCAGCCTTCCCAATTGTCACCCTTCATCTCCATCTGGTTGAACAATTCATTAAAGTACTTCTGGGCGCCCTTTTCGCCGTCCTTGAATTGCACCTTAAAAGTGTATTGAGCGACATAGGAATAGATGCCAGACATCGAATCAAATTTATTGAACTCCACCACTTCGATGTGCTTGCATTCATAAGCCTCTTCTACCAGCTGCCTGACATTTTCATCGCCGGGTCGGGAACAGCCTGCAAGCAAGCCGGCAACCAGCAGCACACCCAGGGTAGCGAGTCGGGCCAGTCGGTGAGAGGGGCGGGAGGAGGGCGTCGGGTGGGTCAATTGCACGTTCATTCGGTTCTCGTTGCCTTGCTAAGTGTTGCCAAAAGGGCGGTTTGCCTGAAGCGGTATAGAGTACACCAAACCGGTGTCACTTTCGATATTTTTCGTTATCTCAGGCGAAACACCCCGTCTGGTGCTGTATCTTCATGTTGTTTCCCAGATTAATGGACGCTGGGGCGCACGACTTTCTCTTCCTGCACCAGAATCCAGGGCTTGACCACCACAGTCCATAGCAAGGTCTCTTTCTCATTCCAGGCAGCGGCCTCTGCATCACTGACTTTTCTGATGCTGCCGACTTTTAACCAAGATGCAACCGCTTCCTTGTCGTCATTGGCAATACACACCGCCACATCGACCAAATCCAGTTCGCGGCCGACCGAAATCAGCACGCCTGACGCAAAGAAGCGTTCCAGGTCTTTCCAGGACATCTGCGCCGTCTCGAGGTTCAGCTTGGCATGCAGAATTTCGTCATGTTTTTTTTGTTTATCCATCGTTTTAGTAGTGGGGCGGTTTTTCGTTGATCGGCAATAGCTCGTTACCCTGTATGCCTGCTTCGGCCAGCCGCCTCGCCAACGCGGCAATCACTTCCGCCAAGTCATCAAGCCGTTGTTGCTGTCGAAAGACGGTTTTGTTTAATTCTTCCACTAAATCTTCCTGACGGGTCAGCTTGATTTCAATCTCGATTAAACGCGCCTCATTCATAGCCGCCCCCTAAACAATAAAGTCGAAAGTCCTCATTTTAACGTCAGAGAGCGCCTGTGATTCACATCGCGGTCACATTTCTTCCGTACCCTATTTTTACGGTCATGACGCCTCATTTCGTTGCCGGTTGATTTTTATGATCCGCCTGTTGTTTGGCTTTTAATGATTGTTTTTTATTTTTGTTACTGGAGAAAATTCCATGCATAAAACCTTATCCATCCTCTCAAAAACATTTGCCGTGATCGGCCTTTGTGGCAGCGCGTTCGCCGTTGGCGCACTGACAGTGGGCGCTTATCCCGCATACACGAGCCACCCTCAAATTGAAGACAAACCAAAACCGTTAGCTGGCCAACAAACTGTGCACAGGTTATCGGTTAATGATTGGGTGATGATCGCCAAAAAAATATGATGCAGGCAAATACGCGAGGGAACGATAGCACGCGCTTCATTTCTTGGTGGCACCAAGCAGCGCCTTCAAGTTCGACAATCGATCTTGCGGGGTAAGCGATTCATTTTTTGCCGCTTTGGCGTCGCCGTGATCAAGCTTCATTTCAGCGATGAACCGGGACGGTTCGCACACAATCTGTTCGCGTGCACGCTTTCGCTTCTTGCACCAGCTCAAATGCAAACTGCGCTGGGCACGCGTGATGCCGACATACATGAGCCGCCGCTCTTCTTCAATGCGCGCAGCTATCACATCGGCAGGTGCATCGGGATCGCCGCGATGCGGCAGGATGCCCTCTTCCACCCCAATTAAGAATACATGGGGAAATTCCAGTCCCTTGGCGGCATGCAAAGTCGATAGGCGCACCGCATCGCTCGCCTCGTCACGCCCCTCCAGCATCGTCATCAACGCCACCATTTGCGTGAGTTCCAACAGCGTCTTTTCGCCGTCGCCTCCCGTTTTGCCACCGGTGCCCTTTTCTTTCAGCCACGTCGTGAATTCTGTCACGTGCTGCCATTTCTCGACGGCCTGGCGATCATCAAACGTGTCATAGAGATACGCTTCATAGCGTATTTCTTTCATCATATCGTCCAGGACGGCGGCGGCATTTTCACCGCGACCCGACGCCCCTTTACGACTCGCGCGCGCTTCGAGTTGATTGATGAAATCACAAAACGACTTCAGCGGACGCAACTGCCGGTCCGGCAATTTCGCCTCGATGCCGCCTTTGTATACGGCTTCAAACAGTGAGCACTGCCACTGCCCGGCAAACTGTCCGAGCACTTCCAGCGTGGTTTGCCCGACACCGCGCTTAGGGGTCGTCACCGCACGAATGAATGCCGGATCGTCGTCTGCGTTCGCAATCAATCGCAAATAACTGATGATGTCTTTGATCTCGGCGCGATCGAAAAAACTTTGCCCCCCAGAGATCGTGTAAGGAATGCGCTCCTTGCGCAACGCTTGTTCGATGACTCGCGCCTGATGATTGCCGCGGTACAAAATGGCGTAATCCGAAAACCGGGCGCGCCGTTCGAAACGATGTGCCGACAGCAGCATGGCCACGTGCTCGGCTTCCTGCTCTTCATCGTTCATGGCCGTCACCGCAATGGGATCGCCCTGTCCATGATCGGACCACAGTGTTTTTTCAAACAGCTTCGGGTTGTTGGCGATCACGGCATTCGCCGCTTGCAGAATGCGTGTGCTGGAGCGGTAATTTTGTTCCAGTTTGACGAGCCTCAAATCGGGAAAATCCGTTTGCAAGGTTTTCAGATTTTCCAGCGTTGCGCCGCGCCAAGCATAAATCGCCTGATCATCGTCGCCCACCGCAGTGAACATCGGCTTTTTGCCCACGCCTGTTACCAATAGTTTCACCAATTCATACTGACAAGCATTGGTGTCTTGATATTCGTCGATGAGCAAATAACGCAAGCGGCGTTGCCAGCGATCGCGCGCTGCCTCATTGGACCGGAACAGTTCTACCGGCAAGCGAATCAAATCATCGAAATCCACCGCCTGATAAGCGGACAGCGTTGCGCAGTAATTGCGGTAGATGCGCGCCGCTTGCGCTTCATTTTCATCCGTCGCCTGCTTCACCGCTTCATCCGGCGTCAACAGCGCATTCTTCCATAATGAAATCGCATTTTGCGTACGACGAATCAATTGCTTGTCTGTCGTCACTGAAAGGTCTTGCACCAACGCGAAACAGTCTGCGCTATCCAGAATCGAAAAACTGTTTTTGAGTTTTAATTCTTTGGCTTCCTGACGCAGGATTTTGACGCCCAGAGAATGAAAGGTTGATACCGTTAAGTCTCCTGCCTGTTGCGGATCTTTCAGCAACTTCGCCACACGCTCTTGCATTTCGGCGGCGGCTTTGTTCGTGAACGTGAGCGCCGCGATATGCTTTGCCTCGTATCCCCCAGCTTCGATCAGGTGCGCCATCTTTTGCGTGATCACCCGCGTCTTGCCGGATCCCGCGCCGGCCAGCACCAAGCACGGCCCCTCCAGATAACGGACGGCTTCGCGTTGCGGGGAATTCATTTGGGAGGTGTGCGGCATGAGGGGGTGCGTCTGCTTTGACAAAGCGGGGCATTGTACCAGCGACTGTGTGCCAAGAATAGCAATGTTATTGGCCAATCAATCTGTCATTGTGCAATTAATTTCCTCCTTTTGTGACGGTCCTCTTGTAATTGTCATGCGCGCCCCCATTCATGTAGGATGGCAGCATTCTGTCTAACCATAACCTTCCCCGAGGAACCCATGGAGCAATTTCACGGCACAACCATTCTGTCCGTTCGGCGCGGCGACACTGTCGCGCTGGGCGGCGACGGACAGGTGACGCTTGGCAACATTGTCATGAAGGGCAGCGCGCGCAAGGTGCGCAAGTTGTATCACGGCCGCGTGCTGGCCGGCTTTGCAGGCGGCACTGCGGATGCCTTCACGTTGCTGGATCGCTTTGAAGCCAAACTGGAACAGCACCAAGGCAATTTGATGCGGGCGTCAGTTGAACTCGCCAAGGATTGGCGCACCGACCGCATCCTGCGCCGCTTGGAAGCGATGTTGCTAGTCGCCGACAAGCAATCCACACTCATCATTACCGGCAATGGCGATGTGCTCGAACCCGAAGAAGGTATCGGCTCCATCGGTTCGGGCGGGTCGTACGCGCAATCGGCGGCACTTGCATTGCAACGCAATACGGAATTTTCGCCTGCGGAGATTGTCGCCAAAGCCCTCTCTATTGCAGGCGAGTTGTGCATCTACACCAACATGTCGCACATTATTGAAACGCTGGATTAAATACATACCTCATGAACCTCACTCCCAAAGAAATCGTCGCCGAACTCGACAAGCATGTCGTTGGCCAATCCAAAGCCAAGCGCGCTGTGGCGATTGCCTTGCGCAATCGCTGGCGTCGTCAGCAAGTTAACGAACCATTGCGTCACGAAATCACGCCGAAAAATATTTTGATGATCGGACCGACCGGCGTCGGCAAGACGGAAATCGCACGGCGCTTGGCACGCCTTGCGGATGCGCCGTTCATCAAGATCGAAGCAACAAAATTCACCGAGGTTGGTTATGTCGGTCGCGATGTCGATACGATCATTCGCGATTTGGCGGAAATCGGCATCAAGCAAACCCGCGAGGCGGAAATGCGCAAAGTGCGCGAAAAAGCCATGGAAGCGGCGGAAGAGCGCGTGCTGGATATTTTGCTGCCGCCACCGCGCGACTTCGGATTTAACGCCAGCCCGACACCCCCAGAAACGTCCGGCGGTGTGGCGCGTCAAACCTTTCGCAAACGTCTGCGCGAAGGATCGCTGGATGACAAGGAAATTGAGTTGGAGGTTGCTGAGCCTACGCCAACCATGGAAATCATGGCGCCCCCGGGCATGGAAGAAATGACGGAGCAAATCAAGCAAATGTTTTCCGGCATGGGTAGCGGCCGCAAGCGTTCACGCAAAATGAAAATTCCTGATGCGATAAAAGTTTTGATTGAGGAAGAAGCCGAGAAGCTCGTCAATCACGACGAAATCAAACAAAAAGCGGTCACCATGATTGAGCAAAATGGCATCGTCTTTCTCGATGAAGTGGACAAGATCACGGGGCGTGCCGAAACCGGCGGTGCCGATGTCTCGCGCGCAGGCGTGCAACGTGATTTACTGCCGCTGGTAGAAGGCACGACTGTTAACACCAAGTACGGCATGATTAAAACGGATCACATCCTGTTTATCGCTTCCGGTGCTTTTCACTTGTCGAAACCGTCGGATTTGATTCCGGAATTGCAGGGGCGTTTTCCGATTCGCGTCGAACTCGATTCCCTGTCGATTTCGGATTTCGAGCGCATTCTCACCAGCACGGACGCTTGCCTGACAACGCAATACGAAGCGCTGCTCTCCACCGAAGACGTGAAAATTGTTTTTGCCGATGAAGGGATCAAGCGACTGGCCGAAATTGCGTTTTCGGTCAACGAACGCACCGAAAATATCGGCGCGCGTCGCCTTTATACGGTCATGGAGAAACTGCTGGAAGAAATTTCGTTTTCAGCCACAGACGCCCAGGGGCAAACCATCACCATTGATGCCGCGTACGTCAACGACCGCCTGGATGCCTTGGCTGTCAATGAGGATTTGTCGCGCTACGTGCTTTAGCCAGCTACGCGCAAGTCAGCTTACGTCGCAATAAGGCAGAAACACAGCTGCGCTACGGTGATTTATTGTGGCTCCGGCCACTCGCTTTGCTCGTTTAACTTGAGCGACGCTCAAGTTAGCCTACGCCGCAACAAACCTGAAACGCGTGTTACGCCGTTTCAGGTTTGTTGTCCCTCGCCAGCAATGTCGCCACCATCTCGCGCGGCGAATCGCCATTGAACAGCACACGGGCCACTGCATTGGAGATCGGCATGTCGACCCCGATCTTTTCAGCCAGATTGCACACTGCCCGCGCGCAATTCACGCCTTCGGCCACATGTCCCAATTCGGTCACCACGGTATCCAGTGTTTTGCCTTTCGCGAGCTCCAACCCTACCGTGCGGTTGCGTGACAAATTGCCCGTGCAGGTGAGAATCAAATCGCCCACCCCCGTCAGTCCCATGAACGTTTCAGAGCGGCCGCCGAGCGCCACACCAAGTCGCGTAATTTCCGCCAGCCCGCGCGTCAGCAGGGCCGCGCGTGCATTGAGCCCCAAATCCAATCCGTCGGCGATGCCTGCGGCGATCGCCATGATGTTTTTGACTGCACCACCCACTTCCACGCCAATGACATCGTCGCTGGAATACACACGCATATTACCGCCGTGTACGGCAGCCGTCGTCAATTCGCACAACGCCGCCGATTGCGAAGCAATCGTCAAGGCACACGGCATCCCTGCTGCCACTTCTTGCGCGAACGACGGGCCGGATAGCACGCCGATCGGAATCGCTTCGCCCAATTCGCTGGCGACAATTTGGTGCGGCAAACGGCCCGTGGTTTCCTCAAAGCCCTTGCACAACCAAACAAGGTTGGGGATCGGTTTGTCTTTCAGTAGTCTCGCCGTGGGTCCCAGCCCCATCACCGGCGTAGCAACGATCAATAACGACGGTTCGCCAGACGTTAGGGAGACATGTGCAATCGCTTCCTCAATATTGAAACTCAGACGCAACGACGTCGGCAATGCAAAGCCGGGCAAAAACTGCGTGTTTTCGCGTTGGTCGATAAGCGGTCGCATTTCGGATTCGAGGCGCCCCCACAACAACACGTCGTTGCGCGGCGCCAAAACAATCGCCATGGCGGTCCCCCATGCGCCTGCGCCGATGATGGTAATTTTCATTTTTGCTATACCTTATGCGCCCCACACTTCGGAAGCCTGAACATACCCGGCCTGTCCGTCACGGTGCCGGACCTTGATCCAGCCGGATGAAACCGGTTCGGCAATTTCCAGAATGACGCCTTTGTCTGCCGTAAACGTCAAAGGCGCCAGCGGTTCTGCCCGCATGCGAATCTTGGCGCGGTCTGCCGTCACTACCACCGTGCGTTTTGTGCCCAGCACACGGCTTTCGACCCAGGTCATTTCCCCGGTCACATCCCGTACTTTTGACCAGCCTCCGGAAACATGCACCACCTCGACCGGCATGCTGGGCGGCGCAATGTGACGCTTGATGCCGTTTTGCGTGGGCGCGTCGTACATGATCGCGGGCGCGTCACCGATCGCTTTGTAATTGAAGGATTGCGCACAGACCGCAGCCGGTGCGCAGAGGAGAAGTGCCAATACGCGAAGCCATTTCATACCATTCCTCCGCTTCGAGAGTGTCCAATCGATGGTTACTGGGGGTTTTCTGCTGCAGCCTGACGCTGCTTGCGTTCATGGTAAAACGCTTCAAAATTGATTTCCGCGAGGTGCAAGGGCGGGAAACCGGCACGCGCAATCGCATCGGCGATGTTTGCGCGCAAATAAGGGTACACAATATTCGGACAGGCAATCGCCAGCAAAGGCTCCAGATCGTTTTCCGGGACATTGCGCACTTCAAATATACCCGCCTGCTTGCCCTCGACCAGATACGCGGTTTTGTCATTGATTTTCGCGGTCACGGTCACCGTCACGCGCGATTCATAAACGCCTTCTGCCAGTGTTTCCATATCGGTGCTCACGGCCACCTCGACGGCGGGCATCGCCTGCTCCAGAAAAATGGCGGGGGAATTGGGTTGTTCGAGCGACAGGTCCTTCAAATATACGCGTTGGATCTGGAATGTCGGTTGCTGTTGTTTTTCAGCCATGAATGTCTTTCGCTAAATAAATAGTTTCTGTGTTTAATAAATCTTGAATGTGGCTTCAGCGGCTTGTCAGCAGTTTCGTCAAACCGCCTGCCTTGTCCAGCGCCGACAAATCGTCAAAGCCGCCAACATGCGTGTCGCCAATGTAGATTTGCGGGACCGTTCTGCGACCGGTTTTTTGTACCATGGTTTCGCGTGCGGACTCATCCAAATCAATGCGGATGGTTTCGATGTTTTGGACGCCTCTGGATTTCAGCAATCGCTTCGCCCGGTCGCAGTAGGGACAAATGGCCGTGGAATACATCACCACGCGAGGGGTCATGCTTTGCCTTTCTTTTTGGCCTTGCCCTTCTCGCCCTCGGCATCGCTGCCTTCCGTCGGCATCCCGTCATCAATCCACGCCTTCATCCCGCCTTCGATGCTGGAAACGTCCTTGAACCCGGCTTTTTTCAGGTCGGCCGTGGCCCGGGAAGATCGCTTGCCATTGGCACATATCACCACGACGGGTTCGTTCTTGTAGCGCTCGATCCGACCGAGTTTTTCTTTTAATTCCTCAATCGGAATGTGAATGGCATTCTTGACATGCGCTGTGTCGTATTCTTCATCTTTGCGGATATCCACAAAAACGATTCTTTCCTTGTTCATTTTTTGCGTGACCATATACACCGATTGGTGCGGTCCGCGGCCCTGCAACGTGGGCAGCAACAACAAAACGATGCAGGCTACCGCCACGCCAATTAAAAAAATATTGTTGATAATGAAATTCACTGGATTACCTTGCTAAGAGTCATCGATTTGCAAACCTTATCATTATAAAATATGTACCGTGACCACGGATTAATTCTTTGGCGACCCGTTCAGAAAGGGTCTTGCCTTATCCCAGCAACCCAACCGCGAAACTCAAAACATGTACAAAATCGTCCTCATGCGCCACGGCCAATCCACCTGGAACCTGGAAAACCGCTTTACCGGCTGGACCGACGTGGATCTCACGCCCCAGGGCATTGCCGAAGCCCGCTATGCCGGGCAAGTGCTGCGTGGCGCTGGCTTTAGCTTCGACCTCGCTTACACGTCCGTTTTGAAGCGCGCGATTCGCACCCTCTGGATTGTGCTGGAGGAGATGAACCTGATGTGGATCCCCACCATTTCAGACTGGCGTCTCAATGAGCGTCACTACGGCTCCCTCCAAGGCTTCAACAAGGCCGAAACGGCTGCGCGCTACGGCGAAGAACAAGTCCACATCTGGCGACGCAGCTATGATGCCGCGCCAGCTGCACTGGAATTGAGTGATCCCCGCACGTCTTTCCGGGACCCGCATTACGCCGCACTCAACGCGGGCGAGATCCCCTTGACCGAGAGCCTCCGGGACACGGTCGCCCGGGTCATGCCGCTGTGGCATGAGTCGATTGCCCCCGCCATTCGGTCCGGTCGGCGCATTCTGATCGCGGCCCATGGCAACAGTCTGCGCGGCCTGATCAAGGAACTGGAAGGTATCAGCGATCAAGATATTTCCAGATTAAATATTCCGACCGGGCAACCCCTTGTTTATGAACTGGATGCTAACCTCAAACCCTTGCGCAGCTATTATCTGGGCGATCCGGCTGCGATTGAAGCTGCAACACGAGCCGTGGCGAACCAGGGAACTATCAAAGGAGCAGTGAAATAGGCATTTTCGGCATGTTTTTTAACCAAAAGAGCACGGATCGCGCCCAAAAACGCTGGTTTTGCCTATTGGCTCTCTTGGTCCTGTGCTGTTTCGTGTTTTCCGCTCACGCGCAAACCAAGCTGACGGATCGCGCCAAACAGAAAAAAACGGCCGAAGCCAAGCGCGCGGAACTGAACAAAAAGCTGGATTCGCTCAAACGCGAGATTTCCAAGACCGAGAGCGCAAAGGACAGCGCCGCCGACACCTTGGCCGAATCCGAAGCCGCCATTTCCCACGCCAATCGATCCTTGCGCGAATTGGCAACGGAAAGACAGCAAACCGAAAAACGCTTGGGACATCTCTCAGAGGAACAAAAAAAGCTGAACCTCACCGTTGCCGGACAACAGCAACGCCTGGCCAAGCTCTTGCGGGAGCAATACGTCACGGCCAATGAAAACCACATCAAACTGCTGATGTCGGGTGACAACCCCAACCGGATCAATCGCGAACTCCAGTACATGGGCTATGTCTCCCAGGCCCAGGTCAAACTAATTGAAGAATTGCGTGCTTCGCTGGATGCGGTGAAAACCAACAAAGATGCCACCCAGAACGCCAAGGACGAACTTGACGAAATCGCCGCTGAAAAACGCGCGCACCGTGGACAACTCGTCAAGGAAAAAACGCGGCGTGCGGCGGTCTTGTCCCAGATATCTTCCAAGCTTGCCTCGCAGCGCAAGGAAGCGACCCGCCTCGAACGTAACCAGCAACGCCTCACCGCCCTGGTCGACAAGCTGGGCAAACTCGTCGCGGAACAGCGCAAAGCCGCCGCACGCAAGAAACGCACCGCGCAAAAAACCCAAAAAGCAAAACCCGCCAAAGGCAAGAAAGCGCCCCCCGAAGAACAACTGGTCAATCAGGATGAACCGTCTTTCGACGACGCCACCAACAACGCCTTTGCCAAGCTGCGCGGCAAACTCAAACTCCCGGTGCGCGGCACCATTACGGCGAAATATGGCAGCAAACGCGAGGCGGGGCCCAGTTCGAAAGGTTTGTTTATCCGTACAACCGAGGGTGCCGAAATCAAGTCTATCGCGAGCGGCAAGGTGGTCTTTGCAGACTGGCTGCGCGGTTTTGGCAACCTGATTATTGTCGATCATGGCGGTCAATACATGACCATTTACGGCAACAATCAATCGCTCTTCAAGCAAGTTGGGGATGCCGTCCAAACCGGCGATGTCATTGCTGGTGCCGGTAACAGCGGCGGAAACGAGCATTCTGGCTTATACTTTGAAATGCGGCACCGGGGAAAGGCTTTCGATCCCTTGGGCTGGGTATCCATCAGGTGACACATGCGCAGCAAACTCAAAAAATTTAGTCTCGTTATCGTCGGCATGATTGCCGGTATCGCACTCAGCATGCACTTTTCTGCCATGGCGCAGAAACAAGTCGATGCCCCTCTCCCGCTGGAGGAGTTGCGCCAGTTGGCTGACGTGTTTGGCTTGATCAAGACAGACTATGTCGAGCCCGTTGAAGACAAGAAGCTTTTGACGGAAGCCATTTCCGGCATGGTGTCCTCGCTGGATCCGCATTCGGCTTATCTGGACAAGAAAGCGCTGAAAGAACTCAAGGAAGGCACGCAGGGCAAATTTGTCGGTCTGGGCATTGAAGTCGGCATGGAAGATGGCTATGTAAAAGTCATTTCTCCCATCGAAGATACGCCGGCTTATCGCGCGGGCATCAAGCCGGGCGATTTGATTACGCGACTCGACTCGACGCCAGTCAAGGGCATGACGCTGGATCAAGCAGTCAAACGCATGCGCGGCGAACCCAATACCAAGATCACATTGACCATCGCGCGCAAAGACGAGACAAAACCAGTCATCGTCACCATCACACGCGAAGTCATTCACGTCAAGAGCGTCAAAGCCAAATTTGTAGAGCCAGGCTATGTCTGGTTGCGCGTCGCGCAATTTCAAGAACCGACCGTCGTCGATCTCGTCAAGAAGTTAAACGAGTTGTACGCCTCCGACCCGAACGTCAAGGGACTCGTGCTGGATCTCCGTAACGATCCGGGTGGCGTGCTACCGGGCGCCATCGGCGTGTCGGCTGCCTTCTTGCCCAAGGACACCGTCGTCGTTTCGACCAACGGTCAGCTGCCGGATTCCAAAGCCACCTTTTATGCACGGCGCGAATTCTATGCTGCGCGCAATCTCTCCGATCCGCTCATCAAATTGCCAGCAGCCGTGAAAACCGTGCCGATGGTGGTGCTCGTGAATGCGGGTTCGGCGTCAGCTTCTGAAATTGTCGCCGGTGCTTTGCAAGATCACAAGCGCGCAACGATTCTCGGCACCCAAACCTTCGGCAAAGGTTCGGTACAAACCATTCGTCAATTGACGGCCGATACCGCCATCAAACTCACCACGGCGCGTTACTACACACCGAGTGGACGCTCCATTCAAGCCAAAGGCATCGTACCCGATCTCATGGTCGATGAAACGCCCGAAGGCGATGGGCTGAACTCGCTTCGCTTGCGCGAGGCGGATTTGCAAAAACACTTGTCGAATGACAAGGATAAAAAAGCAGAAGAGTCGGCCAAGGACAAGCGCGATGAAGTGGAAGAAGAAATGCGTTTGCTGGAACTGGAGAAAAAACGCAAGCGCCTGGAATATGGCAGCAAGGACGACTTCCAATTGACGCAAGCGCTCAACCATTTGAAGAAATTGCCGGTGCAAATCTCCAAAGCTAAGGTTGAAGAGAAAGAAAAAAAGAAAAAATAATGCGCGCGCCATAGTCGACGCCACTTACCGTGAACGACGAACAACTCTTACGCTACTCGCGCCACATCCTGCTGGATGAAATCGGCATCGAGGGACAAACACGCATCCTGGCGTCCCATGCGCTCGTCATCGGTGCTGGCGGACTGGGGTCGCCCGTTTCCTACTATCTGGCATCGGGCGGTGTCGGCAAAATCACGCTCGTCGACAACGATACGGTCGATCTCACGAATTTACAGCGGCAGATTTTGCATACCACCGATCGCGTGGGTCAATCCAAGGCGCGCTCTGGCCAGCAGACGCTCGCGCAGATTAACCCGGAAGTGGAAGTCATCGCCTTGCAAGAACGCGTTCAGGAAGACCGCCTGAATGAACTGGTTCCCACTGCGACGGTGGTGCTGGACTGTACCGATAACTTCACGACGCGTCATGCCATCAACCGGGCATGCGTGGCCGCGAAAGTCCCGCTGGTTTCCGGCGGCGCCGTCATGTTTGACGGACAAATCAGCGTGTACGACAAACGTCACGAGGATTCGCCGTGTTATTCCTGTCTCTTCCCTGAAAACGAACAATTTCCCGAAACTCATTGTTCGATCATGGGCGTTTTCGCACCGCTCGTCGGCATCATCGGAGCGTCGCAAGCCACGGAAGCCTTGAAATTGCTGGCCGGAGTCGGCCAATCACTCCAGGGCAGACTCCTGATGCTCAATGCGCGCACCATGGAATGGTCCAGCATCGGCATCGCACGCAATCCCGCCTGTCCCGTTTGCGGACGCGCGTGAGTCACGCGCAAGGCTTGCCGGATCGACCCGTCTCGTTGATCACAATTTGACACAATTGGGCGTCGTCCCTTCCGCAACCTACAGCGTTAAGGAAGCACGTAGATCGTCTACGCCTCTCACTGAAAGGAAATACCATGAACAAACTGATTGCCACGCTGATTGCTTCTCTGTTCGTTGCGGGTACCGCTTTCGCGCAAGCCCCTGCCGCTTCTGTACCTGCTTCTGCAACAAAGGCCACGCCTGCTGCAAGCGCCAAAGCCAAAGCGCCCAAAGCCAAGGCTTCCCAAAAAGCAGTAAAGAAGACCAAGGCTGCGCCCAAAAAGGTCAAAAAAGCCCCGTCGAAAAAAGCATCAGCACAAGCCAAGAAGGTAGAAAAGGCTGCAGCGCCGGCCAGCGTACCCGCCACGAAGTAATTTGTGCCGCACCGGTAGCCTAGCCGCTGCCGTTTTTCATGCCATACTCGTTCAGGCATCGCGCTTGGGCGGGTGTGGTTTTTTGCTTTTGTTTTTATGTGTCTGACATTTGCCGTCCCGCTTCCTTTCCGAGATAATCCGCACATGACTTTGTCCGACCTTCGTTTTTCCTGATGCGTTTTTTCTATTCCCTTCTGTGGTGGCTGGCGATGCCCATCGTGCTGGCGCGTTTGTGGTGGCGCGGACGAAAAGAACCCGGCTACCGCCGCCACATTGGCGAACGTTTGAGCATTTATCGCGCACCGCTTCTTGAGGCGCGCCCGCGCATCTGGCTGCATGCCGTTTCTGTCGGCGAAACGCGCGCCGCCGAACCGCTGGTTCATGCCTTGCTCTCGGCCTATCCCGATCACGATATTTTGCTAACGCACATGACAGCCACCGGTCGCGACACCGGTGCCGCTTTGTTCGGCGAACTGGCACCACGCGTCACGCAATGTTTTTTGCCCTACGACACTGGCACGATGATGTCGCGCTTTCTGCGACATTTTTCACCGCGCATTTGCATCTTGATGGAAACAGAAATCTGGCCGAATCTGATCGCACAATGCAAAGCGCATGGCGTACCGGTCGCACTGGTCAATGCGCGCATGTCCGCGCGCTCGCTGTCGCGCGCCAAGATTGCGGCATCGCTGATGTCGGATGCCGCCGGGAACATTGCTTGCGTTGCAGCGCAAACCCACGCCGACAGCGAGCGCTTGCATCTGTATGGCGCCAAGCACGTGCATGTCACAGGCAGTGTCAAATTCGATGTCACCCCGCCGGATACGGTGGCAAGCTTCACGCAATTTTTGCGCGGCTGTATCGGTGCGCGTCCTGTGCTGCTGTGTGCGAGCACGCGCGAAGGCGAAGAAGTTTTGCTGCTGGATGCGCTGGCGTCCTTGTCCATTCCGGATGTACTGGTGATCATCGTGCCGCGTCATCCGCAGCGTTTTGACGATGTCGTCCAACTGATCACAGAAAGAGGCTTGTCCATGGCGCGCCGTTCGACATTGAAACCGGACGCAACGCTACCTGAAAACGTGCGCGTTTTGCTCGGCGATTCGATGGGCGAAATGTTCGGTTATTACGCCGCAGCGGACATTGCGTTTATCGGCGGCAGTCTCCTTCCACTGGGCGGACAAAATCTAATCGAAGCGTGCGCCGTTGGCACGCCCGTCCTCATCGGGCCACACACTTTCAACTTTGGTGCCGTTACTGAAGATGCCGTTATGGCTGGCGCCGCCATCGTGGTGCAGACGGCGACCGAAACCATGCAGCAAGCCAGCCGTCTGTTGAGCGATGCCGGGCTGCGCGCACAGATGCGCGTGAGCGCTTTGGCTTTTGCGCAAGAACAGCGTGGTGGGACCGATCGGACCATGGCTCTGCTCGCTCCCTTGCTGAAGAAATAATTGCCCGACAGCCTCTAGCAGGCTAGCAGGCTGCTGAAATACGTCACGAGGATGGTCAGATGCAAGGCGCACGGAGCACAGGAACCGGAATGTACATAGACGTACATGAGGATTCCGAGCACCGCGCAACGCAGCAAATGACCCACCGCAGTAGTATTTCAGCAGCCTGCTAAAGGCGGTTCATCCATCAGCGCAATCTGCTCGCGCAATTCCAGAATGCGATCCTGCCAGTATCGCTGTGTGTTGAACCATGGGAAGGCCAGCGGGAAAGCCGGATCGTCCCATCTGCGCGCCAGCCAGGCTGAATAATGAATCAATCGCAGCGTACGCAATCCTTCAAGCAAATGGAGTTGACGCCCGTCGAAATCTGCAAATTGCATATACCCCGCAAGCAACTCGCCAAACTGCTGTGTTCTTTCTTCCCGATCTCCGGACAATAACATCCAAAGATCCTGCAGAGGCGGCCCCATCAGGCAATCGTCAAAATCGACAAAGTGTGGTCCAGCATCCGTCCACAAGACATTCCCGACGTGACAATCGCCATGCAAGCGGATCGACGCTACGTCGCCCGCGCGATCAAAACAACGGCGCACACCGTCCAGCGCTTGTTGCGCCACGCTTTGATAAGTCGTTTCCAGGTCCAAAGGCAAAAAGTTATTTTCAAGCAAGTAATTCAGCGGGGTTTCGCCAAAGCTTTCGACATTCAGGCTGAGTCTGTGGTGAAAAGGCTTTGCCGCGCCCACTGCGTGGATGCGCCCGATGAAACGCCCCAGCCATTGCCGTGTGACCCGATCGTCCAACTCCGGCGCACGCCCTCCTTGCATCGGAAAAACGGCAAAGCGAAATCCCGCATAGTCATGCAACGTGCTGGAGGATCCCCGTCCCAGCGGGGCTACCACCGGTATCTCGTGCGCCGCCAATTCCTGAATAAAGGCGTGCTCTTCCCGTATGCCTTCGTCGCGCCATCGCAGGGGCCGATAAAATTTGGCCACTACGGAAGCCGCGCGCTCAACCCCAATCAGATACACCCGGTTTTCGTAACTGTTCAACGCCAATAAGCGTCCATCGCCATGAATGCCCACACTATCCATCGCACGCATCACGCAGTCGGGTGTTAAATTTTCAAACGAAACTTGCACTTTATTTGTCATGCTGCACATTTTAAGGATAAATCTCTGGATTTCGCTTTCTTTTTGTGCTCAGATAGCGAGCTGTGCGTTAGACTCCTCTTGCCCCTTATTTTTGCGTATTTCTGACATGTCTATCGACGTTGACCCACTGTCCGACGAAGAATTCGAGGAACTGGATGGATTCCTCTTGTCCTTAAGTTGTGCGGATGATGCCATGACAATGGATGTACTGCATGGCTTTTTAACGGCCCTCGTCATCGGCCCTGAAACCGTCCCTGTTTCGGAGTGGCTGCCGCACGTCTGGGGAGCAGACCCAGCCTGCAAACCCAAATTCAAATCACCCAAAGAAGAGTCGCGCATCACCGACCTGATCTTGCGCTTCATGAATGAAATTGCCATCACCTTCGATGTGGCGTCCAAGGAGTACGAACCGCTCTTTTGCGAACAGGAGTGGGATGGCAAAATGCTCATCGATGCCGAAGGCTGGGCCATGGGTTTTTGGGAGGGTCTTAACCTGCGCCCAACGGCCTGGAAAGCCATATGGACATCCGATAGCGCAACCTTGATGCAGCCTTTTTATTTGTTGGGTGCGGAGGAAATCGACGATGACGAAGCGCCCCTCATTGATGATCCGTTGAAACTGCATAAACTGGCTATCCAGATGGAGGCCAATATTCTGCCCATTCGTCGTTTCTGGATGGAGCACGCTCGCACGAGCCAAGCCGACGAACGCTCCGGCAAATCGGTCTCCAAAAAATCGGATGAGCAGGCTGGCCCTTGTGCCTGCGGCAGCGGGAAAAAATACAAGCAGTGTTGTGGCGCAACGCCAACACTTCACTAGCGCCTGTCAGCGCCGCATCAAAGCGGCACGGTGACCGTCAGTGTCGTACCGTTATTGTTGCTCTCGATATGCAGATGCCCACCGAGAATGTGCAGCCGCTCCCGGATACCCACCAAGCCAAAGGAGTTTTGTTCGCTCTTTCTGGCTTCCTGCATCCCAATACCATTGTCGGCTATCGTCATGGTCAATTGCCCGACTTCCTGACGTAACTCGACCTTGACGTAAGTGGCCTTGGCATGACGCAAGACATTGGTCAACGCTTCTTGCACAATACGGAATAGCACCGTTGCCACGCTATCATCCAGCTCCATATCTTCGCCATCCGCGATCAGATCGCACATGATCCCGCTTCGGCGCTGGAACTCTTCAACCTGCCATTCCAGCGCTGCATACAAGCCCAAATCCAGCACCGAAGGCCGCAGATTGTTGATAATTGCGCGAACACTTCGCATCGTCGTGTCGATGTGCTGCAGTATCGCATCAACCTTGTCTTTCATTTTCGGATCATCGTTTTCGGTTTTCCCCAGCATCGATACGTCAATCCGCAACACCAGCAAGTGCTGGCCCAGTTCGTCATGAATTTCGCGCGCGATGCGCTTGCGTTCATTTTCTCGAATGCGATCCTGATGCGCCACCAATTGACGCAACATTTCCTGTGATGCTTGCAACGCCTCTTGCGCGCCCGTTCTTTCGAGGATTTCTGCTTGCAGTCGACGGTTGGCCCGGACCAGTTCGGCGGTTCTCTCGAACACCCGATTTTCAAGTTCGATGCGCGCCTTTCGCAGTGCGTTTTCTCCTTTTTTTCGGTCAGTGATGTCGTGCATGAAGGCACACTGCTGCGCACGACCTTCACCGTCGATCATGGTCGTCATGGCGACCTCAATCGGAAACTCCTGGCCGTTACGGCGCTTGGCCTCCACCTCAAAGTAGGCGTGCCGAATGGCGCCATCTTCTCCATCCACAAATTTTGTCAGCCCGTCTTGATACGCTGCGTGATTGACGCCCGGTATCACCATATCGATGAGTGATTTGCCGATCATTTCGTCACGTTTCCACCCAAATATTTTTTCAGCGCGCCGATTCCAGTCAATGATGATGCCTTTTTCGTCCAGCTGAATCACGGCATCCATGGCCGTCTCGAATATCGCGTGCAATCTGGATTCGCTTTCAAACAAAGCCTTCTCTGCCTCCCGGCGACTCGTCACATCGTGTGCAATGCAGTAAATGTAAGCCTTACCCTGATGCGTCAAGGTTGTCCGGTAGATTTCCACATCGCGCATGCGACCATCTTTCAGGCGATGGATGAAGTTGGCCTGCGATGAAGCCTGCAATCCTTCCAGTTGTTTCCGTAATCCGTGCTTGATTTCCGTGAAAGCGCTGACGTTGATATCGCCAATACTCATTTGGCGTAATTCGAATTGCGTATAACCCCAGAAATCCGCCGCAGCCCGGTTGGCGTCGATAATTTTTCCGTCGACGGGATCAATGATGTAAACCATCGACGCATTATCTTCAAACATTTGCCGGTAGCGCTTTTCGCTTTCGATCAAGTCGATATTCATCCGCTTGGCCAGCTGCACGGCCCTCTCTCGACCGCGGGCCAAGAGCCAGATCAGCATGGCGATCAGCACGCTGGCGGTTGTGCCTGCAATGAGGATGGCGTTGGATTTCGCATCATTGATGCGCGATTCAAATGCCGGCGTGGAATGAATTTCTACAATAAAACTTTTTTCAGGTAATTCAATGATGCGCGTGGCCTTGAATTGGGCTGTGTGATGATGCGACTCCCCGTCGTTTTTTTTGCTTTCATAGATCAATTTTTTTTCTGACAGGCTGCTGCTGAAATAGATATGCATCGTCATGTATTGACGCGTGTCTTCCGCTGCGTCGCCCATCACGCTTTGTATCGCTTCATCGATCAGAAAAGCCAGATGGGCCCACCCGATGATGTTGCGACGACGATCATTTAACGTCTGTCGCGGCTTACCGTCCCGATATATCGGTGCAAAGACGAGAAACCCTGTCTGAGGACCATTTTCAGCCCCCGGCATCATGGTCACCAACTCCGTCATCGCCGAAGTGCCTTGATCGCGTGCCCTTTCCATGGCTTTTCGCTGGGCGGGTTCCGAAAAAAGATCGAAGCCTTCTATTTTTTTTGCATGGTCTCCCGACGATGGCTCCACGAACCAGATGGGCGCGAGCCTGTCCCGCTCACCTTCTGGCCAGATCCGGTAGTTTTTGATCCCCTCTTTTTTGGCTTGCCGGAGCAGTTTTGCCTTCTCCTTGCCCTGCACCAGTCTGGATACCGCTACACTTTTGATTCCGGGATAATTTTTGGGGATGTCGTGGAATTGAATGTAATCGCGATACTCCTGACGCGTCACCGTGTTGGTGACGTTGAACAACGAAGCTGTTGCTCGCAGTATCAGGCGACCGTCCTGGACGCGTTTTTCAATGCGGTTATTGATTTGACTGACCAGCACATCAAATTCTTGCTCCAGCCTTTTTGCGGAATCGCGTCTGGCCGATTCCCATATCAATAGCGTAATGCTCAGGGCGATGAGCAATACCAGCCAGTGAACCGTTTTCGGGATTTTAAATTTTTTCATGCCTGACCAGGGTGGCGAATCGTTCATGAACATTCGGCAGACGTTGCGGCACCGAAAAGAATACCGCATCCTCTTCTTGTTACCTAATCAACCCCTCGCAGCCGTTTGATTCTCGCCACATCCGGCAGCTGTAAAGCAAGGCTTACGACTGGATGAAATGCTGCCGGTAATAGCGCAGTTCTTCAATGGATTCGAGAATATCGGCCAGCGCCGTATGCTTTTGGTGCTTCTTGAAGCCATTCAGCAAATCGGGTTTCCAGCGACGGCACAGTTCCTTCAGGGTGGAAATATCGACATTGCGGTAGTGGAAAAACGCTTCGAGCTTCGGCATGCCACGCACCATGAAACGCCGGTCTTGATGGATGGAATTGCCACACATCGGCGACTTGCCCTTGGGAACAAAATGACGCAGAAAATCGATAATCGCCACTTCCGCGTCCGCTTCCGTTACGGTTGAGGCTTTCACTCGGTCAATCAGCCCCGAGCGACCGTGCGTTCCCTTGTTCCAGGCATCCATGCCATCCAGCACCGCGTCGGGTTGGTGAATGGCAAACACAGGGCCTTCAGCCAGCACGTTCAGCTCCGCGTCCGTGACCACAACCGCGATTTCGATGATTTTGTCCTTATCCGGATCGAGACCGGTCATTTCCATGTCCACCCAGACCAAATTGAATTCATTGGGCTTGGCGGGCTTGGTGGCTTCCGGTTTGGCTGTTTCATTCCCTGCCTGTTTTTCTATTGCTTGTGACATAATTTAATCCTTGCTGAAATCGCGCCTCCCACTCGGTGCGCGTCTCGGTTCAGCCGCTTCCAAAACAGCGTGAATCGACGGTGCGGTGTTCTAAAGAACACCATTTTTGTGTCATTTTCTCATAAGGGTGCCATGTCTTCAGCAGCGTTTTCGGCGGTCTTTGTTTTTTTTCTCCTTGCGACGTTCATTGTGCGACTCTGGCTCGGAAACCGTCACATCCGGCACATCCTGCTTCACCGCGATGTCGTACCGGCACTATTCGCCCAACGTATTTCCCTAGAGGCCCATCAAAAAGCAGCCGACTACACGGTTGCCAAAGTGCGCTTGGGACACATTGAACAGGTCATCGGCCTGGTTGTTTTGCTGGCGTTTACCTTGTCAGGCGGGTTGCAATTCCTTTCGACCTGGTTGCTAAGCTACTTGGGCCATGGCATGGCATATCAAATCGCACTCATCGCTGCCTTCGCCCTCATCACTGGCCTGATTGATTTACCCATCGACTATTACCAGCAATTTGTGCTGGAAGCGCGCTTTGGTTTTAACAAAATGACGCCCGCCTTATTTTTCATCGATACGCTTAAAAACATCGGGCTAGGCGCCGCCCTGGGTCTTCCGCTCGTGTGGATTGTTTTGGCGCTCATGGGCAAAGCCGGCGAAGGCTGGTGGGTGTATGCCTGGATTATCTGGAGTCTTTTCCAAGCCACCATGCTGATTCTTTATCCAACCCTCATTGCGCCCCTCTTTAATAAATTTACGCCCTTGGAAAATGACGTCCTGAAAGTGCGTATCGAAAATTTGCTGCAGCGCACCGGGTTTGCGTCCAAGGGCTTGTTTGTCATGGATGGTTCCAAGCGCAGCACGCACGGCAACGCCTATTTCTCCGGTCTGGGTGCCGCCAAGCGCATCGTGTTTTTCGATACGCTGATTACGCGGCTCACGCCCGCCGAAGTGGAGGCGGTGCTGGCGCATGAACTCGGACATTTCAAGCTCAAGCATATTGCGAAGCGCATGGCGATTATTTCTTCGCTCTCACTCGGGTTTCTGGCTTTGCTCGGTTATCTGAAAACGCAAGCCTGGTTTTATGTCGGGCTGGGCGTTGACTCGATCACGGGAGGATCGGACGCGATGGCCCTGTTGCTGTTTGCCTTGATTTTGCCGCTACTCACCTTTTTCTTCTCGCCGGTGGGCGCACTTTTCTCGCGCAAACATGAATATGAAGCGGATGCGTTTGCCGCCCAATATACCGACGCCAAAGATATGGTGTCGGCGTTAGTGAAACTCTACGAAGACAATGCTTCCACGCTCACGCCCGATCCCTTGTATTCGGCCTTTTACGATTCTCACCCGCCTGCGGCGCTACGCGTGAGCAAGTTGCTTGAGTCGCCCACACCTTCTGCATGACGACCGTATGAGCCTGATCACCGCCACCGTCGTCGCTGCACACGGCCGCAATTATCTGGTGCAAGCGGCCGCACAACGCTTGCATTGCGTCACGCGCGGGAAAAAAAGCGATATTGCGGTGGGCGATGAAGTCGTGGTTCGCCCCAGTTCGCCAACGCAAGGTGTGATTGAATCGATTGAGAAACGCGCTACCCTGCTTTACCGCTCCGATCAATACAAATCCAAACTGCTGGCGGCTAATGTCACCCAACTTTTTATTGTGGTCGCCACAGAGCCGGGCTTTTCCGACGACTTGATTTCGCGCGCCCTGGTCGCCGCGGAAGGCGCGGGCATCAGCGCCTGCATTATCCTGAACAAGGCCGAATTGCTGGATTTGCTGCCCCGCACGCGCGAACGACTTCAACCTTATGCGGCGCTGGGCTATGCCATCCATGAGGTCTCGGCCCTGGGGGAACCGGAGCTGACGCGGCAAACGTTGATGCCCTTGTTACAAGGGCGCACCAGCATTCTGATTGGGCAATCCGGCATGGGCAAATCCTCGCTAATCAACCTGCTGGTGCCCAATGCGGACATTGCCACGCGCGAGATTTCCACCGCGCTGGATACCGGCAAGCACACCACCACGTTCACGCGTCTTTATGCCATCAGCCCGAACACCGCCATCATCGATTCCCCCGGCTTTCAGGAATTCGGTTTGTACCACCTGACGGAAGGCATGCTGGAGCGAGCCTTCCGAGAATTTGCCCCCTTCTTAGGAAATTGCCGTTTTTATAATTGCCGCCACCTCGTCGAACCCGGCTGCGCCATCCTGGCGGCAATCGAGGCCGGCCATATCACCCCGGCCCGACATGCGCTTTATGCCCAATTGGTCCATGAATCCTCCCAAAAGCTTTATTAGCAATATTTGCATACTTGGCAATGCTCCGGGCAACATCGGCCGACTTCCCGTATAATCCTAAGGTTCACAATTCAAGCGGCAGGCGCCACCCTCGCCGCTATTTTCATCTATGGCGATCAAACATTTTTTGCAGTTAGCCGACTTTACGCTGGATGAGTTCGAGCACATCATCGCCCGGGCGCACGTCATCAAGCGCAAGTTCAAGCATTACGAGAAGTATCATCCGCTGGTGGATCGCACGCTGGTGATGGTCTTCGAGAAAAGCTCGACGCGCACGCGCTTGTCGTTTGAAGCCGGCATCCAGCAACTCGGCGGTAACGCGATTTACATCAACACCCAGGATTCGCAACTCGGTCGTGGCGAACCGGTGGAAGATGCCGCGCAAGTGATGTCGCGCATGTCCGACATCATCATGGTGCGCACTTTCGGCCAGGACATCATCGAGCGCTTCGCATCCCATTCGCGCGTACCGGTGATCAACGGCCTGACCAATGAACATCACCCTTGCCAGGTGCTGACCGATGTGTTCACCTTCATTGAACACCGTGGCCCGATCAAAGGCAAAAAAGTGGCCTGGGTCGGTGATGCGAACAACATGTTGTATTCGTGGCTGCAAGCTGCGGAGATTTTTGATTTTCATGTCAACGTCTCCACACCGAAAGGCTACGACATCGACATGGCTCTCGTCACGCCCGGCAACACGCATTTCACGAAGTTTGAAAAGCCTGCCGATGCCTGCGTGGGCGCCCATCTGGTCACGACGGACGTCTGGACAAGCATGGGTTTCGAAGCGGAAAACGCTGCGCGCGTGAAAGCGTTTGAAGGCTGGGTGATCGATAGCGCAAAGATGAAATCTGCTGCGAAGGATGCCGTCTTCATGCACTGCCTGCCTGCGCACCGCGGCGAAGAAGTCACGGCCGAAGTCATCGATGGCCCGCAGTCGGTTGTGTGGGATGAGGCAGAAAACAGGCTGCACGTACAAAAGGCCTTAATTGAATACCTCCTTCTCGGTAAGGTTGAAGAATAGAAACCGCAAAGGCAGCCTGTTTCGGCGTAGGCTAACGTGAGCGAAGCGAACGTTAAGCGACGAAAGAAGCGGCCGAGGTCAAAAGCGTTTGCGCATTCAGAAGGTATTTGAAGTGTCTTTATCTTTCAAGTTGGAAAATTGATTTACTAATTGTGCAAACGCTTTCGGCGCAGGCTAACATGAGCGTAGCGAATGTTAAGGTGCAAAGCACCGGCCGGAGCCAAAACCGCTTACATGTAATATCGCAGCAAACTGAAAAAGAAAACATGTCCACCATCCTCCAATCCATTCCGCAAAATCAAAAAGTGGGCATCGCCTTTTCCGGCGGCCTGGACACCAGCGCAGCGATTTGCTGGATGCGCCAAAAGGGCGCGATTCCTTTCGCCTACACCGCGAACCTCGGTCAGCCGGACGAATCCGATTACAACGCGATCCCGCAAAAGGCCATGCTGTATGGTGCGGAAAAAGCGCGCTTGATTGATTGCCGTGAGCAACTCGCCGCAGAGGGCATCGCGGCGCTGCAAAGCGGCGCGTTCCACATTTCCACGGCCGGACAAACCTACTTCAACACCACGCCGCTCGGTCGCGCGGTCACCGGCACCATGCTGGTTGCTGCGATGCAGGAAGATGGCGTGAGCATCTGGGGCGATGGCAGCACCTTCAAGGGCAACGACATCGAACGCTTTTATCGCTACGGCTTGCTGGTGAATCCGACGCTGCGCATTTACAAACCCTGGCTGGATGATCGCTTCATTCAGGAACTCGGCGGTCGCAAAGAAATGTCGGAATTTCTGATCAAGTCCGGCTTTGACTACAAAATGTCGGTTGAAAAAGCTTACTCGACGGATTCGAACATGCTGGGCGCAACGCACGAAGCGAAGGATCTGGAATTTCTGAACGCCGGCATGAAGATCGTGGAACCGATCATGGGTGTGGCGTTCTGGCGCGACGAAGTACAAGTCAAGCGCGAAGAAGTGAAGATTCGTTTTGAAGAAGGCCGTCCGGTCGCACTCAATGGCGTGGCATACACCAGCCTCGTCGATCTGATCCTAGAAGCGAACCGCATCGGCGGTCGTCATGGTCTGGGCATGAGCGATCAAATCGAAAACCGCATCATCGAAGCGAAGAGCCGCGGCATTTACGAAGCCCCGGGACTCGCGCTGCTCTTCATTGCGTACGAACGCCTGATCACTGGCATTCACAATGAAGACACCATCGAGCAGTATCGCGACAACGGTCGCAAGCTCGGTCGCCTGCTGTATCAAGGCCGCTGGTTCGATTCGCAAGCCATCATGCTGCGCGAAGCGGCGCAACGCTGGATCGCGCGCGCGATCACCGGCGAAGTGACGCTGGAACTGCGTCGCGGCAATGACTACTCGATCCTGAATACGGAATCGCCGAATCTCACCTACGCGCCGGAACGTCTGTCGATGGAAAAAGTGGAGGACGCGCCCTTCTCGCCGCAAGATCGCATCGGTCAACTCACCATGCGTAATCTCGACATCGCCGATACGCGCCACAAGCTTGGCATTTACAGCAAGGTGGGGCTGCTCAGTGCGGAGTCCTCCATTGCCCTGCCGCGCCTCGGAAACCCTGAATAAATGGTTGCGCGTGCGATCTGCTGCGTTGCGCGGTGCTCCGAATCCTCGTGTACATCCATGTACACTCCGGTTCCTGCGCGCCGTGCGCCTTGCATCTCATCCCGCTCACCAATTTCTTCAGCGCTTCCTTAGAACTGGACAGCAATCCACTTACCTTTCGACTAACTACTTTCTACTTCCCACTCACCATGACCACCCAATTCGATAACGTCAGCGTCGTCAAAAAATCCAACGTTTACTTCGATGGCAAATGCGTTTCGCACACTGTGCTGCTTGCAGACGGCACCAAGAAAACCATCGGCGTCATTCTGCCTTCCACGCTCACCTTCAACACCGGCGCGCCGGAAATCATGGAAGTCATTGGCGGCCAGTGCCGCGTGAAACTGGCGGGCAGCGATGCCTGGCAAACCTATGGCGCAGGCCAACGTTTCAACGTGCCAGGCAATTCCAGTTTTCAAATTGAAACGGTTGAAGCGCTGGATTACGTTTGTCACTTTGGTTAAGCAGTGGCATATTCAATGAAAACGGGCGCTGATAGCGCCCGTTATTTTTTCAAGTTTATGTTTTTGGTGTTTCCCACAGCCTTTTCTTCAAAAGGTCTTTTGACCCAAGTCTAGGGAACATGGTGCTTGTTACCCCTTCTGCTAAAAATGGGAAGCACAAGAAGGGCTCCCCATATCAGTAGCACTACAAAAGTAACTAGGCGAAACCCTTGGCGCTCAAATGTGGACATGTGTGGATGAGATACCGTTAGATCACACACAGATTCAACATGGTTAAAACTGCCTCCATTATCTAAACAACGATCAATTGCCAAGAGATCAGCAATAACAGGAGAAAGGAACCAAAGAGCAAGAACAACCAAGCAGATGCCAACAACTACTTTTAGCCATGCCGGGAAAACTAAAAATTTAGGCGTCCCGCCACATACCTGCCAAAAGCATAGAACCGAAAAAACCAAAGCAACAAGCCAAACTGAACCCCAGAAATTGGCATTTGAAAATGCGCGAGGGCCAGTAAATAAGGAAGCCGCCTGTAGCACCCCCATCACGGCATAGAGTGACGATAATAGGAAAGTCACACCTAACACCGAAAACAATAATGTTCGCGAGTTTCTCATGCCTTCCTATAACGAGTTTTATATGATTGTCGGCTCCACATCCAACGCCACCCCAAACCTTGCCGCCACATCTTTTTGTATGGCCTGTGCAAGTGCGATCACATCCTGTCCACTCGCCGCACCGCGATTCACCAGCACCAGCGCCTGCGTTTCTGACACGCCAGCCTTACCTGCAGCATTCTCCAGCGATTTGCCTTTCCAGCCGGATTGATCCACGAGCCAGCCAGCTGCCAGTTTGAACGAACCGTCTTTCTCCGGATAACTCACGAGTTGCGGATACTGTTTGACGAGCGCATCTTTCACGGCAGCCGACACCACCGGGTTTTTGAAAAAGCTGCCGGCATTGCCGAGCACATCGGGATCGGGCAATTTTCTTTTGCGAATGTCCGTGATGATCTCGCTCATCTCGCGCGGCGTGGGGGCTGCGATGCCGCGCGCGGCCAGCGCCTGTTGGACATCGGCATAGTTCTTATTGGCTTGCCAGCGCTTGGGCAAGGCGAAAGTGACATCCAGTATCACGCCTTTGTCTTTTAGCGCGTGCTTGAAAATGCTGTCGCGATAACCGAACGCGCACGTCGTTTTGTCGAGCGTGGTGGCTTCGCCGGTTTCAAAATTGAAGAAAGTGAGCGCATGAAAACAACCCGCCACTTCGGCACCGTAGGCACCGATGTTTTGCACGGGCGATGCGCCCACGGTGCCAGGAATGAGGGAGAGATTTTCCAGGCCGCCCAATCCACGATTCAGCGTCCAGTTCACGAAATCGTTCCAGTCTTCACCTGCAGCGGCGCGCACATAAGTAAAGTCCGCATCCTCGCACACCACCTGCATGCCTTGGGTGGCCATGTGCAGCACCAATCCCGGAAAATCGCGGGTGAACACAATGTTGCTGCCGCCCCCCAGAATCAGTCTGGGCATGTGGAATAGCGCTGCGTCCGTGCGCACGGCCTTAAGTTGCGCCGCATCCGTTACGCGCAGATAAGCATGCGCTTTGGCTTGCAGTCCAAACGTGTTGAATGACTGCAGCGATACGTCTCGTTGAATGGCATAAGGGGGGGTCATAGCGCGTTGATTATACAGCTAGCCACATTCTTTCTTGTTCGCTAAAATGCTCAAATTGCAAGCAGACACGAAGGAAATAAGCATGCCCTCTTTTGACGTTGTTTTGGAAGCCAACATGGTCGAAGTCAAGAATGGTATTGACCAGGCTAACAAGGAAGTCTCTACGCGTTTCGATTTCAAGGGAAGCGACGCCCGCGTCGAACAAAAGGAGCGCGAACTCACGGCCTATGCCGACTCCGAATTTCAATTGAACCAGTTGCGCGATGTCCTGGTAGGCCGCTTGACCAAACGGAACGTGGATGTGCGTTATCTCGACATGGGAAAGATTGAAAAAATCGGCGGCGACAAGGTGAAGCAAGTCATCAAGATCAAGAACGGCATTGAAACCGACGCCGCCAAAAAAATTGTCAAGATCATCAAGGACAACAAAATGAAAGTCCAGGCCAGCATTCAGGGGGAGTCTGTCCGTGTGACGGGCGCGAAGCGAGACGACCTGCAATCGGCCATTGCGTTGCTGAAAAAAGACGTTCCTGACTTGCCGCTGGATTTCAACAACTTCCGCGATTAAGCTGGGCGGCGCATCGCTCCAGTTGTGCTATTATTTTTTTAACATCGTTTTGGAGTTTTCATGCGCCGCTTATTTATTGCAGCCTTTCTTTGCTTGACCGCGTTCATGGCACACGCGACGGATATCAGCGTCGTCGGTCTGTTTCCTGGTAAAGCGCTGCTGGTGATTGATGGCGGTTCGCCCCGCACGTATTCGGTTGGCGCGACCGTTGCGCCGGGCATCAAGTTAATTGCCTCTGACAATAACAGCGCCACGTTCGACAACAAGGGCAAGCGCGAAGTCGTGGCCATCGGCCAGCATACGGGTAACAGCACGCCCGGTAGTGGCAGCACTGTCACACTGCATGCTGATGGTCGGGGACATTTCGTCACCGAAGGACAAATCAATGGCGGCACGGTGCGCATGTTGGTCGATACCGGCGCCAGCCTTGTTGCTTTACCGGCGCACGATGCGGTTCGCCTCGGCATCAATTACAGAAATGGACAGGTTGGTTACTCCAACACCGCAAACGGCATGAAGCAAATTTATCTCGTCAGGCTGGATTCCGTCAAAGTGGGCGACATCCTTTTGCATCAGGTTGATGCGTCTGTTCATGAAGGCGGCTTGCCCATCGTTCTGCTCGGCATGTCTTTCCTCAATCGCACCGAGATGCAGCGCAGCGGCGACAAGATGACATTGAAAAAGCTGTATTGACTCTCCAACGAATAAACAAAAAGGCGGCTCGGTAGCCGCCTTTTTTATTCATGCATGCAAAATTGTTTTGCCAATCCGTGCATCATTCCAGTTCATCGCCCGTGTCTTTCAGCCGACGCTGCTTGACGGCTTCTGCCAACACCTCCAGTAGGTTGACCGAATCTTCCCAGTCAATGCAGCCATCCGTGACGGACTGGCCATAAACCAAGGCTTTTCCCGGAATGAGATCCTGACGTCCCGCCACCAGATTGGATTCAATCATCAAGCCCACAATACGACGATCACCACTGGCAATTTGTTGCGCCACGTCCGCACACACCGGAATCTGATTCTCCGCTTTTTTCGAGCTGTTACCGTGCGACGCATCAATCATGATGCGGGCGGCCACGCCACTGCCCGCCACTTCTTTGCATGCCGCATCCACGCTTTCCTTGTCGAAATTCGGCACTCTACCGCCACGCAAAATGATGTGGCAATCTTCATTGCCGGCCGTGCGCACAATCGCCGAATGTCCTTCCTTCGTCACAGACAGGAAGTGATGCGGTTGGGAGGCTGACTTGATCGCATCAATCGCAATCTTCACATTGCCATCGGTACCGTTCTTGAATCCCACAGGGCAGGACAAGCCGGACGCCAATTCGCGGTGCACTTGCGATTCCGTCGTGCGTGCGCCAATCGCACCCCAGCCCACCAGATCCGCAATGTATTGCGGGCTGATCATGTCGAGATATTCTGTCGCTGCAGGCAGCCCCATTTCATTCACGCTTAACAGCACTTGACGCGCCATGTGCAAGCCTTCGTTGATCTGGTAACTGTTGTCCAGATGCGGGTCATTGATCAAGCCTTTCCAGCCGACCGTGGTGCGCGGTTTTTCAAAATACACGCGCATGACGATTTCCAGTTCTTTCTTGTGACGTTCGCGTTCACTCGCCAAACGATGTGCGTAAGCGATGGCCGCCTTGGTGTCGTGGATCGAACAGGGGCCAATGATGACAATCAAACGATCATCTTGGCCATGCAAAATCCGGTGCATCGCAACCCGCGCATCGGCCACTGTCTGCGCCACCTTTGGCGAACACGGCAAATTACGTATCAATTGCATGGGCGGCACCAGTTCCTTGATTTCGCGAATGCGTAGATCGTCGGTGCGAGGCATGGTGTTCTCCTAAATTTTTAGCATCTAATATTTGTAAACAAAAAAACCGCCATCTCTGGCGGTTTTTTGGAATTCGGTTTGTTGCTCAGTCGCGTGCTTTCCGCCGATCCACCGCCTTGGGGCTGGAGTAGCTAAAAAAGTAAAAAAAGAAAAACTTGAATACGTTCATGGTTCTTTCTCTTGCGCGAGGATTGACTATAACAGAGTTTCAAATAGGCTGCAATTACAAAATGGTCATTTTGTTAACACGCTATTATCCCGTTCCGCCCACGGTCACGTCATCCAGGCGCAAGGTGGGCTGCCCTACCCCCACCGGCACACTTTGGCCTTCCTTGCCGCAAACCCCGATGCCGAAATCCATCTGCATGTCATTACCGATCATCGACACCCTGTGCAAAATATCCGGCCCATTCCCGATCAACGTCGCGCCTTTAACCGGATAGGTGATTTGCCCATTTTCAATCATGTAAGCTTCGCTCGCCGAAAAGACAAACTTGCCATTCGTAATGTCCACTTGCCCGCCACCGAAATTGGCTGCGTACAAACCGTGGCGCACTGATGCAATAATTTCCCGCGGGTCTTTGTCGCCAGCCGTCATGATCGTATTGGTCATGCGCGGCATCGGCAGATGCGCAAACGATTCACGCCGCGCATTGCCCGTCACCGGCATTTTCATCAGGCGCGCATTCATGATGTCGAGCAAATAGCCTTTGAGAATGCCGTCTTCGATCAGCGTCGTGCGTTGCGTAGCATTACCTTCGTCATCCATGTTCAAGGAGCCGCGCCGATCCGGTATCGTACCGTCATCGACAACCGTTACGCCCTTGGCGGCCACCCGCTCACCGATACGCCCGGAGAAAATGCTCGAGCCCTTGCGGTTGAAATCGCCTTCCAATCCGTGTCCGACAGCTTCATGCAGTAACACACCCGGCCAGCCCGACCCCAGCACCACCGTCATCGGCCCCGCTGGCGCCGGACGCGATTCCAGATTCGTCAGCGCGGCTTTCACCGCATTCGACGCGTAATATTCCAGCTTGTCGTCCGTGAAGTAAGCGTAATCGACCCGACCGCCACCGCCGCAATTGCCCATTTCCCGTCGGCCATGCTGTTCCGCGATCACGGTAATGGACAGTCGCACCAGCGGTCGCACGTCTGCGGCCATCGCGCCATCGCTGCGCGCCACCATCACCACATCGTATTCTCCCGCCAGGCTGGCCATCACTTGAACAATGCGTGGATCTTTTCGCCGCGCGATCTGCTCAATTTTTTCAAGCAAATTCACTTTGGCTTTGGCATCGAGCGATGCCAGGGGATCGTGCGATTGATACAAGGTACGGCTACCCTGTTGCTTCATGGTTGCGGCAATTCGGGCTTTCCCGGCACCTTGGCGCGCAATCGTGCGTGTGGCGACCGCTGCTTTCGACAATGCTGCTGCCGAGATTTCATCCGAGTAGGCAAACGCCGTCTTGTCACCGGATACTGCGCGCACACCGACGCCACGATCGATGGCGTAGCTGCCGGTTTTTACGATGCCTTCTTCAAGACTCCAGCTTTCGTTTTTTGTATATTGGAAATACAAATCGGCGTAATCCACGCGATGCGCAAAGACTTCACTCAGTGCGCGCTGAAGCGAAGTCTCATCCAGATTGAAAGGCAACAGCAAAGTATCGCGCGCGATCGTCATGATCGCGGGATTGGGTGAAAAAGAATGAGTCATGATTTATCGCGCAATCTGTTAATGATCCCATCCAACACGTCCAGATCGGCAAAGTCGATCACCATCTGACCACGGTTTTTTGCGCCCATCTTGAAGCTGACTTGCGTCGCCAGAAGATCTGATAGCTCTTCTTCCAAACGCGCGACGTCGCGGGATTTTTCTTTCAGACGTTTATTGTTGGTTGGTGATTTTTCGCTGACTGTTTTCGTCACCAGCTTTTCGGCTTCGCGCACGGACATCCGTTTGGCGACCACTTGATTGGCCAATGTGATTTGCGTTGCACTGTCCACCGCTAATAAAGCACGTGCATGGCCCATGTCGATATCGCCCGCCATCAGCATGGTTTGCACCGGCTTGGCCAGATTCAGCAAGCGCAACAAATTGGACACGGCGCTGCGCGAACGCCCGACTGCGATGGCAGCCTGCTCATGCGTTGCACCAAAGTCCGTGATCAGGCGATGGATGCCCTGCGCTTCTTCCAACGGATTCAGATCTTCGCGTTGAATGTTTTCGATCAAGGCCATGGCGGCGGCGGTTTGATCGTCCACTTCCTTGATCAAGGTTGGCATGTCGGTCAACCCGGCCATTTGTGCCGCACGGAAGCGACGTTCGCCCGCGATGATTTCGTAAGCGGCTGCGCCGTTCTTTTGTCCGACCGGGCGAACCAAAATCGGTTGCATCACCCCTTGTTCCTTGATGGAAGCGGCCAGTTCATTCAACGCGCCTTCGTCCATGCGCGTGCGTGGCTGGTAGCGCCCAGCTTGCAGCTGGCTCATTGGTATGGTTGTCGTGGTTCCTGTGGGTGCGGCGTCAACGATGCTTGCCGAACCGCCCAGCAAGGCGTCCAGTCCGCGTCCCAATCCTTTTGGTTTCTTTGTCACCATGTTGACTATTTCTTTCCATTCATTGTTCTGATGCGGTCGAGCATTTCTGCTCCAAACTCGATGTACGCTTTCGCCCCACGCGATGTCGGATCAAAGCTGACGCCGGGCATGCCATATGACGGAGCTTCGGCCAATCGCACGTTGCGCGGAATGATCGTCTTGAATACTTTTTCGCCGAAATGCTGTTCCAGCTGTTCTGACACTTGCAAGGACAGCGTCATCCGTGAATCAAACATGACCCGCAACAAACCGATAATTTCCAGATCACTATTCAGATTGGCGTGAACACGTTTGATCGTGTTGACCAAATCGGAAAGTCCTTCGAGCGCATAATATTCACACTGCATTGGAATGATGACGCCATGCGCGGAACACAAACCATTCAGCGTCAGCAGCGATAGCGCAGGCGGGCAATCAATCAGCACAAAATCATACTCTTCAGCGACCATTGCCAACGCTGCTTTGAGTCGGGTTTCGCGACGGTCCATTTCGACCATTTCGATTTCCGCGCCAGCCAGTTCCCGATTGGCGGGTAGTACATCAAAGCTTCCTGTTTCGGAATTCTTTCTCGCTTCCCGCACGCCAGCTTCGCCGATCAGTACTTGGTAGATTGAGATCTCTAGGCCAGCTTTATCGATACCGGCGCCCATCGTGGCATTGCCTTGCGGATCAAGATCGACCAACAGGACACGTTGATCCAACTTCGCCAAACCCGCTGCCAGGTTCACCGCCGTAGTCGTCTTGCCGACGCCGCCCTTTTGGTTGGCGACACAGAATATTTTGGACATGATTTGCCTGCCTGTGACGATCGAAGTTTTATTGATTCTGTATGGTTTTGACCAGCATTTTCACATCAAATCCCTGCGACGCCGCGCGTCTGACCGCATCGTCGTAGACCTCTTTTGACATGCTTGGCGTTCTGGACAACACCCACAAATATTTTCGGCTGGGCACCCCAACGACGGCATAGCTGTAGTCCGGGCTTAGGGCAATAATCCAGTAATCCCCCCATACCATCGGCATCCAGTACATCCAGTCCGGCGAAAAGCTGACTGCCAGTTTTGCATTGCTCGTGGCATCAGCGATGCGCGCAACGCCGATTTCCGACTCAACTTTGCCATCCTTTTTGAGGCATTCATTCCTGACTTCGATTTGCCCCCCTGGCAAAGGGTGATATTCCGCCATCACATCGCTCTCGCACTGTTTCTGGAACCAATTCGGAAAACGCGCAATTTCAAACCATTTCCCTGCGTAGCGCCCCAAGTCGACGGATGCCACCGGTCGCACTTCTTTTGGCGCTTCTTTTGCGTCTTTAGGCTGCGCAAATGTCTGCGTCGCCAACATCATCAGAAACACCACCCATGCCATCTGCTTTTTCATTTACTACTCCGATCCATCAAAATCAAATGCCGCTCCACCTGCAAACCAGGCACTGTGAGCGGCCAAACCTTGCTGACTTTCCATTCCCCCGGCAAATTGGCCATTTCAGCTTCCGGCACGACACCTTTCATGGCAACGTAATGACCGGATGCTTTGAGCAAGTGACTGGTCAGCTGAATAAATTCTTTTAACTCAGAAAAAGCGCGTGACGTGATGACATCGAATTTTTCGGCGTTTTCAAGTTGTTCCACCCTGCCGGTAAGCACTGTAACATTCTCCAAACCCAGTTCGACTTTTGCCTGGGTCAAAAATGCCGTTTTCTTTTGTACCGTGTCGATTAGTGACACCCGCATGTCGGGAAAAGCGATGGCCAGCACCATCCCGGGCAAGCCCCCACCTGAGCCGACGTCCAGTACGCTATGTACGCCTTGAAAAGCGGGCAAGGCTGCCAAACAATCCAGCAAATGCTGTTTCACCATTTGCTCGGGGTCGCGCACGGCCGTCAGGTTATACACCCCATTCCATTTCTGCAGCAGCTTCAGGTACGCCAGCAGCTTTTCGCACTGGTCCGCATTCAATGCCAGCGACAATTCGCGCACGCCGTTCGTCAAAAGCTGACGCAAATGATCTTCGGTGACGGACTTCATTGCGCTTCCGTTTCCGGTTCGTGGATCACACTGCTTTCCGGCGCAAAACCTACCCAGTTTCGTTTCTTCAGATAAACCAGCAACAAGGAAATCGCTGCCGGCGTCACGCCGGAAATCCGGGAAGCTTGCCCCAGCGTTTCCGGCCGCTGCTTTTCCAGTTTTTGTCGCACTTCCACGGACAGCGCCGAAACTTCCGCGTAGTTCATATCAGCAGGCAACAATAGATTTTCAAAGTTCCTGTGTCGCTCGATTTCCTTCGCTTGCCGCTCGATGTAACCCGCGTACTTGATCTGGATTTCAACCTGTTCACGAATTTCCTCTTCCAGTTCACCGGGCCCGCCGATATTTCTGCCATCTTCCGTGGTGAGTGTGACGAGTTTGTCGTATTTGACGTTGGGTCGAGTTAATAGGTCTGCGAGTGCATACTCTCGCTCTATCCCTTTACCCATAACGCGTTTAGCTTCTTCCTCGGATAAAATCCGCGGGTTGACCCACGTCGATTTCAATCTCTGAATTTCCCGCGCCACGGTTTCGCGCTTGCGTTCGAACATTTCCCATTGGGCGTCGCCAACACACCCCAGCTTGCGACCGATTTCCGTCAGGCGCATGTCCGCGTTGTCTTCCCGCAGACTCAAGCGGTATTCCGCCCGGCTGGTAAACATTCGGTAAGGTTCGGTCACGCCTTGCGTGACCAGATCGTCGATCATCACACCCAAATAAGCTTCGTTCCGGCGCGGCGTCCAGGCGTCCTTGTCCTGCGATTGCAGAGCTGCATTAATCCCGGCGAGCATACCTTGGGCTGCGGCCTCTTCGTAACCGGTTGTGCCGTTGATTTGCCCGGCAAAAAAGAGTCCCTGGATTTGCCTGGTTTCCAGCGAAGACTTCAGACAGCGCGGATCGAAGTAATCATATTCGATGGCATAGCCGGGTCTGAGAATGTGCGCGTTTTCCAAACCAATCATCGAATGCACCAAATCCAGCTGCATGTCGAATGGCAAGCTGGTTGAAATCCCGTTCGGATAATATTCGTGGGTGGTCAAGCCTTCTGGTTCCAAAAATATCTGATGCGATTCCTTGTCGGAAAACCGGTGGATCTTGTCTTCAATTGACGGACAGTACCGCGGGCCGATCCCCTCGATCACCCCGGTAAACATCGGACTGCGATCCAATCCAGCGCGGATAATATCGTGGGTTTGATTATTGGTATGGGTAATCCAGCACGGCACCTGTTGCGGGTGCATCGATGCCTTTCCCATGAATGAAAAAACTGGGACCGGATTCAAATCCCCAGCCTGCTCCTGCATGACGTCAAAATTAATTGTCCGGCCATCGATTCGCGGCGGCGTCCCCGTTTTTAGTCGCCCCTGCGGCAAATTCAACTCTTTCAATCTGTGAGCCAAACCCACAGACGGCGGATCCCCCGCTCGGCCACCCGGATAATTATTCAATCCAACGTGAATTTTTCCATCCAAAAAGGTTCCCACCGTCAAAACGACTGTTTTACCTTCAAAAGAAATACCCGCCTGCGTCACGACACCGACGACTTGCTCACCTTGAAGAATCAAGTCTTCGACCGCCTGCTGGTACAACCATAAGTTAGGTTGGTTTTCCAGACGTGTGCGAATGGCCTGGCGATACAGAACCCGATCAATTTGTGCCCGCGTGGCGCGAACCGCTGGGCCTTTGGAAGAATTTAAAATCCTGAATTGAATCCCGGCCTCATCAGAAGCGATGGCCATAGCACCCCCCATAGCATCCACCTCACGAACCAGATGCCCTTTCCCGATACCACCAATAGATGGGTTGCAGGACATTTGCCCCAGTGTTTCGAGACTATGAGTTAGGAGTAAAGTTTTCTGTCCCATTCTTGCAGAGACCAACGCGGCTTCCGTGCCGGCATGACCACCTCCAACAACAATGACATCAAACTTGATTGGGTAAAGCATGAAGGGTGAAAGTAATTTTAGGAAGGTGGAATTATAAGGTTTTTTTGGATGGGCCAATATTAACCCTAACCCAAATTATTGTTTCACGTGAAACAAAATAGTAAAAATAGGTGGTGATTGTTCCACGTGAAACATTTTTACGGTTTTTTATTGTGTGGATAAGTTTGTGGGTTGTTTTGGGGTAGTTTGTGGTTTATTTGATTTTTATCAAACCTTAAAAACTTCTACTCAAACCGTGGGGGGTGGTTACAGGGTTTATAAACCTTATAAAAAGCTGTTTTTTAAACCCTTTTACCAGTTATCCACTAAAACAGACTTACTTCATTATCAGTCTTTATATATAAAGAACATTATTAAAACCTAAGTCAAAAACAAAACCCTTAAACCAGCCTCCAATCCAATTTCTCTTTGTAGGCTAAAGGAACGACAACTGAACTACCCAAGGGTAAAGTTTCAGGCACTTCCCAGGTTTCCTTTTTAAGCGTTACCTTGGTTTTATTTCGCGGAATTCTATAAAAGTCGGCACCATTAAAACTGGTAAAGTCTTCCAGACAATCTAATGCCCCTGCTTGTGCAAAAACGGTGGTATACAGTTCCATTGCATGGAATGCGGTAAAGCACCCACCAGAACCACTCCCCTGCTCTTTATTTCCCTTAGGATGAGGAGCAGAATCAGTTCCCGCAAAGAAACGCTTATTTTGGCTGGTAGCCGCTGCCACCAAGGCTTGTCGATCCTGTTCTGTCTTAAGAATGGGTAAGCAGTAATAGTGCGGACGAATGCCTCCTTGGAAAATGGTATTCCGGTTAAAAAGCAGATGTTGTGGGGTTAAAGTAGCCGCAATAAATTCATCCGCTGAATTCATGTAATCTACCGCGACCTTGGTACTCAGATGCTCGAAAACAATCCGTAATTCTGGAAAGTCGCGGCGCAAGGGTAAAAGTACCCTATCAATAAAAACAGCTTCCCTGTCAAACACATCCACATCTGGATCGGTTACTTCGCCATGTAAAGATAAAGGCATCCCATTTTCCTGCATGACTTCAAAAACCTTGTAGCAATGCTTGAGGTCCGTTACTCCGGCGGCCGAATGGGTGGTGGCACCGGAAGGGTACAATTTCATTGCATGGATAAACCCACATCCTTTTGCTTTCCAAACTTCATCCACTGATGTGTGATCGGTGAGATATAAAGTCATCAAGGGTTCAAATTGTGCGCCCTGGGGTAAAGCTGCCAAAATACGTTCGCGGTACGCAGCGGCCAATTCAACACTGGTGACAGGCACCGGTAGATTAGGCATGATGATGGCGCGGCCGAATTGCTTGGCAGTGAGTGGCAAAACGGAACGCAGGACGTCACCATCGCGCACGTGAAGGTGGAAATCATCCGGTCGGGTGATGGTGATGCTTTGGTCGGGTTTATTTGACATGGTTTTCCTTGTCTGACTGGTGGTAAATAAACGAATAAGCAGTCAGAAATAAATTTGTTATTAATTAATTAATATTTTATATAGAATGCGACTTAAAAAATGGCAAACCGTTTAACGGCGATTGTGACACGAACCGGTGATGATGGTAGTACAGGTTTGGGTGATGGCAGTCGTGTCGGTAAGGAGGATGTGCGGGTTCAAGCCGTCGGCGACATCGACGAACTGAATGCCTTCATCGGTTTGCTGCGTTGTGAACCGCTGCCAAAAAAAATCCTGGATGAATTGCCTGAAATTCAAAACGATTTGTTTGATCTGGGTGGGGAATTGTCGGTGCCAGGATTTACGAAAATCAAAATCGAGCATCTCACCAGAATCGACACCAGTTTCCAAAGCTATCTGGCGCAACTTGAACCCCTGAAAGAATTTGTGCTGCCGGGCGGGACCAAAGGCGCTGCCCTCGCGCACGTGTGTCGCACGGTTTGCAGACGTGCCGAGCGTTCGCTGGTGGCCTTAGGAAAGGAAGAAAACGACAATCTCGTATCGCAGCAATACCTGAATCGGCTCTCCGATCTATTTTTTGTCTATGCACGGGAAATCAACCGGCAGGCGGAACAGGAAGAAGCATTCTGGGCGTCGGTGAGGGAGTAATGGGTGAAACAAAGTTTTAAAGTTGTTCAGAGCTTCATGAATCTATTGAAGCTTTACAGAAAATAAATCCCACTGTGTAATTAAGGAACAAAAAACGGCAGCCTATTGGGCTGCCGTTTCTCTTTCAATCTATCGTTCTGAAAATCAGATGCGCTTGTCGTGCTCAATCAACGCGTAGGCGGAATGGTTATGGATGGATTCAAAATTTTCCGCTTCGAGTTTGTAAGCCGCGATGCGATCGTCCGCATTGAGCATGCTCGCCACGTCACGCACCAAGTCTTCGACAAACTTGGGATTGTCGTAAGCACGTTCGGTCACGCATTTTTCATCCGGGCGTTTGAGCAAGCCAAAGAGTTCACAGGATGCTTGTGCCTCGATTTTGGCGATGAGTTCTTCCACCGACAGATTGCCCGCCATGACGGTGTGCACGGTGATGTGGGAACGCTGGTTATGCGCGCCGTAATTGGAAATCTCTTTGGAACAGGGACACAAACTCGTCACCGGCACTACAACTTTTTGCGTGACCTCCAGTAAGCCGTGCTTGATCTCGCCCGAGAGGCCCACTTCGTAATCCATCAAACTTTGTACGCCGGAGACCGGCGCGGCCTTGTTGATGAAGTATGGGAAGGTTACATCGATGCGACCGGCATCCGCTTCGAGCAAGGTCAGCATCTTGCGCACCATGCGACTGAAGATGGCGACATCAAGGGCCATCGAATCCGCACCATTCATCGTTTCGAGCAACGCGATGAAGCGTGACATGTGCGTGCCCTTCTGGTGCTCGGAAAGGTGAACGGCCAGCGTCCAGTTTCCTACTGTCGACAAAATGCCGTTGGGCGTCTTAAGGCGAATCGGATAGCGCACGTCTTTGACGCCGACGCGTTGAATCGCGATGTGTCGGGTATCGGCCGTGCTTTGGACATCGGGCATGGTCTTGGCGATTTCTTTTGCCGTTTTGGCACCCTTGGCGCCTGCGCGTTTGGTTTCTTGCATGTCACTACCCTCTATAGGGGAATTTTGTGTTAAGTGTAAGGTCGACTCGGTATTCTAATGGAAGCGCCAAAGGCTTGCAGAAAGGAAAATCCGCTGCGCCTCAGTTGTTCAAATCAGTTATTCACGACCAGCTTGGGTTCGTCTTTGAAAAAGCGCTGCTTGATGGCTGCCGCGATGCCAGCACCATCCAGGCCACAAATGGCAAGCAGTTCTGGCGCATCACCATGATCAATGAATTGATCCGGCAGTCCCAAATGCAAAATGGGCTTGACGATGCCCGCTTCCGTCAGCGTTTCAGCAACGGCACTCCCCGCCCCACCCATCAGCGCGCCTTCTTCTACCGTGACGAGGGCATCGTGGGTGACTGCGAGTTGAAGCACAAGGTCGGTATCCAGCGGCTTGATGAAGCGCATATTCACTAGTGTTGCATCCAGCGATTCGGCCGCCGCGTGCGCCGGAGCCACCATGGTGCCGAAGGCGAGAATGGCGATTCGCTTGCCGGTGCGACGCACTTCCGCTTTACCGAAAGGCAGCGGTTCCAGGTCTTTGTTGACCGACACACCCAGGCCTGCACCGCGTGGGTAACGTACCGCTGCCGGACCTTTGTACTGATAAGCGGACGTTAACAATTTGCGGCATTCGTTTTCATCACACGGCGCCATCAGCACCATATTGGGAATGCAGCGCAGGAAAGGAATGTCGTAGTTGCCGGAATGGGTAGCGCCATCCGCTCCCACAATACCTGCGCGATCCAGCGCAAAGGTGACATCCAGGTTTTGCAGCGCGACGTCGTGAATGAGTTGATCGTAAGCGCGTTGCAGGAAAGTCGAATAAATCGCGACGACGGGTTTGTGGCCTTCACAGGCGAAGCCGGCGGCAAAGGTCACCGCATGTTGTTCGGCAATGCCCACGTCATAAAAGCGATCTGGATAACGCTCGGAAAATTCAACCATGCCCGATCCTTCGCACATGGCGGGCGTGATCGCGAGCAGCTTGTTATCTTGCGCGGCTATGTCGCATAACCAATCACCAAATACTTGGGTATAGGTGAGCTTGGGGCTGGACGGCGGGCGAATGCCTTCTTCGGGGCTGAATTTGCCGAGGCCGTGATACGCAATCGGATCGGCTTCCGCGAGTTTGTAGCCTTGGCCTTTTTTTGTCACGACATGCAGGAAGACGGGTCCTTTGATGTTCTTGACGTTCTGCAGCACCGGGATCAACGCATTCAAATCGTGTCCGTCGATGGGACCGAAATACTTGAAGCCGAATTCTTCAAACATCGTGGCCGGCGCAATCGCCATCTTGGCTTGGCTTTCAATTTTCTTGGCGATGTCCGCGACCGGCTTGGGCAACACCGCTTTGGCTGCATTGCGCGTAGCCGCATAGAACTTGCCGGACATCAGTCGCGAGAAGTAGCGATTCAATGCACCGACCGGACGAGAGATCGACATGTCGTTGTCGTTCAGCACGACCAAGAAATTGATGTCGTCATACACGCCCGCATTGTTCAGCGCTTCAAACGCCATGCCGCCGGTAATCGCACCGTCGCCGATGACGGCAATGGCATGACGCGGATCTTTGTTGTGACGTGCTGCCAGCGCCATGCCAAGGGCAGCGGAGATGGAGGTGGATGAATGCGCGGTGCCGAAGGCGTCATATTCACTTTCGTCACGTTTCGGGAAACCCGACATCCCGCCGAATTGACGCAGCGTCGCCATCTGTTCGCGGCGCCCCGTCAAAATTTTATGCGGATAGGTTTGATGACCGACGTCCCAGATCAAGCGGTCATCCGGCGTATTGAAAACATGATGCAGCGCGATCGACAATTCGACCGTGCCCAGATTCGATGACAAGTGGCCGCCGGTTCTGGAAACGGAGTGCAGCAAAAAATCGCGCAACTCACCCGCTAACAGTGTGAGTTGCGCGCGCGATAATTTGCGCAAGTCGATAGGAGAATGAATGGTTTCCAGCAAAGTCATGTCAGGCCGTCCTGCGAACAATAAGGTTAGCAAGCTGGGCAAGGCGGTCGGCTTTCTCACCGAAAGGTGTGATCGCGGCAACTGCGTCGCTTAGCAATTTATCTGCTAGCGCGCGCGAAGCCTCCAAACCCAGCAAGGATACATACGTCGGTTTATTGTCAGCGGCGTCTTTGCCGGCCGTTTTTCCCAAGGTGGCGGAATCGGCAGTCGCGTCGAGGATATCGTCAACGACCTGAAAAGCCAAACCAATGGCGCGCGCATACTCATTCAGAGCCGCTTCGTCACTGGCAGTTAAAACTTTGCCGGACAAGGCACCCAAAAAAACGGAGGCGCGTAATAAGGCACCCGTTTTCAAACGATGCATTTGTTCCAGTTCCGGCAGGGACAATGATATCCCAACACTGGCCAAGTCGATGGCTTGGCCACCGCACATGCCCGTTGATCCGGCTGCCGCGGCCAAGGTGCGCACCATGGCCAAAATACGGACCGGGTCTCCCTGGCCTTCGGAAAGCACGGCAAACGATTGGGCTTGCAGCGCATCGCCCACTAGCAGCGCCGTAGCTTCGTCATATTTGACATGAACCGTGGGTTTGCCGCGTCGCAGCGCATCGTCATCCATGCACGGCATGTCGTCATGGACCAGTGAATACACATGAATCATTTCGACGGCGGACGCGGCGCGGGCGAGCAATTCGGGTTCGGCATCGAACAAAGCACCCGCAGCGAAAACCAGCGCCGGGCGGATGCGCTTGCCGCCTTCCAGCGCGGTATAGCGCATGGCTTCATGCAGGCGCGCGGGAACCATTTGCGTCGACGGCAAATATCTGTCCAACGCGTTTTCCATGGCGCGTTGGTTCGCCAACATCCAGTCGTCAAATGGCTGATTCAGTGACATCAAACCTCTCCAGCGTCCGGCGGAAAAGGTTTCAGCATTTCCCCTTCCAGCACTTTGATCTGGGCTTCGACATTTTCAAGTTGCATAGAGCAAAATTTCACAAGCGCAGCACCCCGCTGGTAAGCGACGACCGATTCGTTGAGTGGAAGCTCCCCCGATTCGATACGCGTCACCAGTTGCTTTAACTCGGCTAACGCTTCTTCAAAAGAAGCCGGCGTTTTATCAACGGTCTGTTTTTTTGACATAAAGACAAAAGTGCTATTCAGCAGCGATTCCCGGAAAAAATCTAAGACAAAAAGGTGCCAGCGAATCGGTTCGTAACGGTTGCGAGCGCGAAGGCAGGGAGTCGTATTGTGAATGTGCCATCATTTTGACATTGGACACAATACCAGACACGCAAACGCGTAAACTCCACATTATAAAGGGGTGATACCGTTTTCGCAGTACCCAACCATGACCAAGCATAACAATTTGACAGATAGCGGGCGTGAGACTTCAAGCGTGCGGCAAGATGTCGAGGCCCTGTTTGCGCTGGGCAATCGTCGACTGGCAGAGGCCGCGTTTATCGAGGCCGAGGCATGCTTTCGTGAAGCCCTGTTGCTTGATCCGCATTGTGCGGAGGCAAGCGGCAATTTGGCGCTGGTGCTCGAAAAACGAGGGGCAATCACAGAAGCAGAAACTTGTTATCTTCGCGCGCTCAGACTCAATCCCACTCTGGCAAGCTGCGCGAGCAATTATGCAAACTGGTTGTCAGGCCAAAAGCGATTCGTCGAAGCCGAGGCCATGCATCGCAGGGCATTGGCGTTAGTACCGCACTCCCCCATTTTCTGGACCAACCTCGGCGTTCTGCATGCCGAGTTACAGCGCGACGATGAAGCCGAAGCCTGTCACCGCCGTGCAATAGCCAGCGCACCGGATTATGCAACGGCACGCTTCAACCTGAGTTACCTGCTCTTGAGGCAGGGGCAATTTGAGGAGGGATGGCAGTGTTTTGAGGCACGAAATTGGTATGCCGCATTGGCGGCCCGCATCCCCGTCCCTCGCTGGCAGGGTGAATCGCTTCAGGGCAAAGCGGTTCTGATCGGATCGGAAGCCGGGTATGGCGACATGATTCAATTCTGTCGCTACGTGCCGCTTCTTAAGGCGCAGGGAGCCAGACGAATCGATATGATTTGTCATCCGGCATTGGTGAGGCTGTTCCAGTCGTTAGAGGGAATTGACACGCTGATTTCCTACGATCAAGCGTTGCCCCCCATCGCCTGGGATACCTGGTCACCCATGATGAGTTTACCGCTTCATTGCGGGACGCGACTTGAAACCATCCCTGCGCCGATTCCCTACTTGCGAGCTGAGCAGGAACGGGTGAACGACTGGGAAAATCGTTTACCTCAAGGTGGCTTGCGTGTGGGGATTGCATGGCAAGGCAATCCGCAGTACGAAAATGATGCGGCGCGCTCTTTGCCAAGCCTCGCGTTGCTCAAGCCTTTGAGCGAAGTGAATCACGTGCGACTCGTCAGTTTGCAAAAAGGACGCGGCGAAGACGAAGCGGAAGCGGTCAGCGCAACCTGGCCATTGGCCAATCTTGCACCACACATTGAAGATTTTGCCGATACGGCTGCCCTCATCGCGCAACTGGATTTGGTGATCAGCGTGGACACGGCCGTTGCGCATCTGGCGGGTGCGCTGGGCAAGCCATGTTGGGTGTTGCTCCCTGATTTCATGACGGACTGGCGTTGGCTAACAGAGCGTCGTGATACGCCATGGTATCCCCAAGCCACGCGACTCTTTCGCCAATCCGCACGACGAGACTGGGTTGAGACCATTGCAGAGGTGACAAGCGCACTCCAGGGGCTGGCTGGCAATCCGTAGTGTCACAGAGTATTATCGTCACCTTGCGTTGCGCCTAACGCCCTTTCGCTCCCCCACTGTATGCAATCACTCTGGATGCTTTTCGCCACTTTCATGTTTTCGCTGATGAGCGTTTGCGTGAAGTTCGCATCCGTGAATTACGCGACGGTAGAGATCGTCATGTACCGCAGTTTGTTCGGTGCCATTGTTATTGGCATCATGATGCTGGTACGTGGCGCCAGCTTTCGCACGCGCTATCCGTTTGCGCACCTGTGGCGCGGTGTCGTGGGAGCCACCGCATTTGGCTTGTGGTTTTTCTCGATGGCGAACTTGCCGCTAGGCACGGCCATGACGTTGAACTACATGTCACCCATCTGGATTGCCGCCATCATGTTTGGGGTGGGGTGGTGGCGCGGGAAAACACATTTTGAATGGCGTTTGGTCGCAGCCATTGTGATGAGTTTTATCGGCGTTGCCTTGATGCTTCGCCCAGCTATTCATGCAGATCAGTTGCTGTGGGGCGTCATCGGCTTGATTTCAGGCATGCTGGCTTCGCTGGCGTATCTGCAAGTGCGGCACCTTGGCATGCTGGGGGAACCGGAAGATCGCGTCGTATTCATCTTTTGCGTAACCGGTACGGTGGGCGGGGCGATCGCGTGTGTGATCAGAGGACATCTGCCGGGGAGCGATGGGGTGATTTGGCACGCCCTAGACATGAAAGGCTTCTTGCAACTCTCGTTCATTGGATTTGCCGCAGCCTTGGGACAGATGGCGATGACGCGCGCCTATCATCTTGGCAAGACCCTGGTCACGGCCAATTTGCAATACACCGGCATCGTGTTTTCAAGTGTCTGGGGCATCCTGATTTGGGATGACCAGCTTGGCTGGATGGGCTGGTTGGGCATCACGATTATCATTGCCAGTGGCATTGCCGCGACATTCTTCGACGTACGGCATAAAACCAGTGTTGCCCAGACAGCTTATGCCAAAGCCAAAACCATTATCGAAGAGGCAAAATAAGTATTTATCCCAACTTGCCTATTCCTTGTGATTTGCCTATAATCCCGAGTCTTGGCTGATTTGGCCAAGCAAAGTAAGGTTTCAAAGGCTAGGTAGCTCAGTTGGTAGAGCAGCGGATTGAAAATCCGCGTGTCGGCAGTTCGATTCTGCCCCTGGCCACCACTTTCCCCCTCCCGAATTCTCATTCGCAATACACGTCTTATATGGCAAGATGCTGCGAAGCATATTGTGCAGGTTTCTTTCCTGAATGGTTATGAGTGATCAAGCGAATTTCCCGCGCCGGATGATCGTCGCTGTTACAGGCGCTTCTGGGGCGATATACGGTCTGCGACTGCTTGAAGTTTTGCAGCGCACAAAGACTTTTGAAATTCATTTGCTGGTTTCCGAAGCGGGTGCCAAAACTTTGCAGCATGAACTGGGACTCGCGCGCAATGACATAGAGAAACTCGCGCACTGCGTTCACGACATACGTGACATTGGCGCATCGGTTGCGAGTGGATCGTTTCACACGGAAGGCATGATCGTCGCGCCTTGCTCGATGAAATCGCTCTCTGCCATTGCGCACGGTTACGCCGACAATCTCATCACACGCGCAGCGGACGTGGCGCTCAAAGAGCGACGCAAGCTGATTTTGCTGGTACGAGAAACACCGTTCAACTTAATTCATCTGAGAAATATGATGACCGTTACGGAAGCGGGCGGAATCGTTTTCCCTCCTTTACCCGCCTTCTATCATCATCCCCAAACGATCGCCGAGATGGTCGATCACACGATTGAACGCGTATTGAATGTTTTCGATCAGGCACAGATACCGGAAAAAAACTGGAACGGCTTATCGGCGTCACACGATGATTTTTGACTTACCGCAAAAGGCCCAGCCCCCCACTGCATTAATCTCGCATATCCTTTAGAATACAAACTCCAGTCACAATACTGCCGCCGTAAAAGTGCACATCTTTCGGAGCAGAAACAAAAATGGGGTGCCCAATTTTGTGAGAGATTAATGGACGCGGTTAGGAAAAGGACAGGAGGACGATATGGCAAGCCAACTCAAGCAACAGAATGATATGACACCCGTTTCCGAAGCCTTTTCTCGCAGGCAAGATGCGAAGACTGCAACAATCGTAAACCAAGCGTTGATGTTCCAGGAGCGGATTGGCACGGACTACGCAGCGGCGTATTTGAGCTGCAAAGGGGTGAATGTCGAAGTGGCGATACGTGTCTTGTCACGACCGAGAGAGCGCCGCAAATATTACTGACGTTTTCACACAAGAGTAAAAATGACGCCTGCACGGAATTTCCATGCAGGCGTTTATTGTTTTATGGTTATGAGGTTTGGGAAAATTCGTGTGAGGAGAAACTTACCCTGACTGCATACCGTCATGAGTTCAACATGAAAAAAGCCCGCTGAAAATTCAACGGGCTTTTTGTTGTGTGGTGCCGGCTGCAGGACTCGAACCCGCCACCCCATGATTACAAATCATGTGCTCTACCTGATGAGCTAAGCCGGCATCTCTAGAAATTCAAGGTACGTATTCTACAGACTCTTTTCATTTCACGAGCGTGAGGGTGGGCTTGCCACTCTTCGGGGGCTCTGGCGTATCGTCCGCAGGCTCAGAAGCCGGTTTGATATCTGCAGGGACAGAACGAAGCGATGGCGCATCTTCCTGAACAGCATGCGGTTTTTCGGTCTTTACGTCAGGCGCTTCAAACGCCATGCCCTGCCCGTTTTCGCTGGCATAAATCGCGATCACATTTTCGACCGGGACATAGACTTCACGCGCTACACCGCCAAAACGGGCACCAAAACGAATCGCTTCGTTGTCCATTTTCAACCCTTTGGTCGCTCCTTGGCTGATGTTCAGCACAATTTGCCCGTCGCGAACGAACTGCTGCGGTACTTGCGTGGCTGCATTGACCATGACGGCCAGGTAGGGCGTGTACCCATTATCCGTGCACCATTCATAAATGGCGCGCATCAAATAAGGTTTGGTCGAAATTTCGCTCATCGCTAGGATAACTGACGGACTAGCGGCGCATGATTTTTTCAGGCGGCGTCAGTGCTTCAATATAGGCTGGGCGTGAAAAGATGCGTTCTGCATACTTCATCAAAGGCGCAGCCGTTTTGGAAAGTTCAATACCGTAATAGTCCAGACGCCACAACAGCGGCGCGATGGCCACGTCGAGCATCGAGAACTCTTCACCCAACATGTATTTGTTCTTGATGAAGAGCGGTGCGAGGGTGGTGATGCGATCGCGGATTTCATTGCGCGCACGCTCAATCGCCTTTTCAGAGGCTTTACCCTTGTCGTTTTCCATGACGTGAACGTGCACAAAGAGCTCGCGCTCAAAATTGAACAGCATCAAACGGGCCCGTGCGCGCATCAGCGGATCGGCGGGCATCAACTGAGGATGCGGAAAACGCTCGTCAATATATTCGTTAATGATGTTGGATTCATACAGAATCAAATCCCGCTCAACCAGAATCGGCACTTGTCCGTAGGGGTTCATGATGGAAATGTCTTCCGGTTTGTTGAACAGGTCAACGTCGCGGATTTCAAAATCCATGCCTTTCTCAAACAAAACGAGGCGGCAGCGTTGTGAAAATGGGCAGGTGGTACCTGAATAAAGAACCATCATGGGCGTTGTTCCTTAGTAAACAGTGCGGAATAACAAGCGTTTTTGAAAATACCTGCCCGTTGCAGGCGAATGCCGTATTTTGCGCTTTTCGACCTGCCAATTGCAAGCAAGACACCCAGGCAGAATGCAGAAATGGAACAGCACCCGGATCAAAAGGCGAAAACGCGCTTGAAACCGAAAATCAGGAGGAATCCGAAGCACGCGATTATAGCGAATGTCAAAGACAAATCAAGGCTTGTTCTGGTAAAAATATGCTAATTGGAAACATTTGCACAAAATAAGGTGTTTCTTCGAAGGGCGGGGCTGGTAAACAGGGTAGATGACGAACAACCGGAGGAAATATGTCAATGATGAAAGAATTTAAAGAATTTGCGGTGAAAGGCAGCGTGATCGACTTGGCCGTAGGTGTGATTATTGGCGGTGCCTTCGGCAAAATTGTCGAATCCCTGGTGCAGGACGTCATCATGCCGGTAGTAGGGAGGTTGCTGGGAGGGCTGGATTTCACTGCGTATTACCTTCCCCTGAACAATCAGGGTACGACGCTGCCCTTGGCCGAGGCAAAAAAAGTGGGAGCCGTTCTAGCCTATGGCAACTTCATCACGATCGTCATTAACTTTGCGATTCTGGCCTTCATCATCTTTCAGATGGTGCGGCTTATCAATAAGGCACGGAATGTCGCTCCGCCGCCCCCGTCTGTTGCACCCAAAGAGCCGGACGAGGTGGTACTGCTTCGGGAAATACGCGATGCGCTGAACCAGCGCAGGGTTTCCTGACCGGATTTACCGACGCGCAAAAGAGCGGGGATCAGTCAGACGACGTTGACTCAGCGGGGTTGTTCGCGAGCAATGCGCTATAGGAGACAATCGACGGCCCGTTTCCGTGCTTGGCCTGGTACATTGCGTTATCGGCATGTATGAGGATGTTGCGCACGTCATCCCCGTGTTCGGGGTAAATGGCAACGCCAATGCTCGCAGAGATGCTGATCGTGTGATGCTCAATTTCGAATGGCCGTTCGATTTCCTGGAGCACTTTGTTTGCTACGGCAATCACGTTTTGTTCGGTATCTGTTCCCGGTAGCAGCAAAACAAATTCATCGCCCCCGATACGTGCGGCGGTATCTGATTCGCGTATGCATCCCCGCACACGCTGGGCGACCTTTTTTAATAACTGATCGCCGATGTCGTGACCAAAGCGATCATTGACGGGTTTGAATTTATCGAGATCGATGAAGAGGAGTGCCAGATTGACTTGATAGCGCTTCGCGGCCAGCAGCGATTGACGCAGGCGGTCATTGAAAAGCGCGCGGTTCGGCAAGCCGGTCATGACATCGTAATGCGCCAGATAGTGAATCCGTTCCTCGTTTTCTTTTCGCTCCGTGATGTCGGAAAAAACGGAGACGAAGTTTGTGACATGGCCTGCATCGTTTCGCACGCTATTCACCGATAGCCAGCAAATGCACGTGCTGCCATCTTTGCGCAGGACAGAGACTTCTCCTTGCCAATTCCCCGTTCGTACCAGGGTGCGCCATAAATCATTGATCAACATCGGTTGCGTGGACGGGTCGGCCAGCACGCGCGGATCGCGCCCGACGACTTCATCCGAGTTAAACCCCGTGATATTGGTAAAAGAGGGATTGACGGAAATAATTTTGCTGTCGCGGCTCGACACCAAAACGGCTTCGTTGACGACATCAATCACAGCCACCGCCATGCGAAGCGATTCTTCTTCGTGATAACGCTCGGTGCGATCGCGGCGGCTGCCGCGACGGCCCATGTATTTGCCCTGCTTGCTATAAATCGCTTTGCAAGAATGGGTTACCCAGCGAACTTCTTCGTCTTTCCGCACGATCCGAAAATCCAGTTCGCTTCCGTCATCCTGATGCTGGGAGATATAGTGCATGTGAATATCCATCAGGTGACGATCTTCAGGGTGAATGACCGTGTAAAGCAAGTCAGGATTTGCCGTGAACTCGGCAACCTTATAGCCGGTGATTTGTTCGCAGAACGGAGACATGTAAATGATTTCCCTGTCCGGCCCTTGCCAGTATTCCCAGCTATGCGCTTGATCGGCCACGGCGCGAACCCACACCTGGCTCAGACTGACGTCCTTCTCCGCCTGTTTGCGTCGCGCAATTTCTTCCTGAAGTTGCAGATGTAATTCCAGAATTTCAAAAGTCTGTTCTTCGAGCGCGGTGTACAAATCCTTGATGTCGTCGTCGATCACTTCATTGCCATCAGCGGTTTTGGATGATGGCGGCACGGCCTGGGCGTGTGCGCGAATGGAGAGGATCTCTTGAGCCATCATGTAATCTGTGCCGCAAACATGCAGCTCAATCCACTTGAGTAAAAAATCCAGCATGGCAGCGACTTTGACATCTGGCTGTGTGACGATCAGCCGAGCAATTCGATCAAGATGACGAATAAAATCGTTGTGTGCTTTTTCGTGGAATTCCCGCAGCGGTTGGGAGACAGGCAAGTTCGCCATTAACTCCTCTTCCGTATCGAAGTTGATAACCGCACAGCTACGCAGATGGCTTAAATCAATGAGAAGCTCTTCCGGCGGTTCGTCTGCTGCACAACGACGGCGCACATCGTTGGCGATGGCAAATAACCCCCGGTGCTGGGCATCGATCTCTGCCAAGCCCGTGGCATGTTTTTCTCCCCAGGCAAGGCCTGAATCACGGACATGCGTTGGCGCCGGCGTATGAAGCATGGGTGAGGAACGAAAGAGTTGCTAGGAATGAAACGGCAGGTTTGTGGTGATCAATATTGAATGAGCTATCTGGGATGATAGCCGGGTTTACAGACTTTCGGAATCAACAGACGCATAGACTGTGGCAAGGGCACCACCAGCGCGTTTCGCTTGGTAAACGGCCAAATCGGCTTTCTTCATCAATTGGCTAATGGTCGTACCATGATCGGGATAAAAGGCCAAACCGATACTCACAGAAATGCTGACAGCAATATTGGCAAGCGCAAAGGGGTTGAGGCAGGTTTTCAGCAAGTTTTCAGAAATGGCCGACGCTTGCTGAACCGCTTCCGCATCCGGCAACAAGACAACGAATTCATCGCTGCCAACCCGGGCGGCTACGCAGAGCGGGGGGAGGCACGCCAGCAGACGCTCGGCAAAGATTTTCAGGAGGAAGTCGCTCATTTCGTGCCCCAAGCGATCTTTGGTTTGTTTGAAGCGATCAATATCGACAAACATCAGCCCAAAGCGGCCGTGTTTTATTTTTGCAGCTTCCAAAGCGTGCTGGACGTGTTCGCTAAAAAGTTTCCAATTGGGCAGCCCCGTCAAAATATCATGATGGGAAAGATAGTGAATGCGTAGTTCATTTTCCTTTCGGTTTGTCACGTCAGAAAAAATGACAATAAAATTTGAAATGTTGTCATGAGGATCGCGGACACTGTCAATCGAGACAGCCGCCGTATACCGCTCCCCGTTCTTGCGTCGATAATCAATCTCGCCTTGCCAGCGACCACGTGTCGTCAGTTTGCTCAAGAGTTCCATCACATGATCCGGCTGCAAGACTTTGTCCGACAGCATGACGGGATTTTTGCCGATCACTTCTTCCGCTTCGTAGCCAGTGATATTCGTAAAAGCGGTATTGACGACGATAATCCGGTTATTTTCATCCGTGACGATGGCCCCTTCATTGATGGATTCGAAAACATTCGTTACCAGCAGCATGGAATCGTTATGCAACTGGCGGTCTGTGATGTCACGGTTGCTGATCCGCTGGCCGAGAAAATCGGCATTCTCGCCATACACATGCTGACAAGAGTGAATAATCCAGCGCGTATCGCCATTACGGTGAATGATGCGGATACCCAACTCATCCGCGTCATCGCCTTGCATGGACGCGGTCTTTTGATAATGGTCCATCAAGTGACGATCATCCGGATGGATGATTTGATAAAGCAGCTCGGGGTCAGCCGCAAATGCTTCCGGCGGGTATCCTGTCACGCGTAAACAAGACGGCGACATGTAAATAACACTGTTATCAGGGCCGAGCCAATATTCCCAACTGTGAGAGTGATCCGCCATCATTCTAAAGCGCGTTTGACTCTCTACGAGCTCACGTTCCATTTCCTTGCGCCGCTCAATTTCGGACTGCAACTGGAGGTTCAGTTCCATGATCTCGAAAGTGCGGTCGCCCAGCGCGCTGTACACAGTGTTGATGTTTTCGATTAGGGTTTGCTTGTAATCGGACTTGGTGGACCGAGGGCTAGCGTCAGCCTCGCCAGGCCGTCGCGCCTTGATTTCTTCGACCAGCAATAAATCCATGGTGGCGACATGATGCAAGAACCATTGGGCCAAAAATGCCAATAAAAAATCAATGGCGGAATTCGGATCAGCCAATGCAATTCTGCGAGCGCGCTGAATGTGCTGAATAAAATCCTGATGCGAAAATTGATGTGCCCGCTGGTGTGAATCGGAAACGGCGTGCTGACTCATCAACGCCTCCTCCGTATCAAAATGATGAACGGAGAATTGCTCAAAAGCTTTGAGCAAATGACCGACCTGCTCGGGTACCAGGGTCGATTGGCGTAACGCGCGAAGTTGTTCGACTAATTGAAAAAGGGTTTGATGCTGGGAATCGAGGTCGGGAATACCCGTTGTTAAGGTTTCATCCCAGACGAAAGCAGAGAGTGCTTGTTTGGTGGCTTGCTGATGGTTGAACATACTGAGGTAATTTGCGAATGAATCAAACTTCGATCGTTGTTCCTCGACGAAAAAACCCAATGATGCTTTATGACAGTAACCCCTCCGAATGCTTTTCCGCATGATAACTTGAACGCACCAAAGGGCCAACCTCTGCGCGCAAAAATCCCAGTTTTTTTGCTGCCTGTTCAAACATTTTGAACGCATCGGGCGGAACATAACGGCGAACCGGCAAGTGTTGATCAGACGGCATCAAATACTGGCCAATGGTCAAAATTGAAACATTGTGCGCGCGCAGGTCGCGCATCACCTGCAAAATTTCGTCATCCGATTCTCCCAGCCCAAGCATCAACCCGGATTTGGTCGGCGTGTCGGGGCGCAATGCGTAAAAACGCTTTAAGAATGACAGGGAATGGGCATAGTCGGCACCCGGACGCACTTCGCGGTACAAGCGCGGCACGGTTTCGAGATTGTGATTCATGACATCGGGAGGATCGGTAACCAGGATTTCCAGCGCCCGTTCCACCCTTCCGCGAAAATCCGGCGTCAGAATTTCGATGCGCGTTTTCGGAGAGCGTTGCCTCAGTGCACGAATGCAGGCGGCAAAGTGCCCGGCGCCCCCATCTCGCAAATCGTCGCGATTGACCGAGGTGATCACCACATAATTGAGTGCGAGGGCGGCAACGGTATCGGCGAGGACCTCCGGCTCTCCCGGATCGAGCGGTTCAGGTAGCCCATGACCCACATCGCAAAACGGGCAACGGCGTGTACATTTGTCGCCCATGATCATGAAGGTGGCAGTCCCCTTTCCAAAGCACTCGCCGATATTCGGGCAGCTGGCTTCTTCGCAGACTGTCACCAGCTTGCGATCACGCAGCAGATGCTTGATTTCGTAAAAACGCGTGGCATGGGAGCCCGCTTTGACGCGGATCCAGTCCGGCTTCGGCAAAGGATCGGCAGGCACGACCTTGATCGGGATGCGCGCCGTTTTTTCGGCGCCTTTTTGTTTCTTCTTGGGATCGTAATCAGCGGACATGATCCGTGCCACACAAATGTTGTTGAAGCGCACTGGCGAGTGCCGTCTGCACTTCGTGTAAAGGCACATCGATACCCATGGTCTTCATGTCGACCACGCGCAAGCCAGCAACGCCGCAAGGATTCATCACGGAAAAAGGCGCGAGATCCATGGCGACGTTTAAGGCCAGACCGTGATACGTGCAGCCATTCGCTTGCACTTTTAAACCAAGGGCGGCAATCTTGGCGCCTTGCCGGGGACCCGAGGCGATGTAAATGCCGGGAGCGCCGTCCCGTCGTTCCGTTGCCAGACCATAGCGGTCGAGTACCGTTATCACGGAGCGTTCAATGCGATGGACAAACTCGCGTACGTAAAAACGGCCATCGGCCTGAAGTCGCTTTAAATCCATCAACAGGTAAATCACGGCTTGGCCGGGACCGTGATAGGTGATTTCGCCGCCCCGATCCGTCTGGACAAGCGGGATGTCGAGCGGGTTCAGGAGATGCGCCGGATCGGCCGCCAGCCCCAGCGTGAAAACCGGGTCATGCTCCACAATCCAAATTTCGTCTGGCGTGGCAGAAGAACGTTTTGCCGTGAATTCGCGCATCGCGGCGTATACCGGTTCGTAAGCAACCCGGCCGAGATGGCGAACTGCGGCATCCACTACAACACCACTTTCACCATGGGGTGCGCCGACAGCGCACGGTAAATGTTGTCGAGCTGATCGCGACTGGTGGCGCGAACCGTCGCGGTCAAGCCAAGGTAATTGCCTTTGGCCGAAGCGCGCGCGGATATTTTGCCGATGTGAAATTCCGGATCATGCATCAGAATCACGTCGACCATGGTCAGGGCAAAATCATCGCGCGCGGCGCCCATGATCTTGATCGGAAAATCGCAGGGGTAATCAATCAAGTTATCGGCACGACAGGCAGCCTGTGACAGGTCATCCTTTTGCATCATTACCTCATCCAGAGTTGAAGCGAATCCCACGCCCGACCAAACACGCTCGCGGTGTTGACCGACTCGAGGGCCACGACAGGCAGTTCAACCAGCGCGCGGTCATCCACCATCATTTTCAAGGTGGCGACGCGCTCTCCATCCTGTATTGGCGCGACGAGCGGGTCGCGATGTTCCAGTACCGGTCGCATGCGTAGCGCCATGCCTTTGGGCACGGTGACGAAGAGATCGCGTTTGAATCCCACCTTCACGCTGCCGCGCGACCCTTTCCACACTTCCGGCGAGGCAATCACCTGCCCGCGTGAATATAACTTGATGGTTTCAAAATGCTGGAAGCCCCAGTTGAGCAACTTGAGACTTTCCTGCGCACGCATTTGATCGGACGATGCGCCAATCACAACGCTCAGCAAACGACGATCGGCTACCCGTGCGGGGCGCTTGGCCGAAGCGATCAAACTATAGCCGGACGATTCGGATTGGGCTGTCGTCAAGCCATCGACCGTCGGGTCCAGCCACAGCAAGCGGTTGCGATTGGTATGCTTGATGTTGTTATAGTCGAACGATTTGGTTGAGAAAAATTTCAGGAAGTCGGGGTGATCCGCAATCAAATGCGCGGACAACAATGAAAGATCGTAAGCCGTGGAGTAATTGTCCGCGCCCCTAAAGCCATGCGGACTCGCAAAATGGGTCGCCGTCATGCCCATCCGCGCGGCTTCCTGATTCATCAGCGCGACGAATTGTGCTTCATCGCCGGAAACGGCTTCGGCCAGTGCAATAGCCGCATCATTTCCCGATTGCACCAGCAAACCCAACAGCAAATTGCTAACGGTAACGGGCACTTTGGGGTTCAAAAACATTTTCCAACCGCCGCACTCGGCTTTCCACGCCTTTTCAGAAACCGTGAGTGTTTTGTCGATGCCCAACTTCCCATCACGAATGGCGTTGAACACCAAATAGGCCGTCATGAGTTTTGTGAAGGATTCTGGCTCGATGCGCGTATGCGGATTGTGCGAGGTGATGACTTGACCACTGGCCAGGTCGAGCAGCACCCAGGATTTGGCCGAGACAGACGGTGATTGCAAGGTTTGTGCGCCGACCGAAGTCACCGATAAAAAGAGTGCAAAGAGCAGGGCAAATAATTTTTTCATGACGAAATACAGAGCAGATCAATGCGTAAAGGCTACCACGAAACCGCAGTGGCGGCCACGGAAAGGCGTCGTGGCATGGCTAGCGGAAAGCGTCGACGATGATGTTGCGCAGATGATGGAGCTTGCCATTAAAAAGATGATCGCCACCGGGAATGACCAAAACCGGAAGATCCTGTGGTCGGGCCCAATCGAGCACGTCCGAGAATCGGATGAGCTCATCCGACTCCCCATGAATGACGATCGTGTTGGGCGGGACGCTCGGTAAATCCCATTTGCCCGCTGTCACGCTGACCAGGACCATCCGTGTGGGCGGCGAGGCGTCCGCTGCCAAACGTGCATAGAGCTTGCCGAGAACAAAAGTCCCGAAGGAAAAACCGCTCAAGACCACCGGGCGTCCCGGATATTGCTGCATCATGTAATGCAGAAGCAAGGCCATGTCATCGGTTTCGCCACGCCCTTCATCGTGCTGACCCTGGCTACGGCCCACGCCGCGGAAATTCATGCGGGCCACGGCATAACCGAGCGAAGCAAAAGTGCGGTCGATGGTTTGCACCACTTTGTTGTCCATCGTGCCGCCATAAAGCGGATGCGGGTGCGCAACGATGGCAATGCCGATGGGCTCGGATTGCGGCAAATCCAGCGCGCACTCGATATGGCCGGCAGCGCCGGTCAGAAAAAAGAATTGTGTGGGGCGGGTCATATCGTGTCAGTCAACCGGTTAAAAATCATCAGGTCAAAGCTCAATCATGGTGGCTCGCGTAGCGAGAGGGCAAAATCAAAAAGAAAAGCGCCAGAATCGGCCAGCATAAGGTCAGCATGTGTGCGGCGCCATTGAAATTGAGAAATTTTCCATGTGACCAGGCGCTCAGCGTCGCAGCAAAGTAATGATTGGCCGGCACCAGATTCACGATGGCAAAACAGAAGAAAAGCGCAAAAATGGCCATTCGCCGCTGAATGCGGGAAGGCGCAAAAGCCAGACCCGATACCATCATGATGCCGATGACCAGCCCGCCAAAAGCGCCGGGCGTGAACCACGCCAGACCATTTTCAGGCCCGAAAAACAGGGAAATGGCCAGTGTTTTCGTCAGCAGCGTAGCGATTAAGAACGTGATCGACAAACGGAGCCAGGGTGCGTTTTTGCGCAGCAGGCACAAAAGCGTGAGCAGCGTCCCCGTCAACCCGCAGGCTGTAATGATGGTTTCGGACAACCAGAAATGCCAGGCTTGATCAAGATTCAGGTGAAAAGCCTGACGGAAAGTTTCCCCCAAATCGATATGGCCTCCCATCCATTGGGTTAACCAGCCGGAAAGGGCGGAGGCAATCTGTCCATGTCCGAACAGGAAAGATTGCGGGTAGATTTGCGCCAGCGGCCACAGGGCCAGCACGATCAAAATGCCGTGCGCTTCCTGACGAAACCAGCTTTGTCCGAGACGATGAAACAGTCCGCGATCCAGAAAAGTGGGAACGAAAATCACGCCGACATAGGCGCCAATACACGTTCCCAGAAAATTCGTCATCAGATCGAGGTTGGAGGGGACCCGGCTTGGCAAATAGGACTGGACCGTTTCCATGATGAACGAGAGCAGGACGCCTCCCACAATGGCATAGCAAGCGGCCCTTTTCCCCTTGATGTACGGGTGCAGGGAAAAAACAATCAGCAAGCCCAGGGGGATATAAGCCAGAACGTTGGTGGTGACGTCAAACCACGTCCAGTAACGCGGAAAGCTAGCAAAGAGAAAAACAGTGGGCGGACCGCTAATGCCGCACCAACCCGAAAACGGATACCAGCTCGCGTAAACGATGGCAAGCACGTAAGCTAACAAGCCGACGCGTGAAAATGATGATCCCCTGGAGGTATAGAGGCTATCCAAGCGATGTCCCTCGAAAAGTATCCGGCGCGTAAGTCAGGGTTGAAAAAGCGCGATGCGAGTTCCGATTATATGCCCGACGGTTGTTCGATTGTGTTTGAATCGAAGATGACAAAAAAGCGAGCGATAGGCAAAAGTAGTCACGCCGGAAGGGTTCTCGTAAAATGCGCAGATGATTTCGGCGCAATGCATTGCAGAACAACGCTTACCGGAAGCTGCCCACGTCGTGATTGAAGTGGTGGGCGAAACCGGTTCCACCAACACGGATTTGCTGGCGCGCGTGCGCGACCTGCACACGCCGGTATTTCTGATTGCGGAAAAGCAGACCCAGGGACGTGGACGATTCGGGCGTGCGTGGCTCTCCGCGCCTGGCGGATCGCTGACATTTTCCCTGGCCTGGAAATTCAGGCGTACGATGCAGGAATTGTCCGGCCTGTCGCTGGCCGTTGGGGTGGCCGTGGCCCAAACCCTGCGAGCGCATGGCGTACGCACGGCCTTGAAGTGGCCGAACGACATATGGAAGGATGGCAAGAAACTGGGCGGGATATTGATCGAAGTCGCAAAAGCGCCCGAGGGGACCTGGGCCGTGATGGGCGTTGGCTTGAACCTGATCCTGTCCGACGAACTGGAAGGTCAAATCACGCAGCCCGCAGCAGAAGCGCGATGGCTCGCACAAAGTGACCGGAATACGCTGCTGGCTGCATTGTTGAATGGCTTGGCCGCAGCGATGGCGCAATTTGAGCGCGAGGGCTTTGCCGCGTTTGCCGATCGCTGGAACGACTTGCATGCCCATGCTGGTAAAAAAGTTTCCATCCTTCACGGCGATCAGGTATTGTTGGAGGGGGTGGCATCGGGCGTCGACGGATCCGGGCACTTCTTGCTCGAAACCGATTCGGGACGGCGGACGATCAATGCGGGAGAGATCTCATTGCGCGCGATGGAGGAATAGCCATGTTGCTGCTGGTCGATGTCGGAAATACGATGGTCAAGTGGGCGCTGGTTGACGGCGATGCCCCGCTCGGCGTCTGGCAGGATGCGGGAAGCGTGGCGCACAAGGACCTGGATCAGATCAAAGACGTGCTGCGCGGTCGCCATATTGCGCGGGCGATTTTATCCAATGTGGCGGGCAAGGCAATTCGTGAACGACTGCAGCACTTGCTGCGGGCGGTGCAGCCCAAACCGTTTGAACAGGAATGGTTTACCTCGGTCGAAACCTTGGCAGGCATTCGCAACAGTTACCGCAACCCCGCCCAGCTCGGCTGTGACCGGTTTGCCGCGATGATAGGCGCACACGCCCTGTTCCCCCAACAAGCATTGATTGTGGCGTGCTGCGGTACGGCGACGACGGTGGATGCTGTTTCAGCGGAGGGCTTGTTCATCGGCGGGATGATTTTGCCAGGACTCGGGCTGATGGCATCGTCGCTGGCGCGCAGTACGGCGCATCTGCCGCAGGTGGCCCAGCACAGCCTGAGTTTCAACCCCTTTGCGCTCAGCACCAATGATGCGATAACAAGCGGCTGCATTGCTGCTCAGACCGGGGCGATTGAGCATGCGGCGAGTTTGCATGCGCAACGTTCGGGCAAAATTTTGTGTGCTTTGTCGGGTGGTGCAGCGGCGGCCATTGCCCCCCACCTTTCCGTCTCGAATCAAATCGTCGATAATCTGGTTTTGGTCGGTTTGCACACCGTGGCGATGACTTCTTCTTCCTGAGCAACTTCATGCTGAAACTGTTTTTCTGGTTATTGCTGCTCGCGAATGGCGTTCTCTTGGCGTTCCGCATGGGCTATATGGACAGCCTGGCCACCTCCCAAAGCGAAGCGGCACGCATGTCCAAGCAGCTCAACGTTGACAAGATCAAGATGGTGAGTGCCCCCAAACCGCCCTCCCCCGCTGCCTCGACTCCCGCATCCACTCCCGCCGTGCCGCCGCCTTTGGCCAGTGCTTCAGCGTCTGCCACGGCACCAGGCGCGGCGAAAAAACTCATTCCCTGTACGGAAGTGGGCGACTTTCCTTCGAAAGACACAAAAAAGATCGAAGAACGATTGGCGACGCTTTCCTTAGGTGATCGCATGACCAAGCGCACGTTGCAGGAAGTGGCCACTCACATGGTCTATATTCCGCCTCAGCCGGGGAAAGCCGGGGCGGACAAGAAAGCCAAGGAATTAAGGGAGTTGGGCATCAAGAATTTCTTCATCATCCAGGACAATTCGTCGATGAAGTGGGGGATTTCGCTGGGTGTGTTCAAGAGCGAGGAAGCAGCCAAAAAACATCTCGCCAATCTCAAAGCGCAAGGCGTGCGCAGTGCGCGCATGGGCGCGCGCAGCGTCACGGGAAGCCGGGCGGCTTTTGTGCTGCGAGATTTGGATGAGACGCAGTTGAAGGCGCTCGATAAAATCATGACCGACTTTCCCGCTCAGAAAGCGCGGGAATGCGGAAAAGGCTAGCGGGGCGGTCGTCAGCCTTTCAAAAAGCCGACCCAAACGGGATGGGCCCAAGCCGGTGAAATTTTTGACCAGGCTGCTGCAAATTTGGGTTTTTCCCGCATAATTCGAGTTCGACAAAAATCCCCCTCTTTATTGACTTCTTACATATATATACAGGCACCCATGAAATTTCAGATCATTCCCGTCACATCGTTCCAAGTGAACTGCACTGTCATGTGGGACGAAGCAACCAACAAGGCCGCCGTCGTGGATCCGGGCGGCGATATTCCGCGTATTGTCAGCGTGTTGGAAAAGAATGGCCTCACGCTCGAGAAAGTATTCGTGACGCACGGCCACCTCGATCATTGTGGCGGCGCAAAAAAACTGGCAACGCAGTTCGGCGTGCCGATTGAAGGCCCGAACAAGGCAGACGAATACCTGCTCGAATCGCTGGCGACTACCCAAACCCGCATGTGGGGCTTACCCGCAGGCGACCCGTTTACGCCGGATCGTTGGCTCAATCAAGGTGATACGGTGACGGTTGGACAAGAAACGCTGAACGTTTTCGAATGCCCGGGCCACTCCCCTGGCCACATTGCGTTTTTCCATCCGGGCAGCAAGGTCGCTATTACGGGCGACGTGCTTTTCCAGGGCTCGGTCGGTCGCACCGATTTGCCCAAGGGCAGCTTCAAGGATTTGGAAAAATCAGTCCGAACGAACTTGTATCCCCTTGGTGATGATGTTCAGTTTATTCCCGGCCACGGCCCGACTTCCAGTATTGGCCACGAAAAGCGCACGAACCAATATATTCCAGACAAGAAATGAGCGGGATCGCCCCCGTGTCAGGGGTGGACGCATGGCAAGTCAACAAGTAAAACAAACTGGCAGCGGAGGCTGCCAGTTTGTTTTTATGGGGCAACCCCTTGCGTCATTGCTTCAGAGCATGATCGTTTTTCATAGGAGGAAGATCAAACGCGCTCAAGTGGGTGGGCAGCCTATGTGAGATTTTTTGCATAAATAAAGGAAGCAAATTGCATCAACTTCATAGCGAATACCATGAAGATGTAGCAATCGAAAAGGTCGCTGCAAAATGTTTTGATTATCGTCAATCTTTCGTTGACGGGCTAAAGGGGCGCAGGTAGAATCTGCGAGTTTACGGTTGTGCGGTGAGGAAAATATTCCCTGCCGCAGCAGTTGAGGCCAATCAGGCATGCGTGTTTTGGGTAGGGCTGGTGATGAATAACATGATGCGCATTGTAGGTTGGCAAACGCTCTTGGCGGGTGTCGTGGCAATAGGTGCCCTGCTGCTGGGGGGCCAGGTTGCAGGAATTTCGGCAGCTTTAGGCGGCGTGGTGTGTGTTGTCCCCAATGTGCTGTTTGCGATAGGGTTTCGGATGCTGGAGCGTCGCAAGAAACAAGCTGGCATGGGCGTTTTTTTGGTGCTTGAATTTGTAAAGATTGTCTTGACCATGGCGTTCATGATCGCGGCAGTCTGGTTTTATCGAGATGTGAGCTGGGTGTATTTCTTAATAAGCCTAGCCATCGTGCTAAATAGCTACATTTTTTTACTGTATAAGAATCGATCATGAGTGCCGCCGCGCAAGAAGGTCCTACCCTAGCCGGGTACATTTCCCACCATCTGGAAAATTTCGCCTCCGTCAAACAGACGAAGATGATCGATTTCTCGATCTTTCATTACGACACCATTTTCTGGTCGATCTTCTGCGGCATTATCGCCTTGGCGATCATGTACGTGGCTGCGCGCAAGGCGACGTCCGGTGCGCCGGGGCGTTTCCAGGCTGCTATTGAAATGCTGGCGGAAATGGCCGATGGTCAAGCCAGAGATCAAATTCATGGCGATCGTCGTTTTATCGCCCCGCTGGCCTTAACCCTTTTCATGTGGATTTCCCTGCAAAACAGCATGGACTTCCTGCCTGTGGACCTGTTTGGTCAATTCTTTAGCTGGACCGGTCTGGATCATTCTATTCATTACCATCGCGCGGTACCGACGGCTGACTTGAATGGCACTATTGGTATTTCGATGGGTGTCGTGTTCCTGATGTTCTGGTTTGGTTTCAAGGTACACGGATTCGGCGGTTTTCTGCATCAACTGTTTTGCGCCCCATTTGGCGCAGCGCTGGCGCCGTTCAACTTTGCGCTAAACATCATCGAATACATCGCCAAGATGATTTCGCTCGGCATGCGTCTTTGGGGCAACATGTATGCGGGCGAATTGCTGTTCCTGATGATTGCTCTGTTGGGGTCTTCTGCGGCCTTGTCGCTGGGCGGCTCAATGGCCTTCGTCGGTCACGTGATTGCCGGCTCAATTTGGGCCATCTTCCATATTCTGGTGGTTTTCTTGCAAGCGTTCATTTTCATGACGCTGACGCTGGTGTATCTCGGCCAGGCACATGAAGGTCACTAATTCATAACGATTTTATTTTGCACTACTTGTTTTATTAATCTTTACTAACCTAGAAGGAAACATCATGTCTGATATCGGTATGCTCACTCTGGCTTGCGCCCTGATCATCTCTTTCGGCGCATTCGCAGCTTGCTTTGGCTTGGCAATGGTCAGCTCCAAATATCTGGAAGCCTCCGCTCGCCAACCTGAGCTGATGAACCCGTTGCGCAACAACGTGCTGATTCTGGCTGGTCTGATCGACGCGGTTTACCTGATCGCTGTCGGTGTTGCCGTCATGTTCGCGTTCGTTAAGCCGTTCCTCAAATAATGTGCTCGGCTCATTTGGAGCCGAACATCTTTTGGACCAAGCAATTGGAACAAGTAATTAAGAGAAGGAAATAGCTGTGAATCTAAACGCAACTTTGTTCGTGCAGTTCGTGGTCTTTCTCGTGCTGGCGGGCTTTACGGCGAAATTCGTCTGGCCGCCGCTGATGAAGGCACTGGACGAGCGTGCGCAGAAAATCGCGGATGGCTTGGCAGCGGCGGAGCGCAGCAAGGAAGAAATGGCTGCTGTTGAAAAGCGCGTTCAGGTCCAGATGGCCGGCGCGCGCGATGAAGTGCAAAAGCGCATCAGCGAAGCCGAAACCAACGCGCAAAAGATTGCCGACGACATCAAGCAGAGCGCTCAGGCACAAGCCACTCAAATTATCGAGCAGGCCAAGGCTGAAGCTGAGCAGCAAATGATCCGCGCACGCGAAACATTGCGTGCGGAGGTTGCTACTCTAGCGGTCAAGGGTGCCGAGCAGATTTTGAAGCGCGAAGTCAACGCAGCAGCGCACGCTGATCTGTTGAAACAACTGGCAAAAGAGCTGTAATCATGGCTGAACTTGCAACCCTCGCCCGTCCGTACGCCGAAGCGCTTTTCCGCGTCGCCAAAGGCGGCAACATGTCTGCGTGGTCTGATCTTGTGACAGAAATGGCACAGATTGGCGGCCACCCCGATGTGAAGTCGCTCGTGGACAATCCTAACCTGACCGATCAGCAGATTACTGACGTGTTGCTGTCGCTGGTGAAAGCCAGTGTGACGGCTGAAGTCAAGAATCTGATGCGTGTGCTGGTCGAAAACGATCGTGTGACATTGCTGCCAGAAATTAGCGTGCAATTTCAGGCGTTGAAGAATGCGTACGAAGGTTCTGCCGACGCGCGTATTGTCAGTGCTTTTGCGATGTCGGACGCTCAGGTCAAGGAAGTGCTCATCCCGCTGGAAAAGAAATTTGGTCGCAAACTGAATCCGACCGTCACGGTAGACAGTTCGCTGATTGGCGGCGTTCGAGTAGAGGTTGGTGACGAAGTGCTCGACACATCCGTGCGCGCAAAACTGCAACAAATGCATGAAGCCCTTGTTTCGTAACCAGCCGTCCGGACACGGCTCAAGCCAAGAGAATATTTTTAGGAGTTTGTATGCAACTCAACCCGTCTGAAATCAGTGAACTGATCAAGAGTCGGATCCAAGGACTCGGCGAAGGTGCCGAGATTCGTAATCAGGGTACGGTCATTTCCGTATCCGACGGCATTTGCCGCATCCATGGCTTATCCGATGCGATGCAGGGTGAGATGCTGGAATTTCCCGGCGACACCTTCGGCCTCGCGCTCAATCTGGAGCGCGATTCTGTCGGCTCCGTTATTCTGGGCGATTACGAGCACATTTCCGAAGGCGACACCGTCAAGTGTACGGGCCGCATTCTGGAAGTACCGATTGGCCCCGAACTGATTGGCCGTGTCGTAAACTCGCTTGGCCAGCCGATTGACGGCAAGGGTCCGATCAATGCGAAGCTGACGTCGCCGATCGAAAAGATTGCCCCCGGCGTTATTGCCCGCCAGTCCGTTGGACAGCCGATGCAAACGGGCCTGAAGGCAATTGACTCGATGGTACCGATTGGCCGTGGACAACGCGAGCTGATCATCGGTGACCGCCAAACCGGTAAAACGGCGGTGGGCATCGACGCGATCATCAATCAAAAAGGCCAGGACATGATCTGCATTTACGTTGCGATCGGTCAAAAGGCTTCTTCAATCAAGAACGTTGTGCGCGCGCTGGAGCAATACGGCGCGATGGAGTACACCATTGTGGTGGCTGCAACCGCTTCCGAATCGGCAGCGATGCAGTACATTGCACCGTACTCTGGTTGCACGATGGGTGAATATTTCCGCGACCGCGGCCAAGACGCCTTGATCATTTATGATGATCTGTCGAAGCAAGCCGTCGCTTACCGTCAGGTTTCTCTGCTGCTCCGCCGCCCGCCGGGTCGTGAAGCTTACCCTGGCGACGTTTTCTATTTGCACTCCCGTTTGCTGGAGCGCGGCGCACGTGTTAACGCCGAGTACGTCGAGCAATTCACCAAGGGTGAAGTGAAAGGCAAGACGGGTTCGCTGACGGCTCTGCCGATCATCGAAACGCAAGCCGGCGACGTCTCCGCGTTCGTTCCGACCAACGTGATTTCGATTACCGACGGTCAGATCTTTCTGGAAACCTCACTGTTCAACTCCGGTATTCGTCCGGCGATTAATGCGGGTATTTCGGTGTCTCGCGTGGGTAGCGCGGCGCAGACGGACGCTGTCAAACGGCTCTCCGGCGGTATTCGTACCGACTTGGCGCAGTATCGTGAATTGGCAGCGTTTGCACAGTTCGCATCTGATTTGGACGATGCCACCCGTCGTCAATTGGATCGTGGCGCGCGCGTGACGGAATTGCTCAAGCAAAACCAGTATGCCCCGCTGTCCGTGTCGCTGATGTCGATTTCGCTGTTCTGCGTGAACGCCGGTTTCCTCGACGATATCGAAGTGAAAAAGGTGTTGCCGTTCGAAGCAGCGTTGCATGCGCATATGAAGGTAGCGCACGCCGGCTTGTTGCAGAAGATCGAAGCCAACAAGAAGATCGAGAAGGAAGACACGAACGCTCTGGCTGACGCGATTGCCGAATTCAAGAAGATTGGCTCCTGGTAATCCCTGAGTTCTGACAACGAAAAGGAGCAAGACTCATGGCAGCAGGCAAAGAGATACGCGGCAAGATCAAGAGCGTGGAAAACACGAAGAAGATCACCAAGGCCATGGAAATGGTCGCCGCATCCAAAATGCGCAAGGCGCAGGATCGGATGCGTGCGGCCCGTCCATACAGCGATACGATTCGCAGCATTGCGGCCCATCTCGCGGAAGCCAATCCCGAGTACGTTCACCCCTTCTTGATCACGCAAGAAGACTCCAAACGCATCGGGATGATTGTGGTGACGACAGACAAGGGACTGTGTGGCGGCATGAACACCAACGTCCTGCGTATTGTCACCAACAAATTGCGGGATTTGGAAGCGGCCGGTAATGGTATCGACGTCGTTGCGATCGGTAACAAGGGTCTGGGTTACATGAATCGCATCGGTGGAAAGGTGGTGTCGCACGTGGTTCAGTTGGGCGACACGCCGCACTTGGATCGCTTGATTGGACCGATCAAGATTTTGCTCGACGCCTATCAAGAAGGTAAGCTCGACGCGATCTATCTGTGCTACACCAAGTTCATCAATACGATGAAGCAAGAGCCGGTCATTGACCAGTTGTTGCCGCTGACGCCGGACAAGATGCAGGCCGACAAGAGCAAGCACAACTGGGAATACATCTATGAACCAGAGGCCAAGCCGGTGATTGATGAATTGCTCGTGCGTTATGTGGAAGCCCTGATTTATCAGTCGGTGGCAGAAAACATTGCATCGGAGCAGTCGGCGCGGATGGTGGCGATGAAGTCAGCCAGTGACAATGCTGGCGAAGTAATTTCCGAGCTTAAACTGGTCTACAACAAGACCCGTCAGGCAGCGATTACGAAAGAACTTTCCGAAATCGTCGCCGGAGCAGCAGCGGTTTAATTCTGGTGGTGACACCAGCAACAGTATAAAAGAATTACTATTTATTGAAGGAACGAAAAATGGCGGATGGCAAAATCGTTCAGTGTATCGGCGCAGTGGTGGACGTAGAGTTCCCACGCGATGCGATGCCCAAGGTGTTCGACGCCTTGAAAATGGAAGGCTCAGCCCTGACACTGGAAGTACAGCAACAATTGGGTGACGGCATTGTCCGTACCATTGCACTGGGTTCCTCAGACGGTCTGCGTCGCGGCATGATCATTCAAAACACGGGCGAACCGATCAAGGTGCCGGTGGGCGAAGCAACGCTGGGTCGCATCATGGACGTGCTTGGCAATCCGATTGACGAAGCAGGCCCGGTCAACACTGAACGTCGCGAATCAATCCATCGTAAGGCACCGTCTTATGAAGAATTGGCCCCTTCCCAAGAGTTGCTCGAAACCGGCATCAAGGTGATTGACCTGATTTGCCCGTTCGCAAAAGGCGGTAAGGTCGGTCTGTTCGGCGGCGCTGGCGTGGGCAAGACCGTGAACATGATGGAACTCATCAACAACATCGCAAAAGAACACTCGGGTTTGTCCGTGTTCGCTGGCGTGGGTGAGCGTACGCGTGAGGGTAACGACTTCTACCACGAAATGAAGGACTCCAACGTTCTCGATAAAGTGGCGATGGTATACGGTCAGATGAATGAGCCGCCGGGTAACCGTCTGCGTGTGGCCTTGACCGGTCTGACGATCGCGGAAAGCTTCCGTGACGAAGGCCGCGACGTGCTCTTCTTCGTCGATAACATTTACCGCTTTACGCTGGCCGGTACGGAAGTGTCCGCACTGCTGGGTCGTATGCCCTCTGCGGTGGGTTACCAGCCGACGTTGGCGGAAGAAATGGGCCGTCTGCAAGAGCGTATTACGTCGACCAACGTCGGTTCGATTACCTCGATTCAAGCCGTTTACGTTCCTGCCGACGACTTGACCGACCCGTCTCCGGCAACGACGTTCGCTCACTTGGACTCCACCGTCGTTCTGTCGCGTGACATTGCATCGCTTGGTATTTATCCGGCAATTGACCCGCTCGACTCCTCCTCACGTCAGCTCGATCCAATGGTCGTCGGTCAGGATCACTATGACACTGCGCGCGCTGTGCAAGGTACGCTGCAACGTTACAAGGAATTGCGTGACATTATCGCGATTCTGGGCATGGACGAACTGTCGCCGGAAGACAAACTGAGCGTGGCACGTGCGCGTAAAATTCAGCGCTTCCTGTCCCAGCCGTTCAGCGTGGCGGAAGTGTTTACTGGCTCGCCCGGCAAATACGTATCGCTCGCCGAAACGATCCGTGGCTTTAAAATGATCGTCAACGGCGAACTCGATCACCTGCCTGAACAAGCGTTTTACATGGTCGGCACGATCGACGAAGCAGTCGAAAAAGGCAAGGGCATGGCGTAATGCCCCCCTGCGCTGCGGCGGGTGATACTGCCGCAGCGTGCATTCGAATGAACAAAAAGGGTTAAAAATGGCAAAAACCATCCACGTTGACGTCGTTTCCGCCGAAGAGCAAATCTTCTCCGGCGAAGCGGAATTCGTCGCGTTGCCGGGCGAAATGGGTGAACTGGGTATTCTGCCCGGCCACACCCCGCTGATCACCCGCATCAAACCGGGCGCTGTCCGCATCAAGATTCCCGGCGAAGCTGAAGAAAACTTCGTGTTTGTCGCCGGCGGCATTCTCGAAGTGCAGCCCCACGCCGTCACTGTTCTGGCCGACACTGCCATCCGTGGCCACGATCTGGACGAAGCGAAAGTACGGGAAGCGAAGCGGCTCGCCGAAGAAGCGCTGACCAACCGCGAATCGAACATTGACTACGCCGTGGCGCAAGCCGAAATTGCGCTCATGGTGGCGCAATTGGCCGCGATTCAGAAGTTGCGTCAAAGGCGCTGATTCAAAAAAGCATCAACAAAAAAGGCAGCTGAGGCTGCCTTTTTTGATTTAATGCGTTGATTTAGTGCGAACGTATCATCGTGCCAAACACCTGATCGGTGAGCACTTCCAGCAAGAGTGAGTGCTCAATGCGTCCGTCGATGATGTGTACCGTGTTCACGCCAGATTTTGCCGCATCTAGGGCGGAAGAAATTTTCGGCAGCATCCCGCCGTGAATGGTGCCGTCAGCAAACATGCCGTCAATCTGCTTGGCAGACAGGTCGGTCAGCAGATGGTTTTGCTGATCGAGCACGCCGGGGGTGTTGGTCATTAGCACCAGCTTTTCCGCTTTCAGAATTTCGGCAATCTTGCCCGCGACCAGATCTGCATTGATGTTGTAGGCTTGCCCGTCTTCGCCGAAGCCGATGGGTGAGATGACCGGAATGAAAGCGTCATCCTGCAACGCCTTGACGATAGCCGGGTTGATGGAGGTGATTTCTCCCACAAAGCCCAGATCGATAAATTGGCCGGGGTTGCTCGGATCCGGCATTTGCATTTTCTTGGCGCGAATCAGGCTGCCATCCTTGCCCGTCAAGCCAACCGCCTGGCCACCATAATGATTGATGAGCATGACGATGTCCTGCTGGACTTCGCCGCCCAGTACCCATTCGACCACTTCCATCGTTTCTTCGTCGGTGATGCGCATGCCTTGCACGAAATTACCTTGCTTGCCGATCTTCTTCAAAGCATTGTCAATTTGCGGACCGCCACCGTGCACCACAATCGGATTCATGCCGATCAACTTGAGCAAAATAACGTCGCGCGCGAAACTGTGCTTGAGATGTTCTTCGGTCATCGCATTGCCGCCGTATTTGACGACAATGGTTTTACCGTGAAACTGGCGAATGTAGGGCAAGGCTTCCGCCAGAATTTCGGCGGTCAGTTGCGGCGAGAGGTTCTTGATTTCTTCCTTCGACATAGGCTTCTTTGAAAAAGGGAAAAACTAAAGGGATTTTACGAGAATTTTACATCGCCCGTCTCGGGCAATTCGGGTTTGCCAAAAACGTCGACATACGTCGGGTAAAACGAGCAGTACAAAACTATCGAGAGCACGATCGTTAGCAAAAAAAGCAAGACCATGGCAAAGGCTTTCCCGACAATGGCGGAGAGCATGCCGGCCGCCATCGCGGGCAGCAAGACGCCAACGAGCATCCACGCAAGGAAATAGACAAAAAAGGCGCGGATCGCACGAAAGACCGAAAAAAAGCTGTAAAACATTGCTTTAAACACGGGCATCTTTTGCCAGACAACGAGCGGCGCAGCGAACCACAGTGGCGGCATGAAAATGAGAAAGAAAGCCAGCATGGTGAGCAGCACCCCAATATCTTGCTGGGGAGACGATTTGATTTTCTGCGCCCCGCGCATCACTTCCGCAAAGGATCCGCCGCCGGTGGCCGCAAAAACCGTGACAACGGCCAGGGTCAGCAGGAGAGCGATGGCCACGTAAACGCCACCCAAAGCAAAGAGGCGACTGGATACCGGCGGCGCAAACGACGCGCGCAATTGCAGATGATTGAGGATGCCCTTTTGATCGATTTGCGCACAGGCGGTCATGAAAACCACCGAAAAAATAGGCGCGAAAAAGGCTTGAATAAAGCTGCCGATGTACGGAACAAACGCCAGCAAAATCAGAATGAGCAGGTAGGTGGTAAACAGCAAAGAGAATTGACCCGGGTGCTTGCGGAAAATTGCAAAGCCCTGGGTGATCCAATGCCAACCGCTGCGCGCTGTGACGGTATTCATGCGATTAAAGCCGGAGGCGTGTTGGAAATTCTCAGCCGCAGCACGCGCTCGAAATGCGCGGGGTCGTGCGGTGTCAGCATTTCCGCGTCGCGTGGCAAATGAAAATCGTACAGACGGGAAAGCCAGAACCGCAAGGCCGCTGCACGCAGCAAGGGTTGCCAGGCTTGTTGTTCGTTGGCCGTGAAGGGGCGGACGGCATGGTAGGCGTCCAGCATTGCGCGCACGCGCGGAATATCCAGCGCGCCGGTGGCCAAATCAATGCACCAGTCGTTGAGGGTGACGGCCACATCGAAGAGCCAGGCGTCACAGCCGGCAAAATAGAAATCGAAAAACCCCGTTAGTTGATCGCCGTCGAACATAACGTTGTTCCGGAACAGGTCGGCATGAATCGGTCCGACGGTCAGTTGACGATTGATGTTGGAGGCGCCGAAGGCGTCCTGGAAGGCCATTTCGTCACGCAGAAGCCGCTGATTGTCGGCAGACAGGTAAGGCATGACAATCGGGGCGGTTTCGCGCCGCCACGCGATGCCGCGCAGATTCGGCTGCACCAGCGGAAAATCCTGCGCCGCCAGATGCATCTTGGCCAGCATCGTTCCCACGGCCGCGCAATGGACAGGCGTGGGGTGGAGTTGCCACTGCCCCTGGAGTTTGGTGACAATCGACGCCGGCTTGCCGTGCAAGGTGTTGATGATGTCGCCTTGATGATTGGGAATCGGTGCCGGAACCAGCACACCACGCTGGGCCAGGTGCTGCATCAGATTGAGATAAAAGGGAAGCTGTTCAAAGCTCAGCTTTTCAAAAATGGTGAGCACATACTCGCCCTTCTCCGTCGTAATGAAGAAGTTCGTGTTTTCGATGCCAGATTCGATTCCCCGGATGGCCAAAGCCTTGCCGAGCGGGAATTGCGCTATCCAGGTGCTGAGGTCATCCAGGCTGACCGGGGTAAAGACTGCCATGTGTATCGGGTAGCGGGGGTAGGTAAACGGGTTACTTGTCGCCCTTTTTTGGGGCGCTGGGTTTCGGCTCTAGGCGTTGTGGTTCAGCCTTGTCAGCTTCTTTGGGTGTTTTGCCAAATTCATGGATGGTCCACTCCGGCAAGACAACGTCGTCGGCCGGCGTATTACCTGTCCCGCGACGGGGCCGCAAGGTATAGGTGCTGGGGCCGCTTTTGACCTTGATTTCCTTGAGTTCATTGCCGGGTAGGCGCTTTTCCGTGACTTCATTCTTGGAGGCGGGCTGCCGAATCGTGATGGCAGGGCCGTCCCCTTCCTCGAGCTTTTCCAGTTTGGGCGGCGGCGGCACATCGGCCTTGGCAGGCTCTTGAGCGGCGACGTGCGCAGAAACCAGCAATGCCAGAGCGCTGGCGGCGGTACAGCCGAGAAATTGTAGTTTGCGCATGATCAGAACGCCTTTCAATAAGACCGCATATTTTAGCTCATAGATACAGCATTTTCTGTCTTTCGTCTTCCGTCATGGCAAGCTCGCGTGCTTGGTAGAAGTCGTGGATGGCTTGAACGATTTCCTCGGGTTCGTCCAGCACTTGTATCAAGTCCATGTCAACTTGGTTGATCAAGCCATTGTTCACCATTTGTTCCTGGAACCAGTCCAGCAAACCTTTCCAGAAGGTGCGGCCCACCAAAATGAGGGGGATCCGTCGAATTTTTTGCGTCTGCATCAAGGTCAGCACTTCAGTCAGTTCATCCATGGTGCCGAAGCCGCCGGGGAAAAGCACAAAAGCGTCGGCATATTTCACAAAGCCGACTTTGCGCGCAAAAAAGTGGCGGAACTGAATGGAAATGTTTTGCCAATAATTCGGTTTCTGTTCGTGCGGCAGGATGATATTGAGGCCGACCGAGGATGACTTGCCTTCAAAGGCGCCGCGATTGGCCGCCGCCATGATGCCGGGGCCGCCGCCGGAAATGACGGCAAAACCGGCGTTGGAAAGACGATGCGCAACATCCACGCACTTGATATAGTCAGGATGGTCGGGGTGGATGCGCGCTGAGCCGAAAATGGTCACCGCCGGGTGCAGGGTCGAAAGCCGCTCGGTCGTCTCGACAAACTCTGACATAATGGAAAACATGCTCCAGGACTCGCGCGCTTTGAGAATCGTGGCGACTTCGATGTTGTCCAGCTCTCGCAGATTCGGCAAATTCTTTACGTTGTTATCAGACATATGCAAAAAACCTTGTTGTTAGTGGATGGTTCCAGCTACCTGTATCGCGCCTTCCATGCGCTCCCTGACCTGCGCAGCCCGCAGGGTGAGCCCACGGGTGCGCTGTACGGCATCATCAACATGTTACGCCGCCTTCGTCACGATTATCCCGCAAGTTACGCAGCTTGTGTCTTTGACGCAAAAGGAAAGACTTTTCGGGATGATCTCTATCAAGACTATAAAGCAACACGCAGCGAGATGCCCGAAGATTTGGTGCGCCAGATCGAACCCATTCATGAAGCCGTGAAAATGCTCGGCTGGCCCATCCTGATGGTTGAAGGTGTCGAGGCAGATGATGTGATTGGCACGCTTGCGCGGCAAGCTGACGCGCAAGGCATGCAAACCATCATCTCCACCGGTGACAAAGACATGGCGCAGTTGGTGAACGACCATGTCACGCTGATTAATACGATGAGCAACGAAAAGCTGGATCGTGAGGCGGTCGAACAAAAATTCGGCGTGCCGCCAGAGCGCATCACGGATTACCTGAGCTTGGTGGGGGATACGTCCGACAACGTGCCTGGCGTATCCAAGTGCGGGCCGAAAACCGCACTCAAATGGCTGAACCAATACGGCACGCTGGATGGCGTGATGACCAATGCGGACAAGATCACGGGAACCGTCGGCGAGAATTTGCGCAACACGCTGGATTGGTTGCCGATGGCACATACCTTGGTCACCATCAAGACCGATTGCGATTTGTCGCCCCACATCGCGGCGTTGGACAAAACACTGCAAACACAGCCCGAAGATCGCGATGCGTTGAAAGCTTTTTTCGCACGTTACGGATTCAAGACGTGGTTGCGGGAGTTGAGTGCCACAACAGAAAAGCTAGCTGCGCAAAAGCCAGCAGGACAACCATCGGCAACATCTGCCGACGCACCTGTACAAGCGTCCCTGCTGGCTGCGCCGATCCCCACACAATACGAAACCGTGTTGACGCCATCGCAGCTCGATTACTGGCTGGCTAAAATCGATGCCGCGCCGCTCACCGCGCTCGATACCGAAACGACATCGCTGGAACCGATGGCCGCGCAACTGGTCGGGATCTCGCTGTGTTGCGAGCCCGGGGTGGCTGCGTACATTCCGGTGGCCCACCGCGATCCGGATGCGCCGCAACAACTGTCACGCGACGTAGTGCTGGCGGCACTGCGAGCATGGCTGGAAGATCCTGCTAAGCGGAAGGTCGGACAGAATCTCAAATATGACAGTCATGTGCTGGCCAATCATGGCATCACGCTGCGCGGCATTGCGCACGATACCTTGCTCGAATCGTATGTGCTCGAAGCGCATCGCACTCACAACATGGACAGCCTCGCCTTGCGCCATCTTGATCGCAAAACGATCACCTACGAAGAAGTGTGCGGGAAAGGAGCGTCGCAAATCGGTTTCGATGAAGTGCCCATCGAACGCGCGACCGAATACGCCGCCGAAGATGCAGATATCACCTTGCAGTTGCATCAAACCATGTGGCCGCGTCTGGAGCACGATGAGAAATTGCGTTTCATTTACGAGCAAATCGAATTGCCGACAGCCGTGACATTGCAAAAGATGGAACGCAACGGCGTACTGATCGACAGCGCGAAACTGCAAGTGCAATCGCGCGAGCTGGGCGTGCACATGCAGGCGTTGGAGCAAAGCGCGTACGAAGCAGCGGGCCAACCGTTCAATCTGAATTCGCCTAAGCAAATCGGCGAAATATTCTTCGAGAAACTGAAACTGCCCATCGTGAAAAAAACGCCGTCGGGCGCGCCTTCGACTGACGAAGAAGTGTTGCAAAAGCTCGCGGAAGATTTCCCCTTGCCGAAAACGCTGCTCGAATATCGCGGGCTGGCCAAGCTGAAATCGACTTACGCGGATAAATTGCCGAAGATGGTGAATCCCACGACGCATCGCGTGCATACCAATTATGCGCAAGCGGTTGCGGTCACCGGACGATTGGCATCGAACGATCCGAATCTGCAAAATATTCCGATCCGCACGGCAGAAGGGCGCCGCGTCCGCGAAGCCTTTGTCGCGCCGCCCGGCAGCAAAATTGTTTCCGCAGACTATTCGCAGATCGAGTTGCGCATCATGGCGCACATTTCCGGTGATGCGAGTTTGCTGCGTTCGTTTGCAGAGGGTGAAGATGTGCATCGTGCCACGGCTTCCGAAGTCTTCGGCGTGACGCCGCTCGAAGTCAGCGCCGAACAACGGCGCTACGCAAAGGTGATCAACTTCGGCTTAATTTACGGGATGAGTGAATTTGGGTTGGCGTCGAATCTCGGCATCGAGCGCAGTGCAGCGCGCAATTACATCGACCGCTATTTTCAGCGGTATCCGGGTGTGGCACATTACATGGCAGACATTCGTGCGCAAGCTAAGGCCCAAGGTTATGTTGAAACGGCCTTCGGCCGTCGCTTGTGGCTGCCGGAAATCAATTCGCCGAACGGGCCGCGCCGTCAGGCGGCCGAGCGTGCCGCGATCAATGCGCCCATGCAGGGAACGGCCGCCGACTTGATCAAGCTGTCGATGATTGCTGTGCAGGATTGGCTGGAAAAAGAGAAAATGGCTTCAAAGCTGATCATGCAGGTGCATGACGAACTGGTGCTCGAAGTGCCGGAAAACGAGCTGGCGCGGGTGCGCGATCAGTTGCCAAAATTGATGTGTGGCGTGGCGACACTCAAGGTGCCCTTGGTGGCAGAAGTCGGCGTGGGCAGTAATTGGGATGAAGCACATTAGGAAAGAAGGGCATTTACCAAACGTACTAACAAGGCGTACCAACAATCCATATCAACAACCCGTACCAAGAGGAGGCATCATGGGAACCAAGAAAAAATTCAAGGATGTCTATACTAGGAAGGTCAGTGGGGAAATGTTTGAATATGAAGCCGAGTATACGTCCGGTCCGGATGTGCACTGGCGCGCACGCATTTACAAGGATGACGACCTGAAAGGCCAACCCTCAGGAACCATCCTGGCGAGCACCATGAAAGGCGAGGGGCTGAGGCAATACATCATCGGTCTCATCGAAAGCCTCATCGAAAAAGGGTTGGGCGTCGCCGAGTAAAGTTATCAATCTTAAAGACGCTGGCTGCGATCAGCGCGCGCAATTGCGTCTGGCAGCGCGACGCCTGTTCCCGCGATCAAGACTTTGAAGCGTTCGCCCATTTCTGTTGGCGACAGCAGTTTCTGCACTGCGCTCGCTTGCGGCAGATAATGCAGGGTATCTTCAGGCGGGGTGCGCAACAGCAACTCGCCAATGCCCGCCGCCATCAGGAAAGACGCCTGGTTCAGATAGGCCAGCACGTCCAGCCCCCCTTCATTCGCCGCACGGGCGATGGCGGTAAAGTCGACGTGCGCGGTGATGTCCTGCAAGCCAGGATAAAAGAAGGGATCGTCGTGCGCATGATGCCGATAATGGCACATGAGCGTACCGCGTGCGCGTTGATTGAAATAGTACTCGCGCGCGGGAAAACCATAATCGATCAGCAGCGCGGCGCCCGCGCCGCCACCGGCAAGCATGGTCGCGACGGAACGCGTGAATCCCAGCGCTTGCGGATGCACTTCGGTCAGGTAGCCCGCTGGCAGCATTTCAGATTGTGGAATCTGTGTAGCAACATACTCGCGCAGCGCGTCGTCGCAAGCGCGGTCGGAAAACACAAAAGCATCTCTCGCTATGCTGACGCCGACTTCCTGCCAACCCGCTTCCGCTTTTTGGATGAGGTGCACGGGAATCGCATCCAGCACCTCGTTGCCGATCACGACGCCGGAAAAAGACGCGGGCAAGGCATCCAGCCATGCCACTTGCGGAAACGGGCGCAACAGCGCTCGTTGTCGTGCACGCAATTCGCCGGAGACGTCGACGATGGCATAGCGTTCAACAGACACGCCCATGCGAGAGAGTTCGGTGAGCAGGTCATAAGCGAGTTTTCCGGTGCCGGCGCCGAATTCGAGGAGCTGCGGCGCCGTCTGGGGCAGCAGCGCGGCGACGGGCTGCGCGAGGGTGGCCCCGAAAAGTGGCGTGATTTCGGGCGAGGTTGTAAAATCCCCCTCCCTGCCGAGTTTGATGGCGCCCCCGCCGTAGTAACCCAGAGCGGGTGTATAGAGCGCCAGTTCCATATAGCGCGCAAACGATATCCAGCCGTCGTGCCGGGTGATATCATCGGCAATCAAGCGGCAAAGTTGATCGGACGCAGCGCGCGCGTCCTGAGTCGGTTGAGGAAGTGCCATGACCTCATTGTATTCGCAAATTCTTTTGCTCAGACGGAACGCATGATGAAAACAGGCAAGCAACAAGTGGCCTTGGTCACGGGAGCCGCTAAACGCATCGGACGCGAGATCGCGCTGGCGCTGGCGCAACGCGGCTGGGATATCGCGGTGCACTATCGGCATTCGGTCGAAGAAGCACAGGAGACCGTTCGTCAGATTGTCGCGCTGGGGCAGCGCGCGATTGCGTTGCCGTGCGATTTCGCGGACGCGTCCGCGGTTCAGCGCTTGCTATCGGAAGCCAGCCAAAAGCTCGGGCCGGTTTCGTGCGTGGTCAACAATGCGTCGATTTTTGAACATGACAGCGTCGATCAGTTTTCCTACGCATCGCTCGATGCACACATGCACACGAATCTTGGTGCGCCGATTTTGTTGACCCATGCGCTGCATCAGGCGACGCCGGAAGGCAGTCAGTCGATAGTCGTCAATTTGCTCGATCAAAAGTTGGTCAATCTTAACCCGAGTTTTTTATCCTATACCTTATCCAAAGCGGCTTTTCACACGGCAACTGTGGTGTTGGCCCAAGAGCTCGCGCCGAAATTGCGCGTCGTTGGCGTTTCGCCTGGCATTACCTTGAAATCAGCCGACATGACCGATGCGGAATTCGCGATGGCGCATACCGCCACCCCGCTCGGTAAATCCAGTACGCCGGAAGACATTGCAGCAGCAGTCTGTTTTCTGGTGGCGTCTCCGGCCATCACCGGCATTACGCTCACCGTCGATGGTGGGCAGCATCTCATTCCGACGCGACAAGACGTGATGTTTCTCGTCAAGGCCGCAGACACAAAATAGAAAGTGCTCACATGCTCACCAGCTTGAATCGCTACAAACTCACCGACTGCCGTCGTCTTTTTTTGCGCAATTTTGAAGTGCCCATCAAGATCGGTGTGGATGATGCCGAAAAACTCGCGGCGCAGCGGATGTACGTCAATGTCGATGTGTACATCCCGCTGGCTTGGTCAACGCCGAAAAACGACGATCTGACTGAAGTCATCGACTACAACTTCATGCGCGATGCGCTGGTGATGCGCACCGCCAGCGGGCACATCCAGTTGCAGGAAACCTTGTGCGACGACGTCGCACGCATTTTGCTCTCGCACCCCAAAGTGTATGCCGTGCGCGTCTCTACCGAAAAACCGGATATCTATGCCGATTGCGAAAGCGTGGGCGTGGAAGTGTTTCACATCAAGGAAGCGTTGGCGTAAGACATCACGCCGTTTCTCATTTTCTGAAACAGGCGTTCGGACAACATGAGCTCACCCGTTCGCACAAAAAAAGCCATCAAAGCCGCCTACGAAAACAACAAGCTGCACAAGCGCTTGTGTCGTCAGGTGGGGCAGGCCATTGGTGATTACAACATGATCGAAGCGGGCGACAAGGTCATGGTGTGTCTGTCCGGCGGCAAGGATAGTCATGCCTTGCTCGATGTGCTGCTCACACTGCAAACGCGCGCGCCGATTGATTTTGACATCGTTGCCGTCAATCTCGAACCGGTGTTGCCAGGCCATCCTTCCGATTTGCTGCCAGCGTATCTGAAAGCACGCGACGTGGCCTTTCACATCGAGCGGCAGGATACGCTTGCGATCATCAAGCGGCAATTTCCGGAAGGCAAAAATGCCTGTTCAATGTGTTCCCGCCTGCGGCGCGGTATTCTGTATCGCGTGGCGGGCGAAATCGGCGCGACCAAGATTGCGCTCGGTCATCACCGCGAAGACATTCTCGAAACGTTTTTTCTCAACCTGTTTTTCGGCGGCAAGCTCAAGACCATGCCGCCCAAGCTGCGCACCGATGACGGCAAACATATCGTCATTCGTCCGCTGGCCTATGTGAAAGAAGCGGATCTGGTGCGCTACCAAAGCGTGCGCAATTTTCCAATCATCCCGTGCAGTCTGTGTGGACTGGAACCCAATCAGCAACGCCCGCAGATGAAAACGATGCTGAAAGAATGGGAAAAGAAATTCCCTGGGCGTATTGAAAATACGTTTGCGTCGCTGGCGAAAGTGGTGCCGTCACACCTGATGGATGCCGGGTTGTTTGATTTTGAAACGCTGCGCGTGGCGGCGGACGACACGCAGACAGACGGGGAAGCGGAGTGAGCGAGATGTGCGGTTTGCGCGGGTGGGGATCGCTTTCGCCGATGAGCAGACAAGCCAGGTGAAAATCTGTCGCTCTCCCGCTTCACTCGCAGGGGTCTGATTTACTCCTGATTTTTACGACGTTGCGATGGACGGTTCAGCACGCGGAAAGTGACGTCAAAATCCACACCATTCGCTTTCAGGTAAGTGGCCGCCGCCATGGTGCTCAGGTTTTCCTGAAGCTTGACGGCTTTTTCCACGATCTCGGCGGTCTTGAGGTCTTTCCTCAATTCGGCCGTTTTAAATCCCAAAGCTTGATCCGTGGGGGATTCCGTTCCGGAAAGAACGGCGGCATCTGAAAAGGCGGACGCGGAAGGTTCTACATTAAGGGTTTTCATGGCAAGTGCGGTGGTGCAAAAAAGGGGGCAATAATAATGCAATTTTCAAATCCTTGCTCTACGGCAATCTCGTTAATGTAGCCCGAGTTTAGTGCGCCGATTATGGTTTCTGGTGCGCACCAATGTGGGGCAAAAAGCGGCCGAAACAGCGAACGCGCGCGTGAAATGATTTGAAAAATTAAATTAATTGCTGTTAATAATAGTTTTTTGGCGAATAAAAGTTTTTGGTGTTGCGCGGAAATGTTTTCGTCCCCAAAGGCCCAAAGACATTTCGTTTCTTTAAAGTAGCATTTTGCGTGCCCGTCGCTGCATTCGGGCGGTTTCAATCCTTTGCTGGCGCGGGGGGTAGTGGGCTTTCGCGTTCAGGATGAAATTACCGCAAACGTTTTTTGGAACAAACCAATTTATATGGATAAGCTTATTAACGGGGTTTTCTGCGGAACGCATAAATGATTCTGGCGCATTTGCCGACGGGTTATGTTGTGGCAAGGCTGCTTCGCCAGCCGCTTGCCGGAACAGACATTCGCTGGAAAGCATTTCTGGGCGCCTGCCTGTTGGGATCCATCGCGCCCGACCTGGATTTTTTGTACTACCTGATCGACAGCAGTCGCCATCACCACATTTTTTTTACGCATTACCCGGCGTTCTGGGGCGTGGTGCTGGGGGCGTCGGCGCTCTGGTATGGTTTGGCGCACGACAAACGCTGGCCGGTTCTGGCGCTGGTCTTGGCGCTCAATGCGTTTGTGCATGTGTGCCTGGATAGCGTGGCCGGCAGCATTCGCTGGTTGGCGCCGCTCAGTTTCGAGCCGTATGCCTTAGTGACGGTGCCGCGCGTGACCGGGTCGCGGCGACTGGATTACGTGATCCACTGGTCGTCGTGGCTGGAGCTGATCCCGATGTTGTGGGCGGGGTGGTTGGGTCGTCGCACGGTGGCAGCCCGAAGCGGGCCAACGTCGTCATAGTGTGATCTTGCGGTACAGCTATTTGGGCGCGCGCACCTTCGCCAGCAACGCCGTCGTCGAACGATCATGTTCAAACGCAATCGCTACGGCTTTCCCGCCTTGGGAAATGATTTCCCGGCCTTCGGGAATGGCGGCCACATTGTAATCGCCGCCTTTGGCGTAAATGTTCGGACGGGCCTGTTGTACGACTTCGAGTGCGGTGTCTTCGTCAAACGGCACGACGAGGCTCACGGATTCCAGCGCGGCCAATACTGCCATGCGATCGTCGCAAGGGTTCATCGGACGATCGTCGCCTTTGTTCAATCGTTTGACGGACGCATCCGTGTTGACCGCGACCACCAATGAGGCCCCCAGTGCGCGGGCTTGCGCGAGATAGGTCACATGACCGCGATGCAAAATATCGAAGACGCCGTTGGTGAGGACGACCGGTTTGGGAAGGGCAGCGACACGCACGGCGACGTCCTTGCGTGGGCAGATTTTTTGTTCAAACGCCGGGGCGTTCATCTTCGTGCTCATGCGGTAGGCTCTTGAGGGGAGGGCGCTGGCGCATCCTGGGCGACTTCTTCGATGACATCGTGAAATTCCGAAACATCCTTGAAGCTGCGATAAACGGAAGCAAAACGGATATACGCAATCTTGTCGAGATTCTGCAATTCGCGCATGACCAGTTCACCGACGCGCGAGGAAGGGACTTCGCGTTCACCGGTGGTCAGCAGTTTGTCGGTGACCGTTTGAATGGCATTGTCGATGGCCTCGGCCGACACAGGCCGCTTGCGCAGCGCCAGCATCATGCTGGCACGCAGCTTGCGCGGATCAAACTCTGTGCGATTGCCGTCTTTCTTGACAATGACCGGCATGTTGAGCTCGATGCGCTCATAGGTGGTAAAGCGCTTGTCGCATTTGCTGCAGCGCCTGCGCCGGCGGATGCTATCCCCTTCTTCCGACACGCGGGTATCAATGACTTGGGTTTCCTCGTGCTGGCAGAAGGGGCATTTCATGCATTATCCGTAGACGGGGAACGCGTCGGTCAGCTTCTTCACTTCTTGCTGCACGCGTTCGAGGGTGGCGGGATCTTCCGGCTTGTCCAGCACGTCGGCCAGCAGGTTGGCGACTTTGGTGGATTCCGCTTCCTTGAAACCGCGCGTGGTCATGGCCGGGCTGCCGAGGCGGATGCCGGAAGTAACGAACGGGGATTGCGGATCGTTCGGAATGGCGTTCTTGTTGCACGTCAGATGACCGTGATTGAGAATCGTTTCGGCAGCACGGCCCGTGATGTTCTTGCCGCGCAGATCCACCAGCATCACATGCGACTCGGTGCGACCCGAGACGATGCGCAAGCCGCGTGCGATCAGCGTTTCTGCCATCACTTTCGCGTTCTTGATCACCTGTTCCTGATACACCTTGAACTCCGGCTGCATCGCTTCCTTGAAGGCGACCGCTTTCGCGGCAATCACGTGCATCAGGGGGCCGCCTTGCAGGCCCGGGAACACGGCGGAGTTGATTTGACGCTCGAATTCCGGCTTCATCAGGATGAACCCGCCGCGCGGGCCGCGCAAGGATTTGTGCGTGGTGGAGGTTACGAAATCGGCATGCGGCATCGGATTCGGGTACACGCCGGCAGCGATGAGACCGGCGTAATGCGCCATGTCCACCATGAAGTAGGCACCGACATCTTTGGCGACTTTCGCGAAGCGCTCAAAGTCGATACGCAGCGAATAAGCGGAGGCACCAGCGATGATCAGCTTCGGTTTCTTTTCATGCGCGAGTTTTTCCATCGCGTCGTAATCGATTTCTTCCTTCTCGTTCAAGCCGTAAGAAACGATGTTGAACCATTTGCCCGACATGTTCAGCGACATGCCGTGGGTCAGGTGACCGCCCTCGGCCAGTGACATGCCCATGACGGTGTCGCCTGGCTTGAGCATCGCGAGAAAAATGGCCTGGTTGGCTTGCGAGCCGGAATTCGGCTGAACGTTGGCAGCTTCCGCGCCGTAGATGGCCTTGATGCGTTCGAGCGCCAGCGTTTCCGCCATGTCGACGAATTCGCAACCGCCGTAATAGCGCTTGCCCGGATAACCTTCGGCGTATTTGTTGGTGAGTTGCGAACCTTGCGCTTGCATCACTGCGGGAGAACAGTAATTTTCGGAGGCAATCAATTCGATGTGATCTTGTTGACGTTGGTTTTCGCGCTGAATGGCCGCCCACAGATCAGGGTCGACCTTGGCGATGGTGAGATCTTTAGCAAACATGAATGAAGCACTCCGAGCAATAAGGTGAGGCAAATGCAAAAACGGGCACGTGTGCCGTTAACGTTAAATTGAAAAGACGGGCGATGACCCGTCCGGCAGGATCGATCAATATGAAAAATAACAGAAAATTCTATAGGATAAGCAAGTTTTCATCAACTTGGACGGCGTTATTGTTTTATACATAAATGGCGCATACCTACAGTCGTGGAGGTATGTATAATAACCGATGTGAACACACCACTTCAATGCGCTTCTGTGCCCAATTTTGTAGAGATACGTAATCTGGTTTTTCAATATGGGGAACGTCCGATACTATCGGGTCTCCAGATGGATTTCCCGCGTGGCAAAGTAGTAGCCGTGATGGGGGGTTCCGGTTCCGGAAAAACAACGATCTTGCGACTGATTGGCGGACAATTGAAGCCGCAGCACGGCGAAGTCCGGGTCGATGGCCAAGTCGTGCACACGCTGGATACCCCCACGCTTTATCGTTTGCGTCGTAGCATGGGCATGCTTTTCCAGCATGGCGCCCTTTTCACGGATTTGACGGTGTTTGACAACGTCGCTTTCCCTTTGCGTGAACACATCGACTTGCCCGAAGAAGTGTTGCGCGACCTTGTCTTGATGAAGCTGCATGCCGTCGGCTTGCGCAATGCCGCTTATCTGAAGCCAGGCGAAATTTCGGGCGGGATGGCGCGTCGCGTGGCCCTGGCGCGTGCGATTGCGCTGGATCCGCAGCTCATCATGTACGACGAGCCCTTTGCCGGCCTCGATCCCATTTCCATGAACGTGACGGCCAATCTGATCAGACGGTTGAACGATGCGCTGGGCTCGACGTCGATTGTGGTCTCGCACGACGTGACCGAATCGTTCTCGATTGCCGATTACGTGTATTTCCTCTCCCAGGGAAAAATCGTGGCGCATGGCACACCCGACGAAATGCGCGTGTCATCTGATCCTTACGTGCGCCAATTCGTTCATGCCGAAACCGATGGCCCGGTGCCTTTTCACTACCATGGTCGTTCGCTCGCGGAAGACTTGGGTTTGCCGGAGCCGACGACATGATGAACTGGCTGGCCAAAATCGGCGGCGGGGTGCGCAAGAGGCTCGCTGGTCTGGGCTATTGCGCGCGCGTGTTTGTCGAAATGGTGCGCCTGTCCGGTAGTCTTGTGAAACGTTTTCGCCTGGTCACGGACCAGGTTCACTTCATCGGCAATTATTCGCTGGTGATCATCGCGGTCTCCGGCTTGTTTGTCGGCTTTGTGCTGGGCTTGCAAGGCTATAACATTCTCAACCGGTATGGATCGGAACAGGCGCTGGGCGTGATGGTGGCGCTGTCGCTGGTGCGCGAGTTGGGGCCGGTGGTCACCGCCTTGCTGTTCGCGGGGCGCGCCGGGACGTCGTTGACGGCCGAAATCGGTTTGATGAAAGCGGGCGAACAATTGGCCGCGATGGAAATGATGGCCGTGAACCCGCTGGAACGCGTGCTCGCCCCGCGTTTCTGGGCTGGTGTGATTGCCATGCCGGTGCTGGCCGCGATTTTTAGCGCAGTGGGTGTGGTGGGCGGCTATATCGTGGGAGTGCAATTGATTGGTGTGGACGAGGGGGCTTTCTGGTCGCAAATGCAGGCGGGCGTCGATCTTTGGGAAGATATCGCTAATGGCGTGCTCAAGAGCATCGTATTTGGTTTTGCCGTGACGTACATTGCCTTGTTCCAGGGCTATGAAGCGGACCCGACGCCCGAAGGCGTGGCGCGCGCGACCACGCGTACCGTCGTCATTTCGTCTTTGATCGTGCTGTGGCTGGATTTCATCCTCACGGCATTCATGTTCAACAAATAAGGGGCCAACCATTACATCAACGCCATACGAGGCAGTGTAAAATCAAGGTTTTGCCGATGCTTGGAATGGGGTTCGTGGTGTCCGTATAAAGGCAGCAATCATGCAACGTAAATCACTGGATATCTGGGTCGGGTTATTTGTGCTTTTAGGCGCATTGGCGCTGCTGTTCCTTGCGCTGAAGGCAGGCAACATGAGCGCGATTTCCTACGAAAAAACCTATGCCGTCGAGTCGCGTTTTGACAATATCGGCGGCCTGAAGCCGCGCGCACCGGTGAAGAGTGCGGGGGTCGTTGTGGGGCGGGTCGGCGACATCAAGTTCGACGACAAGGGATACCAGGCGATCGTGACGCTGAATCTGGAGGAACGTTACAAGTTTCCCAAAGACAGCAGCATCAAGATTCTGACTTCCGGGCTGTTGGGCGAACAATATATCGGTCTGGAAGCCGGTGGCGATACCGACATGCTGGCGTCGGGCGACAAGATCAACATGACGCAATCGGCGATTGTTCTGGAGAACCTGATCAGCCAATTCTTGTATAACAAAGCGGCAGAAGGGAAGAGCGACAAATGAATTCCGGCGTCTCTTCCCTCGGGAAAATCGCAGCACTGCTTCTGATCACGCTTCTTTTTTCGGGGTGCGCATCCACGAGCAATAACCCGGAAGACCCATACGAGGGCTACAACCGGGCGATGTTCACCTTCAATGAAAAGGTGGATAAGGTTGCCCTGAAGCCCGTGGCGAAGGTCTACAAGAAAGTGACGCCCTCTTTTGTTCAAGCGGGCATTGGCAACTTCTTCGGCAACATTTCCGACGTCTGGATTGGCGCGAACAATCTGATGCAGGGCAAGGGAGGGGATGGCGCCAACGATTTTGCGCGTGTGATGATCAACAGCACGCTCGGGGTTTTTGGTGTTTTTGATATTGCGTCTGAGGCGGGTATCCCCAAGCATAACGAAGACTTTGGCCAAACCTTGGGCAAGTGGGGCGTTGGATCGGGGCCGTACATCGTGCTGCCGTTTTTTGGACCCTCAACTGCGCGTGATACGGTAGCGTTGCCGCTGGATCTTTACACCGACCCGTGGGGACAGGTGTACCCAGTCCGTTACAGGAACGCTGGCATCGCGGTGCGCGTGATACACAAACGGGCAACTTTGCTCGATGCAGAAAAACTGGTGAAAGGCGCCGCGCTGGATCGGTATCAATTTATGCGGGACGCCTATTTGCAGCGGCGACAGAGCTTGATCAACGATAACGGTACGACAGCCGATTTGCCGCAATATGAAGAAGAGTCAAGTGACGAGGCGCCCAAAGAAACGCCTGCCTCCTCGACCGGACAAAGTACACCGAACGGAAAAACTGGAAATCCCTAAAGAGCAATGAATATGAAAACCTTGAAAAAAATTCTCATCACCGTCTTTTCAGTAGCCAGTCTTTTGGCCACGAGCCATGTGGCCGCGCAAGAAGGTGGAGCGATGGAGGCGCCCGATGTACTGGTCAAGCGCATCAGCAGCGACGTGCTGGCGTCGGCAAAAGTGGACAAGCGTGTGCAGAATGGGGACATCAAACAAATCCGCTCCTTGGTGGAATCTAGGATCATGCCGTACGTGGATTTCAACCGCACCACGGCCTTGTCTGTGGGGCAACACTGGCGGAAAGCGACGCCACAGCAAAAAGAGCAACTCATGCATGAATACCGTGAGCTGTTGATCCACACTTACTCCGGTGCGATTGCGCAAATCCAGGATCAGCACTTGCAGTTCCGCCCCTTCCGCGCTGATCCCGCAGCTACCGATGTGGTGGTGTTTTCGAAAGTGATCCAGTCCGGTGGACGCGAGCCGATTGAACTGAATTACCGTTTGCAAAAACAGGCCAGCGGCTGGAAGATTTACGACATCAACGTGTTGGGCGCCTGGCTGATTCAAACCTACAAGGGCACGTTCAACACGGAAATCAACAAGTCTGGCATTGACGGCCTGATTAAAGTCCTGAAGAGCAAGAACCAGTCACTGGCTAGAAGCAAAGCGCCGCGCAAATGATGTACCAACCCTGCACTCCGCTGACCATGACAGGCGCGAAAAACGCGCTGGCGGAGGGCTTGTATGCTATTGAATCCGGCACGAGTCAGATCAATTTGGCGTTGATCACCGTGACAGATTCCGCTGCGGTTGCCATCTTGCTGGCGTGGCAGCGGGCGGCGTTGGCACGGGGCACGACCCTCGCCTTTCACAACGCTTCCGCGACCTTGCGCAGTCTGGCCAAGCTGTACGGTGTTGCCGAACTGCTTCATTTCGTGACGGATTCGGCGCAGGCTGCAGACGACACGCGACATTGATTTTCTGAGCACGCCAGACTCACGAAATTCGTTAAGGCCTTTTTTGTGCGCGTCAGAAAAAGCCGCGCCAGATTCTTTTCCCAGCATGACAGCCATACAAGTCACCCAGCTTGAGAAGCGATACCAGTCGGTCAAAGCGCTGGATGGCGTGTCGTTGTCGATTGAAGAAGGCGAATGCTTCGGTTTGCTGGGCCCCAACGGCGCAGGGAAAACCACGCTGATTTCGATCATGGCGGGATTGGCGAAAGCGGACAGCGGCAGCGTCAGCATTCTCGGTCACGACGTGGTGCGCGATTACCGCACCGCGCGCAGATTGCTCGGTGTGGTGCCGCAAGAGATGGCCTTCGATCCCTTTTTCACGGTGCGCGAAACGCTGCGCCTGCAATCGGGCTATTTCGGCCTCAAGAAGAATGACGACTGGATCGACGAGGTAATGGCCAACCTCGACCTGACTACTAAGGCGGATGCCAACATGCGCACGCTCTCCGGCGGCATGAAGCGACGCGTGCTGGTGGCGCAGGCGCTGGTGCACAAACCGCCGGTGATCGTGCTCGACGAGCCGACGGCCGGCGTGGATGTCGAATTGCGGCAAGCCTTGTGGCAATTCATCGGGCGACTGAATCGCGAAGGTCACACGATTGTGCTGACGACGCATTATCTCGAAGAAGCGGAGACGCACTGTCACCGCATTGCATTGATGAAGACGGGCAAAATTCTTGCACTGGATACGACAGCCGACTTGATCAGGCGTTATGGCGCCTCACAGCTTGAGGAAGTTTTTTTGCGCGTGATGCAACAGCAAGTTGGGGAAGGACAGACAGCATGATGCGCACGGGGTTTCGCACGCTGTTGTACAAAGAAGTGCTGCGTTTTGTGAAGGTGGCGGGGCAGACAGTTGCCGCCCCGGTGCTGACCGCGTTGCTGTATCTGCTCGTTTTTGGTCACGCGCTGGAAACGCACGCGCAAGCTTTTCCCGGCGTCAGTTACACGACCTTCCTCATTCCGGGGCTGGTGATGATGAGCGTGCTGCAAAACGCGTTTGCGAACACGTCGTCCTCGATGATTCAGTCGAAGATGAATGGCAGCCTGGTGTTTTTGCTGCTCTCGCCAATTTCACATTGGGAAACCTTCTGGGCGTATCTGCTGGCGGCGATTGTGCGCGGGGCTGTCGTCGGTGCCGGGGTATTTGCCGTGACTGTCTGGTTTGCGCCCTTGTCCTGTGCTGCACCGTGGTGGATCGTGATTTTCGGTGTGCTGGGTGCGGCGGTTCTGGGCACAATGGGCCTGATTGCTGGCATCTGGGCGGAAAAATACGATCAATTGGCGACCTTCCAGAATTTCCTGATCATGCCGGCGACTTTCCTGTCCGGGGTGTTTTATACGATTCGCTCCTTGCCGGCGTTCTGGCAAAACGTCTCGCACGCCAACCCGTTTTTTTATCTCGTTGACGGCTTTCGGTATGGATTTTTTGGGCAATCGGACAATCCCCCCGTCGTCAGCCTGGGAGTGTCCGGCGTGTTTTTCCTGTTCCTGGCAGGGATTGCCGTTCGGCTGCTCCAGCGGGGGTACAAACTACGACATTAGTGCTGAGCGGGCGAGTACCAAGAATCCGGGTGCCAGAAACAATGACAAATGAAGGATAATGAAGGTTTTCCGCCGCAGGGCGGTTTTTGAGGCAAAAGTTGTAGAGAAACATGGACAAATTGATTATTTCTGGCGGTAACCGCCTCAATGGGGAAATTCCGATTGCCGGCGCCAAGAATGCCGCGCTCCCCATCCTGTGCGCCGGTCTGCTGACGGGCGATAGCGTTGAATTGCAGAATGTGCCACGGCTGCATGACGTCTCCACCATGCTGCGCCTCTTGCGTCAGATGGGGTTGACCGTCGAGCAATCCGGTGAACAGGTCGTCCTTAACGGGAAGGCCATCAATCATTGCGACGCACCCTACGACATGGTCAAAACCATGCGCGCCTCGATTCTGGTACTGGGACCGCTGGTCGCGCGGTTTGGCGAAGCGCGGGTGTCGCTGCCGGGTGGGTGCGCGATTGGTTCGCGTCCGGTTGAGCAACACATCAAGGGTCTGGAGGCGATGGGGGCCGAAATCACCATCGAAGCGGGCTACATCCACGCCAAGGCCAAGCGGCTCAAAGGCACGCGCATTGTGACCGACATGATTACCGTGACCGGCACCGAAAATCTGCTGATGGCGGCGGTGCTGGCCGACGGGCAAACCGTGCTGGAAAATGCGGCGCGCGAACCGGAGGTCACCGATCTCGCCAACCTGCTCGTGAAGATGGGTGCGAAGATCGACGGCATTGGCACGGATCGGCTGGTGGTCCAGGGCGTGGACAAACTGCATGGCGCCTCTCACAGCGTGATTCCGGATCGCATTGAAACGGGCACTTTCCTGTGCGCCGTGGCGGCGACGGGCGGGGATGTGACGCTCACGCACACGCGCTGCGACACCCTCGACGCAGTCGTCGACAAACTGCGCGAAACGGGCGCGGTGGTGACGAAGGGCGCCGACACGATTCGCATCCAAATGAATGCGCGGCCCAAAGGCGTGAATTTCCGCACGACGGAATATCCGGGTTTTCCGACGGACATGCAGGCGCAGTTCATGGCCGTTAATTGCGTGGCAGGTGAATCCAGTCATATCACGGAAACGATTTTTGAAAACCGTTTCATGCACGTGCAAGAGTTGAATCGCCTAGGCGCGATGATCAAGACGGAAGGTAACACGGCCTTTGTCAAAGGCGTCGACAAGCTGCGCGGCGCACCGGTCATGGCCACCGACTTGCGCGCATCTGCCTCGCTCGTGATTGCGGGGTTGGCTGCGCACGGTGAAACACTGGTGGATCGGGTGTACCATCTGGATCGTGGCTATGACCGGATGGAAATGAAACTGGCGGCGGTGGGCGCCGACATCAAGCGGGTGAAATAAACGAGAAGAACGACCATGCAGAAAGCAAACAACAACGAATTGATTTTGGCGCTCTCCAAGGGACGCATTTTGGAAGAAACGGCGCCGCTGCTGCAGGCCGCCGGGATTACTTTGAGCGAAGATCCGGAAACCTCGCGCAAGCTGATTTTCCCGACGCAAAATCCGAAGGTGAGAGTCATCATCGTCCGTGCATCGGATGTGCCGACGTATGTGCAATACGGTGCGGCAGACTTCGGCATCGCGGGCAAAGATGTGTTGCAAGAGCATGGCGGTGCAGGGCTGTATCAACCGATCGATCTGAACATCGCGAAATGCCATCTGGCGGTGGCGGCGCCGAAAGGGTATGACTACAAGAATGCGGTGCGCAAAGGCGCGCGGCTGCGTATCGCGACCAAATACGTGCAGGCGGCACGCGAACACTTTGCCTCCAAAGGTGTGCACGTCGATTTGATTAAGTTGTATGGGTCGATCGAACTCGCGCCGCTGGTCGGCTTGTCCGAAGCGATTGTGGATCTGGTTAGCACGGGCAACACTTTGAAGGCGAACGATTTGGTGGAAGTTGAACACATCGCCGACATTTCCTCGCGCTTGGTCGTGAACCAGGCTGCGCTGAAACTCAAGCGCGAGCTGTTGCAACCGATTCTGGATGCCTTCAGCAAGGTGGCATCCGAATAAAGAGACAAACATGACGATTACAATGCGCAAGCTGGATACCACGAATCCAGACTTCAAAAAACAACTCGATGTCTTGCTCGCGTTTGAAGCGAGTGAAGATGAAGCGATCGATCGCGCGGCCGCGACTATTCTCGCCGACGTGAAATCGCGCGGCGATGCGGCGGTGCTGGAGTACACCAACCGCTTCGACCGTATGCAAGCCGAGAGCGTGGCCGCACTGGAAATCTCCTGGGAAGAATGTCATGCGGCGCTCAACGCGTTGCCGCCTGCGCGCCGCACCGCATTGCAAACGGCGGCGGATCGCGTGCGCACATATCACGAGCGTCAGCGCAAAGAAAGCGGCGGTGACGGTTATCTGTACAAAGAAGCCGATGGCACGATGCTCGGCCAGAAAATCACGCCGCTCGACCGCGTGGGGATTTACGTGCCGGGCGGCAAAGCCGCGTATCCGTCATCGGTGCTGATGAATGCGATTCCGGCGAAAGTCGCGGGTGTGCCGCAAATCATCATGGTGGTGCCCACACCAGACGGCGTGAAGAATGAACTCGTGCTGGCGGCGGCAGCGATTGCCAGCGTGGATCGCGTGTTTGCGATTGGCGGCGCGCAAGCTGTTGGGGCGCTGGCATATGGCACGGCGACAATTCCGCAAGTAGACAAGATCGTCGGTCCGGGCAATGCGTATGTGGCGGCGGCCAAGCGCCGCGTGTTCGGCACGGTCGGCATCGACATGATTGCGGGACCGTCCGAAATTCTCGTGCTGTGCGATGGCACGACCGAACCGGATTGGGTGGCGATGGATTTGTTTTCGCAGGCCGAGCATGATGAATTGGCGCAGTCGATTCTGGTCTGTCCAGACAATGCTTATCTCGATCAGGTCGAATTCAGCATCAACCGGTTGCTGCCGCAAATGCAGCGGCAAGCGATCATCCGCACTTCGCTCACGAATCGCGGCGCTTTCGTGAAAGTGCGCGACATGGAAGAAGCGTGCGAGATCGCGAACTTGATCGCACCGGAACACCTGGAAATTTCCGCCGAGACGCCGCAGCGTTGGGCGGATCGCGTGCGTCACGCAGGTGCGATGTTTCTCGGACGCTTTTCCTCCGAGTCCATCGGCGATTATTGCGCGGGCCCGAATCACGTGCTGCCAACCTCGCGCACCGCGCGCTTTTCGTCGCCGCTGGGTGTGTATGATTTCCAGAAACGCTCCAGCATCATTTTTGCGAGCGAAGCCGGCGCGCAAACGCTGGGCAAAGTCGCGGCCGAACTGGCCGAAGGCGAAGGCTTGCAGGCGCATGCCCGCAGCGCGCAATATAGAATTAAATGAGCAGGTTGAAATGTCATTAATCGAAAACATCATCCGCCCCGACATCCGTGCGCTGAATGCGTACCACGTCGGCGCATCCGAAGGTTTCCTGAAGCTGGATGCGATGGAAAACCCGTACATCCTGCCGGAAGCCTTGCGGGGCGAACTCGGTCGTCGTCTCGGTGACGTCGCACTGAACCGCTACCCAATCCCGTCATATCCCGCGCTGAAAAAAATTATCTGCGAAAAGATGGGCGTGCCGAAAGGTTACGACGTCATGCTGGGCAACGGCTCCGATGAACTGATTTCCTTGCTGACTGTGGCCTGCGCGCGGCGCGATCGGGGTGCGCCCGCCAAAGTGATGGCACCCGTGCCGACCTTCGTGATGTATGCGATGTTCGCGCAGTACGCGGGGATGGCGTTTGTCGGCGTGCCGCTCCAGCCGGATTTTTCACTGGATAGGTCGGCGATGCTGGACGCGATTCGGCAGCACCAACCCGCCATCGTGTATCTCGCGTATCCGAACAACCCGACCGGCAATCTGTACGCCGAAGACGACATTGTCGAAATTTTGCGTGCCGTGGGCGACACCGGCATCGTGGTGGTGGACGAAGCCTATCAACCGTTTGCGCAAACCAGTTTCATGTCGCGCCTGCCGGAATTCGCGAATCTGGTGGTGATGCGCACCGTCTCGAAGCTGGGCTTGGCGGGCGTGCGGCTGGGTTATATGTCGGCATCTGCGACGCTGCTGGAGCAGTTCGAGAAAGTGCGTCCGCCCTACAACGTGAACGTGCTGACGGATGCTGCCGTGCAGTTTGCGCTGGAAAACCTGCATGTGCTAGATGAACAGGCGGCGCTGTTGCGCAGCGAACGGGAAAAACAGGCGGTCGCCTTGGCGGCTTTGCCCGGTGTGGAAGTCTTTCCGTCGCGCGCCAATTTTCTGTTGCTGCGCGTGGCCAATGCCGAGCAGGTTTTCGAAAAACTGGTGGCACGCAAGGTCTTGATTCGAAATGTGGGTAAAATGCACGCATTGCTCACGAACTGCCTTCGTGTTAACGTAAGCACGCCGGAAGAAAACCAGCAATTCCTCGACGCTTTCAAGGCCTGTATTGCCTGATCGTCGCCGGATAACCATCAATAAAACACACCATGTCTTCGCAGAGAACCGCAGAAATTACGCGCAACACCAACGAAACGCAGATTCGCGTGGCCATCAATCTGGATGGCAGCGGCAAGCAGAAGCTGAATACCGGCGTGCCGTTTTTCGACCACATGCTGGATCAGATTGCGCGTCACGGCTTGTTCGATCTGGAAATCGAAGCGAAGGGTGATCTGCACATCGATGCGCATCACACCGTGGAAGACATCGGCATCACGCTGGGCCAGGCGTTCGCCAAAGCTATTGGCGAGCGCAAGGGCATTCGCCGCTACGGCTATGCGTATGTGCCGCTGGACGAAGCTTTATCGCGTGTGGTGATCGACTTGTCCGGTCGTCCGGGGCTGGAATTTCATGTGGATTTCGCGCGGTCGATGAGCGGCACCTTCGATCTCGACCTCACGCGAGAATTTTTCCAGGGCTTTGTGAATCATGCCCTGGTGACCGTGCACATCGACAATCTGCGCGGTGACAACGCACATCATCAGTGCGAGACCGTGTTCAAGGCCTTCGGTCGCGCCTTGCGCATGGCGGCCGAACTCGACCCGCGCATCGCCGGGGTCATTCCCTCAACCAAGGGTTCGCTGTAACCGACACTCTCTTTTACAAGATATGAAAAAGATCGTCGTAGTCGATTACGGGATGGGCAATCTTCGCTCGGTAGCGCAAGCCTTGCGCGCGGTGGCGCCGGACATGGACGTCAAAATTTCCGGCGAGGTCGCCGACTTGCGCAACGCGGATCGCATCGTGTTGCCCGGACAGGGCGCGATGCCGGATTGCATGGCCAGCTTGCGCAACGCGGGGCTGATGGAAGCCCTGCTGGGCGCAGCCAAAACCAAGCCGCTGTTTGGCGTGTGTGTGGGCGAGCAAATGCTGTTTGACTGGAGCGACGAAGGCAATACGCCGTGCCTCGGCCTGTTGCCGGGCAAGGTGATTCGTTTCCAGTTGGAGGGCAAGCTGCAGGAAGACGGGTCGCGCTTCAAGGTTCCGCAAATGGGCTGGAACCAGGTGCGGCAGGTGTCGGCGCATCCGCTGTGGCAAGGCATCCCTGACAACACTTATTTTTACTTCGTGCACAGTTATTACGCGGTGCCCGAAAATCCGGCGCATACTGTGGGCGAAACCGTGTATGGGACGCCGATTTGTTGCGCAATCGCAAAGGATAACCTGTTCGCGACCCAGTTTCACCCGGAAAAGAGTGCGGCAGCCGGTTTGCAACTCTACCGGAATTTCGTACACTGGAATCCGTGATTCCAATGTTGTTGTAAGAGCCCCCCCCAAGGACCCCTTAACCTCACTATTCGTTTCAAGTCATGTTGCTCATTCCTGCAATCGATATCAAGGATGGTCAATGCGTTCGCCTCAAACAGGGCGACATGGAGCAGGCGACCGTATTCTCCGAAGACCCGGCACAAATGGCCAAGCACTGGCTGGAGCAAGGCGCCCGTCGACTGCATCTGGTGGATCTGGATGGCGCGTTCGCTGGCAAGCCTAAAAACAAGGCGGCGATCCTGTCGATCGTCAAGACCGTGCAAGATTTTGCCGATGCGAACAAGATCAAGGCCATCCCAGTGCAACTGGGCGGTGGCATTCGCGATCTGGACACCATCGAGCAATATCTCGACGGCGGCCTTTCCTACATCATCGTCGGCACGGCGGCCGTGAAAAATCCCGGTTTCCTGCAAGATGCCTGTGGCGCCTTCCCGGGTCACATCATCGTCGGGCTGGATGCGAAGGATGGCAAGGTGGCGACCGACGGCTGGAGCAAGCTCTCCAAGCATAACGTCATCGACCTGGGCAAAAAATTTGAAGGCTATGGCGTCGAATCGATTATTTACACCGACATCGGCCGTGACGGCATGATGGGTGGCGTGAACATCGACGCGACGGTGAAGCTCGCGCAATCCGTGAAAATTCCGATCATCGCGTCCGGCGGCGTGCACGACATCAAGGATGTGGAAGCGCTGTGCAAAGTGTACGATGAAGGCATCGAAGGCGTAATTTGCGGCCGCTCGATTTACGAAGGCACATTGGATCTGAAAAAAGCGCAGGCGCGCGCGGATAAGCTCCTTGGTGAGTAAAAAGACGCGTCATGCCAGCGTTGTAGGTCGGCCTTTAGGCCGACACTGACGTTGTTGTCGCCCTAAAAGCCGACAGGCTTTCAGAGCAGACTCATGCGCCCAAAGGGCGCGTGATGTCGAAACTAAAGGGCGACCTACAGCCCCGGCCTGCGCTGGGGCGACAAAAAATAAAAGAACCACTCATTGGCTGGACTATGCTCGCAAAAAGAATCATCCCCTGTCTGGACGTTACGGCTGGTCGTGTCGTCAAAGGCGTCAATTTTGTTGAACTCCGCGATGCGGGCGATCCGGTTGAGATCGCACGCCGTTATGACGAGCAGGGCGCAGACGAACTCACTTTCCTCGATATCACCGCGTCCAGCGATGGACGCGATCTGATCCTGCACATCATTGAAGCGGTGGCCTCGCAGGTGTTCATTCCGCTCACGGTAGGCGGCGGCGTGCGCACGGTGGAAGATGTGCGCCGCTTGCTCAATGCGGGCGCAGACAAAGTGAGTATTAACACCTCAGCTGTCACCAATCCGCAACTCGTGCAGGATGCGGCGCTGCGCTACGGTTCGCAATGCATCGTGGTCGCGATCGACGCCAAACAAACCGGTCCCAACAAATGGGAAGTGTTCACGCATGGCGGGCGCAACAACACGGGGCTGGATGCGATTGAGTGGGCCAAGAAAATGGAACAGCTCGGCGCAGGCGAAATTTTGTTGACGAGCATGGATCGCGACGGCACGAAGAGTGGTTTCGATCTGCCGCTGACGCGCGGCATTTCGGATGCGATCAGCATTCCCGTGATTGCTTCCGGCGGCGTCGGCAATTTGCAGCATCTGGCGGATGGCATCAAGGAGGGCCACGCCGATGCGGTGCTGGCCGCCAGCGTGTTTCACTATGGCGAATACACGGTGCAAGAAGCCAAGCAATACATGGCCAAACAGGGTATTCCGATGAGGCTCGCATGAATACAGCAAAATGGATGACCAAAATTAAATCGGACGAGAACGGTCTGGTGCCGGTGATCGTGCAGGAAATCGGCAGCAAGGACGTGCTGATGTTTGCTTGGATGAACCGCGACGCGCTGGCGCGTACCGCAGAAAGCGGCGAGGCCGTGTACTGGAGCCGCTCGCGTCGCAAGCTGTGGCACAAGGGCGAAGAATCCGGCCACACGCAAAAAGTGATCGAGATTCGCACCGATTGCGACAACGACGTCATTCTGCTGATCGTCGAACAGGTTGGCGGCATTGCCTGCCATACCGGACGTCATTCTTGTTTCTTCCAGAAGCTCGAAGGGGGCGAATGGGTGACCACCGATGCCGTACTCAAAGACCCGGAGAAAATTTACAAATGAATGAAAAGAATGATGTGCTGAACCGGCTCGCCGAGATTATCGAATCGCGCAAGCTTGCCAATGGCGGCGATCCGGAGAAATCTTACGTGGCGCGCCTGTTTGCCAAAGGTGACGACGCCATCCTGAAAAAAATCGGCGAAGAAGCCACGGAAACGGTGATGGCCGCGAAAGATGCGCGCGTGTCCGCCGACAGCAGCAAAATTCTGTACGAATGTGCGGATCTCTGGTTCCATTCGATGATCATGCTGGCGCAATTCGGGCTGACGCCGCAGCAGGTGCTGGATGAGCTCGCGCGGCGAGAAGGGCTTTCCGGCATCGAGGAAAAGGCGGCGCGAAAAGATGTCTTGCGGGATGCGCAGGAAAGTAAAAAGACCTGATAATGAATGGCGCACCGTGCAAACCGTGCGCCATTTTTTAACCCCACTCTCCCTTGGCGGGAGACAACGTCCGCGTAGCGGTAAGTTGCGACGCAGGCTAACATGAGCGAAGCGAATGTTAAGCGAAGCGGCCGGAGTCAAAAAGTGGGGGGTGAGGGAGCAATTTTTCGAACGCACAACCAGAAATAAAACGACACTGGACCCCAGCCTACGCTGGGGTGACAGACAAAACGGAAATCCTGTAAAAGGATGCGATAAAAGAAAATAGCAAGGAGAGGTCATGATCACCGTCACAGCAAACGGCGCCAGCATCCCGGCGCTCGGTTTTGGCACCTGGAGAATTCTGGGCAACGATGCCGTGCGTATGGTGCGCCACGCGCTGGCCGTCGGTTATCGCCACATTGATACCGCCCAGATTTACGAGAACGAAGCCGAAGTCGGCGAAGGCATCCAAACCTCCGGCGTGCCGCGCGCGGACATTTTTCTCACCACCAAAGTCTGGGTGAAGAATTTCAAGACGGCGAATTTTGCGGCCTCCGTCGAGGATAGTCTGCGGAAACTGAAAACCGATTATGTCGATTTGCTGTTGCTGCACTGGCCCAGTCCGGTGATCTCGCTGGAAGATCAAATGGCATCGCTGAATGCGGTAAAACAATCCGGCAAGGTGCGCCACATCGGTGTGAGCAATTACCCGACGGCCCTGCTGGCGCAGGCACGCGCCTTGTCTGCGTCGCCGTTCGTGACCAATCAGGTGGAGTTTCATCCGTATCTGGATCAATCCAAAGTGGTCGCCGCTACGCACGCGGCCGGCATGTGCCTGACCGCGTATTCGCCGATGGCAGAAGGCCGTGTGTTGACCGAACCGCTGTTGCAGGATCTGGCGGCGAAATACAACAAGACGGTGCCGCAAATCGTGTTGCGCTGGATCATTCAGCAAGGACATGTGGTGCTGTCCAAAACGACGAGCGAAGCACGTGCGATAGAGAATCTTGCGATTTTCGATTTCGAATTGACGTCTCAGGAAATTTCCGCGATACGCGGCCTCGCGCGACCGGATGGCCGGACCATCAGTCCCGATCGTCTTGCGCCGGAGTGGGATTAGACTTTATAGAACCAAACAGCGTCAAGGAACAACAATATGGAAAACTGCATCTTCTGCAAAATCGTCGCCAAACAAATTCCTTCGGCCATCGTCTATGAAGACGACGAAATGATGGCCTTCAAGGATATTCACCCCGCAGCTCCCGTGCACTTGCTGCTGATTCCCAAGCAGCACCTCGCCACGCTTTCCGATTGCGGCGACGCGCAGGCCGCATTGCTTGGTCGCATGATGACGCGCGTGCCGCAGATTGCCGCGGCGCATGGCTGTGCGCCAGTGCAAGATAAAGAAGGCAAATACAGTGGCGGCTACCGCACGCAAATTCACACCGGGCCTTCTGGTGGGCAGGAAGTGTATCACTTGCATATTCATATTATTGGGACGCCGAAGGCGTGACGAGGCTTCAAAAAATCGGTGTTAAACCTTGCGCACATTGCGGAATTGAAGCAAGGACGCCGCTTTTTCGGTATCGATGGAAATGCAAATATTGCGGCAAGCGGTTGCGTTTGAAGTCGAACCTTCCGTTTACGGTCACGTCTATTGTTGAACTTGTTTTGTGTTTTTTTGCGCCATTGTCACTAGCATTTTTTCTTTTCTGCAACGGCGGTTTTGTACATAATTTACGTGATGTTGGTTATGAGCGAAGACATTTCGCTCGATGAAGAAATTGGTTAAAGCATTTTTTACGGTTCCTTTTTAACGGACGGGGCAAATTCAGTTCCAGCACGTTTTTCAAATGAAAATAGGTCAGCATCGAATATTTTTCCAGCCATTACATGCATCAGCATTTTAGGAGCGTAGCGTGAAAAGAAGTCAATGGTTTCAAAGCGTGGTGGTGCTGCTGTTGATGTGTTGCACCTCTCTGACGCTGCATGCGAAAGGCGATGAGCCGAAGCCGGATCTGTATCGAGCCATCGCGCGGGATGACATCGCACGTGCCAGGGCAGCGATTGCCAGCGGGGCGGATGTGAATGCCATTTACGACAGAGACACGATGTTGCTCTGGGCCGTGCGAGAAAAGCGGGAAGATATTGCGAAGCTGCTGCTTCAGTCGCCCCGGCTGGATGTGAACAAGCGCGGGGTGAAATACGATGCTTTTGGAGAATGGGAGCGCACGCCACTGATTTTGAGCGCGCATATGGGGCAAGCGGAAATTGTCGGCCTGTTGCTGCAACGCGGTGCCAAGGTGAATGCGCGTGACAGGGCAGACAACGCGCCAGAGTCGCGGGGAGATACGGCGCTCATCAAGGCTGCGCAACGCAACCACGATAATGTAATCTCGGTGTTGCTGACACAGGGCAAGGGCATTGACATCAACGCGCAGGCCAAGGATGGCAAGTCAGCACTCTGGCTCATTTCTGAATGGGAAAATCTGGCGTCGCTGAAGCTGTTGCACAAACACGGCGCCAAAATCAACACCACGGACAAGGTCGGACAGTCGGTGCTGGTGACGACATTTTTGCACAAGCATCGCGAAGTGCTGGATTACCTCGTTGCCAATGGTGCGGACGTCAATCATGTGGATCAAGGCGGACACACACCGCTCATGACGGCCATCACCTATCTGAATGGCAAGCATGCCGAAACCGTTTTCAAATTTCTGGAAAAGTTCATCACCATCAAGCCCAGGCTGGATGTAGAAAAGATCATGCCGAAGGGCGGAGGCTACTCCGCCATGCATCTGGCAGCGCGCTACGGATTGGTGAATGCGGGCAAGCTGTTGCTGGATCATGGTGCAAGCATCGATATCAAGAGCCTGGCGACGGGCGGTACGCCGCTGCATACTGCCGCAAGCGCCCATCAGATCGACATGGCCAGGTTTCTGATCCAGCGCAAGGCCAATCTCGAGATTTTCGACAAGAGCGGATCTACGCCGCTCATGCTGGCTGTTTATCGTGCTGACGAAGAGATGGTACAGGTTCTGGTCGAGGCGGGCGCTGCCATCAACATAAAATCGCCTGTCAATGTGCTCGTGACGCCGCTGGTGCACGCTGCGTCAAACCCTGATCCTTTCAAAAACAGGAAGAACATCGCCATCATTGAATATCTCTTGTCCAAGAATGGCGACATAAACTTTCAGAGCGCCAACGGACGCACGGCGCTGATGGCGGCAGCGCAGCAGTCGGACAAATCGCAAGGCTACGAACGTGCGGCCTTGCTGATCGACAAAGGCGCCAAACTGGATGTGGTGAATGACCGGGGCGAGACGGCGCTGATGCTGGCGGCAGGCGCGGGCAATGCGAAGCTGGTGGAACGGCTCATCGAGAAGGGTGCAGACGTCAAGAAGAAAAACGGTGCGGGCGAAACCGTCATGAGTTATGCGAATCGCTCCAGCAACAAGGCGAGTCTCTCAGTGTTATCAGCAAGCGGTGCCGTGCCGGATGGCCCCCTTGTCAGAAAGCAGGTCACCGTGGGCGCGCTGCTGGGCACGTGGCAGGGCTATCAGGATGGCATGCCGCAGGTTGTCTGGAAATACGTCTTCAAGAAAGACAACACGTTTGAATTCATCACGCAATTAACCCCGGCGGTGTTGAAAACCATGCCTGCCGGTTCAGTAAAACCCATCATTGCCGCCTTCAAGGGCAAGTACACGGTCAATGACGATTTGCTGATCTTTGACCCGTCAGACAGGCCGCCCGTTTCGCAAAAATGGCGAATGGAAAAAGGAAGCTTGATCATCGACGAGAAGATACGCTTGAAAAAGAAATAGGCTATTGTTCTCGACGTGAATGCCAAACAGGTCATGGCGTGGCACAAGCTTAATTAGAGTGTGGAGCGGCACACAGCAGTAGTGCATCAAATCGGCGCATCAAGTTAACAGCGATTCATTTCACACACACTTCCACGACGGTCGATTGGATTCGACCCTTTACTCTCTTCCTTCACTTTATTGCGCAATCGTCGGTTCGCTCCGATGCTATTGCCAGCTCGTTCATTCTCGGAGACGAAATATTTTTTATTGCTGCTGCATAGGGAAAGGTCGGCGCGAGCGAAATGCGGGCACAGCCTCAATGATGTCGTTTTGTTAGCAAAAAGCGGCTTTTTGAACGATTCTATAAAATTGGTCAATAAAATTTCCGAGATGAAATGATTTCAAAACAACAGCCCGGATCTGGGGAACCCGATTTGCTTAAACGGGTTTGGTGAAGGTGCCGGTTACGTAGTTGGGCGCATATAAGGGGCCACATATGTTTCAAAGAATGAAAAGCATTAGCGTCGCCAAGAAGCTGTTCTTATTGACGTTGTCTGCCATGATGGGTGTAGCCGTCATTACGGCGATCTTTTTGGTTTCCGAAAGAAAGCTGATACTAGAAGAGCGGGAAGTTGCAGTTCGTCAGGCTGTCGAGACCGCGCATGGCGTCATCGCCAATTACCACGCGCAATTCACGCAAGGGCGTCTTTCCGAAGAGCAGGCCAGGCAGCAGGCCGTGCAGGCAGTGAAGGGTTTGCGTTATAGCGGAAGCGAGTATTTCTGGATTAACGACATGGCACCGCGCATGGTCATGCACCCCACTAATCCGGCGCTGGATGGCGCGGACATATCCGGCAACACGGATCCGACCGGGAAACACCTGTTTCTGGAAATGGTGAAAGTCGTCAAGGCAGGCGAAGCGGGATTCGTGCCGTACATGTGGCCGAAACCGGGTAGCGACAAACCGGTTCCAAAAATTTCTTACGTCAAAGGCTTTGCGCCGTGGGGTTGGGTTGTGGGTTCCGGTGTCTACATGGATACGGTGGACAGCGCGATTTTCTCGCGAGCGATTTATTTTTCGATTGCCGGCCTGATACTTGCAGCCATGCTGGTCGCGATCGGCTTGCTCATTTCGCGCGGCATTTTGAAACAGCTGGGCGGCGAGCCGGATTACACCGCCGATGTGACGCGTCAAATTGCGCAGGGAAATTTGATGGTGCCGATTGAGTTGAAAAAGAACGACGACAGCAGTTTGCTCTATGCGATCAAGGAAATGCGCGACAGCCTCGCCAAGATCGTTGCGCAGGTGCGAATCGGCGCAGACACCATCGCAACCGCGTCTTCACAGATTGCATCGGGCAACATGGATCTTTCATCGCGCACCGAGCAGCAAGCCAGTTCGCTCGAAGAGACGGCGTCTTCGATGGAGCAACTAACCGCGACGGTGAAAAACAATGCCAGTAGCGCGCAAGAAGCCAACACGCTGGCGACTGCGGCATCGGATGTGGCCGTGAAGGGTGGACAGGTTGTATCGCATGTGGTGGACACCATGCATGCCATCAGCGATTCTTCGAAGAAGATGGCAGATATCATCAGCGTGATCGACGGCATCGCCTTCCAGACCAACATTCTCGCCTTGAACGCAGCAGTCGAAGCGGCGCGCGCCGGAGAACAAGGGCGCGGATTTGCAGTCGTAGCAACGGAAGTTCGGAACCTCGCGCAGCGCAGCGCGAGCGCGGCGCGAGAAATCAAGGTGCTGATTGACGATTCCGTCGGCAAAGTGGAATCAGGTAGCAAGCTGGTGGAACAGGCTGGCGAAACTATGAGCGAAGTGGTTTCGAGTATCAAACGCGTGAATGACATCATGCAGGAAATTACTGCAGCGAGCCAGGAACAGAGCGACGGCATCCAGCAAGTTAACCAGGCCGTTTCGCAGATGGATACGGTGACGCAACAGAACGCGGCGCTGGTGGAAGAGGCGGCAGCGGCAGCAGAATCTCTGCAGGATCAAGCGGCGAATCTGGTGCAAGTTGTCAGCATCTTCAATACAGGCCAGGAAAATTTTGCACGGGTGGAAAACAAGAGTGCAAGCGCGCCTGCGACGACAGAGAAAATAGCGTCTCGGTCGCCCAGCGGTGTGAAAAGCATTGTCAAACCGGTGCCCGTACTTCAGATCTCGCCTGAGCGCCCCAAGCCCGTGCACGGCAAGGCGAGCGGTGGCGAGGAATGGGAAGAGTTTTGATTTTTAATCCGGTTCTGCTGAAGAGAAGGAAGAAATCATGGCAAGGGAGTTGGTAACGTGGCGTAGTGAATACAACTTGGGGGTGGAGGGAATCGATAAACAGCATCGCTCGCTCGTTGATTTGGTGAATCAGGTTTGGGAAGGCATCGTTTTTCAGGCGGAGCGTGCGAAAATGCTTGAGCTTGTACAGCGTCTGGAGCACTACACGATTGCGCATTTCGCTGCGGAAGAAGCGTACATGAAGGCGATTGGATATCCTGGGCTGGATGCGCACAAGCTGGTTCATCAGCAATTCATTGCCCGCGTGGATGCCGAAAAAAAAGCGGTGCTCAAGGGCGGTCAGCTGACCTTGGGTTTGGTGGAATTTCTGAAACAATGGTTGCTGGATCATATTATGGGGCTCGACAGGGAAGCCGCTGATTATGCGAAGCAGGTGCAGAAAACTCGCCCGAAAGAAAATATCGGAACCGTCCAAACCAGTGAAGAACCCGAATCGATTTTGAAGAGCATCTTCAGGCGATTTTTCTGAACGTGAGCGAAAAAACGTATTGAGGCATCGCCTACAAATTTCCAGAAATGCGTCTATGATGCGCTTCAATTGAATTCACCCATCAGGAAAAAATCATGACCAAGAACGTACACGGCCACGAGGTGTTGCACTTCATGCTCGAACATGCCCAAGGGTTTTCGAAGGAAAGCCTGAAGCAAGCCATTGAGGCCCGTTTTGGTGCCGATGCACGTTTCTATACGTGCAGCGCAGAGGGCATGACGGCGGAAAAACTGATTGATTTTCTCTCGCAAAAAGAAAAATTTGTCGACGTTGGCGGCGGCTTCAACACGCAAGCGGACAAGATTTGCAATCACCACCATTAACTTTTCCTGCTTCATTGCGAGTGCAGGATGGTTTTAAGCTAAATGAAAAAGTATCGGGCACGATGGGTTTTATCCCACCGGGCCCGATGTCCTTCAACCGTAACGCGCTGCGCTGGGTTATTTTTTGCTGGCAGCTGGTGCGGCTGCAGGCGGTTCCATAGCGGTCTTGACGCACTTGTCGCGCGCATCGAAAGGTTGCGCTTTGCATTTCTCAACAGCAGCATCATAGGCAGCTTTTTGCGGGCCGGAATAAGCCGGGGCAGCAGTGGCAGCAGGTTTGTTGCAGGCAGCAAGGCCAAGCGAAGCGACGAGCACAGCTAACAAAAGCGAATGTTTCATGGTGACCCTTCATGTAATAAGTGAGAAAGCACAGACCCCGAGCATTGCAAAAATGAACCTGTGAGGCGAACGTTACCGGTATAACTGCCTGAACGCAGCTTAGAGGGCGGCTTCGCTGGCCGTCTGTACGGTACAGGACATAAGGGCGGGTAAAGGCTTGGGATGGCTACGCGCCAGACGGGTTCGAGGCGCGGTAAGGGTCAAAGTTGGGAATGTCGGAGAGTAGCCGGATGTATTCCCGTCGCACCACAGCGTAGCATTCGCAGGAAGCCTTTTCCAGGGCGGGGCGATCCAGCACGTCGATGCGTCCTCGCTTATAGCGGATCAGTCCTGCGCGCTGAAGTTTTCCGGCGGATTCCGTCACGCTACCGCGTCGCACGCCCAGCATGCTGGCAATGAGTTCTTGCGTGGTAATCAGGGTGTTCGAGGGCAGGCGATCCAGACTCAGGAGCAGCCAGCGGCAGAGTTGTTGATCAATCGAATGATGTCGATTGCATACGGCCGTTTGGGTCATTTGCGTGATAAGCGCTTGCGTGTAGCGGAGCAGCAGACGGAGTACAGGCCCTGCCCGGTTGAATTCATCCTTGAGCAATTGGGCTTTCAGACGAAAACCGTATCCGGCGCTTTGCACCACGGCCCGACTGGGCGTGGTTTCGCCCCCCATAAAGAGCGAAATGCCGAGCAATCCTTCATTGCCGACGATGGCGATTTCAGCCGATGCGCCGTCTTCCAGGACATACATCATCGACACGATGCACGTGGTGGGGAAGTAGACGTGAGTCAGTTGACCGCCGGATTCGTACACCACTTTGCCAAGCGGCATGGAAACGGGTTCCAGCTCAGGCAGCAGGCGGTTGAGCTCGGCAGCAGGCAATGCAGCAAGCAGCGCGTTTTGCCTCGGGTGGCTAGAGATCGGAATCAATGGTGGGGTGGGCGTCTTTTAGTCTTGCTGTGAGAGAAGCTTATGCATGATATGCGAGTTTCATGCGTGACGTTGGATTTAAAAATAAATTACGTCAGTTTGTTTGAGGCGAAGATGGTGAAGAAACAAGCAAGCGGTTATATGTGGGTTGATAAGACACGCACTATTTACACAACAACCATGCGAGGCAAAAAACTTCTTCCTTGGCGGCGCTGGCGCGCCATATTTTTATCTGCGCGCACGCCGGACAACACGGCTTGCGTGTATGGCATTGCCGAAACGCGGTTTTGCAGCAGGGGAAGACAGCTGTGCTTGTCATGGTAGACTACCAAGACCATGGACGTGTTGCTTATCCTTTTTCTGATTTTACTCAATGGCCTGTTTTCGATGTCGGAAATGGCCGTGGTGTCGTCTCGCAAGGCGCGCCTTCAAAGTCTGGCCGACGAAGACCGGCTGGGCGCGAAAGCGGCGCTGGAGTTGCATCAGGAACCTTCCCGTTTTCTGTCAACGATACAGATCGGTATCACCAGCATCGGCATTCTCAGCGGCGCTGTCGGCGAACGCGTCTTTGCCGATCCCATTGCGACATGGTTGCAAGGCTTTCCTGATCTGGTGCCCTATGCCGGTGTCATTGCAATGACACTGACAGTCGTGGGGCTGACGTATTTTTCCGTCGTGGTGGGCGAACTCATTCCCAAGCAACTGGCCTTGTGGGCGCCGGAATGGATTGCGGCCGTCATTGCGCGGCCGATGAAGCTGTTCTCGCGCATCACCCATCCGCTGGTGGTGCTCTTGTCCGGTTCCAGCGCGCTGTTCCTGCGTCTGGCCGGCATCCGCCGAAAAAATGAACCGCCGGTCACCGACAATGAGATCAACGTGCTGATGGAAGAGGGCGCCAAGGCGGGCGTATTTCACGAGAGCGAACAGGAAATCGTTTCAAACGTATTGCGGCTGGATGTGCAGCGCGTGCACACCATCATGACGCCGCGACCGGACATGGTGTCGGTGGACTTGGATGACGATGAAACCACGGTGATGCACGACATCATGCAAAGCGGCTTTTCCCGTCTCATCGTGTGTCGTGGCGGGCTGGGCAATATTGTGGGCGTCCTCAAAACCAACGAATTGCTGAAGAAAGCCATTCCGGGTCAGGCGATCACCATTGCCGACGTGGAGAAAGCGATTGTGTCGCCGCTCTATATTCCGGAAACGGTGACGACCACCCAGTTGCTGGAGAGTTTCCGCGCCAAGGGTTTGCAGTTTGCGTTGATTGTGGATGAATACGGCGACGTGCAGGGACTGGTGACGCTGACGGATATTCTCGCGGCAATCGTCGGCGAGCATAACATTCCCGAGGTGCACGAAGAGCAGGATATCGTGCAACGCGAGGATGGCTCGTGGCTGGTGGAAGGGGGCGTCAGCGTTGAAAAATTACGGCACGTGCTGGAAGTGGACGAAGTGTGGCCGGAAGACGAAGAAAATCATTTTCATACCCTCGGCGGTTTTATCATGAATATTTTGGGTCGCATTCCGCACGCAGCCGAACACTTCGAGGCCTTCGGTCTGCGCTTTGAAGTCGTGGACATGGATGGCAATCGCGTGGACAAGGTGTTGATTGCAAAGCTGCCCGAACAGCCGGAAACCGCTTCAGCCTGAGCGCCGTGCTCCGGTGCAGTCTGCGAAAGGTTATACACGAGCCGCAAGTGACCAGCAGCGGCGCGGCGTAACGACAAACAAACCGGATCGCGCCGCCGCCATTTTGCGAAGCGACGTAGGGAAATTTCCAGATAGCGCCCAGTCCGATGGCCGAGCCAGCCGTGGCCAGGATAAAACCAATGCGAGAATTCCAGTGTGCGCGGGGCATGGAAGGGGGATCCTTGGTCAGACGCCAAAGCAAATTCGGTTCGAGTCGGGTAAATCCCGCACGGGATGCGGCATAGACCCGTGCGCTTATTCTTCTTGACGCGTCTTAGGCCGCTTGGCGATGTGCACCTCTAGCGTGGCTTCGCCCTCTTTGCGGATCACTGTGATTTTGGCCTTGCTGCCCGGAGCCAGTTGCGCAATGCGATTGAACAGCTCACTGGTGGTCGGGATGGACGCGCCTTCAATAGACGTCAGCACGTCGCCCGGTTTGATGCCGGCTTTGTCCGCCGGACCGTTCTTGAGGACGCCGGCGATAATGACGCCCTCTTTTTTTGGCAGGCTAAAACTTTCCGCCAGTTCGGGCGTGATGTCTTGCGGTTCCACGCCAATCCAGCCGCGCACCACTTGCCCGTTGGTGATGATGGCTTCCATCACGGTTTTCACCGTTGAAACCGGAATGGCAAAGCCGATCCCCAGCGATCCGCCCGTGCGCGAGTAAATCGCAGAGTTGATGCCCAGCAGATTGCCATTCACGTCAATCAGCGCGCCGCCGGAATTGCCGGGGTTGATGGCCGCATCGGTCTGGATAAAATTTTCGAAGGTGTTGATACCCAACTGCGTGCGACCGAGCGCAGAAATAATCCCCATCGTCACGGTTTGGCCGACACCGAAGGGATTGCCGATGGCGAGTACGACATCACCGACATTCGTTTGCTCCATGCGGCCGAGCGTGATGGCCGGAAGATTTGGCAAATCGATTTTGATAACGGCAAGATCGGTTTCCGGATCGGTGCCCACGACTTTGGCTGCCGCTTTGCGGCCATCGACTAGTGCGACTTCGATTTCATCCGCTGTGGCGACGACGTGGTTATTGGTCAGGATGAAGCCATCGGTGCTGACAATGACGCCAGAACCCAGGCTGGAGAGCTTGCGGGTACCGTTGGGACGGTCGCCAAAGAATTTGCGGAAGAAGGGATCGTCCAGCATCGGATTGCGGTTAACGCGGATTTCCTTGGCCGAATAAATATTGACGACCGATGGCATGGCTTTTTTGGCGGCTTCTCGGTACGAACCCGGCATCGGGGCGTTGCTGGCCGGGGCTTCATGAATCGAGACGGTCCCCGTGGCAATCGAGACTTTGGCGCGTCCGCCCGTCAGGCCGCTCGCCCATTCCGGCTTGAGCGTGATGACAATGAACCAGATGGCCAAGCCGACCGTGACGGTCTGGGCAAACAATATCCAAAGGCGACGCAGAGACATAGGAAAAATGGGTTGGGTCAGGTAATTGGTTTCAAGGTGCAGTATAGCGTGCCACAGCCGCGAATCGACGGTTCGGAATTATTGCCTAAATGGGGGCTGGGTGGAAGAAAAACAACGGATTTCTGTCGGGGGCGGCAGCGTCAAAAAAGGGACTGACGATGTGTTCGCCTCCATGCGAACCGGTTGTTTACCTTGTTCTCCTGCAAACCGGCATGCTATGCCACTTCATGGTCACATGATGGGTGAGAGGGCCCGGCTTATTTTGGGGCGCTGCGTTCGGCAGCGGATTTGGCCACCAATTCGTCCATGATGCTCAGGATGGCGTTTTGCACGCCGGATTCCGTCATTTCAATGCCAGGACGTTTCAGGGCGTGCGTACCGGACGTGATGTAGCGCCCGTCGATGGCAATCAGGGGCACGCTGTTGACCAAATAAGCGGATTGCAGTGCAGCAGCCTGCGACGCTTTGGCCTGGACGGCCGGGGAATGGAAGGCTTCCTTGAATTTGACCGTATCCACGCCGTGTTTGGCCAGGTAGGCGCTGATCTCTGTTTCATTGCTGAGTGGCAGACGCTCTTCTTGCACGGCGCGGAAAATTTGCGCGTGCAGCGGCTCCAGTTTGTTCATGGCTTCGAGCGCAAAGTACATGCGTTGCTGAGCAATTATGTTGTCGCGAAAGGCCACCGGCACGCGCTTGAAGACGATTTTGCCGCGGTTTTTCTGGGCCCAGGCCGTCAAGCCTGGATCGAAGGACTTACAGTGAGAACAGAAGTAGCCAAAAAATTCCAGTACTTCAATTTTATTGCCGGGTTCCGTTGCCTGCGCAACGGAGAGGATGTCGTACTGGCCGGAAAAAGAAGGCTGTAGCGTCACGGTCGACGCGGACGCGGGCTTGCCGGTTGCGGATGCAGACTGCGGGGACGAAGAGGGGTTGCAGGCCGAGAGGGCAAGGACGCACAGCGCCAGCGTGGCAAACCAACGAAAAGACGCGTTCATGATTCTCCAGACGAATGAGTAAGGGAATGATTATTTCGGAATGCGTACCACCGCAGCATTGATGCCGTTATCCGACAGTTTGGTGCGCGTCTGGTTCATGGCATCGATGTTGGCAAAAGGCCCCAGGCGCACGCGGTACAGCTTTGCGCCGCCAATGGTCGTCTCTGAAATCTTGGCCTCAAATCCGGAGAGCGCCAGTCTGGCGCGCTCATTCTGGGCTTCGGCGGGCTCGCGATAAGCGTTCGTTTGCAGGAGGTAGGTCCATTTGTCCTCGCCACTGGCATCGCGTTTTTGGGAGAGGGTTGTGGCCTCGGTTTTTTGGCGAATCTTCTCTGCGATGGGGTCGTTATCAGCGTCAACGGGCGCAACTTTTTTCGCGGCGTCGTCCATGCTACGCGTCGCTTCGACGGCCGATTTGGCTGACGCCTTGACAGCATCCTTGCCCCCCGGCGTGCTGGCATACATGGGTTTGTTGGGGTCTGCAGCGGCGGTCGCCGAGGCAACCGCCGGTTCGGCAATCTTGCCTTGCTTGGCGTGCTTCTGACTGAACGGAATGGCAGTTTTGGTAACCACCATTGCAACGATGACGGCAATGACCAGTCCGGTAATGACCCCCGCGATAAAGCCGAGGATGGTGCCGCCGCGTTGGGTGTGAAGGGTTTTCATCATGACGAACTCCAGCTTACATTCTGTCTGGTGCGGAGACGCCGAGTAGCGCCAGACCATTTCTCAAAACCTGTCTTGTGGCACACAATAACGCCAAACGTGCCATTTTGGTAGCCTCATCGTCCACGAGAACGCGCTCGGCATTGTAATAGGCGTGCAAGTCGCCCGCCAGTTCGCGCAGATAAAACGCCACCTGATGCGGGCCGAGTTCATCTAGGGCGTGCGTCAGTACTTCCGGGTATTCGGCCAGCTTGGCCAGTAGTGCGAATTCGCGCGGATTGGTCAAGGGCGAGAGATCGACGGTATCCAGCATGGAATCATCCCCGCCCCACTGGGCGAGCACCGAGCAAATGCGCGCATGGGCATACTGGATGTAATAGACTGGATTTTCTTCCGAGCGCTCCAGTGCCAGATCGACATCGAAAATGAATTCGGTATCGGCCTTGCGGGAAATGAGGAAGAATCGGACAGCATCGCGACCGCGCACGGTATCGCCGCCGCCGGACCATTCGATCAGATCGCGCACGGTGACATACGAACCGGCGCGTTTGGAAATTTTGACTTCGGCGCCGTTTTTCATGACGGTGACCATCTTGTGCAGCACGTAATCCGGATACGCGGGCGGAATGCCGATATCGATGGCTTGGAGGCCAGCGCGTACGCGCGCGACGGTGCCGTGGTGATCGCTGCCTTGAATGTTGATGGCCTTGCTGTAACCGCGTTGCCATTTGGTGACGTGATACGCCACATCCGGCACAAAGTAGGTGTAGGTGCCGTCGGACTTCATCATGACGCGATCTTTGTCGTCGCCGTAGTCCGTGGTGCGCAACCAGAGCGCGCCCCCGTCTTCATACGTTTTGCCGACTTGCTTGAGCGCATCGACCGTGCCGGTGACCTTGCCATCGACGTACAGCGAAGATTCGAGATAGTAATTGTCGAAGTGAATGCCGAAGGTTTGGAGATCGATGTCTTGTTCGCGGCGCAGATAAGCGACGGCAAATTCTCGGATCGATTCAATGTCTTCGACGTCGCCTGTCGCCGTCACCGGCTTGATGTTGCGCGCTTCAATGGTTTTCTTGGCGAGATAATCGGCGGCGATGTCAGCGATGTAATCGCCGTTGTAAGCCTCGGCTGGCCAGAGCGCATCGCCGGGTTTCCAGCCGCGTGCGCGGCATTGCACGGAATGCGCGAGATTGGCGATTTGCACGCCCGCGTCGTTGTAATAAAACTCGCGGGTCACTTCGTAGCCCTGGGAGGCGAGCAGGGCCGCCAGTGCATCGCCCAATGCGCCCTGACGTCCGTGGCCCACATGCAGCGGGCCGGTCGGATTGGCGGAGACGAATTCCACCATCACCTTCTTTCCCGTGCCAATCGTGTTCTTGCCGAAATTTTCGGCTTGACGCAAGACGGAACGAATCACGTTTTGCTTGGCGCTGGCGGGCACGCGCAGATTGATAAAACCGGGTCCGGCGATATCGGCCCATTCAATCAGGTCCTGGCGGGCAGGATGAGCCAGTAAGGCCGCGACGATGGCTTGCGCCAGTTCGCGAGGATTTTTCTTGAGGGGTTTGGCGATCTGCATGGCGAGGTTGCAGGCGATATCGCCATGCGCCGGGTCGCGCGGACGCTCCAGTGAAATCGTCGGTGTCAAATCGGTGCCCGCCACGAGAGGGGCCAGGGCGTCTTCAAAAAGCGCAACGAGGTGCTGTTTTTGCTGGGCAAGCATGAAAATAGGGCAAGAAAATGCGAACGAAGCCAGCATTATACTGGTTTGGCTCAAGAGGAAGGCAAATCAGGGGAGGCGGGAATATCAGGAAAAACGAACGCCCCCGCAGTGAGAGGGAAGTGCGGGGCAGGGGCGTTCGCGGGACAACCTACTCGGTGACAGAAGCGGAGGCTGGTGCAGCGCCCGGCCCCATGCCGCGCATGCCGCCGTGCGAGCCACGTTTGCCGGGGCCATGCTTCATGTGGCCTTTTCGACCCATGTGCTCGGCGTCAAAAACCTTTTGCTGTTCCGGTGTCAGGACGGCGTAGAACTTTTTCAAGGCTTCCAGGCGCGTTTCCATGTGTGCTTGACGCGCTTTGGCGTGCGCCAGCATTTTTTCCATTCGAGCCGGTGCAGAGAGTTTCATCATGTCGGCGCGCATGGTTTGCGGTCCCATCATTGCAGGTTTGGCGCCCGCGATGAATTCTTTCCACGCGGGTTCCTGCTCCGCAGTGAGTTTCAGTTTGGCGTGTAACGCGGTGTGGCGTTGTTCCATGCGCGCTTTCATGTGCTCTGCCATTTGAGCGTGGTTCATCTTGCCCATTCTTTGGCCCTGCATCATCGGTCCCATGGGGTCGCACATGGTGGCGTCTGCTGCCAGCGCGGAGGCACTTAAGCCGAGTGCGATGGCGCTAACGATTAGGTGTTTGCGAAATGATGACATCGTCGTTCCTTTCTTTGGTCAGTCGGGGCGCATCAGGCGTCCCGTTGAAACCCAGTATAGGCGGGCAATGTGTGCAGAATGTGAAGATTTTGTATCAGAAAGTTGTTTGAAAACAAAAGGGGCAAGCTTAGGCTTGCCCCTTGAGAAGGAATTGGATGACAAAAAGTTATTCGTAGCGATTGGTCAATTTGCCAATACCATCAATGACCACTTCCACCGTGCTGCCTTGCTTCATGGAGCCGACGCCCACTGACGTGCCGCAGGAAATGATGTCGCCTGGTTCCAGCGTCATGTCATAGGAAATCATGCTGACTAGTTTGTGGGGCTGGAACACCATGTCGCTGACCGGGTAGTTTTGACGTTCCTGACCGTTCAGGATGGTTTTGATGACCAGCTTGTTCGGATCGTCGATGCCGGTCACGATGCCGGGGCCGAAGGAGCCGAAGGTGTCGAAGCCTTTGGCGCGGGTCCATTGGGCGAAAGTCGGGTCTTTCTTGATGAGCTCGCCGGCTGTCACGTCATTGCTGCAGGTGTAACCGAAGATGTAATCCTTGATTTGGGATTCCGGCACTTCCTTGCAGCGCTTGCCGATAACGATGGCCAGCTCGCCTTCATACACCACCTTGCCGTCGTAGGCATTCGGCTTTTTGATGACGTCGCCTTCGCCGATGAAAGCGGTGCCCGGCTTGAGCAGGTACAGCGGCTCTGCCGGAATCGGGCTGCCCAGCTTGGCGGCCAGATCATGGAAGTTGTTCCACAGCAGAATCATCTTGCTGGGGTTGCAGGGAGGGAGCAATTTGACTTGAGACTGATTCAGCTTTTCGCTGGTCGGTGTCGGATTGTCAAACATGTTGCCGGTATGGACGGTGATGGTGTCACCATCCAGCGTACCGAATCCTTGTTTGCCACCTTGATCAAAACGTACCCAAGTTTTCATGCATTTCTCCAATCGGTTATTGTGAGGGAACAGACGTCTGACGACAGCCTGATGATGTTCATAAATGAAACGCCCATTGTATTACAGTCGGGGCAGGGGGACACTAAATCCGCTCCGGATTGCGGGCAAACTGGATGATGGCCAGAATGATGAGCACGGGCATGTACATTTCATAACATTCCTCCACAGCCGAGGAAAGCGCATGCTCGGAAACGGTATAAGCGATGCCCGTGGCTTTTTGATAATTGGCAGGCATGCGGTCGATAATCTTGGCGAAGAGGGTGATGGCGCCCAGCGTGCCGATGGTCCAGGGGAGCGTCTTCAGCTTGAAAACGCCGCGAATCAGAAAGCGCGCGTAACGGCGAACCAGGTAAATCGCCACGCCGAGGTATACCAGCACAATCGCCCCCGCCAGAATTTTTTCGCCGATCGGATTCTTCGGGTTGCGGAAAAAATTGATTTTGAAGGCGGTCGTATCCTGGGAGGGAATCCACATCTGGGCGTCCAGCTCGCGGGCCATCAGGCTGATGATGAGAAAAAGAAAGACGGCAAACGCAATATCTTGTGCGCGGCTGTTATCGGTGGGGCGGAGCCAAATCAACAGAATGGCGGCCAGGGCATACAGGGTGACGGTCGCATTTTCCACCAGCCCATTTTCCCGGACGACTCCATAACAGTCTTGCGGCGAAAGGAAAAGCCACAAGGAGAGCGGCAGAGTGCCCAAGAGAATCATCGATACCGGCGCAAAAAAGGACGTGTCGATAATATCTCGGCGGGCATCGAAAGGAGAGCGCGGGCGCGCACTTAATAAAATTTTTTTGAAAGAATTCATGAAGAATGAAAAACGAAGAAGCAAAGTTTGAACACGCGATTTATGCGAATTTGTTCAGCATGTCGGCCAGATGCTTGACGCGTTCGGCGGCATTTTGTGTCGTGGTGGAAGTGGTCGTTTGCGTAATCATGGTGCTGGTGAGCATGGTGACAAAGGCGCGATCCAGCGCTTTGCGCGCCGCCGCCATTTGCTGGGCAACCGCATCGCAATCTTCAGCAGATTCGGCATTGGCCACGAGTTTTTGCACGCCGCGCAATTGACCCTCTACACGCGCAAGGCGGTGCATCAAGTCGCGTTTTTGTTCAGCGGTCAAGGCTGTGCCCTGAACGGTTTTCAAGGAAGAATCAGCCACGAAGCCCTCTTGATCAGTGAAACCAGCCCCTTAATACTGGGTCGGGTATCTTACCACTTTTCACGCCGTCAAAAAAGAATGCCCCGGCACTGTTCAGGGCAGCCGGGGCAGAGAAGAAAAAAGTCGCGCCAATTACATCTGCGCGATCATGACATCGCCAAATTCTTTGGTGCCGACTTCGGTGGCATCCTTCATCAGGCGCGCGAAATCGTTGGTGACTTTCTTGGTGGTGATGGCTTTTTGCATGGCGGCGATGATCAGATCAGCCGCTTCGGTCCAGCCCATGTAGCGCAACATCATTTCAGCCGACAGAATCACCGATCCGGGATTGACCACGTTTTTGCCCGCCAGTGACGGTGCGGTGCCGTGGGTTGCTTCAAAAATAGCGGTGGTATCCGAAATGTTCGCACCCGGTGCGATGCCGATGCCACCCACCTGTGCGGCTAGCGCGTCAGAAATGTAATCGCCGTTCAGATTCAGCGTGGCAATCACGCTGAACTCTTCCGGACGCAGCAGAATCTCTTGCAGGAAGGCGTCGGCGATCACGTCTTTCACGACAATTTCCTTGCCGGTTCGCGGATTTTTCAGTGTGCACCACGGGCCTTTGCCGATGACGGTGGCGCCGAATTCTTTTTGCGCAATCGCATAACCCCAGTCACGGAAGCCACCTTCGGTGAACTTCATGATGTTGCCCTTGTGAACCAGGGTCACGGACGGCTTGTCATTGTCGATCGCGTACTGAATGGCCTTGCGGATCAGACGCTCGGAACCTTCTTCGGAAACGGGTTTGATGCCGATGCTGGAGGTTTCCGGGAAACGGATTTGATTGACGCCCATTTCCTTTTGCAGGAAAGCGATAATTTTCTTCGCGTCTTCCGTGCCTTCCGCCCATTCGATACCGGCATAAATGTCTTCGGTATTTTCGCGGAAAATCACCATGTCCGTTTTTTCCGGTTCGCGCAGCGGCGAGGGCACGCCCTGGAAGTAACGCACCGGACGCAGGCAAACATAGAGGTCAAGTTGCTGACGCATCGCGACATTCAGCGAGCGGATGCCGCCGCTGATTGGCGTGGTCAGCGGTCCTTTGATCGACACCACGAAATCCTTCATGGCCTGCATGGATTCTGCGGGTAGCCAAGTGTCGGCGCCGTACAGCTTTGTCGCTTTTTCGCCAGCAAAAATTTCCATCCACTCGATCTTGCGCTGGCTGCCATAGGCTTTGGCCACGGCAGCATCGATCACCTTGAGCATGACCGGCATGACATCTACACCGATGCCATCGCCTTCGATATACGGAATGATCGGATGAGTAGGAACGTTCAGCGTTTTGTCGGCGTTGATCGTAATTTTTTCCCCGGTAGCCGGGATTTGAATGTGTTGGTACATAGGTGCCACTCCAAAATCAAATGAGGTCGCCTGGGCGGTCGCTCACAACTTCAAAAATGCTTCTATCCTTGCGTGGTTTGCCGGTGCGCTCTTCCCCGCCCCGCTCCTTGTTCGGCTTGATCAAATCTTCACGGCGGATACCCAGCCACATCGCAATCGCGGCAGCAACGAAGACCGAGGAGTAAATGCCGAAGCAAATGCCGATGGTCAGCGCAACCGCGAAATAGTGCAGTGTCGGGCCGCCGAAAAACGAGCATGGACAGCACCATCAGTTGCGTACAACCGTGGGTAATGATGGTGCGTGAAATGGTGCTGGTGATCGCGTGATCCAGCACCTCAGGGACCGGCGCTTGACGCATCTTCCGGAAATTTTCGCGGACGCGGTCGAAAATAATCACGGATTCGTTAACCGAGTAACCGAGAACGGCCAGCACGGCAGCCAGTACCGACAGTGAAAATTCCCACTGGAAGAAAGCGAAGAAGCCGAGAATGATGACCACGTCATGCAGGTTTGCAATGATGGCGGCGACGGCGTATTTCCATTCAAAGCGGATGGCAAGGTAAATCATCACGCCAATGACCACCATGGCGAGCGCCATCAATCCATCGTGCGTGAGTTCTTCGCCGACTTGCGGGCCGACAAACTCGACACGCCGCAGCGTGACGGTGCTGTCCTTGGCTTTCAAGGCCGTCATCACTTTTTCACTTTGCTGACCGGAAGCCACGTCTTTTTGCGGCGGCATTTGAATCAGCACATCTTGCGCGCGGCCAAAGTTCTGCACTTGCGTATCGGGGATGCCCAATCCTTCAATGGTTTGTCGAATGTCCTGAATGTCGGCGGCTTTCTGATAGCTGACTTCCATCACGGTGCCGCCGGTGAATTCGATGGACAGATGGAGTCCTTTGTGCCACAGGAAGAAAAGGGCAGCCAGAAAGGTCAGGCCGGAAATGATATTGAAAATCAGCGCATGGCGCATGAAGGGAATGTCTTTTTTGATTCGGAAGAATTCCATGTTGAATCCTGTTATTTAAAATCAGTCGATAGCGTCGGGAAGTCGTCCGTTTACGATTGGCCCGGTTTCCAGATCTGGCCAATTGAAACGCTGTCCAGTTTCTTTTTACGGCCATACCAGAGGTTGACGATGCCGCGCGAGAAAAACACGGCCGAGAACATGGACGTCAGAATCCCCAGCACATGGACGACCGCAAAGCCGCGCACCGCGCCAGAGCCGAAAGCGAGCAGGGCCAGACCGACGATCAGGGTGGTGACGTTGGAGTCCAGAATCGTCGCCCACGCATGCCTGAAGCCTTCGGCAATCGCAACCTGTGGCGATTGCCCTGCGCGCAATTCTTCGCGGATGCGTTCGTTAATCAGAACGTTCGAGTCGATGGCCATACCCAAGGCGAGTGCAATGGCCGCCATGCCCGGCAAGGTCAAGGTTGCCTGGATCAGCGAGAGCACGGCAACGAGCAGCAAGACGTTGACGGAAAGGGCCAGCACGCTGAAGAGCCCGAACATCATGTAATAAACCACCATGAAGACAGCAATGGCAGCAAAACCATACAGGGTGGAGTTGAATCCCTTGCTGACCTGATCGGCGCCGAGTTGCGGGCCGATGGTGCGTTCTTCGATGATTTCCATCGGCGCAGCCAAGGAACCAGCACGCAAGAGCAGCGCCAGATCGGTTGCCGCTTCCGAATTGCCCATGCCAGTAATCTGGAAGCGCGAGCCCAGCTCGTCGCGAATCGTGGCGACGGTCAGCACTTGACCTTTGCCTTTTTCAAACAGCACAATCGCCATGCCTTTGCCGATGCGATCGCGCGTGGCTTGACGCATCTTGCGACCGCCGTCTCCATTCAAGTCGATACTGACCGCTGCTTGCTGGTTTTGATCGAAGGTAGCCGACGCGCTGGCAATGTAATCGCCCGTCAATACCGGTTCTTTGTAGAGCACCACGTTGCGCGACCCGCGGTCGCTCCGGTCATATTTGAACAATTCGGAACCGAAAGGGATCATGGCCGTGGTTTCCATGCCGGGCGTGATTGTTTCATCGACCAGTCGTACTTCCAGCGTGGCAGTGCGGCCCAGAATGCCTTTCGCACGAGACACGTCTTGCACGCCAGGCAATTGCACTACGATGCGATCCGCGCCTTGTTGCTGGATCACGGGTTCGGCCACGCCCAGTTCATTCACACGACGGGAGAGCGTCGCAATGTTTTGCTTCACGCCGTCATCGCGCGTTTGCTTCAGTGCTTCTGGTTTCAGGGTCATCACCAGTTTGGTGATCGCGCCATCCTTGGCTTCAGCAAGCTGTGATTCAGGCAACTGGCTGGTCAACGCCTCTTTGGCTTTGGCGAACGAAGCAGCATCCGTGAAGCGGATTTCAATCGTATCGCCTGCGCGGGTAATGCCGGAGTGACGGATGTTCTTGTCACGCAAATTGCCGCGCGCGGCCACCAACATGCCTTGCAGACGTTTGTTGACCACGCCTTTCATGTCGACTTGCAGCAGGAAGTGCACGCCGCCACGTAAATCGAGGCCGAGGTACATCGGCAGGGCGTTGATACTTTGCAGCCACTTCGGCGTATTCGACAGCAGGTTGAGCGCCACGATGTAGGACTCGTCAGTCGGGTCCGGGTTCAATTCTTTTTCGAGCAGCGCCTTGGCTTTGAATTGGGCGTCTGTATCGGCAAAACGGGCACGCACCGAAGCGTGATTGCCCGTCATCTCGTAGAAAACGAGATCGGATTTGAGCCCCTCTTTTTGCAAGACGCTTTGCACGCGTGAAACAAGCTTGGGATCCAGCTTGAACGTAGCTTTGGCGCTGCTGATCTGCACGGCGGGTGATTCACCGAAAAAGTTGGGCGCGGTGTAAGTCGCGCCAAACAGCAGGGCGATCGCAATAAGAATGTACTTCCAGAGAGCGTAACGATTCATGGCGTTTTAGCGAGGTAGGATCAGGCGCAGCAAGACGGCGGTTGCTGATTGAATTGTTCGGGAAGTTGTTCCGGGGATTCCAGCGTGCCGGGCGGGAGCAAGGTCGTAATGGCCGATTTTTGTACGGCGATCACGACGGCGGGAGCGATTTCCAGACGGACCAGAGTGGGGCTGACGCTGGCCACTTTGCCCATAATGCCGCCAGCAGTCAAAACTTCGTTACCGACAGCGATGCCTTCCAGCATTTCCTTCTGGCGCTTGGCGCGCTGTTGTTGCGGACGAAAGATGACGAAATAAAAAAACGCGATGATAAGGATAATTGGTAAATAATCCATAAATCCTGCACTTGCACCCATGAGGCCTCCATATGGCGGCACGAAGCCCGCCTGTTGCTATAAATAACTGTCTATTTTATCACTGAGTTGTGACGGGGCCATTACTGAAATGGCTTCAAATCCCTCGCTGTCGATTGGCCTGAAATTGCGCAACAAACTGGCTAAAACGCCCGATTTCGATGGCGTCGCGCATTTCGTGCATCAGTTCCAGGTAGTAATGCAGATTGTGAATGGTATTCAAGCGGCCGCCCAGCATTTCGCCGGTGCGGTCGAGATGATGCAGATAGGCGCGGGAAAAATTCCGGCAGCAGTAGCAGGTGCAGGTTTCGTCCAATGGCGCTTCATCGTCACGGAAACGCGCGTTGCGGATGCGGATGTCGCCAAAACGGGTGAACAGCCAGCCATTGCGCGCATTGCGGGTCGGCATGACGCAGTCGAACATATCGATGCCGTTTGCCACACCTTGCACCAAATCTTCCGGCGTGCCCACGCCCATCAGGTAGTGGGGTTGATGGGCTGGGAGCTTGGGGCCGACATGCGTCAGGATGCGCTGCATTTCTTCCTTGGGTTCGCCAACCGAGAGGCCACCGATGGCCATGCCGTGGAAGCCCATCTCGTTCAGATGGGCCAGCGATACTTCGCGCAAGTCTTCAAACATACCGCCCTGGACGATGCCGAACAGTGCGTTGGGGTTGGCTTCGCGCGTAAATTCATCCACAGAGCGTTTCCCCCAGCGCAGCGACAGTTGCATGGATTTGGCGGCATCATCCCTGGTAGCGATGCGATCGCCAATTTTGTAGGGCGTGCATTCGTCGAATTGCATCACGATGTCTGAATTCAGCACGCGCTGGATTTGCATCGAGATTTCCGGTGAGAGGAAAAGTTTGTCGCCGTTGATCGGCGACGCAAAGCGCACGCCTTCTTCGCTGATCTTGCGCATCGCGCCCAGTGAAAACACTTGAAAGCCGCCGGAGTCCGTGAGGATCGGACGATCCCATCCCATGAAACGGTGGAGTCCGCCGAATTTTTCAACGACTTGCAAGCCAGGACGCAGCCACAAGTGGAAGGTATTCCCCAGCACGATTTGCGCGTTAATGTCGTGCAAATCCGATGGGGACATGGCTTTCACCGAGCCGTAGGTGCCCACCGGCATGAACACCGGCGTTTCCACCGTGCCGTGGTTCAGGGTCAGGCGACCGCGACGGGCGTGGCCGTCGGTTGAGAGGAGATCAAATTTCAGCATGAGTCAATCTTGTCAGGAGCATCGCATCCCCGTAACTGAAAAAACGGTAACGCTGTTCAATCGCGTGTGCGTACGCACGACGGATGGTATCAAAACCGGCGAAGGCTGACACCAGCATCAGCAGCGTGGATTTGGGCAAATGAAAATTCGTGATCAGGCGCGTGACGGTGCGAAAGGCATAGCCGGGCGTGATGAACAGTCGCGTGTCGCCGCTTCCTGCTTTCAGCGTGCCATTTTGCGAGGCAGATTCCAGCGCGCGCAGGCTGGTGGTGCCGACCGCAATCACATCGCGTCCTGCTGCTCGCGTTTCGCGCACGGCATCGACGGTGGCTTGCGGAATCGTGTACCACTCGCTGTGCATGGTGTGTTCGGCCAGATTTTCCGTGCGCACGGGTTGAAACGTGCCCGCGCCGACATGCAAGGTGACGGTGGCGAAACGCACGCCTTTGTCGCGCAGGCGTTGGAGCAGCGCTTCGTCGAAATGTAGGCCCGCCGTCGGCGCGGCGACGGCGCCGACATGTTTGGCGTACACGGTTTGGTAGCGCGTGTCGTCCGCCGCGTCAGCGGCGCGTTCGATGTAAGGCGGCAGCGGGAGGTGGCCGTGTTGCTCAACAAGCGTGAGTACGTCGTCGGGAAAGCGCAAGGTGAAAAACTCACCGGCCCGTTCGCCTACTGTCACATCGAAGCTGTCCGCCAGGGTGAGTCGCGTGCCGGCACGTGGGGTTTTCGAGGCGCGTACTTGCGCCAGCACCGTGCGGTCGTCGAGCACGCGTTCGATCAGCACTTCGATTTTTCCGCCGGTGGCTTTGCTGCCGAACAGGCGCGCTTTCAGCACACGCGTATCGTTGAAGACCATGAGATCGCCGGGCTGGAGCAGATCGACGATGTCGGTGAATTGCCGGTCGATCAGGTGTTGACCGTCCACATGCAGCAAGCGCGACGCACTGCGATCGGGCAAGGGTGCTTGCGCAACCAGCTCGGGCGGCAAATGAAAATCGAAATCGGACAGCGTGTACATGGGGTCGCGCATCACATCGCGCCAAAACGTTTGGAACGCGCTATTTTACGCGCTTGTCGCGTTCGGCAGTAGCATCGGTCGGCGGCGCGTCGACAGTACGGCAACGTCCATAAAGCACGGCCATTTCCGCCAACCGTCCGGCGAACCAGTTGTCGACCTGACCCCAGTGAAAGCGCCATTCCCACGAACCCGAAGCTTCGCCGGGGCGGTTCATCCGGTGCGCGGCATCCAGTCCCAGCACGTCCTGCATCGGCGAGATGGCAAAGGCGGCGACAGACGCCTGGGCGGTGCGGATCAAGTCCCAGTGAATCCAGTCGCCATTGACGCTGAGATAGCGCCGCGCGAAATCGCGCTCATATTCCGGAAGGGATTGCCACCATCCGCGCGTGGTGTCGTTGTCGTGTGTGCCGGTGTAGACCACGGTGTCAGATGCATAGTTGTGCGGCAGGTAGGGGTTGTCGGCGCCGCTGCCGAAAGCAAACTGGAGAATGCGCATGCCGGGGAAATTCAGTTCTTTGCGCAAGGCATGCACTTCCGGCGTGATGACACCGAGGTCTTCTGCGATGACACGCAGCTCGCCCAATTGCTTGCGCATGGCGACGAAGAGCGGCGACTTTGGACCCGGACGCCACTTTCCGGCGATAGCGGATTTGGCGCTGACGGGAACTTCCCAATAACTTTCAAAACCCCGAAAATGATCGATGCGCACCCAGTCGAAAAGCTCTTGGGCGCGGCGCATACGCTCGGTCCACCATTGAAACCCGTCCTTGGTGTGGGCGGCCCACCGATAAAGCGGGTTGCCCCAGAGCTGGCCAGAATCGCTGAATTTATCCGGCGGCACGCCTGCAACCACTGTGGGATGCCCGTTCACATCCAGCTCAAAGAGATGCGGATTGGCCCAGACATCGACGCTGTGCGGGGCAACGAAAATGGGAATGTCACCGGCGATGTCGATACCGCGCGCATTGGCATAGGTTTTCAGGCGCGCCCACTGTTCGAAAAATTGCCACTGACTGAATTTCAGGAAGTGGATTTCATTGGTATGCACGGCCATCGCTTCGCGCAAGGCCGTGCGGTCACGTTTGGCGAGTGCTGCTGGCCAGTCTTGCCAGGCCACGGTTTCGCCGTGCGTTTGTTCAAGCGCGAGGAATAACGCGTAATCATCCAGCCACGCCCGTTCGTTGACGCAGAAAGCATCGAAGGCTGCGCGTTCGTGCTGCTTGGCGGTATCGAAGAATCGCGTCGCCGCCTTGCGCAAGCGCGCCATGCGAAACGGGATCATCGACGCGAAATCCACGCGATGGACGGGAAAATCGACATCGGGGTGGAGATCGCTTTCATCGAGCCAACCCGCTTGACGCAATTGATCGAGATCGATTAGCAGGATGTTGCCCGCAAACGCGGAAGGACTCATGTAAGGGGAATTGCCGACGCCGACGTCTGTTAATGGCAAAACTTGCCACAGCGACTGGCGACTGACCACCAGCCAGTCGATGAAATGATAAGCCGACGGGCCGAGATCGCCGGAACCGTGCGGGCCGGGAAGCGACGTGGGGTGCAGCAAAATACCGGAGAGGCGCGTCAGTTGCATCGGGACCTCACGCAAAGAGTATTTGTCAGCTTAAAGCCTTATGGATGTGAAAGCAAACAAACTGTTGGGATTAAAAATGCGAACAAGTCAATATTTGCACAAATCGGACAGTGCAAATGGATGGCGACTGCGGTGGAAGTGAGTACAAGGGTGGGGGAATCATTAAAAAAGCGCTACCATTTGCGTGATAACGCACAATATAGCCATGCGCACCGCTTCCCAAACCAAATCTCGGGCCAAGTCCAAAACCTCCCAACCTGCAGGCGCTAGCTCGCGTGCGAGCAAGCTCACCAAGCTGGGTTTGTGCACCGACATGGATTTGGCGCTGCACCTGCCCTTGCGTTATGAAGATGAAACGCAACTGCTGCCGATTGCGCAAGCTGTCATTCATGCACAGGGCACGCCGCAAGTGGAAGGTGTGGTGACGGACTGCGACATCAAATACCGCCCGCGTCGACAATTGGTGGTGACGATTGCAGATGATTCCGGCCAACTGGTGCTGCGCTTCCTGAATTTTTATACCAGCCAGACCAAGCAGATGGCCGTGGGGCAGCGCGTGCGGGTGCGCGGCGAAGTGCGGCAAGGATTTTTCGGTCCGGAGATGGTGCATCCGTCGGTGAAGGTGGTCAACGAAGGCGCTCCCCTGCCGGAAGCGTTGACACCAGTTTATCCGTCCGGCGAAGGCTTGACGCAGGCGTATCTGCGCAGCGCAATTGGCGCAGCACTGAATCGGGTCGCGTTGACTGATACATTGCCCACGACTTTGAACGCACAATTAAAGTTGCCAGCCTTCGATGTTGCTGTGAAGGTGCTGCATCATCCGCCGCCCGGCGTAGATGCCAATACCTTGATGGAACGGTCGCATCCGGCGTGGCTCCGGATGAAGTTTGATGAACTGCTGGCGCAGCAGTTGTCGATGAAGCGCGCGCAGGCCGCACGCCGCGCGCAAAACGCACAGTCGATGCCAACCATCGGCAAAATGTCGCAAGCCTTTTGCGCGAGTTTGCCCTTTACGCTGACGGGTGAACAGCAGCGCGTGCTGTCAGAGATCAGCGCGGATCTGGCGGCGCGCCATCCGATGCAGCGTTTGCTGCAAGGCGATGTGGGTAGTGGCAAGACCATCGTCGCCGCGTTGGCGGCTGCGCAAGCGATTGACAGTGGTTTTCAGGTGGCCTTGATGGCACCGACCGAAATTCTGGCCGAGCAGCATTTCCGAAAAATTGAAGAATGGATGACCCCGCTCGGTGTGACAGTGACTTGGCTCACCGGCAGCATGAAGAAAAAAGAAAAAACGGAAGCGCTGGCGGTGGTGGCCACCGGTGCGGCGCAACTGGTGATTGGCACGCATGCGCTGATACAGGATACCGTGCAGTTCGCGAATCTCGGACTCGTGATCGTGGATGAACAGCATCGCTTCGGCGTCGGGCAGCGGTTGTCACTGCGAAACAAAGGACAAAAAAGCGAGAGCGTGCCGCACCACTTGATGATGAGCGCGACACCGATTCCGCGCACTCTGGCGATGACCTACTACGCGGATCTCGATGTGTCCGTGATTGGCGAGCTGCCGCCGGGGCGCACGCCAATTGTTACGCGCGTGGTGGATCAATCCCGTCGCGATGAAGTGATCGCGAACATTCACGCTGACGCAAAATCAGGAAGACAAGCGTACTGGGTCTGTCCATTGATCGAGGAATCGGAAGCGCTGCAATTGCAGACGGCGACCGACACCTACGAAATGCTTTCCGCCGCCTTACCGGATCTGAACATCGGCTTGATTCACGGGCGCTTGAAAGCGGCGGAAAAGCAGCAGATCATGGCAGCGTTTGCCAAAAGCGAAATCGATTTGCTGGTGGCGACGACGGTGATCGAAGTCGGCGTCGATGTGCCGAATGCGTCGCTGATGGTGATCGAACATGCAGAGCGCTTCGGTCTGTCGCAACTGCACCAGTTGCGGGGACGCGTGGGGCGTGGCGCGGAAGCGAGCGTGTGCCTGTTGCTGTATCAACCTCCGCTCGGCGAGACGGCGCGGCAGCGCCTGATGACGATGCGCGAAACGACAGATGGGTTTGAAATCGCGCGACGCGATCTGGCCATTCGCGGCCCCGGCGAATTGCTCGGTGCGCGGCAATCCGGTGTGCCGATGTTGCGTTTTGCCGATTTGACGACTGATCAAGCGCTGGTGGAGCAGGCGCGGCAAGTGGCCGACGATTTGCTGGCGGGAAAAATCCCCGACAGCGCTGAGATTATTGACGCGCATCTGGCGCGGTGGTTGGGTGGGAAAGAAGATTATCTGAAAGTGTAATTTTGTTCCAAATCCCCCGCAGCTTTGTTGACTTCGCCTTGCCGTACTATTCGTACTGTCTGCGGCTCGTCGCCTCGCCGCGAGCGATTTGGAACCAAAATTACTGCGCTTCGGAATAAAATGGTCACGCTATGAATCGCCTGAACCTTTACATCCGCCTCGTGCGGCTCGACAAACCCATCGGCATCCTGTTGTTGCTGTGGCCGACGCTGAGCGCACTGTGGCTGGCGTCCGACGGCAAGCCGGACGTGTCGCTCGTGATCATCTTCACGCTCGGCACCGTGCTGATGCGTTCGGCTGGATGCGCGATCAACGATTTCGCTGATCGCGATTTTGATAAACACGTGAAGCGCACGGCGGATCGACCGCTGACGAGCGGACAGATCGCGCCATGGGAAGCGCTCATGGTGGCGAGTGTGCTGACGCTGATGTCACTGGGCTTGATTCTGCATCTGAATGCGCTGACCCTCAAACTTTCGGTGGTGGCCGTGATTGTGGCGGCGACGTATCCATACTTCAAGCGCTTCTTCGCCTTGCCGCAAGCTTACCTCGGCATCGCATTCGGTTTCGGCATCCCGATGGCGTTTGCAGCGGTGCAAAATGATGTGCCACCCCACGCATGGTGGCTATTGATAGCAAATGTCTTCTGGGCACTGGCCTACGACACGGAGTACGCGATGGTTGACCGCGACGACGATCTGAAAATCGGGATCAAAACTTCGGCCATCACTTTCGGACGTTTCGATGTGCTGGCCATCATGGTGTGTTACGCCGTTAATCTGGGCATTATTACGGTCGTTGGCTGGCAGGCCGGATTGCGCGGCGGGCTCATGGTCGGCATGGCGATCGCGGCCGGATGCGTGGCATATCACTGCCGGCTTATCCGCCAGCGTGATCGGATGCAGTGTTTTGCGGCCTTTCGGCACAACAATTGGCTGGGGGCAGCGGTCTTTCTAGGTATGGCACTGGATTATGCGTTACGATAGACAAAGTAATCGCCAAATGCGTGGGCCGGCTGTCAAAGCATGCGGACAAGGCTGTCGCGTTTGATTCAACGCAACATGCCAAGCGGTGGTGGGCCTACACTGAGATTCCTTTACTTAAATTACGCTCAAAAAGGGGGAAACATGGACGCAGCGAGCAAAATTGGACAATCCCGAGACAGGTTGATGACGGATTTGCGCATGGTCGTGCGCGACGCGGAAGAATTGCTGGCGACTGCCGGGCATGAGGCGGGAGACGGGTTCAAGGCGGCGAAGGCCAAAATGGAAGCTTCCCTGAAATCGGCCAAGGAAGAACTGGTGCATGCCGAGGAAGTGGCGCTCAACAAAGCAAAAGAAGTGGCGCAGTCCACGGATCAATACGTGAAAGCGCATCCTTGGCAATCTGTGGGCATGGCGGCGGCGATTGGTGTGATTGTGGGCTTCCTCATCTCGAGAAAATAAACGGATGTTCAACAATCTCAAGCGCATGGCGGGCACGGTGCTCGCCATGGCGCAAACGCGCGCCGAACTTCTTGCGGTGGAAATCGAAGAAGAAGTGCAGCGTCTGTTTGGTTATCTGATGCTGTCGCTCGTGGCGCTGTTTTGCTTCGGCATTGCGGTGCTGCTGGCGATTTTGCTGATCATCATTCTGTTTTGGGACACCCATCGCGTGGTGGTGGTCGCCGGACTGATGGTTTTTTTTGCGATCCTGACCATCGGTATCGGCTTGTGGGTGCGCAACCGCTATCACCAGAAGCCCCGTTTTCTGTCTGCAACGATGAATGAACTGTCGAAAGACATTCAGGCCATGACGTCTTCCAACCGGGAGGGCGATCAATGAATGCCAAAATCACGCCTGGCTCGCGCCGCGCCGCGCTGATTGCGCAGTGCGCACAACAACGCGCTGAGCTGACGGGCGAGATTCAGGCGATGCGTCAGGCTATGACACCGGCCGGCATGGGTGCCGGCGTACTGGATGCGGTTGGGCGACACAAATGGCTGGTGCTGGGCAGTGCGCTCGCGCTGGCATTCATCAAACCGCGGCGAGTGATCGCCGGACTGGAGATGGGACTTGTTGGCTGGGGGATGTGGCAGAAATTTGCACCGATGTTTCAAAAAGTGCGCGAACATTTCAGCAAGGGGTGATGTTCATTTTGCCGCAAAAGCGGGGGGCGGTGGTCAAATATCCCTGGCGATACGCTTACGCTGCGCCGGATTTCTGCGAATGATGGGCCACAAGAAATGACGCCAGTATAAATTGCCCCGGCGCCATTTTGCAGGAGTTACAGCATTACTTCAAAAACCCTACTGGCTGCACCAGCGTGATGGCCTGATGACTTTCCAGTTTGAGGGCTTTGGCCAGTTCCTTGGCGTCGAACGACCCGCGGGCAACCGTGCCTAGGCCTTCGGAGGCGGCAAACAGATAGATGTTTTGCGAGATGGACCCGGTGGCGATGCGCGCGTAATCAAGGCTCGATTTGTTCGTGTCGGCGACCATCACGATCGACAGCGCGGCCGCGTTGCTCACGCCAGATTGTCCCAGTCCCCCTCGGACATCGCCTTTCGTGACAAGTTGCAGCGCGTGAGCATTGGCGTCATAAAAGTAAGCGCCCTTATCCAGAACGACATAGATGTCCATTTCCTGTCTGCCGTATGCAGTCGCCACGGTGCGTTGGCCGAAGCGGTTGTAGCCATAAGCGGTCCACAGCAGGTTCGACAGCATTTGCGGCGACATGTCCTTTTTTATATACGAACGTTCGCTGTGGCGGGCGCTGATGGTTTCCAGAAACGGCTTGCCGCCTTTTTTCACGGGTGTGGGGAGGGCAATATCCTGCGCCTGTGCAGTGAGGGCGGCGAATAAAAAGGTGAAAGCGAGCAACAGGTTCTTCATGGGAGTGCTCCTTGTATTGAAGTGGGGGATGTGCGTTGAGGATTCTACCGCAAGCTTGTGATGGGGTAGGGTGTTGTATGTGCTGTGCTGAGACGTGGCTTGCAGTAGTTTAAGTTTGCCGGCCTACCCTCGGCAAACTTGAACGGTTGCACAGGTCATTCTTTGGTGTCGGCTTGAAGGCCGATCTACACGCTGGAGCGTGTTAAATGTCTTTGGCGAGTTTGATCGCCAACCCCACATAATTCGCCGGCGTCATCTTCAGCAGCCGATCTTTCGCATCCTGCGGAATCGCAAGACCTTTGATGAAAGCCTGCATGTCTTCCTTCGTGATGCCTTTGCCACGCGTGAGAGCTTTCAGTTGTTCATACGGATTTTCGATTCCATAGCGGCGCATCACCGTTTGCACCGGCTCTGCCAGCACTTCCCAGGAATCGTTCAAGTCTTCCGACATGCGTTCGGGATTGGCTTCGAGTTTGTTCAGACCGCGCAGCGTGCTGTCGTACGCGAGAAGGGAATGACCGAAAGCCACGCCGATGTTGCGCAGTACGGTGGAATCGGTGAGGTCGCGTTGCCAGCGGGAGATTGGCAGCTTTTCCGACATGAAGCGCAGCATCGCATTGGCGATGCCGAGATTGCCTTCGGAATTTTCAAAATCAATCGGGTTGACCTTGTGCGGCATCGTGCTGGAACCGATTTCGCCAGGCTTTAATCTTTGCTTGTAGTAGCCGAGGGAGATGTAGCCCCAGAGATCGCGGTCGAGGTCGATGAGAATCGTGTTCGCACGCGCAATGGCATCGAAGAGCTCAGCCATGTAATCGTGCGGTTCGATTTGAATCGTGTACGGATTCCAGGTGAGGCCCAATTCTTTTTCAATCACGTTTTTGGCAAAAGTTTGCCAGTCGAAATCGGGATATGCGGACAGGTGTGCATTGAAGTTGCCGACCGCGCCGTTCATCTTGCCGAGCATTTCCACGGCGGCGATACGCTTGGCGGCAGTGCGCAGACGCGCGACGACGTTCGCAATTTCCTTGCCCAGCGTGGTCGGGCTGGCGGCTTGGCCGTGTGTGCGCGACAGCATCGGCATGTCGGCGCAATCGTGCGCGAGCAACGCCAAGCGGTCGATCACGCCATGCAGCGACGGCAGCAGCACCTGATCGCGCGCGTCGCGGATCATCATGCCGTGCGAGGTGTTATTGATGTCTTCGGAGGTGCAGGCGAAGTGAATGAATTCGGCAGCGGCTTTGAGTTCAGCCGAAACTTTCGGATCGATGGCTGCTGCGGTAGTGGCCAGCTTCCCCATTTCCGGCGGCAGTTCGAGCCCGCTGGATTCCTTGAGCCAGTATTCGACTGCTTTCACGTCATGGTTGGTGACGGATTCGATGTCCTTGATGCGCGCGGCATCGGCCTCGCTGAAATTGTTAGACAGCTTGTCGAGGAAAGCGTTAGTTGCGGCGGAAAACGGCTTGAATTCGGCAAAGCCTGCATTCGACAGTGCACGCAGCCAGATGATTTCAACCTTCACGCGGTAGTGCATGAACCCGGCTTCGGAAAGAATCGGACGCAGGCGGTTCATGCGGCCAGCGTAGCGGCCATCCAGTGGGGATAAAGCTGAAAGTGAGGAGAGTGTCATGGCGCAAAGAGGAAAAGAACGGCAATCGGGCGTCATTTTAACACTTCAGGCAGGCAGGATTTGATGCATACTGCGCCAAAAAAATGCATCATGCGGCCTTTGGGCTAGAAAAAAGTGCGGACGAATGTTAAAATCGAGAGCTTTGAAAACTATAACAACACCAAAATGTGAGTGCGCATGAAACTGTTCGGTACCCACACAAGTCCTTATGTTCGGAAGGTTCGGATCGTTCTGGCGGAGAAGAAGCTGGACTATCAATTCATTCTGGAAGATATCGGCTCGCCTGATACAAAAATTCAGGAAGTCAATCCGCTGGGTAAAGTGCCTTGCCTGGTGATGGATGACGGCACGGCGATTTATGATTCCAGCGTCATTGTTGAATATCTGGATACGCTGACGCCTGTCGCAAAATTGATCCCGCCCAGCGGGCGCGAACGCGCCGAAGTGCGACGCTGGGAAGCGCTGGCCGATGGCGTGATGGACGCCGCCATCCTGGTGCGTCTGGAAGAAACCAAGCGGCCCGCAAAGCAGCAAAGTTCAGAATGGGTCAAGCATCAGATGGGCAAGGTGAGTGCAGGTTTGCAAGCCATGTCCAAGGATTTGGGCACAAAACCGTTTTGCAACGGCGGCCAATATTCGCTGGCGGACATTGCCGTCGGATCGGCGCTGGGCTGGTTGAATTTCCGCTTCCCGAACGTAGACTGGCGCAGCGACTATCCGAATCTGGCGGCTTTGTTCGATAAGCTGGCGGCGAGGCAGTCGTTTAAGGACACCGTGCCGCAAGACGCTGAATAAATGTCTGCGCGCACGAGCTGCTGCGTTGTCCGGTGTTGGCTACGGCTGCTTCGCTTAACGTTCGCATGTTCACGTTAGCCTTCGCCGAAACTTCGTTTTAGCTACGCTAGAACGGCGTTCCGCTTCCTCGTCTATCTAAAGATATGTCTCGTCGCTGTGCGACAGATGCCTTGCATCTCAAAACCTTGACTTCGGCCGCTTCGCTTAACATTCGCTTTGCTCATGTTAGCCTGCGTCGCAACACTACCTTGCGGTTGTTGTCGCGCTCGCCGATTTCTTCAGCGCCTCACAGAGAGGCCGGAAGATTTCTCTCGTCTGACTTGCTGGTAATAATCCCACCACCAAGACACACGTCCCCTTGGTAAAACACCGCCGACTGTCCGGGCGTGACCGCCCATTGCGGTGTGGGAAATTGCATGCGGAAGGCTTCGCGCGACAGCACAGCGCATTCGCAGGGCACATCGGCCTGACGGTAGCGTGTTTTGGCCGACAGTTGCCCGTCTTCCGGTGCTTCACCCGCAATCCAGCTCGCTTGTCCGGCTTCGAGATCGTTCGACATCAGCCACGGATGATCGTGGCCTTGTACCACATACAGCGTGTTATTTGGAATGTCCTTGGCCGCGACAAACCACGGATCAGTATTGCCGTCTGCATTGCGATGTTTCTTCGATCCGCCGATGCCGATTCCCTTGCGCTGACCGAGCGTGTAAAAACTCAGGCCGACGTGTTCGCCGACGACGTCGCCATCCGCAGTCTTGATCGGACCGGGTTGGTAAGACAGATAGCGGTTCAGAAATTCGCGGAACGGGCGTTCGCCGATAAAGCAAATGCCGGTAGAGTCTTTTTTTCTGGCGTTCGGCAAGCCGATCTGATCGGCAATGCGGCGTACTTCGGTTTTACGAATCTCGCCGAGCGGAAATAAAGTTTTTGAGAGTTGTTGCTGGTTCAGGCGATGCAGGAAATAACTTTGGTCCTTGCTGCTGTCGAGCGCTTTGAGCAATTCAAACCGGCCATCGACTTCGCGCACGCGCGCGTAATGGCCAGTGGCAATTTGATCCGCGCCCAGGCGCATCGCGTGATCGAGGAAAGCCTTGAATTTGATTTCGGCGTTGCACAGCACGTCCGGGTTGGGCGTGCGCCCAGCTTGGTACTCGCGCAGGAATTCCGCGAAGACGCGATCCTTGTATTCCGCAGCGAAGTTGACGGCTTCGATGTCGATGCCGATTACATCGGCCACGCTCACCGCATCGATCCAGTCGCTGCGGGCGGAACAGTAATCGTTATTGTCATCGTCCTCCCAATTTTTCATGAACAGGCCGACGACTTCATAACCCTGTTCTTTCAGCAGCCAGGCCGACACCGACGAATCCACGCCGCCGGACATGCCGATGACGACGCGTTTTTTAGCCGTAGTTTTAGCCATAGATGCCTCCGGCGGTGGCGACGAGCGAGGTGAGCAGCGATAGCGGTGCGCGCTGGCCCGCGAGGTAATCGTCCACGCACTGCAGGATCAGCGGACTGCGGTGCCGATCACGGCACGCCAAAATTTCATCGCGGGTCATCCAGACCGTGCGGATGATGTCTGTGTCCAGAGGCCGGTTTTGCTGAGCCCCCAGTTTGCCGACAAAAGCGAAACGGATGAAGGTGCGTGCGTGCTCACCCGTAAGGGTGTCGTAACGCAACATGTACATGCCCAGCAAGTCGGTGGGGGTGAAGTCATGGGCCGTTTCTTCGAGGGTTTCGCGCACGACAGCCTCGGTGAGCGTTTCGCCCGGATCGAGATGCCCGGCTGGCTGGTTGTAGCGGATGCCTGTGGGCGTGTTTTCCTCAACCATCAAAAAGCGCCCTTCTTTCTCAATAATGGCAGCAACAACAACAGCAGGTTTCCAGACAGTAGACATGACAGATAGGATACAAAATTTCAACAAACATCAAGGAAAAGCATGAAAAGGCGGGAGTTTAATTGTACTTTGACAACCCTCCCAGCTAATACCTACAGCGGTATCGGTTAGAATACGGTGCTATTTTACTGTGCACGGGAAAATATTGCCCTGTTGTATGCCAAAGTGAAAAACGCCTCGCGATTTTTTGAGAGTGCGTGGCGCTGGCAAAGGTGGATTTTTACACTTTTATATTTAGTGTGTTATTCAATATTTCCGTGTAATATTCCGTGCTTTTTGGCTTACAGAGTTTATTGGAGGAACGTATGAAAATCGGCATTCCCGCCGAGACGAGGCCGGGTGAGACGCGTGTTGCGGCGACACCTGAAACCGTCAAAAAACTGCTCGCTGCCAAGCATCAAATCGTCGTTCAAGCCGGTGCAGGTGCGCACGCCAGTATTCCTGACGAAGCCTATCGGGATGCGGGGGCGCAGATTGGTTCGGCTGCCGAGGCATTGGGTTGCGACATGGTCCTCAAGGTGCGGGCACCCAACGCGGACGAGCGCGCCCAAATGAAGGCCGGGTCGGTGCTGATTGGCATGCTGAACCCCTTTGATGTCGACAATATCAAGGGCATGAACGACGCCAAATTGACGGCCTTTGCGATGGAAGCGGCGCCCCGCATTTCGCGTGCGCAAACGCTCGACGTTCTCTCTTCTCAGGCCAATATTGCCGGATACAAGGCGGTGATGGTCGCCGCCGATACCTATCCGCGTTTCTTCCCCATGCTGATGACGGCCGCTGGCACGGTCAAAGCCGCGCGCGTGCTGATCATGGGCGTGGGTGTCGCTGGCTTGCAAGCGATTGCAACGGCGAAACGCTTGGGCGCGGTGATCGAAGCGTCGGACGTGCGTCCAGTCGTAAAGCAGGAAGTGGAATCGCTCGGCGCGAAATTTGTCGACGTGCCCTTCGAAACTGACGAAGAACGTGAAATTGCACAAGGCGTCGGCGGCTACGCGCGCCCGATGCCGGAAGCCTGGATGAAACGTCAGGCAGCCATCGTGCATGAACGAGCGAAAGCGGCGGATATCGTCATTACCACTGCATTGATTCCGGGTCGCAAGGCGCCGACGCTGATTTCGGAAGAAACGGTCAAGTCGATGAAACCGGGTTCGGTGATCGTCGATATGGCGGTGGAGCAAGGCGGCAATTGTCCGCTGTCCGAACTGAACAAGACCGTTACCAAATATGGCGTGAATATCGTCGGTATTCCGAATTTGGCGGCTTTGGTGCCGGCCGACGCATCGGCACTGTATGCGCGCAACTTGCTCGACTTCATGAAGCTGATCACAGACAAAGACGGCAATCTCGCCATTAATCTGGACGATGAAATTGTCGCCGCCACGCGCATGTGCGCCGATGGCGAAATTTACCGAAAATAGGAGAACATCATGCAACGCAACATTTTGCTTGGAAAAATTCACCGCGCAACGGTTACCCAGTGTGACCTGAATTACGAGGGGTCCTGCGGCATCGATCAGGATTTGCTGGATGCAGCCGATATTCGGGTTAATGAAAAGATCGATATTTACAACGTGCAAAACGGCGAGCGTTTTTCGACCTACGCCATTTCCGGCAAGCGTGGCAGTGGCGAAATTTCGCTGAATGGTGCGGCGGCCCGTTGCGCGCATCTGGGCGATTTGCTGATTATTTGCACCTATGGCCTGATGGACGACAAAGAACTCGAGAAGCACGAGCCGAAAGTTGTCTTTGTTGACGATCAAAACCGGATGACCGGAATGAAAGCGTAAAACGGGAGCACGCATGGAAGTTTCAATGACACTGATGAACGTCATCATCTTCGTGTTGGCGGTGTATGTCGGTTATCACGTCGTCTGGACGGTGACGCCGGCACTGCATACGCCGTTGATGGCGGTGACCAATGCCATTTCCGCCATCATTATTGTTGGCGCGATGCTGGCGGCAGGCATGACAGAAGGGCTGGTCGGACAGGTGATGGGCACGCTGGCGGTCGCGCTGGCAGCGGTGAACGTTTTTGGCGGTTTCCTCGTGACGCAGCGCATGCTTGAAATGTTCAAGAAGAAGGAACCCAAGGCGGCGACGAAGGAGAGCAAGTGATGAGTATGAATTTGGTGGTTCTCCTGTATTTGATTGCGTCCGTCTGTTTCATCCAGGCTTTAAAAGGTTTGTCGCATCCCTCTACGGCGCGTCAGGGCAATGCGTTCGGCATGGCCGGTATGGCCATTGCGGTTTGCACCACGATCGCGCTCATGATCAAGCTCAAGAGCGACTACCTCGGATCGGGTAGTCTCGGATACATTTTGCTGATTGTGGGCGCCGTGGTCGGCGGCACGATTGGCGCAACGCTGGCGAAACGGATCGAAATGACCAAGATGCCGGAACTGGTGGCAGCGATGCACTCGCTGATCGGTTTGGCGGCGGTGTTTATCGCCATCGCTGTGGTGGCAGAACCGTATGCCTTCCAGATCACGGGTCGTGGTGCGCCGATTCCGTTTGGCAATCGTCTCGAACTGTTCATTGGCACTTTCGTTGGCGCGATTACTTTTTCCGGTTCCGTGATTGCGTTCGGCAAACTTTCCGGCGGTTATAAGTTCCGTCTGTTCCAAGGCGCGCCGGTCGTGTTCAAAGGCCAGCACGCGGTCAACCTGATTGTTGCGTTGGTGATGATTGCGCTGGGCTTGGTCTTTTGCTTCGCGCCAGGCGCCGAACCGGCCTGGACGCCGTTCCTGATCATGACCTTGCTGGCTTTCATCCTCGGTGTGTTGATCATTATCCCGATCGGCGGCGCAGACATGCCGGTGGTGGTGTCGATGCTGAACAGCTATTCGGGCTGGGCTGCTGCGGGCATCGGCTTCTCGCTCAACAACTCAATGCTGATCATCGCGGGTTCGCTCGTCGGTTCGTCTGGTGCGATTCTGTCGTACATCATGTGCAAGGCCATGAACCGCGGGTTCTTCAGTGTGATCATGGGTGGTTTTGGCGGCGAAGTGGCCGTGGCTGCGGGTGCGCAGGCACAACGTCCGGTTAAGTCTGGATCGGCTGACGACGCGGCTTTCCTGATGTCAAATGCAGAAACGGTTTTGATTGTTCCCGGCTATGGTCTGGCGGTCGCACGTGCACAGCATGCTTTGAAGGAATTGGTTGAGAAGCTGACCGAGCGTGGTGTTAACGTCAAGTATGCGATTCATCCGGTTGCGGGCCGCATGCCTGGTCACATGAACGTATTGCTGGCCGAAGCGGAAGTGCCCTACGATCAAGTGTTCGAAATGGAAGACATCAACAGCGAATTCCCGCAGGCAGATGTGGTGCTGGTCTTGGGTGCGAACGACGTGGTGAACCCGGCAGCGAAAGATCCCAAGTCGGCGATTGCCGGCATGCCGATTCTCGAAGCCTATCGTGCGAAGACCGTTATCGTGAACAAACGTTCGATGGCGTCCGGTTATGCGGGTCTCGATAACGAATTGTTCTATATGGACAAGACGATGATGGTGTTTGGTGATGCGAAGAAGGTTGTTGAAGACATGGTTAAGGCCGTCGAATAATCTCTTCACACGTCACAAAAAACGCGCCGCATTCGGCGCGTTTTTTATTGGCACGAAATTTTCACATCTCCTCCCCCTGTGAGGGAGAGGGTTAGGGTGGGGGTGTAGCGCTCGTTACAGAGAGGCATTGCAGCAGATCGCGCTTGCCGGGGGTAGCCCGGCGGCTACATCCTTTTCTTGACTCGCCAAGAAAAGGATGCAAAAGAAGGCGACCGCGGCGCCGCTGAATTGCTCGCTACGCTCGTCCCTTCGGGACCGCAACTTCGTTGCGTCCTGCGCCTTTCGGCTGGTCCCGCTGACAGTGTGGCGTCGCAAGCGGGGATGGGGTGTGCGGAGTTGTCGATGTTATTATGCGGCCTATGGAGTAAAAAATAGCCGATGTTTGAAACCAGTGCCTTTTCACTCAGGAGTGTCGTGTGAATAAATCGTTTCGTATTTTGCTCGCTATTGTGTTTGCGTCCATTTGTACTTCTGCGGTCGCGCAATCGTACGAATTTCAGCACGGTTACATTTTCAAGCAAAAATACGTCAAGAGAATTTCATTGACTAAGGCGGAGCAGATTGCCGGCGTTCCGGGTCTTTTTGAACCTCTTCTCTCCTGGAATTGGGGGGGGGAGGTAATCAAGGATTCGCGAGTTAAACGATCAGGAGATCGACTTTTTCTGGAATTTTTCGGCAGAGCGCGCTTAAGCCTAAGAGATTTTTCAAGCGAACCAACTAATCAGAAAGAGGGGGATTCGCAGAAGTTCAAATACATTAAAAGTGTTCCCGGATATCACATTGTCGGTGTAGAGTTCGGCCACGATCAACCTGCATTTCTGCTTGTTTCAGAATCCGGCCTTAATATTTACTTCGTTGATACGAATTGATTATCTATTCTGCGCTGCAGAGTATGCAGTGCGTCTATTTTTTAACTAGCGGCTTATTCAAAGCTTCCAATCTCTCCACCGTCCCCACATCCGTCCATTCATCCCGAATCACTTCGCCGCCGATCTGACCGCGTGACGCGTACTCGCGAATGAGGGTGGAGAGCCGCACGATTTCGCCCGCTTTGACCGCGTCGAACATTTCCGGCCGAAACACGCCGATGCCGGAGTAAGTGAAACGCGGTTCGCCTTCGTTGCTGATGGAAAAGCTGTTGAGCGCGAAATCGCCCTCGGGATGATGCGGCGGATTTTTCACCAGATACAGCCACGCCATGTCGCGCTTATCGAGGGCGTACGGCTTGCCCCAGACATCCGCGTCTTCCAGCGCCTCGCTTGCTTGCGCGAAGTTGAAATGCGGGCAGTAGATGTCGGACGAAACGGCGAGGAAAGGCCTGTCACCTAGCAGGTGACGCGCCTTCGCCACGCCGCCAGCCGTTTCCAGCGCCGTGCCTTCTGCGGAATAATTGATCGTGACGCCGTATCGTGAACCGTCGCCGAGCGCTTCTTCAATCATGTGACCGAGATGGGCGTGGTTGATCACAATGTCAGTGATGCCGGCCCGTGCCAGGTTCAGGATGTGCCAGAGAATCAGCGGGCGCCCGCGCACGGTGAGCAGCGGTTTGGGTTTTTCGTCGGTCAGTGGGCGCATGCGCTCGCCGCGACCAGCGGCAAAAATCATGGCTTTCATAGATGTTTCTCGTTAGAAGGTATAGCCGACTTGCGCCGCTTTGTTTTCCAGCGCATCCAGCAAACGAATGAGCGGTGCCAATTCCTTGTAGCGTTGTGCGGCGCGGCGCGTGTAATCCATCACCAGCGGCAAGTCGTTCAGATAGGCGCTTTTGCCATCGCGGTAATTGAGGCGCGCGAAGATGCCGAGCACCTTGAGGTGGCGCTGCAGCCCCATGAATTCAAAATCGCGATAGAAAGAGTCGATGTCGGGATGGACCGGCAATCCCGCGCGCTTGGCGCGTTCCCAATAACGGATGACCCAATCCAGCACCAATTCTTCATCCCACTGGATGTAGGCGTCGCGCAGCAGCGATACCAAATCGTAGGTAATGGGGCCGTACACGGCATCTTGAAAATCCAGAATGCCGGGATTGACCTTAGGTGATACATCGGGGAGCACCATCAGGTTGCGGGAATGGTAATCCCGATGAACATATACCTGGGGTTGGGCGAGATTGTTGGCCAAGATGAGATCAAAGACGGTTTTCAGCTCGGCGCTTTGCTTGTCCGTCAGTTTGGTTTTGAGATGTTGCTCAATGTACCAATCCGGGAAAAGCGTCATTTCGCGTAGCAGCAATTCACGGTCATATTCCGGCAAGATGTTGGGTTGGCTGTGAATTTGAAATTGCACCAAGGCGTCAATGGCGTCGATGTAGAGGGTGTGGGCAGATTCCAGGCTGAGCTGGTTGAGATACGTCGTCGATCCCAGGTCCGTGAGCAACAAAAAGCCACGCTCGACGTCTTGTGCGAGAATTTTGGGGACCGATACGCCGGTTTCGCCGAGCAAAGCGGCTACTTCAACGTAAGGGCGAACATTTTCCTGCGGCGGCGGGGCATCCATCGCAATATAACTCTGCCCGTCCGTTGCATCCACGCGGAAATAGCGCCGGAAGCTGGCGTCAGCAGACGCCGGGCGAAGGGTGTCCGGTTTGACGGGCGGGACGGAGATGTTTTTAAGCCAAGCCTGAAGTTGGTTCAATCGTTCGTCGTTAGACGCGAGCGGCGGGGTGTTCGATTGCATGAAACAGCCTGAGAAATACATATGAAAAGGAAGACTTCCCATATAATAAGCGACTATTGTCATTTATGGCCAGTCTTGGCGATCCGACGGTTTTCATGCGCCGATTTCTTACTCTTTTACCTCACAAGCATCCTCTTATTGCGCCCGTCGTTCTGGGCGCAGCCTTGACGCTTCAGTCGCCCGCGCTTGCAAAGGAAAGCAAGGAAAAAAAGGGGGTCGTCCGACCAACCAAAGCGGAAGAAAAGCAGGAAATCACAACGATTCAGGCAGAAAAAATGACGGGGCGCCCGGAGCGAGAGGTCTTTCTTGAAAGAGATGTCGAGATCGACCGGGGGCCAACCAAAATCAAAAGTGACCAGGCCACGTTCTATCAGGAAGACAACGTCATTGAAGCGGATGGCCACATTTACATCAATCGGTTTGGCGATCAGTACTGGGGTGATCGCACGCGGTACAACATGGATACGGGCGAAGGCTGGCTGCTCAACCCGCGTTACAAACTGATTTTGAATAACGCGCAAGGAAAAGGGACCCGCGCCGATTTCGAGAGCAACGAACTGTCGACGGTTGATCAAGGCACTTACACGACCTGTAACGGAGACGATCCGGATTGGTATGTCAGCGCAAACACGCTGGACCTGGATAAGGCACAAGAAACAGGGGTGGCCTATGGCGCGACCTTGTTTTTTAAGGATGTGCCCTTACTCGCAGCACCGGCCATGTCCTTTCCTTTGACAGCGGGCCGCAAATCCGGGTTGTTGCCCCCCACGTTTGGCACGACGTCGTCGGGTGGTTTTGAAATAATGGTGCCCTATTATTTCAATATCGCGCCCAATCGGGATTTCACGCTTTACCCGAGAATGATTAGCAAGCGCGGCTATCAACTGGGCGGCGATGCGCGTTATCTGGAGCAGAGCTTTCACGGCGAAACGAAATTCGAGTATCTGCCGGATGACCAAGAGACCAAAAAAGATCGTTATGCCATTTCGACGGTGCATACGCAGAAGTTGGCGCCGGACTGGACGCTCAAGTGGAACTTGAATCATGTGTCCGACGATCAATATTTCAGTGATTACACCAGCCATTTCCCAGGTATGGCCAACGCGTTGACCGGGTTGACCAACGCCAGCCTTTCCGCCAGCGCGCAACGTTTGCTGTCGCGAGAAGTCGGCCTGGATTACAGCGGGTCAAACTGGCTGGCCAACCTGCGTGTCACGAACTATCAACTCTTGCAGGACACCGAAGCGGAAACGGCGGAAAAAATGGTCCGGCCTTACCAGCGTTTGCCGCAGTTGTCTTATCGTGTCTGGCATCCGAGCGTGAGCGGGCTGGATTGGGGCGCCAAGGCGGAGTGGACGCGATTCTGGCTGGATGATACAGATTTGAGTGCACATCGCAATATGCAAAACGCTGCAGCGAAAGGCGAGTTTGGCGACACCGGCGATCGTCTTCTGTTCAAGCCGCAGTTGGCCTATTCACTGATCCAGCCTAGTTATTTCATCAAGCCGAAGGTCTCTCTGCACGCAGTGCAATATAACGTGGAAAATGATTGGGACGGATCGCGCTCCATGAGCATGACGGTGCCGACCTATTCGTTGGATACGGGCTTGATATTTGAACGCGAGGCAGCGTGGTTTGGCAACAAAATGACGCAAACACTGGAGCCGCGATTGTTCTACGTCAAAACACCTTACCGTGATCAAAGCGACCATCCGAATTTTGATTCGGCCGAACCAGGGTTGACGTTTGCACAGTTATTTAGCGAGAACCGGTTTTCGGGATCGGATCGGGTCGCCGATGCAAATCAACTTACGGCGGCCCTGATTTCTCGGTTTATTGAGCCGTCCGGGGCCGAACGCTTCAAGTTTGCAATTGGTCAGCGTTTTTACTATGAGGATCAGCGCGTGACGCTTGGCACAGTGAGCAACGAAAGCCGTTCGGATTTGCTGCTGGCGGCTTCAGGAACTGTGGTGCCCAAGTTCACCATCGATACGGTGTTGCAATACAGCGAGAGCCAAGGCCGGATGAACAGAATGAATGCCGGCTTCCAATGGAAGCCAGGTTACAAGGAAGTGTTCAACGCTTCCTACAGCTATCTGCGCGATGAGCCTGGTGAGTACGTCGGTATTGATCAGGTGAATGTGTCCATGCAATGGCCACTCTTCAAGCGGTGGTATGGGGTCGGCATGATCTCGTATGACTTGCCGCAAAACAAAACGATTCAGGGGATGGCCGGTATTGAATACAACGCGGATTGCTGGGTCTTCCGTGTTGTGGCCCAGCGTTTGTATACCGCAACGGAGACGGTCGAAAATTCATACTACATTCAGCTTGAGCTGAAAGGGTTTTCCAAGATAGGACAGGATGCGATTGGCACCTTGCGTCGTTCCATACCTGGGTACCAATTCCAGGAATCGATATCCGAGCGCGCCAAATGAGTGCGCCCAATAAGTGATTGAAGTATTTTGAAGAAGGTGAAGAACATGCATTCCAAGAACAAGCGAACGTTTGCTGCCAAACGAATGGCAGGATTTTTTTGCGCGATGGTCTGCGTAGGCATGATGTCCGTGGGGTATGCGCAATCTGCAAAAACAAAGCTTAGCGGCAAGCAAAAAATCGAGCCGGAATTGGTCGACGCCATTGTTGCCGTGGTCAATACGGACGTGATCACGCAGGCCGATCTGAGCGCGCGAATGAATATGGTTGTTCGCAACCTGAAGGGGAAAAGTGGCGTCGTGCCTGCCCGTGCAGAATTGCAAAAACAGGTGTTGGAGCACATGATCGTCGAGAAAGCGCAGTTGCACAAGGCGAAAGAGGCGGGCATCCGCGTGGATGACCATGCGCTGGACGCGGCCATTTCGCGGATTGCCGAGCAAAACAAGCTGTCGGCGACGGATTTTCGTAAACGGGTTGAGCGAGACGGGGTGCCTTTCGTGCGGTTCCGTGAGCAAATTCGGGATGAAATCACGATTCGTCGTCTGCGCGAAAGAGAAGTCGAGAACAAGATTCAGGTTAGCGATTCGGAAATTGAGAATTTCTTAACGGAATACGGTATGTCTCAGGATCAACTGGAATTCAATCTGGGGCATATCCTGATCCGCATTCCGGAAAACGCATCGCCCGAGCAAATCGAGGCAAGCCATAAACGCGCACAACTGGTGATGCAGAAATTGCGCGAAGGCGCAGACTTTTCGCAAACGGCGGTGAGTTACTCTGATGCGGAGAATGCCTTGCAGGGTGGTGACATGGGATGGCGATTACGGGAGCGCTTGCCGCAGACGTTCAGCGACGCTGTCGTCAAAATGAAAATCGGAGAGGTGTCGCCCGTCATCAAGAGCGCAAACGGTTTCCATGTTCTGAAATTAATCGGACGTCGTAGTGTCAGTCCCAAAGCGATGCCCCTGCCGACGGCGGTGCAACAAACCCATGCACGGCATATCTTGCTCAAAGTTAATCAAATCGTGTCAGCAGAGGAAGCGCGCCGCAAGCTCATCGATTTGAAGCAACGACTCGACAACAAGGTGGCCACGTTTGAAGATTTGGCAAAAGCTTTCTCAAACGATTCTTCCTCGAACAAGGGCGGTGACCTGGGGTGGATCTATCCGGGCGACACCGTACCGGAATTCGAGCGGGCGATGAATGCGTTGAAGCCCGGACAGGTCAGTGAGCCGATCGAGACGCCATTTGGGTATCACTTGGTTCAAGTGGTGGAAAGAAAAACAGACGAGGTCTCACAAGAAAGATTGCGCATGGTGGCGCGTAATGCAATTCGCGCGCGCAAACGCGATGAAGCCTTGCAGGAATGGTTGCGACAAGTGCGTGACAGCGCCTATGTTGAATACCGCCTGGAAGAAAAATAATCCAGCCGCTTAAACCGATGCGTCCGACGATTGCCCTCACCACCGGAGAACCCGCAGGCGTTGGCCCGGAGATCTCCTTGCGTGCCGCGTGGGAATTACGTCACGAAGTCATGCCGGTGCTTCTGGGTGATGCCCGCTGGTTGGGCGAGTTGGCTGCCAGGATCAATCCGGCCATGCGGCTGCAGACCATCACGCCGGAATCGCTGGCGGATGTGCGTGACAAGCACGAGGTGATTGCCGTGATGGATTGCCCGCTGGCGCACGCCGCCATACCGGGGCAGCTTGATCTGCGCAATAGTCCGTCGGTCTTGCATACGCTGGATAGGGCGATTGTCGGTGCGCAGCAAGGGTGGTTCGATGCCATGGTCACTGCGCCGCTGCAAAAAAGTACGATCAACGACGCGGGCATGGCTTTCACCGGTCACACGGAATATCTTGCCGAGAAGACGCAGACGGCGCAAGTCGTGATGATGCTCGCAGGCCACGTCGCTTGGGAGGGCGACGCGTTCCCGCTGCGTGTGGCCTTGGCGACGACGCATTTGCCGCTCAAGGACGTCTCGCAAGCCATCACGACGGAGAGTTTGACGAAAACGTTGGCGATCATTGATCACGATTTCAAGCGCTGGTTTGGCATCGCATCGCCGCGCATCCTTGTGTGCGGATTGAATCCCCATGCAGGCGAAGGCGGCTATTTGGGGCGGGAAGAAATCGACGTGATCGCCCCCGTGATTGAGGCGGCAAAGAAAAAAGGCATGACGGTGCGTGGCCCGTTTCCGGCAGACTCCTTGTTTCAACCCACGCTGCTGCAAGAGGCTGATTGCGTGCTGGCGATGTATCACGATCAGGGTTTGCCAGTGCTTAAGCACGCCAGCTTTGGCAGCGCCGTCAATGTGACGCTGGGCTTGCCCATTATTCGCACGTCCGTCGATCACGGCACGGCGCTCGATCAGGCCCAAAAAGGGGTGGGTCACGCGCATCATCGCAGCATGGTCGAAGCCATCTTGCTCGCGGCGCAGATGGTGGCACAAAACAGAGGGATCAGATGAATCGGACGCCGGTATGAAGCACATTCCGCGCAAGCGCTTCGGACAAAATTTTTTGACCGATCAAACCGTGCTGCATGACATCATCCGCCTGATTGCCCCCCAGCCAGACGACGCGATGGTGGAAATTGGCCCAGGGCTTGGGGCGATGACGCGCTTGTTGCTCGAACACGTGAAACGCTTGCATGTGGTTGAAATCGACCGCGATCTGGTCGCGCGATTGCAAAAGAGTGCCCCTGCTGACAGACTGGTGATTCACCAAGGCGATGCGCTGGCATTTGATTTTTCCAGTCTGCCGCTGCAGGCAAACCAAAAATTGCGCATTGTTGGCAACTTGCCGTATAACATTTCCACGCCGCTGCTTTTCCACCTGACCGAATTTGTGCCAATCGTGCAGGATCAACACTTCATGCTGCAAAAGGAAGTGGTGGAGCGCATGGCCGCCGAACCGGGCAGCAAAGCGTATGGGCGCTTGTCCGTGATGCTGCAATGGCGCTACCAGATGGCACTGGAGATGATCGTGCCGCCCACCGCCTTCGATCCGCCGCCGCAAGTGGAGTCGGCGATCGTGCGCATGGTGCCGATTGCACAACCGCTGGCCTGCGAGACGGCGCTGCTGGAAAAAGTGGTGACAACCGCGTTTTCGCAGCGACGGAAGGTGTTGCGTAATTGTTTGGGCGGGCTGTTCACTGAAAACGCGTTGATCGATGCGGGGGTGGACCCGCAGGTGCGTCCTGAAGCGGTGTCGATGCCTCAGTATGTAACCTTGGCCAATCAGCTCCGCACCGCATGAGTGGAGAGGTTACCCACCGGCGGGTTTGAACGGTGCCGACAAAATGGCTTCAACGGCAGGGTGGCGGATTTTGAGTTCCGTGGAGATGGCAAAAAACTGTTCACTGATATCCAGAATGTCGCCCGTTTGAATGGAGTGGAATTGTTCCTGAATGTCCACGGCGAGCGCAGACGGGGCTGGGAACAGCCCCAGTCCGTTTCTGCCGAAGGTCTTCAGCAGCGCACTGTCTTCAAATTCGCCGACGATATCCGGCCGCACGTTTTGCCGCTCGAACCATTGATCCAGTCGTCCGCGAATCGCGTTGTTTCGCGTGGGCAGTAACAGGGGCGCACCGTTCAGACTGTTCGGGAAGTCGGGTGTATAGCGCTTGGCCAGTTCGGGGATGCCGTACAGGGCGATGGGGCATTCGCCTAGGGGGTGACTGAAAACGCGCAGGCTGGACCCCGCGCTGACGGGCCGGTCGGTCAGCACGACATCGAACTTGTGCAGCGCCAGATCCGCGAGCAAGGACTCGAATTTGCCGTCAAAACAGGCGACGCGCACGCGTTTTGGCTGGTTCAAGGCGGCTTCCATCAGGCGGTATGCGGTGAGTTTGGGAAGGGAATCGGAAATCCCGACGGTCAAGCGCATGGTGTTGCCGACGGTATCCTCCGCCAGGGTTTCCTGGAGTTGCTCGCTCAAGAGAAAAATTTGATCGGCATAACCGAGCGCCAGCTGACCGGCTTCCGTGAGCACCAGCCGCCGTCCTTGAGGAGCCAGGAGGGATTTGCCCACATCTTGCTCCAATTGGGCAATTTGCATGCTAATGGTTTGGACAGCCACACCTAGCCGTTCGGCAGCGCGGCTGACGCCCCCCTCCTTGGCGACGACCCAAAAATAATAAAGATGTCTAAAATTTAAGTTTTTGTTTTTCATTTCGGTTTTTTTGAAGTAATCGTGAGATTATCTTCGCTTTTTCAAAATTATCAAAGCCGTTACGATGCAAGCTCGAAAGATATAAAGCTTAAGGAGGTCACAATGCGATCCACCATCATTACCAAAGGAATCGATGCCGATCGGTCATGGCGCGAGTACATCATGGAGCGTATGGATGCGGCGCTGATTTACGCAGAAGACAGCATCCACTTCATCACGGTGCGGTTGAGCGACATGAACGGTCCAAAGGGTGGCGTGGATAAACGTTGCCAGATTCATCTGAAACCCTTGGGTCTCCCAGCGGTGATTGTGACGGAAGTGAGCGCTAGCGTAAGCGAAGCCATCGATGGTGCGATGCTGCGTGCAGCCAAGGTTGTCCAGCGTGTGCTGGACCGGGCCAACGCCATCCAGCCGATCAACGTGCCAGTGTTGCGCCGGATCGGCATGTAAGCTATCGAGATTTGAATCAAAACGAGAAGGGTCAAAAGAAATGAATCAGCGTTATAAAGGTTTTCGTGCAGAAGCCATAACGGCCACCACGGTGACGACAGTCATGAGTGCTACTGAGCGTAGCGTGCTGCGTAATACCTATTTGTTGTTATCCCTGTGTCTGGCGTTCAGTGCGGTCATGGCGGGTGTGGCCGTGATTTTTCAACTGCCGCATCCAGGCTTGATTCTCACGTTCATCGGATTTTTCGGCTTGTGGTTCCTCGTCAATAAATATCGCACCAGTGGTGCGGGCGTGGCCTGGACGTTTGCCTTGACGGGTTTCATGGGTTATACGCTGGGGCCGATCATTGGTCATTACCTGAAGCTGCCGAACGGCGGTGCAACGGTGATGATGGCGATGGGTGGTACCTCAGCGATTTTTCTGACGATGTCGGCCTATGCGCTGTTGAGCAAGCGCGATCTGTCTTTCCTGGGTGGCATGCTTACCGTAGGTATTCTGGTCGCATTTCTGGCCAGCCTTGCTGCGATCTTTATGAACATTCCGGCCTTGTCGCTGACCGTGTCTGCGGCGTTCGTCCTGCTGATGTCGGGCATGATCCTCTATGAGACGAATCAAATCGTGCGGGGTGGCGAAACGAATTACATCGTCGCAACGGTCAGTCTGTTTGTCTCGATCTTCAATCTGTTTACCAGCTTGTTGCACATTCTCGGATTCATGAACAAGTCGGAATAATGCCTCTTCTGCCCATGCCGCAACGCGTGTCGCGTTGCGGCGTATTTGTTAAACACCAGCGTAATGCTCAAATCCTTTTACACTTACTTTTCAGGTTCGTTTATTTTTTGCGGCGTGGCCCTGGTGGTCGCTTACGCGGTCGGCGGATTCAAGGCGGCGCTGACTGTTTTGTTTCTCACCGTTCTGGAAACCTCGCTCTCTTTCGATAACGCGGTTGTCAACGCGGGGATTCTGAAAAATTGGAACAGAAAATGGCGTCGCCGCTTTCTCACGTGGGGGATGTTCATTGCCGTTTTCGGGATGCGATTGATTTTTCCGATGGTCATTGTGGCGGTGGTCGGCAAGATGAATCCGATCCGGACGATTGATCTGGCCTTGCATTCACCCCGGGAATACAGCCAGATTCTGGAGTCGGCGCATCACCAGATATCCGCGTTTGGCGCTACCTTTTTGATGATGGTGTTTTTCAACTTCTTTGTTGCCAAACACAAGACGGAACACTGGCTGCAAATTATCGAAAAACCGCTCACTCGTCTTGGCAAGATGGAGGCGATTGAAGCGGCGTTGACGCTGATGATCTTGCTGGCGGCGGCAGCTTCACTGGATGAACCCATACGCGGAGAATTCATGGAAGCCGGAATTTGGGGGATTGTGACGTTCATCCTGAGCAAAGGCATGGCCGCGCTCTTGGGGGGTGAACAGGCAGAAAATGGGACGCATGTCGTTCGGCAGGGCGTGAGCGGATTTCTTTATCTGGAGCTGATCGATTCCAGCTTTTCATTCGACGGCGTGGTGGGGGCTTTTGCGCTGACCAACAACTTGATGATGATTATGTTGGGGCTGGGTGCCGGTGCCATGTTTGTGCGCAGTTTCACGGTGCTACTCGTGGACAATCGCACCTTGATTCACTATCGTTACCTGGAGCATGGCGCTTTCTGGGCGATTGGCGCGCTGGCGTTCATGATGCTCATTGGTGTGGGTCTGCAGGTGCCGGAAGCCGTAACGGGCTTGATTGGTGCGGCGTTGATCGCGGCGGCACTAGGCAGTTCTATTCTCGCGAATCGAAAGTGAGCGGAAGGGAAGCGGAACGGAGCAGAAGTACAACCGGATTGAAACTGAATTGAAACGGCAGGAGCGCGATCAGCGCTCCTTTTCATTCGTTATCACAACACTTTGGTACCGAGCCACCACGCCAGTGCAGCGATGAAGGCCGAAGCCGGAATCGTCAGGATCCATGCCCAGACGATGTTGCCGGCGACGCCCCAGCGTACGGCAGAAAAACGTTTCGCCGAACCCATGCCGACAATGGCACCGGTAATCGTGTGGGTGGTGGAAACCGGAATACCGAGCGCCGAGGCAATGAACAAGGTTACCGCGCCGCCGGATTCGGCGCAGACCGCCCCCACCGGTTTGATTTTGGTGATGCGTTGCCCCATGGTTTTAACGATGCGCCAGCCACCGAATAGCGTGCCGAGACCGATGGCCGCGTAACAGCACAGGACAACCCACAGCGGCAGCGAGTCGGAAGCTTTGCTATAGCCGCCTGCGATCAGCAACATCCAGATAATCCCCATCGTTTTTTGCGCATCATTGCCGCCATGGCCCAGGCTGTACATGGAGGAAGAAAAAAGCTGGATGCGCCGAAACCACTTGTCGACATTTCTGGGCGAGGATCGCACGAACAGCCAGGAAACGAGCAGCACCATCAAGGAGCCGAAAAGAAATCCCAGCGCCGGGGCAATGATGATGAAGGCGATGATTTTGAACAGGCCAAAGGCAATCAAGGATCCGCCACCCGCTTTGGCGACGGCTGCGCCAACCAAGCCCCCGATAAGGGCATGAGACGAAGAAGACGGGATGCCGTAGTACCAGGTAATGACGTTCCAGGCGATGGCGCCGGCGAGCGCACCAAAGATGACGTAGTGATCGATGATGGCTGGATCAACGATGCTTTTACCGATGGTGTTGGCAACGTGTAACTCGAAAACAAAGAGGGCGACGACGTTAAAAAACGCGGCCATCGCAACGGCTTGTTGCGGCTTGAGCACACCCGTCGAAACAACCGTGGCAATCGCATTGGCCGCGTCATGAAAACCGTTCATGAAATCGAACAGCAGGGCCAGGACGATCAAAAAAACCAGTACGTAAATGCTGAAGTGGAATTGTTCCATAATGTAATGCGTGCGGGGATGAAAAGCGCGAATTACGCGTTTTCGACCACAATGCCTTCGATGATGTTGGAGACGTCTTCGCAGCGGTCAGTGACCGATTCCATGAATTCGTAAAGCGTTTTCAATTTGATCAAATTGCGTACGTCCGGTTCGTCGCGGAACAAGCGGGACAGTGCCGAGTGCATCACATGGTCTGCGTCCGATTCGAGCCGGTCAATTTCATTGCAGAGTTCAGTGATGCGGCGCGCGTTTTTCATGTTGGAGAGCAAGGCAATCACTTCCTGCACTTTCAACGTGCACGCCAGAACCAGCTCGGCCAGACGGCGCGCCTCGGGGGTCACGTGCTGAATGTCGTAAAGGGAAACGGTTTGCGCGGCGTCTTCCATCATGTCCAGAATGTCATCCATTTTGGTGATGAGCCGGTGGATGTCGTCGCGATCCAGTGGCGTGATAAACGACTTGTGCAACATGGCAATGGTCGTATCGGTAATGCGGTCAGCTTGCTTCTCAAACAGATCGATGGCATGGAGATGTTTGTCGATATTGCCAAAGTCTGTGGTGAGCGCCAGCAATTCCTTGGCGCCCTTGACGCACAATTCGGCGTGCTGGTTGAACATGTCGAAGAAACGGCCGTCTTCCGGCATCAGTTTTCCAAACATAATGAGTTCCTGTTTAAGTGAAGTATGGGAATAATTGGGGTTCGCCCGAAATGATCAAGTGCCACCGTACGTATTTTGTCCGCCAGCATAGTTGTCGAACTTGGTGTACTGCCCGGTAAACGTCAGCCGCACGCTGCCGATCGGTCCATTACGTTGTTTGCCGATGATGATTTCTGCTGTGCCTTTGTCCGGCGTGTCCGGGTTATAGACTTCGTCCCGGTAGATGAACAAAATCAAATCGGCATCTTGCTCAATCGCGCCTGACTCGCGCAAATCCGACATGACCGGCCGTTTGTTGGGACGCTGCTCCAGTGCACGGTTCAACTGTGAGAGCGCGATGACCGGACAATTCATTTCCTTGGCAAGCGCCTTGAGGTCGCGCGAGATTTCCGAAATCTCCGTGGCGCGGTTTTCATTGTTGGAATCCGATGCCATCAATTGAATGTAATCAATGATGATGAGGCCGAGCATGCCGCACTGCCGCTTCAAGCGGCGCGCCCGCGCACGCAGATCCGTTGACGTGAGTGCCGGGGTTTCATCGATGAATAATTGCGCATCGTTCATTTTCTGTACGGCATAGGTTAGGCGCGGCCAATCGTCATCGGTCAGGCGACCGGTACGCAGGCGATGCTGATCCAGTCTCCCCACCGAGCCGACCATACGCATGGCCAGTTGGGACGCGCCCATTTCCATCGAAAATACCGCGACCGGTAAGCCGCTTTCAATGGCGACATGCTCGCCGATGTTGACTGAAAAAGCCGTTTTGCCCATCGACGGGCGTCCGGCAACAATGATCAAGTCGCCGGGCTGAAGACCGGAAGTCATGCGATCCAGATCGGTAAAGCCACTCGGTACGCCCGTGATGTCGTTCGGATTGTCGCGACGGTAGAGTTCGTCAATCCGTTCCACGACCTGGGTGAGCAAGGGTTGAATTTCGTGAAAATTTTGCGAACCGCGCGCGCCTTCTTCGGCAATCGCCAGAATTTTGGATTCGGCTTCGTTGAGCAAGTGGCGCACTTCCTTGCCTTGCGGGCTGAACGCTTGACCGGCAATGTCGTCGGAGACGCTGATCAGTTTGCGCAGGACGCCGCGCTCGCGCACGATCTCCGCATAGCGACGGATGTTGGCCGCAGAGGGCGTGTTTTGCGCCAGCGCGTTCAGATACGCCAGACCGCCGATTTCTTCGGCTTTGCCGATGTTGGTCAGCGACTCGAAGACGGTAATAACGTCTGCCGGACGCGTTGCACCGATGAGTTTATTGATGTGACCAAAAATGAGGCGGTGGTCGTAGCGGTAAAAATCGCTCTCATGTAACAAATCGGCAATTCTGTCCCAAGCAGCGTTGTCTAGCAGCAAACCGCCTAAAACAGATTGTTCGGCCTCAATCGAGTGCGGCGGCACGCGCAACGAACTTAATTGCTGATCGTCGGAGAGTTTCATGGCGCGCATTATACCCTGCGCAAGCTGTGAAACGACCCCTTCCTACCGGAATAAATCCGCCGCCCTTCCCTCTGTAAAACGAATAAAGCTATTGGGAAAGAAGGGTGCTTGCTGAGAAACAGCGAGTTGCTATAAAAACAACCAAAGACAGGCGGCGGCAACCGCGGTTGGAGGGAGGGCAAAGACGAACAAACGCAAGGGGTTGATGGCCTGTTCTTCAAAGCCTTGTCCCAGAATGGCAAAGGCGGCTGGGTTGGGCGCATTGGCGATGACAGTCAGGCCACCGCCCGTGACCGCACCCGCCACCAAGGCCACCTTGGCCGGATCGCTGATTCCTTCAACCAGGGAGCCAAGGTAAGTGAGTGCGGCATTGTCCGTGATGGCCGTCAGCGCGGTAGCACCGAAATAAAGCGTATTCGTGTCCATGCCCGCCAAAAGGGGTTGCAACCACCATTTTTGCAGACCACCCAGTACCACGAGCCCGGCCAGGAAGAAGGCGACGAGCAGCCCTTCGCGCAGCAGCAAGGGATTTTGATGGCGGGAATAGGCTTCGGTGTACCCGAGAAAAAACAGAAACAGCCCCATGAAAACAATCGGGTGGTGGCTGAAAAAAACGACGCCCAGCAAGAAAATCAGGTGGGCCGCGACTACGGTCATCGGCGTGTTTGTCACGGGGGGCAGGGCGGCGCTGGAAGGCAGGGCCGAGAGGGATTTTCGGAAGAGCAGAGCAGCTCCCAATGCATTGATGCCGACCGCCAGCGCCGCTTTCCAGCCAAAAGTCGACAGCATGAAGAAGACATCCCAATTCCATTTGGCCGCGACCATCAATACGGGTGGCGCAGCAAAGGGGGTCAGGGTGCCGCCGATGGAAACATTCACGAGGAGCACCGCCAGCGTCGCATATTTCAGGCGGCGCGAGACGCCTTGCATGAAATAACGATCGCGCAACATCATCGCAGCCAGTGTCATGGCGGCCGGTTCGGTGATGAACGATCCCAGCAGCGGAATCACGGTCAGCACCAGGAGATAAAACGCCATGGGCTCGCGCAGCGGAATGAAACGCACGGCGTGATCGACAAGCACGCGCGCGAAATAGAGGATCGGGCGCGTACCGGCAACAACCAGGATCACGAAGACGAACAGTGGTTCGGTGAAATTTTGTCCTTCGATGTAGGCAACCGCTTGTGACGGGGTGGAAAGCCCCGCGATCATCAGCACTAGCACCAGTGCCCAGAAGCCAAAAACGATTTCAACCTCGCCCAACAAATGCCACAGCCCCGCGTGACGGGGATTGACGTGGGCTAGCATGACGAAATATTTCGTGGCGAAGGTATGCAGTACCGCTAAACCGAAAATGACGGCACTGATGATTTCGATGGCGTGCGAAGGGATCATGTCGACATGATACGGATTTTGGCGAGAGTGTCCATGCTATATTCAGGCAATGAAACAGACTGACAAGCCCCTGAAAGAGTGCATCGTACTGCTGGACGATTGTACGGCGAATGGCGCAGATCCGCGTTCACGGCTGTATACGGGATGCATCGGATCGCTGCATTGCGCGCGCGACACAGAATTGCCCGCGATGTTGGAGGAATTAGCGCGAGCGTTACAACACCACCACGCCGTCGGACTCTTCTCGTACGAACTGGGCGCGGAACTGCACCATGTCGCGCATGGGCCGAGCCCATGGCCGTTGGCGCAGATACTGCTGTTTGAACGATGCGAGCATCTTGACGCGGCAAGCGTCGAAAGGTGGCTGGCGGCGCAGGAGCGCACGGATGCAACGGCGCAAGACGGGCCAACCGGCGTGGCGAATGTGCATGCCAATGTGGATGAGCCAACATTTAGCGAGGCGCTTCGCAAAATTCGCACCTACATCGAAGCGGGCGACACTTACCAGGTGAATTACACCTACCGGCTGCGTGCCGACATCTTCGGATCGCCGATCACGCTTTATCGGCGTTTGCGCGCGCGCCAACCGGTCCCCTACGGTGCGCTGATGCTGTTGCCTGACGGGCGATCGGTGCTGTCGCTGTCGCCGGAATTATTTGTGCGGCATGAAAACAGACAGCTCACAGCGCGACCCATGAAAGGAACGGCGCTGGCGAGCGGCGACGCTGCGTTTGACGCGCAGCGCGCGCGTGTTTTGTCAGAAGATGAAAAAAACTGTGCGGAGAATTTGATGATCGTCGATTTGCTGCGCAACGATCTGGGGCGGATCGCGCAATGGGGTTCAGTGAACGTGCCGACACTGTTTGAGGTGAGCGCGTTCGGGGACGTGTTGCAAATGACCTCAACCATTACCGCACAATTGCACGATGCAACGACGCTGGCGGAAGTGTTTCAGGCCGTGTATCCGTGTGGTTCCATCACCGGCGCGCCGAAAAAACGGGCGATGGAAATCATTCACGAAATCGAACCCGCAGCGCGCGGACTGTATACCGGCGCCATTGGATGGTTCGACAAAAGCAACGACGCGGATAGGCTTCCCAATTTCTGTTTGTCCGTCCCCATTCGCACCTTGGTTCTGGAAGCACCGGACGAGGCGGGTGTTCGGCAAGGGGAATTCGGCGTGGGTGCGGGTATCGTGTTTGACAGCCAGATAGAAGAGGAATACGCGGAGTGTCAGCTCAAGGCGCGCTTCCTCTCCACATTGCCGCAGACATTCGCGCTGTTCGAGACCATGCGCGCGATGCGAGAAGGTTGTCCTTTGCTGGACCGGCATTTGCAGCGCTTGCGTCATTCGGCCCGATATTTTGGCTTTCCCGTGGATGAAGCCTCATGGCGCGCCACCGTTCTTCAGGTGTGTTCCAGTTTGGAAGAAGGCCCTCACCGATTGCGTTTGACCGTGGCAAGCGATGGCGTCAGCGTGCAATGCGCGCCCTTGTCACAGTTGACGGAGCCCGTGCGCGTGTTGCTATCCAATGAACCGATGCCTTCCAATAATTTGTTTTTAAAGCACAAGACCACAGTGAGGCTGCGTTATGACGAGGCATGGCGTGCAGCAGAAAAACACGGCGCGTTCGATATGCTGTTTTTTAACGAGCGCGGCGAATTGACCGAAGGCGGGCGCAGCAACGTTTTTGTGAAAGTGGACGATCAATGGTTGACGCCGCCGCTGTCGTCTGGCGTGTTACCGGGGGTGATGCGAAGCGTGTTGCTGGAAGACCCTGCGTGGCATGCGCGCGAGCGCGTCCTGACGCGGGAAGATCTAGACAAGGCTGAATCCGTGATCGTGTGCAATGCCTTGCGCGGCGTACTGAAAGCGGAAGTGGTGAAGGGTGAGTGGTGAGCCGGAAGTGAGAAATCAACACACACATTTTTGCAGCACTAAAAAACAAATGGGGAGGCTGCATTTCCGCAGACTCCCCACTTACTATTCACACCTACCTACTTGTCGCCGTTATTCTATTTCGGCGATACGCAACAGATTGGTTGTGCCGGATTTCCCGAACGGCATACCGGCGGCGATGACAATCAAATCGCCATGTTTGGCAAATCCCTCGTCCACCGCGGCTTGGCTGGCCGCTGCGACCATTTCATTGACATTGGTGACATCGTGTTCGATGAGGGCCGAGTGCACGCCCCAAGTCAGGGCCATGCGGCGCGCAGTGTCCAGATTCGGGGTGATGCTGAGAATGTGCGAGTTCGGCCGTTCGCGTGCTGCGCGCAAGCTGGTGTGGCCAGACGCGGTGTAAGTGACGCTGGTGGCGGCATTGACGTTTTGCGTGACGTGGCGCAGTGCGGCGCAAATCGCATCGCCTTGCGTCATTTGTGCGATGCCTTGCTGCGCGCTGAGCATCTTCTGATAAAACGGGTCGCGTTCAACTTCGATGATGATGCGCTCCATGATGGACACGGCCTGCACCGGATACGCGCCGCTTGCCGATTCGGCCGAAAGCATCACTGCATCGGCGCCATCGTAAATGGCACTGGCGACGTCTGACGCTTCGGCGCGCGTCGGGGTCGGCGACTGAATCATCGATTCCAGCATCTGCGTGGCGACGATGCTGGGCTTGCCTTGATAGTGGCAAGCGCGCAGGATGCGCTTCTGGATGCCGGGCACGCGCTCCGGCGGCAGTTCGACTCCGAGATCGCCGCGGGCAACCATGACGGCGTCAGAGAGTTGCACGATTTCATCAAGACGATCGAGTGCCGCCGGCTTTTCCAGTTTGGTCATCAAGCCCGCGCGACCGGCAATGATTTCACGCGCTTCGTGCAAATCTTCCGGTTGCTGTACAAACGAGAGTGCGATCCAGTCCACGCCGAGCGACAGGGCAAATTCCAAGTCGCGGTGATCTTTTTCGGTGAGCACCGGAATTGGCAGGATGGCGTCCGGGACGTTCACGCCTTTTCGGTCCGACAGCGCACCGCCGGTAATCACTTCCGTGCGGATGCTGTAGCCGTCGCTGTCGATGACGCGCAGTCGGAGTTTGCCGTCGTCCAGCAGCAGGTTTTGTCCCGCCGTTATGGCATCAAACAGTTCCGGATGCGGCAGGCAGACGCGCTTCGCATCGCCGTCGGTGGTGTCGCGATCGAGCGTGAACTTGGCACCGGGTTCCAGCATGATTTTGTTGTTGGCGAACTTGCCGACGCGCAGTTTCGGCCCTTGCATGTCGGCCAGAATGGCAATCGGACGGCCGACTTCTTTTTCGATTTCGCGTACCACGTCGTAGCGAGCACGATGATCGTCATGGGTGCCATGGCTGAAGTTGAATCGGAACACATCCACGCCTGCATCAAAAAGTGCGCGAATGGTTGGTTTGTCTGAGCTGGCGGGGCCGAGCGTGGCGACAATTTTTGCTTTACGTGAGCGACGCATAATATAAGCCTTCCAAAATTTAGAGTATCAAAATCGCGCGGAAATCGTTGACATTGGTACGAGTCGGACCTGTGACAACGAGATCATTGAGCGCACTAAAGAATCCGTAGCCGTCATTGTTATCGAGCATGGCAAGCGCGCGCAGGCCTTGTTGTGTCGCGCGCGAAACGGAATCAGGGGAATAAACGGCACCGGCATTATCTTCGGAGCCATCAATCCCATCGGTATCACAAGCAATGGCATGGACCTTGGGATGGCTGTCCATGGCCACGGCAAAACTCAGCAGAAATTCGGCGTTGCGACCGCCGCGGCCTTTCCCGCGCACCGTCACAGTCGTCTCGCCGCCAGAAATCAAAACACAAGGCGCGGCAAACGGCTGATGCTTGTTGGCGATCTGGCGTGCCAGTGCCGCGTGCATCAAGCCAATGTCGCGCGCTTCACCTTCAATGCCGTCGGACAGAATGTAGGGCGTGACGCCTGCTGCGCGCGCTTTTTGTGAGGCCGCTTCCAGCGCCATTTGCGCCGTGGCGATCACGTGATGGCTGTGTCCGGCAAATTTCAGGTTGCCGGGTTTGGGCGTTTCGCCGGCGCCGGATTCGAGATGCCGACGGATGGTATCCGGAATGGCGATGTCGTATTTTTTCAGAATCGCGAGCGAGTCGGCGCAGGTCGTCGGATCGGGCAAGGTCGGACCGCTGGCAATGATACCGGGGTCATCGCCGGGCACATCCGAGATCAGTAGTGTGACCACGCGCGCAGGAGAACACGCCAGACCGAGACGCCCGCCTTTGATGGCAGACAGATGTTTGCGCACGCAATTCATTTCGGAAATCGTCGCGCCGCTGCGCAGGAGCGCGCGGTTGATCGCCTGTTTTTGTTCGAGCGTGATGCCTTCGGCAGGCAGGGCGAGCAGTGCGGAGCCGCCGCCAGAAATCAGGCAGAGCACCAAATCTTTTTCGGTCAGCCCTTGCACAAGCTTCATGATGCGACCGGCCGCCGCGCGACCGGCTTCATCCGGTACCGGGTGCGCCGCTTCGACGACTTCAATCTTTTTGCAGTCGGCACCGTGTCCGTAACGGGTGACGACGAGTCCGGAAATTTCACCTTGCCAGTGATCTTCCACGGCCTTCGCCATGGCCGCCGCGCCTTTGCCCGCGCCGATTACGATTGTGCGTCCGCTTGGCGTCGGCTGGGGCAGAAAAGGCGGTTGGCATTTGGCTGCGCTGACGGCATCTACCGCAGTCGTAAACAGATCCATCAAGAATTGTCGGGGTTCGATAGTCGAAGGCATGTTGATTTGCTTTCGTGATAAATACGGCCATCGTGCAGCATGGACTGCAGGATGGCCGAGTTTTATTTCAACAGGATGACGTGATTTTGCTTGGGCAAAATCACGTCAAATCAGCGAATCAGGCTTTGGCAATTTCGTGATTAGCCATGATTTCGATCGCACGGCACAAGGCCGAGTGGTCGAGGCCGCTCATGCCATTGCCTGCGCAAGTATTCATTAACTCTTGGGCCATCGCGGTATTCGGTAGCGAAATGTGCATCGCCTTCGCGCCTTGCAGTGCGAGGTTCAAGTCTTTCTGATGCAATTCGATACGGAAGCCCGGATTGAAGGTGCGTTTGATCATGCGCTCGCCATGCACTTCCAGAATGCGCGAGGAAGCAAAGCCGCCCATCAGTGCCTGACGGACTTTCGCCGGATCGGCGCCGGCTTTCGAAGCAAACAGCAGCGCTTCGGAAACCGCCTGAATGTTCAACGCGACGATGATCTGGTTGGCAACCTTGGTGGTTTGACCGTCGCCATTGCCGCCGACCAGCGTGATGTTCTTGCCCATCAGTTCGAAGATCGGTTTGACGGTGTTGAAGGCAGCGTCGGAACCGCCGACCATGATGGTGAGCGTCGCCGCTTTGGCGCCGACTTCGCCGCCGGAAACCGGCGCATCCAGATATTCTGCGCCGAGCGCATTAATCTTCTTCGCAAATTCCTTGGTGGCAATCGGGCAAATCGAGCTCATGTCGACGACGATTTTGCCTTTGGCGATGCCTTTGGCGACACCGTTTTCACCGAACAGCACGGCTTCAACGTGCGGGGTATCCGGTACCATGATGACGATGATGTCGGCTTTCTGCGCCACTTCTGCGGCATTCGCACAACCGACGGCGCCGCCCGAGGTCAGTTCGGCTGGCGGCGCTTTCATGTCGTTGATGAACAGTTTGTGGCCGCCATTTTGCAGATTGAGGGCCATCGGCTTGCCCATGATGCCCAGACCAATGAAACCAATATTTGCCATTGTTATCTCCTTGTAGTCCATTCAACCTTGCAACCGATAACTGCGTTGCAAGCTCTTGCCGTACAGCCAGTACTGTCTGCGGGCTTGCGCCTTGTTCTCGATTCCAATGTTGAATGGCGTTAATCAATAAATCACGTTAAAAATTATGGGAACGCTGAAGAAATTGGTGAGCGGAATGAGATGCAACACAGCAGATCGTCCGCGTAACCATTTATTCAGCGTTTCCTCAGCAGCCGTGCGCCTTGATCCAGCCCAGGCCTTCTGCCGTGGTGGTCTTCGGACGGTATTCGCAACCAATCCAGCCATCATAGCCCAGATCGTCGATGAGCTTGAACAGGAAGGCGTAATTGATCTCACCCGTGCCCGGCTCGTTGCGGCCCGGATTGTCGGCGAGCTGCATGTGCTTGATCAGCGCAATATTGTTCTTGATCGTATTCGCCAGTTCGCCTTCCATGCGCTGCATGTGATAGATGTCGTGCTGCAGGAAGAGATTGTCGGAACCCACTTCCTTGATGATGTCTACGGCTTGTTGGGTGCGATTCAGGAAGAAGCCCGGAATGTCGAAAGTGTTGATCGGTTCGGTGATCAGGCGAATGCCCTCGGCTTTCAGTTTTTGTGCAGCGAACTTGAGGTTGGAAACGAAAGTCGCGCGTGCTTGATCGGCGGAGACGCCTTGCGGCACGATACCGGACAGCGCATTCAGTTGCTTCACGCCCAATTTTTTGGCTGCTTCGATGCCTTTGCCCACACCGTCCTGAAATTCGCCAACGCGATTCGGATGGCAGGCAATACCACGCTCGCCGCCTCCCCAGTTGCCTGCGGGCAGATTGTGCAGCACGATTTGCAGGTTATTGGCTTTGATCTTGTCCGCGATTTGGTTCAAGTCGAATTCATACGGAAACAGAAATTCAACACCCTTGAAGCCTGCTTTGGCAGCGGCTTCGAAACGGTCCATGAATGGCACTTCAGTGAACAGCATGCTCAGGTTGGCAGCAAGTTTTGGCATGGTTACCCCTTCATCATCATGTTTTAATTGGCAAAGCGCCTGTGACGCGCTTCCGGCACGTCACAGGCGATGTTACTCACAGAATTTTACTCCGTAATGTCCAGCGCGCCGCCGAACTCATTGAGCTTGTCGATATCCGGGCCCATCGGGAGGTTGGTCACGCGCTCCAGAATGATTTCAACCATCACCGGCACCTGGAACTCGGCCATCAGCTTGCGCGCTTGTTCAAACGCCGGGATGATGTCTTCCGGTTTGGTCACGCGAATACCCTTGCAACCCAGCCCTTCAACCACGGTAACGAAGTCAATGCCGTAGCCGTTGACTTCCGGTGCGTTGACGTTGTCGAAGGACAGTTGCACGCAGTAGTCGATATCGCCCAGTCCGAGCTGACCCTGACGAATCAGGCCGAGGTAAGAGTTGTTCACCACAACGTGAATGTACGGCAGCTTGAACTGCGCACCAACGGCAAATTCCTCGATCATGAACTGGAAGTCGAAGTCGCCGGAAATCGCCACGATATCGCCCGTCGGATCCGACGCGCGCACGCCCAGTGCGGCGGAAATCGTCCAGCCCAAGGGGCCTGCCTGACCCGCGTTAATCCAGTGACGCGGGTTGTACACGTTCAGGTTTTGCGCGGCACCGATTTGCGAGAGGCCAATGGTCGTGACATAACGGGTGTCTTTGCCGAAATATTTGTTCATCTCGCCATAAACGCGTTGCGGCTTGATCGGCACATTGTCGTAGTCGGTCTTGCGCAGCATCGTGCGCTTGCGTTGCTGGCATTCGGCGACCCACGCCGAACGGTTTTTCAACTTGCCGGCAGCCTTCCATTCCTTCGCCACTTGCACGAAGAGATCCAGCGCATAGCCTGCATCCGACACAATGCCGTAATCCGGGCTGAAGACACGGCCGATTTGCGTCGGCTCGATATCCACGTGCACGAACTTGCGGCCTTTCGTGTAGACCTCCAGCGTGCCGGTGTGGCGATTCGCCCAGCGGTTACCGATACCCAGTACGAAATCGGAAGCCAGCAAGCTGGCGTTGCCGTAGCGGTTGCTGCATTGGATGCCGACCTGACCGGCTTGCAACGGGTGATCGTCCGGAATCGTGCCCCAGCCCATCAGGGTCGGGATCACCGGTACGCCCAGGATTTCAGCGAATTCCACCAGCTGCTTCGACGCATCGGCATTGATCACACCGCCGCCGGAAACGATGAGCGGCTTCTCGGAATCATTGAGCATCGCAATCGCTTTTTCGATTTGCGCGCGGCTGGCCTTGGGTTTGTACGCTTCCAGCGGGGTGTAAGTGTCCGGATCGAATTCGATTTCAGCCATTTGCACGTCGAAAGGCAAGTCAATCAGCACCGGGCCAGGTCGGCCGGAGCGCATCAGGTGAAAGGCCTTCTGGAAAATATATGGCACCAGCCCCGGTTCACGCGCAGTGACTGCCCACTTGGTGACGGGCTCCGCAATTTTTTCGATATCGACGGCCTGGAAATCTTCCTTGAACAAGCGCGCGCGTGGGGCTTGACCGGTGATGACGAGAATCGGACAGGAATCAGCATGGGCCGAATACAGGCCGGTGATCATGTCAGTTGCGGCGGGACCCGAGGTACAGGAACCCACACCGATATTGCCCGCTTGGGCGCGGGCATAGCCTTCCGCCATATGGCCGACGGCTTCGCCATGACGGGCCAGGATGTGCTTCATCGTGCCGCGCTTTTTCAGCGCCGCATAAAACGGATTGATACCGGCACCCGGGACGCCAAACAATTGGGTGACACCCTCTTTTTCCATTACGTGTACGGCCGCTTCGGCTGCTGTCATTTTTGCCATGGGACACCTCCTCATTGAAACAATTTCGGAATTCTATGAATGAATTATATAAATGATTTTTTTGTCTGATAAGATGACAAAAAATCGTTTTATTCAATACTTCACGTAAGGAATTGAGTTGTGGATAAACTCAAGCAAATCGAAGCGTTTGTTACAGTGGTCGAGAAGGGCAGTCTCACCCGTGCGGCACTGGAACAAGGCATAACCCCAGTCATGTTGGGGCGTCGTATTGATGCGCTAGAAAAGCGTCTGGGTGTCAAACTCATGCATCGTACGACTCGGCACCTCACACTGACCGAGCAGGGGCACCTCTTTTTGGAGCATGGCCGCAAATTGCTCGGAGACCTCGATTATGCCGAAAAAGTGGTGAGTGAGGGTAAACATAAAGCAACCGGACACTTAATTGTGACGACACCCGCCTCGTTTGGACGCAAACACGTCGCCCCTTATGCCCCGGAGTTTCTGAAAAACAACCCGGATGTGCGGATTTCCTTCAATTTGAGCGATCAAGTCGTCGATTTGGTGCGCGAAGGGTACGACCTCAGCATTCGCATCGGCGGCCATATCGATCCCAATCTGGTCGCCGTCAAGCTCTACCCCAATCGTCGGGTGGTGTGCGGCACGCCCGACTATCTCAAGAAACACGGCACTCCCAAAACGCTGGACGAGTTGATGAAGCACCAGTGTCTGACGTTTAATCTGCAAGGCGGGCAGCAGCGCGGCTGGCATTTCAAGAACAAGGGCAAGGCCGTGATGATCCGGCCATCAGGCAAGCTGGACTGCAACGACGGCGAATTGCTGCACCGTTGGTGTCTGGAAGGGCTGGGGCTGGCGTGGCGTTCGATGTGGGAAATTGAGTCCCAACTCGCTTCAGGCGAACTGGTGACGGTGCTGGATGAATACGCGCTCGACAATTACGACATCATGGCGATTTTCCCGCAGCAGCGGCATTTGCCGCTCAAGACAAGGTTGTTTATTGATATGTTGAAGGAGATATACAACCAGCCGGGGTATTGGACTAGATAGTGGAGAGTGGTAAGTGCAATTCCTCATCTCCAGCGGCAACGCTTGCGTAGCGAATTTTTCATCCCCTCTCCCCTTGCGGGAGAGGGTTAGGGTGAGGGGTATCGCGCTTTCATGCGATTCGGTAGATTGAGTTAGCCGGGGGTAGCCCGGCGGCTACATCCTTTTCTTGTCTCGCCAAGAAAAGGATGCAAAAGAAGGCGACCGCGGCGCCGCTGACTTCCCCGCTGTCATGAAGTAAAAAGCGGGAAACAAAAGGAACTCGCTGCGCTCAAACAACTTTTGTTTCTGATCCGCTTTTCCCTCCCCGCCAGCGGCAGCGTCGCAAGCGGGGGGATGCGGAGCAGCCGATGTTATTATAAAACTTTGCTGAATAAAACAAGTTAGCGCTCATGAAACGGTATCGCGTCATCGTTGTCGATTTTGACAGTCGAGCACTCACACTCGGTACCATTCAGGATCATTGGGAAGATCACATAAAAGAACTACACCGTCAGAACCAAGAGGGCGCAATTGCTCGACTTAGGGCCGAATATGGTGAGCTTGACTTTGACGTAAAGTTTGAGAACTTCAAGGCACTTGGTGCAAAGCCGTTCTCTGTTGTTGCATATCATAACCGCTTCCTCACTCAGTCCCGACAAGCGTTTGTTTTCGGCCAGTATTACCCGGCGCTTACCAGCGCTTGTGCTCTCGGCGAACGTATTCTTAACCACCTCGTCATTGGATTAAGAGATAATTACAAGAGCCACCCCCTATACAAAAAGATTTACCGAAAAAGCTCATTCGACCATTGGCCATTAGCAATTGACATCCTGACTGAGTGGAATGTTTTAACGCCGGAGGCTACAGCAAGCTTCCGGCTTTTGAATGAAAAGCGAAACAATGCACTTCATTTCAATTTGACTGTTGAGCTTAATGACCGACAGCTTGCCATTGAGGCCATCAAGAATCTTGAGGAAATAGTTAGCCATCAGTTTTCTGGCTTTGGCTTATTGCCATGGCTTTTGCCGTCGCCAGGTGAGTGTTTCATCAAGAAGGAATACGAAACCTCCCCATTCGTTCAACTTGTTTATTTGCCGAATTGCATTCGCCTCGGCTATAAGCACGTCGCCACGCGTGCTTTTCCATGGGAGTTTCAGGACGCCAACGACTATCCAGACCAAGAGGTGTCTGATGAAGAATTTTTACGTCTTCGCCAAGAATTTCAAAGGCGCCAGAGTAAGTAGGGGTCAGCATCATTTAATTTTTGAAGAAACACAAAACAGATTTTTTGATTCGCCAAATTCAAAGAAAATATCCGCACTGGGTGGGCGTAGTAAAAAATGGGGCAGCCGTTTCTGACAAAAGTCAGTGTGACTGCCCCAAAGTTTTTTCGAGCGTTGTTAGCGAATCGTCACTAGGGGTCAGCTTCGTTTTACTTTCAAGCTTTCCCCCTCCATCCCCTCACACATCCCCCGCCAACTCATTCGCCACACCGTGCGGCACATGGCCCGTAGCAACATGCTGTCGCGCGGATTCGTAGTGCTTGCGTTGGTCGTCGAAGAAAATATCCGCGCTTAGATAATGCGCCAGTCCTTGGCAAGTTCAGGAATCAGCTCGTGCGCGACGCCGAGGTCTTTGGCGGCGGCTCTGGCGCCAACGCGACGGCAATACATTTGTTCGACAAATTTCTTTTGCAGGCGTTTGTCGAAGTTGCCGTGCGTGCGGACGTGATGCTTGACCCGGCTATAGGCGCGATAGGTATCTCTTCCGCCGAAGGTTGCCATCAGCAAGATGATGGCGGCAAATGAGGTGTAGAACGCCGTGCCCAGCAAGATGGTCAATTCATGGATGAGAAACAGAACGGCGCTGAGGGCGCCCGTGAGTAAAAGCAACGCGCTTAACTGAACCCAGAGATTGCAGCGCAGCGGGATGAGACACTCCCGAATGGAGATGCTTTCGTTTATCGAGAATGAGGGCTGACCCGACAGATATTCGGGTTGCGTATCGATATGAATGGTATTCACGTCGGTTTCCTCCCAAGTCACGGTTAGCACTAGCCGGGCATGCGATGGTCACTTCTCGATTCCCTATATTTTCCTCGAAATTAAATTTTTTTCCAATATCTGTATGGGGTTTATGCAACGATCATGGGCCATGGATGTTCGGATGGACCACCTGTGAGCGACGTGAGGGCAGCCTCGATATATCGCAAGGTTTTACACGCCACTACCTGTTCACCCACTATTCATTCGCCACGCCATGCGGCACGTGGCCGGTCGCAACGTGTTGACGCGCGGATTCGCAGTGCTTGCGTTGATCGTCGAAGAAAATATCCGCGCCAAAGGCTTGGAGGAAGGGGCCTTTGTCCATGCCTGCTAAAAACACCGATTCGTCCAGGCGAATTTTCCATTCGCGCAGCGTGCGGATCACGCGTTCGTGCGCGGGGGCGCCGCGTGCGGTGACGAGTGCCGTGCGGATCGGTGACTGGTCTGCTGGGTATTCGGTCTGGATGCGATGGAGCATCGCGAGAAAATTCTTGAACGGGCCGCCGCGCAGCGGCTGGTGCGCCGCCTGCACTTCGCTTTCGGCAAACGCCTGCAGACCGTTTTCCTTGTGCACGCGTTCGGCTTCATCAGAGAAGAGCACCGCATCGCCGTCGAAGGCAATGCGCAGTTGCTCGGAGTCGTTCGCGCCCGCATGGATTCCCGCTGCGACATGCGAAGGCAGAATGGTCGCCGCTGCATAACCGGATTCCAGCGCGAGACGCACGTCCTCGGGATTCGCGGATAGAAACAGATGGACACCAAACGCGGGTACATAGCGGAACGGACTTTCGCCGCTGGTAAAGACGGCGCGCGTGATCGGCAGGTTGTGGTGACGAATGGAATTGAAAATGCGCAAGCCCGTGTCGGAACTGTTGCGCGAGAGGAGAATCACTTCCACGCGCGGATTCGAAAGATCCGCTTCATTCAAGGCCAGCAGTTTGCGCGCGAGATGAAACGCCACACCCGGCGCGAGCGGCTGATCCTCATTTGCAATCTGGTATTGGCAATAGGCATCCACGCCTTGCTGCTCGAAGACCTCATGACTGTCGGCGAGGTCGAACAGCGCGCGTGAAGCGATACCGATCACAAGTTTGCTGGTGGCGTCTGGCATGGCGAGTTTCTCACATGGGACACATAGTATGAACGGGCTGGCGTTTTGTTGCAAATGCGTCGCTTGGCGTATGCTCAGGTCTTGGTGCGAGCGTCAATGACTTCCCAGCGCTCCAGGCATTCCAGAAGCAGATCATCAATTTCTGCGAAACGCTCATTGAGCTTTTTGATTTCATCCGGTGGTTGGCGATACAGATCAGGATCGGCCAATCGCGCGCCGATGGTTTTTTGCTCGACTTCGAGTTGCGCAATGCGTTGCGGCAGTTCTTCCAGTTCGCGCTGCTCCTTGTAGCTGAGTTTTTTGCGCGGAGTGGCTGGTGGAGGTGGCGATGCCGGTGTGCCTGGCGGGTTCAGTTTTCTGGCGGACGTGGGTTTGGTGTCGGTTTGAGATGCTGCTGGTCGTGCGCGCAGCCAGTCCGTGTAGCCTCCGACATACTCGCGCCACTGACCGTCGCCATCAAATGCGATGACTTGCGTGACGACGTCATCCAGAAACATCCGGTCGTGGCTGACGAGGAAGACCGTGCCCTTGTAATCTTCCAGCAATTCTTCCAGCAGTTCGAGTGTGTCAATATCCAGATCGTTGGTCGGTTCATCCAGCACCAATACATTTGCGGGGCGCGCAAACAAACGCGCGAGCAGCAGCCGATTGCGTTCGCCGCCGGAAAGCGATTTCACCGGCGAGCGTGCACGCTCCGGCGAAAACAGAAAATCGCCGAGATAACTCATCACATGTTTTTTCTGCCCGTTGATTTCGATCCACTCGCTGCCGGGCGAAATTGTATCCACCAGCGTGGCGTCGTCGTTCAGCTGCGCACGCATCTGATCGAAATAGGCGATTTGCAGATTGGCGCCTTGGCGCACGCTGCCACTGTCCGGCTGTTCTTCGCCGAGAATGATTTTCAACAGCGTGGTTTTGCCGGTGCCGTTCGCGCCAATGAACCCGACCTTGTCGCCACGTTGGAGAATGGCAGAAAAATCGTGCACGATGGTTTTGTCGCCAAACGATTTGCTGACGTGCTGGAGTTCCGCGACGATGCGCCCGGATCGTTCCCCCGCCGACACATCCATCCGGACTTGTCCCTGTTGATCACGGCGCGACGCGCGTTGCAAACGCAAGGATTCCAGTCGGCGCACGCGCCCTTCATTGCGGGTGCGACGCGCTTCAATGCCCTTGCGTATCCACACTTCTTCTTGTGCCAGCACTTTGTCGAATTTGGCATTTTCGACCGCTTCGACCGCCAACTGGTCGGCCTTCAAGCGTTTGTAGGCGCTGAAGTTGCCGGGGTAAGAAAGGAGACGTCCACGATCCAGTTCGACGATGCGCGTGGATACGTTGTCCAGAAAGCTGCGGTCATGCGTAATGAGCAGCACGCTACCGCGAAACTCGCGCAGCAAACTTTCGAGCCACAAAATCGAATCGACGTCGAGATGATTGGTGGGTTCGTCCAGCAAGAGCACGTCTGGGGCGCTGACAAGTCCGCGAGCCAGCGCGACGCGTTTTTGCATGCCGCCGGAAAGCGTGTCGACAACGGCGGTCTTGTCGAGACCCAGGCGATCCAGCGTCGTCTCCACGCGGTTGTTCAAGTTCCACGCATCCGAGGCGTCGAGTTGCGTTTGCAAATTCTGCAAACGCGTCATCGCATGTTCATCGTGACCATGGGCCAGTTGCGCGGCCAGCGCATCGAATTCTGACAGCATCGTTTGTACGTTGGCGAGTCCGCTGGCGACGGCATCGAAGACGGACAGGCCGGGCAGGAATTGCGGTTCCTGCTCCACATAAGCGACTTTGATGCCCTGTTGTGCGACAAAGAGCCCGTCATCCAGTTTGGCTTGTCCGGCAATGATCCGCAGCATCGATGACTTCCCCGTGCCGTTGCGGCCGATCAAGCCCACGCGTTCGTTCTCTTCCAGAGAGAAATCGGCATGGTCCAGCATGGCGAAATGGCCAAAGGCGAGTTGTGCGTTCGTAAATGAAACGAGGGCCATAAGAGGGGAGTAAACAAAACGGAAAGCGTGATTGTACCTGTCAGGCCAAGGGCGGTCAGCTATAATGTCACGCTCGAAAGGGCTCGCCGTAGCACAATGGATAGTGCACATGCCTCCTAAGCGTGGGATACAGGTTCGATTCCTGTCGGCGAGACCAAAATGTTTGTAGCTTTGTTGGCGTCGCCTAGCCGTACAGGTCGTACTGTCTGCGGCTCGCCGCCGCGCCACAAACATTTTGGCAATGGCGTTAGGGATCAAAGGTGTTCGGCTCGTCTTTGTATCTTGCCAGCCGTGCTATTGAAAGCACGTTCGAAGCTTTGACAAAATTTTTGCCGGAACGAACCATGAAACCTGTCCAAGACACCTGTCCAGAATGCGGCAAACCGGAGGGGCGCCCGATTATTTGGGGGAAACCACCCGCTGAAGCGGCGGATCAAATTGCCCGCGGTGAAGTGATCTGCGGCGGGTGCGATATTTTTGGCGCGACCGTTTGCGGCACGGTGATGAATCGCGAATGTCAGGCCTGCGGACATCAGTGGCATGTCCGTGAGCGCGAATGAGATTTGCTGTGAGTTGTTCTCGTCGGCAGCACTCAAGGATTGCGTGACTGCCGATAAGTTTTGAGCGCATGCGTGAACCACGAACCGCTTTCGACGACAGGCGCTTGCGGGCAGCGCACCAGATAAGGCTGTTTGCTGAGACTGCTGGCAGAGGCTGCGCCGACGATGAAATCCTCTGTCGAGGATATAAGATCGTGACGTTCGAGGTAGGCGAATTTCTTGCGTAGATGCGCGCTGGCATCTTTAGCGGTATGCCAAGTGCCGTTCCGGTTAAAGTCACAACCGGATTGTTCCAGATAAGAAAATAAGGAGTCCATCTCTTGCCGGGTTTGCGGCGAGAGCGCTTCTGCGTGCGCCATCGAAGCGACGAAGAGGAGGAGGGGAATCAGGCGCTGTCTGGTTTTCATGAGAAATGCATGAGGAATCTCAATTGGCGCATCGATGATAGCGCAATAATGTTGAGAGGGTATTTTCGCGTCTCGATGTGCGGGCAGGATGAGGCGTCAGTCCGGGAAGTGTGAAAGATTGTTTCGTTACCGGCAGAATGCGTTGCGCCTCCAACAGTTTGTTACATATTTGCGCGCGATACAAAGGGTAGTCGGCGCGAATCGGATTAACATGTCATTCAATCTGTGTTGACTTATGAGGACAGTATGAAAGCACAAAACACAATCATTGCATCGCTTATTTGCGCCTGCGCATTTCCTTATGCGGTTGCGGGCGAGTTTGATGATACGGCGCGGGTGGTGCGCTCAGTACCCTATATGCAGCCCATGTCACACCCGCGACAGGAATGCCGGACTGTGATGGTGCCCACCGCACAGCAAGCGCACAATCCTGCTGGTGCTATCGTGGGTGGCGTGGCGGGTGGCGTTGTGGGGCATCAGTTTGGCAAAGGGAGCGGCAAGGCGGTCGCGACAGTGGCCGGTGTGGTGGGGGGCGCCCTTGTGGGCGACCAACTCGCCAATCAAAACAATCCAACGGTTGTGACCGAAAGACCAGTGCAAGAATGCAGAACCGTTGAAGTCATGGGGTCGCGTCCTGCCGGTTATGAGGTGACGTACGTTTATCGCGGCAAGTCCTTTACGACGATACTGCCCTACGCGCCGGGACCGAGCATCCCGGTGCGTGTGAGCATTCAGCCGCTTTAGACTTTTTGGGCGTGTGATCGGCGAGGCCTGTGCGGGAAGTGCACAGGCCTTTTCTGTTTGTCCGGAGACTTGCCAATGCTTGCGGCCAGGCCGGATAATAGAAGCACTATGTTAATAAAACGCAAATCCATCGAAAAAGACGCTTCACAGCGCAAATCGCGCAAAAAGCCACATACCCCAGTCAACATTTCAGAAGAAGACGGCGTTCGTTATCTGCACTTTGGGACCCGCTGGATACAGGGCGCCATGCGAATCAAGCGACCGGATCGGATTGAGCTGGAATACGTGCAGCAGATGATGGCGTGGATGTTGTTTATTTCCAAGCCGCAGCACGTCGTTCAGCTGGGATTGGGGACGGCCGCGCTGACCAAGTTTTGCTATCGGCATTTCACTGAGGCGCAGGTGACCGCAGTGGAATTGAATCCGGCGGTTATCGCAATTTGTGAAACCCTGTTCAATTTGCCGCCGAATGATGCGCGCTTGCACGTCCTGGAGCAGGATGCGCTGGACTTTGTCAACGACGAGACCCATCACGGTCGGTACGATGTGTTGCAGGCGGATTTGTACGATGAACATGCGCAAGGGCCGGTGCTGGATACGCCAGAGTTTTACCGCGCTTGCGCGGCTTGCCTGAACCCCGATGGCATTATGATGACTAATCTGTTTGGCGAACATCCGAGTTATCACAAAAACCTGCACGCGATGGAGCGGGCTTTTGAACGGGTGTTGTGTTTACCGCCGGTACCGGCAGGGAATGTGGTCGCGATGGCGTTCAAGCGGTTGCCGACGCTGGATTTTGGTGTATTGTACGAAAGAGCGTTTGAAATAAGCAAAGTGACCGACTTGCCTGCTAGGCGGTGGGTCAACGGATTGAAATTAACCCAATCAGGGTAATCCCGACCATGAAGTCAGTCAATACGGTTTCAGCACCTCCCCAGTCGTCGCGGAAGAGTGCCGATCACGCCAAGCAGCAGGTTCCCCGGAACAAGCAACTGGACATGCAGCAGCTTTTCAGTTGGCTGATTGCCGATGGCATCGTCAAAAAGGATGAGGCCAAGGCTTATTTCAACTACGCGCAGGGCATACACAAAAATGCAACGGCGATGCATCCGCTGACGGCGATTGCACAGACCAAGTTGAGTTCGGCGCAGCCCCCGAATCGCCTGCTCACGTTGGATTGGTTGACCGAATGGCTGGCAAAAAAAGCAGGCGTACCTTTTTTTCGGATCGACCCACTGAAAATCGATTTTACCCGCGTGGCCGATGTGATGTCGGCGAATTACGCAGCACGCTACAACATCCTGCCGGTGGAGTTGACGTCCGCTGAGTTGGTGATCGCGACGTCCGAACCATTCATGACGGAGTGGGTGGAGGAAATCGAACGGATTTCGCGCCGGAGTGTGCGCCTCGTTGTCGCCAGCCCGACTGATATTGCGCAATACATCGCGCAGTTTTTCAGTCTGGCGAAGCAGATCAAGGGGGCGCAAAAACGACCTGGCCAGGAAGTGGCGTTGCGCAACAATTTCGAGCAACTGGTCGAGATGGGCAAGGCGAACAAGCAGCTCGACGCGAACGACCAGCACGTCATCAACATCGTCGATTGGCTCTGGCAATACGCGTATGATCAGCGTGCTTCCGACATTCATTTGGAGCCCAAGCGGGATTTTGGCGTGATTCGTTTCCGCATTGACGGCGTGCTGCATCAGGTTTATCAGGTGCCTGCCACGGTCATGATTGCGATGACCGCGCGCATCAAGTTGCTGGGACGCATGGACGTGATTGAAAAACGGCGTCCGCAGGATGGGCGCATCAAGACACGCACGGTCAATGCGGAAGAGGTGGAGTTGCGTTTGTCCACCTTGCCCACGGCCTTCGGCGAAAAACTCGTGATGCGGATTTTCGATCCGGATGTCGTGATGAAAACTTTGCCGGAGCTCGGCTTCCCGCCTGAAGATGCAGCGCGCTGGAATGCACTGACGGCCAAGCCCAACGGCATCATTTTGGTGACCGGCCCGACGGGGTCGGGTAAAACGACCACGCTTTACACCACGCTGAAAGTGTTGGCCACGCCTGAGGTGAATGTGTGTACCGTCGAGGATCCGATTGAAATGGTGGAGGCCTCGTTTAATCAGATGCAGGTGCAGCACGGTATCGATTTGACGTTTGCCGATGGCGTGCGATCCTTGATGCGGCAAGATCCGGACATCATCATGGTCGGCGAAATTCGTGATCTGGAAACGGCCGAAATGGCCATTCAGGCGGCGTTGACGGGCCACCTCGTGCTGTCAACCTTGCATACGAATGATGCGCCGTCGTCTGTGATGCGCTTGCTGGAACTCGGCGTGCCGTATTATCTGCTCGAAGCGACGCTGATCGGCATCATGGCGCAACGTCTCGTGCGGACGCTTTGCACGCATTGCAAGCAACCCGATGGTGAAATCGACGACGAAATTTGGGGAAGCCTGACAGAAGGCTGGAAGTTGCCCAAGCCGTCCAAAGTGTATCGGCCGGTAGGATGTCCGGAATGCCGCCAGACCGGGTTTCGCGGACGCACCGGCATTTACGAGCTGGTGCAAATCACGCACAACTTTTCAAAACTGATTCGCGGTGAAACCGACATGTTCGCGTTGCGTCAACAAGGCATTCGGGATGGCATGAAACCCTTGCGGATCGCCGGCGCGCTCAAGATTGTCGAAGGCGTGACCACGGCCGACGAAGTCCTGAAGGTGACGGCTGCGTTAACCTGATCGTCACGCCATTAACGGCGGCGCGTTTTCTTCTTGACGGTTTTTTTCGAGCCGCTGGTCGATATGCTGTTGCGAGCAGCCATGGCGGCAACCGTTTTTTCAATGGCGGCCAAACGGTATTCCGTTTCAGGATGCAGTGCGGTATGGGCCGTGGCAATATTTTGTGGGTACTGCTCTGCCAAACGCTTCCAGAATGCGCCCGCCTCGCGAATGTCATATCCCGCGCGCTTGAGCATGTGCAGGGCTAACCGATCCGCCAGGGCATCCATTTCTTTCGGAACCGGCGGGAGATCGCTTGTTTGGTTTTCCGCGCCGCTTTGTGGAATGAGCGGCTTGAGCGCATAGATGATGTCGCTTGCGACACTGGCATATTTCAAGCGCTCAGGGTGACGCAGGGCATTATGTGCCATTTCTCGAGCGATGACGTAAGCGAGTTCGGTGTCCGATTGCACAAAGTGGAGCATGCCGCGCGTCACCATGACGCGGCGTCCGTCGGCATAACTGTTGACGTTATTGGCGTTGCCCAGTTCAATGCGGAAAGCGCAAGCCGTGGTTGGGTGGATCGACAGCACCCGGGTTTTTCCGGCGCGCAGCACCGTGAGGGAAATGGGCTCGGATGTTTTGGATAGGAAAGGCGCCAGCACGCGCGGGGCGTCCTGTTCCGCTGTGGGGCCTTGCGGCATAGGCGTTTCGCCGATGGCAACAAGCAAATCACCGCGCTGCAAGCCGCTCTTCGCTGCGCCGCTGCCGGTCATGACGCTGGCCACTTGCAGCATGTCGTTCAGTCCCAGCGTCTGCGCAGCGAGCGCCGCGTGTTCCGGCGAGAAAGAATACTGGTTTCGTGCAGTGAATCCCATCAGTGGACGGGACAGTTTCTTACATGATTGCTGATTTTTGAGTAAAAGCGGCGCTGCTACGCGGGTCAAACGATCTTGCATGGCCGCCGTTTCTTGCACAGTTTGCGGAAGCAGGGGGGCGGGGTGCGGTGCAGCGGATGCAGCGGATGCAGGGTGCGACGGCGACGGAAGATTGGCGCAACCCGCCAAAATGGCTGCGCCGGCGAAAGCGGCCAGCCATGGCATTTTCATGAACTTCAATTGTTGACCTCAATGTTTGCCTGTGCTGCCGAAACCGCCAGCGCCGCGATCGCTGACACCAAACTCTTCGACAATGTTGAAGTTGACTTGCATGACCGGGACGATCACCAATTGCGCGAGTCGTTCCATTGGATTCAGCGTAAAAGTCGTCGTGCCGCGATTCCACGTCGACACCATCAGCTGCCCCTGGTAATCGGAATCGATCAGCCCCACCAAGTTGCCGAGGACGATACCGTGCTTATGCCCCAGACCGCTGCGCGGCAAAATTATCGCGGCGTAGCTCGGATCGGCGATGTGGATGGCCAGTCCGGTCGGGATGAGATGGGTTTCGCCGGGTGCGATTTCGAGTGGGGCATCGAGGCAGGCACGCAGATCCAGGCCAGCACTGCCAGCAGTGGCGTATGCAGGAAGTTGATCCTTCATGCGGGGGTCGAGAATTTTGACGTCGATCTTATTCATTTTCTTCTCATTTCTCACTTCTCCCCATTCTTCAAGGGGGACAATGGCTTGCCATTGCGGCGTAGGCTAACATGAGCGGAGCGAATGTTAAGCGAAGCGGCCGAAGGCAACCGGTTGGGATGGGGGTGTAAAGCATCAAGCTACGCAAGCCGTTTCGCAATATTGGCAATCAACTGTCGCGCCAAATTCTGTTTATCACTGCGCGGCAGTTCAACATGGCCTTTGTCGTCGAAGAGTACCAGCGTGTTTTCGTCTTGACCGAAGGTTTCATGGCCGATGTTCCCCACCAGCAGCGGAATGTTCTTGCTCTTGCGCTTCGCGTCGCCATTTTTCAGTAAATTTTCGGACTCGGCCGCAAAGCCGACACAGTAGGGGCGATGCTTCAAGGCGGCGACCGAAGCCAGGATGTCCGGATTCTGTTCGAAGTGTAGTTGCGGTACGTCCCCTTTTTCATTTTTCTTCAGCTTTTGCGCGCTTGCATTGGCCACGCGCCAATCAGCGACAGCCGCAACTGCAACGAAAATATCCTGACCGGCGACGTGGCGCATCACCGTGTCGTACATTTGCTGAGCGGTTTGCACGTTGATGCGCGTGACGCCATAAGGCGTGGTCAATGCCGTGGGGCCGGACACGAGCACAACTTCCGCGCCTGCTTCGCGCGCGGCACGCGCAACGGCGTAACCCATCTTGCCTGAAGAAAGATTCGTGATGCCGCGTACCGGATCGATGGGCTCGAATGTCGGGCCCGCCGTGATCAAGACACGCTTGCCTGCCAAGACTTTGGGTTGAAAGGCCGCGACCACTTCTTGCAAGAGTTCGACGGGTTCCAGCATGCGACCCATGCCGATTTCGCCGCAGGCTTGCTCGCCTGCCGCCGGGCCGAGAATGCCGATGCCGTCTTCGCGCAATTGCGCCATATTGCGTTGCGTCGCGGGGTTTTGCCACATTTCCACATTCATCGCGGGGGCGACCATAAACGGCAGGTGACGCGGGCGGGCCAGGCAAAGCGAAGAGAGGAGATCATCAGCAATGCCGTGCGCCAGCTTGGCGATGAAATTGGCCGTGCAGGGCGCCACGACAAAAGCATCCGCTTCACGCGTGATATTGATGTGGGCCATGCTGTTCATCACGCGCGGGTCCCAGTGATCGACAAAAACCTGATTGCCAGAAAGCCCTTGCATGGTGACCGGCGTGATGAACTGGGTCGCGTTTTTTGTCATCAAGACGTTGACCGTTGCGCCTGCGCGCAGCATTTCGCGAAGGAATTCAGCACTCTTGTAGCAGGCGATGCCGCCCGTCAGTCCCAGCACGATTTTTTTACCAGCAAGTTCCATAAAATGCTCCGTTTCTCCTGAGTGAGAAGGGTGACGCTAATTTTTACCGACGCGTCGCAATTCGTCCAGTATGAAAAGCAAGACGCCCAGACAAATGGCACTGTCCGCAACATTGAAGGCGGGCCAGTGCCAGCCGCCGAGATGAAAATCCAGAAAATCGATCACGTGGCCGTACCATAGGCGGTCGATCAGGTTGCCGACGGCGCCGCCCAGCAATAAGGCCAGTCCCCAGCAAAACATCCGCTGCGACGCATGTTTTCTCAGCAGGTAAACGAGAAAAAGCGAAACGGCGATGCTGATGCCCGTGAAGAGATAGCGTTGCCAGCCGCCTTCAGAGGCGAGAAAGCTGAAAGCAGCCCCTTTGTTGTACGCCAGCACCAGGTTAAAAAACGACGTGATTTTGAGAAAGCCCTTCGCGGCCAGCAGTTTGGAGGCCGCGATTTTACTCAGTTGATCGAAAATGACGATCAATGCCGCCACACCCAGCCATGGGATCAGCGACGCTTTTTTGGAGGCGAATCTGTTTCGTTTAACCATGCTGAACGTCACGCAAATTTGCGCGACTCTCCTTCGCCAAACAGGTTGCTGGCACAGCGTCCGCAAATCTGCGGATGTGCCGGATCGCTGCCCACGTCGTCACGGTAATGCCAGCAACGCGCGCATCGTGTGGAAGACGATGGCGTGACGGTCACCACTTCCTCGGTCGGGCTGGCGACTTTTTCCAGCTTCACTGCCGACGTGATGAAGACGAATTTCAAATCGTCGCCCAGACTGTTCAGCGCATCGTATTTGTCGCCGCTGGCCTTGATCGACAGTTCGGCTTGCAGCGAAGAACCGATCTTGCCGGCGATACGCACCTCTTCCAGCTGCTTCGTGACGACCGAGCGGATGTCGCGCAGGGTCGCGTATTTGTTCATCAAGATTGGAGCATCCTTGATTTCCGGCAGCGGATAGAACAACTGCGTGAAAATGGTTTCATCGCTGGCCGCAAATTCTTCCTGGCTCGCCAAGACGGCCCAGGCTTCTTCCGTGGTGAACGACAGAATCGGTGCCATCAGGCGCAGCAGCGCATGCGTGATGTGCCACATTGCGGTTTGCGCAGAGCGGCGGGCTTTTGATGAGGTGCCTGCGGTGTACAGGCGATCTTTCAGAATGTCGAGATGGAAGCTGCCGAGATCTTCCGAGCAGTAAGTCTGTAACTTCGCAACAATCGGATGATATTCGTAGACTTTGTAGTGGTCGAGAATTTCGGCCTGCAGCTTCGCGAGATTCGCAATCGCATGGCGATCCAGTTCGAACAGTTCGTCCATCGGCACCGCATCCGTCTTCGAATTGAAGTCCGACACGTTCGCGAGCAAAAAGCGCAGTGTGTTGCGGATGCGACGATAGGCATCGGTCACGCGCGTCAGAATCTCATTCGAGATGTTCAGTTCACCAGAGTAATCGGTGGATGCGACCCACAGGCGCAAAATGTCGGCGCCGAGTTTTTCGAACACTTCCTGCGGTGCGATGACGTTGCCCGCGGACTTCGACATCTTCTTGCCTTCGCCATCAACCACGAAGCCGTGTGTGAGCAAGGCTTTGTACGGCGCGCGACCGTCGAGCATCGAACCGGTCAGCAGCGAGGAATGGAACCAGCCGCGATGCTGATCGGAGCCTTCCAGATACAGATCGGCCGGGAAGCTTTGTTGTTGTGCGTGTGAGCCGCGCATGACGGTGCGATGCGTGATGCCAGAGTCGAACCACACGTCCAGCGTGTCGCGGTTCTTTTCATACATCGCTGCATCATTGCCAAGCAGTTCTTTGGGATCAAGCGTTTGCCACGCTTCGATGCCCTGCTTTTCGATGCGTTGCGCGATTTGTTCGATCAACTCCGGCGTACGCGGATGCAGCGCACCGGTTTCTTTGTGCACGAAAAACGCCATCGGCACGCCCCACTGACGCTGGCGCGAGAGCGTCCAGTCAGGGCGATTCGCGATCATGTTGTGCAAGCGCACCTTGCCCCAGTCGGGGTAGAACGCGGTTTCTTCCACGCCCTTGAGCGCAGTTTCGCGCAGCGTCGGGCCGCCGTCTTTCGGCTTCACATCCATGCCGGCGAACCATTGCGAGGTCGCGCGGTACACGATCGGCGTTTTGTGACGCCAGCAATGCATGTAGCTGTGCGACGACATGCCCAAGTTCAGCAGCGCACCGGCTTCGCGCAGTTTGTCGCAAATCGGACGCGAGGCTTCCCAGATGGTCATGCCGCCGAAGAGCGGCAGCCACGATGCATAGTGACCATCGCCCATCACCGGATTCAAGATCTCTTTGTCCGTCATGCCGTTCTTCTTGCACGACAAAAAGTCATCCACGCCATACGCGGGCGCGGAGTGCACGACACCCGTACCGGTGTCGAGGGTCACATATTCTTCAGGGTACACTGGCGACAAACGACGATAACCTTCGTGCATCTCATACAGCGGATGCTTGAAGCGGATGCCTTCCAGCGCGGCACCTTTACACGTGGCGAGTTTGTTCCACTGTGTGAAGTTGTAGGCTTTTTGCAGATGGCAGTTGTGCGCATCGCCTGCGGCCGCTTTCATCGCACGTTCTTCGGCGAGGATCAGCAAGCCTTTTTCGGTTTCGATCAGCGCGTAGTCGATTTCCGGATGCACGTTCAGCGCCTGGTTGGACGGAATCGTCCACGGCGTCGTGGTCCAGATCACGATCATGCCTTTGCCCGTCGGTAGTTTCGCCAGATTGAAGGCTGCCGCAACTTTTTCCGGTTCCGCAAACGCAAAACCCACATCGATTTCCGGATCGCGTTTGTCCTGATATTCCACTTCCGCTTCGGCGAGTGCCGAGCCGCAATCGAAACACCAGTTCACGGGTTTCAGGCCGCGATACACATACCCTTTTTCCACGAGTTCGCCGAGCGCGCGCAATTCGTCCGCTTCGTTGCGGAAGTTCATGGTCAGGTAAGGGTTATCCCACTCACCCAGTACGCCGAGACGGATAAAATCTTTTTTCTGGCGTTCGACTTGTTCGGCCGCATAGGCGCGTGCTTTGGCGTGTACTTCTGCGACCGGCAAATGCTTGCCATGCAATTTTTCGATTTGGATTTCAATCGGCATGCCGTGGCAATCCCAGCCAGGCACGTAATGCGCATCGTAGCCTGCCATCGTGTGTGACTTGATGACGATGTCCTTGAGAATCTTGTTCACGGCGTGGCCGATGTGAATGTCGCCGTTCGCATACGGCGGGCCATCGTGCAGTGTGAACATCGGGCGGCCCTTCGCGGCTTTGCGGAGGCGCTCGTAGATTTTCTTTTCCTGCCATTGTTTGACCCACAGCGGCTCGCGTTTGGCGAGGTCGCCGCGCATGGGGAACGGGGTTTCCGGCATATTGACCGGATAATCCTTGCTGGGCTTGGCAGATTGGGATTTGTCGTTCTTTTTGGACATGATTTCGCTTGTCGCAGCTTCAATGGAAGCTAATCTAGTAAACCCATCATTTTACAGGCAGAACGCCATTCCGGCAGGGTTTCTGGGGGGGGGCTTATGTGGGCTGACCAGCGAAGTAAGCCCTTGTCTGCGCGACATCGTCCTGAATGGCGGTGGTGAGGGCGTCCAGATTGTCGAATTTCCGGTTGTCGCGCAGTTTTTTCAGAAATTCCACCTTGACCAGCTTGCCGTAGCAATCTTGCTGAAAATCCAGAATATGGGTTTCCAGCAGGCGCTTGCCGCTGTCATCGACGGTCGGTCGGGTGCCGATGCAGGAAACCGAAGGCAAAGGCTGGTCGGATAAGCCATGCACCCGCGTGACGAAAATGCCGTTGATTACCGGATTTTGCGGGGCCATGCGTAGGTTCAGCGTGGGAAAACCGATGTCGCGTCCCAGTTCCCGGCCATGAATGACATGGCCGGAAATGGTGTAGGGATGACCCAGCAATTGCGCTGCAAGCGGGAAATCGCCGTTGCCAAGCGCAGCGCGCACGGCAGAAGAAGAAATACGCTGGTCGTCAATCAGGACATCCCGCATGACGTCCACGGCAAAGTCGTGCCGTTGGCCCGCTTCGCGCAGCGCGGCAATGTCTCCGGTGCGGTCTGCGCCGAAACAGAAATCTTCGCCGACGATCAGCCATTTCACCTGCAAACCCTGCACCAGAATCTGTTCGATGAATTCTGCGGCGGTCAGGGCGGCAAAGCGTGCCGTAAAATGCTCGACGATCACGCGATCAAGACCGATGGTGCGGAACGATAGCAGCTTGTCGCGCAGGTTGGCGATGGTGGGCGGGATGCGGGACAGATCGCCGGACAGCTGCGCGAAATACTCGCGGGGATGTGGCTGAAAGGTCATGACGGCGGAGGCCACGTTCAACTGGCGCGCCGTGGCGCGCAGGCGTTCCAGCAACAGGCGGTGACCGCGATGGACGCCGTCGAAATTGCCAATCGCCAGTGCACACGGAATTCGGGCGTGAGGTGGGGGAAGTCCGCGAAATACTTTCATCCAGAGCCAAAACAAGAGGGTGTCGAACAAAAAATTATAAAGCCTTTTGCTGGCGAACATTACATAATATCCTAGACGGACGTGAGGCAAAACGGAAAATCATGAAGCGATCATTCTGGAAAACAGGGTTGTTGATGCTGGCCTTTGTGGGGCTGGCACACGCCGCCGATCCCAATAAGGTTGTGCGCACGGTATTTGAGGCGCCGGATGATGGTTTCGACCTGGTGCGCACGCAAAATTATTATTCGGGCTGGGTGGCGGACGCGATTTTTGAAACCTTGCTCACTTACGATTACCTGGCGCGCCCGGCGAAGTTAGTGCCCAAAACGGCGGAAGCGTTGCCGGTCGTGAGCGATCGCGGCAAAGCCTATACTTTTCGCATCAAGCCGGGCATTTTTTTTACCCCCGATCCGGCATTCCAAGGGCACAAGCGCGAGCTGGTTGCGCAAGATTACGTCTACACGATCAAGCGTCTGATGGATCCGGCCAATCGTTCGCCGTCGGCCGGTTTTGTCGAAGGGAAGATCGTCGGGCTGGATGCGCTGGCGACGAAAGCCAAGCGAACCGGACGGTTTGATTACGATGCGCCGGTGGCGGGGTTGCGCGTGCTGGATCGCTACACGCTGCAAATTCGCTTGAATGCACCGGATGCGAATTTTTCCTATGTGCTGGCCTATGGTGGGCTGGCGGCGGTCGCACGCGAAGTGATTGAAGCGTATGGCTTGCAAAGCGGGCAGCATCCGGTGGGCACCGGGCCGTATCTGCTCAAGCAGTATGTCCCACGCAGCAAAATCGTGCTGGAAGCGAACCCCGATTATCGCGGCTTCGTCTGGAATTTTGCGGCATCTGCCGATCCTGGCGACGCGCAGATTGTGAAAGACATGCAGGGCAAAACCATGCCGCAAGTCGGGCGCGTGGAGATTGCCATCATCGAGGAAGAGCAGTCGCGCTGGCTGGCCTTTCAGGAAGGAAAGATCGATTTCGACAAGCTGCCGCAATTGGCCGCGACGCAGGTGCTGGACGAGGATAAATTGAAACCGGAATTTGTTGTGCAAGGCTTGCGTTTGGTCCGCACGATCGAGCCGGAGGTGACGTACACGATTTTCAATTTCAAAGACTCGATTGTGGGGGGGTATTCGAAAGAAAAAATCGCGCTGCGCCGCGCGATTGCCATGGCGTACAGCGTGGATGATGAAATCACGCTCTTGCGCCGCGGCCAGGCCAGCCAGGCGCACATGCTGGTGCCCGCGGGGGTGGTGGGCCACGATCCGGCCTACCGTAGCAGCGTTGCGTACGAGCCGGAATTGGCGAATCGTTTGCTGGATCATTTTGGCTACAAACGCGGCGCGGATGGCTTCCGCAGCTTACCGGACGGCAAACCCTTGTTGCTCAAGATCCACACTGAAGCGAGTGCCAGTTCCAAGCTGGCTTCGGAAATATGGAAGCGCGGATTGGATCGCATCGGGATCCGCGCGGAATTTCCGGCGAGTAATTTTGCCGACAATGTCAAAGCGGCGACGGAGTGTAAATTGATGATGTGGGGGAGTGCATGGCACGCGGATTTCCCTGAGGGCGAGAATTTTGTGCAACTGCTCTATGGCCCCAATGCGGGACGCGGCAATCATGCGTGTTACCAGTCGGCAACTTACGATGCCTTGTATCGCAAGGCCGTTTTATTACCCTCGGGCAACAAACGCAATCAGCTCTATGCCCAGATGAGCCGCCGGATGGAGGCGGATACCGCCTGGTCGCTGCACGTTTCACGCGCGCGCAATTGGTTGGTGCGTCCTTGGGTAATGGGATTTAAGAAGCATCCTCTCTTGCAATCGGACTGGCAGTATATTGATTTGCGGAAAAACTAATTCACTTAAATTGTTGCAAAATTGATTAAATGATTCTAACTATCGATAACTTGCGTGGGTGTTGTGATGGATGAGATTGGCAAAATGCGCCCGGGGCTGACGGGTATGGCAGAAATGACCGTGTCAGAAGCACACACGGCGGTGAGCATGGGGAGCGGCAAAATGCCGGTGCTGGCAACGCCGGCCGTGGTGGCGTTGATGGAAGCTGCCGCGCAGCGTGCCATAGAGGCGAGTTTGCCGCTGGGGCAGCAATCGGTGGGGACGCGTCTGGATATTCGGCATGAAGGGGCCACGCCCGTGGGCATGCGCGTGGCGGCGACCGCTGAATTAACGGGCATTTCAGGGAGATGCTTGGTGTTTCGCGTGTCTATGCGAGACGAGAAAGAGGTGATTGCAGAGGGGGTGCATGTGCGCACCGTCTCAAGCGTGACGGCTTTCAATCGCTTGCTCAGACAGAAAATGCAGCGCGCCGAGGGCGTGATTTCTAACACAAAACCCGGAGAGTCGGCGTAGGGATTGCGCAAATTTATATGGGAAATCCCGATAAAAATATTTTTGTTCTTGACCGTGGTCATGGTCACGGCAATAATGTTCTCGCACAATTGAATGGCAATTCCGTAAGCCGTCATACATGGGCAGAAAAACTTACCGGTGTGTTTCGGTTTTAGGTGCAGAGTCAGGCAACAGACGGAGCAATCCGTTGAAGTGTATTGTTTCAAAATAACCTTAAGGAGAGTAGACATATGGCTACAGAAGGTAAAGTTGAGAAGTATCCAAATCGTTGGATACAGCTGGTCCTCGGGATCATCTGTATGGCAACGGTTGCAAACTGCCAGTACGGCTGGACGCTGTTCGTGGCGCCGATCCAGGATAAATGGGGTTGGTCGCGTACGTCAGTTCAGTTGGCATTCACCATCTTCATTTTCTTCGAAACCTGGTTGGTTCCGGTTGAAGGCTGGTGTGCTGACAAATTCGGCCCGGGCGTCACCATTTTGGGCGGCGCAGTTCTGGCAGCAGCAGGCTGGGTGATGAACTCCTATGCTGACTCCCTCACATTCCTGTACGCAGCAGCTGTGGTGACTGGTATGGGTGCAGGTGCCGTTTACGGTACTGCAGTGGGTCAAGCAGTTAAATGGTTCCCGGACAAGCGCGGTCTCGCAGCAGGTGCGACGGCAGCAGGCTTCGGTGCAGGTGCAGCGTTTACCGTTGTTCCGGTTGCAGCGATGATCAACAGCTCCGGCTACCAAAAAGCGTTCTTCGTGTTCGGTATTGGCCAAGGTATCGTGATCGCAATCTGCTCGTTCTTCATGCCGAAGGCGAAGCTGGATCCGTCCATTAAGGCTGTTCCGCGCGTTATCACCTCGAAGATGGAATTCACGCCGACGCAAATTGTTCGTCAGCCGATTTTCTGGCTGATCTACATCTGCTTCGTGGGCGTAGCTTCCGGCGGTATCATGGCAACGGCTTCCTTCGGTCCGGTTGCTCGTGACTACGGTCTGGCCAAGATCCCCGTCACGCTGTTGGGCATCACCCTCCCGCTGTTGACGATGGCTATGTCGATCGACAATATCGCTAACGGTGCTACCCGTCCGCTGTGCGGCTACATCTCTGACCGTATCGGTCGTGAAAACACCATGTTGATCGTGTTCGGCTGCGAAGGTCTGTCGCTGCTGGGTCTGATGTGGACTGGCCGTACGCCGTGGGGCTTCATGGTTTTCGCAGCTCTGACGTTCGCGTTCTGGGGCGAAATCTTCTCGCTGTTCCCATCCATGTGCGCAGACACCTTCGGTGCGAAAAACGCCGCTGGTAATGCTGGTACGCTCTACACCGCAAAAGGTACATCGTCCTTGCTGGTTCCGTTTGCTGCAGCTCTGTCTGCAGGCGGTAACTGGGATCGCGTGTTCATCCTGTCGGCATGTATCGCGTTCACCTGCTCGTTCCTGGCATTCTTCGTTCTCAAACCGTGGCGTCGTCGTTTCATCACTGAAAACAACGCTAAGGTTGATGCGATGGCAGCACAAGCAGCAAAAGCTTAATTGCTACCTGTTAGCAAGTGAGTCTCAAAACAGCGGCCTTCGGGCCGCTGTTTTGCTTCTGAGCCCCCCGTCTTTTCCATGAAGCGGGGGTTTTACGTTTGTATCAGGGGTATTGGGTGAGAAACAGTCGGCGCTGGGAAGAGGAATGTCCGACACGTTCGCGAGCGCCCCTTGGCCCCTGTTGACGTCATGGGGACGTCGCATAATCGGGAGGCGTGACCCCTGCCTGGGGGGGGGCAGCCGAGGGTTTGCGGCTTTTCGCCTGGCAAGCCAAATCAGGTCGCGCGGAAGGGCGGGAGCGCCTGCTATTCGGTGATTACATATAAAAAGTAAAATCTGTTGTTACACATCGGAGACTTTCCCCTTTTCCTCTGATTACGTTATACTTCGCTCGCGCTTCCGACACCCTCATCGCTAGCTTGTAAAATGGCGTCCTCCGACCAGGATGGCGTTCTTTTCTATCCTCAGGCTGCTTGCTGAACCCCTCAGCACTTTCCAATTCGTTAAGACCCATATAAATAAACGAGGATTTATGAAAGATGATGTATTGATTAAAAAACGTATTCGCATGCCCCAGCTGCTGGAAAAGATTACCGCGCCGGAAGTTGCTGTCGAGTATGTTAAAAAAGGCATGGTCATTGGCGCGAGCGGGTTCACGCTCGCCGGAAGCGCCAAAGTCGTGCCGCGTGCTATTGCCCGCCGCCCTGACGCCCGCGACCTGAAGCTCACCTACCTGACGGGCGCGTCGCTGGGCAATAATGTTGATTCCGATTTGGCTAAATCGGGCGCGCTCTATAAGCGTTCACCGTTTCAAACGGACCGCACGATGCGCGACGCCATTAATCGCGGCGAAATCATGTACTTCGACTCTCATCTGTTCGAGACGGGCGAGCGCTTGCGCAAAAATCATTTTGGCCCCATCAATCTGGCCATCATTGAAGCCGTTGCCATCACTGAAGATGGCGGGATTGTGCCGACCGCTTCTGGCGGGAATAGCGAAATTTTCGCGGCGCAAGCAGAGCAGGTGATTGTGGAAATCAATCTTGCCTACTCGCTCGAGATGGAAGGTGCCCATGACATTTTCTGGCCGGAAAAATGGCCGCAGTTCCCGAACGGTGCGCCGATCGGCATCATGACGCCTAGCGACCGCGTTGGTTCTCACGCGATCCATATCCCGCCTGAGAAGATTGTGGCGATCGTGATCAATGACGAATGGGATACGCCGTCCGCCAATCTGCCGGCGGATGCGGATACACAAAAGATTGCGGATCACTTGGTTGACTTCTTCCAGGATGAGATGAAGAAAGGCCGCTTGACGGAGAGCCTGCGTCCGATGCAAGTGGGGGTTGGCACCATCGCCAACGCAGTCATGTCGGGTCTGAAAAATGGTCCGTTCAAGAACCTGACGATGTATTCCGAGGTCGCGCAAGATTCGACCTTTGAGCTGATCGACTCCGGCATGATGGACTATGCCTCCTGCACGGCCATTACGCTGTCGGAAGAGATGAGCAAGAAAGTGTTTGAAAACTTTGGTCGCTACAAGGACAAGTTGGTGATTCGCCAGCAAACACTCAGCAACCATCCGGAAGTGGTTCAACGTCTTGGTCTCATCACGATCAATACGGCCCTGGAAGCGGACATCTACGGTAACGTCAATTCCACGCACGTCATGGGTACGCACATGATGAATGGCATTGGCGGTTCTGGCGACTTCACCCACAACGCCTATTTGTCGGTCTTTGTCACGAAGTCGATTGCACGGGATGGCGCTATTTCCAGCATCGTGCCCATGGTGCCACACGTTGATCATAACGAGCACGATGTGGACATCCTGGTTACTGAGGTTGGCCTTGCTGATTTGCGTGGCCTCGCACCGCGTGAACGCGCTCAGGTCATCATCGACAACTGCGTGGAAGGCCCGTACAAAGTCTTGTTGCAGGAATATGTCGACGAAGCCATCAAGCGTGGCGGCCAAACGCCTCACGTTATTGAAAAGGCGCTCTCGTGGCACCAACGCTTGTACGAAACGGGCACTATGCTTCCGCCAGGAAAGGCCATGATTCGCGCTGCGTAAGCAGACATCGTCGCCATGACGAAAAATGAACCTGGCAACAGGTTCTTCAGATTGTTAAAAAGCCCCGCTTAACAAAAAAGCGGGGCTTTTTATTTGTGTTCAAGGATATCCGGCCGCGCGCAAATAATTCCTACGACTCTCGCCGCGCCAGCCGAATTCCGGTACCATTTTCGAATCGATAGCGCGCAATGGCGTATAAACGTTGCGTCTCCCCGTGCGCGATCAACAAGGTAAAAACAATCTATGAGCACCACATGCATAACATTCTGAAAAAGCGCGCTTGGGACTACGACTACGACGATAGCGTCATCGATGAGATTGTTTGGTCAGAAATTCGCGAGAGTGCGTCAATGGGGGACTTCCTATGCTACTTGTTGCATCAATTGGCGAATGCGAAACATCGCGCCGAAGCGCAAACACGCGTGACCCGCAGCGAAGATGATGACAATACCGTGCCTACCGCTTATCCGCGCGCCATTGAGCGCATCCGTACTTTGGCCGAATTGGGCGATGCGACGGCGATGTTTCACATGGGGAAAATCTACGCATTTGGCATTGCCATAGAACGTGATTTATCTGTTGCGATTGCCTGGTACGAGCGTGCAGCACAGGAAGGCGATGTGCGTGCGGCCTGCAATTTGGGATGGCTGTATCAATCGGGTGAGGGCGTGCCAGTAGACAAGGCAAAAGCCTATCGTCTGTTGTCGTTCGGCGCCGAAAACGGGATGGTGGTGGCGGTTGCGTCGGTCGGGATGATGCGTGTCCTTGGGGAGGGATGCAAAAAAGATGTCGCAAGTGGGATGCCAATGCTGGAGAAAGCGTTCAATGCTGGTTATTTCAATGCCGGCAATCACCTTTCCGATTTGTATTTGGCTGGACAACATGTGCCGCAGGATGTTGAAGCAGGACATGCGTGGCTGATGCGTGTTGCCGAGTGTGGCGACGCGCGATCAATGGCCATCCTGGGACATCATTTGGTGACAGGCTCGCACGGCAAGCGAGATGTCGAGCAGGGCATGAAGCTGTTCTCAGCAGCCATGGGAAAAGGGTTTGCTACCGCCTACTTGTGGCTCGGTAGTTTGTATCGTGATGGGCGCGGGGTTGCGCGCGATGTACAAAAAGCCGCGAATTGGTACGCAGAAGGCGCACGGGCGGGCGACATGCAATGCGCGTTTGCCTTAACCAGTTTGGAACACGATGCTGCCAGTGCGCCGGATACCCCGTTTCAATAATTATTTTGGCGCATCTCCCAGTTCCTGAATCCTGCGGTACAGCGTGCGTTCGCTGATACCCAGCGTCTGGGCGAGTTCCTTGCGGCTACCGCGAAAATCAGTGAGCCACTGACGCAGTGCAGGATCGCTTAGGTCCGGTCGCGGCGGTGAAGTTTTGGTGGGTGCCTTGGGAAGGGCAAGGTGGGCAGGCGTGATCCGGTCGCCATCGCACAAGAGTGCCGCGCGTTCCAGTAGATTGCGCAGTTCGCGCACGTTGCCCGGAAAAGCATAGTCGAGCAGAACTTGGAGGGCATCTGGCGAAAGGTTCAGGGTGCGCTCAGGCGAGACGCGTGCGAGCAGGGTTTTGACCAGCAAGGGTAGATCGGCCATCCTCTCGCGAAGCGATGGCATTTGAATCGGAAAAATGTTCAGGCGATAGAAGAGATCGGCTCGAAAACTGCCCTCCTGGACCATCTGCCGCAAGTCGCGGTGCGTCGCAGAAATGACGCGGATGTTCGCATATTGCAATTCGGTCGACCCGACCCGCCGAAAGGTGCCGGTTTCGAGCAGGCGCAGCAATTTCACCTGCATCGACAGCGGGATTTCGCCCACTTCATCCAGAAAGAGCGTCCCGCCACTGGCTGCTTCCACCAGCCCCTGCTTGCGCGAGATGGCACCGGTGAACGCGCCGCGTTCGTGACCGAACAGCTCGCTTTCAAACAGGGTTTCCGGAATACCCGAGCAATCGACCGCAATAAAGGGAGCGTTGGCGCGGCGACTGGCGTGGTGGATGGCATGGGCGGCCAATTCCTTGCCGGTACCGGATTCGCCGGAAAGGAGCACAACCGCTTCAGAGGGCGCCACCCGCGTGGCAAGGGCAAGCATTTTCTGGAAGGCGGGTGAGCGGCCAATCAAGCCTTGGCCTTCTGTGAGTCCTTTGGCTTCGCTGACCGGCTTCATGCGCTCGACAAAGCAAACGATATCACCGTCCTTTCCGCGGATAGGGGTTAGCTCGATATTGACGTATTCCTCGCCGTGAGGAGTATGGTGCAAGTGGATATCGCATTCCGGCTTGCCCGAGATCAGGCTGCGTGCCAATGGGCAGGTTTCGCCGGATTGGTCGCAAGGCGCGGCATACTGATGCGAGACGTCGTAACACGTGCGGCTGATTACGGAGGGGGCGGCATGCGCGTAATCGCGGAACGCGGCGTTGACCGCCAGGATGCGGTAGTTGCGATCGAACAGCAAATAGGGATCGGATTGAGCGTCGAGAAAAGAGGCAAGCTCTGAAAATTGTTCCATGGGTTGTTGTGAATCATGAAAAGGCATGTATGCCTGTCATTCTACTGCCAGGTTGGCATGGGCTGCCATAAAACTGCCCAGTTTCTGCCAAAATACCTGTTTTGACAGTGGTCCGTTGTCCCGGAGCCTGAATGGGCGGTATAACTAATTGATGTAAAAGAAGAAATTCAAAGATGCCAGGCGGGCACGGTTCTTGGATACGGTATAGGGAAACGCATGGCTGTTGCAGCGTGCAAATGCGCGACGGTCGATGGATGGCCGCTCAATGAAATCAAGGCGGAAGTGTTGAGCCAATCTCGCTGGGCGAGGGAAGAAAAGTTGAGACGAATATCCGGCCGGTTGGCTGGATATTAAAAAACAGAGACTGCCCATGAAATCCACTATTCTGGCGCAAACGCCGGAAGAGTGGGTCTTTTCTATCCAAACGGTAAAAAAGTTGGAGAAACCGAGCCGGCGACTATTGATAAAACGCGGGTATGGGGTAAAATATTAGTTGCTTCTAAGCAGACTGGCCTTTTTCCATTTGCTAAATGGGGTTATAGGGGGCTTGAAAGCTACAACCAATTCGCCTTACCAAGGCGGTTTTATAGGCTGGGCAGAACCCCTCGTGGTAATGCTTCAGGAACAACCAAATCAAAAGGAATTTTGAGATTATGTCTAATCAAGCATTAGCAGGTTTGAAGGTACTGGACTTCACCCATGTCCAGGCAGGTCCGGCATGCACGCAGCTTCTTGGCCAGATGGGCGCAGAAGTTATCAAGTGCGAAATGCCGAATTCGGGTGACGCAACCCGCGACTGGCTGCAAGATGTTCCGGGCGCAGATTCCCTCTACTTCACGATGTTCAACGGCAACAAGAAGTCTGTCTGTCTGAATGGCCGTACTGCTGAAGGCAAGGAAGTTCTGACCCGTCTGATCAAAGAATGCGACATCATGGTCGAAAATTTCGCACCATTCGCGCTGGATCGCATGGGATTCTCCTGGGAAAACATCCAAAAAATCAATCCGGGCATGATCTTGGCGTCGGTCAAGGGTTATGCAGCAGGCCACCGCAACGAATCGTACAAAGTGTACGAAAACGTCGCGCAGTGCACCGGCGGCGCAACCTCGACCACCGGCTGGTGGGACGGCCCACCGACAGTATCCGGCGCAGCACTGGGTGACTCCAACTCCGGTATGCACCTGGCGATCGGTATTCTGGCCGCGCTGCAATACAAGAACAAGACTGGCCGTGGCCAGAAAGTTGCCGTTGCAATGCAAGACTGCGTGCTGAACCTCTGCCGCGTCAAGCTGCGCGACCAACAACGTCTGGAACGTACCGGTACACTGGACGAGTATCCGCAAAAAGAACTGGGTCTGCCGTTCGGCGATTCCACCCCGCGCGGCGGTAACGCTGGCGGCGGCGGCCAACCGGGCTGGGTTATCAAGACCAAGGGCTGGGAAACCGACCAGAACGCTTATGTGTACTACACGATTCAAGCTTCTGCATGGGGCAAGATTTGCGACATGATCAAGAAGCCGGAATGGAAAGACGATCCGGCGTACAACACGTTCGAAGCACGTCGCGACAAGTTCTTCTCGATCATCAAGTACATCGAATCCATCTCGGTGCAGTACGAGAAGCACGAATTCGTGAAGTGGGCTGCCGAGTACGACATCCCTTGCGGTCCGATCAACTCCTTCAAGGAACTGGCATACGACGAGTCGCTGCGCAAAGTTGGCACGATCGTTGAAGTGGATCACCCGATCCGCGGCAAGTACCTGACGATCGGTTCCCCGATCAAGTTCTCCGAGTCGGGCGTATCTGTTACGCGCTCCCCGATGCTCGGCGAGCACAGCGAAGAAGTGCTGAAGGGCTTGGGCTTTAGCGATGCTGAAATCAAGAAGATGATTGAAAACGGCACCACGGCTCTGTACGCGGGCAAGAAGTAATTTCTGTGTAAGCAGTAATAAAAACGGCGCCTTCGGGCGCCGTTTTTATTTCAGAATGGCTTTCGCTTCAACAGGAACAGATAGCGTTGGCGCACTCAAGACGTCCGCCGCTCCCGTGAGGAAAGCGACGGGATGCGGGGCATTGCCGAAAGGGCGCCCGCTCTTGCGAAGGCGGCAGGCTCAGGCTTTGGATTTCGTGCTGAGCGTGCGTTTGGCCAGATGCGCACCACCCAGGTAGCCGCTTTTCCCCCTGAACGTCGCGCACTGTTTGAAGGCTGGCAAGGAAACCGGCTCACCGATCCCGGCGCAGAAGCGGCTCGTCAGTTTCAACAACTCCTTGATATCGCGTCCGCTGGAATTGGGGAAAGCCTTCACTAGGTCTTGGACAAGCTTGTCCGACAGGGAAATCTGGAATTGTTCCGACAGCGTTTGCCACAGGCGGATGGCGTCGGCGCGCGGCGGGATGTCGTAACGAATGACGGCAATGCAGCGGGAAAGAATGGCATCATCCACATCGTCCATGCGGTTCGTCGTCATGAACAGCAAGCCGCTGAAATATTCCAGCGTGCGTAAAAACTCCGCAACGATCGCGTTGTGCTGCATGTCGTTATCGCGTTTTCGGATGTACACGTCCGCTTCGTCAAGCAGCAGGATGCAGTTCCAGCGTGCCGCGCGACGCAAAATGGCGGCAAGCGAAGATTCGACGGATTCTGCGGACGTGCCCAGCTGACCGGAGTGCACGCGGTACAGGGGTTTGCTCACCACTTCCGAATACACTTCGGCCGTCAGAGTTTTGCCCAGGCCGGGCGCGCCCATGCACAGAATGGTCGTGCCGCCTGATTTTCCTTCGATGATGTCGTTCATCAGCACATCCATGCGGGAAGTCAGGATGTCGACCAGCACGCGGTGCTCTTTGGGTAACACCAACTTGTCACGCAATTCCGGGCGATAGGCGTATTCCTTCAGATTCTGCACATGCACCCAGATGTTTTCATGCAGTTCCAGGTGAAACATGTAGAGATAACAATGCAGGGGGATGCGGGTGAAATCGTAACCGTGTACACCGCCTGCGCGACGATCGGTGTTGACTTCAATGCGTCGGTTCAGCATTTCCTCGTCATTAATGCATTTGACAGGCATGTCTTGCTGGAAGCGGTAAAACTCCACCCCGTCAAACCGGTCCTTTCTATTCACAAGAAAGGCATGATGGGCGGCATAAAACTGTTTGCCGAACTGTGGCTGAAAATGGCGGAAGCGCGCAACCTGGGCTTCATATTCCGCCTTGAATTCTGGACATTCCCGGAAAAAGCCCCTGCGTGCCAGCAGTTCCGGCACGGTCCACTGCCCCATTTCTCGCCAGCGAAACAGGATGGCATTGGTCATCCCGGAACGCCACATCTCGGGGTTGTCCGCATTGTCTTCTGCGCGGTTTGCTGATTGCATTGTGTTGGCCAGCAGGTTGATTGTGACGAAAGGCAGACCGGTTCCTTCGGGCGGTTCGATGTATTCAATGGCATCGATTAGCCACGGCAACAGGATGCCATCCCGGTTGCGGCGATAGAGCCAGCCGTCGATCGCATGGCGCGACAGGTAAGCCACGAGGGCCGGTACCAGAGATTGCAGGTCTTGCACCACCACATCGTCCTTGTCCTGCAAAATATTTTTCAGGGCGATAATCTGAAAAATCAAGGATAGATCATTTTCTTCCTTGGCCAGTCTGTCCAGTTGCACCAGATCGTGACTGTTGAAAAAGTGAGCGGGTACTGCAATACGCCCTGTTGCGAGTCCGTGCGATGACAGGCGTTCCATCAAGGGGGTATCCGGCAAGATGTGCGGAATCAATTTTGCGGCAAAAGGAATGGCAAGTTCAAAATCCATGGTTATCCTGAGAGTCGGCAAGCGCTTGCCATTTTACGCGATTCCTTTCGAGAATCGAATTGGGTAGAAGATTATCAAGGGTGCACGGCGGCGTTCCATGATGGAGGCAGCGCCGCTTCATGCGTGGAAGGCATGGGCTATTTCAGAAAAAATTCGATGGCTTTATCTACCACGTGTGGATGAATCACATGAAGGCCACTGAACTCAAAATAGTCCACGTCATAGCCAGCTTCTTTCAATATGCGCGCGTATTTTTTACCGCTTTTCTCGATCGGCAGTTGCTCATCCTCTGGGCTATGCGCGATGAACAATAAAGGCTTACCCACAGGTTGGTAAGCATTCATGAAGCCCCCCGACATCATGATGACATGGCTGAGCAAATCCCCGTTGGAGATGCCCGTGGATAAGGAATAGCTGGCCCCATCAGAAAAACCCGCAAAGCCGAAATGATTGCGGTCGATCAGGAAGTGCGAGGCGACTTTCGTGAGGGCCGTATCCAGACGTGCCAAGTCCGGGCCGTGACCGGCAATGGTCAAGTCCCAGGTCGGGTAAGTGGATTGCGGTATCAGCAGCAGGAATTGGTGTTGGAGCGCATGCGGTTCAAGGAAAGGCAGGACCTTGTCGGCGTGGCCGTTGGCGCCATGGAACATGACCAGTAGCGGGACGGGACGATTGGGCTCCAGCCCCTCCGGCACGATGAGCAAGGTGTCGCGTTCGTCGGCCAAGCCAAGCCAATGGCGACCCGGCGGGAGCGCCTCTTGGGTTGGCGCACTGAGTTTAAACGTCAGGCGTCCCAGTAGCGCTGGCGGTAGGAATGAAAGGTCGAGACCGTCAAGGCCGAGTTTGGAAAGGTCTATCATGGGTCAGGAAAAAGAGAACGATATCCCAAAGATTATAGCGTTACAGCTGCCACGGCTTCAAAGGGCGTCGGGAAAGGGGCAAACAACGCGCAAAAAACGCAAATTGGCAAATGTGGGTAGAATAAAAACGCAAACACACCCCAACAAAAACCAAGAAGGGATAAAAATCATGCGTAGCGTACCAGAAATTAACAACGGCATTTCTGCCAAGGATCGCGCAGCCATCAGCAAGGCGCTCTCGAATGTGCTGGCGGACAGTTTCGTGCTCTATCTGAAGACGCACAACTATCATTGGAATGTGACAGGTCCGATGTTTCAGACCTTGCACATCATGTTCATGGATCAATACACCGAGCTGTGGAATGCGCTGGATGCGATTGCCGAGCGCATTCGTTCACTTGGTTCTCAGGCGCCGGGCAGTTTCAGTGAGTTTTCAAAACTGTCTTCGATGAAGGAAGGTGATGGCTCGCTCGATGCAGATGGCATGATTCGCGACATCATTGCCGGACAGGATGCGGTCGCCCGTTCGTGTCGTGCGGCGATGGCGCTGGCCGACAAAGCTGACGATCAACCGACAGTCGATATCATGGTCCAGCGTCTGCAAATCCATGAAAAAAATGCGTGGATGTTGCGCAGCCTGATCGATACCGGCGCGACGGCAAAAGGCAAGAAGAAGTAGAAACGGGAAGTGGGGCGCCTCCTATGCCCCACTTTCTACGCGATACTTAGCAGACGCTATTCCTCCAGCGGCGCAAAGATGGCTTGCAAATCTTCCTGCGTGATTTGCACATTTTGTACTTCACCGCTGGACAGAATGGCTTGCGCCAGGTCGGCTTTTTTCTGCTGGAGTTCCTGAATCTTTTGTTCCAGCGTGCCGTTCGCAATCAGTTTGTAAACGAACACCGGCTTGTCCTGACCAATGCGCCAGGCACGGTCTGTCGCTTGTGTTTCGGTGGCGGGGTTCCACCACGGATCGTAGTGAATCACGGTATCTGCCGCCGTCAGGTTCAAGCCGACGCCGCCTGCCTTCAGGCTGATCAAAAAGAGCGAGACATCGCCTTGCTGAAATGATCGCACGGCACCAGCGCGATCAACGGTATCGCCGGTTAAGAGCGCATAAGGGATGCGACGCGCCTGCAGTTCGGCTTCTATCAGGGCCAGCATGCTGGTGAATTGCGAGAAGACGAGAATTTTCCGCTTTTCCGCCAGAAGTTCGTCCAGCATTTCCATCAATTCCGTGAGCTTGGACGAAGCCGCTGACGAAACTTTTCCGAGGTCGGATTTGATGAGCCGCGGATCGCAGCAGACCTGACGCAATTTGAGCAGCGCTTCCAGAATGACGATTTGACTGCGGGCCACGCCTTTTTTGGAGATTTCGTCGCGCACTTTTTTGTCCATCGCAAGACGCACGGTTTCGTAAATATCGCGCTGCTCGTTAGAGAGTTCGACACTGCGCACCATTTCGGTTTTGGGCGGCAACTCTTTCGCGACCTTGTCTTTCGTGCGACGCAGCATGAACGGTTTGATGCGGCGGGTCAGCAAATTGCGCCGCACCTCATCGCTCAGTTTTTCAATCGGCGTACGGAAATCGGCGTTAAAATTTTTCTCGTCGCCCAGCAATCCCGGTAGCAAAAAGTGGAATTGCGACCACAATTCGCCCAAGTGGTTTTCGAGAGGCGTGCCTGTCAGACAGAGACGATGGTGTGAACGGAGCAAGCCCGCTGCCTGCGCCGACTTGGACCGCATGTTTTTGATGTACTGCGATTCGTCGAGAATGATCAAATGGTATTCGTGTTCATTGAGCAATTCCTCATCGCGCGGCAACAGCGCATAAGTGGTGAGGACGAGATCGTGCTTCGGAATCTGGTCAAAACGTTGCAAACGGTCTTTGCCTTGCAAAACGAGAACCCGCAAGTCCGGTGCAAAACGTGCTGTTTCATCGACCCAGTTACTCATCAAGCTGGTCGGCGCGACAACCATCGCCGGTTTGGTTAGCCGCCCTGCTTCTTTTTCCGTCAGAATATGCGCGAGCGTTTGAATCGTTTTGCCCAGACCCATGTCATCAGCCAGAATCCCGGCGAATTCATATTCGCGCAGGAACTGCATCCACGACAAACCGTCAAGCTGATAGTCACGCATGGTGGCTTTCAATCCCTTCGGTGCTTGAACTTTTTGTACGCCGCCAAATGCGTTCAGTTTTTGACCGATTTCGCGTAGACGTTCTCCCCCCATCCATCGCATCTGGGTTGCGCCAGCCAGTTCGGCCAGGCGCGCGGCATCCAGCCGCGACAGGCGAATATGATTCTCCGGTTTCTCGATGAAGTACAGCTCACCCAGCGTGGTGAGAATCGGTTTGACACGACCCCAAGGTAGCGCGACACGCACGCCATCGGAAAGCGTAGCGAGCAATTGATCGGAATCAGCGTGGGCTGCAATGGCTTTGGCATCAAATTCGTGTGGCGCGCTACGGATCAAGTCCACCAGCACCGGCAAGAGCGAGACGCGCCGTTGATTGACGACGATGCCCAATTCGAGATCAAACCAAGCCGTGCCAGGCGCATGGTTTTGATCGTCCACTTGTGCATACCAGTCGTCGATGCTGGTGACGTCGTACCGGTATTCCGGCAGTTTTTCGACACGCCAGCCTTGAACGAGCAGCGTATTCAATCCATCGTGATTAAAGCGTAGCCACTCCGTTTGCGAGGGAAGTTCCAGCGCTCCCATCATCGTACGCAACGGCGACCCCGGCTTTTTGGAAGGCGCGAACCCCGAGGCCGTGAGCGTTTGAGCCGCAGTGGCTTCTGTCAGTTTGTCGCGCGCAATGCGCTCCACGACGCCGTCGCGTTCGCGCACAACCGGCAGCGTTTGACTCAATAAAACGGTGATGCCTTCATAATCGAAACTCAGTGCAGCATAATCGTACCAGCGCTGACCATGGCGTGTCGGTTGCGCGACGCTGCCGAGCGTGAGGCAGGGTGTGGGCTTGATGCCTTCATTTAGCACTTCGCTGACTTGCTCCGGCATGGGAATAATTTGATTCAAGCCGTTCGCCATCAGCAGATGCGACACCGCGGTGGTGTTTTCGGGCGCGAGCAAGGGCGCTTGCGCAACCAGTTCCTGCAATTCCCGGAGGGGGATAGACGCGTCGCCCTGTTGAAGGGTTAACTCGCCACAGGAAAGGTTGTTGACATACCAGGCGGGGAAGGTTGGCAAAATATAGTCAATAACGCCACTGGCGGTGGAGGGGCGCAGTTCCGGTGTCTCGGGTTGTTGCGACAGATCGAATTGCCACGCCAGTTTGTAAAGTCCGCCTTCGTCGCGCCAGTTCAAAACGGCTTTTTGCATTTGTGCTGCTTTGAGCGGAAAAATCAAACCCTTAGCCATGTCGGTATAGGAATTCGTCCACATCAACTGGTTGTCATCAATCAGCATGCGCAATAACTGGGCGCCGATTTTGCCGCGTGGCTCCGCCACGCTGGGGCCTTGTGTGGCAACGCCGCTGCGCATGGCAATAAAAAGCCGCACGAGATCCAGTTCTTCCGGTTTGACGTAAGGTGGCGTGGCCGTCAAAAGACTGTTCAAATCGGTGACGGGGCTGGCCATGGTCACGTCGCCATTGGGGCGCACCCGTGCCTTGCATAAGGAAAGTAAAACATGCTTGCCGGTGCGATCCGGCGACATGACAAATAAAAGTTTGTAGGCAGAGCCGGCATTGGCCGCATCGTCTGTTGTACCTGTTTGCACGGCTGGTTTGCCGTGCGCGGTTTTTTCGACGCGCTGCAACCAGGTCGTGACGGTATTCGGCAGATTTTGCGGGGTGTTTCCGCCAGATGTCGCCACAGTTTTGTCTTGATCCAGAAACGCCAGCAAGGCTGCCACAACGTGCGCGCAATTGTTCCCTTTGGGACAGGTACATTCGCCGTCGAAATTAATGCCTTTGCGCGTGGGATAAAGCAGGATGTCTTGCTGAAAAACCCGGTCGCCGTCCGCGCTGACAGCCGATTTGAGGCTGTTGCCAGTTAAGCGAATGTTGTGAACGCGTTCGTTGCGTACAAATTCGGCTCCCCGCTGAAACGAGGGATTATCGAAATGCGCGCGAACATCCTCAAGCGTGAAATACATATTGCCTTTATTGCGAACGAGACTCGGGAAATATACTCACCAAATGAAGATTATCTCTCAAAAATGGAAAAGGAATCGAGGTTTTTTTGCCACAAAAACAAGGAATAATTTGTATCCAGATGTTTAAGCGCGGGTGTTTGCACATTTGTTGGCATTTTGGTACTGGCGATTTTTTGCCATTTGCGTATCATCGCGGCTTTGATTTTTGATCGCAATTCATGTTACCTACGATAGAACAACGTCTGGCGACGGAACTGGGTGCGCGCCCCCAGCAAATTGTGTCTGCCATTGCTTTGCTAGACGAAGGCGCAACCGTGCCCTTCATTGCGCGTTACCGCAAAGAGACGACCGGCGGACTGGACGACAGTCAATTGCGGTTGCTGGAAGAGCGCCTGAGTTACTTGCGTGATCTGGAAGCGCGACGTGCGGTCGTGATCGCGTCGATTGAAGAACAGGGCAAGATGACTCCCGCGTTGCGCGAGGCGATTGCTCATGCCGAAGACAAGGTGCGGCTGGAAGATCTGTATTTGCCCTATCGCCCGAAACGGCGGACGCGTGCGCAAATTGCAATCGAAGCCGGATTAGAGCCGTTGGCCGACGCGTTGTTGCAGTCGCCCTGCTTGTCGCCAGAAGACGAAGCGGCCAAGTATCTGAAGGAACCGTTCACGACGGATCAGGGCGACAATCCCGGTGTGCCAGATGTCAAAGCCGCCCTGGATGGCGCTCGTCAAATTCTGATCGAGCGATTTGCCGAGGATGCAGAACTGCTGCAAATCCTGCGCGACTATTTGAATGAGCATGCGGTGGTGGAATCAAAAGTCGCTCTCGGCAAGGAAGAACCTGGGGCGAAGTTCGCAGATTACTTTGATTATCATGAACCCCTTGCCGCCATTCCCTCGCACCGCGCCCTGGCGCTTTTTCGTGGCCGACGCGAAGAGATGCTGAACGTTTCCCTGCGACTGGATACCGAAACAGAAAAGCCAAAATGGAGCGATCCCCACAACCCCTGCGAAACGCGAATCGCCGTGCGTTACGGCATTCGTGACCGGGGGCGGCCGGGCGATCTCTGGTTGCTGGACACCGCGCGCTGGGCATGGCGCGTGCGCATCGGCATGCATCTGGAAACCGAACTGATGACCGCGTTGCGCGAACGCGCCGAAGCGGAAGCCATTCGCGTCTTCGCGCGCAATTTGAAAGATTTGTTGTTGGCCGCACCGGCGGGGCAGCGTGTCACCATTGGCCTGGATCCGGGCTTGCGGACCGGCGTGAAAGTGGCTGTGACGGATGCCACCGGCCAGGTGGTTTCAACCGACACGATCTATCCCCATGCGCCGCGCGATGATTGGGAGGGGTCGGTGCAACGGTTGGCGCAGATTGCCACGCAACATGGCGCGGCGCTGATTGCCATTGGCAACGGGACGGCATCGCGCGAAACGGACAAGCTGGCGCAAGATCTGATCCAGCGTCACCCTGAGCTGAAGCTCAATAAAATTGTGGTGTCCGAGGCGGGCGCATCGGTCTATTCGGCGTCGGAGTTTGCCTCGAAAGAATTGCCGGAGCTGGATGTGTCATTGCGTGGTGCCGTATCGATTGCGCGACGCCTGCAAGATCCACTCGCGGAATTGGTCAAGATCGATCCGAAGGCGATTGGGGTGGGGCAGTATCAACACGATGTCGCGCAAACTAGGCTGGCGCACTCGCTGGAGGCGGTGGTGGAAGATTGTGTGAATGCGGTGGGCGTGGACGTGAATACGGCTTCGGCGCCGCTGCTCGCGCGCGTGTCTGGCTTGAATACGGGCATTGCGCAGCAAATCGTCAGTTACCGTAACCAGGCGGGTGCCTTTGCCACGCGCGAAGACTTGCGCAAGGTGCCGCGGCTTGGCGAGAAAACTTTTGAACAGGCAGCGGGATTTTTGCGAATTACGGGAGGCACGAATCCCCTCGATGCATCGGCCGTGCATCCCGAATCGTATCCGGTGGTCGAAAAAATTCTGAAAGATATCGGCAAAGCGGTGGGCCAAGTGATTGGCGATGTGGCCTTGCTCAAAAAGCTGGATCCGAAAAAATATGCGGATGAACGCTTCGGTGTGCCGACCGTCAGCGACATTCTGAGAGAATTGGAAAAACCGGGACGTGATCCGCGCCCGGAATTCAAGACGGCGACCTTCAAAGAAGGTGTGGCAGAACTCAAGGATTTGCGCCCGGACATGGTGCTGGAAGGGGTGGTGACCAACGTTGCCGCTTTCGGCGCATTCGTGGACATTGGGGTGCATCAGGATGGTCTGGTGCATATCTCGGCGCTGGCGGATCGTTTCGTGACAGACCCGCATCAGGTGGTGAAGGCGGGGCAAGTCGTCAAGGTCAAAGTGCTGGAAGTTGATCTCAAGCGACATCGCATTGCACTGACGATGCGCATGGGTGAGCGTGCTGCATCAAGCGTGCGTGACGATGGCGCGGTGCGCGCGCCGCAGGGCCAGGGCGCGAAGAAACTGAAGCCATTCAGCCCAACACCGGCCGCCAACAATGCGATGGCGGCGGCGTTTGCCAAGTTGAAAGCGTAGGTAAAGACAAGCGCACGGCTTGTGCGCAGAGGATTATGCGCTGAGGGTCAGATCACCGCAGCCATGGCCCATTCCAGATTGGCGACCACATCGGATTCGTCCATTGCGGCCAGGGCTTGATTGGGGACCAGCCAGGGATCGGCTGGGTTTTGCAAGATGTGGGTGGCAAACAGGTTGCGGATGGCGAAATAGGCGAACTTGGTTTTGCCCGGCAGGGTTAGCGCGCCGCTTTCCAGATCGGCCATCGGTTTGAGAAAACGTTGCTGGATTTGATAACGATCCTTGCCGATTTTGACGGACAGGAAGGCTTCGCGCAGCAGACCGACTTCCAGGAAATGCAAGGCACCGGTCGATTTGTTTTTGTACACGACGGGACTGGGCATCAGGCGATCCCAAATTTCCAGCACACGCTCGCAAAGACGCAATTGAACGTTTTTCTGTTGTTCGGGCGATAAAGCGAGATAGTGTTCAGCAGCGGGATGCATAAAAACTAATACGGAGATGCGTCTGAAAGAATGAATATAACATTCCTTCCCTCTGTGAGGGGGAAGGTTAGGTAGGGGGTGAAGTGTTCGCTCGAAGTAAAACGGATTTTGCGGTAGATCGAACTTGCCGGGGGTAGCCCGGCAGCTACATCCTTTTCTTGTCTCGCCAAGAAAAGGATGCAAAAGAAGGCGACCGCGAGACGCAGCCCTTCGGGTTCCCGCTGTCAGTGCAGCCAAAGCGGGAAGCGAAAAAACTCGCTGCGCTCAAACAGTTTTCGCTTCTATTCCGCTTTAGCTTTCTGCCAGCGGCTGCGTCTAAGCGGATGAAATGCACAGCGATGGTCTAGATGGTGCTTTGCTGCATGCGGGGAATATGTTCAAAAACTTCAACGATCTCATACTTATTATTTACGAAGATTCCAGTGTCGGGAGATTGCACTTGAATAATGCGAAGTGCAACACGCAAGCCATCACCAGGAGCTATTGTGATGTCGCGAGCAAAGAAACGATCATAAAAACTGGTATCAAGAACTGGCGCTGAAATACGCATTCCACGCCAGTAAAACTCCCATTTACGTTTACCACGTTCAAGTATTGCTCTAGAGATTTCAATGGAAGCAAATTCGATTATTTCGCGCGATCCTTCGTCCGCATTCCTAGAGTCAAAGATCGCAAACTTGTCTCGTGGTATATAAATTAACGGAGGAGACTTGTCTGGGTTGGTTTTGAGTCCTATCCCTTTCACAGAAGGATCTGATTTCGCACCATGAAAAACTTGCCCAACTGCAGAAGTAAATCTTTCTGATTTTTCAAGTTGCTTTTTTGCCTCGTAAACGTTGCGAGGAACAATGATTTTCTCTTTACCAGACTCAATAATCACGTGCTCAGAACTGACGGAAATCTTAGGAGGCGTGTCGGTTTTGATTGCTGCTTCGTAAATGTGTGTAGCAATAATCCCATAAACAATGGCTTTGACAGCCTCATTAGAAAGAAGATCTCGCGTCTTTTCGTAGATCGTTCGAATAATGGCTTGAAAACTGCCGTCTTCTAGAGACTCAACGACGACCTCAACGTAATAGCCAGGATTTACTGCGGCATTTGCTGCGCGTACAGCATCAGACAAACCGATGAGAGATGTTGCTAGCGCGTAAGCATTTATTTGTCGCTTGGGGGTGTCAAAATATAGTACGAAGCGGTCAATCTCTTTTGGTATCTCAATCACGGCCATAAAATTTCCTAGTGAGAGACAACAGATTCATTAAAAATATCAATATACCATCGGCAAAGGCAAAACCATATATCAACTTCGAAAGGTAGGATAAGTTACGACAATTTTTTGCGCAATAATTCATTCACCTGTGCCGGATTGCCTTTGCCTTTCGTCGCTTTCATTGCCTGTCCCACCAGCGCGTTGAAGGCTTTCTCTTTGCCCGAGCGAAATTCTTCGACAGACTTTTGATTCGCGGCCAGCACGTCATCAATGATTTTTTCCAGTTCGCCGGTATCGGAAATCTGTTTCAGCCCTTTCGCATCGATGATGGCGTCGGCACTGTTGACGTCGTCGGATTTGGCTTCCCACATCGCGCTGAAAACTTCTTTGGCAATCTTGTTGGAAATGGTGTTGTCGGCAATGCGCTTCAGCAGCACAGCAAGCTGAGCAGCGCTGACGGGCGCATCTTTGATCTCGACACCTTCGCGATTGAGCGTAGAGGACACATCGCCCATCAGCCAGTTCGCGCCTTGTTTGGCTTGATCCTTGCCGGTTTGCGCGACCAGTGTTTCAAAGTACTCGGCCATGTCTTTCGATTGTGTGAGCACCGAGGCATCGTATTCGGACAGGCCGTAATCGCGTACAAAGCGAGCGCGGATGGCATCGGGCAGTTCCGGCATCTTCGCTTTTTCACGTTCGATCATGTCAGCGGTGATCACGAGCGGCGGCAAATCCGGATCAGGGAAATAACGGTAATCGTGCGCATCTTCCTTGGTGCGCATTTCACGCGTTTCTTTCTTGTCCGGGTCGTACAGGCGCGTCGCTTGCACGATCACCCCGCCATCTTCAATCAACTCGATCTGGCGACGGACTTCGTGATTGATCGCATCTTCCAGAAAACGGAAGGAGTTCAGGTTTTTGATTTCGTTGCGCGTGCCCAATTCCTTTTGGCCGACGGGGCGCACCGACACGTTCGCATCGCAGCGGAACGAGCCTTCCTGCATGTTGCCGTCGCATATGCCAAGCCACATGACGAGCGCGTGCAGCGCGCGCGCGTAGGCCACCGCTTCGGCGGCGCTGCGCATGTCCGGTTCAGTGACGATTTCAAGCAGCGGCGTGCCCGCCCGGTTCAAGTCGATGCCGGTCAAGTCCTGGAAATTCTCGTGCAAGGATTTCCCCGCATCTTCTTCCAGATGCGCGCGTGTCAGCGCGACCGAATGCAGTTCCGGCTTGCCGTTTTTTTCGAAAACGAAACTGACTTTGCCGCCTTCGACCACCGGCTTTTCATACTGGCTGATTTGGTAGCCTTTTGGCAGATCCGGGTAAAAATAATTCTTGCGAGCGAACACCGAGAGTGGCGCAATTTTCGCGCCGACAGCCAAGCCGAACTGAATCGCCCGTTCGACGGCGCCGCGATTCATCACGGGCAGCACGCCGGGCAGTGCGAGATCGACGGGGCAAGCCTGTGTGTTCGGATCGGCGCCAAACGCAGTGGAGGCACCGCTGAAAATTTTGGATTGGGTGGAGAGCTGGACATGCGTTTCCATCCCGATGACGACTTCCCATTGCATGGTATTGACTCCTTTTTGCAGCGTGAAGGTGGATACTTTCACCTCCGCCTAACCCTCTCCCTCGCAGGGAAAGGGGATAAAAAACAGCGCCGCAAATGCTGGTTGCGGCATGACTTCACAACTAGTGTTAAACACCTTCCGGTGCACGCAAATGCCAATCCGTCGCTTGCTGGAATTGATGCGCGATATTGAGCAGGCGGGCTTCGTCGAAATAATTCCCGGTCAGTTGCAACCCCACCGGACGGCGCGCATTGACGTCGCCGATGCCGAAGCCACAGGGGATCGACATGCCGGGCAAGCCGGCGAGATTGGTCGAGAGCGTGTAGATGTCGCCGAGGTAGTTGGCTACCGGGTCATCCGCTTTGTCGCCGATATTCCAGGCAACGGTCGGCGTGACTGGCCCCATGATGACGTCGCATTGCGTGAAAGCTTGCTGGAAATCCTGCGCGATCAGGCGACGAATGCGCTGCGCTTGCAGGTAATACGCATCGTAATAACCGTGCGAGAGCACGTAGGTGCCGACGAGAATGCGACGCTGCACTTCTTCGCCGAATCCCTGCGCGCGCGTTTTGCGGTACATGTCTTGCAAGTCCGTGTAATCCTTCGCGCGAAAGCCATAACGCACGCCATCAAAACGTGAGAGGTTAGAAGAGGCTTCAGCCGGTGCGATCACGTAATACACGGGAATTGACAGCGCGGTGTTCGGCAGCGATATCTCGACGATTTTGGCCCCGAGCTTTTCGTATTCGACGATCGCGGCACAGACCGCGTGTTCGACGTCCGGCGCCAGCCCTTCGCCGAAATATTCTTTCGGCACGCCGATGCGCAAGCCGCTCAGCGGCGCATCCAGGTTCTGGGTAAAGTCTTCATCGGGACGGCGTAAGCTGGTGGCATCGCGCGGATCAAACCCCACCATCGCGTTGAGCAAAATCGCGCAGTCTTCGGCGGTTTTGGCCATCGGCCCACCCTGATCAAGCGAGGAAGCATAAGCGATCATGCCGTAACGCGACACGCGGCCGTAAGTCGGTTTTATGCCGGTGATGCCGCAGAGCGCCGCAGGCTGACGAATGGAGCCGCCGGTGTCCGTGCCGGTCGCGCCGGGCGCGAGGCGCGCGGCCACGGCCGCCGCCGAACCGCCCGACGAACCGCCGGGAATCGCGGCCTTGTCCCAAGGGTTTTTCACTGAGCCGAAAGCCGAATTTTCGTTGGACGACCCCATCGCGAATTCATCGCAATTGAGTTTGCCCAGCGTGACCGTGCCCGCATCGCGGAGTTTCAGCACGACGGTGGCATCGAAAGGACTGACATAGTTTTCGAGCATTTTCGAACCGGCCGTCGAACGCCAGCCTTGCGTGACGAAGATGTCTTTGTGCGCAATGGGGATGCCAGTCAATGGGCCGACATCCTGAAACTGAATGTTTGCATCGGCATCGGCCGCCTGTGCGAGCGTGAGGGCTTCATCTACATGGAGAAAGGCGTTCAGGTCGCTTTGTGCAATGCGGGCGAGGAAGTGTTGCGCGAGTTCGGTGGCCGAGACTTTTCTGGCTTGCAGCAAGCGCGATAATTCAGAGATGGTTTTGTTATGCATGACGTCTTTTCAGAAAACTTATTCGATGACTTTGGGGACCAGATACAAGCCGTCCTGCGTGGCAGGGGCGGGTTGCTGGTAAGCGTCGCGGCGGTCGGGTTCGGTCACATGGTCTTCGCGCAGGCGCAACGACAAGTCGGGCATCAGCGCGGCGATGGGGTGACTGAGCGGTTCAATGCCGGCGGTATCGACCGCGCTCATTTGGTTGACCAGTGCAAAGATGCCGTTCAGTTGGGCCAGGGTCTTGGCGGCCTGGTCATCGGATAGCTCCAGTTGGGCGAGATCGGCGATATGTGTGACGTCAGAAAGTGAAAGAGACATGGTGTTGTGTTGTGGAAATGACCACGTTATCAAGCAGGGTTGACGGTGACCAGATAATGGCCCAAAAAACCATTCGATGGACGTGAATTCAGAGCAAAAAGCAGACAAATATCTAACGAATTATAAGGTAGAATGTTCGCTTCATGCGCACTATGGCAGGTACGAGCTGAAAAGGGGTGCGTGACGCTCCGGAAGCGAGCGCATCTATTAGTTAATTGTTGTGCAATACAGGATACTTCATGTTTGGATTTTTTCGCGGTTATTTCTCTAACGATCTGGCGATCGATCTGGGAACAGCAAACACTCTGATTTTTATGCGCGACCAAGGTGTCGTGCTTGACGAACCCTCTGTCGTCGCCATTCGCCAGGAAGGCGGCCCTAACGGCAAGAAAACCATTCAAGCCGTTGGTAAAGAAGCCAAACAAATGCTGGGCAAGGTGCCTGGCAACATCGAAGCCATTCGCCCGATGAAGGATGGCGTGATCGCAGACTTCACCGTCACCGAGCAGATGCTCAAGCAGTTCATCCGCATGGTGCATGATTCCAAGTTTTTCCGTCCCTCGCCGCGCATTATTGTGTGCGTGCCCTGCGGTTCCACCCAGGTGGAGCGTCGCGCGATTCGCGAATCGGCACTGGGCGCTGGCGCATCGAAGGTGTATCTGATTGAAGAACCGATGGCAGCGGCCATTGGTTCCGGGCTGCCGATTGCGGATGCCACCGGCTCCATGGTCGTCGATATCGGTGGTGGCACGACGGAAGTCGGCATCATTTCGCTGGGTGGCATGGTGTACAAAGGGTCGGTGCGCGTCGGCGGCGACAAGTTCGACGAAGCCATTGTCAACTACATCCGCCGCAACTACGGCATGCTGATTGGCGAGCAAACCGCTGAAGCCATCAAGAAAAACATCGGTTCCGCTTTCCCGGGCTCCGAAGTGCGCGAGATGGAAGTCAAGGGACGCAATTTATCCGAAGGCATTCCGCGCTCGTTCAATATTTCGAGCAACGAAATTCTGGAAGCGCTGACCGATCCGCTGAACAACATCGTTTCGGCCGTGAAAAACGCGCTGGAGCAAACGCCGCCGGAATTGGGAGCCGACATTGCCGAAAAAGGCATGATGCTGACCGGTGGCGGCGCGCTGTTGCGCGACATTGACCGCCTGTTGATGGAAGAAACGGGGCTGCCGGTGCTGATTGCCGAAGATCCGCTGACGTGCGTGGTGCGTGGTTGCGGCATTGCGCTGGAGCGCATCGATGAACTCGGTGCGATTTTCTCGCAAGAATAATTGACACTGGATGAACGCCCGGATACCTCGCATTCGTACCTGACCATGACACACGCGAAGTCTTTCAAGATTTCGCGTGCTGTGTCGAGTGTGCCGATGGCGTCAGCAGCGATTTCAAGGATGGCTAAACGTTGTGTAAACACGCCCTAATCTGATTACCTCATGGAACGTAATCCACCGCCACTTTTCAGACAGGGTGTTCCGGCTTTTCTCAGAATGCTGCTCTTCGCGCTCATCGCGATTGCCATGCTGGTAGCAGATTCTCGCCTACAGGCATTGGGCACAGTACGGCAAGTCATCAACACGCTCCTGTATCCGGTGCAACGCGCTGCCTTGTTTCCTCGCGACGCTGCCTATGCCATATCGGATTATTTTTCTTCCCTGTCGTCCATGCAGCAGGCTGTCAAAGAATTGCAAACCGAGCGCATCACCAACGCGCAAACCTTGCAGCAATCACAAGTGCTGGCCTCTGAAAATGCGCATTTGCGCAAGTTGTTGAGCGTTCGTGAGACAGTGCAGGCGAAATCCGTGGTGGCCGACATTCTCTACGATGCGCGGGATGTGTTTACGCGCAAGATTGTGCTCAATCGCGGCGCGCAGGATGGCGTGTTGCGCGGACAGCCGGTGATCGATGAAAGCGGTGTCGTGGGCCAGGTCACGCGCGTGTTCCCCATGACGGCGGAAGTCACATTGTTGACGGACAAGGACCAAGCTATACCGGTCCAAGTGTTGCGTAATGGTTTGCGGACGGTGGTGTACGGTCGCGGGCAATCCGGGTTGCTCGACATGCGCTCCCTTTCCGCCAACGCCGACATTCAGGTGGGCGATCTGGTGGTGACCTCGGGCATTGACGGTGTTTACCCGCCAGGACTGACGGTGGCAAAAGTGATGCAGATCGAGAGTTTGGTGCCCGGCTCATTTGGTCGCGTGGCGTGTCAGCCGATGGCCGGCATGGATCGCAATCGGCATGTGTTGGTTTTGCTGACGGATATGACCTTCCCCCCGCGCCCTGAACCGGAAGACGCTGCAGAAAAAACAGGGCGGAAACGTCCGCGCCTGGCGCTAACCGCACCGACCAAACCCAAAGATCCGAAAAGCGAGGTCAAGAAATGAGCCGAACACAGGAATACGTTCTTTTGCCGGCCAGTCGGACCTTCATTGCGATTACGCTCGTTGCCGCGTTTTTGTTGAATCTTCAGGCATGGGGACGCATGCCGGGGGTGCCCGATTTCGTCGCGCTCGTCCTGGTTTTTTGGGGCATACATCAACCCCGTCGCGCCGGGATCGGCTTGGCTTTTGCCATGGGTTTGCTGATGGATGTGCATGATGCCACGCTGTTTGGTGAAAATGCACTCGCCTATACCTTGCTTTCCTATTTTGCGATTACGATCCATCGCCGGGTTCAGTGGTTCCCGGTCATGAAGCAGTCGGCGTATGTTTTGATCCTGCTGGTTTTTGCACAGATGGTGCAACTGCTGGTTCAGTACGTGGTGATCGGCCGATCACCGAGCTGGCTGTTTTTCCTGGAAAGCCTGATTGGCGCGGCGCTGTGGCCCGTGCTGACCTGGCTAATGATGGTGCCGCAACGTCGCTTGGGGAGCAAGGATGACACCCGATCAGTTTGATCCGGCCTGAGGACTGACTGACCGATGGCCACCCTTATCAAGAACACGGAACGCGAGCTGTATTTCTTTCGGCGACGCTTGACGATCGCCGCCGCCGTTGTGTTGTCCTGTTTTCTGATGCTGTTTCTCCGACTGATTTGGTTGCAGGGCATCAAGCACAAGGAATACTCGGATCTTGCGGAAGACAACCGCATTGCGGTTTTGCCGATGGTGCCCAACCGGGGGCTCATCATGGATCGCAACGGCGTGATCCTAGCCAGCAATTACTCGGCTTTCACCCTTGAAATTACGCCGGGCAAACTCAAGGACGACCTCGAAACTGTGATCGACGAATTGGCGAAAGTCGTGAGTATTCAGCCCCGGGATCGCAAACGTTTCAAAAAACTGATGGAAGAGACGCGGAATGTGGAAAGCGTCCCCATTCGCATGCGCTTGACCGACGAGGAAGTGGCGCGTTTTACCGTGCAGCGATTTCGCTTTCCCGGCGTAGAAATCCAGCCACGCTTGTTCCGCCAATACCCGCTTGGCAAGGTGGCGGCCCACGTGATTGGCTATATCGGACGCATCAATGAAAGGGATCAAGACGCCATCGACGAAAGCGGCGACGAAGATAATTACATTGGCACCAATTACATCGGCAAGGAAGGACTGGAAAAGAAATACGAAAAGGACTTGCACGGCATCACGGGTTACGAAGAGATGGAGGTTTCTGCGAATGGGCGGCCCATTCGCATGCTGTCGCGCAGCACCGCAACTTCCGGCAATAACTTGATTTTGTCCATCGATATCGAGTTGCAAAAAATTGTCGAAGAAGCTTTCGGGGATCGGCGCGGCGCTTTCATTGCGATTGAACCGGCCACCGGCGACGTGCTCGCTTATGTATCGATGCCCACTTATGACCCTAATCTCTTTGTTGATGGCATCGACCAGCAAAGCTGGGAAGAATTGAACGATTCGCCCGATCACCCGCTGGTGAATCGCCCCTTGAGCGGGGCGTATCCGGTTGGTTCAACGTACAAGCCCTTTATGGCGCTGGCCGCGCTGGAATTGAAAAAACGCACACCGTCTTTCACGATCTCCGATCCCGGGCATTTCGTTCTGGGCAATCATCGCTTTCGCGACGACAAGCCAGGTGGCCACGGCGTGGTGGACATGCATAAATCCATCGTGGAATCTTGCGACACGTATTACTATGTGTTGGCGAATGACCTGGGTGTCGATGCGATCCATGACTTCATGAAACCTTTCGGTTTTGGACAAAAGACGGGCATCGATCTGGAACACGAGCGAACCGGCGTGTTGCCCTCAACGGAATGGAAAAGAAAAACCTACAAAACCGCGGCGCAACAAAAGTGGTACGCAGGGGAAACCATTTCACTGGGTATCGGACAAGGCTATAACGCGTTTACGCCCTTGCAGCTGGCGAATGCGACGGCCATTCTGGCGAACGATGGCGTGGTCATGAAACCGCATTTGGTCAAGGCCGTTGAAGACAGCATCACGCGGGAACGGAAGCTGACGGTGCCGAAGGAAAGTTACCGGATCAAGCTTCAGCCGGAAAATTTGGAAGTTATCAAAAGGGCGATGGTGGGGGTAACCAGGGAGAGTGGCGGCACCTCGGCGGGAATTTTTTCGCGCGTCGAATACGAATCCGCAGGTAAAACTGGTACGGCGCAGGTGGTTTCGATCAAGCAAAATGAAAAATATGATGCGAAGCGAATCGGCGAGCGCAAGCGCGATCACGCTTTGTACATTGCGTTTGCCCCGGCGGATAAGCCCAAGATAGCGCTGGCCATCATTGTCGAAAATGGCGGGTTCGGGGCGACGGCTGCGGCGCCGATTGCCAAGAAAGCGCTGGATTACTATTTGCTGGGCAAGAAGCCGGATGACAAGACCAAGGCTGCCGCGGCCAAAAAGCAGACGGAAACGCCGGGTCCGCTCCCGACGGACAAAGAGGGCGACAAGGAAGTCAAAATGACCCCGCGTACGACGAACCGGCGTGATCCGGTCACGGGCGAGCAAACAAGATAAGGTGAAGCTTCTTTCCAAAGCAGACAAAGGCATTTCATGGAAAAGATCGATAAAAATGTTTTCCGGCGCATCGTGACACCATGGATTGAGGTGATCGATGTGCCGCTGGCTGTGGTGATTGCCTTGATCATGTTTGCGGGCTTGATTACGGTGTATTCAGCGAGCGTGGATGTGCCGGGGCGCATGCAAAGCCAGTTACGTAACATTGTGGTGGCGGTCGTCGTGATGTGGATTGCCGCACGCATTCCGCCGCAAACGCTCGAAAAATTTGCTGTGCCGATTTACACAATCGGACTGACTTTGCTTATCGCCGTATTCATGTTTGGCATCGTCAAAAAAGGTGCGCGGCGCTGGCTAAATATTGGCGTGGTGATCCAGCCGTCGGAAATCATGAAAATTGCGATGCCGATGATGCTGGCCTGGTTTTTCCAAAAGCGCGAAGGGCAATTGACCTGGAAGGAATTCGTGGTGGCAGGATGCATCCTCGCCGCGCCGGTCGGCTTCATCATGAAACAGCCAGACTTGGGGACGGCGATGCTGGTGTTGGCGACGGGCTTTTACGTCATTTTCCTGGCGGGATTGTCCTGGAAAGTGATGGCGGGTGTGGTGGTGACCGCCCTGGGCAGCTTGCCGCTGGTGTGGCCCATGCTGCATGATTACCAGCGACAGCGCATCATGACTTTGTTCGATCCCTCATCCGATCCGCTCGGGAAGGGGTTTCACATTATCCAATCCAAAATTGCCGTGGGCTCTGGCGGCTTGATCGGCAAGGGATGGTTGAGGGGAACGCAGGCGCACTTGGAATTTCTCCCGGAACGCGCGACCGACTTCATTTTTGCCGTGTATTCCGAAGAATTTGGTTTGCTCGGCAATATGATTTTGCTGACGCTGTATTTGTTATTGATTGGACGCGGCATTCTGATTGCGTCGGAAGCACCCACGATTTTCGCGCGTTTGCTGGCGGGTGCGATCACGCTGATGTTCTTCACCTATGCTTTTGTGAACATGGGTATGGTGAGCGGCATTTTGCCGGTGGTCGGTGTCCCGCTCCCGTTCATGAGTTATGGGGGCACGGCGTTGGTGACGCTGGGCTTGGGGACAGGGATTTTGATGAGTATTCACCGACACCGCCAGTTGGTGCAAAGTTAGGCAATTGGGGCGCGGCAAAAAACGGGAGAGAGGATGCCAGGCAAAAACAGACGAGCAGTCGAATTACTGGTTTGCAGCCTCATCGCAGGGTTGTTGGCGGCGTGTAGCAGCCCTTCCATTCAGCGGAGCGGCGGGTATTACAAGGACGACGGGCCGGGCGATCACACGCCTTCCGGTTTGCTGAATGTCCCCGACGCCCAGCCTCGGGCCGAACCGTTTTTGCCGCGCGCCAATCGCCCTTATTCGGTTTTCGGCAAAACCTATGTCCCGATCACGGACAACCGGCCCTACAAGCAGCAGGGCATTGGCAGCTGGTACGGCAAAAAATTTCACGGCAATAAAACCTCGTCCGGCGAGCTTTACGACATGTACAAGATGACGGCCGCGCATCCGATATTGCCGATTCCCTCCTACGCGCGCGTCACCAATCTCGACAATGGCAAACACGTGATTGTGCGCATCAATGATCGCGGTCCTTTCCATTCGGGTCGCCTGATCGACTTGTCTTATACCGCCGCGCTCAAATTGGACTATATCGGCAAAGGCAGCGGCAAGGTGGAGGTGGAACGCGTTTTTGTGGGAGAACCCGCACCAGCGCGCGTTGCCGACCCTCGGCCTGCCGCGCCGGCGCCGCGGCAGTCGGGATCGTCCGGGGGTTATTACGTGCAGGTTGGCGCGTTCAGCCAGCGGGACAATGCGGAAGCCTTGCGACGTCGGTATGCGTTGGAAGGCAATGCGGTTGACGTCGTGCAAAGCGGCGGGCATTACCGCCTGATGGCAGGGCCGTTTTCGACCAAAGAAAACGCCTTGCTGGTAGCCGACAAACTCCCGCGCCTCGGGGTCAAGCCGATTGTTGTGCAGCGCTAAATAGGGGGCAAACGGTGGAACGGAAGCGGGGAGCGTCTTCCGCTTATTCGTCCATGTCTTCCTTGAACAGGATCATGGTTTCCCTGTCAACGCGAATCAGGGTGGTGTGAAAGAGATTGGAAGACGGATAATCGGTGTCCGGTTCGTCGTTCGGCAAGCCTTTGACCGCAGCAGTGTCACTGGCCCGACGAGCTGGGTTTTTCAGGATGTCGCGGGCGATTTCGGACTCGATGGCATCGATTTTCTCAGCCGTCTTGCGGGCGGCATCGCGACGCGACCGCATGGTGTCGTCCGACTGTCTCGGTGCTGCGTCATCGACAGCTTGTTCAGCTGTGTTTTTTTCAGCGTCCAACTCGCCGGCTTGCTGCGGTTTTTTTCCAAAAATAGAAAACAGTGCCACGACTTTTGATCCTGTAGGTGAACCGGTTCGCGTTAAATGAAACTGGCAACAGAGCGGCCATTATCGCACAATATTCCCATTCGACACTGGAACAGTTGCAAAAAAGTAACCAATTACTCCCCGTAAAGCTTCTGCTTCAATTCGCGACGTTGCTGGGCTTCGAGCGACAATGTGGCGGTGGGACGTGCCAGCAGGCGCTGCACTCCGATGGGTTCGCCAGTTTCGACGCACCAGCCGTATTCGCCCGTGTCGATGCTGGCAATGGACTGTTGAACTTTCTTTAACAGTTTCCGTTCGCGATCGCGGGTGCGCAATTCCAGGGCGTGTTCTTCTTCAATGGTGGCGCGATCCGCAGGATCGGGAACCAAGGTGGTTTCGCGTAGATGTTCTGTTGTCTCGCCGGCATTACGAATCAAATCCCGTTCGAGTTTTTGCAAGCGGGCTTTGAAAAAGGCGCGCTGCACGTTATTCATGTAATCCTTTTCGCTCATTTTGAGAACTTGCTCTTCAGTGAGCAGGGGAGCATTCTCTTCCGGAGCGGCATTTTGTGACGATGGCTTGGATTTCGTATTCACGCAGCATTCCTTCTAAACATCAGTTTGGGTGCCCAGTCCGTTCTTGAAGCCCTGTCGCCGGGCTTGGAACCGCGCTGGGGGCGGTGTTGAAATCGGAACAGATTGTAACGGGAAATCTCCCGGATGCGCCAGTTTTTGGCCCCAATCTTTACTCCATAGCAAACAGTTTTTTGCGAGACCCAAGAACGACTTTTTAATTCAGGCGCGCTTGGACATGGCGTACACGGCACAGCCGATAGAGTTTATACCAAACATTGCTCCAGTCCAGTAATAAAAACGCTTTTAGGCAAATTTTTTCCGATAAAAACCATTTTGCTGAGACGGGGTTCATTCTCCCGCCAGGCCGGGCCGATGTCGCTGCCAATCAGCTGGTGAATACCCTGAAAAAACACCTTGCCGTGCGCGCCCTGAACGTAGAGGACCCCCTTGTAGCGCAACATGTGCTCACCATAGACTTGGAGCATTGTTTCGAGGAAGACCTGTAGTTGCTCGATATCGAAGGGGCGGTCGCTGGTAAAGGAAAAGGCAGCAATATCGTCCGCATGATGCGTAACGTGGTGGTGTCCCGTGTGGTGGGCAGCGCCATGGTCGTGCCCGCAATGGGCGCAGGAACAGGAGGAATGATCGTGTTCGGCGTCCTGGGCGAGATCGATCCGCTCGTTGAGATTGAAGCCGCGCAAATCCAGAATGGCTTCGATGGGGACTTGTCCAAAATGTGCCGTGACAATCGGGGCGCGCGAATTGATGCGCGTGAGGCGGGCACGCAGCGCGGCAAGGGGCGCAGCGTCCACGAGATCGGTTTTGGCCAGGAGGAGTTTGTCGGCAAAGCCAGCCTGACGGCGCGCTTCTTCGTGCTGATCCAGTTGTTGCATCCCATGCAGCGCATCGACGACGGTCACAATGGCATCCACCATGTAATGCTGCGCGACCGTGTCATCCATGAAAAAAGTTTGCGCGACCGGCCCCGGATCGGCCAGCCCGGTCGTTTCAATCACGATGCGATCAAAATGCAGGGTGCCGGCAGTTCGCTTGTTTGCCAGCGTGGTGAGCGCCTCGATGAGGTCGCCACGCACGGTGCAGCAAATGCAGCCATTGGTCATTTCGACGATTTGTTCCGCGCTGTCTTGAACGAGCAGCGCGCCGTCGATATTTTCGGGGCCGAATTCATTTTCAATGACCGCGATTTTGTAAGGATGGTTTTCGTTCAGAATGCGGTTCAGCAAGGTGGTTTTGCCTGCGCCGAGAAAACCAGTCAGGATGGTGCACGGAATACGTGTGGTCATGTCGAATAGGTGAAGATTAGTCGGCGCAATCTGCGCACCAGCCTTTGATGGTCAGTTCAAAACCGTGACTTTGAAAGCCGGGGTCCATGGATTGCTGGAAGGATTTTTGCAATTGGTTGAGCATCGTGCGTTTCTTCTTGTTCGGCATCAGGCAAAACACTTTGCCGCAGCCGGTGCATTTGAAATGGCCATGCTGATGGTCGGCGGCATCGTCGTGATGATGGGCCGCGCCTGCGCTGTAGCGGAAAGCGCGGTCGTTGACGGCAATCTTGTGCGCCAGCTCGGCCTCTACCAGGGCATCAAGTGCGCGGTACAGTGTCACGCGGTCTAGGTCTGGCAAGGTCGCTTGCAATTCGTTGTGCGATAAGGCTTCTTCCGACGCCAGCAGGCTGGCCAGTACCTTGACGCGCGCTTGCGTGACGCGCAGCCCGGCGATGCGCAGGCTGGCGTCGGCCTGCCGGGCAAATGATTCGAGATGCATGGTTTGTTGACTGGCCATCCTAGATTCCTTTGTGCGCTATTTTACTCGGCACCTTCCGTTTTTTTGCGTGCACGGGGATGGGCCGCATCATAGACTTGGGCGAGCCGCTGAAAATCCAGCGCAGTATAGACCTGGGTCGAGGCAATTGAACTGTGCCCGAGCATCTCTTGCACTGCGCGCAAATCACCGGAGGATTGCAAGACATGCGAAGCAAACGAATGCCGCAAAACATGGGGATGCACATCCACGGGGATGCCGAGCAAGCGGGCGTGTTCCTTCAATCTCGCCTGAATGGTGCGCGGCGTAATGCGCGTGGCGCGGGGGCCGAGAAAGAGGGCAAATCGTGCTGCACCCGATGCCTTGTCGGCCAATGCTGTGCGGGCATCGAGCCAAATCCGCAGGGCGTCCACGGCGGGCTGTCCAACGGGGACGGATCGCTGTTTATTGCCTTTGCCGGTGACGATCACTTCGTGCGCGTCAAGATTCAGCCAGCTCGCCGAGGCGTAATCGGATTCCTGGATATAACGGATGTCGAGGGCTGCCAGTTCGGAAACGCGCAAGCCACTGGAATATAGCAATTCAAACATCGCGCGATTGCACGCTTGCGCGATTGGATCGGGGGTTGACGTCGTGGCGGTCGAAACCAGACGGATGGCGTCGTCTTGTGACAAGGCCTTGGGCAAGCGGCCCCCGTGCTTGGGCGGTTTGACACCATCGACCGGGTTGGCAGAAAGGGGCAATTGCTGGGCCAACCATGCATAAAAGCCGCGCCACGCCGACAGTTTTCGGGCGATGGATCGCGACCCGATTTTTTGCGCATGCAGTCTTGCAGCAAACTGACGAATCTGGAAATGGGTCAGCGAAGTTAAATCGGCGGGTTCCGCCAGATCCGTCAAGTCCTGTAAATCATGGCGATACGCTGCCACGGTATGCGGCGAATATTTGCGCTGTGTGAGCAAGCCTTCCAGGTAGCGATCAATCCAGGTTGGGGTGTCGGCACAGGACATGTTATCGCCCACATGGCAGGGTTAGTCGAGCAGGCACGTTAGCGCCGCACTGGCGGTTTCCGCAATTTTGACCAGAAAATCTGTCGCCATGTTGGCAGCGAAGCGGTCGGGTTCCGTCGATCCCATGATCAACAGGCCGAACGCCTCCGGCGAATCGGAATTGCGCAGGGGGAGCATCGCGATCGATTGCATGGGGTCGGCCGCCTCCAGCCAGCGGACCGATTCGAAGTCGCGATTGATGCCGCAGTAAGGCGTTGACAGACTGTTGGCCAGCAGTTTGACATCGTCACCGACATCCTGCGCAAACCAGGTGTGCGAATAGTCTTCTGCCACACGCCACACGCGCAAGGACACATGGGGAACGGCAAAAATGGTTTGCAAACCGTTGATCAAAGCGTGCGGCAAATCGACGTCATTGCGCGCCAGCAGCAACTGACACGCCCAGGTGTAAAACTTTTCGGCGAGCGCATCGTTGTCCTGGGCGATGCGAACCAGTTCCGTCAAGCGCAATTCCATGTTGCGCAATTTTTCGCGCAACACTTCAAGTTGGCGTTCCTGGAGCGAAACAGCGCGTCCCTGCACCGGGCTGGGCAATTGAATTTGCGCGAGCAGGGGAGCGTATTGTTGAAAAAATTCAGGGTGAGCGGCGAGGTACTGGGCGACGGTATCGGAATCAATTACGGAGGTCATTGTGGCGAGAGGATGAGACGTAAATAACAATGCCTGATTTTACCTTGGATTATTCGCATTGCCCTGAAAAAAGGGGCAAAAGTGGGCGACGTGATCGGGAATCGGGGCTAGAAAAAGCCGACGCTTTGCGTGGGACGAAAAAAGACGAGGAGTCAATCCCGGCGGAAAGGGCGTGTGGGTAACAGCACGCTATCCAAACCGGGGCTTCCGCAAGTGCTGACACGGTGCTCCATCAACTTGACGGGGGTGTTGTGCAGTCGCGACAGAAGAACCTGTTTTGGGATAGGTAAGGCGAAATTAAATTCTTTTAATGAGAAATCACGGTGCAAGTTGCCATGAAACAACAATAATACGCTATGTTTTAGTTTTTCTCGTGATGAGCGTTATTGCACATGATGCATGATCCAACGCGTTCAGTGGGAGATGAGGGAGCCCCTTTTGCCCCGCGGCGTTTTGGGCGCTGGATCATTGTTGCGCTTATTTTGCTGAATTTGGTGGCGTTTGTCGCAGGGGCGCTGAGTCTTCAAAATGGCCAAGAACACTTTGAAAAACTGGCGGCCGTGCAGACGCAGAATCTGGCAGAAGGCATCGAACAAAGCGTCAGTCACAGCGTTGACAAGATCTACCAATCGAGTCGTGCTGTTGTGTATGAAGTCGAGCGGCAGCTGGCTTCAGGAAGCCTGGATTACCGCCACATTCGAGGGATTATCCATCAACAAAAGGAATTGCTCTCCGAGGCTATAGGCATCCGCGTTATTGATGCCAACGGGAATAGCCTGCTGGGGCACGCCAACACGAAAAATCCCTTAGCGAATGTGGCGGATCGGGATTATTTCGTGAATCTGATGCGGCATCCAGGCGCTAGCACTTCCGTTTCAAAGCTCCACATCAGTCGTTATACGGGCGATCACGTCATCGTTTTTGCCCACCGCATTAATCGACCCGATGGGCTTTTTGGCGGAACGGTGATCATTCCCATTTCCGCCGACTACTTCAAGGCGTTGTTAGCTAAATATGACGTCGGTATCCAGGGTATGCTGGTCATGTGTGATCGCGATCTGGGGATGATTGCGCGTCAGCCAGAGAATAAGGAGCACAACGTCGCAGCTGGGCGCGGGACGCTTTGTGCGCAGATGCGCAGCCAGGTGATCGATGATGGCCAGTTATCTGGTTCGTTTCGCGCGATGCTGTCTTCCGAACCGATCATGCGAACCTATGCCTTCCGCAAATTGCACAACGTGCCCTTGTATGCGATTGCCGGATTGGCCGAAAGCGAGTATCTGGCGCGCTGGCACCGCGATTTGCTGCAAACTATTTTGCTCATGCTGGCTTTTATGGCGGTGACCTGCCTGGCCGGGTGGATTTTGTATCGTGCCTGGCAACAACAGGTGCGCGACATGGGCGCGCTCCACGAAAGCCATGCTGCCTTGAAAGGTGCGTTGACGGAGCTGGGGGAGCGAAGCCGGGCACTGGCGACGGCACAGGAAAAAGGGGCGTTGGGGGTATTCGTTTATGACAGCGTTACGCGAGTTTTTTCAGTTTCGCCGGAACTCTTGGGTTTGGTAGGGCTCGATGCGACGGCGACCCTCAACATGAAGAGTTGGGAGGCAATACTGCATCCAGATGATCGCCAGACATTCCAAGAGTACCGGGACAAAGAAGTCATTGCGAAAAAACAGCCGTTCGACCACGAATACCGAATTATTCGGCCGGACAATGGGGAAGTGCGTTGGATCTATACATTTGGCACGACTGAGTACGATGACGAAGGCAAATCAGTCCGAATGCGGGGGGTGTCATGCGACATCACTGAACGCAAGCGTCATGAAGAACAGCTTCAATTGGCCCACGAAGTATTTTTTCATACACGCGAAGCGGTCATTATTACTGGTGGGAACGCTCATATCATTGATGCCAACCCCGCGTTTAGCGAAATGACCGGGTACGATCGTGAGGAAGCCATTGGCCAGAATCCCAGACTGTTGCTCCATTGGGTGGTTCACAGCGAAACCGAAGCAGAGGGGTATTTGGGAATCCGGGAATCCTTGAGGCAAGGGGGGTTCTGGGAGGGGGAAATTGAATGTCAGCGCAAGAACGGGACTCGATATATTCAGGCAACAAAGATTTTAGTTATACGCAACGAACAAAACCGACCTTTGCGCTTCATCACTGTGGCCTCTGATGTGACACAGTTGCGCGCGAGTCAGAACCAGATCAAGCATTTGGCCTATCACGACAAACTGACCAATCTTCCGAATCGCGTGATGCTGGCCGATCGTCTGAAGCAGGCTATCGCGCAGGCGGATCGACTGGGGGAATTGCTCGGCGTGTGTTATCTGGATCTGGACGGTTTTAAAGGGATCAATGACCGCTGGGGCCATGACACCGGCGACGATGTGTTGATACAGATTGCGCAGCGCCTCCAGTTTAAAATCCGTGCCGACGATACGGTCGCGCGACTGGGGGGGGACGAATTCGTTGCCTTGGTGAGTGGCGCCCGATACGTCGAGGAAATCGAACAGGCTGTCCGTCGCATGTTGTCTGCCATTGCGCAACCAGTGAAGGTTGGACATACCGAAGCGCAACTCACCGCCAGCATTGGCGTGGCAATTTACACGGAGGATGTGTCGGATGCGGACATGCTGATTCGTCGAGCCGACCAAGCCATGTATATCGCCAAACGATCCGGGAAGAATCAATTCCACTTGTTCGATACGGAAGCCGATAGGCAGATGCGGGTGCGGCATGATTTGACGTCTCGCATTACGATGGGGCTCGACAAGAACGAGTTTATTCTGCATTACCAGCCGAAAGTGGATATGTTGACCGGGCAGGTCGTTGGGATGGAAGCGTTGGTGCGTTGGCTTCATCCGGAGGCGGGCTTGCTCTTGCCGGCGGAATTTTTGCCCATCATCGAAAATACGGAATTGTCGATTCGGTTGGGGGAGTGGGTGATCCGGCAGGCGTTGAAACAAATGCGTGATTGGTCAGTCTCTGGCATGGACATGCCGGTGAGTGTCAATGTTTCCGGGTTCCACCTGCAACGGCCGGACTTTGTGGCGCGGCTTTCGGGAATGCTCGAGGAATTTCCGAATATAAACCCTGAGTGGCTGCAATTGGAGATTCTCGAGACAACGGCGATGAATGATATCGAAGCAGTATCCGACATTATCTCGTCATGTGCGAATCATGGCGTATCGTTTGCTATCGACGATTTTGGAACCGGATATTCGTCCCTCACCTATTTCCGTCGCCTGCCGACGCAGATGATGAAGATCGACCGGACTTTTGTGCGCGATATGCTGAAAAATGTCGAAGACAATGCGTTGGTCGAAAGCATCATCAAGCTGGCAAAATCTTTCAATCGTGAAGTCATCGCCGAAGGGGTCGAAACGATCGATCAAGGGCTGGCTTTGATGCGCATGGGATGCCATCTCGTTCAAGGCTATGGCATCGCCAAGCCGATGCCGGCGGAAGCGGTGCACGCTTGGGTCAAGTCCTGGACGATGCCGCAGGCTTGGCAGAAAGCGGCGTAAGCTTTCCGAGCGCGTCAGCGGGTATACTGCTGCATCAGCAACCCTCACAACCATCAGCACTTTGTCATGATCACCTACGCCATTGGCGATTTGCAGGGATGTCTGCTGCAAACGAAATCGCTGCTGAAAAAAATCCGGAGTGAGTCGCCGGATGCGCAATTGTTTTTTGTGGGCGATCTGGTGAATCGCGGCCCCAGTTCGCTGCAGACCTTGCGCCACATTCGCGCGCTCGGTGATGCAGCGCGCGTCGTTCTGGGCAATCACGATTTGCATTTGCTGGCGGCGGCACACGGCATTCGCAAGATAAAGGCGGGCGATCCGCTGCACGAAATTTTGCAGGCCCCCGATCGCGATGTCTTGCTGGACTGGCTACGACATCAGCCCATGGTGTATGCGACAGAACGGCATTTGCTGGTGCACGCGGGGGTGTTGCCACAGTGGACGGTGGAACAGACGCTGAACCTGGCAGGAGAAGTGGAAACCGTATTACGCAGCGCCGACTGGGTCGATTTTTTACGCGCGATGTACGGCAACGAACCCGCGCAATGGAACGACGAGTTGCAAGGTGCGGATCGCCTGCGCTGCATCGTGAATGCATTGACGCGAATCCGTTTTTGCACGGTGGACGGGCGAATGGAATTTGACACCAACACCGGCATCGACACCGCGCCCGCAGGGTTCATGCCGTGGTTCGATGTGCCGGGGCGCCAGACGCAGGACGTCACCGTGGTGTTCGGACACTGGTCCACGTTGGGACTAGTGATACGTCCAAAATTGATTGCGCTGGATACGGGGTGTGTGTGGGGCGGCAAACTGACGGCGGTGCGTTTAGACGACCGTCAGGTGTTCCAGGTGGATTGCCCGTCGTATCAGTTGCCGGGCAAGGATTGATGGCCGTTTAGCGCCGCTCGAAAGCTACATGTCCCGAGACAATCGTGGCGCGCACGACGCCAGTCAGTTCATGTCCGAGGAAGGGCGTATGCTTGCCTTGGCTGGCCAGAGCTGCCGCCTCCACTTTCCACCGTGCAGTCGGGTCGAAAATGCAGATGTCTGCGTTACTGCCGATACCCAATTGACCACACGACAGCCCCGCGATGCGTGCTGCATCGATGGTGACTTTGGCGATGCCGCGCGAGAGTTTTTGCTGCGCCGGTTTGACGTTCTCATCGGCCCACTTCAATGCGAGCGACAACAACAGTTCCAGTCCGGTGGCGCCAGGCGAGGCTTCGCCGAAAGGCAATTCTTTTTCGTCGTCATCGACCGGCGTGTGATCGGAGCAGATGACATCCACGGTGCCGTCCACCAGCCCTGCGCAAATGGCGTCACGGTCGCGCCTGGATCGAAACGGCGGCAGCATACGCGCATTCGCATCGAAATAACCGATGTCTTCATCGATCATGTGAATATGATGTGCGCCCACGTCACAAGTGATGGGCAAACCTTCGTGCTTCGCCTGACGAACCAGATCCAGTCCGGCAGCTGAAGAGATGCGGCACAGATGGACGCGCGCGCCGGTATGGCGGACGAGTTCGAAAATGGTATGCAGTGCAATGGTTTCCGCAATGACCGGCACGCCCGGCAGTCCCAGACGCGAGGCGACCGGCCCGCTATGGGCGATACCGCCACTCAAGCTGGGGTCTTGCGGACGCAGCCACACGCTGTAGCCGAAGGTCTTGGCGTATTGCAGGGCGCGCAGCATCACCATGGTATCCACGATGGGTTCCGCTGCTTGCGAGAAGCCGACGCAACCGGCTTCCGTCAACTCGGCCATTTCGGTCAGCGCTTGGCCTTTCAGGCCAGTGGTGAGCGCGCCGAGCGGGTAGACGTTGGCTTGATTCAGATTCCGCGCACGATGCTTGAGCATTTCGACGAGGCCGGGTTCATCGAGCACCGGATCGGTATCTGGGGGGCAGAGCAGACTGGTGACACCGCCTTGCATCGCTGCCTGCATTTCCGATTCCAGCGTGGCTTTGTATTCATAGCCGGGTTCGCGCAAGCGTGCCGACAAATCGACCAGGCCCGGCGCAACAATCAGCCCGGTGGCGTCAATGGTTTTGGTGCCTTTGGTGTATTTCGTGGATTGGCCTGGCGCGGCAATCTCGACGATTTTTCCTCCGGCGATGCAAATGTCTTTCAGTGCGTCGATGCCGTTGGCTGGGTCAATCAGCCGACCGTTTTTGATATGAAGTCTCATGCGCAATAATCCTTAACAGCAGTCCTTAAGTTCCAGCCAGCATGCTCATGACAGCCATGCGAACGGCGATGCCGTAGGTGACTTGCGGCAGAATCACCGCTTGCGAGCCATCTGCCACCGCCGAGTCGATTTCCACGCCGCGATTCATCGGGCCAGGGTGCATGACGATGGCATCTTTTTTGGCCAGCGCCAGACGTTCCGGCGTCAATCCGTAACTCTTGAAATATTCCTGCGCGGAAGGCAGCAGCGCACCGTTCATGCGCTCGTTTTGCAGCCGCAGCATGATGATGACATCCACGCCTTTCAATCCCTGGTTGATGTCGGTGAAAACGCGCACACCCATTTGATCGAGATTGGAGGCCAAGAGCGTGTTCGGGCCAATAACGCGCACATCGGGCACGCCGAGGGTGGCGAGTGCGTGAATATCGGAACGCGCCACGCGGCTGTGCAGCACGTCACCCACAATCGCCACGCTGAGGTTGGTGAAATCCTTTTTGTAATGGCGAATCGTGTACATGTCGAGCAAGCCTTGCGTCGGATGCGCATGGCGTCCGTCGCCGGCGTTGACCACGTGCAGGTGCTTCTGGCCGGTGTCGTGCAAATGTTTGGCGATCAGAAACGGCGCGCCGGATTGCGCGTGGCGCACGACAAACATGTCCGCGTGCATGGCGGTCAGATTGTCGATGGTGTCCAGCAGCGATTCGCCCTTGCTGGCACTGGATGCTTGAATATTCAAATTGATGACGTCCGCTGAAAGACGTTTCGCCGCGATTTCAAACGTGGTACGCGTGCGTGTCGAATTTTCAAAGAAGAGGTTGAACACGCTTTTTCCGCGCATCAGCGGGACCTTTTTCACTTCGCGATCCGAGATGCTCACGAAGGAGGCGGCGGTGTCCAGGATATGCGTCAGCATTTCGCGTGACAAGCCTTCGATCGTCAGCAAGTGCTGGAGTTCGCCATGGTCGTTGAGTTGGGGGTTACGCATGTTCCACCGTCAAGGAAAATTTGCCATTGGTGCCGCGATGCAGCACGATGGATTGGTTAGCGTTGACTGACAGATGCTGCGCCACGAAATTGGCCGCGATGGGCAATTCCCGCTCGCCGCGATCCACTAGGGCTGCCAGCATGATTTTGGCCGGGCGACCGTAATCGAAAAGTTCATTCATCGCGGCGCGCGTGGTGCGGCCGGTATAGAGCACGTCGTCCACGAGCAAGATGGTGGCGCCGTCCACTTCAAAATCAATTTGGGAGGGTTTGACGTCCGGGCGCAGCCCTTTCTCCGCGTAATCGTCGCGATAAAAGGAGACATCGACAAAGCCGAGTCGTTCGGTCAGACCGAGGTCGGCGGCCAGACGCTCGGCCAGCCAGGCGCCGCCGGAATGAATGCCGACGATGGCCGCGTCCGGCGCGGATTTCAAGCCATCCCGGATTTGCGCGGCCAGCGTCTGGTAGAGCGCTTCCGCATCAAGTGGTGGAGGAGTTTTTTTCATCGAAGTATTGTTGAAGGATAAGGGCAGCGGACTGGTCATCAATGCGGCTACCCGCTTGATGTGGCAGGACCGCCGAAGAATATCGCTCATCGACCAGCACTGTATCAACCCCGAAGCGGCCATGCAACTGGTTTGCAAAACGGCGGCAACGGGCGGTCATTTCGTGTTCGGCACCATCCGGATGCAAGGGCAGCCCCACGACGCACAAGGTCGGTTGCCATTCCTGAATCAGTGCGTCGATGGCCGAAAACTTGGCGTCATTGGTTTCGGCGTGAATGATGGTGAGCGGGCGGGCTTGCTTGAGAACCGTGTTGCCAACGGCAACCCCGATGCGCTTGAGGCCAAAATCGAAAGCCAGGAGAGTTTGCGCCATCAGTTTGCGGCTCCAGATGGGCGCCGGCCGATATCAGGCATGCCCGACTCCGGCAGCAAGCGTGACGGGGTTGATGCCCAGCAGGGACATGGCGGCGTGATACCGCTCGTGTACGGGTAAATCAAAAATAACGGAGGGGTCTGCTGCAACGGTCAGCCAGCCATTTTGGCCAATCTCTTGCTCAAGCTGACCGGCGGACCAGCCCGCATAGCCAATGCTCACTAACAGGCGCTCCGGCCCCTGACCGGAAGCGACCGCTTCGAGCACGTCTCGCGAGGTCGTGAAAGCAATGTCGTCGGTCACCTTCAGCATCGACGAGAAAGCGCCCGATGGCGAATGCAGCACGAAACCGCGATCATCTTGCACGGGGCCGCCAAACATCACCGGGCGCTCGGATAAGGGGGCGATTTCCAGTTTCAGATTCAGGCGGTCAAAGAGCTCATGCATCATGATGCCGGTGGGCTTGTTGATGACCATGCCGAGCGCACCCTTGTCGTTGTGCTCGCAGAGATACACCACCGTGCCCCCGAAAACCGGATCGAGCATCGACGGCATCGCGATGAGGAAATGATTGGATAAGTTGAGTTCAGGGATGGCCATCGTTTCAACCGTGTCAAAGAGAGTTCCCTGTTGCCAGCTTGAGCGGCCAGATCGGCCGCACCGTTTTTACACGGCCCAATTCTAGCAGCTTTTGGCGGGTGTGCCAGCGGGGGAGCCGTTGAGGGACGCCTGTCGGGGGGGGCTCAATCAGACGAAAATTTCAGCGCGCCTTTGGGGGAGCCGTTTTGTCGATACTGGTTGAGCTGGTGGCGCATTTCCCGTTTGTTGGCTTTGCCGACGCTGGTCTTGAGCAGACGCTCCACGAAAAGGACATTGACGAGCAAGGCATAGCGCGACAAATCGCCGTGGTCGGCGAAGCGGGCGACATGCTTGCGCAGGACCGCTTCGGAGACAGGTTCGGGCAAGCCTGGTTTGAGTTGTACGAGTGCGACGGGACGTTCTCCCCAGCGCGCATCGTTTTCGGCCACGACGGCAACTTCATGCACGGCAGGATGTTGCAGCAAGACGTTTTCGAGTTGCAGCGATGAGGTCCATTCGCCGCCGGTTTTGATCACATCTTTGGCACGATCGGTGACTTGAAGATAACCGTTGGCATTGAGATAGCCGATGTCGCCGGTATGCAGATACCCGCCTTGCCACAGAGTTTCCGAGGCGTTCGCATCGTGCAGATAGCCTTGTGTGAGCCAGGGGGAGCGCACCACCACTTCGCCGACGGATTTCCCGTCGCGGGGCATTTCCTGCATGGCTTCATCGACGATGCGAATATCGACCAGCGGGAGCGGTAAACCGGTTTTGGCGCGCACGGCGGCTTGCGCTTCAGGCGAGGCATTGACCAGTTCGGGCGTCAGATGCGCAATGGTCAGAATGGGACAGGTTTCGGACAGGCCGTAACCGGCGAAGACATCGATACCACGCTTTTGGGCGGCGATGGCCATGGCTTCCGGCAAGGCGGATCCACCGATAATCAATTTCCAGCCGGTCAAGTCGACAGTGCTGGAATGCGGATGTGTCAGCAGCATGTGCAAGATCGTCGGCACGCAATGCGAAAAAGTCACTTTCTCATTTTGAATGAGGTGCAGCAGGCGATCGGGATGGTAAGCGCCGGGGTAGACTTGCTTGAGCCCCAGCATGGTCGCGACATAGGGAATGCCCCAGGCATGCACATGGAACATGGGTGTGAGCGGCATGTAGACATCACCGCGTCGCAACTGGCCTTGGAAGGGGGCGGCGCCGAGCGCAGTCGCGGTGCTGAGCGTGTGTAAAACGAGTTGACGATGGCTGAAGTACACACCTTTGGGATTGCCGGTCGTGCCCGTTGTGTAAAACGTCGTCGCGCACGTGTTTTCGTCAAAATCCGGGAAATCGTAATCCGGCGACGCCGCGGCAAGCATGGGTTCATATTCGGCGGCAAACGTCATGCGTGTTTTGGGCGGTTGCGGCAAATCCGACATGAGGATGAAAGTGCGCACCGTTTCCAGTTTGTCGGCATGCGCTTCCAGCAGCGGCAGGAATTCCGCATTGACCAGCAAGACGTCGGCTTTCGCATGGTTGAGCGTGTACAGCATCTGCTCAGGCGAGAGACGAATGTTCACCATCTGCATCACGGCGCCCATCATCGGGATGGCGAAGTAGCACTCCAGGTAGCGCGGCGTATCCCAATCCATGATGGCGACCGTCTGACCGGGCGTCACGCCCAGGTCGGCCAGGGCGTTGGCCAGTTTGCCGATGCGTTCACGCAGCGTACGATAGGTATAACGAGAAGTGTCGGCGTAGAGAATTTCCTGATCCAGCGAATGCGTCATCGGTGAGACCAGCAATTGCTTGATGAGAAGAGGGTATTGGTAAGCCGAAGCGGTGGGGGGAATCAGTCTTGGTGCCATTGCAGTGAAGCGCTTGAAAAGAGTGTGCGGTGATGTTGCCGAGGAGATTAATTTCCAAAAAGTTCGGTGCGTGAAACGGTCGCAGTGCCCAGCTTGCCGACAACAATCCCGCCAGCACGATTCGCGAGGGTGGCCGCTTCCGTGATCGACTTGCCTTCGCCCAGCATGGCTGCGAAGGTTGCGATGACGGTGTCGCCTGCGCCGGATACATCAAAGACTTCGCGCGCTTGTGCCGGCATATGCGTGACGCCGGCATCCGAATAGAGCGTCATGCCTTCTTCGGAACGTGTGAGCAACAGCGTTTGAATATTCAGCGTGGTGCGGAGTTGCTGGGCCTTGGAGGTCAGTTCTTCTTCCGTTTTCCAGTTGCCGATAATGCGTCGCAGTTCCGCCTTGTTCGGCGTTAGCGCGGTTGCGCCTGCGTAGCGCGTGAAATCGTCGCCCTTGGGGTCGACCAGCACGACTTTGCCAACAGCACGCGCAGCCGCGATCATCTGGGCGACATTGTTCAGGCTGCCTTTGGCGTAATCGGATAAGACGATCACGTCGTACTGTGGCAGCAAAGCATGGAACTGGGTCAGCTTGTTTTGCAGCACCGCATCGGTGGGAGGTTCTTCAAAATCGACACGCAACAATTGCTGTTGGCGACCAATGATGCGCAGCTTGATGATGGTGGAAATCGCGGCGTCACGATGGAGAAAGTCGCCGATTCCCGCTTGCTTGAGCAAGGTTGCCACCGAGTCGCCCGCTTCGTCTTGCCCCACGATGCCCAACAAATCGGTTTTTGCTCCGAGCGTTGCGATATTGCGCGCCACGTTGGCTGCGCCCCCCAGACGTTCTTCGCGTTTTTCGACGAGCACGACGGGAACGGGCGCTTCCGGCGAAATCCGGGACACATCGCCGAACCAGTAGCGATCCAGCATGACATCGCCGACGACAAGAATGGAAACGTTTTTGGACATAGACAAGACGCGGTTACTGTATGACGGTTAATTCTTCGGTCCGCCGGGGCGGGTAGGATTCCCATTGATTGCAGCCTGGGCATTGCCAGTAAAATTGGCGCGCCTTGAAGCCGCAATGATTGCATTGGTAGCGCGCCAGCTTCACGGCATAGCCATGCACCAGATCTTGCACCAGCGAGAGTTCGGGCCGCACTTCGGTGGGCGACATCATCATGCGCGCTTCGATGAGCTTATCGAGTCCCAGCAGCGTGGGCGTGCGCCGCAGTTCGGAAACGATCAGTTGATAGGCTGCGTCGAGGCTTTCTCGCTCCACCACGGCCTTGAACACCACGTCGAGCAAATCGATGGAAGGCGTTTCCGACAAATAGGACTTGACCAGGTTGACGCCTTCCTGCGGGCGACCCGCGGTGTGGTAGGCGTCCATCAGGCGTTGCGCCACCAGCGCCACATGCGGCATGCTTTGTTTTTCCACACGACGCCACGCTGCAATCGCGCCTTCCGTATCGCCTTGGGCCAGCAAGGCATCGCCGATCAAGATGGTGGCGCGCACATTCATGCGATCAGCAGTCAATGCCTTGTCGAGCAAGGACAGTGCCGCAGTATGCTCATTTTTGAGTAGCTCACCTTGGGCGAGTTCGCAGTAAAACTGCGCGATTTCCTTGTTCAAGCGCGCGGCCCCAGTACTTTGCAGCGCTTCGGCGGCATCGATGGCGCGTTGCCATTCCTTGACGCGTTGGTAGATATCCAGCAGCGCCCGGCGGGCGCGCGAACCGTAGGACGTATCCAGCAAGCGGTTGAAGGTTTCTTCGGCGCGATCAAAAAGTCCGGCCATCAAATAATCCTGGCCGAGCTCATACAGTGCCTGTTCTTGTTGCTCGCGCGGCAGGTCGGGACGGGACAAGAGATTTTGATGTACGCGAATGGCGCGTTCTATTTCGCCGCGGCGACAAAAGAGGCTACCCAGTGCAAAATGCAATTCGGCGGTTTCCGGATCCAGCTTGACGATTTCGATGAAGGAATCAATCGCCTTGTCGGGTTGCTCGTTGAGCAGGAAATTCAATCCCTTGAAGTAGCTATGCGGCAGGGTGCGCGATTCAGACAGCAGTTGTCGGATGTCGATACGTGCGGCAATCCAGCCCAGTGCGAAGAAGAGCGGGATGATGAAGAGCCACCAGATTTCAAAGTCCATGCCGGGCGATTATGTATGGGGGGGGTTGAAAAAATATCCCTTGATTCAGGTGCCAGCCATCACGTCGGGGCGGGGCGCCTGGTCCCGCGCAGCCAGTTGCGCATCGCGCTCACTTTGCAAGGCTTCCAGTTCTTTACGGCATTTGGTCAGTTCGCGTCGCTTCCGAAACACGATGGGCGTCATGGCCAGCACACCCAGGAAACCGCCCAGCGCCAAAAAAGCGAGCAGCAGCAAGGCCAGTGGCGACCGCCATTCGTTGCCGAAAAAAAATCGCAGCGTGACTTCGTGCGCATTTTTCAGCGCAAAACCGAAGAAAAGAATAAAGAGAATGGCTGCAATGATTCTGGCAACAAGCTTCATGGCCGGTGTCCAAGCGTTGTCGTAACAAGACAAGCATTGTACGCGAAAAGAAAGGCATCGAAGATGCAAAAAAAGACACGGTGGGACGCCAAAGCGTGCCTTAGGCGGGGCAGAAAAAGCGCAAGGGCCGAAAAAAAGGCACCCGAAGGTGCCTTTTTGTTGTTGCTTGTGCCATTTGTTTCAAGCAGAAACCGACTTGGCCGCGGCATCCACACGTTCCCGCAATTCCTTGCCCGGTTTGAAGTGCGGGACACGTTTCTCCTGCACCATCACTTTGTCCCCGGACTTGGGGTTGCGACCAACACGCGGCGGACGGACATTTAATGCAAAACTGCCAAAACCGCGAATTTCGATGCGCTGACCATTCGCCAAGGCGTTGGCCATGGCATCCAGAATAGTCTTGACAGCGAACTCCGCGTCTTTCGCGACGAGTTGCGTGTAATTTTCCGCCAGGCGGGCAATCAGTTCCGACTTGGTCATGGGCTGATCCGGCTGTTAGTTCTTGTTGTCGAACTTGGCTTTCAGCAAAGCGCCCAGACTGGTCATGCCGGAAGCGGCCGCGCCGGCTTCTGCCGACATCTTTTGCATGGCTTCCTGCGTTTCAGCCTGATCCTTCGCCTTGATGGACAACTGAATGCCGCGCGATTTGCGATCGATGTTGATGATCATCACTTCAATCTTGTCGCCAACCTTCAGGTGCGTACCGGCATCTTCCACGCGATCGCGGGAGATTTCGGATGCGCGCAAATAGCCTTCGACTTCGTCGGACAACTGGATAACTGCACCCTTCGCTTCAACCGACTTGACGGTGCCGTCCAGCATGGCGCCCTTGTCGTTCATCGCGATGAAGTTGTTGAATGGGTCGCCTTCGAGTTGCTTGACGCCCAACGACACGCGCTCGCGCTCGACATCGATGGCCAGCACAACCGCTTCGAGTTCGTCGCCCTTCTTGAAGTTGCGCACCGCTTCTTCGCCCGCTTCCGTCCAGGAGAGGTCGGAGAGGTGAACCAGGCCGTCGATATTGCCTTGCAAGCCGATGAACACGCCGAAGTCGGTGATCGACTTGATCGCGCCCTTGACTTTGTCGCCTTTTTTGTGCGACAGTGCAAAGTCTTCCCATGGATTCGGCTTGCATTGCTTCATGCCGAGGCTGATACGACGACGTTCTTCGTCGATTTCCAGCACCATGACTTCGACTTCTTCGCCCAGCTTGACAGCCTTGTTCGGGGCGATGTTCTTGTTGGTCCAGTCCATTTCGGAAACGTGTACCAGACCTTCGATGCCTTGTTCGACTTCCACAAATGCGCCGTAGTCGGTGAGGTTGGTGACCTTGCCGAACAGGCGGGTGCTTTGCGGATAACGACGGGAGAGGCCAGACCACGGATCGTCGCCGAGCTGCTTGACGCCGAGGGATACGCGGTTTTTCTCTTGATCGTACTTGAGCACTTTCGCGGTGACTTCCTGACCGACGGTGAGTACCTCCGACGGATGACGCACGCGACGCCATGCCAGATCGGTGATGTGCAACAAGCCGTCGATGCCGCCCAAATCAATGAACGCACCGTAGTCGGTGATGTTTTTGACGATACCGGTGACGATGGTGCCTTCTTTCAGGGTTTCCATCAGCTTGGCGCGTTCTTCGCCCATCGATGCTTCGACGACGGCGCGACGCGACAGCACGACGTTGTTGCGCTTGCGGTCGAGCTTGATGACCTTGAATTCCATGGTCTTGCCTTCGTACGGCGAGGTATCCTTGACCGGACGAGTATCGACCAGCGAACCCGGCAGGAAGGCGCGAATGCCGTTGGTCAGAACGGTCAGGCCGCCCTTGACCTTGCCATTGACGGTACCGGTCACGAGTTCGCCGGATTCCATGGCTTTTTCGAGCGAGAGCCAGGAAGCGAGACGCTTGGCTTTATCGCGGGAGAGAATGGTGTCGCCGAAACCATTTTCCAGGGATTCGATGGCGACGGAAACATAATCGCCCACGGTGGACTTCGAGTTCGCCAACATCATTCTTGAATTCTTCGATCGGAATGAACGATTCGGATTTCAGTCCTGCATTGACGATGACAAAATTGTGATCGATGCGGACGACTTCGGCGGAGATCACTTCGCCGGAACGCATATCCTGGCGTGACAGGGATTCTTCAAACAGAGCGGCAAAACTTTCCATGCCGGAGGCTTGATTTGCGGATGCTACGGAATTAGACATAGGTATATACAGGTTAGCCAGCAAGCATGCGGAATGCGACTTGTACTGGGTTAAGTTAATCAACGTCCACCGAACATTGCATTCAGGTGGACACCAATAGGTACAGCAAAATTATTTGTGGTACTGCGCTCGATACTGTTGCAACACCAGCGCGACCGCTTCTTCAATGGTCAGGTTGGAGGTGTCCAGCAAAAAGGCACCTTCAGCGGGTTTCAGTGGTGAGGTGGCACGTTGTTCATCACGCGCATCCCGTTCCGCCAAATCCTTGCGAAGGACGTCGATATTAGCAGAAATTCCTTTTTCCATCAATTGCTTATAACGGCGGTCCGCCCGGGCGTCCACGCTGGCGGTGAGGAAGATTTTGGCGGCGGCATCAGGAAAAATCACGGTGCCCATGTCGCGCCCATCGGCTACCAGGCCGGGCGGTTGCTGAAAACGTAACTGTCTGTCAACAAGGGCCTTGCGAACGGCAGGGAGGGCGGCGACGTGCGATGACGCATTGCCAACTTCTTCGGTGCGGATGATATCGGTCACGTCTTCATTGGACAGGAAAACCCGCATGTTGCCGAAACGACATGGCAGGTTGGCGGCGAGCGCGGCAACACCGACTTCATCACCCAGCGGGACATGGTTTTGCATGGCCGCCAGCGCGACCAGCCGATAGAGCGCGCCGGAATCCAGTAAATGAAAACCGAGCGTTTTCGCCACACGCTGGGCGACGGTGCCTTTGCCAGACGCGGTCGGGCCGTCGATGGTGATGACGGGGATGTCCAGCGGGGCGCTGTAATTGATGCAACTTTCAAATGCCATGATTGAACAGAATTATTTGCGAATGATTTGAGCGAATACCTCGAAGTATTCGGGGAAAGTCTTGGCCACGCATTGCGGGTCGTTGATGCGCACGGCTGCACCCGGGCGCAGCTTGCCGTCGAGCGTCGCCAGCGAAAAGCACATTGCCATCCGGTGATCGTCGTAGGTGTCGATGGTCGCAGGCAGGATGCGCGCAGGGGGCGTGACGCGCAGCCAGTCCGGGCCTTCTTCGACCGTCGCGCCAAGCTTGCGCAATTCGGTGGCCATGGCCGCGATGCGATCCGTTTCTTTCACGCGCCAGCTGCCGATGTTGCGCAGCGTGCTCGGGCCGTCCGCGTAGAGCGCGACAATCGCAATCGTCATCGCCGCATCCGGAATGTGGTTGAAATCAGCATCGATGGCTTTCAGGGGTGCATCGGAACGCGCTTCGATCCAGTTGTCGCCCATCGTGATCGTGGCGCCCATTTTTTCCAGCGCTTCCACAAAGCGCACATCGCCCTGGATGCTGGTCGCGCCCACGCCTTCCACACGTACTGGGCCGCCGGTGATCGCGCCGGCGGCGAGAAAGTACGATGCCGATGACGCGTCACCTTCGACGTGTAGCGTGTCGGGGCTCACATAGAACGCCCCTTTTTTGATCGTGAAGGCTTTCCATTCGTCGCGCTGCACGGTCACGCCAAAGCGTTCCATCATGTTCAGCGTAATCTCAATATAAGGTTTGGAAATCAGTTCGCCAATCACTTCGATGCGCACGTCTTCCTTTTGCGCGAGCAGCGGTGAGGCCATCAGCAGCGCGGTCAGGAACTGACTGGAGACGTCGCCGCGCACCTTGATGTTGTCCGATCGGATGTTCCCCTTGCGGATACGCAGCGGCGGATAGCCTTTGTTGCCCGTGTATTCGATGTTGGCGCCCACTTCGTTCATCGCATCGACCAGATCGCCGATCGGGCGCTCATGCATGCGTGGCACGCCGCGCATCGCGTAATCGCCATCCATCGCGGCGAGGGCGGCGGTGAGGGGGCGAATTGCCGTACCCGCATTGCCCATGAAGAGTTCGGTTTGCTTGACAGGGAAAAAGCCGTTCACGCCTTCGACCACAAAATTTTGCGTGCCCGGAAGCTGTGTCCACCTCACGCCCAGCCGCTTGAGCGAATCCAGCATCACGTCGGTGTCGTCGGACGCGAGCAGTTCCATGATGCGCGTCGTGCCTTTCGCCAGCGCAGCCAGCAGCAGGGTGCGGTTCGAAATGCTTTTGGAGCCGGGCAGTTTCACGCTGCCTTCGGCGTGATGCACCGGATTCAGGTCAATATGGTCGGGATGTTGTGACATCAGTCTCCCCCCTCTTTCTGTTGTTTCTCCGCCGCTTCGATGGCGTTGATCCAGTTCTGGCGCGCGCGCTGCGCGCTAGCGTACACGGCGTGAATGGCTTCGCCGTCGGCTTGCGCGACCATGTCGCGGATACGATGCAACTGTTCCAGATAAGAGTCGAGCATCCTCAGCAGGATCGTGCGATTGGCGAGTGTGATGTCGCGCCACATTTCCGGCGATGAGCCAGCGATGCGCGTGAAGTCGCGAAAACCGCTGGCGGCGTACTGAAACAATAAATCCGATTGCGGTTTTCGGACGATGTTGTCCACCAGCGCATACGCCAGCAAATGCGGCAGATGGCTGACGGACGCGAATACGCAATCGTGATCTTCCGGCGTGAGCGTATGGATGATCGCGCCGCAGGCTTCCCAGGCTTGCGCGATTTTTTGAATATCTTCGGGACGGTTTTCCGGTAGCGGCGTTAGCACGGTTTTTTTGCCGATGAAGAGATCGTCAATGGCCGCATCCGGGCCATTGTGTTCGCGCCCCGCAATCGGGTGGCCGGGGACGAATTGCGCGATCTTCTCGCCGAGTGCGGCGCGTGCGGCGGCAACCACGTCCGACTTGGTGCTGCCTGCATCGGTGATAATCGTGCCAGGTTGCAGATACGGATAAATGGAAGCCAAAATGGCACCCGTTTGTGCGACCGGCGCGGCGACCACAATCAGATCCGCGTCGCGTACCGCCTCGGCGACGGAAGTCGCGGCTTCATCGATCAGCCCCAACTGTCTGGCACGCTCGGCCACGGCCAATGTGCGATCCCTGCCGACGATGTGCTGCACCTTCCCTGCTTTTTTCAAGGAAAGGGCAAACGACCCGCCAATCAGGCCGACACCGAAGAGGGCGATTTTTTTGAACAAAAGGAGCCTCAAAAATTTTTATTTCAGCACTTCTTTTAATGCCTTGATGAAAGCAGCGTTTTCTTCCGGAAGCCCAATCGTGATGCGCAACCACTGCGGCAAGCCGTAACCGGCGACCGGACGCACGATGATGCCTTTTTTTAATAGCGCCAGATTCACGCGTGCACCGGCGCCATCGTCGTTGCCGACTTTCACCAGCACGAAGTTGCCGGAGGATTGCACGTACTCCAGCCCCATTTCGTCGAACGCCTGTGTCAACACTCTATAACCAGCGGCGTTGAGCTTCGCACTTTGTTGCAGAAAATCGGCATCGTTCAGCGCGGCAATCGCCGCCGCCTGTGCGAGCGAATTCACGTTGAAGGGTTGGCGAATGCGGTTCAGCAAATCGGTGACGCCGCGTTGCGCCAGACCGAAACCGACGCGCAGCCCCGCGAGACCATAAGCCTTCGAGAAGGTGCGCGAGACCAGCAAGTTCGGGTAGTGGCGCACCCAGTCCGTCGATTCGTACTGTAGTGTCGGGTTCAGGTATTCGTTGTATGCTTCGTCGATCACGACCACGACATGGCGCGGCACCGCTTTCAGGAAGGCTTCGATTTCCTGCGGCGGAATGAAGGTGCCGGTTGGATTGTTCGGGTTGGCGATGTAAACGAGTTTGGTGTCCGAGGCAATTGCCTGACGCATCGCTGCCAGATCGTGACCGTATTGCTGCGCGGGCACCATGATGCCACGCCCGCCGACGGCTTGTGTTGCCAGCGCGTAGACGATGAAGGAATATTGCGAGAACACGACCGACTGGCCCGGTTGCACGAAAGCATGCGCCGCCAGTTCCAGAATGTCGTTGCTGCCGTTGCCCAGCGTAATCCAGTCTTGTGGCACGTTGTAGCGTTTCGCAATCGCTTCTTTTAGTGCAAAGCCGTTGGCATCCGGATAGCGGCCGATGTCATCGACCGCCGCTTGCATGGCCTTGCGTGCAGAAGGCGGCATGCCGAGCGGATTTTCGTTCGACGCGAGCTTGATGATTTTGGCTTCGTCCAGCCCGAATTCGCGAGCCACTTCCGAAATGGGTTTGCCTGCCTGATAGGGCGCGATGGCGCGGACGTATTCCGGCGCGGATTGATTTGGCATGATCTTCCTCAGATGTACTAACGATTAAACACTAGAGTGTGAACGGATACGAGCCGAGCAGCTTGAAGTAGGCCGCATGCTCCTTGAGTTCTTTCAAGGCTTGCGCGACTTTTTCGTCTTTCGCATGGCCTTCGATGTCGATGAAGAAATTGTATTCCCAGCTGCCGGTGCGAGCCGGACGAGACTCAAAGCGTGTCATCGACACACCGTAGCGCGCGAGCGGCTCCAGCATCTTGTACACGGCGCCTGCCTGGTTTTTCACGGACAGCACGACGGACGTTTGATCGTTCCCGCTCGGCACCGTTTGCAGGCGGCCGATGATGGCAAAGCGCGTGCGGTTATGCGGGTCATCCTGGATGTGTGAGTGCACGACTTGCAGATTGTATTTTTCGCCGGCCAGCTCGCCCGCGACGGCGGCAACCGTGGGGTCTTCGGAGGCCATACGCGCCGCTTCGCCATTCGATGCGACGGCCAGACGCTCGATGTTCGGGAAATGCTGGTTCAGCCATGCCTGGCACTGCGCGAGCGCCTGCGCATGCGCGCAAATCAGCTTCACTTTTTGCATCGTGCCGGTTTTCGTCATCAGACTGTGATGCACGGGAATCGACAATTCGCCACTGATGATGAGTGGGCTTTGCAGCAGCAAATCCAGTGTGCGGTTGATGGTGCCTTCGGTCGAGTTTTCGATGGGCACCACGCCAAAATCGGCGGTGCCCGCTTCGGCAGCACGGAAGACTTCATCGATGGACGCGCAGGCCATGCCTTCAATCGTGCGGCCGAATTGCTGCAGCGCGGCCTGTTCAGAATACGTACCGGCCGGGCCGAGATAAGCGACCGTTGTGCGTCTTTCCAGTGCCCGGCAGGCCGACATGATTTCGCGAAAAATGGTTTGCACATCTTCGTTGGCAAGGGGGCCGCGATTGCGTTCGGCCACGCCGCGCAAGACTTGCGCTTCGCGCTCCGGGCGAAAGACCGGCGCATCGCTTTTTGCTTTCGTGTGGCCAACTTGTTGCACGACTTCGCCGCGACGACAGAGCAATTCCAGAATTTCCGCGTCGATGGCGTCAATTTGATCACGGAGCGGTTTCAGCACTTTATCCATGGGTATTCAACTTCTGCGAAATCGGTTGGCCAGAAAAGTCACATTGTATTGCAAATTGGCGGCGATTCGGCGGGGTTTTAGTGGTCGCGCTCGAATTCCCGGAGGTAGGCAACCAGCGCTTCCACACCCGCAACAGGCATGGCGTTGTAAAGCGACGCGCGCATGCCGCCCAGGATGCGATGCCCGCGTAGATTCGCTAAACCGCGCTGGGCAGCGCCAGCCAGAAAAGCTTCGGTGAGCGCGGTGTCGCGCAGGAAAAACGGGACGTTCATGCGAGAACGGCAATCCTTCGCAACCGGATTGCCGTAGAAATCGGTCGCATCCAGATGTTCGTAAAGTAGCGCCGCTTTGGCGATATTGCGGGCTTCAATGGCGGCGATGCCGCCTTGCTGTTTCAGCCATTGCAGAACGAGTCCGGCCATGTAAATGGCAAAGGTCGGCGGCGTGTTGAACATCGAATCGCTGTCCGCCACGTTTTTCCAGTTGAAAGCCGAGGGGCAGGACGGCAGGGCATGGCCGATCAAATCCTCGCGGACGATCACGAAAGTCAGTCCGGCGATGCCGAGGTTTTTTTGCGCGCCGCCGTAGATGACCCCGTATTTCGACACATCGATCACGCGAGAGAGAATGTTCGATGACATGTCTGCCACCACGGGCGCGTTACTGACGTCAGCTAGGTCGGGGTCGGTCTGAAATTCGACGCCATGCACGGTCTCGTTGCTGCACAGATGAATGTAAGCGGCATCGCGCGACAGTGACCACTGCGCGGGTGCGGAAAGGGTTGTGAAGCCCGATGATTCGGAAGAGGCGGCGACATGGACGTTCGCATAGTTGCGCGCTTCGACGAGGGCGCGACCAGACCAGTATCCGGTGTGAACAAAATCAACCGTGGCGGGATGGCCACATCGTCCCAGCAGATTCATCGGGATGGCAGCGTTTTGCGCAATCGCACCGCCTTGCATCAGCAAGACGCGGTAATGCGAAGGAATGGCCAGCAGATCGCGGAAGTCGCGCAGCGCAGATTGCAAAATGGATTGAAATGCATCACCGCGGTGACTCATTTCCATCACCGACATGCCTGTTCCCTGCCAGTTCAACATTTCAGCTGCGGCCTGTTGCAGCACCGCTTCGGGAAGCGCTGCTGGGCCGGCTGAAAAGTTGAACACGCGCGTCATGCCGAGCCGCTGTCCGGGATGTGTCCGTTGGTATCGTCTTCGACGTCGGATTCCAGAATCCGCTGTAGGCCGGACAGCGAGGTGCCGTCCTCGACAGCAATCAGCGTGACGCCTTGTGTTGCACGGCCCATTTCGCGAATTTCCGATACGCGCGTGCGGATCAGCACACCGCCCGTCGTGATCAGCATGATTTCATCGGTGGCTTCAGCCAGCGTGGCGGCAACGACTTTACCGTTGCGTTCACTGGTCTGAATCGCGATCATGCCTTTCGTGCCACGACCATGACGGGTGTATTCGGTGATCGGCGTGCGTTTGCCGAAACCGTTTTCCGTGGCGGTCAGCACCGATTGCTGTTCGTTTTCGGCGACCAGCAATGCGATGACTTGCTGATCGTCGTCCAGCGTCATGCCGCGCACGCCACGTGCGGTGCGGCCCATCGGGCGCACATCATTTTCATCGAAGCGCACGGCTTTGCCCGCATCGGAGAACAGCATCACGTCATGCTGACCATCCGTTAGGGCCGCACCGATCAGGTAATCGCCGTCGTCCAGATGCACCGCGATGATTCCGGCTTTGCGCGGGTTGCTGAATTCGGAGAGTGGCGTTTTCTTGACTGTGCCCAGGCTGGTCGCCATGAACACGTAACGATCTTCGGGGAAGGTGCGGTTCTCGCCAGAGATCGGCAGCACGACCGTGATCTTCTCGCCCTCTTGCAGCGGGAACATGTTGACGATTGGCTTGCCGCGTGCGGCGCGCGACCCTTGCGGGACTTCCCACACCTTGAGCCAGTACAGGCGACCGCGGTTGGAGAAGCAGAGAATGTAATCGTGGGTGTTGGCGATGAACAGATGTTCGATCCAGTCGTCTTCCTTGGTGGCAGTCGCCTGCTTGCCGCGCCCACCGCGTTTTTGCGCGCGGTATTCGGACAGCGGTTGCGATTTCATGTAACCGGTGTGCGACAGTGTCACGACCATGTCTTGCGGCGTGATCAAGTCTTCGGTTTCCAGATCGGTGGCATCGCGTTCGATTTGCGAACGGCGTCCGGCGATCGCATCCGCACTATCCGCTTCACCGTATTCGTTTTTCGCCAGCGTGAGTTCGTCGGCGATGATGGACACGATGCGTTCCGGTTTGGCGAGAATATCGAGCAAGTCGGCGATTTGCGTCATCACCTCTTTGTATTCATTAACGATACGATCCTGTTCCAGTCCGGTCAGGCGTTGCAGACGCATTTGCAGGATTTCCTGCGCCTGATCGTCGGAGAGGCGATACAGCCCATCGGGCTGGATGCCGTAATGCTTGGGCAAGCCTTCGGGGCGGAATGCCTGGATGCCGGCGGCGTTTTCCGCGCCGGTGCGCGCGAGCATTTCACGCACGAGCGAGGAATCCCATGTGCGCGACATCAATTCCTGACGCGCAATCGGCGGCGTGGGCGCGGCTTTGATGATGGCGATGAAATCATCGATGTTCGCAAGTGCTACAGCCAGTCCTTCCAGCACGTGCCCGCGTTCGCGCGCGCGACGCAAGTCGTAAATGGTGCGGCGCGTGACGACTTCGCGACGATGCGACAGGAAACAATCCAGCATTTGCTTGAGATTGAGCAGCTTCGGCTGACCATTCACCAGCGCCACCATGTTCATGCCAAAAGTGTCTTGCAACTGCGTTTGCTTGTACAGGTTGTTCAGCACCACTTCCGCCACTTCGCCGCGACGCAGTTCGATCACGACGCGCATGCCGGATTTGTCGGACTCGTCGCGGATGTCGGTGATGCCATCGAGCTTTTTGTCGCGCACATTTTCCGCAATGCGTTCCAGCAGGGTTTTCTTGTTGACCTGATATGGCAACTCGTCGATGATGATTGCGGTACGGCCTTCCTTGCCGAATTCTTCGAAATGGGTTTTCGCGCGCATGACGACGCGACCGCGACCGGTGCGATAGCCATCGCGCACCCCGGCGATGCCGTAAATGATGCCACCTGTCGGGAAATCCGGCGCCGGGATGATTTCAATTAATTCATCGATGCTGCAATCCGGATGGTGCAGCACATGCAGCGCACCGTTGACGATTTCGGTCAGATTGTGCGGCGGGATGTTGGTGGCCATGCCCACGGCAATGCCGGAAGAACCATTGATCAACAGATTCGGGATCTTGGTTGGCAGGACCGACGGTTCCAGTTCCTTGCCATCATAGTTGGGGACGAAATCGACCGTCTCTTTTTCGATGTCCGCCAGCACTTCCCCGGCAATCTTGTCCAGGCGACATTCGGTATAACGCATCGCTGCCGCTGCATCGCCGTCCACGGAACCGAAATTGCCTTGCCCATCCACCAGCGTGTAACGCAGCGAAAAATCCTGCGCCATGCGCACCAGCGTGTCGTAAATCGACTGGTCGCCATGCGGGTGATACTTGCCCATCACTTCGCCCACGACGCGCGCACACTTCACGTAGGGCCGATTGAAGACATTGTTCATCTCGTGCATGGCAAACAGCACGCGACGATGCACCGGCTTTAGCCCGTCGCGCACGTCCGGCAAGGCGCGGCCCACGATTACGCTCATCGCGTAGTCGAGGTAACTCTTGCGCATTTCTTCTTCAAGGGAAATCGAGATGGTTTCTTTGGCGAATTGATTCATTGGAAAGGGTGTATTTCAAGCTTGAGTGAGCGGATATCGAAAAGGGTTTCGCCGATTTTATAAGCCTTCAATTTTACCACGTAGGAGGGGGTTTCCCCCTGTTTTGAATCAGGGCTGTTTTCGTGAATCGCCAGGAAGGGGTTCCTGGATCTGGAGCGGCTTGGTAGTGAAGAAAATAAGTGCGGGAATGCCGCTTTGTTTGATTGTGCGCAAAGGGCAGGCGGGTAGTTGTGCCATCTTGATAAGAGGTGCAACAACACTTATTCCGTGTGTTGTGTGCGTTGCGTGTCACCAACTGCTTGTGACTGTTCAGGAAATGGGATGCGCAACGGATGCGCAAAAAATCTGCAAGGCGCTTCAGGAGGGAATATGAAAAAAATGTTCAAGCTGGTTTGGGTTGCTTCGGCGGTTGTTGCACTGTCTGCATATGCGCAGACAGCGGCTGATATCAAGGCGAAAGGGACGCATAGCGCTTATCTTCAGGATGGTCGAGGAGTCGTCGTGCGCAGTGCTTACGGCCAGTGTTGGCGGACAGGTTATTGGACGCCGGCAGAGAGCGTTTCCGAATGCGAAGGAGAAACGCCGAAGCCCCCTGTGATGGTTGAGCCGAAAGTTGTAGCGCCGCAGGTTGTCGAACCAAAAACCCGGGAAGTGTCTTTGAAAACGAAGGCCTTATTTGATTTTGACAAAGCCATCATAAAACCGGATAGCAAGATGTGGCTGGATGCGCTGATACAGGATTTGAAAGGCGTTGATATTGAGTGGGTGATCGTTGTTGGGCATGCTGATTCAACGGGCCCCGCTGCTTACAATCAAAAATTATCAGAGCGTCGTGCAGAAGCCGTGAAAGCCTATTTGATTTCGAAGGGGGTTGTCGCAGACAAGATTAATGCCAAAGGCATGGGGGAGACGCAGCCCTTCGTTGATAACGCCACCAGAGCCGGACGTGCCATGAACCGTCGCGTTATGGTCGAAGTGGTTGGTGCAGCAAAGTAGACTGCGCGCCACACGCCGATAGCGTCAAAACCGCCTTCCCGCGTTTTTCTTGCTGGGGGATGCTGGAAAAGGGGGGCAGGTTTGGGGGCTGAGCGTGGCAGGGGATGAATGGCAGAGAATCCCAATTGTTTGATGGTGCTCAAGGAGGCAGTCATGTTGCTTCGGTAGAATCGTTGATGGTTCACCAGAGTTTGTCGTTTTGTGCACAAGTAAGAGCTTAATCCCCACAAGGAGCAAAAATGAAAAAACAATCCACACTGGTTTTAGCCGCTTTGGCGGTTGCAGTCTTCCCGGCCTTTGCGCAACCTTCAGCCGGTGATATCAAAGCAAACTCACCCAACAGCGCGTATGCTCAGGACGGTCGCGGTGTTGTTGCGCGGAGCGGTTACGGGCTGTGCTGGCGCACCGGATATTGGACGAAAGCCGATGCGCTGCCGGAATGCGAAGGAGACAAAGTAGCCAAGGTGCCGGAGCCCGCGCCTCAGCCGACGACCAAGAAAATGTCGTTCAGTGGCGATGATTTCTTCGATTACAACAAGGCGACCCTGAAACCGGCTGCCAAGGACAACCTGGATCGATTGGCCAAGGATTTGAAGAACATGGATTTGCGTTCTGTGACCGTCACGGGCCACACGGATTCGCGCGGTTCCGATGCGTACAATCAAAAACTGTCCGAGCGTCGCGCGCAATCCGTGAAAGCGTATCTGATCTCCAAGGGCGTGGATGGAAAGAAGATCGCGACCAAAGGTATGGGAGAGAAGCAGCCCGCTGCGGATAACGCAACCGAAGCCGGTCGTCGCCAGAATCGCCGTGTTACCATTGACGTGGTGGGTACGGCAAAATAATTTTTTTTTACTCCCTTTCTTTGCCACTAAACCCCGCGCAGGCGGGGTTTTTTCTTGTATGAATGTTGATCACGCTGAACTGCAAAAATTCGACGATCTGGCTCATCGCTGGTGGGATCCGACAGGAGAATTCCGTCCGCTGCATGAAATCAACCCACTGCGCATGGCGTGGATAGCGCGGCATGCATCGCTGGCGGGGCAGCGCGCTGTTGACGTCGGATGCGGCGGCGGCATTCTGGCGGAAGCCTTGGCCAGGGAAGGGGCCGCAGTCACGGGCATCGATTTGTCGGAAAAAGTGTTGAAGGTCGCCGAGTTGCATGGACTGGATGCCGGCATTGCCGTGCGCTACGAAAACATCGCGGCCGAAGCGCTGGCGGCGCGAGAAGCGGGTGCTTACGACATCGTGACTTGCATGGAAATGCTGGAGCATGTGCCGGATCCAGCATCCATCGTGCGCGCCTGCGCGACGCTGGCTAAACACCGAGGGAAGGTGTTTTTTTCTACGCTGAACCGCACGCCCAAGGCATTTCTGTTTGCCGTTGTCGGCGCGGAATATGTAATGCAACTGTTGCCGAAGGGCACGCACGATTTCACGAAATTTATCACGCCAGCCGAACTCGCGAGCTATGCGCGCGACGCGGGCTTGCGCGTGGACGCACTCGGTGGACTCAAATACAACCCGCTCACCGGGCAACATGCGCTGACCGACAATGCCGATATTAACTACTTGATGACATGCACGAAAACCTGATTTCATTTTAAATCGCCCGTGGTTTTGTCGCCTTCGTCTTGCCGTACTATTCGACCGGTCTTCGGCTCGGCGCTGTGCCGCAAACGATTTGGAAATAATATCCTGGATATTTACGCAAGAACTTTTTATGAATACTCCCTTGACGCTCCCACGGCCACGCGCCGTCCTTTTTGATCTGGATGGCACGCTTGCTGATACTGCCCCCGATTTGGCCGCCGCAACAAATTTATTACGCACGGCGCGTGGACTCGACCCGGCGCCTTACGATACATTGCGTGCCGTGGCGTCGGCGGGTGGGCGCGGCTTGCTGGGCGCGGCCTTTGGCATTGCGCCGGAAGATGAAGGCTATCCGGAATTGCTCGCCGGATTTCTGAACAACTATCAGGCGGCGTTGGCGATGCATTCGCGGCTTTTTGACGGAATCGACGCACTACTCCAAGTGCTGCATGCTTGCGACATGCGCTGGGGCGTTGTCACCAACAAGTTCGCACGCTTTACGGAACCGCTGGTGCCCCTGATTGGCTTGCAGGAAGCCGATTGCGTGATCTCTGGCGACACCACACCATTTTCCAAGCCGCATCCCGAGCCGCTGTTTGAGGCAGCACGACGGCTGTCGCTGCCGCCAGAGGCTTGCTGGTACGTTGGCGACGATTTGCGCGACATTCAGGCAGGCCGCGCAGCGGGTATGCGGACGATTGCGGCAGCATGGGGATATTGCGGGGTCGATGCGCCGAAAAGCTGGGAAGCTGACTGGATTGCGGAATCGCCGTTGCAGTTGCTGGAGTTGATACAGTCGCTTCTAAAAATCTAAAAAGAGAGGCGTTACCCAAAAAGCGAAAAGTGAGAACACTCCCTCTCCCACGAGCGTTTAAACATGACTGAAATGTTGAAAAACAAAATGGGAAGCAGGTTTCCCCACTTCCCACCTTCAACTACCTATTCGCCAGATTACTTCCCGGCTTTCGATTTCAGAATTTGTGCGCGGTCTGTACGCTCCCACGTAAACTCCGGCTCTTCGCGACCGAAGTGACCATACGCCGCGGTCTTCTGATAAATAGGACGGAGCAAATCGAGCATTTGCACAATGCCCTTCGGACGCAGATCGAAGGTTTCCGCAATCAATGCAGACAGTTTTTCATCCGACACCACGCCCGTGCCGTAGGTATTCGCCGTGATGTTGATCGGTTTCGCCACGCCAATCGCATAACTGATTTGCACCTGGCATTGTTTGGCCAGACCGGCTGCGACCACGTTCTTCGCAACATAACGCGCCGCATACGCCGCGGAGCGATCCACTTTCGATGGGTCCTTGCCGGAAAACGCGCCGCCGCCGTGCGGGCACGCGCCGCCGTAAGTATCCACGATAATCTTGCGTCCGGTGAGGCCGCAATCGCCTTGTGGGCCGCCGATGACGAAACGACCAGTCGGGTTGACCAGATAGCGCGTGTTCTTCAGCCATTCTTTCGGCAACACTGGCTTGATGATGTCTTCGATCACCGCTTCTTCAATCGCCTTGTGGCCGATTTCCGGCGCATGTTGCGTGGAAAGCACCACGGTATCCACACTCACTGGTTTGCCATCCACGTAGCGCAACGTGACCTGTGATTTGGCATCTGGACGCAGCCACGGCAGACGGCCATCCTTGCGCAGTTGCGACTGACGCTCGACGAGACGGTGCGCATAATATATTGCCGCCGGCATCAGCACCGGCGTTTCATCGCAGGCATAACCGAACATCAGACCCTGATCGCCAGCACCTTGATCGAGATCGATGCCCTTGCCTTCGTCCACGCCTTGCGCGATGTCCGGCGATTGTTTGTCGTAAGCGACGAGTACCGCGCAGCCCTTGTAATCGATGCCGTATTCGGTATTGTCGTAACCAATGCGCTTGATGGTGTCGCGGGCGACAGTGATGTAATCGACGTTGGCAGTCGTGGTGATTTCGCCGGCGAGCACGACGAGGCCGGTATTGCAGAGGGTTTCTGCAGCCACGCGCGAGCGGGGGTCTTGTTCGAAAATAGCATCCAGAATGGCATCGGAAATCTGGTCAGAGACCTTGTCCGGGTGGCCTTCGGAAACGGATTCAGACGTGAAAAGAAAATCTTTAGACATTGCAAGCTCCAGTTATGATTGATGCAGTAATTAACACACGGTCGCAGCCAATCTTTACCCAGCCTGCGACGCTTTAGCGGATATTTATAGGCCGCCTCGCAAGTTGTCGGTTAACTCGGCGGTGTTGCTTCGATGTTGCTTTTTAACAAGATGCAACAAGTGTGGTATTTTACGCCTCTTGCTGAAAAAATGGCACGTATTTTGTGCGGGTTTTGACAAAAATGCTTCTCTTCATTTTCCGAGTTTTTTCCCGTTTTCCCTTGGTCTTGCTGCACGCGATTGGCGCGACGCTGGCCTGGGGCGTGTATGCTTTTGCGCCGGGATTTCGCCGACGGCTGAAAGAAAACATCGCGGCAGCCGGATATGAACAGCATTGGGCGACGGCTGTTTCGGAAATCGGCAAATCCTTGAGCGAACTGCCCTTTGTGTGGGGGGCGCCAGTGGAAAAAGTGCGCGCAAAAATCCAGGTGCGGAATTGGGCGTTGGTGCAACAAGCATTGGATGCCGGGAAAGGCGTAATTTTTTTCGCGCCGCACCTAGGATGCTTTGAAGTGGCTGTGCAAACCGTTGGGCCCAAGGCTCCCCTCACCGTTATGTACCGCCCGCCACGCAAAGAGGGACATAAGCCACTATTCGAAGAGGGGCGTAAACGTTCAGAAATCAAGTTGGCGGCGACGAACCTATCCGGTATTCGTGCGATGGCCAGAGCCCTCAAAAAGGGTGAAGCCATCGGGCTTTTGCCCGATCATGTGCCGCGTCTGGGCGATGGTGTTTGGGCGGATTTTTTTGGACGTCCCGCGTATACGATGACGCTTTCAGCCAAACTGCAGCAAATGAGCGGCGCGCCAATTATTCTGGTTTTTACCGAGCGGCTGTCCTGGGGGCGAGGTTATGTCGTTCACTTTTTGCCGTTTGAAGAAGAGATGGGCGAGACGCCGGAACAGCAGGCACGCGCCATCAACGCGGCGATGGAAAAACTGATCGCCTTGTGTCCGCCGCAATATTTCTGGAGTTACGATCGTTACAGAAAACCATTGCCGCCTAAGCGTCCGTTTCAATCTGCATCTGTTAGATCCGGGGAGAATGCATGAAACTGGTGATGGGCATGTTGTGGTTGCTGCACTGGCTGCCCCTGCCGATACTGGGTCGGTTGGGAAAATTTTTGGGAACGGTACTTTTTTCTTGCATGAAAAGCCGCCGTCATGTGACGCTGACGAATTTGAGGTTGTGTTTTCCAGAAAAAACGGAAGCGGAAAGGCAGGCGATTGCGCGTGAGCATTTTCAAAAGTTTGCGCGTAGCGCGCTGGAACGCAGCGTTTTGTGGTGGGCTTCGGAAGCGCGGTTGCAAAAACTGATCACCATCGAACCAGCCTTGCCAATTGAGGCGTTCAAGGCGGACCCAGTCATTCTCCTCTGTCCGCATTTTGTCTGTCTGGATGTGGCGGGTGCGGCGATTGCTATGCAGGTGTCGGCTTCTTCCATGTATGTACCGCAAAAAAACAAGGTCTTCGATGCAGCCTTGCTGGAAGGGCGGAGCCGATTCAAGCCGCAGCGCCTGGTGACGCGCCGCGATGGTATTAAGCCGATCTTGCGGGCGCTGCGTGATCGTTACCCGTACTTCATGCTGCCCGACATGGATTTTGGTTTGCAGGATGCCGAATTCATTCCCTTTTTCGGCAATCAGGCGGCGACGCTGACCGCGCTGCCGCGTCTTGCGGCTGCAGCTCGCGCCAAGATCATTCCGGTGATTGCCACTTTCATGCCGGACTATCGCGGCTGGAAGGTGACGTTCTATCCAGCCTGGGAAAACTACCCCGGCGACGACATCATGGCTGCCACGCGGAGAATGAACGCGTTCATCGAAGATCGCATCCGCGAACTGCCTGCCGATTATTTCTGGGCGCATCGGCGTTTCAAGACGCGACCGGAAGGTGAAGCGGGAGTGTATTAGTCGGACGCAGGGGGCTGGTTGGCTTTCGGTTCGATACGAATCCTGATTTGTCTGCGCAATTTATTGACGTGGTGATATTGCGCCTGAAACGCAATCGCCCCGCAGTAATGCCACCCGATGTGCCTCAGGATAATGCACACGCCCACAAATGGGCGGGGTAAAATCATGAAACGACCAAATAGCCATGAGGCACAAGGCAATGACACTCCACTTCACCAAAATGCACGGCGCAGGCAATGACTTCGTCGTCATCGATGCGATCAATCAATCCGTCAACCTGACAGCGGAACAGTATCGGTTTCTTGCGGATCGTCGTTTGGGCGTCGGTGCGGATCAAATTCTGGTTGTCGAAAAAGCGCCAACATCGGAGGTTGATTTTCGCTACCGCATCTTCAACGCCGATGGTGGCGAAGTGGAGCAATGTGGCAATGGCGCGCGTGCGTTTGTCAAATTCGTCACGCAAAAAGGTTTGACAAAAAAACGGCGCATCCGTGTGAGCACGATGGCGGGCATCATCGAATTGCAACTGGAAGATGACGGCAACGTCACCGTTAACATGGGCGCGCCGATTTTGGAGCCGGGAAAAGTGCCGTTCGACACCAGCGGCTTGCGCGGCAAGCACGAGGGCGCGGATATGGTATGGCCGCTGTATCTGGAACATCAGCCTGGAAAAGAGGGTCAGACGACATATGTCTCCGTCGTGTCGATGGGTAATCCGCATGCGGTGCAAGTTGTCGAAAATGTTGATGCTGCTCCTGTCGAAACGGACGGGCCCTTGATCGAACGACACCGCCGTTTTCCCGCGCGCGTGAATGCGGGGTTCATGCAAATCGTGGATCGGCACAGCATACGTCTGCGCGTGTATGAGCGCGGCGCGGGCGAAACGCTGGCCTGCGGCACCGGCGCGTGCGCGGCCGTGGTGGCGGGCATTCGTCGTGGCGTGCTCGAGTCGCCGGTGCGCGTGGAGGCGCGCGGTGGCGTGATGCACATTGCGTGGGCGGGCGCCAGCGAGCCGGTGATGATGGCCGGGCCTGCGGTGAGCGTGTACGACGGCGAGATTGCGCTGCCCGCGTAGACCGCACCGAAGCGTGGCGCACCCTGTGCGTTTTAGGCCGCCATTCAAGGCGACATTCCGGGTTCAAACAGCGATCACATCACAACACAGCACGCCACGCGCGGTCCGAGCTGGATCCAGTTCGATCGGTGCGCGTCACATGAGAAAAATATAGCTTAAAATTTACGCAATTTTTTCGTGTAGCGTCAAAACTGAACGTCTCATGTCGTGCGTTCCCATTCGTTTCTGCACAATTTTTATTCACGTTTCGCAAAAATTTTTTGCAGTACAACGCGATAAAAATTCACCAACGCCGTGTTTTTCATAGGGAATAACCATTGGCGTGCCGAGGAGTCCTTCCGATAATGAGGGCATGGTTGCTGCGCTAAAGTTGCTTTTTGGACACATCCGAATGACGGCGTGACACTACGGAAACAGGGCGGTTTTCAGGGAGAATGTAGAGCAAACTTGCCGCAACCCGCGTTTCAAAAATACAACGCTCCCCCCTCTTTTTTGCCATCCCCCGACCTGACGGCTTTTAATGGAGAGCGAAACAGGATATCTTTGGACTATCCGAAGTTCAGTTACACCGATCTTTACGGATTTAACTACGATTTTTTTTCCTTGCAAAGGACTACAAATGAAAAAAACGCTTATCGCACTCGCAGTACTCGGCGCAGTTGGCGCTGCCCAAGCACAATCCAACGTGACCATTTACGGTCAGTTGAAGCCGTCCTACGACTTCATCGACACCGGTGAAGGCAAAGTCACCGACATGAACTGGAACAATTCCCGCCTCGGCTTCAAGGGCACGGAAGATCTGGGTGGCGGCCTGAAAGCCATTTTCCAAATCGAATCCAAGATCAAACTGGACCAAGCAAACGGCACCCTGGGTGGCCGTGATACGTGGGTCGGTCTGGCTGGCGGCTTCGGCTCCCTTACCTTCGGTACCCATCAATCCGCTTATGTGATTGAATCGGCGAGCTACGACTTCTTCGCAGACAGCATTGGTGACTACAACAACATCATGGGCGTGATCACGAATGACACGGATGGCTTCAATGGTCGCTGGGGTAAATCGGCGTACTACAAGTCGCCGGTGATGGGTGGCTTCCAGGCGGTGGCTTCTTATGCGATGGTTGCCGCGCACGAAAGTGGTGATGCTGGCACCGGTGGCGACCAAGACATTCTCTCTCTCATGGGTACGTACACCAACGGCCCGCTGAAGGCGATGGTTGGTTACGAGCAGCAAAAGCAAGGTGGCGACGAGAAGTCCAAGGCCTTCAAGATTGGCGCTGGCTACAAGCTGCCGTTCGGCACCCAGATCAATGCTGTTTACGAGCAACTGGATAAGAAGGACGAAGTCGACGTCAAGCACGTTTATGTGGGCGCAAGCCACCCGGTTACCGCCAACCTCGACGTGATGGCTAACGTTATGTGGGCGAGCGAGAACGACGACGGCGCGAATGACTCCGGCGCCAAGGGCTATGCACTCGGCGCGAAGTACAACTTCTCCAAGCGCACCAACCTGATGGCAGTGTACGCAGTGGTGGATAACGACGATGCTGGTACCTACGGCATGGACGCTGGTTATGCTCCGAGCGCGGCTGGCGAAAAAGTGTCCGGCTTCTCCGTTCGTCTGCAGCACAATTTCTAATCGGTTGAAGTTGATCGCTTAGATGTAAGCAGCAAACAAGCAAGACCAAACGGTCACCTTCGGGTGGCCGTTTTTTTCATGTCTGCCGGGTGTTGGTTCAAAAAACGAGTGGCGCAGACAAAAAACGACAGCGAACATTTTTATCAAGCCGCATTTGTGTGTGTGACAATGCGCCCCAATTTGCCTAGGCGATAATCGGGGAAAGCGTCTTATCCGTTTAACACAAGCAAGAAGTCGGCGAATGAAAAAAACAATAACAGGCATCGCGATGGTGGCATGGGTATGTGCGACCTATGCGCAAGCTGCCGCAGTAACTATTTACGGCAAAGTAGAACCCTCGCTGGATGTCATCAGGGCGGGCGACAGCGAAATCGTCACCATGAACAGCAACACCAGCCGCCTTGGTTTTAAGGGGACGGAAGATCTTGGTGGTGGGCTGAAGGCTGTTTTCCAGATTGAATCCAAGTTGGATGTGGCGAACCAGGGCGAGGGTACTGATGGCTTCGCCGATCGCGACAGTTGGGCGGGGTTGCAAGGTGCTTTCGGAACCCTTGTGTTCGGCACAAACAACAGCGCCTACAAGGAAAGCAGCAGCAAATACGATCCCTTTGATGATTCGATCGGCGATTACAAAACTATCATGGGCATGGGCTACAACAACGCGGGCAAGATCAAGCAGGGGGATGCCAACCAGCGTTACAAACAGACCGCACACTATGAATCGCCAAGGATGAATGGCGTCACGTTCTCGGCCAACTACGCGCTGGAAGAAGCCAAAACCGATACCACGGACAAGCGTGCCTGGAGCGCCGCGCTGCGTTACGACAGTGGCCCGTTCAACCTGTTCGGCGCTTATGACCGTCAGACGAAAAACAATGGCGACACAGACGATTTGAAATCCTGGAAAGTGGGTGTGGCTTACGCCTTTTCAAGCGGCACGACGGTGCGCGGGATAGTCGAAAAAATGAAAAAGGAAGATGCCACGCAGCCGCTGAACACCCAACACGTTTTCATTGGCGTCGAACAACGGCTGACGGCACAGCTCATGGTGATGACCAATCACATGCGGGCCGAGGACGAACGCGGCGAAGCAGGGGCGAGAGCGTGGAACATCGGTGCCAACTACGCGTTTTCCAGGCGCACGTCGGTACTGGTCGTGTATACGTATCTGAAGAACGAAGTCAACGCCAACTACAAGAACGATGCCGACGACGACAACTACGTGGCCAAGGGCGATGTCGTCAAAGGGTATTCCTTGCGTTTGCAGCACAAGTTTTAAAACCTGTTTTTCATGTTGGTCGGCCTTTAGGCTGACTCGGGCGCACGATTTGGTAGGCAGTGGCTTGATGTGTTGATCTCGCCCCAAAGGGCGACCTACAGTTTTCCTAGAAACTCCCGATACCCTTTCATCCGCAATTCGCAAGCAGGGCAGGTGCCGCACCCGCGCCCCCAGTCGTGCGGATGCCGTTCGCCGAGATAGCAGGTATGTGTGTCCTCGCGGATGAGATCGACGAGCATGGGGCCGCCGAGATCCTTTGCGAGTTGCCAGGTTTGCGCTTTGCTTAGCCACATCAGTGGCGTTTCGAGCGCAAGGTTTGTGGACATGCCGAGATTGAGCGCGACTTGCAGCGCCTTGATTGTGTTGTCGCGGCAATCGGGATAACCGGAGAAATCGGTTTCGCACATGCCGCCGACAATCACGTTCAGCCCACGTCGATAAGCAAGCATCGCGGCCACCGTCAGGAACAGCAGGTTGCGTCCCGGCACGAAGGTGTTGGGCAAGCCGTTGTCTTGCATCGTAATTTCCACATCGCGGGTGAGCGCGCAGTCTGAAACGGTGGCGATTACGGGTAAAGCGATCAGGTGATCGTCGCCCAGTTTGGGCGACCAGTGCGGAAATTGTGTGCGCAATTTCTCCAGAATGGCCGGACGGACGGTGAGTTCGACCAGGTGGCGTTGGCCGTAATCGAAGCCGATGGTTTCGACGTAATCAAAACGCGAGAGGGCCCACGCGAGGCAGGTGGTGGAGTCCTGTCCGCCGCTAAACAGAACGAGCGCACGCTGTGGCGTCGTCATGGCGTTTGACGTGCGTTAGCGGCGGCTTGCTCGCGCCGGTCGATGCGTTGCAAGGTCTGATACAAGTCGATTCCTTTGGTGTCTTTGAAGACCATCCGTACCGGATACCAGTCAAGCGAAGGGGCCAGCCAGAGATCGAGCTGCTGATTTTCCCGCGATTTGCTCGGCAGTTTTTTGATGTGAATGGCAGAAAATTCGCCCAGTGGTGTCGAAACGGTTTCAGTGCCGAGTATTCGGAAGGTCCACGCTTCAGCGTTCTTGCGCCCCGCCACAAAAAACGTCCATTCGGTGCCGGGGTTCACCGTCGCTGGTGCGCCGCGTGCGATCGAGACGATTTGCCAAGTGATGCTGGTGCGATCCTGTTCGCCGCCCTTGATGGGATAGGTTTGTTGCGAAGCGCTGAAGCGAATCGTTTTGGTGCGTCGATCGAAGGTGACGGTGTGCGGCGGCTTGCGGAAACGTTTTTCAACCAGATCGGTGGGCGCGAGACCGTAGGCATTGATGACGCCGTTGCTTTGGGATTCCAGCAGTTTGCCCAGCGTTGGCGTCGTGGTTTCAGCACGGACCGAAAAGCGTTTGCCATTTGTAGACCAGTGCACCACGCCTTCGCCGCTCATCGACAGGGCCGAATAGTCGGCCTGGATGGCGTAAAACAAATCCGCAGAAGGCGGGGGGCTGGCTTTGCGCTTGATGGGCGCCACATCCTCGGCAGCGGTTGGTGCAGCAAGCGTATGAAGCGAAACGAGATAAGTGGCGGCGAGAAGAACAAAACGCAAAAAACGCATGGTGAATTCCGGAGGGGTTAGGACATTATCGAAAGCATACCACTCTTGCCATGCGGTGCCTGTGGACGCACGAGGAGCGGCCAAGGCGAATGGAAAAGGGACCGGAGCAGATGAGCCGCTTGGCAGTATGCCCGGGCCTATTGGAGGGGTGTCAGTTAAACAAGGTGCCAACTAACAACAAGCCGTGCGGGGAACCTTGCCGCCCGTCTTCGAATTGCGTTCACTTGTCGGCTTGCATGAAGCATAGCGGGTAGCGTGCATTATTCTGCAAGAGTAGGAGAGTGGGCTTCCTTTGGAAAATATTGGGTCAATACAAACAGGAGCAAGATATGGCATACCGCACAAGGTCTCGCGGGTTTACGCTGATTGAGTTGATGATTGTGGTGGCGATTGTTGCCATACTTGCTAGCGTGGCGTTGCCGTCATACACCGAGTATGTGCGGCGCGGGAAGGCGCAAGAGGCAACTTCTACGCTCTCCACGGCGCGCGTGCAGTTCGAGCAGTATTTTCAAGACAATCGCACTTATGTCGGGGTGACTTGCCCGGCCGCAGGCAAGTATTTCGGCTATGCGTGCAATTCGACTGCCACAACTTATACCATCACGGCCAGTGGAACCGGCGATATGGCGACCTACACATACACCGGCAATCAGGCCGGCGCCATGACATCAACCATCGGGGGGGTGACGGTGAATTGTTTGGTCACAAAAAAAGGTGAGTCGTGCTGAGTAAACGTGTCCCCAAGCGCGCAACAGGGGTGACCCTGATTGAATTGGTTATCGCTATTGTCATTCTAGGTATCGTGATCGCGATGGGGTTGCCCAGTTTTAGCACATGGATACAGAACGCGCGAACGAGAAGTGAAGCGGAGTCGCTTCTGCGGGGCATGCAACTGGCGCGGCAAGAAGCCATCAACCACAACGCTAATGTTGTGTTGGCGCTCAATGGAAGAAATTGGTCGGTCAATTGCGAAACGGTTACGGCAACCTGCCCACTTGGCATGCATACGCGCACAACTTCCGGAGGTAGTCCTGTGACCCTGACAGAATCCACGGGGGCGGGGGTGTACCGATTTGGCAGCGACGGGCGTTTGACGCAGCCGGATCCTAACGCAGGCGCGAACTTTACGGCGGTGGATGTCACCAGCAACACGCTGACGGGAAGCGACGCGCGCAATTTACGCGTCACCATCACAATTGGCGGCGCCGCAAGAGTGTGCGATCCGGCGGTAACGGATGCTGCGGATCTGCGTGTATGTCCATGAGGTCAACATGATGAAAACAAACGCCATGTCAATTCCATTCGCTAAACAAGGTGGGGTCGCCTTGCTGGAGGCGCTGATTGCCATTCTCATTTTCTCAATCGGCATTCTGGGTGTGGTGGCCCTGCAGGCCAACATGATTCAGGCAACTGGCGATGCAAAATTTCGTTCAGAGGCAAGTTACATCGCGCAGCAGCGCGTCGGGAAAATTTGGGCGGATGGGTCGGCGCAAATGAACAATCAGGCTGTCGAAGACGAGGCGGTTCCGGCATTGCCTGGCGGCTTGCTCAATGTCGTCCGGGGGTGCAACGGCAGTCTTTGGTGCTACAGGGTTACCGTAAGTTGGGTTCAACCGGGTTCAGGCGCTGTGCATAGCGTGACGACGGTGGCGCACGCCACACCGACATCAGCGGGGCTCTAGTGAGTGAGGCGACGATGAGGAACAAGCAAAGAAACGCGCATCAAGCGCACCAACGTGGATTCAGCCTGATTGAAATTCTGGTGGGCTTGGTCATTGGTTTGATCGTGACGCTCGTCATTTCGCAAACGCTGATTGGGTTTGAAGGGCAAAAGCGTACCACCAGTGGCAACGCGGATGCGCAAACCAGCGGCAGCATTGCGTTGTACATGATCCAGCGGCAGGTTCAAATGGCGGGCTACGGCGTGCCGATTTATACCAATAATTCGCCGCTTAGGTGTACTAATTCCAATACAGCCTTTGATCATGATAATGATGCTGCCGCGACGACGCCGACCCCCGCCATCAATCTTTCACCGGTAACGATTGTCGATGGCGGCACGGCTACCGGGGCCAGCGACAGCATTACGCTCGGGCGCAGTCAGGGTGATTTTGCCGGTTTGCCTGTTACCATTTCCGGCTCGTCGGCATTGCCTGTCGTTGTGGTTGAAAATAACATGGGTTGCCGGGTGGGTGACGTGGCGTTGCTGATGAACCAAGCAGGGACAACGTGCGCCTTGCGAAAGGTGACGGCAATAACAGGCACGACGAAGATTACCCTGAATACGGCAGATACTTCTGACATAGCAATTGTAGATGGCGCGACGAGAATCTCGTGTCCCGGCACATGGTTTTCCGTGACGTATTCCGTTCAAAACGGGACCTTGTTTGAAACCCCGTCCACGTCGGACAGTGTCGCCGTGCAAAGACCGATCATGTCGAACATCGTCAATTTTCAAGCTCAGTACGGGGTCGCTGCTTCAGCAACTTCAGGACCCGTGACGAACTGGGTCAATGCAACGGGCACATGGGCTGCCTTGAGTGTGGCCGACCGCAACCGGATCCGGGCGGTGCGTCTGGTGATCGTGGCGCGCAATGAATTACTTGAACGCGACGTGGTGGCAAACCCGCCGTGCGCGACCGGGCTTTGCACCTGGGAGGGGGATGCCGCAGGCGTTGCCGGAACATCGTCGTCCGTTGATATTAGAGGAACAGCAAACTGGAATCGGTATCGCTACCGGACTTTTGAAACGGTTATTCCCCTGCGCAACATGACTTGGTCAACGGATAAATTAGGATGAACGCCATGCTTATTCGAACATACACGCCTGCGCGCGGACCGAAAAAGCAGGATGGCGCCACCCTGTTTTTTGCGCTGATCGGTCTGGTGATATTGCTGCTGGCCGGTGCGGCGCTGGTGAGGACGGTCGATACGACCAGCATCATTGCCGGCAACCTGTCTTTTCGCATGTCTGCCACGGCGTCTGGGGATCGCGGGATGGAAGCGGCCATGGTGTGGCTGAATACTACAATGACGGCGAGTGGCGCCCCCGTTGGCAGCCAGCAGGCCATCAACGATGGCCTCGCGGCTACGACTACGAGCATTCCCGCGTCCGGCTATTACTCCAGCACGGGGGAGGTTGCGGATCTGTTTGCAGATGCCACCTGGGCCAATGGGGTCAGCCGGAATCTGGGCGGCGACGATGGCGGCAACTCGGTCCGCTACATCATTGAGCGAATGTGCCGCAATGCCAATACCTTGCCGGGCACAGATCATTGCATTTACACAGAGTTGACCTTCGCTGAAAGCAAGCAGGCTGGCGAAGACCCGCCAGCATATCGTTCAGACAAGGCCTTGATATTCCGCATTACAGCCAGAGTCGAGGGGCCGAGAAATACCGTGAGTTACATCCAGGGATTTGTATATTAGGAGAGTGTTATGAAACATTTACACGACCGATTTAAGGGGGCACGCTTGTGGCGTCAGTTGCTTCTGTTTTGCATCGCGTTGCCATTCAGCGTGTGGGCCGCGACGCTTGATTTGACGACGGTCCCGTTGGCGACAGCAACCAACACCTCGGTCAAACCGAACCTGATGTTCATTCTCGATAATTCCGGAAGCATGGAGTGGAATTACATGCCGGACTGGGTAAGCGGGGGGAATGTTGGCACGACGTATTATTGCAAGGGATCGAACGGGACGGCGAACACGGAATGCGCGACCCGTTTGCCGCTTTTTCATACGGCTAGTTTCAATGGCGCAGCCTACAATCCGGAAACCACCTACTCGCCGCCGAAGGCTTACGATGGAACGGAGTTGACCAGCTATTCCGGCACCGGCAGCGTGCCCTATGACGGTTACGGGAAAGTCAGCACCTCCACCCTGAATCTGCTGAGCCAATACCCGGATGTGGAATATTGTACGAGCGGCAGCTATTCGGATTGCTTGCGCAATGACAATTACCTGCTGCCGGGAACGGTTGACGGTAAAAACTACACAACGAAACATGACATTGCCGCTTACGGTACGGCAAAGTTTGCGACGGGTGCGGTCGGTTCGGCCACCGCAACATCGACCGCTACGGCTGTGGGACCGTATTACTATGTGATGGTGCCGGGTGAGTATTGCAGCGACCGGAGACTGACAACGTGCAATACACAAAATGCGCCGGATACCACCTACCCTTATTCGGGTGGGTTGCGCTGGTGCAGTAACACGGCATTAACCGCTTGCCAAGGTGTGTGGACAACGACTTACAAATATGCGCGCTACCCGACCGTGAAAGCATCATCTGGTGGTGCGATTGTGCCCGGTTCTCTTAAGCGTTTCAACATCGTGAGTGCGAATGCGCCGTTCACGAACTACGTGGAGAATGGCGCGACCATCATCAACCGGAAGAACCGGACCGACTGCGATGCGGTGACGCCTGACGTCACAAACAACAACAGCACGCGTTCGTGCACCTATGCGCAAGAATTGAGAAACTTTGCCAACTGGTTCGCGTGGTACCAGACGCGCATCCAGATGATGAAGACCTCCGTCAGCCTGGCTTTCCAGAGCATCGACAATCAGTACCGGGTGGGGTTTTACACGATCAATAATCCCACGACCAATTACCTGAAGATTGATACCTTCAAAGGGGGGGCTGGAGAGCAAAAAAATCTGTGGTACAACAAATTGCTGACAGCCGATGCAGGCTCAGGGACGCCGTTGCGTTCGGCGCTGGCCAACGTCGGGCGGATTTACGCAGGCAAGAATCCCTTGAGCCAGAGTTCCAGCGATGATCCGGTGCAGTATTCCTGCCAGCAGAATTTCGCGATTTTGACGACAGACGGTTATTGGAATACCGATTCGACCAGCACGGTGAAAAAGGTGGATGGTGGTTCCATGGGGAACATGGACGGCTCGGGAACCGCTCGCCCGATGTATGAAGGAACGACGGCGAGCACAGGTTCCTTGGCGGACGTGGCCATGTATTACTACACGACCGACTTGCGCACCACCGCTTTTGGCAATTGCACCGGGGCGGAAGGGATCGATGTGTGCGAAAACAATGTGTACGTCAGCACGTCGGACAACAATACGCAGCAGCACATGACGACGTTCACGCTCGGGCTGGGAATCGATGGCACGCTGCAGTATCAGAAGGATTACAAAACGGCGAGCTCGGGCGATTACTACAATATCAAGATGGGCAGCGGGTCGCCCAGCAACTGGCCTGTTCCAGCACAAAATACGGCAACAGCGGTTGACGATTTATGGCACGCCGCCGTCAATGGTCGGGGTAGTTACTTCAGCGCCAAGAACGCAAGCGAATTGTCAGAGGGCTTGAGCGAGGCTTTGTCGACGATGAACGTCCGGCGTGGTGCCGGTGGCGCAGCAGCCACGAGCTCTCAGAATCCGATTTCTGGCGACAACTACGCTTATGTCGCAAGTTACACGACAGTGAAATGGATCGGTAATCTGGAAGCCCGGACGATCAATCTGAGTACTGGTGACGTCAGCGAAAATGCAACCTGGTGCGTGGAAGACATCTATGCCAGTTCTTGTACTTCCCCGTCTTATACGGAGTCGGCAACCAGCGGTGCGACGTATTGTGTGACGCCGAGTACGACGGCCGCCGCTTGCACGTCAGGCACGTTTGATTCGAGCGACAATACGTGCCGGGTGTCCATTGCCACAACGTGCACGGGTACGCTCAAATCCAAAGTGGCCGCGGCATCCGACACGCGGGCGATATACACGGCTCAGCGAACGGCTGCGGTTGGGGCGCCGCTGGGCGCCAACTTTGCGCTGACAAACTTCTTATACGACAATTTGACGAGCGCGCAGCAAGCTTATTTCTCTGCCGCCACTTTGAGCGCAGGCTTGACGCAGTGGTCGGAATTGACGACGACGCAACAGTCGGCAGCCGTTGGCGCCAATCTGGTCAACTATCTCCGGGGCCAAACGGGATACGAGGAAAGAAGCGCCAATGCGACCGATAACCACTTGTTCCGCTACCGAGAAGCCGTGATGGGCGATGCGATGGAATCTGAACCGGTTTACCTCGCCAAGCCGAAGTATTCATATACCGATGATGGCTATAGCGATTACGTCACCGCGCAGACGAATCGTAGTGCAACCGTGTACATTGGCACGAATGACGGGATGCTGCATGCGTTCAAGGCTTCGGATGGAACGGAACGTTGGGCATTTGTACCAAGCATGGTGATCCCCAACATGTGGAAACTGGCGGACAAAAAATATGCAACCTTGCACGCCAACTTTGTTAACGGCAGTCCAAAAGTGACGGACGTTTACGACGCGGCGACGTCAAGCTGGAAAACGATTTTGGTCAGCGGCTTGAATGGTGGCGGGCGTGGGTATTATGCGTTGGACGTCACTAACCCAGCCAGCCCCAGCCTGCTGTGGGAAATTGACAGTAGTATGGATGGCGATATTGGTTACACCTATGGACAACCGATCGTCACGAAGAAATCGGATGGCACGTGGGTCGTGATGTTCACGTCGGGGTACAACAACACCGATGATGGGAAAGGCTACCTCTTCGTTCGCAATGCGATAACGGGCGCGGCGATTGACAAAATCAGCACAGGGGTTGGATCGTCAACGACGCCGAGCGGGCTGGCCAAAATCTCCGGGTGGGCCGCTGCGCCGACAAAAAACAATACGACGACTTATGTGTATGCCGGCGATTTGCTGGGCAATGTCTGGCGCTTCGATATCAATACGACGACCGTGGCGGACAAGGTGAAAAAATTCGCTGTCTTGAAGGATGCCAGCGGCAACATGCAGCCAGTGACGACGGAACCCGAATTGGCTGAAATCAATTCTAAGCGGGTGGTGTTCGTCGGTACCGGAAAATATTTGGAGACGACGGATTTGGTCAACACCCAGACGCAAACTTTGTATGCCATCACGGATGATGAGTCGGGCGTATCGCTGGACAATCCCCGTTCCAGCACGCAGATGGTTGCGCAGACCCTCACCAATTCTGGCACGAGCGGTACGCGGACGCTGACGGTGACGGCGGTAGATTGGACCACCAAGCGCGGCTGGTACGTGGATTTCCCGGATAGCGGCGAACGGATGCATGTCGATCCCACTATTGATGGCAGCCTGCTGTTTGTGGCGACGACGGTGCCTTCCGAAACCGTCTGTAGCCCCGGAGGGTATGGCTGGTTGAATTATTTCAACTACAAGATGAGTACATCAAGTACCATGCAGAGTGCGGTCAAGTTCGACGGCCCGATTGTTGGCGTGAATGTGTTCTATACGCCGGACGGTCAACGGCGTGTGGTGGTGACCACGAGCAATAATCCCACGCCGAAGTCAGCGGGCGATTTGGGGACAGATGACTTGCCGAGATTGTTCCAGGGCAGGCGCGCAATCTGGCGGGAGATTACTCCGCCAACCCCCTAATCACGCGACTTATTCGCAACCGATTCCTGTGGCACAGCAGGAATCGGTTTTTTTATGGATTCTGAATGGATCAGGACTCGGTTGTTAAGGTGAGTTCCTGGACATCTAACTCGAGGGTGTTGCCGTTTTGTTCCGTGAAACGTAATTTCACAGGGTACCAATTCAGTTCCGGCGCGAACCAAATATTCGTGGCGTCATTTTGCGATGAATTGGCTGGGGTGAGGCTTACGTGCCATGTACGGGTGTCGCCAAGTGGCGTCGCAAGCGTTTCTTGCGAAAGGACATGTATCGACCACGTCATGCCTTCGTGGGAGCCCAGTACGGTGATATAGAATTGAGCGTTGGGCGCGAACAGGTGGCTGTTTTTTTGCCCCATTCCAGACAATTGCCAAATGATGCTCGCGCGGTCTTGTTCGCCACCGCCCAGTGAATGGGTTGGGGTTTGGGTCGAGAAATCGGCTTTCTTCTTGTCCCACTGAAACAGCGTGTTCGTCGGCAATTCGCTTCCACGTTTTTCGCTGTAAATCGTCGGTGATAAGCCTTGGGCATCAACGACCCCTTCGCTATTGAAAGTGAGGGCGTTCTTTTCTGCAAGCGTAATTTCGCCCTGGACGCTGAAAGCGCGACGGCTGGTTTGCCAAAAAAGGTGGGCGCGTCCATCTTGGGTATCTCCATTTCGGGTTGCACGAACCTTGTACTGCAAAAAAGCCGAAGGAGGTAAAAAGTTGTGTTGGGCGCTTGCTGGCGAAGTTTTTTCTGAAGACTGCGTTGAAATAGCGTGTGCATTTGGAGCAGGTTTGGGGCGCAGTGGCTGATGTTTCGTCGCATTGGTTTGTGGCTTGTCCGTTGGGTGAGCGGCGGGTGCGGCCACGTTCGACGGTGCTGTGTGTAATGTTACGGAAATAGGTGGGGGAAGCGTAGAAGATACGCCCAGGGGCTTGCCAGAAAACATATCAGGGGAACGTAAGGCCAGCGCAACGACAAGGCCATGTGTCAGGACGACAAGAGAGGCGAGGGCAACTTCCCGTTTTAGGGGCCAGACGGTTTCACGAATGGAGAATCGCATGAGTTTCTAACCGAAGTGGATACCGATATATCGCGAGATCAAAATTTGAGTTCTTCACTGAGTGATTGTACTGCTGAAATTCTTCGTAAGGGTACGGTGAACATGAGTGAAGGCTGGCGTCGAGAAGAAGATTACCAGCAGCCCTGCAGTCGAGGCGTTAGCGCCCCAAGTTGATCCACCGTCAACGTTCCGCAGTTATCTGCCTCCTGCCCATTGACGGGCGCGGCTTGCAGGGTAAAACGCATGGCTGTTGGTTCGTCAACAAAACTGATGTGGTACTTCACGCGCGCAGCTTCGGCGTTTTTGGGGGCCACAGCAGACACGGCATCGACGCGCGCCCCGACATAAGTGCTGTGCATGGCGTGGTAGCGTTCCATGTACTGTGCGGTTTCCAGCAGAATGGTTTTGGCATCAGCGCGATGCGCTTTGCGCACGTGTGATGCGTAGGAAGGGTAAGCGACAGCGGCCAGGATGGCGAGGACGACGCACGCAATCAGTAAATCAATCAGCGTAAAACCGCTTGTGTGTCGGCGTCGCAAAAAACGAAACGGTAAAAAAAAGTGCTGGCGTGCCATCATGGCTGGATCTCCTGCCAGCTCATGCGGCCGAGTGGCTCGGCCGGTGTCATTTCTCCGGTGGGGGTAGGGGCGTTCCCGGTCACCGCACCGCCGGGGGCAATGCCGCGTGGACGAACAGGTCGGGGCGTCACGCTTGGCGATGGTGTTGCCGCGCCGGATTGTCCGACGAGTGGCGTTGGCGGCGGCCACACGATTAGCGGCGGGTTGATGTCATGGTTGGTGTGATGGATTGTCATTTTGTTCGTAACGAGTGGCAGCATTTGCGAGCGCGTTCCACCACCGAGATGGCGTCCCACCGGCAAGCGTGACGTTTTGTCGGCCAGAATTTGATCGGCCGCAGTCAGGAGTCGATCATCGTTCAAATCAAACAGAATGCGCCCGACATCGCCGCCGGTCAATGCGTTGAGTTGCATCCACCAGTTTTCGCCATGCGACGCCGCGCTGCTGGATTTGTTATTGGCGTTGATAGAAGGATTGCTGCTGATGAACTGAAACACGCCTTGGCTGACGAACACGCCATCGCCGACTACGCGTTCCCCGCTGATAGGCAAAGGCGTGCGCCAGCCCTTGTGATGGCCGCTGCGCCAGTCTGGCCAGTGGCTGCTGGCCCAGCGCACACGCACGTCGGGCGTGATGCCTGTGTACGTCGCTTCCGTCAATGCTTGCTCAAGCAGCGACGTGTTTCCAGAGGGGGCGCCATCCCAGATGCCGTAAGCATAGTGTGGTGTTCTATCGGTGGCATCGTTTGGCACAAGCATGCGCCCCGTGGCAAACAGTACCATCGCGCCGCCGAAAGGATGTTTCATTAGTGCAGGCGCGGTGGTAATGGCTTGCGCGGGCTGCGTGGCATGCAGTTTTTTTGCCGTGCCATTCAGCAAATCGAAGCGCCACAGATTGCCGTCCAGATCGCCCGCGTAGGCAGTATCGATTTTTCCATCGCGTTGCGACGCCCAAAGCGAAGGTGATGACAAGCCGTTGGGATGAGCCGCGTTACCTGTGCCGCCGAAATCAAAGGTGTCGATTTCGCGAATTTTTTCGCCAGTCAGCGGATGGATCATGTAGAGCACGGCGTGATCGCTGCTCGCATTGTGATAGCCGTTGGCGACGATGAGTGTCGTGCTGCCATCCTTGAGTTTGACAAGCGACGGTTGGCCGACGGTGTAGCCGAGATTCTCGAAGCCGACGGTTTCGTGCGAAATTTCCCAAAGCAGGTTTGCAGCTGCCGTGGTTTCTGTGGCAGGGGCGGCATGCGTGACATCCAGCGCATACAATCCTTTGCCGCCCGCACCAAGTGCACCGACTAAAATGGTGCGCCCGCTGATTTTGCGCAAGTCCATGCGCCCATCAACAAAATACCGGTGCGAGTAAGGGGGTGTCGTCAGCGCAGACAGTTTTGGGATCAGCATCGACGGGATGTAAGCAAAGCGTTCCTTGCCCGTGTGCGCGTCAATTGCATGCAGCATGCCGTCGTTCGCGCCGACGAAAACAGTGTCAGCCGCGCAAAGCGATGTGGGACAGTAAATCGGCGTCGAATGAATGATGTCGCCGATAACCGTGCTCCGCCGCCGCAACCCTAGTGCAGCGGGCAGTTCGTTGGAACGATCCCCGCGAATGAAATTGAGGATGGGGGAACTTACTGCGCCCACCTGTGCAGCGGTTACTGGATCGAGTGCGGTTTGTTGTGCCGGAGAGAGTTGCGACCATCGGAAAGGAATTTTTTGATGGGCTTGCATCGTAACGATCAAACGTTCTTTGTCGTAGTCTTGCGCATCGATGGCGGCAGCGGCGCCGCCCGGCCAAGCATCCTTGTCCGAAATGGCACCGGTGTCTGCGATCGCATATTTGTGCAAGTTGCCGCGCCAATCATCCGCGTGGTAATCAATCGAAAAGGCGAATTCCTTGCCGGAGGTGACGTCAATGTTGGTGACGGCCAATTGACCGACGTAACCGATAGGTTGTTGATCGGGCTCGAAAACCGGCGCCGCTACGCCGAGCAATAGCCCGCCGATCAGTCCGATTGCAGCGATGATGAGCAGTAAAATTTTTCGGAAAGCGTGACGTGTCATGGCTGTCTCATGAGCAGGTGGCGGGCAAGAAGCGATACGTGCTTTGCAGGATGACGACAGATTGATTGCGCCCTTCACCGCGTGCGGTGAACTGCACCACGCCAGGTTCGCATTTCGCCACGGCGGCGTTCGGCTTGTAAGGGGCCGTAACGATCTCGACAATATATCGCGGTTGCGCAGTCAATTCGCCGAACTTGTCCTTGAGTTTGTCTGTCGGGCTCGCAAAAGTGCGCGAGAGCTTATCCGATGTCCAGTTCAACGCTTGCCATCGGGGCGTTGCGCCCGCAGGAAGGGGCGCGCACAAGCCACCCGTTTTTTCACCGTCCGCAGGCTGACAGGCATCCGTAAATTTGTCCGGGTCGAAAGGGTCGAAAGGCGGCGTATTAAATAACGTCGTTTCCGCTTCGCGGAGCATGGCTTCGGCGGCTTGGAGCGCAACTTGTCGGTCGCGATCGTTGGCCGCGAGTTTTTCTTCGACGGTGCCGCTCGACAGGGCCGACAAGGCGATCATCGTCAGAATTGTCAAAAAGATGAGGCCGGTGATCAGCACGGAACCTTTCTGGAATCGGGAGAGAGGTTTCATCGGATCGGGTTCCTTAGCGCAAACGTGGCGGTATAAACCCGGCGCAAAAATCCGTCAGACGCTTTTATTGTTTCGCCGTTGAAGGTATAGGTTTGCGCTTGCCCGGCGGTTGTACTGGGCGCCGTGCCCTTAACAAGCAAGCTCACGCGCACGGCTGCCACGCGTGAAAAATCGCCGACCTTGTCTGCCGTTTCATACGAGGTGATGTTGCCATTTCCCTCGAGATCCATGCCGTATTCAACTTGCATATTTTCGATCTGGTCGACGAGCTTGGCGGATGTGGATTTGCCGTTCGGGGCAATCGTGTCGCAACGCAATTCGCCTTTTTCGATGGAAAAAGTCGATACAATCAGTTTGCTGTTGGCGACACGCATGCCGGTTTGCGGATGTAATTCGTTATCCGATGTGATGATGCCGCCTGCGCAGTTGGCTTCTTCACCTTTTAATGTGTTGTGGGCGTCTTTCACCCAAGTTGGGTCGCGTCGCAGGGTGATCGTGTCGGGCTGCGCCGTTACGCCCGCGCCCTTGCCGTCGGTGCCTTCGAGCGGTTTGCCGTCCAGCGGCTTGCTGATGTCGAGGCGATACCCTGCTTGGCGAACTGCTTTGCCGAGGATGTCCAGCGCGTAGCGCCCGTTTTCCTGCATGTGCGCCAAGTCATCCTGCGATTTGCTTGTTTGTTTGCCGCCAATCAGCAAGTACGTCAGCGATCCCAGCACAATCAGGCCGATGACGAGTGAAATCATGATCTCGACCAAGCCCAACCCGCGCTGATATGACGGTAAAGCGATTTGACGCGGCATGTTCATAAGCGTGTTTCGATTGTAATATGTTGCGCGTCATCGGCTGTCGAAGATGATCCGCGATCCAGCTTGCGCTGCATCCAGTGAATGATAACCGTCACTTTTTTGTTGTTGATGGAAACGGAACCGCTGCCCTCAGGGAGGGTCGCGGCGAGCGCTTGACGCCATTGGGTCAAATCCGTTTCAGGAACGCTGTCGCCGGCGGGTGCGCGCGCATTCAGCGGTAGGTTGTAAGGTGAGGGCGATTGCTCGGCTGTCGCGCGATTCGCACGCATGCGTTCGATGATGTCATAGGCCAGAATGCTGGCTTGGGTGCGAACATGTGAGGTTTGTTGGCTCTTGAGGCTGTTGGCGACGATGCCCGCAATGCCCAGCAATCCAAAACTGACGATGGCGAGCGTGACCATGATTTCAACGAGCGAGTACCCGTGCTGGCGGCGGTGGGGTCGTATGGCGTTCGTGGTTGAAATCATCGTAGACCGATCAACAATCAGGATGAACAGTGTCAATGCGGGGGCGTCCCGAGCCGGTCGCGATGACGATTTGCCTGCCTTTGGTCGCCGACAGGCCACTGCACAGGGTGAGTTTGCCGCCTTGCATGGCACCGGTAGCGGTTCGAGTTTGGCCATTCGGCAGGTACGAAATATAGTGCACGATGTGATAGTTGCCGGTCAGTGCGCTGCCGCGCGACAAGGGGCCGTGTACGCGCAGGAGTTCGTCTTTCGGTTCCCGTAAGCCGATCGCCGCGTCATCGACGAAAACAATCCACCCTTGTTCCCAGTTCCCCGCAGTTGTGCAAAGCCTCCCGTCGCTGCTTTTGCAGAGCGTCACGCGTCGGTTGCGTTTGATGGCTTCGGAGCGTGTCAGGTGGAGCGTGGTCAGAAATTGGTTGGCTTCCGTGGTCATGCGCGTGTCAATGATGAGTCGCCAGAAACTGGGCGCGGCCAGCGCTATCAGAATGCACAGCACGGCCAGGGTGACCAGCATCTCTGTCAGAGTAAAGCCTCGCAAGCAGCAAAGATTCGGGGTAACAGGCTGAGAGCTTGGCATGGGAAATGCTCAAATAGACAATAATATGAACATTATGCCAATTGTCTATGTGATATGACAAGATCTCTTTTTGTAATATAAATAGGTTTCTATTGTCCGCCAAGCCTATGCCCGATGGATGCCGGTTGGAGGAGATGGGCGGTGGAGGGGGCTGGCGCCTTCCCAATATTCCCGCTTTTTGAAAAGCAGAGTATCCTGCGAAAACGAAAAGCCGTTTTGACTTATTTTTCTCACAGGATTCGCAGTATGTCCTTTTTCGATGAACCCATGCGGCAGGCTTTGACGCTGGCCGCCCAAGGGCTGTTCACGACCGCGCCGAACCCACGCGTGGGATGCGTGATCGTGAAGGACGGCGCCATCATCGGTGCGGGGCACACCCAGCCGGTTGGCGGCAATCACGCCGAAGTACAAGCCTTGAACGATGCGCGGGCGAAAGGCCACGACGTGCGCGGAGCAACGGTGTACGTGACGCTGGAACCGTGCAGCCACACAGGGAACACGCCCCCGTGCGCGGATGCCTTGATACAAGCGGGTGTGGCCAGGGTAGTGGCCGCCATTGAAGATCCGAATCCGTTGGTGGCGGGGAAAGGCTTGGCGCGCTTACGGGCAGCCGGCATCAATGTCGCCTGTGGCATGCTGGCCGACGAAGCACGCGAAATGAATATCGGCTTCCTGTCGCGCATGGAGCGCGGTCGCCCGTGGGTGCGCATGAAAATCGCAGCGAGCCTGGATGGCAAGACGGCGCTGATGAATGGCCAGAGTCAGTGGATTACTTCTGCGGCGGCGCGAGACGACGGCCATGCCTGGCGCGCGCGCGTGTGTGCGGTGCTGACGGGCATCGGTACGGTGCAAAAGGACGATCCGCAATTGACAGTGCGCGCGGTGGTCACGCCGCGTCAACCGCGCCGGATTGTGGTGGATAGCAAACTCGCGATCAATGAAAAAGCGCGCATGTTGGAAGGCGGTGCGTGGGTGTTCGCTGCCGATGCCGACGAACAGAAGGCGGCGGCCTTGCGCGAGGCGGGCACAGAAGTCATCCGAATGCCAAACCGAGAGGGCAAGGTGGATCTGGACGCGATGATGAGGGAGCTGGGCAAGCGCATGATCAACGAATTGCATGTGGAAGCTGGCGCGGTGCTCAATGGCGCGCTGCTGCGTGCGGGGCTGGTCGATGAGTTGCTGGTGTACACCGCCCCCTGCGTGCTGGGCGATGCGCGAGGCATGTTTACGCTGCCGACGCTGCATACGCTGGAGCAAAAATTCACGCTGCGTTTTCACGACGTGGCGCAAGTGGGCGATGATTTGCGGATTGTCGCCAGAGTATTCAACCAATAAAGCAAAATAACGAAGCGAGAAATTAATCATGTTTACAGGAATCGTCGCTGCAACCGGCAAAATTCTTTCCGTTCAACCACAAGGCACAGGCGCCGACGCAGGTGTGCGCCTGACGATCGATGCGGGCGAGCTCGATATGGGCGATGTCGCGCAGGGCGATTCGATTGCCGTCAACGGCGCGTGCATGACGGTGGTGGAAAAAACCGGCAATGTATTCAGGATCGACGTGTCGCGCGAAAGTCTGAATCGCACGGCCGGTCTTGAAAAAATCGGCGAGGTGAATCTGGAAAAAGCGATGACGCTGGCCGATCGTCTGGGTGGACATATGGTCTCCGGTCATGTGGATGGTTTGGGCGTGGTCAAAAAATTTGCGCCGGTTGGCGAATCTTACGAGCTGGTGCTGGAAGCGCCGCGCGACCTGGCCAAATATTTTGCTTACAAGGGTTCGGTTACGGTCAATGGCGTCTCGTTGACGGTCAATGACGTGAAAGACACGGCGATCGGTTGCGAATTTTCCATCAATCTCATTCCGCACACCATTGCGGTGACGACGCTGAAGCATTTGTCACCGGGCTCGAAAGTCAATCTGGAAGTGGATTTGATTGCGCGCTACGTCGAGCGCATGATGAACATGCCGAAGTAAAACGGGTGAAGCAAAACAAAAAAGGCCGGATGCTCCGGCCTTTTTTGTTTTGTTGATGATGGTCAAACGATCTTTTCGAGTCTCGCCGCCGACCGCTTATACGCCGGCGTCTTCGACATCTTGTCAAAAGTGGAACCGGTGAGTCGATTGGCGTTCGCTTCGGCAAAGTGGAAGGGATAAAACACAGTGCCTTCAGGCGAGCGTTCCGTCACCTTGACTTTAACTTCGATTTCGCCGTGGTGAGAGACGAGCTTCACTTTCTCGCCATGCGCGATCTTGAAACGCTTCGCATCGATCGGATGTACTTCCACTTCGCCTTCCGGCTTCATGGCATCCAGACCGATATTGCGACGCGACATGGTGCCGGTGTGGTAATGCTCCAGCAGCCGCCCGGTGGAAAGCACCAGCGGGAATTTGTCGTCGGATTCTTCGCCGAGATTTTCGTATTCCACGGCCCAGAATTTTCCCTTGCCATTCGCGGTCGGAAAACGATCGGCATACAGAAAGCGCGTGCCAGGATGATCGATGTCGAAGCACGGCCATTGCAAGCCGCCGTCTTTTAAGCGTTCATGACGAATGCCGCCGTAAGACGGCACCAGCGATGCGATTTCTTCCATCACCTTGGCGCTGCTGTCGTATGTGAATGGCATGCCCATCGCGGCAGCCACCTCGCAAATGATTTGCCAATCCGGTTTGGATTCACCCACCGGCGGGATTGCCGGTTGCAGCAATTGCACACGACGTTCGGTATTGGTGAATGTGCCGTCTTTCTCAGCAAAACTGCACGCGGGGAAAACGACGTCGGCGAGTGCGGCGGTTTCATTCAAAAACATTTCCTGAACAACCATGAATTTCAGATTGCGCAGCCCCTTTTCGACATGGTTCACATCCGGGCTGCTGCCCATCGGATTTTCGCCAATGATATAGAGCGCCTTGATCTTGCCTTCGGCGGCTTCGTTTTCCATTTCAACGACAGTCAACCCTTCGTTCGTGGGCAGCGGTGCATTCCACGCTTTTTCGAACTTCGCGCGATCGGCTGGATTTTTGATGCTGTGATAGCCGGGCAGTGCGTTGTGCTGACCTTGCATGTCGCTCGTGCCTTGCACGTTGTTTTGTCCGCGAATCGGAATGAAGCCCGCCCCCGGTCTGCCGACATGGCCGGTCAGCAGCATCAGGTTGGAGAGGGCCAGCGCACCTTGTACGCCCGTGAGGTGTTGCGTGATGCCCATGCCCCACAACAGCATGCCGCGTTTCGCCCTGCCATAAGCGCGTGCGGCGTCGCGAATGCGATCCGCCGGGACTTCGCTGATGGACTCAACAACTTCCGGCGTGTACTTCGCGACCGTCGCTTTGAACAGGTCAAATTCTTCCGCGCGTGCGGTGATGAACGCTTCGTTCGCCAGACCTTCCGCGATGATCACGTTGGCGATACCGTTCAGAACGGCGACGTTGGTGCCGATCTTCGGGCGCAGCCAGACATCAGCGTGATCGACCATTTCAATACGACGCGGATCGACGACAACGATTTTCGCGCCGTCTTCATACTTGGCTTTCATCACCGCGCTGGAAATCACCGGATGCGTTTCCGTCGTGTTCGATCCGACGATGATGAAGGCATCGGCCATGCGGATGTCCGGCGTGGAGGTGCTGGGCGCGCTGCTGCCCACCGACATTTCCAGTGCAACGGCGGATGCCATGTGGCACAGGCGCGCGCAGTGGTCAATGTTGTTGGTGGCGAGTACCGTGCGAACGAAGCGATGGAACACGTAGTTGTCTTCGTTGGTGGCGCGCGACGAACAGAATCCACCGATGCTTTCTGCGCCATATTGTTGCTTGACCTTGTTCAGGCCGTCTGCGGCAAATTTGATCGCTTCTTCCCAGCTCACTTCTTCCAGCTTGCCGTTTTTGCCGCCGCGACGAATCATCGGCTTTTTCAGTCGCTCCGGGCTGTTGATAAATTCGTGACCGAAACGCCCCTTCACGCACAGGTTGCCTTCGTTGGCATCGGATGTAAACGAACCGCTTACGGCTACGACCTTTTCATTTTCAATTTCCAGATCGATCGCGCAACCCACGCCGCAATAACTGCACACGGTCGTGACTTTTTCACGGTTCGCGCTCAACAGCTTGCCGGAATCGAGGAGATTCTTGAGCGCGCCGGTCGGGCAGGCGCTCACGCACTGGCCGCAGTTGTTGCATTCGGTGTCGCGGTAATCGTATGTGCCGCTGACCAGTGCCGGATAGCCGAGCGTATCCACGGTGTACACTTGACGGTGCTGGACTTCGTTGCAGATGCGCACACAGTTGTGACATTGAATGCATTTTTCCTTGTGCAGTTCAAAAAACGGCAGCGATTTCAGCGGCGTGTAAAACGCATCCAACGCATCGTCACCTTGCACGACGGGCTCATGCAAGGAAGTTGGTGCCTTGTGTTCCTGGATGTAATTATCTTCCAGCACTTCGGCGACGCCGCAGCCTTGGAAAGGGACGTTATTGATGGTCATGGTCTGTTCCTCTATTCCTTTTTCCAGTTCAATCAGCGCGCGATCTTCGCGGGCGCGGTGCCTTTGTTGGGCTTGTTCGCGAATGCCTGCGGACCGAGATACTGTTTGGTGCCTGCCTTGAATGCCAGCGAGTAGCGTTGCAGATCGCAAGTACCTGCGGCCTGACAGACGCACTGCAGACAGCGCTCGGCTTCGGTGAGGGCCTGTTCTTCCGTAAAGCCCAGTTCCACTTCCGTAAACGCGCCGGTTGCCGACAGCGCGCCGGTATCGCCGGGCGCAATATCTTTGCCGAATGTGCTCACACGCTCATCCTGTGGCAGCACCGGCATTTCCGTGAGTTTGGCTTTTTGTTTCGGTCGCGCGCCGATGTCGAAAAATTTCGGACGTTCCACTTCAATTACTTTCGCGATGGTCGCATCGTCCGCACCTTTCAGGTACGCGTCGATGGCGTAGGCGGCGCGACGACCGTGACCGATGCCTTCGACCGCCGTGGCGGCGCCCAGCGACGCATCGCCGCCCGAAAAAATCCCGGTCAGGTTGGTCTTCATGGTCTTGTCGTCGATCAGGATGCTGCCCCAGCTCGTGGTCTTGATGTCGGTGACTTTCATGCTCTTCACATCCACATCCTGACTGATCGCGAGCAGCACGGTATCCGCCGGAATCAGGTAGTTGGAATCAGGCACCGGCACCGGACTGCGACGTCCGCTGGCATCCGGTTCACCGAGTTGCATGCGCTGGCACACGAGACCCACGGAGCGGCCTTGTTCATTCACTTTCACTTCCACCGGAGCGGAGAGCAAATCCAGCACCACGCCTTCCACTTCGCAATCGTGAATTTCATGCGGGCTGGCCGGCATTTCCTTGCGGGTACGGCGGTACGAGAGCGTCACGTACGGCGCGCCCATGCGACGTGCCGTACGCACCGCATCCGCTGCGGTAAAGCCACCGCCGATGACCACGACGTTCTGGCCGAGATCCACGCGTTCGCCGCGATTCACTTTCGCGAGAAAGTCCACTGCTGCCATCACGCCCGGTACGGTTTCGTTCGGAATGCGCGCTATCTTGCCGACCATCGCACCAATGGCGAGGAAGGTCGCATCGAAATTGGTTTGCAGCGCATCAAGCATGAGGTTTGTGCCGAGACGCTGGTTGTATTGGATGTCCACGCCGAGGGCGAGGATGTCGTTGACTTCGTCATCCAGCACCTGATTGGGCAGACGATACGGCGGAATACCATAACGCAGCATGCCACCCGCGGCTTCCTGCGCTTCGAAAATGGTGACCTTATGGCCTTCGAGTGCGAGGAAGTAGGCGGCCGTCAGCCCTGCTGGGCCCGCGCCGATCACGGCGACTTTCTTGCCTGTGGACGCTTTGGGTTTCGGTTGCGTGATGGCGTTCAGTTCGCGTGCGCGATCAGCGGCGAAACGTTTCAGAGAACAGATGGCGACCGGTTGTTCTGCATCCACTTGCGCGCGACGGCACACGCTTTCGCACGGACGCGGACAGACGCGACCGATGATGCGCGGCAGCGGGAGTTTTTCCTTGATGAGCGCCGTGGCTTCGACATATTTTTTTTGTGCGATCAGCCCCAGATAACCGGGAATGTCGATGTTGGCCGGGCAACGGAAGGAACACGGCGGCAAACAGTACGCGTTGTGGTTGCTCAGATAATTGTTCAGGATGTTGCGTCGCGTGATGGTGAGCGCTTCGGATTGCGACACGATCACCATGCCGTCGCGCACGAGCGTTTCGCACGCTTTGACTTGCACCTGGTTGCCATCGACTTCGATCACGCACAGGCCGCAATCGCCATTGGGTCGCGTGCGGTTGTCGGAACACATCGAGGGAATTTCGATGCCGGCTTTGCGCGCAGCGGTTAGCACATTGTCGCCGGTCGCCGCTTGCACGTTCTTGCCGTCAAGGGTAATTGTGACGCGAGGGGCGTTTTCACCAACTTTCCATTGACCGTGATGGCTCGAATGCTTTTTCAACCCCAGATCCTGGACTAACACATGAGATGTCATTGTTTGCTCCTTGCTGCACGGCCTATGATCGTCATGGCGCGCAAGCGTTTCATTGAATGCTGTCGCGTCGGAGGAGGTGCGTCACGTTCGCGAATGAATGGCGGTGCCTTGGCAAAGGGGTAAGCTGAGCACGCGTTCAAGCAGGCAAACACCCAAATTTTGTAAGGGTATTGCGCTTTCGGCCGGGGACGTCCGATCGACTTGCTTAAAGGTTGGAATTTACACGAAAAATCATTTTTTTGTTCGCGGGATACCTGAAACTTATGTAATTAAATTCATAAAACTAGCCAAAATTGACCACGGTCGGACGGCAGACCTGATCAGGTTGCTGAGATACAAAACTTCAACGATCAAGGGGTGTTTTTGCAGGCGGTTCAAAGGGAGCTACGGCTGTCTCAGGGGAAAGATGCCAGCCATTGCGTTATAGTGTGACATTGGCATTTAATTCCAGGACAAAGAACAATATGAAACTCGAAACCTTGGCCGTGCATGCCGGCTACTCTCCCGATCCGACAACCAAGTCCGTTGCCGTTCCTGTTTATCAAACGGTTTCCTATGCCTTTGACAGCGCCCAGCACGGCGCCGATCTGTTTGATCTCAAGGTGTCGGGAAACATTTATACGCGCATCATGAATCCGACGAACGATGTGCTGGAAAAGCGTGTCGCGGCCTTGGAAGGTGGTATTGCCGGACTCGCGCTGGCGTCCGGCATGGCAGCGGTGAGCTATTCGATTCAGACCATCGCTGAAGCCGGTGACAATATCGTCTCCTCCAGCACGCTGTACGGCGGTACGTACAACCTGTTCGCGCATACCTTTCCGCAGTTTGGCATCGAATGCCGTTTCGCTGATCCGCGGAAGCCTGAAAGTTTTGCTCCCTTAATTGATCGCAAGACCAAGGCCATTTATTGTGAATCGGTCGGCAATCCATTGGGTAACGTGACGGATGTCGAACGCCTGGCCGAGATTGCGCATGCGCATGGCATTCCGTTGATCGTGGACAATACGGTGCCCAGCCCGGCGCTATGGCGTCCAATAGAATGGGGTGCGGATATTGTGGTGCATTCGCTGACAAAATATATGAACGGTCACGGCAACAGTCTGGGCGGGGCCATTGTCGACAGCGGCAATTTCCCCTGGGCCGATCACAAGTCGCGTTTCAAGCGATTGAATGAACCGGATGTGTCCTATCACGGCGTGGTGTACACCGAAGAAATGGGGCGTGCCGCCTACATCGCGCGCGCGCGCGTGGTGCCGCTGCGGAACATGGGCGCGGCGATTTCGCCGATGAATTCTTTCCTGATGTTGCAAGGTATCGAAACCTTGGCGCTGCGTATGGAGCGCACGTGCGACAACGCGCTGGCCATCGCAAAATTTCTGGATCAACACCCCAAAGTTGGCTGGGTCAATTACGCAGGCTTGCCGGAGCACCCTGATCACGCCTTGGTGCAGAAATATATGGGCGGTAAAGCGTCCGGCCTGCTGACCTTCGGATTGAAAAATGCCAGTGCGACAGATCCGAGGGCTGCCGGCGCGCGCGTGCTCGATGCGCTCCAATTGTTCACACGCCTGGTCAACATCGGTGATGCCAAATCGCTGGCGACGCATCCGGCATCCACCACGCATCGTCAATTGAGCGCGGAAGAACTGAAGAAAGCCGGTGTCAGCGAAGACATGCTGCGCCTGTCGGTGGGCATTGAACATGTTGACGATTTGTTAGCAGATCTGGATCGTGCGCTTGAGCAAGCTTGATTTGAAGACAAGATCGCCGTGAGGATGTTTGCCGGAAGGTAAAAGTAAGTCGGTTTGGCTTGATTTATCGCACGGAGCGCATCCTTTTGGGTTTTTTGTTTGCGAAGCGTCAACCAGAAATCCAGAAAGTTGCCGATGATGTAGATGTAGTCCTCTCCAATGATTCCTCTGCCCGCTTTCCTCAAGCGGGCTTTTTTTTGACAACACTCCTTGGATGCAAATTGAGGAAGGTCAGGAAGGCTTGTGCTTTGGTCATGAGAGAGGGACAATCCCGGATTGTCTTCAGCACATGGGATAGCCAGCGTGAACGCGGCGACTTTGCCCATCAGGGATTGGGCATAACAGAATATGGCAAAAACTTTCGCGCTCACGTTCTTGCTGGCAGGGTTGGCTATGATCGGCCCCTTCGCCACGGATACCTACCTGCCCTCGTTCCAGGCCATCTCGCAGACCTTCGCCGTCAGTCCGGTGATGGTGCAGCAAACCCTCAGTGTGTATATCGCATCGTTTGCTGTCATGACGCTGTTTTACGGTACGTTGTCGGATTCGTTCGGTCGCCGTCCGGTGATCCTGGTTGCGCTCAGCGTGTTTGCCATGGCCTCCGTCGGCGCGGCTTTTACCGATAGTTTTGCCATGCTGCTGGTCTTTCGTGGGCTGCAAGGCGCGTCCGCCGGCGCTGGGCGCGTGATCGGACAGGCGATTGTGCGCGACCGGTTCGACGGCGCGGGCGCGCAGCGGATGATTTCGCACATCGCGATGGTCTTCGGTATTGCGCCGGTGATCGCCCCGATTGCGGGCGGTGTTTTGCATGTGTATTTCGGCTGGCGGTCTAACTTTATGCTGATGATGGGCATTGCGCTGATCTTGCTCGCAGCGAGTTGGCGCGCATTGCCGGAAACCTTGCCGCGTGCATCGCGTCATCCTTTCCAATTGGGACAGATTGCGCGCAATTACGGAAAAGCACTCCGGCATCCGCGTTTCGTCTGTTGTGCCTTGGCCATTGGTTTCGGGTTCGGCAGTTTTGCGATTTACATTTCATCTGCGCCGAAGTTCATCATGGACATTCTGCATTTGTCGGAGACGGAATTTGCGTGGCTATTCATTCCGATGATCAGCGGCACCGTCATCGGTTCCGCCATCGTTTCCCGACTGGCGCACAAGGTGCGTCCGTCCAAACTGATTCGGATCGGCTTCGGCATCATGGCCATCGGCGCGCTGCTGAACTTGGCTTATACCGGGTTCAGCGGTCCGGCCATCACCGTGCCGTGGGCGGTGCTACCGATCATGGTGTGTTCCTTCGGTTTGGCGCTCGCCATTCCCGGCATGACGGTGGCCACGCTCGGCATCTTTCCCGAAATGCGCGGGCTGTCTTCATCATTGCAAAGTTTCGCGCAAATGCTGATCTTCGCCATCGTGTCCGGTTTTATTGCGCCATTGATTTACGGCAGTGCGTTTTGGCTGGCTGGGGGCGTGGCAGTGTCCGTCGCGCTGAGCATCACGCTGTGGACCATCGGGAGCATGCAGGCTAAGCGGTAAAGCAAACCAGTCCCCATGAGCTGGGGACTGGCGGGAAATGTTTCGGAGTGTGTTTCGAGTTTACTTCGGACGTACCGTATTCACCGGTTCGCCACGCACGAACGCTTCGATGTTGTCGATGAGTTGGTTGGCCAGCACCTGCATCGCGTCGTCGCTCGCCCAAGCGACATGCGGCGTGAGCAGAAAGTTCGGTCGATCCAGCAAGGCCATATACGGATGATCGAGCGGTGGCGGTTCTACGCTTACCACATCGAATCCTGCGCCGGAAATCTGTCCGGAATCGAGCGCCGGACCGACGGCGGATTCATCTACCAGTTCGCCACGTGCGGTGTTGATGAGCAACGGCTTGCGTTTCATCAGTGCAAATTCCGCTGCGGTAATCATGTTGCGCGTTTTGGGCGTTAGCGAACAGTGCAGTGTGATGATGTCGGCCTGCGCCAGCACATCTTCGAAGGGGGTGTAGAACGGGCCGATGTAGCTGCGCCCTCTGTGTGCGGCAATCAGCACGCGCATGCCCAGTGCGCGACCGATGTCGGCGACGGCCCGGCCCACCACGCCTTCGCCGATGACACCCAACGTGGCGCCGCGCAGCGGGCGAATCGGGTAATCGAAAAAGCAGAACTGTTTCGCTTGTTGCCAGCGACCGGCGCGCACGGCATCGCGATACGCGAGGAGGTTGCGCCGCAAGGCGAAAATGAGCGCGAAGGTGTGTTCGGGCACCGTGACAACGGCGTAATTATTGATGTTGCTCACGACGATGCCTTTTTGGGCACAGGCTGCGATGTCCACATTGTCAGTGCCGGTGGCAGCGATGGCTACCATGCGCAACTTCGGCGCGGCTGCAATTACATCAGCGGTGAGGGGAACCTTGTTGACGATGAGGATGTCGGCGTCGGCAATGCGTGAGGCGACTTCATTCGGTGCCGTGCGGTCATACACTTGCAGCGTGTGTTCAAATGTCGGTTGGCGTAAGGTGATTTGGGGGGCGATCGTGTCGCGGTCGAGAAAAACGATTTTCATTTTGTGTTCTCAGTCGATTAGGAAGTGTTATCCATCTTGACAGTCTGAAGAAAGCGTCTGCCCTTTTGAAGCATCAGGGAAAAGGTTAGCATGCGGCTGCGGGGCTTGCAAGTGCTTGATAGAGAACTACGATGGATATGCTATTTCATGCATTCCAGCAGCGCCTTCTCCGATTCAATTAATCGGGCTCGCCAGAACAAACCCGAACGACTACACTTTGATTTTTACACGAACATTTTCAAATAATACGCATGAAACCCATCGATTTGATCGAGCATCCCGAGGGTGGGCGATTCCGTGAAGTTTTCCGATCTGTCTGTACAGTGTCAAGGGCAGAAGGCGCGCGCCGATCTGCGTTGACGCACATTTATTTTTCCTTGAAACCGGGAGAGGTCAGCAAATTTCACAAAGTTGCATCGGATGAAGTCTGGAATCTTTATCAGGGAGCAGGAATCAAACTGTTCACGTGGGAGGGAAGCAATACTCTGCCCGTATGTCTAACGTTATCTGCGGAAGAGAATCGTTTCTGTCATGTGGTTCCGGCGGGCGTCTGGCAGGCAGCGGTTCCCATTTCAGATACGGTATTGGCGGGCTGTTCGGTCGCTCCTGGTTTTGAGTTCGCGGATTTCGAACTCATGCACGGCCATTCTTCCGAAGGCAGGCAGCTTTTATCCCTCGCGCCCGACATGGCAGGATACGTGCTTTTCTGAGTCACGCACATTCATTGCCGAGGTTTTGTGCGCAATGCGTGTTGGGGGTGTCGTGATGCGATGCGCTTCAAGACAAGAAGCCGTTTGCACCATCCAACAAAACGGCCCTCATTGCTGAGAGCCGTATAAATATTTGGTGCCGGGAGCCGGAATCGAACCGGCACGCCCTTTCAGGCGCGAGATTTTGAGTCTCGTGCGTCTACCAATTTCGCCATCCCGGCGACGCAGAGGCGCTATTATCCACGATTTGAGGGTTTCCGGCAACCGCAGGGTTGTCGGAGGTACAATACCCCTCTGCAAGGATTTTTGAGAGTGAAAATGACGGCATCTCCGATTATCGGCATTATCGGCTGGTCTGGTAGTGGCAAGACGACCCTGCTGGAAAAGCTCCTGCCTCTGCTGCGGGCGCGTGGCTTGCGCGTGAATGTGGTCAAGCACGGTCACCATGAGGCGACGCTGGAGCCGCCGCACAAAGATACAGCGCGATTTCGGGCAGCGGGGGCGGCGGAAGTGGTATTTGCGTCCTCAACCCGATTCGCCATCATGCACGAGTTGCGCGATGAGCCGGAGCCGACGCTGGAGATGCTGTTGTCACGATTGGCGCCGGCCGATCTGACGTTGGTCGAAGGTTTTCGCGTGGCCAACATTCCGCGACTGGAGGTTTATCGTCCGGAGGTGGGCAAGCCCCCTCGTTACCCGGACGAGCCGAGCATCATCGCAGTGGCATCGGATCAACCGGCACCAGAGAATTGGGACGATTCGCGCGTGTGGTTGAATGTGAACGATACCGAAGCCGTGCTGACGTGGTTGTTGCATACAGCCGGATTGTCATCCTAAAGGGTTTGCCCCATCAGGTTGAAGTGCTCGACCACTGGCGGGCTCGCAAAGAATGGGCCGACAATGCTGCGCCATTCTGCAAAAGCAGGGGATTCACGAAAATCGACCGTGTGGTTTTCCAGCGTGGCCCAGTAAAACATCAGCACATAACGTTCCGGCGATTCGATGCCGTGATTCAGGCGATAGCCTTGAAACCCCTTGGCTTGCGTGATGACTTGCGCAAGACCGCGTTGCAGCGCAGCCTGGAATTCAGCTTGCTTGCCGGGCTGGATGCGAATGTCGACGAGTTCGAGAATCATGGCACCTCCTTATGCTGATGCCTGATGTTATGGATGAGGCGCGATTCTAGCATTTCGGTTATGACGAACGTAGCGTTTGCAGATAGCGACTAGGCAGCGAAATCCATGCCGTCGCGGATTTGCTTGTCAAAAACCACCAGAACATCGCACGACGCTGCACTGGCAATATGCGAAGTCACACTGCCAATCAGCAATTCCTCGGTGACATGCGTGCCGTGCTTGCCGACGACGACGAGGTCGCAACCCGTTTTTTCAATGAAAGACAGAATCTGGCTGGGCGCGTGGCCGTCCAGAATGCGTTCGGCATAATCAGAATTTTGCAGACCGCACTTCAGTGCCAATGCGTGCAACCGATTGGAAGCGCTTTCGAAAGCGTTCACGCGATATTTGGCGATGATGTCTTCGCCGACGTCGGCATAACGCATTTTGCTTTCAAAGGGAACGTGCATGACGTGGCAGAGAGTGATGTGCGCATCCGGTGCAATTTCGTGCGCAAGCCGAATCGCTTTTTCGGAAGCCGGGGAAAAATCAACCGCAACCAGAATGCGTTGATAGGCGCCGCGAGGCGCCTGCTTGACGATCAGAGTGGGGCATTGACTTTTGCGGAGCAAGCGCGCCGTTGTGGATCCAAGCGACAAAGGCTGCACAGGGCCGGTGCCGTGGGACCCAATTAAAACCAGGTTGACGGCCGCTTTTTCAACGTAGTCTGGCACATCATAAGTGGGTAATCCCATGGAGAGTTCAATGTGTGTCGACATGTCGCGCGTCAGGGATGAATCGGTTGCCATCGCGCGGATCTGCTCGCGCGCGTCATGGACAATGGCGTGAACGACATCATCCGATTTTTTGCCGAGGATGTTTTGTAAAGGCGCAAGCGCTTGTATGCCCAGCGCATGCATGATGGTGAATTGCGCATTCACTGTGCTCGCGATTTGGTACCCGCGCGCTACAGCATGACGAGAAAATTCAGATAAGTCTGTAGCGGCCAGAATGCGACGCAGCGTGATCATGTGTTTCTCCCATTAATGCACCCCCTCAAGTGTAACGCCGATTAAGCCATTTGAGGATACCTTGACCGGCGGTAAAGCCGGTGGCAAAGCACGCCGTTAGCAGATAGCCGCCAGTCGGGGCTTCCCAGTCCAGCATTTCACCTGCGCAGAAGAGGGCGGGATGTGAACGTATCATCAGATTTTCATCTAAGGCCTCAAACAGCAGGCCGCCTGCGGAGCTGATGGCTTCGGTCAGCGGGCGCGCGGCGGTCAGGTGCACAGGCAAGGACTTGATCGCGTGCGCGAGTTGCAGAGGATCGGCAAACGTTTCTTTGTGTGCGCATTCCCGTAGTAACGCGGCTTTTGCACCACGCAAGTTCAGGCGACTTTGCAGGTGTGTTGACAGGGAGCGCGATCCGCGCGGATGCGACACCTCTGTGATGACGCGTGCCAGTTCGTGATCCGGCAGCAGATCGATAAACATTGTGATGCTGCCATTCGCGGCAATGGCGTCGCGCAGCGGTGCGGAGAGCGCATAAATCAGACTGCCTTCAATGCCATGCTCCGTGATCACGCATTCGCCATGACGTTTGTGCGTGACGCCGTTTGCATCGGTGAAAGCAATCGAAAGGTTTTTCAGCGGTTGTCCGGCAAAGCGCGTGCGCAAGTGTTCGCTCCACGCACAATCGAAGCCGCAATTCGCAGGTTTTAGCGGCGCGACGGAAATATTTTTTTCCGTCAAGGGTGCAATCCATGCTGCGTCGGAACCGAGCTGCGGCCAACTGCCGCCGCCGAGCGCGAGCAGCGTGGCGTCGGTAGTAACGCGGCGCTCGCCTTCCGGCGTGGTGAAACGCAGGGCGCCATCAGCATGCCACCCCGTCCAGCGGTGTCGCATGTGAAAACGCACGCCGCGTTCGCGCAGGCGATGCAACCATGCCCGCAACAGCGGCGCGGCTTTCATGTCTTTCGGAAAAACGCGGTTTGAAGAACCCACAAAAGTCTCAATGCCGAGATCGGCGCACCACTGACGCAACTGTTCGGGGCCGAATTGCTTGAGGATCGGCGCGAGTTGCCGCTGACGATGGCCATAACGCGCAAGAAAATTTTCAAAAGGCTCGGCATGCGTGAGATTCATGCCGCCTTTTCCCGCCATCAAGAATTTTCTGCCGACGGAGGGCATGGTATCGAACAGGTCTATCTGAATGTTCGCGCGCGACAACACGTCTGCCGCCATCAGTCCTGCGGGGCCGCCACCAATGATCACAACGCGAGATGGGGTGGGAGTCATGCGCGTAAAGGCGGATAACGCAATTCGTCCAGCCAGCGGATCAGTGGCACCGTGGCCGGCAGCAGTGGTTCGACGTTCAACTTGCCTTGCCAGGCAAACGCCTGACCTTCCAGGCTTTTCGGTTCCCCGCGCCAGTCGTGACTGATGTAAAAATGCAGTCGCACGTGTGCATGCGGATACACATATTCGACGCAGCACCAAGGTTCCGCACTGCGCACGTCAATCGCCAGTTCTTCATAAAACTCGCGCTTGAGTGCTTGCAAGATGGTTTCATTGTTTTCGACTTTTCCGCCCGGGAATTCCCAGTAGCCCGCATAAGGCTTGCCGGTCGGACGTTGACCGAGCAGGACATCACCGTTGGGCTTTATCAAAATGCCGACTGCCACATCGATGGGCGCGGTCGGCTTGAGAGAATCAGTCATGATTGTTTTTCAGGAGCGCTGTTTGTAGGTGCGTCCCAGAGATCGCCGCTGGGATTGTGGCGCGGCGGGGTGAGGCCGAAATGGGCATATGCCGAGGCGGTTGCCACGCGTCCGCGCGGCGTGCGTTGCAGATAGCCTTGCTGGATCAGGAACGGTTCCAGTACGTCTTCGATCGTATCGACTTCTTCGCCAATGGCGGCAGCCAGATTGTTGATGCCGACGGGCCCGCCGCCGAATTTGAATAGCACCGCTTCGAGCAGTTTGCGATCCATCACGTCAAAACCGATTTTGTCGACGTCCAGCATGGCGAGCGCGGCTTCTGCCATGGCTGGTGTGATTTCGCCGGAACCTTTGACTTCCGCATAATCGCGGACGCGACGCAACAAGCGATTGGCAATGCGCGGTGTGCCACGTGCGCGGCGCGCAATTTCGAACGCACCTTCTGGAACGATGGTCGCTTTCATGAGTGAGGCGCTGCGCGTGACGATGCGGCCCAGTTCTTCGGCGGTATAAAACTCCAGGCGCGACACGATGCCGAAGCGATCACGCAGCGGATTGGTCAGCATGCCGGCGCGTGTGGTCGCGCCGACCAGTGTGAAGGGTTGCAGATCGAGTTTGACGGAACGCGCGGCCGGACCTTCGCCGATCATGATGTCGATCTGGTAGTCCTCCAACGCTGGATACAAAATTTCTTCGACAACGGGCGACAAGCGATGGATCTCGTCGATGAAGAGCACATCGTTGGCTTCAAGATTGGTGAGGATCGCTGCGAGATCGCCGGGGCGCTCCAGCACCGGGCCGGACGTCTGCCGCAGGTTCACGCCCATTTCGCGTGCGATGATGTGTGCGAGCGTGGTCTTCCCGAGTCCCGGTGGGCCGAACAGCAAGGTATGATCCAGCGCTTCGCGGCGGTTGCGTGCTGCGGTAATAAAAATTTCGAGTTGGCCGCGTGTTTTTTCCTGGCCGACGTATTCATCCAGTTGCTTCGGTCGCAGTGCGTGCTCAATCGCTTCTTCGTTCGGCGAGGCGGGTTCGACGGCAACGACACGTTGCGGTGTGAAATCGTCCGTTTGGATTGTCATCGCGTGTTATCCCCTGTTATCCTTTGGACAGTGACTTGAGCGCGGCTTTAATGCCATCAGAAACTGTCGCACCCTCGGACACCTGTTTCATGGCGAGTGTCGCTTCTTTCTCGGAATAGCCGAGCGCCAGCAGTGCGTTGAGAATGTCGGCGCTCACATCCATGTGCATTGCGGCGCCGCCGGAACCCAGGTCCGCGCCGAGCTTGCCTTTGAGTTCGAGCAGCAGTCGTTCCGCCGTTTTTTTGCCGATGCCCGGAATTTTGGTGAGTCGTCCGGCTTCCTGACGCGTGACGGCTTGGGACAGATCGGAAACCGACAGGCCGGAGAGAATCGCGAGCGCGGTGCGTGCGCCAACGCCGGAAATCTTGATGAGCAAACGAAAGGTGGCGCGTTCTTCGTGCGTGCCGAATCCGTAGAGGAGTTGCGCATCTTCACGCACGACCAGGTGCGTCAGCAACGTGATCTTCTCACCGAGCGATGGCAGGGTGTAAAAAGTGCTCATGGGCACGTCTACTTCGTAGCCGACGCCATGGCAATCGACCAGCAATTGTGGCGGATTTTTTTCGAGGAGTGTGCCGGACAGGCGACCGATCATGGTGAGCGAGTACTGAAAATTAATACAGTATATGATACAGCACTGCTGGCTGGATTCCTACCCAACCAGTCTCCCGCGCTTCATGCGCAACCCTTTCCCTGTTGCCGTGGTGGCCAGCTTGTTCAGCGTCGCAATGGCGTTGCCGCTGTGTGCATGACAGATGGCGATGCCCAACGCATCGGCGGCATCGGTGCCAGGCAGATCGGGAAGCGCGAGCAGGCGTTGCACCATGTCTTGTACCTGCTTCTTGTGCGCCTTGCCGTGGCCGACGACGGCTTGCTTGAGTTGCAGCGCTGTATATTCCGACACAGGTAAATTTGCGGCGACCAGCGCGGAAATAGCCGCGCCGCGCGCCTGACCGAGGAGTAGCGTGGATTGCGGGTTGACGTTAACGAAGACTTTTTCGATGACAGCGCGGTCGGGCGAGTAGGTGCGGATGATTTCGGCAACGCCCGAGAAGATGATTTTGAGACGCTCCGGCAATTCGGCATCGGTGGACGTGCTGATCGTGCCGGAAGCGATATAGGTGAGTTTGCTGCCTTGCTGGCGGATGACGCCAAAGCCCGTCGTGCGCAAGCCGGGGTCGATGCCGAGAATTTTCATAATCCGGTCGTCACCCCAGCGAAGGCTGGGGTCCAGTGGCGTTGAAAAATCGTGGTTGACGCCACGCTAAACAATGTCGTCATACAAGTCATTCCAATAGGGGTTGGCTTCTTCGATCAGCTTGATTTTCCATTCTCGTCGCCAAGCCTTGATTTGCTTTTCTCTTGCGATGGCAGATTGGGGGCTATCTGCCGATTCAAAATAAACGAGGCACTTGACGCCATATTTTTTTGTAAATCCGTCAGTTAACCCTTCTTTGTGCTCATGTACCCTGCGGACAAGGTCATTCGTCATCCCAGTGTATAGGGATCCATTGCGTTCACTGGCTAGTATATAGACGTAGTATGGCATGAACCAACGTCACTGGATCCCAGCTTTCGCTGGGATGACTGCTGAGACGCTATCACCGAAACCGGATGGAGCGCCATGAAATGAAATCAATGCCTGAAATGCCGTACGCCCGTAAACATCATCACGAGTCCGCGCTCGTTGGCCGCGTCGATCACTTCCTGATCGCGTACCGACCCACCCGGTTGAATGATGCAGGTGGCGCCGGCATCGGCGACGACATCCAGTCCATCTCTGAAGGGGAAGAAGGCATCGGAGGCAACCGCTGAGTTGGCGAGTGACAGTCCGGCTTGTTGCGATTTCATGACGGCAGCGCGTGCGGCATCCACGCGACTGACTTGTCCTGCGCCGACGCCCAAGGTCATGCCGTTTGCGCAAAAGACGATGGCATTGGATTTGACAAACTTTGCGACGCGCCAGGAAAAGAGCATGTCGTTCAACTGTTGCTGCGTGGGGTGCAGTTTGGTGACGACTTCGATTTCGGAGAATGCCAGGTTGCGTGCATCCGGTGATTGCAACAAGACGCCGCCGCCGACACGCTTGATTTCATAATGATTCATTGCGCGCGCGAGTGGAATTTGCAACAGGCGCAAATTCTTTTTCGTGCCGAGAATTTTGAGCGCTTCGTCGCTAAAGGACGGCGCCATCAACACTTCCACAAACAGCTTGGAGACTTCCTGCGCTGCCGCACCATCAAGTTCGCGGTTGAATGCAATAATGCCGCCGAACGCTGCTTCGGGATCGGTGGTCAGGGCTTTTGCGTAGGCATCCTTCAAATTCGCGCCCGTGGCGGCGCCGCACGGATTCGCGTGCTTGATGATGACGCAGGCCGGATCATCGAAGGTTTTCGCACATTCCCAGGCCGCATCGGCATCGGCGATGTTGTTGAACGAGAGCTCCTTGCCCTGGAGTTGCTGGTAGTCAGCCAGCACCCCGGCAGGGGCGTTCACGTCGCGGTAGAAGGCGGCCGACTGATGCGGATTTTCGCCGTAGCGCATGTCCTGCACTTTTTCGAAAGTGAGGTTCATCACTTTCGGATACGCCTGTCGCGTCGCATGCTGCTTGTCTTCGCCGAGACTGGAAAAATAATTCGCAATCGCGCCATCGTATTGCGCGGTATGCGCATAGACTTTTGTGGCCAATTTGAAGCGACTGTCGTATGACAAATCGCTTTGCGTTTTTAATTCATTCACCACACCGGCATAATCCGCCGGGTCGCAAATCACGATCACGTCCTTGTGATTTTTTGCCGCCGAGCGCAACATGGCGGGGCCGCCGATGTCAATGTTTTCAATCGCCTCTTCCAGTGTGCAATCGTCTTTCGCTATCGTTTGCTGGAAGGGATACAGATTCACGACAACCATATCGATCGTGGAAATATCATGCGCCTTCAGTGCAGCGACATGCTCTGGCAGATCACGTCGCGCGAGGATGCCACCGTGCACTTTCGGGTGCAACGTCTTCACGCGTCCATCGAGCATTTCCGGAAAACCGGTCACATCAGCCACTTCGGTGACTGCGATGCCGTTTTCCTGCAAGAGTGTGGCGGTGCCGCCGGTTGAAAGAATCTTGAAGCCGAGTGAAGACAGGGCGCGTGCAAAATCCACAACACCCGCTTTGTCGGAAACGGAAATCAGTGCTTGCTTGGTCATGCGTTCAATTGTTTAGAGCAATCCGTGTTGCTGTAACTTCTTTCGAAGTGTGTTGCGGTTGATACCGAGAATTTCGGCGGCGTACGACTGGTTGCCGTTTGCCCGCACCATCACCGATTTTAAAACGGGAACTTCAACAGCATGGATAACCATGTCGTATATGTCATGCGGCGTTTGGTCGCCCAGGTTCTTGAAATAATTTTCGAGACTTTTTTGGACAACTTCCTGGATTTTTTCCTTGCTCATGCTACTTGGACCGTATCAATAAAAGACGTTTCACTCAGCCGCATCTAAGCGGCACTTTTTTCTTGGACAAGGCTATATTGTAACCTTTCGCCGTGCGCGATTTGCGATTTGATGAAGGCGTCGACAGATTTTATTTGTAACTGCTCGCATTCAATCATGTTCATCTGTTGCCGAAAAGCTTCTCCGCCCGGCAAGTTGCGTACATACCAACCAATGTGCTTGCGCGCGGTGCGAACACCGACGATTTTTCCATAAAACGCATAATGATCCTGCAAATGTTCCAGAAGCAATTCACGGGTTTCTTCAATGGTGGGCGTCGGAAGGAGGTTGCCCGTTCGCAGATAATGATCAATTTCGCGAAAGATCCAGGGACGTCCTTGGGCGGCGCGTCCAATCATCACGGCATCGGCGCCCGTCTTCTGTAGGACAAACGCTGCCTTTTCTGGTGAATCAATATCACCGTTCGCGACAACCGGAATCGAGACGGCGTCTTTGACTGCGGCGATTGTCTCGTATTCCGCTTCACCGGCGTACCCGTCAGTACGTGTGCGGCCATGCAGCGTGAGCATGGCAATGCCGGCGGATTCCGCCATTTTCGCGATGGTTAATGCATTTTTTTTGGTGCGATCCCATCCGGTGCGAAACTTCAGGGTGACGGGGACGTTCACCGCAGCGACGACAGCATCCAGAATATCACCGACCAGTTTCTCGTGTTGCAGCAAGGCAGAACCGCACCAGTTATTGCAGACTTTTTTGGCAGGACAGCCCATGTTGATGTCAATGATTTGCGCGCCGCCATCCACATTGAATTGTGCGCACGCTGACATCTCTGTAGGATCGGATCCGACGATCTGTACCGCTTTGGGTTCCATCTCGCCTTCCAGATTCGTGCGGCGAACACTTTTATCCGTGCGCCACAATCGCGGATTGGCTGCGGCCATTTCAGAAACGGCATAACCCGCGCCCAGTTTTTTGCAGAGTTGACGGAAAGGACGATCCGTCACCCCCGCCATCGGAGCGACAAAGACGTTATTGCTTAGCTGGTAAGGGCCAATCTGCATGAATCAAAGGCGGGGGAATTCTGTGAAGACGGATATTTTAACCGAGGGACGCTATTGGGCGCGTGACGCAGGCGATGATTTGCGGGCAAGCCGTCGCCGCGCGAATGAAGAAAAGTAGAAAATTACCGGTCGTTAAAAATGTTTGAAGTAGTTCACGGGTTTCCGTTGTGGTTCGAGATGTTCCGCTTCGCCCCAGGCGAGCATTCTTATCTCCCCTTGGGCGACCGCGAAACGGTTGATGCTGGTGTTCAGAACGGGCATGCGCCCCCCCTGGCCAATCGCAATCCCGTTGGCGACGCGGTAAGCGACTTCGATGATGCCAAAGTGTGCGATAACGGCGACTTTTTGTCCGGCGTGCTCTTCGGCCAGACGCGTTAATGTATCAACGGCGCGATGATGGAATTGACGCATGGTTTCCGCAATGCGTTCGCCCGGTGGAAATTGATGATCCGGATCAGCGGCATGCCACGCGGCGTACGATTCTGGGAAACGCTCCGCGATTTCTTCGTGGCTCATGCCCTCGAAGGCGCCGTAGCAACGTTCGCGCAGATCCTGCACCACCTTCACCGGCAGTTTGTGCCACTTGGCGATTGCTTCCGCCGTTTTCAACGCGCGTATCATGTCGCTCGAGACGATGGCATCGAGCGACTCATGTTTGAGCGTTTCGCCGAGCGCAATTGCCTGCTGCGCACCTTTTTCATTCAAAGGGATATCGCTATGGCCTTGCAGCCGCTTCATCTTGTTCCAGGCCGTTTGGCCATGACGAATGAGCAGCAGCTCTGTTTCTTTACTCACGACACCATCCTCACTTCGCCAAGGCAGGATTCAACGTATAGACCCCGGTGATTTTGGCCTCCGCCAGAATGTGGCCTTTCATGGCATCGCGCACTTGCTGGCCCGTGAATTTGCCTTCGACGGGCAGTTTCGCGACATCGAGTGCATAGACCGTGAAAACGTAGTGGTGCGGGATCGTGTCGTTCCACGGCGGGCACGGGCCGTCGTAGCCGAAGTAATCGCCGCCCATATCGGCATCGCCAGCGAACCAGGCCGTGTAATCGTTGATGCCTTGGCGCGCACCGTGTTGGGCTGCCGGGCCGGGTTTGCCGCGCGGCGTGACGGCATTGGAAAATTCACCTTCCGCAATGGCGGTGAGTGTGGCGGGGAGATCAATGAGCGACCAGTGGATGAAATCGACGCGCGGGAGATCGGCCGGAATCATGCGCCCCTCCTGGTTGACGTCATCGCCTTTCGAGGGGACGTCAGAGTCGTGACAAATGACGGCAAAGGATTTCGTGCCCGTGGGGACATCGCGCCATGCCAGGTGCGGGTTGCGGTTATCGGACAAAGCGCAATGCGTCTTGGGATCCATGACGCCAAACGCGATTTGGCCTGGAATCTTGCCATTATCGGTGAACGAATCACTCCACAGTTTCATAGCCCCTCCCTGTCAATTGCTGGTGTAATTTCGCCATTTTGCCAGAGTCTCCAGCGCGGAACCAGTCTTTCCATGTCCGTAACAAACCTCCGATGTTTGGGAAGAGGGGGGTGAAGGAAAGGAGTGTTTGTTGTAAATTAAGTATTCCTGACGGAAATTAATGCTGAATGAAGCAAGTCGTACTAGAGTGCTGGCTAACTCATCGGGAGGCGTTCGGTGTCAGAATCAAGATTGAAATTGCTCAAAGCCGTTTTGGGACTGGTGGTGCTGGCAGCCGTTGGCACGTTTGGGCTGATGTATTTTGAAGGATTGACGGCGTTCGATTCTTTTTGGCTGACGATCGTGAGTCTGTCGACGACAGGTTACGGCGATATCGTGCCGCAAACGATGGGTGGTCGATCGTTCATGCTGTTTGTGCTGGTGACGGGTCTGATTGTTGTCACGTATTCGCTGGGCACGATCATTAACATACTGGTGGAGAGACAGTTGAGTGAACTGAAAGGGAACGGCAAGATGACCAAAACCGTAGACAAGTTGAACCAGCATGTGATCGTGTGTGGCGCGGGGCGCGTCGGTGGAAACGTTGCCGATATTTTGCGTGCCGAAGGAGAAGGCTATGTGGTCATCGAGTCGAACGAGGCGCTGGTTGAGCAGATGCGTCGGGATGGCTATTTGGTCTTGCATGGCGATGCGACGCAGGATGACATGTTGCACAAGGCGGGCATTAGCAGAGCCAAGGGCATCATTTGCGGTTTGGCAAACGACGCCTACAATGTTTTTGTGGTGTTGACGGCGCGCGCACTCAATCCTTCCTTGCGCATTGTTTCGCGTGCCGTGCAACCGGAATCGGTGGCCAAGCTGCGTCATGCTGGCGCGGATAAAATCATCTCTCCCGATCAAATCGGTGGATACCGGATGGCGATGGCGCTGCTCAAGCCAACCGCCATCGAATTGATGGATACGATGTTTGCGCCACACAATCTTGAAGTTCAGTTGGAAGAATTGCTGATCACGCCCTCATCGGGAATGGCAGGCAGACTCGTCAAGGACTTTTTCGGTTATGGCGGGGGGGAAGTCATGCTGGTCGCCCTGATTCGAGGCAAAGACGCGCGTATGAATCCTGTTCGCGAGGAGATTATCCAGATCGGCGATGTGCTGGTGTTAATTGGATCGCGCGCGGAACTGAAAAAAGTCGAAGCCATGAGCGCGGCCTAGCTTTGCGCGCTGCTCTTGGGGGTTATTTCCCCTCTTTGACCTGCAACCAAAATGTGACGGGGCCATCGTTGACGAGCGCCACTTTCATGTCGGCGCCGAACACGCCGGTTTCAACTTGCGGGTGTTTGGCCTTGGCTTGCCTTACAAAATAATCGAATAGCCGCCGTCCTTCTTCTGGCGGGGCAGCGGGCGAGAAAGAAGGGCGGGTGCCGGACGAGGTGTCGGCTGCCAGCGTGAATTGCGGCACCAGCAGCAGTCCGCCATGGACAGCCGTGACGGAAAGATTCATTTTGCCATTTTCGTCGTAAAACACGCGATAACCCAGCAAACGATTCAATAACGCGTCGGCCTGCTTTTCCGTGTCGCCGCGCTCCGCGCACAGCAGTACCATCAAGCCTTTGTCGATCCGTCCCGTGATGCGTCCATCAACGGTGACGCTGGCTTCGGAAACGCGTTGGAGAAGAGCGATCATGGTCTGGGGAATGGCCAGTAGGAAGTGGTAAGTGGGCGCGCCATTTTTTTGTTTTCTACTCGCTACTTTCCACTCACCACTTACTGTTTATCCCAGCGTGACGCGCGCGAACTTGCGCTTGCCCACTTGCACGACAAAGGTGCCGGCATTCACTTTCAACGCCTTGTCGCTGATGGCCGCGCCGTCGATGCGAACACCGCCCTGTTCTACCATGCGTAAGCCTTCCGAAGTGGAGGCAACGAGGTTTGCCGCTTTGAGCAATTGCCCGATACCCAGCGGCGCACCGCTGAGGGCGATCGCGGGAATGTCTTCCGGCACGCCGCCGCGTGCACGCAGCATGAAATCGTCCAGTGCCGTATCGGCGGCTTGCTTCGAGTGGAAGCGCGTGACAATCTCCTTGCTGAGTTCGATTTTCACATCGCGCGGATTGAGGCCCTCAGCCACTTCCTGCTTGAGCTTGGCGATGTCGCCAATGGAGCGGAACGACAACAGATCGTAGTAACGCCACATCATGTCGTCGGAAATGCTCATCATCTTGCCGAAAATGCTGTTGGCGGGTTCGGTGATGCCGATGTAATTGCCCTTGGACTTCGACATTTTTTCCACGCCATCCAGTCCTTCGAGCAGCGGCATCGTCAAAATGCATTGTGGTTCCTGTCCGTAGTGGCGTTGCAGTTCGCGACCGACAAGCAGATTGAAACGCTGGTCGGTGCCGCCGAGTTCGATATCGGATTGCAGCGCAACGGAATCGTAGCCCTGCATCAGCGGATAGAGCAGCTCATGGATCGAAATCGGCGAGCCATTCTTGTAACGCGTGGCAAAATCTTCGCGCTCCATGATGCGGGCCAGCGTGTAGTGCGAAGCGAGCTGGATCATGCCGCGCGCACCCAACGGGTCGCTCCATTCGCTGTTGTAGCGAATTTCCGTCTTCGAGGGATCGAGCACCAGGCTGGCTTGGGCGAAATAGGTTTGCGCGTTTTGTTCGATTTGTTCCCGTGTGAGCGGCGGGCGCGTGATGTTGCGACCAGACGGGTCGCCAATCATGGAAGTAAAGTCGCCGATCAGGAAGATGACGGTATGGCCCAAATCCTGCAGTTGACGCATTTTGTTGAGCACCACCGTGTGGCCCAGGTGCAAATCCGGCGCAGTCGGGTCGAGGCCGAGTTTAATGCGCAAAGGCTTGCCAGTTTGCTCAGATTTGGCTAATTTTTGTGCAAATTCGGACTCAACCAGCAGTTCTTCGGTACCACGCAAGGTGATAGCAAGGGCCTCTTTGACGCGATCGGACAAAGGCAGGGGGGAAGCGGGGGCGGAAGCGTTGGAAATATTCATCGAAGACTTACATTTTGAGATAAATCAATATATGATTGGCCGCGCCATTGCGATTAGCAGAGTCGCAGGGGTTCTGGTCGGCAACTGAAAATAATAACAATAATTTGCCTGAAAAAATACAAAATTCTAACTGATAGCACGTCAGGTAAGTCAATTGATAAACATATTGCAGAAAGCCAAAGCGATTTTCCTGGGAACGACGCGTAAAACGCGGGTCGTTTCCTCCATTGGGCTGTTTTGTGCCGTGTGTGCCTTTGGTGCCGTGGCAGTCGCGCCAGCCACTTCGGATGAAGGCGAATTGCCGACCCGGACGATCGTACAAGAACTGGCCTTGCCCGATATTTCCAATCAAGTCGCCGAGACCGAAACGCAATTAAGCGAGGAATATGTGCGCGAAGAGCGCGTGTTGTCTGGCGATACGCTCGGTGTGGTGCTCTCCCGGATGGGGGTGAGCGATCCGGCCGCACAAGCCTTTATCCGGTCTGATCGGACGGCCAGCAAATTGCTGAATTTGAAAGCCGGACGCGTGGTGCAGGCGAAAGTCTCTAACACCGGTGAATTGCTCTGGTTGAGCATGGACGTGTCGGAGAGCAACGAAGGCGCGACCAAGGAAATTGTGGTGACGCGCAACGACAAGGGATTTGTCTCTGCCGACGCGTCAGCTGCATTGGAGCGACGCGTGGAAATGCGCACGGGCATTATTCGTTCTTCCCTGTTTGGGGCAACCGATGCCGCGCGTGTGCCCGATCCGGTCACGACCCGCTTCGTCGATATTTTCTCGAGCAACATCGACTTCCGTTCCGACATTCGCAAAGGTGATCGTTTCAGCATCGTGTATGAAACTTTCTGGCAGAACGGCACCTACATTCGTTCCGGGCGCATTCTCGCGGCGGAATATGTGAATGCAGGTCGGCCGCATCAGGCGGTCTGGTACGAGTCGGAAGGCGGGAAAAATGGTGGGTACTATGACTTCGCCGGGAAAGCACAGAAAAAAGCGTTCCTGAAATCGCCGGTGGCCTTCACGCGGATTTCCTCCGGTTTTGGCATGCGTCGCCATCCGGTGTCCGGATATAGCCGTGCACACAAAGGCATCGACTTTGCCGCACCGTCTGGTACCCCAATCAAGGCGGCCGCCGATGGCACGGTGGAACATGCCGGATGGCGGGGCGGTTATGGCAACATGGTCGTGCTCAAGCACTGGGGGTCTTACTCGACGGCTTACGGTCACATGAGCCGGGTTGCCACGCGTCGTGGCGCCAAGGTGCGCCAAGGCGATGTCATTGGCTATGTGGGTTCCACGGGGGTTTCGACCGGCCCGCATTTGCATTACGAATTCCGCGCCGGCAAGGCGCAGGTGAATCCGAGAGCCATTGCCATGCCGGAAGCGCCGCCGTTGCGGACAGCCGAGATGGCGAAATTCCGCAAGGCGGCAGAAGAGATGGAACATCGCTTTGCTGCGCTGAACCCGGATTTCAAACCGGCGAGTTTGGCGAAAAAATAGTGATGTGCAAGCGCGGGCTCTTCGCGTCGACGCGCTGGCACAGCAGCGCTCGCGTGCGGTGACGGATGAGGAATGGAATGAGCGCGGCTTCTTCTCTTTACATCGGCCTCATGTCGGGCACCAGTCTGGATGGCGTCGATGGCGTGCTGGTCGATATTCCTGATGATTACCTGGGCGGCGCGTTGACCCTTGGCGCAGCCGTTCATGTTCCCTTTCCTCCCGAATTGCGTGCCAGCTTGCTGGCTTTGCAAACCCCCGGCGATCATGAAGTCGAGCGCGAAGCGCGCGCTGCCAATGCGCTCGTCGATTGCTATGCCGCCTGCGTGCAGCAAGTGCTGACGGCATCCCGTGTTGAACCTGAAAGGGTGCGCGCTGTGGGTGTGCACGGACAAACCATTCGCCATCGCCCCGACCTGGGGTTTACGCGCCAAATCAATCATCCTGCGTTACTGGCAGAGTTAAGCGGCATGGATGTGATTGCGGATTTTCGTGGTCGTGACATCGCCGCAGGCGGACAGGGCGCGCCGCTGGTGCCGGCGTTTCATCGCGCGGTATTTGCGCAAACGGGTGAAACGCGCGTGGTGGTGAACATCGGCGGCATCGCCAACATCAGCGTGCTGCATGCCGATGGCAGGATTGCCGGATTCGACACCGGCCCCGGCAATATGCTGATGGACGCCTGGATCGCGCGCCAGCGCGGCGTACCTTACGATGCCGCGGGTGCGTGGGCGGCGAGTGGCAAGCTGATACCGGCGTTGTTGGAACAAATGCGTCGTGAACCTTTTTTTGCCTTGCCGCCACCGAAAAGCACCGGGCGCGATTTGTTCAATCTGGACTGGCTGTATGCTCACGTGCTGGCGCATGCTGAGGCGCGACCGGAGGATGTGCAGGCGACGTTGGTGGAACTGACGGCCACCACGATTGCCGATGCGATTGCCACGCATGCGCTATCTGCGACCGCAGTGCATGTGTGCGGGGGAGGCGCGGCCAACGTGCATTTGATACATCGGATGGAAACAGCACTTCAAAATCGCTCACTCGGCGCGTACTTACGGCCCACGAGTGATTTGGGCATCTCTCCCAACCATGTGGAAGCCATGGCGTTTGCTTGGCTGGCGCACCGTTTCTGTATGCGCCAACCCGGCAATGTGCCGGAAGTCACCGGTGCCAAAGGGCCGCGGGTGCTCGGGGCTTTGTATCCGGCCTGAGGAAAGAATCAAAAAACAAAAAAGGGCGACCAGTTTAACTGGGCGCCCTTTTCATTTGGTGAGCCTGCACTTTACGGCGCGAAGGAAGAACCGCAGCCGCAGGTGTTGGAAACGTTCGGGTTTTTGATCACGAACTGCGCGCCGTTGATGTCTTCGCGGTAATCGATTTCTGCACCGACCAGGTACTGGTAGCTCATGGAGTCGATCAACAGCTTCACGCCGTTTTTGTCCATGGTGGTGTCATCGTCGTTGACACTTTCGTCGAAAGTGAAACCGTACTGGAAGCCGGAGCATCCGCCACCCTGAACGAAGACGCGCAATTTCAAATTGGGGTTGCCTTCTTCAGCAATCAGCTCTGCAACCTTGTTTGCCGCGCTATCCGTGAAGTTGATCGGGGCGGGCATTTCAATGACGGCACTCATAGGGACTCCTGTGGGATAAACATGGCCCCCATTATAAAACCGATGTCAATTTGTTGCTTTGGCCGCCATCGCGAGCTGCAAAATAGGTTCCGGAGACTGTTCGTGCGAGAGTTTTCCAGAGACCAGTGCGCCCGCGTGCATTTCCAGCTTTTTGTAATTCACGTCGCCCGTAATGCGCGCACGGGGTTGCATTTCCAGCATTTCAGAAGAAAACACGGAACCGTTGATTTCACCATTCGTGACTAAGTGAGCAACACGGACTTCGCCATCGATGCGCGCTTCTTCAGAAATAACCAAGAGGCTGTGCTGGCTTGCTTCCGCGACAACGTTGCCTTTGACGTGTCCATCAATGCGCATGCCCCCCGAAAAACGGATGTCGCCGTTGATCTGGGTGGTGGCGCCGATGAGTGTATCAATCGAATTTTTGGGTTTGCGGTTAAACATCGTGATTCCCTCGTTTATAAACTGGCTGACTGTTGCGCGCGCACTTGGCCTCTTTCCAGAATTCTGGCTTGGACTGATTTGATTGCAACGCCTGGCGGCAAAGTCAGCACACCTTCCAATCGTTGGTAATGCTTGAAGCGGAAATTGTACTTTTCTGCGTCAGCCGATCTGTCTTTCGGGAAGGTAATCATAGCACTACTCCCATCCTGCAAAACCGTTACCACCAGTTGAAGCTGGCCAAAAAACTCGCGTTTGTCTCGTTTTCCCCCACCCTGTGTGACCAGGATCCGATACCGGACTTGGTTAGTGTTGACGAGTTCCAAAGCCAGACGTTGAATGCTGATGCCTTTTGCGCCGGTGTTGCTAGGTAACAAACTTTCGAAGAAAGAGAGATCTTCCTTCAGCTTGGTGTTTTCCGCTTCCATGATTTTGATTTGATCCTGAAGCGGTTTTTGTGCAGCGCGCTCAATATTGATTTCAGATGCCGCAGCATTGAGCTGGCTAGTGAGTCGCTCGCGTTCGAGTTCCAGTTGTTTGGCCCGCGTATCCAGCGCCTCCATTTGCCTGTCCGCGCTCGGACCCAACCCCGCAAAGCTTCTGCCCATGTCATAGGCCCACAGCGCGACAGCGCCTGCGACGCCCAGCACGACGACCCAAAAAAGAAAACGCAGCGGCAGCGGCAACTGGCTGCGAATCATCATCTTCGGAGCAGAAATGGACATGCGGCGAAGCCAGAGATTTTTTTTCATAGACATGCTAGGGGACGAAAGAGCTAGGGAACGATGGGGACGTGCTGGAGTCCGGTGGCTTCATCGAGGCCGAACATCAGGTTCATGCATTGGACGCCTTGTCCGGCAGCGCCTTTGACGAGATTGTCTTCGACGACGAGGATGACCAAGGTATCCCCACCACCCGGGCGGTGCACCGCGATACGTACAAAATTGGAGGCTCGCACGGTACGCGTTTCGGGGTGGCTGCCAGCAGGCATCACATCGACAAAAAAATCGTCACGGTAGTGGTTTTCATACAACGCCTGGAAGTCGATATGACGGGCTTCGGGAAGTATGGTGGCATACAAGGTCGAATGAATGCCGCGGATCATCGGGACGAGATGCGGTACAAAAGTCAACCCGATCTTCCGTCCGCCTGCGATGGCTTGCAGCCCCTGAACCGTTTCAGGCAAGTGACGATGTCCCGCTACACCATACGCATGGAAGTTATCACTCGCTTCCGCGAGGAGGGTGTGCACTTCAGGATTTCGGCCCGCGCCGGAGACACCGGACTTGGAGTCTGAAATCAGTGCCGCTTCATTCACCAAAGGTTTGCTTTGCGACAGGAGCGGGGCATAGCCCAATTGGATCGACGTGGGATAACAGCCGGGCAGTCCGATGACTTGGGCTTTTTTAATCGCTTCGCGGTTCACTTCGGCTAAACCGTAAACAGCATTTTCCAGAATGTCGGGACAGATGTGCTTCATCTTGTACCACTTCTCGAATTCGGCCGCGTCCTTGAGGCGGAAATCCGCTGCCAAGTCGATGATCTTGACGCCCGCCGTCACCAGTTCCGGCGCCTGGGCCATGGCGATACCATGCGGCGTGGCGAAAAACACGACATCGCATGACGTTAAATCCGCACAGTCCGGCATGACGAATTTGATATTCACCCGACCGCGCAGCGAAGGAAACATGTCTGCAACGGCAATGCCGTCTTCTTTGCGCGACGTGATACAGGTTAATTGGACACGGGGGTGGGTTGATAACAGGCGGAGTAATTCAACACCTGTATAACCGGTTCCGCCGACGATACCTACTTTAATCATGGTCATCCTTTGATACGGCTTGCGCTACAGTTTTTTATTGTACCAGTGCGAAATGGCCAACAGTCAAAAAAGCAAAAAGCCGTGTGGCGTATGCCAGACGGCTTTTTGATTGCACGGACGAACCGCGCTGAAACAATTAACGCTTGGAGAACTGCTTGGCGCGGCGTGCTTTGCGCAGACCGACCTTTTTCCGTTCAACTTCGCGGGCGTCGCGGCTGACAAAGCCAGCTTTGGACAGCACAGGCTTCAGTGTTGCATCATAGTCGATCAACGCGCGGGTAATGCCGTGGCGGACTGCGCCAGCCTGGCCGGACTCGCCGCCGCCGTCAACATTGACCTTGATATCGAAACGTTCGGCATTGTCGGTCAAGACCAGAGGTTGGCGGATGACCATCAAGCCAGTTTCGCGGGAAAAATATTCGCTGGCAGGTTTGCCGTTGACAACGATTTGGCCAGTGCCGACCTTGATGAATACGCGAGCCACAGCACTTTTGCGACGGCCGGTTCCGTAATTGTAGTTACCGATCATGTCTGCTCCTTACAGTTCAAGTGCTTTGGGTTGCTGGGCGGTGTGCGGATGGGTGCCATCGGCATACACTTTCAGCTTCTTGATCATCGCGTAGCCAAGGGGGCCTTTCGGCAGCATGCCCTTGACGGCTTTTTCCAAGGCACGGCCCGGGAAGCGCTGTTGCATCTTCTGGAAATTGGTTTCCTTGATGCCGCCCGGATAACCGGTGTGGCGATAGTATTTTTTGTCGGTATCTTTGGTACCGGTCACACGCAGCTTGCTCGCGTTGACGACGATGATGAAATCGCCGGTATCGACGTGCGGAGTAAATTCCGGTTTGTGTTTGCCGCGAAGACGGAGTGCCACTTCGCTGGCGACACGTCCGAGGATCTTGTCCGTCGCGTCAACCACGAACCAGTCGCGCTGGACTTCATGTCCCTTAGCGGAAAAGGTTTTCATGTTGACTTCCTAAATGAGTAAACGCCCTTGATATAACTGGTGGTGGTTCCGTACATTGCGGACGCATCCTTATTATGGGTTCCCGGGCGAATGGGAACTGCGGATTATAACCCTTTCAAGCTTTCAGCGTCAAATCAAGCGCTTATGGCCCCCGTTCTGGCCGGTGCAGGGTCGAGGAAAGGCGTGGGTGTCAATTTGGCAATGTGATAGGGCGCATTCAATGCGCGTGCATATTCCCGTTTAGCGCCAGAACAATGCCGACGCCCAGCGCGATGAGCAAAACCTGGGTGAGGGATTCCCGAATCGAAGCACGCCGTTGCATTTGTGGCATCAGGTCGCTGACAGCAATATAGATAAAACCGCTGGAAGCCAGTACCAGCGCATAAGGAATCAGGTGACTGGCGCTGGCCAGTGCAAAATAGCCAACCAATCCCCCCATTACGGCGGCGAGGCTGGAAATCAGGTTGTAGACGTAAGCACGGGCGCGAGAAAAACCGGCGTTTTGCAGCACGATGAAATCCCCCACCTCTTGCGGAATTTCATGGGCGAAGATGGCGAGGCTGGCCATGAGCCCCACATGCGTGTCTGCCAGAAAAGCCGCGGCGATCAGGATGCCGTCGGTGAAGTTGTGAATGCCGTCGCCCACCAGAATCATCCAACCGGACTTGCCCGCTTCGCGCGCATCGTGACCGTGATGATGGTGATGCCCATCGTGTTCATGGTGATGCGAGTGGCGGAGGACGGCGAGCTTTTCCAGCAAAAAGAACCCGAAGAGCCCGGCGAGGAGCGTCATGAACAGACGGTGGGGATCGACAGTCGATTCAAAGGCTTCCGGCAGCGAATGCAAAAAAGCCGTCGACAACATGATGCCGACAGACAGGCTCACCATGCGATCAACCATTTTCGAGAGCAGGGTAAACGAAAACACGGCGGCGGCCGTGATACTGAAAGCTCCCGAAACGAATGCGGCGAGCAAAATATAAAAAAGGGTGGTGTCCATGACGATGGCTTTCTGCAACAATGTTGCAACTAGGCGATCAGTTTAGCACCAAGCGAGCGGCGGTTAAAGGCCGCCGACAAACCCGTTTTGTCGCCACGCTTCAAACACGACGACGGCCACGGCATTGGACAGGTTCAGGCTGCGATTGTTCGGCTGCATCGGCAGGCGGATGCGTTGCGTGGCAGGGAAAGTGTCGCGCAAGGTCGGTGGCAAGCCCTTGGTTTCAGAACCGAAGATAAAGCAATCGCCGGGACGAAAGGCGACATGGGCGAATGGTGTTGAACCATGCGTCGTCAGGGCAAACAGGCGCGACGGATCGGGCGATTCGCTTGCCACAAAAGCTTCCCAGTTGCGATGCACTTTCATGGTGGCATATTCGTGGTAGTCGAGTCCTGCGCGTCGCATCTTCGCATCTTCCAGCGGAAAGCCGAGTGGTTCGATCAAATGCAGTTGTGCGCCGGTGTTGGCGCACAGGCGAATGATGTTGCCGGTATTCGGTGGAATTTCGGGTTCGACGAGGACGACATGAAACACGGACTTCTCCAGAAAATTAAAGCGGGGCGCGTGCAAAGACAAAATTCGTGATGCGCGTCGCACCCGCACGCTTGAGTGTGGCGGCCAGCTCGTTCAGCGTTTCGCCGGTGGTCATGACATCGTCGACGATGCCGATATGCTGGTCTTTGATCTGAGCAAGGTGTTTTGTATTCACAGCAAACGCGCGACGCATATTCTTGCGGCGCTCGTCGGGTGGCAGCGAAGATTGTGCCAGCGTGTCGCGCTGGCGCAGCGCAAGTTGCGGATGCAGCGGGATGGCCAGCAGCTTTGCCAGCGGACGCGCAATTTCCTGCGCCTGGTTGAAACCGCGCTCGATCAGACGCTGTGAACCCAGCGGCACAATCGTGAGCAGCGTGGGCTGTGCATCCAGTGGCGTACGCTTCAGCGCATCATGCAGCAGTCGTGCGAAAAGCGGCGCCAGTGCGAGATGGCCGCCGAATTTCAATGCGAGCACCAGTTGATCGATGGGGGCCGTGTAATGGGTCGCCGCAATCGTGGCATCGAATGCGGGCGGATCGTTCAGGCAGGTGCCGCAAAGCATGGGGTGGTTTGCGCCAGAGTGGGGGATCGCGTTGGCGCATTGCGGACAACGGGACGCGTGCTCGGCAAAAAAATGATGGCGGCAATCATGACAGATGGCGTCATCGGCCGATGCTGCGCACAGCGCGCAGGACGAAGGCAGCGTCGCCGCAGCGGCGTGGCGAACGTGTCGGGATAGATGACGCAAGGCAAGAAACATCGGCAGGTCAGACAATCAGGCAGTAAACTAGCGAAATTATCGCACTTGTCGAGACAGCCGTGTCTATCACAGACGTTCCTCCACTATCCAGCAGTGAGATTGACGCGCAGCGCGTGACGACGTTGTTTGCTTCGCCCTCGCGTAGCGCACCGTCCGGATTTTTGCGTCGCGAAATTTCGGCGCGCATGCAGGAGCGGCTCGACTATTTGCGCATCCATCCGTCGTTCGTGCTGGATGCGGGCTGCGGCACCGGCGAAGATGGGCTGGCGTTGCAGCAGCGTTACGCGAAAGCACAATTGATCGGCGTGGATAGCGCGGCAGCGATGCTGACGCTTGCCGAGACGCGGGTGAAAATGTCGGCGTCGCCGCTGCAACGCTGGCTGAAAAAACTGTCCGGTCACCGTCCGGCATCGTGGATGCGCGCGGACATGAGCACCGTCCCACTGCCAGCGGCAACGGTTGATTTGCTCTGGTCCAATCTGGCCTTGCACTGGCACCCACATCCGGAAAACGTGTTCGCCGAATGGCATCGGCTTTTACGAGCGGAAAGCGCGCTGCTGTTTTCCTGTTTCGGGCCGGACACGTTCAAGGAAGTGCGGCAGGCGTTTGCATCGGTAGATGCCGCGCCGCACACGCTGGCTTTTGCCGACATGCACGATCTGGGCGATGCGCTGATGCGAGCCGGATTTCCGTCGCCGATCATGGATCGGGAAACCCTCACGCTGACGTACGACTCGCCGCGCGATCTCATCGCTGATGTGCGCGCCTTCGGCGGCAATCCACTCATGCAACGGCGGCGCGGGCTGATGAGTCGCGTGCAAGGCGCGCGCGTGATACAGGCGCTGGAAGCGATGCGGGAAACGAACGGCGTCATTCCGCTCACCGTCGAAGTGGTGTACGGACATGCGTTCAAGTTTGCAGCGACGCGCACGACGCAAGGTGAGGCGGTGGTGCAGTTCATGAAGCGTGGATAGAGAAGGGCGGCTTCCGGCCAGAAGCTGACGTTCGTATGCCACCAAAACAACCGCAACCACGTGCCTCATTTTTATTAAATGCAACGGTTGCGTGTTAGTATTCGGTCAACCCTTTGCCAAAGGGTTGACGACAACAATATGCCATCAGATCCTTTATACATATTCCTAATACCGGCCTTTTTTCTTGCGCTGGTGATTTCTACATATTCTGGAAAAGCTCGAGCATATGTTTTAGTTTGTGTCGCGCTATCTGTATTGCTATTGATAGCGTCTTTTTGGTTTGTCATCTATGTCCTCCCTTTTGCGTTCGCTACCATGTTGGGGCTTGTTATCGGGTTATCCGTAAACAAGGGGTTGCATGAGAAACCTCAAACGAGGAACCGAGTCTTGTCTGGAATGGTTGCAGGCATGATTGCGGGGGTGATATGGGGTGGCGTTGAATTGCACGGTCTCAATGAAAGATATGCCCCCGATCCTTCTACTCCAGTTGGCAGCATTCCGAAATTTCATTATCGGAACTTGTCGTTTACTCCTGATGGGGAAAATCTAGTATTCGATAGGCATCTGCTTCATCAAGATGAAAGTGTGATTCACATCCTCAATCTTAAAACCGGCGAACTAACGTATTTTCAACCACCACCGAATCAGATTTGGTGGAATGCTCGATTTTCTCGTTCAGGCAAAAAAGTGGTTTTCCTTTCTGCACCATCAAAAATAATATATGGTCATGAAGAACGCAAAGTACGCGACCAGGACAAAACCAGCATCGTTACGATGAATGCTGATGGGTCAGATGTAATGACGGTGTTAGATACCCCTGGAAAGAGGGGGTATGCTGCATTTTCTAATGCTGAAGACAAAATTGTATTTTCACAGCAAGGGCTTGGACAATATAACGAGCGCGGAACCCCCACCTCGTTTGACATGCACCTTTATGAATTAGATATAGAGTCAAAGAAAATTACCTTATTAACGCCTTTCGGTTTTTGGTGGATAAGTGCCTTGCATTACATGCACGGTGACAGGGACGTCTTGCTGTCAGGTGGTGAAAAAGGGCGTCCTAATTCCCGAGTGTACACATTCAAACGTGGGGAGAAAAACCCAATGCCGATATCTGCAAATGTCGGTAGTGCATCAGAGCCAGGGCTGGATAATATGGGGAATATATATTTCTTTGCCGATAACTCTATTTCACAGTTTTCTGCTGGGCAGAAAAAAAGCTGGCCGATTAAATTAGGCTATCAAATAGAGCGTGTAATTTCTGGGGACGTCTCTTATGATGGAGCGCTATTCGCTATCTTTACCCAATGGTATGAGGAATCCAAGGTTTACTATGCAGGCAATACGCCGAGACCCAAAGAACATCTTTTGTACTTGTTGGACATGAAGACCGGTGAATGGCGGCGTATTGATATTCCTGAAATGGCAAAAGAGAAGCGCAATTGACGACTAATACGCAATAGAATGATTTATGGGCGTCTGCATTGGGTCGGAAGCCGACTTCTTATAAGGCGTTTTGATCCACCAATAAAAAAGAGCGCTGTAAGCGCCCTTTTTTACAGAACAGCATCGCGTGCTTAAGCATAAGCCGCCAGCGCGCCTTTCATTTTCTTCAGCGCAGCCACTTCAATCTGGCGAATGCGTTCGGCAGACACGCCAAACTCGTCGGCCAGTTCATGCAGCGTGGCGCCGGAGCTGTCGTCCTTTGCCAGCCAGCGCGCTTCCACGATGCGACGGGAACGTGCGTCGAGTTTACTCAGGGCCGCTTCCAAGCCTTCGGTTTGCAGCTTGTCGTGCTCGCGCGCTTCCAGCACTTGCGTCGGTTCGTTCGCGTCGGTGGAAAGGTAGGCAATCGGTGCAAAGTGATCGTCTTCGTCGTCAGTCGGCGCTTCCAGCGCAATGTCGCGACCGGAGAGGCGCGTTTCCATCTCGATGACTTCTTCGCGTTTGACGTTCAGCTTTTGCGCGAGATCGTCCACCTGCGCAGGCGACATGGTTTCTGTGTCACCCTTGAAGCTGCGCAAATTGAAGAAGAGTTTGCGATGCGCCTTGGTGGTCGCCACTTTGACGAGACGCCAGTTCTTCAAAATGAATTCGTGGATTTCCGCCTTGATCCAGTGCACAGCGTAAGACACCAAGCGAACGCCTTGTTCGGGGTCGAAGCGTTTGACGGCTTTCATCAGGCCGATATTGCCTTCCTGGATGAGGTCGGCGTGGGGCAAGCCGTAACCCAGATAATTGCGGGCGACGGACACCACCAGTCGCAGATGCGAGAGGATCAATTGCTGGGCTGCCGCGAGGTCATTGTTGTCGCGGAGGCGGCGAGCCAACGAGGCTTCTTCTTCCTGGGAGAGAAGGGGCAGGCGATTGACAATCGAAATATACGATTCAATGTTGCCGATTTGCCCAGAAAAGCCGAGAGCCAAGGCATGGTTGCTCGTCGGCATCAGTGCTGATGTTGCGGACGTGGCGCTCATTCTTTGAATCCCTTTCATAAATACAATGAATTGCCATAGATGTGATGAGGACAGCACTTGAGCCGCATCACCGCCACCTTGTCTCTCCACCGCTTGGGGGAGAGGGGGAGAAAAGCACGGTTTTTCGTGCCGTTTCAATAACGGGATAATTTTAGCACTCTCCTCAGAAGAGTGCTAAGTGAGTAAATCAAACAATCACGAGGGATTTCTTCAAAAAAACCGAAAAACCACGAGTGAATAAAGAAATCTTGTTGTTAACGCCATATTTTTTGATTGTGCGTGGGCAAATCGCTGAGGCAGGAAGATTGCCGGGCGGCTTCTCCTGGCATATCATCCTGAAGCGACTGTTATCAGAATAGTCCACCATAAAAAACATTCAAGAGTGACATGATGGCCGATTTGCTGCCGGAAGAATATGAAGTAACTACCCCGGACGCCACAGCGGCCGGACGTCGCAGCACGTGGGTCAGCGTTTGGCTAAATGTGATCCTGACAACGGTGCAGTTTGTCGTCGGTATCTTTGCACAGTCCCAGGCCTTGGTTGCGGATGCCGTACACTCGCTTTCCGATTTGCTGGCGGATTTTGTCGTGCTGATCGCGGGTCATCACAGCCAAAAGGAAGCCGACGCGGATCATCACTACGGCCACCACCGCTACGAAAATGCCGCGTCATTCGTGCTGGGCGGGTTGCTGCTGGCCGTGGCGGTGGGCATGTTGTGGGCCGCAGTCAAGAAACTGGAAGACCCGGATCAGATCCCGACCGTGCATCAAGCAGCGTTGTGGGTGGCGGTGATTGCCTTGGTATGCAAGGAGGTGCTGTTTCGCTACATGCTGGCGGTTGCGACGCGCATTCGGTCTTCCATGCTGGTGGCGAATGCCTGGCACGCGCGTTCGGATGCCTTGTCATCGCTGGTGGTGGCGGTCGGCATCATCGGCAACATGTTTGGGTACCCGTTGCTTGATCCGATTGCGGCCCTGGTGGTGGGTTTGATGGTTGGTAAGATGGGATGGGAATTCAGCTGGTCAGCCTTGCACGACTTGATGGATCGCGCCGTTTCGGAAGAAGAAAGTGCAGCGATTCGCGAAACAGTATTGGCAACACCCGGCGTCCAGGGTGTGCATGACTTGCGGACGCGCCGCGTCGGCGATTTTGCGATCGTGGACGTGCACCTCGAAGTGGACGCGTCCATCACGGTTTTGCAGGGGCACGACATTGCCGTTGCTGCGCGCAACCGCATCATGGAAAAGCACAAGGTGCTGAATGTGATGACGCATCTTGATCCGCATGGCCATGACGATCTCGGCTAAGGCGTGAGTGGCAAGCAGGGAGTGATCAGTCGGCAAAACGACTTCAGTTAGCGTGTGGAATCGGTTTGGTTTGTTCCAGCAACCAGTTTTTCGCAGCGTTCTCTACATGTGGGAGTAGGCGTTCGCGCACCGTGGCGTGGTAGGTGTTCAACCACGCCAGTTCCTTGGGTTCCAATAGCGTCGCATCAATGCAGCGCGTATCGATAGGGCATAAGGTCAGCGTTTCGAAGCGCAGGTAATCGCCACTTTTCGTTTCGCGCGTGAGTGTGAGATTTTCGATGCGCACGCCCCATTGCCCGACGCGATAGAGCGCCGGTTCGACCGATGTGATCATGCCGGGTTCCAGTGCGGTGTGCAGATCCGGCGGCGTGTGGAAAGAAATCGACTGCGGCCCTTCATGCACGCTGAGAAAATACCCGACGCCGTGGCCCGTGCCGTGACCGTAATCCAGCTCTTCCGCCCAAAGCGGGGCGCGCGCGAGGGAATCCAGCAGCGGCGCGCGCGTGCGTCGCGGAAACTGTGCGGAGAGCAATGCAATCGCGCCTTTGAGCACCAGGGTGAAGTCGCGTTTCTGTTCCGGCGACGGCGTGCCGACCGCCACGGTGCGCGTGATGTCGGTGGTGCCGCCGAGATACTGCCCGCCTGAATCGATCAGCAACAAGCCGTTGCCCTGAATCGTCGCATGACGTTCCTGCGTGGCATGGTAATGCGGCAAAGCGCCGTTGGCATTGAATCCGGCGATCGTGCCGAAACTGGCGCTGACGAAATGCGGTCGTTTCGCGCGTGCGGCAGTGATGCGTTCGTCGATCATCAATTCTGTGATGGTTTGCGTGGGATCGGCCAGGGCGGCATCGAGCCAGGCAAAGCATTCGCAGAGTGCGGCGCCATCCTGTTCCATTGTTGCGCGGACATGCGCCATTTCACCAGCCGTTTTGCGGGACTTGGCAAAGATGCTTGGGTTGATCGCTTCCACAATTTTTTCCGCGGCAGGAATGTGCTGACGCAGACCCAAGGTGACGCGGCGCGGGTCCAGTAGGACAGCGGCATCACGTGGCAACGTGGCCAGTGCCGTTGCCGTTTGTTCGTACGGCGACAGATCCACACCATCGGAAGCCAGAGCCGTTCGTAAAGTATCGGGAATCTTGCCATCCGCAATAAACAGCGTGGTGCGCTCCGGGCCGATCAATGCGTGAGCGATGAAGAAAGGACTGTAATTCAAATCGCTGCCGCGCAGATTGAACAGCCAAGCAATATCATCCAGCGTCGAAATGAAATGCCAGTCCGCATTGTGCTGGCGCATCGCATGACGTGTCGCTGACAGTTTGGCGGGTCGCGTCACATCTGCAAATGGCGCCGGATGCTCGTAAACTGGTGCCGGGGGCAGTGCGGGCCGGTCCGGCCAAATATCATGAAGCAGATCGATATCGGTTCGCAGCAAAATCAGTTTCGACTTGAATTGTTCGGACATCATGCGGGCAACAGACCAGCCCAGCACCGCGCCATCCACGGCAACGGTTTGCCCTGTGTGCAAGGTGTGAGCCAGCCAGGCGATGTGGGCATACACGTCGGAACCGGTGATCTTCATCAAGTAAATGTCACTGCCTGCCAGTTGTATTTCGGCTTGCTCCCAGTACCGGCCATCTGTCCAGAGTCCCGCGAAATCGGCGGTGACCACGAGCGTGCCGGTGGAGCCGGTGAATCCGGAGAGCCATTCGCGGCCCATCCATCGTGCGGGCAGATATTCAGAAAGGTGCGGGTCGGCACTCGGGATGACGCAGGCATCAACGCGATGGCGTCGCATGGCTTGACGGAGTGACTGGATTCGGTTGCGCGCGGTGGAGGGCATCAGTGAATGTAGAAGATCAAAGTAATGGGGAGCCGGACAAGGCCGCTGCCTGATATTGTAAAGCCAAGGGAGCGTGCCATCATCTTAACTCAAGAGTTCGCCTGTGCGATGACGCAAAGGTTTGCCGGAAAAAGGCGCGTAGCAATAAACGTGTCGCAGTTTGCCAACACGGTGGCACATACCAGCGTGGCTTGGCTGATAATGGAAGGACAGAAGGAGAGAATATGGTTGAATTTCATACCAAGCGCGCATACGAAATCTTGAAGAATACGGAACAGGTTCACGATGCCCAAGCGGTGCAGGCAGCTGTCTCGCGGGTGGCGGACGAATTGAACCGACGTTTCGGTCAAGTGGACAGCCCGTCGTTCCCGTTGGTCTTGGGCGTGATGGGCGGCGCCGTGATCTTTACCGGTCAATTGCTTCCGCAACTGACCTTCCCGCTCGAATACGATTACATCCATGTTTCGCGCTACGGGGAGGATGACAAGGGGGGCGCATTACAGTGGAAAGTCGTGCCGCGCCAGAATGTGAAGGATCGCACGGTGATCGTGGTGGACGACATTCTGGACGAAGGCGAAACGCTGGCCGAAGTCAAAAAACGCCTCCTATCGATGGGCGCAAAGGACGTGGTGTTGACCGTGTTTGCCGACAAGCAGATCGGCAAGAAAAAAGTAGTGGAGGCGGACGTGCTGGGGCTCACCGTGCCGAACCAATTCGTGATCGGGTTCGGGATGGATACGCACGGCTACTGGCGGAATTTGCCGGATATCCGGGTGGTGAAAACGGATAAATTATAAAAACTGACGCGCGCGTGTCGAACGCGCCTGATCCACGCGATAGATCAAATCTTCTGCCACTTCGCTTTTGGCAAAGGGGTTGAGCGTGAAGCCGAAGGTCGGCATAAAAACAATCTCATCACCAAATTTTCCCGGTTCATGTAATTTGAGCGTAATGCGGCGAGGACTGCCGAAAGAGGTTACATTGACATTCATGATGTTGGCGAGGCTCACACGTTCTTCATCTCGCCCCAGTTTAACAAGCAGATGATCGCCGCAGTCGTAAACCGCGTCGGCCAGATTCCAAATCAGTTTTTTGAACAAAAAGAACCCGCACGCAGCGAGAAGACCCGGAGCGACAAGAAAAGAAAGGCCTGCGGACTGGTTTTTTCTGGCAGATGAGAACGTGACGAAAACCAGAACGCCTACCCACAGAACGGGGAAAATCTTTTTATGGAAAAAAGTGGTGCGGGTGGAAAGGCGGGTCATAAAGACTTTCACGGAAAGCGTTATCGAATTCTCATTCTATGAACGAAAAGCGGTTGCGTACAGTCTAAGCTGGCTGTTATCCGTGCGTGTCGCAGATACACGACAGATTAGGCAATCGAGAGGCGATTCGGTATGGCAGCAAGCAAGGTCTGGGTGTAGGGGTGCTGCGGATGGTTGTACAGATTGTCTGAGTTTGCCATCTCCACCACTTCGCCATTGTGCATGACCATCACTTGGTCAGCCATGTAGCGTACGACAGACAGATCGTGCGAAATAAAGATGTAACTCAATCCCAGATCGTCCTGCAAATCCTGCAGCAGGTTCAACACCTGCGCCTGCACCGACACGTCCAGCGCGGAGACTGATTCATCGCACACCAGGATTTCCGGTTGCAGGGTCAGGCAGCGCGCAATGGCGATGCGTTGCCGCTGGCCGCCGGAGAATTCGTGGGGATAGCGGTGAAATGCGGACACCGGCAAACCGACGCGATCCAGCCACTTGAAGCACAGTGCCGTTTGTTCGCGATCATTCTCGCCGATGCCGTGAATGCGCATCGGCTCGCGCAAAATGTCGCCGACTGTGAAGCGTGGGTTGAGCGACGCAAACGGATTCTGGAAAACGATTTGCATCCGGCGTTTCACGTCGAAGAAATGCCGGTAAGGCATGGTGAGAGTATTCTGGCCGTTGAACAGCACTTCGCCACCGGTGGCTTCGTGTAGCCGTAAAATCGTCAAGCCCACGGTGGTCTTCCCAGAACCGGATTCACCGACAATGCCGAGTGTCTTGCCGCGCGGGAGCGTGAAGGAAACATTCTTGACCGCCTGAAATTCGCGCTGTCCAAAAAGACCCTCGCGGAAATAAAAACTCTTGGAGAGATTTTTTACTTCAAGGAGCGGCGCATCCGTTGGGGCATACCCGCGGGTGCGTTGTGGAATCGATGCAATGGCGATGCCGTCTTTCGTGTCATCGTCTTGCACCACGTCGTTCCGCATGACATCCTCAATGGTGAGTAAACGCATCGGCCGCCCGTCGCGTGGCGGTCGGCAGCGCAGCAGCGCTTGTGTGTAAGGATGCATCGGTTGTTCGAAAACTTGCTGTGCTGCGCCCTGTTCCTGAATCGCGCCATCGCGCATCACGATGACATGGTCAGCCATTTCCGCCACCAGCGACAAATCGTGCGTGATGAACAGGATCGACATGTGGCGGCGTGTCTGCAAGGATTGCAGCAGTTCGATGATTTGCTTTTGAATGGTGACATCTAGCGCCGTTGTCGGCTCATCCGCGATGAGCAGTTGCGGCTCACACGCAATCGCCATCGCAATCATCACGCGCTGTTGCTGACCACCGGAAAGCTGGCCGGGATAATAATTGACGCGAACCGCAGGGTCGGGAATGCCGACTTCTTCCAGCAGGGCGATGGTGCGCTCGCGAGCGGCTTGCGCGCTCATGCCGAGATGCACGCGCAAGACTTCGCCGATTTGCCAGCCGACGGTAAAGACCGGATTGAGTGACGACATCGGTTCCTGAAAAATCATCGAGAGATGTTTGCCGCAGAGGGCGCGTCGTTGAGTCGCCGACAGCGCAAACACATCCTGGCTGTCGAAACGAATCGTGGAGGCCGGATCGATGACAGTATTATCCGGTGGCAGCAAGCCCATGACGGCGAGCGCGCTGACCGATTTGCCGGATCCGGATTCACCGACGAGTGCAACCGTCGTGTTGCGCGGCACGTCAAACGAAATGCCTTTCACCGCCTCGAGAGTTTGTTTCCTGTCGATGCGGAAGGAAATCCGCAGGTCGCGGACTTCAAGCAGATTGTCGGATAGGTTGCTCATTTTAGTTTGGGATCCAGTGCATCCCGCAACGCATCCGTAAACAGGGAGAAGGCCGTCACCAGTACCGCCATTGCGCTGGTTGCGGCAACCAGTTGCCACCACTTGCCGAGGATGAGTTCGTTTTGTGCTTCGTTGAGCATGCTGCCCCAGGACACCACACCGACGGGCACACCAAATCCGAGGAAGCTCAGAATCACTTCGGCCTTGATGAAACCGACCGCCAGGATCGACATTTGCACCAGCGCGACATGGCTGATGTTCGGGAAAATGTGCACAAAGATTCTGCCAATGTGCGAGGCACCGATCGCATCGGCAGCCAGCACGTATTCGCGCTCCTTGTGCTTCATGTATTCGGCGCGCACCAGTCGGAACACGCCGGTCCAGCCGGTCAACCCCAGAATCAGGATGATGGTGGCGACGCCTTTCATCTGCAACACGGCGGAGACGGCCAGCACCAGTAGCAGATAGGGGATGGACGTGAAGACATTGTAGAACCAGTTGAAGCAATCGTCGACGCGGCGTCCGAAGTAGCCCGCCAGCGCGCCGAACAGGGTGCCGAGAAACGTCGCGACGAATGCGGCGACGAGGCCGACCACGATGGAAGTTTCCGCGCCTTTGATCGTTTTCTTCAGGATGTCATGACCCCACTTGTCTGCGCCAAAAAGCAGTGCGGATTTTTTGTTCGCCGACGCGGCGTTGGCAAGGACTTGCGGACCGCGAATTTCAGCCAGTTCTTTATCCAGCGGATCGGCGATGTCGTAGTCGGGTGTGGGGGCAGTGACAGTAGATCGCGCCGCTGCCATTTCAGCACGCAGCTGGCGAATCACATCCTTTAGCGGATCGACCGGATTTTCCGGCGGGATTTCTTTCGGCAAGGCGCGCGGTGCATCCGCACGTTGTTCGGGCGCAGACGTCTCCGCAATGAAACTCGGCGGCGCGTAGTTGACCGCGACTTCATTTTCCCAATCGCTGGCGATCACGCCGGACATCGACAAGCCCAGTATCGCGAGGAACAGCAGGACCACTGCGAGCGAGACCATGGCCACGCGATCGGCGCGCAGGCGTTTCCACGCGAGCATCCACAGGCCGGGGGAGGAGTAGGAAGAAAAGCCGAACATGATCAACCCAGCTTGACGCGCGGATCGATGGCGCGATACAGCAAATCGGCCAGCAGGTTGAAGAACATGGTGGCGATCGCCACGTACACGGTGATCGCCTTAATCACCGGAAAGTCGCTGCGCTCCACCGCGAGAATGATTTCCCGTCCGATCCCGGGGATTGAAAAAAAACGCTCGACCAGGAACGCGCCGATCAGGAGCGCCGGCAGATTGGACATCACATGCGTGATGATCGGAATGGCGGCGTTGCGTAACACGTGAATGCGCAGGATGCGCGATTCCGATAATCCCTTCGCGCGAGCCGTGCGCACGTAATCCTGGTTGATCTCGTCGAGTACGAAAGTGCGAAACAGACGGAGATTCGGCGCGATGCTGACGGCCAGCATGATCAAAATGGGCAGTGCGCCGTAACGAAACAAGTTTTCGGTAAAGCCGTCGCCCCAGCCTTGCACCGGAAACCAGCCGAACTGGTAAGCCAGGACGTATTGAAAGACGATGATGTAAACGAGGATGCTGATGGCCATGCCGATGGTGCAGGCGATCATGACGGCGCGGTCGGTGAGCGAGCCGCGCACGCGGGCGATGGCCAGTGCGAGAATGATGGCGATCACGGTTTCGAGTATCGTCAGCGGCACCAGCAGCGTCAGTGATGGGCCCAGGCGCGTGGCGAGAATGTGCGAGACGGATTCGCCGGTGCTCCAGCTTGCACCGAAATCGAAGGTGACAATCTGCTTGATGAAAATCCAGAGTTGCACAACCATCGGCTCGTCAATGCCGAGCTGCTTGCGGATATTCGCGATTTGTTCGGGATTCGACATCTTGCCAGCCAGGATGTAAGCCGGATCGCCGCCCACCCAGTTATACAAGCAGAAAATGAGCAGCATGACTCCCAGCATCGTGGGGATCATTTGCCACAGTCTTCTGATCAGGTAAGCGGTCATGTCGATTCAGGCATCAAGTTTGGTGTGTCATCACGGTGCGGAAAGCGTGGCGGGTTTGCCGACAATTTCATTGAAGAAGGCGCGATTGTCCGGTGCGCGTCCGAGGAACAGACGCACCAATTCTGCGCCGGACAATTCGCCGCCACGTTCCAATATGGCTTTCCGATATTTCAAACCGAGCTCGGTATTCATCAGCTTGCCGTCAAAGCGCGACATCATATCCAGCGCCAGTACTTCAGCCCACATGTAGCCGTAATAGCCGACGGCATACCCTCCCATCAGATGACTGAATTGCCCCGGGAATTGCGTGTCCTTGACGTAGCCGAGTGGCGTGGCGCCCTCCATCTGCTGCCAGGTGGCGAGCGGATCGTTGTCGACATTTTGATGCAAGGCCATGTCGAAGCTGGCATACAAATGCTGTCGCGCGTAGCGGGTGCCCAGACCGAAATGGTGTGCGGCTTTCATGCGTAGCAGCAGGTCGTTGTCGACTTGCGGACAAGGCTTAGTGCAAAACTGCGGAATCATGGCCAGCGTTTCCTTGTTGCGTCCCCATTCCTCATACATTTGCGATGGGGCCTCGACAAAATCGCGCTCGACGCTGGTGCCGGCGTGATCGACAAAGCGGGTTCGGGACAGCACGCCATGCATCAGATGGCCGAATTCATGCAGCAGCGTTTCGAGTTCGTTGCCGTCCAGTCCGTCGCGATTGAAATTGGCGACCATGACCGAAATGGGCGTGCGCTTCGAGAGCGTGCTGGAGCCGCGCACACCAAAGGCAGCGGCGTGCCCATATTTGCCCTTGCGCGGATACAGATCGACATACACGCCGCCGATGCGCTTGAGGGTTTTGTTGTCGTATAGATCGTAATACTTCACATCCTTGTGCCAGACGGGAGCTTTAGCGGGTTTGAATTGCACGCCGTAGAGGATGCCGGACATGGCCATCACCCAGTTGACCGAGGCTTGCGTCGGGAAATACTGGCGCAAGGCATTCTGATCGATGTGGTGAATCGATTGCTTCATCTTCTCCTGCCAGTAAGCCACATCCCAGCGCGCGATGGTGGTGGCTTCCAGTGGCGTGCCCAGCGTTCTGGACTTGAAGGCGCGCATGTCGGCGAGTTCCTGCTTTTCCAGATCGGTGACCGCTTTTTGCACGTCGGCGAGGAAAGCATTGACGGTTTCGGGCTTGCCCGCCATGCGGCGACGCAGCACGTATTCGGCGTAATTGCTGAAGCCGAAGAGTTGCGCCATTTCCTGACGCAGCGCGATGGCTTCCTTCATCAATTCCAGATTTTTCGGCGTGCCCCGATTGACGAACGCAAACTGGTAACGCTGGCGCGCGTCACTGCTGTCGGCATACTGCATGAAAGGCATGTAGTCGGTGTAGTCGAAGCCCAGCAGGTAGTGGCCTTTGGCATCGCGTTTGGCTTTTTTAACGAAGTCAGCCGGCAGCCCCGCCATTTCTTCTGGCGTGAAAGTGAGCGTCTGGTTGTTGTCGCGGATGTTGCGCGCAAAATTTTGTTTGAGTGCGGTGAGGCGGGTCAGAATTTTTTTCATCCGCTTCTGTTTTTCCGGCGGCAGCGAGACGCCGGTGTCGTCGAAACTGTCGAGAATATCCTGTCGCAATTTCTTTTCCACGGCGTCGGCGGGTTTCGCGGACTTGAATCGACGATACAGCTTTTCATTCTGGAAAAGCTCGGTGGCAAACTGGGTGATCTTGATCTGACAGGGCTCGGCCTGCTTGCGCACGACCGGGTCAGGCGACACATGATTCAGCAATCCGACCGGCCCTTGCAAATCCTCGAGCGCGATCTGCAAGTCGTTCCAGTCGCGAAAGAGTGCTTTGTCACTTTGCGGGGACGATTTTGTCGGCGCGTCTTCCAGCGCTTCTGCCATGTCCCGTGCACGGTCCAGCACGGTTTTACAACGCGTGGCAATTTCGCGGGCTTTCAGTATCGGGATGTGCGGTTTCTCTTTGGTCGGTTCGACTGCAGCGCCGAGTGTCGGGAAGAGCAAGGTTAGGGTGAGGAAAGGCGCGAAGAACCGCGAGAAGGGGGAGCGAGAGCGATGAGAATGCATGGTGGCCGTCTTCCGTCGATGGGATGGGGGCTGTGTACCTGAGGTTGCACAGGGGGCTGTGCATGAGATTGTGCACGAGTTTGAAGCAGTCGTCGTCATTTTTTAATATCCAGATACAGCCATTCGTTGTGCATGATGGGATGTTTTTTGTAACCGACGACGTGCGGTTGCGCGAGCATGTTGCGGTAGCGCGCATAACCGATGATGGTGGGGGCATACACTTCAATGATGCGCGTCATCTTGTGATACAGCAGGTCGCGGGCTGGCCCCTGCGGCAATTTTTTCGATTGTTCGTAGTAGGCGTCGAATTCTGCCATTTTCATGCAGCCGTTGTTGCTCTGCCCGATATGCTTGCCATAAAACAGTTGCATGAAATTGTCGCCATCCGGGTAATCCGCAATCCAGGGACTCGTGCGCATCATCAGCTTGCATTGTTTCTCCGCTTTCAGCATGTCGGGGAAAGGGCGTTTGTCGCTTTCCATGCGAATGGCAAGGGAGTCGAAGGTTTTTTTCCACATCTCGGCTTGTTGTTGTCCGGTTGAATCCGGCCGCACGGTGAAGCGAATCAGTAGCGGCTGACCAGTGGGCAGGGTGCGCCAGCCATCCGCGCCTTTCTTGTAGCCGAATTTATCGAGCAGCGCGTTCGCCGTTTTCGGATCGAAGCGCACGCTGCTGCGGTACGTGGGATCGTGTCCGATCACACCGGGCGGAATCGGATATTCCAGCTTGACCGCTTGTCCATTCCAGACGATGGCGATTTCTTCCTGCACATTGTGCGTCATCGCAATCGCGCGACGCAGCGCGATTTTTTCTTTGGTCAGGCCACCCAACACAGGATCTTGCATGTTGAAGTAATAGTGGCTGAGTTCCGGTTCGATCAAGCGGGACAGGAACACGCCTTTTGCTGCGAGCTCTGGGCGTAGTTTGCCATGGTCGATGGCGCGTGGCGCCAGCGGGCCATCGAGATTGAACAGGTCGATTTCGCCATTCTGAAAAGCGAGCCAGCGCGACTGATCTTCCGGCACGACAAGAATTTCGACGCGGCCGATTTGCGGCATCGATTTGCCTTTCATTCTCTCGACGATCTTGCGATTGCCAGGATCGTCCCCGGGTGCGAAATCCCAGACGAACCCGCGATAACGCGGGTTGGCAGTCAGCACGATTTTTGCGCCGCGCGTCCAACTGCTTAACTGATAGGGGCCGGTGCCGACGGGGTTGGCCATGGCATGACCGTTGGCGTCGCGGTAGCGCTCAATTACTTCGCGTGAGACGGCGCTGGTGGGATAGTGTGCGAGGATGTGTCCCAGATTATAGTCGGGGGCATTCAGGCGAATGCGCAAGGTGTACCGATCAAGAAGTTCCAGCCCGGCGATCCTGGCATCGTAGTTAAAGCGGCCTGAAGTTTTGGTTTCGCGTGCAAGGGTATCCAGTCCGACAATTTTGCCTTCAAGCAGCCAGCTCCAGGGTGAGCGCAATTGGGGATCGACCAGTCGTTTGAGCGAATAGACGTAGTCGGCCATCGTCAATTCGCGCGGGGTGTTGCCGAACGCCGGGTCATCCGCGAAGAAAATGCCCTGTTTCAGGCGAATCGTCCAGGTCTTGCCGTCATCGGTAATGTCTGGCAGGGCTGCCGCCGTTTGCGGAACCAGTTTGGCGGGCCGCGCCAGATAATCGTAGGTGTAGAGCGTTTCGGTAATCGATGCGATCACTTGCGATGAATACAGGTCATGCGCAGCGATTGGGTCGAAGCCCGTTTCTGCGGCCGGGATCATGGTCCGCAACACTTTGCTGGCATCCGCAGCGGGCGCATGCTGCGCGATGGAACAGGCGAAAAAGATAAGAAAAAGGCGGCGAAGAAAGGACAATCGCATGATGCAACGGGGGTGAGCAAACGGTTATACATTGTACGATGCCATCTGTCGGTCGGATGCTTATCACGCACCATTTTCTGGCGTAGAATGGGCCGTTCCCGGGGAAAGTACCCACAGGACGGGTGTGTCTTGCGGAGAGTGGGGCGGCTTCTGTGGTATCTTTCCCGGGCGATGTGGCATTGCGGTGGGATCTTCGGGCTGCAAGCAGTTTGCAGAGGTTTTAATGACTTTGTCATCCAAAAAAGGAAAACGCATCATGAATTTACGTTTTGCCCGCCTGTTGGCGGCATTGATAGCTTCTCTGGCACTGCCAGTTTTTGCACAAACGATTGCAACGGTTAATGGCAAAGCGATACCGGCTTCTCGCGCCGATGCGATCGTCAAGCAATTGGTGGCGCACGGCCAAAAAGATTCGCCAGAATTGCGTAACATGATCAAGAATGAATTGATTATGCGCGAACTGCTCTTGCAAGAGGCCACCAAAAAAGGGGTCGCTAACAAGACGGACGTGAAGTTGCAAATTGAAAATGCACGTCAAACGATCATCATCAATGCCTTGCGCGCGGATTTCGTCAAAAAGCATCCGGCAACCGAGGCGGAGATTAATGCCGAATACGACAACTACAAGAAGACGGTTGGCGATACCGATTACCGCCTGCGTCATATTCTGGTGTCGACGGAAGCAGAAGCCAAGGACATCATTGCCAAGCTGAAAGATGGCGCAAGCTTTGAGGGGCTGGCCAAGGAAAAATCCAAGGATACCGGTTCGGCACAAAAGGGTGGCGATATCGACTGGGGCAATCCTGGCAAGTACGTGAAACCCTTCTCTGACGCGATGGTTAAATTATCAAAGGGTCAATATACCGAAACACCTGTTCATACGGATTTTGGGTATCACGTGATCAAGCTCGAAGATACGCGTCCGAACAAGTTCCCGGCACTGGAAGAGGTTAAGCCACAAGTGGCCAAGGCGGTCACCGAACGCAAGTTGAAGACGTATTTTGAAGGGCTGCAAAAGAAAGCCAAGATCAAGTAAGTCCGCAATCAAGTAAGCACGTAGCCAGGCCTCCTGGCGAAGGAGTGAAAAAAACGCGCATGAAGTCATGCGCGTTTTTTTATGGTCGGTGCAGGTTGCTTGTAGGATTATTCTTAGTCGGGGGATGCGTAAATCGATGTTTTTATGCCAATGCTGTGGGTGACCTTGGCCACGTCCATCCGCATGTCGCGCAATTGCTCGGCTTTGGCTAAACGAACCAGGTTTCGGAGGGATTCTCTGAAGAAGTATTTTTCCTTGAGGGTTGAATGGCTGGTGAAAGTTGCGGCGATTAATTCGTCGATAGTCTGCTCCGTGACGCTCATTGTGAATGATCCTGTTTGTGGTGAGGGTTGAAAAAGGGGTAGGAATATTCTGAATGAAGCGCCCCTGAATTTCGTTGAGAAAGATCAAGCGAGATGGGCGTCATTGCTGCTGCGACAACGAAATAGTCGAGGCGTTTGACAACTTTTTGCCAAGGCCATTTTGTCGAAACGAGCACACTGATTCGGTAAGCAGGAGTATCTCGCCAAACGGCTGGATGCGCCGCGCGGCAGCTCGGCGATGAAAAATGCTACAGGGGAGTATGCAAAACGATGCCTCCCACTCAACAATGAGCGGGAGGGGGGGTGAGGGGCGGTGCGTACGAAATTAGCTGGCGAGAATTTTGCGCAGCCAGTTGCCGATATCGATGATTTCCGGCATGCAGAGCGTGTGGGGCATGGGATACTCATGCCATTCGATGTTTTGGCCGAGTTCCTGCATGACTTTCAGCGCATTGCGCGCGCGCGAGATCGGCACCACCTCATCTTGCGTGCCGTGCGCATAGAACACGGGAACAGTTTTGTTGGACGCGTTATAGCGCTCAGGGAAAGAATCGAGCATCGGAATGTAGCCGGACAAACCAATGACGCCCGCCAGCTTTTCCGGATACGTCAGCGCGGTTTCCAGCGCCATCGCACAGCCTTGCGAGAAACCCGCGAGGAAAATATGGTTTGCTTCGGTGCCGCGTGATTTTTCCTGCTCGATCAATTCCTGAATCCATTCTTTCGACTGGTTGACGCCTTCGTGGTCTTCATTCCGGGCATCCGCAAAATCGCCGAAGATGTCATACCACGCGCTCATTTCATAGCCGCCGTTGGCCGTGACGGGGCGCTCGATGGCGTGCGGGAAGATGAAGCGGATCGGCGGACAGTCGGATAGATCAAATTCAGAAACCAGCGGCACAAAACTGGAGCCATGATCGCCAATGCCGTGCATCCAGATAATCGAGACGGTGGGATTGTCGGCGGTTTCTACTACGTCGTATTCCAGGAAAGGTTTCGTCATGGGCACTTTCAGATAAAGAGAAAAACGGTTTTTATTTTTTTCTGATCGCGGCTTTGGGGCGGAACGCCTTGCAGACCCCGTCATGTGTTTCGATATAGGGTCCGCCGATCAAATCAATGCAATATGGTACCGCAGCGAAGATGCCTGCAACAACCGATTTGCCCGACGCATCCTTGACGCCTTCCAGCGTTTCGCGAATGGCATTCGGTTGTCCCGGTAAATTCAGGATGAGGGCGGCATGGGTCGGGGTTTCGCGAATGGCGGCGACTTGACGTGAGAGCACTGCGGTTGGGACGAAGTGCAGGCTGATCTGGCGCATTTGCTCGCCAAAGCCTGGCATGGTTTTGGTGGCCACGGCCAGCGTGGCTTCGGGCGTGACATCGCGTCGCGTCGGGCCGGTGCCGCCGGTGGTGATGACGAGATCGCAACCGAGTGTGTCGATCAATTCGATGAGTGTAGATTCAATGATGGTGCGATCGTCCGGAATTAGACGCGTCACGCCGCGCCAGGGACTGGAAAGCGCGCGCCCGAACCATTCCAGCAGCGCTGGTACGCCTTTGTCTTCGTAACGGCCGTCGGAAGCGCGATCGGATATGGAGACTAATCCAATGAGCGCTTCGTCAGGGAGTTGCCTCGTCGTTGTCATGCTCATCCTCCAGATTGGATGGCTGCGTTTGCAGCGACTTCAGAATTTGAAAAATTTCGCGCGTTGATTTGGGCGGCTTTTGCTGTTCTTGTTCTTTGCGAGCATTGCGAATCAGCGTGCGTAATTGCTGCGCGTCGAGCTGCGGGTGTTGCGCGATGAGTTCCGTCAGGGCGTGGTCGTCCGCCAGGAGTTTTTCGCGCAGCCGTTCCAGTGCATGCAAGGCGGCCGTTTCGGATTTGGAGAGGCCTTTCCAGCCATCGACGACCTTCTGGATGGCGGCAACCTGCGCGTCGTCGAGTTCTCGCATCAAACGGCCAATGTATTGAATTTGGCGGCGGCGGCCTTCGTGCGCCTTGACGCGCTGGCATTCGAGGATGGCATCCCGCAAGAGATCAGGCATCGGCACCCGCAAGACGCGGTCTTTGGATTCGTCGACCAGCAGTTCGCCGAGCTTTTGCAGGGCAATCATCTCGCGTTTCATCTGCGATTTCGAGGGACGGTCATACTCCTGATCGAATTCGTTGGACTGGAAACCAGTCGCACCACGGTTAGCGTTAACCATCGTAAATACAAAAAAAGGGGGAAGGGGCTGATATCATAACCTTTTTAGACACTCTTGTTCGAAAGGGGCTGCTGATGAGCCATTCCATTTTTAACCACACTCAGGACCACATGAAGCAGTTTGCAGAAGAGATGCTGCAATATGCGCGAAGCCTGGGTGCATCCGATGCGGCCGTCGATGTGTCAGAAAGTAATGGTTTATCCGTCAGTGTGCGGAAAGGAAAAGTCGAGACGATCGAACAAAACAGCGACAAAGGCGCTGGCGTGGTTGTTTACATCGGGCAAAGACGCGGCAATGCCAGCACCTCCGATTTTTCACCGGAATCGTTGCGCACTACCGTTGAAGCCGCTTACAACATCGCACGCTTCACGGCAGAAGACGATGCCGCCGGATTGCCGGAGGCCGACATGCTGGAAACGCAGCCGCAGGATTTGAAACTCTTTTATCCCTGGCAACCGTCTGTCGCCGAGGCCATAGAGATCGCGCAGCGCTGCGAAACCGCAGCGTTCGCGGTCAACAAGCGGATCAGCAACAGCGATGGCGCAAACGTGTATACCCAACAATCGCATTTCATCGCGGCCAATACCCGCGGCTTCATGGGGGGGTATCCGTATTCGCGGCACATGATTTCCGTGTCGCCGATTGCGGGCAAGGGTGCAAAAATGCAGCGTGACGACTGGTATTCCTCCCGACGCAATCCGAAGGATTTGGCGCAGCCCGAAGCTATCGGTCAATACGCTGCTGAGCGCGCCTTGGCACGATTGAACGCACGCCGACTCAGTACGCGAAATTGTCCGGTGCTGTTTGAAGCGCCGCTGGCCGCCGGTTTGCTGGGCGCGTATGTGCAAGCCACATCGGGCGGGGCACTGTACCGTAATACCAGTTTTCTGGTCGGGTCGCTCGGCATGTTGTTGTTCCCCCAGCATGTCAGCATGACGGAAGATCCGCATGTGATCGGTGGGGCGGCATCGGCACCGTTTGATGACGAAGGCGTGAAAACCACGCGCCGCGATGTGGTGGCCAACGGCGTCATACAAGGCTATTTTCTTTCCACGTACTCTGCGCGCAAGCTTGGCAAGCCCACCACCGGCAATGCGGGTGGTGCGCATAATTTGCGCTTGATCTCCTCGCGCACGCAACAGGATGACGATTTCGTCGGCATGCTGAAAAAAATGGACACCGGCTTGCTCGTCACTGATTTGATGGGGCAAGGCGTGAATTATGTGACCGGCGATTACTCGCGCGGGGCTTCCGGTTTCTGGGTGGAAGGCGGCGTTATTCAATACCCGGTCGAAGAAATCACCATCGCAGGCAACCTGAAAGACATGTATCGTCAAATTGTCGCGGTTGGGAATGACACGTTGGTGCGTGGTTCGATGGAGACGGGGTCGGTGTTGATCGCGAACATGACGGTTGCCGGAAGCTGAAGCAGCAACTACGATGCGTGCGGGTGACGCAGAAAGCGTTCCATAACGGTGGACAGGTTGACCGGCGCTTCTTGCATCGGGTAGTGTCCGGCGTTAGCAATCATTTCGAGTGTCGCGTTGGGCAGCCATGTCAGGAAGGTGGATTGGATGGCTTCGACCGGGAAAGCAAGATCGTGTTCGCCGAGACAAATCAGCATGGGCGTGGCCATGCCTTTGACTTCATCGGCAAAATTTTCTTTCGACCACGCATTCAGGTAACCCGCGAAAGCCGGTTCCGTCGTCGAGGCGCGCGATCGTTCGACCATGAAATGCAGCCATTGTGCGTTATTGCGATTGCCCGTCGTGAAATCGAGAATTTTGTAGCGGTTTTCATCTTTCGTCACGGCGCCTTCAAAAAGCGGCCAGGTTTGCGGATTGATTTGTCCACCACAGGCTGGAACGGGGTCGATGCCGACGGCACTTTTGACGCGTGCAGGATCGTCGATGTCGAGGATCAGGCGTTGCATGGCCAGGCCGCCCATCGAATGACCCACGACGTGAAAGGCGTGCCAGTTCAGATGCTTGACCAGCGCGATCGCGTCGCTGGCGATCTCTTTCATGGTGTACTGGCCAGACAGATGCCGCGATTTGCCATATCCGCGACAGTCCATGAACGCATATGTGAAGGTTTTCTGATCCAGGGAGGTGAAAGTGGGTTCCCAGACGGCGTAATCGCCCAGCCATCCGTGAAGGACGATGACTTTTTCATTTCCGGAACCAATGAGCGTGTGGCCGATGGTCATGATTTTATGCAAAAAATATCAAACAGCCCCGCCTGATAATCCAGGCGGAACCCGGTGCGGTGAGTGAAAAACGGTTAAGGGTCAATCACAAAATTTCGGTCGATAAACGCGAAGAAGTCCCGGTCCTCTCCCAACAAGTGATGCGAGATCACATCTTGCGCGAGAAAGCGGAACAAGTCTTCCAGAATAATCTGGTTGTCTTCAAATTGTTTTGTCAGTGCGTTCGCCTTCGTGAGGAGCTGTGCGTGAATTTGATGGTGCGCATCCGTGTGCGGGTAAGCGGCCTGACGCAGGATGCTTTCTTCGTCATGGAAATGCTGCATGATGTCTTGCATCAGTTGGCTCATCTGCTGTTTGGACGCCGCGATGGGCGCATCGGTCAAGACGGCATTCAGCAGATGATTAGCTTGTTCAAACAGCGAGCGGTGCTGGCGATCAATCGTTGGGTTTCCGCATTCATAAATGGTTCGCCATTGGATTTGCAAAATACTGGAGGCCGTGCTGGTTGGAAGCGAAGCGGCTGGGGTGTGTGGCGTAATGTGATTGTTGGCGCGCTGGAGTAGCTCATGCTGCACATCCGTCAGTGGTGCGCTTTCATCAACGTCGATCGCGACAAGGCCGCTGCCGGTGATCTTGCCAGCGGGATCGCGAAAGGGGAAACGAATGGTTTCCCATGTGTGCGGTATCCCACGGATAACCAGTCTTTCAAAGAAATGAGTGGCAGCGCCTTGTTTAATGACGCTATCTTCGCGCGCATGCATTTCCGTCATGTGCTTGAAAGACACACGCCCCTCCAGCACCGAGCCAACCAGACCGCCGGGCGCGACGCCGTAAAGCGCTTCCAGCTCCCGGTTGGCATACAGATAGCGATGGTTCAAATCTTTGAGTGCGACCAGGCAGGACGCGCCATCCCATAACTGGCCCAGCATGTGCGCTTGCGTGAGCGGCGAAGACGATGGCTCTGGATAAGGCGGTACAGGCTGGCGTGGATCCATGGTGTTGCCATCTCCCTGTCAGAGAAATTTTTCAAATAAAAACATATCGCCTCATCATATCAATGGCAGAGGAGAAAGTGTGAGGGATGTCGTACTTTGTCGCTTTTTGGAAGCAGCGCCGCGGTAGCAGAAAGCTTAATCGAAACGCTTGTCATTAAAAGCGAGGCTCAATTTTCGGATTTCGGTTTGGCTTGTTCCCGGCGGTTGAAACCGGCCACCATATCGAAGCGAAACAGCCGACACTCGATCGCGCCATTGTAGAAAGGGGTTTTGCGCGATTCCTTGAGGCGCAGCATTTTGGGCGCAGACAAGTCGGCGGTGAAGAGAAACACTTTCCATCCCGGAAAGCGCTGCTTGAGTGTGTTGCCGAAGGATTGATAAAAACTCGCGGCCAGGTCATCGGCTGGCAGTGTTTTGTCGCCGCGCACGCCGATGCGTTCGCCGTACGGCGGGTTGGTCAGGAGGATGCCCGGGGTATCGCTGGGCGGGCGCACCTCTTGCGCTTCAATTTGTTTGAGGGGCACGTCAAACAGAACACCCGCACGTTCCAGGTTATGACGCGTCATGGCAATCATGTCGCCGGAAATGTCGCTACCAAAGAGCGTTGGTTCGGTGGGGATCGCGTTAAGCTTGATTTCGCCTTTCATGGCGTCCCATGCTGGCGAATCGAATCCTTTGAATTTTTCAAAGGCGAAGCTGCGGCGCAAACCCGGCGGCATGCCCAGCACCATTTGCGCCGCTTCGGCGAGGATGGTTCCGGAGCCGCACATCGGATCAAAGAGCGGAATCCCCGGTTTCCAGCCGGCGGCGCGCAGCAAACCGGCGGCGAGATTTTCGCGCAGAGGCGCATCGCCTTTTTCTTCGCGCCAGCCGCGCTTGAAAAGGGATTCGCCTGTGGTGTCGAGATACAGCGTGAAGTTGCTCGCATCGACAAAACCGAAGAGGCGCATATCGGGATTGCGCGTGTTGACCGACGGACGCTTGCCGAATTTTTCGCGGAAATGATCGCAGGCCCCATCTTTGATTTTCAGTGAGGCAAAGTCGAGGCTCTTGAGCGGCGACTTGATCGCGGTGAGATCGACGCGAATGGTGCAATCGACATCGAACCAGTTTTCCCAATCTTGCGCCAACGTGAGATCGTAAATATCGTTTTCGTTCGTATAGCGGCCTTGCGCAATGCGCAACAGGACGCGCGAGGCGATGCGCGAATGCAGGTTGATGCGCCAGGCATCTTCCAGTATGCCCGAACAATGCACGCCACCCGGCACGTGGTTGTGCACCTTGAGCGTTTTGCTTGCTTGCGCGATGTCGTTCAGTTCATCTGCGAGAAACGTTTCCAGCCCGCGCGGGCAGGGGCAGAAGTAGGAATATGAATTGGGTTTGTTCATGGCGGGGTACCTTTTGTCCGTTTTAAAAATTCCCTCCCCCTCACAGGGGGAAGGGATTACTGCCTCACCTCGCCATGCCCGAGCACGACGTACTTCAGGGATGTCAGTCCTTCCAGTCCGACCGGCCCACGTGCGTGCAGCTTGTCGTTCGAGATGCCGATTTCCGCGCCGAGACCGTATTCAAATCCATCGGCAAAACGGGTTGAGGCATTCACCATCACCGATGCCGAATCCACTTCGCGCAGGAAGCGCATCGCGCGCGTGTAATCTTCGGTGATGATCGCATCGGTGTGTTGTGACGAGTAGGTGTTGATGTGGTCGATGGCCTGGTCAATGCCCTCCACGACCCGAACGGCGAGAATCGGCGCCAGGTATTCCGTTGCCCAGTCTTCCGGCGCAGCTTGCCTGATGAATGGGTAGCTCGCGAGGATGTGATGGCTGGTTTCGTCGCAACGCAATTCCACCTTTTCATTCAGGTAAACCTTTGCCAGTTTCGGCAGAATGGTCGGCGCGACGTTTTTTGCGACGAGCAGGGTTTCCATCGTATTGCAGGTGCCGTAGCGCTGGCATTTTGCGTTGAAACAGACGCTCACCGCTTTATCGAGATCGGCGTCATCGTCAATATAGACGTGACAAATGCCATCCAGATGCTTGATCATCGGAACCTTGGATTCTTTCATCAGCCGTTCGATCAATCCCTTGCCGCCACGTGGCACGATCACATCCACAAATTCCGGCATGGTGACCAGCGCGCCGACCGCCGCGCGATCGGTGGTTTCGACGACCTGCACTGCTTGTTCTGGCAAACCTGCGCCCGCCAAGCCTTCGCGAACGAGTTTCGCGAGCGCCTGATTGCAGTGAATGGCTTCGGAGCCGCCACGCAAAATCGTGGCATTGCCGCTCTTGATGCACAGCCCCGCAGCATCCACCGTCACGTTTGGACGTGCTTCGTAAATGATGCCGATGACGCCCAGCGGCACGCGCATTTGGCCGACCTGAATGCCGGTCGGGCGATAGCGCAAGTTGGTGATTTCGCCAATCGGGTCAGGCAAGGCGGCGATTTGTTCGAGACCAGCAGCCATTGTGGCAATGCCGGCATCGGTCAGTGTCAGCCGGTCGATCATCGCGGGTTCCAGCTTGTTGGCACGCGCCGTGGCGAGATCCTGCTCATTCGCGTCGCGCAGCAATTTGGCGTCGCGACGAATCGCAGTCGCAATGAGTGCCAGCGCGCGATTTTTGGTGGCCGTGTCGGCTTTGGCCATCACGCGCGATGCGGTGCGGGCTTGCTGGCCGACTTGTGTCATGTAGGTAGTGATGTCCATAGTGTGTCAGTGAGTGAGGACAGTGAGGTTGACGTAAGCCACGGCGGGCGGGCTGTGTGCCATGGCGTTAATCAGGCGCACGCTTAACCGAGTTTTGAGACAAGACCGTAAACGCCCAACGTCAGGATGCCGGCGATGGCGGCAGTAAACGTGAATATTTTGACGTACAGTTTCCTGTCTTCCGGCGAATCCGCCCCGCAACCGCAAGCGATCTCATACCCTGCCGGGCTATGGGCGTCGGACGCGCCGGTGGCATTGACGGCCGATGATTCGACAAGTGGTGATCCGGACATGGCGTTTCCCTTTTATATTTCAAACAATCGCAACGGACTTGACGAAAAAGGCAGTGGCATTTGTTTGACCATACTGAAGCGTGTTGTTTAATTGAACAGGCCCATGCTTTCGCAGAGTTTGAACAGGCCATACATGATGCTGCCGAGCACGGCAAACATGATGCCAACTAATTTAAAATAAAACATGCGATTGCCCGCTGGCATACCGGCTGCGCAGGAATCGTTGAAGTCCGCGATGGGCTGCGAGTCATCAGGGATGATGGGGCTGCTGATAATGGGCGAATTCACAATAGGTGAATTCACGATCGGCGAATTGGGCGGGTTCGAATGGCTCATGGGCGACCTCTTTTTCTGGATGCGATGGGATAGGCAACAAACGCTGGTGTCCGGCTGTTCCACGGGTGCTTCGGGATGGCGTGCCTCACGAAAGGTATACGGACAAGGGACTCAGACTAAATTCTAACCCGATTTGAGCTTGGGATCGTCAACGGATCATCAACCTCGAGCAATACGCAAGCCGAGTTGCAACAGTGCGTCCCAAGCATCGCTCACGAGCATCTCGGCGCGCAAGCCTTTGGCCATTTTGTCTATTTGCGCTGCTTCCTGTTGGGCACGCTTAAGTTTTTCCAGACTCAGGCGCTGAAGCGCCATGCCCATCAGGCGTTCACGCGGGTTCCAGATACGGTTTTCCTTGCATAGCGCCGCTAGCGGACGACCTTGATCAAGACCGATGCGCAGCTTAAGCAAGGCGCGGATTTCTTCGGACATGGCCCAGAGCGCCAGCGGCAAGGCTTCGCCCTCGCCTTTCAGTCCTTCCAGCATGCGCACCAACCGCGTGCTGTCGCCAGCGAGCATGGCCTCATTGAGTTTGAAAACATCATAGCGGGCAACATTGAGGACGGCATCGCGCACTTGCTCGAAATTCAGCGGGCCTTCCGGGTAGAGGAGGCCGAGTTTCTGGATTTCCTGATGCGCGGCCAGTAGGTTGCCTTCGACGCGGTCCACGATGAAATCAATGGCAGGGCGGTCTGCGCGTTGTTTTTGCAGGGCCAGCCGGGTGCCGATCCATGCCGGCAGCTGCGCGCGCTCGACGAGCGGGATGTCGATGTAAACAGCGGATTTTTGCAGCGCATTCACCCAAGCGGCTTTTTGAGTTTGCCAGTCGAGTTTGGGGAGCGTGATGAGGGTGAGTGTGTCCGGGCTCGCGTCGGAAGCATAATCCTGAAGCGTTTGCCCCCCTTCTTTGCCGGGTTTGCCCGTAGGAATGCGTAGTTCGATGAGCTTCTTGTCGCCGAAGAGCGACATTGATTGGCCCGACGCACGCAGCTCGGCCCATTTGAAATGGCGGTCGACCGTCAGGACGTCGCGTTCGGTATAGCCTTGTGAACGCGCTGTTTTCCGGATTTTGTCTGCGGCCTCCAACGCGAGCAAGTGTTCGTCGCTGGTGATGACATACAGCGGCGCAAGGGGTTGCGCCAAGTGGGCATCCAGGGCGTCAGGACGCAGTTGCATGCGCTGCCTTGGCCGGCGTGTCCGGCGCTTTCGGTGTGTGTGGGGTCATCTTGACGGCGGCGAGGCGCCGCAGCACCTGCTGCACCAGATCGGTTTGCATGTCGCGGTACAGCAAATCTTCTTCACTTTCTCGGGCGAGCGCGTGCAATTCATTGAAGATCAGCGTGCGGGTTTGCGCGATTTTGGTGGGAGCCAGGAATTGTGTGTTTTTGGCGTCGCGCACGCGGAACGTGACTTCATAGCGAAGCGCATACTCGCGCGCACGCCCCTGGACATTGATGGACTGGATGGATTTGGTTTTTTTCTCGTTCATCACTTCAATGACGACTTGCGCTTCATTCGGGTTGTTCACCACCTTGGTCGTGGTGCTGGCGCGCAGGTTGCGCATGAATTCCACGCCAAACAATGATCCGTCCGGTAGCACAACGTAGGCGGACTTGAAGGGCAGATCGTCATATAGCGTTGCGCCGCGCAAGTGAAAGCCGCAGGCGGATAGCAGCGATGCTGTCAGTAGCAGGATAAGGGTGGTGGTGCGTTTCATCCGGTCTCCCGTTCTCGTTGGATACTTTAAACCACAATGTTGACCAGTTTGCCGGGCACGACAATGATTTTCTTCGGCGCGCCCGTCAAGAACTTTTGCGCCTCTTCACAAGCCAGCGCCGCCGTTTCGATGGCAGCCTTGTCGACTTCCTTCGCGATCTTGAAACTGCCGCGCAGCTTGCCGTTCACTTGCACCATCATCTCGATTTCCGATTGTTCCAGCGCAGCCGGATCAATCTGCGGCCAGGGCGCATTCAGAATGTCGCCCATGGCTTTTGCAAAGCCAAGTTCCTGCCACAGCACATGGGTGATATGCGGGGCAATCGGGTTAAGCGTGCGCAGGAAGATCGATACGCTTTCGCTGATGATGGCTTTCGATTCTGCGGACGCATCGAGTTTTGCGCCTTCGAGTGCGTTGAGCATGATCATGCAGGCCGACACCACCGTGTTGTACTGAATGCGACGCAGATCGCCATCAGCCTGTTGCAAGGTGCGGTGCATCGTCCGACGTAGCGTTTTTTGTGCGTCATTGAGTTTGCTGGCATCCACTTTGGCGGAAGGATCGATGTTCGACGATTGTGCCAGCGCATACGCCCATACGCGGCGCAGGAAACGGCTCGCGCCTTCCACGCCGGAGCCCGACCATTCGAGTGTTTGTTCCGGCGGCGACGCGAACATCGTGAACAGACGCGCGGTATCCGCACCGTACTGGTTGATGATCGCTTCGGGGTCGATGCCATTGTTCTTCGACTTCGACATTTTCTCGGTGCCGCCAATCAGCACCGGCTTGCCGTCGGAAAGGAGTTTGGCCGAAACCGGACGACCGCGATCGTCCGTGGTCAGTTCCACATCTTCCGGATTGAACCAGGTGAGTTTGCCGGAAGCCCCTTCGCGGTAATAAGTTTCGTTCAGCACCATGCCTTGCGTCAGCAATTTGGTGAACGGTTCGCTGAAATTCACTAGGCCGAGGACGCGCATGATTTTTGTCCAGAAGCGTGCGTAGAGCAGATGCAGGACGGCGTGTTCGATGCCACCGATGTACTGATCCATCGGCATCCAGTAATCATTGCGCTTGTCGATCATTGCTTCGCTCGCACCTGGCGAGCAGTAGCGCATGTAATACCAGCACGAATCGACGAAGGTATCCATCGTGTCGGTCTCGCGACGCGCGGGCTTGCCGCACGTCGGGCAGGTCGTTTGCAGGAAGCCTTGATGCTTGTTGAGCGGATTGCCGCTGCCATCCGGCACGCAATCTTCCGGCAGGATCACCGGCAAATCTTTTTCGGGCACCGGCACGGCACCGCAGGTGTCGCAGTGGATGATCGGAATCGGCGTGCCCCAGTAACGCTGGCGGGAAATGCCCCAGTCGCGCAGGCGGTAGGTGATTTTCTTTTCCCCCAGCCCCATGGCACCGAGGTCGGCCGCGATAGCATCAATTGCTGCTTCTGAGTTTAGATCATTGTATTTCCCAGAATTAAACAGGCATCCGTATTCTGCAAAAGCGGGAAGCCAGTCGTTGCGTTTCCAAGGTTGTTCTAAAGGGATTGCACTAGAACCGGGTTTTCGCGGTTCCCTGTGTGTGGCGTCGCCGAATGGCAATACAACAGGCTTGATCGGTAGATCGTATTTTTTCGCAAACTCAAAATCGCGCTCATCGTGCGCGGGCACCGCCATCACCGCGCCGTCGCCATAAGACATCAGCACGTAATTGCCGACCCAGACTTCCACTTTTTCTTTCGTGAGCGGATGGGTGACAAAGAGGCCGGTGCGCACGCCTTTCTTTTCCATCGTCGCCATGTCAGCTTCGATGACGCTGCCGCGTTTGCATTCGGCGATGAAGGCGGCCAGTTCGGGATTGTTTTGCGCGGCATGCGTCGCCAGCGGATGTTCGGCAGCGACGGCGCAGAAGGTGACGCCCATGATGGTGTCAGCGCGCGTGGTAAAGACCCACAGTTTGCCGTCATCGATCAGCTTGCCGTTCGATCCTTTGATGTCGTGCGTGAAGGCAAAGCGCACGCCGGTGGATTTGCCGATCCAGTTCGACTGCATGATGCGCACGCGTTCCGGCCAGCCGGGCAAACCGTTATCCACTTCGTTGAGTAATTCTTCTGCGTAATCCGTGATCTTGGCGTAGTACATCGGGATTTCGCGCTTTTCGATCAGCGCGCCGGAACGCCAGCCGCGTCCGTCTATGACTTGCTCATTCGCGAGCACAGTTTGATCGATCGGGTCCCAGTTCACGGTGCCGGTGCGCAGGTAGATGATGCCTTTCTCCAGCATCTTCAGGAACATCCACTGGTTCCATTTGTAGTATTCGGGTGTGCACGCGGTCATTTCGCGAGACCAGTCGATCGCCAGGCCCATCGAATCCATTTGCTGACGCATGTGTGCGATGTTCGAATACGTCCATTCCGCCGGCGGCACGCCATTGGCCATTGCCGCATTTTCGGCAGGCATGCCGAATGCATCCCAGCCCATCGGCATCAGGACGTTGTAGCCGTTCATCCGCAGGTAGCGGTACATCACGTCGTTGATCGTGTAGTTGCGCACGTGGCCCATGTGCAAGCGGCCGGATGGGTAGGGCAACATCGAACAGGCGTAAAACTTGCCTTTCGGGAAACGCGGGTCGTTTTCGACGGCCTTGAAGGCGTCGGTGGTTTTCCAGTGGTCTTGCGCCGATTTTTCTACGTCGGACGGAGTGTATTTTTCTTGCATGACTGCCAAAGCAATAGGGTGAAGGTCAATCCGGCATTATACCGGGGCAGCCCGTTCCGTAGGCTTCGAGTGGCGGCTCGAAATGGCTTATTTGAGGGTTTATTGCTTGCCCGGGGCGTCTTTGGGCTCGGTTACGAAACCGATTTTGTTCAAACCCTTGGCCTGGGCGGCTGCCATCACTTGCGCAATGGTTTCGTAGCGGGTTTCGCGGTCGGCACGCAGATGCACTTCCGGTTGAGGTTTCTTTTGACCGGCGGCAGCCAGTCGGGCGTTCAGTTCATTTCCGAGAATTTCCTCGTTGTTCCAGAAAACCTTACCCTGCGCATTGATGGCGAGCGAAATGGTGTCCGGTTTTTCGGGCGCGGCTGCAGCCTGAGCCTGCGGCAAATCGAGTTTGATCGCATGCGTAAAAAGCGGGGCGGTGATGATGAAAATCACCAGCAGCACGAGCATCACGTCCACCATTGGCGTGACGTTGATTTCCGACATGGGGCGATGGTCGGACGTGTTTGGGGTGCCTTCATTAAAGCTACCGAAAGCCATCTCGTTCTCCCGGCTATTTCACGTTACGGTTGCCCGTCGTGTAGAAGGTGTGCAAATCGCGCGCAAAACCGTCCAGCGCGGCCAGCGCATTGCGATTGATGCGATTAAAGGCGTTGTAGGCGAGTACGGCCGGAATGGCGACGAGCAAGCCGAGTGCGGTCATGATCAGCGCTTCGCCGACCGGCCCCGCCACCTTGTCGATTTGCATGGTGCCGGTAAAGGCGATGGCCGTCAGTGCGTGGTAAATACCCCAGACGGTGCCGAACAGCCCGATGAATGGCGCGGTGGCGCCGATGGAAGCGAGCAGGGTTTGGCCGCATTCGAGACGTCGCGCGACTTGCTGGATTTCCTGACGCAGCGCACGCGTGATCCACTCGTCGGGGTCGATTTGAGCACGTAGCGTACCAGTTGTTTCCGCTTGTGAGCGGAGATTGGCGGCGGCAGCACTTTGTGTGGGCAGCGGCACAAAAATGTTTTCTGCGTCGGCTTGTTTCAGCGTTTCAATGGCCGCTTCCATGCTGGTGGCTTGCCAGAAAGCGTCGAGTCCTTGGGCACTTTTCCGCATGCGCCAGGCACGCCAGGCTTTCGAAAAAATGAAATACCAACTCGCAATGGACATGATCAGGAGGGCGTAAGCAACCAGATGGGTGACAAAGTCGCCTTGCGCCCAATAGTGCGCGAGACCGGGGGCTTGGAGAGAAGGGGTCATGTTCGCATCGAATGAGGTTACTTTTGAAGGTTATTTTGCAGTTTAAACGGAATGGCGATTTGATACCACTCCGTAACGGGGCGGTGGTTGATGGATGCCGGATGAAAGCGCCATTGCCTGACGGCCGACAAGGCGGATTCGTCCAGTAAGGGATAGCCGCTGGATTGCTGAATGCGGACGTCGCCAGGGGAGCCGTCTTCCTTGACCTGGATGCGCAACACGACCGTACCCTGTTCCGCCAGCTTTCGCGAGAGGAGCGGATAAACGGGTTTCTGATTCGTGCCCGCGTAATCGGCCGGGATCGAGACGCCCGTGATGCCGGTGAAACTCGTTTGACCGGATTGTGCCGCTGAGGCATTCGAGGCCATGGCGGCGGTATGCGAAGGGCTGAGAGGCGCGTCGGGTGGCGGGCGCTGATCGGCGGAGGTGTTGTGCGCTGCGTTGCCTTGCAGCAGCGCCACCGAGTAGATCGTGTCCCCTGTACGGGGATTCGGTTCCGTTGTGCTGTAGTGATAGAAAGTGCCTACCGCCGCCGTATGCAGCAACACTGTCGCGGCGATGGCGGCGGGCTTCATCGAAAGAATTTACCCGCGCAAGTCGAGCACATCCTGCATATCATACAAGCCCGCCTTCTTGTCGGACAGGAAGTGGGCCGCGCGCAGGCTGCCGGTGGCATAACTGAGACGGCTCGACGATTTGTGCGAAATTTCGATGCGTTCGCCGATGCCCGCAAACAGCACGGTGTGGTCGCCGACGATGTCGCCGCCGCGCACGGTCGCAAAACCGATGGAGGACGGATCGCGTTCGCCCGTCACGCCTTCGCGCGCATAAACCGCACATTGCTTGAGATCGCGTCCGATGGCGTCTGCGATCACTTCACCCATTTTCAGCGCCGTGCCGGAGGGCGCATCAATCTTGTGACGATGATGCGCTTCGATAATTTCGATGTCGTAGCCGGTCGAGAAATTCTTCGCTGCCATCTCCAGCAATTTCATCGTGACATTCACGCCGACACTCATGTTGGGCGCGAAGACGATCGCCGTTTTTTTTGCGAATTCCGCGATGGTCGCTTTGCCCGCCTCTTCGAAACCGGTCGTGCCGATGACAACCTTGATACCGTGTTCGGCGCAATATTGTAGGTGCTCCAGCGTGCCTTCCGGGCGGGTGAAGTCGATCAGGTAATCCGCATTGGCAAGGCCTTTCGCCAGATCGCTCTCGACTTTGACACCGCAAGGCTTACCCAGAAATTGCGCGGCATCCGTGCCAACGGCGGCAGAGCCCGGTACATCCAGCGCGCCGGTCAGGATGGCATCCGGGGATTGGGTCACCGTTTCGATCAACATGCGGCCCATGCGTCCGCTCGCGCCTGCAATGGCGATTTTCATTTTGCTCATGTCAGTTAAGGGGTGTTGGGGTTTGTGGGAGCGGTCGGTTTGTTCTGGGCCTTGTCCAGGGTTTTGTTGTTGGTTGGCGCTGGCGCCAGCTTTTTCCCATCAGCGCCCGAAATATGGCTCAGATACTCAGCTTCGTTTGGCAAAGGGGTGCTCTCGACACGCGCGATCCGATTATCCTTGAAGAAAATGGTCAGGCGATTCGTGGTGAGGATCCCATTGCCTTTCTGGAGGCGGAAGAGATAGTCCCATCGTTCGGCATGGAACATATCATTGAGGAGTGGCGCGCCCAGCAAAAAGCGCACCTGTTCCTTGGTCATGCCCTCTCGGAGTTTGGCAGCCACCTCCTGAGAGATGAAATTACCTTGCTGGATGTCGATCCGATACGGGGTGAAAATCCCCAGCCAGCGCTTGGGCTTTTGTGATGCAGCGTCGGCAGCAGGCAGTGTTTCGATCTTTTCGAAGACCGGAGAGGCCGGGGCTTGCGAAGCAGGTGTTTCGGTATGGGTTGCGGATGCGGTGATGACCGACTCGATCATTTTTTGTGTGACTGCTTTGTCAGATGCGCCACTGGCTGCCGTGACCGTCACGATATTGGTGCGCGCTACGGATTGGGTCGTCGCATCGGGCTTCTCCGTGCTTGGGGAAGAAGCGCAATTGAAAAGGCCAAACCAGCACTTCCGTGCGGCTGGTTGAGGAGGCATTGCTTCGGATGATGCCACGACGTTTTGGGGGGCGGTTGCCGTTGTGCGTTCCTGGGAAGGCGACTCGGGCGCGCAATTGAGCAGACCCAACCAGCATTTCCGGGGAGCGGCTTGAGGTGCCTGGGGTTTGGTTTCAGGTGAAGTCACTGTCGCATCATTCTTCTTGACGATCGGTGAGGCGCAAGTGAAGAGACCGAACCAGCATTTCTGCGTTGGCGCCGATGCGGCACTTGGCGTGGTGCTCGTATTCGATTGCGAGGAAGACGCGCTAGTCGATGGCTTTGATGTCGAGCAGGCAGAAAGGGCAATGGCGCCAACGAGCAGGCTTGCGCGGACCCAGCGTGGCAGGTGGCTGGGCGAAAAGGAAGTTAGTGGCATTGTCGGCACGACCAGTAAGGATTCTAGGGAGTCAGACGTTTTAAAACGCTATATGATAAAGCAGATATGGCGGGAATGAGTAACAAATGCTTAATCCAGAAGGCAGTGCAGGACTTGCCCCTGATGATTGCATCAAAAGGTGGCGCGGGTGACAATAAACGCTTGCCAAAGAACGTTCCCCGATTGGCTGTACATTTTTGAGTGGCAACATGAACCCTACTACCTACACATGCGATTTGCTGGAGAAAATCCGGCAAACCGCCCCTTTGATCCATAACATCACCAATTTCGTGGTGATGAACAGTTCCGCCAATACCTTGCTTGCGCTGGGGGCGTCGCCGGTGATGGCCCATTGCCAGGCCGAGGTGGAAGAAATGGTGTCGTTTGCCGGGGCGCTGGTGCTGAATATTGGCACGCTTCAGGAAGATTGGGTGGAGGCGATGGTGGTGGCGGCCCAAGCGGCCAATGCGCGCGGCATTCCGGTGGTGCTCGATCCGGTGGGGTCGGGCGCGACGACGCTGCGCACCGAAGCCGTCAAGCGGATTTTGCGCGAAAGCCGGATCACAGTCTTGCGAGGGAATGCCTCGGAAATTTTTTCGCTTCGTTCGGGCGACATCAAAACCAAGGGCGTGGATTCCGCGCTGGATTTTTCCGATGAAATGACTGAAGCGGCGAAGGCAATGGCCAAAGATTTGCAATGCGTGATCGCGATTTCCGGCCCGGTGGATTGCATCACCGACGGGCAGCGCGTCTTTCGTGTGGCGAACGGCCATCCGCTGATGACGAAAGTGACGGGGATGGGGTGCGGGCTGTCATCGGTCGTGGGGGCTTTTTGCGCAGCCGATCCGTCAGCCCCGGCAGTGGCGACGGCCGCCGCGTTTGGGTATTACGGCGTGTGCGGCGACTTGGCGGTGCGGATCAGCGACAAGCCCGGCAGTTTTGCGGTGGCGTTTGTCGATCAGCTTCATGCCGTTGGCCGGCAGGAAATCACGCAGCTCCTGAAACTCGCGGAAGGTGTATAGCGGGAGGCAAGGGGAAAACGAAAGGGGTCGTCCGCCCCCTTCACCGATCTTTGTTGCAGGGTTCGCTTACCGCACCCACACCGTCAGGTCTTCCAGCGCTTGCCGGGTCTTTTGTGGCTGCGGCTTGCTGCGGTAGCCGAAAGCGACCATCACGGCCAGCCCGAAATTTTCTCTGTCGAGCACACCGGCGTTTGCGAGAACCGTTTCGGTTTTTTCTTGATCGAAGCCTTCGATGGCGCAAGAGTCGATGCCGATCATGGCCGCGACGGTCATCATGTTGCCGAGCGCAATATAAGCTTGCTTGCAGGCCCAGTCGAACAGCGAGCGCGGACTATCCAGCAGGCGCAGGTCGTGCTCCTGAAATTTCTGATAACGGTCGCGTTTCATCTTGACGACGTCTGTCGGCAGTTTCTGCACGTCGCGCATGAAATGATCGACGTACTCGGAATCGAAACGCATGTCGCCTTTGCGGCAGAGGATCGCGACGTAGTGGCTGGCGGTCGGCAAGTGTCCCTGCGCGCCCCACGTGACGTCTTTCAACTTGGCGCGCAGCGCCGGGTTTTGAATGACGACAAAACGCCACGGCTCAAAGCCAAAAGAGCTGGGCGACAGTCGTCCTGCTTCCAGAATGAACTGAAAATCGGTATCCGAAATCTTTTTTGCCGGGTCAAATTGCTTGCAGGCGTGACGAAATTGAAAAGCGCCCAGAATTTCTTCCTTGGTGAGTATGGGAATCTCCTGATGAAATTGGGAACGGAAAGAAGCGCCGTCTGGCGACGCAGACGGATGACATCCGCTTATTTGAACATGTTTTTCAGGATATCGCGCCAACTGATGATGCCGACGGGGCGAAAATCCTGATCGACGATGGGGATGCACGAAATGCGGTGCGTATTGAACAGATCGACCGCATCCCTGACGGTGGCCCCGGGCCAGAGGGTGATGGGCTTGCGCGTCATGATTTGATGCACGCGCTTGTTCAGGGTGGCGGCATCCTTGTAGGTTTCCGTCATCGTGCCGATGTTGGGGCTGACGGATTTCAGCAAATCCCGGTCCGAAACAACGCCGAAAAGTTTGCCGTTTTCCACCACCAGCAAATGGTGAAATCTGGAGTTGTCAAAAATGTCTTTGACGACGGATAGCTTGTCATCCATTTCAACGGTAACGACATTTCTTGTCATGATGTCCTGGATGAGCATGGCCAACTCCTTTCGCAAAGTTTGGGGGTGAACTTTTCTGTACATTGTGCAGCAAGTATAGGCATAAGGGAAAATATTTCCTAAGGGAATTTTCGCGGGCAAGTATCCCGCGCCTTTTCGCCACCCAATCAGAGAGTTGCCTGCGTGGATAGGGTGAAGGGTCAGGGAAGTCGAAAAGGGCCTTCGCAAATGATTTCGGCCAGTGGTTTTCGGCCGTTGGGCATTTCCCGTTTCTGCAAATCTTCAGGCAAGGTATCCAGGCGTCCGGGTTTGCCGACGGCCGCCATGGCTTCCACGACGAAGTCATCAGGAATGGCCAGCTCAGTTTTTGCGCGCGTGTAGCTGAAGCCTTGCATGCCGTGCACGACATAGCCTTTGAGCGAGCCTTGGAGTGCCAGGTTTTCCCAGGCGGCTCCCGTGTCGAACGAGTGCGTGACAGACGACTTGCCATTGTGATCAAAGGTGGTTTTGGAAATGAACACCAGTAGCGCGGCGGCGTGCTGCGCCCAGATGTGGTTGGCGTCCACCAGCAAGTTCAGGAACATGGGCCAGTGTGGGGTCTCCCGGCGGGCATAGAGGATGCGCCAGGGTTGATTGTTGTTGGAGGAAGGCGCCCAGCGGGCGGCTTCAAACAGGATCATCAATTCGCTTTCAGGAATGGATTCGCCGGACATGGCCCGCGGAGACCAGCGGTTCGGGAAGAGATCCTCGACCGGGTATTCGGGGTGGCGGTGCCGGGAAGCGGTGATCATGGTGACCTCCTTCGGAAGTTGTGGCGGATGGTGCAGAGGGGTAGTTGGCCCAATGGTATACGAGAAAAGCAGCTTGGTTTGTCTAACACGATCGCATGAAGCGCGTGTGGCGATGCAGGGCTCAAGCGCCCACTGCGCGCGCGGGTGTTTGAGGAGATTGCCAAGGGATCAACGCGCCCCAAAAACATGCGGATTGGAGAAGGGGGGGGGTGGTATATTGATGCAAAATCGGGATAATGGGCGGCCGTATTGCTCAAGCGTTATTTGATGATTTAGGGACTGTCATGAGAGTTGCACTGATTGGCCAGCAAGAGTTTGGGAAAGCCGTGATGGACGCTTTTCTCGCGCGTGGCGACGAGGTGGTTGGTGTGTTTACGGCACCCGAAAAGGAGGGCGCCAAAGCGGACCCGCTTCGGGTTGCTGCGCAGGAGCGGGGCATCACGGTATTCCAGTTTCCCAATCTGACTGGCGATGCGGCCAAGGAATCGCTGAAGGGCCTCAATGCCGATATCGGCATCATGGCGTATGTGCTGCAATTTGCGCCTCAGGATTTCGTGAACATTCCGAAGCATGGGGCCATTCAGTACCACCCCTCGCTGCTGCCGAAATATCGTGGGCCCAGTTCGATCAACTGGCCGATTGTCTGCGGGGAAGCCGAAACCGGCATCACGATTTTCAGGCCGGTCGATGGACTCGACGAAGGGCCGGTAGTGCTGCAAAAATGCGTGCCAATCCAGCCGGACGATACGCTGGGAACGGTTTATTTCGACAAATTGTTTCCCTTGGGTGTGCAAGCCTTGCTGGAAGCGGCGGATCTGGTGGTCGCGGGCAAGCATACGGAACGTCTTCAGGATGAAAATTTGGCGAGTTACGAAGGGTGGTTGCGTGCGGCCGAATCCAAAATCAACTGGGGCAATCACGTCAATTATGTGTATAACCTGATTCGGGGTTGCAACCCGGCGCCGGGCGCGTGGACGACGGTGAATGGCAAGAAAATTCACATTCTGGAATCAAAAAAACATTTGTTCAGAACCTTCGCCGGGGTCAAAGGAAAGATTGGAACCATTTCAGAGATTGGCGAGAAAAGTATTTTCGTGACCGCGCAAGGGGGGCAGATCGAGGTCTTTAGTGTTCGTGCCGAGGAAGGCAAAAAGATGTCGGCAGCGGATTATGTGCGACAAGGGGGAATTGGCATTGGAACGCCACTGGGGAATTAGATTGCGTAGGCGCAATGTTTACCGGTAAGTCGGACATGAAAAACATTTGGGCGACAGTGCAACTGTCGCCCAAATGTTTTGGAGCGTTCTGTTTTTAAACCACCGAACCCAGCTTGAAGATGGGTAAGTACATCGCAATCACCAGCCCCCCAATCAGGACGCCCAGGAAGACCATGATAAGCGGTTCCATCAGGCTAGACAGGGATTCCACAGCGTCATCTACTTCGGCTTCATAAAAATCCGCCACTTTGGACAGCATCGCATCGAGTGACCCGGACTCTTCGCCGATCGAAACCATTTGCGTGACCATGTTGGGGAACACCTCCACATTTTGCATGGCCACCGTCAAGCTCGTGCCGGTGCTGACTTCTGTCTGAATACGTTTGGTGGCATCGAGGTAAACGGTATTGCCAGAGGCACCGCCGACGGAATCCAGCGATTCCACAAGAGGAACGCCCGCGCCGAACATGGTGGACAGGGTGCGGGTCCAGCGTGCGATCGTGGCTTTGCGGATCACCTCGCCAAAGATGGGCACTTTGAGGAGTAGTTTGTCCATAAAACGTTGGACGTTCGGAGACCGCCGCCAGGATTGGAAGAAGAAATAGAGGCCGCCGAACACGCCGCCAAAAATCAGATACCAGTATCTGACAAAGAAATCCGATATCGCAATGACCATGAGCGTGGGGGCGGGTAAATCGGCCCCAAAGCTTTTGAAAACATCCTTGAACGCGGGGACCACCCAAATCATGATGACGGCAGTGACGATAAAGGCGACAGCGATAATCGCGACCGGGTAAAACATCGCGGATTTGATCTTGCCTTTGATGGCGAGCGTTTTTTCCTTGTAGATCGCCAGTCGTTCCAGCAAATCTTCCAGAATGCCGGCCTGTTCGCCAGCGGCAACCAGATTGCAAAAGAGTGGGTCAAAGTACAGCGGGAATTTGCGGAAGGCTTGATTCAGGCTGGTGCCGGTTTCGACGTCGGCACGGATATCGTTGACGAGTTTGGAGACAGAGGGATTGGCATGGCCGCGCGCGATGATGTCGAAGGATTGTAAAAGCGGTACGCCGGCTTTCATCATGGTGGCCATTTGCCGGGTAAAGAGGGAAATATCTTTTTCCTTGACCTTTTTTCTGGAACTGAAGGAACGCTGCTTGATTTTGGTAACAACGATGCCCTGTCTCCGCAGTGTTGAACCGACGACGGCCTCGCCGGGCGCGCGCATCTCACCCTTGACGATTTTGCCGGTCCGGTCTTTGCCTTCCCAGGCAAAGATGCCTTCCTTCGTCTGGGCGGATTTGCTTGAACTGCGTGATGCGGTAACCATGAGATCTCTCCTATTCGTTGGTGCAACCCAGCACTTCTTCCAGACTGGTTTGTCCTTGCTTAACTTTCAGCAGACCCGATTGGCGCAAGGATTTGACACCTTCCTTTCGGGCTTGGTTTTCAATTTCCAGCGCGCTGCCATTGTTGAGAATGATGCGCTCGATGGATTCGGTAATCGGCATGATTTCGTAGATGCCGACGCGTCCGCGATAACCGGTGTTGTTGCAGCGTTCGCAGCCTGCCGGTTCATAGGGCGTCCAGGACCCATCCAGTTCTTCCTTACGGAAGCCCGCCTGAAGCAGGACGTCGTCCAGTATTTGTGTGGGGCGTTTGCAGGTACACAGGCGGCGCGCAAGACGCTGCGCCGTGATAAGAATCACGGAGGAAGCAATATTGAATGGCGCCACGCCCATGTTCATCAAACGGGACAAGGTAGAAGACGCGTCGTTGGTGTGCAAGGTTGAAAACACCATGTGACCGGTTTGCGCTGCCTTGATGGCGATGTCGGCCGTTTCCAGATCGCGAATTTCGCCGACCATCACGACATCCGGGTCCTGACGCAGAAACGCGCGCAAGGCCACGGCAAAAGTCAGGCCGGCTCTTTCGTTTACGTTAACCTGATTCACGCCCGGCAAGTTGATTTCAGCCGGGTCTTCTGCTGTCGAAATATTGATGCCTGGTTTGTTTAATATGTTGAGGCAGGTGTACAGTGAAACGGTTTTGCCCGAACCGGTCGGACCGGTCACCAGCACCATGCCATACGGACGGTTAATTGCGTCCATGAGAATGTCGCGCTGCTCCGGTTCATAGCCCAAGGAATCGATGCCCATCTGCGCTTGCGAGGGGTCGAGAATACGCACGACGATTTTTTCGCCGAAAAGTGTCGGCAATGTACTGACGCGAAAATCAATGGTGCGCGTGGGGGAGAGCGCCAGTTTCATGCGTCCGTCTTGGGGAACGCGTTTTTCCGAAATGTCCAGACGCGACAGAATCTTGATGCGAGCTGCTAGTTTTTCCTTGATGGCGGTCGGCGGTTGCGCATGTTCAATCAATTCACCGTCTACGCGCAGACGAATGCGATAAAATTTTTCGAACGGCTCAAAATGGATATCCGAGGCGCCACTGTTGATGGCGTCCAGCAGGATCTTTTGTAAAAAGCGTACGACTGGGGCGTCATCGACTTCAGTTGTATCGGCCTCTGTCGTCGTTTGCAGGTCATCAGAGAGCAGATCGACGTCGAAACTTTCGTCAACCATGTCGGTGAGACTTTGCTCGGTCGTTCGTCCCAGCGATTCCAGGAGCTGGTTCAGCACATCATGTTGAACGATCACCGGTTCGACGGTGGAAGCGGTTTGAAACTGAATTTGATCCAGGGACTGAATCTGCGTGGGATCCGAAATGGCAACGGCAATCCGGTTTCCGCGCTGCGATAAGGGCAGGGCGCGCAGTCGCATCATGAGCCGCGTGTCAATGAGTTTTTCCGGGCGCATTGCCAGGTTGTATACGCGCAAATCCAGTACCGGATAGCCAAAGGTCTCTGAGCAAAAACCGGCCAGTTCGGATGCCGTGATTTGGCCAGTCTTGAGTAACACCTCAATAAAGGGCGACTTGTCCAACGAAGATTGACGCTGCGCAGCTTGCAAAACGCCCGCCGAAACACGACCCGCCTGCATCAAGGCGCGCGCCAACCCAGTCAGTGCTGCGGCTGGATTGGTGGGGTCGGATTGAGCAACAGCCATAGAGAATCCAAGAGTAAATTGGTGTCAAGAAACCAAAACCACAATGGATAATGCAACCCGGCAATTGATTTGTAAAGAAATATTGGCTGATGTGTTGCGAGTATGTTGGTTGTTCTTGCGGCGGCTCAAAAGTCGCTTGGACTCGCCACAGGGGTCGTGTGTTTGACAAGTTTGATGGTGCGGATGGATTGGTTCTGCACTTGAACGATTTCGACAATACACCCGGCGATTTTTAAGCTCACGCTGGATTCCGGAATGGCTTGCAACACTTCCAGTAACAAGCCATTCAAGGTTTTTGGCCCGTCCAGCGGGAAATTCACGCCGAGACGTCGGTTGATGTCGCGAAGCGTTGTCGACGCTTCCAGCAGGCACTCGCCCTGTTCATTCCACGCAAGGGTGTCGGCGCGTCCCGCGCTAGGCATGGAGGTTGTAAATTCGCCAATCATTTCTTCAATGATATCTTCCAGGGTGACCAGGCCCTGCACTTCGCCGTATTCATCGACAATGATGCCCAGACGCTCCCGGTTTTCCTGAAAATATTGCAATTGCGTAAACACCCCGGTGTCTTGCGGGATGAAATAGGCGGGTGTGAGCAAAGCGCGGAAATGGTCGGCGGTCAGACTTTCTTCCTGGTTTAACAGGGCCACCGTTCTGCGCACCTGGAGGACGCCGATGATTTTGTTGATTTCGCCTTCATAGACGGGCAATTTGTTGTGATAGCAAGTCGTCAGTTGGCGCTGGATGTCTTCAATCGGAACCGCCAGATCCAGCGCTTCGATTTGCGCGCGTGGAGTCATGATGTCCTGGACGGTAATGGCTTCCAGATCAAACAGATTGAGCAAAATGCTTTTGTGTTTGTGCGGAATGAATGGGCTGCTTTCCAGCACGATGGTGCGCAACTCTTCGGGCGAGAGCCGATGCTGATGCGCGTCCGATCCGGTTTTGATGCCCAGCATGCGCAAGAGCAGATTCACGAACAGGTTGACGAACCAGATCGCGGGACGTGCCAGCAACATGATCGGTTTGAGTATCGGACTCGCGGGCAGCGCAATGCGATCTGGATAGGTCGCGCCAATAATTTTTGGCGTAATTTCGGCAAACACGATCAACAGGAAAGCAATGGCGCCGGTTGCGATCGTCAAGACTTTTTGGTTGCTGCCGAAGGATTCGATGGCGATGGCTGTGACGATGGCTGTGACCAGGGCATTGAGCAAGGTTTGCGCGATGAGCACGAGCGATAGCAGTTGATCCGTTCGTTCCAGCAGCCACAATGTGACATACGCACGTTTGTTCCCTTGCTTCGCCAGGTGTTTGACGCGATAAGTGTTGAGCGCGATCAGCGCCGTCTCAGAAATTGAGAAGAAGGCCGAACAGCCTATCAACAAAACGAGCGCCAGGATCTGGGCCCAGAGAGGTAAGGTACTCAATAGGTTGCCGTCATGGTTGTTTGGATGCGCCGAGTCAACGTTTATGTGGGCATGGGCTGACCGGCCGCGCAGCCCGTCCCATGCGTCGGACTACTGTGTTGAAGCCGAATCATTCTATTGCATTCAACGGCGTGCGACAACCGGGTCAATTTGACGCTTTTCTTTCGAGCGCGCGCTGGTAAAGGGCATTTTTCTTCTGACCGGTGATGCGAGCGGTCAGCGCCGCCGCCTGGCTGACGGGGAGTTCGGCCAGCAAAATGTCGAGCACACGATCTGCTTCCACGGCGTCTGCGTCGGTGGTGCGTGGACAGCCTTCCAGCAACAGGACAAACTCGCCTTTTGTGCGGGTGGCCTGGCTGGCGAGCCAGGCGGCGGCTTCCGAGAGCGGACAACGATGCATTTCCTCGAACAACTTCGTCAGTTCACGGGCGATGACGATGTGACGAGTCGGCTCGAAAGCTTCAGCAATGTCTTTCAGCGTATCAACAATGCGATGCGGCGCTTCCAGAAAAATTAACGTGGCTGACTGATGGCGCAAAGCGGCCAGCGCATTTTTGCGTTGTGTCGCGGCCGAAGGCAAAAAGCCCACGAAAAGGAATTGGTCGTTGATCAGTCCGCTTGCGGATAAAGCCGTGATGGGCGCGGACGGCCCGGGCAAGGGGATAACGCGCAGATTGGCGGCACGCACGACATCGATGACGCGCGCGCCGGGGTCGGAAACGGCCGGGGTGCCGGCATCGGAAACCAGTGCAATGCGTTCGCCCGCTTGCAATCGGGTGATCAATTGGTTGGCCATTTCGCGTTCGTTATGCTGATGGACTGCGATCAGCGGCTTGGCGAGTCCGTAACGCGACAGCAAAAGGCCTGTGTTGCGGGTGTCTTCGCAAGCGATGGCATCGACAAGCGACAGCACGTGCAGCGCGCGCAAACTGATATCAGCCACATTGCCGATCGGTGTGGCCACTACATATAATGCCGCTGTGGGATATTGCTGTTGTGCGATATCGTCCACAAGAGTCGGTATCATGGCAAGAGCGCTGGGTTGATCTGACATGGCGCGTGACGGAAGGTGGTTAAAGGAATACGCCAACAGGCTGGCGCTTAAAACACGCTCATTGTGTCCCAGGATCGCTCGAAAGAAAAGTTTTTACACCGGATGAATCATGACGCCTCCACGAAACCCCGGCAACCGCGCATCGACAAAGACAGGCCGCACGCAGCAGCAAGCGGACGGTCAGGTCGCCGAGGCGCAAGCGCTGGCTTATTTGCAGGAACGCGGATTAAGCCTGGTGGAAAGAAATTTTCGCTGCAAAACCGGGGAGATCGATCTGATCATGCGGGATCGGGCGACGCTGGTTTTTGTGGAAGTCCGAAAACGTCAAAGTTCCCGTTATGGCGGCGCGATGGCCAGTGTGACGGTTGCCAAGCAAGCCCGACTGGTGTCGGCCGCCCAATTTTACTTGCAGCGTTACAATGCCATGCCGCCGTGCCGCTTCGATGTGGTCGCCATGGAAGGTGATAGCATGCATTGGCTCCAAAACGCCATCGAAGCGTGATGCGCCCAAAATCATAAGGATGAATAAGACAGCGATATAATCATGAACATGATGAAAAACCAAAGAATACTGGCCCATTTCAACGACAGTGCAGCGCTCAAACTCAAAGCGGCTGAGGTATTGGCGGAACCGATTGCGCAGGCGATTGACATGATGTTTTCTGCGCTCTCGCAAGGCAACAAGATCCTCGCGTGTGGCAATGGGGGGTCGGCTGCTGATTGCCAGCATTTTGCCGCAGAGCTGGTAGGACGATTCGAGCGGGAGCGCTTGCCGTTGCCAGCGCTGGCCTTGACGACGGACACCTCGATTCTGTCAGCCGTCGGCAACGATTATGGTTATCGCGACGTTTTCAGCAGACAGGTGCTGGCGTTCGGACAATCGGGGGATGTGCTGCTGGCCATTTCCACGTCCGGCAATTCCGCTAACGTGATTGCCGCGATGGAAGCGGCGAAAGAGCGCGACATGCGCATCGTGGCGCTGACCGGTCGGGGTGGCGGACAAATGGCCGGACTGCTGACGGAAGAGGATGTTCACATTTGTGTGCCGCACGAACGGACGGCGCGCATACAGGAAGTGCATTTGCTGGCAATTCATTGTATTTGCGACGGGGTGGATGTTGCCCTATTCGGAGGAGAATGACATGAAAAAACAGGTGACATGGAAACGCATTGCAGGCGGCTTGATGTTGGTGGCAACGACGTTGGGCGTGGTGGGGTGCGGCGTGGAAACCGTGGTGGGTGCGGCGGTGGTTGGCGCTTACGCCACAGTGGATCGTCGGACGGTGGCCACGCAGGCAGAAGACAAGACAATTTTGGTGAAAGGTGAAACGCAAGCCGCCAAAATTGTTGGCGATGACGGTCATGTCAATGTGACGAGTTACAACCGCAAGGTGTTGCTGACTGGCGAGGTCAAGGATCAGAGCATGAAAGAGCGGGTGGGACGCGAAATCGCCAAGATTGATACTGTCCTGTCTGTCGTCAACGAACTGGAGGTGACGTTTGTTTCGAGCATTGGCTCGCGCACCAACGATTCCTATATCACGAGCAAAATCGTTGCCAGTTTCCTTGATGCGAAGGATGTTTACGGTAGCGCGATCAAGGTGGTGACGGAGCGCGGTAATGTGTATCTGATGGGCCGCGTGACGCATCGCGAAGGCGAACGCGCAGCGCAAATCGCCAGTGGGGTCAGTGGCGTGTCCAAAGTGGTGAAGGTGTTTGATTACATTTCCGAAGAAGAGCTCAAGCGCTTGCAGTGGGACCAATCCAAAGGCAAGTCGACTTCGACGGATGCTCAACCAGCACCGATTGTCGAGCCTGGCGTTGAGGCGGGCCCCGCCAAAGATGCACCGGTTGAGGTTATGACCTCACCGGTTCGATAGTCGGCGCGTTTTTTCCATTCCCGGAACGCTAGCAGGCTGCTGAAATACTACTGCGGTGGTCATTTGCTGCGTTGCGCGGTGCTCGGAATCCTCATGTACGCTACGTACATTCCGGTTCCTGCGCTCCGTGCGCCTTGCATCTGACCATCCTCGTGACGTATTTCAGCGGCCTGCTAGATGCGCAAGGCGTCCAGCGTTTTTCCGGAGGCAATCCATTCCCGCACCCAGCGGGGCTGATGGCCGCGCCCGGTCCATTGCAGGGAAGGATCGGCAGGGTGGCGGTAACGCACCGCCACTTTCATTCCCTTGCCGCGTGCCGGTGCGCTAATCAAATCCTTTAACGGCAGGCCAGCATCCAGCGCAATGGACATAATCTGCTCTCGCGCTTGGGCGATTTTCTCTTTTTGCCGTTTTTTGATTTCCTGGTTGATTTTATTTTGCAGAGATTGCAGTTCGGATATCGATAGCTCGGACAGATCCATGATTTTCAGATAATGAAATAGGGTGTTTTTCGAAAAGAAATATTAACCTATTTTAAAGACGGCATCGGTTGATTTTCACGCCCGAAGAAACACAAACCTCGCCCGTCTTCCATTAAGGAGAAGGTCGAGGTTCTGGAAAATATTAATGTGACGCGTTATTATAATGCGGCGCGAAATCGCTGGCGGGGTCAAATTTCGACTTGCGTCCCGAGCTCAATGACTTGATTGGGCGGGATTTGGTAATAATCGGCTGCGCCTCGGGCATTGCGTGAGAGTGTCACGAAAAGGTGCTCGCGCCACATGCTCATGCCGGCCCCCGGCGTCGAAATAATGGTTTGGCGGGAGATAAAGAACGAGGTCGACAGCATATCGAATTCCAGCCCGTGCGATTTGCACAATTCGAGCACTTGGGGAATATCCGGCTCGTCCTTGAAACCGTAATGGACGCGGACTTGATAACACTCATTGCCAAAATCCTGTAATTGAATCCGTTCGGCCAATGGCACCCACGGCACTTCATGCATGTGAATGGTCAAGAAAATGACCCGCTCATGCAGCACACGATTATGTTTCAGGTTATGGAGCATCGCATGCGGAACACCATCATTTTCCCCCCGCAGGAAAATGGCCGTGCCTGGCACGCGAGCAGGCGGCACCAGAAACAGGGATTCCAGAAAGCCATCCAGCGGAATCGCATGTTTTTTCAGATTTTCGCCGACTAGTTGGCGTCCGCGTCGCCAAGTCAGCATGATGACGAATAAAACCAGTCCCAGCATCAGTGGGAACCATCCGCCTTGCATGAACTTCATCGTATTCGACGAAAACAGCGCTATGTCGACGGCCATGAAAGCGCCGCACACGCCCAGCCCCACCGGCAACGGATATTTCCAGTGATAACGAAAGACAAAGAAGGTCAGGATGGTCGTCATCAGCATGGTGCCGGTGACGGCAATGCCGTAAGCGGCGGCCAACTCATCCGATGAACCGAACTCGACAACCGCTAGCACAACGGCCGCCAGCTGCAAGCCGTTGATGACGGGCATGTATATTTGTCCCATCTCCTTATCCGATGTGTACACGACCTTCATGCGGGGCAATAAGCCGAGAGAAATCGCTTGCTTGGTCATCGAGAAGGTACCCGAAATCGTCGCTTGGGAGGCGATGACGGTTGCAATGGTAGAAAGCACAACGAGCGGATAAATGCTCCAGGACTCCAGTTGCTGGAAAAACGGGTTGGACACTGCAGCAGGGTTGGAGAGCAGCAAACCGCCCTGCCCAAGGTAATTCAGCGCCAAAGCGGGGAAGACCACAAAAACCCACGCAATACGAATCGGCCTGGAGCCGAAGTGACCCATATCGGCATACAAGGCTTCTGCGCCGGTGAAGGCCAGCACGACTGCGCCGAGCGCGATGAAGGCAATCATCTTGTTGCGCATCAGGAAAGAAATAGCGTACCAGGGATTGAGGGCCGCCAGAATTTCCGGGGTGCGGACAATGTTAATCAAGCCAATGATGGCGAGCGTGGCAAACCAGACGATCATGACCGGACCAAACCATTTGCCGATGCCGGCTGTGCCTTTGGACTGAACTGCATACAAGCCGATCAGGATCAGGACGGTGATGGGGACGACATAGGGCTTGAGTGCCGGGGTCGCCACTTCCAGACCTTCAATGGCAGACAAGACGGACATGGCAGGGGTGATGACGCTATCGCCGTAAAACAGTGTGGCGCCGAAAACGCCGAGAAGCAGAATGGGATATTGCCAGCGCGATGCCTTGGGCAGCGAGGAGAGTGCCAGCGACATCAGCGCCATGATCCCGCCCTCTCCCCGATTGTCCGCACGGAGGATGAGCATAATGTATTTGAGCGTGACGACGATAGTCAGCCCCCAGACAATGAGGGAAACAATGCCCAGCAAATTGGCGGCATTCAAATTGAGACCGTGTTCAGGCGCGAACACAGCCTTCATCGTGTACAAAGGACTTGTACCGATATCACCATAGACAATGCCGATGGCAGCAATAGTCAGGGCAGCAATACCGCTTTTATGGGTCGGACGGGATGCCACAATCAACCTTTGGTTAGTGACGCGGATTGGACGATAGGCCAAAGCTGCTTAAAACGCAAGCCTATTTTCAAAGGGGGCTGCGCTAACTGATATTCGGGGGAAGAGAGGGGCAAGAAAAACAATTTATCGGGGAAAAAGGCGAATTCTCTGCCGCCATCAGTTATCCTTGCATCTTATCGTTTTTTGCCGCTTTTTTACTCTACACAAAACCATGTCTCAATACGTTTACACCATGAACGGCGTGGGCAAGATCGTCCCGCCCAAGCGTCAAATCCTCAAGGATATCTCCCTCTCGTTTTTCCCAGGCGCCAAGATCGGCGTGTTGGGCCTGAACGGTTCCGGCAAATCCTCGCTCCTGCGCATCATGGCGGGCGTGGATAAAGACATCATTGGCGAAGCGCGCCCGATGCCGAACCTGAAAATCGGTTATATGCCGCAAGAGCCGGAACTCGATGCGGAACAAACCGTGCGTCAAGCGGTGGAAGGCGGTTTGGGCGAAGCGTTTGAAGCGCGCGCCAAGCTGGAGGCGCTCTACGCAGCCTACGCCGAACCGGACGCGGATTTTGACAAACTTGCTGAAGAGCAGGCACGGCTTGAAGCCATCATCGCCGCCAGCGACGGCGGCAATCTGGAGCAACAACTGGAAATGGCGGCCGACGCGTTGCGCCTGCCGCCGTGGGACATGAAAATCGGTGTGCTCTCCGGTGGCGAAAAGCGTCGTGTTGCGCTATGCCGTCTGTTGCTCTCGCGTCCCGACATGCTGTTGCTGGATGAACCCACCAACCATCTGGATGCGGAATCGGTGGATTGGCTGGAACAATTCCTGCACCGATTCCCGGGCACGGTCGTCGCGATCACCCATGATCGCTACTTCCTCGACAATGCCGCCGAATGGATTCTGGAACTGGATCGCGGCCAGGGTATTCCGTGGAAAGGCAATTACAGTTCCTGGCTCGATCAAAAGAGTACACGACTGAAACAGGAAGAGTCGTCGGAATCGGCACGGCAGAAAGCAATGGCGAAAGAACTCGAATGGGTGCGCCAAAATCCGAAAGGTCGTCAGGCGAAAAGCAAGGCGCGTCTCGCGCGCTTTAACGAACTGTCCGAATACGAATATCAAAAACGGAATGAAACGCAGGAAATTTTCATTCCAGTGGCGGAACGGCTCGGCAATGAAGTCATCGAATTCAAAAATGTGTCCAAAGCGTTTGGTGATCGCCTGCTGATCGACAATCTCAGCCTCCGCATTCCCCCAGGTGCGATTGTCGGCATCATCGGTCCGAACGGTGCCGGTAAGTCCACGCTGTTCAAGATGATCACCGGCGTTGAAAAACCGGACAGTGGTGAAGTCGTTATTGGCACCACCGCCAAAATTTCGATGGTCGATCAATCGCGTGAAAATCTCGATGGCAGCAAAACCGTGTTTGAAGACGTGTCCGGCGGCGCGGATATTCTCACGGTCGGTAAATTCGAAATGCCGTCGCGCGCGTACCTGGGGCGCTTCAACTTCAAGGGATCGGATCAACAGAAAAACGTCGGCTCGCTTTCCGGCGGCGAACGCGGTCGCCTGCATCTTGCGAAAACGCTGCTCAAAGGCGGCAATGTGCTGCTGCTCGACGAACCGTCGAACGACCTCGACGTTGAAACCCTGCGTGCACTGGAAGATGCGCTGCTCGAGTTTGCCGGCAGCGTGCTGGTGATTTCGCATGATCGCTGGTTCCTTGATCGCATCGCTACGCACATTCTGGCGTTCGAAGGCAACTCGCAAGTTGTGTTTTTCAATGGTAATTATCAGGAATACGAGGCGGACAAGCGGAAACGCTTGGGTGAAGAGGGGGCGAAGCCGAAGCGGTTGCGGTATAAGCCGGTGACAAGATGATTTAAAAAATAGGGAAGCGAATGCTTCCCTATTTTTTTGATGTCTTGTCACCCCAGCGGAGGCTGGGGGCAGTAGCGTTTGCATTTTGAGCGAACGTTGCTGTAGTTGAAGTTTGCCGGGGGTGGCCGCCGGGCCACCCCCGGCAAGTTCGACCTACTGCGAAGTTTGCTCATTTTGCTGACGCAGCACCCCCGCCTCGGCCCTCGCCCTCACAAGGGCAGGGTTTAAATGTCTACCGGATCCACTTCCAGTGTCCACTTCACGCGCGTTTTCATTGCGCGGAGTTCACCCATCCACATCTTCAAAAACGCCTGCAGTGCGGGACGGGAGGATGATTCGATCAGCCGTTGGGCGCGATGCACATTCGCAACGCGCGTGATGGTGGCGGGCATCGCGGGGTTGAGGGTGACATCGGGATGCGCGACGTTTTCTGTGGCCGCCTCCAGAAAGTCCATCGCGGCTTCGAGCGTTTTCGCTTCGGCGCGCAGTAAGGCTTGATACTGGAATGGCGGGAGTTGCGCCTGTTCGCGTTCCGCCAGCAGTTGCGTGGCAAAGCGCTCGTAGTCATGCGCGATGAGTGCGGTGTAGAGCGGGTGATCGGGATAGCGCGTCTGGAGGATGACTTCACTGGGGTTCCCGCCGTCTTTTTGTGCAGTGCGTCCGGCGCGGCCGGCGACTTGCATCAATTGCGCAAACAGGCGTTCGCTGGCGCGGTAATCCTGCGAGAAGAGCGCGGTGTCGGGATTGAGCACACCGACGAGCGTGAGGTTTTGAAAGTCATGTCCCTTCCCGACCATTTGCGTGCCGACGAGAATATCCACCTCACCGCGATGCACGGACTCAAATGCTTCCTGCGCGCTGCCTTTGCGGCGCGTGGAATCGGCGTCGATGCGTAGCAAGCGCGCCTCCGGAAACTGGTGCTGGATACTTTCTTCGATGCGCTGCGTGCCGCGCCCGAGCGGTTGCAAGTCGACGTTGCCGCAGGTCGGGCAGGCTTTCGGAATGCGCAGTTCAAGAGCGCAATGATGGCAGCGCAGGCGTTTGTCGGACTGGTGCAAGACCATGAAGGCGGTGCAGCGTGGGCAGTGGCTGACCCAGCCGCAGGCATCGCAGGCGATTACGGGCGCGTAACCGCGCCGGTTCAGAAAGAGCAGTGATTGCTCACCTTGTTCAAGACGCTGTTTCAACGCGCGTCTCAATCCCGCAGTTAAACCCTCAACGGGTTTGTCGCGTTGCATGTCGATGAGCTTGACGGCGGGCAGGGTCGCATCCTGCACCGCGCGTTCGGTCAGTGCGAGTTTGCGATAGCGACCGGACTGGGCGTGGTGCCAGGTTTCCAGCGACGGCGTGGCCGAGCCGAGCACCACGGGAATATCAAGCTGCTGCGCGCGCCACACCGCGAGATCGCGTGCGGAATAGCGCAAGCCTTCCTGCTGCTTGTACGAGGGATCGTGTTCTTCATCGACGACGATGAGTTTCAGTTTGGGCAGTGATGCAAAAATCGCGAGCCGTGTGCCGAGCACGATGCGCGCCTGGCCGAGATGCGCGGCAAGCCAGTGACGTAAGCGTTCACCCTCGGCGAGACCACTGTGCAGGGTGGCGACGGGCAGATTACCGAAGCGGGCGCGTACGTTGTGTTCGAGTTGCGGCGTGAGATTGATTTCCGGCACCAGGATCAGGATTTGCGCATCGTCGGCAGTTTTTAGCAGTTGTTCTGCGGCCTGCAAATACACTTCAGTCTTGCCGCTGCCGGTGATGCCGTGTAGCAGGAAGGGCGCAAACCCTTGCGAGGAGACGATGGGATCCACGGCTTGTTGTTGTCCGGCGTTCAATGCCGGGGCATCGGCCGGCGGTGAGGCGGCCTCGGTGGGTGCGGCGATTTTTTTCAAGGCGCGATTGATCGAGACCGGATTCTCGTTGCGCAGCATTTTGGGCAGCGACGGCAGCACAATTTCGCCGAGCGGACGCTGGTAGTAGCCAGCGGCGAAGCGGCAGAGTGCCATCCAGGCATCAGAAAGTGGTAAAAGTTGATCGCGCACCGCGATCACGTCGCGGATTTTGTTGTCTTCGATCTCGGATTCGTCCTTGATGCCGACGATCAGTCCCATCACTTGTCGTTTGCCGAAGGGGACGAGTGCGAGTTGTCCGGGGCGAGGTAATGGCGAAGGCTGCTGCTGCGTTTTTGCATCGCTTGAACCGGAAATCCAGCGATAGTCAAAAAGCTTGTCAAGAGGGGTGTCCAGCGAGATTTGTAAGATGCGACGCATTATCGACTTAATGTAAAACCTTAAGAATTCGGCTAACTCTTCATTTCATAAGAATTTTTTGCCTATCCACAAATCCTGTGGAAAACTTTGTGGGAAAAAACCTCTTGACAGGGCGCGAGGCCAGATTTGGCGCGGGTTTCGACATTCTGCCTATTCCCGATGCAAAAAATAACTCCTTTAAAATCAACCGGTTATATATTTAATTAATGGCGGTAAAAAATTTTTTGTAAAAATTGGGTCAGGCAAAAATTTTGTGCATAAATGCTTGTTTGAAAGTAATTTTCGCGGTCAAAAAGCATCATGGAAGCAACATTATCGGCGGTTTCGGGTTCCTCGGGCGCGCGGGAAAGCGGTTTTTTTATAGTCTTATGAAGGCGCGCACAAAGGTTTCGGGGCGCGAGGTGATGGCGCGTCAATGACAAGGGCGGGCACCCGGATGCATGTCTTGGCTGAAAGGCTTAGATGCCCATGCGACTCAGTGTTTCGGCGATGTCGCGCAGTGAGCCTTCCAGGGTGGGGTGTTGTGCAGCGAACTTTGCCGCCTGTTTGCGCAGGGCTTCGGCGAGATTGGCTGCCTCAGATGGGGATTGCCCGAGCAGCACCTGAATGTCGCGGTCCAGGGTGTCGAGCAGCGCACGCAGTTCCGGATCGAGACGATTGGCGGATTGCAGTTCCGCGTGGAGTGCCGACAGTTTTTGCCTGAGGGGGTCGGGAGTCATGGCGCCTGCTCCTTAAATAGGTGGTGATCAGGAATCGGTAACGCTTTGAAGCATAGCGCGCCGAAAAATGAGTGCGCGACAAATCCATTCAAGTTTTGCGCTGGATCAGACCCGGCCTGGCTGATGGCGGTGCTTACGGGATCTGACGCGGGCGCAGTACCCAGATGGCGGCACGCTGTTTGGTTTTGCCCGCGACCTCGCCCGCTTCCTGCCCGAATCCCCAGAAGTAGTCGAGACGTGCGCCACCCTTGATCGCACTGCCCGTGTCTTGCGCGATGGCGAGACGTTGCAGCGGCTGATTGTCTGCAGGATGCGTGGTCGCCACAAAGACCGGCGCACCGAGCGGGATATAGGCGGGATCTACCGCGACGGATCGTGCTGGCGTCAGCGGTACGCCCAATGCGCCTTTGGGGCCGATGCGCGGATCGGCGATTTTTTCTTCTCTGAAGAAAATGTAGCTGGGGTTGGCGTTAAACAGTTCGGCTTGGCGTGCGGGATTGTCTGCTAACCAGGTTTTGATGCGCTGGGCGGACGCCTGCTCAATGGGAATCTCACCGAGATCAGCGAGGTGGCGACCAATGGATTGGTAAGGATGGCCGTTCTGATCCGCATAGGCTAGACGCACCGTTTCGTTGGTGTCTATGAGTTGCACGCGTCCCGATCCCTGCACCTGCAGGAAAAAAGCATCGACCGGATCGTCCACCCACAAGATGGTTTTTTTCTTGAATTGGTTGGAAGCCGTGATCTCAGCGCGCGTTAGATAAGGAATGGTTTGCCCGTTGACGCGACGGCTGCGTGCGCGCGGGCCTTTCAATTCCGGCGGCGCGCCATGGGGTTCGGCAGACAGCAGGTCGTCAGGCTTGGCGAGCAAAGGCGTTTGAAACGGGCCACCACGCTTGCGTGCGCCCCGCAGCAGCGGCTCGTAATAGCCGGTCATCAGGCCGACATCCTGGCCCTCGGCATTGTGCGCGCGCTGCAGGACAAAACGTTCTTCAAAAAAGGTGCGAATTGCAGCGGCATCGTTCGCATCGACGAGTTGGGCGGCGGTGCAGGGTGTTTTCCAGGTGGGTTGTTTTTTGAGTTTTTCGCAGGACGCAAGAAAGGCAGGCCACGCTTCGCGCACGTCATCGTTTTGCCAGCCCGGTAGCGCTGCAAAATGGTCTTCGACCAGTGCGTTGGGCGACGGTGCCTGGCGAAAGAGGGAACAGCCCGAGAGCAGGGCGAGCATCAGCAGCGAGAACAGGCAAGACAGGACAGGAGCGCGGGAAAAAGAAAGCATGACAAATCGATCCGAAACAATGCAAAAAGGAGCGTGACTCAAAAAAACACCATTTTTACGCAAAAACCCCGACAGTATAAAATATCGACTGGATTTGAGAGAACACCATGACAACTTACCGCATTGCCCCCAGTATTCTGTCTGCCGACTTCGCCCGTCTGGGCGAAGAGGTCAGGAACGTCGTTGCCGCTGGCGCCGACTTCATCCATTTCGACGTGATGGACAACCATTACGTGCCGAATCTCACCATCGGCCCGCTCGTGTGTCAGGCAATCCGTCCGCATGTGCAAGTGCCCATCGACGTGCATCTGATGATCAAGCCGGTCGATCGCATCATTCCGGATTTTGCAAAGGCGGGGGCGAACCTCATTACCTTTCATCCGGAAGCGTCCGAACATATCGACCGCACGCTGCAACTGATTCGCGATCATGGCTGCAAGGCGGGGCTGGTCTTCAATCCGGCGACGCCGCTGGATTATCTGAAGCACGTGATGGACAAGGTCGACATCATTCTCATCATGTCGGTGAACCCCGGATTTGGTGGGCAAGCCTTCATTCCGGAAGCGCTGAAAAAGTTGGCTGAAGCCCGGAAGATGATCGACGCATCTGGCCGCGACATTTTGCTGGAAGTGGATGGCGGCGTGAATGTGGACAATATCGCGGCGATTGCCGCTGCCGGTGCCGATACGTTCGTCGCCGGTTCCGCGATTTTCGGCAAGCCGGATTACAAGGCGGTCATCAACGCGATGCGGACGCAGCTTGCCTCAGTTGCAGATAAGGTAGCTGAGAAGGTCGTAGCAAAAAAATGAATCCGCAGCAGGTTGTGAAGCTCAGCGGCATACGCGCCGCGATTATCGATCTGGATGGCACGATGGTGGATACCGCGCTGGATTTTCACGCAGCGGTCAACCGGATGCGCAAAGACTTGTCGCTGCCACAGCAAGACATTGCACTGGTCCGCACTTTCGTCGGCAAAGGGTTTGTGCCGCTGGTGCGCAGTTCGCTCGGTGCGGATTTTCCGCCGGAGGATGTGGAGCGCATTTTTCCGGAGGCGCGAAAATCCTTTCTTTCTCACTACACTGAAGTGAATGGCCAGTGGAGCAAGCTGTATCCGGAAGTGAAAGAAGGCTTGACCGCGATGCGTGAAAAAGGGCTTCGGCTCGCGTGCGTGACGAACAAGCAAGGCGAGTTTGCCTTGCCCCTGCTGGCTAAAATGGGTGTGCATGAAATGTTCGACGCCATTTACCCCGGAGATGCCTTCGAGAAAAAGAAACCGGACCCGATGCCGATGCGGGCCGTTTTTGAGCAGTTTGGCGTCCAGCCACGGGAAGTGGTGGCGGTGGGTGATTCCACCAATGATTCGGAAGCGGCGCGCGCGGCTGGCTGTTGGGTTCTGGCCGTAAACTATGGCTACAACCATGGCCGACCTGTACAGGAGCTGGATTCCGATGGTATAGTTCATTCGCTGATGGAAGCGGCACGCCGTATCGGTTGATGCCCAACCTGAAAATTTACGCATAGACCAATCATGTCTCTCATTCAAAAACGCATCGTCACCCAAAAGGAAGGCCTGGAGGCCTGGCCCTGGCGACGCTGGCAATCCTGGTCGAACTGACCAAAGATTGGCTGCCAACGCATTGATGTTGGCAAGTTTTTTGAACGCGTCGCCGCGCATCCCCAAGCGGCATGGAGACAAACATGACAGAACTCGAATTCAAATCCTTGGCCTCGCAAGGCTATAACCGTATTCCCCTGATCGCAGAAGCCTTTGCCGATCTCGAAACGCCGCTGTCGCTTTACCTGAAACTGACTCAGCAAGATAACAACGGCAAAAACACCTTCCTATTGGAATCCGTCGTCGGCGGCGAACGCTTTGGCCGCTACTCTTTCATCGGACTGCCCGCCTCGACGCTGTTGCGCTCCTATGGCATGCGCACCGAAGTCGTAAAAAACGGTCAAGTCATTGAAGTGGATGAAGGCAATCCGCTCGATTTCATTCCGCGTTATCAGTCGCGCTTCAAAGTGGCGCTTACGCCGGGCTTGCCGCGTTTTTGCGGCGGACTCGCAGGCTATTTCGGCTACGACGCGGTGCGCTACATTGAACCGCGCCTGGCCAACAGCCAGCAAAAAGACGATCTCGGCATGCCGGACATTCAGTTACTGCTATGCGAAGAGCTGGCCGTCATCGACAACCTGTCCGGCAAGCTGTATCTGATTGTGTATGTGGACCCGACCTTGCCGGAAGCATTTTTCCGCGCGCGCCAGCGCATCCGCGAATTGCGCAATCTGCTGGCGAAACCGTTTGTCGCACCGCCTGCCAACGGCAGTCAATTCACGGAAATTCTGCGTGACACGCGCAAGGAAGATTTTTTCAAGGCAGTGAACCAATGCAAGGAATACATCACGGCCGGTGACTGCATGCAAATCGTGATCGGACAGCGTTTGAAAAAACCCTTCACCGATTCGCCGCTGTCCTTGTATCGCGCCTTGCGTGCGCTGAATCCGTCGCCATACATGTTCTTTTACGATTTTGGTGACATGCAGATCGTGGGTTCGTCGCCGGAAATTCTGGTGCGTCAGGAAAAAATGGATGACGGTCAGAAAGTGATTCTGCGTCCGATTGCAGGGACGCGGCCGCGCGGTTCCACGCCGGAAAAAGATGCGCAACTGGCGAAGGAATTGCTCGCGGATCCGAAAGAAATCGCCGAGCACGTGATGCTGATCGATCTGGCGCGCAACGATGTGGGACGCATTGCGCAAACCGGCACGGTGCAGGTAACTGAACGCATGATCATCGAAAAATACTCGCACGTGCAGCACATCGTTTCCAACGTCGAAGGCAAGTTGAAAGACGGCTTGACCAACATGGACGTCTTGCGTGCGACTTTCCCGGCGGGCACGCTGTCCGGCGCACCGAAAGTGCGCGCGATGGAAATCATTGATGAAGTGGAACCGACCAAGCGCGGCGTGTATGGCGGCGCGTGCGGTTATCTGTCATTCAGCGGCGAGATGGACGTGGCGATCGCGATTCGCACGGGTGTCATCACCGGTGGCATGCTGTACGTGCAGGCGGGCGCGGGGATCGTCGCGGATTCGGTGCCGGAATCCGAATGGCAGGAAACCGAGAACAAGGCGCGCGCGGTGATGCGCGCAGCCGAGCAGGTGCAGGACGGTCTGGACGGCGAGACATTCTGATGTCCACGCGCCCGACGATCTCGCTCAAGAAAAAAACGGAACCGAAGCGGGCGGGATCGCAGCGGGCGCGTGCATCCGCGCCTGCGCGCCAACCAAATACGCACACAAGTACAGTTGAAAAAACCATCGACCTGAAAACCGATTCACTCGCTTTTGCGCTGCTCGGTGCGGCGGAGGCGGTGGCCAAAGTGAAACAAGGCATGGCTTTGCCCGAAGCCTTGGCAGCTATTTTTTCGAGTAGACACATAACGCCGCAGGCGCGCGGTGCGATACAGGATATTGCTTATCGCACGATGCGTCAGCTCGGCATGGCCGAAACACTGCTGGCGCAACTGGCCAGCAAAGCACCGCCTCCGCTGTTGCACGGCTTGGTGTGTTCCGCCTTGAGTTTGCTCTCGTACCCTGAAGAGGCGAATGACGGCAAGGGTTACGAAGCGTTTACGGTGGTGGATCAGGCCGTGACGGCAGCGTCAGCCGATCCGGAAACGGCATCCGCCAAAGGCATGGTGAATGCGGTGTTGCGCCGTTTCTTGCGTGAGCGCGAATCGCTGATCGCGGAAGCCAATAAGAGTCCGGTGGCGCAATGGAACTATCCGCAATGGTGGATCGATGCGACACGCACCGCATACCCGTCCGATTGGCAAGCCATTCTTCAGGCGGGCAATGACCAACCGCCGTTGACCTTGCGCGTGAATCTGCGCCAGACGACGGTGTCGGCTTATTTGCAGCGACTGACGGAAAACGGCATGCATGCGACGCAAGTCGGACCCGCTGCCGTGCGTCTGACGCAGCCAGTGCCGGTGACGCAGATTCCGGGGTTTGCGGAAGGCGTGGTGTCGGTACAGGACGCAGCCGCGCAATTGGCGGCTTCTCTTCTGGATGTGCGCGATGGCATGCGCGTGCTGGATGCATGCGCCGCACCGGGCGGGAAAACTGGACATTTGCTGGAATCGGCCAAAATCGATCTGCTCGCACTGGATGCAGATGCCGATCGACTGGATCGGATCCATGAAAACTTGCGCCGCTTGCAGTTGTCAGCTCAAGTTGAGAGGGGCGATGCAAGCAAGGTGGGGTGGTGGGACAGGCAACCCTTTGATCGCATTTTGGTTGATGTGCCATGCACAGCGTCAGGCATTGTCCGACGTCACCCCGATATCCGCTGGTTGCGTCGGCGGGCCGACACGCATCGACTTGCAACATTTTCGGCACAAATCCTCGACAATCTTTGGCAGATGCTGCGTCCAGATGGTAAATTGCTCTTCGTGACATGTTCAATGTGGCCGCAGGAGTCAGAGGGGCAGGCGGCAGCGTTTGCCGCAAGACAAGGCGCCGTGCGCCTTCCTGCGCCTGGCCAGTTGCTGCCAGTGGCTTCACCGGAACAAGATCACGATGGCTTGTTTTATGCGCTCTTTCAAAAGCCAATGGCTTGAAAGCCTAGTATTGCCGATACCTGTGTTGCCGAAACGCTTGTGATGAAACGTTTTTTTCATTTATTAATTTTTTGCCTGATTGCGATACTGACGCAAGCCCCGTCCATGGCTGCGCCTGGCAGCATTGAGGTCGAGCAGGCAACGATTCAGCAGACCGATGAAGGGTATCAACTGACAACGCGTTTTGCGTTTGATCTGACTGGCGGTCTCGAAAATGCTGTGGCGCATGGCGTGCCGATTTATTTCACGCTCGATGTTGAAATGGCTCGCCCGCGCTGGTACTGGCTCGACGAGAAAGCGGTCGACACCAAGCAGACTTTTCGTATTTCCTACAACGTGTTGACGCGCCGATATGCCGCAGCCATTGGGAGCGGCGTGCAACAGAATTTCCGGACCCTGGATGAGGCCTTGTCATTCGTGCGGATACCCCCGCGATGGGTCATCGCGGAAAAGAAGGATTTGATCCCCGGTCAAACCTATGCAGTGGCAGTGCGCATGAGGCTCGATATTTCGCAATTGCCCAAGCCGTTTCAAATCAATGCCATCAGCAATCCCGACTGGCAGCTTTCATCGGGTTGGAAGCGGTTCTCTTACGTGGCAGAATAGAGGAAGTGGCGATTACTACACCCTTAGGTTGGTAGATGGTTGGCCCTTGCCCACACATCGGCTTTGACCGCCCGGCTCATTTTCTCAGAGGAATGTCGTGACACGAATTCTCCGTTACATGCTGGTTGTTGGATGCGCCATCATGGGCATCTTGCTGTTCCTCCTGGCATCCGCTTCTGACAATTCCGGTTTTTTTGAAGAACATTACCCCTGGTTGCTGGGCTTGAATGTGCTGGTGGCGCTGGCGCTGCTGGTGCTGATCGTGGTCATGGTCCTGCGACTTTATCGCCGTTACCGGCGTGGCAAGTTCGGTTCGCGGATCATGGCGCGTCTGGTATTACTGTTCGGCGTCATCGGCATTTTGCCCGGCATTGTGATTTACGGTGTGTCGATGCAGTTCGTGTCGCGCTCGATCGAGTCATGGTTTGACGTGCACGTGGAATCAGCCTTGCATGCCGGGGTCAAGTTGGGGCAAGTGGTGCTGGATTCCGCGTTGAATGAATTAAATTCCCGCGCCCATCACGTCGCCAAGGAAATGGCGGAACTGACGCCGACCGAACAGATTGTCCGCCTGAATAGGATGCGCGAGCAAGGCCTGCTGCAGGAAGCGGCGATTGTGACCTCGGGCGGGCAGGTGGTGGCCAGCGCCATGGGCAATCGGGCGCGGTTCATGACGGATTTGCCGACGCAGTCGATGTTGTTGCAGGCGCGATTGACTTCCGGCTTCTCGGCCATTGAAGGCGGCAACGATCCAGATGGCATGGGGCCGCAAGCGGCAACGCCGATCCGTCTGCGCGTGGTGGTGGCGATTCCTGTGGGGAGTGCTGCGCTATCAATTCAGGGCGAATCGCATTTTCTTCAGCTGCTGCAACCTTTGCCGAAAAACTTGGGCAGCAATGCCGAATCCCTGAGCGTTGCATACAGTGAATACAAAACGCGATCCTTGAGTCGCGCCGGGCTGCGCAAGATGTATCTGGTGACGCTCTCGCTGACATTGCTGCTTGCGATTTTCGCTGCGATCGCGAGCGCATTCATGCTGGCCAACAAACTGGCGCGGCCGTTGCTGTTGCTCGCGCAAGGGACCAAAGCGGTGGCAGAAGGCGATTTGTCGCCGCGTCCGATTATCGAAAGTCCCGACGAACTGGGTTTGTTGACGCAGTCTTTTAACGCCATGACGAAGCAGCTGTCGGACGCGCGTGACACGACAGAGAAAAGTCGCACCGAAATGGAAAACGCCAAGATTTACCTGGAATCCGTGCTGGGGAACATGTCCGCCGGGGTGATCGTGCTGGATGCTGAGTTCAAGCTGGTGAGTTGCAATGAATCCGTGGAGCGCATTTTGCAGCATGAAATGCAAAGCCAGATCGGGAAGTCGCTCGAGGAAATTGAGGGGCTTGCCCCGTTTGCCGCAGTCATCACCAAAGCGTTTTCGGGACGAAGCGCCCAATCGGCTGCTGGCGATGGGAAAACTGAAGTAACGTACTGGCAGCATCAAATTGAAGTGCCGCGATCGCTGGACGATCCCGCAGAAGTCGGCAATGTGATTACCTTGTTGGCGCGCGGTTCGACCTTGCCTGTCAAGGGCGCCGTTGGCAGCATTGTGGTGTTTGACGACATTTCGGATGTTATTTCCGCGCAGCGTGCGATTGCGTGGGGCGAGGTGGCGCGACGGCTTGCGCACGAAATTAAAAACCCCCTCACGCCGATTCAACTGGCTGCTGAGCGACTCCAGATGAAACTGGAAAACAAACTGGAACAACAGGAAATGACGATCCTGAAAAAAGGAACGGCCACGATCGTCAATCAGGTGGAATCAATGAAGCGCATGGTCGATGATTTCCGCGATTATGCACGCTTGCCTGTGGCGGAGCTTCATGAACTGGATTTGAACGCGCTGATTGAAGAAGTGCTGCATTTGTATACGGGGGGAGAAAAGCATGACGCCATTGAGGCAAGACTCTCTCCCACCCTGCCTAAAGTGATGGGGGATGCGACCCAACTGCGTCAAGTTGTCCACAACCTACTGCAAAACGCACAAGATGCGGTGCGGGATCGGGCGGACGATGGTCCTGCGCCGAAGATCGATGTGGTGACGGAGGTGATCAATTACCAGGATGCGGACGGCAAGAGTTGCGAAGCGGTGCGCTTTTCGGTGGCGGATAATGGCCCCGGCTTCTCACAGCGGATTTTGACACGCGCGTTTGAGCCCTATGTCACCTCCAAATCGCGCGGGACGGGATTGGGGCTGGCTATGGTCAAGAAAATTATTGACGAACACGCAGGGCAGATCGATATTCAGAATCGAACAGATGGTTCAGGTGCAAAAGTTTCCATTTTGCTGTTAAAGTTGGCACCGTTTTGATAGATAATATCGATCGTTGCATCACGTTTTTGAGGGTTGGTAAACATGGCGAATATCCTCGTAGTTGACGATGAAATAGGCATCCGCGAGTTGCTGCATGAAATATTGAGTGACGAGGGGCATGTCGTCGCCACTGCTGAAAATGCACGTGAAGCCCGCCGGGTTCGCACGGAAGGCACGCCAGATTTGGTGCTACTGGATATCTGGATGCCGGATACGGACGGCGTGACCTTGCTGAAAGAATGGCAACGTGATGGTTTGTTGACAATGCCCGTGATCATGATGTCCGGCCACGCCACGATCGATACGGCGGTCGAAGCGACCCGCATTGGTGCGCTCAATTTCCTGGAAAAACCGATCGCGCTGCAAAAACTGTTGAAAGCGGTTCAACAAGGGTTGTCGAGAGGGCATGATCCGCTGCGTCACACAACACCTTTGCGCATGATGTCTCAATCGCTGGATGAGCGCTCAATGGCCACGTCTGCTTCCGCGACGCTTGTGGCGTCGTCAGGGTTGAATGGACAGCAAGTGCCAGGGATGGTTCCTCAACCCGTATCGGCGATCCATTCCTTTACGCTCTCTTTCGATTTGCCGCTCCGCGAAGCGCGGGATGCCTTCGAGCGGGTTTATTTCGAACACCACCTGGCACGCGAAGGCGGCAGCATGACGCGCGTCGCCGAAAAAACCGGCCTGGAACGCACTCATCTTTACCGCAAGCTCAAGCAGCTGGGGGTGGAATCCGTCAAGGCGGCCAGAAAAAGCGAATGACGCGTGTGACGCTGGTCGCGGGCGGGGATGCTCCCATGCGCGAGAAAGCGATTGCCGAACGCCTGTCCGTTTTGCAGCAAATTCCCGCTTCATCGGCCGTGATTCTCGAAGGCGGAACCGGGGCCGGGAACGATGTCTCCTTCGCCCCCCCCATCCAGACGATTCGATTGGCGCCAGCTTGCCCCTGTTGCGTCGGCAATCTAGCGATGCGCGTGACGCTTAATCGCATCCTGAAAAATCCTCCCGCGCAAATTTTTATCAGCATGGCACAGGCGGCGCACCTGGAAGCGCTCCGCGAATTTCTCACGCAATCGCCGTATGATCAGCACGTAACGATTACCGAAAATCTCATTGTTTAATCAAGCATCACTGGAAAGGAACAATATGCAATACGTTAATCTCGGCGCGACCGGTCTCAGAGTTTCCCGCATTTGCCTCGGCATGATGACGTACGGCACCCCGCTGTGGCGTCCGTGGGTACTGGACGAGGCCGCCTCGCGACCGTTCATGAAGCGCGCCGTCGAAGCGGGCATCAATTTTTTCGACACTGCGAACATGTATTCCAACGGCGTGTCCGAAATTCTGACGGGCAAGCTGGTCAGGGAATATGCGAAGCGCGAAGAAGTCGTGATCGCCACCAAAGTCTTCTGGCCGGTCTCCGAAGATTTGAGTGTGGACGCGCCCACCTCCAAAGCCGCGTCACGTCCCAATGCCAGCGGCCTCTCGCGCAAGCACCTCATGCACGCGGTGGATGCATCGCTGCAGCGTCTGGGCACCGACTACATCGATCTCTACCAGATTCATCGCTGGGATCGCAATACGCCCATCGAAGAAACGATGGAAGCGCTGCACGACATCGTGAAGGCTGGCAAGGTGCGTTACATCGGCGCATCCAGCATGTGGGCGTGGCAATTCGCAAAGGCACAGCAGGTGGCGAAGGAAAACGGCTGGACGCGATTCGTCTCGATGCAAAACCACTATAACCTCGCGTATCGCGAAGAAGAACGCGAAATGATTCCGCTGTGTCAGGATCAAAAAGTCGCGCTCATTCCGTGGAGTCCGCTCGCGCGTGGCTTCCTCGCCGGCAACCGCAAGCCGGAAGACAAGGATGCGGGCTCCAACGCTTCCGCCACCTCGCGCGCGAAGACCGACGATCTCGCGCAACGCTACTACTACACCGAAGGCGATTTTGGTGTGGTGGAAGCACTGACGAAAGTGGCGCAGGCCAAAGGCATTTCCAATGCGCAGGTCGCGTATGCGTGGCTGCTGCACAAAGGCGTGACAGCCCCGATTGTCGGCACCTCCAAGATGCCGCAACTGGAAGAAGCGATTGCGGCAACGCGGGTGACGTTGACGGCAGAGGAGATGCGGGTGCTGGAGGCGCCGTACAAACCGCGCGCGATTGCGGGGCACGTCTGATTTTTTTCCTTCCCCCTGTGAGGGGGAAGGTTAGGTTGGGGGTATGTAGGTCGGCCTTCAGGTCGGCATTGCTGGAATGAACGTTGCAGTAGTTTGAACTTGCCGGGGGTAGCCCGGCAGCTACCTACTTTTCTTGTCTCGCCAAGAAAAGTAGGCAAAAGAAGGCGACCGCGGCGCCGCTGAATTCCCGCCGCCAGCGCAGCAAAAGCGGGAAGCGAAAAAACTCGCTGTGCTCAGACAGTTTTCGCTTCTTATCCGCTTTTGCCTTCTGTCAGCGGCAGCGTCGCAAGCGGGTGAATGCAGCACGTGAGAGTTAGCAGTGGTTTTTGATGAGCGGTTGAGAAAAAGAAAATAGAATACGCACCTTTTAACCTATGTCTATTAGCCATGACTCAAGGACCGACGAGAATTCCTAGCAAGGGGGCTTGTATTTATTGTGGGGATACGAAGTCAGAGCTCACAGATGAACACGTGCTTCCGTACTCCATAGGCGGCGTCCACATCCTTAACGATGCCAGCTGCAAACTTTGTGCAAAGATAACAACTCGATTTGAGCGGGACGTGCTAAAGGGATTATGGGACGATGCCAGGAATTCTTACAATGCCCCATCTAGGAGAAAGTACAAACGAGAGAAATTTATTTTCCTGTCCGATCCCAAGGGTCAGGCGCGAAAACTAAAAATCCCGTACGAGGAATACCCCGCCCCAATGGTTTTTTATCATATGGACACGGCGGGCTTGTTATTGGACCTGCCAGAATCGGTAGATAGAAGTAAATTCTGGACTTTCAAAGCCATAACTGATCAACAGAAGTTGGAAGCGTTTGAGAAAAAGTATCCCGGGCGGCTCACGGCGCAAATGCGCTTTAATCATGACAGTTACGCTAGGATGCTGGAAAAAATTGGTTACTGCCAAGTTTTGTGCTCTCTCGACCCGGCAGACTTTCGTCCGATTTGTCTTCCGTACATTCTTGGTCAGAAGAGTAATCACTCATATATTGTGGGTAGTAGCAAGTCAATACCAGAGCCTCAGAAAAATTTGGGGTATTCGTTGAGCACAATTTGCTTTGGTTCCTCGCATTACATGTTACTCATGGCCGAGATTAGAATTCTTGCCAATAATCACACGCCGGTATATCACGTAGTGGTGGGCGATGTGGACGGGGTCGAAAAGGTGGAAGCCGTGCGGAAGAAAGTTGTTGCAACATATGAAGTTGTTGTAACAGACGATTTTGGAGGTTATCAGAGTTCAACGAATGAATTGCATTGGGCTCCGAGGGTATGGCCTCTCAAGTATCTTTCAAAGTAAAATCAAAAAGAGCTAGGTTCGATTTATTTATTGAATATCTGCTTCCTAGGGCGATTCGGTAGCTAGGTTTTCCTCCGCTTGCGACGCTGCCGATGGAGGGGAGGCAAAAGCGGATTAGAAACAAAAGTTGTTTGAGCGAAGCAAGTTTCTTTTGTTTCCCGCTTTTGGCTTCACGACAGCGGGGAAGTCAGCGGCGCCGCGGTCGCTTTCTTTGGCCTACTTTTCTTGGCGAGACAAGAAAAGTAGGTAGCCGCCGGGCTACCCCCGGCAAGTCCGAATCACTGCAAAGTCAGTTTCATCTTCGCACAAACGACGCGCTCGTTGAACGCTACTTCAACGCCCCAAACACCGTACTGATAATCTTGCTCCCCGATCCCACCGGATCTTTGCGGATTGCTTTTTCTTCTTCCGCGATGATGGTGAACAAACCATCCAGCGCTTTTTCCGTCACGTAGTCTTCCACCGTTTTAGGTGCTTTGGAGAGGCCGAACTGGCTGGCTTGTCCGACGGCTGAGTTGTATTTGGCCGAAAGATTGGAGCGATCGGTGACGCTTTTTACAATGGGCAGAAATTCCACCTTGAGTTGAGACGCGGTTTTTTCGCGGAAGAATTCCGTGACGGCCGTGTCGCCACCTTTCAGGATTTTCTTGGCGTCGGAAACGGACATGGATTTCACGGCGTTGATGAACAAGGGTTTCGCTTTCGGCACGGCGGATTCTGCCGCGCGGTTCATGGCGACTTCCAGTTCATCGAGTTGCTTTTCTTTGCCGAGCATGGAGAGCACAGGGCGCGCCTTTTTCAACGCGGAGGGCAAGGGAATTTTGACCTTGTCGTTTTTCAGGAAGCCGTCGGGTACGCCGAGTTTGGCGACAGCGGCGTTCGATCCTTTTTTCATCGCTGCTTTGAGGCCGGAGGTGGCATCGGTGTTGGAAAGATCGGCCAATGAAGCGGCGAAGGCCGTGGAGGCGCAGAGCAGGAGTGCGCAGCATATCGAGGCGGCGAGGCGGGAAGGCAACATGGCAAACTCCGAAAAGAGGACAAGACAAGGAAGAACCTCAAGGCATTGAGCCTGGTTTCTGCATTGTACTAAGGAAAGCGGCACGGTCGCCGGATCAAGCCCGAGGCGTTGTTTATAAGATGATGCGAATCGACAGCCAGTAGCGGTAAGCTTCGCCGCGCGAGGCTGCGATCATGGCCGGAATGCTGAGCAGCGCGTTGAGCGTGAGATAGGCGGAGAGCATGAGCGCAAACCATGCATGCGGCAAAAAATTCCAGCAAATGAGCAAAATGGTGCCGAGGGTGATTTGAAAATTCAACGCTTCAGTGGTGTGGCGGTGAAGATAGTCGGATCGTTTGCCATTTCTACGTCGGATGATCAGCGGCCCAAGGAAGCTGATCGTCACGCCCAGCGCGTGCGCAAGCATCGCTTGCACACATTCGTCGCGGGTCGGCGGCGTGTGCGGCGTATGGGTGGGTTGTTCGGACGCCATGTGCTATCCGGCCTTATTTCGTCGACTTTTTTGTCGCAGTTTTCTTTGCCGCTGTTTTTTTAGCCGGTGCTTTCTTCACTGCCGATTTTGCTACCGTCTTCGCCGCGGTTTTTTTCACGGCGGTTTTCGTAGCCGTTTTTGCGACAGGCTTGGCAGCCGCTTTCGTTGCAGTTTTTGCTGCCGTTTTGCTTGGCGTTTTTAACGCTTTTTTCGCGGGGGCCTTTGCGGCAGTCTTGCTGGCGGTTTTCGTTGCGGGCTTTTTCGTCGGCCGTGCAGCAGTCGTTACAGCAGGTTCGACTTTGGTTTTGGCCGATGCAGTTTTTGCTGCTGTTGTTTTCGCCGAGGACGTCTTGGTCTTGGACTCGCCGTCATCATCTTTGGCGGGCGCCTTTGTTTTTCGCGGCTCGAATTCAAAAGCGGTTTTGCCGTCCTTGCCGCGTACCAGATAAGCCTTGAATGGGCGGCGCGTGCGCTGGGACACGAATCCGGGAAGCAAATCCGTTTTGCCGTCTTTCAGCAGCTTGGTCATTTGTTCCGGCAGAATTTCTTGCTGCAGGATCACGCGACCGCTGCGGAAATCGCACCCCTTGGGTTTTGCGACGGTTTTTTCGCAGACATACGCGAGGCCAAGTTCATACACATTGCCGCCGCATTTCGGACACACGCCGAGTGGCTGTTTGTCGCTGAAATCGACGGCTTCGGCGCTTTCATCATCGTTCAGGCTTTGGCCAAAGTCGAATTCGAGGCGGTAATTTTTGTTTTCTTCGTCGCGTGCAATTTTCAGGATGGCGGCAAAAGGACGGCCCATTTTCGAGCGGAAGCCTTGCAGCGGGCCGAGCGTGCGATTTGCGAGTAATTCTTCTACTTCAGGGATTTCGAATTGGCGTCCAGCCGGCGTTTTGGAAATCGAGAATTCGCATTGCGTGCAGGCGAAGCGGCGATAGTTTTCCTTCACCACGCTACCGCAATTCGGGCACGGCGTTTTCAACGTGGCATAGTCGCCAGGAATCGTTTCCTCGTCGTACTCCTTGGCGCGCTTGACGATGGTTTGGGTCATCTGCGCGATTTCCTGCATGAATTGCTCGCGCGTGATTTTTCCTCGTTCCATTTGCGAGAGTTTGTGTTCCCATTCGCCCGTCAATTCCGGCAGCGTCAATTCGTTGACGCCGAGGCCATTCAGCAAGGTCATGAGCTGGAAGGCTTTTGCGGTAGGGATGAGCTCCCGTCCTTCGCGGTACATGTATTTTTCGCTCAGCAGTCCTTCGATGATCGCGGCGCGTGTTGCAGGCGTGCCGAGTCCTTTGCCCGCCATTGCTTCGCGCAGTTCGTCTTCTTCGACTTGTTTGCCTGCGCCTTCCATCGCGGTGAGCAAGGTGGCTTCCGAGTAGCGAGCAGGCGGGCGGGTGGCCAGTTCGTTGACATTGATCTTGTCGGTCTTGACCGCTTCGTTCTTGCCGACAGGAGCGAGTATGGCGCTATCTGTTCCGGCTTCCATCGCTTCCTTGCCGTAAATCGCAAGCCAGCCGGGATTGGTCATCACGCGGCCTTCGCTGCGGAATTGGTGACCGGAGACTTCGGTGAAACGCGTGGTGACCTGGAATTCGGCAGCCGGGAAGAACACGGCCATGAAACGACGCGTGACCAGGTCGTAGAGTTTTTGTTCCGGTTCCGAGAGGTTTTTCGGCGCTTGCGTGGTCGGGATGATCGCAAAGTGATCAGAGATTTTCGTGTTGTCGAAAATCCGTTTGTTCGGTTTCACCCATTTGTTCTTGAGGATTTGCGACGCAAACTGGTGGTAGTTGTTGCTGTCGGTGAGCGTTTCCAGCGTTTGATGCACCGTCGCCATGTAATCTTCCGGCAGATGACGCGAATCGGTACGCGGGTAAGTCAGCACCTTGTGGCGCTCGTACAGCGCTTGCGCAATACCGAGGGTATTCTTGGCGGAAAAGCCGAAGCGCGAGTTGGCTTCGCGTTGCAGACTGGTGAGATCGAACAGTGCGGGCGACATCGAAGTCGAGGGACGCGATTCCTCCGTGACCTTGCCGGGTTTGCTACGGCAGGCCGTCGCAATCGATTCGGCGGCGGCCTTGCTCCAGAGACGCTCGGCGCGCTTTTCCGGATCGGTTTCATCTTTCTTGTGCTTCGGATCTTGCCAGCGGCCCTCATACACGCCGGCTGCGCAAATAAATTCGGCGCGCACTTCCCAGTAATTGCGCGACACAAATTTTTTGATCGCTTCTTCGCGCTCCACCACAATGGAGAGCGTCGGCGTTTGCACGCGGCCTACCGTGGTCAGGAAGAAGCCGCCTTCCTTGGAATTAAAAGCGGTCATCGCGCGGGTGCCATTGATGCCGATGAGCCAGTCCGCTTCGGAGCGGCAGCGCGCCGCGTCGGCCAGTGGCAGCATCTCTTTGTCGCTGCGCAGATGCTGGAAGCCATCGCGAATGGCGGTGGGCGTCATTGATTGCAGCCAGAGTCGCTTGACCGGTTGCTTGGCATTGGCGTGTTGCGTGATCAAGCGGAAGATGAGTTCGCCTTCGCGTCCCGCGTCGCAGGCATTAATAATAGACGTCACGTCTTTGCGCTTGATGAGTTTGTTCAGCAGTTTCAGCCGCGTTTCCGTTTTGACGATGGGGTTGATCGCAAAATGCGGCGGAATCACGGGCAAATGATTGAAACTCCATTTGCCGCGTTTGACTTCAAATTCTTCCGGCGCGCTGATCTGAAGCAGATGGCCGACGGCGGAAGAGATAATGTATTGGTCAGACTCAAAATAATCATCATGCTTGGTGAAACCGCCGAGCGATTTGGCGATGTCGTTCGCTACAGAAGGTTTTTCCGCGATGATCAGAGTTTTGGACATGATGCGTGTCTCAAATAAAAGGCGCCAGTTTACGCGATTACGGGATGGCTGGGGGTGGAAAACGGAGTAAATGATGGCACAGACGGCCTGTTGGGTATGCGGCTATGCCAGCCGAATGTCTGGAGACAAGGGGCGACCGACAAGCAGGACGTGCTCCGTGAGAGCATTTACTCGGCGGCTAATGATAAGCGTGTTCAAGCAGACTTCGCAAGCGCCGTATGCGGGAGTGATGTAAAAAAGGAAAAGACCGCGAAATCAATGAAGCAGGACTTCTTGCTGCATATCAATGTCGGCAAAAGCTGGGTGGAGGAAGGCGAAATCGGTATCTTCACCTTGGCTCCAAAAAATAAACAAAATGATCAGACGAAGTTGCTCAATTGACATCGGAGAGATGCCAGCAGCGAGGGCGCGCTCGATAACGATTTCACGCAACACTGGATCCAGGATGCCAGCAGTTTCCAGCGACTGGATAAAGCCCACGGCTTGGTGGCCGAGAATGGATATCTCTTGCGGCGCATAAATGCGCTGGGCGCGTGAAAAGCTGTCCCGTTCAGGATGGTGTTCGGCAAAATTTTCGGAGGTTTCGGCCAGATGATTTAGCCAGATAAGAGCGTCGGTGATCTCGGTTTCCTTAAAACCAATGTCAGACAGCGTCTTGGTTAATGCGGCTTTTTCGGGAAACGTTTCAGGGCGGTAATACGTTTCATAAAGATAAACAAGGACATCAAGCATCCCGGCATTATAACGGGGATCCTCCGATCCATACTGGCAGCCACTTTGGTTGTTTAATGTGCAATCTTCCGGTATTTGCCGTCAGGCAGACGTTCGACGCTTCCTTCCAGTTCCAGCGTCAGCAGTTGGGCGTTGAGTTCGGCCAGCGACGTGGACGTGCGATTGGCCAACCCCTCGATGCTGATCGGATCAAAACCCATTATTTCGAGCAAAGGATCGGGCGGGATCGATTGGGTTGGGTTGGTTGTCACAGCGGGGCGGGGTATTGAAGAGGATGGCAGTCGCAATTCTTCCAGAACGTCTTGGGCCGATTCGACCAGTTTGGCGCCCTGCTTGATCAGCAGATGGCAACCTTTAGACAAAGGGGAGTGGATTGATCCGGGAATCGCGAAAATTTCCTTGCCCTGTTCGGCGCCGACGCGAGCGGTGATTAGCGATCCGGATTGGGCGGCCGCTTCGACGACGAGTACACCGCGCGCCAAGCCACTGATGATGCGGTTCCTGCGTGGGAAGTTGGTTGCGATGGCGGGCGTGCCGAGTGGGTACTCGCTTACTAAGCAGCCCGCTTCGGCGATCTGATGGGCCAGCGTGCGATTCTTTCCGGGATACACGATATCGGCGCCGGTGCCGATCACGGCAATCGTCGATGCGGCGCCTTGAAGGCCGCCCTGATGCGCAGCTGCGTCAATGCCAAGCGCCAGGCCCGAGACAATCGTTAACCCAGCGTGGCTCAAGGCTTTGGCAAAGTTTTCGGCATTGCTGGCTCCTTGGACGGTGGCATTGCGGCTGCCCACAATGGCGAGTGCGGGCTGCGACAGTAGTTCTAGCCGACCTTTGATATAAAGGATGAGCGGTGGATCAGGGATATCTAGTAACGCACGTGGATAATCCGGATCAGCCAGCGTGATGAAATGATTGCCTTTTTCCTTGGCCCAGAGCGCGGTTTTCTCAATCAGCGCCTGCAAGGCCGGGTCGGGTGAGCGAGTCAGGGCTTGGGCAATCCGGTCCGAGGTGAATTTTTGGAGGACGCCAAAACCCGCGACGAAAATATTAGGGGGAAGACCAAACTCGGCAAGCAGCTTGCGGGCCAGAACTGGGCCGACCCCCGGCGTTTGTTCCAGTCGGATCCAGGCCGCGCATTCATCAGCCTGGATCGACATGGCGTTCTCCCGGGGGTAGCAGTTTCGGACGGCTTATTCAGGAGAGCGAACGGTATCGCCGACGACGATCACGTTCTTGGCTTCCATGATCAAAGCATAGGATACGTTTTTAAAGACACGGAAGACGAACAGGGTGCCGCTTTCTTCATCTGGCAGCTTGATCGCCGAGCGGCTGAAGAAACCGGCTGTCGTATCTTTGACGACATCGCCCAAACGATAGGTTTTCAGCACGATGCCTACCTCAATGCCGTGGTTCAGTCCACGGTTGATCGTAATGATCTGGTTTTGTCCCGAGTGCGTGACCCCACTGCCGTAGATGGAGACAACGTGGGCTTCCACGGGTTTTTCTGGCGGATGAGGGACGTAATTCACGACGGTGTGGGCCGGTTTCAAAATAAGACGGTCGCCCGCTTCCATTTCCCGGCTGGCTTCCAGCACGTCGAAACTGTGGGCTTCACGATCCGACGGGGATTGTTTTTTCAACTGCACGGAGCCGACATGCACGGCTTCATAGGCCAGTACTTTCTGGGTAATGGGGTCTTTGAGGGGGGCGGCTGGTCGGAAGACGTTAAAGACGCTGTGGCCTTTGAGGTTCCCGCGTACGTAAGCGCGGTCATCCTTTCCGAGTTTGACCCGGCCATCCATCGTGCCCACAACGCGCGGGGCGTCATCCAGTTCATCTTCTTCAACGACCAGGGCCTGCGACAGGAAAGGCTCAATGACTTTCGGATCGATAGAGGGCAAGGCATCTTTGCCAAGCGGCGTGATCCTGGCCGTGGGTTGCAGGCGCGCGTGCGTCGGGCCCGTTGGCTGGGAAGCGACATAAGGCAGCTTCCCGGCGGGAGTGCCTAGGCGCAGCTGTCCGGACGCACGGTCGATGTAAACGATTTGTCCGGGGAAAATCCAGTGCGGATTGCGAATTTGATCGCGGTTCATGCCCCACACATCCGGCCAGCACCAGGGACGTTCCAGGAATTTGCTGGAAATGCCCCACAAGGTGTCACCCTTGACGACCACATGTTTGTCCGGCGCGTCAGGGCGGAGCGCGCATTTGTTCTTGTCCGCAGCCAAAGCGGAAGATGCCGTCGTTGCAACAAGGGCGAGAATCAGGGTGGCTGTGCTAAACTTTTTCATGGTCGTTCCAGTGAAGACGTTATCGCAAGTGGCGATAACACGGAGTGAAGATGCCAAATCGCATTCGCACTGCTATTGCCAAACTGACTCAAATTCTGCACATAAAACACTGAACTAGCAAGAAAAACGCACGAGAATACCCTCTTGCTGTTGCTTATACGTATGACTTTACTCCCTATATTGCGTTATCCAGACCCACGTCTGCACAAAATTGCCCAACCCGTCACCGTCTTCGACGGGCGTCTGAAAAAACTGGTGGCCGATATGGCCGAGACCATGTACGACGCGCCCGGCATCGGCTTGGCGGCAACGCAGGTCGATGTGCACGAACGCATCGTCGTCATTGACGCTTCGGAAAACCACGATGATTTGCGCGTCTTGATCAATCCCGAAATCATCTGGGCCAGCGCGGAAAAAGCGATGTGCAAGGAAGGCTGTCTGTCCGTGCCGGGCGTCTATGACGAAGTCGAGCGGCCGGCGCAAGTGAAAGTGCGCGCGCAGGATATCGACGGGAAGCCTTTCGAAACTACCGCAGACGGGATGCTGTCAGTATGCCTTCAGCACGAAATCGACCATTTGAACGGCTTTGTCTTCGTGGAATATTTATCACCGCTCAAGCGCAATCGCATCAAGACCAAAATGATCAAAGAAGAGCGTGAAATGCAGCGCGACGAGCTGCCTGGCAAATCCCGCAAGTCGCGACGGAGCGGGGCGCGATGAGGGTCGCGTTCGCGGGCACGCCGGAGTTTGCGGCGGTGGCGCTCAAGGCATTGCTCACGGCAGGGTTTGATATTCCGCTGGTGTTGACACAGCCGGATCGTCCTGCCGGTCGCGGCATGCAGTTGCAGGCCTCGCCGGTCAAGCAGTTGGCGCAGGCGCACGGCATCCCGGTGGCGCAACCTCCTTCCTTGCGGCTCGACGGCAAGACGCCTGAAGCGGCACAGGAAGCCCATGCTTTGCTGCGCGCGGCGCGCTGTGATGCGATGGTGGTGGTGGCGTACGGGTTGCTCCTGCCAAAATCTGCGCTCGATATTCCACGCTTGGGGTGCGTCAACATCCATGCTTCGCTGTTGCCCCGCTGGCGCGGCGCGGCGCCGATTCAGCGTGCGATCGAAGCCGGTGATGCGGAGACGGGTGTGACGATCATGCAGATGGATGAAGGTCTGGATACCGGCCCCATTTTGGCGATGCAAAAAATCGCCATTCCACCGGAAGAAACGGCGGGCACGCTGCACGACAAGCTGGCGCAACTGGGGGGAACGATGATTGTGGAAACCTTGCGCCAGATGGCGAGCGGTAAGGTGACCGCTGTGCCGCAACCCGCAACCGGGGCCAATTACGCTGCGAAGATCATGAAAGATGAAGCGGCGCTGGATTTTTCCCAATCGGCCTTTGCAGTGGCACGGCGGATCAATGCTTTCAATCCTTTTCCGGGTGCGAGCGCCCGCATCAACGGCGTGACTATCAAATTCTGGCGTGCCGAACCGTTGATGCAGCCGACGTCCGGCAAACCCGGCGAAGTGCTGACGGCGAATGTACAGGAGGGTGTGTTGATCGCTTGCGGCGACGGCGTGGTACGCGTTACGGAGTTGCAAAAGCCCGGCGGGAAACGTTTGCCCCCGCGTGAGTTTGTCAAAGGGTTTCCGATGGAGCAGGGGCAATTTGAAGGGGCGGGGAAATGAAGTTCGAGCATCTGGTGGAGATCAACAGCCCCGGCAATCCGATGATTGTGCCATTGACGCGGCTGCAGTTATGGCGCGGACTCGTGATGCGTGCAGAGGAGCCGACGCTGTTTGTGCCGCATCTGGACGCCTGCGACATTACGGAGCGGACGGACGCGACGATTGTGCGCCAACTCACCTACGGCACGCTGGTGATCCAGGATCGCGTGACCTACTTGGAGCAACATCAGGTGCGCTATCACATTGCGGCGCAAAAAGAGTTTTCCGATTCCACGCTGACGATGACCATCGAAGAACCGCAACCGGATTATTTGTTTGTGCGATTCGAGTACGAAGATACGTCGACGGACGAAGGCGCGGATGCGATGTACAACAATTTTCGCCGTTCGGCTTACAAAGAGTCGGACATCGACACCATTCACATGATCCGGCAATTGGTGGCGCAAGGGCGGATTTGATCGGGCCGCGAGTTGACGCGTGCGGGGCTAGAGGATGTCCAGCGGCAGCTTCTTTTTGGGTGGTGGTAACGCCTGGTCCAGCTTGTTCAGAACGTCCGCCGATAGCGTGATATCCCATGCTTTCCGGTTTTCTTCGATGCGTTTCAGATTCGACGATTTCGGAATCGGGATCGTGTTTTGATGCAGCAACCACGATAGCGCCAGTTGCGCGGGTGTAATCCCCAGTTCTTTGGCGATGGTTTGCATGGGGCCGCGTTGGATCAAGTGTGTTTGATGCAGCGGCGAATAGGCCATCGTTGCGATATTCCGCTTACGCAGCCACGGCAGCAAATCCCATTCGATGCCTCGCGATCCGAGGTTGTATAGCACCTGGTTGATGCAATTATTGTGGATGTCGACTTTTTCTGCCTGAATCATATCGGCGGTGTCGAAGTTGGAGACGCCCCACGCGCGAATTTTGCCCGCTTGTTGCAGCGCATTCAGTGCTGCAAACGTTTCGGAGAGAGGATGGCTGCCTTGCCAGTGCAACAAATAGAGATCGATGACCTCGGTTTTCATGCGTCGGAGGCTGCGTTCGCAGGCAGCGATGGTGCCGTTGCGGCTGGCATTGCCGGGCAAGACTTTGCTGACCAGGAAAACGTCGTTGCGCCGCCCGGCGATGGCTTCGCCGACGACTTCTTCGGCACCGCCGCTGCCATACATTTCGGCGGTATCGATCAGGGTCAGTCCCAGCGCGATGCCGTGCTGCAGTGCGGCGACTTCACTTTTACGTTCGGCGCGCGATTCGCCCATGAACCAGGTGCCTTGTCCGAGCGTGGGCATCGTAATGCCGTTTTTGAGCGTGATCGTATGTGGATGCATGTCAGCTAATCTGCAATGGTTGATGGGGTGAGGAATGCCGGCTTTATGGTATAGCAAGTAAGACGCGATCGCCAGAAGGCGGTCGTAGCGGATGAATCAGTAACCCGTCGAACGGTTTACGACGCCTGTAACTGGTTCGCCGCGTTCCAGCGCGCGCAGTTTTTCAACAACCTGGCGAATCGTGTCGTCGCGCAGGGTTTCGCCTGCCATGTGCGGGGTGATCGTGATCTTGGGATGCGTCCAGAACGGATGACCGGCCGGCAAAGGTTCTTCCCGGAATACATCGAGGGTGGCTTTGGCAATTTGTCCGGAATCCAGTGCACTGAGCAAATCCGATTCAACGAGATGTTTGCCGCGCGCGATATTGATCAAATACGCACCGTAAGCGAGCGGGTAAAAAACTTTTGCGTCAAGCATGTTTTCCGTTTCAGACGTGAGCGGCAATACGCAAATCAGCACGCGCAAGTCCTGCAGAAAATCGTTCAGGGAATCTGGACCGGCAAAACAATGCACGCCCGTCAGCTTCTTGCGGCTGCGGCTCCAGCCGCGTACCGGAAAGCCGAAATATTGCAAGGCTTCCGCTACCCGGCCGCCAATGGCGCCCAGGCCCATGATGCCGATCGTGAAATCGCGTTTGTAGTTCGAAGGCAGAAAGCGCCATTCGCGTTGCGCCGCCAGTTGCTCGTATTCGTCGAAATGACGGAAGTAACGTAGTACGGCATAAGTCGCATATTCCGCCATTTGCACGGCCATGCCTGCATCTTCCAGTCGCAGAATCGGGACATTCGCGGGAAGTGTTTTTTGTTGCAGCAGTTTGTCGACACCGGCGCCGAGATTGAAAATGGCTTTCAGATCGGTGCGCCCCGCCAGCATTTCGGCTGGCGGCGACCAGACCAGCGCGTAGTCGGCGGGTGCATCGTCACCCGGCAACCAGAGGCGAAACTCCGCTTGTGGCAGTGCAGCGCGCAGGCCAGCGAGCCAGAAAGCGTTGTCTTCACCTTCGTTGTAGTAGATGACTTTCACAAACCTATTTTTTCATCTCGGCGTACTTGGCTTTGACGATCGTGGACTCGCGCGGCTTCATGCCAAGTTTGGCAATCAACGCAAGATCGTCGGCTGCTTCGGCATTGTCGGTGGTCAGCAAACGTTCGCCGTAATGAATCGAGTTGGCGCCTGCCAGATAACAAAGCGTTTGCACGACTTCAGTCAATTGCTGACGACCACCGGACAACCGCACACGGGCATTCGGCATGGTGATGCGTGCGACCGCAATTGTGCGCACGAATTCCAGCGGGTCGAGCGGTTCGGCGTGTTCCATCGGCGTGCCTTCAATCGGCACCAGATGATTGATGGGCACAGCTTCCGGGTAGGGATTCATGTTCGCGATTTGCGCGATCAGCTCGGCGCGATGGCGGCGCGTCTCACCCATGCCGAGGATGCCGCCGCAGCAGACTTTCAGGCCAGCCTTACGCACATGGCCGAGCGTATCGAGGCGATCCTGATAAGTGCGGGTAGACACGACTGAGCCGTAGAAATTGGGCGAGGTGTCGAGATTGTGGTTGTAATAATCGAGGCCGGCTTCCTTGAGTTGTCGCGCCTGGTCTTCCTGCAGCATGCCGAGCGTCGCGCAGGTTTCTAGACCGAGCGCCTTCACCGCGCGTACGATCTCCTGGTATTTCTCCATGTCCCGTTCTTTCGGCGAGCGACCGGAGGCGCCCATGCAGAAACGGGTCGCACCATTGGCTTTGGCGATGCGTGCCGCTTCGAGCACGGCTTCGAGCTCCATGATTTTGCTGGCTTTCAAACCCGTGTCGTTGTGCACCGATTGTGCGCAATAGCCGCAATCTTCTTCGCACGCGCCAGTTTTCAGCGAAACCAGCGTGGCCAGTTCCACATCGTTTTCTGGAAAACTGACATGGTGAACTTCCTGCGCACGTCGCATCAGTTCGTTGAACGGCAGATCGAATAGCGCCAGAATTTCTTCGACGGGCCAGGTGGCGTTTGCCGGGACGGAGACATTCTGTTTGGGGTGAATCTTAATAACTTGCGACATAATTCAAAATCCTTTGTTGCGTTTTTTGCTACGGCGTTTCTAATATTGTTTGCCGGGCCAACCGGGCAAACAGGAAAAATCAAGATGGCTGGCAGCACGCGCTACGGAGGCATCCGGTAAATGCGGCACCACGCCGATTAACGGCGCCGAAATCAGGGTCTGCAATGTCGTGATGTTTTCGGCAAGATGTGGCATGGCGGGATCAATCGTGTTGGCAACCCAGCCGGCCAGTTTTAATCCGCGTGCCGCAATCGACTCGGCAGTCAGCAAGGCGTGATTCAGACTTCCCAGCCGCATGCCGACGACCAGGACCATCGGCAGGCCGAATTGTACCGCCATATCGGCCGTGTCGTAGTCCTTGGCCAAAGGGACACGAAATCCGCCGACGCCCTCTACAACGACTGCGTCGGCCAGGCTGGTGATTTGTTGATAACAGGCAGCGATATAGCTTGGGCCGATGCTCAGGTTTTCCGCCGCTGCGGCGATGTGCGGCGAGGCGGCGGTGTGCAGCAGATAAGGCGTGGCCAGTTCCGGCATCAGCTTGACGCTTGACGCTGCGATCAGGGCATCAGTATCGTCGTTATGCCAGACACTGTCCCGCTGCACGGCGCCGGCTGCGACGGGCTTCATGCCCGCAGCACGCACGCCTTGCTGTGCCAGCGCGTGGAGTAGCGCGCAGGAAATCAGCGTTTTGCCGACGTTGGTGTCGATGCCGGTGACGAAGCAGGAAAATATCACGCTCATGCTTGCATCACTTGTTCAAAAACGGCCAGCGTGCGTGAGGCCAGCAAATCGATTTCTTCTTCGCTCAGGATATACGGCGGCATCAGGTAGACCGTGTTGCCGATGGGTCTGATGAGCAGCTCCTGCGCCAGTGCGGCCGTGAAAAAGCGGCGCGAGAAAGTCGCGAGATAGTTGGCATCATTGATGATGGCATCGAAGGCGACAATCATGCCGCGTTGACGGAAGTGACGAACCTGTTTATGCGAAGCCAGCGGCGCAAGCGCTTGCGCGAGTTTCGCAGCGCGTGCGCGATTGGTCTGCAGCACTTGGTCTTGTTCAAAAATATCCAGCGTGGCGAGCGCTGCGCGACAGGCCAGCGGATTGCCGGTGTAGGAATGCGAATGCAAAAAGCCGCGCGTGACATCTTCGCTGTAAAACGCCTGATAGATATTTTCGCGCGTCATCACCAGCGAGAGCGGCAAATACCCCCCGCTGATGCCTTTGGACAGACACACGAAGTCCGGCCAGATGCCCGCCTGTTCGCACGCGAAGAAGGTGCCGGTGCGGCCACAGCCTACGGCAATTTCATCGGCGATGAGATGGACGTTGTAGTGATCACATAAATCGCGCAACAGTTTCAGATACAGCGGATCATGCATCGCCATCCCGGTCGCGCATTGCACCAGCGGTTCGACGATCACGGCGGCGATGGTGTCGGCGCGCTGTCGCAACAAGGCATCCAGCGTCGCGGCGGCGCGGCGCGCCATATCCTCGGCAGTTTCGCCGGGCTGCGCTTGCCGCGCATCCGGCGAAGCGACAACATGCGCATTGCGCAGCAACGGACCGTAAGCATCGCGGAAAATCGCGACGTCGGTGACGGCGAGCGCGCCGATGGTTTCGCCGTGATAACTGCCTTTCAGACAAACGAATTCCTGTTTTTGCGTTTGGCCGGCATTGCGCCACGCATGAAAACTCATCTTGAGCGCAATTTCGACGGCGGAGGCACCGTCCGACGCGTAGAAGCAATGACCGAGCGCGTTGCCAGTGAGCGCGGACAATCGTTCGGAGAGTTGAATAACCGGCTCATGCGTAAAGCCCGCGAGCATCGCGTGCTCCAGTTTGTCGAGCTGGTCTTTCAGCGCAGCGTTGATGCGTGGGTTGGCATGACCAAACAGGTTCACCCACCACGAACTGATCGCATCCAGATAGCGCTTGCCGTCCGGATCGAACAGCCACGCGCCTTTCCCGTGACTGACCGGAATCAGCGGCACGGTTTCATGGTGCTGCATCTGCGTACATGGGTGCCAGACGCTTTGCAGGCTGCGAGGGATCCAGTCGGAGGGAGGCATGGACGTCAATTTTGTGAAAATGATATTCGTAGACCCGTTAGTCTAACAGGATGCGTTGCTGCCTCGTTTGTGGAAAGGCCTATTTCTTTTGGGGATTAGGGAAGCTGCCATCCAGATAAAACCAGCGACCATCTTCCCGGATGAAGCGGCTGACTTCGTGCAATTTTTGCGCGCGTCCTTGAACCTTGAAACGCGCGACAAATTCAACGGTGCCATCCGTGCCGTCTTCATGATGACTCATCACATCCAGCGAAAGCCACTTGATGGCATCGTTGTCGCTCAGAAGGCCGCTGGACGGACGGGTGCTGATATACCAGCTCTGTCTCAGGTAACGCTCGTCTTGCAGGACATAGGCGGTATAGCGCGAGCGCATGAGTGCCAAGGCTGTTTGGGGGATGTCGAGGCCGTCGATAAAGCGTCTGCAGCACGCAACGTACGACAGACCGCCGCAGGGGCAGGGGCCGGATATTTTGTGGGGACGTTCATTCGTCGACATGGAGCAGATATATTGTATTCGGGCGGCTATCGGACATAAAAAAACCCCACGTAAAGCGGGGTTTTTGTGATGCTACTGCTTTGGGTTAAGCAGACTGGATATTGGACGCTTGCTTGCCTTTTGGGCCTTGCGTGACTTCAAATTGGACCTTTTGGCCTTCTTTGAGCGTCTTGAATCCATTCATATTGATAGCGGAAAAATGGGCGAACAAATCTTCGCCGCCGTCGTCAGGGGTAATAAAGCCGAAACCCTTGGAATCGTTGAACCATTTCACAGTACCTGTTGCCATAAAAGGAGCCTTCTATCATCTAATAAGAACTTCATCACACGAGCGAAAAAGCAAGAAACCGTATCAAACCGCACCTCGCCAAACCGGCTCACCACAAATAACGCAAGTCATAAACAGAGCTTGCATCAGTCAAACACTATTATTCTGAGGCAACGATGCCTAATGTCAAGTAATTTCGTGGGGTTTTAGACAAGATTGCCCCTTTTTCAGTGGATTTCCTGACATGATTTTCGCGCTAGCCCGCAACTTGGGCAGCGCGTCGGCAAGGCGCCATAAATTCGCGTAGGATTTAAACTATATAATCCGCTTAGTTTGGCGCATGGCGCCGATTGGCTGACGATACAATAAGACAAGCATGCATCACATGGGAACACGGCGAGAAAACGAAGTTGTTTTGGAGCGAAAGCCGGAAACGCTCAGGCTACCGCCAATGTATCGAGTGGTTTTGCTGAACGATGACTACACCCCAATGGATTTTGTGGTGTTTGTGTTGCAAGAGCATTTCAACAAGGATAAACAGGAAGCAACCCAAATCATGTTGAAGGTGCATAATGAGGGCAAGGGCATTTGCGGCGTTTTTTCGAAAGATGTTGCGTCGACAAAAGTCGAATTGGTGATGATGCACGCGCAGGACGCAGGACATCCCCTACAGTGTGTGATGGAGGAAGTATGATTGCCCAAGAATTAGAGGTCAGTTTGCATCTGGCGTTTGTTGAAGCCAGACAGGCTCGCTACGAATTCATTACGGTTGAGCATCTGTTGCTGGCGCTGCTCGATAACCCATCGGCGGCCGAGGTGCTGAATGCGTGCGGCGTCAATATTGTGGATCTGCGCAAGACGCTGTCGAACTTCGTGGCGGACAATACGCCAATCGTGCCGGGTTCGGGTGAAGTCGATACTCAGCCGACGCTGGGTTTTCAGCGCGTGATTCAACGCGCCATCATGCATGTGCAATCCTCATCGAATGGTAAGAAAGAAGTCAACGGCGCCAATGTGCTGGTGGCCATTTTTGGCGAGAAAGATTCTCATGCGGTGTACTACCTGCACCAGCAGGGCGTGACGCGCCTGGATGTGGTCAATTACATTTCCCACGGCGTGCGCAAAAATCCCCAACCGGAACCGCAGAAAGCACTGGAAGGTGCGGAGGAATCACAGGCCGAAAGCCAGCCCAAGGAAACGCCGCTGGATCAGTTCACCTTGAACCTGAATAAGCAGGCGATGGAGGGGCGTATTGACCCCTTGATCGGACGCGAACATGAAATCGAACGCGTGATTCAGATTTTGTGCCGCCGCCGCAAGAATAACCCGTTGCTCGTTGGTGAAACCGGCGTTGGCAAAACGGCGATTGCGGAAGGTTTGGCGTGGCGCGTGACCAAGGGCGAGGTGCCGGAGATTCTGCAAAAGGCCACCGTCTATTCGTTGGATATGGGAGCGCTGCTGGCGGGCACCAAGTACCGCGGCGATTTCGAGCAACGCCTGAAAGCGGTGCTCAAACAGTTAAAAGACAGCGCGGATTCGATTCTCTTTATCGACGAAATTCACACGATCATCGGCGCGGGTTCGGCGTCGGGCGGCACGCTGGATGCGTCGAATTTGCTGAAACCTGCGCTGGCGAATGGGCAACTCAAATGCATCGGTGCGACGACCTATACGGAATTCCGTGGCGTATTCGAGAAGGATCAGGCCCTGGCGCGTCGTTTTCAGAAAGTTGAAATCAACGAGCCGACGGTGGAGCAAACCGTGCAGATTTTGCGTGGGTTGAAGTCGCGTTTCGAGGATCATCACAACGTCAAGTATTCAGCTTCCGCCCTGACGACCGCAGCGGAGCTGTCGGCGCGTTTCATCAATGATCGGCACTTGCCGGACAAGGCGATTGATGTGATTGATGAGGCGGGCGCGGCGCAACGTATTTTGCCGAAATCAAAACAAAAACGCATGATCGGTAAAGCGGAGATCGAAGAGATTATCGCGAAAATTGCACGCATTCCGGCTCAGAGCGTCAATCAGGATGATCGCAGCAAGTTGCGCAATCTGGATCGCGATTTAAAAAATGTCGTTTTTGGTCAAGAGCCGGCGATCGATGCGTTGGCCTCGGCGATCAAGATGGCGCGCGCGGGATTGGGCAAGACGGACAAGCCGATTGGCGCCTTTCTGTTTTCTGGCCCAACGGGCGTCGGCAAAACGGAGGTGGCGCGACAGCTTGCGTTCACCTTGGGCATTGATCTCGTGCGATTCGATATGTCCGAATACATGGAACGTCATACGGTGAGTCGCCTGATTGGTGCGCCGCCGGGATACGTTGGGTTCGATCAAGGTGGCTTGCTGACCGAGGCGATCACGAAAAAACCGCATGCGGTGCTGTTGCTGGATGAAATTGAAAAAGCCCATCCAGACGTATTCAACATTTTGTTGCAGGTGCTGGATCACGGCACGCTGACGGACAACAACGGGCGCAAAGCCGATTTCCGCAATGTGATCATCATCATGACGACGAATGCAGGCGCAGAGAACTTGCAGAAACCTTCCATTGGATTCACTGAAACCAAGCAGGCAGGTGACGAGATGGTGGATATCAAGCGAATGTTCTCGCCGGAGTTCCGCAATCGACTGGATGCGATCATTAGTTTCAGGTCGCTGAACGAAGACATTATCATGCGTGTGGTCGACAAGTTCCTGATGCAACTGGAAGAACAGTTGCAGGAGAAAAAAGTCGAAGCGATTTTCACCGACAAATTGCGCAAGTTCTTGGCGAAAAAAGGATTTGATCCCATCATGGGCGCGCGCCCCATGGCGCGACTGATCCAGGACATGATTCGCAAGGCGCTAGCAGATGAATTGCTGTTCGGTCGGCTGGTTTCCGGGGGCACGGTAACGGTGGATTTGAGCGATGACGAACAGATCAGACTCGACTTTTCCGAGGATGGCGTGGTGCCACCTGCGGCCGCGCTTGAGGTCGTTGAAGTCGAATAAAATTATCGGCACGCCGATAAGCCCGCATGGGGATCATGCGGGCTTTTTTTATCCCAAAAGCTTTTCAATCCAGGTTGTTCCAAGTAGTGCTACAGCGAGGGTGAATACGGCCAGTCCCAAAAATTGTCGTGAAGTGCGTTGTGTGATGATAAGTTTTGCGCCAAGCCACAAGGAGAAGGCGCCACCAAGCGCAAGCAGGGCAATTTGGGCGGGCGGAATCCAGGAGAGGGCGAGCCCCGCCTGTCTCAGATGTGTGATGGTGAAAGTGGATAAGCCTAAAAACATGCCGGTGCCACCGAGGGGGATCAGGGCGAGCGATAGTTTTTGCCAGGAGAGTGTCGGATTCCGAGCGATTCGCGTAGTCAGCTTCAGCGATGCAAGCAATGAAAGGCCGAGCAAAAAGCCGACGCCGAGAATGTAAAGGAGAAGGGAAAGGCCGTCGAGCAAGTTGAATACCCGGTTTTCTGCCGGGTAATTCGCCAGGAGCCACCACGGTGCGGTGTAGTGCTGCAGCGCAGACAGGGGAGAATGGGCGAGCGCGGATTTGAGCCAAGCAAACCATTTGTGTTCCGACCATTTGATGGCGACGGTGCAAACGCCCAGCAAACCGAAAATCAAGGTGATGGCATCGGCCGTGCGGATGTCCTTGTCGGCGGCTGTCAGAATTTCTTCATGCGGGAAGCGTGCCGCGAGTGCGACGGCGTCGATGTGGCCACTGCAGCGACCGCACATGTGACAGGCGGCATTACTTTTCATGCGACGGATATCGATGAGCGGGGGGCAATCCACGCGCGGCAAAGGCGGCGGGTGCTGTTTCCATTTCGATTCATCGACGCGAAAGTGAATTGGCGCGATTTTGGAAAGCAGCCCAAACGGGCCGTTTGCAGGACACAGGTACATGCACCAGATGCGCTTGCCATTGCCATAGGCATAACCGCACCACAGTGCGCCCAGTGTGGGCAATCCCAGCAGTAGCAGCGTTCCCCAGTGCGTGTCGTAAACGTCGACCATTTGCCCATACACGGTTGTAAAAATCAGCATGGTGCACGGCCAGCCGGACCACCGTATCCAGCGCGGGATCGATTGCCGGCGTCCATGACGACTGATACATTCGGTGAGTGTGCCGTCCGGACAAAAGATGCCGCACCAGGCTCGACCGAACAGCATCATGCTAAGAAAGATCAGCGGCCAGCCCACGCCCCAAAAAAGAAATAGTGCGAATCGCTGGAAATGACTCACGATGCGCGCTTGGTGAGTTGGAAGCGGAAGAAAAAGCGGGGCAAACAGTAGCAACGCATACACTCCCACAACCGTCCACTGAACGATGGTGATGCGGCGTTGATGTTTGCGCATCGCGTGACCGAAACGCGCAAGCCATTTCGTGGTATCCGATGGGGTATTTTCGGTTGGCATAACGCGATTATCCCGGAAAGCTGAAGCTGCGGGCGTAACGTCAGGGCGGATTGAGGGCCGCGAAATAAAAAAGCGATTGCAAAGAGATGCAATCGCTTGAAAAAGGCCCCCGCCTGTGCAGCTATGCCGGCATCCCCGAACCTGCGGTTCAGGTGGTCGCAGTTAGTTCAATTTCGGGTTCATCGGACTAGCGACGCTCACACCCATCGAACAAATTTCCACGACCGATGCGAATGAATGGTTCAAGGAATATATGACATTCGCAAACACGGCAGGGATGACTTCAGTGTACGCTATTTGCGACGCATGTCAACGATCGTTTACGCATAATTTATTTGATCGGTTGCTCAGAATCAAAACAGGTTTTCTTGCGGCGTCAAAGCCTCATCCAGTGCAGTGTGCATGGAAAGAATTTGCTGTTTAATATCCGAAACTGTCATGCCGGAAAGTGGCCCGTCCGATGATTTGGTTGATAGTAACTCTGCAGCGATGGCGAGCGATGCCATGACGGCAATTCGGTCATTCCCCTTGATTTTTCCTGCGTCGCGAATCGCGCACATTTTGCTATCAAGATAGGTAACGGCTTCGCGCAGCGTTCTTTCTTCTTCCTTGTTGCAGGTCAATGTGTAACTTTGACCCATGATGGTGACATTCAGGCGAATCATTGCGCGAGCCCCTCATTTTCGTTGGGAGCGGGGTAGCGCTCGATCAAGGCAGTCACTTTTTGTTTTGCCATAAGAAGTTTTTGAGACATGTCGGCATTGTCGGAAGTCAACTCAGTTACGCGAAGGCGCAAGTCGGCATTTTCACGACGCAACTGATGGGTTAATTCAGCCAGTCGGGATATTTTTTCTGAAAGAGCGCGGAAATCGGAGTCCATAGTCAAAAAAGCGACGTCTTTTTAACGGACGTCAATAGATCAAGTAGTTGCTTATGATATTTCAGAATCTGCATGATGTTCGATGATGGCAAAAATATTTTTGCGTCCCCTGTTGACGAGTTGAATGAAGTGGTCCATAATCTCGTTTCTCTGCTGCTGACAAACAAAACGATTTGTTAGCGAAGGCGAGTTGAAAGACTGGTCGGGTGGGGCAGGATCTTTAAAAATTTAACAGACGATAAGTGTGGGTGTTTGATGCTTAAGCGACAACCTTTCGGGGTTGTAATACTTAAATAATTATCAAATGCTCACATAGAAATAAAGAAGTAGGACATTTTACGAAAGTGAAATGGCCTGTCAGTATTTTGAGTGAGTAAGTCGAAAGACATGACAGAAATGTCACAACAGAGATTGAACTGAAGAGTTTGATCCTGGCTCAGATTGAACGCTGGCGGCATGCCTTACACATGCAAGTCGAACGAGGGTAGCAATACCTTAGTGGCGAACGGGTGAGTAATATATCGGAACGTACCCTAGAGTGGGGGACAACCAGTCGAAAGACTGGCTAATACCGCATACGATCTCTGGATGAAAGTGGGGGACCGCAAGGCCTCACGCTCCTGGAGCGGCCGATATCTGATTAGCTAGTTGGTGGGGTAAAGGCCCACCAAGGCTTCGATCAGTAGCTGGTCTGAGAGGACGATCAGCCACACTGGGACTGAGACACGGCCCAGACTCCTACGGGAGGCAGCAGTGGGGAATTTTGGACAATGGGGGAAACCCTGATCCAGCAATGCCGCGTGAGTGAAGAAGGCCTTCGGGTTGTAAAGCTCTTTTGTCAGGGAAGAAACGGTGGGGGCTAATATCCTCTGCTAATGACGGTACCTGAAGAATAAGCACCGGCTAACTACGTGCCAGCAGCCGCGGTAATACGTAGGGTGCGAGCGTTAATCGGAATTACTGGGCGTAAAGGGTGCGCAGGCGGTTGTACAAGACGGATGTGAAATCCCCGGGCTTAACCTGGGAATGGCATTCGTGACTGTATAGCTAGAGTGTGTTAGAGGGGGTAGAATTCCACGTGTAGCAGTGAAATGCGTAGATATGTGGAGGAATACCGATGGCGAAGGCAGCCCCCTGGGATAACACTGACGCTCATGCACGAAAGCGTGGGGAGCAAACAGGATTAGATACCCTGGTAGTCCACGCCCTAAACGATGTCAACTAGTTGTCGGGTCTTAATTGACTTGGTAACGCAGCTAACGCGTGAAGTTGACCGCCTGGGGAGTACGGTCGCAAGATTAAAACTCAAAGGAATTGACGGGGACCCGCACAAGCGGTGGATGATGTGGATTAATTCGATGCAACGCGAAAAACCTTACCTACCCTTGACATGTCTGGAATCCCTTGGAGACTTGGGAGTGCTCGAAAGAGAGCCAGAACACAGGTGCTGCATGGCTGTCGTCAGCTCGTGTCGTGAGATGTTGGGTTAAGTCCCGCAACGAGCGCAACCCTTGTCATTAGTTGCTACGAAAGGGCACTCTAATGAGACTGCCGGTGACAAACCGGAGGAAGGTGGGGATGACGTCAAGTCCTCATGGCCCTTATGGGTAGGGCTTCACACGTCATACAATGGTACATACAGAGGGCTGCTAAATCGTGAGATGGAGCCAATCCCAGAAAGTGTATCGTAGTCCGGATTGAAGTCTGCAACTCGACTTCATGAAGTTGGAATCGCTAGTAATCGCGGATCAGCATGTCGCGGTGAATACGTTCCCGGGTCTTGTACACACCGCCCGTCACACCATGGGAGCGGGTTTTACCAGAAGTAGGTAGCTTAACCGCAAGGAGGGCGCTTACCACGGTAGGATTCGTGACTGGGGTGAAGTCGTAACAAGGTAGCCGTATCGGAAGGTGCGGCTGGATCACCTCCTTTCTAGAGTAGCGAGAGCGTCAAGCACTCACACTTATCGTCTGTTAATAAAAGCAGTCATCGGTCGGTAACGGCAGAGCCATGTCGGCTGAGAGCTGATCTGAATGGGTCTGTAGCTCAGTCGGTTAGAGCACCGTCTTGATAAGGCGGGGGTCGTTGGTTCGATTCCAACCAGACCCACCATATAAAGCGCGGGGGATTAGCTCAGCTGGGAGAGCACCTGCTTTGCAAGCAGGGGGTCGTCGGTTCGATCCCGTCATCCTCCACCAAAAAATCCAAACGAGAATGAATGACGCGAGAGGCGTTGTGCATTGTGGTTTGGTTTTTTAAGCCAAAAGAAGTGACTGTTCTTTAACAATCTGGAAGAAGTAAAGATTTATCAAGTGATGAAGACATTGATGAGATGTTGGATTTGCTTGGTGGGTAGTGATTGTAAAATCAAAAAGTATGTAAAGTGATCTCAAGAAGTAATACGATTTTGCTTTGGATACGGCAAACACGCAAAACTCAAATTCTTTATAACGTTCTCTTGCAAAAGAGGTCAACGTTATAGGGACAAGCGAATAAGTGCATATGGTGGATGCCTTGGCGATTACAGGCGATGAAGGACGTAGTAGCTTGCGATAAGCTGCGGGGAGTTAGCAAACAAACTTTGATCCGCAGATTTCCGAATGGGGAAACCCACCCGCAAGGGTATTGCAACCTGAATACATAGGGTTGCAAGGCGAACGTGGCGAACTGAAACATCTAAGTAGCTACAGGAAAAGAAATCAACCGAGATTCCCAAAGTAGTGGCGAGCGAAATGGGATGAGCCAGCAAGATTTAGCATCAGTGGTAGTGGAATGCTCTGGAAAGTGCAGCGATAGTGGGTGATAGCCCCGTACACGAAACCCCTGATGTGGAACTAAGCTTGCGATAAGTAGGGCGGGACACGAGAAATCCTGTCTGAAGATGGGGGGACCATCCTCCAAGGCTAAATACTCGTAATCGACCGATAGTGAACTAGTACCGTGAGGGAAAGGCGAAAAGAACCCCGGAAGGGGAGTGAAATAGACCCTGAAACCGTATGCATACAAACAGTAGGAGCCTCAGTAATGGGGTGACTGCGTACCTTTTGTATAATGGGTCAGCGACTTACATTCAGTGGCGAGGTTAACCGAATAGGGGAGCCGTAGAGAAATCGAGTCCGAATAGGGCGATTTAGTCGCTGGGTGTAGACCCGAAACCAAGTGATCTACTCATGGCCAGGATGAAGGTGCCGTAACAGGTACTGGAGGTCCGAACCCACTAACGTTGAAAAGTTAGGGGATGAGCTGTGGGTAGGGGTGAAAGGCTAAACAAACTTGGAAATAGCTGGTTCTCTCCGAAAGCTATTGAGGTAGCGCCTCACATATCACCACCGGGGGTAGAGCACTGTTATGGCTAGGGGGTCATCGCGACTTACCAAACCATTGCAAACTCCGAATACCGGTGAGTGCGAGTGTGGGAGACAGACGACGGGTGCTAACGTCCGCCGTCAAGAGGGGAAAGAACCCAGACCGCCAGCTAAGGTCCCAAAGATTGGCTAAGTGGCAAACGAAGTGGGAAGGCTAAAACAGTCAGGAGGTTGGCTTAGAAGCAGCCATCCTTTAAAGAAAGCGTAATAGCTCACTGATCGAGTCGTCCTGCGCGGAAGATGTAACGGGGCTAAGCCAGTCACCGAAGCTGCGGATATACCGCAAGGTATATGGTAGGAGAGCGTTCTGTAAGCCTGAGAAGGTGTCTTGTAAAGGATGCTGGAGGTATCAGAAGTGCGAATGCTGACATGAGTAGCGATAATGGAGGTGAAAGGCCTCCACGCCGTAAGCCCAAGGTTTCCTGTTCAACGTTCATCGGAGCAGGGTGAGTCGGCCCCTAAGGCGAGGCAGAGATGCGTAGCTGATGGGAAGCAGGTTAATATTCCTGCACCATTGTTAAATGCGATGGGGGGACGGATCGCGGAAGGTTGTCCGGGTGTTGGATGTCCCGGTTCTTGACCTGGAGAAGGCTGTTAGGTAAATCCGGCAGCGTAATTCAAGGGGTTGAGACGAGTGGCCTTGTGCCGCGAAGCAATCGGAAGTGGTTCCAAGAAAAGCCTCTAAGCTTCAGTTTAACAAGACCGTACCGCAAACCGACACAGGTGGGCGAGATGAGTATTCTAAGGCGCTTGAGAGAACTCGGGAGAAGGAACTCGGCAAATTGGTACCGTAACTTCGGGATAAGGTACGCCCTTGTAGCTTGACTGGCTCGCGCCAGGAGGGTGAAGGGGTTGCAAAAAATTGGTGGCTGCGACTGTTTAATAAAAACACAGCACTCTGCTAACACGAAAGTGGACGTATAGGGTGTGACGCCTGCCCGGTGCTGGAAGATTAAATGATGGGGTGCAAGCTCTTGATTGAAGTCCCAGTAAACGGCGGCCGTAACTATAACGGTCCTAAGGTAGCGAAATTCCTTGTCGGGTAAGTTCCGACCTGCACGAATGGCGTAACGATGGCCACACTGTCTCCTCCCGAGACTCAGCGAAGTTGAAATGTTTGTGATGATGCAATCTACCCGCGGCTAGACGGAAAGACCCCATGAACCTTTACTGTAGCTTTACATTGGACTTTGAATCGATCTGTGTAGGATAGGTGGGAGGCTTTGAAGCGGTGCCGCTAGGTATCGTGGAGCCAACCTTGAAATACCACCCTGGTTTGTTTGAGGTTCTAACCTTGGCCCGTTATCCGGGTTGGGGACAGTGTATGGTAGGCAGTTTGACTGGGGCGGTCTCCTCCCAAATTGTAACGGAGGAGTTCGAAGGTACGCTAGGTACGGTCGGACATCGTGCTAATAGTGCAATGGCATAAGCGTGCTTAACTGCGAGACCCACAAGTCGAGCAGGTACGAAAGTAGGACATAGTGATCCGGTGGTTCTGTATGGAAGGGCCATCGCTCAACGGATAAAAGGTACTCTGGGGATAACAGGCTGATTCCTCCCAAGAGTTCATATCGACGGGGGAGTTTGGCACCTCGATGTCGGCTCATCACATCCTGGGGCTGTAGCCGGTCCCAAGGGTATGGCTGTTCGCCATTTAAAGTGGTACGTGAGCTGGGTTTAAAACGTCGTGAGACAGTTTGGTCCCTATCTGCCGTGGGCGTTGGAAGTTTGAGTGGATCTGTTCCTAGTACGAGAGGACCGGAATGGACAGACCGCCGGTGTACCGGTTGTCACGCCAGTGGCATAGCCGGGTAGCTAAGTTCGGAAGAGATAAACGCTGAAAGCATCTAAGCGTGAAACTCGCCTCGAGATGAGACTTCCCGGGAACTTGATTCCCCTAAAGGGTCGTTCGAGACCAGGACGTTGATAGGTCAGGTGTGGAAGCGCAGTAATGCGTTAAGCTAACTGATACTAATTGCCCGTGCGGCTTGTCCCTATAACATTGACTGTTATAGAGCAAGAGTAAAGCGTAATGCCTTTTGCATTCACGC